>NZ_SRXT01000010.1 GCF_004792685.1 Sphingomonas gei
GGCCGACGCCGGGCCGCGCGCAATCCTGACCCATGAAGCGGCACGCGAGGCGCTGGATGCGGCACGCGCCGGCCTCGCCCCCGCCCCAACGGTACTCGACCTGAACGAGACCGCCCCATGGACCGAGCAACCCTCGACCAGCCCCGATCCCGCAAGCCTCGGCCTCACCAGCCGCAACCTTGCCTATATAATCTACACCTCAGGCTCCACCGGTACCCCCAAAGGCGTCTTGGTCGAGCATAAAGGCATGGCAGCGAGGTTGCTCGGCTCCCAGGCGTGCCTTGGCCCCGTGGCCGGTGATGTCATGCCGAACCTGGCATCGCCAGCATTCGACATCTCCCTGCTTGAGCTTCTTCTGCCACTGGCGGCCGGCGGGCGCAGCCAGCTTGTCGCGAGCGGCGATAGCAGGGATGTGGAGACGCTCATCCGCCGGACCGGCTCGGCTACGGTCTTCCACGCGGTCCCGAGCCTGATGCAGACTTGGTGTGAACGCCTCGGCACCGAGGCGGACAGTCTTTATCCGCATCTAAGACTCCTGCTGGTCGGTGGGGAGGCCGTTCCGTTGGCCTTGCTGCAGCGCCTGTCGTCGCTCTTCCCGCATGCACAGGTGAAGGAGCTTTACGGCCCGACCGAAGCCGTGATGATCTGCACCGCCTGCGAACTGGGCGAGACAAGTTCGCGCACCTCGATTGGCCGACCGCTATCGAACACGCGCATCTATCTGCTGGACGGCGCGATGTGTCCTGTGCCGTTGGGTGCGGTGGGAGAGATCTACATTGGCGGCGCGGGTGTGGCGCGCGGCTATCTGAACCGGCCCGAGCTGACCGCGGAGCGGTTTGTGGCGAGTCCGTTCGTGGCGGGCGACCGGCTCTACAGGACGGGTGACCTTGCGCGTTATCTGCCCGACGGCAATATCGAGTTCCTGGGCCGCAACGACCATCAGGTGAAGATCCGCGGGTTCCGGATCGAGCTTGGCGAGATCGAGGCCAGGCTTGCCGAGCATGCCGACGTAGCTGCCGCAGCGGTTCTCGCCCGTCACGATGAGGCCGGAGACAAGCGGCTGGTCGCGTATGTTGTGCCGGCTGGACACTCACCAGGAGATGAGCAGAGCCGCAGCGCGTGGATCGCGGCCCTGCGCGCGCATCTGGCGGGAGTGCTGCCCGACTATATGGTTCCTGCCGCCTATGTGCTGCTGGACGCGCTGCCGCTGACCCCCAACGGCAAGCTCGACCGAGGCGTGCTGCCGGCGCCTGATGGCGACGCCTTCGCCCGCCAGGCCTATGAGGCACCGCAAGGGCCGGTCGAGCAGGCGCTTGCCGCGATCTGGTCCGAGCTGCTCGGCGTCGAGCGGATCAGCCGTCACGACAACTTCTTCGAACTCGGCGGACACTCGCTGCTCGTGGTCCACATGTTTAGCCGCCGCCTTGACCGGGACATAAATTTCGAAATTTCGAAGGCATTTCAAACATCAGACCTAAAATCGCTTGCTGAACACTGTTCCTTCCGTGCTACACGTACCCCTCCGGCAGCCGTTTCTATCCGCAGTTCCGCTACACAAGCATCCATATTTTTTGTTCCCGACGGCCTTGGATACTATTCATACATTTTTGAACTAGCAATCAACATGGACACAAATACTTCTATCTATGCGCTACCTTGGCCGCACCATAGCGACAAGCAATTCAACACAATTGAATCTATGGCCGTATGGATGATAGAAATGATAAAGCAGGTCCAACCTCGCGGTCCATATTATCTTTCTGGATACTCCTCGGGCGGAATCTTGGCGTATGCAATTACAGATCGTCTCTTGGACATGGGCGAGTCTGTATCATTTTTAGCTCTGATAGACGTAATATCTCCTTCCATTACAGTTCACAGCGATGGTAAAATTAAGGACCTTGTCGCATATATCTCCTACGTCCTTCCCGATAACAAGGAATTCAAAAGAAGGATAAGCGGCCTGGATGAAGATGAAATCATAGAAAGGTGCCTGTCACGCTTTAACGAACGCGAAGATGAACATTTACTTGACATTATATTGAGATTCCAACAAAGTATTGCCTTCAACGAGGCTGTTTTACAATATGCAGCGCCTGCTGTTAAAATGGACAACATGGATATGTACTTATTTGTGTCATCCAGCCCTAAGCCTAAAATTTACCACAATGTCGAGCTGGAGCCAACTTTAGGATGGGAGGAGATCGTATCACCTTCCTGCATAAAAGTAGTAGAGGTTCCAGGCACGCATAATACGATGTTAAGCGATCCGAATGTAGCATATCTGGCTAAGAGCATGTCTCTAGCGCTGCTCTCGGTTTAGCGATTATTGTTCTGTGGCCAGGACTACCGGAATCTGCCGATCGGTCTTGCCGCACGCTGTCCAGAGGACGCAGTCACGCTGGCGATCGGTCAGAATGGGGTCTGCGCAATCACTGCTCCCCGAGCGCGCGGCGGGTTGCGGTACCTGATCTATGTTGGGCGAAAAAACGCACGCATAGAGATCTAGCAGCTCCGCCCAAGGTCTTCTGCGACCGCGCCACAGTTGCCGCGCGCTGTGCAGCTTCGCCGTTCGCCGTTCGCCGTTCGGATCGACTCCGCGCTCGATTGTAAATCGAAATCCCCTCGCGGCGCCTCGAGCGTCCAACAGCGCCATGACAGGCCACACCGAGCTTGATGCGGCTGCGGCGCCCGTCCTGAAGCAGGACCAAGGATTAACCATTCCGCGGCTCGCTCTCCCGCCCGAAACCGAAGGTCGGGCTCCTGAGCAACCAGAAGCTCGACTTGCGCCCTTTCTTTGCGGGCTCTGGCGATCGCCGATTAAAATGGCTGTTCGAGTGACCATCTCGAAAATCGGCGGTCCCCCCCACCTCCCATAGGTCTCGTATAGGTTCCATCGAGCGTCCGATTGCCAGTGGACGAGATTAGTTGCGGCCGGACATGCCCGGAATGGACCTAAGACGCTTCAATCAAGCAGTTGCGAAGATAGCTCGTTCGTATCTGCGCGCCCGGCGACTGCCAAGACGTTTCTAAAATCCGTGATGAGCATGCGGATGAGCTCGCTCGGTCCCGCTTCGCCAAATGCTGCAAGCGCATAGAGAAACGGACGACCAATCCAAGCGATCTCTGCCCCCAACCCGATCGCTCGGGCCACGTCCGTTCCGCTGCGGATACCGGAATCCAGCATCACGGCTGATTCCGGCACCGCCTTTTTCACGGACGGGAGGCACCGTATCGCGGCCGGTGCGGCGTCAAACTGCCTCCCGCCATGGTTTGAGACAATAACTCCGTCGGCACCGATTTTGGCGGCACGCACGGCATCGTCTGCACAAAGCACGCCCTTGATCACGAGTTTGCGCGGCCACTGCTCGCGCAGCCGTTGAAGCCGTTGCCAATCAAGCAAGCCGCCGGTCTGAAGCCCCATCACCTCATTGAAGGGCATACTCGCCCGCGGCATATGCCGCTCGAAGTTCGGAAAAGAGATTTTTCGGCCGATCAGGCGCCGCATCGTCCACTGAGGTGAAAGCATGCAATCTGCGATAAGGCGCGCTCCGGGCCGCAACGGCAAGGCTAACCCGTTTCGAAGATCCCGTATCCGCCTCCCTGGAACAGGCACGTCGACCGTAATAACCAAGACGTCCACACCCGCGATCTCAAGGCGCGATAGGATTGCGTTCGTGACAGCTTCGTCCCGGGGACAGTAAAGTTGGAACCAAGGAACTCTCCCGGTGCGCCGGATGACTTCTTCGACGCCGGTTCCCGCTGCGGCACTGCAAATATATGGAATGTTGGCGCTCGCAGCAGCGTGAGCCAGGATCACATCTGCCTCGGGGCCAATCAGGTCCGCCAAGCCCAATGGCGCAATCCCAAACGGCGCGTCATAATCCTGTCCGAGCAATTTGCAGCGCGTCGAGACTCCAACACAACCGCCAAGCCTGGGGGTGATAGTGACTTGCCCAAAGGCATCAAGGTTTCGCTGCAACGTGCTCTCATTCCCTGCTGCACCTTCGACAAAATCGAACACGAACCGCGGAAGCTTCTTGCGGGCGCGCCGGCGCAGATCCTCCACGCAGAAAATGCCTGCGCCCTCGAAACCTCGACGGCTCATTGGCGCGCTTGAGTGCCGTTGCAACCAATCCAAGCGCTGAAACGCTCAAATGCTTTCGCAATCGAGGCAGGATTGACATTACCAAACGCGAACAGAATCATGTTTCTGCAACACCCTTCAAGCGAGAACAGCGTCATTGGCCTAGCAACAATGTCAGCGTCGCCCTAGCCTACTTGACGACAACAAGCGAGCGTCCGAAATTGCTTGCTGGCATTCGCCGTCAAGCCAGCGAGCGGAGGCTTTCGGGCGGCGGCCCCGGTGATGCGGAATGACAGATTCTTGGGCGAGTAGCTGCCGTTCCCCAACACCGGGTGGCAGCCTTGCCTCGAAGGGTCGGGAGAAGCTCGCCCGTAACCTTTGCCCCGAGACCTCAGCTACTGCTGCTTTTCGCTGCCTTGGGCGCGGGGATGCGCGATCGATCATTTGAGGGAGGCAACGCGCCAATTAATCGCAGGCTAAGCACCCGAGCAGCGACGTCATCTGCCTCTTCCCAGAGACAAGTTCGAATATCATCCACGAAGGTCTGCCATTTCGCACTTTTCGCGTTTTTGCCCGCTGAGCCCTTGTTCGCGGGGGCGGCTCTTGACGGACTTTTCAGCAGGATATCAAAGGGCTTGCTGTAGGTCACCGAGAGCGTTCGGTCTCGAAACTGTGCGGTGAGCGCGTTTAAGATCGTGGTCTCGATGCGACCGTCCAGATTGTCGATCTAGATCTGCTTCATGCGCTCGCGCAGCGCGCCCGCTCGCTCTGGAGACGCGACACGGCAGCGTCGTGGTCGCGGTGCAACTCGCCAAAATTCTCTTTCAGGGCTCGGACAAGCCAGCCGTACATGCTTTCACTCAATTCGATCCGGTCGAGCATTGCGGTGAACTGCTCGAGCAGCACCTCTCCGCGCACATAGGGTTCACCAACGCGCCGTTGTCCAACCGACGCCGCCGCGCTGGAGCTCCCGACGGTGCATCAGTCGGAATCCGAAGAATACGCAAAGGATGGTTCGTATGGGAGCCGCTCTTATAGGTCAGGGTCGGCGGCGAGGTGACGCGACCACCAACCCGGGTCGTGACGATCGTGGATTCCAGCATGGTGGCCCGCCGGCCGGCTTCGTCACAGGTGATGAGGAGGCCTATGATGCCGCGGTCGATCGCGCCGTGATTGTTGACTTGGGCCGGCGGATATTGCCGGACGCATCTTACTCATAGTCCGCGGCCGCCGCGCGGGTTCCGTCGGGTTGGGTGTCGTCCCAGTGGACCAGGCCGGCCCAGCGCGTCATGGCTCGCAATTGCGTTGCGCAGGCCGTCGATGACATCGCGGATCTGGCGACCCATGAGATCCACCCCGGCGCCGTGAGACAAAACGGCATCGTTCTTCCCGGCAACTATACGCTGATACGCGTCGGACACGGCGACGTGCGATTCCGGGAGCGAATGGGATCCGCGTGAAGCTGTTTTTGTTCGGCTCCGGCTGAAGGAGCAGGCCATCAACCTCGACGACTACGTTTCCCGCGCCTGTACCGATAAGCCCTCCGCAGGCGAGCGGTGCGCATACGCTTTTGTCCAACCTCGGCGGACCTTGATCAGGCCGATCCGGTCCGCGCTGCTAGCACCATACGAAGCACGATTCGGGTCGAGCGGAGCGCCGCGCGCAATGCGCCGACGAGATTGGGGCGAACGTCGGGCGGCAGTTCGTCGTCAAGGTCGAGCAAAGCAAGCAGCCGCTCTTCATCGCACGTGAGGTCGCCGTCGGATGGGTCGCCCGCATCGAATCGGCGACGGAACCCCGCTTCGTAGAGTTTCAACAGTCCATCGATGACCGGCGCCAGCAATGCGTCGCCTGCGATGGAGTAAGCGGATGCCAGCAAGGGCTGGACAGGCGTGCCGCTATCACGGGCCAGGCGCCAGAAGCGCACTCCGTCAATCAGTGCCGAAGCATGCGGCGAGGCGTGCGCGAGGCGCATCGCGGGGTCCTTTCTGCGTCATCCCCTGCCCAAACAGCTCCCGCGACTTCCCGTTTCGGGAATGTCGTGATGGGCTACCTCCGCACTGTTTCCACATTAAGGCAATGACTATCGGCTCGTCGCATCCTGGCCCGGAATCGGGCGCGACGCGAGCAGATGCGCGGAGTCGCCCGCGGTCCGGTGCCGCATGCACGCCCGCGACGGTCAAGCGGTCGGCGGAATGGTCCAACGCATCCAGAACGGCAATGACGACGTCTTCATCAACCAGGCGCGCCCGGTGACGGTCAAGGAAACCTGCACTCGCTATTCGGCCTCGACGATCCAGGACGTGTCGGGCAACTCCCGGCTGCTCGATCTGGTCGCTCTGAACAACGCTGGCGCAGTCGTCGGCGCGCTGACCGAGGGCGGTGTCGCCCGCTATGGTTCGGAATTCGCCAATGGCTAGGGCACGCAGAGTACCGTGGCGCTCTATGCCTCGGACGAATGGCAGATCGCGCCGGGCTTCCGCATCGACGGCGGCGCGCGCTTCGAGCAGGTGATAGCGCGCGGCGCGCAGGAGAATAGTCGTTCGATCAACCTCGGCAATCCGCTGACCTTGGCCGACGATAGGGCACTGACCAGCAACGGCGTGTTCGTGCCGTATAGCCGCACCTTCGTCGGCTGGCCGCTGGGCACCGACTGGCGGTTCGTCGAGCGCGCGGGCATGTTCGCCCGCTAAACCTCGGCCTTCCGCCTGCCCAGCGTGGGGAGCTTCATCACGAGCGCCACCGCGCAGCCGGTGATCCAGGGGATCGAGAGGTGGGAAGCGGGCGTAAAATGCGCCTCGCCGCTGTCAGCTTATACGCGACCGGATTCCTGACCGACTTCGACTCCTATTCGATCGGCAATACGTTCTTCAACACCGCGACCAACGGCTATATCCAGCAGACCGTATATACCGACGCGCGCGCGTACGGCGTCGAGTTCGAAGGCACGATCCGCCCAGCGGTATTCTTCGACTTCACCCTCAACGCGACCTGGCAGAAGCCGACTTTCCGCAACCTGAAATACAACGAGCTTTCGGGCACCACGCTGATCCCGCGCGACTATTCGGGCAACCAGTTGCTCCGCGTCCCCAAGCTGGCGCTGCACGCGACGCCAGCATTCAATCTGTTCGACGGCCGGCTCCGCGCGCAGCTCGACGTCGAGCACTACACCAAACGCTATGCCGACGCGGCGAACACGTCGGAATTGCCCGCCTATACCGTGCTCAACGCCAGCTTGCGGCTGGGCGTGACTGACCGGCTCAGCCTTTGGACCTATGGCGACAATCTGACCAACACGATCGACCTCACCGAAGGTAATCCGCGCGCGGGCGAGCTGACCAGCGGCCAGGCCAACGACCTTCTGTTCATCGGCCGGCTGATCCTCGGCCGCAACTTCCGCTTCGCGGTGGACTTGAAGTTCTGACGCACCGGCTCGCGACCGCGCTGCTCGCCGCATCGGCTCCCGCGGCGGCGGCGCAGGAGCGTGCGCCGGACATCGCCCTTACCGGCAACATTACCGACGCCGATCACGAGCAATACAAACCGCTGCCGTTCGACGTTCCCAGGGGCGTCGAGCGGATCACCGTGACGCTCGACTATGACAAGGCTAACAAGACCGTCATTGACCTCGGGCTGTGGCATCCCGAGCGGTTTCGAGGCTGGAGCGGGGCACCCGCAGCCAGTTCACGCTGAGCGCGAGCGATGCGACACCGGACTACCTGCCGGGGCGCTGCCCGCAGGCGAATGGCGGGTGATGCTCGGCATTCCCAACGCACGCTGCGATAGCCGTGCGGCGTACCGCGTCACCGTCCGGTTCGACCAGCGCGATCGTCTTGAGGCCAGTGCAGCGATAGCCGAGCCGCGGATCGTCGACGCGCCCGCGGCGGCGGGGCTCGATTTCATCGCAGCGACCGACCACAACAATACCGCACATTTCGGCGGCCTGCGCGAGTTCCAGCCGTGGTTCGACAAGCTGCTGCTGATCCCAGGGATCGAGATCACTACCTTTGGCGGACATGTCAACATCTCCGACCCGCGCCGCTTCGTCGATTTTCGGGTGGGCAGCGAAGCGGTCCCGGATGTCGGCGCGCTACAGCGGGGCATCGCCGATGCGCGGGCGATCATGTCGATCAACCATCCAGCGCTGCCCTCGGGCGAACGCTGCATGGCGGGCAAGGGCTCCCCACGCCTTGGACCACCCCTACCGAGTGTTCGCAAAGCTCCTGGGCGTCAGAGGCTTGCTAAGAGTGCTTGATGATATGCTGCCCCAACTTCAGCCCAAAGCTGACTTTCCCTACTTCTGTATTACCTCAAGCCAGTATTCGATCGCGCGACCAGCGCAGCAGATCGAGAGGCGGTGTCGGCTTTTGTCGCAAGCGTAGCGGTTCAGGAATGACCCAACCCTGTCGGACGACAGGATGTGTCGTCCGGCATCGTCATACCCATCCTCAGCGGCCACATCGAGTCGCAGCGAGGATGGAGAATGAGATGGGCAAGAACAGAGGCGGCGGCAGCTCCCAGCGGGCGGTACGTAAACACGAAGCACGGCAGCGCCAGTCCACGCACCACGGTGCCCGAAAGCAGCGACCTAGCGGCAGGGGGTGATCGATGAGGCGGGGCATAACCCCGCCTCGTCTATACCTTCAGCGTGCGAAACCTCGCCCGCATGATGCTAGATCAAGAAATGCAGCCCATCCGCGGTCACAAACGTCTCCACGTTCGCGGCGCCGTCGAACCAGTCTGTAAGCACCACTCCGGCATTTTGCACGCCGTCGGACATGTCCGCCTTATTGGTGAAATGGAGATCATCGCCGACGCGGAAAAACTCTACGTCCGAGGCATCCTGCGCGTTCAGCAACACCGTGTCGATGCCGTAGAGGCCCGTCTCGTTCACGTAGACGATCCCGCTGGCGGCGGCGATATCATAGACGTCGCTCCCTTCCCCGCCAAAGGCGAATCCAGTGCCAGCGAACGAGAGCATGTCATCTCCGTCTCCGCCAAACAGGAAATCATTGCCGATGCCGCCCGTCAGGATGTCGTCACCTGCCTGACCATCGATCGTATCATCGCCCGACCCGCCGACAATGAAGTTGTTCCCGCCATTTCCCGTACCGGCAAAATCGCCAGTTCCCGTGAACACGAGATTTTCGACATTGGCCGCGTCAGCGAGAGCGAAGCTCGCCAGGTCGGTGCGAACCTCATCGGTGCCCTCACCGCCGAATTCCGTGATCGACACGCCGACATCGCCAATCATGTAGACATCGTTCCCGGCACCACCCTGAAGCACATGACCGCTCGTCGCGGATGACAAATTGTCGGCGAGGTTCGAGCCAATGACCTTTTCGATCGAGATCAGCGTGTCTCCGGCGGCATCTCCGCCGCTGACGATCCCGGTGGTTAGATCGACTGTGACCGCCACGGCCGAAGCCGAATAGTCGGCAATGTCGTCACCAGCTCCGCCAGAGAGGACGTCCGCACCCGCTCCGCCGGTCAACCTGTCGTTGCCATCGCCACCGATCAACATGTCGTCGCCGGCCCGTCCATCGAGCACGTCGCCCCCCGAACCACCGGTGACGACGTTATTTCCGCTGTTGCCGGTGCCGGCGAAGGCGCCGACTCCGGTGAAGGTGAGATTACTCCACGTTGGCGGCATTGGCGATCGTGAGGCTTGCCAGAGCGGTGCGCACCTCATCCATACCGCCCCCGCTCGCCTCGCCGGTCGTCACACCGGCGCTGCCGACGAGATAGATGTCGTCTCCGGCACCACCCTGGAGCGTGTGGCCGCTTGTCGACGACGCCAGCGTGTCCGCGAAGTTCGAGCCAATTACCTTTTCGATCGACGTGAGCACATCGCCATCGGCATCTCCGCCGCTGGCCGTGCCTGCGGTCAGATCAATCGCCACGGCCGCGCTCGAACCCGAATAGTCGGCGGTGTCCGTCCCGTTGCCGCCCGCCAGCGTGTCGGCCCCGCTGCCACCGGCCAGCACGTCGTTTCCGTCGCCGCCATTCAACACATCGTTGCCTGCCCCGCCGACGATGCGGTTGTTGCCGCTGTTCCCCGTACCGACGAAGTCGCCGTTTCCGGTGAAAACGAGATTCTCGACGTTGGCGGCGCTGGCGATCGTAAAGCTTGCCAGTGCGGTGCGAACCTCATCCGTACCGCCGCCGCCGGATTCGACGATCACGACGCCGGCATCGCCGACGAGGTAGATGTCGTTTCCGCCGCCGCCCTGGAGCGTGTGGCCGCTTGTCGACGACACCAGCGTGTCGCCCAGATTCGAGCCGATCACCCGTTCGATCGAGGCAACCGCGTCGCCATTGGCATCGCCGCCGCTCACGGTGCCCGTCGTCAGATCCACGCTGACCGCCGAGGCCGAAGATGAATAATCGGCAGCATCGTGACCGTCCCCGCCGGAGAGTATGTCCGCACCCGCGCCGCCGATAAGACGGTCGTCGCCCGCGCCGCCGATCAGCGTATCGTCGCCGGCACGGCCATCGAGCACGTCGCCTGCCGATCCGCCGGTCATGATGTTGTTGGCGTTGTTGCCGACACCGTTAAAGACGCCGATGCCAGTGAAGACGAGGCTCTCGACATTGGCGAAACTGGCGATGCTCATGCTCGCCAGAGCAGTGCGCACCTCATCGGCTCCGCCGCCAGCGGCTTCGCTGATCGTCACGCCCGTGCCGTCGACGAGGTAGACGTCGTCTCCCGCGCCGCCCTGAAGCACATTGCCGCTCGTCGACGACGACAGCGTGTCGCCGACGCTCGAGCCGATCACCTTCTCGATCGAAATGAGCACGTCGCCCGCGGCATCTCCCCCGCTGCCCGTACCGCCGGTCAAGTCCACGGTCACCGCCGCGCCCGAACCTGAATAGTCGATCGTGTCGGTTCCGTTGCCGCCGTCCAGCGTGTGCGCCGAAAGCCCGCTCACGAAGCTGTCGTTGTAACTGGACCCAACATAGCGCTCGATGCTGACGAAGACGTCCCCCGCCGCGTCGCCGGTCGAAGTCGAGTTCTTCAAATCCAGACGCACCGACGCGCCCGCGGTCGCATAGCTCGCGGTGTCGGTACCGTCACCACCGTCGAGTGTGTCGGTACCGTCACCACCGTCGAGTGTGTCGCTCCCGCCGCCGCCGATGAGCACATCGTCGCCATTATATCCGGAGATGGTGTCGTTTCCGCCTGCACCGTCGAGATAGTCAGCCGACGTCGCGCCGCGCAGCGTGTCGGCGAAAGCCGAACCCACCACGCCTTCGATGCCCGCATAGAAATCGCGTGCGGCATGGCCGGTATTCACCGCCATATTGACGAGATCGACCAGTACGTCGCCCGAAGCCGACACATAGCTGGCGAGATCGAAGCCGTCGCCGCCGATCAACGTGTCGCCGCCCGCACCGCCGATCAGCGTGTCGTTGCCGCCCTGGCCTTCCAGCCGATCGGCGATGCTGCCGCCAGTGATCATGTTGTCGCTGGCATTGCCATAGCCCGAGAAGTCCGCGGTGCCGGTATAGGTGAGGTTTTCGACATTGGCGCCGAGCCCGAAGCTCGCCCCATCGGTGCGCACTTCGTCGATGCCGCCGTTCGCCGCTTCGGTGAAGACCATGACGGCGTTGCCGTTCAGGATGTACAGGTCGTTGAAGTTCGTACCGATGATCCGGTCGATGTTGTAGATAGTATCACCTTCGGCGAGGCCGCCCGAACCCGGACCGTAGATCACGCCGCAATACCGCGTCAGGTTCAGCGTGATTCCGGCCACGGAAAGCGAATAATCCACCACGTCGATGCCGCCACCGCCGTCAAAGGTCGTGGCTGTCGCGCCTGCGATGAACACATCGTCATAGGTGCTGCCGACATAGCTTTCGATACCGATGAACGTGTCGCCCACCGCATCACCGGTTGTGCGGCTACCGTCATAGAGGTCGAGCGTGATCCCGACTGTCGAATTGCCATAGCTCGCCTAGTCGAAGCCGTCGCCGCCGTTTAGAACGTCCGCGCCTGCTCCACCGAGAAGGCGGTCGTTGCCCGCGCCCCCGATCAGGGTATCGACGCCCGACGGGCCAACCAGGTAGTCATCACCTGAGGTTCCCGAAATCACTGCCATAATACACCCTCTAAACGCGGCGGCTCACGAGCCTTCTGGGTCGCGATGACGAAGAAGATATGACGGTGCGAGGCGCTTCAACGCCGGAAAGTCCCTTAGTTGATAGATGACGGTGCGGGTTACTGGCTGTCATTGGCGGCAGGATCGATGCAATTCTTTCGTCAAGGCGTTGAATTGGGGGAAGAAGCACAGCAGCCAATAAGCGCGCCTTCCCGTCGGCCATTGGATTTCCGGGTGGCCCAAAAAAGCCGCCGCTTCATCTGCCTTCCTGTCCTGGGACTGCGCAACTGCAGGCGGTAGGCCGCCTCGCGCACCGCGCCACTCGCGGAGCAGGGGTTGCCCGGCCATCGTATAATGGCGCGCGAAACTTCGCGCCGAAATCGAGCGTGTCGAATCGTCGGCGACGACGGCGTCGCGCGAGTTGGTCTCTGCGTTACTGTCAGGGCGGTGGCGCTTTCGCGCCTTGTCGATTTTTCTGCCCGGCTCGGGAAATCCCCAGCCCCGCTCCTCGCGACGGCTGCGATAGCAACAGCGAGCATCGCGATCGCAGATTTGCCAACAGCCATGACCGTTTCTGCCGTTTCAACGCGCCCCGAAGCGAAATTTGGCTGCATGCTGGCGCGTCCGCGCCAGCGACTGCGGTGAGGGAGCGTTTCGCCTTCGTGCCACCGATGCGCCGCAGTGCGATCGGTGCCCTGCAGGCTGGCTCGTCCGGCATCGATTCGCCGCTTTTGAGCGCACCCGGATTCCTCGCCAGACGATCCCGGGCGGCGCTCGTGACCCGCGAAACCTCGGCCCCGAAGCCGATGCCACTGACGAGCGCTGCAAGCGAACGCGCGGAACAGTTGATCCGGCGCCTGCAAACGGCGCGCGTCGGCGGCAGCTTCTGGAGCGCGCGACCGGTCTTGGCCAAAGGCTGCACCGTGTTGAAGTGCCACCCCGGCGATGTCGCGACCTTTCGCTCGGTCGCCACTGGCCCAGTCGTCCTATGGTCCGACCGAGAAGCGCCTTCCTGGGCGTCCGCGCAATTGCCGGATATCGTGAGCGGCGAACTCGATCCCTGGCATGTGCTCGACCACGCCGTGCAAGTGATCGCGCCTTGCGATGATGCTCTCGCGATCCTCGCGAGACTGATCGGCCGCCCTACCGTCGATGCGTCCACCGGCGCTTCGCTGGCAATCGATATGGACGCGCGCCATTCGCTCGCATGGGAAGTGTTGATCCACGCATTGACCTATCGCGAACCTTTCACCGGATCGGCGATATCCGCCGAAGCCGCCGTGGATTTGCTCGGCGAATGGAGACGGCATCTCGAAGCCATCGCCGGAATCGGCGTGCAGTTCGGGATACGTGGTTGGAAGCGTCCGCAGATCGATCGCTTTCTGACCGGCGTGACAGGCGTGCCACGGCACGTGCGCACGACGGAAGCTGCGCTGGACGGGGCGGGAACGACGCAGGCTGCCATCGCGATATGGCCGTCCCGGGTTCCGTCCGCCTTCGAGGCACACGCTGCGACCAGGGGCGTGCCGGTCGTACGGATCGAAGACGGATTTCTGCGGTCGCTCGGCCTCGGTGTTCATCTCGTGCCGCCGCAATCGATAGCAATCGATCGCCAGGGGATCCACTATGATCCCGCACGCTCTAGCGACCTCGAATCACTGCTTGCCGATCACCCGTTCCCACCCGAGCTGGTGCGCCGCGCCGCCGCGCTTCGCGCCGTCATCGTCTCCGCCGGCCTCGGCAAATATGGCCACGCTCGCGCGCTGCCGTCGATCGGCTCGCCGCCTGGCAAGCGCCGCATCCTGGTGACCGGCCAGGTCGCAGACGATCAGTCGGTCTTGAAAGGGGATCCCGCGCAAAGCGGTAATTCGGGACTGCTCGAGCGCGCCCGTGCGCTCGCCCCCGACGCCTTCATTCTCTACAAACCGCACCCGGACGTGCTCGCCGGCCATCGGCACGATCGACTGAGCCATACAGCGCGTCTCCTCGCGGACCATATCCTCGAGAAGCCGTACGGACTGGCCCCGCTGCTGACCGGCGTCGACGAGATCCATGTCCTGACCTCGCTGGCCGGGTTCGAGGCGTTGCTGCGCGGATGTACCGTGGTGTGTCACGGCGCGCCCTTCTATGCCGGGTGGGGCCTTACCCGTGATCTGGTGGCGGTGCCGCGCCGCAAGCGCCGGCTGACGGTGGACGAGCTGGTTGCGGGAGCGCTGCTCCTGTATCCGCTCTATCTCGATCCGGGCACCGGCCTTCCCTGCTCGGCCGAGCGGCTCGTCGCATGCCTCGTCGACGCGGCCCCGCGTCCTTCGCTCGTGAACCGGCTGCGAAGGCTCGAGGGCATGATCCGTCGCACGCTGCGCCAGGTGGCATGACGCGCACCTTCCTTTTTCTTCAGGGGCCCCCAGGCCCCTTCTTCCGGCAGCTCGGCGAGGCATTGCGCTGCGCAGGGGGCCGGGTCCTCCGTGTCAATTTTCATGGCGGCGATTGCCTCGACTGGGGCGCGCGGGCGATCGATTTTCGCGGAGTCGCGGAGGCCTGGCCCGCGGCGCTGGGGGCGATCATCGAGCGCCATCGCGTCACGGATATCGTGTTGTTCGGCGACTGTCGGCCGCTTCACCATGCGGCGATATCCACGGCACATGCGTGGCGAGTCACCGTGCATGTCTTCGAAGAAGGCTATGTCCGTCCGGATTGGGTCACGCTCGAGCAGAACGGTGTGAACGGACATTCGTCTCTCCCGCCGGATCCCGAATATTATTGCCGGATTGCCGCGGGCCTCGCTCCGGTTCCCAACCTGCCCCAGGTCCCGGCGAGCTTCGTCCGGCGCGCGCGCGAAGCAATGGCTTATTATGGTGCAGGCGCGCTGCTGACGCCGTGGTTCAGACATTACCGATCGCACCGTCCGTTCTCGCGAACCGCGGAGGCGGCCGGATGGCTGCGCCGGCTCGGGCGGCATCCCTTTGCCGCACGGCGAAGCAGGGCGGTGCGCTGCGCGATGGCGTCGCCTTACTTTGTCGTGCCGTTGCAGCTCGACGCCGATTATCAATTGCGCATCCATTCGCCCTTCGGCGGTATGGAAAATGCCATCCGGGCAATCCTTGCCTCGTTCGCCGCGCACGCGCATGCGGGACCGCTGCTGCTGTTCAAGGGGCACCCGCTGGACAACGGCCTGCGCAACTGGCGCAGGCTGATCGAAATTGAGGCGTCGGCGCTCGGGATATCCGATCGGGTCCGCTACCTCGAATGCGCCGACATCGCCACGCTCGTCGCGCATGCGCACGGCGTAGTGACCGTGAACAGCACCACCGGTACGCTGGCGCTCGCCGCAGGGGTCCCGGTCAAGGTGCTGGGGCGCGCCGTCTATGATGTCCCGGGCATCACGCATCAGGGCGCGCTCGAAAACTTCTGGCAGACGCCTGGACGTCCTCAGGTCGAGCTGTTCGACGCCTTCCGCCGGGTGCTCGCGCATCGCTGCCTGCTGCGCGGCGGGTTCAGCAGCCGCGAGGGCCGCACGCTGCTGATCGAGCCGGCGGTGACGCGCATGCTCGCCGCCGGTTCGGCCGCCGAGGCCGGGCCACCGCTGAAGGCAAGTGCATGAAGCCCGAGCGCCTCCCCGGCGATGCGGCGGCGTATGTGCCAGAGACGCCGCCCCGGGTGCCGGCAACGCCCGAAATCGTGCTCGACCTGACTCGCCTTTTGTCGCGCGTGCGACACCCGACGCCGACCGGCGTCGATCGTGTCGAGCTTCTTTATGCCCGCACGCTGCTCGCCCGGGCGCCGGAAAGGCTGCAATTCGCCGCAACGCATCCGCTCGGGTCCTACGGCCGGCTCCCGTCCGCCGCGGTTCTGCGCTTCCTCGACGCAACCGAACGGCGCTGGAATGTTATCGGGGGAGACGAGCGCGCGGGCGCGGCACATCGGCATCTTTTGGCATCGCTCGCCAGCCTGTGGCCGCGCAGGGTGGTACCGGCGACCCGGGGGCGCATCCTGCTGCATGTTTCGCCGAGCGCGCTCGAAGACCGACGCAGCGTCGCGAAGCGGCTGCGGCGCGAGAATGCCCGCCTGATATGCCTGGTGCACGACCTGATTCCGCTCACTCATCCGAGTTTCGCGCGCGCCGACGGCCCGCGCCGCCACGCCCGCCGGATGATCAGCGTCGCGCGCCACGCGCACGGTGTGATTGCGAATTCCAGCGCCACCGCCAGTGCGTTCACCGGCTGGCTGAACGCCGCCGGCGAGCCCGTGCCGAAGCTCGCGGTTGCGCCGCTCGGTGCTGCTGCTCCGGCCCGGGCTCGGGGCGCGCCACCCATCGACCAGCCCTATTTCCTGTGTCTAGGCACGATCGAGCCGCGCAAGAACCATCTCCTGCTGCTTCATTTGTGGCGCCAGCTCTCGGAAAGCGCGGATGGCCGCGAGATTCCGAAGCTCGTCCTCATCGGGCGGCGCGGCTGGGAGAACCAGAGCGTGTTCGATTTGCTCGATCGCTCGGAGCCGCTTCGTCCGCACGTCGTGGAGCTGGGGCGGGTCCCCGATCGGGTGCTGGCGGCCTGGATCGCCGGCGCATCCGCGCTGCTGATGCCATCCTTCGCCGAGGGGTTTGGATTACCAGTCGCAGAATCCCTCGCCGCAGGAACACCCGTGATCGCGAGCGACATACCGGCGCATCGCGAGGCCGGCCGTGGCGTTCCCGACTATCTCGATTCTCTGGACCGGCCGGGCTGGCGCCAGGCGATCCTCGATTACGCCGCGCCCGCCTCGCCCCGGCGCGAGGCGCAGCTCGCGCGCCTGAGCGGCGCCGAGCTGCCGACATGGGAGGATCACATCGATCGCGCGCTGGCATTCATCGGGGAGGTTGCCGCGTCATGATCGCGCGGAGCGCCTCCGGCATCGCGCGCTATCTGGATGGCTTCGACGTCCAGCGCTCGGTGGTGGGTGCGTTGATCATGCGCGAGCTGCATACGCGCTACGGACGCGAGAATATCGGCTATGCATGGCTGATCGTCGAACCGATGCTGCTCGCCACCTCGGTGGCGGCGCTCCACGGGAACGCGCGCGCGCACGGCGGAGAAGACCTGTTGCCCATCCCGTTCGCACTGGGCGGCTATTGCATGTTCATGGTCTTCCGAACGGTGATCGGACGTGCGGAGTCGACGCTCGAAGCCAACAAGCCGCTGCTCTTTCACCGCATGGTGACCATCTTCGACATGCTGGTCGCCCGCACGCTGCTCGAAGCAGCGTCGACGCTGCTCGCGCTCGTCCTGCTTCTCGGCCTGTCATGGGTGCTGGGCTATGGCGGCGCGCCGGCGTCTCCGCTCCTGATGCTCGCCGGCTTCAGCTATATGGTGTGGTTCTCCTTCGCACTGTCGATGCCGGTCTGCGCTGCATCCTATTTCAGCAAGGCCGTAGGCAAGTTCGTCCACCCGTTGACATATATCGCCATGCCGATCTCGGGCACCTTCTTCCTGCTCGCATGGATACCGGAACCTTATCGCGGGCTCCTCTACTGGTTTCCGCTCAATCAGATCTTCGAGATGTTCCACACCGGGCAATTCACATCGGTCCGGAGCCCTTATTTCGACGTGATGTACATCACCTTCTGGTGTCTCGGCCTCACGTTTCTGGGCCTCGTCTCGCTTCGCATCGTCCGCAAACATGTTCATCTGAGTTGAACTGATGGTCACCTTCCCGCTTCATCCGCTCGAGCGCGAGACCGGTTTCGTCGAGATTCCGGCCCAACCGGCGCCCGAAGAAGTCCTTGCACGCGAGCGAAAGGAGAACGCGCCCAATCCGCATCGACTGGAGCAGCAACCTCCGGGCGTTCGCGCGTCGGGTGGCAGCCGGTTCGGCTGGTGCCGGAATTTCGGCCTGGTCGTGCTGTTGCCGACGGTGCTGGTCGCGCTGTTTCAATATTGCGTCGTCGCCGATCAATATGAATCGGAGACGCATTTCGTCGTCAGGACGTCGGGTTCGAGCGGATCCGCCAGCTCCGGCCTTGGACAATTGCTCGGACTCGAAGCCAATCCAGCCGCAGCCGACAACCAGACCGTGATCGATTATCTCCTTTCACACGATGCTGTCGCGCGCCTTGAGCGAATTGTCGGACTGGCAAGGATTTTCCGCCGGCCGGAAGCGGATCCCTTCTCGCGGCTCCGGGAAAGCGCTCCGCCGGAGGCGGTGCTACGCTATTATCGCGAGATGGTGCATATCGATGTCGGACCCGAGTCCGGCATCACCCGCGTCGCCGTACGCGCGTTCCGGCCGGCGGATGCCGAGCGCGTCGCGCAGGAATTGCTCCGGATCGGCGAGCAGCGCGTCAATGCATTCAACCAACGGCTTTTGGAGAATCGCCTCGCCGCTGCGCGCGAGTCGCTGGAGACTGCCGAGCGGGGCGTGGACGAAAGCCAGGCTGCACTAACCGGCTTTCGCCAATCCGGCCGCGATATCGATCCCGAGCGCACCAGCGCCGCACGTATCACGATGGTGACGCAAATGCAGGCCGAGCTCGCGCAAGCACGTGCGCAGTTGAACAGCATGGCGGGCGCGATCCGCCGCGACAGCCCGCAATATGTCACGATGGCGGCGCGAGTCCGCGCGCTCGAGCAGCAGGTTGGGGCGGCGGAGAGCAGCCTTACGGGCTCACGCCAGGCGACCGCGGCCGGGCTGGGGCAATTTGAAAACCTGCGTCTCAAACAGGAGTTCTCCGCCAAACGTTTCGAGACTGCGGCAGCCGCGCTCGACGCTGCGCGCGAACAGGCTGTGCGCCAGCAACTATTCCTGGTCCGTGTCGTGGAGCCCAATCTTCCGGGCAAGGCGCTCTACCCGAAGCGGCTCAAACTGATCGCCACGGTCTTTTTCGCGCTGCTGCTGGTCTATGCGATCGGCTGGCTGATCCTCGCGGGCATTCGGGAGCATGCCGCCTCATGACCGATCTGCTGATGAACATCCCGCTCAAGCTTCGCCGTTCGGGTGGCGTGGCGGTCACGCCGCAAGTGCACCACGCGATCACGCTGGGGAATCAGGCGCGCGACGGCAGGGACTGGCCTGCCGCCGCAACAGCGTATCGCGCCGCGCTCGAGGTTGATCCGTCGCTGACCCATATCTGGGTTCAGCTCGGCCATGCGCTCAAGGAACAAGAGGATTTCGCCGCGGCAGAGACGGCCTATCTTACCGCCGCAGAATCCTCGCCCATAGCGGCCGAGCCATGGCTGCATCTCGGCCATCTTCACAAGCGGTGCGGTGATCGCGTGGCCGCGAACCGAAGTTATATGCTCGCGCTCAAGCACGAACCCGCCAATCCCGACGTACTGCAGGAGATGGCGCATTTCCTGGGCATCGGAGACAACGCGCAGATGCGCGAGCTACTCGCGCTACTTGACCAGGATGCAGCAGAGGCACCGGCATTCGACGCCACGCCAACTGCCGGTGACGCGGTCGACGCGATGCGGCATATCGAAGCGCTCCTTCCCGGGCTGCCGGAAGAAAGCCGCGCCGCTGCGCGGTGGCAAATGGAGGCGCTGTCCGATCTCGTCGGCGCCGCGCGATCGGCAGAGCCTCAACCGGACTTCGGCGATCGGCTGGCCCTGATCTTCGACGTTTCGGACCTGATCTCCTATTTCCGCAACGCGCGGCTTCCAACCGGCATTCAGCGCGTGCAAATCGAGACGATCGGCAATGCGCTTCGCCTCAACAGCTTCGGTGTGCAGATCTGCGCCTTCATCGAGTCGCGCGACGACTGGCTGGAGATCCCCGCGCCAACCTTCCTCGCGCTCGCACAGCTCAGCCTCGCCAGCGGTGATCGTGGCGCGCCCGAATGGATCGGCGCGCTCGCCAGATTGCAATTGCGGCTCGCCACGTCGGAACCGATCGAGATGGCGCGTGGCGCATATCTGATCAATCTGGGCACTTCGTGGTGGCTGCAGAACTATTTTCTCTTCGTGCGGCGGGCGAAGGCATTGCGGGGCGTGCGCTATGTGCCGTTCGTCCACGACCTGATTCCGGTCATGGCGGGGGAGCATTGCGTAAAGGAACTCACCCAGGACTTCGTGAGCTGGGCGATCGGCGCGTTCGAGCATGCCGATCATTTCCTCGTGAACTCGGAATCGACGAAACGCGATCTGTTGCACGTGGCCTCAATCCTTGGCCACGAAATCGATCCGGTCGATATCGCGGTGATCCGTCTCGATGCAGATTGCCGGAAGCCGGACCTTGTCTCTGCCCATCCCCGACAGCTGTGGCGCTGGGGGCTGAGGCCGAACGGATTCATCTTGTTCGTCTCGACGATTGAGTCGCGCAAGAACCACCTCGCCGCGTTCGAAGCATGGATCACGCTGCTGAAGCGCCATGGCGCGCACGCAGTCCCAAAGCTGGTGTGCGTCGGCAATCGTGGCTGGCTCAACGATGCGGTGTATGCGCGCCTCGCCAGCCATGAGGGCCTGCGCGAACGCGTCGTCATGCTGTCGGGCCTATCCGACGCCGAGCTTGAGCTGCTGTACCGGGCCTGCCTCTTCACGATCTATCCGAGCAGATATGAGGGTTGGGGTCTGCCGGTGACCGAGGCGCTCTGCCACGGAAAAGTTGCGTTGATCTCGGACGCAGCGTCCTTACCCGAAGCCGGTGGTGACTATGCCGTCTACTTTCGCTCAGGCGATGTCGACGCGTTCACCACGGCGCTCGAGCGGCTGATCCGTGATGGGGGCTATCGCGAAGCGCTGCAACAGCGCATTTACGCGGAGTTCAGGCCGCGCACATGGAGTGAAATCGCCACCGATATAGGCGAAGCGGCAATGCGCTGGCGCGCGCACGATCCCGACCTGCCAGCCAACGTGTCAATCGCCCAACTCGGAGCCTGGCATCCTCTCACGCGTAACTACGCCACCGCCATCTGGCGCGGCATGCGTTCCGCAGAAGTATTCCGGGTGGGTGACGGCTGGTATGGTCCGGACAATTGGGGATGCTGGACCAAGCCGTGCGGAGGCCGGCTCGAAATCGGGACCGGCGTTCCCGGAATGGCAATACGGCTGTGTTTGCAATTGCACGGGATTCCCAATCGACAGGTGCACTTCACGGTCGACACGTCTGATCCCGCGACCAGCGTCGCAGGCGTTTTGAAGCCCGGCGAGTACAAATGGGTCACGATGACACTGGTGCCGGATCCGGCGGGAGCCATCCGGCTGGCGATCAATGGCAACATGAGCATCGATCTGGCCGAGGTTACTGATGGAGACGATCCGCGGTTAGTGTCGGTCGGCGTAGCGGGCTTCTTCCTCTGCCGGGCGGACGATGGTCAGGCACGGCTCGACTTCATGGAGGCCTTGACCCTCGGAACGCTGGCGGACCTGGCGTTCGGCGGCCCGCCTTCGGGGTATGAAGGCGGCGAGCATGCCAGATGAGCGGGGCCGTCGCGATGGTGTTCGCGATCGTGATTGCCGATGCGGACTATCAGGCCGGATTCGCCGGCCCGGTCGCTGACGATCTCGCCGACCGCCCGGAATGCCGCGTTGCAACCGTCGCGTCCGACCTGATCGCATTGGATTCCGCGGACATGGCGGACATCCTTCGATCACAGGTGCCCGATCCGTCGCGGACGCTGGTGATAGGCCATGCCACCGGAGCGCGTAGCGCGATCGCACTGGCGGAGGAGATAGCGGCCGACACGGCTCTTCTGGTCGCGCCTGCCTGGTCAGACGATGGCGATATTTCCGAAGTATCACGGCCTTCTTCCTCGAGCGTTTCGATCAGCGTCGTCACAGGAATGCAGCGCACGAACGATTGGCTCGAAGACTCGAAGATTGACGAGCAGCGTCTGCCGTTGCCGAACGCGGCCTTGGCGGTTGCGCTACGTCAATCCGGCGCGATGCCGGGAATCCTGACTGCGATGATTCGTGGCGAGCCGCTGCCCGATCTGTCGGGACTGGTCGCCGACTGGCGTCGGCGAAACGCGCACCGGATCGAGCTTGCCGGGCCCGTCCAATGCTCCGCCACGGGCGAAGTGCGCGTGCCCGGCCGGATCGTCAACACTGGCGAAGCGGCGCTCGTGTTCGGGCGCGCCGAACGCGATCGCCTGATGATCGGCGCGCGTATCCGGAGCGAGACCTGCGCGGCATGGACGAACGAAGCGCGCGCGCTGCCGGCCCGTCCCGAGCTCGAACCAGGGGATTCAGCCAGGTTCGTGATCGGACTTGCCGGGCCGACGACCGACGCGCGTGACATCGAGATCGAGCTGTCCCTCGTGTCCGAAGGATCCTTCTGGTATTCGGATCTTGCATTCCCGGCGCTTCGCCTTGGTATCGCTCGGTCATCGGAGCATGGGGACGGTCCCCCCGCGTCCTGCCGGTCCGATGGCGCGCCGAATGCGTGCGACCCGGATCGCGTTATGCCGGATCCGGCGACGCTCGACGATCTATCAAGCTGCTACCGCCTGATACTTGGCCGCACGCCTGATGCGGACGGATTCGCCTATTACGCTCGGCTCGTTCAGGCCGGCATGACAGTCGACAAGCTTGTCCTGGCCTTTGTCTCCGCCCCTGAGGCAATCGCGCGCTTCGACGCACTTCGCCAAATCCAGGTTCACGAGGACCAGACCAGATGACGACGCGCCGCACCGAATTGCTCGAGCTGCTTTGGGCCGGCAAGGATCCTTTTTGGGAGCGCAGTTGCTTCCGTGGGCGTGTCGACTTCCAAGGCTGGGCCTCCGACCACCCCTTCCTTACCCGGGCTATCGACGAGACCGGTGCGCGTACGGTGATCGAAGTGGGCGCGTGGAAGGGCGGCTCGGTAATGACCATGGCGGCGCATTTGCGCGACCGCGGAATGGACGCCGCGGTGGTGGCAGTGGATACCTGGCTAGGCGCCTGGGACCATTGGCTACAACCGATCTGGTTCGAGCATCTGAAATTCGAAGCCGGATATCCCACATTGTTCCAGACTTTCGCGGCGAACATCATCGAGCGTGAACTCACCGAGCATGTCGTTCCGTTGCCGCTCGATTCGGTGAACGCGGCCGTAGTTCTCAAGGCACGCAACGTGCGCCCGGACGTCGTGCATATCGACGCCGGTCATGATTACGACGCCGTGACGAACGACTTGCGCCTGTGGTGGCCGCTGTTGCGTTCGGGCGGCGTCCTGGTCGGCGACGACTACCACGTCAGCGGCGACGTCTGGCCGGCAGTGCGCGAAGCCTTTCAGAGCTTCTTCCAGACGCGCGACATCGAAGCGGACGGAGGAAAATGCTACCTCGTCAAACCTTGATCAGGCGATCGCGCGCTCGACTGCGCTGCGATCGTACGGCGGCAGCCTGTGCCCGTATGCATAGGCGTTGGCCTGGCCAATCAGATAATCGACATTTTCGCGGATGAATGTCGAATGCCAAAAGGGATTCGTTCCGTAGCGATACCCGGGCACGATGGCCGCGCGCAGCACCATATAGGCGTAGAGACGGTTCTTTTCCTCCGCAAGGGAGTGGGACTTGAACTGCGCGAGATGATGAAGGACGAGATCGCTGCGGCTGGCGCGCTGCCAGGTGTTGCCATCGCGATCACATATCTCTTCGTGGATCAGGCCTTCCCAGCGGACGTCATGGCGGTTCCGGTAGATTCGGCGTTGTGTCTCTTCCTCGAAGCGTCCGGTGGCGCGCAGCTGATCGATTTCGATGTCGGCGCCCGGCTCGCCGGCGTAGTTCCGGCGCAGGACGTGGAGCACGTCGCATCTCTCCGCCGCGATTTCGCGGCGAAGCGCGAATGCCTGCCCCGGATCGATCCACTCGTCCGAATCGATCGAGAACAGCCATGGCGCTGTGGTGAATTTGGCGCCGTGATTGCGCGCATGGGCAAAGCCGAACTGCGAGAGGTTGCACTGCGCATAGCTGACGACCTGATCGTTGCCGGAAAGCAGGCGGGCGTAGAGGGAAGCGCTTCCGTCGGTCGAGCCCATATCGACGACGATGACCTGATCGACGAGCGCCTTTATCGCCGGCAGCGTGAGCGACAGCATTTTCGCCTCGTTGAAGGCGAGCACGATCGCGGCGATCTGAATCGTCAAACGACGGCTCCTTCTACCAATCGTGGGGCGCCCGCCCCGTCCACGACAAGCCCGATACGAATGGCCCTGAAGCCCAGGTCGTCGAACCAGAATCGCCCCTCGCGGACGAGCGCCGTCACGATGTCGTGCCGCCCCGGTGGCAACCCCCCGATGTCGATGACCGTGGCGAAGCGGTGCATGCTTCCAGAAAGGAGGTCGGGCGCGGGAAAATCGAAGCGCGCCTCGCGCCGGTCTCCACCGAACCGTCCCTCGGGCCACAAGCGGACACCCAGCCGCACGGGATGCTTTGAGGTTGGGTCGCGCGCGATCCGCGAAGCCGAATGCATCACCACAGTACCCGACACGTGCAGCCTCGAATCCACTATCAGGGTCGCTGCCGGATCGATTGCGAGACTGTGCTGGTTCTTCGCCATCCAACGCGCGAAGCACTCGGACAGCGGTATTTGCGTTCGCCTTCCTGCTATCGCGGCGTCGATCATGGTACGCATCAGTCCCGACTCCCGCAGCGCGACTACCAGCGCCTCGTGCGCCAACGGCTCCGTTCCCACAGAGTGAATGGCGGCATATCGCTCGAGGTGAAGGGCGTGATGCACGTCCAGCGGCTCGCCGCCGGCGCCGAGGCAAAGGGTCACCGCCTGATCGGGCAGGAGGTGGTGCGTGTCATGATAGAGCGGTGCGAGATCAAAAAACCTGGAATCGCCGCGCTGGTGAACCCGCGCGATCTGCGCGTCCCATCGATGGTCGCCCCAAGCGCCAAGGGCATGACGCGAAAGGTCGGTCTGCGGCGCCAGCGCGATGATCGTGTCCACGCCGATCAAGCGGCCGAAGAGCAAGGCGGCATAGCCCCCCATGCTGTATCCGATGCAAACGACCCGCCGGAATCCGCGAGCGCGTTCGGCAATCGCGTCCGCCACAACCGAAGGACCGGTCGGGAAATCGCGCATCCTATGATACAGCTCGTGTCCGGATCGCGCAGCAGCAACACGGCGCAATCGGAGCGGTTCAGTAGACCGCGAAACTCGAACGGCTTGGCGACGCTGTCCACGCCCAAGCTCGAAAAGGCGACAACCAGCGCCTCGCAGCCGGTTGGCCCCGCCTGAAAGAGCGAAGTTTCGCCCCCACCGATCATGCCGCGCGACCACCCCGAAAGGCATACGGATTCGCTTGACCTCCCCCCGTCATTGCCGCCAATCGGAGATGGACAGGGGGGACCAGCGCATGATCACCTTCGACCGAGTCAGCAAGACCTATCATGGCCGCAATCTCACGCGCCATGTGCTGCACGACGCGAGCTTTGCGATCCGCCCGGGGCAGGCGCTGGGGATTTGTGGTGCGAACGGCGCCGGCAAGTCGACGCTGCTTCGGCTGATCGCCGGCGTCGAGCACCCGAGTAGCGGCGTCATTCGCCGCGGGATGACCGTCTCATGGCCCATCGGCTATTCGCACTGCTTCCAGGGCAGCCTGACCGGGGCGGACAACACCCGGTTCATCGCGCGTATCTACCGCCAACCCGTCGATCGACTGCTCGCTTTTGTCGAGGAATTCGCGGAACTTGGCGAGTATTTCAACCAGCCGGTCAAAACCTACTCGGCCGGCATGATGGCGCGTCTCGCATTTGGCGTGAGTTTGGCCATCGATTTCGACTGCTATCTCGTCGACGAAGTCACCGGCGCCGGTGACCAGCGCTTTGCGGAACGCTGCCATGCCGCGCTCGCGCATCGCCGCTCGGCGCGGACGCTCGTCATGGTTTCGCACAGCCCAGCGACGCTGCAGCAATATTGCACCACGGGCGCTGTACTGCACGAGGGGCAGCTCAATTTCTATCCGACGATCGACGAGGCGATCGAAGTGCATCACGCGCAGCAGCGGCTGGCCGCCTGAGCGACTGACCCTCGGCGCCCGCATCATCGGGTCAGCTCGCGAACCCCGTAAAAGGGCGAGAAGAGCTGGTTGATGATTTGAACCAGCTTGGTCGCCTGGTTCGAGCGGGCATTGGCGATGTAGATCACGTCGCCATTACGCATCGTGAAACGCTGCGAGACGAAGTAACTTTCGGGTCGCAGCATGTTGAGCCGATAGATCACGGGAATAAGCGCACCCGTGGGGGTGTCCGGTGCGGCCCAGCGGAAGACGAACACCGCGCTCGCGTCCGCCTGACGGTCCGACGGCCCACCGGCGCGCGCAACTGCCTGAGCGAGCGTGAGCCTGCGCATCTCGAACGGGATCTCGGAGACCTTGTCGCTGGCGCCAAAGACGGTGAAGCTCTGCAGGCCGCGAAGGAGTTCGATACGATCTCCGGGGAGCAGCACCAGATCGTCCGGCGATCCTGCGAGCAGTTCGTCGAGTCCGATCTCGGCACTGCGTCCGCTGCGCGTGACGCGAACCATCATATCCTGCGCCGCAGAGACCACGCCGCCAGCCAGCGCGATGGCATCGAGCACATGCTCGCGCGTCAGCGACAGCGGAATACGCCCGGGCGTCTTCACGCCGCCGAGCACGAAGACGCTATTGGCGAGGTTCTCGCGCACCACGACATTGACCTGCGCATGCGCCGAATAACCGATCAGTGCCGACTCGATGCTTCGCGAAAGCGACTGGACTGTCTGGCCGGCGGCATCGATGCGTCCGGCATAGGGCACGTTGATCGTACCATCGCGCGCAATCACGATCGGCGGAAGCGCGCTCCCGGCGGCAGCGGGCTGCGCCCCGGCCGACGCGGGCCCCGCGAAGAGCGTCGCGCCGATCTCGAACACCGAGATTTGCAGGACGTCGCCAGGACCGATCCGGTCGATCTCGCCCTCGGCGGTCAGGTCCGCAAGCGATCCCGTGGCCTCCGGCACGCTGTTGATGCGCGACAGGGTATCGGTATTGAGCTCGACCAATATCGCCGGCAACCGGGAGGCCGGACGCGACGCCGCGATCACTTCGGGCGCGGTCGGGCCGCTCGACGGCAGGGTGGCGCAGCCGCCCGCAAGCAGGGGAAGCGCCAGCATCGCGGCCCGGACGCGCGCAAAGCTCAGGAACGGGAGTGATGTCATGCGGTTGCCGTCCCGAAAGTCACTGATTGCGCAGGCGCCACGCCCTGTTCGGGGACGAGCGATTGGTAGAGCGCGGACAAGCGCGTCTTAAACCGCGCCGGCGTGAAGCGCTCGGCCTGTATCGGCGCCATCGCGGCAAGCGTGTGGCGCAGCGCAGCATCGCCGTCGAGCCTGCGGATGGCGGCCGCCATCGCGCCGACGTCATAGGGGTCGACCAGCAGCGCGGCGTTCCCGGTTATCTCAGGCAGCGATCCGCCGGTCGAGGTCATGACCGGTACGCCGCGCGCGAGCGCCTCCACCACCGGCAGGCCGAACCCCTCGTAGAGCGACGGGAAGAGCACGCCGCGCGCGCCGGCGATCAGCACGTCGAGCATCCGTCGCGGGAGATAGTCGAGCTTGCGGACCCGCGATGCGCCCGAAATGCTCTGCGACCCGGGACTGCCCAGCAGGCGCAGCTCGTTCTCCGAGCGCCAGGCGCGACCGCCGACAATGACGAGCGGCGTCGCCACTTCGCTCGCCAGATAAGCCTCGATCAGACGGCCCACATTCTTCTTGGGCTCGATCGCGCCGAAATAGAGGAAATAGCCCTGTGGCTCGAGGTCGAACAGGGCGCGCAGCCGCCCGCCTAGCTCGTCGTCAGCGATCGCCGGCACCGGATCGATCGATTGATAGCAATTGACCACTCGCCCGGCATCGGCGCCGAGGAAATCGACAATGTCACGCCGCGACGCCTCGGAAACAGTGCAAATCCGGGCGCCGCGGCGGATGCAGCTGCGCAGCAGCCGGTCATGCAAGCGCTTATTTTCGAGGCTGGTATGGGGAAGCCGGAGCGGCACCAGATCGTGGATCGTGTAGATGTTGACCGCGCCCGCCAGATGGATCGGCAGCGGATAAGTCCAATGCATGATCTCGGGCGGATCGGGCATCGTGACCGTAAGGAACCGGCGATAACGTTTGAAATGCCGCGTCGCGACCGACCAGAGCGACCCGAAGCTGTACACCCTCGAAAAACATGGCAGGCGCTCGGCGAAGGCCTCGGCATGAACGCGCCCCTCGACCGGCACGTCGATCAACCGCCGCGCCCAGGGCGCGACGAACAGCCGTTCGCGCTTGATCGGGCTGCCGCCGGCTGCCATGTCGGCCGGGTCGTCGCGGCCGAGTTCGGCGAAGAACAGCGTTTCCCGCAGGTCGCGCGGCGAGCGCGGATGAACGGGCAGCCCGAAGATGAGATCCGGAGCGCGGCCCATCTCGGCAACCGTTCGTGCGAGCGTACGCGAATAGGTGGCGACCCCGGTACCGCGATGGAGCGCGAGGTTCAGGCCGTCGACGCCGATCCGGAAGGGCGCTCTCTTCATCGGATCAGCACCAGCATCTGGTCGCTGGTCGGAGGCGTGTCCAATATCCCCGCGGTGCTCATGCGATGCAGTCCCGCGGCGGGATCGACACGATGTAGCGCGAAGCCCTCGGCGACGATCGCCGCGAGGAAGCGACCCGGATCGGCATAACGTATCGCACAGAATTCGAGCAGGATCGTCATCGGCTGCGCCCGATCGAGCAGCCCGCGCATGCCGCGCCAGATCGCTTCCTCGGACGCCTCCGCGTCGATCTTGATGCAGTCGCAGCGCTCGAGCCCTGCGATCCCGTCCAGCCGCCGTGTCCGCAGCATGGTTGCCGGCTCCCCTTCGCTCAGGATGCGCAGATGCCCTGCGCTGGGCTGCGCTTCGGGAACGACGAGTTCGGCAGCCAGTCCGGTCGCGTCGTACAGCGGCTCTGCGTAGGATTGCACCCGCGCCGCGAAGCCGTTCACGCGCACCGAATCGTCGAGCATCCGGCGCAGCCGCGAGTTGGGCTCAAAGGCATGGACCGCGCCTGTCGGGCCGGCGAGATCAGCCATCAGCATGGTGAAATAGCCGACATGCGCACCGACATCGACGCACACCATGCCCGGGCGGACAAGACACTCCAGAAGCTCGGTGACCCACATCTCCCAGAAACCATCGAGCAGGAGATGTGCACACACATCCACGTCGCGGGTGTCGACGAACATCTTGTAGCGTCCGAGCACGCGCACCAGAGCCCGGCCGTCGCCAAGATAGGCGTTGATGCACATCTTGCGGATGGCGATTTCGTTGGCGGCGCGGGGGCGTGTCCGCAAATGGCCCAGCGGCCAGCGGCGCTCCTGGGTCATCCGGTGGCCGGCGCGCCGAAGCAGGATAGGGAACCTCAGCATCTACGCGCACTCGTTCCGCGGCGCGGCGGAAACTGCGTCGGCGTACAGGGCCCGAAGCCGGCGCGCATAATGCTCGCGCGTGAACCTCAGGCCGCGGACAAAACCTGCAGCGCGCAGCCGGGCACAGAGCGCCTGGTCCTTGTCCAGCCTGCGGATCGCCGCTTCGATCTGCGAAGTCTGTCGGGGATCGACCAACAGCGCGGCGTCTCCGGCGATTTCGGCCGAGGCTCCCGTGCTGGACGCAACCACCGGGCAGCCGAGCGCCATCGCCTCGGCGATGGGGAGGCCGAAGCCTTCGGCAAGCGAGGGAAACAGCAGCGCGCGTGCGCGGCGCATCATGCCAAGCAGTTCGCGACGCGGCACCCAAGGCAGCCGGATTACCCCCGAGAACGTATGGAGCTGCGCCTCGAGCTGCTCCTCCCCCGGCACGTGCGGGCCGACGATCACCAGCGGCAGTGCGGTCTCGCTCGCGGCGTGCGCGCGGGCAAGCCGCTCGAGATTTTTGCGAGGCTCGACCCGTCCGCAGAAGAAGAAATAGCGCCCCGAGCGCAAGCCGGAGGGAAGGATCGGGTCGGTCTGGAGCGGCGCGTCGATCGCCTGCAAGGTGTTTGTCACCCTGTCTTCGGGCATGCCCAATCGGTCGATGACCTCGCGGCGGACGGTTTCGGAAACGGTGACCAGCCCGTGCGCGTGCTGGGTGATTTCGCGCAAAACAGCGGCATGCCGCGCCGGACCGACGCGCGTGAGCTCAGGATCCGTCAACGGGATGAGGTCGTGGACGGTATAGAGATTCCTCGCCCCGCGGACATAGAGCGGCAGTGGATAGGTCCAATGCATGACCTGCGGTGGACGCCCGAATTCGACGGGCAGCAAGCGGCCGTGCAGATTGAAGAAGACATGCGCCTCGCGGAAGATGTCGTGGACTACCCAATGCGCTGGCGCGTCCTCGTCGCCGGCCTCCTCCCTGGCTGCGATACGTGCGCTCGGCCGCGCCGCCGCGATCCAGCGGCCGAGCCGCGCCTTTCGCGGCGGGTCGCCCGAGGCGCTGTCGCCGAGCACCAGCGGCGAGGCTCCCGCGGCGGGCAGACATGCCCCCAATGTCCGTGCATACGTCGCGACACCGGTCCCGAAGGTTTCTGCCAGCATTCGACTCTCGACACAGACCTGCACCAGGGCGTGGTCCAGCGTATCGACCCTTCGAACATAGTTAGGATCATAGAGCTGACGCATTCGCTCGATGCTTGAAGGGCGCATGCTCATTTTTGGCCCAGACGCCGATCACGCCGATGCCGCGACCAGTCATCGCGTCGTCCTGAGCCGGCGTCCGGCAACGCGCTGAAATCTGGTGCTCGCATTCTCTCGACAGAACTGAGCCGGGACACGGCTGTGGTTCGAGGTGGCAGCGCGAAATCCGCGTCGTCTCCCCGCCTTGCCGCTCTATCCGGATCGCATGCATCCCCACCCTAGTCGTTTCCACAGGGAGAACGGGATTATTGACGAGTCGGCGCACGCTCCATGCATCCCGGAAGTGGCGGAACCCCATCAACCATCGGTGTTCGGGGGGCCGCTTCGCATGCTGCGGCGCCAGCGACCGGGCGAGACGCCGAGAAGCCGCGTGAACGCCTTGGTAAAATGGCTCTGGTCCGCAAAGCCGCATTCATCGGCGACCTTGGACAAAGGCATCCTGTCATCACGAAGCAAGATGATCGCCTGGTCGATCCTGCGCTGCATGTACCAATGATAGGGCGCTACCCCTTCGGTCCCCCGAAAGGCCTTGATGAAGTGACTGACCGACATGTTGAGCCGGCAGGCAACGTCCTCCAGCGCCAGGCCGCCCCCCATCTGCGTAAGCATCATGTCGCGGGCGAGCTTGGCCTGCCAGGGCGCCAAATGGGCGCAAGTCCGCGAACGCCGGGGCGGCGCCCGTTCCGGCCGCCTCTCCACGATGAGATTGCGGTGCTCGAACAACCCTGAAGGATGCCCCTGACCGACGATGGCGGGGTCTGCGATCGGCATATACTCGTCCACCGCTATCTCCCTGGCATAGGGGACTCGGGTGAAAGCATGGGCCACGCGCGCGAACGCATCGCCGGTAGCTCCCTGGCGCCCGATCTCGTGCGGGCCAGAAACGCTTTCCCCACTTGGTAGACACATTCGCTGCGCTACTTTGGCAAAGGCACCGAAAATTCTTTGTGGCTGATCAGAAATTATCCTGAAAGCAGGTCGAAATGACCCAAATGCTTAGCAATAAAAGACCGGCCTATACGAAACATAATGTCGAATATGCAAACAGATTGCCGAATTTCCTATAGTAATTACTGAAATCCGAAAATTTGCGCAATTACAACATTTGCGCGTTGGAGCAGGTGCAATATGTGTCCGCGGGGTACCTCTCGGCGCGATCCACACTCTGCTGCGGGAAGCGCGATCGACAGCCCTGCCGGCCCTGGTTGCGCCGGGACCCACGAATGACGTCAGAGCGCGGGCGCGGCCCCATTCGGCGCCAACTTGCATTGTCCGGAATACAAGTGCGCCTGGTCCCAGGTGACGGCGTCGGTCGCCCTGGTCATGAACATATCGATCAGCCCCGGCATGGCTTCCGATTGCTGCAGGATGATCATATTTACGGCCCCGCCCCCCGCTGGCGTGGTCATTTCGACGCGCTCCGGCCAATAGTCGACGACACGCTCGAACGGCCGCCCCGCGGCGCCGGCCGAGATCCCGTCCGGATCCGCAACGATGCGTGTGCGCGGATCGACCGGCTCGGGAGGCAGGGTCGAGCGCGGAGGTTCGGCCGTGCGTACCGGGATGGGCGGCAGAAACAGTACGAAAGGATGGCTGCCTTCGTATTTGAATTCGGACGGCTTTTGTTCGCGCGATGGATCAAAGTTCGTGATCCTGCCGAGCCGGCACTCGAGCAGGCGCGCCGGAAGCATCACAGCCGCCGACGTGGCTTGCGATGGCGTCGCAGCCACCGGCGAGGATGGCGCTGCCGGCGGCGGCGCTGTCGCCTGCGTTCCGGCTGGCTGAAGCCAGAACAGCGTGGACAGACCCAGTGCAGAAACCAGGCCGGCGACGGCGAACTTGGCAATCATCTCAGCGTCTCCACGAGCAAGCAACGAGGTAGCGAATTCCAGCGCCCGGACTCCGTATTTTGTGTCAGGAATTGACAATTTTTCAGGAGAGATGATTCGACGCAACAACCTCTTTTGTAGATATTCGTCAAATACAACGTGGCATCGAAATTTTACACTTGGGTTACAAACCGAATATCCGGACTATTATCAATTTTTTGTTCAGACGCGACTATGTTACGCGGTCATGTTCGCCTTTATTATTGGTAACAGGGAATATAGCGTGAGAGCGGCCAAGATTTCTCGCCGGATCGCCTCTCGAGAAGTTCAGGTGTTCGATTGCCGTCAGCCGGTGGGGATTGCGCATTTTGCCGGTAGCCTCGCCCGGCATCCGGGAGGGAGCGGCGTTCGTCGCAAAGGTCCATTCCAGTCCTTCCTGCGCGAGGCGCGCTTCGAGACGAGGGGAGCGAATCGCCTCGGATCGATCGGACGCACGATTGGCGCGGTCTTTATCGCTGCCAGCCCTTTGGCAGCTCCGCATGCGCATGCACAATCCGTGGTGTTGCCACTGGTCGAGGACCGCGCTCAGGCGATCGAGTGCCTGACGTTGGCCATCGCTTATGAGGCCGGATTCGAGAGCCCCGAAGGTCAGCAGGCAGTCGCCGAGGTCGTTCTGAACCGCGTCCGGCATCGCGCCTTCCCGAAATCGGTGTGTGGGGTCGTCTTCGCCGGCTCGGCGCTGAAGACGGGCTGCCAGTTCACCTTCACCTGCGACGGATCGATGCGCCGCCGCCTGCCCGAGACGGTCTTCGCCCGGTCGCGCGACATCGCCGCGAAGGTGCTCGACGGTCGGCTCCCGTCGATGGTCGGCGACGCGCTCCATTACCACGCCGATTATGTTTCGCCTTATTGGGCGCCGAGCCTCGAGCGCGTGGCGAAGATCGGAGCGCACATCTTCTATCGCCGCCGAGGCGCAGCGGCGGCCGGGACTGTCGCGGTTTCGGTCCCCGACGTCGCGACGTCGGCCGGCCCGACCCTGGCGTCCGCGGCAAGCGCTTCGTCCGCACCTGCCTTCGCGCCTTGGGGCCTGGTGCCGCAGGCTTCCGAAGCCACAACGCATATTGAGGGACCCTGACGCCGTCACGCCACGATGTGGATGTCCTCGGGAGCATCGCCCGCATGGTGACGCTCGTACATCGCCGCGTACGCGGCTTCGAGCTTGCGCGCCATTTCCCGCGGTTCGAAGAGCGTCGAATGCGAGCGGTTTTCGATCAAGCGCATGCGGATCGCCGCGAGTCGCGCGGGGTCATGGGCGAACGCCACGGCGCGCGCCTCATATTGGGCGAGATCGTCCGCGATGAGCTCGCGCAGGTCGAGTGTTTCAAGCAAGCTGGCGGCCACGCGCGACGCGAAACTCCTCCCCGGGCAGGTCAGAATCGGAAGGCCGACGCGCAGCGCGTCGCTGGCGGTGGTGTGGGCGTTGCAGGGCAATGTGTCGAGGAAGAGATCGGCAAGCTGCAACCGGTCGAGGTGGCGCTCGGTCGGCTCGCTCGCTGCGTACACGATCCGCGCCGGATCTATACCCAATCCGGCTGCGTTGCGCGCGAGATTGCGGCGGGCGGTCTCGTGATTGACCCACAGCCATAGCACGCTCGAATCCACCCGCCGCAGGATCGACATCCAGCGCGCGAAGATGTCGGGAGTGATCTTGTAGTTCTGGTTGAAGCAGCAGAACACGAAGCCGCGCTCCGGCAGCCCGACCGCATTCCGCGTCGCGAGCCGCGAAACCGGCTTCAGCGTGGCGTTGGCCTGATAAGACAATGGGAGATAGGCGATCTTCTCGGATATGGCACCGCGTGCGCCCGGACGGACCAGCATCTCGTCGGCGATGAGATAGTCGATCGCAGCTGCGCCCGACGTTCCGGGATAGCCGAGATAGCTCACCTGGATCGGCGCCGCGCGCTCCGCGAAGATGCCGAAGCGGCAATTCTGGGTATAGCCCTTGAGGTCGACGGCGATGTCGATCTCCCTCTCGCGTGCGACCTGCGCGACTGCCGCGTCGTCCGTAAGCCGGACGTCGACGAACGCGTCGAATGCACTCCGCGCCCGCGACCGCCAGTCGTCGCCCCTGTCCTCGCCGAACCAGAATGCCGTGAGTTCGAACTGGTCGCGATCGTGCGCCTCGAGCGTTTCGCGGAACAGCTGCATCGTCGCATGGTGGTGAAAGTCAGCCGAGAAATAGCCGAGCCTGATCCGGTCGTGCCGGAGATACCCATTGGCCAACGGCACCGCCGGAACGCGCGGATGACTGTCCGCGACGATCTGCGCGCATCGCAGCTGGAGCGCCGGATCGTCGGCGAGTGCCAGCACCGGAAAAGGCATGGCGCCTGGATTGCCCGCCTCCGCTGCGCGCCGGACGGCCTCAAGCTGGCCGTCGAAATCGTCCCATTGCGAAAGGTGCATCGCGGCGTGCAGCCGCACCGCCGAATGCTCCAGCGTGGGATCGAGCGCCTTCGCGCGGTCGAAAGAAGCGAGCGCCTCGGCATGCTCGGTGCGCGTGATCAAAAGGAAGCCGCGCTTCTGGTGCGCCAACGCATTGTTCGGCGCGACCGACAGAAGATGATCGTAGCAGACCAGCGCGCTGCGATACTGCCCAAGTTCCTCCAGCGCCAAAGCGAGGCCGCGCAGCGCGACGACGTTGTTGACGTCGATCGCGAGGACGCGCTGATGGCAACGCCCCGCCTCGTCGAAGCGGCGCTGCCGCGAGAGCAGGGAGGCAAGCTGCTGCAGCGCGTCGACATGGCCGGGTTCGCGCTCGAGACAGCGGCGAAAGCAGCTCTCCGCCTCGTCGAGCCGCCCGACGCGGGTGAGCGCCGCGCCGAGGTTGGCCAATATCTCGGCATGTCCGGGATCGATCGCCAGGGCCTGCCCGAACGCTTCGATCGCGTGTTGCGGACGATCGAGGAAATTGAGTGCGGTTCCCCGATTGCACAGCGCCTCGACGTTGCGCGGATCGAGCGCGAGCACCTGCTCGAAGCCATGCAGCGCCTCCGCATGACGGCTCAGCGCGGCAAGAGTCCGCGCGCGCATACTATGGCCCGTAGCCATGCCGGGCTCGCGCGCGACCACGCGGTCGAACAGGGCCAGCGATTCGTCGAAGCGTCCAACCTCCCGAAGGAGATTGGCGCGATTGTTGAGCGCGTTGAAATTGTCCGGTGCGATCAGCAGCGCGCGCTCGACGCTCTGCAGAGCCTGCTCGAACGCCCCGGCGGCAGCCAGGGCGGCGCCCTTGAAGTCGTGCGCTTCGGCCAGCCGCGGATCGAGCACGATCGCACGATCGTAGCTCGCGATCGCTGCCGGCAGTTGGGCGAGATCGGCGAGCGCGTTGCCGCGCTGACAAAATGCCCCGGCGTCAGCGGGGTCGATGGCGATCGCTTCCTCGAATGCGCGCAACGCGTTGGCGGGCTTGCCCTTGTCGAGGAACCTCGCGCCGCGCTCCAGCAGCGCCCGCACTTGCGGGTGTTGGGGCTTCACCAGGGAATTTGCACTCGCCATTGCTTCAACTCCCTGCGGGGTCAGACAGTTTCGCTCCTCCGTGCGACCCGAGCTCCACTATCTTGACACCGCGAGGCCCGTTGTTCGGCAAGCCGGTGGCGGAGATCCTATTCATATGCCCGCACGACATAGGGTCGATCGGTGACGCCGGTGAGCTCGACCACGAGAGTACGCGACGCGCGCCCACCGCCGGGGAGGGTGGCGACCGCCTCGATCGAGATCGGGCGATCGACGAGCAGAGGCGCGTCGGCGAAGGCGAGCGCCGTGCGTTGGCCGGCGAGCTCACGCGCCCGATCGATCACCTTTACCCCGCCCTCCTCACCCGCATCCATCACCGCGAGCGCACGCGGATCGGCATATTGCGCGTCGAAACCGCTGCGCAGCGTCCAGGTCGTGACATAGGGGCGGATGCGCGCGACCGTCGCAGCGTCCAGCCCGCGGACCCGCGCGAGTTCGTCGATCGATGCGAGCTGGCCTCCGGGAGGCGACAGGCCGGCGGCGCGATAGTAGGGTTCCTCGGCACCGAAAGGCCGTTTGATCTCGTCATCGTCGATCCAGTCGAGGAGTGAGTCGCGCGCGATCAGCAGCGACTCGCCGCCGAGCCCCGCCTGTTCGAGCAGACTGGTGGCCTGTGCCTCGTCGAGCAGGCCCAGCGGAACCTTGCCGCGCTCGTCGCGAATGGCGATCCGCAGGCGGGCGCCTGCGAAATCCATTGCGTGGACTTGGCCGTCCGCTGCCCAGCGCTGGGTGACGTCGTCGGCGAGGATGCGACTGAGGCCAAACGCAATGCCCGCATCGGCGGCGGCGGCGGCCTGCATCTGCGCCTGTTCGGCCCCGGCGTCCTCGATTCCCATGCGCGTCGCAGTGAGCACCGTCAGCGCCATCGTCGCGAACACGGCAATGCTCGCCACGGCCGCGACCAGGGCATAGCCCTCCTCGCCGCGACGGCTCACGGGATCCGGCCTTCGGTGCGGAAAGGCTCCAGCGTGCGCAGCTTGGTGCGCAGTTCCTCGGTGACCGCGCGGCCGTCGTCGGGGGTGCGGATGACGTGCGGCTTGAGCAGCACGATCAGCTCGGTGCGATTCTGCAGATTGTTGTGGCTCCCGAACAGCCCGCCGATGATCGGGATGCGCGACAGGATCGGGATGCCGTTCTTGCCGAGGCTCTTCGAATCGCGGAACAGCCCGCCCAGCGCGATGACCTGGCCGTCCTGCACCGCGACCGAAGTCGAGATGCGCCGGGTCGAGATGGTCGGCGAGGACGGCGACCTGTCACCGCTCGCATTGGGAGCGTTGACGTTGACATCGCTCACTTCCTGCGAAATGTCGAGCAGGACGAGCCCGCCCGCATTGACCCGCGGGGTGACCTTGAGGATCACGCCGGTGTCGCGATAGGTGATCGAATTGACGATCGGCGCGTCGGGGTTTTCGACGCTGACCGCGCTCCCGGACGAGACCGGTACCTGGTCGCCGACCTGCAGCGCTGCGGTCTGGTTGTTGAGCGTGACCAGCTTGGGCGCCGACACCACCTTGATGTTGGTGCGCTGCTCTAGCGCGTTGAGCGCGACCGAGATGCTGTTGCCGGCGAGAAAATAGGAAAAGCCTGCCTGTGTGGGGCCGGTCGGCATGCCGGCGCCGTCGGTTACGCGGAAATTGCTGTCGCCGCTGAGCCAGTTCCACTGGACGCCGTAGCGCAACGTATCGGTCAGCGTCACTTCGGTGATCGCCGCTTCGATCATCACCTGGACCGGCGGCACATCGAGCTTGCGGAGCGCGTCCTCGATCGTCGCGTAGTCGCGCGGCGTGCCGTAGACGACAATCGCATTGTTGACGTCGTCGGCGGTGATCTTTCCGCCTGCGGCGCCCGTCTCGCGCATGTCTGTGGCGGGCTGCGCGGCGCCGCTGCCCGGTTGTGCAGCGGCACTTGCGCCGGGCGGCGGCTTCGGTGCCGACGACGCGGCGCGGCCGCCAGCCTGATCATTGGCGGAGAAGGGATCGTCGTCGCCCGCTTCCTCGTCGCCGCCAGTGCCAAAGGCGCGATTGAGCGTCCGCGCGAGATCGCGGGCGCGGCCGTTCTGGACGCGATAGACGAAGATCCGGCGCTCGGCATTCTCGCCTTCGCGGTCGAGCACCTCGATCCAGCGGCGGATGTCGTCGAGATATTGGCGCTGGGTACTGACCGCGAGGATGCCGTTCAATCGCTCCATCGTGATCAGCCGGACGAGACCGCGCGTAGGCGCGTCGGAGGCATTGATGAGCTTGTCGAGTTCGGGGACGATCAGCCGCGCGTCGGTGCGCTCGGGGACGAAGAGCGCGAAGCTCATGTTGCGCAGCCAGTTGACATCGAACTGCTTGACGAGATCGCGCGCGCTGGCGCGCTGGCCGGTCGTTCCCGCGATCGTGATGCGGTTTCCCGCTGCGTCGATTGCACTGACGACCCCGGGCAGCGCGCCGTCGAGCACCTTCTTGAGCTCCTCGGCGTTGATGAAGCCGAGCGCAATCACTTCGGTGCCGAAGCCGATTGCGTCAGGCGCGACGGGTGCCTGCGCCGCCGTCACCGTCCGCACGATGTAGCCCTTGCCGACCGGGACCAATGCGAGGTTCGCAGAGCGGAGCGCCCCCTCGAACAGCGGAATGATCTCCGATCGCGCGACACTCCCCGGCGTGACGAGCGAAACCTGTCCGCTGGCGGTGGGATCGACCTCGACTGCGATCCCGGTGACTTCCTGGACGGAGGCCGCGACCGTGCGCACGTCTGCCCCGGGCAGGTTCACGCTGATATTGCCGGGTCTGGCGGCCTGCGGCCGTATCGCGGGCGGACCCGGCGGTGCGCTCTCGCCGGCGACGATCGTCGAGCGGACCTGCGGCGCGCCGCGCTCCGCCTCGGCCACGATCGCCGGCGCCTCGGGCACCGCGATCGGTCGCGGAGGCGGATTGCCGGTGCACCCGGCGCCCGCCAGCGCCAGTGCCGCCACGCCCGTTCGAAGCTCCAGACGTGCGCCCATCACTATACCCCTTTGCCGGCTGCTGTGGTGACCGGCCCCGACGGGCCGAAGCGGACGGTCATGCGCTCGCCGCCTCGTACCAACCGAACCTCGTCGCGCGTCACGCGATGGACTCGCCATTCGCCGATCCTCTGCCCGGGCCCCGCGCGGAGAGTCCGCTCGCCGGGGCCCCGCACCACGGCGAAAGTCGCACGGCCGATCTGGATAACGCCGAGCACCGAATAGCCGCCGAGCGGCGCCTGGCTTCCTGCCGCGGCTTCCTTCGGCGGCGACAGGATCGGCGTGAATATCGATCGCACATTCGTGGCAGGGACGGCGATCGCCACCGGCGGTCGATCCGCAACGAGGCGTGCAGGCGAAGCTCCTCGCACCGGCCCGACGGCCGGCAGGTCGAGCGCGCTGCCGATGAGCGCCTGGAACGCCACCGCGGCGCAGAGCAAAGCTGCAAGTGCCAGCGGCAACATCGACGACCTATCGAGCGGCGGCAGGGCGAAGCGGGATCGTAGCTTCAATTTCCACCTCCAGTACCGGGGATTGGCCGGGTGCGATTGCGTTGCCGCCGGTGACGCTGACGGTTTCGACGATGAGCCAGGGCGGCTGGTTCTGCAGGTGCGCCAGCGCAGCGATGAGCTGCGTCAGCGTCATGCGCGCCTCGGCGCTTGCTCGCACCCAGCCCGGGCTTGCCTCGACATCGTCGCCCTCGCGGAACTCCCCCCCGGCACCCTCTACCGCGCGCTGCAACCGGTCCCTGAGCCATTCGCGCCCTGCCTCGGCATTGGGCACGGCGGCGGCGAAGGAAGCCGCGGCTGCCCGCTGGCTCTCGGCGTGCCGACGCAGCCGCGGGATTGCGGCGATCGTCCGGAGATTGCGCGTATAGGTCAGCGCGAGCCGATCGAGCCGGTCGGCGCGCGACTCGAAGCCGGCGACGATCGGCGCTACGACGAGAAAATAGAGTGCCGCGACCAGCGCGGTGAGGATCAGCAGCGCGATCAGGCGCCGCTCCCGCGCGGAGGTGGGGCGCATCAGCGCGTGACCCTGGCGGTGATGTCGAAGGGCTCGCCGGTCGGCATCACCGTTTGGATTTCGCCCTCCGCCGCGCGAACCGCGGCGAAGCGTCCGGAGCGTCGCAGCGCCGTGGCGACATCGGCCTTTTCGGGACGATAGCCGACCAGACGAACCGACTCGCCGTCCCAGGCAAGCCGCTGGAGCCAGACGCCAGGAGGCAACGCGCCGCTCACCGCGGCGAATACATTCAGCGGATCGCGGCTGCGCCGCAGTCCCAGCGACCGCGCGATCAGCCGCCGGTCCTGCTCGCCACGTCGCGCGACGGTCTGCGCGACGTTCATCGCGGGCTGCTGTTCCGCGACGAGCCGCTCGAACCCCGCGACGCGCGCCGCGTCGCGCCAGATCCAAATCGCGACATTGAGCGTCATCAGGATCGCGACGAACGCCCAGAGCAGCGGAGTCGCGCTCCGGCGATGCGCGAGCAGCCCTGCCCCGCGCATCGCCGGTGCGAAATCGAGCGGAGGCGCCTGGCGATGCGCCTCCGACAGCACGATCGACACTGGAACCAGCCCGGTAGCGGCCGCGACGTCGGCGAGCTCGCGCGCTTTGTCGACCGGCAGTCCTGCGACTTCGATCCGGATTTTGCCCGCCTCATCTGCGGCGCCCAAATTGCGTGCGGCGATGAGCGCGGAACCGGCGGGGATCGGCAACAGCGTGTCAGCCTCGAACGTGATCATCCGCTGCAGATCGCGTTCGTTCAGCGCGGGGCGCGTGATCACCCGTATCAGGCAATCACCGGCCGGTATGACGATCGTGACCCACGTCCTCGCCTTTGGGATCGGCACCGCGCGACGGGTGCCGAACGCGAGCGAAACCAGCGCCCCCCGTTCGACCGCGAACCGCGGCAGGCCACCAGCGGGCGGCCGTCGCGACCGGGCGGGCACCAGCGCGCGGATCTCATCGATCCACCAGCGCAAGCCCCCAAGCAGCCATTGCCCGATCGTCTGCATGTCGGCATCGAGAAGCAGACCGGGGGTCACTGCCCCGCTCCACACCCACTGGTGACCGGATCGGCGAGGCAGGTGCCGGTCGTCGCATGCGGGCGGATCAGCAGGTCGGGCCATTGGCGCCGGTCGCCCGCCGGGAATTCGACGCGGATACGGATCAGTTCGGGAGGACTGGTCCGGTCCCACCACCGATTGAGCCAGGCGCGCTCCCCACCCGCGGGAGGCGCACCACGATAGCTGATCGAAAGGCTGGCCGTGCCGCGCAGCAATGTTGTCGGCGTCCAGCCGGTGAGATCATATCCGCGCGTATCGATCCGTGCCTTGCGCGTGCTCGCCGCGTAGAGGACCAGATCGCCGGCGGCGGCGCGTGCGAGCCGGAAACGGGCGAGCGCGTCAGGCGCATCGCGATCGGGCGGTGGCGCGACGTAGCTCAGCACCGCGTCGCTGCCACGGAACTCGATCACTGGCCTGGCGGTATCGACGCGCACCGCAGGTCGAAGCCGCTCTATCGCGGTGCGAAGGGTGCGCTGTGCGGCGATAATCTCGTCCAGCCCCGACGCGCGCGTCCGCTCGTGCAGCGCAATAAGGCCGGCCATGCGAAGGCCCGCCAGCAATAGCGACGCGGCTAGGCCCATCAGCGCGAGCGCAACGAGTAATTCGATCAGCGTGAAGCCCGATGCACCCGGTCGGCTCAATGCGGAAGCCGGCGCATGCATGGGATCAGCGCGCGAGCCGCAGTGTACGAACGCTGGTCAGGCCGCGCCCCGTCGCGCTGTCTGCAACGCTGATGCGAACCTCCTCGAGCGGCACGCCACTGTCGCGCGCTCCACCGCCGCGCGCGACGCGCGTGATGCGCCAGTTGAGGCCGTGGCTGTTGCCGGTATCGGCGACGGTGTGGGAATCGCGCGATACCGTCGTCGCGGCGAGCAGCGATTGCGCGAGCAGCACGGCCTCGCGTCGCTTGGCAACCGTTTGCGCGAAGTGCGCGTTGGTGCTCACCGTGTCGAACAACAGCGCCGACATCGCCGCGATCACCGCGAGTGCGACCAGGGTCTCGACCAGGCTGAACCCCGAGGACGCCTCGCCCCTCATTGCGCACGCGCTACCGTGCCGAGAGCCTCGTTGACGGAAAGGCGCTGCCTGAAACGTCCATCCGAGACCTCGACATCCCCGCCGATCGCACTTCCGTCGGCGAAGAAGCGAATGCCCCGTTCCGGCAGCGCGACCGTCACGGTCTCGGGCAAGCGGTCATCGTGCCCGCCATAGCTGAAGCCATGACCGTCACGCGCCGTGAGAAAGCGGATGGCCGTGCCACGCGCCACCGCGATGGCGCGCGCCGAGCGGAGACCGAGCTCCACCCGTCGCGCCGAATCGACGAAACTCTGACGCCGCATCGTCTTCTCAACCGATGGAAAGACGATCCCTGCCATGAGCGAGAGGATAGCGAGGATCACGAGGACCTCGACCAGCGTGAATCCGCAGGTCGCAGCGCCGATGCCGCGGCGGCGGAGCTCAATAATTGCCGACATCGCGGGCCTCGCCGGTCCCGCCAGGCTGTCCGTCGGCGCCCAGCGAATAGACGTCGATCTCGCCATGCTCCCCCGGGATCCGCAGCCGATAGGTGCGGCCCCACGGATCGACAATCGCCGATTGTTCGGCGAGATAGGGGCCGTTCCAGTTGGGCACGTTGGGCGGCTGCTTGACGAGCGCCGCGACGCCTTCCTCCTGCGTCGGATAGCGCGATGCGTCGAGCTTGAAGAGGCTCAGCGCCGCGGCGACGTTCTTCGCCTGCACACGCGCCGATTGCGACTTCGAGCTGTCGAGATACTTGATCACCTGTGGGCCAACGATCGCCGCGAGCAATCCGAGGATCGCGAGCACCACCAGCAGCTCGAGCAAGGTGAAACCCGCTTCGCGTCCGTGCCTGTTCTTCATGGTCTTCCACCCCTGCTCATGACGTCAGCGCGAGATCGTTGAATCCGAGAATCGCCGACATGATCGAGGCGATGATCGCGGCGACCGTCGTTCCCAGCACCACGGTAATTACGGGGGTCAGGATGCCGATCAGTCGTTCGATGCGCGTCCGGATGTCGCGATCGAGCACGTCGGCGAGGCGGCCCAGCATCATGCCGAGCTGCGAGGTCTCCTCCCCGGTGCGTAGGAAGCCGATCGCGAGCCGCGGCAGCGCGCCCGATGCGGCGAGTGGCGCGGTCAGTCCCCCGCCTTCCTTTACGCCTTCGGCGACGCGCGCGATGGTTTCGCCGAGAATCTGATTGGAAATCGTCCGGCGCGCCAATGCCAGCGCGGCAGGCAAGGCCACCTCGCCCTCGATCAGCGCGCCGAGCGTCCGGGCGAACCGCGCGGTGTCGATCCGACGGACGAGCTCGCCGAGCAGCGGCAGCAACAGGATCAGGCGGTCGCGCGCGCGCCGGACTGCCGGGCGGCGAAGCGCGATCGCAGCCCCGAACCCGGCAACCCCGCCTCCGAGCAGCATCGCCAGGCCATAATCGCGCAGCCCGCGGCTGGCCGTCATCACCACGACGGTGGCGGTGGGGAGCCTGTCGGCGGCGCTCGCGAACATGCTCTCGAACTGCGGCACGACGAACAGCAGCATGAGCAGCACCACGCCGACCGCGATGACCAGCAATGCGATCGGATAGATCATCGACGAGCCGATCAGGCGACGCAGCTCGGCGTCCTGCTCGAGCGTCGCAGCGAGCCGCGACAATGCCTCGCCGAGCCGACCATTGGCCTCACCCGCCTCCGTCATCGCGATCGCCGTGGGCGAGAAGAGATCGGGCTTCCGGGACATCGCGTGCGACAAGGGCGCCCCCTCGCGCACGTCGCGCAATATGTCGGCCAAATGGCCAGCGACGCTCTTGTCGTCGACGTTCTCGATGGCCAACGCGAGTGCGCGATCGAGCTGAAGCCCGGCATCGATCAGCACCGCGAGCTCGCCGATGCACGTGCACGCCGCCGCCCGCGCCTTCGCCCCGGCGCGCCGCGGCCGCCCCGGCGCGCGCGGCGGAATGACGACGAGCTCGAGCGGCATCGCGCCGCTTCGCCGCAGGCTCGCCACGGCGTCGTCGCGATCCGATGCGTCCATTTGCCCGGTCAGCGCCGACCCGTCGGAGCGGACGGCACGATAGCGCCAGGTCGCCATCAGCTCTCCCCGCTTGCGACGCGCAGGACTTCCTCCATCGTCGTGAGCCCTTCGCCCGCCTTGGCGACGCCGTCCGCGGCGAGACTGCGCATGCCGCCCTGCTCGGCGGCGGCGAGGAGCTCGCGGGTATCCGCGCGCCGAAGGACGAGCCGCGACACCGCGTCGTCGACTCGCAGGAACTCGAGGATGGCGATGCGTCCCGAATAGCCGCTGCCGCCGCACCGCGCACAGCCGGCAGGATGGTAGAGGCAACGGATTCCTTGCGCCTCGAGGAGCGGCCGCAGTGCCTCGGGAGCGCCCTCGCGCGGATCGAATGGTATCCGGCAGTCGGCGCAGAGCCGGCGCACGAGCCGCTGCGCGAGCACGCCGGTCAGCACCGATCCGAGCAGGAATGGCTCGACACCCATGTCGAGCAGTCGCGACACCGCGCCAGCCGCGGTGTTGGTGTGCAGCGTCGACAGGATCATGTGACCGGTGAGCGCCGCCTGGACCGCGATCTGCGCAGTCTCGGTATCGCGGATCTCGCCCACCATCATCACGTCGGGATCCTGGCGCAAAAACGAGCGCAGCGCCGACCCGAAGGTGAAGCCGATCGCGGGGTTGACCTGCGTCTGGATGACTCCGTCGAGGCGATATTCGATCGGGTCCTCGACCGTGAGCAGTTTGCGCTCGGGCGCGTTGAGTTCGGCCAACGCCGCGTAGAGCGTAGTGGTCTTGCCGCTGCCCGTCGGTCCGGTGACCAGGACGATGCCGTGCGGGCGCGTGATCGCCTCCCGCAGCCGTCCCGTCAGCACGGCATCGAAGCCGAGCGCGGCGAAGTCGAGCGCGAGCTTCGAGCGGTCGAGGATCCGCATGACGACGCTCTCGCCGTGGATCGAAGGCGCAGTGGCGATCCGCAGGTCGATCTCGTGGCCACGCACCGAGATGCGCATCCGCCCGTCCTGCGGGAGACGCCGCTCGGCGATGTTGAGCCGCGCCATGACCTTGATGCGGGAAACCAGCGGCGCGCGCATCGCGACCGGCAGCCGGCCCGCGTCCCGCAGCATCCCGTCGATCCGGAAACGGATCGCCAGCCCGTCGTCGCCCGGCTCGATGTGGATGTCGGAGGCTCGCTGATCGACGGCGTTCGCGATCAGGCGGTTGACCGCCCGGATCACCGGCGCGTCGCTGACGAGATCCTTCAGCCGCTCGAGATCCTCGTCGTCGACCGCATCGTCCACGGCGGCATCGCTCGCTTGCGAGCCATGGTAGAGCCGCTCGATTGCCGCATCGATATCGCTTGCACGACCGACCACGCGTTCGACCCTTCGCTGGAACATGAAGGCGAAGGCCTGCACCACGAATGGATCGAACGGGTTGGCCACGGCCACGCGAACCGCTTCGCCGGTGAGCCCGACCGGCACCGCCCGAATGTCGCGGAGAAAGGCGAGCGAGAGTTCCGGCCCTTCCACCGGAGTCGCCGCAAAGGCTTCGGCACCGACCGCGGTGAGGCCGGAAAAGCGAGCCAGTTCGGCGACGAGCCGGTCCTCTGAAATCATCCCGAGGCGAGTTACGACGGCTTCGAGGCGCTCGCCGGACTCGCGTTCGATCAATAGAGCGCGGTGCAGGGCTTCCTCGGGGAGCAACCTCCCGTCCCGGAGCATCGACGCGAGGCCGCGCGCATCCTCCGGCCCGGGCAATATGTCACAGGAACCTTCAATATTTGTCCGGGGCACCGTGCTATTGTCGATCATGTACCACCTTCGGGTCCCCGCACGCATTCGACCGGCGCCGGATCATGAATTCGACACCCTAGAGGTAGATCTTATTCAGTAAATGCTACAATAAAATTGCATTTATACAGATACCGCATCAGCACCCATAAGTTCGCTTAGTTAATTCAAACTTTGCTAACGCAACTTCGGCGCGATATCATACAAAACATTATAACAAATATGTCATCATACCGATGTAGCAATCTCTTTGTCGGTTCAATATCGAGTCGTATACGATTACGACCACGATAGACAGATACACGCGCAAATCGATATTCGATAAGCGCAATTGTGTCTCGGCGAAGAACGAGGGCCTGAAGCCATTCTCTTGAATGGCAACTCAGACTTTGCGTGACCTTAAGAACAGAAATCGCTCACCCCAAACTTGTTTTCTGGGAAGGCGAAACTGTGACTCGGAGGAACCGACATTTCTTAAGGCATGTTTCAAACAGGAGAAGACCCATGAAGCGTTTCAAGAACGCGCTGTTCCTGGCGACCGTCGCCTCCAGCGCCCTCGCCTCTTCCTTCGCCCAGGCGCAGACCCCGGCGAGCAATGACGGCGAGACCGCGGTGCACGGCACCGGCGCCAGCTCGATCCAGGGCGTGCTCGTGCAAGAACTCAACTGCAACGGCAGCTATTCGAATCTCGGCGTGATCGGCACCTCTTCGACCGCCGGCACCTCCTCGACGGTCGTCGAGCCGACCAACCTGCCCAGCCCGTCGGGGACCTTCAACTGCGCCACTACCGACCTCAACACGGGCTTCCTCGGCCGCTACATCGCCTCCGGTTCTGGCGCCGGCCGTAGCGCGTTCATCAATCCGGGCACGCTCACCACGTTCACCAACTCGCCTTTCGCGATCGGTACGGCCAACCCGAATCCCTTCGGCACCTGGAACCGCGTCCAGTTTGCTTTCGGCGACTCGTCGGTCACCGATGGCGATCTCACCACCTACACCGGCGGTGCCGCGCTGACCAATGGCGGCGCGCCGATCATGTTCCCCAAGTACGTGCTCCCGGTGGCGCTCGCTTATAGCCCGACCTATGGCCACAATGACACGACCGGCTCGGACTACACCTTCAACATTGGGTTCGCGCAGAACATCCTCGGCAACGCTGCCGGCGGCCTGCGCATGAGCCAGGCGACCTATTGCGGCGTGTTCAACGGCACCATCCTCAACTTCAACAACGCCAGCTTCACCACCGACAATGGCGGTACGAGCCTGATGGATGCTGATGATGCCGCCGAAGCGCCCGGCCGCTGGGCGTCGGACGGCGTTCCCGTCCGTCTCGTCGGCCGTCTCGACCGTTCGGGCACGACCGACATCTTCACCCGCGCGCTCGCCGCGCAGTGCGGCAGCGGGGCAAGCAACAAGTACAAACTGAATGCCGAAACGCTGCCCTACAATCGCAGCGAATCGGCAACCACCCGCCCGACCTTCGGTACGGTTCGCGCGGACACCGGCCTGCAGACCTCGAGCACCCAGCCGGAAGCGGGCCTCGGCGGCGCGACGTTGGTCGGCTCCGAGTATTTCAGCGGTACCGCCATCGTCCGGCCGACTGAAAATGCCGGCAAGGCTGCCACTTCGTTCCCGACCGGCGCCAACGGCAGCGGCCGGTTCCTCGTTGCCGACGGCAGCGGCCGTGTCGCCAGCGCGATCAAGTTCGCGCCGGATTATGCCTCGCCCACGGCTTCGAACGTCAAGCTCAACGGCAAGGTCGGCTATATCGGCGCCGATTTCATCGACGGCTCGCCGAGCGCGCCGGGCGGCTTGAAGGCGGCAGCTCTGAAGGGCGGCTCGTCGGCAAGCTGGTACATGCCGAGCGCGGCGAATGCCACGCTCGCCTTCGGCACGATCCTGCCGCCGCAATCGGCCAGCGACGGCACGCTCAACGACAGCGTCGCCGATACGCGTCAGGTCCGCATTCCGACCTATCAGGGCGGCACCGGCGTCCCGGGCAATGCCGCGCGCACCAACCCACTCGCCTGGTATGACGTGATCTACTCGGATCCCAGCTCGACGCTGGCAAATCCCACCAACGGCTATCCGATCGCAGGCTCGACCCAGTATTTCGGCTACACCTGCTACAAGGTCGACGCCAACGGTTCGAACGCGCGGTCGATCGTCAACTTCCTCAACTTCAACACCGACTATATCGCGACGCTCGACGGCGCCGGCGCCACCCGCACCGGCATCTTCACGCGCACTGCCGCGACGTTCGCCAATGCGGGCCTGCTCGCACGCTCGAACATCGGCGCGCTTCCGGACGCGTGGAAGCACGCCGTACGCCAGACCTTCCTGACGAAGTCGAGCGAAACCTCGAGCGTCAATGGAACGCTGGGCGGCTACAACCTGTACGTCGACGACGCCAACGGGTTCCGCGGTGCGGGCACCGCCAACACCACCTGCACCAGCCGTGCCGGCATCTAATCGCCAGGCATAGCCACAAAGTCGGCGGCCCTGGAGAAATCCGGGGCCGTCTTCTTGAAAGGGGTTCCGCTAGGACTCGATTGAATAGCCCAGCCGCTCGATCGCAGGCTGCAGGATCGGGATCACCGGCTCGAGATGCTTCAGATAATTGCGGTAGCGGAAGCGCGAGCGGGTATAGAGCTTCTCGGTCACCTGCGCATAGCTGGCCGTCCTGGCGTGCCGCGCATTATGATGGAAGGCCAGCATCGCCGGATCGAACGGCTCGCCGATCCCGTCGAGCATCGCGCGCACCTCGCGCTCCTGATCGGTCACCAGATCCTCGTAGCGCACCGCGTGATAGCGCAGCGGCATCACCGAACGATAATGCGCGATCAGATCGGCGATGCGCGCATAATGCGTCGCGGCGCTCTCAAGCGCGGAAGCACAATAGAAGCCGTGGGTGAGCGCGTTTGAGAATACCGAGAGCACCACGTCGAGCGGATGGCGGACGAGGTGGATGATCGGCGATTGCGGAAACAAAAGGCTGATCAGCCCCAGATGCGTTTCGTTGAGCGGCATCTTGTCGGTGAACCAGCGCTTGCCCGCGACGACCACGCCCATCTCGTGCGCCTCGTTGAGATACAGGTCGCGCAGCGTGTCGACATGCCCCCGCCGGTCGCCGAGCCATAATTCGCTGAGCGCCGAGGGATAGCCGCCGGGGCTGCCAAGCAAGAGCTGGGCGCGCTGCGCGATCGAACCGATGATCGGCAATTCGTCGCCAGCCGATATCTGCGGATGCGAGCTGAGCGTCTGCTCGACCAGGGTGGTTCCGGAGCGCGGAAAACCGACGATGAAGATCGGCTGCGCGCTTTCCTGGCGAACCGCGGCGCGCGGCAGCAACCGTGCCCGTCCTTCGGTGAAGAAGTCCGTAAGGGCCGTGACGAGCTGGTTCGCCTCGTCGGCGAGGTAACGCGCGCCCCCTTCGCGAAGCCGTGCCTTGTACAGGTCGAAGCAGGCGAACGCCTCGTCATAGCGGCCGAGCGAATCGAGGATCTGCCCTTTCGACAGCAGTGTCGCGGGCTGCCCCTCGGTCACCGACGTGTCGATCGCGTCGAGCGCGCGTTCTGGCTCCTGCACGCGGCGATGCAGGCCCGCGCGCATCACCGCCACGCGCGGATCTCCCGACCGCGTCGCCTCGGCCCGATCGAGCAACGCGAACGCAGCGGCGAAGTCGCGGGCCGCCTCCTCGAGCGCCGCCCAATCGAGCAGCATCTGGACGGAGAGCTGCTCCGCCGCCGAGATCCGCTCGTAGATCGCCCGGGCCTCGCCGAACTTGCTCTGTTCGCGCAGCGCGACCGCCCGCGCCGCCTGGAGATCGGGGGCATCCCGCTTGCCAGGCTCGGCGAGTTGCTCGGCCGATTGGAGATGGAACTCGGCCGCCTGCGCCTTGCCGCGTGCCAGAAAGATGCGGCCCATCAGGAAATGCGCCACCGACTCCTCCGGTGCCAACCGCACCAGCATCCGGCCATGGGCATAGGCTTGCGGCAGATCGTGGCGTTGGAGGAAGAATCCTGCGGCGACTGATCGTATGGCGGCATCGTTGGGAAACAGCCGCGCGAGACGCACGATCGCAGATGTGGCCGCTTGCGCCTGCCCGGCGTCGCGCAGCAGATTGAACAACGCGCCGAGCGCCTCGCGCTGGCCGGGTGACATTTCCAGTATTTCGAGCGCGAGGCGCCGCGCCGTTTCGCGAGCGCCGCCATGATAAGCGCGCGTCAAGGCCGCCAGCGCCTCCGCGTGCCGCTCGGGGGGAACTATCTGGACTTGTGCGAGATCGAGCTCGCAACAATGGTGCCGGCCGAGCCCCGATGCGCACGGACATGCCGAACCGGCGATAATCTGCTTTTCGATCACATCGAGCAAAGGAGAACTCCTCGCCGGCGAAGGCCCGGGCAGCGACTAGGCCTTCGCCAGGATGTCACGCCACGATACGGAGCGTCGGCAATGTCCTGGTCCACGACGGGGCGACCATCGCGAGCTCCACCTCGAGCATGGCCGGTCCGGCCCGGTCGAGCTTGAGCGTCGCCGCGCCGTCGGTCCAGCGCCAACCAAGCTGCTCGTGCTGCTCGAGAGGATGGAAGCCGTTGCCGAAGGCTTCGGCATCGAGCGCGATCGTCTCGCCGTCCACCCGCAACTGCGACACCGCCACGCCGAGCCGGCGGTGGTCAGTGAGGCCGGGAACCAGTTGCGCCAGCACGCCCCAGGTCGAGCGCAGCGTCACCTCCGACGCCGTGGGGATCGCGAACCAATGCCGGTTCGCCGCCGCGTGGAGCGATGCGATTTCGATCCCGTCGACGACGATCGAAAGGCTCGCCTCCTCGGTCCGCACCCAGCCGAGCCCCTCCGCGCGCGCATGGAGCCGCTGCTGGATCTCGACCAGCTGCGGCCCCGCCGCGACCATCGGTGCGCAGGCATCGTCCCAGCTCTTGGGGTCGAGCCGGCCGTGCAGCGCAACGGCTTCGCCCGAATTGGCGAAGCTCGCGCGGTTGCCATCGTCGAGATAGCTTTCGCAAGGAAGCCCCTCGGCGAGCAGCACATCGTGCGTGTCGAGCTCGATATGGAAGTAGCGGATCGATTCCACGCTTTCCTGAATGATCGTCGCGCCGTTGACGAGATGGCCGACGGGCACGAGCACCCCTTCGACATGGACCGCATGCCCGGGTGACAGCCGCACGTCGCGCTCGGGAACGCTCGGCGCGAAAGCATGCGCCTTGACGCGAACCGGATTCACTTCGCCCGGGCGCGGATAGCGCGCGGGAAACGCGGTCATCCAGCCGACCCATCTGATCGCGCGCTCCTGCCCCGCCGCGGTCAGCACCGCGTCGCCGACGGCGAGCTGCTCCACCGCGCGTCCACCTGAGGGGGTGAGGATTTGCGTCCCCTCCGCGAAGCAGATCGGATAGACGCTCGGATCATAGCCGAACGTCACGGGGAAAGTGAAAGCACCCGCGGAGAAACCATCTTCGCTCAAGACGGCGGCGCCATAGCCGCTGTCCATCTGGTCGACCGTAAAGTAACGCATGTCCGGAAATAGCATACGGTAAAGCAAAATACCGTCCGGGGAAAATCCGATGATCGCATATTGTTGCGGACCGCCATAGATAGGATTAATCTGGTTGGCGAACGATATGGTTCCGAATATTGGCGGAATATAATCAGCGCCGTTGCTGTATCCAGCTGTGTAGGTATAGCTGTCTACGGTCAGCTGCCCGGGATCGTATACTTGATTTATTCCGTATGCCTGGATTTTATCTCCGACCCGAGAAATATCGGAGAAGCTCGCCGCTCCAAGATCCCCTGAGTCAAAAATCACACCGTTCAGTTGTGATAGCTTGCCATTAAATGGGTTATTAGGATCGCCGGCCATTTCAGGTCTCCAATCAAAGAATTGTAACTCGCGAACTTATACGATCACTGCTGAATGCTCTGCCCCGGCACGCAGTCCGGATCGTCGCTTCGATTGCGATCCTCGCAACGGCCGTCGGTCACCGGTCCGAGCACGTCGACCGTGATGATCGAGCGACCATCAGCGGGCGGCTGCGCCGCGCGGGTCACATCGCGAAGCTGCGCCTGCACTTCGTTGGCGCCGTTGGGCGTCACGGCGACGTTGGTGATGCCCTGACTCGGCACGCCGGAGAGGTCGCCCGCCGCCTTGAAATTATCGGCGTTGGCAACGCGCGCCGCCGCCACGACCACATTGCCGGAGGCGCGGACGCCGGCGTCGCCGGCATCGACCTCGCCCACCGGCGCGATCAGGATCACGTCCGAGGCCAGGTCTTCAGGCGTGCGCTTGAACGTGCCGATGCCCGCGCCGGAAACGCTGCCCGCGCTGTTGATCTCCGACAGACCGTTCTCGTCGAACCGCAAGGCGATCGGCGGGAAGTTCGACGCGCTCTTGGGTCCCTGACCAGCGTTGAGATCGCCGTTGGACGACCACATGACGATGTCGCCGCCCTGCTGGGTGAAGGCGCGGCTTTGGTTAAGGATGAAATTGCCGTCGGTGAACGCGCGCAGTTCGCCGCCGCGCAAGGTCAACAACCCCTCATAGCCCAGAGGTATGGAGAGGAACTGGGTTCCGCTAATCGACTGGACTCGTCCCGACTCGAGCGCTGGCGGCAACCCGGCCAGCACCGGCCCGAACGCAGACGCTCGCCGTGCAGCCTGTTCTGCAGTGCGGACAATCGAACCGGCGATCATGTCGCCGCCCGGACCGAGTATGGTGATGTTTCCGCCGCGCGCCGTCTGGATCGTTGCGAGACGGAGGTCGACGCTGCCGGTCGCGATCCGGTCGGCCTTTTGCGGCTGGCCGTCGACGACGTTGCGTACCGGCTCGCCAAGCGGATGATCGGCGGAGACCGTCGAGGGATCGAGCGTGTAGGGCGCGAGATTGTCGGTATAGCCCAGGCTTGCGGGGAACAGCGTCTGGATGGCGCGATAACCGCGGATATATTGCTGGAACGACGCTCCGCTTCGATTGCCGACCTCGGCGATCTCGTTGAAATACAGGCGGTTGATCAGGAAATCCTGCTGACGCAGCAAGTCGATCCCGACGAACGCCCGATAGAGCGCCTCGGCGCGGCCATAGGCGGCCTCGGCGAGCGCAGCGCCGCTTGCGAAGCCCGCGTCGCCAAAAATGGCGGCGAAGGCCTCGGGGGCATGGTCGCGGAGCCATTCGGCGAGCAACGGCGCATAGATCGGCTTGCTGCGGTCGGGCCGCTGATTGCCGAAGGCGTCGGTGATCTGCGCGAAGAGGTCGCCGTCGAGCTTCGCGAAGTTTTCGGGATCGAGATAAGTTTCGCGCAGCGCCGCGTAATCGGCGCCCGCCGCCATACCGAACCGGACCTGAAGGTCTGCCCCCTGGTCAGTCAGCCACGGATTATACTCGTTGCCGATCGTGCGAACGCCACCGGCGAAGCTGTAGATCTGCGGGCCGGCTTCGATATCGACGGAGCTGGCGAACGGCCCGACGTCGCCACCCGCCTCGAGGATGAAGCTCCCCGGCCCACCGAGGATGAAGTTGTTCGACCGCACAAAGGGCCGCAGATCCGAAGTTGAGCCGATGGTGCCGAAGATGTCGCCGCCTGCCCGGATGCGGGTTACATCGTCCGCAGTCAGATTCTGTCCGTTGAAGAACATGTCGACTATGTCGCCGCCGGCGGTGATCCGCGCCTGCTTGGGCAGGAAGATCGCCGAATTGACGATGTCGCCGTTGCTGTAGATCCGCACCGGCTCGGCGTCGCCCGAATGCGTAATGCGCCGGTTGTGCTGGGCGCGAAGCTGCGCGTCGGTCGTGGTCGCGACGACATAGGGGAATTGATAAGGCGTGCCGGAGACGGTGCTGGTGAACGCCCCGGCGAGCAGCCCCGGATCCACGTCGCTCATCGCAATCGCCAGATCCTGGAGGTCGCCGTCGCTGAACAGACGAAGCTGGCCGATCGAAGAAGGATAAAGCAGCTGCTGCGGCTCCGCGGGCAGCACGACATTGCTCGACAGCGAGGTGAGCGACACGGTCGGCGGGAGAACCTGGATAAAGGCGGGAGGTGGCCCGCCGACTCCGCCGGCTAATCGAGGCTGTACGCCATAGTCCCAATTGCCGAGAAGCAAGGGTGGCGCCATTTCAAGCTTCTCGTTGGCCGAGATGCCGATCGCCGCGGCCGGGCTAAAGAATCCGGCAGAATTATAGTCCTGCTGCGCCGCGCTATCCACACCCAGCGCAGACGCGCTGGCCAGCGTCACCGCACCCTTCGCCGAAACGCCGACCACTGCATCGGCAAGACGGATCCGCGCATATTGACGCGGGATCACGTCGCCGACACCGACTCCGATCGGCTCGAGGCCGAAGGCGCCGATGCTGCGCTCGGCATGAATGCTGCCGGTGCCCGAGGCAACGTCGAACCGGCCCGCCAGGATGTCGCGCCCCGCGGTCAGTGCGAGATTGCCGTTGCCAAACGACAGCATGGCCGCGCCCGCGGCGGTCGGCGCGGTGGTGACGCCGTTGTCGAGCGCGACGGTGAGCTCGACCACGTCGCGCCCTGCCTCGATCGTCACGTCGCCGCCGGCGAGCGCGCCGACTCCCGAAGTGAAATAGCGTGGAGCGATGCCGATCTCGGTATCGAGGCCGACGCCGCCGGTACGCCACCGCTGGCTGATCTGGCCGTTCGTCGCGCCGGCAGCCAGAAAGCGTTCGCTCCAGACGTCACGGGTGCCGAGCACGTCTCTTCCGGCAGCCAGGGCGATGTCGCCGCCGCCCCAGGCCAGTACCGGCTGGGTGTCCGACAATCCTCTCGGCGTGGGGATGAAGTCGCGCTTCTCGGTCGCGGGATCCAAATAGGGGCTGTCTGGGCGGATCGAGACCAGTCCGCCTCCGGCAATCCGCGCGCTGACATCGGCCTTCGCCACCCGCGCGCCCGCGGTGTAGATCGCCGCCGCGGAGAAATCCGCCGACGCATTGGACGAAGGGATGGCGGGGGAGCCGAAACTATAGTTCGGCGCCGCGGTGGCGGTTCCGTCCGGCCGGCGATAGACCGTCGCGTCGCGATTGGTGAGGTCCGCGGCGCCGCGCAGGTCGATGTCGCGCGCCGCCGCAACGTCGATTGCGCCGTCACCGGTTCGCACATAGGAACGGACATAGGCCTGATCGGCGCTACCGTAGCTGGTGATTGGCGGCGTCCGGTTCGCCGCATAGCCCGTCCGCCCGCTCGCGAGGCCGGCGACATAGGTCGGCTCGAACGATTGCAGGAAGCCGATGATCTCCGAAAGCGGCGCGGTGATCCCGGTCGGCTGGGCAGGCGACCCGCTAAAGCCGTAGCCCTTGCCCGCGAAGTAAAGCAACGCAGCTGCACGCGCATCGGCGCCCAACCCCGTCGAGTTGCCCCAGTTGAGCTGGGTATAGGCATCGCTGCGCAGCTGATCGAGTTGCGCGGTCGGGTCGCTGAGGTCGAGCGTGTCGCCGATGTTGAAGTCGATCGGGGTGGTGCCCGCCGGGCGCTGGAGCCGGAACTGGAGCGGATCGTCGAAGCGGACCGTCCCCGTCGCGGTAAGCCGATAGCCATATTCGCCCGCCACGATCATGTCGGCGTCCAGCGCCCGATCGACATATAGCGGGTTCGCGGACAAGGCGTTGCCCGCGCCGGCGACGAGCCGCAGATCGGACGAATGCATCGCGACGTCGCCGTCGAGCAGCGGGAAAAGCTCGGCAAAGCCCAGCGAGTCGCCCGTCTCGCCGCCGCCCGCCGCACCGTTGCTCGCCAGCGCGAGCGGCGAATTGACGAAGCGATCGGCGCCGAGGAGCGTCCCTTGCCCGGCCTGCGCGCTGAGCGAGATCGTCAGCGTGCGGGTTCCCCCGGGGTTGCCCGTTGAATAGCCGGGGATGTCACCGCAGGAGCCGGTGGCACCGCCGCACGAGAATTGGAGCGCGGGCGAATAGCTGCGGTCGCCGCCGCCGAGCTGCCAGTTGATATAGCCGGCGTTCGATTTGTCGCGGAAGCTGAAGAAGCCGTCGCTGATGCTGCGGTTGACGATCAGGTCGCCGCCTGCCCGCAGCGTCACCACTGGCGCCTCGCCCCGCGCCGTGCCACCGGTGCGGTAGAGGAAGGTCGCGAAGCGATCGAGCAGCGCGCCTTCTTGCCCCGGAACCACGCGATACTGGGTCTGGCCGCCGGTGCTCAGCTCGGGAATGACCTCGATCACGCCGGCACTCAGCGCCGCATCGAGCTGTGCGGGCGAGAAGCTTGCCGCAGCGAGATTCCACTGCGTCGTCGTCTTGATGCTGCCGTCGGACGCCAGCTCGATGCCTGGGCGCAGGCGCACGCCGTCGAGGCTGCTGCCGTCGAGCGTGGTGACGCCGAAATCCTGGATGAAGCGCACCACCGACGAACCGCCATCGGCAAGCGCGAAATTCTCGGTGAACGGATTGAACTTGCCGCCGGCCGCACTGCTCGCCGCCATGTCGAGCAGCAGTGTGCCGTTCGCGTCGCGGCTGATCCCGGAATAGAGTCCGCTGCTCGCCAGCGCGTCGAGGTCGTAGCGCTTGAAGGCTTCGAGCTGGACCGTGCTCGCGCCCTGGATCGAACCGCGCGGGCTGACCGCGACCTTGTCCTCGCCCGCCCCGAGAACCGGCGCGCGCAGACGGACAATCCCGCCGGCATCGGCCGCCGCATAGCGATATACCGTGACCGAATTGCCGGTCGCCGGATCGGTGATCACCTGCGGGACCAGCCGCGCGCCGGTTTCGCCCGCGCCCCGAGCCGTCTGGGTGCGACGCGCGCCGACATCGATGATCGCGCCGTTCGCGATGTCGATCGCCGCATCGGCGGATTCGATCCCGATCGTCACGTCGCCGGCGGAGGCGACCCGGCTGTCCGTGTCGGCATAGCCGCTGGTATGCGTGTCGAGCTTCGCGGTCGCGGCGAGCGCCACGCCATTGCGTCCCCAAAGCGCGATGTCGCCGCCGTCGACCGCGGCGTTGCGCGCCTGGTCCGCGGTCATCCCCGCCACGTTCACGCCCGAGGTGTCGATCGTCCCGGCGATCACGATCCGCCCGCCGTCCGCAGTCAGGCTGACGCGCTTCGCATCGAGCGTCTGGCCCGCCGCGAGCGCGAGATCGCCCACGCCGCTCCGCACCGCCAGATCGCCGCCGAACAACCGGCCGTACCGCGTCACGAAGCCGCTCAGATCGAAACTCGCACGGCCCGAATCATAGGCGAACGAGCTCTGGCGATTGCCCTGCACCCCGGGGTTGAGCGTCGCGTCGAGCCTGATCGCGCCGTTGCCGGCGAGGAGATTGAGCGCTCCCGCCGATCCGGTGCCGCTGTCGACGATCAACGTGCTCGCCGCGTCGGCGGTCAGGTTGCCGCTCTTCGACAGAAGGTTGATCGTTCCGCCGCCCGCGGACACGGTCACGGCATCCACGCTGTCGCCGAAGGTCTTCTCATAACCCGGCGTCGACAGCGTCGCGCCCGATAGTGTGATGTCGCCCTTCGCTTCGACGTCGATGATGCCCGCGGAGGCGCGGATCAGGCTCCCGACGATCGCCGCGGAGAGCACGGGCGCATCCTTCGTGCCGATATTGATGCTGGCGCCGGGCGCGGCGTCGCCCGTCGGCACCGGGACGGAGGCCCCTCCCGGCGCGGTCAGCGTGAAAGCCGCGTTGGTGAGGAAACTATATTCGGGCCGCACTTTCTGCGCGCGCGGATCGGCGAGCAATGCGCGATCGGCGAGGAATGGCGCACGCAGCGCGAGCGCGGCGTTTCCGGCCGAGAAGGATCCCTTGCCCTCGACATACATGCCGCCGCTCGCGGCGAGCGTCACAGAGTCCGCGAAGCCGGAGGCCCGCACTGCGTTGGCGCCGAAGCTGAGCGTCGCGGCATTGAGCGTGAGGCTGCTCGCCTCGCCGCAGAAGCCGGCCGTGCCGCAGCCATCGGCGCTGCCCGCCGCGTTGCGCAGGCGAACATCGCCCGCATCGATCGCCACTGCGCCATCGGCGGCGATGCCGGCGACGCCGGCGAGCGTCGCGGTATCGAGGACCAGACCCTTGAAGCGATGCGTGCCCGCCGAGAAACGGATCGCGCCCGGCGAACGCACGGTAAGCTGGCGGGCGGCGGCGAGCTTCGCCTCGAGACCCGCGCCGATGACGCCGGCCTGCCCCGCTGCCTGCCCGCTCGAGTCGAACTGGATCGCGCCGCCGCTGATCGCAATCCGGTCGGCGGCGATCGCGGCCTCGTCGGCGACGGCGAAGATCCCGCTGGTGTCCAGCGCCAGCGAAGTGCCGCTGATGCTCGCCGCGCCGATCTGGATCGTCGACGCGCCCGTCGCGGACCGCGAAACGAGGCGTTCGGCGCCATTGGCAAGCCGTAGCAGCGAGCCCGCGGTCAACGCTGTATAGTCGGTTGCCGGTTGTGCGCCGAGCGCGCCGCTGGCCCTGAGCGTCACGCCGTCCTCGATGGTCAGCGTCGAGCCGGCGCCGCCCACCGCGAGCAGCAGCTCGGGCGTGTCGAGCGTCACGCCGTCCTTGAACAGGATCGAGTGCGCGCTCGCATTGATCGCAGTGGTGCCGTCGGCGGCGTCGCGGCGCTGGCCGCCGATCAACAGGCTGGTCGCGCCCAACGCTGCCAGGGTCGGTGCGCTGACCGTCAGCGCACCGGGCGTCTGCCGGCTGTCATCCGCAGCGATGACGACGTTCGCGCCGAGCAGGTCGAACTGCCCGCCCTGTCCGCCTTCGGCGGCACGCGTGTCGAAGAGGCCCGCGATGCGAAGCTCGGTGAGCGGACTCAGGATCACCCGCGCCGCATCGAGCGGCAGCCGCGGTCGCGCGATGCCCTTGCCCGCAGCTGTCTTCACCAGCGTTTCGGATCCGCTCGTGGTGACGATGTTCGAATATTTGAGGAAGCTGTCGCGGCTCTGCACGGTAAATCCGCGACGCGACGATTCGGCGATGCCGGTGCCTGCATAACCATAGCTGCCGCCGACGACGATGCTGCCGTCGAGCATCGTGGCGCTCTGCCCCGGCAGCGGCGCGCCCGTGCCGCTATTCTCGACGAGGCGCAGTGCGCCTGGGATCGCCACCGCATATTTGGCCGGGATGAGCAGATATTCGCCCGCGGGCACGCCCGGCGCGCCGTCGAGCTTGACCGTCATGCCGGCATTCGCGCCATAAAGATCGACTGGACCCGCGCTGCCATAGTCCGCCGAATAAAGCGGGTCGTAGAACGCGATCTTGTTCGCCTGGCTCACCGGCACCAGCGCGAAGACCTGGCGGTGGTCGGCATATTGATAGCCGTTGCCGGTGATCGAATCGAAATCGTTGCCGCTGAACGGATCGCGGTTGATCCGGTCGAGCACGTCGCGCGAGCCGCCCACGCCGGACTGGAACTCATAGGCGAAGACGTCGCCGCCGCCGCGCCCGTCGACCCGGGCGCCGGTCTCTTCGACGATCGAGGCGGCCGAGAGATTGAGCTGGCCGGTCGGCAGCCGAGTGATCGGCGTCGGTATGGTGGGGAAATAATATTCGATGAGGTCGGTGGTGCTGCCGTAGGGGATGTTGAGGCCCGCACCCGAGACGGTCGTGACGCTGCCCGCCCCGAAGGTCAGGGACTGCGTGGGATCGTTGGAGATCACGATGTTGTCGGGACCCGTCACCACGCCGTTCGATCCGAGCTCGATCAGTCCGAGCGGCGCTGCCAGATAGCCGTTCTGCGCGATGCGCGAGGCAAGGACGCGAATGTGCGTTCCGGCCGAAAGCGGCACCGGCGCGCCCGCATCGAGCCAGGTGTTGCCGAAGGTGATGCTGTGATTGCCCGCCGCCACGATGTCGAAGGGCTGCGACACGTTCGCGGGGCGACCTTCCAGCAGGGCCTGCAGATTGCCCGTGCCGGTGGTGGCATAGGTCCGGCGGGCGTCGATCAGCAGGTCGCCATTGGCGATGAGCCGGCCGTCATAGGCGACCTCTCCGGCGTCGCCATCGTTAACGCCGATGAGACGCATATCCCCGGAGGTGCGGAGCGCAACCGAGGCGATCGAGCGGTCGAAGCCGACGCCGCCGGCCAGATCGATCCCCTGCCCGCCCGCGATGAACTCGACCGAAGCATCGCCGACTGCGACCTGCGGGATCTGGACCGAGCCCAACCGGCTCGCCAGGCGTACATAGGACGCGCCGACCGACGCATGCGTGCCTGCCGTCGCCGAGACATGGACCTCGGCGTCGGGACCGAACAGATTGTCCGTCGCGGGATCCTGCGAGAGAACCATCAAGGATTTGCGCAGCGACAGCGAGAAGTCGCCATCGAGCGTCAGCGCGTTGCGCGCGATCAGACTGTCAAAGCCGCTCGCGGCGATCGTGCCGGCAGAGAGATAGTCGGTGCCGCCGCTCGCATCCGAGCCCAATGTCGGCCGCAGCCATTCGAGCGTGCCGCCCTGCGCCTGCGCCACGCCGCCACGCGCGTCGAGCGCCGTGGTGCCGAGCGATCCCCCGCCCAGCGCCGAGATCGTGCCCGCCTTGCTCCATTCGAGATAGGGAGCGAAGTTGCCGAGTCCGGTGGTCTGATCGAGAAAGGCGCTGGTGCCGCTGATGTCGAGCGCCGCGCCGTCCCGTCGCGTGAAGCTCTTCGAGTCCAGCGCGGTCGTGCTTGCGCCGAACAATGTCGTGCGGCTGACTGCAAGTCCGGCACGCAGCTGGACGCTCCCGCCGTCGAGCACACGCCCCGCCCGGATCTGGACACCGCCCGGCTGGAACGGCGCGCGCGGATTGAAGACCGCGACGCCGGACAAATCGGTGACGCTGCCGTCGTCGAGGACGATGCCCTGGGAGGCATCGAGCCGCCCGAGGAAATGGATCAACCGATCGGCGCCATCGCGCGAGACGAGTTCGCGGTTGGTGATCACGCGCCCTGCGGCTGCGGGATCGGTGACGCCGGCGGCGTTGAGCGCATTCTCGTCGAAACGACCGAGCGCGTCGGTCCCGCCGCCGAATGCGTCCGCCAGTCCGTTGCCGCCCAGATCGGCGGTACGTACCCCAAGGCCGCCGATCACGAGATCGTTGGGAAGATCGTTGCGTTGCATGATCTTGCCGCCACGGAGCGTGATGGTGCCGCCATTGTAGAGTTTGCCGACGGTCAGGCTCGCCTCGGGGGCGCCGGTGATCGTGCCGCCGGCGAGAATGTCGAGCTCGGTAAGTCCGCCGAGAACGAGGTGCGCCGCTTTCCGGTCCCACGCTGCATCCATTCTGGTCGGCGTGAGAAGCGACTGTGCCCGCAAGTCCGCGTCGGTGGCGAGCCCGCGGAGCCCGAGCGCCTGGTCGGCGGTCAGCACCGAGGGCAGCAGCCACTGGGTAAGGTCGAACGTCTCGCCCGCACGCACTTCGAACCGCGTCGTCTCGAGGAACGCAGACTTGCCGGCGCGGGCGTTCGTGAAGATGTCGTCGACGATTCGCGAGCGATAGCTGCTGACGTCGAGCGTCCCGAACCCGGTCTTCCGGAAGAAGTCCAGGCCGATATGCGTCGCGCCTGCGCGATTGTCGGAGCCGAAGCTGATGTCGGGCGCGACCAGGGAGAAGGTTCCGCCGCCGGCGAAACCGAAACCGAGAATCGAAGCATTGGCTATGTCGACCGTGGCGCGCGGGTCGGGCACCAGGCTGGGCAGGACCGCCCCGCCGAACGGGAGGCTGACCGGAAGCGGCGTGAAGTCGACCGACTGGCTGTCGCCGCCGCCGAGCGGCTTGTCCGAATGCGTGGTCTCTCCCGTCAGGCGGCCGCTGTCGGTCAACGACGTTGCCGCATAGACGGTGGCGGCGGCGAGCGAAACATCGCCGCCCTTGCCGTCGAGGAGGAGACTTCCCGTCGTCGTCGCATAGCCGCCGGACATCACGTTGAGCGTTCCGCTGACGCGCACGCTTCCGCTCAGGTCGATCGCCCGGGTGGCGGTATCGAGGCTGGTGCCGATTGCCGAAAAGAAGTTCGGTGCCGCGGTCAGGCTGATGCTGCCGCCGTCGCGGAAGGCGCCGCCGCGCGGCGCGCCCTGCTCGAGATAGTCGTTGACCCAGAGTCCGGCGGTCGACAGCGCTCCGGTGACGATCACGTCGAACGGATTGAGCGCTCCGGGATCCGCGTCGTACAGCCGCTCAAGATCGTCGCCCGCGCCAATGCCGTAGAGCCCGGTGCGGAATGCCGATCCATTGGGGTTCGACCGTTGATCGAGCGAGGCATAGGTCAGCGTACGGGCGTCGATTGATCCCGAGTTGGCCGTGACGAGCCCATCGAACCGGATCGTGCGTCCCGCGGTGACGGTGAGCGCCCCCCCCGGCGCCAGCGCGAGGTTCGACACGCCCGTGATCCGCAGCTGATCGGGCGTCTGCAGGGTGAACGGCACAGCGCCCGCGAAAGTGACCGATCCCTTCGCGTCGAGCGACAGCGAAGACAATCCGGAGCCGCTCAGCATCGAATCGCTCAGCAACAGTTCGGCCCAATCGGATTCCGCCGCTCCGCGCTCGCCATGATAGACCAGCATGTCGCCGAAGCTTTTGATCGACACGCCGCCGCCCGAAGGCAGTTCGTACGGCGAGCGCTGGAGGCGCCTGACGTCGCCGGCAAGCTTGCTCGCCAGGCTCGGGCGATCTCCCATGGCGGTCTGGTGCGAGCCGGCAAAGGCATTGCCATAAAAGGTGCCGTCCACCGCCACTGCCGCCGCGTCGATCGTCAGCGTGCCCGCATCGCGTCCCTCGTCATAGGCGGCATCGAGCCGTTGTCCCTGGCCCGACGCGCTGAGATAGGTGCGCAGCACGCCGAAGCGGGGCTGGACCTCGGTGAAGCCGTCGACCACGCCGACATAGACATCGTTCGGATCGGCCTTGCCGATGTCGACGATCCGCCCGTCACTGGCGATCAGCCGGCTCGTCCGCACCGTTCCCGGGGCATAGCTGGTCCAGCCGCCGGAGAAATCGATCGTCGCGTCGCGCGCGATATGGACGCTGGGTGCAGTCGCGGCGGAGAGATTGTCGCGGATGAGCGGCTCCGAGGTCAGCAAGCTGACGCTGCCGCTCCTGGTCATGAATTCCTGGGCAGTGACGCCGATCTGGCTGGCGAGGCTGCCCGCCTCGATCAACGGCGAGCCGACCCATGCGACGCCGTCCGCGCGCACGCCCGAGAGCCGTGGATCGACGTAGAGCGTCGCGCCGTTGAGCGTGAAATTGCCATCGAGCGCCACTTCGCGATAATTGGGGGTGTCGCGCAGTTCGTTGCGCTTGACGGGAGTGATCTCGATCGAATTGCGCGAGGCGGCGAGCTGCACGTCCTTGTAGCCGCTGACGTCGATCGTCGCGCCGCTGCCGATCTCGATCCGCCCGCGCGGCAGGTTCACCACGGCGCCAAAATTCACGCCGGGCGTCGTCGCGCCCACCGACACATTCGCTCCGGGCGCATAAATCAGCGCGTTCTGACCCATGGTGAAATTGGTCGAGCGCAAGGCGCCGACAGGCGCGTCGCGCAGCTGGACCTGCATGCCGATCTCGAGCTGCGACGTCTTGAAAGTGGCAGGTTGGTTCGCCGAGCCTTGCGGAATGGTCTCGTTATTGTCGTCCGCGATCATTTCGATCCCGCTCGCTTTCGCGGGATCGGCGCTGCCGCCGAGGAGGATCTCGGCCGCGGTGATCGAGATCTTGCCGTTGCGCGAGACGCTGGTGGTGGTCGAGAGCAGCCCGCGCGACTCGATCGAGCCGAACTCCCAGGTGCCGAGCGACAGATAGCCGCGCCGCGACTCGATGATGCCGGTTATCAGGATCCGGCCGTCGCCCGGGATCGGATCGCGCGGCAGCTGGTCCCCGCTTCCACCATAGACGAAGCTGTTGAGCTTGTATCCGCGGACATTGGGGTCGGCGCTGGTCGCCGTGCCGGTGGACTCGATGAAGCTCACCGCGCGACCGGCCTGCAGGCTGACTTGTCCCTCGACTGCGCGCAGCGTGCCCGCGCTTTCGATTTCGGGGGCGGCGAGGATGAGGAATCCGCCGGTGCCGGTGCTCAACTGCGCCCCTGCGTCGACGAGGACGGCACCTTCGACGTCGTTCCCGAACCGGACGACGGTGCCGTTCTGCTCGCCGAGGCCCGACACCAGCAAAGCCGCGCCATTCGCGTTCTCCAGCGTGACGTCCGCCGTGCGATTGCCGAGGGCGAAAAGACCATTGTCGAGATAATAGTCGTTACGATCCTTCACCGTCGCGACGCGGTGGTTGATTCCTTGCACCTGGACCGCCGCATTGCCGAGCTCGAGCGTGCTCGCGAGCAGCGAATGGGTGTTCACCTGGCTGTTCTTGCCGAAGATGATGCCGGCGCGGTTGAGCACGACGATGGTACCGTCCGCCTTGAGATTGCCGAGGATCAGGCTCGGATCGGTGGCGTTGGTAACGCGGTTGACCGCAACCCAGCCCGGGCGCGCGACGCCGTTCTCCTTCTGATTGAACTGGAGCGTCGTGTTCGCGCCGACGTTGAACTTGTTCCACGAAAGCAAAGCCCGCTCTTTGGTTTGATCGATCGTCACCACGGTACGGCCGTCGACCACGGTCTGGCTCGGCAGTCCCGCCCCTTCCCACGTCTTGAGCCCCGTCATGTCGGCGGCAGCGCCGGCGCTGACCAGCAACTGGTTCGCGCGCGCGGCGTCGCCGGCCTTGGTCGCCGCGATCGCCTGGCGGATCGCCTCGGTCGGATCGAGGCCGTCGGAAGATAGGCCGTCGGTCACGCCGGTGCGCGTGACCGCCTGGCGCAAGGAACTCGCATAAGTACGGATCTGCGCGATCCGGGACTGGGTCGAGCGCTGGCGCGCCAGCGCGGCCTGCATCGTCGGCGAGCGCAGCGGCACCGCACCGGGCTGTTGTGCCTGGGGCCGCGGCGCGCCCGCCTGTTGCCGCAGCATCGCGCCCATGGTCTGGGCCCCGGCCGGGGTGCTGCCGAGGCTGCAGGCCAAAGTCGCCACGCTCGCGCCGAGCAGCAGCAGGCGGCGGCGAGCACGGCCGGACGACGGGACGCGACGAGGGATCATTGCAAAACTCCAGGCCGGGAATCGATGAGCAACAGGGACAGAATCGACGGCCCGCCGTCGCCGCGCCGGCCGCCATCGGCCGGATCGCGTGGACGCGGCGCGACGCGACGGCAGGCCATCAGAAGGCCACGCCGAGGTCGACGTGCAGCACGTCGATCGCGAGCGGTGCATCGACGATCTCGTTGGCGCTCAGCCAGCGCGCGCCGAGCGCGATTCCGTCGAACGGCGCCCATGCGCCTCCGATAACGAAGCCCTGCGCGTTGGTGCCGCCGAGATGGAAGTCGGAATCAGTGAAGCTGTCGGGAACGGCGTCGCTCTCGAGATATTTGTAGGCCATATTGACCGCCCAGGCGCCTTTGTGCGCGCGGCGCGGATTGACGCTGAACAGATTGGGATCGCCGATCGAGAGATAGGCGCCATAGCCCTGGTTCCCGCCGACGAAACGCGCCGCATCGGTTGCGTCGCAGGCGCCCTGAAGCGGATCATTGGCCGGATCCGAGAGCAGGACGTTGTTGAGCGGCGCGCCATCGGGACCCTCGGCACAGATGTTCTTCGGGTCGAATCCGAAATTGTAGAGATAGTTGCCGCTCAGCCTGGCGACGACGTTTTCGGATATCGGCACGCTCACCGAACCGTTCACATCGAGCACGCGATAGGCGAATTTGAGCCCCAGATATTGCGGCTGACGCGGATCGTTGGGATCGGGGTTGGCGGTGGTGTCGAACCGCCTCAGGAACATCAGCGTATTCCCCTTGGTCGCGTAGAGCGGGCGTAGCGCGTCGGTCGAGCATTCGACATTTTCGACCGAATAGATGTCGCACGGTGCCGAGACATGGCCGCGCAAATAAGTGAAATTGTGATACGCCGCCGCGAGATGTCCCTCGATGCCGCTCCCGAACTTCTTGCGGAGCTCGAACTGGCCGCTGAACATATAGCGATCGCGGAAATTGCGCTTGTCCGAAGAAGTCGAGGGATAGTCGGCATCCTCGAACATGATCGGGAATGCACCGCCGCGCACTGCTACGGTGAAGTCATCCTCGCCCAACAATTTGGCGAGGTTGGCCTCACCGTAGAGCCCGTCGAGCGCAAGGTCGGGATCGAACATCAGATCGGTAGTGCGGAAGGGATTGTCGAACCGGCCGAGCATTGCCGTCAGCCCCGGCACGAGCTCGCCCTTCACATAGGCATTCTGGAGCCAGAGATCGCGCTTGCGAAAACCACCGGTGAGCGTTGCATTGGTCGAGATCGGCCCGGGATCGTCGCCGGTCGCGAGCTGGAAGCCGAGCTGGAAGCGCTCGGCGATCGTCGCCTCGACTCCGATCCGCGCGCGGATCTGCATGTTGTTGCGCTTGTCGCGCGTGGTGTTGATCCGTGGTGCGAGCTGCCGCGTGAGGTCGATCGGCCCGATCTCATTGAATTCGGGTACGTCGATATAGTCCGGCGAATTGTCCGCCGCATAGAAAGCGGATGCCGAGCGGAAGCGGAAGTCGCCGTGGATCCGGATATTGTCGACCCAGTCGGGCGCAGCCTTGTCGGGCGCAGCCCAGCCTTCGGCTTTGGCCTGCGCCATCACTTCGGTGCGCAATTCGTCCTTGATCTGCGCGCGAACCGTCTCGGGAACATAGGGGACGCGCACGGTGCCAGGCGGCGGCGGGGGCAAATCCGCAGCCGCCTGCTGGTTAGACGCCGGTGCAGTCCGCGCCAGCTCTGCACGGGCCTGCGCGGCTTCGGCCTGTGCCTGATCCAGCAACGCCCTACCCTTTTCCGGCGTCAGCACGCCTTGCTCGATCAGCAGCCGAACGAGGTTCACCATCGCGCTGTCAGACGGCTGCGCCTCCTGTGCCAGCGCGGGCGTCGCCGCCAGCATGGCGAAAGCCGCCGCGCCGCATCGCCAGCTGCGAACCAATCGGTCAAAGTTTCGATGCCCTGACATTCCCAATCCCTTTTGCTCGCGGCGTCGCTCAGAGCGCACGCCGACCCCGAACCGTGATCTTGTATGGAAAGGACATTGCCGGCGGCGGCGGGTCGAGCCGCGCCGCGCGCAGGACTTCCACCAGCCGCTGCAACGTCGCCTCGTCGTCGCGTCCACGCGACTCTATCAGCCGCGCCCCGCTCACCTGCCCTTGCGCATTGACCGTCAGCAGCAAATCGGCGGAGAAGACGAGCCGATTGAGCCGGTCGTCCCCGGAGACACGCCGTTGCAGCGCGCTGCTCAGATAGCTGCGATAGACGCCCAGCCCCATGCCGCCGCCACCGACCTTCGCACCGCAATGGGTCCCGAGGCAGGTCCCCCCGCTCGAAGGCGCGCCGATCCCGCCGCCGGAGCCGGCGCTCAGGCCGAAAGCGTCGTTCCCCGCCTCGGCGGGAGCGTTGATCGAAACCGGCGCCGCCTGCGGCTGCGGCTGCGGTGCCTTGGGCGCCTCCACCGGGGAAGGCTGCGGCTGCTCGGTCGGCTCGGGGCGCTTTTCCTTGAGCTCCGGTGGTGGCGGCGGCGGCGGTGGTGGGGGGGGCAGCGGGACGACGTCGATGACCGACTTCGAATCCTCGGTGACCCGCACACCGCTCACTGCGGTGAGCTGGGTGTAGACGAACCAGGCGAGCAGTCCGAGCAGCAGCAGGCCGACGCCGTAGGGCAGCACCTCGCGGACCGGCGACCGATCCTCGAATGCTTCGTAGCGCTCGGGCTGCATCGTGGTCATGCGAATTCAGGACGCGCCGGCGGGCTTGCCGGTGACCAGGCCCACCTTGTTCAGATCGAGCTGGCGGCACAGGTCCAGAACCTGCGTCACCTTGCCGTACTGCGCGGTCTGATCGCCCTTGAGCACGATCGGCACGTCGGGATTGCTCGCCTTGGCGCTGCGCAGCCGGGTCTCGAGATCGGCGAGCGTCACCGGGAAGGCGTCCATGAAGATTTGCCCGTCATTGGTGACCGTGATCGCAATCGTCTTGGGCTGGACCAGGCTCTGCGCCGCGCTCGCCTTGGGCAGGTCGACCTTGATCCCCTGCACCGACGCGGTCGCCATTAGGATGAAGATGACGAGCAGCACGTAAGCGAGGTCGAGCATCGGGGTGATGTTGATGTCGTCATAAGCCTTGCGGCCCTTGTTGATCTGCATGGCGGCTCTCCCCTTTCCGCGCTCACTCGGCCGCCTGGAGCGCGGCGGCGGGCGCCGGCGTTCCTTCGGTCTGCATCTCGGCGAGGCGGGTGATCAGTCGATCGACGAAGACGCGCATCTCATCCGAGAGCGCCGAGATCCGGCTGTTCAGATAATTGTATCCGAACAGCGACGGGATCGCGCAGGCGAGTCCCGCGATCGTCGCCATCAGCGCCGCGGCGATGCCGGGGGCGATCGCGTTGACGTTGACGTCCCCGGCCAGCGCGACGCCGGCGAAGGTGTTCATGACGCCGAGCACGGTGCCTAGCAGCCCGATGAACGGGCCGCCCGAGATCGCGATGGTGAGCAACACCAGCCAGCGGTCGAGCTTCTGATTCTCCTCGACCACGACTGCGTCGACCGCGGCGCGCATCGCCTCGACGCTCTCTCCCGAGAGCGGGCGATGCCCGCGCACCGCGCGCCGCACATCGAGCTCGTCCACCCCCGTCTCGTAGAGCCGCCCCAGCGGCGACTGCCCGATCACCGCGAGCTCGCGCGGGCCGATGCCGTCGACCTGCTTCATGCTGACGAGATGCTCGTGCAGCGCCCGGAAGCGCTTCAGGAACACGCCGTTGGCGCGGACTGACCGGTTGATGTAGCTGACCTTGAAGACGATCACGACGAGCGCCAGCGCGAGGATCACCAGGCACAGCCCGATGATGAACGCGTCGATCATCTCCACCTTGCCCAGTACATAGACGAAGGAGCCGCCGCCCGCGCTCTGCCGTTCGGCGGTGCCGGCAACTGCGATCAGCTTGTTGTTCGGACCTTCGGCTTGCGCGCTCGCGAGGAGCATCGCCGCGGGCCGCGCGGTCTTCGCCAGGCGAACCTCGTCGAGCTCGCCCACGAATGGCCGCCCCGCAGCACCGCCGAGCGCGATCGGCCCCTCGAGCGCCGGGAGCGCGCCCGGCCCCGTTCCAGCCTCGATGCCGTTGACGTAGAGGCGCATATTCTGGCCATCAGCGACGAAGCCGAGATGTGTCCATTCGCCAGCCTTGAGCGCCGCGCCCGCCTGGATGCGCTGTGCGCCAACCAGCGCGAAGGGCGCCCCGTTTGCGAGGCCGACGATCAGCGGTCCGCGCGCGAAGACAGCCTGCTCGCCTGCCGGCTGATCGGCCCGCACCCAGGCAGTCAATGTGAACGGTGCGCCTGCCGGCATCGTCAGCGACGGCGTTGCGGGAACGACGAGCTCGCCCTGCCCCTGGAATCGCGCGGCGCGCGCGATGACGCCGTTGTCGTCGGTTGCCGGCACCGCATTCTGTGCATTATTGCCATTGGCCGTCAGATCGGCCGCGGGCTTTCCGCCAGCCTCGCTGAAGTGATAGGCAGCGATCGTATCCGGATCGTACGTTCGCGCGACATCGCTTCCTGCCGGCGCGTTCTTGTTGCCGAAATAGATCCACAGCTGGCGCTTCTCGCCGCCGTTGAGGCTCGGCACCGACACCCACAAGGTCGCGATGCTGTTGGCCGCGTCATATCGCTCGATGTGGAAAGGCACCGGCGTCTTGCCGTCGCTGTCGACGATGCGAAGGTCCGCGCCGTTCTCAAGCGCGTCGCCAAAGGTGAAATTGCCATCGTGGAGCCGTACCAGCAGCACCGCACGACCGATCGTCCCACTCAGATTGCCGCCGGTCGGCGACGTGTCGACCGTGACCATCCGCCGGTACGGCCAATCCTTGTTCCACCAGCCAGCGTCCGTCTGCGCGAAGGCAGGAGTGGCGATCGCGAGCAACGCGATCAGCCATGCTAGAAAGTTGCGGCCCACGTTCGATCCCCATTCTGCCCAGGTTAGAATTCGCCCTTCAGCGAGAAACTGTATCGCGGCTCCCCCCGCTCGGTGGCCGGGCCGGCGCGCAGCGGCACTCCGACCACCAACTCGCCGGTGAGCAGCTTGAAGACCTGCAGTCGGAAGCCGCCGCCGATCCCCGCGATGCGGAAATCGTCGGCCTGTCCGGTAGCAGGTGCACGCAGGCGTGCGAGACCGGCGTCGAGGAAGGTGAAGAGGCGAAACTCGTCGACGAAGGATCCCAGCGACGGCGCGAGGCTCGGCGTGCGCATCTCGATCGACGAGACGAAACCGTCGTCACCGACCGCTTCGGAGACGTAATAGCCGCGCACGCTCGACATGCCGCCGATCGAGAATTGCTCGTTGGTGACGAGGCTCGAATCGGCGAGCTGCCCGGAGAAGCGCAGCGCGAGCTGGAAGTCCTCGATCAGGCTACGCGTGTAGTTGAGGTCGAGATTGAAATGGACGAAGTTCTCGCTCGCGTCGATCGCACGTCCAGTGAACTGGTCCGCGACCACCCCGATCTCGCCATTGCCGCGCGCGCAGGTGATGATGCCGGGGGGCGGTTGCGGGGTGTCGAAGGGGCTGTCGAAACAGGCGTCGCGCTTGACGACGCGGAGCCCGGCGGTGGCCGCGAACGTGAGGCCGAAACTCGTCGTCTCGTCCGATCCGCCCATCGAATATTCGCCGACGAGCGGAAGATAGCGGATCTGCGTCGGCTGCAGCGCCAATCCGTTCAGCGAGATGTTCTCCTCGAACACCTTGACGTCGGGCCCGAAGCTGATCTGCTGGAACAATTTATCGCCCGGCAGCCGATAGGTGACCCGCGCGCCGATCTGATAGCCGTTGCCGAGCACGTTGGTTCCGCCCAAAGCGGCGACGTTGCTGTTCGATTTGTAGCCGTAGAACAGAAACGACCAGGGCGTGCCGATCAGCGGCGCATTGTACGAGGCCGAGAGCACCGCGCTCTGATCGATGTCCTGCGGTGTGAGCGAGCTGGTGATCGACAGCGTATGCCCCTGCCCCCACAAATTGGTGTGCCGCAGCGTGCCGCTGAGGCGCAGCGGCCGCGTATTGGGGCTGCTGTCGTTGTTGAGCTCGATGCTGGCATGGATCGGCGCGCTGTCCTCGACCTCGAGGTCCACGTCGACCGTTCCCGGCGTGGCGCCCGCCTTAAACCGCGGACTGATCGCACGATCGGGAAAGCGATTGGCCGCGGCGATGTCGCGCTGGAGCGCGGCGATGTTGATCGGCTGCCCTTCGACGAGCGACGGCACCTGCGCCCGCGCGACCTCGGCCGAATGATGCCGCGCCTCGACGACTTGGACGCGTCCCAGCGGGGCTTCGCGCACCGCGATCTGGACGATGCCCTGTCTGAACAACTCGTCGGGCTGGATCGGGATCTCGACCTCTACCGCCTCATAACCTTTTGCGGCATAGGCCTGCTGCAGCGCCTTTTGCGCGGCAGTGACGTCGTCGGTGGTGCGATCCGGGCCGAGATGGGGATAGACGAGGCGTTCGATCTCCGCACCGCTCAGCTTCGTCGCGCCCGAGACGTCGATCGCCACGATCATGAATTTGGCGGGTGCCTCGCGCGGGGTTGCGTCGTCCGCCGCCGGAGCCGGTTCCTGCTGCGCCGGAGCGTCCTGCGCGAGCGCCGCGCCGGCGCTGCCTGCGGCCAGCGCCAGGGCAGCGCCGAAGCGCGGCGCGGCGAATACCAGCATGGCGGGAGGCGCTCGCATCTCAGACCTGGATCAGACCGGCACCGACCGCGATTGCGACGGCGTGAATCTTGTTGGCTGCGCTGAGCTTCTTGCTCGCACGCGCGACGTGGAGCTCGACGGTGCGGACGGAAACCCCGAGCTTGGCCGAGGCATCGGCGAGCGTGTCGCCGAGCGCAGCGAGCCGCAGGCAGGCGATTTCGCGGTCGGAGAGCGCCGGTCCCAGTGCATTGCTCGCCGAAAGGATCGCCTTGGCGAGAAGATGGAAAGCAAGCGCCTGCATCGCCAGCGACGGCATCTGCGTGTCGATGAGATGCACCGCCTCCTGCTCGGCGCCGCCGAACAGGATGAGGCAGGCAGGCCCGGCGGGGTGATCCTGAACCGGAGCGGTGACGCCCGCCGGCCAGTCGTGAAGCTGCTGCGACGCATACCATTCGCGCTGCGCCGGAGTGAACGCGTCACCCTCGCGGTTCGACCAGGCGAAGGGCAGGAAAGTGATCAACATCGCCTCAAGGCCAGCTTTGTCGGTCATCCAGAGATCGGCACGATCTTCGTGGGTCGACAAGAATCGCAGCAGCTTCCAATGCTGCCCACGCTGCCCCAGATGGAGGTGTCCGAGATGCATGTAGCGCGCGCCGCGAAAGCCGCGCTGCCTCGCATATTCGGCGAGCCATTGCCGGAGCTGCGTCGCTGTCATGCATTGCGACAGATCGCCGACCAGCGAAGACAGCGATGCCGCGGCGGTCAGCCCGACCCGATCGGCAGGCATGACCGAATCCTCTGCAACACGACTCACGTGGCGCGCAAAGGCGCTGCTCGCAAACATCTCTCAATCCCCGCCGAACCACCAGCCTCACCAGATGGACACCGGGGAAGAACCATTTTGGCAAAAGTTTTTTGTTGCAAATTAATTACAATTTCGCCGGGAAGCCAAATTTCAAATAAATATTTGATATTTTCCTGAACAATACCGACGCGATATTTGGACCATTTCAAGAACAGTTTTCACATCGTCGACAACGAACTTTTGAATTGAAATTGTTTTTCTAATAGTTATTTTATATTAGTTTCATTGAACCAAAGGAACGGGCGTTTATATTTGCACGTCGCCCGCAACCAGTGTCATGGCTCCCAGCCTCGCCGGTCGACTGACTTGCCCGCGCTCTGAAGGAATTCAGGTTTCACCGAACACCGTCCAAGCCCGCAATGCACGCCGCAACTCGCAAACCGGCGTTCGTGGCCCTATCCTGATCGGCGATGGCCGCGCTGACCCTTTTCGGCAAATATCCGGTATGTCTGGCCGTTGCTGCGATCAGCATGCCGCCATTCGCGACCACGTTTGCGCATGCGCAGACGATCGGTGCCGACCAGCGGGCCGCCTTCGACATTCCCGCCCAGCCGCTCGACGCGGCGCTGGCGCAGTATTTCCGGGTGACCGGCGTGCAGCTGCTCTACGACAGCGCGCTCGCCACGGGACGTCGGTCGAGCACGGTGCGGGGCAATTACACCCCGCGCGAGGCGATGCGTCTGCTGCTCCGCGGAACCGGACTGGTCGCCCGCTACAGCCGCACGAACGCAGCGATCATCACCGCGCCCGAAGCGAGAGACGCGACCCCCCTGATCCCCCTGGGACGCGTGGTCGTGCGGGAGCAGATCACGATATCCCGGCCTACGACGATCCAGCGCATCGAATTTTACGGCCGTCTCGCCCACGAACTCCACGCTTATCTTCGCGACGACCGGCGCACGCATCGCCTGACGTTCGACATGCGCGCCTCGATCCGCATCGGCACCGGCGGCGCGCTCGAGCGAATCCGCATCGATCGGAGCAGCGGCGACCCGCTCGCGGATCGCCTCGTCGCCGAGGTTCTCGCCGGGAGGAAGGTCTCCACCCCGCCCGAGGGGATTGCGCAACCCTTGCTCGTCGCGCTGAAGGGTAGACGACGCGCCGGCGATTGAGCCGCGACCTGTGGTTTTCCCCAGCGATGCATCCGGTCGCCTCAACTAGCACCGCGACAGCGCCGTCTTCGCTGCGCACAGGGAGCCCAAGTCGCGGAATGGACGCGGTCGCCGACGGAGCCGTGGATACCGGCGCGATCATCGCGATGGGGCGACGGGCCATCGCGATCGAGGCCGAGGCCCTGTGGACACTCGCACATGAGCTCGGCTCCGGCTTTGCCGACGCAGTGACGCTGCTCATGACCACGCCGGGCCGCGTGGTCCTATGCGGGCTCGGCAAGTCCGGCCAGATCGGCCGCAAGATCGCGGCAACCTTCGCCTCGACTGGAACCCCGGGCATTTTCCTGCACGCAGGCGACGCCGTTCATGGCGAACTGGGGACGCTGGTCACGGGGGACACGCTCGTCATCCTGTCCAATTCGGGCGACACCCGCGAATTCGGCGTCATCATACGCCGGGCGGAGGCGCTCGCCGTCCCTATCGTCGCGATCACCTCCAGCCCCGATGCACCTGTGGCGAGCGGCGCGACGATCAGTCTGCTGCTTCCGCCGAGCCCCGAGGCCTGTCCCTACGGCCGATCACCGACAACTTCGACCGCGATGATGCTGGCGCTCGGCGACGCGCTCGCGGTTACGATGATGCAGCTGCGCGGCGCCAAGGCGGCCGATCTTCTGGCGCTGCACCCGGGCGGTCGGCTCGGGCTCGATCTCGTCGCGGTTGAAAGTTTCATGCACCACGGCGACGCGTTGCCGCTCGCTAGTCCCGAAACGCCGATGGGCGAGGTGCTCGATCTGATCAGCGCGCGGAATTTCGGCATCGCCGGCGTGGTCGACGCGCACCAGCGGCTGCTCGGGGTGATCACCGATGGCGACATTCGCCGCTGCGGCGTGGATCTCGGATCGCGTTCGGCCGGGCAGGTGATGACCAGACGCCCGCGGACGCTCGTCGGCGGCGCGATGGCACGCGATGCGCTGACCATCATGTCGGAAGCGCGTATCACGTCGGTCTTCGTCGTCAACGACACGCTCGCCGGACGAATTCGCGGACTGGTCCATATCCACGATCTACTGCGGCTCGGGATCGGCTGATGCTCAAGCTCGTCGGCGGAACCGGTATCGTGCGGGCTGCGCGGGCGGCGATCATCATCCCGGCGCGCTTCGCCTCGTCGCGTTTCCCCGGCAAGCCGCTCGTGCCGCTGCATGGCGCCGAAGGCGCGGCCAAGAGCCTCCTCCAGCGTAGCTGGGAAGCCGCCCGCGCCGTGGGCGGCGTCGCCGAGATCTGGATAGCGACCGACGACGACCGCATCGCCGATACAGCGCGGCGCTTCGGCGCGCAGGTGGTCCGGACCTCCGCCGATTGTGCCAACGGCACCGAGCGCTGCTGGTCGGCGATTTGCGAAGCGGGGATCGACGCCGACGTCATCGTCAATTTTCAGGGAGACTCCCCTCTGACGCCTCCGCTCGCAGTCGAATTGCTCATCGAGACCTTGGCGGCGGAGCCGCGCGTCGCAGTCGTGACGCCTATGATCCGCTGTTCGCCCCTCCAGATCGATCGTCTGACCGCTGAAGCGCGGCTTGGTCGAACGGGCGGCACGACTGTGGTGTTCGACGGCGTCGGCGACGCGCTCTACTTCTCGAAGCGCGTGATTCCGCACACACCCGAGCGCTGCAGCGACGCACCGATCTATTTCCATCTCGGCGTATACGCCTATACGCGCGCCGCGCTCGCCGAATATGCCAAAGCCGCGCCTTCCCCGCTCGAACTGGTCGAGGGGCTGGAGCAGCTTCGCTTCCTCCATTGCGGCGTCCCGGTGCGGATGGTGGAGATCTCCGATCCGCCGGGCGGCCTCTGGGAAGTCAACAATCCCTCCGACGTCGTCGTCGTCGAGGCAGCGCTCGCCGAGCGTCGCCTCGTCTAGCAAATGCAGCTTCTCGGTCATAACATCGGCAACAACCGGCGTCTGTTCGTCATCGCCGGCCCGTGCGTCCTCGAATCCGAGCGGCTGGCGCTCGACGTCGCGACCGCGCTGGCGGCGATCGCCGAACGGCTCGGCATCCTCGTCATCTTCAAGGCGTCGTTCGACAAGGCCAATCGCACCTCACGGGCTTCTTTCCGCGGCCCCGGGCTCGACGCCGGACTGGCGATCCTCGCCAAGGTTCGCGCCGAGACCGGGCTCCCCGTCCTCACCGACGTCCACGAGGCGTGGCAAGTGCCCCCCGTGGCACAAATGGTCGACATGCTGCAGACGCCCGCCTTCCTCGCCCGCCAGAGCGATCTCATCGAGGCGGTCGGGCGATCGGGTCGACCAGTGAACATCAAGAAGGCGCAGTTCATGGCGCCGCACGATATGGCGCAGGTTCTGGACAAAGCCGTGCGGGCGGCCGGCGCCGCGGGCCTGGACGCCGATCGCTTCCTGCTTTGCGAACGCGGCACCAGCTTCGGCTACAACAATCTGGTCAACGACATGCGCGGCCTCGCCGTCATGGCGGCCACGGGCGCACCGATCGTGTTCGATGCGACGCATTCGGTCCAGCTTCCCGGCGGGAACGGCGATCGTTCGGGCGGCGACAGGCGGTTCGTGCCGCTGCTCAGCCGGGCAGCAGTCGCCGCCGGCGTCGCGGGACTGTTTCTCGAGACGCATCCCGATCCCGATCGGGCTCTGTCCGACGGGCCCAACGCCTGGCCGCTCGCGCGGCTGGAGCCGCTGCTCGCCCGTCTGCTGGCGCTCGACCACCTCGTCAAGCAGGCGCACGACGGCGATCCGTTCTTTCTCTAGCAGGACGCTAAACGGCGACCGCGGCCCCCGCTCCGAATGCCAGCACGACAGCGCGCAGCTTGCTGGACGCGCCGAGCTTCTCCAGCGAATTGCGCAGATGGAACTCGACCGTACGACCCGAGATGCCAAGGGTCTGGCCGCTCTCGTCCACCGTCTGTCCCAGCGCCGCCAGGCGAAGGCATTCGAGCTCGCGATTGGACAGCCGCGGCGCGCGCCCGACCCATTCGGCGATCGGCACGAGCCTCTTGGCCAGCGCGTGGAACTGGCCGGCGAGGAAAGCCATTTCGGGCGCGCGCTTTTCTATGAGGCTCTGGATGGACGATTCGTCGAAGCCGAACAGGCTCAGATAGGCTGGGCAACCGGCGCTGTCCTGGACCGGGAGGACGAGCCCGGCATCGACGCCCCGCGCACGCTCGCCATCCAGCCAGCCGCGCTGGTGGGGCGTGAGCGATGCTCCGGTCCGCGTCGACCAAGAAAAAGGCTCGTACGCGCCGCGAATCCGCCCGATCGCGGGGTCGCTCGCTATCCAGTGCTCGTCCTCCCGGTCCGCCTGGCTGGAGGTCGACAGATAGCGGATCGCGCACCCTGGCTCGCTTTCCTCGAGACCCCAGCACGGTCGGCCGAGCTGGATGTAGCGCGCGCCGTAAAAGCCAAGGCTTCGCGCATATTTGAGAAGCCAGCCGCGGAGATCGAGCGCGGACATACAGAGATCGAGGCGCGGCAATCCGTTCTGAATTTCGGCCACCACGGCGGGCGCCGGTTGCGCGGCCACGGCGCCGGTATTTCCACCATCCTGCACACGCTCTTCAGATGTGGCCCGGCTCGCAAGCATTGGTGCTTCCCCCGCAGTGATCCCAACTGAAGGACACCTCGACCAAAGCATTCTGGCAGGAAATTTTTGTTACATTTCAGAGACAGTTTGCAGTCTCCAGCTATTGCGTCGAATGGCTTCAACTCAGTACGACGACGTTTCCCGGCAGGCGTGCGACGTTGATACCCAGCGCTAGTTCGGCCTGACTGAAGAAATCGTCGAGCCGATCGACATAATAGGTTCCGCTCAGCGATCGCGCGGCCAGATCGGCATTGGCGAGAAACACCCTGCCCGGGCGATAGCGATTGATCTCGGCGACGACCTGACGCATCGGCATGTTGCGGAAGATGAGCGTGCCGGATTGCCATGCGGTGAGCACCGCGGCGTCTGCTCCCGGCTTGACCGGGCCGATCCCTGACCCGTCGTAACGAACCTCGGCGGCGGCGCGAAGCATGCGCTTCTCCCCAGCCCATGCGACTTCGACCTGGCCTTCGAGGCAGGTGATGCAGACGTCGCCGCCGTCGCGTCGCGCGTTGAAACGACCGCCGCGGACGACGCTGACCCCATCGCCTGCGACGAGTGCGGCGGGCCCCGCCCTGCCGCTCGACAGCACCGCTTCGCCCGAGATCAGCTCGATCGCCGGCATGCCTAGGCCTGCATACATGTCGATGGCGGTGCGCGTGTTGAGATCGACGCTCGCACCGCCCGCCAGTGCGACGACACGACGTTGGCCGGGGCCGGTGCGATAGTCGGCCATCGCCTCGCCCGCACTCGGCAGCAGATCGAGCGTCCGCCCGAACAGCAACGCGCCCCCCGCCACCGAAGCCGCGATCGCACCGCCGAAGAAATGCCGGCGCCCGAGATTGAGATGCGGTCGCGCCGGCGCGGCGAAGGCGACGATTTTCGCATCGTCCGGCATCGCGACCGCCTGTGTCTCGACGACGCGCACGAGTCCGCGCAGGCGCAGCGCCGCGCGAAAGGCTTCCTCATGAGCACGGCTCTGACTGCGCCACGCTACGAATGCGGCGGCGTCGTGGTCGGTCGCCTCGCCGGAATGGAGGCGATTGAGGTGATCCAGGCCCTCGAGGCGTAAGCGCGCGAGCTCAGAATCCGTCCAGCCGCTCCGTTGCGTCATTCTCAATAGCCGTCCAATAGCTCCTGGGGGAGCGCGCCGCGCGTGCTCATCGTGAAGTCCCTATTGAGGGGACACTTGAAGCAAGCGTTTTTGCAAGTCTGCAACGAAAGTTTCTTCCGTCGCTCCATGGAGATAGCGCGTCGCGAGCAGCAGCTCGTGACGAACAGTCCTCTCCGACACGTTGAAATTCAATGCGATTCTCTGATAGTCGGCGTTCTCGACCCAGAAACAGCGGAACATCGCGCGGCGGCGAGGCGGCAGGGCCTGCAACGCACGCTCCACCGCAGCCAGGTCGGACCGCGCTTCGGCGATGCGGAGCGGCCCGGGATCGTCGTCCGCGATCTCGAGGAGTTCCGCTATGTCCGCCGCGGACAAATGCCGCGCCTCCGATCGCCTGCGATTGCTGGCGATATTGAGGGCCATGCTGATCAGGTACGAGCGCGGATTGCGCAATTCTCCCTGGATTTCGGTGCGCAGCAGTCGCACATACGTGTCCTGCAGTGCTTCGTTGGCCGCATCCGCGGATCCGAGCCGGCTGGTGAGCTGCCGCTTGAGATCCGGATAGGTCGAGACGAGCAACCCGATCAGGGTATCACGCGGACCGGAATTCGCCACGGCGCTCCGATCGGATGGACTGAGCGCGCCCGCTTCGGAATGAGTCACTTCGGCCCGGCCGACCAGCTTGCATTGCGCTGCATGACCGAGAGGTCGATCTCGATCACGAAATCCATCCGGGATGGGAGGCTGGCGGGAATGGGAGGCAGCGGCTGTGCTCGCTCGAGCGCCTCGAGCGCCGCATTGTCGAGCAGTTCCGAACCCGAACTGTCCTGGATCCAGCTGTCGAGGACTTTGCCCGGGCGGTCAATCTTGAAGGCGAGCCGCGTGACGCCGGAGAGGCTGAGGCGGCGCGCTTCCGCCGGATAGCGACTGACCGCCGCGAGGGCTTGATAGAGCCGCCGCTGATAGTCGCTGAAGTCGGACGGACTCGGTCCCCCGCGATAGCCCGCTGTTTCGCTAGACGTCGCCACTGCGATCCCCTCGCCGGCAGATTTGGACGGGGGCGCCACGAAAGCGATGAGACGCACCGGCTGCGCGGCTCGGCGTCTGCCCTCCAACGGCGCTGCAGCAGGCGTTCTGGGACGCTCGCTCCTGATCGGATTATGCAGCGCGCCTTCCGCTGGGCCGAGCGGGATGAGTTCCACGACCAGCGGGGAGCGCATGTCCTTCAATCCAGGCTTCTCCGGGGGCTGGTCGGACAGACCATAGATGATGCCGCCCACTATGACGGCATGGCCGACACACGAGCAGATGAGGCTCAGGAAATTGATCCGGTTGGGACCAGGCATGAACACTCGCATTGAGTCGAAGCACTGCTCGCTTAGACCACTCGTCTGGGACGTTAGTGTGACATGAATGGTCTTGTGATTCGCTCACCTAGGGGAATCACGAGGCCGCTCCATGCGTCGCGCACGCCCCCGTATCGTGGAGCGCTCCACCGGAAACATTGTGCGCCGCGCGTCGGCAAGGACTGCCGGGAATACCCAAGCACCGCGGGTAAAAAGCGGCCATCCGGATTCTGAAGAGCGGACGACACTCGCGGAAGCGCCTCCTCCGTGTATCGACTGCGGCGCGGCGCGCCAGGACGCTGACTTTTGGGATTGATCGGAGCCGGCGCCAAGATCGCACAAAACCCCTCAACAATGTACAAGAAAAACCCAATAAAAGACAAAATATATCAATAATGTACAAAATACGCCATTAATATACAAAAGCGAACAACAGCAACCAACAATACCAGAAACAAGGATGTCATACTCCGGCTGTAGCCGAATCCACGATCTAGCTTGTGATTCGCGTATCCATTCCATTTCGCGCTTGCGCGATTACTTAAAGGAATTGCAGCCATGAAAGAGATTTTGATCTCCGATGACGTCTATCTTGCCGACACCGTCGGCCATCTCAGCATCGGCGACGCCAGCGTCGTCGAGGGCGACGGCGGGACCCGCAATCTAGTCTTCACCGTGACCCGTACCGGCGGCACCACCGGCGCGGCCAGCGTCGAATATGGCGTCGACCTCGACGGCACCGCCTCGCTTGGCGACCTCGCCGACGACGCGGTGCTCGCCGGAACGATCGACTTCGCCGATGGCGAGACCAGCAAGACGATCACCGTCGCCGTCAAGGGCGATACCGTGATCGAGGCCAATGAGGTGCTCTCGGTCCGGCTCTATCCGCTCAGCGGCGATCTCGTCGTCGATGACGACACCGCCACCGGCACCATCCTCAACGACGACGTGCTGCCGGGCCATCTCAGCATCGGCGACGCCAGCGTCGTCGAGGGCGACGGCGGGACCCGCAATCTAGTCTTCACCGTGACCCGTACCGGCGGCACCCCCGGCGCGGCCAGCGTCGAATATGGCGTCGACCTCGACGGCACCGCCTCGCTTGGCGACCTCGCCGACGACGCGGTGCTCGCCGGAACGATCGACTTCGCCGACGGCGAGACCAGCAAGACGATCACCGTCGCCGTCAAGGGCGACACCGTGGTCGAGGCCAATGAGGTGCTCTCGGTCCGGCTCTATCCGCTCAGTGGCGACCTCGTCGTCGATGACGACACCGCTACCGGCACCATCCTCAACGACGACGTGCTGCCCGGCCATCTCAGCATCGGCGACGCCAGCGTCGTCGAGGGCGATGGCGGCATCCGCAATCTCGTCTTCACCGTGACCCGCACCGGCGGCACCACCGGTGCGGCCAGCGTCGAATATGGCGTCGACCTCGACGGCACCGCCTCGCTCGGCGACCTCGCCGACGACGCAGTGCTCGCCGGGACGATCGACTTCGCCGACGGCGAGACCAGCAAGACGATCACCGTCGCGGTCAAGGGCGATACCGTGATCGAGGCCAATGAGGTGCTCTCGGTCCGGCTCTATCCGCTCAGCGGCGACCTCGTCGTCGACGACGACACCGCTACCGGCACCATCCTCAACGACGATCACCCCAACCAGGCGCCGGCAGCGCACGGTGATGCAATTGCGGTCAACGAGGATGCGACCACGGCGAACCTCTGGACGACGCTGCTCGGAAACGACAGCGATCCCGAGGGGCAACCGCTGTCGATCAGCGCGGTGAACGCTTCAGGCACGCTCGGCCATGTCGTGTTCGACGCGGCGCATCAGACGCTGCGATATGTCGCCGAAGCCGATGCGTTCGATGCACTTGCACCCGGCGCGACCGCGACCGACAGCTTCACCTATACGGTGACCGACGCGGGCGGGCTCACCAGCACCGCGACGGTGAACGTCACCGTGACCGGGATCGCCGATGGCGTGACGCGCATCGGCACCTCCCATAACGACACGCTCAACGGCACCGGAGGCGAGGACACGTTGTGGGGCGGACTCGGCAACGACAAGCTCGTCGGCCTTGGAGGGCACGATCTGCTCGACGGCAGCCTTGGCGACGACAAGCTCGACGGCGGTGACGGCAATGACAAACTGTACGGCGGCCTGGGCAATGACGAGTTGCGCGGCGGCAACGGCAACGACGCGTTGTTCGGCGGGCTGGGCAAAGATAAATTGTGGGGCGGCGCAGGCGCCGACAGCTTCCACTTCAGCTGGCTCGACGGCCAGAACACTGTGTACGATTTCAACACCACTGAGGACCAGATCGTGCTCGACCATGGTGTGACCCTGAGCAGCAGCAAGATCCAGGACGTCAACAATGATGGCGTCAACGACCTCGTCCTCAAGCTCAGCTTCGGAGGATCGGTCGCACTGCTCGGGGTAAGCAACGCCAGTCAGGTCAATATCGTCGCCGGCAATTCCTATACGGGCCACTTGTCGCCGCTGGCCGGACTACTCGACGCCAGCGGCGTGCTCTCCGGCACGCTAGACCATGTGACGTCGACCGACCTCGCTCACGGCTTCTGACGCGCTGAGGTTGAGATCGGCACTACTGATCTTGAATACACCCTCCTCCGCTTGCGCTGCAAGCGGAGGAGTCGCCTGGCATGTACTGGGAGTGCTGCGCAGCGAAGCGGACATTCGTTCAGGAAGTTTGCGAGGTCCGAAGGCTCAGAGTCAGACATTCAACGTCCTAGCGCGACTTCCCGAAACAGCCTTTCATTCACGTGACCACCATTCGTTTAAACTGGCGAGGTTGGTAGGCCGCGAATTTAGCCTTGGAAGCGCGTTGACCATCGCTCCGCGAAGGCCTCGAGTGCCACCCCGCTCGCCGCATCGTAGCGGGCATCCCCGAAGCTCTTCGTACTCCTCTCGGCAGGATGAGTGCAGCCACACCGCACCATCCGCCGGATCGATCGCGAGCAGGTCGGCATCGAAAAGTTTGTGAAGGTCTGCGCGCAAGAGAATGCCGTTACCGTCCGCGTCCGAGCCGTCAGCTTTAATCTGGCGGTTCCGGAACAACCTTCCATGGCGAGAAGTGGGCATATGACCTGCAGGGGCAACTCGGCGCCTTCAGCCACGCCAACGCGGTGCTGATGCGGGCTTGGAGCGCCACGCCGGCCTCGGTTGAGCCGAACAAGAATCGTGAGTTGTCGTCGAGAACGCTCCCATGTCTTGCGTCACCGCATCGATCGCGGGGCGACCTTCATGAACAAGGTTTTTGCCCGTTAAGCCACTGCCCTCCGGGATGCTTTAGATACTTCCTTCCTCAGACCTATTACTGTCTGCGAGACGGGGCGAAGGCCGGCTGACAATGAAAGCGGCGCAGCCAGCCATCACCACGCCGACGATCAGATCGATCGCGACGCTCGGTCGCGCGCCCCACCAGAATAGCGCATACCCCAGCGCGATGCCCGAACAGGCCATGATTTTCGCCCGCGGACCGATCGCACCGTCCTCGCGCCAGGCGCGGAGCGTCGGTCCGAAGCGCGGATGATCGAGCAACCATGCTTCAAGCCGAGGCGAGGAGCGCGCAAAGCAGCCCGCGGCGAGGATGAGGAAGATCGTCGTCGGCATGAGCGGCAGCAAAGCGCCGATCAACCCGAGCGCAACGAACACGAACCCCAGCACCAGCCAGGCAGCCCGGGACAGATGCCCTAGCGGGCCCATCGGCGACGGATCAGGCGAATGCGGCATCGACCAGGCCATGCACGCGGACAAAGGCAGCTTCGGCACCGGCAATCACACGTGCATCCTCTTCGGGCGTAAGGCCGAGCGCATCGAGCGCCGCAGTGAATTCCCGCCAATGCTGCGCGCGTCCATCGGGATGCCCGGCAAGATGACGCGCTCCGAAGCCCGCGTCGAGGCCAATCGCTGCGGCCGCTTTGTAGAGGAAAGCCGCGCCCAGGTTCGAGCCCTCCGCCACGTAGAGCCAGCCGAAGGCCGTCGGCAGATCCACGTCCCCGCCGCCGAACGCCGGCGCGCGATCCGCATCGGGTACTCCCCGCCCCAGATCGGCGAGATCCTGACGAATCGGAGCGAGACGGCGGCGTCCCTCCAGGTCGGGTAACACCGCCCGAAGCGCAGGATGCCGATAGAGTGCTTCGATATCGCGGTGGAACAGGTACTGGACCTCGAGAAACAGGCCGTAGCGATCCCGATCGCGGAAGGGCTCGCCCGCCATGATCCGGTTGTCGAGCCGTTGGTGTACGGCCTGGGTGTTCGCCTTCAGCCGCTTTGCCCGGCTCGCCTCTGCCGCGTTCGGCGCATCGAGCGTGGTGGTCGTGGTCATGGAGTTTTCCTTCCCGGTCTGGTCGAAAATGGCAAATGTCATCGCCGAAGCGAAAACTGGATGGGGATGGAGACCGTGACGGGATCGCCACGAATCTCCGATGTGGGCGGCGGGACCGGCGAGCCGCGCCGCACGGTCGCGAGCGCTTCGCCGTCGAGAATCGGGTAGCCGCTGCCGCGCACGACGCGGGCGGACAGAAGCTTGCCCTGCCGATCGACGGTGACCGACACGAGAGTGACCCCTTCCTGCCTGGCGCTCTGCGCCTGGCGCGGATAGCGCAGGAAACCTTTCAGGTGCCCCAGCAACGCGCTCTGCCAATTTGCCGCCGCCGCCTGTTCGGCAGCGGCCGCGTTGCTCCGCGCGGCAACGGTCGTGCCGACCTTGGCGACTGCCGGTGGCGCGGTGCTCTGCTCCACGGCCCGGGCATCGCTGGACGAAGGATCGGATGCCTGTCCGTCGGCGGCAATATCCGCAGGTTGCGACATTGGGGCCGGCAACACGGCTTCAAGCGGCTGCAGCCGGGATTTCGGCTGGGCGCTGGAAGCTTCCTGTTGGTGCTGCACTGCCCCGGGCGGTTGTTCGACGGGGGGCGCGGGTGGCGCGACCGGTATGGAAGCAAGCTCGAACGCGACCGCCTGACGTGAAGCGGGCGAGACGCGCACCAGGGGAGATTGCAAGACCAGCAAAAATCCATACAGCGCCACGCTGAACAGCAGCAGGGTTCCGCCCAAGCCGAAAGCCCTGGAGGATCGCGGGGGCCGATAGCCACCCGAATTCGGAGCCCGAACTGCGTCGCATGGGCGCGGAATAGCTCGCGACGGCGTGTCGCCGGGCCGCGCCGGGGACAGCGTCATGCGCCGGTTAAGGACAGCGCTAGAAGGCATATTCCAGCCTCATGCTCGCGGTCGTCCGCCGGTACGAATAGAGCCAGCCGACATTGCTGTTCACGCGATTGTGCTGGACCAGCAGGCTCGGCATCAGCTTCGCGAACTTGAGCGCGGGGATTTTGAGGATCGCAGTATAGTTCTGCTCCCGATCCCGGCGCTTCGCCTCGAGAAGCGCGCTATAGGCATCTTGGTCGCGGACGCGATACGAGGCGATGAGCAGAACATTGATGGCCGCGCCGAACTGCTTGTTGAGGCCGACGCGAGCGCCGTACTGCCGGTAGCCATCGGCCGGATCATCGGCGTTCTTGTCGAGAAAGTCCGGCCCGCCGAACAGGGTCCATCCCTTCGGAAGCGCGTACCAGCCGGTGAGATAGGCCTCGGTCAATCCGCCATCGTGCACCGCATAGGCAGCCTGCCGATACCGGAGCGTCTTGCGACTGGCTTCGATACGAACGGCCAGCGCCCGCGACAGGGTGTACATGGCTTCGGCCCGGAACCCTGTTGCGCCATAAAGCACCTCGGGTCCGAATGTGCCGAGATCGAAGGTCGGCGACAGCGTCAGGCTCGCTTTGGCGGTGCGATAGTCATAGCCGAGCTGCGTCGTGAGCGTTGCCTGGCTGAAATCGCCATTCCCGGGATAGATGTCGCCGAAGACCAGCGCGCGGCCCGATATCCCCGAGTTGCCGCCCAGCGGCACCCGGCGGTTGATCGTGCCCTCGAAATTGATGCCCGCAGACTTGATCGGCGCGGGCATGGTGCGATCGATCAGGCAGGTCCCGTCATCGGCAGCGAGAAGGCACGCATAGCCCGCCGACGACTGGTTGAGATTGCTGCTATAGCCCGGCCCGATGGCGAAATAGCCCTGCCACCCGCGGCGCTGCTCCAGCGCGCGAAGGAAGTCGTCGACCGTCCGCACCACCCCCGCCGCCTGATCGCCCTGCGCCGCGAGAACCGCGCGGGTTTGCCGGAACGCGCGCAGCGCGTCGCGGTCCTTGCGGTTCTCGAAGAGAATGCGCGCCAGTTCGAGCTGCCCGGGCACGAAGTCGGCCCGGATATCGACGATCGCACGATAATGTCCCTCCGCCGCGCGCAGATCCCCTGCCTGTCTTGCGAGCGCCCCCTTGGCATAGAGCACCAGCATCGGATCGTGCGCCTCGAGTGCCAGATATGCCTTCAGGAAGCGGCGCACGTCAGGCCATACCCGCCGCATCACCGAGACATAAAGTGCCTGCCCCATCTCGTTCACGTCATTGCTCACGGTATAGGTCGTGCCGTTGATCTCGATCGATGTTGGCGGGGCACTCAGGTCGTCGGCATCGTCGAGCAGCCGGGCCTCGCGATCGGCGGAGCGCCGGTCGATGCCCTGGTCGAGGCGCAGGCGAGTGTCCTGGCCGCCAACGGTCTGCGCGTCCGCGGGCGCGCAGACGGCCGCAGCCCCGGCTAGGAACAGCATGCCCAGTAGGCGGCGCCGAATGGCAAGGAAGCCGGTGGTCACGGAAAAGAAATGCTCCGCAATATTGTACAGCGGGACGGGCCGAAAACAGAGGGTCCGAGGACCCTCTGTTCCGTTTTGGCATTGCGCAGAGGATCAGTTCTTCGTGCCGCCGAAGGCAGTGTCGTACTGACGATTGCCAGCAAAGGTCGCGATGCCGGCGAGGGCCGGTGCGCCTGCTCCATAGAAGCGACCGCTGACCGAACCACCGGACACCGACGGACCGCTCGACGGCGTCACCGACGCGCCGCTTCCGGAGAAGTTGATCCCGGAAATGACGGCCGTTCCGATGTTCACCGTATGGCTTCCGTTGGTGACGCTGCCGGTCAACGTCCCGGAATTGGTGCCGATGAAATTGGCGGTGAAGGTGCCGCTCAGAATGCCCTTCGTGGCATAATCGCTGATGCCCTTGACCGAATAAGTGGCCGTGCCCGGGCTCGGGCGGGTGGTGGTGCCGCCATCGTCACCGACATAATAGACCGTGTGGTCGCCGGCCGTGGCGCTGCCCGTCTGTGTCCATTCGCCGAAATAAAGGTTGGCAGTGCCGACCTTGGCGAAATCGAACCGGCCGAACTGGCTATGATCGGTGATGGTGCCGGTGACGGCCGAAACGGTGCTGACGCCGGTGACGGGATCCGAGCCCACCGAAGCCTGCAGGCCCTGGAAGTCGACCCGGGTGGTGAGGTTGGTGTTCGGCACGCCGATCCCCGGGCGATTGGGGACATGCGGCCCCCCCATCACGGTGCTCGGACCGACGTTGACCTTGGTGCCGTCGCTCGTTCCACCCGCGATCTGCGCATGGGCGGCCCCGCTCCAGGCGAGTGCGGCAAGCCCGGCCATGGAAATCAGCTTGAGACGTGACATGTTCATGATAATGCTCCTGCTGTTGGCGCGCCCGACCATTCGGGCGCGATCATCCAGGGTCCGTCGCCGCTCCCGTGTCTTTTCCGGGACGATGTGGATCGGCGGCGACCCTGAATCTCCTTCACTAGAACCGACCCGTCAGGCTGAGCCTGACCGTGCGGCCGGGCGCTGGATTGAGCGTCCGGGTCAGCGGGTCTACATAGAAGCGGTTGTTGAGGTTGGTCCCGACCAGCTCGGCGCTGAAGCGGTCGTTGAGCCGGAAGCGCGCATAGGCGTCGAAGGTCAGGATCTCGCCCCAGGTATAGGGGATGTTGAGCGCATAGCCCGGGATCGCGACGTCCTCGCCGCCGTTGAGGAAGGTGTCGAGCTGGGGGTTGTCGTAGCCGCTGTACCAGATCAGCCGCCCGCCTATCTCGAGCCGCTTCTCCAGGAAGCGCCCGCCGACCGTCCAGTTTACCGAGTCTTCGGGCGTCGCCTGGGTGAGCAGGTAACCGCCGCCGAACCCGTATTTGACGCAGTCGGGCACGCGGCCCTGCAGGGCATCGCGCGTGATCGCCACGCTCTCGTCGCACACCTTGTTGGTCGTCATGTGCGCGGCGCTGAGCTCGGTGAAGAAGCGGCCGCTGTCGTATCGGGCCTGCAACTCGAACCCGGCGATGACCTGTTTGTCGATATTGGTGAACTGGAGCTGGGTCGATCGCTCGATCACGTCGGTCGTGCGGTTGTTGTAATAGGTCAGCTTGAGATCGGCCCGCTGGTCGTTTTGTCGCAGCCCGAAAAGGTCGCGCAGATCCTGGATGAACGCGGCTTCATAATAATGGCTGTGCTCGGGCTTCAGGTCCGCCAGCGGATTCCAGGATGCCGAGAAGCCGATCGTGCTCTCGAACAGGCTCGGGAAGCGATAGGCTTCGGCATAGCGAAGATAGGCCCGGCTGCTCCCGCTGAAATAGGCAGTCGCGGAGAAGGACGGGGCCCATGCCGACCCCCTGTTGCGCCTGGCCTCGGCAGTGAAGGGCTCGGTGACACCGCCGAGTGCGCAGAAACCGCTATATCCGGGAATCGCGGCGATGGTCCCGTTCAGGCAGACATTGTCGGCCCGGTGGAATTTGCCGTTGGCGTCCGGGGTCCAGTCCGGCCCCTTGTGATCGGTGATGATCGGAAAGGGGTTCGCATTATATTGCGCGAGCCCGTCGGCAATGAGGAACTCGACGAGCTCCGGCTCGAACTCGGCCAGTTCGGCGAACTGCTCCCGGAGAATGGCCTCATAGGCATCCGCGCCGAATTGCTCGGTGCGATAGGTCGATTCGTAGCGGGTCACGCCGAAGGCAGTGAACTGGCTGGAATTCCCGGCGGCGATCTGCCTGCTCAGGAAATCGTCGACCGCCCAATATCCCGAGTGCACCACGCTCGCATTGAATTTGAGGAAGCTCGTCGGCCGCCACTCGGTGTCGAGCCGGATGCTGTACTCCTCGCGCCGGCCGGCCCGCGGAAACTGGCGCCAGCCGTCGAACTTGCCGGTATAGGGATCGCTCGAGGTCAGCTTCTCATGCTGCCAGTCGCCGGCAAGCGTGAGATCGAGACGCGACGACAACCCGAACTTGTTGCTGGCGGTGAAGCCGTACCGGTCGTTCTGCGAATTGTTGATCGCGGTATTGCGCAGGATCGGATCGTCGAACGAGGCGAAATTGGGGAAGCCGCCGGCGGTATAGGTATGGCTCGCGGTATCCGTCGCCCAGAGATTGGCCTTGAGGTCGATCCATCGGCTCTCCGGCTGCCATTTATACTCGGCGGTATAGGCTCGCGTATCGACATGGCTGAGCGGCCATTGGACGTTGCCCACCCCGGTCGCGAGACTGATCCGCGAGGGCATGATCTCGCCATAGGTCGAGCTGCTGTCGCGGAAGCCGAGCTGCAGATACTGGTCGTCGGCGATCCGCCACGTGCCCTTGAGCAACACGGATTCGAGCTTGCTGGAGGTGTTCGGCACCTCGGTGCCAGGCTCGAACTCCAGCGCAAGCTGCCGAAGCAACGTGTCCGGCCGAGTGCCGAGGCCCTCTTGCGAGTAATAGCCGGCGGCGCCTGTCCCCGCGAAATAATTGCCGCGCTCGCGATAGGCATAGGCGCCGAAGAGATCGAAATCCCCTACCCGCCCGGCAACCGCGATCCGCGCCGCGCGATCGCCCAGCGAGAGGAAATCATTGTCGCTCTTCGGACCCGGCGTGATGCGCAGCGAGGGATCGGTGAGCGGCGTAGTCGGCAGACCGGGCGTGCCGGGCGAACCCGGAAAACCGGGCACCGTCCGATAGTCCTGGCCGGTGAGCAACGTCGGCAGCCGCGGATCGGTCGAGTTGTTGCCGCCTTCCAGATGGAGTTCGACGCCGAATGTCTGGCCGGACTTCAGGATGTCGTCGGCGTCGAGGGTGTTCACCACCACTGCGCCGCCGATCGAGGCACGAACGCCACGATCCGAGACTGGCCCGGCAAGCACCTGGACGCCCGCGATCAGGCTGGGGTCGATATAGCTGCGATTGCTGGCGCCGTTATAGCCGCGCCAGACGGTGAGCGCCTGCTCGCTGCCGTCGATGATGACGGGCACGCGCCCAGGCCCCTGGATGCCGCGGATACTGGGATCGAGCGCGCCGCTGTTGCGCGCATCGCCGCTGAAGACGTTGACGAGGCCCTTCAACATGTCTGAGGGGCTGACGCCGCGATAGCGCTCGACTTCCGCCCTGCCGGCGAAGCTCGTCGAGGAATCGAGCGCATAGACGTCGTCGCGCCGATTGCCGTCGCGCTCGTCGCCGGTTTCTCGCGCGCCGGCCGCACCCTCGACGCGCAACGCCTCGGTCACGATCGTCTGCTGGTCGTCAGCGCCTAGGACTTGGGACGCGCGTACGAGGGTCACGACCCTCTCGTTGATCCGGTAGGTCAGGCCCGAGCCGGCGAGGAGCCGAGCCAAGGCCTGGGCGGGCGACATTTGTCCTGAGGCGCCGGGAGAATCGATGCCTCGGACCAGTTCGGCATCGGCGCTGATCTGCAAGCCCGATTGCTGGCCGAAGTCGGCGAGCGCATCGCCCAATGCCTGCGGCGGGATGCTAAAGCCGGCCTGAGGGGCGACTTGCGCATGGACCGCACGCGCTCCGACAAATCCGCTCATTGCCGTGGTTGCGAGAAACATGAATGCCAGCGTCGATCCGCGCCTGGCCGGAACCGCAGAATACCTTACCCCCAAACGCACACTTTCCCCCATCCGTCTCAATTTCAAGGTTGCTCAACATGCAAATGCGAATCATTCGCATGTATCCCTATCTATTCGACGGATGGTGCCGCGAGTTTTTCGGAAGTTTTTGCGGAGGGATGCGAAAAGCGGGAGAGCCGAGCTGGCTCAGTTGGTCGAGAATATCGTGATCCAGGGCATGACGCGGGTAACGCTTGCCTGGTGCGCCTGTGCAAGGGCGCCGAGCGCCTGGTCGGGATGCCGAAGATCGTAGATGCCGGTAACCCGCCGCCGATCGAGCTCCGCCCCCCGCGCAATGATGAGGCCGCGATACCACGGCCGGATGGCGTCGATGGTCTCGCGCATCGAGCGATCGTCCGCGATGAACTGCCCCTGGGTCCAGGCGGCAATGCGGACCGGCCGGATGCTGCTTCGCCTGGGGGTGCTCTTACAGTCGAGCTTCACTGCCTGTCCGGCGGTGAGAAACTCGGCAGTGCGCTGCCCGGGACTGCAATCGACCTTCACTTGCCCGCGCCGCACGGCAACGGCAGCGCCGTCTCCCTCGGCTCGGACTTCGAAGGCAGTGCCAAGGACCGTGACCGCTGCATCCCCGGTGCTCACACGGAACGGATGAGCGGCATCATGCGCCACATCGAAAAAGGCATTGCCGCGCAGGAGCTGGACATGCCGGCGCCCCCCCGCAAAATCGACCTTGAGGGCTCCGCCAGCGGCAAGCCGGACCGTACTGCCGTCGTCCAAATGGACGGTTCTGATCTCGCCGGCCCGCGCGGTCGCGTCGGCACTCAGCACCAGTAGCAATTCGGGGCCGGCTACGATAGCGACACATGCTGCGGCAGCTGCCGAGACGCCGAGGCCCCAGCGCCGTGCCGCCTGTCGTGTACCGCGCCGCAGTCTAGCGGTTTGGCTATCGACGAGATTCTCCGATTGCGCGCGCGCCAGATCGGCCCATTCGGCGCGATGCACCGGCGGCGTCGCTACGATCGCACTGGAGACATGACGCGTCTCGGCCCATGCGGCGGCATTGTCCGGCGCGGCGTGCAACCAGGCTTCGAAACGCGCGCGCAGTTCGCGGTTGCGCGGATCGTCCTGCAGCAGGATCAGCCAATCGGTCGCCTCCCTGTCGGCCCGTTCGCGATCGGCGCCGAAGCCTCCCTTGCCAGCCGCGTCGGCCGATCCGGTCATCGCTTTTCTTTCCCCCCGTCGATCACCCTACTGGTCACGGACCCTTATCTTTTAGACGAATGGGAGTAGGATATTTTCGGACAATGCCCGCAGTAGTCATTCGGGAGGTCGCCGTCTCAGCCGCGCCCGGCATCGCTCGATCCCATCGGCCACCAAATGATGTGCAGTCGTGACCGATACGTCGAGGCGCGCTGCGATGTGCTTGAGTTTGGCGCCTGCGAAACGGTGCATCTCCACGGCGATGCGCATCCTCTCGGGCATGGCCTCCAGCGCTTCCAGCACAATACGGAGTTCTTCGCTCGAGATGAGGCGCGATTCGGCGCTTGGCTGATCGAGTGAGACCGCCGCGGCCTCGGCATCGGCGTTCTCGATGAAGTAGCGCGCCCTGAGCGCCTGGCTGCGCCGTCCGTCATATGCGAGGTTCCTCACGATCCTGTGCAGATAGCCGCGTGGTTCATCGATCGGTTGGCTCGATGCAGTCTCGGAGAAACGCAGCCACGCTTCCTGCACCACGTCTTCGGCCTCACCACGGTCGCCGACGAGGCGCGTCGCGTATCGCAGCAACTCGGTCCGGTAGGAGAGGAATTGTTCGAGGGAGTTCGCCTTCTTGGTCACGCCTCGCTGCCATTCCGTTCTGCGGGATGGCTCCTCCCCGCTTCGCGTGCGCATGACCGAACATAGGTTAATGCGAACGAGTCGCAACTATCGCACCCGCACGCGGAAGACAACCCGATGGTGCGTTCCGATCTGAATGATCCGCGCGTCCGCAAGCACAGGCGTCGAGATCGTCAATCAGCGCAAAACCAATCACGTGCGGATCGCAGCTTCCGATACGAGCCGGTCTGGGCTCATCACCGAGCGCTCGATGCCGAAGTCATCGAGATCACGCTCGCCTGCATTCCCGAGGATCAGTCCCGCCGCGATCCGGCTCGAGGCGGGCGCGGTCTGGATTCCGTAGCCACCCAGCGCCGCGAACCAGAAGAAGTCCTGCGCCTGGCGATCGAAACCAATGACTGGCGACCTGTCGGCAACGAACGAGCGCAGGCCGGCCCATTTACTGGCAATGCGGCGCACCTTGAGGGTGGTGGCCCGCTCGAGGCGATCGACCGCGATTGCGATGTCGAGTTCGTCTGGCTGCGCGTCACAAGGTTCGGCGACGGACTCGTCCGCGGGCGACAATAGCAGCATGCCTGCATCGGGTTTGAGGTAGAATTCCTCCTCGACGTCGAGCAGCATCGGCCAGGCGGAGATGTCGTGCCCGACAGGAGGGTCGATCAGGCATGCCGTGCGCTTGAGCGGCTGCAGCCCGATATCGGTCGCGCCGGCGAGCATGCCGATCTCCCCGGCCCAGGCGCCAGCGGCGTTGACGATGATCGGCGCGCGGAATTCGCCGTTCGCCGTTAGAATCCGCCAGCCCTGTGCGTCGCGCTCCAGCCCGACGATCTCCGATGCCATGGTGGCGACCCCGCCGTGCTGGCGAAACAGGCGCAGGTAACCCTGCTGGAGCTCGTTGACATCGATATCGGCCGGACTGGTGCTCAGCACCGCGGCGGACAGGACCTCACGTCGCAGGATAGGGCACAGCGCCAGTGCCGCGTCGATCGAGACAGGCTCGACATGACCGGCGGCGCGCGCAAGTTCGGTGAAGTGATCGAGCGCATCCTCCTGGCCATCCCGCGCGGTGACCAGCACGTGGCGGGGCGTCACCAGAGGCGCGGAAGCGAATCCCGCCGGCGGCGCGTAGAAGAAATCGCGGCTGGCGCGGGTGAACGCGCGGATCGTCTCATTGCCATAGGCTTCCGAAAAGATCGCCGCCGAGCGACCAGTCGAATGATAGCCCGGCTGGGCCTCCATCTCGAACAATTGGACCTTGCGGTGTGCCGCGAGATGCGAGGCGATCGACGAGCCGGCGATGCCCGCACCGATCACGGCAATATCCGGTTGAAAAGTCATCACACTCCCCCAGGCCACACGTCGTCATAGCCTCGCCTGCGCTTGTTCCTCGCTATCGGGCAAATATCAATAATAAATTTCCGTTTTAGAAAAAGATTGCACATATAGATATTCAAGCTAGATTTCGGTATAAGCTGGCCAAGGCCTTGGCCGCATAAAGGGGACAGGCGTGCGCAACTGGATGACCATGATGCTTCTGGGAGCCCTGGCCGCGGTCGGCGCGCATGCCAATGCCCCCGCACCGCCGCAGAGCCTGACCTCGCCGGCGGTGTTGCCGCGCGGGGTCGCGCCGGCGGCCGTCCCCGCCGGAACCGGCGCGCTGACTAAGACGGATGCGGATGCCTGGCTCGACGGCTTCGTGCCCTATATGCTCGGGCGCGACGACATTGCCGGCGCGGTCGTGGTGATCGTCAAGGATGGCCAGGTGCTGACCCGGCGCGGCTATGGCTATGCCGATATCGCCTCGCGCCGGAAGGTCGATCCCGAGACCACCCTGTTCCGGGTCGGCTCGACCTCGAAACTGTTCACCTGGACCGCGGTGATGCAGTTGGTCGAGCGCGGCAAGATCGACCTCGATGCCGACGTCAATCGCTATATCGATTTCCGCATTCCCGAATTCCGCGGCCAGCCGATCACGATGCGCCATCTGCTCACCCACACGCCGGGCTTCGAGGAAGTGTACAAAGGCGGGTTCAGCTATAGCGGCACGGTCACGCCGCTTGGCAGCGTGGTCAAGCAATTGCTGCCCGAACGCGTCTTCGCACCCGGCACCACGCCCGCTTATTCCAACTATGGCACGGCGCTGGCCGGCTATATCGTCGAGCGCGTATCGGGGGTTCCGTTCGAGACCTATATCGAGCGCAACATCTTTCGGCCGCTCGGCATGAGTCATTCGAGCTTCCGCCAGCCGCTGCCCCCCGCGCTCAGGCCGCTGATGGCGACGGGTTATCCCTTGGCATCGGGCGAGCCCAAGCCGTTCGAGCTGATCTCGGTCCCCCCGGCCGGCTCACTGTCGATGACGGGCGCGGACGGCGCCAGGTTCATGATCTCCCATCTCAATCGGGCAGCGGGCCTGCTCCGGCCGGCGACGGCGGCGTTGATGCACACGCCGGCCAATGGCGCGATCCCCGGCCTCAACCGTATGGCGCTGGGCTTCTACGAACAGCGCGTCAACGACACGTATTCGATCGGCCATGGCGGCGACCTGATCAACTTCCACGGCGATCTGTGGCTATTTCCGGAGCACAATGTCGGGCTGATGATCGAGATGAACAGCGCCGGCAAGGACGGCGCCACGGCATCGATCCGCGCAGCCTTGTTCGAGCAGTTCGCCGACCGCTATTTCCCCAAGGCGAACGATGCGGCGCCGGTGGAACTCCCCACCGCCAAGGTGCACGCCGCGATGCTGGCCGGCAGCTATTTCAACAGCCGCGCCGAATTCACCACCTTCCTCGATATCGGCAACTTCCTCGGCCAGTATCGGATCGGGCTCGACCAGGATGGGCGCCCGCTGGTTCCCGATATATCGGGTGGGCCGCCGCGCAAATGGATCGAAGTCGCGCCGTTCGTGTGGCAGGACGCGCATGGTCATGCCCGGCTCGGCGCGGTGGCCGAGAACGGCAGGATCGTGCGCTGGAGCGTCAACCAGATCTCGCCGTTCATGGTGTTCGATCGCGTGCCCTGGCATCGCGACGCGGCCTGGCTGATGCCGTTGCTCCTCGTATCGCTCGCGATCACTGCCATTGCCGCATTGTCCTGGCCCGCCGGCGCGATCACGCGGCGCCGCTACGGTGCGCCCTTGGCGCTGCCCCGGCGCGACCGCACCGCGCGCCGCCTGGCGCTGTTGCTGTCCTGGCTTGCCCTCGCCTCGTTCCTCGCCTGGGCATTGGTGCTCAGCCTGGTGGTAGAGGCGCTGGGCACCGCCGACTGGCCGATCTGGGCGAGCCGGATCCTCGGCGACATTGCCTTTGTCGGGCTGCCGATCGCCGCGGCATGGAACGCGGTGCGGACGTGGCAGCGCGGTTCGCCATGGCCTGACAAGGCATTCAGCATCCTGCTCGTCGCCGCGGCGCTGATCATCCTGTGGGTGGCCGCGAGCTTCCATCTCCTCGGGCTAAGTTCCCGCTTCTGATGTTCCACCCAATCCATTTTAGCTGAAAGGATCGCGCACGTGCTTCGCACTCTGCTCAAGACCAGCGTCGCTGCCGCGGCGATCACCTGCCTCGTTGGCGCCGGAAACGGACGCAGCCAGCCGAAGCGCGATGTGGACCTGCTGATCGCCCACGGCACGGTCTATGCCGGGGACGGCAATCGGCCGACGGTCACCGATATCGGCATCGTCGGCGACAGGATCGTCTTCGTCGGCGACTCCGCAAAAGCCGGCATTCAAGCCAGGAAGACGCTCGACGCGAAGGGGCTGATGGTCATGCCTGGCCTGATCGATGCCCATACGCATGCCGATGAAGAGTTGGCCTCGCCCGATTCCGCGAAGCGCCTGGTCGCGCGGCAGGTCATGCAGGGCGTCACTACCAGCATCGTCGGCGTCGACGGCGACGGCACACCCGATATCAAGGCCGCGTTCGACAGGATGGAGCAGGCCGGCATCGGCCAGAACGTCGCCGCTTATGTCGGCTTCGGCGCGATCCGCGAACGCGTACTCCGCAACGACGCGCGCGCGCCGACCCCCGCCGAACTCCAGGCGATGCAGGCGCTGGCTGCCAAGGGCATGTGCGAAGGCGCGATCGGCCTGTCGGCCGGCCTGTTCTACGCGCCGCAGAGCTTCGCCTCGACCGAGGAGGTGATCGCCGTCGCCCGCGAAGCCGGCAAGCGCGGCGGCCTTTACGACACCCACCAGCGCGACGAGGGTGACAGCTCGGTCGGCGTGATGCCCTCGCTCGAAGAGGCGCTGCGCATCAGCCGCGAGAGCGGGGCGCCGCTACACCTCGCGCACATCAAGGTCTCGGGCGGGCCGCATCCGATGGGCGACTTGGTCGATCGGATCGAGGCGGCGCGGGCCAAGGGCCAGAAGGTAACCGCCGACCAATATCCCTGGACCGCCGCCAACACCGCGCTCGATGCCGCGATCATGCCGCGCTGGGCGCAGGACGGTGGTCGGGCGGCGATGCTCGAGCGCTTCGAGGATCCCGCCGCCCTGGCGAAGATTCGCGCCGATAGCGGGCTGACGCCGGTGCTCGCCCGGGCGATCATGATCAGTGGCGCCCCCCATCAGCCGGCGATCGTCGGCAAGCGCCTTTCGGAACTAGCCGCCAATTGGGGCGTCGAGCCGATCGATGCCGCAATCCGCGTGCTCAAGGGGGACGATGCCGAGATCGTGGTGTTCGTCATGAACGAGGCCGATATCGTCCGGGCGATGACCAGGCCCTGGGTGATGAGCTCGAGCGACGGTGCCGATGGCGGCCATCCGCGCGGCTATGCGAGCTACCCGCGGCTGTGGCAGAATTATGTGGTCGCGCAGAGGGTGCTGACGCCGGTCCAGTTCGTCCATCGCTCGACGGGATTCGAAGCCGATACGTTCGGCCTGACCGCGCGCGGCTATATCCGTCTTGGCTATTTCGCCGACATCGCAGTCATCGATCCGGCCGCTTACCGTGCCAGCGCCACTTATACGGAGCCGCAACTGCTGTCGGCGGGGGTGATCGATGTCATCGTCAATGGCGGCGTCGAGGTCGAGGGCGGCAAGCCCACCGGACTGCTGTCCGGCCGGGCCCTGCGCAAGACGCCGCCGGCCGGCACCTGCCCCTGATCAGGCGGCGGGTGTTTCGGGCCCGCCGCTAAGAAGGCGGTACAGCCCGATCGTAAGCAGCGGCAGGATGTAGACGGCGAGGATGGTGTAAGCGAGCACCCGGTATCCGCTGGCGATCAGCGCGATCAGGCCGAACCGGTCCGCGGCAAAGATGCAGCCGACCAGCAGGACCGAGGCAATGATCGCCCGGGCGCGGCGCGACAGATCCGCGCCGCGCCGCGTGCGCCACACCGTCGCGATGCGCTCGTTGATCGCATGCACCGATCCGGTCCCGCTTTCGAGCAAGGCCGCGAAGATCATCAACTGGAACAGCAAGTGAAAGATCGGGATATCTAGCTGCTGCAGCATATAGTCCGAAGGCAGCGTCTCGTGGGCGATCTCCGGGTAGAAGGCGCTCATGCAGACGAAGAACAGCAAAGCCGGCAGCATCGCCAAGGGGCCGGCGATGAGCCCGGAAACCACGGCGTCGCGCCGGCTGGTCAGGTGGCGGAGCATCGGCAGGATGACCACTGCGCCAACGACATTGTAGCTCGCATAGGTTAGGCCACCGATCGCCCATCCATCGGCCGGAACGCTCAGCGCCAATTTCTCCGAGATCGGGCCGCCGAACCTGCTCAGCGCCAGCACGACGAACAGCGCATAGACGCCGTACAGCAGGAACGAGACATATTTGAACAGCCGCTCGACCGAGCTGTTGCCGAAAGTCGCGACCAGCGCGATCGCCATGGCCAGCGCCAGCGTGCCGACGATCGCCGGCATTCCCAGCACCGCGGTGCCGATAGCCCCCGCTGCCGCGCCGAACACGGCGAGGATCAGGATCACGAACAGCACATAGGCGATCTCGAAGACAATCCAGGCCGGCCCGAGCAGCCGCTCGAAGAAGCTGCGATAATCATAGGCGCCGCTGGCGCGCGCGAAAGCGAAGGTGATCGCGCACACCACGCTCCAGATCGCCATCGCCAGCACCATCGCGGCGATGCCGCCCCACGGGCCGCTGGGCATGAAGAACTCGACCAGCTCGCGGCCGGTGGCATAGCCGCCGCCGATCACCACGGCCTTGAAGGCAAAGCCGGGAAGCAGAAACCGCTGGAACCAGCTCGATCGGGTCTGCGGGGAAGCGGTGGCCATGGTCATATCGTCCCCCACAGGATGGAAAAGCATCGCGCGAGGATGCCATCGCGGCCTCTACCGCGCAACGAATTTCTAATTTCGAAAATTACGCTCTTTGGGAAACACTCGCACTCCGCTTCTCCGTAGGAGCATCGCGGAGGGCAGCACAGCTCATGCTTGCGGGCTTTATGCGAATGCTTGACAAGAGATTATTTCCATATGAGAAATTACATTCGTTTTAAGAAAATACACTTAATATCGGGGGAAGAAGGATGACGCGAGTTTCACCGAGGGGTGCCCTCCTGCTGAGCGCCGCCGCCATCGCCCTCGTGTCGGGTCAGGCCTGTGCGCAGAGCGCGGCCGCGCCTGCGAATGCGCAGGATCGCGACGACAAGGAAATCGTCGTGACCGCCACCAAGCGGCCGGAGGCGGTTCGCGACATTTCGGGTTCGGTCACTGCGCACACCGGCGAGCAGCTCGAGAAGCTCGGTGCCGACAGCATGGCAGACTATCTCACCCGCACCCCCGGCGTGGTGTTCAACCCCTCGACGCCCGGCGGCGGCAATGTCACCATTCGAGGCGTTTCCACCACCACCGGACAGGAGAGCGGCCAGGCCACCACCGGCATCTTCATCAACGACGTGCCGCTGACCGATCCGGCCTTCTCGATCGGCACGCCCGATATCGACACCTTCGACGTCGACAATGTCGCGGTGCTGCGCGGTCCCCAGGGCACCTTGTTCGGATCGTCTTCCCTAGGCGGCGCGGTCAATTACCAGGCTGCCAAACCCGATCTCGATCGCATCGGCGCACGCGGCCAGGCCACGTTGCGCGACACCCGGCAGGGCGCCACCGGCGGGGCCGGCAAGGTCATGCTCAACGCGCCGATCGTCGAGGGAAAATTGGGCGTTCGGGGCGTTTTCGTCTATCGCCGGGATGCCGGCTATTTCGACAATCTCGGCACCGGCCGGAGCGACGTGGGCCGGACCCGCACATATAGCGGCCGCATCCTCGCGACATGGCGGGCCGGCGAGTCCACCACCTTCAACTATCTCTATCTCGAGCAGCGCCAGGATACCGACGATGTCGGCTATCAGCTGCCGGGCCTGGGCGAACTGCGCAAGAGCTCGAGCCTGCCCGAACCGGCCAGCTACAGCACGCTGATCCACCAGTTGCGCCTCGACCAGGATTTATCCTTCGCGACGCTCACCGCGACTGCGACGCGCCACAAGAAAAGCTTCAGCTACACGAGCGACATGACCGAGGCGCTTAGCCCGGCCTTGTTCGGTCTCGCCCCGGTTTCGAATTTCGGTGCCGGCACCAGCAAGGGCGAGACCTTCGAGATCCGCCTTGCCTCGGCGCCCGGCGGCAGCTTCGAATATCTGTTCGGCGCGATGTACGATCGCACGGCGATGAAGCAGGGACAGAATATCTATGCTGCCGGCCTTGCCGACCTGCTCGATGTCGCCGGTCCCGGCCTCGGCCTGCCCGCCGGCGCGGGCCAGCAGCTCGCCCCGGGCGATCTACTCGTCAACGCCCAATTCCCGGCGACCGCACGCGAACTGGCGCTGTTCGGCGAGGGCAGCTACCGCCTCGGCGACCAATGGAAGGTAACGCTGGGCGGCCGGCTGTTCGAGCAGCGGCTGACCAACGCATCGGATGCCTATGGCACCTTCGTGTTGCTCACTCAGGGCAGCTACACTCAGACGACTTCGGATACGCGCAGGTTCAGTGGATTCAGCCCCAAGGCGTCGCTCACCTGGACGCCCGGCGAAGACCTGATGGTCTATGCGCTGGCCTCGAAGGGTTATCGCTTCGGCGGCTCGAACCTGATCACTTTTCCAGGGGTCCCCGCTTCCTATGACAGCGATTCGCTGTGGAATTACGAGATCGGCACGCGCGCCGATTTCCTCGATCGCAAGCTGCTGCTCGACCTGACCGGCTTCTATATCGACTGGAGCAACATCCAGCTCAAGCGCAAGGCCGCGGGAATCGATTATGCAGACAATGCCGGCGATGCGCGGATCTTCGGGGTGGAAGCAAGCGTGACGCTGCGCCCGACCCGCTGGCTCAACCTGTCGACCAATCTCACCTATCTCGACGCCAAGCTCAGCAAGACCTTCGATCCCGATCCGAGCGATCCGAGCGATACGATCTTCCCCAAGGGGACGCGTTTGCCGGGCGCGGCCAAGTGGCAGGTGTCCAACACCCTCAGCTACGATCTGGCCGACGCCGCGCTGGCGCCGTCTTTCGTGCTCGCACACCGCTATGTGTCGCGTTCGCCGAGCCAGCTCGAGGGAACGACCAGCCAGGGCGGCTATAGTCTGTTCGACGCACGCGCGGGGGTGAATTTCGGCCCGTTCGGCGCGACGGTGTTCATCGAGAATATCGGCGACAAGCGCGGCATCGCGACGAGCGCGGTCGTGCCGCCGATCCAGCAGTATATCGTGCGCCCGCGGACGATCGGGATCACGCTGGACGTGAAGCTGTAGCACTTCAGCCCTCCCCTTCGGGGGAGGCTTTCTCGCAGTCGTCCGCCCGCGGCGGCATGGGGACGGGCGTTACCCCCCGTCCCCATTCCCATCAGAACTTGAAACCCACCCGCGCTTCGATCGTGCGCGGCGACGCGAAGGCTTCGGCAACGCCGGCCGGCAGATTGTCGCCGCGATTGATGCGGTAGAGCAGGTCGGTCAGATTGCGACCGACTCCCTCGACATAGAAAGCGCCGTTCGGCGCGGTCCAGCGTAGCGTTGCATTGACGATGCCGTCCGGGGGATCGAAATTGTAAGTCGTGTCATAGGTATAGGGGAAGATCGTGGTGCTGCGGAAATTATACTCCGCCCGGCCGCTGATCGCGCCGATGCCGGGGACCGAACCGGTGTAGTTCACCCCTGCGGTCCCGCTCCATTTCGGCGCGAGCGGCAAGGGACGGTTCGACACCGGCAAGCCGGTGGTCGGTGACACATGATTGCTGACGTCGGTATCGAGATAGGCGCCGTTGAAGTCGAGCGACAGGCCGCTCCCCAATTGGGCATCGACGAACAATTCGGCACCCTTGATCTTGGCGCGGGCGTCGTTGGTCACGCCGACGACGACGCTGTTCAACTGCACGATCGCAGTGCGCAACTGGATGCCGCGATAATCCATGTAGAAGGCAGACAGGTTGAGCGTGATGCGGCGGTCGAGGAACTGGCTCTTCACGCCGGCCTCGTAGGACCAGATGTCCTCGGGGCCGAACACCGGGCGGCCGATCGTGTCCTGGCTGTTGATGCCGCCATTCTTATAGCCTTGCGTAGCGCCGACATAGACCATGACATTCGCGTCCGGCTTCCATTGCAGCTGGAGGCTCGGGGTGAACTTGTCGCCCGAGGTGGCGATGTCGAGCGGGGTGATGGTCAGCGCGAAGGTCTGGGCGGGCGCCCGGGTTCCGCGCTTCCAGTCGTGCGAATAGCGCGCGCCGGCGATCAGCGAGACCTGGTCGCCCAGATGATAGGTCAGCTGGCCAAAACCGGCCACCGAGCGCGATTTGGCGGTGGTACGGAGCAATGCCGCGGACTGATAATCGACCGCGGGGATCGCTGCGAGGTTGAAGCCGTAATCGAGGAACTCGCGGCCCTCGTCACCATAAAGGAACAGGCCGGCGAGCCATTCGAGCTGCGACGCACCTTTGCTGAACAGCTGCAATTCCTGCGAATAGGAACGATAGACTTGGCTGGTGATCTGCCGTTCGATCGGCAGCCCGGTGCCGTCGGTGTCCTGGCTGTCGCGGTCTCCATAGAAGGTGTAGCCGGTGATCGAGCGCAGGCCGACCGCGCCAAGAGCCCAGTCGAGATTGAGCCCGACGACATCGCCCTTGCGCAGCGAGTGCGTCGGATAATCGACTCGGATATGGCGGGGATCGACGCGCTGATATTCCGGCGGGACCAGCACGGCATAACTGTCGTCCGGGTCCGATCCGATGCTCGGATCGAGCGAACCGCCATAGCCGAGGCCGCTCTTGTCGTAGGAATGCTGCCAGAACAGCATCGCCTTGATATCAGCAGACGGGGTCAGCACGGCGGTGGCGCGGAAACCGCGATAATTGGTATCGTCGAGGCGCTTTCCGTCGATCAGATTATGCGTGTAGCCGTCGTCCCGGGCGTACACGCCGGCGATACGAACGGCGATGAGATCGTTGCCGGCCGATACCGCGGCCTGGGCGCGGCGCATCCCGAACGAACCGCCGCCGACATAGCCTTCGGCCACAAAGCCGCTGATCGGCTCGGCGCTGATGACGTTGATCGCACCGCCCGTGGCGTTGCGCCCATACAGCGTGCCTTGCGGCCCTTTCAGCACTTCGACGCGGGCGATGTCATAAAGCTGGCCGAGCACGCTGCCGGCACGCGGCAGATAGACGCCGTTGAGACTGGCGGCGTTCGACGGGTCGGCGCCGATACTGCGGATGTTGTTGCCGATGCCACGGATCGCGACGTTCACTTCGCGATCGGTGATCGCGATCGAGAGATTGGGTGTCTTGCTCTGGATGTCGAACGCGCTGGTGATGCCCGAGCGTTGCAATGCCTGAGCAGAGAAGACGTTGAGCGTCGAGGGGATGCTCTGCGCGGTTTCCTCGCGGTGGCGCGCGGTGACGACGATATCGCCTTCATGGTCGTCGGCTGCCGACTGGTCGACCGCCGCATCAGTGGATTGGGCTGCCGCCGGCATGGCGCTCGCCAGGGCGATTACGCTGGCTACGAAAGTCAGTTTTGCGTTCCGCATGTCGCTTCCCCCTTTTGTCGTGCTCCCGGCCACGCCGCCGCAGCCCGGCCGGCCGCAGGGCACCGTCCGCCCTTATCTGGCGTCGACAGGGCCGACGATTGAATGCGCAAGAATGACGAATTACGCAACTATAATTACATTATGGAAATATATTTCTTAGATAGAAATATAACAGCACTCATTCGGGTTGGGCGTCTCTTTTCGGTCGAAATCGAAAATCACCTTGGTCGGCAGTGCCGGGCGCGCTAGTTTCTCCGGACAGGAGATTTGATGGCTGGCGATTTTTCCAAGGGCAGGATCCAGGCGAGGCCCGGTGCGGCGTTGAAGGCATTGCGTTCGGAGCGCGGGCTGACGCTTGCCGATGTGAGCGGCCTGACCGGCATGAACGTCTCGACGCTGTCGAAGATCGAGAACGGCAAGGTCGCGCTGACGCTCGACAAGCTGCTGCGCATCAGCGACGGGCTCGGCGTCGACATGACCGAATTGTTCGGGCCGGGACCGAAGGATGCGCCCAAATTGGAGGGCGCGACCCGCCGCAGCATCACCCGCGCCGGCGAGGGCCGTGCGATCGAAATGCCGCGCGGCAATTATCTCTATGTGGCTTCGGAGCTGCTCAACAAGCGGATCACCCCGATCATCGGCGATGTCTTCGCCCGCGACATCGCCGAATATGGCGAGCTGATGCGCCACGCCGGCGAGGAATATGTCTATGTCCTCGAAGGCACGCTCGAACTGCATACCGAACTCTACACCCCCGCGCGGCTGGAAAAGGGCGATTCGGTCTATTTCGACAGCCAGATGGGCCACGCCTATATCGCGGTGGGCGACGCGCCGTGCCGGATATTGTCGATCTGCGCGACGTCGGAGGCGCATATGGTCGAGGCGCACGCGAACGTCGCCGAGGCAGAGCATGTCAGCAACGTCGCCGCGCGCACCAAGCGGCTCGCCAACGCCGGACAGGGCGCTTAGCCCCTAAGTTCGGCAAGCAGCGCCTCGGCCGCCGGCGCCTTGACGTGACCGAAGCCGCGCACCGCGAGCGGCGCCCGGGCGATACGAACGGCATCGGCGAGGGTGTCAGGCGCCAGCGCCGCGCACAGCGCCTCGACCCGGGCCAGATAGGCATCGCGGAGATCGCGTTCGAGCCGGCGTTCGGCGGTGCGGCCGAACGGATCGAATAGGGTCTCGCGCAGCGGCTTGAGCGCGGCGAGCAGCGACAGCAACGGGAAGATCCACGCGCCGAAACTGCGCTTGCGCGGATGGCCGGTGCGCGGATCGATGCGGGAAAGGATCGGCGGCGCGAGGTGGACCTTGAGCGCGCGCGTTCCTTCGAACTCGCCCTCGAGCGCGGCGCGGAAGCGGCCGTCGGTGTAGAGGCGGCCGACTTCATATTCGTCCTTGTACGCCATCAGCTTGAAGGCGGAGCGGGCGGTAGCCCAGGCGAAATCCTCGCCGCCGGGGACCGTGTCGCTCGCGGTGCGGATCCTGGCCATGAGATCGTCGAAGCGGCGGGCGTAGCGCGCGTTCCAATATTGCGTCAGGTCTTCGCTGCGGCGCTGGAGGAAGGCATCCAGCGTTTCCGCTGCCACTTCGGGTTCGGGCACTTCGAGCGCGGCGCGGCGGCCGGCTTCGAACGCCGCGAGGTTGCTTGCCACCGCGCGCTTGTTGAGCTCGATCGCCTTGACGATCGCCGCGCGCGACAGCGGGACGCCACCGCGCTGCCAGGCGAAGCCGAGCAGGATCATGTTGGCGCCGATCGAATCGCCGAACAGCCTCGTCGCTAGCTGGCTGGCATGCAGCGTCGCGGGCGGTTCGCCGGCAGCGGCAGTCAGCGGGGCGAGCAACGCCGCCGGATCGATCGCCGCGTCGCGGTTCGTCTGGAAGGTGGCGGTGGCGCTGGTATCGCTATTGCCGATCACCAGACTGCCCTCGGCGATCGTCGACAGCACTTCGGGGTGCACTGCGGCGATGAGGTCGCAGCCGAGCACCAGATCGGCCTCGCGTGTGCCGATCTTGGCCGAGACCACTGCCGCGGGATCGCGGCGCAGGCGGACATGGCTGAACACCGCCCCGCCCTTCTGGCTGAGGCCGGTCATGTCGAACAGATTGGCGTGGAGGCCGTCGATCTGCGCGGCCATCCCCAGCACCGCGCCGATCGTCACCACGCCGGTGCCGCCGATGCCGGCGATCATCATGTCGAAATGGTCGGCGGCGACGCGGAAGATCGGATCGGGCAAAGCGGCGTCCGCGCCCGCGGTTTCGCGCGGTGCCTTGCGGGGTTTTCCGCCTTCGACCGTCACGAAGGATGGGCAGAAGCCGGCTACGCACGAAAAATCCTTGTTGCACGCCGACTGGTCGATCCTGCGCTTGCGGCCTAGTTCGGTCTCGAGCGGCTGGATCGCCAGGCAGTTCGACACGGTCGAGCAGTCGCCGCATCCTTCGCAGACGAGCGCGTTGATGAAGGTGCGCCGGTCGGGATCGGGAAAGGCGCCGATCTTGCGCCGGCGGCGCTTCTCCGCGGCGCAGACCTGATCGTAGATCAGGACGGTGACGCCGGGCACTTCGCGCAGCGCTTTCTGGGCGAGCGCAAGCTCGTCGCGGTGGCGGAGCTCGGTGCCGCGCGGCAGCGGTTCTTCGGCAAATCGATCCGGGTCTTCCGACAGCACGACGATGCGCTCGACACCCTCGGCCCGCACCTGCTCGACGATGCGCGCGACGGTGAGATCGCCTTCGACCGGCTGCCCGCCGGTCATCGCCACGGCGTCGTTGAACAGGATCTTGTAGGTGATCGTGGTGCCGGCACGCACTGCGGCGCGGATCGCCAGCGATCCCGAATGATTATAGGTGCCGTCGCCCAAATTCTGGAAGATGTGCTGCGTATCGGTAAAGGCGGACAGGCCGATCCAGTTTGCGCCCTCGGCGCCCATATGGCCCATCGGGATCGGATTGCGCTCGGGGTGGAACAGCGCCATCGAATGACAGCCGATCCCGGTCGCGCCGAACGAGCCGTGCGGCACCTTGGTCGAGAGATTGTGGGGGCAGCCGGGGCAGAAGGCCGGCCGTCGCGCGGCGACGGGCAGTTGCGGTCGAACGTCGGCAAAACGTGCGCGCAGCGTGCCGGCGGCCTCGGCAAATGCGGGAACCTGCTTGGCGATGCCCGGAAAGTTCGCATCGAGTCGTTCGGCCAAAGCCAGCGCGACGATCGTCGCGTCGAGCGGCATGTCCTCCGGCAGCAGCGCGCTGCCATCGGGCTTGCGCTTGCCGGTGATCCGCGGCCGGCGCTCGAGCGCATAGAGCTGGGCCATGGCCTGGGTCTCGGCGTGCGGGCGCTTCTCCTCGACGAAACAGATTTCGCGCGCCTGGGCCGCGGCGTCCTGCAATCCGGCGGGATCGAGCGGGTAGAGCAACGCAATCTTGTAGACGCCGATGCCGAGCCGCCGAGCCGCGGCGTCGTCGATGCCGAGCAGGTCCAGTGCCGCGATCACGTCGGGATAGGCCTTGCCCGCGGTCCCGATCAGGAATTCGGGCTGTTCGGCGCCGAGAGCGATGCGATCGAGCCGATTGGCTCGGGCAAAGGCGGCCGCCATCGGCAGCTTGTGCCGCACCAGCCGTGCATCTTGTCGCTGCGTCGCCATCACTTCCGGGCGGATGTGGACGCCGCCCTCGACTTCGGACGCCTCGGGCAGGACGAAGTCCGGCGGCGGCAGGAGATCGACCGCCTCGGTGGCCTCCGCGGTCTCGTTCACGAGCTTGAGCCCCACTAAAAGCCCCGAATGGCGAGACATGGCGATCGCGGCGAGCCCCATCTGCAGAATCTCGGTGACATTGCTGGGATAGAGCGTCGGAACGCCCCAACTGGCCAGCGTCAGGTCGCTCTGATGCGCGGTGGTCGAGGACTTGCCGGTATGGTCGTCGCCATAGATCAGGACGACGCCGCCCTGGGGCGAGACGCCGTGGAGATTCGCGTGCTTGATCGCGTCGCCCGAGCGATCGACCCCCGGCCCCTTGCCATACCAGAGCGCGAAGACGCCATCGACCCTCTTGCCGGGGATGAAATCGATCTGCTGCGTGCCGGCGACCGCCGTGAGCGCCAGATCCTCGTTGACGCCGGGATGGAAGACGATCCCGCTTTCCGCCAGTGCGTCTGCGGCTTTCCACAACGCGTCGTCATAGCCGCCGAGCGGCGACCCGCGATAGCCGCTGATATAGCCGGCGGTGTTGAGGCCCTGGCGGCGGTCGAGCGCGCGCTGCACGATCGGCAGGCGCACCAGCGCCTGCGCGCCGCTGATCAGGACGCGGCCGGCATCGAGTCGGTAGCGGTTCTCGAGGCAGATTGCATCGGTGGACATCAGCGCCTCGGCAAATCGGCGGCGGCCAGGTCCAGCCAGATCGCCGAAGGCTGCCTGGGCGTGTGGAAGACCTTGTGGGTCTGCGCCTTGAAGGTCTCGGGCGCGGCCCTGTAGATATTGGGTTGGAAGGCCTGCGGGTTGCGGTCGATCAGCGGGAACCAGCTGCTTTGGACCTGCACGGCGATGCGATGGCCCTTCTTGAAGAGGTGCGAAGCGGAATGCAGGTCGATCGCATAATCGAGCACCTGGTTGGGCACGATCGCCTGCGGCCTTTCGAAGCCCTGGCGATAACGGCCGCGGAATACGTCGTTGGCGATCATCCACTGGCGCCCGCGCACCTCGGCCGGGGTGGCCGCGTCGCTCGGGAAGACGTCGATCAGCTTGACTACCCAATCGGCATCGCTGCCGGTTGTGCTCGCGAAAAGCTTGGCGAGGATATCGCCGCGCACGGTAATGTCCTCGCTCAGGATATCGGTCTGCCAGACGAGGACGTCGTCGCGCTTGGCGAACGGCGCCTGATCGTCGGAAAGCCAGGTCGCCCACTCGGCATTGCCCGAGATCACTCCGGCGATCGGCCGCTGCCGATAGGGAATTGGATTGGCGGGATCTGACACGAACTGCGCGGACGGCGCTTCGCTGGCGGCGGGCGGATCAAACGACAGCCGGCCGTTGGCGTGGAAATAGAGCGCCCGTTTCGAGACGCCTTCCCTGGATGGCCAGGACTTGTAGCTGCGCCACTGGTTGCTGCCGGTCTCGAAGATCATCGCCTCCGGCTGGCCGAGCGGTGCGTCGCCCTTCAGCCAGTGCCGGAACCACGGCGTCTCGATCTTCTGGCGATAGTGCGTCGCGGTGTCGCTGCCGAGGTCGAAGGGACCGAAGCGATCCCAGCTCGGCCGCGTCCAGCCGCCATGGTTCCACGGGCCGACGACGAGGAAATTGCGACCCTTGGCGTCGCCCTTTTCCTGGTTCCTGTAGATCGTCATCGCGCCGTAAAAATCTTCCTGGTCCCACCATCCGGCGACGATCAGGTTCGGCACCGCGACCTTGGCGGGCATCCGGCGCGAGGTGACGTTGCTCTTCCAGAAGGCGTCGTAGTCGGGGTGCTCGGCAAAATTCTGCCAGGTGGGCAGCGGCTTCCCGAACACCTTGGTATCCAGCGACGACAATTGTCCCTGTTTGAGGAACCAGCTGTACGGGTCTTCCTTGAAGTCGAAAGTGGTCAGACCACCCTTCTCGGCTTCCAGGAAAGTCGCGAATTCCCAGCCATATTGCAGCCGGAACGCACCATTGTGATGGAAATCGTCATTGACGAACATGTCCTCGGGCGACGCCTGCACCGAAATCGCCTTGAGCGCGGGGTGGGGGTCGACGGTCGACATTGCCGTCGTCCACCCCGGATAGGAGACGCCGAACATCCCGACCGCGCCGTTGTTGCGCGGTAGCTTCTTGGTCAGCCAGTCGATGCTGTCGTAAATGTCGGTCGATTGATCGATCTCTTTCGGCGAACTGGCCTTGGGCTGGAGCATGACGAAATTGCCCTCGGAGCCGAAACGGCCGCGGACATCCTCGAGCACGAAGATGAAGCCATCCTTGGCGAGATCGCTGAATGCGCCGCCAAACAGCTTGAGGACATGTTCGGGATCGAAGCCGTAGGGCGAAACCTGGAGCAGGATCGGCAGAAGGCCGGTCCGCGCCCTGGGCCGCCACACCTGGGCGTGCATCTTCGCCCCATCGCGCATCGGGATGCTGACGGTTTCGCCGACATAGTCGCCAATCTGGCCGTTTCGGGCGAGCGGCGAGGCCTGCTGGGCGATCACGGGCGTCGACGTCGCCAGACACAAAGCCAGGCTGGCCAGCAATGTGCGCGAAGTGCGGAGCAGCGCGTGCATCATCCGCCTCACTGCGCCGGGCGCTGCGCGACGACCTCGATCTCGACCAAAGCCTGCGGCAGGATGAGATCGCTCACCACCGTTGACCGCGCCGGCGCATGGTTGCCGAACGCATCGGCATAGGCCTGGTTGAAGCCGGCAAAGTCCGCCGCATCCTTCAGCCACACCGTCGCCTTGACGACCTGGTCGAGGGTGAGTCCGGCCTGTGCCAGCACCTGCGCGATGTTGCGCATCGTCTGGGCCGTCTGCCCCTCGATATCGGGTGCCGATATCACCCGGTTCTCGTCGAAGGGGAGCTGGCCGGACAGGAAGACCAGCGATCCGCTATCGGTCCAGAGCGCGAGATGCGGTGCCGCCATTCGATGTCCCCTCGAGCATTTGATGCCGAGCCATGTCTAGCAGCAATTGCTATATTGGAAACTATTTTCTTATGGAGAAATTTGCAAGCGAGAGCTGTGCCAAAAAAGGCGGTGTGTTGGATTGTGTCATTGCCGCCCTCCTTTCGTGTGCGAGGCGGCGCGGGAAGCGCGATGCGGCGCGACAAGGCGGCGGAGACCCCATGCGCGGCCGCAAAAGTGGGAAGCTGCCCACCCCCAAGCGTGGGAGCGATTGTGGTTTATCGACGCTCTCGCTCGGAACAACACCGCCCCAAGGAGCGCACCGGCATATCGCCGGAGACGCCCAGGAAAATGAAGAGGATCCTCAATGGCGACAGTCAGCGCGAAACGCGACGCGGATACAATCGTGTCGCCGGAGCCCGAAGGTCAGAGCTCCGAACAGAATTTCAGATTCTACGACAATCGCCAAAAATATCTGATGTTCGTCAACACCTGTTCCGAAAAATGGGTGGTCGCGGAGCGGGTGGCCCGTGAGCTCAAGAAGCTCAAGCCGGTGCCGCCCGCAGTGCGCTTCTTCGACGCCGGCATGGGCGATGGCACGGTGCTGGCCCGCGTTATGCGCTCGATGCATGAGGCCTATCCGCGCTTCCCATTCCTGATCGCGGGCAAGGAGATCAGCCTCGAAGACGTCCGCCTGACGCTCGACAAGATGCCCGACCGCTTCTTCGAGCACCCGGAGACAGTACTGGCGCTGACCAACATCTCCTATGCCGAAGCGCCCAGTCTGATGCCGGCGAAGCCCGAAGCGCGGGCGAGGATGACGTGGAAGGCGGTGCCGCTGAAGGGCACGACCACCGCCGAGTTCGAGCGCCAGATCCTCGAGCTGCAGCCGTTCCTCGCGCAGAACTGGCGGACGAGGGTTTCCGAGAAGACCGGCAGCCTTGTTCCCGAAACGCCGACGACCTTGATCCTCTATCGCGAGGATTGCGCGTTCATGCTGGCCGATGTCATCCCGCAAAAAGGCGCGCCGGTAGCGGATTACGACCTGGTCATCGCCAGCCAGCCGTTTCGGCTGAGCGCGGCGACCGAGTTCAAGGCAAAACGCGTACTGGCGCCGCTGGCGCGGTCGCTGCGCCCGGACGGCCGGCTGCTCGGCATCCATTCGGCCGGCAATGATCCGGGGCTCGAGATCGTCCAGATCGTGTGGCCGGGCGAAGATCCGTTCACCACGTCGCGCCATGCCCTGCTCGAAGCGACCAGGCAGGCGATGGGCGACGAAGCCGCCGATTTCCACTTCGATGCGCTGCCCAGTTCGGAGGCGTTGTTCCGCTACGAGATGCACACCCTGCCGGACGAGCTCGACAGCGAGCGCGCGACGATCGGCACCTCGACCCTGCTCGCCGCCTGGAATGCCGCGACCTATGTCGCGCAGATCGACGACGAACGGCTCGGCGGAGCGATGACCAATCCCGCTTATCTCGAGGCGACCCGCAAGGTGCTCCGCAAGAATGGCGAGCTTTGGTTCAACGACGAAAGCTACGTGATCAGCCGCAATTCCAGCGCGGCCTGACCCGCCAAATCCATCGACAGAGAGGGAGCCCCATGGCCCGCGACAATCATCTATTCACGTCTGAATCGGTCTCAGAAGGCCATCCCGACAAGGTTTCCGACCAGATTTCCGACGCGATCGTCGATCTGTTTCTCGCCAAGGACCCCGAGGCGCGGATCGGCTGCGAGACGCTCACCACGACCCAGCTCGTCGTCCTCGCCGGCGAAATCCGCGGCAAGGGCATCATGGACGAATCGGGCAATTGGGCGCCGGGGGTGCGGGAAGAAGTCGAGAAGACCGTCCGCGATACCGTCAAGCGCATCGGCTACGAGCAGGACGGCTTCCATTGGGAGACCCTGCGTTTCGAGAACAATCTGCATCCGCAATCGGCGCATATCGCCCAGGGCGTCGACGCATCCGACGACAAGGACGAAGGCGCCGGCGATCAGGGCATGATGTTCGGCTTCGCGTGCGACGAAACGCCCGACCTGATGCCGGCGACGCTCCATTACTCGCACCGCATCCTTCATCGCATGGCCGCGGATCGTCACTCTGGCGCGGCGCCTTTCCTCGAGCCCGATGCCAAGAGCCAAGTCACCTTACGCTTCGAAAACGGCAAGCCGGTCGCGGCGACTGCCATCGTCGTCTCGACCCAGCACGCCACGGGCTATGACGCGGGTGCCAAGCAGGACGAACTCCATGCCTATGTGAAGAAGGTGGTTGCCGATCTGCTGCCCGCCGAACTGCTTTCGGACGAGACGGTCTACCATATCAACCCGACCGGCAGCTTCGAGATCGGCGGCCCTGACGGCGATGCCGGCCTGACCGGCCGCAAGATCATCGTCGACACCTATGGCGGCGCCGCGCCGCATGGCGGCGGGGCATTCAGCGGCAAGGACCCGACCAAGGTCGACCGCTCGGCGGCGTACATCACGCGCTATCTCGCCAAGAACATCGTCGCGGCGAAGCTCGCCACCAAGTGCACGATCCAGCTGTCTTATGCGATCGGCGTCGCCGAACCGCTGTCCCTCTATGTCGATACCCACGGCACCGGCGTGGTCGGCGACGACAAGATCGAGGCGGCGATCCAGCGCATCGAGAAGCTGGGCAGGATGACTCCGCGCGGCATCCGCACGCATCTTGGTCTCAACAAGCCGATCTATGCGCGCACTGCGGCTTATGGCCATTTCGGCCGCGACCCCGAGGGCGATTTCTTCCCTTGGGAGCGGATCGACCTGGTCGACGATCTCAAGGCCGCCCTGGCCGCCTGAACCCCCATTTTTTCAAGGAATAGATCCATGGCCACTGTGCTGGACAAGACCGACTATGTAGTAGCCGACATCGAACTCGCCGCTTTCGGCCGCAAGGAAATCGAAATCGCCGAGACCGAGATGCCTGGGCTGATGAGCCTGCGCGAGGAGTTCGGCGCGGCGCAGCCCTTGAAGGGCGCGCGGATCA
>NZ_SRXT01000011.1 GCF_004792685.1 Sphingomonas gei
CCGAGATCGCCGGCCAACATGTCTGGGGGCATGCCCCCAGACATGTTGCCATCATCTCAACCAACCATCATCAAGGAGCCGGACTCTACCTCTGAGTGGTAACAATCAGGGGCGCACGTCACCGTCTCTGCTTGGAGAACTCGCGATCGCTATCGAGGAATGCGCTAAGCATCGCCGGCACAAGTTCGGCCACCGGTTCCTCGCGTCCATAGGTCTCGGCATAGAGCGCCGCATATTCGGCGAGAGCCAAATGTAGATCGGGCGTGATCGCGATCGCCAGCTTGACGGGCGTGCGGTCCGGCAGCCTGGCCAGGCGCAGGCCGGTCACGGTCGTGACCCGGTCCAGGCCGGCAGCACGAGATCCTTGTGCAAGATAACGCGTAGCGGCCAGCCAGGTCGCACCCGGATTGTCGGCTGGACGTCGAGCGCTCGTTCCACCAGCCTGTCACCGGCACGCGCACCGCCTTGTTGGGCGGACTCGCGGATCGCGCGAACCAGATCACTTTCGTCGTTGCCAAGCGAAAGCTGCGTGCCGATCCCGAGAAGCGTCGAGAGGCCAACGCCCTTCAAGAGCTGCCAGCCATGCAGATCGAGCTTGTCGGCCAGCCCGGCATAGCCCTGGGTGTCGGTCGCGGGCAGGTTGTCGACGCTGATCGAGCTGCCATCAGGCATCAGGCATCAGGATCCGCTGCCATACGACCAGCGCCCGCGTCTGACCGAACGCGATCACGGAGTCGTAGCGGCCGAGAAGTCTCGCGCCCTGGGGGATCAGCAACGTCCTGCCCGTCGGACTGTCGAACACGGGCTGAGTGACCTGCGCGATGACGAAACCCGGCAGGTCCGAATCGAGCCCCGTAACGAGGCTGGCCGCGATCACGCTGCCGGCGCTCAGCACCACGCGCGTCGTCGCCCCAGTCGTCAGATCGCGGCGGCGCGCTTTCGGGTCGGACTCAAGGCGTTCGGTAAGGCGCCGTCCGATCTGGTTGAGGATGAGGCGCACCAGCGGCTTGGTGCGCGAGATGTCGGAAGGCGGGATGACCAGATAGAGCGAGACCGGATGCGCCGCCTCGACCAGGTCGGCGATGTGCCAGTCGCACCGCGACGTCGCGAGCGCGACCGTCGGATCTCTGTACAATCCGAGGAACGACATCGCAGTCGACAGCACGCCCGAGCGCTCGTTCTCTGACTTGTTGAGCAATTCGCGCGCCGCCGAGGCCACCACCGGATGGACCACCGGTGCCTCCGCGGTACCGAGATGGTTGGTGGCCATCATGCGCCTCAGCGCGTCGACGAACGAGCGCTGCGGATCGGACAGAAACGTCCCCACGCACGCCAGCGTCTTCTCCTCCTCGGCATAGAGGATGTGGAGAATCGCGCCCACGAGCAGCGAGTGGCCGGTCTTTTCCCAGTGCGAACGCCGCTCGAGGGCGCCTTACGGGTCGACAAGAACGTCCGCGATATTCTGGACGTCGCGAACCTCATGGTCACCGCGCCGGACCTCGAGCAGCGGATTATAGCGCGCCGAGTGCGCGTCCGTCGGATTGAACAGCAAGCAATGCGAAAAGCGCGCGCGCCATCCGGCGGTCAGCTGCCAGTTTTCGCCCTTGATGTCGTGGACCACCACGGACCCAGTCCAGCCGAGCAAGGTCGGCACGACGAGCCCGACGCCCTTCCCCGACCGGGTCGGCGCGAACGCCATGACATGCTCAGGTCCATCACGGCGGAGATATCTTCCCCGAAGCTGCCCAAGGAACACGCCGGCATCGCGGTAGAGACCTGCGGAAATGACCTCCGATGCCTTCGCCCAGCGCGCCGACCCATAGGTCGTGACAAGCCGGGACTGGCGCGAGCGCCACAAGGATCCAACGATGGCGCTCGCGCAACCCAGGAAACCACTCGCACCCGCCAATGTCCCCGCCTTATCGAAGACATGCGGCGCATAGGCGTCGAACCGGTACCACCAACTGAAGAGCGCCCACGGCCGATAGACGGGCTGTCCGAGCACGCGGAACCACGCACCTCCCAGTTTCGCCTGATGGCCAAGCATCGCTGCGGCCCACTGAGTTGCACTCCACACGCCCAACACCATGATGGCGAACACGATCACGATCTGGCCGATGAGGAGCTTGGTGGGCGTCATTCTCGCCTCGCGCTGCGGCGCGCCGCGGCGCCTGATGCGAGTTCGAAGATCGCCCCTAAATCAGTTTCTTCTTACGGCCTTTATGTACGCCCTGGCATGCTCTCGCCCGATAACGTTCGGCCGGTCGGGTTCTGACCGACCAAGTTTCGAACGACCGTAGGCGGGCCGTTCGCCACCCTCCTGCTTTCGGGAGAGAGACGTGGAAAGCAGACCTTCGTTCAGCGAGCTGCTAAGGCGGTAAGACCCATACTCAAAGCCGCTCGACTGCTTCCGGTAAGCGGTCATTCGTTCATCACAGTCGGATGGCCGGGCTCGCGCCGCTCGTGAGCCGGAGCTGCATCCTGCGGGCGTTGACCGCCTACGACATGCTGCGAAGACGCGCGCACGACGCTGGTCACCTGAACCGAAACGGTCTGATCACCGACGCCGCTGAACGGATTGGATGCGCGCGCATATTCATCGAGAAACAGTACGCCCCATCTGGAGACGAAGTCATAAGCCTCGAGCCAGCTCCCCGCGCCGATCAATAAAATCCCTACTTAATTCCTCCGCAGTTCCGCCAATGTCGTCTGCAGCTCTGCTACATAATTTCTCAAGCGCCTTATCTCTTTTACATAGTGATAGCTCACGTAATCGTCCACAACATTGGCAAATCTAACTAGCAAATCACGCTTCTCATCCGCCAAGTACCAGCGATTCACACTATCAAACTGGGCGAAATGGTATCCACTAGACAGGAGCATCGACTCCCAGCGTTCATGCGTGGAAACGTGCAACATATTCGGCTCTGTGGCCTCAATGCAAAGGACCCACGGCCTACATTCAGCGAAATCCATTCCGCGCAAAACACGCTCTTCAAACCCCTCCACGTCAACTTTAAGGAAATGAACGACCTTCGGACTATATTTCCGTATTACATCGGAAAGCGGCATGGTGACTACATCGGTAGGATGCGTGACCAACCCAAGACGGTCAGCGTGCCTTTGCGCCAACGACTCCAGCAGCGTGCCCAACCCCCCCTGAGGATGATCGTAGAGAAGTGCCGTTCCACGCTGGTCAGAGATCGCCACATTCAGATTGAAATCTCTCGTGCGAACTTCTTCGAGGCGCCGCCACCAGTGTGGTGAAGGTTCAATGTTTATACCTCGCCATCCACGATCATAGAACAGCTTTGTGACAGAATCGATGTCGGGGTCATTTGCTCCAACATCAATGTAAAATCCTTCTTCGGCTGGAACCTCCCGAAGAACTCTCGCCAATAGTATATCCTCTTTGACTATAGAATGGCTGACATTTCTCATAAATTAATGCCCTCTTCTGTCTTGCCAAGTCACCGTAGCATTATTACTCGAGCGACCTCGCCGGCTCGCGATCATGCCTCTTAGTACACGCGGACGAATGCGCCAGACGTGGGACACCAATCCACGCCGCAACGCAATCAAATCGAGTATCGCTTGGCTATAAATGCGCCCATTCATAAGGAAGGATCACAGGCCATGACGTCAAAGCGAAGCCTGGAGGCGCAAGAGAGTCCACTCGCGCCTGCATCGGAGAACGTGCGCGACGGCACCACCTGAACTTTTCACCCGGGCAACCCCGCAACCGAGCAGGCCATATACCGCCAGACGTTCAGCAGTTCGCGCAGGTCCGTAGAGGGCTTACTCTGCTCCAGCGCGGGTGGGCAGGAACGGGCGAATAATCGCCCACTCCGTATCTGTCAGATCCGGGGGGTAGCGCCCGCGCGCTTCAAGGTCAGCCCTTGGGCCACGGCTCGCTGTGGCGACGCACCATTGAATAAATTGCCACAATCTCGACTCCAGACCAGACCCGGTTCATCGTGAGTCAGACCCGCCACATGCCGGGATTAGCAACCACGCTCGCGAGGAGTTAATTCCTATGCGCGTTCAAGATTTGCTCGATCTCCCGGACAGCCGTTTCCTCTGGTTGGTCACATACGATTGCGCTCAGCGCAAGCGCCTCCCGCCTAGGCCACGCGCTTATCGCACTCGAAAGCGCGCCAGCGAGTGTGTTGGGATCGATTAGAGACGCGTTGAGGACTTCCCCGAGATCGTGCTCCTGAACTCGGCTGGCATTATAGGTTTGATCCAGCCCAAATGGTGTCACCACAATCGGCCGAAGCGCGTGAATTGACTCGACCAGAGTTCCCGTGCCGCCATGATGCACGATCGCCGCGGCACTCGGCATCACCTGAGAATGCTCCACAAAACGCTCCACTCGCACGTCGCCGCCTGTCGCCAACGCCAGATTATTTGCGGAATGCTTCGAGACATAAAGGCATCGCAGCCCGACCCGCTGACATGCCTCTACGGCGCTAGCGAAACAATTCTCCGCGTCCCGATCCACAAATGAACCAAAGGACACGAGGGCGAAATCTCCCTTTGCCATCCACGTCGCAAGCCCCCTGTCCAAGGGAGCCAAGGGCATCTGCAGGCGCGGATAGCCGATCTCGAGCGGCGCGCTGATGTAATGACCACTCGCGGGGCGAAGGCAGGGCGGATAAACGCCCAGCGTCAGGTCGGCCGAGAATCGCTCCATCTGAGGGAAACTCCGACGGGGTAGACCGGCCTCTTGTCGCAAAGCATTAAGGCGCCGCCGCCATTCGTCTTGGTAGGGATCGACCGCTCCGGCCGAGGCCTCCCTGAGAACCATTGCGGGACTGAAAACGCAACTTACGAAGAGCAGCTTCCGCTGCTTGGCCACCAGATGCGCGGCCATAACCAGGGGCGTGGCAACAAGCATATCGGCACCCTCGGAGATCTCTGTGAGGCGCCCATGGAGTTCCTCGAGCGCTACCAGGTTGGCGTGCCACATGAAGACGCCAAACCCCGTTCGAGGAGCGACCATCGCATCGCGCACGTCTCTTGATTCGAAGAAGGCGTCACTGCCGAAAGCCTCGTATCGGAGGCCTGCCTCCTCAACTAGGCGCCGATGGCCAGGGCTCGTCGCAAATCGCACATGGTGGCCGGCATCCCTGGCGAACGCCGCTATGGCGACCATCGGCTTGACGTCACCCAAACTGCCCAGCGTAGCAAAAAGCAGGCCCACATGACCTCTCCTATAAACGAGCGTTGACAGAGCCCCCAGAACTGCGATCTAATACTCAGCGTCAGGCATCTCGGATCGCAAAAGGGAGGATCAGTTGGAATTTGCACAAAGAATTGTCGAGCTATTGTCGAGGAGTAACGCCACCGCGGCGCATGACACCGATCAAGATCAGGCGGTTTCGGAACTTGAAATTGATTCTCTGACTTTCATGGACAGGATCATGCAGATCGAGGAACAGGAAGATATCATTCTCCGCGATGACGAGGTAGACGGAATCATTAGTGCATTCCGCATTCGCGATATCGTTGAAATATTTGAGCAGGCGCGTCAGCGGCGCGACAATTCTAAAACGAGTCGGATCTGACATAAGAAGCTTTACCCAGCGCGAGACTAGGCGATCCGCTATCGGAATGAGGAAAAGATTCGATTTGAAGAGTGCTCCACCGGGCGCCCGTCAAAAGGATGTTGCCCCCCAATGAAAAGTTCAATCGAGGCGATGCGCTCCTCTCGGCGTAGCATCAAACAAGTCCCTCTGCCGTTAGAGATCTCAACTTCTATTCGATCTTCGTCGTCTGCCGTATAACTTCCCGCTAATACAGCGATATCTCAGTTTACCAGTGCGCCCACAAACAGTCTTCCGGGAAACTGCTTCCGCAGCTTATCGCACACCTCGTGCCAATAATCCGTGGCATTCATGGGAAAGTGCCTTTCCCCCGACAATCACGGCCACTTCTTACCTGAGCATGAGCTTCGACTGTACCGGTATGGTTTTCAGTGATTTGCACGCACATCCATCCAAAGCGAAAAACGTTTCAAATGCTCGTGTATTGGGTCGGCCAGAGCCGTCCCGGCATCATCTCAATGATGCCAATCAATCAATGTCCGTTCCAGATAATTCCAATAGCTCTTTCGTAATGCTGTCAGCAGAATATCGCATTCTCCACGCCTCGGATTTAATCTTGCATGCCAACGACAGATTATCGAGCTGCGTAATCGCATACCGTACCGAATCGGCCACCTCTTCTGCTGAACTCCTGTGATATACCACTCCGGCAGTTTCATCTGCTGCGATCCTGTCACTCATCCACGTTGACGAAGGCACGACGGACGGAACGCCAACTCCTGCCAGCAATGTGAACACACCAGAGATCGCCTGCCCATAGACCCATCGATCATACGGAAGGATCGCGAGATCAAGAGAGGCGCACATCGAAAGCATAGCGTCCTCATCCAGCCATTCGTGCAGCAGTGTCACGTTCGGCTGGCCGGCAAGCCTGGCTAACAACCAGGATGATCGGTCCACGCCGTGACACTGGATGATCAGTTCGATGCGCTCATCCCTCCCTAACAGAACGGCGATTTTGTCGAGTAGCCCGGCACCCTTTTCCCGGCGCACACCACCCATGATGCCAATGCGAATTCTTGACGAGCGGGGGGATCCGCTCGCTCCTTCACAGAAGAAAGTGAGTGACGGTGTCACCTGAACTGCCCGTCCAAGCGGCCCCTCCAACGCCTGCGCCAACGAGTTTTGCGTTGCCCCGAACCAGGTTGCGAGCGGCTTGGCCTTGTCCACCTCCCTGGCCGCTTGGCGAAGAAGCGCGGCCTCGAGGGAACCGCTCTCGTATCCGCGGGTCCCTCCCCAGTGAAAGATCGCCGCAATTCGAGAGCGCTGGCCGACTTCCGTCAGCCAGAGGGCCAATCCGGAAAGCTCCCTTGAGGACGCGGTAGGAAGGATGAACAGATCGGTGTTCGTCAACGCATCGTGGATACCATGAAGATCAGCCGCGAATCTTTCACGTCCGATCCTATAGGCCTGCAATTTTGCATCATATTTGTCCCTAGAAATATGATCATGCGCAGAGTAGGTCAAAACAGGAATACAAATGCGGCCCCCACCCAAAGTGGAGTCGCCGTTGTGGTGTGTGACGATTGCGAGATCGGCACCGGCCGCCGCTGCGGCTCCTGCAAATCCATTCGCAAAATGCTCCGGATGTCCCTTCACTGCGCCAGCTCCGATAGTACTTTCAATGAGCACTATTTTCATTGGTGGTCTCGCTGCTGGCTCGGAACCACATTGGCCGGCCTCGTAGCTTGGCCACGACCCCGCACACAATGTACCGCATCGATTTGAAAAACATTCGAATCTGTCGCCTGGTCGGCACTTTGCTGCAAGACAAAGCCTTGCACCAAGCGGTAGATCCGCAACTGAAGAACGACGCAGCTATTTGGTTGCCGGCTGGGTGGACGCTCCGTCGCTCGATCCCCGTGCTTCCGGCGCCGCCCATCGCGCGGCCTCCGCCGTGAACTCTGACGATCGGTTGCCTTGAGCGCTGCGCGCCGCCCGCAGTCTTTGCCTTCGGCCCTCATGGACGACCCTGCCCACCTCCGTGACGAGGCATCCCGAACACTCGGGGCGCTGAACTCCAGGTCCATGAGTGCCGCCGAAATGTGCGCCTGTCCACCCCAGCTGACGCTGATAAGGCGTCCCGACACCTCGTTGCAGCCCCGGCGGAATGGTCGCACAACGATCTGCACCGGCCATCGTAATCGTCCGTATAGAATCAAGGCATTCATCCAGAAACATCGTCAGAGCCACTCGTCGGACATGCGCTCTACGTCGATACCGAATCCCGGATGCGCTACGTCGCAATGTGGGCTACGCACCCAGAAAACTGAAAGGTTCAGCCATGCCCCGACATTGGCTCGCTGGTCAGGGTGGGCATAGAAGACACGAAATGGCATCTAAAGGGGAATACAGCGTCACGCGTAGTGAGGAAACAGCCGCCGCGAATCAGCACACCTGCGCCGCCGAGGAAGTCGCGACTTTGATTGCCGAACTCGCGACTAGTTCCCTCAACCTGAATTCCCAGGCTATCAGTCGGGAATTGCAAGCGCGCTGTCCACGTGAAGTAAGTGCCCTGGCTTCTCACCTTCGACCGTATGCGTCTTTCTGTGCACGGCACCGGCACATCGGCCTCCCAGCAGCGCAAGAAACTATATTCGCCTACCTCGCCGATTGCGAGAACAGCATGGATATTCCTACGGTAACGGGCCTGCGCCTTGCGGCAATCGCAGTAGCGCACTGCCTGCGCAGCAACCGACCAACGGTACAACGTAGAATGTATCTCGCACTTCCAAAGATATTGAGGTCCTATATATTGATACCCGGATCTACACCCGCCGACGTCTGGAAATGTTGGGAGCACAAACTTAAGCCCAAAAATTCTTTAGAGCAGACTTTCTCTGATATTTACCTACAAGGTGCTTGGGGTGTTGCGCCTGGTGAGGGATTTTACTCCGGCACAGGATCGCACAAATCGGATATAATCATGCCCTATTTGGCCGCCGTGCGCCAGTTTGCAAGGAATATTCCGATTAAGCCAACGGCGGTTGATCTTGGTTGTGGAGACTTCAACGTCGGAAAAAGAATTTTCGATGAGTTTTATAATTATATCGCATGCGATATAGTGTCCAGCTTGATAGATCGCAATAACGAGACATATAAATATAATGGACTGGAATTTAGCCACGTCAATATCGTAGACGATTGCCTTCCGCTAGGAGATGTTGCCATCCTTAGGCAAGTTCTGCAGCATCTATCCAATGAAGAAATACTACAGATACTACCAAAGTTATATCAGTACAAGTATTTAGTATTAACTGAGCATATCCCGAGCGGTAGTTTTATTCCCAACATGAACAAGCCGAGCGGATATGATGTTCGCGCGGATTTCGGAAGTGGGGTCGTGTTAAGCGCGCCACCATTTTCGTTAGCCTCAAAATCCGAGAAGATATTGTGTGAAGTCCCGGAACACAACGGAGTCGTCCGCACGACCGCCTATCGATTGAAGTGAACCTGCAAACACATGCAAGCATCCAGATGCCTATAGGGAGTCAATTTAAATGACCCTGACGTAATATAACTTCGCTTGCATGCGCCGCCATCTCCGTCCGATACCAGCCATAGCGCACGATAGCAGGTAGCGCCAACGCGCCGTTGAGGGTAAATTCACATGGGGACATTGTATTTTGATGCTAGGATAATTCAAGATTACAGGTATCGCATGAAAGGCCTTGGTTACTACTCGTCATATATACTGGATGTTCTTCGCGATAGACTGTCGAGTCGAATAGAATTGATAGTCGACAGCTCTCTCGATACCAACTCGAATTTTCTCTCGAGCTTCAGGTGTTTGGAGTTTTCCTCTGCTAATTCAATGAAAAATGGCATTTATTTTTGCCCATCTTTAGCGACACATCATCTATTTCCTCTTACAGCCGCACTCGATAACGACGTCCGAGTTGCAGCCGTATTACATGATATGATTCCGTTGCGGCGGCCCGTGCACGAAGTCGGAACGATTGCCTGCGCTAGGTTGAAAAAGGCACTTGACAGGTCGAACGAGTTTGATTTGCTGGTTGCCAACTCTCGCGCAACAAAAGCCGAGTACGTTTCGACTTATAGAGGTTGTGATGAAATCATCGTTGTTCGCCCTAGGGCGAGATTTCGTCGCACCAAGGTTGGTAAACCGCAAATGGTATCTGCTGCATGTCAGAAGGAATATGTCCTCTTCGGTGTCGCAAACCACCCAAGAAAGAACGTCCAGATCTGCCTGGATGTTGCGAATTTCTTCCGAAGCATTAAGGTCGATGTTGTCGCCATGGGTGGCATCCAAACAGATGATCTTACAAGGCTAGTCGGAAACCGGGTTTCGGATATTGTACGGTTTCTACCAATCGTCTCCGATGACCATTTGCACTCTTTATATGAAAACAGCCGGGTCGTGGTGGTGCCCTCCTTCGACGAGGGGTTCTCAATGCATGTTCTCGAGGCGCACACCGTAGGGCGGCCTGTAATTGCTTCCGATATACCTGCACACAGGGAGCAGATAGATGATGCATCTCGCCTGTTTGATCCCTACTCGCCTGCCGCGCTGATAGAGGCTTATCACGCAATTGGTAATAACGATGCTCCTTCGATGCGGCCCATCGACCACGAAGCTGAAGAGGAAGAATTGCTTGATCGACTGGAACTGCTCATGGCGTGACTCCTAATCGCCGGCGGGGAGCACAGCCACCAATGGATCCACCGAGGCACCGGTGCCAACCGGTCAGGTTACCGCTGCGCCCGCCAATTACATCCGCAGCCTCGATATTGAGATAGAGACGGACGACACACATGGCACAACATAGCATTGTCACGTTGAAACATCACCCGGACGCGCGTGTTGCCTTGATGTGGCTACCGCACTCTGGCGGATCAGCCGCTTACTTTCAGGAACTGAGCAACGCTTTACCGGATAGCATCGAATGCCTTGCAGCCGAGTACCCCGGTCGGGGCAGGCGATTTAGGGAGCCGCTGTGTAGTGATCTGGCCGCGCTCATCCGCGACATCGCCGCCGCGTACGCCTCCCTCCCGAAGAACAGACCCGTTATCATGTTTGGACATAGCCTAGGCGCTTTGGTGGGTTTTGAGCTTTGCCGCTACCTCGGATCCATCGGTCCAGCACTCCGGCCTAAGCTGCTGGTGGTGTCGGCCTGTGAGCCGCCGCACATCGAAAGAAGCCGCCCCCTGCTGCACAAGCTCCCCGACGACGAGCTGGTCGATACATTGATTGGTATGAGTGGTGAGACGTTCGTGAGCGAGTTGGCCAAAGATCTTATGTTGATCAATCTAAAGGTGATCCGCTCTGATCTGACTCTTGGAGAGACCCATCGCTTCTCACCCCTTCCCACTCTGGGCGGAGATCTCGCAGTCTATGGGGGAACCCGGGACAACGTAGTTCGCCACAGCACTCTCGCACAATGGAAGGATCTTTCCAGCGGGTCTCTAAAATTGAGGGACTTCGAAGGAGGTCACTTTTACATGCAGGATCTTTCGGATGAATTCGTTGTACAGCTCAGTCACGACGTTTTGAGTGCTGTGGAGGAGCTAACCTCTGAACAGCCACTGCTGCGCGAGCCGTAGATCGCAGTGACAGCCAATGGAAGGGCCGAGATCTACACGTGTCACCAAGGACAAAAAGGAGGCCGTATGTGACACCGGACCGCCGGTTTGGATCTTCAGGTTTCGTCGGGCAAGTATCACGCAGTTCCTTTGCACATGCAGTGGAATCGGCATGCAGCCCACTCAAATTGCTTTATCCGCTCTCCGTCGATAGTGCTCTTTTCGAGACACATGAGAACGTGCGCTCTTTGCGGAACGGATACATCAGACCACTTATGAGCCACTTCCTTTTTAGCACCTTTGCAGTGGCGGCGATCCGTCGTGAACCGCGCGCGATCCAGGTGGAAACCGCACAAAGGTGATCGTCGACTTCGAGAACTTCGTTGTAAGTTCGGGAAAATTGATCCGGCGGCAGCCTAACGGGTGACGGGCGGTGCCTTTCAAAACTCCGCCTACAATAAGCAGTATCCGCGCTCACTTCCCGCCCAACGGCGACAATTGAAAGGTTGGCTATCTACCCGAGAGCCATCGATTGCCGCCCGCGGAGCCGAACGTCAGCTTTAAACCCGCGGGAGCAGATGCCTAGGCTGAAACTTTGATGCTATGAAACTAAAGTGTCGGCAGAGTTCAAACCCCATGAGGGGCGCCCATGCTGGGTCCAAACACCACAATCGTACGGTCTTCTCGCAAATCGGCGAACGCGGCGGAAATATCTTCGACAAGGGCGATCAGGTCGCTACTTAATAGCTGCCTAAATCACCTACTGCGAGCGGGATATTTTTCCCGCGAAGCACTTTATGCTATCTGGAAACGTTGCTCTTTTTCTAAAGGTACGCGGCACTGCCACCCACGTGCATCAGCCAGATTAGACTTGGCTTCGCGATCGGCGCGATTTTAAGGTGACGATTATACTTTGCACCATGATATTTGCCCTACCTTGTGGCAACCCTGAGATTAGGACCTTTGTTCCGCGGACGTCGCGGGGCTCACCTGTGACTGAGCGCCGGTACCAGATACCTCAGTTGGCGGACAAGCTCGCCACCGACGGCAAATTTTTGACAGGCAGACAAGTTTATAGGTAGGCGTAAGAAGGCATATGTGGCGAAAGAAGAGCGTTGAAGCATTCGGTATATGCGAGGTCCGTTTCTCGGACCACTATCGGCAGCAGGTGGCTCACCGGCGGCGTCGGTCCAGGCTTTCCGAAGCTTACCTGCTGACCATGTCGGCCGGTGCGCGCAGTGGAGTCGGCTGCCACCTCGGAGATGGTGAAAAGTAAAATGTGTTCAGACTCGCCGCCTCGGGCAATGGATAGAACAATGCTGGTCCTCTTCGATCGCTTGCGAAGCCAGTTCCCCGAGAGGTTGCTAGACCTGCAGGTATGGACCAGGGGAAGGGCTTATGAGGTTTTCCAGCCAGCACCCTCCGAGCCCCATCAAAGTGATACGAGCAAACCCCGATACAGTGTCGGGTGCATTGAGGGCCTCCTTCAAGCGATCACGATGGAGGTTCTGCATCAGAGGACTCAAGTCGACCTTTTTGCTGAAGCCAGCAGCTATTTGCCCGAACTACGCCCAGCGATCGGCACCTCAGCAAGCGACCGTCTGAAGGTCGTCCACCTGCTTGCACACGCGACCGGCTTCCACTCGACGAATAAGGCTATCATTGGAGACTGGCAACAGGTTCTAGAGCATCTTCGGACTAAGGGCGCGTCATTCCCGCCAGGAACCGTTTGCAGCTGGAACGGCTTAGGCCGCCGCCTGCTAGAGGAACTCATTATCAGGGTGACGGGGAAAGCGATGAGCGAGCTCACCTTGACTACGATCGGCGAGCTTGGCGTATTCACGCAGGCCGAACGTCGCCTCGAGAGCTCCAGCGAGGATATAATGTTGGAATTAGACGAGTTGGCGCGGCTCATACGGCAAGCGTTTCGCCATGGCGGTCCGGCAGCCCGCCTACTCACCGATCGCGGCGCCTCCATACCGGTCATTCGCCACCCGGTGTCGCCTCGATCTAGCTATCCTATAGCGTACGCCAGTGGGTTGGCCAAATATAGCAGCGGGCTTTGGGGTCAGAACGGTATTGGCCCGGGCTATTCACTCGCCATACGCTTTACCTCAGATCTTGAAGATATGATTGCGATAGCAGCTGCCGTTCCCCCTCTGGCTCGAGATCTCGTGATTAGCCTTGTAGAGACAACGATCAGCGGGGCAGTGCCCGTCCAGGCGAGAGGCCCGATCGGGTCGGTTATCGGCTGCGATTGGCAGGAGGTTGCAGGAACTTACGTGGCAGACGACGAAGAATTTATCGTCGTAGAACTTGGATGTGATCTGTTGTTGTGCAGCGTGTGGCGTGGGCCTGAACTACTCGCCCGTCTTGACCTCCGGGTCACGAACGGCGACATTCTGGTCGCCGACCCCAGGTGGAGTTCCTTCCAAGTCGAGTTTTTCAAGCATCCTGAGAGCAGCGTGGCCTGTTTAACTCTTGGGCAAGTGACCTACATCAGGTCTGTTTAGAACTTCGCGGGCGACATGCTCAACAGTATCGGCGAGGACCAGGTGTGGCCGTTCGGTATTGGAGTCATCGGCTTAGCGGGCGAGGATCGCTCTAGCCTGACCGATTGTGAAGAACAGCGTTTCGTTGAGCAGCTCGTCGCGCATGCGACCATTGAAGCTCTCGAGGAACCCGTTCTGTGTCGGCTTGCCCGGCGCGATATAATGCCACTCGATGCCGACATCACCGGACCAAGTGAGCACGGCGTTCGATGTCAGCTCGGTTCCGTTGCCGCTCACGATCATCTTCGGCGCACCGAGCCTGGCGATTAGATCGCCCAGTTCGCGCACTGCCCGCCTGCCCGAGATCGACGTATCAACCACCACCGCCAGGCACTCGCGAGTCACATCGTCAACGATGTTGAGCACCCGGAACCGACGGCCCGCGGTAAGTTGGTCATGATACCGTCGCGCCGGAGCAGGATATGCAAGCGCAGATAGGCGAACCGGCGGCGTTACTGCGCCAACTCATGCAAACGCGACCGCAGGTCGGCATCACCATCCCGCCACGAGCGTTATCGCACGCTCTGGCGATCCGCTCCGACGACAGCACACGTCCGCCACTCGCTCATCCCCAACGTCGCCTGGAGATGCGCGACCGATTCACGCCACGCAGCGGGTGCTACCATTTTTTTGACAGCAGATCCTTCAGACCTGCGTTGTCGAGCATCGTGTCCGCAAGCGACCGCTTTAGCCGCGCGTTCTCCTCCTCAAGCGCCCGCAGCTTCGAGTCCGACACCTCCAGCCCGCCGAACTTGGCCTTCCTCGCGTAGTAGGTCGCGCTCGACATGCCATGCCGCCGGCACAGCTCCGTCACCACCCCGCCCGCTTCGGCCTCCTTCAGGATGCCGATAATCTGCTCTTCCAAAAACTGCTTAGGCTTCATCCGTCGGCCCCCTTCTTCGGGGTCTGACTCAGCTCCAAACGGAGGAAAAAACGGGGTCACGCCACAGGAGAAATGGTATAGCGCAATGGCAATTAGAACTAGGTCCATTTGCCCCACCGACAATTTCATACATAGTAAGCAGGGACTCTGTAGATGTTAATCGGAACTAATAAATTCACCTGGGTAGTAACCGCCTATTTTAATCCAGCTGGATATCGAAGCAGGCGAGATAATCTAGTGCAATTCTTAGATGGGTTACGGACGTTAAAGGTGCCTGTGTTAGTAGTTGAAATGCTGGGGCCTAATGGGACGTCGGAGGTAGATGAATCGAAATGTGAGCTCCTCTCCTTGGCACAGGCAGGCAGCATTTGGCAGAAGGAATGCCTACTAAATATCGGAGCAAGATCGCTTCCGAAATCGGTTCGGAACGTCATTTGGAGCGACTGCGATCTGATTTTCGAAAGGCCCGACTGGTTGAGCGCAGCCAGCGCGCTTTTGGATCGCAGTAGAATCATTCAACCGTTTAGCACCATGACCTGCCTTGCTCCCGGCGGCCTCAAAGACGTCAAGCACGCATTAACCTATCGAAGCTTTTGCTCCGCCTCAGACTGCAGCTCAGCTCACTCTGGTTTCAAGGAGCATGGGCACCCTGGTTTTGCCTGGGGCGCTCGGCGTGAGCTATTCGATGAGGTCGGGCTGTACGATAGGGCTTTAGCGGGGAGTGCTGATCACCTGATGGCTCACGCGTTCGCTAACGACCTCTCCTCAGTTTGTCTCCACCGAACTTTCGGAAATGCCTCGAAGTATAGGTCGCACTTCTTAGATTGGGCTCGTCGAGCTGCTCGCTATAGTGAGGGGCAGATTGCCGCCGTCCCAGGGAGGGCATACCACCTCTGGCACGGAAGATTTCTGAATAGAAGATATTTACAACGAGAGAAGGAGCTTGCCGATATGGACTTCGATCCGGAGGGCGATATTAATGTTAGGAGCGACGGGATGCTTACCATTAGCCCCGGGAAAACAGAACTTGAAAGCTGGGCCAACGGTTTTTTTGTGGGTAGACGTGAAGATGAAATTTATCAGACTCCAGAGTCCGACCTGTCCTAGATACATTATTGACGCCGTAGACCGCTTTCTCTGCGGTCAATCAGGGAAATAGTGCGGTAGCGTTCGCCTGAATTATAAGACGAAGTTGTTTAATAACCAATCGCGATGATCAACTCCGCTATCGTCACTGCCTGGCGCCTGCGAGCAGGATCGCCATGGGCGGACATACCGGAGCGCTACGAACCGTCGACGAGCTGCTATATCCGGCAAGACAGGCGTGTGGGATCGCCTCTTCGAAAATGTTTCGAAGGCCTTGGAGGCGACCTGCAGATGATCGGCACTTCCTCCATTGCCGTCCACCAGCATCGCACGAATGCAAATAAGGGAGCAGCTGGCAACCGAGGCGGGGGGCGACGCTCCAGCCCGATGCATGGAGCGCTCGCGGCGGGCGACCACCAAAACTCATGCCCTCGTCGATGCCAATGGGCTGCCGATCACGCTGAAGCTGACCCAGGTCAGGCCCATCATGGCAAAAGGGCGGCCGACAGGCTCCACGATGTCGGCGAGGAACAGGTGCTGCTTGCAGACCAATATCTGCTATAAGGCGGTGAGTTTACGAAAGGCCATTTGATCAGGCAGTAAGTCCTTGATAATAGAGAGTCTTGTTGTGTTTACTAGCAGGAATGAGTCAATCGCTATTTTCGGCTCTTTTAATATCTCGCACCCACCATGACGCAGCGTATGTGGTGTTGACCAAAGATAATCATCACAAATGGCAACCCCGCCGGGCCTCAGAACTTGGAATGAGAGCACCAAGTCGTCTAGCACGTCCGCTGCCTGATGAGACCCGTCGACATAGACGAGGTCAGCTACGACCCCTTCTGCTGAAAGGGTCAGAAGGGACCGCCTTGATAAGCCCTTGTAGACAGTCACACGGTTTGCATACGGCGATCCCGAAATATTCGACGCAAATCTCTTCTCTAAATCTGCCACCTCTTCTTCGGAGTGCTCTTCGCTTCCTTCAAACGTGTCGAGACAGTAGATCCGGCTTTGGGGATGACGCGCCAAGTTTGCCAACATCCAGAGCGTGGCTTGGCCCTCGAAGCTACCGATCTCAATGATCGTCAATGGCCGACCGTCGTTCCATTTTAAGTCGTCGAACAGGTTAATCCATCGGTTGGCGACGCCGCGGAACCACGTGTTAGTAAATCTTGCCATCTACAATCCTGAGGCCAAGGATTGGCTGCCTGCCGCGAGTGTCGTTTGAAGATCGCACTAGCCGATGATCGTGCGACGTGACCTGCGCCTTTCCCTCAGCTGGTGCCAGTGCATACCACCGGCCTTTCCAAGGTTCGTTCGACTCCTCATCCCGCCTGATAGCGATTCTCCCCCAATGGTCTTGGCCGCTGCAGCAACATATTCAACTGGCGTCAGTCGGCCAAGAGCCTTGTAGGACGGCTCTCGTTGTAGCCTCGGCGCGTCGCTTAAACCTTCGCTCTGGCGCGCGCTAGCATGCGTTCGGGCGCTCGTCGCAAAGGCGACGGCTAACGACTCACCGTCTTTTGCAAGCACGTCCTGCAGAGCATGCTTGCCCACCCTGAGATCGGCGACGAGCTGCCTGAGCTCCCGACCCTTGTTCTCGGCCTGCTTCGCCCGCCGTAGCCCTCTGACTTCCAGTCCGCCTATACGCATTCTAAGCGGAGAAACACATGCTCCGCGATGCACATGCACCAGACCTACGCCACGGCGTACCCGTATTCGCCCGACCCGCTGCGTCACAGCCCGAAATACTCCCACGCAACTTCAAGGAAGGAGCCGAGGCATCGCGCGCATTCCAATCCGCTAAAGCAGATACACCCGAGAGCTTATTTCATCAGGACATCAAAGAGGCGAGGTTACGGATTCAGCGGCTCACACCGCACCTCTAACGTGTTCCTACAAGTGACCACCGCTCTGACGCTGATAAGCTGCGTCAAAAACTTGAGCAACTTGCGAAATCTTTTGAGCCTGCAATATATTATTAACCTCATCATCGCGTAGAACCACGTTCTTCTCCTGTTCAATCTCCATAATTACATCCATAAACGACAACGAGTCGATGTCCAATTCAGAAAGGTCGAAGTCCGTTCCCTTTAGAGCACCGCCAATCTTGGATCTCGAAAGGAAATACTCATCAATTTCCGCACCGCTCACAGGCCCAGCTCCTCGAACATTTCGGCCAACGGTGGCTAAGATGAGGTGGTGAAGCTGTCAATCCGCTAAATTGTGTGCGCGGCCGCGGAATCAAAAGCAGCGATCCTTTGCAAATCGCGTTCTTCGTCGCACACGCATTCACAACAGCCGCTGGTTGGGGCTGATCTCATTATTCTCATGGTTGCCGGATTGATTGTGAGCAGACTAGCCACCATGAGCTAATTAGCGTACATGGAGCCTATGGTCGACTTTGGGCGCCGTGAGGAGAACAAGCTGTGTTGCAACCTTCGCTCTCCGCTTGCTCAGTCGTTTCGGCAAGCGTTGGTCCGCCTCGTCGATAAAATCGCTCTAAGAGCTGGGTCGGCGCGCATACCCCGCAATCTCGCTCTCACGCCTTTATGCTGCGAGGCGTACTTGGTGACAACCGACTCGCGTTTCGACAACACGGTCCAATGGTTGACGCCGACCGCAAGCACAGAGATCGCCGTTCACCTGCGGCGCGCCGTATGAAGGCAGCGTTAGTCTGCGGTGCCGGCGGTTTTATCGGCAGTCATCTTGTCAAGCGTCTTAAACGCGACGGCTTCTGGGTCAGGGGCGTCGACTTGAAGTTTCCCGATTATACTGACACTGCGGCTGACGATTTCGTTATCGGTGATCTGCGCGATCAAGCTGTCTGCGATCGTATCGTCGACCGCCGGTTCGACGAGGTCTACCAGCTCGCCGCCGACATGGGGGGCGCGGGCTATATATTCACTGGCGAGAACGACGCCACCATCATGCACAATTCGGCACTGATCAACCTAAACATGGCTGAGCGACTGTACCGTCGCAACATAAGGCGCGTGTTCTACTCGTCCTCAGCGTGTATTTATCCGGCCCATAACCAAGAGACGCCCATCCGCCCGATCTGTTCGGAGGATAGCGCCTATCCCGCCGCGCCCGACAGCGAATATGGATGGGAGAAGCTGTTTTCGGAGCGGCTGTTCCTGGCGTATAATCGCAATCACGGCATGCAGGCTCGGATAGCGCGCTACCATAATATCTTCGGCCCTGAGGGCACGTGGACAGGCGGCAAGGAAAAGGCCCCGGCGGCGATCTGCCGCAAGGTAGCCAGCGCCGCAGATGGGGACGCGATAGAGATTTGGGGTGATGGCACCCAGACCCGGTCCTTCTTGTACATCGACGAATGTATCGAGGGAACGATGCGCCTGACGCGCTCCGACTTTGAAGGCCCCGTTAACATCGGATCAGAGGAGATGATCTCTATCAATCAACTCGTTGACTTGGTCGCGGACGTCGCAGGCAAGACGATCCACAAACATCATATCTCGGGACCATTAGGTGTGCGTGGCCGTACCTCCGACAACAGCCTGATCGCCCAGCGACTAGACTGGCGCCCGTCACGGCCGCTACGCGCCGGCATCGAGCAAACGTACGATTGGATCGACCGGCAGCGAAAGGCCGCCCTCCCGTCCGATAAGGCCATGAACTCATAAACGGGTTTCGGTTTCGGGCCCCATTCGCACTTCAAGGTCGGCAGAGGGACGGTTTGATGAGCCTGCGTCGATACGAGTTGTTGGATTTCGGGTGGGGATGATCGAACTGTTGCTGCCGAACAAGCCGCGGGGGTTGAGCTTGTCAACGATCGGCGGGTGCTGAACGGGAACTACTGGCGCCTGCGAACACGATCGCCGTGGGGCGGACATACCGGAGCGCTACGAACCGTCAACGACTGCTATAATCGCTTCGGGAGATGGCAAGACTGGCGTGTGGGATCGCCTCTTCGAAAATGTTTCGAAGGCCTTGAAGGCGACCTGCAGATGATCGGCACTTCCTCCATTGCCGTCCACCAGCATCGCACGAATGCAAATAAGGGAGCAGCTGGCAACCGAGGCGGGGGACGACCCTCCAGCCCGATGCATGGAGCGCTCGCGCGGCGGGCTGACCACCAAAATTCTGCCCTCGTCGATGCCAATGGGCTGCCGACCACGCTGAAGCTGACCCAGGTCAGGCCCATCATGGCAAAGCGCGGACGACAGGCTCCACGATGTCGGCGAGAAACAGGTGCTGCTTGCAGACCGCGCCTACGTTAGTGACGCGCTACGCACGGCGCTGTCCCATCGGGGCGCATGGGCCAACATCAGCCCATGCCAAACATCGAGAAAATCCCTGCGTTCAGCCCCTCTATATCGCTGCCGCAACCTCATCCAGCGCTTCTTCAGCCGGCTCAAACACTTCAGGGCTGTTGCAAACCGATACGAGAAGCACGATGCCAACTAACCCGCCCTCGTGAAACTCGCCTCAGTCGGAATCTGGATGCGATTCATGAGTCGGTGACCTAGAGCAGTGCGGCCTCTTCCAGGATACGCGTTTCCGGAAACCAGAGACACTCGGGCCTTGGCTGGTTGAGCATCGATACCCGAATGGCCGGATTGAAGATCACTGACCAGGCAGAGAGGAAAGACGTCGTTCTGACCAACCGGCCGCAGCGCGCAAGCATCAGACAATTCAGCAAGGCATCGCGCCCCATGGCACGGTTACCGGGACGCAGTCCGGACAGGTGCACCGGTGAATCGTCTTCGCTGCGAACCGCATCGGACAGGCTTACCACGGGAACCGTCGCGATCTCGGCATGCATCATCCGCACGAATATCGCATCCTCGCTGGCCACGAAGACCTTGCCGACGGACGGATCGCCTTGAAGCAAAGACCGAATTTTAGCGATGGCCGTGCTCCGCGCCACTCGTTCCGCCTCCAAATATTTGTCAGTGCCGCGGTAGTGAACGCCAAGCGTACTGTCGTCCACACCCATCCTCTCTGCCTCGTACTTCAATGCCGCGGTGATGTCGGGCCTTATGGCAAAGTGTCTGAAGAAGAGGTCATGAGCGCTTTGCAGGGAAAAAGCATCTGTATTGAACGGTAGCTGGCAACAATCGCGGATCCTGATCCTTTTGTCTCTGTTTTTTCGTGGTCGACTGCTATGCAGCTCCTCGAAAAAGTAATGTAGCCAGTTAGGGCCGTGTTCGGGATCACGATAGTTTGCGGAACTGAGCGTGATGAAAACGCGCCTGCCCGTCATTTCGGCATAGTAGGCCACGTTGAGACAGAAATTCATCTGCGCGAAGAAGCCGATCCGCGCATTGGTGAATTCAACTTGCACATCGACATCAGCGTCGCTGAACTGCCGGGCGATCATACGTTCGCTCGCCCCGTGCTCAACAATGCGCTGGTGAGGGGTGACAGTGGCGGGCTCCCGCTTGGGCGCTGACGGCCTCCCTCGAATGCTCAAAGCGCCACCCCTTCGATCAGGCACGCGTTCGTAGCCACCGTTGCAAGCGCCATCAAGTGGCAACCCGACGAGCAAGCGACTCCGCCACCTCCAATGACGGCAAGAGCGAAGTCGACTGATCGCGGGGAGCGATCGGGCGAGCAAGTGCGTAGCCGGTTACCCGGCGGCAATACTGCTCCGTCCTGACGTCGTGCCGAAACTGGACCGCGGCGACATCGTCGTCACGGACAACCTGTCGAGCCATAAAACACCCGCCGTCCGCCCCGCTATCGAGAGCCGCGGCGCAACGCTCCTGTTCCTCCCGCCGTACAGTTCCGATTTCCACCCCATCGAGCAGGCCTTCTCCAAACTGAAAGCGCAGCTGCGAAAAGCCGCCGAACGGACCACCCATGGCCTATGGAACACCATCGGCGTATCTTCGACCTGACGTGCGCCCCTGAAATGTGACCGATTTTGAGTAGAGTCCGACGCGAAGGAGTCGGACGAAGCTGCGCAGCAGCAGGTTCAGCGAAGAGCAGATCATCGCGATTTTGAAGGAGCAC
>NZ_SRXT01000012.1 GCF_004792685.1 Sphingomonas gei
CCACTTGTGCATCAAGCAGGCGGACCTCGGGCGTGCCGTCGCGGGCCGCGAACACCGTACGCAACGCCTCATGACGTGCAAACAGTGCATCGAGACTGCGCTGCAGCGCCGCCATATCGAGGCGCCCACCAAGCCGCAGCGCCATCGGTATGTTATAGGTCGCGCTCGCACCCTCGAGCTGGTCCAGGAACCAAAGCCGCTGCTGCGCAAACGACAAGGCCAGCGGCCCAACGCGGGGTACCGATGGGATCGGCGGCAAGGCTGCCCGGTCGCTCTCGTCGATCGCCCGGGCCAGCCCGGTCAGGCTCGCCTGATCGAACAGCGTCGCCAGCGGCAGCGTGACTGCAAGCTCAGTCTGCAGCCGGCTCTGCATCCGCACCGCCAGCAGCGAGTGGCCGCCGAGTTCGAAGAAGTTGTCGTCCCAACCAACCTGCTCGACGCCCAGCAGTTCGGACCAGATCGCGGCAAGCGCCTGCTCGGTCTCGCCTTGCGGCGCCTCATTAGCCTGGTGTGCCAACGCGCCTTGGGGTGCCGCCACCCTTCCATCTTCTAGACGCGTCTTCTCGCTTGCCATGAGATCTCCCCAGACGGCAATCTCTTGAAGCTCTGGCGAATCAACCGGAACCCAGTGCCCCTATTCGATGCCGTCAAAATTCGATGGCGTCAAAACCCAATTTCGGAGGTTAAACACAATATTGGCGACATTTGCTGAGAAAATGATCAGGAGCCCAGAATAGCATCTGCGGCATTGCTGGCTCCATCTTGATTGCGAACCATCTCTGCCCTGTAGCGTGTCGATCAGACAGTCCGGCATCGGACATGAGACGCAAATGGCCTTGCACATACGAAAGCCCACCACCGTCGCAAGGATCCGCCCTCAGGCCCACCCAAAAGACTGAATTCTGCGAGCATTATCAGGTGGATCATAGCGCAACGGGGTGATCAATTGTCGAACGCCGGACCGAATGCATTGCGCGCCTGTCTCGATCCCCCCATTGTGCACAACCATCGAACTGACAGGAAGGATGGCGGCATGCGTTACCGGCGCAATACATCAGCCCCCTGAGCCGCTTTCGAAACGCCGGCTGTTGATTGCCGCTGAGAAGTGCCCGGCTTGTGTTTATGTTTCGGGTATCACCGGTTCGTCAAGCTGGTGTTTTCTCCTTTCTGGTATGGGCTGGTCAGCGGAGCTGTTGTTGAACGTTCCCGATCTCGAGGATATGGTAGTGGTGGGTGAGCCGATCGAGCAGCGCGGTGGTCATTTTGGCATCGCCCAACATGCTGGCGCACTCGCTGAAGTTCGGATTGGTGGTGATGATGACGCTGATGCGTTCGTATGGTTTGCTCAGCAGATGGAGCGGCAGCGCACCGCCTGATGCACTGAACGGCAAGTTACCCTACCTCCGTGGGCAGGTGATTTATTGCTTAAGCGCGTATCGGTGCGAACGAACTCGCAATGTCAGAATCTTTCGTGCGCGTCATCGTTGGCGCTCTGAGCATAGTGATGATCTACGATATTATTGTTGGGGCGCCTCGTGCCGATGGTGATCTGCCCTTCGCCTCTGCTAGCCACCATCTGTCCAAACTTTGCGATCGGTGCGGAAATTCGATCGTTCCGTGGGGGTGTATTCGTTTCCGAGGAAAATGAGCTCCATGTTCGCAACGCCAGCCAGAAACGTCGGGACGAATTCGCGGCCGGGCGAAGTTGTGCCGCGGCCGCGCTGAAGTCACTTGGCGCCAGCTCGCTCGAGGTGGGGCGCGAACCGGGCGGAGCGCCCATTTGGCCGTACGGCGCGACCGGAAGCATCTCGCACACTGACCAAATAGCTGCAGCTTTGGTAGCGAGCGCGAAAGAGGTTCGGACGATCGGCCTGGACGTCGAACAGATCGGCGCCGTAAAGTCAGACCTTTGGCCCTCGCTGTTTTCGGGAGCCGAGCGAACGAAACTTGCCCAGACCTCCGATCTGTTCGCGCAAAGCGTGCTCGCGACAATGCTATTCGCAGCAAAGGAAGCGTTCTACAAAGCGCAATGGCCGATCACGCGACAATGGATCGACTTCTTAGAAGTAGAGGTCGAAGTCAGAGGTGGCAACTTTGTAGTGCATTGCCAAAAGCATACGGCATGGGAGCAAGGCACCCGTGGCCCTGTGCTCGGCGCATTTGCAATTTCAGATGACGTTGTGGCCGCGGTGATCCTCGTACGTTCAAATCATGCCGACGGTCAGCCGTACCTCAATCCGCTTCAGATTTGGCCAGGCTGACTCCAATGGGTTCAGATCGCCGCGGGACCGGAGAGAACGCCCTAGACAACACGCACAGCGGATTTCGACGAAACCCGAACCGCCGGGCTGGCATTCGCCCCCCTCGCCACCTCAGTGGCGCTGCGTTCCGCAGCTCCTATCCAGAATTGGCGGTGCCCTCCAGGCTGCCACGGCGGCACGGTGCCGGTGTACGGCGCGGCATGAGTATACTCGAGATCGCCGGACCGCAGCGTGAGTCCTAAGGAGGCGTCGCCCCACGCCTTTAAGCCCGGCGACGGACGTGATGCTCGGCGGAGCGGCGACTTGGCAGCAAGGCCGCGCGATCCGGCGCTAAGCATGCGTGACCCTTCGAAAACCCTTCAACAGCTGCTGAAAGGCGCTCAGTTCGGCTGTATTGAGTGCACGATCGCCCAACCGGTCGATCGCCCTGATTTCCATGAGCGTCGAACACAAGAAGGCGCCTTTAGCTCTTGCCAGCGTGGCATGATCACAGTCCACCTCGTGCACCTCGATGCCCGCCTCCCGTGCCAGATCAGCCACAACCCTGCGCGTGATCCCGGGAAAAACATCCGGGTTGAGCGGAGGCGTCACCAACCGGTCATCGATGATCAAGAAGACGTTGGCAGCGGAAGCTTCCGCCAATCGGCCTTCCCGATCGAACATAACGCCGTCGTCGAAGCCGGCAGCCTCGGCCATACGGCGAGCATGCAAACTATTGACATAGGCGCCGCTGACTTTCGTCTGCTTTGGGATAGATCGACTAGAGATGCGCTCCACCGAAGAAATTTGACACGAAATAGGTGCGTCGATGTCGCGGGCGCGCTCGGTTTTCACGGTAAAAATGCTCACGTCCACCGGTCTACCTTCCGCACCGGTGACCCAGAGTTCCGGAGCTTTGCGATACGCGATCGGACGAATATATTGCGTTCCTTTGGGCTCCTGAGCAAGAAGCTCATCAATCCCTTGCGCAAGCTGCTCAACCGTCCAAGGCAGAGTTAGGCCGAGTCGTGCCGCCCCCTCCCGGAATCGGACGAGATGCTCTTCGATGCAATGCAGGTAATAGTGATCCTCATTCCAATAGGCCATCATCCCATCAAATACGCCTGTACCGAGATGGAAAGATATGCTGGCCACTGACGGCGCACCCTGCTCGAGTGGGCCGATCCGGCCATTAAACCACGAAGATGTGCTTGCTTCGGTCATCCCCACTCCATGCGGAAGCCGATTGCCATCGGCAGTTTCGAAGACGGTTTGAGAATGGCAGCGTTGCTGACATCTCATCAAAGGAACGAGCGATCGATTGCCGTGCGCCCGACTCAGAGGTTAGTAGATCTCGTTCGCTTCCATGGAGCGGAACAACCGCTGGACGCTTGCATCGGTGAATTCACCGCCGTTGCGCTCGATCAGTTCGATGCGAACGCCAGTTCGAGCGTCGCGGCGAAGGAATACCTGACGAATTCCCACATCGGAGAGGATCGAAGTATCCGCGTGGCCGCCGGATAACGAAACGCTCGCGAGGGCTACATCAATATCTTCAACCGCGAACGCCACGTGCTGCACGCCCGGACCGAACTCCTCGATGAAACGAGACACCTGAGAATCCGGCTCAATGCCTTGTACGAGTACCACGATCGCTCGACCAGCACGAAGCACAGCCGAGATCATACTCGTTGAGACACCGGTCGTTGTCCGTCGTTCAATAAGTTCAAATCCAAGCGCCGAATGATACCAGGAAACCGCAGCTTCTAAATCCGGGACAGCTACAGCAATATGATCTAGTTCAATAACCTGATCAACAATATCTCGGACGCAAGCAATCTCACCCTTGTCAAGTTGGTCGCCCATCGCGCGATTGCCTCCCAATATCCCATTTCGCCGCACACTCGTACGATGGCGGCTATGCAGGCATTCGCCCAGCTTCAATTGTAATACAAGGTAGATTTGTCGATGGCGAGCGCATTGCACCGGCGATGTCGCACATCCCTATCGTTCTTCTCGATCTGCCCTTTTTGCCAACCAGCAGTCGGATTGCAGAGCTCGGCTTCGAACAGATAATGACGCACCATCACCAAAAAGCGGGTGTTGACGGCTCGATCCGCGTGCAACTGCTTGATCGTGCGACTCTCCCTGTGCGACCGGTTCATCTCCCGGGTCAACCACGCCGACAATCGCTCGACAAACGGGTTCAGGTTACTCGCCCGCCGAGCACATTGAACTGCGGTTCGACCGACTCCGATCGCAGATAGCTACGAATGCTGTTGCGTAACAGTTTTGCGTGCGCCCCATAGCTGAGACACGGGTAATTGAGTGACACGTCGATTGTAGCGCGATTGTGCAGGTTGCTGTGACCGCGGAGTTCGGCTTCGAACTCTGCCCGCGGCAAGTATCCGAGCGCCGAGTGCAGGCGCGGGGTATCGATGAACCGGCCGATGTCTTGGCGAGCTTCATCGAGTGCGGCGTAGGCCTTGCCGCTCGCGTCCTCGACCTTGAGCGTTTCATGAAGCTCTCGGGTTTGGCGCTACCGCGCGGGTTCGCGACGCGGCTCTTGCTGACGGCGATCGCCCGCGCGGACAGCGTGCCACATATAGCCGCTGGCATATTGCACGCCGCGATGGGAATGGTGGATCGAGCGCGCGCTTCTGCAACGCCGCCCTGTCGATCGGCTGGCAGGGACATCGTTTGGCCCGGCAGTGTTTGCCCCATTCGCGATTGTGATGCGCGCAGCCACGAATCCGCGCGGCGGATCGAGATCGTCCGGCATAGGCACGTCCAACGTGCCGGCTTCCGGCCCCTGGTCGCTCCTGGCACTATCCCTCGTTGCTGAATTGGCCCCGCCGTGCCTATATTCGCTATGAACGACCTTCCCCGCCGGGGGGCATGCCGTACACATGAAGCGCAAACCGAGCGGAACCGACCAGTGTCGCAACCCGGAATTCGATCTAGACGCCTGCGGGTACGCTTGAGGCCAAATCTCAAAGCGTCAATCGCCCAACGGTGGTCACCTATCAAGTTCAAGCGAAAAAGCGCGGTTTAGCTGCGAAGCAAATCGTTACGTTTAGCTAGCGCGTCAGTTCAGGGTCAATCTGTTCGAAGTCGTGCCGATTGGCCTGCCTCGTCGACAAGCTAAGCTGGCCGTCGGTCGACACGATCGACAGCCAGCCGGAGACGCCGCCAATCCCAACGGTGCAAATTCGATAGCAGTCGGAATGGCCCCGACGGCGCGTTATTCATTGTCGACGACGTAAAGCTACGCGACTCAATCGCCAAACTTACCGCGAGAAAGATCACGACCGCCCGAAGCAAGGCATAGCGATATTCGAAAAAATGCTTGGCCAGCCATTTGCAGCCAAGCCAATAGATGGTGACGTCTCGATCAATCCCCGGACTACCCAGCGCTAGTCGGAACTGCCGCGTCAGATAATGCGGGTTACTATTGACGATTAAGTACCACCTCGATCTGATCTACCGCTCTATGCGCCGGTGAGGCCATCCGGTAGATTCAGGCCGCTAATTATAAAAACGATTTCGCGGGCCGTCGTGGGTTGCATGGCCGGCCTCCGCTCGGGGGAGGCGCATGCTCAAAGTCTTGATCAGCCGACGTTTGTTGGACCTATGCCGCATGTCCTTAGCTTACCGGAATCCGGAGAGCTGCACCCTCGGCTCGTAACATGGCTATGGCGTCTTAGGCAGGCCATCGCCGTATCGGTGAAGCGCAATTGCTATTCCTGTGGCTATATTCTCGGTCGACAACCGACCTCGGAAAACCAAGGACATGGGCGGATCGCGCCGGATGGCGAGCCCTCATATAGCTTGCCACCACGACCCACCATGCCCGACGGATGACGTTGAAGTATTGCTCTCGGTGCGCTTTAAATGGCACTCGTGGTGCATTCCTGTGGCAGTTCACCGAACTGAATTGCCGAGAGCTGGAGGGCGCCAAGCGGGACCTGGAGACTGACATTTGATTTTGTGTTTCATGCGGGCCAATTGGGGGGCGCTCCTCTTCCTTATATGCCTCGCCGCCGTCAACGCTGGCGCTGCGTTCGTCTCGCTCTCCGGCGTCAACGGCGGTGCGAGTGCGAGCGGGTTGGTTATGGCCATTGCCAAAGCGGGGTTGGTGATTGCCCTGCTCATCGTCTCCGCGGGCCTCTCGAACTATCTTTCAGCCCGGCTTGGCGCCGATTTTGTAAGTAGCTTACGCGCGGATTTTGCGAAGCAGCTGCTGCACCATCCTTACGTTCCCGGCTTGAAGGAGAATGCGCGTGGCCTGAGTGCATTCATCAACGACATCGCTGAAATTGCACCGCTGTCGCTCATGGCTCCATTGATTGCGTATAACTTACTTTTTTCGATGGTGGCGGCAATCTATCTATTCACCATCTCGGCGCCGCTGGCAGCTGTGGTGCTGATGGAGCTCATTGTTCTGTTGCCGGTGTCAGAACGGCTGCGGCGATCTATTGCACCAGCGTTCGATAAGCTCCGTGAAGCCGACGATCAGGTTGTGTCCGTTGTGCAGTCCCTCGAGCGCACTCGAAAGCAGCTTCTAACGAACCGGCATCGCGCCAGTCATTTCTATGACTTCATTGTGATGCCGTCGATTTCAAAGTCGCGAATGCACATGAATCTCGCTCATGCCCGCATTGGATATTTTCAAGCCTGGTCCTCAAACATTTTCTATATAGTAGTCGTTCTAACGGTCTTGATTGGTTCGACGGCGGTCCCCATGTCTCCTGCTCATCTAGCCTCATTTATCGTCGGGTGTATTATCTTGATCGGCCCGGTCAATGCGCTGGTCGCCACCGCCCCGGTGCTTTCGCGCGGGATAGCGGCCGTAAAGAGGCTCCGACGATTCGAAGTTAGCCGGGACCTTCAATCCGCTGGATCGGCTAAGCCGCATCAACAACCCGATTGGAAGACTATCACGCTCGAGGGTGTAAGTTATTTCTATGAGGGCGCGGAGAACAACGGGCTGATGATTGGCCCGATAAGTCTCGACATCACCCGTGGAGAGACAATTTTCCTTGTTGGCGCAAATGGGGGCGGCAAGACCACTCTTCTACTGTTGCTCAGCGGCTTGATCCAGCCAAGTAGTGGGCACCTGCTTGTTGACCAGTGCAGGATCGATGAAGTCAAGTCCGACTACCAAGCGCAACTGTCAGTGGTATTTTGTGATTTTCACTTGTTTGAAGACCTGCTCAATGAGGCGGGTACTCCCGCACGTGACGACGACATAGGACCGCTTATAAGGGCCCTCGGGCTTAAGGACGTCGTGGAAGTTTCTGGAGGCAGGCTGTCGACCACAGATTTGTCGGCCGGCCAGCGGAAGCGCCTCGCGCTTCTTCAGTTGCTGCTAGAAGACAAAGAGGTTCTGATTTTGGATGAAATCGCTGCCGATCTCGACCCGGATTTTAAGCGTTACTTTTATGAGCAGATGCTCGATGATTTCAAAGATCGCGGCAAGACCGTCATTCTAGCCACCCACGACTCGCAGTACTTCTCCTGCGCCGATCGGGTGTTGAGCCTTGAAGGCGGCTCACTCACGGTGCTTCCCAACTCATCTCTCCACGCGTGATTGAAGCCGGCATCACAGTTCCAACTCCTTGGGAGGTTCGTCCGTTCGACGTGGGCTGGCTGCCGAAGCTGAATGCCGTTCTCTTGGTAGCTCGGGCACATGATAACCTTCATCCAAGGCTTCACGTGGCGGTGGTTTTCTGATTCACAATCCGTGCTGGCGTAGGAGGATAGCACGCATGGGTTGAGCTCTGTCAGGTGATCTGCGGGACCGTGTCGTTGCTGCTCCCGAAGGCGGGCTTTCGTACCGGCGCGCCGAGCGGTTAGGGGTCAGTGCGGCGAGCGCGATCCGCTGGCGGCAACTGATGCTCGCTCATGGCAAGGTCGGAGGCGGCGATCGTCGAACGGCGAAGATCGAGGACCATGCCGCCTTCATCCTAGAGGCGATCGAGCAGCAGCCCGATCCGACCCTGGCGGAGTTGCGGAAGGTGCTGGCCGAGCGCGGCATGAACATCAGCATCGCCACGCTGTGGCGCTTTTTCGCCCGGCGCGGGATCGCGCGCAGAAATGACCTGTCACGCGAGCGAGCAAGATCGTCCGGACGTCCTGACGCGCCGCGAGGAATGGTTCGAGGGCCAGCTAGATCCTTGCTGTATGAAGATTCGTGTTGATTGGGTATTGTCAAAACACCTCGTGAAGCCAAAAGAATGTTCTCTTTGTTGCATAATCATCGGGCTGTCGCCGGGTGCGTAGGGGGCGTATGGGTAGATTGCTGATCTGCTTTCCGCATGCAGGCGGCGGCACCATATTTTTCCGGTCCTGGCAGCGGATGCTCGCGGGCCACTTCGAGGTCGAACCTGTCCTGTTGCCGGGACGCGAGCGGCGTTTGCTGGATCCGCCTTGCTTGCGTATCGAAGCCGCGATTGACGACGCTCTCCCGCGGCTTCGGGGCAAAGTTGAGGCGGCGTCCAGCGTCACTGTTTTCGGACACAGCCTTGGTGCGGTTCTGGCGTATGCCTTCGTCCTGCGGCTCTCTGACGTCACAGGCATCCAGGCTTCTCGTTTGATCGCAAGTGGGTCGCATCCGCCGCACAAGCCTCGGCCGCGTCACGCCACCGGACTTCGCGATGACGCGTTCCTCGCGAAGGTTAGCGAATTCGCAGGCTTCAATGATCCGGCAATGCTCGATCTAGAGATGCGCGAGCTTCTCCTGCCGATGCTGCGCGCCGATGTCGCGATGCACGAGAGCTATCTGCCAGAGCCGCGCCGCACGGCATCGCCTATTACCGTCGTCCGCGGTCGGGACGACGCTCTAATCTCCGCAGAGGATTTACTACCTTGGCAGGACGTGGCTGAAAAGCCGATCGAGATGATTACCGTTCCTGGCGGTCACATGTACCCTGTCGAGCAACCGGAGCCGATGTTTGAGTTGCTGAAACACTATGCCGATTAACCGAACCGGTGAGCGCCTTGGCGGCAAGATAGCCTTGGTAACTGGTGCTGCCCGCGGTCTTGGCCGGGCCTGTGCGATAGATTTTGCTAAAGCTGGCGCGCATCTGGTGTTGGTGGACGTGTCACGTGACATCGAGGGTGTTCCCTACTCGCTTGGGACGGCAAGCCAGCTTGAGTTGACCGCGCGCTGCTGCGAGGAGGCCGGCGCACTGACGCTTGTCCGCCATGCTGACATCCGTGCGTCTGTCGAAATAGACGCTACTGTCGCGGCGACTGTCGATCGATTCGGACGACTTGATATCGTGCTGAACAGCGCTGGAGTGGCGGCGCCGGCTGGGCGGCCGGTACACGAGGTATGCGACTCAGATTGGGAGTTGATGATCGACGTCGATCTTTCTGGGTGCTTTCGGATGACTAGGGCGGCGGCCGCCGTGATGGTCTCTCAACGTGCCGGGAGCATCATCAATATCGCGTCCACAGCGGGCTTACTGGGCTATCCCCGGTTCGCCGGGTATGTCGCGGCAAAGCACGGAGTCATCGGGCTCACCCGGGCGGCTGCGCTCGATCTCGCTCCGTACAAGGTGCGGGTCAATGCCCTTTGTCCAGGCTCGGTGCGCGATGCGGACTGGACCGAAGGGTCGATGCTCACCGAAATCGCTCGCTCGCTGGGTCTCCCGATAGACAGTTATGAGCAAAACTTTCTCCCCAATCAGCCACTTGGCGCCCTCATCGAGCCGGAGGACGTTTCAGGTGCGGCGGTCTGGCTTGCCTCTGACGAGAGCCGCCAAGTCACTGGCAGCGTCATCACCGTCGATGGGGGATACTCGGCTCGGTAGAATGTCACCGGAAAGGCTGGAGCCTGCATGACCGTAGAACGGCTGTCGATCAGGTCTGTGCGCTTGTCGGAGCGCGAAGTTGATGCCGCGGCCGCATCGCTGGCTCGTCTGACGAAGGCCGGAGGTCACTCGGTGAGCATCAGGCTCCGCGGCAGGACCGCGGACGATCACCTGCGGCGAATCCGCGCGGAGTGGAGCCTGGGGCTCTGGCCCCTTCCAGATGCCGATGTCTGGCTCATCGACTGTTCCTCCGACCCAGAGTCCGAAGTGGCCATAGCTCGAAGGCAAAAGGAGCAGGACTTGGAAGTCGCCGATCCGAGCCGGTGTCGGATTGTATTGATCAGCTACGGCGGAGGAGTCTTCGACATCGTCCTTAGCGCTGACCGGCGCTCCATCGGCCGAGCGCACCTCCTCCTGCTCGCCGAGACGATTCAGCGAGATTGGAGTATGGCCGGTCTCCCGCTCCCGTGTCAGCGGCGAGTAGGCTTTGATCCTTGCGGAAGGGAGGGGCGAGCTCTCGCAGTTCCGGCGGCAGACGCTTGGGGGCTTGGCGGGCTTAACCCCTCCACAGGGCGTGATCTATTTTTAGGCCTGCCTTTCGAGTGGGCAGGGGCCGAAGAATGTCTGATGCCAGCCATCGCGCTTACCCTGGCGCGTTTTCGGGGCGGTGGAGGAGCGTTGATTGCAACTCTCGTCGAGATTGCCTCCGATGACAAGATGGGCCCCAGGGAAGGGCTTGCCCTTTTTACACTACCGGATGCCGTGGATCGGGCCATCGCAGATTTTGCAAAGTCCTGTGGCGAGGAGCGTCGCTTCGCGGGCTGGCATTCAGCTGAGATGGACCGAGAGCTACGATCCGCAGGATTGTCGGTTGATGCTTGCCTCTGGTTCGACATTGCAAACCCGACCTGGTCTCTCGCTCACAGCGCGGATTATAAGCATGCCGGTGTCCTCGCTTATCCCCTTAACATCTCCCTAAAGAGATCGAACGATAATGGACTCCATCTGAGCTATTCTTTCGACCTATCAGCTTATCATCGATCGATGATCGAAAGTTTTGACAGAAGCGTTTCGTTCGTCCTTAGGCAGTTGAAATCGTCTGAGACGCAGCGAAGCGCTGACGAGATCTTGCTAGTTGATAGTGAGGAGCTAGTCACGACGCAGAAGGGGAGCACCGTTCCTGCCGCGGCATTGATGGGCGACAGCTTGATAGGTGCTCTTCAGGCACTCGTTGCCAGCCAACCGGATGCCTCGGCGATCACGTTCCAGGACGATACCTTGACCTATGCCGAGTTTGACCAGCTTTCATCGCGCTACGCAGATGCGATAAGGTCGCTTGGAGTTCGCAAGAACCACCGTGTGGGGATCTGCGTCGAGCGTTCCCTGGAGTTAGTTCCATTGTTAGCTGCCGTTTTAAAATGCGGTGCAACCTACGTACCAATCGACCCGTCCACTCCGACCGATCGAAAGGAGTTCATCATCGCCGACGCCGAAATGTCACTTCTGATTGTTTCGCATCCCGAGTCGAGCCTGTGCGCTTCGGTTAGGACCGTTCAATCCTCGGCGCTCTTGGAGACTGATGTTGCGGCCGCGCTCAGCGACGAAGTGGCAAACCGCCCAGCTCAAGCTTACATCATCTATACCTCTGGTTCTACGGGACGCCCGAAGGGCGTACTTATTCCCCAAAAAAATGTTTTAGCGCTGGTTGAGGCACTTCGCGGCAGGCTGGAACTGTCCTCCCAAGATCGCTGGACACTCTTCCATTCTACAGCGTTCGACTTTTCCACGTGGGAAATATGGGGATGCCTGTTGACGGGGGGGCACCTTTTCGTCATCTCTTATTTTCTCTCCCGGTCGCCTGAAGGATTTCTCCAGCTGCTGGCGGACCAGAAAATCACCGTTCTCAACCAGACACCGACCGCATTTTCTCAGTTGCAGGACGCCTTTCTTGCACGGCGCCCGGATTTACAACTAAGGCTTGTCATATTCGGCGGGGAGACTCTTGATGCCAGTACTTTGCTGCCATGGATGAATAGCTATCTATGTTCCGACTGTCGGGTCTTCAATATGTACGGGATCACGGAAACCACAGTTCACGTTACCGCCGAGCTAATCACCCGAAAGCATGCTCTCGCATGTTCCCGTGCGGTTGGAGCGCCAATCGACGGCTGGTCAGTCTACATCAAGGACCCACTGGGGCGCCTTCTACCGCGCGGGCTTACCGGTGAGATTTATGTTGGGGGCCACGGCTTGGCGACGGGATATTGGAACAATCCGGACGAGAATGAGGCGCGCTTTGCGACCGATGAGACCAGCGGCCAGCGGCTTTATCGAAGCGGTGATCGGGGGAGGCTGAGGCCAGACGGGCGTCTTGACCATCTGGGACGGTTGGACAATCAGGTGAAATTGCGTGGCTTCCGGATCGAGTTGGACGAGATTCGCTCGGTGATTTTGCAAGTTGCCGGCGTCTCGGGCTCCATGGTGATCCTTCGGGAACCCGAGGGAGGGAACTCTTTTCTTCACGCTTTCGTCACCGGCTCCGGGCCTGACGTCAGACATATACGCGCCGAGATATCTCGAGCGCTTCCCGACTATATGATCCCGCGAAAAATATCGGTGCTCGAGCGCTTTCCGCTGACTGTTAATGGCAAGTTCGACGCCGCAATGGCGCTCAATGTAACTGACCGGCAACCTGTGGAGGAAGTCAGTTGGTCGCCTGCCGATGATCGACAGGCCGAAGGCGATACGGATGAGCTAGGCGTCATGCTGGCTCGTAGTTGGAGCAGCGTCTTCGGTCAGGCCGTCTCGGCCTCTGACAACTTCTTCGATTTAGGAGGAGATTCGCTGATGGCTGTAAAGTTGGCGGCGATAATGCGCGAGTTAAATTGCCCATTTGGAACGGTGCGCGACATATTCGTCTATCAAACGCCCAATCGAATTGCACAAGAGTGGTATGATCAGCTCATGACCACTCCGGGGTGATAATCTAGTCCGCATTCTTATTCACAGTCGCCGCTTGTGAGAGTCGTTGTACAATTTCTACGTAGATAGGGTTATGTTTATCCCTACCCTGACGTGATGAGTTGTTGTGCTTCGCTTCCGCGGTGGCAAACAACGGTACGACGTCAAATTTCGATTATATAGAGATTTCACTTGGCCAGATTATAGCAGTTTTCGATCAGTCCGCATCATATCCGCAGGCGGCGAAGTAGTTTTGCGCATTCCTATGGCGAGAAGAGGTTTGACGTGCGCCCCTGATTGTTACCACTCAGAGGTAGAGTCCGGCTCCTTGATGATGGTTGGTTGAGATGATGGCAACATGTCTGGGGGCATGCCCCCAGACATGTTGGCCGGCGAT
>NZ_SRXT01000013.1 GCF_004792685.1 Sphingomonas gei
TTCGCGGAACAGCCCGTCGATCAGGTAACGATCGCGCAACTCCTCGTTCGAGACGCACTCCATCATGTCCGGATGCGTGGCGTAATAGGTGCGGTCGAACATCGCTCTCTCCTGTCAACTTGCGGGAGGTGCGCACGGCGGCGCTCCTGCATGCTTGCTTCATCGGGTAACCGGTGTCAGACATGTTTGCAACGGCGCCGGCAAATGGTTGCGCGCGCGCGCGTTTCGACCCAAATAGCCAGCGGCGCACGGGCGCCACGGAAGACGCATGACGACTGCCCTCAAGATTCATTCGAGCGACCATGTCGCCACTCTGCTCGAAGCCGCGGTCGCGGGCGAGACGATCGAGATCGGCGATACTGCCGTCATTGCGCGCGCAGACATCCCCAAAGGTCACAAGGTCGCCCTGCGCGACATCGCCGTGAGCGAGACGATCGTGAAGTTCGGCTTCCCGATCGGTTGCGCCACCGTCGCGATCACCGCAGGCGATCATGTCCACAGCCATAATCTGGCGACACGCCTCTCGGGCACGCTCGACTATCGCTATGAACCGCATGCCACCCCGCGCGCGGCAGTCCTGGGCGCGCGCACCTTCCTCGGCTATGTCCGCGAAGACGGCCGGGTCGGCACGCGCAACGAAATCTGGATCCTGCCCACCGTAGGCTGTGTCGGCCGCACCGCCGAGCGCATTGCCGCGGAGGCGGCGCGCCGCCATCAGGGTCAAGTCGACGGCGTCCATGCCTTCGCGCATCCCTATGGCTGCTCGCAGCTTGGCGATGATCTCGGTGCCACGCGGCGGATGCTCGCGGCGCTCGCGATGCACCCCAACGCGGGCGGTGTTCTGCTCGTCGGGCTGGGGTGCGAATCGAACCAGCTTTCGCGGCTGCTCAAGGACGTGCCGGATAGCTATCGCGGCCGAATCCGCGCAGTCGTCGCGCAAGACGCGGCCGATGAGGTCGAAGAGGGTCTCGCGGCGGTGGCGGATCTCGCTGCCGAGGCTGCGAAGACCAAGCGCCAGTCCGTCGGGCTCGACAAGCTCGTCCTCGGCGTCAAATGCGGCGGTTCGGACGGCTTTTCGGGTCTCACCGCCAATCCTTTGGTCGGGCGGATGAGCGATGTCGTCACGGCCGCGGGCGGCAGTGCGATCGTCACTGAAATTCCCGAGATATTCGGCGCTGAGCAGATGCTGATGGACCGCGCCGAGAGCCGTGAGGTGTTCGATAGCGTGGTCGACGTGGTCAACGACTTCAAGACCTATTTCCTCAGCCATGGCGAACCGGTCTCGGAGAATCCGTCGCCGGGCAACGTCGCCGGCGGTATCACCACGCTCGAGGAAAAGTCGCTGGGGGCGGTACAGAAAGCGGGCCATGCCGTTCTCACCGACGTCAAGCGCTATGGCGAGCGGATCGAACGTACCGGCCTGACATTGCTCGAGGCTCCTGGCAACGATGCGGTTTCTTCGACCGCGCTGGCCGCAGCAGGCGCGACCGTGATCCTGTTCACCACCGGCCGCGGCACGCCACTCGGCTTTCCCGTACCCACGGTCAAGATCGCCTCGAACAGCGAACTGGCGCTGCGGAAGCCCGGGTGGATCGATTTCGACGCAGGGCAGGTGCTGACCGACGGCTTCGAGGCCGCGGAGGAAGCGTTGATCGACCGCATCCTCGCGATCGCCTCGGGAGCCGAGACCGCAGCCGAACGAAACGGCGAACGCGAGATCGCCTTCTGGAAACGAGGGGTAACGCTATGATCGTGGTGAGGGTGCAAAATCCACACTCTGCCGTTGCTACTGACACCGGTTTCCCCTACGCCTCCGCGAAACAGATTTGAGAGGAAGGGGCCTGGTGGCATCCGTTCATTTTGCCGACGAAGCGCGCCGTATCGCCGAGACCTTCGTGGAGGCGCGCCGCGAAAGCCGCGGGCTTCGCGAGTATCCGGGCAATGTCCCCGCGGGGCTCGACGATGCCTATGCCGTGCAGGACCACGCCATCGCATTAAACGGCCGCGAGATTGGCGGCTGGAAGGTCGGACGGATCAATCCCCCCCGTAACGGCGTCGATCGGCTTGCCGGTCCGATCTTCGCCGAGAGCATCGTCTTGGCGGGTGAAGGTGTCGACATGTCGATTTTCGGCGATGGCTTCGCTGCCGCCGAGGCCGAGTTCCTGTTCCGGCTGCGCGCCGCGCCACCGGCGGGCAGGACCAGCTTCACCGAAGCGGAGGCGATCGACCTGATCGACGCGGTGCATGTCGGGATCGAGATCGCCAGCTCGCCCTTTGCCGGTATCAACGATCACGGCCCGACCGTGACCATCTCCGATTTCGGCAACAATAACGGCCTCGTCATCGGCCCCGAAATAAGGGATTGGCGCTCGGCCGACATCAAGGCGTGGCCGGTCGAACTCGACATCAACGGCGAGCGCATCGGCGCCGCCACTGCCGAGACGATGCTCGACGGTCCCGTCGGGGCGGTGCGCTTCCTGCTCGAGCTGATGGCTGCGCGCGGCATCGCGCTGCAGGCCGGCCAATGGGTATCGAGCGGAGCGGTGACGGGCGTTCATCCGGTCAAGCGCGGCGATCTGGTGGAATGCCGCTTCGGCGACGGTTTCGAAGTGCGCTGCACGATCACCGCCTCGTAAGAAGGCGGAACGCGATTGGAGTGAGCATGGTTGAGGCGCGAACGGAGGCGATCGGGTTCGCATGAAGCGGGTATTGCTCGCGCTTGTCGCCGCAACCGCGCCGGCTCCCTCCGCGTCGGCTCAGGCGCTGCTGTTTCGTGCGAGCGGCGACAAGGGCTTCGCCGCTGAGGTCGCGAACGGCGAAGCGCAGCCCAATTTCCAGAGCGGAACGACGATCGTTGCCGACGGAGCGCACGGCGCCGCGATGCGCTGGCCCGATGACGGCTATCTGACTTGGTCCGCACCGGGCAACATGCTCGCTCAGCGCGGCACGCTCTCTTTCTTCTGGCGCGCGCGCGAACCCGTCGGCGAAGCGCCGTTCGTTATTTTCCGCACGGGTTTTGCGGATCATTCGAGCTGGGACATGGCGTTCCTGCGCATCGACTGGAACGGCCACGGCTTCGACGCCTTCGTCACCGACGCAAACCTGTCGCGCCTTCGGGTGTCGTGGCGGATGGACCAGCTTCCGACGCCCGATGCGTGGCATCATATCGCCTTTGGCTGGGACGAGGCGCAGGGCGTCCGGCTATTCGTCGACGGCAAGCTCGTCGCCCAGGATCAGACCCGCGCCGATCTCGACGCCGGGCTCGACCAGTTCGGCCTCGCCGCGCGCGTCCTTTCGCCCCACCAGGTCCAGAGCCGCTACAATTTCACCCGCGGCAGCGATTTCGACGAAGTCCGAATCTACGATCAGCTGCTCGATAGTTCGGCGGCGGCGCAACTCGCCGAAGGCGCCGAGCCCGTCGCCAAAGCCGCCGCGAGGTTCGATCGCGCTGCCTGGCTTCACCGCTTCGGCTGGGACCGCGGCGCGCCGCCGCTCCTCACCGCGCCATCCACCAGCATCCGCAAGGTCGAGTTCGCCGATGCGAAGGACCTCAAAGAATGGATGTGGAAGGGCGTCGACGGAATCGCCGAGACGACTTGGCCGGGCGTCTACAACCGCTCGCGGCTGCCCGGGCGCAGCGACTATTTCGACTTGCCCGACTGGAACGTCTATGTCGACGGCGGCAAGGCATACACGCTGCGCGTCCCCGAAGGCGAAGCGTTCAACCGCATCGAGATACGCGGCGCGGCTTATGGTGACCTCGCCTGGAGCGCCGATGGCGACCGCTTCGCCGCGGTAGCGAAGCGCCCCAGAGGCTTGGTCCGCAGTGTCGACCAACTCGCGCCGCGCACCGGTGGCACGTTGCGCTTCACCAATAGCGAGCAGGAACAGCCGATCCAGGAGATCTGGGCGTACAACATAACCGAAGCCGTCGAGCCTAAAGGGACGTACAAGCTCGATTACACTGTCGACGCCTCGGCTGCGGCCGATCTCGCGACCCTCAAGGATCTGAAAGCCTTTATCGCGGGCCGCTATCCGGCGAATGCGCGTGCTACCGTGATTGCGCTGCCCGCTGGGGCACGCAGTGCAGCCCCCGCCGCAGGGAGTGCCGCCGCAACCGGCGTGGCGGTCCGCACCGGCTTCGAGGCGCCGATCGTCCATGTCCTGATCCCGTCGGGCTTCGGCCCCGCCGATCCCGGCAAGCCGATCGCCCGCGCGTGGAATTATGGCTGGGAGAACAGCCATGACGGGCTGGATGGCATCGCGCTGGACATTCCGGCGCTGAACGTGACTTCCGATTCAAGTGGCCGCATTGCCCTAAACATCCGCATCAAGGATCCGATCTGGCCCGGCCGCGACATGATCGACGTCTCGGTCTCGGTGAAGCTAAAGCAAGCGCGCACGCTATGGCTCGACCTGCGCGACCGCATCCTCACCAACGATAACCTGTATCTTACGGTCGCCTCCGCTGCCCCCGATTTCACGGGTCAGTCGCTCGACGGAATGAACGTCCGTCTCGTCTTCAAGGAGCGCGAGGTCGCCAAGGCAGAGCACGTTGCCGATCGCTTCAATCAGGTGAGGGACAATTGGGCCTTTCTGGTCGAGGAGCACACCGCATCGCAACGCGAGGGCCTGTATCGCCGGCTCTATGCCGATATCGGCGACTTGCTCCGCGTCGATCCCGATCACGCGGAAGGCCGCCGTTACTGGGCCGATATCAGCTATAGCCCCGAAAAGATGCCGCGCGTGGCGGTAACCCCGGCGCCCGCGGGCGTGCCCGAATGGGCGTGGTTTCAGCTTCAGGATCTCGGCCGCGTCCGCGAGTTCGTCAATTGGTGGATCGACAATCGCCAGGTGCCGTTCGGCGATTTCGGCGGCGGGCTGTCGGACGATGTCGACCTCGTCCAGCAATGGCCGGGACTCGCGCTGATGGGCGTCGAGCCCGACAAGATCAACGCCTCGCTCCGCGCCCTGACCGAGGCGGTGTACAAGCATGGCATGATGGAAAATGGACTGGGAGTGCTCACTGCCGACGAGCTCCACGCCTACGAAGAGGGAATGAACGCCGACGCTGCGCGGCTCTACCTCAACTGGGGCGAACCGCGCTCGGTCGAGCGGATGCTCGCCACCATCAAGGGGCTCGAAAGCGTGATCCTCCCCAATGCCGCGGGGCACCTGCACTTTGCGAGCAACTGGTACGGCGCGCATAAGATGTATCGTGAGGGGCCGTGGGAATGGCAGAAGCCCTATAGCTGGGTGGTCACTCACACCCCGATCCTGATGGGCGTCTACAACGCCAATCCTGCGGCGCAGCACCTGATCACCGGCCTCGTCGACGGCCTGATCGCGCACGGCAAGCAGGATGCCGCAGGCAAATGGAGCTTCCCCAACCAAATCAACTGGCGCAGCGATGCCGAACGCAAGGGCGATGGCGGCGGCGCAAGCGTACCGCTTCAGTCTGCCTGGGCCGCGTGGCGCTTCACCGGCGATGCCAAGTATCTGAGTCCGATCACCTCGCGCCTCGCCGCGTCGCCGTCGCTTGTCGCCGAATTCAACGAGAATGCGTTGACCGCGCTTCCCGGCGGCGAGCAATGGGCTGCGGCGCTGAGGGGACGCGGCGAGCTCGGTCGCTATGTTCAGTGGCAGGAAAGCGGCGATATCCGGCCGCTCGCCGCCCTGCACCGCGAGGCGGCAGCCCTCAAGATCAATCGCATGTACATGATGACCGGAGGCCATTGGTGGTCGGATCGCGTTTCGATGGCGCAGGAATTTCTGCAGCGCGAGCGGCTCGGCGGCATCGCGCTGGCGCGTAACCAGAGCTATCCCGGGCACACGGTCAGCTGGCGTTTCGCCGAGCCGGGTGCAGCCGAGCAAGTCGCGATTCTGGTCCCCGGCGCCACCCGCGCGCATTTTCGCGTCGTCGCTTACAACATGAGCGATCGGGCGCAGCGCGCCGAAATGAGTAGCTGGAACGTCGCGGCGGGCCGCTGGACGATGCGGGCGGGCACCAATCCCGACGGATCGGACCTGGCGGGCGGCACGTCGCTCGATCTCGAGCGCAGCGCCGTCACCAACGTCAGCTTCGCGCCGCGCGCCACCACCGTGCTCGATTTCACGCTGGAACAGGCTGGCGAGGATCCGTCGGTGCGTCCCGATCTGGGCATCGGGGTCGACGATGTGGTCTTGAAGGGCCGCGCGCTGACCGTCATCGTGCATAGCCTGGGCTCGGCCGCTGCGCCGGGCGGTACGCTTTTCCTGGAGGACGCCTCGGGTCGCACCGTGACCTCCACGAAGATCGCGGCGCTCGCCGCACCGACGGACCTGACGCCCAAGACGGCGCGGGTACGCCTCACGGTGCCGGGGGGCGCCGCGGTCGAAACGCTGCGGTTGCGCCTCGCGCGGGACGATGGCGGACGCGAAGTCACGTTGCGCAACAACATGGTTCCGCTGGCGTCAGTCACGCGTCGATGATCCGGCTCGCCCGTCGCAATCTCCTTACCGGCATGACCGCGTCGGTAGCGATGGCGGCAATGCCGGCTTTGGCCCGGTCGAGCGATGACGAGAATCTGCGCGGGGTGCTGGACCGCCTCGATGCCATACCCGGTTACGAAGCCCGCCTTGCACAACTCAGGGCGTTCGATGCGTCGACATTATCGCCTTCGGCAAGCCTGGATTTGCGAACCGTTCGCAGCGCTCTTGCGATAGATTCGCAATTGGTGCGACTCATTCCGGGCGGAAAGTCGGAAGGCCCCTACCGCGTCCCGCCCGCTCCCAAGCCGGGATTGTGGCGCCATGCACATGGTGCCGAAGCATTCGCCCTGTTGCTCGAACGCCATCTCGGCGAACGCATCGATCCCGAGTCCGCACACCGCCGGTTCGAAATCATGGTTGCGCACCTTGGTGCGCGCGCCGACCGGCTGATGCGCGCCGCGGGCTTCAGCAAGGGCAATGTGGGCGACCGCTTCAAGGCAATGTTTGCGGATTCGCGCTGGCTCTATTCGGACGACGATGCCGGCCGCGATGCCGCGGTCGCCGACATGAACCGCTGGCTCGGTAACGCCCGCCGTGCGTTGCCCGCGCTGATCGGCCGGGTGCCGAGCGCCAGCCTCGACGTGAGCGTTCGCCGGATGCGCCGCGCCGAGGAGGCGACGGGAAAGGGCGGCTATCGGCAGATCCCGTCCGCCGGCCAGTCGGGCGCGTATTTCGTCGACCTCAAGCAGATCCGCCGCCGACCCCGCTGGAGCCTGCACAGCGTGGTCCATCACGAGTTGCTGCCCGGGCACATGGTCCAGCTTCCGATCGAAGCTGCAGCGGCCCCACATCCGTTGCGCATCGCCTATCTGCCCGGCTTCGCCGAGGGCTGGGCGATCCATGCCGAGCAGCTGATGGCCGATCACGGCGCATATTCGGGCGCGCCGCTCGAGGAACTGGGGCACATCCACTGGCTGTTGTTCCGTGCCGTGCGCGGGCTGGTCGATACCGGTATTCATCATCGCCGGTGGAGCGTCGCGGAAGCGCGGGCGCGGCTCGATGCGCTTCAGGGCGCGCCGGCCTATTTCGCGTCGTTCGAGCAGGATCTCGATCGCATCGTCGGCGAGCCAGCGGCGCGGGCGGCCGAGGCGCTGATCTGGCTCAAGCTGGCGGATCGGGTCCGCGGTTCGGCCGGCGCGCCACTGCGCAGGGCAAACCGGGCGATACTAACGCATGGCCGCAAGCCGATGCGGCTGATTTCGAATGTTGGGATTAGGGAGTAAAATGCGAAACCTCGCGCCCCGCCGCTTCCCTCCGCCGGAGGTAGAGGCTAACCATCCAATCAAGCTGCGAACGAGACTCATGCGGCAAATAACAGTAGGAGAGGCTGAATGAGCGATGCGCGAGGCGCCACGATAGCGGGCGCCGCGGACCGGATCGGGCGATATCGCTGGGTTATCGTCGGCCTGCTGTTTGCCGCTACGGCGATCAACTATATCGACCGCCAGATGATCGGGCTGCTCAAGCCGATCATGATGGAAGATCCCGCGCTCCACATGAGCGAGCGGACCTATGCCGATGTCGTCGTGTGGTTCCAGATCGCCTATGCGGTCGGCTATCTTGGATTCGGCAAGATAGTCGACGTGATCGGTGCGCGGCTCGGCTATGCCGCTGCGGTGGTGATCTGGACGATCGCGCATATTGCGCATGGCGGCGCCTACAGCGTCACTCAGTTCGCATTGGCCCGGTTCAGCCTCGGCATCGGTGAATCGGGCAACTTCCCCGCTGGCGTGAAATCGGTCGCGCAATGGTTCCCGCAAAAGGAACGCGCTTATGCGATCGGACTGTTCAACGCGGGCGCCAATGTCGGCGCCATTCTGACGCCGCTGATCGTCTATGTGATGATCTCGCACCTCCAGATGAGCTGGCGGACGGTGTTCATCTCGACGGGTATCTTCGGGGTGCTGTGGCTGATCGCCTGGCTGGCCATCTACCGCGACGATCCCGCGAGCCATCCCAAGGTGGGCAGTGGCGAACTGGCGCACATCACGCAGGATCCCGCCGACCCCGACGTGAAGACCCCGGGCCTGTGGCTGCGCCTGCTCGCCACGCGTGAGACCTGGGCGTTCGCGCTGGGCAAGTTCTTCATCGACCCGATCTGGTGGTTCTATCTGTTCTGGCTGCCGGGCTTTCTCGGCGCGCAATATGGGCTTGACCTCAAGACCTGGTCGACCCCGACCGCGGCGCTGGCGCTGGGCGCGATCTATCTGATCTCAGACGTCGGCAGCATCGCCGGCGGCTGGCTCTCGGGCCGGCTGATGAAAAGCGGGATGAGCGTCAACAAGGCGCGCAAGCTGACCATGCTGATCTGCGCCTTCTGCGTGCTGCCGGTAGTGTTCGCGACTTCGGTCGACAATCTTTGGGTCAGCGTGATCCTGATCGGCATTGCGGCGGCGGCGCATCAGGGCTTCTCGGCCAATCTGTATACGCTGCCGTCGGATACCTTCCCGCGCTTCGCGGTGGGTGCGGTGATCGGCATCGGCGGTACGGTGGGCGCGATCGGCGGGGCTTTGTTCTCCAAATATTCGGGTGACATTCTCGATCGGGTGGGCAGCTACGCGCCGATGTTCATCGCCGCCGGCGCGGCGTATTTCCTCGCGATCCTGTCGGTGCATCTGCTGACCCCGCGTCTCGAACGCGTCGAGCGCTTCCATCACTCGACTCCCTGGGGGGTGATCGCGTCGGTTGCCGCTGGGCTGGGCGGGGTGATCGTGTTCCTCGCCTCGGGCAAGAACGTCGATGGCTGCGTGCCGGTGTGGATGGGCGTAGCCTCGCCCTGTTTCCAGACCGGCACCTATTGGACGATCCTCGGCGCGTTCGGCGCGGTTGCGATCCTTGCGATTGTCGCCAATGCGCTGTTCCGCGACAAGTCGCCGCAAGCCTGAGAGAGCATCATGACCAAGCCCCTCAAACTCGATCCCGACCGCCTGTTTCCGGCCGATGAGCGCACGCGGAGCATCACGCGTGCGCTCTATCGGGAAGTGGCGGGGCTGCCGATCATCAGCCCGCACGGCCATACCGATCCGAAGTGGTTCGCCACCGATGAGAATTGGTCGAACGCGACTGAATTGCTGCTTTCGCCCGATCATTATCTCTATCGCATGCTGTATTCGCAGGGCGTGGCGCTCGACGATCTGTGCGTGCCGAGCAAGGCGGGGATGCCGGGGACCGATCCGCGCAAGGCGTGGCGGACCTTTGCCGAGAATATCCACCTGTTCCGCGGTACGCCGTCGAGCATGTGGCTCGGCCACGTGTTCGCGGAGGTGTTCGGTTTCGACGTGGCGCTCGATGTCTCGACGGCCGACCTCTATTATGACCGCATCAACGAGAAGCTGGCGAGCGACGCGTTCAAGCCCCGTGCGCTGTTCGATCGCTTCGGCATCGAGTTCCTCGCGACCACCGAGGGACCGCAGGACGATCTCGCCCCCCATCACACGATCCGCGACAGCGGCTGGAAGGGGAGGGTGGTGACTACCTATCGTCCCGACGCGGTGATCGACGTCGAGCACGAACAGTTCGCCGGCGCGATGAAGGTCTTCGCGGAGAAGACCGGCCAAGATGTCTGGTCGTGGGACGGCTATCTCGCCGCGCACCGCAAGCGCCGCGCCGATTTCCGCGCCGCGGGCGCGACTGCGACCGATCACGGCCATCCGACCGCGCAGACCGCGAACCTCGGCTATGACGAGGCCGAGCGGCTGTTCCGTACGATCCTGTCGGACAGCTGGACTCCCGAGGACGCCGAACTCTTCCGCGCGCAGATGCTGACCGAAATGGCGGCGATGTCGGCCGAGGACGGGATGGTCATGCAGATCCATCCAGGGTCTTTCCGCAACCACAATGGGGGCCTGTTCGCCAGCCACGGCCGCGACAAGGGCGCCGACATCCCGACGCGCACCGATTACGTCCATGCGCTCAAGCCTTTGCTCGATCGCTTCGGCACCTCGACGACGCTGTCGATCATTCTCTTCACGCTCGACGAGACGGTATATGCGCGCGAGCTCGCGCCGCTAGCGGGGCATTATCCGTGCCTCAAGCTGGGGCCGAGCTGGTGGTTCCACGATAGCCCCGAGGGCATGCGGCGCTTTCGCGAGCAAGTCACCGAGACCGCCGGCTTTTACAATACCGTCGGTTTCAACGATGATACCCGGGCGTTTCTGTCGATACCGGCGCGTCACGATGTCGCGCGGCGGATCGATTGCGGGTTCCTCGGCCAGCTCGTCGCCGAGGGGCGGCTGCTCGACTGGGAAGCCTTTGAGCTCGCGCACGAACTGACCAACGGGCTCGTGCGGAAAGCCTATAAGATCGACCAACAAGCGCCGGCGCCGATCGCCGCCGCAGCCTGATCCATCAGACCAACGGAGTATCCCATGTTCGACCGCACTTATTACGCCACGCATCCGGACATGATGGAGTGCGTCTCGAACGAGGAGTTGCGCGATCGTTACCTGATCGACGGGCTGTTCCGTGAG
>NZ_SRXT01000014.1:2500-5356 GCF_004792685.1 Sphingomonas gei
GTGAGGTAAGGGCAATTCGTGGATGCCTTGGCATGTACAGGCGATGAAGGACGTGGCACGCTGCGATAAGCGTCGGGGAGCTGTGAGCAAGCTTTGATCCGACGATTTCCGAATGGGGAAACCCACCTGATCCGATTATCCTGGCTGCGAGCAATCGTAGTGAGGGTAATTGGAAGAAGGTATCACTTAGCTGAATAAAATAGGCTTCGTGAAGCGAACCCGGCGAACTGAAACATCTCAGTAACCGGAGGAAAAGACATCAACCGAGATTCCGTTAGTAGTGGCGAGCGAACGCGGACCAGGCCAGTGCCTGAATTTCAACTAGCAGAACACTCTGGAAAGTGTGGCCATAGCGGGTGACAGCCCCGTATGCGAAAGTGATGATTCAGGACTCGAGTAGGGCGGAACACGTGTAATTCTGTCTGAACATAGGGGGACCACCCTCTAAGCCTAAATACTCGTACATGACCGATAGCGAACTAGTACCGTGAGGGAAAGGTGAAAAGCACCCCGATGAGGGGAGTGAAACAGTACCTGAAACGGATTGCCTACAAGCAGTTGGAGCCTCTTTATGGGGTGACAGCGTACCTCTTGCATAATGGGTCTGTGACTTAATGTACCAAGCAAGCTTAAGCCGTTAGGTGTAGGCGCAGCGAAAGCGAGTCTGAATAGGGCGAATGAGTTTGGTGTATTAGACCCGAAACCCGGCGATCTAGGCATGACCAGGATGAAGGTGCGGTAACACGCACTGGAGGTCCGAACCGATTAACGTTGAAAAGTTACCGGATGAGTTGTGTTTAGGGGTGAAAGGCCAATCAAGCCGGGAAATAGCTGGTTCTCCGCGAAAACTATTGAGGTAGTGCCTCGCACGAATACCATAGGGGGTAGAGCACTGGATGGGCTAGGGGGTCGCGAGATCTACCAAACCTAACCAAACTCCGAATACCTATGAGTACTATGCGGGAGACAGACGGCGGGTGCTAAGGTCCGTCGTCAAAAGGGAAACAGCCCTGACCTACAGCTAAGGTCCCCAAGTCGTGTCTAAGTGGGAAAGCATGTGGGAATCCCAAAACAACCAGGAGGTTGGCTTAGAAGCAGCCATCCTTTAAAGAAAGCGTAACAGCTCACTGGTCTAATCAAGGGTTCCTGCGGCGAAGATGTAACGGGGCTCAAGACACGCACCGAAGCTTAGGGTGTGTCCTGAACGAGTGTCAGGATACGCGGTAGCGGAGCGTTCCGTAAGCCGTTGAAGCGATCTGGTAATGGGTCGTGGAGGTATCGGAAGTGCGAATGCAGACATGAGTAGCGATAAAGAGGGTGAGATGCCCTCTCGCCGAAAGACCAAGGGTTCCTGCGCAAGGCTAATCCGCGCAGGGTGAGCCGGCCCCTAAGACGAGCCCGAAGGGGGTAGTCGATGGGAACCACGTTAATATTCGTGGGCCTGGTGGTGTGTGACGGATCTCGTGTGTTGTACGATCTTATCGGATTGATCGTGCTTCGAAGAGGTCCCGGGAAATAGCCCCACCGTATAGACCGTACCCGAAACCGACACAGGTGGTCAGGTAGAGTATACCAAGGCGCTTGAGAGAAGTGTCCTGAAGGAACTCGGCAAATTGCCTCCGTACCTTCGGAAGAAGGAGGCCCTCACTGAGCGCAAGCTTTTTGAGGGGGCACAGGCCAGGGGGTAGCGACTGTTTAGCAAAAACACAGGGCTCTGCTAAGTCGGCTTCAAGACGACGTATAGGGTCTGACGCCTGCCCGGTGCCTGAAGGTTAAGTGGAGGGGTGCAAGCTCCGAAATGAAGCCCAGGTAAACGGCGGCCGTAACTATAACGGTCCTAAGGTAGCGAAATTCCTTGTCGGGTAAGTTCCGACCTGCACGAATGGCGTAACGACTTCCCCACTGTCTCCAGGACATGCTCAGCGAAATTGAATTCTCCGTGAAGATGCGGAGTACCCGCGGTTAGACGGAAAGACCCCGTGCACCTTTACTGCAGCTTCAGAGTGGCATTAGGAAGAAACTGTGTAGAATAGGTGGGAGGCTTTGAAGTGATGGCGCCAGCTGTCATGGAGCCACAATGTGAAATACCACCCTGTTTGTTTCTGATGTCTAACCACGCACCGTCATCCGGTGCTGGGACCCTCTGTGGCGGGTAGTTTGACTGGGGCGGTCGCCTCCTAAAGAGTAACGGAGGCGCGCGAAGGTTGGCTCAGGACGGTTGGAAACCGTCTGTTAGAGTGCAATGGCATAAGCCAGCCTGACTGCGAGACTGACAAGTCGAGCAGAGACGAAAGTCGGTCATAGTGATCCGGTGGTCCCTCGTGGAAGGGCCATCGCTCAACGGATAAAAGGTACGCCGGGGATAACAGGCTGATAACCCCCAAGAGCTCATATCGACGGGGTTGTTTGGCACCTCGATGTCGGCTCATCACATCCTGGGGCTGGAGCAGGTCCCAAGGGTTTGGCTGTTCGCCAATTAAAGTGGTACGTGAGCTGGGTTCAGAACGTCGCGAGACAGTTTGGTCCCTATCTGCCGTGGGCGTCGAAATTTGAGAGGAGTTGACCCTAGTACGAGAGGACCGGGTTGAACATACCTCTGGTGTACCAGTCGTTCTGCCAAGAGCGCAGCTGGGTAGCTATGTATGGACGGGATAACCGCTGAAAGCATCTAAGCGGGAAGCCTCCCTCGAGATAAGATTTCATAGGACGGTCGGAGACCACGACCTTGATAGACTGGATGTGGAAGTACGGTAACGTATGGAGCTAACCAGTACTAATTGTCCTATTCGCGCTTGAGAGTTCCACCATCAATGACAATCCTGGGTAACCACCCGGCATTGCATATGGTCGGATGAT
>NZ_SRXT01000015.1 GCF_004792685.1 Sphingomonas gei
TCATCTCGACGCCGGTCACCGTGACAACGGTGAACGGACAGAGCTTCGTCAGCGGCCTTTTCTGGCAGCCACTGAGCAAGCCGCGGGCCTACATGCGGATTTCGGTGAACGTGACCGAGCGTTTCGCTAATACGTGACCGGTGCTTCCACCCCGGTTGCGCGGGTTCTGGATTGTAATCGCATCGGTCACGATGCGGCTTGTTCCTCGGCTTTTTTTCGGCGCAGCGACTCGCCTTTCATCGTCAGTCGGTAGGCGTTGTGCACCAGGCGGTCGAGGATGGCATCGGCCAGGGTCGGGTCGTTGATCCAGCCGTGCCAGTGCTCGATGGGCAGTTGGCTCGTCAGGATGGTGGAGCGGCTGCCAGCGCGGTCGTCGATCACCTCCAGCAGGTCATGCCGGGCTCCTTCCTCCAGCGGGGCTAGCGCCCAGTCGTCCAGCACCAGGACGTCGACCTTTGCCAGCTGTTGCAGGGTACGGCCGAAGCTGCCGTCGCCATGAGCGATGCGCAGTTGTTCCAGCAGGCGCGGGGTGCGCAGGTACAGGGTGCTATAGCCCTGGCGGCAGGCCTGGTTGCCCAGGGCGCAGGCCAGCCAGGTTTTGCCGGCACCGGTCGGGCCGGTCAGCAGCAGGTTGTGCTGCTGGCGGATCCAGTCGCCACTGGCCAGGGTGGCGATCAGACGCTCGTCCAGGGCGCGTCCGGAGCGGCGGTCGAGATCTTCCAGGCAGGCGTTGGCGTACTTGAGCTTGGCCTTCTTGCGCAGCCGTACCAGGCGCTGGTTGTCACGCCAGGCCAGTTCGCGGTCGAGCAGTAGGCCGAGGCGTTCATCGAAGCTCAGGCTGTGGCTGGCCGGCAGCGTCCATTGCTCTTCCAGGGCGCGGGCCATGCCGTCCAGGCGTAGCTGGTGCAGTTGATTCAGGGTGTGTTGCGGCATCATCGAACAGCTCCTGTTGCGGGGGTTGGTAGTAGTCGGCGCCACGGACGTTCTCGTGGTCGCCGGGTAAGGTCGTTTCGGCGGCACGCTGGGGCAGCGGCTGTTGATCCAGGCCTTGCTGGAGCAGGTTGCGCACGCTGCGCCCGGTGAAGGCGCGCAGGTGTACGGCACGTTCGGCAGCGGCTTCCAGGCGTGCATTGCCATAGCGCCGGGCCAGCGAGAGCAGGCCGAGGCAGGCGCGGTAGCCCATCTCCGGGTGCGGCTTGTGGGTCAGTTGGTGATCGATCAGTTGGCGCGTGTAGGGGCCGATCCGCTCGCCCCAGTCGAGCAGGCGTTGCGGCGTCCACTCACGATGCGCCTGGTGCGCTGCGGGCATGTGTTCGCGCTGGGTACTGTAAGCGCCGCGTCGCCCCAGCAGCAGGTGGCTGGCCACCCGCCGGTTGCCATGCAGCACTTCCAGGGTGTGTGCCGTCAGTCGCACGTCCACGTTCTGCCGGGCCAGGGCGGAGGGCACGCTGTAGAAGCTGCCATTGACCTCGATGTGGTAGTCGATGCTGACCTTGCAGCGCTTGAAGGTGGCGACCTCGTAGGGATGCACCGGCAGCGCTCGCAAGGCCGGGCGATCCAGACGCTCGAACCAGTCGCGCCGGCAGCCATCGAGCCGCTTGAACGGGCGCCGATTCAGATCCTCCAGCAGCTCGGCGATGGCCTGGTTAAGCGCATGCAGGCTGAAGAACTGCCGATGGCGCAGCCGCGCCATGATCCAGCGCTCGACCACCTGCACCGCCACCTCGGCCTTGGCCTTGTCCTGAGGCTTGCGTGGCCGTGCCGGCAGGATCACCGTCTGGTAATGACGCGCGCACTCCAGCGTGGCCCGGTTCAGGCCCGGCTCGTAGCGATCCGGCTGGGCGACCAGGGCGCGCGGATTGTCCGGCACAACCATTTCCGGCACGCCGCCAAAGTAGGTCAGAGCCTGGCCCAGCGAGGTCAGCCAGTCCACCTGGGTTTCGCCTGGCGTCGCGCAGGCATAGGTGTAATTCGAGGCGCCCAGGGCGGCGACGAAGATGTGCGCCCGGCGCACTTCGCCGGTGGCCGGGTCGACCACCGGCAGCGTCGGCCCGGCATAGTCGATGAATAGCTTCTCGCCCGCACGGTGCAGCTGACGCATCGAACGTTTGAGCGTCTGGGCGTAGCGCCGGTAGTGCTCGACGAACTGGGTGTAGCGGTAGGTCGGCTGGCCCGCATGCGCGGCGAGATATTCCTCCCACAGCAGCTGCAAGGTCACGCCCTTGCGTCGCAACTCGCGGTGGATGCTCAGCACATCGGGCAGCACTCGCTCACCGCGCGGCTTGTTCGTCGACGTCGGTGCAAACAAGGCGGCCGCCAGCGCGGCCTCGTCCATGGCCACCAGCGCCGGCCAGTCCAGCCCGGCCACCCGCGCCGCCGCGATGTACTTGCTAACCACGCCCTTGGACAGCTGCAAGGCACGGGCAATCTTCTCGTGGGACAAGCCGGCCTCAAACTTGAGGCGCAGACATTCTTTGATGTTTCGCATGGCTACTCGCGGCGCCGCCATCTTCCTCTCCCGAAATCGGTCGAGGATGGCGGCGCATCAGGTCATGCGCAACGAAGGGGAAGGCTTTCGCTAAGTCGTGACCGGCGATTTCGGTAAGCCGTGACCACCTGTTTCGGAACAGGCGGAGAATCGGTCACGTTGCTACCGAAATGAGCGGTCACGCGTTAGCGAAATGAGCGGTCACGATCAACCGAAACGGCCGGTCACGGTGCTCCGAAATCCGCAGCCTGGCCGACGCAGGCTGTTGACGAAATCACTATTCGCATGGTCGCCGAACTGCTCGACAGCCTGACTCCCCGAGCCGCTAACCAG
>NZ_SRXT01000016.1 GCF_004792685.1 Sphingomonas gei
TGACCCATGAAGCGGCACGCGAGGCGCTGGATGCGGCACGCGCCGGCCTCGCCCCCGCCCCAACGGTACTCGACCTGAACGAGACCGCCCCATGGGACGCTCAACCCTCAACCAGCCCCGATCCCGCAAGCCTCGGCCTCACCAGCCGCAACCTTGCCTATATAATCTATACCTCAGGCTCCACCGGTACTCCCAAAGGCGTCATGGTCGAGCACGGTGGTGTAGTGAACCTGATCCTGGATGTTCGCCACTGGTCTGATCTACCCGACAGGCCCGTCATTTTGTCGCTAACTGCGATTTCCTTCGACATCTTCGGACTGGAGCTATTCACTCCGCTCGCACGAGGCGGCTCGGTCGCACTCGCCGCCAATGCCTGCCGGCATGATGCCCAAGCATTCTCTGCGGCGGTCGCGCAGCATCAGCCGGACCTGGTGCAAGCCACGCCATCTTCGTGGAGGCTGCTCTCAGCGGCTTCGGTAGACATACCAACCGTCTTGTGCGGCGGCGAGGAGTTGCCTGCCGATGTTGCGATCTCCCTCGCTGCCATCGCCCGACAGGTAGTCAATGTTTACGGTCCCACCGAGACCACCATCTGGTCGTCGGCCCACATGCTCGCGAACGATGATCGACGCCCATCCATCGGTCGTCCGATCTCGAACACTCGAATCTATCTGCTGGACGCGCAGCTCCAACCGATTCCGCTGGGTGCGGTGGGGGAGATGTTCATCGGCGGCGCGGGCGTGGCACGGGGCTATCTCAACCGGCCCGAGCTGACCGCCGAGCGGTTCATCGCGAGTCCGTTCGTGGCAGGCGACCGGCTCTACAAGACGGGTGACCTTGCGCGGTATCTGCCCGACGGCAATATCGAGTTCCTGGGCCGCAACGACCATCAGGTGAAGATCCGCGGGTTCCGGATCGAACTGGGAGAGATCGAAGCCCGGCTGCTCGAATATCCCGGCGTCGCCCAGGCTTCCGTCATCGCCCGCGAGGACAGCACCGGCGACAAGCGGCTGGTTGCTTATGTCATAGCGACCGATTCCAAGGAGAGATCAAACCTTCCTGAAACTCCAGCTACAAAATTTAGCCTCTTTTACTTCGGTTCCGATTCAAGCGGTGCAGGCGAGCGCTACAAATTTTATATCGAATCTGCGAAGTTCGCCGACTCGAATGGCCTCAATGCAATCTGGACACCCGAACGACACTTCCATGACGTAGGCGGGCTATATCCTAACCCCGCCATCCTAAGCGCCTCGCTGGCTACCGTGACTCAAAACCTCCAGCTGAGGGCGGGAAGCGTCGTTCTGCCGCTCCATAATGTCGTCCGCGTTGCCGAAGAATGGTCCGTCATCGACAATCTATCAGGTGGCCGCGTCGGCATGGCGATCGCCAGCGGCTGGCATCCCCGCGACTTCGTCCTGGCGCCGGACAGCTTCGCTTCGCGCAGGCAAGTCATGCGCGAAGGCATTGCTACGCTTAAGGACTTATGGAATGGTCGATCGATCGAACTGCCGGATGGTGAAGGGAGATCATCGACAGTCCGCATATTCCCGGATCCGGTACAACATGACCTGCCATTATGGATCACTGCTGCCGGCAATCCCGAAACGTTTCGATACGCGGGCGAGATCGGTTCCAATGTCCTGACCCACCTGTTGGGTCAGAGCATCGGAAGCCTCCATCATAACATCGCGATTTATCGTCAGGCTCGAGCGGATCACGGTCATGATCCTGCAGCAGGGCAAGTAACGCTGATGGTGCACACCTATCTTGGGAACGATGCATCGGCGACGCTCGAAACTGCTCGAACTCCGTTCATCGACTATATACTACAGCACGTGGATCTCCTGACGTCCGCACTGAAAGAAGCGGACTTCGAAGCGAACTTGAATTCGCCAGAAGGGCGTCAGCGCATCGCGGAGTTCGCCTTCGAACGATATACGCGCACGGCCTCGTTGATCGGCACGCCGCAAGGAAGCGCACGATTGGTTCGGCAGCTACAATCCGCCAGCGTGAACGAAATCGCATGCTTTATAGATTGGATGGGCGCCGAGGAAGCCTTGGCCGCGCTCCCCTCGCTCGTTGAGCTTAAGGAGCTTACCTGCATACCTCCTCTCGATCCGGCGGAACTCCAGCGATGGCTACGCAAGGTCCTGCCGCATGATGTAACGCCAACTGCCTTCGTCCAGCTCGAACAATTTCCACTGACCCCTAACGGTAAGCTTGACCGCCATGCGCTGCCGGCGCCTGACGGCGAGGCTTATGCACGTCACACCTATGAAGCGCCCGTGGGCGAGATCGAGCAGGCGCTTGCCGCGATCTGGTCCGAACTGCTGGGCATCGAGCGCATCAGCCGCCACGACAACTTCTTCGAACTTGGCGGCCACTCGCTGCTGGCAGTAAAACTGCTGGCACGTTTGGCCCAGCTGAAACTCACCACCGACGTTCGCACATTGTTCGCCGCGCCGGTTCTGGCAGAGCTCGCAGCCGCGCTCGGCAGCTTCAGCGAAGCAGCCTTGCCGCCGATCCCATCGGTACCCCGCGTTGGGCCGCTGGCCTTGTCGTTTGCGCAGCAGCGGCTTTGGTTCCTGGACCAGCTCGAGGGTGCGAGCGCGACCTATAACATACCGA
>NZ_SRXT01000017.1 GCF_004792685.1 Sphingomonas gei
AATAGCTCGGCTCGAGTGCCGACGAAGGACGTGCCAAGCTGCGATAAGCCTCGGGAACCCGCATGGAGGGGTCGAACCGAGGATCTCCGAATGGGAATCCCTACAACAATTGCTTCGCGCAATAGGGAACGTCCAGAACTGAAACATCTCAGTATGGGCAGGAAAAGAAACCGTAAGGGATGTCGTTAGTAACGGCGAGTGAACGCGACATAGTCCAAACCGAAGCCTTCGGGCAATGTGGTGTACGGGCTGGTCAACAACAACGGAGCTTCCGCGAGAAGTCTTCTGGAATGGAGCGTGATACAGGGTGACAACCCCGTATCGCAGAAGCACCGTTGGGGACCAGATCCCTGAGTAGCGGGGGTCGGAAATCCCTCGCCAATGTGGCAGGCATCTACTGCCAAGACTAAATACAACTCGAGACCGATAGTGGACAAGTAGCGTGAGTGAACGCTGAAAAGCACCCTGAGAAAGGAGGTGCAATAGGGCTTGAAATCACGCGGTGATAGAGCGATGGGGCGTAGAAGGCCGATCGAAAAACGACCTGGGGGCGACCCCACTGTAGGAATCGATCGGAGCCGACGTCTTATCGTGCGTTTTGAAAAACGAGCCAGGGAGTGTACCTATGTGGCGAGTCTAACCCGATTATCGGGGGAGACGCAGGGAAACCAACAAGGCCGCAGCATTGCAAGGGCCGCCGTGTTCAAGCGCGGGGAGTCATATGGGTACGACCCGAATCCGAGCGATCTACGCGTAGGCAAGGTGAAGCATGGCGAAAGCTATGTGGAAGCCTGTTAGGGGTGGTGTCCTACAATACCCTCCCGTGATCTACGTGTAGGGGTGAAAGGCCCATCGAGCTCGGTAACAGCTGGTTCCAATCGAAACATGTCGAAGCATGACCTCTGCTAAGGTAGTTTGTCGGGTAGAGCGACCGATTGGGGTGTCTGCCTCCGAGAGGAGTCAGCGCCCCTGTCAAACTCCAAACCGACAGACGCCATGGATGCAGGGAGTCCGGTGTGCGGGGTAAGCCTGTGCACCATGAGGGAGACAACCCAGAGCTGGGTTAAGGTCCCCAAGTGTGGATTAAGTGCGATTTGAAGGTGGTCTCGAGCCCTAGACAGCCGGGAGGTGAGCTTAGAAGCAGCTACCCTCCAAGAAAAGCGTAACAGCTTACCGGCCGAGGTTCGAGGCGCCCAAAATGATCGGGGCTCAAATCCACCACCGAGACCTAGCGACACGTGTTAGAACGTGATTCCGTAGATTGGCGCTCCGATTGGGTGGAAGTATGGGATAGATTTCATATGGACCGATCGGTGACGAAAATCCTGGCCATAGTAGCAGCGATAGTCGGGTGACAATCCCGACGGCCGAACAGACAAGGGTTCCTCAGCAATGTTCGTCAACTGAGGGTTAGCCGGCCCTAAGTCTCACCGTAACTCGAATGAGACAAATGGGAAACTGGTTAATATTCCAGTGCTGTTGTGCAGTAAACGCCGACGCTTTGGGGTCGTCTGAGCCGGGCCTTCGCCCGGTCGAATCGTCGAAATCCGTGGAAGCCGTAATGGCACGAAGCGGACGAATGTCGAGACAGAGCAATTCAGACCAACCTAGAGCCCGTGAAAAGGCAAGCACAACATCCGTACCAAGATCCGACACAGGTGTCTGTGGCTGAGAACGCCAAGGCCTGTCGGGGACAACCGACGTTAGGGAATTCGGCAATTTAGTCCCGTAAGTTCGCGATAAGGGATGCCTGCCCCGGAATGGGGCAGGTCGCAGTGACCTAGACGCTCCGACTGTCTAGTAACAACATAGGTGACCGCAAATCCGCAAGGACTCGTACGGTCACTGAATCCTGCCCAGTGCGGGTATCTGAACACCTAGTACAATAGGACGAAGGACCCGTCAACGGCGGGGGTAACTATGACCCTCTTAAGGTAGCGTAGTACCTTGCCGCTTCAGTAGCGGCTTGCATGAATGGATCAACGAGAGCGTCACTGTCCCAACGTTGGGCCCGGTGAACTGTACGTTCCAGTGCGGAGTCTGGAGACCCCCAAGGGGAAGCGAAGACCCTATAGAGCTTTACTGCAGGCTGTCGCTGGGACATGGCCGCTGATGTGCAGCATAGGTAGGAGTCGTTACACAGGTAGCTGCTACTAGCAGCCCACCGAGACACCAGTGAAATACTACCCGTCAGTGGCTGTGACCCTCACTCCGGGAGGAAGACACCGATAGCCAGGCAGTTTGACTGGGGCGGTACGCGCTCGAAAAGATATCGAGCGCGCCCTAAGACCATCTCATCCGGGTCGGGAATTTTTTTA
>NZ_SRXT01000018.1 GCF_004792685.1 Sphingomonas gei
AACCGCTCCGCAGTCAGCTCGGGCCGGTTCAGATAGCCGCGCGCCACACCCGCGCCGCCAATGTAGATCTCTCCCACCGCACCCAACGGCACAGGCTGCCGGTACGCGTCCAGCAGATAGAGGCGCAGATCCCGCAGCGGCCGCCCGATCGGCCTCCTGTTGACATGGGCGCCATCCTCGGGCGCAAGCGGACAATAGGTGACATGCACGGTGGTCTCGGTAATGCCGTACATGTTGATTAGCAGGGTGTCCCGGTTCTGCGCGCGTTCCCACCAAGCGGTGAGCATGGAGGGGTCGAGTTCCTCGCCGCCGAAGATGACCAGGCGCAGATTATGCGCGCCGGGATTGTCCGCCTGAGCGCCGATCAGGTTGCGGAAGGCGCTGGGGGTCTGGTTGAGCACCGTGACGCCCTGGTCGCGGATCAGCCGGTAAAAGTCTGCGCTGGCGCGCGCGACCGCGCGCGGGACCACCACCAGCCGCCCGCCATAAAGAAGCGCGCTCCATATCTCCCAGACCGAGAAGTCGAAGGAGAAGGAGTGGAACAAGGTCCACACATCCTCCTTGCCGAAGCCGTAATGTGGCTCGGTGACGGCAAAGAGCCGGGCGACATTGCCATGCTCGACCAAGACGCCTTTGGGGGTACCGGTGGAGCCTGAGGTGTAGATTATATAGGCAAGGTTGCGGCTGGTGAGGCCGAGGCTTGTGGGGTCGGGGCTGGTTGAGGGTTGAGCGTCCCATGGGGCGGTCTCGTTCAGGTCGAGTACCGTTGGGGCGGGGGCGAGGCCGGCGCGTGCCGCATCCAGCGCCTCGCGTGCCGCTTCATGGGTCAGGATTGCGCGCGGCCCGGCGTCGGCCAGCATGAACGCGAGGCGTTCGGAGGGATAGGCGGGGTCGAGCGGGACATAGGCGCCGCCTGCCTTGAGGATGGCGAGCAGCCCCACCACCATCTCGCACGAGCGCTCGACGCAGATCGCCACCCGGTCGTCGGGCTCTACCCCCAGCGCGATCAGGTGATGCGCCAGCCGGTTGGCACGCGCGTCGAGCTCGCCATAAGTGAGCGTCTCATCCTCATGGACCAGCGCCACCGCCTCCGGATCGCGCGCCGCCTGCGCCTCGAACAGCTGGTGCACGCACAGATGCTCGGGATAAGGTGCCTCGGTCGCGTTCCAGGTGTCGAGCAGCAGCGTGCGCTCCGACGCAGGCAGCATTTCGAGTTCGCGCACCGGCGTGGCTGGCGCCTGTTCGAGCGCGTCGGCGAGCGATGCGAGAGCCTGTGCCATGTAAGCGCAGATCCGCTCCGGCGCATGAGGCCGAACAATCTGCGCTGTGAGACTTATATTCAAATCGGTATCGTCGACCGACAATGTAAGCGGGTAGTTGGTGCGCTCCTCGCCGCTGATCCATGCGATCTGCGCTGCCCTGGTGCCATCTTGCGATGCGGCCGATGACGGGCTGCTGTGGCGGCAGTTGAGGATCGCGCTGAACAAGGGTGCGGGTGCCGCAACGCCGCTGCAGCGCTGCGCCATCGCCAGCGAGGCCTGCTCGTGGCGCAGCAGGTCGGCCAGCCGGGCGTGGGTCGCGCGCGCGCTGTCCTCGACCCTGCCCGCGCCGAGGTCGAGCCGGAAGGGCAGCGTGTTGATACATGGTCCCAAGGCGTTGTTGTTGCCGGCATGCATGCGTCCGAACAGGACGGTGCCGAACACGACCGTGTCGCGGCCGCTGGCGCGCGCCAGCACCTGGCCCCAGGCGAGATGGCACAGGCTCGCCAGGCCCACGCCGAGGCGGCGCGCCTGCGCGCGTAGGCGCGTGTTCAGCGCCGCCGGCAGCGTGATGTTAGCCTCGGCGATGGCGTCGCCGTCCAGGTGGACGTCGGTCAGGCCGAACGGCGCGGTCGGCTCGTCGATATCGCCCAGCATGTCCCGGAAGAAGCGCTCATGTTCCTCCGTCGGCACGCCCAGCCGCGACTGCGCGACCAGCGTGCGGAACGGTTGTGGCGGCGCCAGTTGTGCCGCCTGGCCCGCCAGCAGCAGATCGATCTCGGCATAAATGGCGCTCAGACTTGAATAGTCTTCCACTATATGGTGCTGCAGCCATAGCAGGAGCCAGCGGTTCTCTTCGAGATCGTGGGCGACTACGAGCCGAAGCAGCGGCGCCTCGGTGAGATCGATGCGGTGATGCCGCGGATCGAAGCGGCGCGCGAGCTGCTCGACCGCCGGGCCCTGGTCGGGGTCCAGCACGACTTCGGTGACGCTCAACTGTGCCTTGCGCCACACGATCTGGGCAGCGGCCGGGAGCCCCTCCCAGACAAAACCTGTTCTCA
>NZ_SRXT01000019.1 GCF_004792685.1 Sphingomonas gei
ATATGGTTCCTGCCGCCTATGTGCTGCTGGACGCGCTGCCGCTGACCCCCAACGGCAAGCTCGACCGAGGCGTGCTGCCGGCGCCTGATGGCGACGCCTTCGCCCGCCAGGCCTATGAGGCGCCCCAGGGCGAGATCGAGCAGGCGCTTGCCGCGATCTGGTCCGAGCTGCTCGGCGTCGAGCGGATCAGCCGTCACGACAACTTCTTCGAACTCGGCGGATACTCGCTGCTGGTGATCCAGCTGCTGGCGCGTTTGCGCCGGCTGAACCTCAGTACCGACGTTCGCACATTGTTCGTCACGCCGGTTCTGGCAGAGCTCGCAGCGACGCTTGGCAGCTTCAGCGAAGTGGCGGTGCCGCCGAACCTCATCACCCCTGACAGCCTGCGCATTACTCCCGAGATGCTGCCCCTGATCGATCTCACGCAGGAGGATATTGACCGGATCGTCGAACGGACCCCCGGCGGCATAGCCAACATCCAGGACATCTATGCTCTCTCGCCGCTGCAGGAGGGCATCCTCTTCCACCACCTGCTGGCCAGGGACGGCGATCCCTATCTGCAGGCAGGGATCCAGTCGTTCCCCGATCGCGCGCTGTTGGACTGCTATCTCGAGGCGCTGCAGCAGGTTGTCGACCGGCACGATATCTTGAGAACAGGTTTTGTCTGGGAGGGGCTCCCGGCCGCTGCCCAGATCGTGTGGCGCAAGGCACAGTTGAGCGTCACCGAAGTCGTGCTGGACCCCGACCAGGGCCCGGCGGTCGAGCAGCTGGCACGCCGCTTCGATCCGCGCCATCACAGGATCGATCTGTCCGAGCCGCCGCTGCTGCGGTTCGCCATTGCCTTCGATGGCGAACAGCAAAGATGGCTGCTGTTGCAGCTACAGCATCATCTCATCGGCGACCACTCGACCCTTGAGGTCCTGACCGCCGAGGTTGCCCTCTTGCTGGAGGGCCGCGGCGACAGCCTCGCGCCTGCCCATCCCTATCGCCAGCTGGTCGCCCAGGCTCGCCTGGGCATACCGGCCGAGGAGCATGAACGCTTCTTCCGCGAGATGCTCGGGGATGTCGACGAACCCACATTCCCCTTTGGCCTGGCCGATGTCCAGGGCGATGGAAGGGGCGTGGTCGAGGCACGGCGGATGCTGCCGGCAAGCCTCAACCAGGCATTGCGCGCGCATGCGCGCCGGCTCGGCGTCAGCCTCGCCAGCCTTTGTCATCTGGCCTGGGCCCAGGTACTCGCCCGGACCAGCGGCCGGGAGGCGGTCGTGTTCGGCACGGTTCTGTTCGGCCGCATGCACGCCGACGAGGCGCGCGATGGCGGCATGGGGCTGTTCATCAACACGCTGCCACTGCGGCTCGACATCGACCATAGCGGCGTCGAGGCGAGCGTTCTGCGTGCGCATGCAAGGTTGGCCGATCTGCTGCGCCATGAACATGCCTCGCTTGCCATGGCGCAGCGCTGCAGCGGCGTGCCTGCGCAAACCCCCTTGTTCAGCGCGTTGCTCAACTATCGTCACAACAGCCCGCCGGCCGCACCGCAAGATGATACCAGGGCAGCGCAGATCGCATGGATCAGCGGCGAGGAGCGCACCAACTATCCGTTCGGCCTGTCGGTGGAGGATTTTGGCAATGCCCTGGGTGTGACCGCACAGGTGGTGGAGACGATCCCTGCCGACAGGGTCTGCGCTTACATGCAGCAGGCACTGGAGAGCCTGGCCGACGCCTTGGCGAATGCCCCCGACAGCCCGGTCTGTGCGCTCGAGATCCTCCCTGCCGAAGAGCGCACGCTGCTGCTCGACACCTGGAACGCGACCGAGGCACCTTATCCCGAGCATCTGTGCGTGCACCAGCTGTTCGAGGCGCAGGCGGCGCGCGATCCGGAGGCGGTGGCGCTGG
>NZ_SRXT01000001.1 GCF_004792685.1 Sphingomonas gei
CTCGTGCTCCTTCAAAATCGCGATGATCTGCTCTTCGCTGAACCTGCTGCTGCGCAGCTTCGTCCGACTCCTTCGCGTCGGACTCTACTCAAAATCGGTCACATTTCAGGGGCGCACGTCAACGGACATCCGCGACGGTCAGCTGACATGGCACGAAGGAAGGAGACGCCCCGGCATTGGAGTGATCCGAGCCCGATCGAGAATCTCGCCGCTGGGCGCGGTCCCGGCGTGCGCATGCGCTATTCGCGCGCGCTTATCGAGCAGACGATCAAGGTGTGGCAGCCCTATTACCCGAAGCCGCTCAGCGAGCTCGACGCCCATGAGATTATCGAGAACATGACGTCGTTCGCGAGCGCGCTGATGGGCCTTGGCGGAGTGGTTCGTCCCCGCGCCGAAACCACCTCCAAACCGGACAAGTCTCGCCCTTGACGTCTTGCCATTTGCGGCTCCGCGGCCAGACTGGAGGGCGGCCAGCGGCGCCCTCACGCGTGTGCGGCTGGCAATCATGTCAGCGAGTATGCGTCCATGAAGCGAATGAAATCGAACCGCCGCCAACGGTGCAGAAGTCAAAAAGGTGCCGTCCTCTACGCGCGCGTGTCCTCGAAGGAGCAGGAGCGCGAAGGCTTCTCGGTTGAGTCGCAGATCAAGCTCCTCAAGGCATATGCCGAGGAACAAGGCTATCGGATCGTCCGCGAGTATATCGACATCGAAACCGCGAAGGCGAGCGGGCGGACCTATTTCGGCGAGATGATCGCCTATCTGCGAAGCCATCCGGCGACGGATACGGTCCTGGTCGAGAAGACCGACCGCCTCTATCGGAACCTTCGCGACTGGGTGACGATCGACGATCTCGATCTCAGCATCCATTTCGTGAAGGAGAACATCGTCCTCGCGCCGGACTCGCGCTCCTCGGAGAAGTTCCTGCACGGCATCAAGGTGCTGATGGCTAAGAGCTATATTGACAATCTCTCCGAAGAGGTCCGCAAGGGGATGCTCGAAAAGGCGGAGCAGGGAATCTGGCCATCGGTGGCGCCCACCGGCTATCGCAACGTCCTTGGTGCAAACGGCAAGCGGGTGATCGAGGTCGATCCCGACACCGGTCCTCGCGTCACTCGGCTCTTCGAGTGGTACTCGACCGGGATGTACTCGCTGAAGCAGGCGGCTGCTCGTGCGCGGGCGGACGGAATGATTTTCCGCAGCAGTGCCAAGCCGATCAGCACGAGCAGCGTCCACAAGATCCTGCGCTCGCGCATCTACACCGGCGAGTTCGAGTGGATCGGCAAGCGCTATCAGGACTCCCACGAGCCCTTGGTGTCGATCGAGACCTGGGAACGGGTTCAAGGCGTCCTTGACGGGCGCCACACCGCTCGCGTTCGAGGCATCGAGAAGGACTTCCTCTTCACCGGCCTGATCCGCTGCGGCCATTGTGGTTGCGCGCTGGTCGGTGACATCAAGAAAGAGAAGTACATCTATTATCGCTGCAGCCACGCGAAGGGGAAGTGCCCGGAGCCCTATGTGCGCGAGGAGGTATTGCTCGAGCAGATCGGCGATTTGCTCGATCGCGTGTCGCTGTCGTCCGAAATGTTCGAGTGGCTGAGGGCCGCGCTCCGGGAGAGCTTCGCGCATGTCCACAAGGAGCATGATGCGGCAGTCAACCGGCTCCAGACGGAACGGGGGCGGCTGCGGGAGCGCATGAAGCAAGTCTACATGGACAACCTCGACGGTCGAATCGAGGATGAGGTCTACAACGCACTCACAGCACAGTTCCGAGATCAGGAACGGAAGGTCGTGAAAGAGCTGGAGCGGCGCCACGATGCCGATCTGAGCAATTTCGACGATGGAATCGCGCTGCTGTCGGTTGCGCAGGATTCGAAGCGAAGGTTCCTGGAAGCCGATTTGGCGGCCAAAAAACACGTGCTTTCCGCGGTACTTTCGAACTGCTCGTTTCGGGATCGAACGCTTTCGGTCGAGTACCGTAAACCCTTTGATCTTCTTGTAGAAAATCCGCCAAAAGGCAACGCCGCGGGTAAGCGGAGGCGCGGAAAAAACAGCGGGAGTGCGAAATGGCAGGGGCGCTCGGATTCGAACCGAGGGCCTTCGGTTTTGGAGACCGACGCTCTAACCAACTGAGCTACGCCCCTGTGCGGTTCGCGCCTTTAACCTCGCCGCGCCGCTCCGGCAAGAGGCGTCACGCGGCGACGCTGCCGCCTGTCGCATGCATCGCCAGCACACGCGCTTCGTGGACCGGGAGCGGGCGCCCGAAATAATAGCCCTGGACCTTCGTGCAGCCGAGTTGCTGCACCATCTGATGCTCTTCCTCGGTCTCCACGCCTTCGGCGGTGGTAGCCATGCCGAGGCTGTCGGCGAGCGCGACGACGGCGCGGATGATCGCGATTGCCTCCTTGGTGCCCTTCGACGCGCTCTGGACGAAGCTGCGGTCGATCTTGATCGAGCTGAAACGGGTATGGGCAAGATAGCCGAGCGACGAATAGCCGGTGCCGAAATCGTCGAGGCTGAGGCGCACGCCGAGATCGAGGATCTTCTCGAGCACTTCGATCGCCACCGTGCCTTCGCGCATGAACACGCTTTCGGTCACTTCGAGTTCGAGCCGCCCCGGCGGCAGACCCGATTGGGCGAGGGCCTGGGCGACGATGCTGACGAATGCGGGGTTGTGGAGCTGGTCGGGACTGACATTGACTGCGATGCGTACGGGGATATCCCAGCGCGCGGCTTCCTCGCATGCGGTGCGGAGCACCCATTCGCCGATCGGCGCGATCAGCCGCGCTTCCTCTGCCAGCGGCACGAATTTGACCGGGGAGACATTTCCGAACTGGGGGTGCGTCCAGCGTAACAGCGCTTCGAAGCCGGTCAGCTGGCCGGTCCCGGCATCCACTACCGGCTGATAGTTCAAGTGCATCTCGCGGTTCTCGAGCGCGCTGCGCAGCGCCATCTCGAGCACCCGGCGTTCTTCGGCGGCCATGTGCAACTGCGGCTCATAGGCGTGGAACACGCCGCCGCCCGCGTCCTTGGAGCGATACAGTGCGAGGTCGGCCGAGCGGATCAGCATTTCGGCGGTACGCCCGTCGCGCGGTCCGATGGCGAGGCCCACCGACGCCCCGATATAGAGCGTGTGCTGATCCACTTCATATGGCTGGGAGAGTGCGTTGATGATCGTTTGCGCGAGTTGCTCGGTACGCTGCGTATCGACCGCGTCGCGCACGACCACGGCGAATTCGTCGCCGCCGAGCCGCCCGATCATTTCGTTCTCGGTCATCAGCAGCTTCAGCCGTTCGGAGACGCGGCCGAGCAGCCTGTCGCCGACCGGATGGCCGAGCGTATCGTTGACTGCCTTGAAGCGATCGAGATCGATCATCATGAAGGCGCACCGCGAACCCCATTTGTCGGCATCGGCCATGGCGCGAGCGAGCGTTTCGTTGATCAGCAATCGATTCGGCAGCCCGGTGAGCGTGTCGAAACGCGCCATCTGGTTGATCTTGTCCGCCGATTTGCGCGCCTCGGTGACGTCGGAGCCGACGCCACGGAAGCCGATAAAGGCGCCGCGCTCATCGTAGCGCGGGCTGGCGGACATCTCCCACCAGCGCTCGTCATGATTGACGTAGACCGGCAGGAGCAAATCGCGGAACGGGTCGCGCGCTTTCAGCCGCTCGGCGAGTTCGCGCAGGCCGGGTGCGAAATTGCCGTCCTCCCAAGTGGGGCCGGCGAGCAATTGCAGGAAGGGCGTGCCGTTGATCGTCTTGGGGTCGGCGCCGAGCGAAACCGCAAACCGCGGATTGGCGCGCGCCACGCGGCGCTGCGCATCGATCTCCCAGAGCCAGTCGGAACCCGAATCCTCGAATTCGCGGAGCAGCAGGCTGACCGTCTCGTCGCGTTCGGCGAGTGCCATTTCGTGGGCGCGGATGACGACCAGGGCGCGGCCGCGGCCGAATGTAGCGATGGCAAGCAGGGCGGTGAACAATCCGGCGGCGGCGGCGAGCACCGGAGGTCCGGAAAGCGCGAGCATCGTGACGACCGAAGCGCCGACGATCGTCACGAAGGCGATCGTCGCCAGCGGCAGCGCTGCCATCGCGACCGCCGAAGCGGTCATGAGCAGCGAAAGTATCCCCCACAGCCCGAGCACCGCATCGGCATCCGCGGCGTGGCCGAATGCCAGCGGCGGGATCGACCATATTGCACCGAGCGAAATCCCGTCCAGCACGGTATCGCGGACATCCTTGAGCGACGCGGTCACTGCGCTGCGATGCCGTTTGGAGAGACGGCGAAAGGCAACGAAGCACGCTACTGCCGCAACCCCTGAGCTCCAGCTGGCAAGCTGCCACAGCGGCAAGACGGCCCCCAGGAGCATGGTGACGAGCGAAGCGCCGACGACGTTTGCCGTCAACATGAACAGCGCCAGCTGGCTTCCCGCGTGCAGCTGTGCCGCGCGAATCGGGCCCCAGGCGACGGCATCTGCCGGGTCGTAGAGTCCGAGCAGGGCGCGCGCATTGATGCGCGGCCTGGCAAATTGGGAAGTCGTCTGGCTGGTCACCCGAGGGGGATAGCCGAGGGGAGGTTAGCGAGAGGTTAGATTCTCGGCGAAAACGGAGGAAATTCGCGCGGCTCGCGCTCAATTTTCGACGATCTCAGGCCGCGAGGTCGTATGGTTTGATTTCACCGTTGAGATAGAGGTTACGGGCCTTGGCGCGGCTCAGCTTGCCCGAGCTGGTGCGCGGCAGCGTCCGCGGCGGCACGAGTTCGATCACGCAGTTCATACCGGTGACCGAACGGACCCGTTCGCGGATTTCGTCACGCAGGCGGATGCGCTCGCTCTCATCCGAAGTGCGGCACTGGACCAGCACTGCAGGGGTTTCCTCGCCCCCGGGAGTGGTGATCGCGAACGCCGCGATATCGCCCTGCTTGAAGCCAGGGAGCTGCTCCACCGCCCATTCGATGTCCTGCGGCCAATGGTTGCGGCCGTTGACGATGATCATGTCCTTGGCGCGCCCGACGATATAAACATAACCGTCGGAAACATATCCCATATCGCCGGTGTCGAGCCAGCCATCCGCCATGCAGGCCGCAGTCGATTCGGGGTCGCGGAAATAGCCGACCATCACCGATGGGCCGCGGCACCAAACCTTGCCGATCGCCTTTTCGGGAAGCGGCGTGCCGTCCTCCTCGCGGATCTGGACTTCCATGTCCTTCACCGGCTTGCCGCAATTGACGATCGCCCGGAAGCGCTGGGGGCGATTCGCGCGGGCGACATCGCCACCCGAAAGCTGGGTCTCCTCGACGAGCTCGACGACGATCCCTTCACCCGGCGGCATGATCGAGACCGCCAACGTCGCCTCGGCGAGGCCGTAGCTCGGCAGGAAGGCGGAAGCCTTGAACCCCGCATCCGCAAATGCATCGACGAACGACTGCATCACGTCGGGACGGATCATGTCAGCGCCGTTGCCGGCCACCCGCCAGCGCAACAGATCGAACCGGTCGCTCGCCTTGGTCTGGCTGGACATGCGGCGCGAGCAGATGTCGTAGCCGAAAGTAGGCGAATAAGAGAGGGTGGTGCCCTGATTGCGGCTGATCAGATCGAGCCAGGCGAGCGGACGCCGGGCGAAATCCTCGGTCTTGAGATAATCGGTCGAAACCTGATTGGCGACCGGCGACAGGAAGCAACCGACCAACCCCATGTCGTGATACCAGGGCAGCCACGAGACGCAGCGGTCGCTGTCCTGGAGCCGCATGCCATGGCTGTGCGCCGACAGATTGTTCAGTAGCCCGTGATGCGTGATCGCTACGCCATGAGGGAAGCGTGTCGATCCGCTCGAATATTGGAGATAGGCGATGTCCGAGCCCGCGGCTTGCGGCAGCGGAGTATCGGGGGCGCTGCGCTCGCCGAACTCGGCCCAGTCGACTGCCTCGACATCGGTGATCCGCGCCGCCTCGGCGCACATCGCGCCGATCTCGGGCGGATAGATCAGCATCGACGGATCGCAGCTTTCGAGCTGGACCCGCAGCTGGTCGATATAGGATTGCGCACCGCCAAAGCTGGTCGGCAGCGGCAGCGGGACCGGCCAGGCGCCCGCATAGACCACGCCGAAGAACAACGAGGCGAATTCGACGCCGGTCTCGGCGATCAATGCGATTCGGTCCTCGGGCCTGACGCCCGCCGCGATCAGCCGACGAGCCTGCGCCAGGGCGTCGCGGCGCAATTCCGCGAAAGGATAGGGCTGCGTCAGATTGCCGCGGGCATCATGGAAGTTCAGCCCGCGAACGCCCTCCGCCGCATAATCCAGCGCTTCGCCGAGCGTAGCGAAGTCCGCAAGGCGGCGGGGGAGACTGTCGTCGGTCGGGGTAGGGACGATTTCCGCCTCCATGATACCCTGATGCGATCCCGTTTCGTCCAATACCATTCTTGTCTCGTGCCCCTGTGAGCTGACAGGCCGTTTTGCCCCGCACCGCATACCAAATGCTAACGGCTCTGCTACGCACTGGCGTTCAAAATCGGTTGCCACTGTGGCACAATCATGGCGCATGACTAGACCGAGGCGCCCGCTTACCCCGTTGAACCTCGCCGATCTAGAGCGGTTGGCCCTGCGCTATGTCGAGCGATACGCCACCACGCGGGGGCGATTGGCGGATTATCTGAGGCGCAAGATCCGCGAGCGCGGATGGAGCGATGAGGCCTCGCCCGATCTGGCTGCACTCGCCCAGCGCATGGCGGATCTGGGCTATATCAACGACCTTCTGTTCGCCGAATCCAAGGCGGGTGCGATGGGCCGGCGCGGGCTGGGCGCCCGGCGCGTTGGTCAGGCGCTGCGGCATGCGGGAATCGAAGACGCCGATCTCGAAATGGTGGCGCAGGGCGTGGAGGCTGGCGCGAAATCTAGCGCGATTGCCTTCGCCCGGCGCAAGCGCATCGGCCCGTTCGCACGCGAAGCGGCCGAGAGGTCCGAGCAAGAGAAGCAGCTGGGGGCGATGCTGCGCGCCGGCCATGCCCTTGATCTGTCACGCAAGATCGTCCGCATGTCGCCGGGGGAGGACCCCGATGCGCTGCTCGAGGCGTGATCGTCCCCGACCGGGACCGTTTCTGATTAAACCCTAAAGACCGAATCTAACAAAGCAATTCCACATTTGGAAAATGCTGTGTTAAATACGGTCGCTTGGGGGACTAGGATAATGCGTGCTGAACAACAGCTTGCGCCCAGCGACGATATGGTCGCACCGCCGGAGGATGGGGATCTGAGGGCGGAAACGGCGTCGGAAGGCCAGGTTTATTGCGGTGTCGTCAAGTGGTTTGATGTAACCCGGGGGTTCGGGTTTCTCGTCGCGGACGACAGCGAGGCCGGGGACATATTGATCCATTTCACCGTGCTGCAGGAGCACGGCAGGCGGAGCCTTCCCGAAGGCGCGCGCGTCGAATGTATCGCGGTGCCGCGACAACGCGGGCTTCAGGCCAAGCTGATTCGTTCGATCGACTTGAGCGAGGCGGTCGAGCCGCCCAAGCGGCATGGCGACCGGATCGACAGAGTGAGACTGATCGACGATGCGGGGCCCTTCGAGCCGGTTACGGTCAAATGGTTCAATCGCCTGAAGGGTTATGGATTTCTGGTGCGCGATTCCGACGCGGCGGATATATTCGTCCATATGGAGACGTTGCGCCGCGCCGAGATCGAGGAAGTCGAACCGGGCCAACCGCTCACCGCGCGCATCGTCGAAGGGGACAAGGGGCCGCTGGCGGTGGCGGTCGAAAGGACCGGCTGAGACGATGATTTTGCGATCTGGAATCCGCGCAGCGCTGGCGACGGCGTTGCTGGCGTCCGTGGCGGGAGCTGCGAGTGCCGGGGCGCTCGCGGGGCAGAACGGCGCGGCGAAGGTCGTGGTGACGGTCCAGACCAGGACCGGCCCGAAGCAATTCAGCGTCGAGGTCGCCCGAACCAGTGCGGAGCAGGAGCGCGGTCTGATGTTCCGCACCAATATCCCGGCGGACGGCGGCATGATCTTCACGCCCTATCCACCAACGGGGGCCCCGCGTGAGGCGAGTTTCTGGATGAAGAACACGCCTACTGCACTCGACATCATCTTCATTCGCCCGAACGGCACGATCGCGAGGATTGCCGCAAACGCGGTCCCCTATTCGGAGACGCAGGCCAAATCGGGTGAGCGAGTGAGCGCGGTACTCGAGATCAACGCCGGCAAGGCCGCCGAACTGGGGATCGTGCCGGGCGACAAGGTGCGCTGGGCAGGCCAGGGCCAGTGATCCGCGCAGCGCAAGCTTGGCGGATTTGATTGCCTCGATCCGAACCCGGGGCTAATCGGCGCGGATGAGCCTGAATCGCAATCCCTTCACCTGGTGGAACGGTGCCACCCTCGGCACCTGGTTCGGCCTGCGCGGCAAAACCAAGGTCGGCGAGGATGCGTTGGGCAACATCTATTGGGCAGGCGGCAAGGACCCCAACGGCATCACGCGCCGCTGGGTGATCTATAACGGCCCCAACGACGCTAGCCGGGTTCCGCCCGAATGGTTCAGCTGGCTCCACCACCAGATCGACGCCGCGCCCGATCAGGCGCTGCCGGCGCCGCGAAACTGGGAAAAGCCGGCCGAACCCAATCACACCGGCACGCGGCTGGCCTATCGCCCCTCGGGCGCGCTGGAAGCGGGTGGGCAACGCGCCCGCTCGACCGGCGACTATGAGGCATGGACTCCCGACGCATGAGGCACGGCGCCGCAACGGCGGCAGCAATTCTGCTGCTCGGGCTCGGCGCGTGCAATAGCGGCGGCCAGGCGGGCAACAACAGCGCCGACGATCTGGTGATCACCACCGGTGCCGAAAATGCCGCGGGCGGTGCGGAAGTGGTGGCGGTGGGCCCCGATACCAGCGTGCTCAACGCAGCAGCGACGCCCATGAACGAGCGCGAGGCGGTGCTCGGCCTGCTCAACAAGCGCAACGGCGTGGCGCGCGAGTTCAAGCTCAAGCCCGGCCAGGCGGCGCGGAGCGGCGACGTCATCGTTCGGCTGCGTGCCTGCGACAAGACTGCGCCGTGGGAAGCCGACCAGTTGACCGGCGCATTCGTGCAGATCGACGTCGAGCAGCTCGACAAGAGCTGGCGGCGGGTCTTCTCAGGCTGGCTGTACAAGGAGCGTCCGGCGCTCAACGTCGTTCAGCATCCGATTTACGACGTCTGGCCCAAGAGTTGCGCGATGACTTTCCGCGACAATGGGCCGGACAGCGTGCCGGCGCCGGGCGCGGCCGAGCGTTCGAGCGCGAAGAAATCACCATCGACCAGGGGCGCGCCGACCGAGAGTCCTGCCGCCGAATCGCCGAGCGCCGCGCCCAGCAACGCCACGTAAGCGTCGCGCGGCACCTCGACTGCGCCGAGCGTTGCAAGATGCTCGGTCTGAAACTGGCAGTCGAGCAGGGTGAATCCGCCCGCCTGGAGCCGCGCCACCAGATGCGCAAACGCAACTTTCGAGGCGTCGCGCGCCCGAGTGACCATCGATTCGCCGAAAAACGCGCGTCCCAGCGCCAGGCCGTAGAGCCCGCCGGCCATCCGATCGCCGTCCCAGCATTCGACGGAGTGCGCGAAGCCGCGGCGATGGAGTTCGATGAACACGCGCTCGATCGGGCCGTTGATCCAGGTATCGGGGCGATCCGAGGCCGATTCCGCGCAAAGCTGCAGGACACGCTCGAACGCAGTGTCGACGGTCACCCGGAACCGGTCGGCGAGCACGGTCTTCTTCAGCGAGCGCGACAGATGGAACGAGTCGAGCGGGAGGATGCCGCGCAGCTTGGGTTCGACCCAATAGACGCTCGACGCCAGCCTGTGATCGGCCATCGGAAACACGCCCATCGCATACGCGCGCAGCACGAGATCGGGATCCAGATCCAAATGGGGCGGAAGCGGGTGACTCATCCGCGCCTCAACGCCTGAGCGCCAGTCTGCGTTCGATCGCCTGCCACAGGATTGCGAAGGCCTGGGCGCCGGGGCTGCGCGGCGCGAAGGCACCGACGGGCTGGCGGCGTTCGGTCATCGCCTCGACGATGCTCGCCGCGGGGATCGCCGGCCAGTCCGGGTAGGCGGCGAGCGCTTCGGCATGCAGTTTGCGCCGCCTATCGACCATCGAGAAGACCGGCATCAGCGGCACTTTGGCGTTGCGCCGCGCGAGATGGCTCTGAACCTCCCCGAAGGCACGCATGGCGAGCGCCGAAGGGATCACCGGAATTACGATCAGATCGGCGGCGCGCATCACTTGCTCGCTGGTCTCGGTGAGGCCGGGCGGGCAATCGAGCAGCACGCGGTCATAAGCGGCGGCCAGTTCGCCGAGCAGCTTGGCGAGGCGCTTCTTCTTGTCGAGCTCGTGGAAAGTCCGGTCCAGCGCACGCAGCGACGTGTCGGCGGCGATCAGGTCGAGACGATCGAAGGCGGTTGGTCGGGCGAGCTTGGCCGGGCTCACGTCGCGCGTGAAGATCGCCTGCGCTTCGTTGCCGCTGCGTTCCGTGCGGTCGAGCAGGAAGGTCGCCGCCGCCTGCGGGTCCAGATCCCACAGCAAGGTTCGGCGCGACGACAGCGATGCCGCGGCCCAGGCAAGGTTGACCGCCAGCGTCGTCTTACCGACGCCGCCCTTCAGGCTGTAGATCGCGATCGTCGCCAAGCGAGTCCCTCCCGTCCGGTTGCGCAGGCTGGCATGAAAAAGGGCCGGCGGGGAAGCCCCGCCGGCCCTTGGAAACTGGAGATATGCCGCGCCTCAGGCGTGGCAGGTACGGTCGGCCTTGCCGGGGACGGTCACGGTGACGTTCTTCGACGTGCCGGTCAGCTTGTAGCCGCCTGCTGCCTCGAAGGGTTGGCCGGCCTCGGGTGCCTTGAGCATCGTGCCCGGGCCACCCTTCACCGTCTTGAGCTGGACCTGCTTGTCACCCTGGAAGAAGTCGACATAGACCAGGCTGTTGTCGCCGCAACGCAGCGTCACGCTCTCGGAAATTGCGGGCGGAAGTTCGACCGGCGCAGCATTGGCCAGCTGCGACGCCATCGGATCGGGCGCAGTTGTCGTCACTTCCTCGGGTTTGTTCTCACATGCGGCAAGCGACAGAAGCGCTACGGCGGCGGCGGCGATCAGGGAGGGGTTCTTCATAGCGGCTCGTGCTTTCGGACAGGTGGCAAGAATCGTCAAGCGATTCGTGATACAAGGTCACATAATTGTGCTGCAGCGCAACGTAACACGCTGTTTGTGTCTCCCGTGTGAACTCTATTCGGGAAACGCGTCCAAGTCCGGGATTCTCCCGAAGGCGATCTTTACGCCGCGGTGCGTCGGGTGTCGTTCGGTGACCCTTCGGCAGAGCGCATGTCGCTCAATTTCTCGTATCGTCTTGACCTGTACGCCTCACCTTCCGCAGGACGGCGCGGACGGAGGATCGAAATGCGACGATTGCTGCTCATGGGGCTATTATCGGCGCTGGCCGGGTGCGGCGGCGGGGAAGATACAGGCAATAACGGCGCCGTGCCAGTCGCGAAGCCCACGCCGAGGCCGATGCTTGGTGGAGTCGATCTCAACCAGCAGGTGCAGGCATCGGGCTCGGGCCCCTATTGGGAGATTCACGTCGCACCGGGCACGATCACCTATGCCGACGCGCCCGATGCGGCGCATCCGACCGATTTCTATCCGGTCAGCCCGAAACTGGCCGGCGGTCGTGCGGTGTTCGACACCAAGACGCCCGAAGCGGCGCCCGTGACCATCACCCTGACAGCTACGCCCTGCGCTGCGGGGAAAGACGCTCGACCCTTGACCGCGGAGGTGCAGATCGGTGCGCGGACGCTGCGCGGTTGCGCCGGCCCGGCGCCGCGCGTCGTCCGCCCGGCCGCTGAAACCGGAGAGAGCAATATGACGGAGGCGCAGTGAGCAGCGTCCGGCCGATGCTCGAAATCTGCGTCGACAATCCTGCGGGTCTGGATGCGGCAGTCGCCGGAGGCGCCGACCGGATCGAATTATGCTCCGCGCTCGAGCTTGGCGGGCTGACGCCCTCGGCGGCGTTGCTCGACAGGGCGGTGCGGATTGGCTGTCCCACGCACATGATGATTCGTCCCCGTGCCGGCGGTTTCGTGGTGGAGGAAGATGAGGCGCTATTGATGATCGACGAGATCCGGATGGCGGTTACGCGCGGCGCGGCCGGGATCGTGGTCGGTGCGCTGGGCGCGAATGGTCTTGATCGCGAGAGACTCGCTCGCTTCCGCGAAGCCGCGCGCGATGCCACGATCGTGCTGCATCGCGCTATCGATCTGGTGCCCGATCCCGTAGCGGCAGTGCGCGAGGCAGCGGCGCTCGGCTATGACAAGATCCTCAGTTCGGGTGGCGCGCCGACAGCGGTCGAAGGAATGGCGACGCTGGCCGCGATGGTGGCAGCGGCCGGTGAGCGGCTGTCGATCATCGCGGGATCGGGCGTCACCCCTGCGAATGTCGCGCGGCTGGTGGCGGGTACGGGCGTGCGCGAAGTGCACGGATCGGCGAGCCGCCGGGGTTCCGAACCGGATCCCCAGACGCGGCGCCTCGGTTTCGCGACCGAGCCGCGGCGAGAGACGGACGAGACGATCGTGGCTGCGCTGCGCGCCGCGATTGCGGTGGGGGACAACGACGGAACGGTTGGGTCGATCTAACTGTCGTCGCTACGCTCAGCCAAGGATCTGCGACAGCGCCTGCCACGCCGGCAGCTTGGCATCAAAGCCGATCGTGTGGAGCGGGCTGCTCGAAGGCAGCGCCACGATCGTGTAGCGGGCCGCGACATCGCCGAGCTGCCGCACGCCGTGGCGCAGCGCGGTGCCACCGTTAAAGGCAATTCCGCGCAAATCGGGCAGGCTGGCAGCCAGCGCGGCCACGTCATGCCCTTCGATGTCGCGCATCGCCGCGTCGGTGCTGCCCGGGCGCGTGGCGCTGGCGACGACGTCCCAGAGGCCGATATGCGCCGCGAGCAGCGCTTCGAGGCGTTGTTCGTAGGGCAGGGCGGCGAGGTCGTGGCCGGCGGCGGGCGAGATCAGTCGCCAGAACTGGTTCTGCGGATGGGCATAATAACGCCGCTCGGCGAGCGAGCGTTCGCCAGGTAGCGATCCAAGGACGAGCAGGCGCGTGCGCGCGTCGACCACGGGCGGGAAGCTGTGCTTGCGCTTGCTCACGCGGCGGCGGTGACGTCGGTATGGACGAAGTCGTCGCCCTTGAAGAGCAAAGGCTCGCCCGTCGCCTTGGCAAGCGCATAGGCGAAGCAGTCGCCGAAATTGAGCCGGGCGGGATGGCCTGTTCCCCTACCATAGGCCCGGTAGCCGTCCCGCCCGAGCCGCGCTTGCTCGGGCGTAACATCGCTGATCGTAAGCCGGATGCTCCAAAGCAAAGTCTCTATCAGATGCGCCTTTTCAGGGTGCCGCCGTGTGATGACGGTTGCCAATTCCATCCAGGTGCCCGCGGAGATTCGGCGCTCGCGTGCTTCCAATATCCTGCGCAGCATCATATCCCGTTCGGGCTCTTCGAGCACGATCGCCAGGATCGCCGAGGTATCGACGATCATTTGGGCAAGCCATCCTAGTCATAGATATCGTCCATCCATTCCTTCGAGGATTTGCCGCGCATTTCGGGCGGCATGGACGTGACGAATTCGCGACTGATCTCCTTCACTTTCGCCAGGATTTTGGCAAACTCTTCCTCGCGCCGCTGCACTTCGCGCTCGAGCGCTAGGCGGATCACTTGTGTGACGGGCTGGCCTGTCGCATCGGCCAGCTGCCGCGCCAGGCGAACGGTTTCGGCATCGTTGATGTTGAGCTGCACGCCCATCGTTCTACCTCCGTCGCCGGGCTTTCTACCATGGCTTGCGTGCGGCTAAAAGAAGCGTAGCATCCCGCCATGGCGCGCACGATCACCCGCTACGGCGATTTCTGGCCCTATTATCTGCGCGAACACGCCAAGTCCGAGACGCGCCGACTGCATTATATCGGCACGGCGCTGACCTTCGTCTTCCTCGCGATTGCGCTGGCCCAGGGCGGCTGGTGGTGGCTGCTGGTGCCGCTCGCCGGCTACGGCTTTGCCTGGGGCGCGCATTTCGGAGTGGAGAAGAACCGGCCTGCGACCTTCACCTATCCGCTCTGGTCGCTATTCTCGGATTATCGGATGTTCTTCCTGTGGCTGGGCGGGCGGCTGGGGCCGCATCTCAAGCGCGCGGGCGTCGCCGCATAGTTTCGCTTGCTTGCGGTTGGGGGGCGGGCACCCCTATCTAGCTGGCATGCATGTGACATCCGATACGCTGGGCCTGATCGGCAATACTCCGCTGGTGCGGCTCAAAGGGCCGAGCGAGGCCACTGGCTGCGACATTTTCGGCAAGTGCGAATTCGCCAACCCTGGCGCGTCGGTGAAGGATCGCGCGGCCTTGTTCATCGTCCAGGATGCCGAAGAACGCGGGGCGATCGCGCCGGGCGGGACGATCGTCGAGGGCACCGCGGGCAATACCGGGATCGGTCTCGCGCTGGTTGCCAATGCCAAGGGCTACAAGACGATCATCGTCATGCCCGAGACGCAGAGCCGCGAGAAGATGGACACGCTGCGCGCGCTCGGTGCCGAGCTGGTGCTCGTGCCGGCCGCGCCGTATTCGAATCCCGGCCATTTCGTCCACACCTCGCGTCGCATCGCCGAGGAGACGCCCAACGCGATCTGGGCCAACCAGTTCGACAATATCGCCAATCGCCGCGCGCACATCATGGGCACCGCCGAAGAGATCTGGAGCCAGATGGAGGGCCGGATCGACGGCTTCACCTGCGCGGTCGGGACGGGGGGAACGCTCGCCGGCGTGAGCCTCGGGCTCAAAGCCAGGGACGAGAAAGTGTGCATCGCGCTGAGCGACCCGCATGGCGCGGCGCTGTACGCTTATTATGCCTGCGGCGAGCTCCAGTCCGAAGGTTCTTCGGTCGCTGAAGGGATCGGGCAGGGGCGGATCACCGGCAATCTCGAAGGCGCGCTGGTCGACACCCAGTTCCGCATCTCCGATGAAGAGGGGCTCGAATGGGTGCGCCGGCTGCTCGACGAAGAGGGGCTGTGCCTCGGGCTTTCGTCGGGGATCAACGTCGCCGGCGCCGTGCGGCTGGCGAAGCAGCTCGGGCCGGGCAAAAGGATCGTGACGATCCTGTGCGACACCGGCTTTCGCTACCTGTCGACGCTCTATAACCCCGAGTGGCTGCGCGCCAAGGGGCTCCCGGTTTCAGACGGTCTGGAGGTCGTCTGACGTTCGCCTCGACAAACGGCGGGCGAGGCGTTACATTTATGCCACAGCTATGAAGTCGGGATCGCAAGACTCACAGCAGGCGATGCAGCGTGTCCGGGTCGGTATGACCGGGCTGGCGATGGTGCTGGTCCTGATCGGACTGGCCAGCGCGATCTTCTCCTCGGCCAATCGCGACGATCCGGTCGAGGCGATCGGCGCCCCCAATGCGATGGTGGTTGCAAACATGACCGGCGAGCCCGGCAATACCTCCACCGCGAAGGGCAAGGACGAGCCGCTCGCCGAACTCGGCGTGGCGCCGAGCACGTCCTCGACCGACGCGGCGTCCGAGGGACAGCCCTCCCAAAACTGACGGAGTAAGCGAGCCGCACGGCAAAATGCGCTCGTCCGAAAATCGCGGAGTCGCGAGCGATTGGGCGCAATTGTCGCAAGTTCGCGCAAGCTGCTGCTTCCCCAAAGATAGTTTCGGAAACAGGGGTGTAATCACCCTGCGGTCTCGCGTTCGCACGTCTAGAAACAGGTAGAGAACATATAGTGTCTGTAAGTAAAACAGCGTAGATTTTAGGGGGGAAGTGGGGCAAAATCCCCCCAAATCCCCATATTTTCCGTTGTGTCCCGGCAACGTTTGTGATCAAAGGTGTGCTCAGGGGGCACGATCCCTTTTACCGTATGAAAAGCGTCGGAAGGCGGCCGGAAACCGCGATTCCGGAAACGGGGAAGGCGTGCCCAAAAGGGGTTTGGGCGTGGCGGACAGGGAGCTCTTCGAGGGATTTGCGCTCCAGGCGGTCGACCTGAAGGGTCGCGTCGCCATTCCCGCAGACCTGCGCGCCGCCGCCGAGCGCAATTCCGACATTCGCCAGATCGTCGTCGGCCTCCACCCGGAGGATCCGTGCCTCTCGGCGCACGACCTGAGCTGGTCGAAAGAGAAATACGATCGGATCGACCGCAAGGAGCAGCTTGCCGCCGAGCGCGGCGAGGATGCCGACACGCGCGCCAAGCGTCGCGCCTTTGGCCAGGTCGAGAAGGCGCCGTTCGACGAGAGCGGCCGCTTCGTGATCCCGCCCTTCTTCCGGATGAAGGCGAAGATCGGCAAATGGGCGTTCTTCAACGGCAGTGGCGAGACCTTCGACGTGTGGGCGCCCGAAATACTGCTCGCCGACGACAATGCCGACCCCGGCCTTCGCGAGATCTGCGAATATCTCTGCCAGTCAAAGGGCGTGAAGCTGTGAGCGACGCCCCCCACATCCCCGTGCTGCGCGACGAAGTCGTCGACGGCCTCGCCATCGTGCCCGGCGAGCGCCATGTCGACGCGACGTTCGGCGCGGGCGGCTATACCGACGCCATCCTCGAGCGGGGTGCCGAGGTGGCCGCTTTCGATCGCGACCCTCATGCGATCGAAGGCGGCCAATCGCTCGTCGCGAAAGCGGGCGGGCGGCTGATCCTGATCGAGGCGCCGTTCAGCCAGATGGAAGGCGAACTCACGCGCCGCGGCCTCGTCCCGGTCGACGGGGTGACGATGGATATCGGCGTGTCGTCGATGCAGCTCGACCAGGCCGAGCGCGGTTTCAGCTTCCAGAACGACGGCCCGCTCGACATGCGGATGAGCCAGGAAGGGGTCACTGCCGAGGAATGGCTCAACGCCGCCGACGAAGAAGAGATCGCTAACGTTTTATTTAACTTTGGCGAGGAGCCCAAGTCTCGCCGAGTCGCGCGGGCGATCGTCTCCGCACGACCCCTTAAGCGGACTTCCGAACTAGCGAACGTGGTTAGGAAATCCTTAAATCATAAGCATTACGACAAGAAGGACCCGGCTACCCGGACTTTTCAGGCGATCCGAATCCACCTCAACCGCGAACTCGACGAGCTCGCGGAAGGGCTGGCTGCGGCCGAGCGCGTGCTCAAGCCCGGAGGACGGTTGGCAGTGGTCACGTTCCACTCGCTCGAGGACCGCCTGGTCAAGCGGTTCCTGCGCGAACGGAGCGGCAGCGAGCCCGCCGGCTCGCGGCATCGGCCGATGGCCGGCCCCCGGGCCGCGCCGAGTTTCGAGACCCCCGCCAAGGCCGTTCGGCCCGGCGAGGAAGAAGTAGCGCGTAACCCGCGCGCCCGGTCTGCGACGCTGCGTGTGGCGCGTCGGACGGCTGCGGCGCCCTGGGGTAGTGAGGGAGTGAACTGATGGCAGTGCAGGGCTTCAAGGGACTGGGATGGTTCCTGTGCGGCGTTGTCGTGGCGCCGGCATGCTACCTCGTCAATTCGCACGGCGCCGCCGAACAGGCGCGGCTCGAAGCGACCAAGCTAGCTATCGTCCAGGCGCAGCGCGACATTCGCGGGCTCGAGACCGAGTTCAACACGCGGGCGAACCTGGCGCAGCTCGAGCGCTGGAACGGCGACGTGCTGGCGCTTTCGGCGCCGGTGGCGCAGCAATATCTGGCGAACGAGATGGCGCTGGCCAGCCTCGGTCAGCAGCCCGCCGACATTCAGGTCGCCGCATTGGTGGTGCCGGTTGGCGCCCCTCCGACTCAGGCTGCATCACAGGTTGTGGTCCCTGCCGCCAATTCGGTGCAAGCAATTGCGTCCGCGAAGAGCGTGGCGCAGCAGGACGGAGAGCTTCGCAAGCTGATGAAGAAGGCGGACCGCCAGGCGATCGCATCCGTCGATCGTGGCGTATTGAGCGCATCGACGATGGACGATCTGCGCAAGCTGGCGAAGCGCGAGAAGCTGGCGCTGCGTTGATCGTCGTCGTCGCCCCGCCGGCCCGGCAGGGCCGTACGGGCGGTGCCCGTCAGGCGCTCGTCGCCGTCGCCCAGGTGCGGCTGATGATTCTGTCCTTGCTATTCGGCGCTGGCATGCTCGTGGTGATCGGCAAGCTGGCGTTGCTCGCGCTCTGGGCCGAGCCCGCCGTCGCGCGTGACATGGCGCTGGCGCTGATCCCGCCGCGCGGCGACATCGTCGACCGCAACGGCGCGCCGCTCGCGCGCAGCATCGATGCCTGGTCGATCGCCGTGCATCCCAACCAGATCATCGGCGACAAGTCCGCGCTGGCGCAAAAGCTCGCCGAACTGATCCCCGAGCAGAGCGCCGGCCATTATTATGCTTTGCTCAATTCGGGCGGCAGCTTCGCCTATCTGAAGCGCCGGGCGATGCCCGAATTGGTCACTGCAGTGAACACGCTCGGCGAGCCGGGGATGGAATTCCAGCGCGAACCCGACCGGCTCTATCCGCAATCGACCATGGCCGCGCACATTCTCGGCTTCCTCGACGCGACAGGCGCGGGCGTGTCGGGGATGGAGAAAGTGCTCGACCGGCGCCTGACCGATCCGGCGAAACGCGGCGCACCGATCGCATTGTCGATCGACGCCCGCGTGCAGGCAGCGCTCGAGAACGAGCTCGGCCGCGCGATGACCGACCTCCAGGCGCGCGGAGCGGCGGGGGTGATCCTCGACGTGCGCACCGGCGAAGTGCTCGCGATGACCTCGTTGCCGAGCTTCAATCCGAATGCGCTGCAGGGTTCCGCGCCGCCCAACAACGTCACTCAGAGCGTCTACGAGCTCGGCTCGACCTTCAAGCCGCTCGCGGTGGCGGCGGCCATCGATTCGGGCACGATCACCAACATGGCGCGGCGCTTCGACGCGACGCGGCCGCTGCAGGTCGGCCGTTTCAAGATTCACGACGATCCGGGCGACGAGCAGTTTCGCTGGCTCAACATCCCCGAGACGCTGATCTACTCGTCCAACATCGCGACGGCGCGAATCGCCGACGAGCTCGGCGCGGCGAAGCTGCAGGACATGTTCCGCAAGCTCGGCTTCGATCGGCGTCCCGGGATCGAGACCGGCGGCGCCAAGCCGCTCTGGCCGAACTATTGGGGTCGGATCACCGTGATGACCACGGCGTACGGCCATGGCATCGCAGTGACGCCGCTTCATCTTGCCAATGCCTATGCCACCTTGGTCAATGGCGGCATCCTGCGTCCGACGACGTTGCTCAAGGTCGATCCGGCGCACGTTCCCGCGGGCCAGCGCGCACTGAAGGAATCGACCAGCATGCGGATGCGCCAGCTGCTCCGCCTGATCGTGCTCAAGGGCACCGGCCGCAAGGGCGAGGCGCCGGGCTTCCGCATCGCCGGCAAGACCGGCACCGCGGAGGCGGCTTCCGGAGGCGGCTATGACAAGCATCGCAACGTTTCGACCTTCGCGGCGGCTTTCCCGATCGACGCACCACGCTATGTGATGGTCGCCATGCTCGACTCACCCAAAGCGAACCTCGAAAAAGGGGTATATCGCACCACCGCCGCCTGGACCGCCGCTCCGGTGGTCTCGCGCGTCGTCAGCCGCATCGGCACCTTGCTCGGCGTCACGCCGGATGCCGGCCGCGACATCGACGAAAGCGAATTGCTCCCGCTGATCTGGACGGGGCCTGCTCCCAAGCCGGGCGCCGAATGAAACTCGGCGCGCTGACCGGCGGAGAGGAACAAGCCGTCGTCACCGGGTTCGCGATCGACCACCGCAAGGTCGCTCCCGGAACCATTTTCGGCGCGTTCGAAGGCGCCCGGGTGAATGGCGAGGATTTTATCCCCGCCGCCATAAAGGCGGGCGCGATCGCAATCGTCGCGCGGCCTGGGGCGATAGTCGACGGCGCGGTCCACATCGCCGATGCCAATCCGCGCGAGCGCTTCGCGCGGCTGGCCGCTGGGTTCTTCGCGCCGTTCCCGCAGACCGCGGTGGCAGTGACGGGAACCAACGGCAAGACCTCCACCGTCGAGATGACGCGGCAGTTGTGGCGGATGGCGGGGCATCACGCGGCGTCGATCGGGACCCTGGGGGTCACCACGTCCGACGATACCGTCTCCACCGGGCTCACCACACCCGACGTGGTGACGTTCCTCGCCAATGTGGCGGGACTGGCGCGCGAAGGCGTCACCCACCTCGCATTCGAGGCATCGTCGCACGGCCTGTCGCAATACCGGACCGAGGGGCTGCCGGTACGTGCGGCGGCGTTCACCAATCTGAGTCGCGACCATCTCGATTATCACGGCGACATGGCGGCCTATTTCCACGCCAAGCTACGCCTGTTCGCCGATGTGCTCGACCTGGACGGCACTGCGGTAGTCTGGGCCGACGATCCGCATGCGATGCGCGTCGAGGAGCTTGCCCGGATGCGCGGCAACAAGCTGGTCACGGTCGGCGAGCATGGCGAGACGCTCAAGCTCGTCGGGCGCGATCCGACTTTGCTGGGGCAGGGGCTTACGATCGAGGCCGGGGGCGAGGCCCACCACGTAATGCTGCCGCTGATCGGCGCCTATCAGGCGGCGAACGCGCTCACCGCGGCGGGGCTGGTGATCGCCACCGGCGGCGAGATTGCCGCGACGCTGGCCAATCTGGCGCGGTTGCAGCCGGTGCGCGGTCGGCTCGAGCGCGCGGCGATCGCGCGCAGCGGTGCGCCGGTTTATGTCGATTATGCCCACACGCCCGATGCGCTCGAGGCGGCGATTGCAGCGCTCAAGCCGCATACCAGCGGCCGGCTGATTCTGGTGTTCGGCGCCGGCGGCGATCGCGACACCGGCAAGCGCGAGCCGATGGGGCAGGCGGCAGCGGCGGGGGCCGACGTGGTGATCGTCACCGACGACAATCCGCGCGGCGAGGACCCCGCGGCTATCCGTGCCGAAGTGCTGAAGGGCGCGCCGGACGCGACCGAGATCGGCGGGCGGCGCGAGGCGATCGCGGCGGCGATCGGGATGGCCGAGGCCGAGGATATCGTGCTGATCGCCGGCAAGGGGCACGAACAGGGCCAGATCGTCGGCGATCGGGTGCTGCCGTTCGACGATGTGGGTGTTGCGCGGGAGTGCGCGGCGTGAGGGAAGCGATTTTTCTTGGCTCCTCCCTTCAGGGGAGGGGCTTGTGAGTGGCCCCCTCTGGACCTCCGACGAGATCGGCGCCGCTACGGATGGGACCGCTTACGCGTCCTTCACCGCCACCGGCGTGACCTTCGACTCGCGCGAAGTCGGCCCCGGTGACTTGTTCCTCGCGCTCAAGGGCGAGGCCACCGACGGGCATCGCTTCCTCGACCAGGCGTTTGCGCAAGGCGCGGCCGGCGCCGTGGTGTCCGAGTCGACGGCGCACCCCAATGTGCTCGTCGCTGACACGATTGCCGCGCTCGATGCGCTCGGCACGGCATCCCGCGCACGCGCGAACGGCAAGGTCATCGGCGTCACCGGTTCGGTCGGCAAGACCGGTACCAAGGAAGCGCTGTTCGCGGCGCTCGACCGCATGGACCCGGGCTGCGCGCACCGTTCGGTCAAGAGCTACAACAATCATACCGGCGTGCCGCTCAGTCTCGCCCGCATGCCCCGCGACGCGCGGTTCGGCGTGTTCGAGATGGGGATGAACCATGCCGGCGAACTGGCGCAGCTAACGCGGCTGGTGCGGCCGCATGTCGCGATGGTCACGACGATCGCGCCCGCGCATATGGGCTTCTTCGCCAGCGAGGCGGCGATCGCCGACGCCAAGGGCGAGATTTTCCAGGGGCTCGAGCCCGGCGGGACGGCAATCGTGCCGTTCGACAGTCCGCATCGCGACCGGCTGATCGCCGCGGCAAAACCCCATGCCGGGCGGATCCTCACCTTCGGGCTGAGCGATGGCGCCGATTTCCGTGCCGTCGAGCGGATGCGGACCCGCACCGGCGGGACCTTCGTCACGGCGCGCTTCGACGCGCGCGAGCTGAGCTTCACGATCGCGCAGCCGGGCGAACATTGGGTCTCCAATGCGATGGCGATCCTCGCCGCTGTCGACGCAGTGGGCGGCGATCTGGAAATGGCCGGGCTCGCGCTCGCCGAAATGAGCGGGCTCGCCGGGCGCGGCGCGCGCTTCATGGCCGAGCCGCCGGGCGGCGAAGCCCTGGTGATCGACGAAAGCTACAACGCCAATCCCGCGTCGATGCGCGCGACGCTCGCGGTGCTGGCCAGCGAGCCGGGGCGCAAGATCGCCGTGCTCGGCGAAATGCGCGAACTGGGCGAACATTCCGATGCGTTTCATGCCGGGCTTGCCGAGTCTGTCGAAGCGGCGGGGGTGAGCTATGCGATCCTCGTCGGCAAAGCGATGGGCGCGCTGGCGAATGCGCTTGAGGGTAAAGTGGAATTCGTCCATGTGCCCGACGCTGCAACCGCGCGCGAACGGCTATTTGCCGTGCTGGCGCCGGGCGATGCGGTGCTCGTGAAAGGCTCTAACGGCGTGCGTCTCTCGACGGTCGTGGCGGCATTGGCGGAAAGGGCGATGGCCTAATGCTCTACTGGATCGCGGAACAGCTGGGCTTCCCGGGCCTGCTCAATCTCATCCGCTATCTCTCGTTCCGCACCGGTGCGGCGGTGGCCACGGCGCTGCTGATCGGGCTGATCATCGGCCCCAAGTTCATCGGCTGGCTGCGCGTCCGCCAGGGCAAGGGCCAGCCGATCCGCAGCGATGGACCGCAGACCCACCTCGCCAAGCGCGGCACGCCGACGATGGGCGGGCTGATGATCCTGACCAGCCTGATGATATCGCTGCTGCTGTGGATGGACCTCGCCAATCCGCTGGTCTGGGCGTGCATGTTCGTGACCTTCGGCTTCGGCGCGATCGGTTTCCTCGACGATTACGACAAGGTCAAGAAGGCGAGCACCGCGGGGGTATCGGGCCGGGTGCGGCTGCTCGGCGAGTTCGCCATCGCCGGGATCGCCGCCTGGGTGATCATCTTGCAGACCGGCACCCAGCTCTACGTGCCGTTCTTCAGCTGGATCCACCCGGATCTCGGCTGGTTCTACATTCCCTTCGCCGCCTTCACGATCGTCGCGTTCGGCAACGCCGTGAACCTCACCGACGGGCTCGACGGGCTCGCGACGATGCCGGTGGTGATCGCCAGCATGGCGTTCATGCTGATCGCCTATGTCGTCGGCAACAAGGTGTTCGCGACGTATCTCGGCATTCCCTATGTCCACGGCGCGGGCGATCTCGCGATCTTCTGCGGCGCGATCGTCGGCGCAGGGCTCGCCTTCCTGTGGTTCAATGCGCCCCCGGCGGCGGTTTTCATGGGCGACACCGGCAGTCTCGCGCTCGGCGGCGCGCTCGGCGCGATCGCGGTTTCGGCGCAGCACGAGCTGGTGCTCGGGATCATCGGCGGGCTGTTCGTGGTCGAGGCGCTCTCGGTCATCATCCAGGTGTTCTTCTTCAAGCGTACCGGCAAGCGCGTCTTCAAGATGGCGCCGATCCACCATCATTTCGAACAGCTCGGCTGGTCCGAGCCGACGGTGGTGATCCGCTTCTGGATCATCGCGTTCGTGCTGGCGCTGGCGGGGCTCTCGACGCTGAAGCTGCGGTGATCACGAGCGGCGCCTGGCGCGGCAAACGCTATGCGGTACTCGGGCTTGCGCGGTCGGGCGCGTCGACCGTCGATGCTTTGCTTGCATCAGGCGCGAGCGTGGTCGCGTGGGATTCGAACGAAGTAGCGCGGGCTGCTTTCTCTCCCTCTGCCCTCTGGGGAGAGGGCTTGGTGCTCGCCGATCCATTGGGGATCGATCTCACCGGGTTCGAGGCCGTAGTCGTCTCGCCGGGCGTTCCGCTCAACAAGCACCCGATCGCGGCGCATGCGGCGTCTTTCGGCGCAGCCGTCATCGGCGACATCGAACTGTTCGCGCAGGCGCGCGCCGGTCTGCCGCCGCACAAGGTCGTCGGCATCACCGGCACCAACGGCAAGTCCACCACCACCGCGCTGATCGACCATATCGTCCGCACCGCCGGGCTGCCGAGCCTCGCCGGCGGCAATATCGGGCTGCCGATCCTCGGGCGCGATCCGCTGCCCGAAGGCGGCGTCTATGTCCTCGAATTGTCGAGCTACCAGATCGACTTGACCTTCACCCTCGATTGCGACGTCGCGGTCCTGCTCAACCTGACCCCCGACCATCTCGACCGCTATGGTGGGCTCGAGGGCTATGCCGCCTCCAAGGCGCGGCTGTTCGCAATGCAATCCAAGGGCCAGGCCGCGGTGATCGGCATCGGCGATGCGCCCTCCGCTGCCATCGCACGACAAGTCGCGGTATCGGGCCGCAGCGAGGGTCTCGACAAGATCGCTCCGGGCGTGTGCATGGATCAGTCGCGCTGGCCGGCGCTGCAGGGACCGCACAATGCCCAGAACGCGCTTGCCGCGATTGCCGCGTGCGAGGCTCTGGGAATCGACAAGGAAGCGATCGACAAGGGGCTGGAGACCTTCCCCGGCCTGCCACACCGGATGGAACGCGTGGCCACCAAAAACGGTGTTCTCTTCGTCAACGACAGCAAGGCGACCAACGCCGATTCGACCACCCCGGCGCTCTCGGCCTATCCGCGCGTCCACTGGATCCTCGGGGGGCGTGCCAAGACCGACAGCCTGGAAGCATGCCGCCCGGGTTTCGGCCACGTCGTCAAGGCCTATACGATCGGCGAGGCGGGCGAGTTGTTCGCATCGCTGCTCGAAGGCGAGATGCCGGTCGAACGCTCGGGCACGCTCGAAGCCGCAGTAAGGAGCGCCGCGGCGAACGCCGCGCCCGGCGACACCGTTTTGCTCTCCCCCGCCTGCGCTTCGTTCGACCAGTTCAAGGATTATGAAGCGCGCGGCCAGGCGTTCCGCGACGCGGTGAGCGCGCTCGGATGAGCGACGCCGCTGAAACCGAAAGCTCGAACAGGGATGTCCGCCGCCGGGTGAGCAAGCAACTCGGCCGCGGGAACACCACGCGTGCGGGCATGTGGTTCTGGGAAGTCGACCGCGTGTTGCTGCTGCTTGCGATGCTGCTGATCGCGATCGGGCTGGTCGCTGTCGCCGCGGCCTCGCCCGCCACCGCACGGCGCTATTCCGATGCGACCCACATCATGCCGGCAATGCACTATTTCTGGCGGCAGCTGATGTGGGTGTGCCTGTCGGTGCCGGTGCTGATCGGCGTGTCGATGCTGCCGATCACCCTCGCGCGCCGGCTCGCACTGATCGGCGCGGCATTCTTCCTCTTGCTGCTCGCTCTGGTCCCGATCCTCGGCTCGGAGGCGAACGGCGCGCGGCGCTGGATCGATCTCGGTGTCTCCGATCTCCAGCCGTCCGAATTCCTCAAGCCCTTCTTCATCGTGGCGACCGCGTGGATGCTCTCGTTCCGCGCCAAGGATCCCGAACTTCCGGTGCTGTTCATCACCGGCGGGGTGACCGCAGTGGTCGCGGTGCTGCTGATGCTCCAGCCCGATTTCGGCCAGACGATCGTGTTCGGCACGGTGTGGCTGATCCTGCTGACCATATCGGGGATCTCGGCGCTGGCGATCGGCGGGCTGATCGGCACCGCGATCGCCGGGGTGGTCGCGGCCTATCTGTTCTACGGTACTGCCCGCACCCGCATCGACAATTTCCTGTTCCCCACCAAGGAAGCCGCGCTCGCCGACCGCTACCAGGTCGACATGGCGCACCAGACCCTGAGCGCCGGCGGGCTCACCGGCGCCGGCCCCGGCAGCGGCCAGGTCAAGTTCAAGCTCCCCGAGGCGCATACCGATTACATCTTCTCGGTGATCGGCGAGGAATTCGGGCTGATCTCGTGCGCCGTCATCGTGTTGCTCTACGCCGCGATCGTCATCCGGGTGTTCATGAAGATGCTCGACGAGGAGGACGCGTTTCGCCTGCTCGCCGCCTCGGGCCTCGCCGCGCAGTTCGGGGTGCAGGCGATGATCAACATGGCGGTCAACACCGGCATCGCGCCATCCAAGGGCATGACCCTGCCATTCATCAGCTATGGCGGATCGTCGATGATCGCGCTTTCGATCGGCTACGGGTTGCTGCTCGCCTTCACGCGGCGAAACCCGTATCTGAAGCGCTCGCCATATACGGGTCGGTGGAGCAAGGGATGACGAATTCGCGCAGCTATGTTCTCGCAGCAGGCGGGACGGGGGGGCATATGGTGCCCGCCGCCGCGCTCGCGGCCGAACTGGCGAACCGGGGGCACAAGGTTTCGCTGGTCAGCGACGATCGCGGGGTGCGCTTTCCAGGATTGTTCGACGGAATCGACACGCATGTGCTGCCTGCCGGCCGGCTGGGCGGCGGACCCCTCGGCTATCTCCGCGCGGCGGGGCGTATCATGGCGGGACGCTCGATGGCGCTGCGACTGTTCAAGGAGCTGCGTCCCGCCGCGGTGATCGGCTTTGGCGGCTATCCGGCGCTGCCGGCGCTGCTCGCGGCGTTCCGCGCCGGCGTGCCGACGGTGATCCACGAGCAGAACGCCGTGCTGGGGCGCGTCAATCGCTTCGTCGCGGGACGCGTCAGTGCGATCGCCACGTCATATGACGAAGTCGAGCGGCTCAAATCGAGCTGGCAGCGCAAGACCCATCTGATCGGCAATCCGGTGCGCGAGGCAGTGCTCGCCTTGCGCGACCGGCCCTATCCGGTGCTCGACGAGGAGGGCATTTTTCGCGTGCTCGTCACCGGCGGCAGCCAGGGCGCCACCGTGCTGAGCCGCGTCGTGCCCGACGGACTCGCGCTGCTCCCGGTCCATTTCCGCCGCCGCCTGCAGGTCACGCACCAGGCGCGGATCGAGGACATCGATACGGTGCGCGCGAAATATCAGGCGCACGGCATCCCCGCCGACGTCTCGACCTATATCACCGACATGCCCGAGGCGCTCGCCTGGGCGCATATCGTCATCGCCCGCGCCGGCGCCTCGACGATCGCCGAGCTGACCGCCGCCGGCCGTCCGGCGATCCTCGTGCCGTTGCCCAGCGCGACCGACGACCACCAGACCGCGAACGCCCGCGAGATCACCAATGCCGGCGGCGCACGGACGATCCAGCAGCGCGCGTTCACCGCGACCGAGCTCGCCAAGCAGATCCAGAAGCTCGGGCTCGACACGCAGGGGCTCGAAAACGCCGCGACCCGCGCCAAGAGCGTGGGCCGGCCGCACGCGGCGAGCGACCTTGCCGATCTCGTCGAATCGATTCACGCCCCGACCGCACCGATCAAGATGCGGCGCGCGGCAATCCAGGGAAGGCTCGCACACGCATGAAGGGTGTCGCAACCGACATCGGCACGATCCATTTCGTCGGGATCGGCGGCATCGGCATGTCGGGCATCGCCGAGGTGATGCACAATCTCGGCTACAAGGTGCAGGGTTCGGACGTCGCGGAGGGCTATGTCGTGCAGGGACTGCGCGACCGCGGCATCCCGGTCGCGATCGGGCACAAGGCCGAGAATATCGGTGACGCGGCGGTAGTCGTGGTCTCCACCGCGATCGTGCGGACCAATCCCGAGGTCGAGGCCGCCTATGAGCACCGCGTGCCCGTAGTGCGTCGCGCCGAGATGCTCGCCGAGCTGATGCGGCTCAAATCCACGGTCGCGGTCGCCGGGACCCACGGCAAGACCACGACCACGTCGATGGTGGCGGCGTTGCTCGACGCGGGCGGAGTGGACCCGACCGTGATCAACGGCGGGATCATCAACCAATATGGCTCGAACGCCCGATTAGGCGACAGCGACTGGATGGTCGTGGAAGCCGATGAAAGCGACGGCAGCTTCCTGCGCCTCGACGGCACGATCGCGGTGGTCACCAATATCGATCCCGAGCATCTCGACCATTATGGCAGCTTCGACCGCGCCAAGGACGCCTATGTCGAGTTCGTCGAGAACGTGCCTTTCTACGGGGCCGCGCTCCTCTGCCTCGATCATCCCGAAGTGCAGGCGATCATCCCGCGCGTCCGCGACCGCCGGATCGTGACCTACGGCTTCGCCGCCAGCGCCGACGTGCGCGGCGTCAACGTCACGCCGCATTCCGGAGGCAATCGCTTCGAGGCGATCATCCGCAACCGCGACGGCACCACCCGCTCGATCGAGAATATCGAGCTGCCGATGCCCGGCCGCCACAATGTTCAGAACGCGCTCGCCGCGATCGGCGTCGCGCTCGAGCTCGGCATTCCCGACGTGACGATTCAGAAGGGCTTTGCCCGCTTCGGCGGGGTCAAGCGCCGCTTCACCAAGGTCGGCGAGACGCAGGGCGTGACGGTGATCGACGATTACGGCCACCACCCGGTCGAGATTCGCGCAGTGCTATCGGCTGCGCGCGAGAGCGCCGAGGGCAGGGTGATCGCGGTGGTCCAGCCGCACCGTTATTCGCGGCTCGGCAATCTGATGGACGACTTCGCCCAGGCGTTCAACGACGCCGACATGGTGCTGGTCGCGCCGGTCTACGCCGCGGGCGAAGCGCCGGTCGAGGGTGTCGATTCGGATGTGCTGGTCGAAGGGATCAAGCGCCGCGGGCATCGTTCGGTGGCGGCGGTTGCCGATGCCGATGCATTGGCGCGGGTCTTGGCCGAGATGGCGGTGCCTGGCGATATGGTGGTGTGCCTCGGCGCGGGCGACATCACCAAATGGGCCGCGGGACTGGCGCCCGCGATCGAGCAGATCCGGCAGGAAGTCGCGGCATGAGCGACTGGTTCTCCACCGCGGTCGAGATGCAGCGCGAGATTCTCCGCGCGCAAAAGGCGCAGATCGACGCCGCGCAGAAGATGCTCGATGCGGGCAAACAGATGAGCGCGCTGCAGCAAGCGGGACAAAAGGCGGCCGAGGCCAACCTCGCGGCGTGGAAGCAATGGTCCAAATTGTGGGGCTGGAAGTGAGCCGGGCAACCCACACCCCGTTCGCCCTGAGCTTGTCGAAGGGCCGTTCTCCTCTTTCTTCGTGGCCGCTTGAAGAACCGTGCTTCGACAAGCTCAGCACGAACGGGGAGAGGGAATCCCCACGGCTGCGGGCGCTCAAATGAGCGTCTGCTACGCGCTTCCGCCCGTTCGCGGAAAATTGACGCACGGCGCCCCGCTGGCGCCGCTCGTGTGGTTCAAGAGCGGCGGCGCGGCGGAATGGCTGTTCGAGCCGGCCGATGTCGATGATCTCAGCAATTTCCTGTTTGCGCTCGATCCCGCCGTGCCGGTCATGGGGCTGGGATTGGGATCGAACATGATCGTGCGTGACGGCGGCGTGCCGGGCGTGGTGGTGCGGCTCGGCAAGGTCTTTGCGAGCGTCGAGCCGGTCGATTCGACCACGCTGCGCTGCGGCGGGGGCGCGTCGGGCATCCTGGTTTCTTCCAAGGCGCGCGACGCGGGAATCGGCGGCGTGGAATTTCTGCGCTCGATCCCGGGGACGGTCGGCGGTTTCGTGCGAATGAACGGCGGCGCTTATGGCCGCGAGACCAAGGACGTGCTGGTCGATTGCGAAGTGGTCCTGCGCACCGGGGAGCGCCGGACCCTGAGCGCCGCCGATCTCGGCTACACCTATCGGCACAGCGAATTGCCCAGCGGCGCGATCGTGATCAGCGCGACCTTTCGCGGACATGTCGACGCGCCCGCGGCCATACAGATCGAAATGGATCGCATCGCCGCCGCGCGCGAGGAATCGCAGCCGCTCCGCTCCAAGACGGGCGGCTCGACCTTCAAAAACCCCGAGGGCCACAAGGCCTGGGCGCTGATCGACGCGGCCGGATGCCGCGGCTTGCGGCGGGGCGATGCACAAGTCAGCGAAAAACACTGCAATTTCCTGCTCAATCTGGGCAATGCGGCCTCGGCCGACATCGAGGCGCTGGGCGAAGAGGTCCGCGCCAAGGTGATGGCGCAGTCCGGTGTCGCACTGGAATGGGAAATTCAGCGGGTGGGGGTGGACAAGTGAGTTTCTTTTTCTGTTCCCCGGCGAAGGCCGGGGCCCAGCCCTCCAACAAGCTCGTGCGCGGTAGCGCATTCGGCGCTGCGCGCCGAGCCTGGGCCCCGGCCTTCGCCGGGGAACAGTGAAAATGTCAATCTTACCCCTCCACATCGCCGTTCTCATGGGCGGATGGTCCGCAGAGCGCGAGGTTTCGCTGATGTCGGGCAACGGCGTCGCCGACGCGCTCGAAAGCCTCGGACACCGGGTCAGCCGGGTCGACATGGAGCGTGACGTTGCTGTCAGGCTCGCCGCGCTCAACCCCGATCTCGTGTTCAACGCGCTTCATGGCACTCCCGGGGAGGACGGCGCCGTTCAAGGCATGCTCGACCTGATGGGGCTCAAATACACCCATTCGGGTCTCGTCACCTCGGTGATCGCGATCGACAAGCAGCTCACCAAACAGGCGCTGGTGCCCCACGGCATTCCGATGCCCGGCGGGCGCATGGTGCGCAGCGAGGAATTGTACGAGCGCGATCCGCTGCCGCGGCCTTATGTGCTCAAGCCGGTCAACGAAGGCTCGTCGGTCGGTGTCGCGATCGTCACTGCCGAGGGCAATTACGGCAATCCGATCGGCCGCGACGTCCAGGGCCCATGGCAGGAATTCGAGGAACTCCTCGCCGAACCCTTCATCCGCGGGCGTGAACTGACCACTGCGGTGCTCGGCGATCAGGCGCTCGGCGTGACCGAGCTCAAGCCGCGCAACGGCTTCTACGATTACGACGCCAAATATACCGACGGACTGACCGAGCACGTCTTCCCCGCCGACATCCCCGACGATGTTGCCCACGCCTGCAAGCGGATCGCGCTCGATGCGCACCGGCTGCTCGGCTGCAAGGGCTGCTCGCGTTCGGATTTCCGCTGGGACGACAGCCAAGGCACCGACGGACTGTTCCTGCTCGAGGTCAACACCCAGCCCGGGATGACCCCGCTCAGCCTCGTTCCCGAGCAGGCGCGGCATCTCGGCATTTCCTATGCCGAACTGGTCCAGCGTATCGTGGACGAGGCGCTTTGAGCCGGAGCCCCACCCAGCGCACCGCGACCCGGCGCGGCGCGACGCCGAAGAAGCGCAAGCCCAATTCGCGCCGGCCCAAGCGCCCGAGCCTGCTCGACCAGGCCGTCGCCGCGCTGCCGTTCAGCCAGGCGACGCTCACCCGCATCGCGACGTGGAGCATCGTCGGCACCGTCGGCGCGGTGGCGCTCGCCATTGCCACCTGGTTCGGGATCCCTGCGGCAACCGGCGTCGCAGTGGCCGACGTGGTCGGCGAAGTCGGGTTCAAGGTCGACGAGATCCAGATCGACGGGCTCAAGCGGATGGATCGCGACACGGTGTTCCGCCAGGCGCTCGACCAGAACTCATTGGCGATGCCGCTCGTCGATATCGCCGGCGTGCGCGAACGGCTGCTCAAATATCCCTGGGTGAAGGACGCGCGCGTCTCGCGCCGGCTGCCCAATACGCTGCGTATCTTCATCATCGAGCGCGAGCCGGCGGCGATCTGGCAGAGCCATGGCCAATTGATGCTGGTCGACCCGACCGGGGTGCCTCTCGAGCCGGTATCGACCGACGCGATGCCCGATCTGCCGCTGTTGGTGGGCGAGGGCGCCAATGCGCAGGAGCCGGCGCGGCGGAAACTGCTCGACGGCGTGCCGTCGATCAAGCCTCTGGTCAAGGCGGCGACCTGGGTCGGCAATCGCCGCTGGGACCTGACCTTCACCACCGGGGAGAAGCTCCAGCTTCCGGAAGGCGAGGAGGAAGCGGCTAAGTCCTTACGCAAATTCGCAGAGTTGGATGCGGCGCAGGGTCTGCTAAGGAAGGGAACGATCCGCTTCGACATGCGCGTTCCGGGGAATATGGTGATGCAGCGGCCGTTGGGGCAGGCGGCGGCGACCAGCGTTGAGACAGGGGAATAGACGATGGCCAAAGTTGTACCCGAAGGGTTGATCACGGCGCTCGACGTCGGATCCTCGAAAGTCTCCGCGCTGATCGCGCAGCGCACCGATGACGGCCATCTCGTCGTGCTCGGCACCGGCCAGCGCGAGAGCCGCGGCGTCAAGCGCGGTTATGTCGCCGACATGCACGCCACCGAACTCGCGATCCGCGAGGCGGTCGAGCAGGCCGAACGCATCGCCGGCACCAATATCGAGGATGTCTGGGTCAGCTTCTCGGCGGGCGGGCTGCACTCCGATGTTGTCAAGCTCGAGGCCGATCTCGGCGGCCATCGCGTCGAGCAGAGCGATATCGACGAATTGCTCAAGGCCGGCCGCGACGCGATCGATCCGCAGGGCAAGATGGTGCTCCATGCCCAGCCGACCTGCTACACGATCGACGGGCTCGCCGGAGTCAAGCGCCCGCTCGGGCTGCACGCCGACCGGCTCGGCATCGACATCCATGTCGTCTCGACCGAGGGTTCGCCGGTGCGCAATCTCGATCTGTGTGTCCGTTCGGCGCATCTCGAGGTTCGCTCGATCATCGCGGCGCCGGTGGCGACGGGCCTCGCCTGCCTGACCGACGAGGAGCGCGAGTTGGGCGTCGCATTGGTCGAGATCGGGGCGGGGGTGACCAACGTCTCGGTATTCGCCGGCGGCGTGCTTGCCGGGCTCGCCTCGATTGCGATGGGCTCGTCCGACATCACCGACGACATCGCCTCGGCGTTCGGCACCGCGCGGACCTGGGCCGAGCGGACGAAATGCTTCCACGGCTCGGCGAACCTGAGCCCGCGCGACAATCACGAGATGATCGACGTCCAGCCGGCGATCCCCGACGACGGCGCCGAAGGCCCGCGCATCACCAAGGCGCAGCTCAATGCCACAATTCGACAACGCCTCGAACGCCTAATGACCGAGATCCAGAAGGAACTTCGGAAGCTCGGCTTCCAGGATCCGATCGGCCGCCAGATCGTGCTCACCGGCGGCGGCGCCGAGCTGAAGGGCATCGCCGATTATGCCCAGCAGTCGCTCGGCAATGCGGTCCGCATCGGACGTCCGAAGGGGTTGATCGCGCTTCCCGAGGCGCATGCGGGGCCGGCCTTTGCTACGCTCGCGGGCCTTGCGCGGTTCGCTGCGGCGGATCCGATCGACTTGCGTGCGCTCGAACCTTCGAGCCAGCAGATCGTTACCAAGGCGAGCCCGGGCGCGGTTCTTCAGCGGTTGATGGCGGCGTTCCGGTCGAATTATTAAAGAAATACGACGGGCGGCTCGCTTTCCGCTAGAGTCGCCTGCAGCCATAGTGCATCAAAGCGTTCAACGGTGCCGTCCCCGTGCGATGGCGGCGCCAGGGAGATTAAGGAATGAGCATCGAATTTCTTCCGGCTGACGTCGACGAGCTGACCCCCAAGATCACCGTAATCGGTGTCGGTGGCGCGGGTGGCAATGCGATCGCCAACATGATCCGCGCTGATGTGCAGGGGGTTGAGTTCCTCGTCGCCAACACTGATGCGCAGGCACTCAAGCAGTCGTCCGCCGGGCATCGCATCCAACTCGGCGCGAAGATCACCCAGGGCCTCGGTGCCGGGTCGCGTCCCGAAATCGGCCGCGCTGCTGCCGAGGAGACGATCGACCAGGTCCAGAAGGCGCTGGAAGGCGCGCATATGTGCTTCATCGCCGCGGGCATGGGCGGCGGCACGGGCACCGGCGCGGCGCCGGTGATCGCCAAGGCCGCGCGCGACATGGGCATCCTCACCGTCGGCGTCGTCACCAAGCCGTTCGCCTTCGAAGGCCGTCGTCGCCAGCAATCGGCCGATGCCGGCATCGAAGAGCTGCAGAAGTACGTCGATACGCTGATCGTCATCCCCAACCAGAACCTCTTCCTGATCGCGAACGCCAACACGACGTTCAAGCAGGCGTTCGAGATGGCCGACGAAGTCCTCCAGCAGGGCGTTCGCGGGATCACCGACCTGATGGTCATGCCGGGCCTGATCAACCTCGACTTCGCCGACGTCCGTTCGGTGATGCAGGAGATGGGCAAGGCGATGATGGGCACCGGCGAGGCCGATGGCGACGATCGTGCGCTGATCGCCGCGCAGAAGGCGATCGCCAATCCGCTGCTCGACGGCGTTTCGATGAACGGCGCGAAGGGCGTGATCGTCTCGATCACCGGCGGCGAGGATATGCGGCTTCTCGAAGTCGACGAAGCTGCGAACCATATCCGCGAATTGGTCGATCCCGACGCCAACATCATCTGGGGCTCGGCGTTCAATCCTGACCTCGAAGGCAAGATTCGCGTGTCGGTCGTCGCGACCGGAATCGATGCCGATGCGCAGGCCCGCGCCACGCCGGCAATCGAACAGCCGCGCGTCTTCTCCTTCGCGACTCCGCGCCGCGGCGCCGCTGCTGCGGCGTCCGAGCCCGCGTCGCCTGCGGCGGAACCTGGCTTCTCGGAGCCGAGCTATGCCGCCGAGGAAGCGCCGGAGCTGGCATCGGAGCCGTTCGAGCTCGAGGCGCCTGACGCGATCGCGCCCGAGCCGGCAACAAGCTACGAGGATGCCAGTGACCCGGATGAGCTGCTTCTCGGCGAAGCGAGCGCGGTACCACTCGAGGCACCCGAGTCAGAGGCGGCACCTGCTCCCGAGCTCACCAGCCGTCGCCGCTGGCTGACCGGCGGTGGCGATGAAGAGCCTGCACCCGAGGCCAAGCCCGCGGGCCGCCGCGCCGGCGGCACCTTGTTCGAGCGGATGGCCTCGCGCGGCGCGGCAAAGGCGCCCGAAGACGACGACAAGGATCCGCTCGATATCCCGCGGTTTTTGCGCAGCCAGAACAACCAATAGGCATTCGTCGCCGGCGGCTCTCGCTTCGGCGAGGCCCCGGCGACGCGTCATTGGCGGTTCAGCCAATGGCGTGTCTGGCTGATCGCTTGATGAAGCAGATACGATCCCTGCGGCCGATCGCGCTGGCCCTCGCTTTTGCGGTGGCGGGCGGCGCGCCGGCCTTCGCGCAGACCGGGCTGATGCCCGCCCCCAACCCCGAAGCCGACCGGCTTGCGCAAGAGATGCGCGTGCTCGCCGCCGATCCGCGCGACGTGCGCGCATTGCTCGAGGCCGGCAATCTGAGCGCGCGGCTCGGCGATACCGCGGCCGCGCTGGCATTCTTTGCGCGCGCCGAGACGATCGACCCGACCAATCCGGGCATCCTCGCCGGCCGGGGCGCGACGCTGGTGCGGATGGAACGGCCAGGCGAAGCGCTGCGGCTGTTCCAGGCGGCCGAGGCGCGCGGACTTTCCGCCCGCGAATATGCCGGCGATCGCGCCTTCGCTTACGATCTGCTCGGCCAGCCTGGCCTTGCCCAGGCCGACTATAAGCTGGCGCTGCAACGGCAGAGCGACGACGAGACCGTGCGGCGCTACGCGCTGTCGCTCGGCATTTCGGGCAATGTCGAGGAGTCGATGCGTCAGCTCGATCCGCTGCTGCGCAAGAGCGACCGTGCGGCGTGGCGCGCGCGCGCCTTCATCCTGGCGATGAACGGCGACATGCCCGGCGCCGAGCGGATCGCCGCGAGCATGATGCCGGGTAATATGGGCCATTCGCTCGCGCCCTTCTTTCGCCGCCTCGCCAATCTGGCGCCGGCCGATCGCGCCTTTGCAGTACATTTCGGCCAGCTCTCTCCCAGCGCGGTGCGGCTCGCCGATGCGCGCCAGGCGCCGCCTTTGCCGCAATATGTCGCGTCGACGCGCCCGGCACAGGTGGCGCAAGCTGTGCCCCAGCGCACGCAAGTTGAGAAGCCAAAGCGCGACCGCCGTTCCCGCCGCGAGCGCGAGCGCGACGCGCGCGAAGTCGCGCCGCCCGCGCGTCGCGTCGCCGAGCAGCCGGCGCCCGTCCAGACCGCGGTGGCTGCGCCTTTGCCGGGTCCGCCCAGTCTCGCCCGCCCGGCGGTGCCGCTGGTCCAGCCATTGCCGGCGCCGCGCGCCGAGGAGATCGATGCGCCGATCCGCCAGCCGGCCGCGCCCGTCGTCGCGCGCCGCGAAACCCCGCCGCCGGCTCGCACCACGATCGCGGCGCCAGGCCAAGGCAGTCCTGGTGCAGCATCGGTGGGGGATACGGCGCGAACCGAAGCCCCGTCCGCGGCACCAACCCCGGCGGCGGCTGCGACCAGTGTCGCTGCTGCCCCCGAACGGCAGCCGGTGGAGATGCTCCCCGAGGCGGCACGTCCGGTGCAGGGTGAGGCTAATGCGACGCCCGCTACCGCCGTCGCGACAAAGCCCGAACCCGCGCCGCCGGGGCCCGTCCGGATCGGCCAGGAAGATTCGGTACTCGCCTCGATCGTCGCCGGCATCACCATTCCTGCCGAGGAGCTTCAGGTCGTCACCGCGGTTCCGGTCGATCCGGTCCCGGAGCCGGTGCGTATCGCCGCAGCCCCGGCGCCCAAGCCTGTCGCGGTCAAACCCACTGCGGCCAAGCCGGCTGCCAAACCCAAGCCCGAGCCGGTCAAACCGGATACCGCCAAGGCCAAGGACGTCAAGAAAAGCGAATCCGCCAAACCCGACCCGAAGGCCAAAAAGCCCGAACCAAAGCCCAAAAGCGAGCCCGCGCGAATATGGGTGCAGGTCGCTGGCGGTGCCAACGCGGCGAGCCTGCCCAAGGCATGGAAGACCGTGACTGCGAAGGCGCCGGCGGCGTTCAAGGGCAAGTCTGCCTGGTCGACGCCGTTGCGCGCGACAAACCGCGTGCTGACCGGTCCATTCAAGACCCCGGCGGAGGCGCAGGCCTTCGTCAACACGTTGCGCAAGTCGGACGTGTCGGGCTTCGTGTTCACCAGCGAGGCGGGGCAGAAGGTGACCAAGCTCGGCGCGGAGTGAGGGACGATCGAAGCCTTCGACAAGCAGTGCGCCAGCCGCTAGGGCCCGTCCCGTGACAGCGATTTCCCCCTGGGCGAGCACACCGGAACGAAGCCGCGGCCGCCTTCACGGAGAACAAAGCGGGACTGTGCGCGGACCCCGTGACGTCTTCCAGCGCGACCGCGACCGGATCATCCATTCGATCAGCTTCCGCCGGCTGCGCCACAAGACCCAGGTGTTCATGGCGCCCGATGGCGATCATTTCCGCGTGCGGCTGACCCACAGCCTCGAAGTCGCGCAGATCGGGCGGACGATCGCACGCGCGCTGGGGCTCAACGAGGATCTGACCGAGGCATTGTGCCTCGCCCACGACATAGGCCATCCGCCCTTCGGGCATGCCGGCGAGGACGCGCTGGAGGCGGCACTGCGCGGGCAGGGTGGGTTCGATCATAACGGCCACACGCTGCGGACGCTGACCGAGCTGGAGAGTCCCTACCCGGCGTGGAACGGGCTCAACCTCAGCTGGGAGACGCTGGAGGGGCTCGCCAAGCATAACGGGCCGATCGCCGCGCCCGAATGGGCGCTTGCCGCCGCGGATGCGCAATTCGATCTCGACCTGGAGTGCTGGCCTTCGCTCGAGGCGCAGGTCGCCGCGCTTGCCGACGACATTGCCTATGACAATCACGACATCGACGATGGGCTGCGCGCCGGGCTGCTCAGCCTCGATCAGTTGATGCAGGTGCCGATGATCGCCGATGGCTGGCGACAGGTTGAAAGCAGGTACCCGGGCGTGCCCGCCAAGCGGCTGATGGGAGAGCTGATCCGCTCGCAGATCGGCGAGATGGTCAACGATCTGATCGGGTCGACTCAGGCACGGCTGACCGGGGGCGGGATCGAGACCATCGAGGATGTACGCGCCGCGGGTCGCTGCCTCGTCACCTTTTCCGACGCGATGCGCGACGCCGAGCGCGGGCTCAAGCGCTTCATGTACGCCAATCTCTACCATCATCCGAGCCAGCTCGCCGCGGCACAGGCGGCGCATGACGTCGTCGCGGGATTGTTCGCGACTTATGCCGCGGATCCGGCGCGGATGCCTGCCGAGTGGCGCGAGGTGCTGCCTGCCCACGAGCCATGGCGCAGCCGGCACATCGCCGACTTCATCGCGGGGATGACCGATCGCTATGCGGTTGCGCGCTATCGCGAAGGCGTCGGGCCGATCGACTTGCCCGAGGGGTTCTGATCCGGAAGGGGCCTCGCGGACGAAGGCCCCCCGGACAACTCAGCGCTGCGCGACGAGGACGGACGCGCCCTGGCGCTTCGGCGTGCGGAATGCGACGCGGGCGCCGCCCGCATAGCCCTGCACCCAGTCGCCCTTGACGACGAAGCGGAACTTGCTGCCCGTCGATGCCTTGCCTTCGAGGACGAGGCCCGCGTCGCTCGGCGTCGAGGTATAGGCGTAGGTGACGCCTTCGTGCGTGAACACACGCTCCTTGGCAGTGGCGGGGGCGGCGAAAACGATGGTAGCGGCGGCAGCCGCGGTCAGAAAACGTGTCACGATCTACTCCTTCAAAATGCGCGAAAGAGCCGGACCGGCATCCCTGTTTGTCTTGTTCTGTTCTCGAAACGAATAATGCTGCAGTGCAGCAAAAACGACAATCGCAAAGCGCGTCAGGGGCGGTTGCAATCCGTGCATCAATCGGGACGAACTGACGGCGTGACAAACTTCTGCGACAAGTCCTGCCTATCATCGAGATAGGCGTTGAAAAGGAATGGCAGTGGCCAGGGCAAGCATTGCGCTCAATCGGTTCGGTCTCGGCGGTCGTCCGGGTGATATGCCCGGTGACGATCCGGCGCGCTGGCTGATGGCGCAGTCCGACCGCTATCAAGCGCGTCCGCACGCGATCGCCGCGCTGGTCTCCTCCAGCCGGATCGTCGGCGAGCTCGTCGAGTATCGGCGCGCGGTTCGCTCGGCGCGGCGAAGCCGGAGCGTGGCCACCAGTCCCGAGAGGGACACCGACCCCGGGATGCGCAGCTCTGCGATGCAGCCGATGCCGGAGCGCGGCGAGGATGCCACTGATCCCGTTGCGAAGATCCGCCGCGCTGCGCGATTGCAGGCCCGCGATCATTATGCCGGCGCGGTTTCGGCACGGGCGCTGACCGCGCTCAATTCCTCTGCCCCGTTCGTCGAGCGGCTGGTCTATTTCTGGGCCAATCATTTTGCGGTCTCGGCGGACAAGCTCGAGATGGTCGGGCTGGCCGGGAGCCTGGAATTCGAAGCGGTGCGGCCGCACGTGCTCGGTACTTTCGGGGACATGCTCCATGCGGTCGAGCGCCACCCGGCAATGCTGGTTTATCTCGACCAGGCGCAATCGGTGGGGCCGAACAGCGCGTTTGGCCAAGCGGGCGGCAGGCGCGGGCGGAAAGCCGGGCTCAACGAGAATCTCGCGCGTGAGATCCTGGAGCTGCACACGTTGGGGGTGCGTACCGGCTACAGCCAGGCCGACGTCACCGAATTCGCGCGGGCGATGACGGGCTGGACCGTAGCGGGTTTGGGGCGCGGCCCTGCCGACGCGGAGACTGGCGGGGTGGGCAGTTTCGTCTTCGCGCCGCGACTGCACGAGCCGGGCACGCGGACGATCCTCGGCAAGAGCTGGGCGCAGCTGGGCGAGGCGCAGGCGGCGTCGGTACTCGACTTGCTCGCAACGCATCCTGCTACCGCACGCCACATTGCCACAAAGCTGGCGCGCCATTTCGCGGGTGACGCGCCGCCGCCGGCGCTGGTCGCCAGGCTCGAGGCGGCGTTCCTGCGTTCGGGCGGCGACTTGCCGACACTCTATCGCGCGCTGGCCGAGGCGCCCGAATGCTGGGTGCCGCAGCCGATCAAGTTCAAGTCGCCCTGGGAATGGACAATTTCGGCGCTCCGGGGGCTGGGTGCCGCGCAGCTGCCGCCAATGGCGATGAACGGGCTGATGACTCAGCTCGGCCAGCCGGTGTGGAAGCCGGGTTCGCCCGCGGGCTGGGACGATGTCGCGGCCGGCTGGGCGGGTCCCGATGCAGTGATGCGCCGAGTCGAGGTGGCCGAGCGGCTGGCGCAGCGTACGCGCGACACGGTCGATGCGCGAAAGCGCGCCGCCGAGCTGTTTCCAGAAACCTTGAGCGAGAATACGGCGCAGTCGATCGCGCGCGCCGAAAGCCCGGGGCAGGGCGTTGCGCTGATGCTCGTCGCCCCCGAATTCATGCGGAGATAGCAGATGATCACGCGTCGCAGCTTCGTGGCACTGGGTGCTTCCGCGGTTCTCTCTTCCGGACTTGGCGCGCGCATGGTGCTGGCCAAGGCGGCTACCGAGCGCCGCTTCGTGTTCATCATCCAGCGCGGCGCCGCCGATGGGCTGGGAACGCTCGCCCCGGTCGGCGATCCGGCGTTCCTGAGCCAGCGCGGCGTGCTCGCCGAAGATTTCGCGACGGCGCCGAAGCTCGACTCGCTGTTCGCGCTCCACCCGGCGATGACCAACCTTCACGGGCTGTGGCAGGCGAAACAGGCATTGTTCGTCCATGCGGTCGCCTCGCCCTATCGCGAACGCTCGCATTTCGACGGACAGAACGTGCTCGAGACCGGCGGCAGCAGCGCTTATGCGCTCAAGGACGGCTGGCTCAACCGGCTGCTCTCGCTGCTCCCCGCCGACGACAAGGCAATCGCGCTTGCTGCGACGATACCAATGGCGTTGCGGGGGACGGTCGAAGTGGCGAGCTATGCCCCTTCGGCGCTGCCCGACGCTTCGGACGACCTGCTGGCGCGGGTATCGGCGATGTACCGTGATGATCCGGCGCTCCACGCGATCTGGGAGCAGGCGATCGCGACTCGGATGCTGACCAGCGACCTTGCCGGCGACAATGGCCGCAACGCCGCCGCGACGGGCGCGCTCGCCGCCAAGCTGCTGGCCGCCGAGGGTGGAGCACGGATTGCAATGATCGAGACCGGCGGCTGGGACACGCATGCCCAGCAGCGCGGCCGCCTGGCGGGGCAGCTCAAGGGGCTCGATGCGATGATCGGATCGATCCGGCAGGGGCTGGGCCCGCTCTGGGCGGATACGATGCTGGTGGTCGCCACCGAATTCGGGCGCACGGTCAAGGTCAACGGAACCGGGGGCACCGATCACGGCACCGGCGCGCTGGCGATGCTGATGGGCGGCGCAGTGAATGGCGGGCATGTGATCGCGGACTGGCCGGGGCTTTCCGATACAGCGCTGTACGAGGGCCGCGACCTCCGGCCGACGACGGGGCTGGACACGCTGATCAGCAGCGCGGTGGCGTCGCATTTCGATCTTCTGCCGGCGCGGACGACGCGGAAGCTGTTCCCCGACATGAAGAGCGCGGGGATGATAAAGGACCTGGTGCGGGCCTGAGCCGGGATGACGCCGCGCTGGGTGATTGACTCCGCTTGACTCGAAAATGGGTTTTTTCGCCGACGCGGCAGGTTTGCGCCAAGAAAGCGCCTGCGACGCGGCGGGTACGCGGCACTTGCGCACCACCGACGCGCCTCCGACGCTACCTGCACGCGCCATGCGCGCGGCGGCGACGCGACACTTGCGCGGCATCAGGGCTACAGCGACGCGGCGGTCAAGCGTCAGACCGGCAACACCGGCGTGCCGGTGCGGAGGACGAGCCGGGATCGCTGGCGTTCGATTAATGGCGCGCCGTTGTCGCATGATTCGAACGAAAGCAGAACAAATCCTACTTTACCAGCGGATCTGCGATGTCGGCTTCCGCTCCGATAGCGGACCTGCTCCGTTTAACGGGACCCAGCCGGATCGTGACCAAGCACTGCCGCGCTAAGAAGCCGCTTGAGTGTCGGCCAGTATGGCCGATGGGGCTCGGTAGCGGTACGACCTTGGATCGCTCGCCTGAAGCCAAGAGGGTTGAAGGACAGATAGATCTCGCGCTCCTCGGGGCTGACGAGAACGCCGCGCGACCATGCGGCGGAGTACCAGACCCATTGTCCTCCAACCTGATTGAAGGCCGTGCCTAACAGTTGCCGCCGTCGATCGCTCATGCCCCCAGCGTACTACTAGCGACGTCCGCTTTCCACCAATAGCGGCCATTCGCGGCGCGCCGCAGCGCGCGCTCCCTGTGCCTGCAGTTCCGCTTCGGGCGGGAAACCTTGAGCCACTATTTGCCGCTTCGGACTGCGTGATAAGCACGACGCACCCGGTTCGGCATACGCTGGAGGAGCATGAGGCGCGCAGCTCCAGGACAATTCTGAGCGCTGGCAAGCCTGACGTCGAAAATCATCCTCTTGTCCTGAGGGTCATAGCTCTTGCAGAAGTCCGCCGCGGATCGCGCAACGCGCATGGCCAGTTCGGTTTGGCCCTCTCCCGTTTGCAGCTGGAGATCATGATAGGCGACCACCATGACCGGGACCGGCCGATCTGCATCCCCGGGGCTGACGCAAGCTGCCGCACCAAGCAAAGGAAACAGCGCTAGAATTTTCATGACAGCCACCCGTTGCGATTACATCTGTAGTCGCACTACTGACTACGTCTGTAATCGTCAACGGATTGCTCGTCTCGGGTCGGGACCCATCGATCCTAGCCAAAGACGATGGTGGCTGCGGGTGCGACGGCGGAGAGGAAAGTCGTCAGACATTCGGCGACGCCGCAGCGCGCGCTCCTAGACCCGCCGTTTCGCTTTCGGGCGAGGAAAGCGGCCTGTTCGAAAGCGCGCCCGAGGTCAGATCGACGGCCGCTGTCCACCAACAGCCGCCGCCCGCGAGCCGCATCCTCCGCGCCAATTGTCCCCACGCGCCCCATCCGCTAAGGCGCGCCTCTCGTTCACTGTTGGAAACGCAATGACTCTCTACGCCCGTTTTGCCGCGCACCTTGATGCCGCCCTCGATGTGCTCGTCGCCGCTGGCGATCTGCCCGCCGGGCTGGAGCGGCGCGCGGTCACGGTCGAGCCGCCGCGCGACGTCACGCATGGCGATCTCGCGACCAACGCGGCGATGGTGCTCGCCAAGCCGGCTGGGACCAATCCGCGCGCGCTGGCGGAGAAGATCGCGGCCGAGCTGGAGAAGCTCGACGAGGTGTCCGCCGTTTCGGTAGCGGGTCCCGGGTTCATCAATTTGACGCTGACCGACGACACCTGGCGCGGCGAGCTGGACGAGATTCTCTTGGCCGAAGGCGAGTACGGCCGCTCGGCGCTTGGCGCGGGCGCGACGGTAAATGTCGAGTACGTCTCGGCCAACCCGACGGGCCCGATGCACATGGGGCATTGCCGCGGCGCGGTGGTTGGCGACGCGCTGGCGACTTTGCTCGAATTCGTCGGCCACAAGGTGGTGCGCGAATATTACGTCAACGATGCCGGGGGGCAGGTCGATGTCCTCGCGCGCTCGGCGCATCTGCGCTACCGCGAGGCGCTCGGCGAGACCATCGAGATCCCCGAGGGCCTTTATCCGGGCGAGTATCTCAAGCCGGTCGGCGCGAAGCTCGCCGCCGAACATGGCGACAGGTTCGTCGGCAAGCCCGAGGAGAAGTGGCTCGCGCCGTTCCGCAAGGAAGCGGTTGCCGCGATGCTGGTGATGATCAAGGCCGACCTCGCCTTGCTCGGCATCCATCATGATCTGTTCTCATCCGAGGCGGAATTGCAAGCAGCTGGCAAGCCCGAGGCGGCCGAGGCGTGGCTGCGCGCGCGCGACCTGGTCTATGACGGCGTGCTCGAGGCGCCCAAGGGCGAGACCTCCGAAGATTGGGAGCCGGTCGAGCTGCCGCTGTTCCGCAGCACGCAATTTGGCGACGACCAGGATCGCCCGATCAAGAAGTCGAACGGGCAATGGACCTATTTCGGTGCCGATCTCGCCTATCACTTCCAGAAGGCGCAGTCGGCCGATCAGCTGATCGACATCTGGGGCGCCGATCATGCCGGGACGGTGAAGCGGATCGTCGCCGCAGTACAGGCGCTGACCGGCGGCAAGACCCGGTTCGACGTCAAACTGGTGCAGATGGTGCGGCTGCTCCGCGCCGGCGAGCCGGTTAAAATGTCCAAGCGTTCCGGCAACTTCGTGACGCTTGCCGATGTCGTGAATGAAGTCGGCAAGGACGTCGTCCGCTTCACCATGCTGACGCGCAAGGCCGATGCCCAGATGGACTTCGATTTCGCCAAGGTTGTCGAAGCGTCGAAAGACAATCCGGTCTTCTATGTGAACTATGCCCATGCCCGGATCGCGTCGCTCCACCGCAAGGCGGCGGAGGCGGGGATTTCGTGCCCGAGTGCCGATCTGTCCCTGCTTGATACGGAAGAGCTGGCGCTGGTGAAGCTCGCAGCGCAGTTCCCACGCGTCGTGGAGGGTGCTGCGCTGGCTCGCGAACCGCATCGAATTGCCTTCTATCTCTATGACTTGTCGGCGGCTCTCCACGCGCTGTGGAATGTCGGAAACGACCGCCCGGAGCGCCGCTTCCTGCTCGCCGATCAACCGCAGCTCACTTGTGCGCGGCTGTTCTTGGCGCGCGGCGTGGGACAGATTATCCGTAATGGGTTGGGCCTCATGGGTGTAGAGGCCGTGCAGGAGATGCACTGAATGAACGCGCGGACAGGCGACTATGAGGAGCAGGATCGTCTTCCCTGGCTGGAAACGGCCGAGGAGGAGTATCCGCAGGACCATTCGGTCGCCCGCTTCATGCTGCTGGCGGTGCTGGCGATCGCCGTCATCGGCTTCATCGCGGTCGGCTATCTCTGGTATCAGCGCGCACAGGGCGTCAGCGAAGGCAATGGCGCGCTGATCAAGGCGCCGGCCGGCGCGTATAAGGTCAAGCCCGACGAGCCCGGCGGCATGAAGGCCGAAGGCGAGGGCGATAGCGTGTTCGCGACCAGCCAGGGCGCGGCGAGCAATTCGAGCATCAATGTCGGCGCGATCGCCGAGGCGCCGGTGCAGGGCACGCGCGCCGCGGCGACGGGCGGCAGCGCGCCGGGGACCAAGACCGTCAAGCTCGCGGTCCCCAGCACGACGACCACGGGTTCGAGCGCGACCGCTGCCGGCGCGCGACCGGCGGCGGCGCGTCCGGGCTCGGGCGCGCTGATCCAGCTCGGCGCCTTCCCCGACGAGGCGGGCGCCAATTCCGCCTGGGCGCGGCTGTCGAAGCGGTTCGGCTACCTCGCGCCGCTCGGCAAATCGGTCGAGCGCGGCGATGCGAACGGCCGCACGGTCTGGCGGCTGCGCGTCAATGCCGGCAGCAACCCGCAGGCGCGCGAATTGTGCGGGCGGCTGAAGGTCGCCGGCGAGAATTGCTTCATCGCGAATTGAGGGGAGGGCCTTTCCGGGCCGCGGCGGGCTGGTCTAAGGCGGGATCATGAAACCCGTCATCTTCGGCCTTTCCGGCCACGAACTGACCGCGGACGAGCGCGCCTTCTTCAGGGACGCCGATCCGCTCGGTTATATCCTGTTCAAGCGCAATTGCGGCCATGTCGTGCAGATGAAAGCGCTGACCGACAGCCTGCGCGACCTGTCCGGGCGCGACGATCTGCCGATCCTAATCGATCAGGAGGGGGGGCGCGTCGCGCGGATGGTGCCGCCCGAATGGCCGGATTTTCCCGCCGGCGCGGCGTTCGATGCGTTGTACGAAGTGGGGCCGATCTCGGCGATCGAGGCGGCGCGTGCCAATGGTCATGCGCTGGCGATGATGCTGGCCGAGGTCGGCGTGACGGTGAATTGCGCGCCTTTGCTCGACGTGCGCCAGGCCGACGTCACTCCCGCGATCGGTGACCGTGCGTTCGGCGGCGATCCGATGCGCGTCGCGGCGCTGGGCAAGGCGATGCTCGAGGGGATGCGGCGCGGCGGCGTGGTCGGCGTGGTCAAACACATGCCCGGACACGGCCGGGCGCTGGTCGATAGCCATCACGACTTGCCGCGCGTAACGGCCGACGCCGCCGCGCTGGAGGTGGATCTGGAGCCGTTCATGCGGCTGAGCAATGCGCCGATGGGGATGACGTGCCACGTCGTGTTCGACGCCTGGGATGCCGAGCGTCCGGCGACGCTATCGCTCAAAGTCATAACGGAGATCATCCGCGGCCGGATCGGGTTCGACGGGCTGCTGATGACCGATGACATCGACATGAAGGCGCTGTCGGGCACGGCGGGCGAGAAGGCGGCGCTGGCGCTCGCCGCGGGGTGCGACGTGGTGCTCGATTGCTGGGCGCGGATGGACGAGATGGTCGAGATCGCCGGGTTGGTCGGAGATGCGACGCCGGAGTGCCTGGCGCGGCTCGATCGGGCGATGGCGACGATTGCGGGCAGCCCGGACGAAGCCGATTTCGGCGCGCTGGTGGCGAAGCGGGACGCATTGCTGGCGCTGGCCTGATCATCGCCCTCTCTCCTGAAGGGAGGGATAGGATGACAGCCGACTACTGCTCTGCTTAACTCTCCCCAATGGAAGCCGCTCCTCCCGACACCCTCACGATCGACATCGACGGCTGGGAGGGGCCGCTCGACCTGCTGCTCGCGCTGGCGCGCAGCCAGAAGGTCGATCTGCGGCAGATTTCGATCCTCGAGCTGGTCGAGCAATATCTTGTCTACGTGAACGCAGCGCGCGCGTTGCGGCTCGAACTGGCAGCCGATTATCTCGTGATGGCGGCGTGGCTGGCCTATCTCAAATCGGCGCTGCTGCTGCCGCGAAACCCCGAGGAGACGCCAAGCCCCGAGGAACTGGCGCTGCGGCTCCAGCTGCGGCTGGAACGGCTCAATGCGATGCGCGAGGCGGGCGCGCGGCTGGTGGCGCGCGATCGGCTGGGCCGCGACGTCTTCCTGCGTGGGAGCCCCGAGGGGCTGCGCGTGGTGCGCAAGGGGCGATACGAGGCCGAGATCTACGATCTGATTGCCGCTTATGGCCGGATCAGCGCGCGGACGCGGCCGGTGATGCATGTCGTGGCGCAACGCGACGTGATGACGCTCGAGGAAGCGATCGAGCGCGTCTCGACGCTGATCGGCGCGCGGATCGAGTGGAGCGCGATCGAGACCTTCCTGCCCGAAGGCGCGCGGGGCATGTATCGCAAATCGGCGCTCGCTTCGTCCTTCGTCGCGGCGCTCGAACTGGCGCGGCAGGGGCGGCTCGAGCTCCGCCAGAAATCTGCCTTCGCGCCGCTCTATCTCAAGGCGAGCGCATGACGCCGCAGGACGATCTTGGCCGCGCAGTGGAAGCCGTGCTGTTCGCCGCAGAGCAGCCGATGACGATCGAAGAGATCAAGGCGCATGTCGGCAGCCAGGCCGATGTCCGCGGTGCGCTGGCGGGGCTGGAAGCCCTTTATGCGGGGCGTGGGATCGAGCTGGTCCGGCGCGGCGAGCGCTGGCATTTCCAGACCGCCGCCGATCTGGCGCATCTGCTCCGCCGCGATCGCGAGGAGGCGCGCAAGCTGAGCCGAGCCGGAATCGAGACGCTGGCGATCATCGCCTATCACGAGCCGGTCACCCGCGGCGAGATTGAGGCGATTCGCGGCGTCCAGATCTCGAAGGGAACGATCGACGTGCTGATGGAAGCGGGCTGGGTGCGGCCCGCCGGTCGCCGCGAAGTCCCGGGACGCCCGCTGACCTATGCGACCACCGCCGGCTTCCTCAGCCAGTTCGGGCTCGCCACGCGGCGCGACTTGCCGGGGATCGACGATTTGAAGGCGGCAGGGCTGCTCGATCCCGTCGACCTCGCTTTCGAAGCCGAGCTCGAGGGCGAGGCGAGCGAAACTGTCACGGAAGACGAATAGGGCTCGCCAACCGATTCGCCGGGCCGCGGTGCTAGCCGTTGCCCCGGACGCGCGCCGCGCCTAGATAGACCCCGATAGAGGAGAGTTCCCATGGGTAGCATGAGCCTGATGCACTGGCTGATCGTCGGTGTTCTGGTCATTTTGTTGTTCGGCGGCAGCCGTTTCTCCAACATGATGGGAGACGTTGCCAAGGGCATCAAGCAGTTCAAGAAGGGCATGGCCGAGGACGACGAGGAGAAGCCGGCGCCGTCGCGGATCGAGGGCAAGCCCGCGCCGACGCCCGATGCCAGCTTCCAGACCGAAGCCGAGCGTAACCGCGAAGAGCGCTGAGCTCTTGCCGTCCATCGTTGATCCGCGCGCCTTCCGTCGCGCCAAGGGCAGTGCCGAATGTTAGGCGTAGACTCGACCGAGTTGCTGGTTGTGGCCGTGGTGGCGCTGCTGGTGATCGGGCCAAAGGATTTGCCGCGGGCGATGCGTTTTGTCGGTAAATGGGTGGGAAAGGCGCGTGGCATTTCACGCCAGTTCCGCGCGGGGATCGACACGATGATCCGCGAATCCGAACTTGCCGAGATGGAGCAGCAATGGGCCGCGGAGAACGAGCGGATCATGCGCGAGCATCCGCCGACGCCCTCGCTTCCGGCGCCACAGCCTGAGCATTTCGCGCCGGATAACACTGTCGACCCGGCCGATGCCGATCCGGTGATGGTGGAACAGCCGGCCTTGTTTCCGGCCACCGAGGCGTCGGAGCCCGCCAAGCCAAAGCGTGTCCGCAAGCCGAAGGCAGCGCCTCCCGAAGAGTCACGACCGTGAACGAGATCGACGACACCCAGGCGCCACTGCTCGACCATCTGATCGAGCTCAGGCGGCGGTTGCTCTGGTCGCTGGCCGCGGTGGTGGTCGCGTTTGGCGGCTCCCTCTATTTCGCACGGCCGATCCTCGGCTTCCTGGTGGCGCCGCTCAAGGCGGCCGGGCAAGTGACGATCATCAACACCGCGGTGACTGGCGGATTCATGGTCGAGCTCAAGGTGGCGTTCTTCGCCGCGATGATGATCGCTTTTCCTGTGATCGCCAACCAATTGTGGCAGTTTGTCGCGCCCGGGCTGTACCGAAAGGAAAAGCGGGCGTTGTTGCCCTTCCTGCTCGCCACGCCGGTGCTGTTCATCGCCGGCGCCAGCATGGCCTATTTCATCGCGATTCCGGTGGCGCTCAAGTTCCTGCTCGGCTTCCAGGGCGAGCTCGGCGGCGGCGTCCAGCAGCAGGCGTTGCCCGAGGTCAACGAATATCTGAAGTTCGTGATGCAATTCATCTTCGGCTTCGGCTTGTCGTTCTTGCTGCCGGTGCTGCTGATGCTGCTCGAGCATGCGGGGATCGTCACCTTCGAGCAGCTCAAGGGCGCGTGGCGCTATGCCGTGGTCGGCGCCTTCGCGATCTCCGCAGTGCTAACGCCGCCCGATGTAAGCTCGCAATTGCTGCTCGCCGTGCCGCTGGTCGGGCTCTATTTCCTCGCGCTGGTGGCAATCTGGTTCACGCGGCGGCGGCGCGAGCGCGTCGTGGAGACCGAGCCGGCGTCCTGATACGAAAAACCCCTCCCGCATGCGGGAGGGGCCTTCGATAGTCCGACTGACCTTATTTGGAGTCGTCGGCGGTCTTGGCGACGGTGTCGCCTGCCGAGGATACGTCGCGACCCACACCTTCGACAGTGTTGCAGGCCGAAACCAGGATCGCGCCAGCGAGGGCGGCACAGGTCAAAATCTTGCGCATTGGAAACTCTCCAGCTTGTGGGCAGGGAAGAAATGCCCGGACAGCCGAAATCGTTCCGCAGCAGACACGAAACTGCGTGCGCCGCTTGGAAGTATTTCGATGTCGGGGGAAAGTGTTAGGCCCGGAAGCGTCACCGGGGGGGGAGGGTTGACGCTTCCGGGCCCATGTCTTGGATAGCGAGAGCGGGGGGGCAAAAGGTCGCTATCCGAAGAGTAGAACGAGCATTGCGGGGGCGGGTTCCGGCCAGCTGAACTTTTTTCTCGAAAAAGTTCAGCGCCCGATCAAGGGCGCCCGGTTATCGCGATCGACGCCTCGTAGGCGCCAACCAGCGGGTCGTGATGCAGCCGGGTACGCAGCTGGCGGGCAAGGCCGGCGATCACACGGCCGTAGCGGTTCTCGAGCAGCGCTTCGAGCTCGGCGCTCTCGATCAGGGCAGTCGAGTTGACTCTGAGGATCGCGCGATCCGGTTCTTCGCCCCCCCGGATCGAGATGCGGACCTGCGCGGTCGGATTGCGGTTCACCGCCAGTTCGACGATTTCGGTGAGCAGGAAGGCGACGGCGATCGCGACGTCCTGATTGACCAGCAGCGGTTCGATCTCGAGCGTGATGCCGAGTCCCGAAGCGCGGTCGGGCGCGGTTGCGCGGATATTGGCTGCCAGCTCGCCGATGATCGAGCGCAGATCGAGTCCGCGATTTTCCTCCAGCTCGGCATAATGGTGGCGATGCACGACGGCCAGCGCGTCCACGCGCCGCTGGATCGACGCATAGGCTTCGGTCGCCTCGATGCTTTTGGCGCCGCGGGCGTGGAAATTGATCAGGCTCGAGATGACCTGAAGGTTGTTCTTTACGCGATGATGTACTTCGCGGGTGAGCTTGGTCTGGCGGACGAGCCCTTCGGCCAGATCGGCCTCGTGGAGCTGGACGGTGCGCGTGATCTGCTGGAAGGTTTCCCCCAGCTCGCGGATCTCCTGCGCCGGGATCGCACCGAAGCGCTTCATGTCGAGCACTTCGCCCGGCTGATACCCGCCGACGCTGGTGCGCAGGCGACGGAGCGGGCGGATCAGCAGGATATTGACGACGAACCAGCCGATCGCCGCCGCTGCGATCCACATCAGCACGAGCAGCACCGTCGCGATGATCAACGGCGACGTGATCGGCGCGCCCGGCATGACCATTTCGAGCGTGAGGCGATCGAGCGAAAGATCGCTGCGCGCAGTCTCGCGGCGGCCGAGCGCGCCGGCGGCGGCGAGATCGCGCAGTCCCAGGCGCTCGTCATCACGGACCAATGCCGCGCCGTAGTCGGGGACGAAGCCGCTCGGCCGGGCGAGGGCGGACAGGACCGAGACCGGGTACCAGGCCGTCGCGGTCATCCCCGCATTGCCGCCGATGCGAATCGCAAGGCCATCGATGAGCAAGAATGCGCGTGTCTCTCCCGAACGCACTGCATGGGCGGCCGGAAGCACGAAGCGCTGGCCGCACAGCACGCGCCCCTGCGCATCGGCAATTGCGAAACGGACGCCGCCATGTGCGCCCAAGCTGCCGGCAAGCTGCATGCAGCTTTCGGCGTCGCCTCGATTCCTTTCCAGCGCGGCGAGCGCATCGCGCAGCTCGCCGGCTTCGTTGATCAACACATTCTCGACCACCCCCGAACTTTCGTTGGCGATCGCATGCAGGCGCGCGCGCGCTTCGGTGTCGGCGGTGCGGGTAGTCTGGATGGTGGTGAACAAGGCGATCAGCGCGAGCGGAAGCAGCGCGCCGACAAGGATCAGAAACACCTTCGCGCCGGTCGGGATGCGCGCCAGCGCCGCCGCAGGGCCCCTGGCACGCGACTGCTGATCCGGACTGTTCATGAGGATATGGCTAGTCGAGCTTCTTCAGCAGGTCGAGCAGATCGTCGGGCACGGTTTCGCGCACGGCGTCGTCATACGCTTGACGTAGCGCATCACCGACACTGCGGCTGGGTTTGCCGCCTTCCGATCCGCTCTTAGGCTTGAGCGGCTTGTCTGTTTCACTTTTCGCGGAACGCACCAATTCCCCCCGTGAGGACCCGAGATTGTCCGGGACCCGGACTGTGAATACGCACGAGCACCAGCTGCCCGATTAACGCCATGACGCCAGAGCGCAAGCGCTCCCGTGGTGACAACCGCACCACATGGTCTGGGCGATGAAACCAAATAGCGCGTCGATTGTTCCACAGGCGATGCGAAATCCGGGGAGGGGCTCCTTTGGAAAGCAGAAACGATTGCAATGCAGGCGTCGGGGCGCGAGAAGCGGCCCGCGCACTCGATGGAGAAAATTTCCCTTATGTCGCTTGGACAGCAACTCGCCCCGCATCTTCCCTTGCTTCGGCGCTATGCGCGCGCGCTCACCGGCAGTCAGGCCGAGGGCGACCGCTATGTACGCGCCGCGCTCGAGGCGATCGTGGCGGCTCCCGACCAGTTTCCCCGCGATGTCGATCCACGGCTGGGTCTCTATCGTACCTTCCAGGCGATCTGGCAGTCGACGCATCTCGAGGAAGACGACCTGGTCGAAGACGTTTCGACTCAGGCCGAGTCGATCGCGCGCAAGCGGCTTGCGCAGCTTACGCCCTTGTCGCGTCAGGCGCTGCTGCTGACCACGGTCGAAGGTTTCAGCATCGAGGATGTCGGCTATCTGATCGAAGAGGATTCCGCGCAGGTCTCCAGCCTCGTGTCCGAGGCGGTGGCGGAAATCGAACGCCAGACGCGCACGCGCGTGATGATCATCGAGGACGAACCGCTTATCGCGATGGATCTCGAGCAGATCGTGCGCGATCTCGGCCACGAAGTGACCGGCGTCGCCGTCACGCGCGACGAGGCAGTCGCGCTGGCGCTCGAAGATCGTCCGGGCCTTGTGCTCGCCGATATCCAGCTCGCCGACGACAGCTCGGGGATCGACGCGGTCAAGGACATCCTTGCCGAATTCGCGGTGCCGGTGATCTTCATCACCGCCTTCCCCGAGCGGCTGTTGACCGGCGAGCGGCCCGAGCCGACCTTCCTGATCACCAAGCCGTTTCAGCGTGAAACGGTGAAGACGACGATCAGCCAGGCACTGTTCTTCGATCAGGCGACGGTGCCCGCCACGGCGTAAAAATCGGCACGGGTTCCATATGATACGGACCCAAAACGGTTTTGGCGGGTTGTGGGGACATGGCTGAGAACGACGAACCCATCCAGGTCTCCACGGACCGCGCCCGCGCCGGCGCCACGCCGCATATGACTCGCTATGTGCTAGGCGTCGGCCTGGTTCTGGTGATCGTGGCGTTTGCCGTCATTCTCTGGGTCTGATCCTTTCGGACGACCGCGAAAATGCTGGCAATCGTGCCTGCGGCACCTATCTCCAATCAGCGCTCCAATCCGGCACGCGCAAGTGAACGGGATCGAATGACTGAGTCCGAACTGCCTGACGATCACGAGGACGCGGAAGCCGAGCCGCCGCGTGAGCACGTTGCGCTATCCGATCCCGAGTTCAAGAAGCAGCTCGCCACGGTGATCCCGCATCTGCGCGCATTCGGGCGCTCGCTCTCGGGCAGCCGCGATCTCGCCGATGACTTGGTGCAGGAGACTCTGCTCAAGGCGTGGGCGGCGCGTCAGCGTTTCCAGGCCGGCACCAATATGCGTGCCTGGACCTTCATCATCCTGCGCAATCTCTATCTTTCCCAGATGCGCCGCGCGCGGTTCAAGGGAGAGTGGGACGATCTCGTGGCCGACCGGCTGCTCGCCGCGCCGGCAAGCCAGGACCGCCATGTCGAGCTGAACGACATGCAACGTGCGTTGCTGCATTTGCCGCAGCCGCAGCGCGAGGCGCTGATCCTCGTCGGCGCAGGCGGCTTCGCCTATGAAGAGGCCGCCGAAATCTGCAACGTCGCGGTCGGCACGATCAAGAGCCGAGTCGCGCGCGGGCGCGTGGCGCTCGAGAATCTGCTCACCGACGGCCAATTGCCTTCGCGCCGCGACAGCCTGCCCAATCCCGGCGGCAAGAGCGCGCTCGATACGATCATGGGCGAAGTCGACGAACTCAGCCGCGAGCGCTGATCCGGAGATATCGGCGGGGCATCAATGCGTAGTCGACATCTCATGGTCGTTGAGGCGACGCAGCAATCGCATAAGGTCATCGGGTAGCCCGAATTCGCTTTGGAAGGCGTCGCGCAGCGAAACCGCGATAGCGTCACTGGCGCGCGGAGGCTCGACACGGTAAGCGCGCGGGGCCTTAGGGCCGGAAGGTGTTTCGTAGGTCACGATTACAAAAACGTCCTACCTTCGCATTTGTTGCTTGACATTGACAAAACTGTCGTTCTCGCTGCGTATCGATAAGAGGTTGCGCGTGAATTCAGGGGACTTGCAGCGCGCCGTTGATCTTGCCCGATCGCATGCGCCGTTTCTCGCAATGCTGCTCGACCGCGAGTCGCCGCTGCTCGACGATCTCGAACACGCGCTGATCGACCCTCTCAAGACTGCACGCGGTTTGGACGGCGAAATGCCCGAGGCGCGCCGCCTGCGTCTCGAGCGACGACGGCTGGCGCTGCTGGTCGCGTTGGGCGACCTGTCCGGGCGTTTCGATCTCACAAAGGTCACCACCCTGCTGAGCGATTTCGCCGACGACGCGCTGGATAGGGCGATCCGTACCGCCATTCGCGAGCGCACCCCCGATGCGGAGCCGCGCGGCTTCGCGGCGATCGCGCTGGGCAAACTGGGCAGCCGCGAGCTCAACTACTCGTCGGACATCGACCCGATCCTGATCTTCGATCCGGCAACTCTGCCGTGCAAGCCGCGCGAAGTCCCCGAGGACGCCGCGGTGCGGATAGGCCGGCGGGTGATCGAGATCCTGCAGGCCCGCGATGGCGACGGCTACGTGCTGCGGGTGGACCTGCGGCTGCGTCCCTCGCCCGAGGCGACACCGATTGCGCTCCCGGTGGAAGCGGCGATTTCCTATTACGAATCGCAGGCGCTTCCGTGGGAGCGCGCCGCGTTCATCCGCGCACGGGCCTGCGCCGGCGATCGTGCGCTCGGCGGGCTGTTCCTGGAGGCGATCCGGCCGTTCGTGTGGCGGCGCGCGGTCGATTACGGCACGATCCGCGAGATCCGCGACATCTCGCGCCGGATCCGCGACCATTATGCGCAGGCGCAGGCATTCGGCCCCGGTTTTGATCTCAAGCGTGGGCGCGGCGGCATCCGCGAGATCGAATTCTTCGCGCAGATCCATCAATTGATCCACGGTGGCCGCGATCCGGCGCTGCGCGTTCCGGCGACTCGCGACGCGCTGGCGGCGCTGGCCGTCGACGGGCGGATCGACGCCGAAGACGCCGCGGCGCTGACGGACGCCTATGTCGAGTTCCGCACCGTCGAGCATCGCCTGCAGATGGTCGACGATCTCCAGACCCACACGCTGCCAAAGGGACAGGAGGCGCTCGACAATGTCGCCGCGCTGCACGGGCTGGAAGACGGGGCGACTCTGATCGAGCGCCTTCGGCCGCATGTCGAGCGCGTCGGAAGGGTGTACGACGCACTCGCCGGCGAAGAGGAGCCACGGTTGACCGCCGATCCGGAGACGCTCGCGACGCGGCTCGCGGCGGCGGGGTTCGACAATCCGGCCGGCGCATTGCGCATAGTCGAGGGGTGGCGCGGCGGCGGCTATCCGGCGCTCCGCTCGCCTCAGGCACGCGAGGCGCTCGAATCGCTGCTGCCCGGGCTTCTCGACGCCTTTGCGCACGCGCCCGACAGCACCCACGCGATCACGCGGTTCGACGCGATGTTGTCGCGCCTGCCGAGTGCGATCAACTTCTTCCGCTTGCTCGAGGCGCAGCCGGGGCTGACTCGACTGCTCAGCGCCATCCTGTGCCATGCGCCGACCCTTGCCGAGCAATTGGGCCGCCGCGCCGAATTGCTCGACGGACTGATCGACGCGAGCGCTCTCGAACCGGTGGCGGAGCTACCCGAGCTGATCGCCGAAATGGCGGCGCGCGAGCGCGGCGTCGACTATCAGTGGCAGCTCGAGCATGTTCGCCGGCTGGTCGGCGAGAAGCGCTTCGCGCTCGGCGCGCAGATCATCGCCGGGGCGAGCGATCCGATCGATGTGTCGCATGGCTATGCGCGGATCGCCGAAGCGGCGATCGAAGTGCTCGCCATGGCGACTGTAGACGAATTTCAGCGCGCGCACGGCCGCGTACCTGAGAGCGAGCTGGTGATCCTCGCGCTCGGTCGGATGGGCGGGCGGGCGCTTACCCATGCTTCCGATCTCGACCTCGTCTATCTGTTCACCGGCGATTATTCGGCGGAGTCAGATGGCGCCAAGCCGCTTGGCGCAGTGACGTATTACAATCGGCTGGCGCAGCGGGTAACCGGCGCGCTTTCCGTCGCGACTGCGGCGGGGCCGCTCTATGAAGTGGACACCCGGCTGCGACCTTCGGGTGCGCAGGGGCCACTGTCGGTCTCGCTCGACGCCTTCGTCCGCTATCAGCGCGAGGACGCCTGGACCTGGGAGCATATGGCATTGACCCGCGCGCGGCCGATCTTCGGCTCCGCGGCGGCCCGGGCCGCGGTGCAGGGTATCGTCGACGACGTTCTCAACGGCGCCCGGCCGGAGCGCAATATCCTCGCCGACGCCGCGAAGATGCGCGACGAGATCGCGGCGCACAAGCCGCCAGCGGGCCCGCTCGACGCGAAGCTGCTGCCCGGCGGGCTGGTCGATCTGGAATTCGCGGTGCACGTGCTCCAGCTCCAGCATCGCACGGCATTCGCGCCGCAACTTCGCGATGCGATCGTGCTGCTGATCGCCGAGGGACTGCTGCCCCCGACGATGGCCGACGCCTATGATCTGCTAGGGCGCCTGCTGGTGACGCTGCGGCTGGTCGCGCCCGATGCGCAGCCGCCGGGCGAGACGACGCAGGCGTTGATTGCGCGCGCCGTCGGGCTGGGAAGCTGGGACGCAGTGGTTGCCTCGTTCGAGCGGACCCGGCAGGAGGTTCGCGATTGTTGGGCGCAAATCCGCGCCGGCGGCTGACGGAGACCAGGATGATCGAGCTCGGGGATCGGCTGCCCGCCGTGACGCTGGACGGCGGCGAAGGGCTGTTTGCGCTCGCCGATCGCAACGCGCCGCTCGTGCTCTATTTCTATCCCAAGGACGATACCGCGGGCTGCACCCGCGAGGCGCAGGATTTTTCGGCCTTGATGCCGGATTTCGCCGCGCTGGGCGTCGAACTTGTCGGTGTGTCGAAGGACAGTGCCGCAAAGCACCGTAAATTCTCCGAAAAATACCAATTGACCGTGCCGCTCGCCACCGACGACGGTACGGCGATGGAAGCGTTTGGCGTGTGGGTCGAGAAGCAGCTCTACGGGCGCCGCTACATGGGGATCGACCGCTCGACTTTCCTGTTTGCCAGCGACGGCACGCTGTTCCGCGCGTGGCGCAAGGTGCGCGTGCCCGGCCATGCCGAAGCCGTGCTCGCCGCCGCGAAGGAGATGCTCGGCACGTGACTCGCAGTGTCGCCGAAGCGGCACGCGCAGTGCTCGACGCGGGCGAGCCGCGCGCCAAGATCAAGGCGGCGCGGGCGGCGGCGCGCGACTGGCGGCTGGGCCGGCTCGACCATCGCTTCGACGTCGCGATGCCCGCGCGTCCGGCGCGGCCCGACCGCCCCGAATTGCTCCCGCCCAACCGCATGCCGAAGCGTGGCAAGGGTGGGTCCGAGCGCGGCCGCATCGCGCTGATCCACGCGCTCGCGCATATCGAATTCGTGGCAATCGACCTGGCGTTCGACGCGGTCGGCCGGTTCGGCGGGCAATTTTCGCGCGGCTTCACGGACGACTGGATGCAGGTCGGTGCCGACGAGGCGATGCATTTCGCTTTGCTCGATCGTCGGCTCAAGCAACTCGGCAGCCATTACGGGGCGTTGCCCGCGCATGACGGCTTGTGGGACGCCGCGGCGGCGACCGCGCATGACGCGCTGGCACGGCTAGCGGTGGTTCCGATGGTGCTCGAGGCGCGCGGGCTCGACGTCACCCCGGCGACGATCGCGCGGTTCGAGGCGACCGGCGATATCGCGACCTCCCGCATTTTGGCGCGTATCCTGAATGACGAAATCAGGCATGTCGGAGCGGGTACGCGGTGGTTCGAATCACGCTGTGATGAACAAGGTTTTAACCGAGAGGGAACCTGGCAGCATCTTGTCCGCACCTATTTCGGAGGTCTGATTAAACCTCCATTCAACGACTCGGCGCGCGACTCTGCCGGTCTGACGCGGGATTACTATCAAGCCCTTGCGGCGTCCTGATTTCTCAGGCCAAACCACGATGCGTCCAGAAGCGGGGGGCCTGCTGATGGAACAGTGGAATTGTCGTAAGCCGATTCACCGGGTCGCATCGGTGTAAGCGCTTGCCGAAAATGTCGGGGACTCATGGCCAACGCTACCAATGACAAGAATGCGAAACTGGCCGCTCGGTTCCGCAAATTTTTCGCCACCCGCGATTTCATTTTCCATGACGGACGCGACCTGCGCCGCTTCAGCATTGCCGGCCGCACCCAGGCGCTTTTCGCTGGCGCCGCCACGATCACCGTTCTTTTCTCGGGCTATGGCGTGTCGCAGGCGATGGCCGGCGTGATCGCCGTCAGCGGCGTGAGTGCGGTTCCTGGCTCACCCGAAGCCCAAGTCGCCAAGATGCGCGCCCAGGTTGCGCAGATGCACGCCGAAGTAGCTGCCGCGAAGCAGGCCGCCAAGCTCCAGGCCGCCCGAGTCGAGCAGCGCCAGGCGCTGATCTCCGCAGTGCTCTCGGGCAAGTCCGATCCGGCCGCCCTCGACGCGGCACTTGCCGATTCCGCACCGCAGACCAGCGCCGTCGCCAACGAGATGCTCGCGCCGCTCCGCAAGGTCGAGCAGAGCCAAGTCGCGCTCGCCGGCAAGGCCCGCGTCGCCGGTGAGGCCCGTTACCAGCAGACCGCCAGCCATTTCCGCCGTCTCGGCCTCGCACCCGAGCGCTTCGTCCGCGTGAGCGGCGGCGCGATGGGCGGCCCGTACGAGCCGATGGACGACAATAATGACGGCGCTGCGGGTTCGGATTCGGCCGAGAGTGCCGATGCCCAGTTCCGCGCCTTGTTCCTGACCTGGAAGAAGCTCGATGCGCTCGAGCAGACGGTGATTTCGATCCCGTCGATGCAGCCGGTCGACAAATTGCTGTTCACGTCGAGCTTCGGGGTGCGCTCGGATCCGTTCCGCGGCACGGCGGCGATGCATGCCGGGGTCGATATCCCCGGCACGATCGGCACGCCGATCTACGCGACTGCCGACGGCATCATCAGCCATGCCGGGCGCCAGGGCGGCTATGGCAATCTCGTCCAGATCAATCATGGCCGCGGCATCGAGACGCGCTATGGCCATCTCTCGAAGATCCTCGTCGCCGACAATAGCCGCGTCCGCCGCGGCCAGATGATCGGCCTGATGGGCTCGACGGGGCGCTCGACCGGCAGCCATCTCCATTACGAAGTCCGCGTCGACGGCAAGGCGGTCAACCCGATCCCCTTCCTCCAGACCGGCGAATATCTGGCCGCGATCCCGGCCCCCGCGCAGGGCGGCGTCGGCGGCCCCGCGAAGTAAGAGGCAGGAGAGGAGGGGTCGTCCGTGAGGCGGCCCCCACCTGCGCCTCGGTTTGCATCGAACTCGAGCCGCGACCTCGGCGAAGGCCGTGGCGCTGCGCCACGAGCGATGGGGCTGTGGCCCTGGATCCCGGCATTCGCGCGTATGACCAAGAACAGGCGGTTGACGACAGGGGCGCCGCATTGCCCTGTCGCGCCGTCCATCCTATCTTCACCGGATGGCCACCATGCTCAGCCCCGACATCGCATTGACTCCCCCCGCCGCCGCACGCGTCGCGGCGATCGCCGCGAAGCAGGGCAAGCCGGCGATCCTGCGCCTTTCGGTCGAGGGCGGCGGATGCTCGGGGTTCCAGTACAAGTTCGGCATGGCCGAAGCCGCCGAAGCGGATGACAGCATCACCGAGACCGACGGCGTCCGTCTCGTGGTCGATTCGATCAGCCTCGACCTGGTTCGCGGCGCGCAGGTCGATTTCGTCGACAATCTCGGCGGCGCGCACTTCGCGGTGACCAATCCCAACGCCGCCTCGGGCTGCGGCTGCGGTACCAGCTTCTCGGTCTGACCCGACTGGCGCTGCGCCGCGCACGCCGCTAACCAGCGGGAATGAAGATCGTCAGCTACAACGTCAACGGGATCAAGGCGCGCATGGAGCGCCTGCTCGAATATCTCGACGAACAAAAGCCCGATTTGGTCTGCCTCCAGGAGCTCAAGGGCGCCGACGAGACGCTTCCGGTCGGCGACATCGAGAAAGCGGGTTACGGCGCGGTCTGGCACGGGCAGAAAGGCTTTAACGGCGTCGCGGTGCTCGCCCGCGGCCAGCAGCCGGTCGAGCGCCAGCGCGGCCTCGCCGGCGATCCCGAGGATGCGCATAGCCGCTATATCGAAGTCGAAATCGGCGATCTGGTGGTCGCTTCGATCTATCTGCCCAACGGCAATCCGCAGCCGGGCCCCAAGTTCGACTATAAGCTGCAATGGATGGACCGGCTTGCCGACCGCGCCCGCGCGCTGCTTGCCGAGGAGCGGCCGGTGGTGCTCGCCGGCGACTATAATGTCATCGCCAATGACGACGACACCTTCTCGGTGCGGGCAATGGCGAGCGATGCGCTGACGCAACCCGAATCGCGCCAGCGCTACCGCAGCCTGCTCGCGCAAGGCTGGACCGACGCGCTGCGCACGCGCTTCCCCGGCGGCGGGATCTGGACCTTCTGGGACTATCAGGCCGGCTGCTGGCAGCGCGATGCCGGCTTCCGCATCGATCATCTGCTGCTCAGCCCGCAGGCGGCCGACCGGCTGACCGGCGCCGGCGTCGACAAGGAATATCGCGGGCGCGAACGCGCCAGCGACCATGCCCCGACCTGGGTGACCTTGCGCTGAGGCATTGATCCGACCCCGCCTCGGCTGGCGGTACGGCCATTTCCGGACACTACCATGTCCTTTTCCGGACACCGGTTCGGCTAGATCACCAACTTTTGGCGTGTATTGCCGTGCTATGGCGGTGACCTTCAAGTGTCATATCGCTAAGTATTTGAAATAACACAAATCTGCGAATTGGCACGACCGATGCAATGCATGGGAGGCAGGCGGAACGAGGGAGCGCCTGGTGTCAAAATCCAGAGGAGTTAAGGGAATGATCACTCGTACTACTGGCCGCGTTTCGAGCGCCGCCGCCGCCATGATTGCCGCCGTGGTTCTCGTCGCGAGCGCCACCGCGCCGGCTTATGCCGCCGTCGATCCGACCACCGAAGCACCCAAGGCGCCCGCCAAGGCGGAAAAGGCCGACCGCTATTGCGTCGTCGAAACCCCCACCGGCAGCCATCGCCGCCAGAAGGTGTGCCGCACCCGCGCCGAATGGATCGCGCGGAGCGGGGTCGATCCCGCCGGCGAACCGCGCAAGTAAGACACGAGCAGCCCGCGGCGTCCGGCGTTCCCGCCGCGGGCTGTTGCTCAGAGCGCCTTTTGGTAGATCAGATATTCGCGGTTGATCCGGCTCTCGATGGTCTCGGCGATGGCGATCATCCCCTGATTGTCGTCGAGGACCCAGCCGATCTCGCCGCGGCTCGCGCCGTAGCGGGGGACTGCCTCGCGACGGATATATTCGATCATCATGAAAGCCAGCTGGCTCGCCATGCGCGAGCTTTGCAGCCGCTTCACCACACCCATCAACGGCACGCGCATCGTCCGCACTTTGGGCTTGCGCAGCCACAGCAGCAGCTTGAGCCAGCCAAAGGGAAGGAGCGAGCCCTTGAGCGGCCTCAGCGGTTCGTTGAGGTCGGGCAGGGTGACCATGAACGCCACCGGCTCGCCCTCGAGCTCGGCGATCATGATCAGGTCCTCGAACACCAGCGGCTTCAGCTTCTTGCCGACATCGTCGATCTCGGGCTGGGTCAGCGGGACGAAGCCCCAATTGTCCGACCATGCATCGTTGAGGATCGCGAGGATGATCGCGGCCTCCTGATCGAAGCGCGACTTGTCGACCTTGCGGATGCGGATCTTCGCGTTCCTCTCGCCGGCGGCGATGATGCGCTGGACGAGCGGCGGGAATTCCTGCGTGATGTCGAGATCATAGGTGAGCAGCTTCTTGGCCGGCGCGTAGCCCAGCGCTTCGATCCAGCCCTGATAGCGCGCGGGATGGTGCCCCATCAGCACCGTCGGCGGATGGTCGTGGCCCTTCACCAGCAGACCCGGCTCTTCCCAGATCGACAGGCTGACGGGCCCGAGCGCGCGCGTCATGCCCTTGTCGCGGAGCCATGCCTCGGCCTGCGCGATCACTGCCTTCGCCACTTCGGCATCTTCCGTCTCGAGCAGCCCCCAAAAGCCCGTGCCTGGGCCGAAACCCTGTTCGGGCGGCATTTCGAGCGCGAGGCGATCGATATGCGCCGAGATGCGCCCTACGACCTTGCCGTCGCGCTCCGCCAGGAAGAGCTGCGCCTCGGCGTGGCTGAACCAGCCGTTTTTCTTCGGGTCGATCGTCGCTTTGACCTCATTGCGTAGCGGCGCGACCCAATTGGGATCATCGCCGTTCAGCCGATAAGCGAGTTCGACGAAAGCGTTGGTGTCCGCCTTGGTGACGACGGGGCGGATGCTGAGAGCGGGCATGCAGGCGGCCTTTGCGAGAAGTGCGCCGAAGTCCAGCCAGAGGGTGGTGCTTGTCAAGCGGAACCTGCTGCGCCGCGTCATCCCCCTGTTATTGCCCCATCCTAGCCACTATCTGGAGGCAATGGATGCCCTTATGAACCACTCAGTTGCACTCGATTTGCGCGAAACCGCAGCGCCCGCCGCGCGTGCCGCCGCAGGGCGCATCGCCGACGACAAGGCGATGCTGCGCGCTGCGGCCGAGATCGCGCGTGACCTCCACAAGGCACGGCCCGCCATCTTCTGGGGCGACATGCTGGCCTCCGCGGCGCTCGGTTATGGCGCGCTCGCCGCGACGATCCTGGCGCCGTCGACCGGCTGGGCGCTGCTCGCCGGCACCGTGGCGGTGCTCGCGCTGTATCGCGCGCTGCTCTTCATCCACGAGATCAGCCATCTGAAGCACAGCGACTTGCCCGGCTTCCGGCTGGGGTGGAATGTGGTGGTCGGCGTGCCGCTGATGGTGCCCTCGTTCATGTACGAAGGTGTCCACAATCTCCATCACGCGCGCACCCGCTACGGCACGGTCGAGGATCCCGAATATCTGCCGCTGGCGCTGATGAAGCCCTGGTCGCTGCCGCTGTTCGTCCTCATTTCGGCGCTGGCGCCGATGGGCCTGCTGCTGCGCTATGCAGTGCTTTCGCCGCTGTCGCTGGTCGTGCCGCCGCTGCGCCGGATTGTCCGCGAGCGCTATTCGGGACTGGTGATCAACCCTTCCTTCCGTCGCCGCCCGGCCGAGGGCGCCGAGCGTACCCGCTGGCTTATGCAGGAGATCGCGACGAGCCTGTGGGCGATCGCATTGCTCGCGCTGACCGCGGCGAACGTGATCCCGCTCAGGGCCTTTCTGATCTTCCTCGGCGTGATCGGTGCGGTCACCGTGATCAACCAGATCCGCACCTTGGTCGCGCATCTCTGGGAGAATGAAGGCGAGGCGATGACGGTCACCGCGCAATATCTCGACAGCGTCAACGTGCCGCCGCCGGGGCTGCTGCCCGCATTGTGGGCGCCGGTGGGGCTGCGCTATCACGCGCTCCACCATTTGCTGCCGAGCGTGCCGTATCACAACCTCGCCGAGGCGCATCGCCGCCTGACCGCGCTGGTCGACCGCGATTCGCCTTATCACAAAGCGAGCTATGCCGGGCTGCCCGGGCTGGTCCACCAGCTGGCCCGCAGCACGATGGGCACGCGCCGCTAGGGTAAAGCGAAGTCAGCTGGCGCTGTCACCGGTACGGGCGAGACGATCGAGCCAGGCTCGAGCCTGTTTGGGTTCGCCGACCGCTTGGGGGCCTGGCTTGCCTCGTGCAGCAAGAAATTGCTGTTGAAGTTCGAACGGCTGCAGGTCGAGTTGTGCCCGGGCCTTGTCGATTGCCTCGCCGATCTCGCCGAGCCTGTCGATGACCGGAGCAATGGCTACGCGCGTCCAGCGATCGCCATTATGGTCAAACAGCCCCCATTTTCCCGATGCCGTAGCCTGCAATGCCGCGATGAGTTCGACGGTATATTCCGCTTCGAGTTCGAGGCGACGCTCGTCCAGCCGTGCGAGACGTTCGCCCCTGGCCATCGCTATTCCTCGGTCCTGAGCAACACCGCTTCGCCGATCATCAGGAACAGCAGGAACGGCGCCCAGGCGGCGAGGAAGGGCGGGTAGGCGCCGAGATTGCCCATCGCCAGCGCGAAATTGTCGGAGACGAAATAGAGGAAGCCCAGCGCCATCCCGATCACGGCCCGGACGAACAACTTGCCTGAGCGCGCGATTCCGAACGCCGCGACTGCCCCCAGCAAGGGCATCAGCACCGAAGAGAGCGGCCCCGAGAGCTTGTGCCACAAGGAGCCTTCGAGCGCCTTGGTCGGCCGGCCGGCGAGCTTGAGGTCGCCGATCACTTCGCGCAGCGCGCCGAAGGACAACCCGTCGGCGGTGATGGAGCTCAGCGTAAACTGGTCGGGCCGCACGCCCTCGGCGATGCGCACTGGGGCAAGTGGGGTGATCGTGCCTGCGGCGACGTCGAAGCGCTGGGCGCCGTCGACGCGCCAGCCTATGCCGTCGCGCACGCCGTGCTTCGCAGTGAGGATCGCGCGAAGCGACCGGCCACTGCGCTCGTACACGCTGATGCCGTAGAGCTGCGCGGCGTCGCCCTTGCCGCGGATCTGGTCGACCGAGATCAGGTTGCTGCCGTCCTTTATCCAGACGTTCGCACGATCGCCGCGGTCGACGGGGAGCGGGCCATAGTCGACCTTCTTCCACTGTTCGAGCGTCGACGTGGCACGCGCGACGATGCGGTCGTTGAACGCGAACGACAAGGTGGCCACGCCGAACGCGGCGAGCAGCAGCGGCGCCAGCACCTGATGTGCCGACAGCCCAGAGGCCTTCATCGCAATGACTTCGCTGTTCTGGTTGAGCTGCGACAGCGCGAGGATCGTGCCGAGCAGCACCGCAAAGGGCAGGAACGTCGCGATGATCTGGGGCGTGCGCAGGCCGATATAGCGCAGGACCTCGGCATCGCCGTTGCCGGCATAGGCCATGATCTTTCCCGATTCGCTGAGCAGGTCGAGCGACTGCAGGATGAGCACCAGCCCCGCCAATATGGCGAAGGTGCGCACCAGGAACATCTTGCCCATGTAGAGCGACACCGTGCGCGACGGGAAGAAATTGACCAGGTTCATGCCGGGATCTCGGTGGTCTTGCGGCGGCGGCCGGGCAAGCGCCGGCGGATCGCGCTCCATGCCTTGGCGAACGCCTTCTCGAGTGCGCCAATCGGCTGGCCTCCGGGGACATAGGCGACGGTATGGTACATCCAGATCACCAGCCCGGCGAAGAACGCGAACGGCACCCACATCGCGATGATAGGGTCGATGTGGCCGAGGCTGCCGATGGCCTGCGCATATTCGTTCACCTTGTGATAGGTGACGATCATCACGATCGACAGGAACACGCCGAGCGCCGAAGTCGAGCGCTTGGGCGGGATCCCCAGCGCGGCGGCGAGCATCGGCAGCAGAAACATCGATACGACTTCGGCCAGCCGGAAGTGGAAGGCGGCGCGGCTGGTGGTGCGCTGCACGTCGGTCACTTCGTGGCTCTTGCCAAGCACCGCGAGTTCGGGAAGCGTGCGCTCGAGGCTCTTGTCGCCGCGCTTGCGGAACTGCTCGTATTTGGGGAGCGGGATCGGCAGATTGTGCGTGTCGAACGTTAGAACGCGCGGGATCGCCGAACCCTTGGCGGTGTGAACCAGCGTGCCTTTGGTCAGCCTGAAGATGATCGTGTTGGGATCGTCGGCGCGGAGGAACTGGCCCTTCTCGGCGGTCACCGCGACCGGGCCCTCCTTGGTGGTCATCCGCACGAAGATGCCCGAGAGATCGCGGCCCTCATTGGCGCTGCTCTCGATGCGGAGCGTCATCTGGCTGCCGAAATTGGTGAATTCGCCGACCTTGATCGACGCGCCGAGCGCGCCCGTGCGCAGTTCGAAGCGGAGCTGCTCGTAATTGTAGCGAGCGCGCGGCTGGACATAGCCGACGATGACCAGGTTCAGGATCGCCAGCGCGATCGCGTACATATAGGGCACGCGCAGCAGCCGGGTGTAGCTGATCCCCACCGCGCGCAGCACGTCTAGTTCGGACGAAGTGGCGAGGCGGCGAAAGGCGAGCAGGCAGCCGAGCATCAGCCCGATCGGAATGCCGAGCCCGAGATATTCGGGAAGCAGATTGGCGAGCATCCGCCACACGACGCTGACCGGTCCGCCTTCGGTCGCGACGAAGTCGAACAGGCGCAGCATGCGGTCGAGCACCAGCAGCATCGCCGAAATCAACAGCGTCGAGATCAGCGGAACCGCGATCAGCCGCGTCATGTAGCGATCGATCGAATTCATGCGGTGCGGCGGTCGCCTGTCCTGTTGTTGCCGACGCGAGGCGCGCCGCTCAGTAAAGCAAGAGCCTATACTCGCGGTTCCGATGTGCGCCACCCCGAAACGACGGATCGCCTGTCATGGGGTGACGGATGGCCGGCATGGTCTATAGGGACCGCTATGCATTTTCTCGATCAGGCAAAGATTTTCGTGCGCTCGGGCGGCGGCGGCCCCGGTGCGGTCAGCTTCCGGCGCGAAAAGTTCATGGAATATGGCGGACCCGACGGCGGCAATGGCGGTAAGGGCGGCGACATCATCTTCGAAGCGGTGGCGGGGCTCAATACGCTGATCGACTTCCGCTACACCCAGCATTTCCGGGCGCCGCGCGGCCATGGCGGCTCGGGCGCGAACCGCACCGGCGGGGGCGGCGACGATCTGGTGATCAAGGTGCCGGTCGGCACCCAGGTTCTCGCTGACGATGACGAGCGGACGCTGCTCGCGGATCTCACCAAGATCGGCCAGCGCGTCGTCTTCCTGCGCGGCGGCGATGGCGGGCGCGGCAATGCCAGCTACAAGACCTCGACCAACCGCGCCCCGCGTCAGCACGGCACCGGCTGGCCTTATGAAGAGGCCTGGGTGTGGCTGCGGCTCAAGCTGCTCGCCGATGCCGGGCTGGTCGGGCTGCCCAACGCCGGCAAGTCGACCTTCATCAACCAGGTCACCAATGCCCAGGCCAAGGTCGGCGCTTATGCCTTCACCACCCTTCGGCCGCAGCTCGGCGTGGTGCGCCACAAGCAGCGCGAATTCGTCGTCGCCGACATTCCCGGGCTGATCGAAGGCGCCGCCGAAGGTGCGGGGGTCGGCGACCGCTTCCTCGGCCATATCGAGCGCTGCCAGGTGTTGCTCCATCTCGTCGACGCCAACGACAAGGACGTCGCCGAGAGCTATCGCATCGTCCGCGACGAGCTGGAGAATTACGGCGCGGGGCTGACCGACAAGCGAGTCATCGTCGCGCTCAACAAGATCGACACGCTCGACGACGAACTGATCGCCGCGCTCTCGGCCGAGCTCGAGGAGGCCAGCGGCGGCGAAGTGATCCCGATCTCCGGCGCGAGCGGAGTCGGCGTCGACTGGGCGCTCGACAAGTTGCTCGAGGCGATCGGCGCCGAGGCGGGCGCGGTGAGCGACGACGACGAAGGCGGGGATGCGATCGAGTGGTCGCCGGTTTAGACCTTCTGGTCTGCCCTTACGGGCCGTGTTAGATAAGCCCGCATGCGCCATGATCCTGCCTATCGAGCAATCACTGCGGACGAATTCCTAGAAATCGATTTTGGAACCGACAAGAAGTTCGAGCTTCACGATGGCGTGATCTACATGATGACAGGCGGCACGCACGAGCATTCGTGGGTCCAGGGCAATATATTCTCGTGGCTCAAGATCAGGCTTCGTGGCAGTGGTTGTCGCCCGCACGGCTCGGATATGGCTGTCAAGGTGAGCGAGACCGACGTTCGCTATCCGGACGTCGCGATCTATTGCAACCAGCCTTCCGTCGAGGATCTGATGGGCAGCAAGGTGCTCGATAACCCCACCGTGATCATCGAGGTTCTGTCGCAAAGCACCAGCACGGTCGATCAGGGCACCAAACTTGACGAATATCAGGCGCTGGCAAGCGTTCAGACGATTGCATTTGTTGATCCCGTTAACGAACTGTGCCGGACGCGCGAGCGGTTGGTGCAAGGCGGCTGGCATGACCAGATGTTCTCCGGCGAGCGCGGCATCCCGATCCCGACTCTGGGCTTCACCATCCCTCACGAAGAAATCTTCGCGCGCGACTGATTGGCGCGGGCGTTGCGCCACGCTAAGCCGCGCGGCATGCATCTCTTCCCCCCCGCTACCTGCCCCCGGCTGATCGTCAAGATCGGCTCGGCGCTGCTCGTCGGTCCCGACGGCGGCGTGCGGCGGGAATGGCTCGCGGGGATCGCGGCGGACATCGCCGAGCGCGTCCGCGCCGGGCAGCAGGTTGCAATGGTGTCGTCGGGAGCGATTGCGCTGGGTGCGCGGCGGCTTGGTCTTGCCAAGGGAGGCCGCGCCAGCCTCGAGGATGCCCAGGCGGCGGCAGCGGTCGGGCAGATCGCGCTCAGCCAGGTGTGGGCAGAGATGCTAGGCGCCGAAGGGCTGACCGCGGCGCAGATCCTCGTCACGCTCGACGATCTCGAGCATCGCCGGCGCTATCTCAACGCCGCGGCGACGCTGGATCGGCTGCTCGGGCTCGGCGTGGTCCCGGTGCTCAACGAGAATGACAGCGTCGCCACCGAGGAGATCCGCTTCGGCGATAATGACCGGCTCGCGGCGCGGGTGGCGCAGGCGGCGGGCGCGCAGGGCGTCGTATTGCTGTCCGACGTCGACGGGCTCTACGACCGCAACCCGGCCTTGCCCGGCGCGCAGCATATCGCGCGGATCGAGCGGATCGATGCCGCGGTCGAGGCGATGGCGGACACGGGCTCGGCCTCGGGCATGGGCTCGGGCGGGATGGTCTCCAAGATCCAGGCGGCGCGAATCGCCAACGCCGCCGGGGCGCATCTCATTATTGCTTCGGGTAGAGTCGAGCGGCCCTTGTCGACAGGCGCGAGGCACACGCTGTTCGTCGCCGAAAAGGCGGCGCCTGCCCGCAAGGCCTGGCTGGCGGGCGGGCTCACGGCACGCGGCACGATCCATGTCGACGCGGGTGCGGCGCGGGCACTGGTCGGCGGCAAGAGTCTGCTCGCGGCGGGCGCGGCGCGCGTCGAAGGCGATTTCGCGCGCGGCGATCTGGTGGCGATCGCCGGGCCCGATGGTCGGACGCTTGCGCGCGGGCTCGCCGAATATCCCGCCGAGGATGCAGCCCGGCTGGTTGGCCGGCGCAGCGACGAACATGCCGATATCCTGGGCTATGCGCCGCGCTCGACGTTGGTCCATCGCAGCCACATGGCGCTGCTCTAGATGGCCATTCTCGCCATCACCGGCGGCACGGGCTTCGTCGGAACGCGCCTGATCGCACTGGCGACCGGTGCGGGGCACGACGTGCGCGCGCTCACCCGGCGGGAGCAGGCGCCGCGTGCCCGTATCGAATGGGTGGCGGGCGATCTCGGCAACGGCGCGGCGCTCGCGCGGCTTTGCGCCGGCGCCGACGCCGTGATCCACGTCGCCGGCGTGGTCAACGCGCCCGATCGCGCAGGCTTCGTCACCGGCAACATCCACGGCACCCGCGACATCCTCGCCGCTGCCGAGAATGCGGGCGTCCGGCGCTTCGTCCATGTCTCGTCGCTCGCGGCGCGCGAGCCCGGCATGTCCGATTACGGCTGGTCCAAGGCCGAGGCCGAGCACTTGGTCGAAGAGTCGCTGCTCGACACGATCGTGGTGCGCCCGCCGGCGATATACGGCCCCGGCGACATGGAGATGCTCGAGCTGTTCAAGCTGGCGAAGAAGGGCATCGCGTTGCTGCCGCCGGGCGGGCGGCTCTCGGTGATCGAAGTCGGCGATCTCGGCCGGCTGCTGCTCGCGCTGACCGGCGGCAACAATTCCGGCCGCTCGTTCGATTGCGACGACGGCCGCGAGAATGGCTGGGCGCACAAGGAATTCGGGCTGGCGATCGGTGCCGCGATCGGCAAGCGAGTCGCCGCGATCGCGCTGCCGCGCCCGCTGATGATGGCCGGCGCGCATCTCGATCGACTGGTGCGCGGCAAGGGCGCCAAGCTGACCCCCGATCGTGTCGCCTATTTCTGCCACGAGGATTGGGTGATCAACGCCGCGCGCCGCCCGCCGGCGGATGTCTGGAAACCGCAAGTCGAGACCAATGCCGGCCTCGCGGCGACCGCTGCCTGGTATCGCGAGCAAGGCCTGCTGTGATCACGGACGTGCAGCAGCGATGCTGCACGTCCGAGTCTCAAGTCAGGCGTCGGCTGCCTTGGCGGCGATCGTCGCTTTGGCCCACCAGAGCAATTCGTCCAGCGCGGTCTTGGTGGACGGCAGCAGGCTGGCTTCGACTTCCTCGATCGGCTTGTTCCCGAATGCCGGATGCACTGCCATGAAGTCGCCGCCACCGATATGGATCGTCGCGTGGGTCGAGACCATCTGCAGCTCGATGCCGATCATGCGCAGATGCTCGACGGCGCGCACCGCCCCGGTCCCGCCATAGCCGATCGCAGTGAACGGCTTGCGGATCCACTCCTTATAGGCCTGGTCGAGCGCGTTCTTGAGCGCGCCGGTGATCGAATGGTTATATTCGGCGACCACGAAGATGAAGCCGTCGAAGCGGGCGATCGTCTCCTGCCAGCGGACCGCCTCGGGGTTCTGGCTGGGCAGCCAGAGATTCGAAGCCACCTCGTCGAACAAGGGCAACGGATGATCGCGCAGATCGACGACCTCGACATCGAGATCGCCGCGGGCCTGCGCCTGCGCCAGGATCCACTGCGTCGGCGCATCGGCATAACGGGTAGGGCGAGTCGAACCGACGATAATTGCAATGCGGGGCTTAGCAGTCATGGTAACCTCGTGTATGTTGGTTTCTCGAGGTAACCTGATTACTAGGTGTTGCCTCAGCCCAACAAGGAGGCACCTTGGCGACACTAGATAACCCCGTGGATACCGCCTGCGCCGGGGATAGCGCGCGCTGTGAGCATATCAGCCGTCTGCTTGCGCGGATCAGCGACAAATGGTCGATGCTGGTGGTGCGCGTGCTCGGGCAGGGGCCGCGCCGCTTCAACGCACTGCGCCGCGACGTGGGCGAGATCAGCCAGAAGGTTCTCGCGTCGACGCTGCGCGATCTCGAGGAGAACGGCTTCGTCTCGCGCACGGTGACCCCGGTGACGCCGCCGCAGGTCGAATATGCGCTGACCGATCTGGGCCGCGATTTTCTGCAGCCGGTGCAGACGCTGGCCGAATGGGTGCTCGCCAATTCGCCGCGGATGGACACGGCGCGGATCGAATATGCCGCGCGCCGGGCACTGGATTAGGTTGCGGACTCGGATGGGAGCCGCGCGCGTCTTGCGGACGGAAAGTCACACCAGGGTCACACTGTCGCGCATGTTCGAGCGACGAACGGGCCATGCCGGAATTTAAAAAGGTCCGGCCCGGACGCGCTTGGATTTTGGTCGGGTCCATAGTGTCAAAGAGCGGCCGCCTGATGGTAGCGCATCGATATCAGCAGGCGAAATCCTACATTGCAAGAGCTAGTCCGACTTGGATTGCGAACCCATTCAAGCATCTGATTTAGCTGATCTATAACCAGATGTCTTTTCCGCGAAAGCGGTATTCATCTTCGCCGCCCGCTGCAAATACAGCCGTCGTAACTCTGGAACGTCGGGGAGATGGATCCCCGCTTTCGCGGGGATGACGGTGGGGGGCTCGACTGGAGTCGATTCCATTCAAGTTGAAGCAGGTCAGTTCCCCTGCGAACGCAGTAGCCCAGAGCGCACCGCTCGTGATCCTGGACCCCTGCTTTCGCAGGGGAACAAGAATCAGCCCAAATGAAACAGACCTAGCCTGCCATGATGCTCCGCGCGACGGCCTCCGCCGTCTTGATTCCGTCGATCGCCGCCGAAAGAATGCCGCCGGCATAGCCCGCGCCTTCGCCCGCCGGGAACAGCCGCGCGACGTTGAGGCTCTGAAAGTCCGCCCCGCGGGTGATCCGCACCGGCGAGGACGTGCGAGTCTCGACGCCGGTCATCACGGCATCGGGGTGGTCGTAATTGGCGATCTGGCGGCCGAACACCGGCAGCGCCTCGCGAAACGCCTCGATCGCATAGTCGGGCAGGCATTGCGTCAGATCGGTCATCGTCACCCCAGGCTTGTACGACGGGACGACTTCGCCGAGCTCGGTGGAAGCACGCCCGGCGAGCATGTCGCCGACCTTCTGTCCCGGAGCGTGGTAATTCGAGCCGCCCGCGACGAAGGCGAGGTCTTCCCAATGCCGCTGGAGTTCGATCCCGGCGAGCGGGCCGCCCGGATAGTCGCGCGCCGGGTCGATCGCCACGACCAGCCCCGAATTGGCATTGAATTCGGCGCGCGAATATTGGCTCATCCCGTTGGTGACGACGCGGCCTTCCTCCGAAGTCGCCGCGACCACGCGTCCGCCCGGGCACATGCAGAAGCTGTAGACGGTGCGGCCGTTCGCGCAGTGATGCGCGAGGCTGTACGCGGCGGGGCCGAGGTCGGGATGTCCCGCGCATTTGCCGAAGCGCGCGCGGTCGATCCAGCTCTGCGGATGCTCGATGCGCACGCCGATCGAGAACGGCTTGGCCTCGAGATGCACTCCGCGGCGGTGAAGCATCTCGAAAGTCGGCCGCGCGCTGTGGCCCACCGCCAAAACGACATGATCGGCCTCGAGAAAACTGCCGTCGTGGAGGTGCAGCCCGCGCAGACCTTGCTTGCCGTCGGGCAGGCGCTCGAGTTCCACATCGTCGACGCGCGTCTCCCAGCGATATTCGCCGCCGAGTTCCTCGATCGTGCGGCGCATGCTCTCGACCATGGTGACGAGGCGGAAGGTGCCAATATGCGGGTGCGCCTCCCACAGGATGTCGTCGGGCGCGCCGGCGCGCACGAACTCTTCGAGCACTTTGCGGCCGAGGAAACGCGGATCCTTGACCCGGCAATAGAGCTTGCCGTCCGAGAATGTGCCCGCGCCGCCCTCGCCGAACTGGACGTTCGAGTCCGGGTTGAGCTCGCCGCGGCGCCACAGCCCCCAGGTGTCCTTGGTCCGCTGGCGCACCACCTTGCCGCGATCGAGGATGATCGGGCGGAACCCCATCTGGGCGAGGATCAGCCCGGCGAACAGTCCGCACGGTCCTGCGCCGATCACCACGGGCCGCAGGCCGTTCCAATCGGCGGGCGCCTGAGTCGCGAACTTGTACGTCATGTCCGGCGTCGGCTTCAGGTCCTTGTCGCCGGAAAGCCGCGCCAGCACCGTCGCCTCGTCGGTCAGCTCGACATCCACCGTATAGACCAGTTGAATCGCATTGCGCCGCCGCGCGTCGTTGCCGCGGCGATAGATCGAGAAGCGCACAAGATCGGTCGGCTCGATGCCCAGCCGCCAGGCGATCGCCGCGGGCAGCGCCTCGGGTTCATGATCGAGCGGCAGATAGAGTCCGGAGAGTCGCAGCATGGCAAGCCCCTAACCGCTTGCGCCCGATGCCGCCAGCAGGCGCGGCCGTCCTACAATGAGAGGATGTGGACCGCACCGATCAAGCTCATCATCTGGGATCTCGACGACACGCTGTGGCGCGGCACGCTCGCCGACGGCGATCCTATAGCGCTCCTCGCGCATCGCGCCGAGCTGGTCCGCGGGTTCAACGCGCGCGGCGTGGTTTCGTCGATCTGTTCGAAGAACGATCTGGCGACGGCGAAAGCGGCGCTCATCGGGCACGGGCTATGGGACGAATTCGTCTTCCCGCACATCGACTTCACGCCAAAGCCCGCGGCGATCCAGGCGATCATCGAGGACATGCAGCTCCGCCCCGCGAACGTGCTGTTCGTCGACGACAATGCGCTGAACCTCGCCGAGGTGCGCCATTGCCTGCCCGAGATCCAGACGCTCGACATCACCCGCGCCGATGCCGATGACCAGCTCGCCGGGCTGCTCGCGCTGCAGACCGGTGCCCGCAGCCGCCTCGACGATTATCGCCTGCTCGAGCGCAAGAAGCGCGACCGCGTGGCGGCAGGGACGGTGTCGAACGAGGATTTCCTGCGCGGTTGCGGGATCCGCGCCTGCGCGCCCTATCTGATGGACAATCTCGACTTCGCCCCGCGCATCGTGGAGCTGATCAATCGTTCGAACCAGCTCAACTATAGCGGCTCGCGGGTCGAGCAGGCGGATCTCCTAAGCGACGTGATGGACGTTGTCGGCTTCGACAGCTGGTCGATCTTCGCCTGGGACGATTACGGGCGCTACGGGCTGGTCGGCTTCGTCATGGTAGACCGCGCGGCCGAGCGGCTGAAGCATTTCACTTTCTCGTGCCGCGTCATGCACATGGGCGTCGAGGAATATGCGCTCGGCAAGGTGCGCGAGCATTGGCCGGCGATCGATACCAGCGCCTGGGACAGCCGCTTCGGCCGCACCGTGCCCGACTGGATCGAGGATTGCAGCTTTCACGACCCCGAGGTGCGCGGCCAGCTCTTCGCCGAACAGCTGCCGACGGTGGCGGCCGAACCTGCGATCCGGATCATGTTCGATTGCCAATCGGGCGGGATCGCGCATTTCAGCCGCTTCCGCCCGGCGATCGAATTCGATAATCACCCGCGCGTGTTCGCGCTGCGGATGATGACCGACGGCAGCCACGCGGACCAGCATTTCCCGCCTTTGCTGGTCTATGGCGCGACGGTCGACTATCTCGACGGGCGCTGGGGCGACCAATGGCATCTGCTCGACATCGGGCTCTATGAGACGTGCGTGATCCGCACCTGCATCTTCCTGATCGAGCGCGGTCTGCGGATGCTCGTGGTGCTGCCGCCCGAGGATGCGCCCGAGGACAAATATCGCCTCGGCCACAATCACAGCCCCGAGCGCACGCGGCATTTCAACGCGGTGTGGCGCAAGGCGGCGCGGGAGAACCCGGAAAACGTCTGGGTGCTCGATCTCGCGCATCTAATCGAACGCGACGACGAGATTGCCGACGTGACGCATTATCACGCCGGGCTGCTCAGCAAGATCGCCGGGCAAATGGATTGCTGGGTCGAGCAAGTCGCGCTCGGCGGCGCGGCCGAGGCTGCCTGACCGGCGGTCGGGACGTGCGCGTCGGCGCCATTTCCTCTGGTTTCGCGGCGCTTCCGGGCTATCGAGGCAAACCCCCACAACCCGCGCCAAATCCGTGCACGCGTTCACTTTTCCTACAGCAATGCTGTTGCTATGCAGGTGCCGGCCGGGGGGCCGTTCGGCGGCGTCGATCGTGCGGGATTCTTGCCAGGAGTGCCAGGTGACTGTCGAAATTACTCGCGACACCCTCGATCGCCGTCAACTCGTCGCCGCGCTCCGCAGCTTCCGCCGCGGCGACTTCAGCGTCCGCCTCCCCGATGACCTCCCGGGCACCGATGGCGAGATAGCGTCGCTGTTCAACGAAGTCGTCGCGATGGAAGAGGCGATGACCGCCGAATATGAGCGGCTGTCGCGCGTCGTCGGCAAGGAAGGCAAGATCACCCAGCGCGGCCATGTCCGCGGCGCCACCGGCGGCTGGGAAGCCAAGTTGCGCTCGGTCAACGAACTGATCGAGGACATGGTCCAGCCGACCGCCGAAGTCGCGCGAGTCATCGGCGCGGTGGCCAAGGGCGACCTGTCGCAGTCGATGACCGTCGAGATCGATGGCCGTCCGCTGCGGGGCGAATTCCTGCGGATCGGCAAGGTGGTGAACACCATGGTCGAGCAGCTCGCCTCGTTCGCCTCGGAAGTGACCCGAGTGGCGCGCGAAGTGGGCACCGAGGGCAAGCTCGGCGGCCAGGCGCGCGTGCGCGGCGTCGCCGGTACGTGGAAGGATCTGACCGACAACGTCAACGCGATGGCGACCAACCTCACGGGACAGGTGCGCAACATCGCCGAAGTGACCACCGCAGTGGCGTCGGGCGATTTGTCCAAGAAGATCACCGTCGAAGTGAAGGGCGAGATCCTCGAGCTCAAGAACACGATCAACACGATGGTGGATCAGCTCAATTCGTTCGCATCGGAAGTGACGCGCGTGGCGCGCGAAGTCGGCACCGAGGGGAAACTCGGCGGGCAGGCGCGCGTCGAGGGTGTCGCCGGCACGTGGAAGGATCTCACCGACAATGTGAACCTGATGGCCGACAATCTCACCGGTCAGGTGCGCAACATCGCCGAGGTTACCACTGCGGTGGCGTCGGGCGATTTGTCGAAGAAGATCACCGTCGACGTGAAGGGCGAGATTCTCGAGCTCAAGAACACGATCAACGTGATGGTCGATCAGCTCAACGGCTTCGCGTCGGAAGTGACGCGCGTGGCGCGCGAAGTGGGTACCGAGGGCAAGCTCGGCGGGCAGGCGCAGGTGCCGGGGGTGGCGGGCACTTGGAAGGATCTGACCGACAACGTCAACCTCATGGCCGACAATCTGACCGGCCAGGTGCGCAACATCGCCGAAGTGACCACTGCCGTGGCGTCGGGCGATCTGTCGAAGAAGATCACCGTCGACGTGAAGGGCGAGATCCTCGAGCTCAAGAACACGATCAACGTCATGGTCGATCAGCTCAACGGCTTCGCCTCGGAGGTGACGCGCGTGGCGCGCGAAGTGGGCACCGAGGGCAAGCTCGGCGGGCAGGCGCAGGTTCCCGGCGTCGGCGGCACGTGGAAAGATCTCACCGACAACGTCAATCTGATGGCGGCGAACCTCACCGGCCAGGTCCGCAACATCGCCGACGTGACCACCGCCGTGGCCAAGGGCGACCTTTCCAAGAAGATCACCGTCGAAGTGCGCGGCGAAATCCTCGAGCTGAAGAACACGATCAACGTGATGGTCGACCAGCTCAACGGCTTCGCCTCGGAGGTGACGCGCGTGGCGCGCGAAGTGGGCTCGGAGGGCAAGCTCGGCGGGCAGGCGCAGGTCGAAGGCGTCGCCGGCACGTGGAAGGATCTGACTGACAACGTCAATCTGATGGCGGGCAATCTCACCGGCCAGGTCCGCAACATCGCCGAGGTGACCACCGCGGTGGCGCGCGGCGACTTGTCCAAGAAGATCACCGTCGACGTGAAGGGCGAGATCCTCGAGCTCAAGAATACGATCAACACGATGGTCGATCAGCTCAACTCGTTCGCCTCGGAAGTGACTCGCGTGGCGCGCGAAGTCGGTTCGGAAGGCAAGCTCGGCGGGCAGGCGAAGGTCGAGGGCGTCGGCGGGACGTGGAAGGATCTGACCGACAACGTCAACGATCTCGCCGCGAACCTTACCGGCCAGGTGCGCAACATCGCCGACGTGACCACCGCCGTGGCGCTGGGCGACTTGTCGAAGAAGATCACGGTCGACGTGAAGGGCGAGATTCTCGAGCTCAAGAACACGATCAACACGATGGTGGATCAGCTCAACGGCTTCGCCTCCGAAGTGACGCGCGTGGCGCGCGAGGTCGGCACCGAAGGCAAATTAGGCGGGCAGGCGCAGGTGCGCGGCGTCGCCGGCACCTGGGCCGATCTCACCGACAACGTCAATCTGATGGCCGCGAACCTGACCGGCCAGGTTCGCAACATCGCCGACGTGACCACCGCGGTGGCGCGCGGCGATTTGTCGAAGAAGATCACCGTCGACGTGAAGGGCGAGATTCTTGAATTGAAGGACACCATCAACACGATGGTGGATCAGCTCAACGGCTTTGCATCGGAAGTGACGCGCGTGGCGCGCGAAGTGGGCACCGAGGGCAAGCTCGGCGGCCAGGCGCAGGTGCCCGGCGTCGGCGGCACGTGGAAGGATCTGACCGACAACGTCAATCTGATGGCGACCAACCTGACCAATCAGGTGCGTGGCATCGCCGACGTCGTCACCGCGGTGGCGCAGGGCAACCTCAAGCGCAAGCTGACGGTGGACGCCAAGGGCGAGATCGCCGCGCTGGCCGAGACGATCAACTTCATGATCGAGACGCTCGCGACCTTCGCCGACCAGGTGACCAACATGGCCCGCGAGGTCGGCATCGAAGGCAAGCTCGGCGGCCAGGCACGCGTACCGGGCGCCGCCGGCCTGTGGCGCGATCTCACCGATAACGTCAATCAGCTCGCGGCAAATCTCACCAACCAGGTTCGCTCGATCGCCGATGTGGCGACCGCGGTGACCAAGGGCGATCTTACCCGCTCGATCGCAGTGGAAGCCTCGGGCGAGATGGCCGCGCTGAAGGACAACATCAACGAGATGATCCGCAACCTCAAGGACCAGACCTTGAAGAATGCGGAGCAGGACTGGCTCAAGACCAACCTCGCGCGGTTCAGCCGCATGCTGCAGGGCGAGCGCGATCTCACCACCGTCTCGAACCTGATCATGTCCGAGCTCGCGCCGCTGGTGAACGCGCAATATGGCGTGTTCTACGTCACCACCCGCGAGGGCGACGATACCGTGCTCGAATTGGCGGCGAGCTATGGCGCCGAGAGCAAGGACGCGCTCAAGGCCAAGTTCGCGCTACGCGAAGGGCTGGTCGGCCAGGCCGCGGCGGACAAGCGCGCGATCGTGCTCGAGCATGTGCCGAGCGATTTCCTGCGCATCGGCTCGGGTCTCGGCCATGCCGCGCCGGCCAATGTCGCGATCCTGCCCGCCTTGTTCGAGGACGACGTCAAGGCAGTGATCGAGCTCGCCTCGTTCGGCGAGTTCAACGAGACGCACCAGAGCTTCCTCGACCAGCTGATGGAGTCGGTCGGCATCGTGCTCAACACCATCGCCGCGACGATGCGCACCGAGGGGCTGCTCAAGCAGTCGCAGCTGCTGACCCAGGAGCTGCAGGCGCGCCAGACCGAGCTGACCACCAAGCAGGAAGAGCTGCACAACACCAACGAGGAGCTGCAGGAAAAGGCGCAGCTGCTCGAGAATGAGAAGAAGCAGGTCGAAGCCAAGAATCTCGAGATCGAGATGGCGCGCCGCGCGCTCGAGGAGAAGGCCGAGCAGCTCGCGCTGACCTCCAAGTACAAGTCCGAATTCCTCGCCAATATGAGCCACGAGCTGCGCACGCCGCTAAACTCGCTGCTGATCCTGTCGAAGCTCTTGTCGGACAATCCGCAGGGCAACCTCAACGACAAGCAGGTCGAGTTCGCGCGGACGATCAACGGCGCCGGGTCGGATCTGCTCAACCTGATCAACGACATTCTCGATCTGTCGAAGATCGAGTCGGGCACGGTCTCGATCGAGATCGGCGAAATGCCGATGGCGGGGCTCAAGCAGCACATGGAGCGCACCTTCCGCCAGCTCGCGGCGGACAAGAGCCTCGACTTCATCGTCGAGTTCGATCCCGGCCTGCCGGCGGCGATCCGCACCGACGAGAAAAGGCTCCAGCAGGTCGTGCTCAACCTGCTGTCGAACGCGTTCAAATTCACTGCCAAGGGCAGCGTCACGCTCGCGTTGCGCGCCGCGACCAAGGGGTGGAGCACCAACCATCCGGTGCTGCGCGGCGTCGACACTGCGATCGAGATCGCCGTCACCGATACCGGCATCGGCATCCCGCAGGACAAGCAGAAGCTGATCTTCGAGGCGTTCCAGCAGGCCGACGGCACCACCAGCCGCAAATATGGCGGCACCGGGCTCGGCCTGTCGATCAGCCGCGAGATCGCGCGTCTGCTCGGCGGCGAACTGCAGGTGCGCTCGAAGCCGGGCGAGGGTTCGACCTTCACCCTGTTCGTGCCGCTGCAGGCGATCGCGCCCGCCCAGCTGGTCCAGACCGGCACGCCCGCGCGCTACGACAATAGCGGTGCGACGGTGCCGACTGCCTTGCCAGGTCCGTTCGATCTCAGCGACGATCGCGACAATCTGGCCGGCGAGCCGTTCGTGCTGATCGTCGAGGACGACCCCACCTTTGCCTCGATCCTGCTCGACATCGCGCGCGGCGCCGGGCTCAAGGGCGTGGTCTCCGGCGCCGGCGCGGGGACGCTGGCGATGGTGCGCAAGCTCCAGCCGCACGCGATCACGCTCGATCTCGGCCTGTCCGACATCGACGGTTTCGTGCTGCTCGACTTGCTCAAGCACGATCCGCAGACGCGGCACGTGCCGATCCACGTCATCTCGGGCGCCGACAAGGTCGGCAAGGCGATCGATCTCGGCGCGTTCGGGGTCACCGAAAAGCCGGCCGATCGCAATGCGCTGGTGGCGGTGTTCGAAGATCTCGCCAAGCGGGTTTCGGAGTCGCCCCAGGTCGTGGCGCTGGTTCCGGAACAGACCGATCAGGTCGTCCAGGCGGCGCGCGCGGTGCCCGAGCTTTCGGACACCAGGATCCTCATCGTCGACGACGACATCCGCAACATCTACTCGCTGACCAGCGTGCTCGAGAGCTATGGCGTCGAAGTGCTCCATGCCGAAGGCGGCAGGGACGGCATCGTCATCCTCGAGCAGACCCCGGGGATCGACATCGCATTGATCGACATCATGATGCCCGAAATGGACGGCTATGAGACGATGCAGCAGATCCGCAAGCGCCCCGAGCTCGCCGATCTGCCGCTGATCGCAGTGACCGCCAAGGCGATGAAGGGCGACCGGCAGAAATGCCTCGACGCCGGCGCTTCCGACTATATCGCCAAGCCCGTCGACATCGACTTGCTGCTGGCGTTGCTGCGGGTGTGGATCGGCCGGTCGCGCGACGCGGCGGCGGACGGCGGCCTGATCCTGGCAGAGCGGACCTGAGGTGCGAATGAGCGCGAAGATTCCGCCGCCCCGCACCGCGACGATCGCCGAGGCAACGCTGGTGACCGAACCCGAAGCCGCCGAAGATCGCGCCAAGGTGCTCGTCGTCGACGATGACGAGCGCAATTTGCTGGCGATCAAGCATGTGCTCGAAGACGTCGCCGACGTCGTTGTCGCCAATTCGGGCGAGGAGGCGCTGCGCCAGCTCCTCAAGACCGAATTCGCAGTGATCCTGCTCGACGTCTACATGCCGGGCATCGACGGTTACGAGACCGCGCAGATCATCCGCTCGCGCGAGCAGACCAAGCGCGTGCCGATCGTCTTCCTCTCGGCGGTCAACAAGGAGAGCCAGCATCTGCTGCGCGGCTATTCGATGGGCGCGGTCGATTATGTGTTCAAGCCGGTAGAGCCGGTGGTGATCCGCTCGAAGGTCGCGGTGTTCGTCGATCTGTACCTGATGCGGCGCGAAATCCAGCGCAAGGCGCGGCAGGAGCAGGCTTTGCTCGACGCCAATCTGCGCGCCAATGCCGAGCGTCTCCGCGTCGAGCAGGAACTCCGCCTCGCCGAGCAGCGCCAGGCGGCGATCATCGAATCGCTGCCGATCATCCTCTATCTCGAGGAAGTCGACGCCGATCCGCGGATTCCCAAGTTCGTCAGCGGCAATTTCCCCGCGCTCACCGGCTATGCCTTCGAGGACATCCAGGCCGCGCCGGGCCTGTGGGTCGAACGGCTGCATCCCGAGGACCGCGAACGCGCCGTCGAGGCGCTGGGCGCGCGCCGCTCGGGCCAGTCGCTGTCGGTCGAGTATCGCTGGCAGTGCGCCGATGGCCACTACAAGCACTTCCTCGACCAGGCAGTGCTGCTGCGCGATTCGTTCGGCAATCCGGTCGAGTTTGCCGGGACCTTGCTCGACGTGACCGATCGCAAGGAGCTCGAGAGTCAGCTCACCCAGGCACGCAAGATGGATGCGATCGGCCAGCTCACCGGCGGCATCGCGCACGACTTCAACAACCTGCTCGCCGCGGTGCTCGGCGGGCTGGGCATGATCGAGCGCCGCGTTCCGCTGACCGACGACCAGGCGAAGATCGTCGGCATGACTCGCCATGCGGCCGAGCAGGGGGCCGAGCTGGTCAAGCATCTGCTGGCCTTCGCGCGTCGCCAGAAGCTCGAGCCGGCCTCGATCCAGATCACGCGCCTGGCGCAATCGGTGACGAGCCTGCTCGCACACACTTTGGGCGGGATGGTCGAGCTCAAATGGGATCTCTCCGATCGACTGTCGCCGGTCTATGCCGATTCCGCGCAGCTCGAGCTCGCGGTGATGAACCTGATCATCAACGCACGCGATGCGATGCCCGAGGGCGGCGTGGTCACCGTCGTCGCGGAGGATCGCGAGATCGTCGAGCAAGTCGGCCGCACTGGCCTGCAGCCCGGCCACTATGTCGTGATCGGTGTCGGCGACACCGGCTGCGGAATCGCGCCCGAATTGATCCAGCAAGTGCTCGAACCCTTCTTCACCACCAAGCCGGTGGGCAAGGGCACCGGGCTCGGGCTCAGCATGGTCTACGGGTTTGCCCAGCAATCGGGCGGCGAAGTCCGCGTCGACAGCGAGCTCGGCAAGGGTACCAGCGTCGAAATCTGGCTGCCGCGTGCGCCGGAAACCACGACGGATATGGTTCTCGCAGTCCCGGACGAGTCCATGGATGCGACCGCGGCGCTGAATATCCTGCTGGTCGACGATCATGACGGCGTCCGCGCGACCACCGCGGCGCTGCTCGAGGATCTGGGGCACCATGTGATCCACGTCACCGAAGGGGTGCAGGCGCTCGAGCTGTTCCGGCAGGATCCGTCGGCGTTCGACTTGCTGATCACCGATTATGCGATGCCGCGCATGTCGGGCGCCGAACTGGTGCGGCAGGTCCGCGGCGATCACCCCGATTTTCCGGCGCTGATCATCACGGGCTACGCGCAGACCGATCTCAACGCCGCTGAAAGCCCCGACGTCCGCTTTCTCGCCAAGCCGTTCACGCCCGATCAGCTCAAGACTGCGCTGCGCGAACGCCGCTGAGGGTTCGAGGCGCAAGCCGCCGCGCGCGCGAACCTAATCCGCGCGCGCGAACTTCGTCACCAGCGCGTCGGGCAGCAACCGCGCTGCTGCGGCCTTGACCTTACCGGTCAGGGCAGGGGCGATGATATGGTCCTTGCCCTTGAGCATCGCTGCGTAGCCGGCACGGGCGACGGTCGCCGGGTCCGCCTTGGGCTCGCTGGCAGTCAGCGACTCGGGGTCGACCTTGGCGCGCTCGAAGAAGCCGCTCTCGGTCAGGTCGGGCATGAGCGCAGTGATCGTCACGCCGCTATCGGCAATCTCGTCGCGCACCGCCTCGGCGAAGTTGCGCAGGAACGCCTTGGTTCCCGAATAGACCGCGAGCCGCGGCGAAGGGCCGAGCGCTACCACCGACGAGGTGATCAGCACGCGCCCCGAGCCGCGCGCGACCATCGCCGGCAGGAACAGCTTCGCGGACTGGACAACCGACGTGATGTTCACTGCGATCGACTGGAGTTCGAGATAGAGGTCGCTCTGGCCGACGAAATCGCCCCAGGCGCCGGTGCCTGCGTTCAGGCATAGAAAATCGGGCAGGCCGGCGAACTTCTCGGTCTCGTGGAACAGCCTCGCGCCGCCATCGGGCGCGCCGAGATCGATCGACCAGGCGTCGACGTGCGGCGCGCCGGCGGCGCGGAGTTCGGCGGCGGCGCGATCGAGCTTGTCGCGGTCCTGCGCGACGATGATCAGCCGGTGACCGTCCTCGGCGAAGCAGCGCGCGAGCTCGAGGCCGATTCCGCTCGATCCGCCGGTTACCAGCGCCAGACCTGTCCGTGTCATGCAATATCCTCCGGCCTGCTCAACCCGCGGCGAGCGTCCGGGGTCCTTGCTCTCCGTGCCAGGCGTGCTTCATAGCAGCGCGCGATGATCGACCGGCGCCACTTCCTGATCGGCTTGGGCGCTGCGGCGATTGCAGGCCCGCGCGCGCATGCGGCACAGCGCGGGCCGCTGGTGCTTGCGGCGGCGAGCCTGCAGGAGTCGCTGAACACCGCGGCCGATGCCTGGGCGCGGCTCGGCCATGCCCGGCCGGTGCTCTCGTTCGCGGCGTCGTCCGCGCTGGCGCGGCAGGTCGCGGCCGGCGCTGCGGCGGACCTGTTCATTTCGGCCGACGAGCCGTGGATGGACGACGTTCAGCGCCGCGGGCTGATCGCGCCGGGGAGCCGTGCGAACCTCGTCGGCAACCGGCTGGTGGTGGTGCAACCGTCGACGGCGCCGGCTGCTGCAAACCTTCCGTTGTCGCGGTTGCTGGCGACGGGGCGCGTGGCGCTGGCCGATCCGGCTTCGGTGCCCGCCGGGCGGTACGCACAGGCTTCGCTGACGCGGCTCGGGCTATGGAAAGCGATCGCCCCGCGCGTGGTGCGCGGCGAGAATGTCCGTGCGGCGCTGGCGCTGGTCGAGCGCGGCGCGGCGGAATGGGGCGTGGTCTATGCCACCGATGCCCGCGCTTCGCAGCGCGTGCGCGCGGTGCGGATGCTGCCCGCGGCGAGCCACCCGCCGATCCGCTACCCGCTGGCGCGGCTGCGCACCGCGACCAGCCCGGACGCCGAGGAATTCCGCCGCTTCCTGCTGTCGGGGGCGGGCAGGGCAATCTTTGCGCGGTTCGGGTTCACAGCGCCTTGATATGCTGACCGCCGAGGAATGGGGGATCGTCGCGCTGTCGCTCAAGGTGGGCGGAGTGGCGGTGCTGGTCAGCCTGCCGCTGGCCTTCGGGCTGGCCTGGCTGCTCGCGCGCGGGCGCTTCCCTGGCAAGGTGCTGCTCGACGCGCTGGTCCATCTGCCGCTGGTGGTCCCGCCGGTGGTGACCGGTTGGCTGCTGCTGCTCGCGTTCGCGCCCGCCGGGCCGATCGGCAGCTGGCTGGCGAGCTGGTTCGGCGTGAGTGTGTTGTTCCGCTGGACCGGCGCCGCCGTTGCGGCGGGGGTGATGGCGCTGCCGCTGATGGTGCGCGCGATCCGGCTGTCGATCGAGAGTGTCGACCGGAGGCTCGAACAGGCGGCGCGGACGCTGGGCGCGGGGCGGTGGCGGACGTTCCGGACGGTGACCTTGCCGCTCAGCTTGCCGGGGGTGATTGCGGGCGTGGTTCTCGGCTTCGCTCGCGCGCTGGGCGAGTTCGGCGCCACCATCACCTTCGTCTCCAACGTGCCCGGCGAGACCCAGACCTTGCCGCTGGCGATCTATGCCGCGCTGCAGACCCCCGGCGGCGAGGCGCTGGTGCTGCGGCTGGCGGGAATATCGGTCCTGCTCTCGCTGGCGGCGCTGATCGTGTCGGAGCTGCTCGCGCGGCGCGCGGGGCGGGGGCTCCATGTCCTTTGACGTGCATATCGCCAAGCGGCTCGGCGAGACCGAGATCGCCTGCCGTATCGAGAGCGGCGACGGACTGACCGTGCTGTTCGGTCCCTCGGGCGTGGGCAAGACCAGCGTGCTGAACATGGTGGCGGGGCTGATCGAACCCGATCGCGGGCATGTTCGCGTCGGCGGCGAGGCGCTGTTCGAGGCTGCGCTCGGCGTGGACCTGCCCCCCGAGCAGCGCCGCGCAGGCTATGTCTTTCAGGAGCCGCGACTGTTCCCGCACCGGCGGGTGCGCGCCAATCTGCTCTATGGCTGGCGGGCAGGGGCCGGCGCGATCGACGTCGACGATACGATCGCCTTGCTCGGGCTCGCCGGGCTGCTCGATCGCTGGCCGCGGACGCTTTCAGGCGGCGAGGCGCGGCGGGTGGCGATCGGGCGGGCGCTGCTGTCGAACCCGCGTTTCCTGTTGCTCGACGAGCCGCTGTCGTCGCTCGATCGTGCGCGGCGGGAGGAAATTATGGGCCTGATCGAGCGATTGCGCGACGAACTCGCGCTGCCGATCCTGATGGTGACGCACGACCGCGGCGAAGCCGAGCGGCTGGCAACGCGGATCGTGGAGATCTGATCAGGAAGAAGGCGAGGCCGGGCTGTCGCTCTGAATCGCTAGCTTCTGCTCGCCGCCAACACCGCCGCCAATGCTTGGTTGAGCGGCGTCGGAATGCCATGCTTCTCCCCAAGCCGCACGATCACGCCGTTGCGTGCGTCGAGCTCCATCGGGCGGCCCGCGACGAAATCGGCGTGGAGCGAATTGACCGAGTCGGGATGCGCCTTGCGCGTCCATTCGACGACCTGGTCGACAAGCTTGTCGGGCAATGCCGCACCCTCGGCGCGGCCGACATGGATACATTCGCGCACCAGCGCGCGCATCACCTCCGCCACGCCTTCGTCATTGGCGACTTCGGCCGGGCGCCGGGTGATCGCGCTGACGATCCCCGAGCAGTTGATCGCGAGCTTGCGCCATGCCGCGGTGACGAAATCGGGTGTGGTCTCGGCGGCGATCACGGTGTCCGCGAACAGCGCGACAAACGCCGCGCCCGCAGCACCTTCGGGAACGAGGATCGTGCCGTCGCGGCGCTGGACGATGCGGCCGGGCGCGGTGCGCTCGGCGGGAAGATCGATGATCACCGGCACCGTCCGCTCGGGCGCCACCATCGGGAAGCGTTCGCGCTGCTCGACGCCGTTCTGGATCACCGCGAGCCGCGTGTCCGGACCCATCAACCCGGGCAGCCACGCCGCGGCGGCGGCGCAATCATAGGTCTTGGTCGTCGCCAGCACCCAGTCGACCGGCGCGGCGGTGGCTGGATCGGTGAGGATGCGCGGCGCCGCCCGGAGCGTGCGTCCCGGGGTCTCGATCTCGAGATCGGCGAGCGGCGAGCGGGCGCAGACCGTCACGTCGTGCGACTGGGCGAGCCAGGCGGCGAGCGTGCCGCCGATCGCGCCCGCGCCGATCACTGCGATCCGTGCCATCAGATGCCCCCCAGATAGTCCATCTTGCCGAGCGGAACGCCCTGCTGACGCAGGATTCCGTAGGCCGTGGTGACGTGGAAATAGAAATTGGGGAGTGCGAAGCCCTGGACGTAGCCCAGGCCTTTGAACTGGAAGCTGCGCGACGGCGTCTTGAGTTCGACATCTGCATCCTCACGGCCGTCGATCGCTTCGCGCGGGACCGAACTGAGGAAGTCGACCGTGGCGGCGATGCGCGCCTGGAGTTCGTCGAAGCTCGCTTCGGTATCGGGCATGGCGGGCGGCGCGATCGCAGAGAGCCGCGAGGCCGCGAATTTTGCGGCGTCGCTGGCGCGCTGGACCTGCGAGGCGAGGGGCGCCATGTCCGCATAGAGTCGCGCGGTGAGCAGATCGTCATGCGCGATGCCGTGTTCGTCGGCGTGCGCGCGTGCCTTTTCGAGGAACGCGGCCATTGCCTTGAAGCCGCGCTGGAAGACGGGGACCGTGAGGTCGTAGAGCTCGGTTGCCATGCGCGCGGCGATAGAGCCGCGACATGGGTTTGGCTAGCGGGCCAGCGGCGAGGCTTCGAAATCGTCGAGCAGCGCGGCCACATCGGCGTAGATTGCGATTGCGCCGGCCTCGCGGAGTTCGGATTCGGCGATCCCGCCCGAAAGGACGCCGATCGTACGCACGCCGCATCGGGCCGCGGCGAGCACGTCCCAGCGCGTGTCGCCTATCGCGATCGCCTGTTCGGGCGGTACCCCGGCTTGGCGAAGTGCGGCGGCGAAGATATCGGGATCGGGCTTGGAGCGTTCGACATCGTCGTTGCTGGTGGCGTCGTGAATCAGGCCGCGCACGCCAATCAAGTCGATATAATGATCGAGCTGCTCGCCGCTCGCCGAGGAGGCGAGCACCACCTTTGCCCCGGCGGCGTGGACGCGGGCGAGCAAGTCGTGCGCGTGGGGGAAGGGCCGGATCTGCTCGAGAAAGCGCTCGAAGATCGTGCCCTCTGCCTCGGCCAGCGCCTTCACTTGGTCCCGGGTGAGATCGGGAAGCAGCGTCGGCACCAGATTGTCGGCACCCTTGCCGATCTGGCCGCGGATCGCGTCGAGCGCGATCTGAAAGCCGGCCTCGTCAAAAGCCTGGTGCCATGCGCGGATGTGGAAGTCGTTGCTGTCGACGAGGGTTCCGTCGAGATCGAACAGAGTAGCTGCTATCGGCATGGGGACACGAATGATCGGCCGCGTGGATCGATCCCGCCGTGTCGCCGTTGGCCCCGCAAATAAAGCGATGCTGCGGACAAGCGTGGTCAGAGTATTTTCTAGACGATCATTGGGTACGGGCGAACTAACCTAGGTTTGGCGATGCGCTTGCACCATGCTATGCTTGACAATCGTCAGCCATGATATTCGGCGTTGGCGGCGGAGAGATGCTTTGCGCTCCCCCCGATTATGCGGAGAGCCACGTGGCGGACACCGATCATCCATTTGCGGGCCTCGTATCCAGGCTGGAGGCCAACCAGACGCTTTCGCGCGAGGACCGCGAGGCGTTGCTCCACCTGCCAAACAAGCTACGCCAACTCGATCCCGGCACCTATATCGTCCGCGAAGGCGATCGCCCGCGCGCCTGCGGTGTGCTGATCTCGGGCTTCGCGTATCGTCAGAAGGTCACCGGCGATGGCGCACGCCAGATCATCGGGCTGCACGTACCCGGCGAAGCACTCGACTTCCAGAACCTCTTTCTCGAGGTCTCCGACCATAATGTGCAGATGCTGACGCGCGGCGAAATCGCGGAGGTGCCGATCGAAGCCTTCCAGAAGATCGCGCTCGAACGGCCCAATGTCGGACGCGCGATCCTCGTCACTACGCTCGTCGAGGCTTCGGTATTTCGCGAATGGGTGCTCAATATCGGTCGCCGCGATTCGCGTAGCCGGCTCGCGCATCTGCTGTGCGAGTTCGCGTTGCGGCTGGAAGCGGGCGGCGCGGCCCGGCCCGATCATGGTTATGAGCTGCCGATGACCCAGGAACAGCTCGCGGACGCCACCGGCCTCACGCCGGTGCACGTCAATCGTGTCTTGAAGATGCTCGAGGCCGAGGGACTGATCGTGCGCAACCGGCGCCATATCAGCTTTCCCGACTGGCATCGCCTGCGCGATGTCGGCGATTTCAACCAGCGTTACCTGCACGTCCGCGATCGCGCGACCAATGGTGTGTTCTAAGAGCCGCACGACCGGTGGAGGGACAGCCCGGCCCCCATGCAGCCGCCCAGTCCCTAGGCGGCGTCGACGGCTGAGTGTTGTCGCCTGTTCGTGGATGCCGGGTCCCGACTTTCGACGCCGCCTATCCAGGTTTCCACCACAGAAAATTTCGCGTCGACCGCGACGAGATCGGCGCGGTAGCCCGGCGCGATCTCGCCGAGGCTGTCGGCTAGACCGAGGAAGGTGGCCGGTGCGTGCGCGGCCATGCACGCGGCGGTTTCAATCGAAGTCCCCAGCATCTTCACGCAATTGGCGAGCGCCGAGACCATGTCGAGGTGGGAGCCCGCAATCGTGCCATCGGCGTCCCTGCAGATCCCGTCGATGACGCGGATAGGCCGCCCCTGGAGCACGAACTCCGCCGAATCGCTCCCGACCGTCGGCATCGCGTCGGTGACCAGCATCAACTGCTCGGGAGGCTTGCAGCGCAGTGCGATGCCGAGCGTGGTGGGGCTGACATGGTGTCCGTCGACGATGATCCCGCAGATCAGTTCGGCACGTTCGAGCGCGGCGCCGGTCAGGCCCGGGGCGCGCGAGGTGAGCGGCGACATCGCGTTGAACAGGTGCGTGATGCCGGTGACGCCGGCCTCGACCGCCGCGATCGACTGTTCGTAGGTGGCGTTGCTGTGCCCGGCCGCGACGACCACGCCAGCTTCCGTTAGGCGGCGGACCGTCGCCGGATCGGTTCGCTCGGGAGCCAGCGTCACCAGGGTGCGGCCGCGCTTGAGCGACGTCAGCACGGCGATGCCTTCGTCGTCGAGCGTGCGGATCTTTTCCGGCCGATGGATTCCCCGGCGCTCGACGTTGAGAAACGGACCCTCGATGTGGATGCCGAGTACACCCGGTACGCCCTGCGCGATCGCCGCATCGACTGCGGCAACCGCTGCGCGGATCACGTCGAGGTCGTCGCTGATCAACGTCGGCAGGAAGCCGGTGGTGCCGAAGCGCCGGTGCGCGGCGCCGATCGCGGCGATTCCTTCGACGGAGGGCGAATCGTTGAACAGCACGCCGCCGCCGCCATTGACCTGGGTGTCGATGAAGCCGGGAAGGAGCATCGCGCCCGCGAGATCATGTCGCGCCGCATCGGCGGGAATCTCGCTTGCAGGAACCACGGCGGCGATACGGTCGCCATCGACCAGCACCGCCTCGCCGTCACGAAGAGCACCCGCGCGGAGGACGCGGCCATTGACCAGAGCAGTGAGCATCAGACGGTTTCGGTGACCTTGGCGAGCAGGGGAGGGCGGTCGGGGTCGAACCCGCGCCGCAGCGAAAGCGCGTTGGCGGCGCGGTAGAATGCCTGGATCTGGAGCATCGGCTCGATCGCCGGGTGCGCGGCCGGGTGCGGCAATTGGATCGCGCCGGGGACATTGCCGCCGCTGACCAGCACGTCGCCGCCGCGCGCGACCACTTCGGCAACGAGTTCGTCGACGCCGTCGGCGGTCTCGTCGCCCTGGCGGAAGACGAGCAACGGGAAATCGGGGCCCACCAACGCCATCGGTCCGTGGCGGACCTCTGCGGCGCTGAACGCCTCGGCGTGGAGCCCGCAAGTCTCCTTGAACTTGAGCGCGGCTTCCTGCGCAATCCCGAAGCCGAGCCCGCGGCCGATGACGTAGAGCCCCTGCGCGTTTGCGAGTCGCTCGACCATCGGCGACCAGTCCGCCGCCCAGGCCTGACCCAGTAGCGCCGGCGCATTGTGGAGCGCTTCGAGCATCTCGCCATCGCCTGCCCATTCGCCGACGAGGTGCAACAGCGCCGCGAGACTGGCGATGTACGATTTGGTCGCCGCGACGCTGAGTTCGGCGCCGGCGTGCAGCGGCAGGAAAGTGTCGGCCTCTTCGGCCAGCGGCGAGTCCGCCGTGTTGCCCAGCGCCAGCGTTCGCGCGCCGCCCTGCTTGGCGGCGCGCATCGCCGAAAGGATGTCGGGGCTCTTGCCCGATTGCGAGATGCCGATCGCCAGCATGCCCGTCAGGTCTGCCGAGGCGCCATAGACCGACGAAATCGAAGGCGCGGCTGAAGTGGTCAGCACGCCCAACCGCGTCTCGATCAGATATTTGCCGAAGGTCGCGGCATGATCCGAGCTGCCGCGCGCGCAGGTCAGCGCGCCGCGCGGGGGCTCCGCGCGAAGCTGGGCGGCGAGCGCAGTCACCGCGATCTGATTGGCGGCGAGCTGGCGGCGCACGACGGCGGCGGCTTCGCCTGCTTCCTCGAACATCTTCGTAGTCACTACATCAACCCCGTATGTCGAGTTCGGCGACAAAGTCATAGGCATCGCCGCGGTACCAGCTTTGCGTCGCCTCGATCACCCGGCCATCGGTCAGGAACCCGCGGCGCTCGATATAAAGCCCCGGGGCGCCGGCATCGATCCCTAGCAATTTGGCCTGTTCGGCGTTGAACAGCACGGCGCGCAGCCGCTGGAGCGCGCGCACCGGGCGATTGCCGGTGCCTTCCAGCGCCGCATAGAGCGACGCGCCGACGCCCTCCTCGCTGTCGAGCCCGAAACCGGGGATCGTCGAATATTCGATCGCCATCGGCGTGTCGTCGGCAAAGCGGATGCGATTGAAACGATATACCGGCGTGCCCGGGCTCAGCCCCAGCGTCAGCGATTCATCCGGGGTGACAGCGCCCGACGAACGCCCGAGCCATTCGCTGCGCACCGTGCGTCCGCGCGCGGCCATATCTTCGGAGAAGGACGAAAGCTTGGCAAACTGCTTCTCGACTCGGCTGGCGACGAACGTGCCGGCGCCATGGCGGCGGACGAGCAGGCCTTCGTTGACGAGCGTGTCGAGCGCCTTGCGCAGTGTGATCCGCGAGACCGAAAGATCCGCGGCGAGATCGCGCTCGGCCGGCAGCGCCTCATTGGGCTTGAGCACCTGATCGCGCAACGCATCGCGCAGCGCATCTTCCAGCCGCCGGTAAAGCGGGCCGCCACCGGTTCCGTCGAGGGGTCGTATCTTGTCGGCCAGAAGCGGCATTTCGGTTTCCACCATTGGGCGCAGGTCGAGTGAAGGGCAATACTAAGACCAATAACATACCACAAGCTACCCAAAAAATGCGCGGCGGCGTAACATTTGTGAAAGAATCCCTCTTGACGCCCCTATTGGTCTGACGGATGGTCTGTGGAATGGTATGCAACTGGTATAAAAAAGACATGCCACTGGGATCATAAAGGGGACGAGATATGAGGATACGGGCTCTTCTCATTGGCACGGCCAGCGCGGTTGCGCTGTTTTCGGGTGCCGCACACGCACAGACGGCGGATCAGGCGCCGGCCTCGACCGAGGCGCAGGAAGGTGAGGACGTCGTCGTCACCGGCTATCGAGCCTCGCTGGCCGCCGCGATCGAAACCAAGCGTAACGCCAATTCGATCATCGACTCGATCTCGGCCGAGGATGTCGGCAAGTTCCCCAATACCAATGTCGCCGAAGCGCTGACGCTGATTCCCGGCGTCACCGTCGATCGGCAGTTCGGCCAGGGCGAGAAGGTCTCGATCCTCGGCACCGATCCGGCGCTCAACCGCACCCTGCTCAACGGCCAGACGGTCGCATCGGCGGACTGGTTCATCCTCGATTCGCCGGGTCGCACCTTCAACTATGCGCTGCTCGCGCCGCAATTGGTCAACCGAGTCGACGTGTACAAGTCGCCCGAGGCGCGGATCGACGAAGGCTCGATCGGCGGAACGGTCAACGTCGTCACGCGCAAGCCGCTCGATCTCAAGCCGTTCACGATCGCCGGGACACTCGGCTATCTCTACAACGACCGCTCGAAAAAGGGCGATGTCCAGGGATCGGCGCTGGTCAGCTGGCGCAATGAGAGCGGCACGATCGGCCTGCTCGCTTCGTTCCAGCGCGCCAAGGACCAGCTTCGCCGCGATGGCATCGAGGCCTATGGCACGATCACCGCGGATTTCTGGAATGGCCGCAACGATGCGGGCACGAGTTCGCTGCCCCCGCCGACGCCAGGGGCGCCGGGATATACGGGTCTTTGCGCCGGCACCTGCGCGACGACGCTCGCCGCCAATCCCAAGGCGGTGTTCCCCAACGCATTCGGTACTTCCTATTTCGAGCAGGGGCGCGAACGGCTGACCTATTCGGCGGCGGCGCAGTGGCGGCCGGTGCCCGAGCTGACCGTCGGGGTCGACTATCTGCGCATCGACGCGACCTACGACAATCTCAACCAGTCGATGTACGCCTTTCCGGGCAACACCTGGAACAGCGCAGGCCGGCTGACCGGGCTCAATGTCCAGGACGGGATCGTCACCGGGGCAACCTTCAACAACGCATTGTCGGTGCTCGACGCGCAATACCGCACCGCCGAGATGCACTCCGAGACCTGGCATGGCCAGGTCGGCTGGGAAGGCGTCAACTGGAACCTGAATGTCGAGGGCGGCATGTCCGACGCCGATGGCGGCACCAAGAAGCAGGTGTTCCTCGAATTCCTCAACTGGGCGAACTACACCGTCGACATCAGCGGCGCGCCCAAGAGCCCCGGCACGATCAGCTACACCACCAACGTGCTCGGCAATCCGGCGGCGTTCGCGACCGATCCGGGCTGGAGCGGCAATCTCGTCGAGAAGCCGACCAGCGACAAGGAGCGCTACGGCCAGGCTGACTTGACGTTCAAGTTCGACGGCAGCCTCAAGAGCTTGCAGCTTGGCTATAAATATCGACGCCACGAAACCGGCCAGCGTTATGCCGGCGTCACGGTCGCCGGGGTCAATGCCTCTGCTTCGCTGTTCGATCCGAGCCAGGTGCGCGACAATTATCTGCGCGGCTTCGACGGCGTGAACGACCAGATGACCGGCCGCTTCAAGATCGACGGCAATTCGATGGTCGATTATGTCGAGGGCGGCAGCTGGGTGCCGGGCGGCGGGGCGGTGCCGACGCCGTCGCAATTCGCTGCGGTCGAGTTCGCCGCGGGCAATTGGGACGTGACCGAGGACATCCACGCCGCCTACGCCCAGATCAACTTCGAACAGGGCGCGCTGCGCGGCAATATCGGTGCGCGTTACGTCCACACCGCCAGCGAGAGCGGGGGCTATGTGTGCACCTCGGGCACCTGCGCGGTCGCCGCGAACTGGGAGTGGCAGACCACGAGCAAGACCTATGAAAACGTCCTGCCGACGATCAACATCGCGATCGACCTCAAGCGCGACTTGATCTTCCGCGCGGCGGCAACCCAGGTGATCGCGCGGCCCAATTACTCGGACATGACCAACTCGTTCTGGCTGGCCGATTCGATCCAGACCGGCGGCGGCGGCAATCCCGATCTCGATCCGTATGAATCGGACAATTTCAACGCGTCGCTCGAATGGTATCTCGCGCCGCGCGCGATCCTGTCCGCCGAAATCTTCTACAAGAGCATCTCCAACTACATCCTGACGCGCACTGTGTCCGAGGCGCATTTCAACACGTCGCGCGGGATCGTCACGAACTACGACATCAGCCGTCCATTCAATGCCGGTTCGGCGCAGGTGAAGGGCTTTGCCGTCGCCTATCAGCAGAGCCTGCCTTATGGGTTCGGCATCCTCGCCAACTACACCTATTCGGATGGCGAGGGTCAGAATGGCGCGGATCTGCCGTTCAACTCGCGGCACCAGGCGAGCCTGAGCCCGTTCTTCGAAGCTGGCCCGGTCTCGATCCGCGGGACGTATACCTGGCGGTCGAAATACTTCACCGGAATCGATCGCGGCGATCAGATGTATGTCCGCGGCACGGCCAATGTCGACGTGTCGGCGACCTATAACATCACCGAGAATATCGGGCTGACCGTCTCGGGGATGAACCTGACCGACAGCGAATATTATGCCTATGCCAATACGCCGCGCCTGCCGCGCGGGGTCTATCGCACCGGCCGGAGGGCGCTTGCCTCCGTCAACGTCAACTTCTGATAGCGCCGCAAGGCGCCTGACGGGTGGCGGGGTTTCGAGCGATCGTCTCCCCGCCGCTCGCTTTTTCTGCGGATTTCGCGGCGGGCAGTCGATTGAGCCCGCCGCGAAACCGCCTAGACTGGCCGTCCACCGTCGGGAGCCTCGCTTGATTTTCTTTTCTCGATCGCTGGTCGCGCTGGGCGCCTTGCTTGTCGCTGCGCCAGTCGCGGCGCAGGTCCCCAAGCTTTTGCCCTTGCCGGCCGAACTGCATGGCGAATCGGGCAGCTTCGCGCTCGGCGCCCGGACCGCTTTGCTCGTCCCGGCGGGGGATCCCGGCGCGCGCGTTGCGGCGGAACGCTTCGCCGCGCTGATCGCAGAAACGCGCGGGCTCAAGCTTGCGATCGGATCGCGCGAGCGAGCGGGGTCGATCCGCTTCGTCCGCGCAGCCACGGGCAAGGCCGAATCCTATCGGCTCGAAGTCATGCCGGGCGGGGCCGTCATCACCGCGGGGGACGATGCCGGTCTGCTCTACGGCGCCGTCACCTTGTGGCAGGCGATGACCCAGGCGCCGGGCAAGGGCGCCGTGTCGGTTCCGGCATTCGGTGTCGCCGATGCGCCGCGCTTCGGCTGGCGCGGGTTGATGCTCGACAGTGCGCGCCACTTCCAGTCGCCCGCTTATGTGCGCAAGCTGATCGACTGGATGGCGGTCAACAAGCTCAACACATTGCACTGGCATCTGGTCGACGATCAGGGCTGGCGGATCGAGATCAAGAAATATCCCAAGCTCACCGCCATCTCCGGCTGGCGGCATCCTGCCACCGCGGCGGGTGCGCCGCAGCTCCCGCAGGTCGGCGGCTTCTATTCGCAGGACGAGATCCGCAGCATCGTCGCTTATGCTGCGCAGCGTAACGTCACGATCGTCCCCGAGATCGAGATGCCGGGCCATGCACTCGCCGCGATCCGGGCGTATCCCGAACTCGGCACCGGCGTGCCGATCCCGCCGGGCACCGAGAGCGATTGGGGAGTGTTTCCCTGGCTCTACAATCTCGACGACAAGACCTTCGGATTCCTTGAGGATGTGCTCGACGAAGTGATCACCTTGTTCCCGTCGCGCTACGTCCATGTCGGCGGCGACGAGGCGACCAAGGAGCAGTGGAAAGGCTCGGCAACGATCCAGGCGCGAATGAAGGCGCTCGGCATCAAGGACGAGGCCGCGCTCCAGGCGGCGTTCATGCGCCGCATCGGCGAACATCTCACCAGGCGCGGGCGCAAGCTGATCGGCTGGGACGAGATCCTCGAAGGCGGCGAAGTGCCACCTGACGCGACGATCACTTCGTGGCGCGGCGTCGAAGGCGCGATCACTGCGGCCAAGGCCGGGCACGATGCCGTGCTCAGTCCCTCGCCGACGCTCTATTTCGATCACCGCCAGGGTGCAGGCGACAATGAGCCCCCGGGCCGTCTCGACGTGATGGACTTGCGGGCCATCTACAATTTCGAACCCGTTCCCGCCGAAGTGCCCGCCGCGCAGCAGCACCATATCCTCGGCCTCCAGGCCAATTTGTGGGCCGAGCATATCCGCACCGAGGAACGCTCGGCGTGGATGACCTTTCCGCGTGCTTCGGCGATCGCGGAGATCGGCTGGTCGGCCAAGGCACCGCGCGATTACGGCGCATTCGTCGATCGGCTGATTCCGCAGCTGGATCGGATGCGGCCGCTTGGCCTGCGTCCCGCGACGAGCGCGTTCGCAGTGACGCCCAGCTACGCCCATACGCCGGGCAGTGACGGTGCGACGGTGACGCTCGCCAACCAGTCCGGACTCGAGATCCGCTATACGACCGACGGCAGCCCGGTGACCCTGAAGTCGCCGGCCTATCGCGGCCCGATCACGGTGAAGTTTCCTGCCAAACTCAACGCAGCCGCGTTCCACGGCGGCCGCGTATTGCCTGGTGCGCTGGCGGAGACCGTTACTGCGCAGCGGATGCGGTGGCGCAGCGACGAGATGCTCGAGACCTGCACCAAGCGCGTCGTGCTCGCGCTGGAAGACGATTATCCCGCGACCGGCAAGCGCGCGGTCTTCGTCACCGATCTGTTCAATCCGTGCTGGCAATGGGAGAAGGCCCCGGTCGGCGACGCGAAGCAGATCGCGATCACCGTCGGGCAGATCCCGTTCAACTTCCAGGTCGGCAAGGACATTGACGGGATAAAGTTCGCTTCCCCGGCGACCCCCGACGGCGAGTTCGAAGTGCGCGCCGGGACCTGCGAAGGACCGCGCGTTGCGGTGCTTCCGCTCGCTCCCGCGGTGGGCAATCCCGGCCTGACCCGGCTGGTCGGCAAGATCGCTCCGCGTCCGGGCAACGAGACTTTGTGCATCCGCTATACCGCCAAGGGCGTCGAGCCGGTCTGGGCAGTGGACGCCGTAGAATTGATTCCGTGAGTGGCATGATGATTGAAGTCGTGAAGCTGGTCGCTCCCTTCGCCGGGTGGCTCGCGCCACTGGAGGCGGTCCCCGACCCGGTGTTCGCCGAGCGGATGATGGGGGACGGCTTCGCCATCGATCCGATCGAAGGGGTGCTACGCGCGCCCGCGGCGGGCGAGATCCTGTCGGTTCCCGCCACTGCGCATGCCGTGACGCTCCGGCTGGACAATGGCGCCGAGTTGTTGCTTCACATCGGTCTCGAAACCGTCGCGCTCGGCGGCAAGGGCTTCGTCGCCAAGGTGGCAGCGGGGCAGCGCGTCGCGGCGGGCGATCCGCTGATCGAATTCGACTTGGACGCCGTCGCCGAAGCGGCGAAGGCGTTGATCACCCCGGTGGTGCTCGCCAGCGAAGGCTATGTCCTGACGCTGGAGGCGACCGGCCGCCGCGTCGAAGCGGGCGAGAGCGTCGCTCGGATCGCACGCGCGGCACCACGCGAGGCAAGCCGTGAAACCGCCAACGAGGAACGTTTCGAACGCGAGGTGATCGTCTCCGCTGCACATGGAATCCACGCCCGCCCGGCCGCGCGGATCACCGCGGCGTTGCGGCCCTTCGTCGCCGAGGTGGCGCTGATCGCGGGCGACAAGCAGGCAAATGCGCGCAGCACCGTGGCGCTGCTCGGTCTCGGCGTCGGCCGTGACAGCGCCGTCCGGGTGACCGGCGTCGGCGCGGATGCGCGCGCGGCGGTCGATGCCGTGGCCGAACTGATCCTGTCGGGACTGGGCGAGGAGGGGGGGGTAGTCCCCGCAGCGCCGGCGATCCGGACGCAAGGGCCGGTCTGCGCTTCGCCGGGGCTCGCCATCGGCGAAGCGCTGCAGCTGCGCGCCGCCGACCAGGACGTGCCCGACAATGGCGCGAACCCCGCGGACGAGCGCGCGGCACTTGACGCCGCGCTCGCCAAAGTCACCGGCCATCTCGCCGGCGCGCGCGGCGCGGCTGCAGCGATCGCCGAAGCGCATCGCGCGCTGCTCGAAGATCCCGAACTGATCCGCGTCGCCGGCGAGCACATCGCCGCCGGCCGCAGCGCCGGCTTCGCGTGGCGCGCCGCAAGCGGGCAAGCGGCGGCGGCGATCCGCGCTACCGGCGACGCGCTGCTGATGGAACGCGTCGCGGATCTCAAGGATCTCGAGCGCCAGGTGATCGCGGCTTTGCTCGGCACTGACGGGGAGAGCGTTCCGGCACTGCGCGCGGGCACGATCCTGATCGCCGACGATCTGTTGCCGTCGCAATTCCTTTCGCTGGACGCGGCCAGCCTCGCCGGTATCTGCACCGCGGCGGGCGGCCCGACCTCGCACGTCGCGATCCTCGCCGCCTCGGCCGGGGTCCCGATGCTGGTGGCGGCGGGGGACAGCGTCCTGGCCATCGCCGATCGTACCGCGTTGATCCTCGACGCCGATGCCGCGACGATCACCGTGGAGCCGAACCCCGATGCCCTTGCACAAGCGAGCGAACGCCTGTCGGCGACGCGCGAGCGCCACACGCGCGACATCGCCGCTGCGCACGAACCGTGCCGCATGGCGGATGGCACGCGGATCAAGATATTCGCCAATCTCGGCTCGGTAACCGACGCGGCGGCTGCAGTCGCTGCGGGCGCCGAGGGTTGCGGGCTGCTGCGCACCGAATTCCTCTTCCTCGAGCGCGATACCGCGCCCGTCGAGGAGGAGCAGCGCGACACCTATTCGCGGATCGCCGCGACGCTGGGCGATCGGCCGCTGATCGTCCGCACGCTCGATATCGGCGGCGACAAGCCGGTGCCCTATTTGCCGATGGGCAATGAGGAAAACCCGGCGCTCGGCCTGCGCGGCGTGCGGCTCAGCCTCGCCCGGCCCGATCTGATGCGGCTCCAGCTTCGCGCCATCCTGCGCGGCGTGCCGGCGAGCCAGTGCCGGATCATGCTGCCGATGATCGCCGATCTGGGCGATTATCGTCCGGTGCGTGCGTTGCTCGACGACGTTCGGGCGGAGCTCGGCATCGCCGATCCGGTCCAGCTCGGCGTGATGATCGAGACGCCGGCGGCCGCGATGCTGGCCGGGCAGATCGCGCGCGAAGCCGATTTCCTGTCGATCGGCACCAACGATCTGACGCAATACACGCTCGCCGCCGATCGCGGGAATGCGGCGGTGTCGCAGCGGATCGACGCGCTGCATCCTGCGGTGCTCCGCCTGATCCGCGAGGTCGGCAAGGGCGCGCAGGCGGCCGGCCGCTGGGCGGGCGTCTGCGGCGGACTCGCTTCCGACCCGCTCGCCGCGCCGATCCTGATCGGTCTCGGCATCACCGAGCTATCGGCGACGCCTGCCGCAATCCCCGGGCTCAAGGCGGCGGTCCGCCGGCTCGACATGAACGCATGCGTAAAGCTGGCAGGGAAGGCGTGCGACGCCGAATCCCCTGCCGAGGTGCGCGCACTTGCCCGAGAGGCACTGGCATGACTTTCCGACCCGCAACCCTGCTCGCCAAGGCGCAGCCGCTGGGCCGCGCGCTGATGCTGCCGATCGCGGTGCTGCCGATCGCGGCCTTGCTCCTCCGGCTGGGGCAAGCCGACCTGCTCGGCGTGCCCTTCATTGCCGCCGCAGGCGAGGCGATCTTCTCCAACCTCGGACTGTTGTTCGCGGCGGGCGTCGCGGTGGGGCTGGCGCGCGAAAATCACGGCGCTGCCTCACTCGCCGGAGTGGTCGCCTACCTCGTCGCGGTCGAGGGCGCCAAGGTGCTGCTCCATTTGCCCCCCGAACTGGTCTCCGCCTCGGCGCTCGAACAAACGGCGTGGCGCGCCAAGGAGATCGGCAAGCTCAGCGTCGCCGCCGGCATTCTTGCCGGGATCACCGCGGGCGTGCTCTACAACCGCTTCTCGAACATCAAGCTGCCCGATTATCTCGCTTTCTTCGCGGGTCGCCGCTTCGTCCCGATCGTCGCCGGGTTTGCCGGGCTCGTCGGCGCCGTGCTGTTCGGGCTCGGCTTCCCGTGGTTCGAGGCGGGCATCGACACGCTCAGCCGCTGGGTGCTCGGCGCCGGGCCGGTCGGGCTGTTCCTGTTCGGGCTGCTCAACCGGCTGCTGCTGGTCACCGGGCTGCATCACATCCTCAACAACATCCCCTGGTTCATACTCGGCGACTTCAACGGCGCGACCGGCGACATCAAGCGCTTCTTCGCCGGCGATCCGAGCGCGGGCGCGTTCATGGCGGGCTTCTTCCCGGTGATGATGTTCGGGCTGCCCGCGGCGTGCCTGGCGATGTACCGCAACGCGCTGCCCGGGCGCCGCAAGGCGGTCGGCGGACTGCTGCTCAGCCTCGCGCTCACGTCGTTCCTCACCGGCGTCACCGAGCCGATCGAGTTCACCTTCATGTTCCTCGCGCCAATGCTCTATGTGGTGCACGCAGTGCTCACCGGCATCGCGATGGTGCTGATGAATGCCTTGGGGGTGAAGCTCGGCTTCGGCTTCTCGGCCGGGCTGATCGATTATGTGCTCAATTACGGCCTCGCCACGAAGCCGTTGCTCCTGCTCCCCGTCGGCGCCGCCTATTTCTGGATCTACTACGCCGCGTTCAGCTGGTGCATCCGGCGCTTCGACCTCAAGACTCCCGGTCGCGACGAGGAAGTTGCTCCCGCGGCACAGCAAGCCGCTTCCGGCGCGCGCGGGCCGGCCGTGCTCGCCGCATTGGGCGGCAATGCCAATGTCCGCAGCGTCGACGCCTGCACTACGCGGCTCCGCCTGGTCGTGGCCGATTTCGCGGCGCTCGATGAAAATGCCCTACGCGCGCTCGGCGCCCGCGGCGTGCTCAAGCTCGACAATGGCGCGCTGCAGGTCGTGTTCGGGCCGATCGCCGACCAGATCGCCGGGCAAGTGCGCGCTGCGATGGCGGCAGGGCCCGTCTTCGCGCCGGTTAATGCGCCGGTAAATTCGGCTGTCGACGTCGCAGCGATCGCGCGTGCGCTGGGCGAAGGCAATATCCGCAACGTACGCGCTCGGGGTACCCGGCTGCTGGTCGATTTGGGGGATGTTTCGAAGGTCGACTCTCCGGCGCTCGAGCGCGGTGGAATCCTCGCGACGTCGATCCCGGACGATGCGACGCGGCCGCTCCATCTCATCACCGGCAACGCGACGGCGGCGCTCGCGAAGGCGCTTCGGCCGGTCAGGTAGCGCGCTGGATCAGCCCGGCACGATCGGCCTCGACGATTTCGGCATAGGAGACCCTGCCGGTCGCGCTTTCGATCCAGCATTCGGTCTCGCCATAGCCGCCCTGGCGCACCAGGACGAAAGCGCAGTCGCCGAACGGGCCGAACATCGCCGTCATCGGCCCGCCGCGTGCGGTGGGCCGGTTCACATAGACTTCGGCAAAGGCACTCATCGGCGGCAGAGTCGCGGCAGCAATGCCGTACATCGTGTCCATAACCCCTCCAGGTTCCGTCCCTTTTCTTCGATCCCCGCGGCTTCTGTGGCCGAGTCCTGAATCGGTTGGACAGATTCGAAGTATGCCCTGCCATTCCAATGCGTCAATCGGCAAATCAACGCGTTAAATCGTATAATCTGTCTAACCAATAGGTCTTACACCGACTTGGCAGGCTGGTGGCTTGAGGATAGCTTCCGGCAGGAAGGGGAGCGCCTAGTGGCACACGGGGTTGCGCATGCGGGCGAGGGGCGGCTCGCCGATCGCGCTTATTCGCAGATCGTCGAGATCATCAACGCCGGCGATCTCCAGATCGGTGATCGCTTGCCGTCCGAGCCGCGGCTCGCCGAGATGTTCGGCATGTCGCGCACGGTGGTGCGTGAGGCCTTGGTCCGGCTCGCCGCCGACGGGATCACCGAGGCGCGGCGCGGCGCCGGTTCCTATGTCATGCGGCGTCCTTCCGAGCGGCTCGGCGCACACATGCCGATGGCCGAATTGTCGGCGACGCTCGGCACCTACGAAGTGCGCTTCGTGCTCGAGGCCGAGGCATGCCGTCTGGCGGCAATGCGGCGCTCGCCCGAGCAGATGGAGACGATCCAGCGTGCGATGGAGGCGTTGCGCGAAGCCTTGCACTCGAACGGCCCGGCGCACGAAGAGGATTGGGTGCTCCACCGCTCGATCTTCGAGGCGACCGCCAACCCCGCCTTCGTCGCCGCGTTCGATCATCTGGAGGAGGGGATTTATCGCATCCTCCGCGCCGGGATCGACATTTCGCGCGCGCGCCCTTCCGAGGCGATCGGCGCGATGATCACCGAACACGAGATGGTCGTCGAAGCGATCCGCGCGCAGGACGCCGACGCCGCCGCGCTGGCGATGCGCTGGCATTTGTCGCAGGGACGCAAAAGGTTGATGCCCTAACGGCTATTCCAGCCCCCGCCGAGTGCCTTGTACAGCGTCACTGCGGCCTGACCCTTCGCCGCTCGCGACTGATCCGCCCGCCGCTCTGCTGCAACGAGCGACTGGCGCGCACGCAGCAGCGTCAGCCGGTCATCTTCACCGCTGCGCGCCCGTCGTTCGGCGAGCGCATACGCCGCACGCTCGCGTTCCAGCGCGGCGCCGGTCTCTGCCTCCGCCACGCGCGCATTGAGGAAGCGGTTGATCGCCGTCTCGCTGTCCGCCAGCGCGCCGATCACTGCCCTTTGATAACGCGCCGCGGCGCCTTGTGCCCGTGCATCGGCGCCCCGGATCTGTGCGCGGATCGTTCCGCCCGAGAAGATCGGCCAGGAAAAGCTCGGGCCGATCTGGAGTCGGGTGCTGTCGCCCGAGAACAGATCGCCGGGCGTGCGCGCTTGCTGGCCGAGGCTGCCCAACAGGCTGAAGCGGGGGAACAGGTCGGCAGTGGCGACGCCGATGTCGGCGGTAGCGGCGGCAAGCTCGCGCTCGGCACGGCGGATGTCCGGTCGCCGTTCGAGCAGCTCGGAGCGAACCCCGATCAGGATGCGGTCCGGACTGGCCGGCACCGGCGCCGGCTTGCGCAGCGCGGGCGCAACGTCTTCGGGTGCCGCACCGGCCAGTGCCGCGATGCGGTACGCCGCAGCCGCTGCGCGAGCGTCGGTGTCGGGCATCGCGGCCGCGCTGGTCCGCGCTGCGCCTTCGGCACGCTCGAGTTCCAGCCGCGATGCCTCGCCGGCCGTGAAGCGCAATTGCGTGAGCCGGGCCAGTTCCGCATCCGATGCTGCAAGTGCCGCCGCGTTGGCCGCATCCGCTTGCGCCGCCCGCAGGTCGAAATAGCTCCGCGCGACTTCGCCGATCAGCGTCAGCATCACGTCGCGCTGGCCGAACAGCGCCGCCTCGGCGCGCGCATTCGCAGCTTCGGTCTGGCGGGTGCGGCGGCCCCAGAAATCCAGCTCCCAGCTCGCGTCGAAGCCGAGGTCGAACAGCCGGAATTCGCGGTCGACGCCGGGGATGTTGCCGATCGGCAGCTGGCCGTTCTCGCTCAGCCGGTTCTCGGTGATCGATCCCTTCGCCTCGACGCTCGGCAGTCTCCCGCCCGCCACGGCGTCGCGATTGGCGCGAGCCTCGGCGAGCCGCGCTTCGGCTTCCTTGAGGTCGGGCGCACTCGCTAGTGCGCGGTTGACCAGCGCCGAGAGCTGCGGGTCGCCGAAACTGTCCCACCAGGCGAGATCGACCACACCGGGGGTGCCGGGCTCGAGCCAGGGCGCCTGCGTCGCCGCGGTCGGCGCGGGCCGCTGGTAATCGGGGCCGACGGTGCAGCCGGCCAAGGGGAGCAAAGCGAGAATAAGCAGGCGAGGCATCAAGGTCACTCCATGCGCGCGCGGAAGAGCCAGGCCGATGCGGAGAGCGTCGCGCAGGCGATCAGCGCGAGCGGCCAGAGCTGGTGGAACACGGCGGCGGCGGGCATCGCCTTGAGGAACAGCCCCTGGACGATGACGAGGAAGTAGCGGGCGGGATCGAGATAGGTCACGAGCTGGAGCCAGCCGGGCATGTTGTCGATCGGGCTGGCATAGCCCGAGAGCAGGATCAGCGGCGTGGTGATGAGGAACACGCCGAGGAACGCCTGTTGCTGGGTCTTGGCGATCGCCGAGACGAGCATGCCGAGCCCGATCAGCGCGAGCATGTACATTGCGAGGCTGAGGAAAAAGAGCAGAAGCGATCCGGTGAACGGCACCCCGAACACCAGCGGAGCGATGACCAGATAGAGGCTGCCGTTGATCATCCCGATGATGAAGGGCGGCACCATCTTGCCGATCAGGATTTCGTGGATGCGCAGCGGCGAGACCATGAGCTGGTCGAACGTCCCCAGCTCGCGTTCGCGCGCCACCGATTGCGACGTAATCGCGAGGCCCGCCACCGAAGTGATGATCGCCACCAGCGAGGGCAGGGTGAACCAGATATAGTCGAGCGACGGGTTGTACCAGTTGGTGACCACACTGCCCGCCGGCGCCTGCGGGCCCGGCCGCGCGACGAGATCCGCGCCGACGCTGCCGACGATCTGGCTGAGATAGCCGTTGACGATCTGCGCCGCGTTCGAGCGCCGTCCGTCGAGCACCACTCCCACCGTCGCCGGCTTGCCCGCCGCGACGCGACGGTCGAAATCCTCGTCGATCACCAAAGCCGCGATCACTTGCTGGTTGTCGATCGCATCGCGCAGTTCGTGCGGGCTTCGCAGCGGCACGATCCGGCGGAAATTAGGGCTCCCCGCGATGCGGCTGACGATCTCTGCCGAATGCGCACCCGAGCTGCGATCGAAGATCGCGACATCGACATTCTTGACGTCGAGCGTCGTCGCGAAGCTGAAGATGAAGAGCTGCATCAGCGGCGGCACGAACAGCACGATCCGCGACTTGGGATCGCGCAGCACCGCCCACATCTCCTTGACGATCATCGCCACCAGCCGGCGCAAGCCGGATCTCTCCAGAAGCCCGCGCATCAATCGAGGCTCCGGCGGGTGACGCGGAACGACAGCAGGAAGAAGAGCAGGCCAAAGCCGAGCATGATCGCAATGTTCGGGAGCAGCAGCGCCCATTGGTCGCCGGCAAGAAACACCGATTCGAGGCAGGGGATCAGATAGCGCGCCGGCACCAGATAGGTCAGCGCCTGGATCGGCCACGGCATCGAACTGATCTCGTAGATGAAGCCCGAGAGCAGGAAGGTCGGCAGGAACGCCGAAAGCAAGGCGATCTGGCTGGCGACGAACTGGTTCTTGGTCGCCGAGGAAATGAACAGCCCGAGCCCCAATGCGGGCATCAGGAACGCCGATCCGACGATGAACAAGGCGAACACCGATCCGCGGAACGGCACCCCGAACACGAACACGCCGATCACCGTGCAGAGCGCCATCGATGCCAAAGCGAGCAGGTAATAGGGGATCACCTTGCTCGCGATGAACTCGGCTATCGAGATCGGCGTGGCCATCATCGCCTCCATCGTCCCGCGCTCCCATTCGCGCGCGACGACCAATGCGGTCAGCAAGGTGCCGATCATCGTCATCACATTGGCAATCGAGCCCGGGACGAGGAAATAGCGGCTCTTGAGCTCGGGATTGTACCAGAAGCGGGACGACAGGCTGACGGGCGGCGCCGCGGCCTTGGGGTTGCGCTCGATCCCCTCGGCAGCGGCCAAGCTGGCGCGCACGCCCTCGCCATAAGCGGCGGCGAAATTGGCGGTGTTGGGCTGCGAACCATCGGCGATGATCTGGATCGCCGGCGCACGGCCGCGCTTGACGCCTTCACCGAAATCCTGGGGGATGACGATGATCGCCCGCAAGTCGCCCGCCACCATCGCCTCGCGCATCGGCGGGATCGTTCGCGCCATCGTCACGTCGAAATAGCGCGACGTCTGATAGGCCTGCGCCAGCCGCAGCGCCGGGGCGCTCGAATCCTGCAGCACCACTCCGATCCGCGTCCGGCTGGTGTCGAGCGACACGGCATAGCCGAACAGGAACAGCAGGATCATCGGCAGCACGAAGGCGATCAGGAAGGTCGAGGGATCGCGCAGGATCTGCGCGCCTTCCTTGCGGACGAGCGCGGCGAGGCGGCGGGCGGAGAAGCGGGTGGTCATCCCCACCTCCCTTCGTCATCCCGGCGAAAGCCGGGATCCAGAGCCACAGGCGACTCTGGACCCCGGCTTTCGCCGGGGTGACGACGATCATTCGGAGCCCCGTCGCTCACGCCGCCTCCCGCTCGCCGCGCTTGCGGTCGAACTCTTCGATCAGCGCGATGAACGCGTCCTCCATCGTCGGATCGTCGAGGCCCGCGAGCTTGCCTGCCTGGGCTTTCAGTTCATCCGGCGTGCCGGTGGCGATCTGCTCGGCGCGGTAGATCAGGGTGACGCGGTCGCAATATTCGGCCTCGTCCATGAAATGGGTGGTGACCAGCACCGTCACGCCCTTCTCGACCAGCCCGTTGATATGCGTCCAGAATTCGCGCCGCGTCACCGGGTCGACTCCTGAGGTCGGCTCGTCGAGGAAAAGCACCGGCGGCTCGTGCATCACGGCGCACGCCAGGGCCAGCCGCTGCTTGAAGCCGAGTGGGAGCGTGCCGGCGTTGACGTCCAGCTTTTCGCCGAGTTCGAAGATCTCGATCATCGCTTCGATCGCGCGCTTGGCGACGCTGCGGTCCAGGTCATAGGCGCCGGCGAAGAAATCGAGATTCTGACGCACGCTCAGATCGCCGTAGAGCGAGAATTTCTGCGCCATATACCCCAGCGACGCCCGCGCATCGGCGCGCGCACGGCGCAGATCGTACCCGGCAACGGCGCCGCTGCCGCTGGTCGGCGTCAACAGTCCGCACAGCATCTTGAACGTAGTCGATTTGCCCGCACCGTTGGGCCCGAGCAGCCCGAATATCTGCCCGCGCGGGATTTCGAAGTGCATGTCGCTGGCGGCGACGAAATCGCCGAAACGCTTGGTCAGGCCCTTGGCCTCGATCGCGCACGCTTCGCTTTCGGGAATCGTGCGATAGCGTTCGGCGAGCGGGCTGGTGCCCTTGGGGCCGCCGCCGAGCCGCTCGATGAAACCGTCCTCGAAGCGGGGCGGGGCGGGCTCGACTGCGCCGCTTTCGGCGTCGAGCGATTGCGGCGTCGGTACGGGCGCGCCCTCAGCCATCAGCAGCCGCACCGATCGCCCCTGGATCGTCCCGTCGATGACTTCGCTGCGATCGAGCGTGCGAGTGAGGAAATGGCGGCGGCGATCCTCGAAGCCGGTCACCCGGAACACCCGGTCGGCAACCTTGCCGGTCAGCTCGGCGGGTGGCCCATCGAACAGCAATTTGCCTTCGTTGAGCAGGTACACGCTGTCGCACTTTTCGGCCTCGTCGAGATAGGCAGTCGACCACAATACGCCGATGCCCTGCTCGGTCAGATCGCCGACCATCGCCCACAACTCACGCCGCGAGATCGGATCGACGCCGACTCCCGGCTCGTCGAGCAGCAGCAGCATCGGCGTCTTGACTAGCGCGCAGGCGAGCCCGAGCTTCTGCTTCATCCCGCCCGACAGCTTGCCGGCGAGCCGATCCTGGAAGCGCGCGAGATCGGTGAAGTCGAGCAGGCGCTTGAAGCTCTCGTCATGCTCCTCGCGCGGCAGCCCGCGCACGTCTGCATAGAGCGTCAGGTTCTCGAGGACGGTGAGGTCCTCATAGAGCCCGAAGCGTTGCGGCATGTAGCCGAGATCGTCGAGTTTCTTTCCTGCCGGCGCGCCCAGCACTTCCACCTCGCCGCTGGTCGGCGCCATCAGCCCGGCAAGGACTCGGATCAGCGTCGTCTTGCCGGCGCCATCGGGGCCGACGAGGCCGGTCACCTTGCCCGGCGCAATCACCATCGAAACACCGTCGAGCGCCGTCAGCGCGTCGAAGCGCTTCACCAGGTTCGAGGTGCGGGCGACGGTTTCCACTAGCAACTCCCTCCTCGCAGGGAGGGGAGCAAAAAGGAGTGGGTCTCAATCGCCATGGCGCACTCGCGCGCCGACGACGCGCACCGTCACCGGCTGGCCCTGGCGCAGCGCATCGTCGGGATCGTCGACGATCACGCGAACCTGATAGACGAGGTCGGTTCGCAGATTTTCGGTCTCGACCGACTTGGGCGTGAACTCTGCGCGCGGCGCGATGGTGCCGATCGTCCCGCGATATGTCTTTGGGTTGCCGTCGGCCGTCACCGCCACCTTCATCCCCGGGCTGATCCGGCTGAGATCGGTCTCGGCGACATAGGCACGCACGCGCATCGGCCGGTCGATCGTCAGCGTCAGCACGGTCTCGCCCGGCTGGACGATCGCGCCGGGCTCACGCGCCCGCGTGACGACAGTGCCCGCGCTCGCCGCGACGAGGCGGGTGTCCGAACGATCGGTGGCGACGCTCGCGCGCGCCGCCTGCGCCGAGCGCACATCCGCCGCAGCGGCAGCCACGTCTTCGCGCCGGCTCCCTGCCTGCAACAGCGACAGTCCCTGCCGCGCCTCGGCGAGCTGCGCGGCGGCGCGGTCGCGGTCTGCGCGAGTCTGTTCCCACACGTCGCGGCTGATCGCGCCGGGGCCGACCAATGTCTGGCGCCGCGCATAATCGCGCTGGGCATTGTCGTAGACTGCCTGCGCCGCGGCGACTCGCGCACGCGCCTGCGCCACATCCTGCGATCGCGCGCCGTTTCGCGCCTTGTCGTAATTGGCCTGCGCCTGCGCGATCCGCGCATCCGCCTCGGCGATCCGGCTGTCGAGCGTCGCGGTGTCGAGCGTCGCCAAGGGCTGGCCCTGCGTCACCTTCGCGCCTTCGTCGACTCCGATCGCGGCGATCCGCCCGCCGACCCGGAAGCCCAGATCGACTTCGCGGATATCGACATTACCATAGAGGCTGAGTTCGGTCTCGGGCCGCCCCGGCATCAGCCCGAAGCCGCGCGTCGCGAACGCCGCCACGGCAAGCACCACGACCAATGCGAGCACGATCAGGCGGCGTCGGTTCATTGCGGCTTCTCCGAAAGGATGCAGAGCACATTGGCGCGGAGGCGCGCGCGCAACAAGGCGGCGGTTTCGTCGTCGATCTGATCGACGTGCAGCGCGCGGCACACCGCGGCGCGGCCCGCGCGGAGCACCATCGCCTGCCCGAATAGCAACAGCGCCATCGCCACGGTATCGCGCCCGGCAAGATCGGGGCGGACGCGGCCGATCAGTTCGACGAACGCGTCGAGGATCGGCTGCATCGCCTTGGCGAACAATATGTCGAACGCCTCGGTCGGGAATTGCTGCTCGCGGATGATGAAGCGCGACCAGGCCTCGGTCTCGGGACGCAGCATCATCTGGGCGAGGCTGTCGAGGATCGTGGCGAGCGCCTCGGCGGCCGCGGCGCTCGATTCCTGCCCCATCGCCACGGCCCGCGCCACCGGCTCACCCTGCAGTTTGCGAATCGAGCCGGCGATATGCTCGGCGGCGGCGAGATAGAGCCCCTGTTTGCCGCCGAAATGATAGGTGATCGAAGACATCGCGGTGCCCGACGCGCGGGCGATCCCGCGGGTGCTCGCGCCTTCGAAGCCCAGCCTGCCGAACTGGTCGATCGCCGTGTCAAGAAGAGTCGCCGGGATCATATCCGCCTTCGTTCGTTCGAACGAACAACGCATATGCTTGCATCCCGGCCGGCGCAAGGCCCTTGTGTACCAGTGGCTTGCACCCGATTGGCCGCCTACGCGTTAATACTAGTGTATTTTCCACACTTTGCGATTATGTACCGATCATTATGGAAACAGCTACCTGCACTGCCCCCAAAGGTCGCCCGCGCGAATTCTGCGTTGACGAGGCGCTTGGCCAGGCGCTCCGCGTATTCTGGAGCAAGGGCTATGAAGGCGCCTCGCTGACCGATCTGACCGATGCGATGGGGATTACACGCCCCAGCCTCTACGCCGCGTTCGGCAACAAGGAGGCGCTGTTTCGCAAGGCGCTCGACCTCTACGAACGCGAGAAGCTCTGCTACATGTCGTTGGCACTCGACGCGCCGACGGCGCGCGCGGTCGCCGAGCGACTGCTGCGCGGCGCGCTGGAGATGCAGACGAGCGACTTCGAGCCGCGCGGCTGCCTGCGCGTGATCAGCTCGGTCGCCTGCGGCGTCGAGGCCGAGTCGATCCGCGACGAAGTGATCGCCCGGCGAAAGTCGTCGTCGGACGCGTTGATCAAACGCTTCGAAAAGGCGGAGGCGGCGGGCGAGCTTCCCGAGCACATGAATGCGGAGGCACTTTCCGGTTATCTGATCGCGTTGCTTCAGGGGCTGGCGTTGCAAGCCGGGGCAGGGGCCAGCCGCGAAGAGCTCGAACGGTTGGTCGAAACCAGCCTGACGGTCTGGCCGACGAAGTGAGCCGAATAGCCCGGGCTAGCTTTCGATAGGTCGGCTGGTCCTGCGCCTAGCTGCGGCCAATCAGGTTCGCCCCGCAGGCGCTCGACCGTTTTATTGCGCCGGGAGCTGGATGTCCGCACGAAGCCCCTTCAATTGTGGCGATCGCGTCAACTCCAGGCTCCCGCCGTTCAATTCGGCCAGCTCGCGAGCGATGGACAGGCCGAAACCGTGGCCGTCGCCCCGCTCGTCGAGTCGGCGGCCGGGCAGGAACGCCTCCGCGATCGCAGCATCGTCTATGCCTGGCCCATCATCTTCGATCGAGACGATGACGGCGGTGCCCTTCAATACCACATCGACCCGGATCGCGCTGCGGGCGTGCCGCCAGGCGTTGTCGAGCAGGTTGCCGAGCAACTCGTCGAGATCCTGGGGATCGACCGCGACGCCGATGGACGGGGGCACGAAGATGCTCGCCTCGATCCCGCGCGCGGCATGGATTCCCCGAAGGACCGCGATCAGATCGGCGATGGCGGGAGCGAGCATGGTTCGGACGCGGCCACCGCCCGGAGCGGCGACGCGCGCGCGCCCGAGGTGATGTCGCACGCGCCCGTCGATCTGCCGGATCATGTCGCCCAGACTGCCATCGGCATCGCGTCCGGACTCGGCCAGCTTGAGCGCGAGCGCGGTGAGCGGGGTCTTCAGGCCGTGGGCGAGGTTGGCAACATGCTGCCGCGCGTGCGCGAGTCCCGCCTCGTTCTGATCGATCAGGGCGTTGAGTTCCTCGACCAGTGGCGCGAGCTCGCGGGGCTGGTCGCGCGGGACATGGCGTTGTCGGCCGGCGCGCACCTCGACCAGCGACTCCTTGAGAGCACGAAGCGGTCTGAGCCCGATGCGGAGCTGCAGCAATGTCGCGATCGCAAGCCCCACCCCCAGCAACAGAAGCGAGAGCAGCAACGGCGCCATCGCCTCGCGGATCGGCGCGGCGATGATCCGCCGGGGACCGATCGCGGTCACGATAACCGCCCCGGCCGGTGTCGCGATCGAGAGCGTTCGCGAGTGCAGGGGCTCGCCGGCTGTTCCGCGGCTCTCGCCCGGCACCGGATCGGCGGCATCGCGCGGGTGCGGGGGCCGATCCGGCTGCGGACGCGTCCGGATCGGGGCGACGGCGTCGGTGGTGCTGGCCCAGCGTTGCCCGGTCGGGCCCTCGACTTGCCAGACCCATCCGGAACCGCGCTCGTCGAATCCGGGCAGATCGACCGCGCGGGCCGTGTCGAGCGTTCCATCGCGACGGACAGCGCGCGCGATGACGGCGACCTGGGCGTCGAGCCGGTCGTCGAACCCGCGCATCACGAAGCGCTCGAGCACATGGCCGATGGTAAATCCGGCGAACAGGAGGGCGGCGACCGTCGACAGGCCGGCGATCGCGAGCAGCCGCCCGAACAGGGAGCGCGGCCAGAGCCTCATGATGCCCCCGCCGTCAGCCGATAGCCGCGGCCGCGCACGGTCTCGATGCGCTCAGCGCCGATCTTGCGCCGCAGCCGTCCGATGATCACTTCGACTGAGTTCGAGTCGACATCGGCGTCGCCTTCATAGACGCGCTCGATCAGGTCGGCCCGCTCGATCACGACTTCCTTGCGCAGCATCAGCGCCGACAGCACGCGCCATTCGAACGCCGTGAGCTTGAGCGGCAGGCCGTCGAGCTCGAAGGTCCCCAGCTGCGCATCGAAGGCAAGCGCGCCGCAGATGATCCGGGCCGCGGCATGCCCGGCGGCACGGCGCACCAGCGCGCGCAGCCGCATCACCACTTCCTCGATACGGAACGGCTTGACCAGATAGTCATCGGCGCCGGCCTTGAACCCCTCGACCTTGTCGGACCAGCCGTCGCGCGCCGTGAGGATGAGAACCGGAAGGTCGCGCCCGCTGGCGCGCCAGTCGCGCAGCACCGAAATGCCGTCGCGCTTCGGCAACCCTAGATCGAGCACCGCTGCGTCATAGCGCTCGGTGGCGCCGAGATGGCCACCATCTTCGCCATTGCTCGCGACATCGACGGCAAAATTCTCCGCGCGCAATGCGCGGGCAATGCCGTCGGCCAGGGCGTCGTCGTCTTCGACGAGCAATACTCGCATGCGCCTTTCCTTTGGGGCTGACTAGCGCCCGACCCCCAACCGAAACTGAACGGCCCGGTTCAGCCAGCATGGGGACGTACCGGCTAGAAGCGGAGCCATCGTCCACCGATAGGAGCAAGTCCAATGACCGATCAACTCGAACCCACTGCGTCCGGAAAGCGGCGTCCGCGCGCGCGGTTGCTGCTCGCTGCCGCCGGGCTGTTGGCAATCGGCGGCGCTGCAGGGGCGGTCATCGTCCACGCCGAGCGTCCGAGCGTTACGATGGCACCGATGACTCCCGTTGCGATCCGCACGCTCGGATCGAGCGGCATCGTCACCATCCGCGGTTCGGTCGTCGAAATATACGGGAACAAGTTCATCCTGGCCGACGCAAGCGGGCGGGCACTGGTGGATGCCGGCCGGGAAGGCGAGGGCGGCGGGCTGGTCACTGCCGGTGAGGCCGTGACGGTGCAGGGTCGGTTCGACGATGGCGTGGTGCACGCCGCTTTCCTCGTCGCGCCGGGCGGCAAGGTGACCGCGCTCGGCCCCTTGGCGGGACCTCCGCACGACCATCGGCGCCCTGGTGGGCCGCACGACGACGCGCCTCCGCCTCCGCCTCCGCCGCGCGGCGATGGCCCGGCTCCGGTCGCCCCGGCTGCCGCCACGAACGCCACCTGAGTCATGTAGCAAGCCCGGCGCTCCGCACCGGGCTTGCCGACCGGCACCAGCGACGCCGAGTCGGAGCAATTTTTTTCGAGAGTTGATTCCACTCAAGTTGAAGCAGGTCCGTTCCCCTGTGAAAGCAGGGGCCCAGAGCGCCCCGCTTGTGACCCTGGACCCCTGCTTTCGCAGGGGAACAAGAATCAGCCTAAATCACGGACCTTATCCGAGGATATCGGCGCGTTTCAGGAGCGGCGGCATCGCGTATGACGCGGACGGCCTCGCCCATGTCCCCGACGGAGCCGGCCGGCTTTTCGCGACAGCCACTGGATGAAGCGCGCTAGACGTCGCTTCAGGGTCGTCATTGCGGCACGACCAGACGATCCGCCGGGCACTCCCCTCGAGGGCAGATTTTGCCATCACCCCCCCTCGACAATAAAAATACCGTCCAGTATAGAAAGCCCTTGACGCATCGCAGCACGATTTCTATACCAGTCAGTATGGAAGTGATTAGTCACCTTCGAGACCGGGACCAGACGAAGGAGCTGCCTATGCGCCAGCCTAGCAAACAGGGAAGTCGGGCCACGGCCTGAACCAGCGGCGCTCCGCGCCGATCCACATTCGAGGCACAGCCAGCCTGCCGCGCAAGCATTGCTCGCGCGAGGAGGGTTCACGTCTTCGCGACAATTATCGCCGGTGATTCCGCGGCTCGGTGCCGCGGGCAGGGGAGCGGCATGTCCGCCGCCGGCAAGAAGGGAGAACAATCATGGCCTATCTGAATTTCGCTACGCTGCAGGGCAACCCGATCGCGACGCCCGCCGATGTCACTGCCACGCCGCGGACTCAAACCGGCTTCTCGGCGCTCGAATGGCAAGTCGTTGCGATCGCCCAGCATGATCGGCTCTCCTCGCTTCGCAAGCCGGGCAGGCTCGCCACTGCGCTCGCCATGGTCTTTGGCGGCCAGCGGCCCAACCCCGAACTTGCAGATTCGCGGCTCGAGGCGCTCCGCCGGCTCGCGGTCCATGCTTGGCACCGGGGCTATACGGTGCCGCGCGCAGTGATCCGCGCCTTCCACGAAGTCGGCTTCACCGCCGAACAATATGAAACGCTGCTCGCCAGCATCAGCCGGGGCCGGGCAGCCCTCAATCAGGGAAATCGTGCATGAACATGGTTACGCGTATCGACTCGGCCGAGCCCCAGGCGGGCGAGCCGGGTCCGGCCGACCGCAAGCGTCGTCCGCTGTGGCAGAAGGGCGCGGTCATAGCGCTGCCGGTCGTTCTGGTCGCGGGCGGCATCGGCCTCGCCAACCGGCAGGCGCCGGCGCTCGCCGCACCGCCGCCCCCCACCGTCACCGTCGCCCAGCCTTTGGTCCGCCAAGTCAACGAATGGGACGATTATGTCGGCCGTTTCGAAGCGAGCCGTAGTGTCGAAGTGCGCCCGCGCGTCTCAGGGCAAGTCACCGGCATTCACTTCACCGACGGCGCGATAGTCCAGAAAGGCCAGCTGCTCTTCACGCTCGACGCACGCCCCTACGCCGCCGCATTTGCCGAGGCCCGCGCCGGCCTCGCCACGGCGCAGAGCGATCTCGCGCTCGCCCAATCCGATCTCGGCCGCGCGCAGCGGCTGGTCGCGGTAGAAGCCGTATCGAAGAGCGATGTCGAGCGGCTTCAGGCTCGCGTCCGTGCGGCTAATGCTTCGGTCGCCGCGGCACAGGCCCGAGTCCGCGCTCGCGCGCTCGATGTCGAGTTCACTCAGGTCCGCGCCCCGATCGCCGGCCGCATCTCGGACCGCAAGGTCGACGCGGGCAATCTGGTCGCGGCGGGCGAGGGAGCGGCTGGCTCGCTGCTCACGACGATCAATGCGCTCGATCCGATCTACTTCAGCTTCGACGGGTCGGAAGCGTTGTTCCTCAAGGCCAAGCGTGCGGCGGCTGCCGGCGGCGCGGCATCGCCCGTCGAGGTCCGCCTGCAGGACGAGCCCGATTATCGCTGGAAGGGCCGGCTCGATTTCACCGACAACGGGCTCGATCCGAAGTCGGGGACGATGCGCGGCCGCGCCGTGCTGACCAATCCCGGGATGTTCCTCACCCCCGGCATGTTCGGCAATATGCGGCTCTCGGCCGGCGGCACTGCCACCGCGATGATGGTCCCCGATTCTGCGATCGGCACCGATCAGGCGCGCAAGATCGTGATCACGGTGGGCAAGGACAATACGCTCCAGCCGAAGCCAGTAGTGCTTGGTCCCGTCATCGACGGGCTTCGCGTGGTCCGCTCGGGTCTCACTCCGCAGGATCGGGTGGTTCTCGCCGGTGCGCAGATGGCACCGCCGGGGAGCAAGGTCCAGATCAAGCCGGGCAAGATCGAGCCCCAGGCTGTGACCGCCGCACCTGCCATTTCGGCTCCGGTCACGGGCGAAGCCACCTTCGCCCGCTGATCGACCTGCCGCCGGGCGGTCCCCAAGAGCCCGGCGGCAGGACCCTTTTGTATTTTCCGTTCGCCCTGCGCTTGTCGAAGGGCAGTCGGCTTCGCGCGCGTCGCGTGCGATCAGCCGGCCTTCGACAAGCGCAGGCAGAACGGGGCATTTGAAACCCTCCTACGAGGAGTAGGCCATGCGCCTCTCGCGTTTCTTCATCACGCGTCCGATCTTCGCGGCCGTTATCGCGGTCGTCATCACGATCCTCGGCGCGATCGCCTATGTGGCGCTGCCGATTTCGCAATATCCCGACATCGTCCCGCCGACGGTGACGGTCACCGCCGGCTATCCCGGCGCCTCGGCGGAGACGGTCGCCGAAACCGTCGCCGCGCCGATCGAGCAGGAAATCAACGGCGTCGACGACATGCTCTACCAGTCGTCGCAATCGACCGGCGACGGCAACGTCACGATCACCGTGACCTTCAAGTCCGGCACCGATCTCGATGCCGCGCAGGTGCTCGTCCAGAACCGCGTCGCAGTCGCGATTCCGCGGCTGCCCGAGGAAGTGCAACGCCTCGGCGTCGTCACGCGCAAGACCACCCCGGACTTCCTGATGGTGGTCAATCTGATCTCCCCCGACAAGTCGGTCGATCGCAGCTACATCTCCAATTACGCGCTCACCCAGGTCAAGGACCGCTTGGCGCGGATCAACGGCGTCGGCGACGTGCGCATGTTCGGCGCGCGCGATTATGCGATGCGAATCTGGATCGATCCGGGCCGCGCTGCCGCGCTCGACCTTACTGCGGGCGACATCGTCCAGGCGTTGCGCTCGCAGAACATCCAGGTCGCGGCGGGTACGCTCGGCCAGGCGGGCTCGACGCCAAGCGGTAACGCCTTCCAGCTCAACATCGAAACGCAGGGCCGGCTGAAGGATCCGAGCGAATTCGGCCAGGTGGTGATCCGCACCGATACCGACGGGCGCCAGGTTCGCGTCAGCGACGTGGCGCGCGTTGAACTCGGCGCGGCGGACTATTCGTCGAACACCTATCTCTCCAACCAGCCCACCGTCATCCTCGGCGTCTTCCAGCGCCCGGGCTCGAACGCGCTCGCCGCCGCCACCGCGGTCGAGGACGAGCTCAAGGCGATGTCGAAGAACTTCCCCAAGGGCCTCGAATATCGCGTCATCTACAACCCGACCGAGTTCATCTCGCAGTCGATCGACGCGGTCTATCACACGCTGGGCGAGGCGATCCTGCTCGTCGTGCTCGTCGTCATCGTCTTCCTCCAGAAATGGCGCGCGGCGATCATCCCGGTGGTCGCGATTCCCGTCTCGCTGATCGGTACGATGGCGGTGCTGCTGCCGCTCGGTTACTCGCTCAACAACCTCTCGCTGTTCGGTCTGGTGCTGGCGATCGGCATCGTCGTCGACGACGCGATCGTCGTGGTCGAGAATGTCGAGCGCAACCTGTCGCGCGGGATGACGCCGCTCGACGCTGCCCGGACGTCGATGGACGAAGTGTCGGGAGCGCTGGTCGCGATCGTGCTGGTGCTGCTCGCGGTGTTCCTGCCGACCCTGTTCCTCAATGGTCTCTCGGGCGCGTTCTACAAGCAGTTCGCCGTGACGATCTCGGTGGCGACTGCGATTTCGCTGCTGGTCTCGCTCACCCTCTCGCCGGCGCTCGCCGCCTTGCTGCTCAAGGGGCATGAGGGCGAGCCTAAGGGGCCGATCTCGCGCACGCTCCGCCGCGGTGCGGATGCGTTCAACCGCGGCTTCGAGCGGATGAGCGAGGGCTATTCGCGGCTGACCCTCGCGCTGGTGACGCGTCCCAAGCGGATGATGATCACCTATGTCGGACTGATCGCCGCCACGATCGGGCTGTTCTGGGTGACTCCGGTCGGCTTCATCCCGGCGCAGGACCAGGGATACTTCCTCACCGTGATTCAGCTGCCGCCGGGCTCGTCGCTCGAGCGCACCGACGAAGTGATGCGCAAGGTCGTCGCGCGCATCCTGCCGATCAAGGGCGTCAAGGGTTCGGTGATGCTCGCCGGCTTCGACGGCCCGTCGCAGACGCTCGCGCCGAACAGCGCCGCGGCTTATGTGCCACTGCTGTCGTTCGAGGAGCGCGCGAAGCTCGGCGTCAGCTATGCCGAGATCATGAACGAGGCGCGCACGCGCACCGCCGACATCAACGAGGCGATGCTGCTCGTCGTCCCGCCGCCGCTCATCCAGGGCATCGGCTCGGCCGGCGGCTATCGGATGATGGTCCAGGATCGCGGCGAGCATGGCTATGCCGAACTCGGCAAGACCGCCTACGGGCTGATCGGCCAGGCCAACCAGACCCCCGGCCTCAGCCAGATCTACACCTTCTTCAACACCGCTACGCCGCGAGTCTTCGCCGATATCGACCGGCGCAAGGCCAACCTGCTCGGCGTACCGCCCGAGCGCGTGTTCGAGGCGCTCAACGTCTATCTCGGCTCGGCCTTCGTCAACGACTTCAACATGCTCGGCCGCACCTATCGAGTGACCGCGCAAGCGGACGCGCCGTTCCGCGCCACCGAAGCCGACATCGCCAACCTCAAGACACGTTCGAACTCGGGCGCGATGGTGCCGATCGGCTCGGTCGCGACCTTCGAGAACAAGACCGGACCGTATCGCGTCACGCGCTACAACCTGTTCCCGGCGGTCGAAGTCGATGGCGATACTGCGCCGGGCTACAGCTCGGGCAAGTCGCTCGACACGATGGAGCAGCTCGCGAGCACATTGCCCGCCGGCTACAGCGCCGAATGGACCGGCATCGCTTTCCAGCAGAAGATGGCGGGAAGCACTGCGGGACTCGTATTCGGGCTGGCCGTGCTGTTCGTCTTCCTGGTGCTGGCGGCGCAATATGAGAGCCTGACGATGCCGCTGGCGATCATCCTGATCGTGCCGATGTGTCTGCTCGCGGCAATGGCCGGGGTGAATCTGCGGGGTATGGACAACAACGTCCTCACCCAGATCGGCCTCGTCGTGCTGATCGCGCTCGCCGCGAAGAACGCGATCCTCGTGGTCGAGTTCGCCAAGCAGGCCGAGGAGGAAGACGGGCTGTCGCCGGTCGAGGCGGCGGTGCGTGCCGCACGCGATCGTCTGCGGCCGATCCTGATGACGTCGTTCGCGTTCATCCTCGGCGCGGTGCCGCTGCTGATCGCGAGCGGGGCAGGGGCCGAGCTCCGCCAGGCGCTGGGCACTGCGGTGTTCTTCGGGATGATGGGCGTGACCGCCTTCGGTCTGCTCTTCACCCCAACCTTCTACGTCGTCTGCCGCGGGCTTGGACAGCGTCTCGCGCGCAGACGGCGTGGATCGGGCGGACACGCCGAACCCGTGCTGCAGCCTGCCGAGTAACCAATAGCCGTCACCCCGGCGAAGGCCGGGGCCCAGAGCCGGAAACGACATCGCTCGTGACTCTGGGTCCCGGCTTTCGCCGGGATGACGGAGGGAAGGAAAGTAGAATGACCTACCGCAATCTATTCGCCGCAGCCTCGGCACTCGCGCTCGCCGCCTGCGCCGCCGGTCCGAACTACACCGCTCCGGTGCACCCGCAGACCGCTGCCGGCAATTTCATCGCCGCCAGCCCGGCGGTCACTCCCCAACCGGTCAAGGGCGACTGGTGGCGGCTCTACAACGACCCGGTGCTCGACAGCCTCGTCACCGACGCGCTGGCCGCGAACACCGACATTCGCGGCGCCGTCGCCCGAATCGCCCGCGCGCGCGCTGTGCTGCGCGGTGCGCGTGCCGATCGGCTGCCCCAGGCTGGGGTGAGCGCCGGCGCCAATTACGGGCGTGTCCCCGAAAGCCAGCGCCCCGCAGGCGCCCCGCGCGAGGATTGGCAGCTCGATGCCGGGCTCGACGTCTCCTACGAGGTCGACCTGTTCGGCCGCGTCTCGCGTAACGTCGAGGCCGGCCGTGGAGACCTGGCCGCCGCCGAGGCCGATGCCGACGCGGTCCGTGTGATCGTCGCTGCCGAGACTGCGCGGGCCTATGCCGATGCGGCCTCCGCCGCCGAACGGCTCGCAGTCGCCGAACGCATCGTCAAACTGCTCGACCAATCGATCGACTTGACCGAGCGCCGCCGCGGCGTCGGCCTCGCCACGCGGCTCGACACCGCCCGCATCGGCGCATTGCGCAACCAGCGCCAGGCCGAAGTTCCGGCGCTCGCCGCCGAGCGCGACGCGGCATTGTTCCGCCTCGCCACGCTCACCGGGCGGGCGCCCGCGGACCTGCCGCAAGCCGCCCGTGGACGCACCGAGACGCTCCGCCTCGACCAGCCGATCCCGGTCGGCGACGGCGCTGCCTTGCTCGCCCGGCGCCCCGACATCCGCGCCGCCGAGCGCCGCCTCGCCGCCAACACTGCGCGGATCGGCGTCGCCACCGCGGACCTCTATCCGCGGATCAGCCTGGGCGGATCGGTCGGCTCGACCGGCAACAATATCGGGGACATCTTCACCGGCGGGCCGCTGCGTTGGCTGCTCGGTGGGCTGATCAACTGGGCAGTGAACCCCGAGCCGGCGCGCGCGCGCGTCGCCGCGGCGGAGGCCGACACCCAGGCCTCGCTGGCGAATTTCGATGGCGTCGTGCTCGGCGCGCTACAGGAAACCGAGACGGCGCTTTCGGCTTATGCCCATGCGCTCGAGCGCCGCACCGCGCTCCAGGCAGCGCAGACCGAAGCGCGGGCTGCGGTCAACATCGCCCGCGCCCGCCAGCGCGAAGGCGATATCGACTCGCTGGCTTTGCTCGATGCCGAACGCACCTTCGCCGACGCCGAGGCCGCACTAGCGACGGCGGATGCGCAGATCGCCGATACGCAGGTCGACCTGTTCAAGGCACTGGGCGGCGGGTGGCAGACGACCTAAGGCAAACCGTCACCCCCGCGAAAGCGGGGGCCCATCTCCCGAACTAGCGGCAAATGCGCCGGTACGCGTGTGGATATCGCTGGAGATGGATCCCCGTTTTCGCGGGGATGACGGAATGGATTGGTATGAAGCTTTACCGCCCCTTGCGCTCGTCCGCGATGCGCACCAGCCGCAGCACGTTGCCGCTCCACATCTTCTCGATATCCGCCGCCGAATAGCCGGCCTGGCGCAGCCGCGCAGTGACCTTGGGCAAGGCGTCGATATCCTCTAAGCCGGGGACGCCGCCGCCGCCGTCCCAATCGGCGCCGAAGCAGACATGGTCGACTCCCGCCACCTGGATCAAGTGGAGTACCAGCCGCATATAGGTCTCGAAATCGGCCTGTTGCGACGGCGCAGTCGCCTCGATTGCGCGCAGCCGGCGCGTGAGCGCGGCGACCTGTTCGCCGGTCAGTCCCAGCTTGCCGGCGTCCTCTAGTTTATCCGAAATCTCCGAACGCTCGGCGTTGGGGTTCGACTTGCCGAGATAGGCGGCGTTGGCGCAGATCGCTCCGCCCGAGGCGGCCAGCTTGCGGAGGCGCGCATCGTCGAGGTTGCGGGCATGATCGAAGATCGCCTTGGATCCCGAATGCGACAGGATCACCGGCGTCTTTGACAATGCGATCATCTGGTCGAGCACTGCGTCCGACGCATGGCTGGCATCGAGCACCATTCCCAACCGATTCATTTCGGCGACCCATTGCCTGCCGAGCGGGCTCAGCCCGTTCCATTTCGGCGTGTCGGTCGCCGAATCCGCGAACTGGTTGTTCCGGAAATGCACCGGCGACGCCATCCGCACGCCACGGCGATAGAATTCGCCCAGCAGCGACAGGTCTTCGCCCAGCGGATAGCTATTCTCGATGCTGATGAAGCCGAAGCGCTTGCCGGCCTTGTCGAGCCGCGCCGCATCGCTCGCCTTGGTCGCCAGCCCGATCCGGTCAGGGAACTTGCTCAAAGTCGCGTGGATCTCGTCTGAGCGTCCCAGCGCGAAGGCCTTCGCCGCAGCATAGCCCTCAGGGGTCAGCGGCCCAGAAGCCGTATAGATCACGAAGAACCCGCCATCCAGGTCGCCAGCATCCATCCGGCCGAGATCGACCTGCGCCGGATCGGTGGCGTGATCATGCCGCGCGCCGAAATCCCAGCCCGGGCGGCTGAAATGGATTGGCGTGTCGAGATGCGTGTCCAGCGTCAGCAGTCGCCTGTGCAGATCGGAATCGTCGCCCGGCACGGCGTGCGTCGTTGCGCAGGCAGTGGTGGCGAGCAGGGCAAGCAGAACGAGCTTCTTCATCGGGCGACCTCGGATCAACGGCAACTGACTCCAGCATGGCGTTCCGCGCCGCCGCCGTACAGCCCGCCGAAAACGCAGGCCCCATAGCGCGCAGGAATAGGCGCTATTCCGCCGCGACTGCAGCCAAACTCCCAGGGTCCTTGCGATAGCGGAAAGCCGCGAGGCTCGTCGGCTTCATCTCGATCGAGAAGCCCGGCAGGGTCGGCGCGCGATAGGCACCGTTTTCGATCACGCACGGAGCGACGAAATGCTCGTGGAGATGATCGACATATTCGATCACGCGCCCCTCGGACGTCCCTGCGAAGCACAGGTAATCGATCATCGCAAGGTGCTGGACATATTCGCAAAGTCCGACGCCGCCGGCATGCGGGCATACCGGCAGATGGTATTTCGCGGCCATCAGCAGCACGCTGAGCACTTCGTTGACGCCGCCCAGCCGGCATGCGTCGATCTGCACCACGTCGATTGCGCCGCGCATGATGAACTGCTTGAAGACCACGCGGTTCTGGCACATCTCGCCGCTGGCGACGCGCATTGGCGCGACGGCCTCGCGGATCTGGCGGTGCCCCTCGACATCGTCGGGGCTCGTCGGTTCCTCGATGAACCAGGGATCGGCAAAGGCCAGCGCGCCGAGATGCGCGATTGCCTGATCGACTTCCCACACCTGGTTGGCGTCGATCATCAGCTTGCGATCGGGGCCGAGCGCCTCGCGCGCGATCCGCAGGCGGCGGATATCGTCTTCGACCGAGCGTCCGACCTTGAGCTTCACATGGTCGAAACCCTCGGCCACGGCTTCGCGGCACAGCCGTTCGAGCTTGTCGTCCGAATAGCCGAGCCAGCCGGCCGACGTGGTGTAAGCGGGATAACCCTGGTCGAGCAACGTCGCGAAGCGCTCGGCCTTGCCCTCGGCGCGCGCCTCGAGCAGCGCCAGCCCTTCCTCGGGCGTGATGCAATCGGTGATATAGCGAAAGTCGATCAACCCGATGAGCTCGGCGGGGCGCATCTCGCCGATCAGCTGCCACAAAGGCTTGCCCGCGATCTTGGCGAGCAGATCCCAGACGGCGTTGACCACGGCGCCGGTGGCGAGATGGATCACGCCCTTTTCGGGCCCGATCCAGCGCAATTGGCTGTCGCCGGTGACGTGCCGCCAGAAGCGCGCGCCGTCTTCGCGGATCCAGTCGAGGTCGAGGCCCTCGACCAGCGGCGCCAGCGCCTCGATCGCGGCGCAGACGATGTCGTTGCCGCGGCCGATCGTGAAGGTGAGGCCATGCCCGGCCAGCCCGTCATCGGTATCGAGAATGCAGTAGGCCGCCGAATAATCCGGATCGGGGTTCATCGCGTCCGACCCGTCGAGCATCTGCGAGGTCGGGAAGCGAACGTCGAGCACGCGCATCTTACGAATGACGGTCATCGGGCGGAGACCGGAGCCCGATACTCTTGCCGCCGCATCACGCGTGCCCATCCGCTCATCGGTCTGCCCCTCCAAAAGCGCGGCACGATTGTCCGGGCTCTCTCACCCGCATGTTCGCAGATGATTTACGTTTTTATATGTGCGAGTTGAATATGGTGCAAGTTTCCCGTTGTGCTAAGAGCGCGGTGAGGATCACAGCGCCGATGACAATGGCCGCGAAGAAGGAACAGGATGGCACGCCGGCACTGCTTTGCGCTCGACCTTGTCGACGATGCCACGCTCATCGCCGATTACGAAGCGCGCCACGCGCCCGACTCGGTCTGGCCGGTCGTGCTCGATCATCTCCGCGCCCAGGGCGTCGAGACGATGGAGATCTGGCGAACCGGCGATCGCATGATGATGATCGCCGAAGTCGCCGACGATTATCCCCGCGCGGTCGATGCCCCCACCGAAATCGACGATTGGGAACAGCTGATGTGGCGCTACCAGCGCGCACTGCCGCATGCCGCGCCAGGCGAGAAATGGGTGCCGATGCAGCGCATCTTCGCATTCGGCGAGACGCGATGATCCGGACACGCCGCCTGCCGAGCTGCGATCTGGAGCTTCCCGAACTCGGGCTGGGGACCGCGCCGCTCGGCAATCTCTATCGTACCGTCTCCGACGAAGACGCTGCCGCCACGATAAGCGCCGCGTTCGCCGGCGGCACGCTCTATGCCGATACCGCGCCTTATTACGGCTTCGGCCTCGCCGAGAAACGGCTCGGCGCTGGGCTGCGTACGGCGGCCCATGTCGTCGTCTCGACGAAGGTCGGGCGGCTGCTCCATCGCGTCGACGGTCCGCTGCCGCCGGAACGCCACGGCTATCGCTCGGTCGAGCCTTACGAGCCCGTCTACGATTATTCCTATGACGGGGTGCTGCGCTCGCACGAAGCCAGCCTCGCGCGGCTCGGCGTCGACCGTATCCACATCCTGCTCGTCCACGATATCGGCCGGCTGACGCATGGCGAGGCCCATGCCGATCGCATGGCCGAACTCGCCGGCGGGCTCCGCGCGCTCGAGCGGCTGCGCGGCGAGGGCACGATCACTGCGTTCGGCATCGGCGTCAACGAATGCGAAGTCGCGCTCGAATTGCTCGACCGCGGGCCGCTCGACCTGATCCTGCTCGCCGGGCGCTATACCCTGCTCGAACAGGGCGCACTCGATGCACTGCTGCCGCGCTGCGCAGCATCGGGGACGGGGGTGGTCGTCGGCGGCCCGTATAATAGCGGGATTTTGGCGGGGCAGGGCGCGCGGGCGGATGCGCATTACGACTATGGGGCAGCCCCGACGCCGATCGTCGAACGGGCGCGGCAGATCGAGGCGGTCTGCACCCGCCACAATGTCGCGCTCGGCGCTGCCGCGCTCCAGTTCGTGCTCGCGCATCCCACGGTGGTGAGCGTCGTGCCCGGCCTGGCGAGCGCGCGAGAAGTCGCCGATACCTTTGCCCGGCATTCGGTGCCGATCCCCCCCCAGCTCTGGGCCGAACTGAAACATCTCGGATTGCTGCGCGCCGATGCGCCGGTCGAACCTTCGGAGACTCGTACGACATGACTGGAAGGCTATCGGGCAAGACGGCGTTGATCACCGGTGCGGCGCATGGGATCGGCCGTGCAACGGCTGAATTGTTCGTCCGCGAAGGCGCGACTGTGTGGGCAGTGGATCGCGACGCCGACGCGCTTGCCACGTTCGACGATTCCACAACCCGCCAAGTCGACATCTGCGACGCCGCCGCGGTGGAGGCAGTGATTGCCGAAGCCCCGCCGCTCGACATCTTGTTCAACTGTGCCGGCATCGTCGCCGCGGGTACGATCCTCGATTGCAGCGAGGCCGACTGGCAGGCCTCGTTCGACCTCAACGTCACGGCGATGTACCGGATGATCCGCGCCGCGCTCCCGGCGATGCTCGCCAATGGCGGGGGCTCGATCGTCAACATGGCGTCGGTCGCCAGCTCGATCACCGGCGTGCCCAACCGCTTTGCCTACTGCGCGTCCAAGGCGGCAGTAATCGGGCTCACCAAGGCAGTCGCCGCGGACTTCGTCGCGCAGGGTATCCGCTGCAACGCGATCTGCCCGGGCACCGTCGACACCCCGGCGCTCCACCAGCGGCTGCGCGCCACGGGGGACTATGAGAATGCCCTGCGCGCCTTCAACGCGCGCCAGCCGATGGGCCGGCTCGGCGCCGCCGCCGAGATCGCCGCACTCGCGCTCTATCTCGGCTCGGACGAATCCGGTTTCACCACCGGGCAGGTCCAGGTGATCGACGGCGGCTGGACCGTCTAGATCCGGCTGTCGCCTTCGACGAGCTGGTCGGAGATCTGCGCGGCCGCGAACCGGACCAATTCCGCGGTTTCCTTGGCGGAGATCGAGGGCTGGAGCTTCTTGAGGTACGGCACCGTCAGCGCCGCCGCGGCCATCCCGCCGCGCATCACCGGCGCCGAAACGTCGGTCACCCCCGCGACGAACTTGCTCGGGGTAAGTTCGACCTGGCGCTCGCGGATCTCGTCGGCATGCACGCGAAACGCCGCCAGCTCGGCCTCGGGCAGCTGCGGGTCGAGCAGGCTCTCCCAGCGCCGTCGGACATCCTCTGGTTGGAAGGCATAGAGGATCACTCCCGACGCTGCCTGGTGCAGCGGCCGGCGATAGCCGACGCGCACCGAGAAGCCGAGCTGCTCGCTCGATTCCATTCGCGCCACCACCACCATCTCGCCCTGCGTGTGCAAGGCGAGGTGGCATGATTGGCCGACGCTCGATGCGAGCTGGCGCATCACCGGCAGCGCAGCCTCTATGAGGTCGCGCGTGCGCGGCTGCTGCATACCCAAAGAGAAGAGCCGGTCGGTCAGCCGATAGCCTTCGTTCGAGGGATCCTGTTCGATGAAACCGCGAAACTCGAGCACCTGGACCATGCGGAACAGTTCGCCATGCGAGCGCCCGAGCCGATTGACGATCGCAGTCAAGGTCATCGGTCGCGCCTCGGTGGCGAGCAGCTCAAGGATGTCGAGCCCCTTTTCCAGAGCCGGCGCCCGATAGCGCGAGTCGATCTCGCTTTTGTCTTCAGCGACTTTCTTCACTTCACCCCCTGATGGCGTTCCTGCCTGCACCGTGTATCTGTTGCCGGCCCCTGAATGAAGATGGGCGGGGCAGAAGGCGCGGCGAGATTGTTGCATCCGCATGTGGAAAATGTTTTTATATGCGCAAGGCTCGCAAAGGGCTTGGCGGGGGAAGAATGCGCATGAAAGCCAGAGCGTCATCGGCCGCCTTGCTGCCGGTGGTACTGATCGTCGCCTTGTTCTTCCTGTGGGGCGTGGCCAACAACCTCAACGACGTTCTGATCGCGCACTTCAAGAAGCTGTTTACCTTGAGCGACCTGCAGGCGGGCCTCGTCCAGTCGGCTTTCTATCTGGGCTATTTCTGCCTCGCGATCCCCGCAGCCCTGTTCATGCGCGCTTATGGCTATCGCGCCGCGGTGCTGGCGGGGTTGGGGCTCTACGGCATCGGTGCGCTGCTGTTCTGGCCCGCCGCCGGGGCACAGAGCTACCCGTTCTTCCTGGCTGCGTTGTTCGTGATCGCCGGCGGGCTCGCCTTCCTCGAGACCTCGGCAAACCCGCTGATCGCGCGCCTGGGACCCGAGGAGACCGCGTCGCGGCGCCTCAACCTCGCCCAGGCGTTCAATCCGCTCGGTTCGATGACCGGCGTCGTGCTCGGCAGCCAGTTCATCCTCTCGGGCGTGTCGGTTTCGCCGGCGCAGCTCGCGGCAATGAACCCTGCAGCGCTCGCACTCTGGCGCGCGGACGAGGCGGCGTCTGTACAATTACCCTATCTGCTGATTGCGCTCGTCGTGGTCGGCTGGGCGGTGCTGATCCGAATCGTGCGCTTCCCCGCAGTGGCGACCGAACGCGACATGGACGAGGGCGTGGGTGCGTTCGACGATTTCCGCGCATTGCTGGGCGAACGGCGCCTGATGTTCGGCGTGGTAACGCAATTCTTCTATGTCGGCGCGCAGGTCGGGGTGTGGAGCTATCTGATCCGCTACGCTCAGGTCGCGTTGCCGGGGACGGGTGAGCACCAGGCCGCGGGCTGGCTCACGCTGTCGCTGGCCTTGTTCATGGCCGGGCGCTTCGCGGGCGCCGCGCTGATGGGTCGGATCGCAGCGCTGCCGCTGCTGGCGAGCTTCGCTGGTATCGCGGCGCTGCTCTGCGTCGTCGCCGCGCTCGTCGGCGGCGGCCCCGGCATCGCCGCATTGGTCGCGACGAGCTTCTTCATGTCGATCATGTATCCGACGATCTTCGCCGAGTCGGTCGCCGGGCTGGGCGCACGCACCAAGTCCGCCGCGGCGCTGCTGGTGATGGCGATCATCGGCGGCGCGGTGCTGACTGCGCTGATGGGCTTTGTTTCGGACACGAGCGGCTCGATCCTGTGGGCGATGCTGGTGCCCGCCGCCAGCTTCCTGGTGGTGCTGGCGTTCGCGTTGCAGGCAAGGGCGCGGCCGGCTTGATCGACGCGCACGTCCATGTCTGGCAAATCGGCCGCAATGGCTGCGCTTGGCCCGATGCCGACCTTCCGACCCTCTACCGCGATTTCGACCTGACCGACTATCGTGAAACGGCAGATTCCGCCATCGACGGCGTATTGCTGGTCCAGAGCCAGCCCGACGCCGCCGACACGGATTGGTTGCTCGGCCTCACCGACCCGCTGATTGCTGGCGTCATCGGCTGGGCCGATCTCGCGGCACCCGACGCGCCGGAGCACGTAGCGGTTTTGGCAGCCCATGCACGCCTGCGCGGCTTGCGCCCGATGGTGCAGGATCAGGCGGACGACTGGTACGATCGGGCCGACGACACCGCATTGGCGATCCTGGCGGAGCACGGCCTTGTGCTCGAGGCGCTGATCCAGCCACGCCACCTCGCTTCTCTCGCCTGGCTGGCGCAGCGGCATCCCGCGCTGACGATCGTGATCGATCACGCTGCCAAGCCGCAGGCGGACGGGTTCGACTCGTGGATCCACGCGATCGAGTCGATCGCTCGTTATCCCAACGTCCATGCCAAGCTGTCGGGGCTAATGACCGAAACCGCTCCGCTCGATGCCGTTTTCGACGTCGTCTGGCGAACTTTCGGACCCGAAAGGCTGATCTGGGGGAGCGACTGGCCTGTGCTGACGCTCGCCGCAAGCTACGACGATTGGCTGGAAAGAGCACGCATGCTCGTTCCTGTCGAGGATCACGCAGGCGTTTTCGGCGCCAATGCGCGGCGCGTTTATCGGCTGGCGCAGAATGGACGACCGGACGGCGGAAAAGGGAGTTAAACGCCGCCCGGCCGCACCCCTTAGGGGTAACCCTGCGGAGCATCACCTTCATACTCCTGAATAGGTCGCGCGGCCAGTACGCAAAAACACGATGGCGAGACAGTTCAGGGGAGCGGCGCGATTTCCTCAGCGCGAACCTTCCATCCTCGCGTTGGAAATCCGGGCGCGGGTCCCGACGACCCGTCCCACCCTTGCGCCATCATGCCTATCGCGAGCAGAAGCGCGCCGTTCGACGGAAAATAGGTCTCGGCGGCACGCGCGTAACCGGGCCCGTCGGGTCCGGGCCCGGCAGCGCCCGCCGCAGGACCGACCAGCTGCCTTTCCTCCTCAAGATGGACGCGCGGAGTCATCCCGCTGACGCCCCAGCGATTATTGGGCAGATCGCGGAACAGCCAATCGACTGCACTCTCGCGATCGCCCAGCCGCGCTGCGGTCATCGCGATCACCGGAAAGTCCCAGCCCCAGGTCTGGCGCAGGTCCCAATGCGCTTCGGTAGCGGCAAGGGTGCTGCGCATCGCCGCCGGATCGACCCGGCGCCCCGGGATCAGTCCATACGCCATAAGGAACGACGGGTGGTCGCGGTTCAGGCAGCGCGGTGGCGTTGCGTGGCGGCTGCACTCGGGTGAAGTGCTAGTCCGCCAGAAATCGGGTTCGCTCTCGACTGGAAGGTACAGACCTTCGCTTTCGGGCGGTGGCGCGAGTCCTGCAATCACGCGATCCCATTCCACATTGCGGGCCAGCCCGCGCCGCTCACGCCAGATCTGCGCCGTGCCGAGCGCCCAGCGATAATATTCAAGTTCGAACGCCGGGTTGATCGTGGTGAGCGGCGGATGATTCTCCTGCGCCGGAATGATCGGCGGCCCGAGTAGGTAGCGCTGGCCGTCACGGCGCGGCCAGCTCGCAAGCATCTCCGCGGTCTGCTCCACCATCTCGCCATAGCGTTTGAGCGTCACGCGCCCGCCACCCGCGCGGTAGACGAGCTCTGCGAAGTAGATCGGATGTGGCTGCTGCCACATGATGAACGGATTGACCGTACTCGGGCTGTTCCAGCCGTTCGGCCCGGTCATCTTGCTCCACCACGCGCCCTTGACGCGGTGCCGGCGGGCGACTTGCTGCGCATAAGGCAGCGCTCGCAGATACCAAACGAGACTGCGTTCGAGAATCTCCCGGCGGCCCCAGCTTGCCCAGTGCCCGGAATGGAAGATCAGCATTTCGAGGTGAAACTTCCCGTTCCAGCTGTTCGAGAACAGGCCTTCCTCCTGCGGCGGATATTCGCCGGCTTGGTTGATCGCCGCGAGATATTGCGACAGCACGACGCGGCGTTCGAGCTCGCCGGCGCGCGGATCGGTGCTGCCGGCGAAGTCGACGGCGCCGCCGCGGGTCCAGTATTGGCGCCAATGCTGCGCGACTGCCGCCGAATCGGGCGTGCCGGGTTGCCGGCGGCTCCGATCGAAGCTCACCGTCACGTCGAGCCGATCGCCGTCCCGACGCAGCACGCGGAAGCCATGGGGCCCGGCGCGCGTGATCGCACCGCCCGGTGCCCCGATCGCCGAGAAATAGCGCATGTCGTCCAGCGTGCGCTCCGCCACCACGCGCCCCGGGGCCTGTGTCAGGATGCGGGTGCGGTGGGTATCGTCATGCGCCCAGTCCGAGGGATCCGGATTGAGCTTCGCGGAAACCCCCGGATAGCGCACATCCACTCCGATCCGGCCCTGTGCGACCAGCGGCGATCGGATCGACACCATCACCATGTCGCGGGTGGGGTGGACGCGCGTCTCGACGCTCACCGGCTGGCCGTCGAACACGAAGCTGCTGGTGAGCGATCCCGACCACAAATCGAGCCGCTGGCGAGTCGCCGTCAGGTCGCCGAACTTCGGCTGCGTGCCATCGCGCCGGAGCAGCGCCAGCCCGATCCGGCCGAGCGAGAAGCGATGCGGGTTTTCGCGCAGCCATTGCAGCCCGGGCCGCTTGTCGATCTCGGCCCAGTCGCGGATCCATGGATAGGGCTGCTCGCCGCGACCGGGCACCGGCACCATCGCCAGCCCGTCGCGCTCGCTATGGCCGTTAGGGTTGGGGAAGCTGTGCCACGCCCATTGCGCCATCGTCAGCAGCGGCGCGATCGGCGAATATTGCTCGGGAAAGGTCTGCAGCCCGGTGATGTCGGCGGTGAAGCCGAGATTGCCGTTGCCGACCATCAGCGGCGCGTGCGGGTCGATGCGGGTGAGCTCCACGTTGTGGCGGCTGACCAAAGCATGCCGGTCGATCGGCTGCGCGAATGTGGGGGAGGGGAGGAGCGCCACCAAAAACCAGCCCGTCACCCCCGCGAAAGCGGGGCTCCATCTCTTGCAGCGTCCGCGAATACCACGGTGGTCTTTGAGGCCGGCGCCGGAGATGGGTCCCCGCTTTCGCGGGGATGACGAGATGCAGGACAATTTACCTAACCGTGCTGCAACCGCATCGGCATCGGCACGCGATCCTTGTGCCCCGGCATCTTCGGAAGCGTCGGCCAGTCGAGCCCGGTCACGAGGCTTTCGATCCGCACCGGCTGCCCGGTCTCGAAGCATTTGTCCGCCGCGATCCCGATCAGGCACGATGCCGCGCCGCCGCGCTCGTCGGCCGCCCGCATCAGCGGGTCCTTCGGCGCGTTCGGATCGAAGATGTCGGCAAGCATCACGGCGTCGCCGCCGCCATGCGATCCCGCGCCGGTGTCGGGCTTGATATCCTGCGCTTCGCCGCGCATCGGGATGATCCGGGTTTTGATCCTATCCTCGTCGCGCTCGTTGATCGCGCCCGCCGTCGCGCCCTGCTCGACCACGCTATGCTCGAGCCTGCCCTTGGTGCCGTTGAACGCGACGGTATAGCCTTCCCAGGCATTGAACGCGTTGAGGCTGTAGCTGAGCGTCGTCCCGCCGGCATAGCCGACGATCACGTTCATCGTGTCCTCGATGCTGATCTCGGGTCGCCACACGCATTGGTCGCGGAAATAGCCGTCATATTTCTCGGCATCGAGATAGAGCGCCTTGAGCCCGGGATCGGCCGCGAGGTCGAGGAAGAAGGTGCATTTGTCCTTCTCGGGGCAGGTGTGGCAGCGTTGGTGCGGGCCCTGCAGTCCGAAGCGGCGCGCCATTTCCGGCGTGTAGAATTCGCGTTTTCCGGTGGCGTTGACGCTCACCGGCATGTCCGACAGCCACCAGTTGACCAAGTCGAAATGGTGCGTCGCCTTGTGCACCATCAGCCCGCCCGAGATCGCCTTGTTCGAATGCCAGCGGCGGAAATAATCGGCGCCGTGAACGGTGTTGAGCAGCCAGTGGAAATCGACCGACAGCACGTCGCCGATCACTCCCGACATCAGCAGCTCCTTCACCTGGCTGCGGAACGGCGAATAGCGATAGTTGAACGTCACGCGGATGTGCCGGCCGCTGCGCTTGACCGCGTCGAGGATCAGCTGCGCCTTCTCGGCGGTGGTCGTCATCGGCTTCTCGGTGATGACGTCGACGCCGGCGTCGAGCGCGCGGATGATATAATCGTTGTGGAAGGCGTCGGGGGTCGTGACGATCACGGCGTCGGGCTTCTGCTCGCGCAACATCTTGTCGAAGTCCACAGCGAGATAGGGCTTGGGCGGCCGGGCACCCGCCTTGCTGGCCTGCTGGGCGACATAATCGAGGCGACCGGGATTGGTATCGCAGGCGGCGACCAACTCGCCATGCGCCTTGTGCGGACCCCACAATGCCTGCTGGTACATGCGATTGCGGCTGCCGACGCCGACCGCGACATAGCGCTTGCGCTTGTCGGCCGCGAGGGCAGGGCCTGCATCGAGCGCCGCGGCAAGCGCGGTGCCTGCCGCCAATCCGCCGATCACGTCGCGCCGCCCGACGGCGGGTCCTTCCGGTCGATCCATCCTCTATCCCCTAAATACCGGGCTTTGCACCCGTTCTTTGCAGTTCGGCTCAACGGTAACCGGTTCCACCAGCGCGTCTCGGGTGATCTTTTCGATGCTCGTGCAGCCGGTCAGCGCCATCGCGACGTGCATCTCGGCCTCGACCAATTGGAGCATGTGGCTGACGCCCGCTTCGCCACGCGCGGCGAGCGCAAAAGCCCAGGCGCGGCCGAGCAGCACGCCCTTCGCGCCCAATGCGAGCATCCGCACCACGTCGAGTCCCGAGCGGACCCCGCCATCGGCGAGCACGGTCAGCCGCTCGCCCACCGCTTCGGCGATAGCAGGCAGCGCCTGCGCGGTCGACGGCACGCCGTCGAGCTGGCGCCCGCCATGATTGGAGACCACGATGCCGTCGGCACCGATCTCGGCCGCGGCGTGTGCGTCTTCGGGATCGAGGATGCCCTTGATGATCAGCGGCCCGTTCCAGCGCTCGCGAATGAAGTCCAAGTCGCGCCAGCTAACCGTCGGGTCGAAATTATTGCGCATCCAGGCAAAGAAATCCTCGAGCCCGCTATTCTTGCCGAGCACCGGCGCGACATTGCCGAGCTGGTGCGGGCGTCCGTGCACCCCGACATCCCATGCCCAGCCCGGACGCTTCACGGCCTGCCACATCCGGCGCAGGCCGCCGGACATGCCGCTCGCCCCGGCCAGCCCCGAGCGATAGTCGCGGTAGCGCGATCCGGGGACGGGCATGTCGACCGTGAACACCAGAGCGTTGCACCCCGCGCCGACCGCCTGGTCGAGCAATTCGCGCATGAAGCCGCGGTCGCGGATCATGTAGAGCTGGAACCAGAAGGGCGCGTTGGTGCCGCGTGCCACTTCGCTCAGCGGGCACGCGGAGACGGTGGAAAGGCAGAACGGAATCCCCGCTTTCTCCGCCGCGCGCGCCGCCTGCACTTCGCCGCGCCGTGCGTTCATTCCTGCAAGTCCGATCGGCGCCAGTGCAACCGGCATTTTCAGGCGCTGTCCGAACAAGGTGGTAGAAAGATCGAGCGACGAAACGTCCCGCAGGATCCGCTGGCGCAGCGCGATCGCAGCGAGATCATCGACGTTCCGCTTGAGCGTCACTTCGGCATAGGAGCCGCCGTCGATATATTCGAACAGGAAATGCGGAAGCCGCCGGCGGGCAAGCTCACGGTAATCGAGGGTGGAAGCTGCTCGTCTCATTGCGTGATATACTGTGCCATAAGATGGAACCCGCTGTCGAGCCAGCTTCGGTCGTCTTTACGTTGCGCGCAAGGCTTGAGGGGCTCGCGGCGCGGTCGGTTACGTCTCTGCCAGTCAGACTGGGCAAGGGCCGATTAGCGGGGAGCGCCTCCGCATACCCCGTCACCAAGTAGATGCAGGGCCGGCTGCCACGATCATAAGCGCTGTGCTATTTTTGTCGCAGACGAAAAGTTTCGCGCGCTCCTCGTTTGGGTCGGCCGAGTAAGTGACTGGCAAGTAATCAAAATCTTTCGCTCTTCCGGCTCTGGCGGAAACCTCTTCCGACCAGTTGACAACGTAAGACAATTTGGTAGCGTTAACATCGAGAGGCGACCACGCCGACTCAGATAAAAAACCATGCGGCGCGCGGGACGCGCCGACAAGGAGGGGACAGATGAACACCATTAGGCTTTCGCCCGCGCTCGCGCGCTCGGCTTCCGCTCTCGCCATCGCAGCGAGCTTCCTGATGCCGGCGGTGGCGTTCGCGCAGGACGCAGCTGCGTCGGGCGATACTCAGGCGACCACCGCCGGATCACAGGAAGACCCTGCCGCGGAAGACGTTGTCGTCACCGGCATCCGCGCGTCGCTGGATCAGGCGATCGCGATCAAGCGCAACTCCGCCGGCGTTGTCGACGCGATCTCCGCCGAAGACATCGGCAAGTTCCCCGACACGAACCTCGCCGAATCGCTGCAGCGCATCACCGGCGTATCGATCACCCGCGCCAATGGTGAAGGTTCGCAAGTCGCGGTCCGAGGATTCAGCGGCGGCTTCAACTTGGTGACGCTGAACGGCCGCCAGCTCCCGTCCACCAGCATCGACACGAGCACCGGCAACGCGTTCGCGCGTGGCACCGGCCGCTCGTTCGACTTCCAAAATCTCGCGTCGGAAGGCGTCGCCACGCTGGAGGTCTACAAGACCGGCCGCGCGAACATTCCGTCGGGCGGTATCGGCGCGTCGATCAACGTCGTCACCCGCCGGCCGCTCGACGCCCGCGAGGACGGCCTGTCGGGCTCGATCGGCGCCAAGGCGCTCTATGATACAACGGTCCAGGATGCCGAGGGCGATCTGAGCAAGATCACGCCCGAAGTGTCCGGCCTCATCAACTGGAAAAACGACGCCGGAAACTTCGGCATCACCGTATTCGGCAGCTACCAGTTGCGCGAATCGACTTCGATCCAGTCGAACCCGAACTACTGGAATATCGTGCCGCTCGCGGACTTCCTCAATCCCGCCGGTCCGTACATCAATGCGGGCACAAACATCACCAACCGCCCGACAACGCCCTATGTTCAGATCCCGAACGACAGCCGCTATCAATTCTCCGAAAATCGCCGCGAGCGCCTGAACGGCCAAGCGGTCGTCCAGTTCAAGCCGACGGAGAGCCTCGAGATCACCGTCGACGGCCTCTATGCCCGGAACAAGCTGAGCGACGAGCGCAGCGAGCAGACCAACTGGTTCCAGCGTCCGTTCACCGACGTCACCTTCGACGACAATGATCGGATGCAGAGCGCGGTCATCCTTGCCGAGGCCGTCCAGGCGGACAAGGGATATGAGCAGCAGCGTTTCGCCACCGACACCGAATTGTATTCGATCGGCGGCAACATCAAATGGAATTTCACCGACAACATCTCGCTGACCCTCGACGCCAATCATTCGAAGTCGAAGACCGACCCGGACAATCCGAACGGATCGTCGGCGACGACGATTTCGATCGGTGCACCCGTCCGTGCGACGCACCGCGTCGACTTCACGAGCGGCTTCCCGCAGCAGTCGGAGACGATAAACGACTGCACCGCGCGTGGCGGCAACTGCAATAACCAGCTCGATATCGGCGATCTGGGCACTCAGGTCGCCCGCGTGATCACCTCCGAGCAGGAATCGCGGATCAACCAGTATAGTGCGGAATTCGCCTGGGACCTGGGCGAGGGAAGCCGCTTCAGCTTCGGCGGCGACTATGTCGACGCACGGATGCGGTCGACCACCGTCAACACCACCCAGCTGCTGGGCGACTGGGGAATCACCGACACCGGGCTGGTCAACCAGCTGGCCGGCGATGTCGTCAAAACCTACTGCATGACTTGCAAGTTCGACAAATATGATCCGGCCTCGGCGGGGTCGTCGCTGGTCGCTTTCCGCGCGAATGCAGTCGATCTGCTCAACATCTTCGAACCTTATTATACTGCCCGCGGCCATGCGATCACTGCGAGCCCGCCTTCGGACGACACCGTCGGCGAGAAGACCTGGGCGGTCTTCGGCCAGATGGCGTGGGGCGGCGAAATCGGTGGGCGCCGCGCAAACGCGCTGATCGGCGTCCGCTACGAGCAGACCAGGGTCAATTCGATCGGCGTCCAGTCGGTGCCGGCCCAGATCCGCTGGGCCGCCGACAACGACTTCTTCGTCGATGGCGGGCCTCCCGGCGACGCGATCTCGGTGAAGGCCAAATATGATAACTTGCTGCCGTCGCTCGACTTCAACATCGAAGTGCTCGACAACGTGGTTGCGCGTGCATCGTTCAGCCGCACGCTGGCCCGTGCCGACTATGGCAATCTGTTCGCATCGGTGGGCGTGAACGGGCCAAACCGACCGACCGCGCTCGGTGCGGCAGCCGCGCCGGCGACCCGGCAGGATCCGGGGCTGTTGCCGCTGGAGTCGGACAATTTCGACGTGTCGCTGGAGTGGTACTACAAGCCTTCGAGCTTCGTCTCGATCGGGTTCTTCAACAAGAACGTGCGCAACTTCATCGGTACCCAGGTCACCAACGGCAATTTGTTCGGACTGCGTGACCCGAGCGCCGGGACTGCGGGATCGCGATCGGGCGCCGCTCTCGACTTCATCACGGCCAACGGGTACGATCGCAGCGACATCAACCTGTTCTCTTATACTGCGCTGCTGGTGCAGAATGGCGGAAACCAGGCAGCCGCGGCGGCGACCTTCCAGGCCAATTACGGCAACGAGAAGCCGGGTGCACTCGATACGCTGTTCGTGAATACTCTGCTGGCCGCTGTGGATGTCGTCGGCAATGCGCAGGATCCGCTGTTCAACTTCGCGATCAGCGGTCCAGTCAACAACCGTGAAGGCAATATCCACGGCTTCGAAGTCGCATGGACTCACTTCTTCGGGCAGACCGGCTTCGGCTTCGCGGCGTCGTACACAAAGGTCGACGGCGACGTGAATGTCGACCCGTATGCCGACCCGAACGTCAATATCTTCGCGCTTACGGGTCTGGGCGACAGTGCCAACTTGACCGGGATCTACGACAAGAACGGTCTTTCGGCCCGCGTCTCGTACAACTGGCGCGACAAGTATCTGTCGGGAACGAACCAGGGCGGTAACCGCAATCCGCTGTTCACCGACAAGTTCGGTACGCTGGATGCGAACATCAGCTACGACATCACCGACAACATCTCGCTGTCGCTCGAGGCGATCAACCTGACGAGCGAGTCGTTCCGTCAATATGCCCGCACCAAGACCAATTTGGTCTATGTCCAGGAGCTCAAGCCACGCTTCTACCTCGGTGCGCGTTTCCGCTTCTGAGCGAATTCGGGAGTGGGCCTGGGTCCACTCCCGGAAAAGGGAGGAAGGCCGCCGCGATGTGCAGCGGCCTTTTTCTTTTGTCGGCCGCTATCGCGCTGCTAGACCTGAGCAGAAACAGGACCGGAGCGGATGAACCCCGTACAGATCAACAATATCGACCATGCAGATCTGCGCGTCAGCCCCAGGGCCGGCGCCGAATTCGGCAACGCCGCCAATCAGGCGTTGGTGTTTCCCGCCGAGTTCGAGGAACTGCAGCGCGAATTCGCAATCATTTTCCGGCGCCGCGAGACCGGGCTTCAGGCATACGCATTGCTGGGGCTGGACCGCGACGAGAACCTGTTCCTGTCCGGTGACCGTTGGACGAGCCGCTATGTGCCGGCGACGCATCGGCGCGGTCCTTTCTCCATCGGCATAGCGCGGGACTCCACGGACGCGGCGGCCGGGGAACCGATGATTCATCTCGACATGGACGATCCGCGCGTGGGGGACGGCGAGGGCCTGCCGCTCTTCCTCGAGCATGGCGGCAACGCACCCTATCTAAACCTCATCTCCGGCGTGCTGCGGCTGCTGTATCAGGAGATGGAAAGCGCGCCGGCCGCTTATGCCGCGCTCGATGACGCCGGGCTGCTTACGCCGGTCACCCTCACCATCGACGTGAGCGACGATTCCCGCTTCACCGTGCCCGACGTGTTCGTGGTGGATGTCGAACGGCTCGCCGCAGTAACTGGCGAACCGTTGGAGCGGCTGCACCGCTCGGGCATCTTGCGGCTCGCCATTCTCGCCGCGGCCTCGCTCGGCAACGTGCAGCAGCTGATCGGCCGCAAGCAAGCGCTGTCGGGCGCAACCGGCTGATCGCGATGCCGGCCATCACCCGCCGCACGCGCGTGATCGAGGGGACGGACGCACGCAGCGTGCCGGTGGCCGATCTGATCGCCGATGGCCGCCCTGCGATCCTGCGCGGAATCGCGCGCGACCTGCCCCTGGTCGCTGCCGGGCTGGACAGTGCGGAGACGGCAATCGCCTGGCTGAAGCAATTCGATGGCGGTCGTCCCGTCACTGCCTATGTCGGCGAACCGGCGATTGGCGGCCGGTTCGGATATACCCAGGATTGTACTGCGCTCAATTTTGCCCGGGAGAGCGGGTCGCTGTCGGGCTATCTCGATCAGCTTCTAACCAGCCTTGATGACCCGGATGCGCAGGCAATCTATATCGGCTCCACCGATATCGACCTTTATTTGCCGGGACTTCGTGCCCAGGCCGTGTTGCCCTTCGGCGATCCGCAGCTCGCGGCGCATCCGCCGCTGGTCAGCATCTGGATCGGGAACCGGACCACTGCGTCCACGCATTACGACATGTCGAACAACATTGCCGTAACCTTGGTCGGGCATCGGCGGTTCACGCTCTTCCCACCCGATCAGGCTGCCAATCTCTATCCCGGCCCGTTCGACCTGACCCCCGCCGGCCAAGTCATCTCGATGGTCGATTTCGACGTCCCCGATCTGGCTCGCCATCCCGGCTTCACCGAGGCACTTGCCGCCGGCGAAGTCGCCGAGATGGAACCGGGCGACGCGCTGATCTACCCCGCTTTGTGGTGGCATCAGGTCGAGGCGCTCGATCCGTTCAACGCCATGATCAACTATTGGTGGAACACGTCGCCCCGCTTCATCGACACGCCGCAGAACACCCTGCTCCACGCGATGCTCAGCCTGCGTGATCGCCCCGAGCACGAGAAGGCCGGGTGGAAGGCGCTGTTCGATTATTACATCTTCGGCCCCGCCGATCGCGCCGGCGCGCATTTGCCCGAGCATGTCCGCGGCAATCTGGCGCCGATCGACGAAATCAAGGCGCGGCGGCTCCGCGCGCAACTCCTGAACAGGCTGAATCGATGAGCGAGCAGATCGTGAAGCGCGTCGTGATTGCCGGCGGCGGCACTGCCGGCTGGGTCGCTGCGGCGGCGTTGGTCAAGCAGCTGGGGCCGATGCTGGACATCACGCTCGTCGAATCCGACGAAATCGGCACGGTGGGAGTGGGGGAGTCTACGATCCCGACTTCACGCCGCTTTCACCAATTGCTCACCATCGACGAAGCGATCTTCATGCGCGAGACGCAAGCGAGCTTCAAACTGGGCATCTCGTTCGAAAACTGGAGCGGCGAGGGCTCGCATTACTTCCACTCCTTCGGCCAGATCGGGCGTCCGTCGACCTGGATGGCCGACTTCCACCATTTCTGGCTCGAAGCGCGCGACAAGGGTTTCGGCGGCGAACTCGGCGATTATTGCCTCGAACTCAAGGCGGCGGCGGCGGGGCGTTTCGCAACCGGCCCCGACGCCACGGTTCAACATGCCTATCATCTCGACGCGACGCTCTATGCGCGCTTCCTGCGCCGGCTGAGCGAGGCCGCAGGGGTGCGCCGCGTCGAAGGCAAGATCGCGCAAGTCGAGCAGGATCCGGAAAGCGGCTTCCTCACGGCGCTCGTGCTCGAATCGGGCACGCGGATCGAAGGCGATCTCTTCCTGGACTGCACCGGTTTTCGCGCGCTGCTGATCGAGCAGGCGCTCGGTGCCGGGTTCGACGACTGGACCCACTGGATCAGCACCGACAGCGCCTTCGCGGTGCAGACTCGCGCGACCGAGCCTGCCGTACCCTACACGCGCGCGATCGCGCACCAGGCGGGGTGGCGCTGGAAGATCCCGCTCCAGCACCGCGTCGGCAACGGCATCGTCTTCTGCAGCGATTTCCTCTCGCCCGACGAAGCGCGCCAGCAATTGCTCGACGCCGTCGAAGGCGAAGTGCTCACCGAACCCCGGCTGATCCGCTACAAGACCGGACAGCGGCGCAAAGTGTGGGACAAGAACTGCATCGCACTCGGGCTGTCGAGCGGCTTCATCGAACCGCTCGAATCGACCAGCATCCACCTCATCCAGGTTGCCGTGGCCAAGCTGATCCAGTCCTTCCCCTTTTCGGGCGTCGGCGCCGCGCAGGCCGAACGCTTCAACGCGCAGGCGCGCCACGAGATGGAGCGCATCCGCGACTTCATCATCCTCCACTATCACCTGAACAGCCGCGACGAGCCGTTCTGGCAGCGCTGCCGCGACATGACGATCCCCGACACCCTCGCCGAACGGCTAGCTCTGTTCGGCGAGGCCGCGCACGCCTATCAGGCGGCGGACGATCTGTTCCGCGTCGACAGTTGGGTGCAGGTTTTGCTCGGCCAGGGGCTCACCCCGCGCGGCTATCACCAGCTCGCGCGGATGATGCCGCAGGACGAACTGCGGCAGGCGCTCGCCGGGGTTCGCGACAATGTCGCCGCGGCGGTGCAGACCATGCCCCGCCACGCCGACTTCCTCCAAAGCTATTGCCCGGCCGGCGAGGCCTAGGCAGGAGATAAATCTTCCAGAGAAATCAAATGCTTGAACAGGTTTTCCACCTAAGGGTTAGGACGCGAGCAGATACGACAAGTTCGCTGCGAGCGGTGCCGCTTCCCTCTTCGCTTGTACGGTTGGCGACTGGGGCTGACCCCTTGTAATGTAGGATTTCCTCTGCTGAGATCGATGCGCTGCCGCTCGGCGGCCGCTCTTTGCCACTGTCGATCCCGACCGGAACACAAGATACGTCTGGGCCGGACCCTTTATGAGTTCCGCCACCGCCCGTTCGTCGCTGGACATGCGCGATAGTGTGACCCTGGTGTGACCTTCGCGCACAAGATGCGCGCACGGCGGCGCATCGCCCTCACCTTGATCGCGAGCGGCTTCCACTTGATGTATGACCTTAAGTCTGCGCAACCCCCTTCCGTTTCAGGGGAGAGGGAAACACTGGAGTCTCTCGATCCGCCCGGAGCCTAGTTCGCCGGCTGGCCCTCGTTGCCGCCTTCGTCGCGCGAGACCCGCGCGGTCATGCCCGTCGCGTCGGCATCGTCCTGCGTCTGCTCGTCGGCGCTGAGCGACGGCGGTGCGGCTTCGGGGGGCGCCTCGCTGGTGACATTGTCGATCCGCGGCGCGGCCGGGGCTTCGGTCGGCACCGTAGTTTCGACCGTGCTGTTCTCGGTCTCGATCGGGGTCATGTCCTCGGCATTATTCGGCGCCTTGGGCTCGTCCCGGCCGCCGCAGCCGCCGAGCGCCAGCGCGCCGGCGGCGGAAGCGAGCAGTGCGATACGCTTGAGATTCATCGGAATGTCCCCTTTCAACGTGCGGCGACGGCGGTGATCGCCGAGCGCCTTTCGATCTTCGCCGCGAGCGTCTTGTCCCAGCCATAGGGGTCGCCGCGGAAGTTCATCGCGCCGTTCGCGCTGGCGAACGCGGTCCAGTAGAGCAGATAGACATGGACCTGGTCCTGCGGCTGGAGCTGGACGCGCAGCGTCTTGGCCTTGGCCAATGCCTCGTCGATCTGTTCGGGCTGCCACGCGGGATCGTTGCGCAGAAGCAATTGCGCAAGCGGACCCGGCTTTTCGAGCCGCACGCAGCCATGGCTGTCGAGCCGGTCGAAGCTGGCGAACTTCGCCTGCGCCGGAGTGTCGTGGAGATAGACGGCGTAGGGATTGTCGAAATCGAACTTGTAGAGCCCGAGCGCGCTCTTCGGGCCGGGCTGCTGCTGGATGCGGCGCCCGGCGCCGGTGCCGATGATCTTGTAGTTGTTGCGCGCCAGATAGGCCGCGCCCTTGGGGAACAGCTCCTTGGCGGCGATCCCGGCGGGGACGTTCCATGGTGGGTTGAGCACGATCGAGTGGATCCGCGACTGAAGCATCGGCGTCTCGTTGCCCGGGCGGCCTGTCACTGCCTTCATCGAAGCGATCGGCGCGTCGCCTTCGAACACGGTCAGCACCGCCGCGGCGATGTTGACCTGGATGCGCTTGGCGGGGAGCTCCTGTGGCAGCCAGCGCCAGCGCTCCATGTTCGCCATGATCTGGCGCACGCGGTCTGCGGCGGGAACGTTGAGCGCCCCAACCGTGCCGGTGGAGACCAACCCGGTCGGGTTGAGCCCGTAGCGCCGCTGCGCGCGGATTACGGCGTCCTTCAGCTCCTGGTCGAACTTGGCGCCTGTCGCGACGACGTCGCTATCCTCGACCGCGAGCCGCTTGCGCAGCGCCGCGACACGCGGGCCGCTCGCGCCGACGGTCATGTCGGGCCCGGCGGCGATTGCGGTCCAGCCGCCCGCCGCTTCGATTTTCCGATAATTGACCAGGCCCTTTTGCAAACCGTCATAGCCGGCATAAGGCGGCGGCAGCGAACGGAACCATGCCGCGATACGATCGCGCTTCACCGCGTCGGCAAAAGCGGGGACGGGGTCGTAGGCCGCGGGGCGGAGCCCCCAATCCTGCTGGAAATCGCTCGCGTCGAGCCGCCCCGAATGCACCGCGCGGGCATAATCGAGCGCGGCGCGGACCACGGTGTCGCTGCCGTCGAGCCGCGCCTGCGCGCTGCCGTCATGGCGCAGCCCGTGCGCGAAGCCGGCATCGGCGAGCATCTGGCCGAGTTGGGCGGTCTGGCTGGCGCTGAGTGTCGGCAGCGGCATCGGCGGCACGACGGGCGGCACTGCCTGGACGATGGGGGCGGCCGGTGGCATCTGCTGCTGCGCGAAGCCGGGCGCGCTCACCAGCCCCACGGCACCGACGAAAGCGGTCCCCAGCTGGAAGGATCGACCCAAAGTGGCTCGCAATTTCACACTCGTTACTCCTGTCCGACTGTTTCCCCCCACTGGCAAAACAGTTGAATCGCGGTGCTAATAGTCGAATATCGGGTGCGAGTGCGAGCAACTATTGACCCGCGGGCGAGATATCTCGCCCGCGGGTCGAAACAGGGGCGCGGATCGCTGTCCGAACCCGAGCCCGGAGCCGCACCCATTCCGGGCTCCCTCGTAAGAACGGCAGCCGCGGCGCGAGCTTGCCAGCTTTGTTGCGGCCGTTAAGCTCGCTCGCAATGCGGGCGGGTGCCCGACCGCTGGAGACAGGAGAGCACATGTCCCGTATCGTCCGCCGCGGCTTCCTCGCAGGCGCGCTCGCGCTTCCGCTCGTCGCCCATGCCAAGGTGCAGCAAAGCGGTGAGGACAAGCGCCAGCGCCAGTTGCGCGACGACTGGCCGTGGCTCGGCCGCTATGCCGACGAAAATCGCGCGCTGCTCGCTGCGGGAACGAAGACCAACATCGTCTTCATGGGCGATTCGATCACCGAGGGATGGCGTCGCCAGCGCCCGGGCTTCTTCAAGCCGGGCCGGGTCGGCCGCGGGATCAGCGGTCAGACCACGCCGCAAATGGTGCTGCGGATGATGGCCGACGTCGTCGCGCTCAAGCCGCGCTACCTCCACATCATGGCCGCGACCAACGACGTTGCCGGCAATACCGGCCCGATGACGCTCGCGCAGACTTTCGACAATTTCCGCATGATGATTGCGATCGCCCAGGCCAATCGCATCGAGGTGCTGCTCGCCTCGGTCCCGCCCGCGGATCGCTTCCCGTGGCGCCCGGGGGTCGAGACGGTCAAACCGATCCGCGCGATCAACGCCTGGCTCAAGCGCTATGCGAAGACCGCGGGCGCGACGTGGATCGATTATTGGCCGGTGCTGGCCGACGCGAACGGCGCGATGAGGCCGGGCCTCGCAAATGACGGTGTCCACCCGACCGAGCAGGGCTACGATCTGATGGCGACCGTGATCGAACCATTCCTGCGCGCGCGGAAGATATGAAGGAAGGTGGTGGACGCACTTGGGCTCGAACCAAGGACCCGCTGATTAAGAGTCAGCTGCTCTACCAACTGAGCTATGCGTCCATTCCGGGGCGTTGCCGGCGCTCTTGGTGAGTGCGCCGCCGCGTTTGGAGGGGCGCGGTTAGCAAAGCTTGGGCGGATTGCAAACCCTAAAATGCGTGCGCCGTAAAATCCTCTACCAGCGCTGCTTGCGGCGGCTCTCGCGATCGATCGACATCAGGATGCCGAAGCAGATCATGAACGTCATCTGCGCAGTGCCACCAAAGCTGATCAGCGGCAGTGGAATGCCCACCACCGGAGCGAGCCCCATCACCATCAGCATGTTGATCGACGAATAAAAGAAGATCGTTGCGGAGAGTCCGGCGGCGGTGAGCCGGCCGAACCTGGTCTTGGCGCGCATGCTCACGCTGATCCCCCAGCCGATCAGGAAGCCGAAAGCCAGGATGATGAACAGCCCGCCCATCAGCCCCCATTCCTCCATCATCGTCGCAAGCGCGAAATCGGTATGGCCCTCGGGCAGGTAATCGAGATGGCTCTGGGTGCCGTTGAGGAACCCCTTGCCGAAAATCCCGCCCGATCCGATCGCGATCTTGGACTGGCTGATGTGATAGCCGGTGCCGAGCGGATCGCTTTCGGGGCTCATGAACACGAGCACTCGGTTGCGCTGATAATCGTGGAGCACGAAATTGACGACGAGCGGGATCGCCGCGGCCATGGCCAGCCCGCCACCTATGAACAGTCGCAGCGGAATGCCCGAGAGGAACATCACCGCGACTCCGCTGCCGACGATCATCAACGCAGTGCCGAGATCGGGCTGGAGCATCACCAGGGCCGCGGGCAGTCCGATCAGTACGGCCGCCGGCCACAGCGCGCCGAACTTGCGAATCTCGCTGGCCGGCAGGATTTCGTAGAATCGCGCCATCGTCAGCACGATGATCGGCTTCATCAGCTCCGAGGGCTGGAGGCGGATGATCCCGAGGTCGAGCCAGCGCTGGCTCCCGCCCGCGACCGCGCCGAGCGCTTCGACACCGAGCAGCATCAGCAAAATCACCCCGTACATTGGGAATGTGCCATGCGCCCAGAAGCGCTCGGGCACGCGGGACAGCGCGATCGCCATGCCGAAGAACACGAAGAAACGCAGGCCCTGCGAATACGCCCAGGGGTAGAGGCTTCCGCCCGCGGCGGAATAGAGCACGACCAGCCCGAAACAGCCCACCGCGAGGACGAGCAGCAGGACCTTCCACGGCAATTGCGCCAGCGGGGCAGGGACCATGCCCGGTCCGATCCTGCTCATTCGGCCCGATCCTCGTTGCGTCCCGCCACATCGCCGACCGGAACGGTGGCATTGGCGGCCTCGGACACGACGTTGCTCGCCGCCGCTTCGGCGTCTTCGGGAACCGGCGGGGGAGGGGCGGCCTTGGCCGCAGCCTGGGCCGCCTTGAACGCCTCGCTCTTCTGCGCCAGCCGCTCGCTATAAGTGCCACCCCAGCCCTTCTCGAGCGCGTGCAGCGACGCCATCGCCTTCTCACGATCGAACAGGAACGTCATGATGTCGCGCGCGGTCGGCGCGACGTCGGTGACGGGATTGACGTGGCCATGATGCTCGAGGACGATCGACGCGGCATAGCGCGGATTATCCCACGGCGCGAAGCAGACGAACAGCGCGTGATCGCGCAGTTTGAACGGCAACGAGGCGTTCTTGAGCACTCCCGAGCTGCGTTCGGCCGAAGTGATCGCGCGGACCTGCGCGGTCCCGGTCTTGCCGGCGAGTTCGATCCCGGAGATCGGCAAGCGCGCCTTGCCGCCGGTTCCGCCGCCGTTGATCACTGCCCACATGCACTGGCGCACGGTCTGAATGTGCTGCGGATCGATGCCGAGCGACGGGGCGGGCTCATGGACCCCGTCGAGCAATAGCCGCGGCACGATCGCGCGGCCCTGCGCCATCCGCGCCGCCATCACTGCAAGCTGGAGTGGGTTGGCGAGGACATAGCCCTGGCCGATCGAGGCGTTGACCGAGTCCGCGATGGTCCAGGGCTGCTTGTACTTTTTCTCCTTCCAGGCGCTGTCCGGGACGGTGCCGAAGCGCTGGCTGGTATAGGGCAGGTCGAAGCGCTGCCCGAGACCCATCTCGCGCACCGTCGGCGCGAACGCGTCGTAGCCAAGCTCGCGCGCCATCGAATAGAAATAGATGTCGCAGCTCTGCGCCACCGCGCGTTCCATATTGACCGCACCATGGCCTCGCCGGCTGTGGCAGTGGAAGGCGCGACGCCCGACCTGGAGCGCGCCGGTGCAATTGACCGTGGCGTTCGGCGAAATCCCCGCGCGCAGCACCGCCAGCGCGTGCATCGGCTTCACCGTCGAACCAGGGGGATAGAGTCCCTGCAGCACCTTGTTCATCAGCGGCACGTGGTCGTCGCCAGAGAGCATCTTCCACTCGGTCTGGCTGATCCCGTCCGAGAAGCTGTTCGGGTCGTAGCCAGGCATCGAGACCATTGCGAGCACGTCGCCGGTCAGGCAATCGAGCACGACGATCGAGCCCGAATTGTCGGCCAGCCGGCGCGCGCAATATTCCTGAAGTCCCGCGTCGATGGTGAGCTTGACGGTCTTGCCGGGCACGTCTGGCCGCGTCGCCAGTTCGCGCACCAGTTTGCCGCGCGCGGTGACCTCGACGCGCTTCGCGCCGGCGGTTCCGCGCAGCCGATTCTCGAGGGTCTTCTCGAGCCCGTCCTTGCCCATTTTGAAGCCGGGCGTGACCATCAGCGGGTCTTTGCTCTCCTTATATTGTTCGGCGGAGGCCGCGCCGACATAGCCGATCAAATGGCCGACCCCAGCGCCGAGCGGGTAGTTGCGGGTGAAGCCCTGCGTCGCCTGGACACCCGGCAGCTCGGGCAGCCGGACCAGCACCATCGCGTAGCGCTCCCAGTCGAGGCTTTCCTTCACCTGCACCGGCTGGAAGCCCTGAGCGCGCTTGAGGTCGGTGGCGATGCGGGCCATGTCCTCCGGCGTGAGGCCGAGCATCTGCTGGAGCGCGGCGAGGGTCTCCTCGCGTTTCTCCAGCCGATCCGGAATCAGGTCGACGCGGAAATCGGTGCGGTTGTTGGCAAGCGGCTGGCCGTTGCGATCGACGATCCAGCCGCGGCGCGGCGGGCTCAGCGTCAGGCTGACCCGGTTATCCTCGGCCATCATTTTGTAGCGTTCGTTCTCGAACACCGAGAGCCAGGTCATGCGTCCGGCCAGCACCAATGCGATCGACGCCTGGGCGCCCCCCATCAGCAGGGCGCGTCGCGAAAAACTGTAGGTCTGCGAGGCTTCGGTGACTTTCAGCACCTCATTGCTTCCTCACATCGCGGTCGCACCAAGCGCACAGTCGATAAATCAGCGGGAACAACGCGGCCGACGCCAACATCTGAAGCAGCAATGCCGTATCGACATGCGCGCCGAATGGCGAGGCGACGAGGCGCCCGGCAATCAGGCAAAAACCGATGGCGCCGGATGCGATCAGCCAGTCTTGCCAGAAATCGCGCCATACCAGCCGCGTATCTAGCACGTCGATCGCCAGCACGCACAATGTCCACAGGAGCATCGCCGAGCCCAAGGGCTGGCCGCTCACCATGTCGTCGAACAAGCCGAGCAGCACCGGGACCCAGACGCGCATCGAGTCGCCGCGCAGCATTCGCCAGCCGAGTAGGACCATTAGCCCGAAGGGCGGCAGAAACGGCACGACCGCCACCACCGGCAGCAACGTCATCAGCGAACCCAGCATCACCGAGAGCGGCGCAAGCCACACGGCGCGCGGGGGCTTTTCGGACTGACCCATGGGGATGAATTCGACGGGGCTCACGGTGCCGGCTTGGGCTGGATGGTCGGCGATGGGGCGGGGGCCGGTTCGGGCAGATAGGTCTGCTGGACGAGCGCGAAATCGAGCGCGTCGGGATTGGCGGCCGGCTGGGCGACCGCGATATCACCCTGGTTGCGGATTACGCGCGCCACGACGATGTTGGGCGAGAATACGCCGCCGGTTCCCGAAGTGACGAAGACGTCGCCGATCCTGAACCCCATTGTGGAGACGCTCGCCGAGCGAATATCGAGCAATCCATCGCCTCGGCCCGAGGCAATTGCAGGAAGCCCGTCGCGGACGCGGCGAACAGGAACGATGCTCTCGGGGTCGACCAGCAGCAGCACGCGCGCGCTGTTGGGGCTGGTCTCGATCACTTGGCCGATCAGCCCGGAGGGGTCGCGCACTGGCTGGCCGCGCTTGACGCCCTGCCAGGAGCCGGCATTGAGCGTCGCGTAGCGCCGTGTGCTCGATGACGAACTGTTGACCAAACGAGCCGCAACGATCGCGTCGGTCGTCACGTCACGCAACTTGACCAGCTCACGCAGCCTGCGGTTCTCCTGTTCGAGTGTCTGTGCGCGAGCAACCGTCAGTGCATCCTTGGCGAGCTGCTTCTTCAGCCGCGCATTCTCACCATGCACGGCAAAGTAGCTGCCTATCCCGTCGGGGATGCCCGATAGGCCGCGCCGCGCCCAATGCAGGCCTGAGGCAACCGGCGTCGTGATCTCGGAGAACACCGAGCGGAGCGCCGCGAACGCCGGCGGGTTGAACGTCGACAGCAACAGCAGCACCGCGCCGATCAGCGCACCGCCGGCCGCACCGACATAGCCGATGAACCGTCCATATTGCGCCCGCCGCGAAAACCCGGGGCGCCGGTTGCGTGGCGGCGCCATGTCCGTAAGCTCCCTAGACCTGGATGAGCACGCCGCGGAACATCGGATCCTCGAGCGCCCGCCCGGTGCCCAGCGCCACGCAGGTCAGCGGATCCTCGGCCACGGTCACCGGCAACCCGGTCTCGTCGCGTAGCACTTCGTCGAGACCCTCGAGCAGCGCGCCGCCGCCCGTAAGCACGATGCCCTGGTCGACGATGTCGGCAGCGAGTTCGGGCGCGGTATTCTCGAGCGCGATGCGCACGCCCTCGACGATCGTGCCGACGGGCTCGCTAAGCGCCTCAGCGATCTGGCCCTGGTTGATCTGGATTTCCTTGGGCACCCCGTTGACGAGGTCGCGACCCTTGATGTGGATCGTCTTGCCGATGCCATCCGCGGGTGGCCGCGCAACGCCGACTTCCTGCTTGATCCGCTCAGCGGTGGCTTCGCCGATCAGGAGGTTATGGTTGCGGCGGACATAGGAGACGATCGCTTCGTCCATCTTGTCGCCGCCGACGCGGACCGAAGTCGAATAAGCGAGGCCGCGCAACGACAGGACTGCGACTTCGGTGGTGCCGCCACCGATATCGACGACCATCGAGCCGATCGGCTCGGTGACCGGCATGCCCGCGCCGATCGCGGCAGCCATCGGCTCCTCGATCAACCAGACCTGCGACGCGCCGGCGTTCGACGCGGCATCGCGGATCGCGCGGCGCTCGACCGAAGTCGAGCCCGACGGCACGCAGATCACGATCTGCGGCCAGCGCATGAAGCGGCGCTGACCGTGAACCTTCTGGATGAAGTGCTTGATCATCTGCTCGGCGACATCGATGTCGGCGATCACACCGTCGCGAAGCGGGCGAATCGCCTCGATCGAACCGGGTGTCTTTCCCATCATCAGCTTGGCGTCGTCGCCGACTGCCTTGACCCGCTTGACGCCATTGATCGTCTCAACCGCGACGACCGACGGCTCGTTGAGGACGACGCCGCGTCCGCGGAGATAGACGACGGTGTTCGCGGTGCCGAGATCGATCGCCATGTCGTGGGACATGAATTTGAAAAAGCGGGAAAAAGCCATTCGTTGTTCCGTCCTGCCGATCGGGCGCCCGCCGTCGGCTGTTCGCACCAGATTTTAGACCGGACCCTTCCGGGGCGGACAATAAATCCGTCTCGGTGCGTGCGCTTGCGGGTCGCGGGATGCCGCCCGTTGGGCTAGACAGACTGCCATGTCAATACGCCGTCTCCCCGAGCATCTTGTCAACCGGATTGCAGCCGGCGAAGTGGTCGAACGCCCCGCCAGCGCGCTGAAAGAACTAGTCGAAAACGCTATCGACGCCGGTGCCGCCCGGATCGCCGTCCGCCTCGCCGCGGGCGGCACCGAATTGATCGAAGTCACCGACGATGGCTGCGGCATGACGCCCGCCGATATGATGCTCGCGCTTGAGCGTCATGCGACGTCGAAGCTGCCTGACGACGCGATCGAGGCAGTCGCGACGTTGGGTTTTCGCGGCGAGGCGTTGCCGTCGATCGCCAGCGTCGCCCAGCTGACGATCGAGAGCAGGGTGCGCGGCGCCGATGGCTGGTCGCGCACGGTCGACAATGGCGAATGCGTGGCCGAAGGGCCGGCCGCGCTGCCGCCGGGCACACGCGTCCGCGTCGAGCAATTGTTCGCGCGCGTTCCGGCGCGCCGCAAGTTCCTGCGCTCGGCGCGCGCCGAATATGGCGCGAGCATGGACGTAGTGAAACGGCTGGCAATGGCACGGCCGGACATTGCCTTCTCGGTCGAGCATGACGGGCGCCGGGCGCTCTCGGTCCAGGGCGGCGAATCCCGCCCCGAGCGGGTCGCGGCGCTCACCGATCGCGACTTGGCGGAGAACAGCGTCGCGATCGACTTCGCCCGCGAGAGCCTGCTGCTCGGCGGCGTCGCCGGGCTGCCGACCTTCAATCGCGGTGTCGCGGATCACCAATATCTTTTCGTCAATGGCCGGCCGGTAAAGGACCGGCTGCTCGTCGGCGCGGTCCGCGGTGCCTATGCCGAAATGCTCGCGCGCGACCGGCATCCGGTTGTCGCGCTGTTTCTCGAAATCCCGCCCGATCAGGTCGACGTCAACGTCCACCCCGCCAAGACCGAAGTCCGCTTCCGCGATCCCGCATTGGTCCGCGGGATGATCGTCAGCGGCCTGCGTCGTGCGCTCGATGAGGCGGGTCATCGCAGCGTCCAACGGCCGAGCGAGGCCGCCCTGGGGATGTGGACGTCGGAAAGGCCGTCCGCTCCCCAGCTGGGAGAAGTCTCGACCGAATGGTTTGGGGCACAGGCCCACCATCCCTTCGCTGAAGGGGAGGGTCTAAGGCATTATTCCGGGGTGGCGCTGCACGATCGCCGCCCCAATTTCCTCACACCGCAGCCACAGGCCCGCGCCGAGCCGGCGTACGCGCCCGTTCCGCAGAGGATCGACTTCCCGCTCGGCGTCGCTCGCGGGCAAGTCGCCAAGACCTATATCGTCGCCGAAGCCGAGGACGGACTCGTCCTCGTCGACCAGCACGCCGCGCACGAGCGCCTCGTCCTTGAGCGGATGCGCCGCGCGATGCAGGGCGGCGGGGTGCCGAGCCAGGCCTTGCTCCTCCCGGAAGTCGTCGAACTCGACGAGCCCGGCTGCGATCGGCTCGAGGCGCGCATCGGCGAACTGGCCCAGTTTGGCCTCGAACTCGAGCGCTTCGGTCCGCGCGCGATGCTCGTCCGCGCCACGCCCGCCGCGCTGGGGCAGGGCGACGTCCACGGCCTCGTCACCGATCTCGCCGACGAGCTCGCCAGCTTCGACGAAGCGCTGTCGCTCAAGGAGCGCCTCGATCACGTCGCCTCGACCATGGCCTGCCACGGCTCGGTCCGCGCTGGCCGCATCCTTTCGGTTGCCGAGATGAACGCGCTCCTCCGCGAGATGGAAGTCACGCCGCATTCGGGCCAATGCAACCACGGTCGCCCGACCTGGGTGAAGCTGGCGCACGGCGATATCGAGAAGCTGTTCGGGCGGAAATGAGCGAAATGAACGCCAGCCAAATATCACGTTCAGTTCGCTGCAACCTTGTTCGCCAAGGCTCGTTTTACAGCCGAACAGTCGAACAAGGTTGACGCCCGATGACCAAGTTGATGCCGGTGATACTCGCTCTCATCCCGCTCGCGGCCGTCATCAGCGCCTGCGTTTCGTGCCCGTAACCGCACCCAGATCATAGCCCCCGAACCTGATCCGGCCCGTCGCACCTGGTGTGGCGGGCCTTTTTCTTGGCCGCGCAAGAAAAAGGCCGCCCCGGACTACCGGAGCGGCCTTGTTTCCATCGTCGGCAAAGGCTCAGCCCTCGGCGTTCTCGCCTTCAGGTGCCGACTGCGCTTCGGCAGTCGCGCCCGGCTCGGCGTTGGGATCGTAATCCTCGACGAAGCCGGCTTCGTCCTTCTCGAACATCGCCGTCATCACGTCGACGCCCTGCGACTGCATCTCGGCCTCTTCAGGTGAGCGGGCCACGTTGACCTTGACGATCACCGAGACCTCGGGGTGCAGAGCAACCTTGATGTCGTACACGCCGATCGCCTTGATCGGCTTGTCGAGCACGATCTGCGCCTTGGTGACCTTGTGGCCGTCGGCAGTGATTGCCTCGACCAGATCGCGCGCTGCGACCGAACCGTAAAGCTGGCCGGTGTTCGAAGCCTGACGGATCAGCGTGACCGAAACGTCGTTGAAATTGCCGGCTTCCTTTTCGGCATCACCACGGCGCGAAGCGTTGTCGGCTTCGATCCGCGCGCGATTGGCTTCGAAGACCTTGCGGTTGGCGGCGTTCGAACGGAGCGCCTTCTTGTTGGGCAGAAGGAAGTTGCGGGCGAACCCGTCTTTGACCTTCACCACGTCGCCGATGGCGCCGAGCTTCTCGACGCGCTCAAGCAGGATGACTTCCATGCTATCTGCTCCTTACTTGACGATGTAGGGCAGCAGGCCCAGGTGACGGGCGCGCTTGATGGCCTGGGCCAGCTCGCGCTGCTTCTTCGCGCTCACCGAAGTGATGCGCGAGGGGACGATCTTGCCGCGCTCGGACACGAAGCCCTGGAGTAGACGGACATCCTTATAGTCGATCCGGGGCGCGTCCTTCGCGGAGAAGGGGCAGCTCTTGCGACGGCGGAAAAATGGGCGTGCCATGGTTCAATAACTCCTTATTCGCCGCCGAAACCGGTATTACCGCCGGCATCGTCGCGATCGCGACGACCACGGCCGCGCTCGCGGTCCTGACCCTTGCGCATCATCACGGTGGGACCCTGCTCCAGCTCGTCGACCTTGACGGTCATGTAGCGGATCACGTCTTCATTGATCTGCGTCTGGCGCTCGAGCTCGGCGACGACGCCCGCGGGGGCGTCGATCTCGATCATCACGTAATGCGCCTTGCGGTTCTTGGCGATGCGATAGGCGAGCGAACGAAGACCCCAGGTCTCGGTCTTGAGAACCTTGCCCTTATTATCTTCGACGATCTTGGTGGCGGCTTCCGCCAGTGCATCCACTTGCGCCTGCGCCAGATCCTGGCGCGCAAGGAACACGTGCTCGTAAAGAGCCATGCGTTTCTTCTCACTGTTGGCCGATCGCTGACGCGCACCCCATGTGCAGCGCCCCTCCGGCTGTCGTCTCAAAAGTAATCGGGGGCAGAGACCGTGTCTCCACCCCGACTGCGGCGGCCTATGCGGGAAAAGCTGCGCAAATGCAAGCGACGGGCTGGAGCCCGGTCAACCCAAGCGGTTTGGCTCCGACTGGAACAGCGCGGCGCGCGCGAGATCGAGCGCGGCAACCGCGTCCTGACGCGCCTGCGCGGCGCGCATCGCCTCGAAATCGAGCCGATCGAGCGCGCCTTCGATATGCTTGAGGAAGCCTATCGCGCTCTTTGCAGCGCCGACGCAATCTTCTCGGAAGGGGAATTGGTCGAGCTGCCACACGCCCTCCCACTGGTTCTTGCGCAGCGTGTAGAAGAACTCGAACAGCTCGATCGGATGGACTGACCCGGCGATCATGTCGTCGTCCCAGCCGCGCAGATTGTCGTTCACGTCCATGCCGAACAGCCGGCCATGATCAATCGCCAACTGGGCGGCGTCCGCCGGGGATTCGCCGCCGTACAGCGAATGGCCGAAATCGAGGAGGATGCCGATATTGGGCAGGCCGATCTTCTCGATGCCCAGCAAGGTGCGCGCAACGCTGTCGAAGCTCATATGGTTGCGGGGCTCGCGTGGCTTGTATTCGATGACGAATTTCAGGTCGGGATTGGCCTGGGCAAGCTCGCTCACGCCGTCCAGGCTCTTGCGCCAGATGTCGCCATGATCGACCTGGAAGGGATAGTCCCAGCCGTCCTGGCCCGGCCACAATTTGACGTAGCTCGCGCCGAAGCGACGGACGACATTGGCGGCTTCCGTGATCAGCTCATTGGCGCGGCGGCGCACCCCGGCATCAGGGTTGGTGAACGCGCCCTTGGCAAATTCGCGCGTGTAGATTTCAGGGGTGATGCCGATCACGTCGAGATTGTTGCGCTTAAGCGCGGCTTCAACCGCGGCGAAATCGGTCTCGCCGCCGGGGAACGGATAGTTGATGTCGACCACCGACAGGTCGCCAACCTGGCCAGCGAGGTCGATCATCTCGATCAGCGAGCGCGGCGGGCCATAGCCGTCGGTCGCATAGCGATCGACATAGGTCGCGAAGTGCCAGATCCCTGCGCCGAACTTCTGCTCGCTCGCCATGCATTCTTCCTCTCGATTGGTGCGCTCAGTGCGACCCGGGCGCGGAATTGCTCAAGTTGCGATCATGACTTTCACGCCTGCATCTTCGAATGCGGCGCGATCCTCGTCCCGAATGCCTTCGTCGGTTACCAAAGCATGGACGAGTTCGATCCCCCCGAGTGAGGAGAAGGAGCGGCGGCCAATCTTGCTGCTGTCGGCGACGAGGATCACTTCGCTCGCTGACGAGATCATCGCCCGCTTCACCGAAATGTCGGACAGCGAAGGGAAGGTCAGTCCTGCCTCGACGGACACCGCCGCAGTGGCGAGGAACAACTTTTGCGCGAACAGGCCGTTGAAATAGTCGGCCGAACGTTCGCCGCTCAGCGACAGGGTCGGGGCCTTGAAATGCCCGCCAGGCATATGGACTTCGAAGGTCTGGAGTCCACCGAGCACCAATGCGATGTTGAGCGCATTGGTGATGATCGTCAGCCCTTCGCGATCGACGAGGTGCGTGGCGATCTCGGTCACCGTCGATCCCGAATCGAGGATTACGGTTTCGCCATCCGCGACCATCGCGGCGGCTGTCCGGCCAATCCGGCGCTTGGCGTCCATGTGGATCATATGGTGCAGCGCCATCGCCTGAACTTGCTGCGTCACCGATTTGAGGAACGCGCCGCCATGCTCGCGCACGATATGGCCTTCGCTTTCCAGCTTCTCGAGATCCTGGCGGACAGTGACTTCCGACACGCCAAAGGCTTCGGCGAGCGTGCGGACCCGCGCGGTTCCTTCTTCCTGCAGCCATTCAAGGATCTTCATCCGGCGTGCTTCGCCGAGCAAACCGTGAGTCGTCGGCCGTGCCATCATTCGGTTCTCCAGCAGCGTCGCGACATGCGAAGCCCGAGCTGGTCTAGCATGACGGCGCCGAGGGTCATCCCGACCTTGATGCCGATTTGTGGCATGCCTCTGACCCTCTTCCTCGAGCACGCGGTCACGACCGCAATAGGGCCTTTGCTACCCGGCACGTGGGCGAATAGTCAAATGGATGCTTGTCATTTTCCCAAGAAAGCGAAATAAACGAAAAAAATCGCAACATCTCGTAAGGGTGGCGCAACGCATTCCGGGCAGCGTCCCGTCGTGAGGGCATGGTGAGCAGAGAAAACGATACTATCTTATCCACGGAGCAGGCCGCGCATGTGAGGGCGCGCGCCCACTGGATCCGGCGTCAGGCCCTGCTCATGGCGCATCGCGCCGGGCAGGGGCATCCCGGTGGGGACCTGTCGGCGGCGGACATCCTCGCGACCCTGTATTTCGGCGTGATGCGTATCGATCCCGCAACGCCCGATGCTCCCGGCCGCGACCGTTTCGTGATGAGCAAGGGACACTGCACCGGCGCGCTCTATTCGGCGCTGGCCAGGGCAGGATTTTTCCCTGTGGAGGAATTGACGACATATCTGCAGCCTGGCTCCCGGCTGAACGGCCATCCGAACCGCGCCTATCTGCCCGGCGTCGAAACCAATACCGGGCCGCTGGGCCATGGCCTGCCGGTCGCCGTGGGCATCGCGGTGGCCGGGCAGATCGATGCCGCAGACTATCATGTGTTCGTGCTCACCGGCGACGGCGAGTTGCAGGAAGGCAGCATGTGGGAAGCAGCGATGTTCGCCGGGCATCGCGGGCTCGGCAACCTCACTGCGATCGTCGACCGCAACGGATTGCAGCAGGGTGCGACCACCGAGGACACCAATGCGCTGGAACCGCTCGCCGATAAATGGCGCGCCTTCGGCTGGGAAGTCATGGAAGTCGACGGGCACGATCCAGCGGCATTGCTCTCCGCGCTTGCCATACCGGCCGAGCGGCGCGCACGGCCGCTGTGCGTGATCGCGCGCACGACGAAGGGAAAGGGCGTCAGCTTCATGGAAAATCAGGCTGGCTGGCACCACGGTGTGCCCAGCGACGCGCAGCTGGCGCAGGCGTTCGCCGAGCTCGATGCGGAGCTGCAGGCATGAGCGCGGCGGTTCCCGTGACGGGCATGTTCGATTGCCGCAATGCCTATGTGGAGACGCTCGAGGCGCTGGCGGCCGAGGACTCGCGGATCGTCGCGGTGGTCAACGACTCGGTAGGATCGAGCAAGCTCGGTAAGTTCCGCGAACGCTTTCCGGAGCGGCTGATCAACGTCGGCATCGCCGAGCAGAACATGGTCGGGGTCGGCGCGGGGCTGGCCAATGGCGGCAAGGTGCCGTTCGTCAGCGGCGCTGCTTGCTTCCTCACGGCGCGGGCGCTGGAGCAGATCAAGGTCGATTGCGCCTATAGCAACGCCAATGTGAAGCTGTGCGGCATCTCGAGCGGAGTCGCTTATGGCGAGCTGGGCCCGACGCATCACAGCATCGAGGATCTCGCCTGGCTACGCACCCTGAAGGGGCTCACCGTGATCGTGCCGTCCGATCCCTGGGAAACCGCCGAAGCGATCCGCTGGGCCGCCGCGCATCCGGGACCGGTGTTCATCCGGCTCAGCCGCATGCCGGTCCCGGCGCTGCCGCGGCCCGCAGACGCGCGCTTCGAGATCGGCAAGGCCGAGCTGCTGCGCGAGGGCGACGACATCGCCGTTATCGCTTGCGGTACGCTGGTCCATCACGCGCTTGCCGCCGCCGACCTGCTTGCCGCCGATGGAATCGAAACGCGGGTGCTCAACATGGCGACGATCGCGCCGTTCGATGCCGAGGCAGTGATCGCCGCCGCGGGCACCGGCGGGATCGTCACTGCCGAGGAGCATGTCGTCCGTGGCGGGCTAGGCGGCGCGGTGGCGGAATGCGTCGTTGCCGAGCGGCCGGTGCCGGTGCGCATCCTCGGCTTCCCGGGATTCCTGCCGACCGGGTCGGCCGAATGGCTGATGGAGCAACACGGCCTCAGCGCCGCGGGCATCGCCCAGGCGGCGCGCGACCTGATCGCCCGGCGCCGCTGATGGCGCGCGCGGCGATCCTCGCGGTCGACCAGGGGACGACGAACACCAAGGCACTGCTGATCGCCGCCGATTCGGGCGAAGTACTTGGCCGCGCCTCGCATTCACTGGGCGTGACGATTCCCCGCCCGGGCTGGGCCGAGCAATCTGCCGAGGCGATCTGGGGTAGCGTCGCGGGGGCATTCGCCGAAGTGCTGGCCACCACGCCGGGCGTTGAGGTCGCGACCATCGCCATCGCCAACCAGCGCGAGACGGTGTTGCTCTGGGACGCCGCGAGCGGCGAGCCGGTGGCTCCGGCGATCAGCTGGCAGTGCCGTCGCACCTCGGATCGCTGCGCCGCGCTGCGCCCGTACGAAGCGGCGATCGTCGCGGCAACCGGGCTCGGTATCGATCCGCTGGCATCGAGCACCAAGCTCGCCTGGCTGCTCGACGAGACACCGGGCGCGCGGGCGCGAGCGGAAGCGGGCGAATTGCGCGCCGGGACGGTCGACAGCTGGTTGCTGTCGCGGCTGACCGGCGGCGCGGCGCACGCCACCGACCCGAGCAATGCGTCGCGCACGCAGCTTATGTCGCTCGATACGCTCGATTGGGATCCGGCGATGCTGGCGTTGTTCGGGATTCCTGCATCGATCCTCGCCACGATCCGGCCGTCGGATTCGCGTTTCGGTGAGACGCGGGCGGCGGGCGTACCTTCGGGGTTGCCGATCCACACGATGATGGGCGATTCGCATGCCGCGTTGCTCGGCCATGGCTTTGCCGACGCGGGGCAGGCCAAGGTGACGTGCGGGACCGGATCGTCGCTGATGGGTGTTACGCCGGGACGCGTGCATTCCTCGCATGGCCTGTGGAGCACGATCGCCTGGGTCAAGGGCGACCAAGTGTTCCACGCGCTCGAAGGCAATGTCGCGGTGTCGGGGCATGCGGCTGCGTTCGCGGTGCGGCTGATGAACCTCAAGGACGAAGCCGAACTCGGCGCACTTGCCGCCTCGGTGGACGGAAGCGACGGCGTAACCTTCGTCCCCGCGCTCGCCGGGCTCGGCGCGCCGCACTGGCGCGATGCCGCGCGCGGACAGCTCACCGGAATGTCTCTCGGCACCAAGCCGGCGCATGTCGCGCGCGCGGTGATCGAGGGAATCGCGCTTCAGATTTCGGACATCGTGTTCGCCATGGACGCCGATCTCGGCACCCCGCTGGCGACATTGTCGGTGGATGGCGGCGCGGCGAGCAACGATTTGCTCGCCCAGATTCTTGCCGACGCGATCGGGCGGCCTGTGCTGCGCCCGCACCAGCTCGATCTTGGCGCCCGCGGCGTCGCCCGCCTCGCGGCCGAAGCCGCCGGGCTGGTCAGCGCGCCCTGGCCCGAGGGGCCGCGCGATCGGTTCGAGCCGGCGATGCGCGAAGCCGATCGAGCCGCGATGCACAGCCGCTGGCGCGCGGCAGTCGAAGCGGCAGCGCGGCCCGCCGGCTGACGATCAGCGCGCCGCTTCGCGGCTGGTATGGCCGATCCCGGGGTTGAACATGTTGCACGGATCGAGCGCCGCATAATGCGCCCGGAGCGCCGGCTTGGCGGGATAGAGATGCCCGACATTGTGCTCGGCGGGATATTCGGCGCCGCGGCGATCGAGCAGCTCCCACATCGCATGTTCGAGCGCGAGCGGGTCGCTGCCCTTGCGGACGATATAGTCCTGGTGGAAGACGTGGCAGAGGAAGTGCCCGTAATAGAGCTTGTGCAGGATCGGCGCGGACAGAGCCTCGGGCAGCCGCTCGAACCAGTCCAGCGTGTTGCGCGGCAAAGCGATGTCCAATGCGACGATGTCCTCGACCGCGTCGGCGTGGATCTGCCGGTAGCGCACTGCCGCACCGGCGGCGGCGAAGCGGTGGAGAAAGGCGGCGTCGCCTTCCGCGGCCGTACATTCGAACCAGTCGCCGACGGCGGAGGGATAGCGCGCCGCCAGCGCTTCCCGCGCCTCCGCCACGCCCTCCTCGGATATCCGCAGCACGAGATGATGCTCGTAGCAGTCGCGCCAGGCGAGCATCCGGGCCGGCAGGTGATCGGGCATTCGATCGGCGAGCCACTGGAGCATCCGGTCCGCGAGATGCTCGCCGAGGAAGGGTAGCCGCGTTGCCAGTGAATCGAGCCGCGCCTTGATCGCGTACAGCAGAGGCAGGCGATCGGTGCCGAGGTGGCGGATCGCGAGATAGGTGTCCTTGCCGTAGCGCGCGGCGATGTCGAACGCCTCGCGGTGCATATATTCCGCCGCGATCGGCAGATGCGCGAAGCTGCCGAGGATCGTCCGGCGAAGTGCCGCGAGTTCGGCCGGGTCACTGGTGCCGATATAGAAGACGCGAGTCCCGGCTTCCTTGGGGAAAGTGTCGAGCCGGACCGCGAACACCATCAGCTTGCCCGCGCTTCCCGAGGCTTCGAACAGCCGCGACGGATCGGCGTTGAACCGCGCCGGCGTATCGGCATGGATCGCGCGGACATGCGCGCCGTAATGCGGGTCCGATGCGGCGCGGTCGGCCGCCGTCACATCCGCTCCGTCAAAGGCGCCGCGTTCGAGCCGGTCGAGGATCGTCTCGGGATCGGTGCCGAGCGTGATGCCGAGATGATTGACCAGCGACAGCGTGCCGTGCGCGTCGACCTGCGCATAGAGCGCGAGCTCGGTATACGCCGGCCCGCGGCGGACCAGCGCGCCGCCCGAATTGTTGCAGACCCCGCCCATCACCGACGCACCGATGCATGAAGAGCCGATCACCGAATGCGGCTCGCGGCCAAGCGGCTTGAGGCGTGCCTCGAGTTCGTACAACGTCGTGCCGGGCAGCGCGACGACCTGCTCCCCCCCGCGGATCAGATGCAACCCGTTGATTCGGAGCGTGTTGATCACGACGACGGGCCGATCGTAATCGCCGTGCGGAGTCGATCCGCCGGTCAGCCCGGTATTGGCCGCCTGGGCGATGACGATGACGCCCGCGGCGACGCAGGCCTCGAGCACGCGCCATTGCTCCACCAGCGTGCCCGGACGCACCACCGCCAGCACCTTGCCGTTGCCGAAACGAAAGCCGGTGCGGTAGCGCAGCGTCTGACGGTCTTCGGCCAGCACATGGCGGCGCCCGACGATCTGCGCGAAGGCGGTGAGCAGCGCGGCGCTATCATGGCGGGCCGGCGCGGGAGCGGAGGGGAGGTGCATTGGTACGGTTCCTGACACGCCATCGACGCGCGCCGACGCGGATGGACTTTCGAATTTCTTCGATATACTCCTGATCGCAAATCCGCGGCCGGTCGGCAAGCGGGATCCGGGAGAGCGACCACCATGACAGCCACGATTGCCGGCCAAGCCGCGCGAGACGACGGCCGCAGCAAGCCCGGGGACTGGAAGAACACCATTCTCGCCGGCCTGGCCAATTACATCGATTCGGGCTCGATCGTCGCGGGATCGGCGGCGCTGGCCTTGTGGGTCGAAGCCTATCACCTCGACAACAATCTGGTCGGGCTGCTCGGCGCGTTCGGCCCCAATGCCATCGCGGCGGGGATCGGCGCGCTGATCGGCGGGCGGCTGTGCGACCTGTTCGGGCGCAAGAAGATCTACCAATACGACATGCTGTTCTACGCGTTCGGGATGCTCTTCCTGATCTTCGCGATGAACGCGTGGATGATCGTGGTCGGCTTCTTCCTCGTCGGGCTCGCGGTGGGCGCCGACATCCCCGCCTCCTGGTCGCTGATCCTCGAAATGGCGCCCGACCGCGAACGCGGCAAGCATAGCGGCGTCGCGCAGGTGCTCTGGTATCTGGGACCCGTCGTCGTGCTGCTGATGTTCCTCGTGCTCTCGCCGCTCGGACTGCTGGGTGCGCGGATCGTGTTCGCGCATCTCGCCATTCTCGCGGTGGCGCTGACCTTCCTGCGCTCGCGCATGCCCGAATCCGAGCGCTGGCTCGAGGCGCAGGCGAACGCCCAGGGCGGCGGACCGGTGCCCGAGCGCGCGCGGCTTCGCGACCTGTTCACGCGCAAGCACCTCCGATCGATGGCGTTCCTCGCCGGCATGTACGTGTTCTGGAACCTGTGGGCCGGAACCAACGGCTTCTTCTTCCCCTATATCCTGCGCACCGTAGGCGGTCAGAGCCAGGTCGGCGCCGTCGCGATCCAGGCGCTGAGCTTCCTGATCGGCATGCTGTCGATCTGGCTGGTGTTCATGCGGTTTTCGGACCGCGTCAACCAGCGGGCGATGTTCCTCGCCTCGGCGCTGATCCAGGTGGTGGGCATGGCGCTGCTCGCGATATTCCCGCTGACGCTGCCGGTGGCGCTGATCCACGTCTTCCTGATGGCGTTCGGACAGGGTTTCGGCGCGCAATGCTTCTTCCAATTGTGGAGCGGCGAGATGTTCCCGACCTTGCTGCGCAGCACCGCGCAGGGGGTGATGTTCGCGATGGTCCGCGTGACGCTGGGGGTGTTCAGCTTCTTCGTGCCGATGCTGACCGCGACGGGGTTCACCACGCTCGCCTGGATCCTGACCGGCTTCCTGGTGCTCAGCGGCCTGATCGGGTTCCTCGGCGCGCCGCGCAACGAAGGCAAATCGCTCGACGAACTCGACGAGGAGCGCGGCGCAGCGGCGTGACGGGGGCCGGCGGCGTCGGCCCCACAGCCTTGGAAGGTCACACCAGGGTCACACTGTCGCGCATGTTCCGGTCTGACCCTGCGCCGTCACTCGCAGCAAAGCGGGCATTGTTGTGCTTCGTCGTCGGAAAGGTGGAACATGACGACGCCGAAGTTGACACGGTGGCGGATGGCTTGTTCCGGATTGCCGAGGGACAAGGGCGCTTTGCGGAACGGCGAAGACTGTGACGGTGTTCCGGGTCCGGGGCGTGGGACGCGCACAAGTAGCGCACGAGAAGCGCGTGCGACTGGTGCGATACGGACGATGTCAAAGAGCGGGCGCTGCGGCCGACCGCCTCAGGCAAGCAGATGAAATCCTACATTGCAAGGGGTGAGGAGGAGGGTTCGAGCTTCCTTCGTTCCTTCGTCACTACTACGAAAACCCGAACCCTCCTCAATTTACGACCCTCGGACTTCACCATAGGTGATGACCGGGAGAGATGTCATCACGACCTGATGAACGAGAGCAGGTCGGCGTTCAGGACATCCGCATGCGTGGTCAGCATCCCATGCGGGTAGCCCGAATAAGTCTTCAGCGAGCCGTTCTTGAGCAGGTCGACCGCGCGCGGCACGGAACTGGTGAACGGGACGACTTGGTCAGCCTCGCCGTGCATCACCAGCACCGGCACGGTGATCTTCTCGAGGTCTTCGGTATAATCTTCGAGCCAAGAGTCGACAGTCTTGTAGTGAGCGAGGGCGCCGCCGGCCATGCCTTGGCGCCACCAGTTCGCAATGACCGCCTCCGAAGGCTTGGCCCCATCGAGGTTGTAGCCGTAGAACGGATTCTCAGGAACGAAACGGTAGAATTCCGCCCGGTTGCCCAGCACGCCTGCCCGGATCGCTTCGAACCACTCCGGCGGTTGACCGGACGGGTTGTCCGCGCTCCGGTACATGCTCGGCGTCAAGGAGGCGACCAGCACCGCCTTGGCGACGCGATCCTGGTGGCGAGCGACATAGCGAGCCACCTCACCGCCACCCGTCGAGTGCCCTATATGGATCGCGTCGCGCAGGTCGAGGTGTTCGGTCAGGGCCGCCAGATCGGCAACCCATGTGTCCATGTCGTTGCCGGTGCTGGGCTGGTCGGACCGGCCGTGGCCGCGCCGGTCGTGGGCGATCACCCGATACCCGTGCTGGAGGAAGAACATCATCTGTGCGTCCCAGTCGTCCGCTGACAACGGCCAGCCGTGGCTGAAGACGATCGGCTGACCCGATCCCCAATCCTTGTAGAAGATGTTCACGCCGTCTGAGGTCGTGATCGTAGACATTGTTCAGTTCCTTCCCAATGTGCCGCGGATGAGGGTCATCGCTCGCTGGCGCGGCGTTCCAGCGATGATCCAGTAATAACATGACCAGTCGTCTATTAACTGGCCAAAATGCTTAGGTCAGCAGAGAGGGCAAAACAAGGCGCTCGAAGCCGTCAAAGGGCGCGCGGCTACGTTCGACCTTGGCCCGCATGACCGCCCCTTCGAACGTGTCGATCAGCGCAATGGCAAGTTGCCCCGGATCCTTTGCAGCCGACAATTCCCCTTTTTCCTGCGCCTCCCGCAAGCATGAGGCAAGCGCGGCGGACCACTCGCGATAGATCGCCGCAAGCTTGATCCGCACGTCCTCGCTCGTCGGCGTGACCTCAAGCGCCATGTTCCCGATCAGGCAGCCGACCGCATAACGGCGGCGCTCGTGAAACTCGGCTAGCCCGGCGAAATAGCGCGCGATGCGTGACAAGGGCGGTGTCCGGCCTTCATTCAAAATGGCCCCAAACTCAGCGACTACCGCGTCCCAATATTCGGTCAATACCGCGACGGCGAAGGCTTCCTTGCTGTCGAAGTAATTGTAGAACGACCCCTTGGGCACGCCGGCTGCCGCGGTGATCTCCTGCACGCCGGTGGCATTGAAGCCGCGGCTGCTCACAAGGTCTCCCCCTTTTTCCAGGAGGCGCGATCGCGTTTCGGGATTGGCTGGCCTAGGCATGGATTTATATATGACCGGTCGTCTTGTTACCGTCAAGCGGCTTTTCTGTGGACACCGGTTCGTCCGGTTGAACTGCGTTCCCCACGGCTGACCGGCCCCGCTTTCTCCAGCTTCTCGACCGGCTATGTTTCATGACGTCCGCAACCGGGTCGCCTCCCGTCGATACGTCCGGTCCACGCACTGCCCGCCTTAGGCGCATTCGCCTGACCAAAAAAAGGCGGCGCCGCAGCGCCGCCCAGATGGAGGCCGATATGGCCGGGGAAATCAGAACTTGAGCCGGACGCCCGAATAGTAACGGCGGCCGATCGGGTCGTAGGTGCCCGCCGCGGTCTCGGTTCCGGTCACGCTGCCGGTGAGGCCGGTGATCACCGGCGCCGGCTGGGTGTCGAGCAGATTGTTGACGCCGGCGAAGAACTCGAAGCCCTTGTCGACAGTGAACCGCACTTGCATGTCCGCATAGAAAGCCGAGTCGACGCGGAAATACTGTTTGTCGGGCAGCGAGCCGTCGGCGAGCAGGAAGCGCGCGCGATACTGGTCGTCGAGATAGGACGCCCCGATGTACTGGCCGTTGAAATTGACACCGAAGCTGTCAGTGTCGACGCCGACCGAGAAGCTCGCGCGGTCCTTGGGAGTGTTGATCTCGCCGTCCGAACGGTCGAACGCCGCGCCGGTCAGCGGGATGCTGCCCTGGCGGATCAGATGGCTCCAGCTCGCCGCGAAGCTCGCCGTCGCGCCGCCCAGCGGCACGCGCCAGGACAAAGTGGTGTCCACGCCCTCGGTCGACGCGCCGCCGCTGTTGATCAGCTGCGAATTGACCAATTGGATCGAGCCGGCGCTGTACGGCCCCGACGCGATCGTGCGGCGCGAGACCAGCGAGCAGAAATCCGGATTATTGTTGAGATAGCATTGCTGGAGGATGAAATCGCGGCTGGTGCGCGCGATCGCGTCGTCGAGCTTGATGTTGTAATAATCGACGGTGAGCGTGAGGTTGCGCAGCGCGTGGATCGAGATCGGGTTGATCACCGCGCCCAGGGTCCAGGTCCGTGCCGATTCCTCCTGGATGCCCGGATTGCTGACGTTGAGCCCGCCGACCCCCTGAAGATCCGACTGGTTGAGCGTGAACACGCCGTTGGCGGCGATGTTCGCGGCGACGCCGGCATCGGCGCGGCAGGTGGTGCTGGTCGTGCCGGTGCTCGTCGCGGTGACGCCGGCGCAGGGATCGTTGACCGACGAGATGCTGATCGCCGGCGCCGCGAACAGCTCGCCGATGTTCGGCGCGCGGACGGCTTGCGCATAGACGCCGCGGAAGCGGATGTCGGGGATCGGCGCCCATTCGACGCCGGCATTGTACGCATAGAAGGTGCCGACGGTGGAATAGTCCGACATGCGCGCGGCGCCGCGGACCGTCAGGCTGTGGATGAACGGGGTGTCGTGGATCAGCGGGACGACGACTTCGCCGAACAGCTCCTTGACGTCGAAATGCCCCGACGTGTTGGTCTGCTGGACATAGGCGTTGCGCGCGGCGATCGACAGCGGGTCGAACACTTCGCTGCTCGATTCCTTGCGATATTCGGCGCCCAATGCGACCTGCACCGCGCCGGCGGGCAGATCGAACAGCGTGCCTGAAAGATTGGCGGCAGCGACGTCGAGCGTCTGCACGGCGTTGCGCGTCGAATCGACTCCCAGCCAGGCGATCGACGCCGCCGACGCCTTGCCCGCGCCATAGACGTTCCACGGCACACAGCCCTGCGCGCGGGCTTCGGCGCTGGCGCAGATCGCCTCGGCGGTGTTGCCGTTGCCATTGGCGTCATAGACGTCCTGGATGACGTCGAGCGCCTGGACCGCGCGATCCTGGTTGATCAGCCCGGTCAGCCGGCTGTCGGCAGTGGTCTTGCCCCAATTGTACGAGACGTCCCAATTCCATTTGTCGCCGAGCTTGCCCTCCGCGCCGACCACCATGCGCAGGGTGGTGCGATCGAAGATCGCGAAGCGCTGGCCGAACTCGGTCAGGCGGCGCGACACCGCGACGTCGCGGAAGCCGTCGCCATTGGTGTCGGTCGCGACATTGTAGAGGCCTTGCGGCACGAGCGGATTGCGCACGATCTGCGACTGGGCGGCATTGGCCGGATTGGTGACGCGCTGCTCGATATTGTAGCGGCCATTGCCCTGGCGGAAGAGCCCGAGCGCGCCGGTCGGCACCAAGGGCGAAGGCTCGAGCAGGCCCCGCGACGTGGTGTTGGCATAGCTGCCCTCGGCGAAGACATTGATCCCTTCGCTGACCTCGTAATTCGCCCGCGCGGCGAAGTTGCGGCGCTCGATCGGCACCGAGATATTGTCGTACGGCGTCCGGTCGAAGCCGTCGGTCGCGCTGCTGAACGGGCGAGTGACGCCGGTCGAGTCGACGATATAATTGCCGGTGCCGGCGTTGAACGTGCTGGCCGGGACGACGGTCGAGAAGTTGCGCTGGCCTTTGAACAGGTTCTGCGCGGCGGTGAGGTTGGCGTCGGTGCGGTTGTTGCTGCGCTGGAGCGCGCCGATGCTGGTCTGATCCGAGCGGCTGCGCGCGCGGCTGGCGGATTCAACTGCGCCCTGCTTCGACCAGCCGGCATAGGCGATGACATTGCCGCGGCCGTCGGCGAAATTGCCGCCGGCGGTGAGGTTCGCCGAATATTGATTGTCGTCGCCCTGCTCGGAGATGCCCGTCTGGGCATTGAGCTGCACGCCTTCGAAATTCTTGCGGTAGATGAAATTGACCACGCCGGCGACGGCGTCCGAGCCGTAGACCGCGGAAGCGCCGCCGGTCAGCACGTCGACGCGTTCGATGAACGAGCTCGGGATCATCGAGAGATCGACCTGCGCCGAACCGGGCACGCCTGCGACGACGCGGCGGCCGTCGATCAGCACCAGCGTACGGTTGGCGCCGAGGTTGCGCAGATTGACCGTCGACAGGCCGGCGCTGACTGCGCCGTAGTTCGACGTGTTGCGCGACTGGCCGGGGACACCGAACGACGGGTTGGTCTGGAGGACTTCCTGGATGTCGAGCCGGCCGGTGCGCTCGATATCCTCGGCGGTGACCGCCTGGAGCGGGGAGGGCGAGGTGAGTGTGGGGCTCTTGATGCGGCTGCCGGTGACCAGGATTTCGCCGGTCGGCTCGGCTTCGCTCTGGGCGCTTGCCGGGGCGTCAGCGGGTGCGTCCTGCGCATGCGCCGCGGCCGCCGCGAAGATCGCCGCGGCGCTGGCGCCGGTGAGCAATCCACCGCGCATCAGCCGCGCGATGCCGTTATTCTTCGATGTTGCGATTGTTTTCATTTTTATCCACCCCTCATCATTCTGCTTTTACGAAAACAGGAGAGGGCGTCCGGCGGTGACGCCGGGCCAGGCATGCGCGATACGCCGGTCGCTTCGACGGCGACGTGCTCGCGTGAATTGCGCGCGTGATTCCGCGCTGCGTCTTCAGCCTCATTGTCTCTCTCCTGGGATGAAGGTCTAGAATGATTTTCATCGAAATCAATCGATCTCTTTCGATTATCTTCGAATTAGCACGAATCGGCCTTTGTATTTGACAGCTGTCGAAGCAGGTCGTTACCGAGTGAAACGGGCTCCGGCGAAAATATGTCGGGCCGGCGAAGGAGAGGTCACCGATGACGCTGTTGCTTGGGCTGCTCGCGGCGCTTGCTGCTCCGGCCGATCCCGGCCCGACGCCGCCCCTGACGGTGTCGGCGAACGGCCATTATCTCGAAGCGAACGGCAAGCCGTTCTTCTGGATGGGCGACACCGGATGGCTGCTGCTCAGCCGGCTCGATCGCGACGAGACCGAAATCTATCTCGCCACGCGCGCGCGGCAGGGCTTCAACGTGGTCCAGGTGATGCTCCTGCACACCCCGCAAATGGCGAGCCGCTACGGCGCGCCGGCGCTGATCGATGGCGACCCCGGCCGGCCGCGGGTCACCCCCGGCGCCGATCCCAAGCGCGCGGGCGAATATGATTATTGGGACCATCTCGATTGGGTGCTCACGCGGGCGCAGGCGCACGGCATCTATCTGGCGCTGGTGCCGGCATGGGGCAGCCTGGTCGAGGACAAGCAGATCAATGCGAAGACCGCGCCGATCTATGCCAAGTTTCTCGCCGAGCGCTATCGCGACCATCCGAACGTGATCTGGCTCAACGGCGGCGATACGCGGGCGGAGGTCAACGCCGATGTGTGGGAGACGATCGGCGCGACGATCAAGCGGATCGATCCCAAGCATCTGGTGACCTTCCACCCGATCGGTCGTACCGATTCGTCGTGGCAGTATCACGAGGCGCCGTGGCTCGATTTCAACATGGTCCAGTCGGGGCACCGATCCTATGCGCAGGACGGGCCGAGCGTGCGCGGCGAGGATAATTGGCGCTATATCGCCGAGGACTGGATCAAGCTGCCGACCAAGCCGGTGATCGATGGCGAGCCTTCGTACGAGAATGTCGTGCAGGGTCTCCACGACCTCGACGCGCCGCGCTGGGGCGCCGCGGATGTGCGGCGTTATGCGTGGTGGGCGGTGCTCGCCGGCGCGTTCGGGCACACCTATGGCGAGAACAACGTCATGCAGATGTTCGTACCCGGCAAATACAAAGCGAGCTTCGCTGCCGATCAGCGCTGGGACGCGGCGATCGAGGCGCCGGGCGCGAACCAGATGCGGCACCTGCGCGCGCTGATCGAATCGCGGCCGATGCTGGCGCGGGTGCCCGACCAGTCGCTGATCGCCGACAATGGCGTGCGCTACGATCGGGTGCTGGCGAGCCGCGGGCCGGGCTATGCGATTGCCTACAGCTATACCGGGCGGCCGTTCACGATGCGGCTGGGGGCGATTTCGGGCCGGCAGGTGCAGGCGCGCTGGTATTCGCCGCGCGACGGCAGCCTGACGCCGGTGGGGACCTTCGCCAATCGCGGGACGCGGCGCTTCGATCCGCCGGGCGAGACCAGGCCAGGCAATGACTGGGTGCTGCTGGTCGAGGATGTGGCGGCGCGGTTTCCTGCCATCGCGGTGCGGGCACGGTGACCTTTCGCGTTCTCGATCTGCGTACGGAAAATGTCGTGGGGCTGCTCGGCACCGAAGTGCTGCGGCCGCGGCTTTCGTGGCGGATTGAAGGTGACCTGGTGTCGCGGAATCTGCTCCCTGGCGAAGGCCGGGGCCCGGCCGCGAGCGCTATCGAGGACGGCGCTCCATCGCAGGTACGCCGAGACTGGGCCCCGGCCTTCGCCGGGGAACAGGTGCGGGGATACCGGCAGGTGGCTTACCGCATCCGTGCGGCGCGCAGCGCGCTGGGATTGAACGGCAACCAACTGCTCTGGGACAGCAATGTGGTCGAGAGCGATGCGAGCCTCGATATCGCTTATGGCGGACCGCCGCTCGCGGCGATGCAGCGGATCTGGTGGGCGGTCGAGGTGCGTGGCGCCGACGGCGAGACGGTGCAGTCGGAACCCGCCTGGTTCGAGGCGGGACTGCTCGCGCCGGCGGACTGGCGTGGCGACTGGATCGAGGCCGAGGACGAAGCCGCAGCTGCCGATCGCGCCGCGGGGCTCGCCTGGATCTGGAGCGAGACTGCGCTCGATCCGCGGCTGCACGCTTTCCGCCTCGATTTCGACGCGCCGGAAGGTCTGGAGCGCGCCGAGATATTGCTCGCGGGCAAGGACCATCTGCGCGGCGTCTGGGTGAACGGCGAAGCAGCGCCGCTCGACCGGCATTTCGACTGGGATACCTATCTGCCCTTCTGGGGGACGCTCGCGCCGTATGCGGGCGATGTGCGGTCGGGGCGCAACAGCATCTGCGCGCTCGTCGAGGCCGACACCAATGGCTTCTTCCCGGTCGATGGCGGCGCGTTCGCGGCGCTGGTTCGGCTGCATCGCGCGGACGGATCGGTCGAGCGGATCGTCAGCGGCCCGGCGTGGCGGCTGATGCCCGATCCGCCGCAGGGCTGGACCGATCCGGGGTTCGACGCCTCGGGCTGGCAGATGCCGGTGGCGAGCGGTGCCCAGGTCCACAACGACCCGCGCCCTGCCGAACCCGCGATGCTGCTGCGCACCAGCTTCACGCCGCGCGGCGAAGTGACGACGGCACGGCTCTATGCGACTGCGCTCGGCGCCTATGAAGCGCGGATCAACGGGCGACCTGTGTCGGGTGCGGTGCTGGCGCCTGAAGTCAGCGTGGCGCACGATCATGTGCTGTATCAGGTCTATGATGTGACGGCGCTGGTCGGCGCGGGCGAGAATGTGCTCGGCGCGATCGTGGCCGACGGATATTATGCCGGCGCGTTCGGCTGGCGAGTCGAGCGTTACGGCTTCGGCCCCGCGCCGCGCCGCTTCCGCGCGCAGCTGCGGCTCGATTATGCCGATGGCAGCAGCGAATGGATCGCGACCGGCCCCGAGTGGCGGATCGCCACTTCGGAGATCCTGTCCTCCGAAATCTATGACGGCGAAGTCGTCGATGCCCGGCTGGCGCGGCCGGGCTGGGACGCGCCGGGCTTCGATGCCGCCGGCTGGAGCCCCGTAAAGCAAGGGGAGGCGCCGAACACGCGACTGATCGCGCAGACGTCGCCGCTGATCGAACGCACCGGGAGACGGCAGCCGGTTTCGGTGCGCGAGCCGGTGCCCGGGCGCTTTGTCTTCGATTTCGGACAGAACTTCTCGGGCTGGGCGCGCATCCGCGCATCGGGACCGGCGGGCACCACGATTACGGCACGGTATGCGGAGCTGCTGAACCCCGACGGCACCGCGGATCTCGCCAACCTTCGCCTCGCCCGCGCGACCGATCGCTTCACTTTGGCGGGCACCGGCGACGAGCGGCTCAAGCCGCGCTTCACCTATCACGGCTTCCGCTATTTCGAACTCGAAGGCTATCCCGGCGCGCCGACGCTCGATGATGTCGAAGGGGTGATCGTCCACAGCGCCTGCCGCGAAACGGGAAGCATGACCTTTGCCGACGCGCCCTTGCTCCAGCGCATCTGGGAGAATGCGCTGTGGAGCCAGCGTTCGAACTTCTTCGCCGTCCCCACCGATTGCCCGCAGCGCGACGAGCGGATGGGCTGGACCGGCGACATCCAGGTGTTCCTCGACGCGGCGGCGTTCAACATGGAAGTCGACCCGTTCATCCGGCGCTTCCTGCTCGAAGTGCGCGCGGCGCAGCGGCCCGATGGCGGCTATCCGATCGTGGCGCCCCAGCCGCTGTCCTTCCCCGACGTGGTGACCGCGGGCTGGAGCGAGGCGGGTATCATCCTGTCGTGGCAGCTGTGGCAGCGTTACGGCGACACGGCGGTGATCGACGAGAATTGGGACGCGATGCAAGGCTGGATGGCCTTTGTCGCGCGCGACAATCCCGATCATGTCTGGCGAAGCGGGCGTGGGCTCGATCTGGGGGACTGGCTGTCGGTCGACGCCGTCAAGCCCGACGACGAGACGACGCCGCGCGTGCTGTGCGCGACCGCCTATTGGGCATGGTGTGCCGAACTGATGGCGCAGATGGCGGAAACGACCGGCCGCGATGCGGAAGCTGTGCGCTACCGTGGCGTGCGCGCGGCGATCGGCGATGCATTCGCGGCCGAGTTCCTCGCGGCCGACGGCATTTGCGGCAATGGCAGCCAGACCAGCCAGATATTGTCGCTGTTCATGGGGTTGGTGCCCGAGGATCGCCGCGCGGCGGCCGCGCAAGTCCTCGCGGCCGAGATCCGCGGGCGGGGCATGAAGCTGTCGACTGGCTTTCTCGGCACGCCCTATCTGCTCGACGTGCTCGCCGATGCCGGGCTGTGGGAGGAAGTGAGTGGGCTGCTGCTCCAGACCGGCTATCCGAGCTGGGGCTATATGCCGGCGCAGGGCGCCACGACGATGTGGGAGCGCTGGAACGGCAACACCGGCGACCTGTCGATGAACAGCTACAACCATTACGCGTTCGGCGCGGTGGTAGGCTTCTTCTATCGCCGACTTGCCGGGATCGCGCCGGCGGCACCGGGGTTCCGCAGGATCGCGGTGCGGCCGATTTGGCTGCCGGCGGTGGGCCGGGTTTCGGCTCGGTTCGAATCGCCGATGGGGCGGATCGCCACCGCCACCGAAGGCGACGCGGCGGGGCTGACCCGGTTGACGCTGTCGATCCCCGCCAACACCGTCGCCGACGTCGAGCTGCCTGCCCGCGACTGGCTCGAAAGCGGCGTGCCGCTGCAGCCCGACCTGCGCGTCGGCGACTGCGTCCGCTTCGAGCTTGGCTCGGGCGATTATGATTTCTCGATTTCGACCTGAGAGGACCGCCCCGTGCCCACGCTTGGACTGATCCACAATTCGCCGGTGCTCGCGCCGATCTTCAATGAAATCGCGGCGCGGGTGATGCCCGAGGTGCGCATTCTGCACTTCGTCGACGAGAGCACGATCAAGAACACGATCGCCGCCGGGCGGCTCGAAAAAGCAGTGATGCGTCAGGTGATCCGGCTCGTCGGCTCGACCTTCGACGCAGGCTGCGACGTCGCGCTGGTAACCTGCTCGTCGATCGGGCCCGCAGTCGACATGGCGGCCGAACTCTACGAACAGCCTGTCCTCCGGGTGGATCGGGCGATGGCCGAAAAGGCAGTCGCGACCGGGAGCCGGATCGGGGTGGTCGCGACGCTCGCCACTACGCTGCGCCCCACCGCAGACCTGGTCCGCCGGGTCGCGGCGGAGCAGGGCAAGCAAGTCGAGATCGTCGAACTGGTGTGTCCCGGCGCGTTCGACGCCGTGATGGCGGGCGACGGCGCGACGCATGACCGCATCGTGCGCGAGGGGCTGACCGAGGGGATGCAGGGAGTCGACGTCATCCTGCTCGCCCAGGCCTCGATGGCGCGCGTGGTGGCGACGCTCCCCGAGGGCGCAGTGCCGGCGCCGGTCTTTTCGAGCCCCGAGCTCGGCATGATCCGGGCCGCCGACGTGCTTCGGGCGCTGGCCAAGTGAAGAAGCGCCACGGCGTCCTGGCGCTGCTTGGCGTCCTTTCGGTCATCACTTTCATCGACCGGATGGCGATCGCCGTGACCGGGCCGACGATCCAGAAGGATCTCGATATCAGCCCGCAGCAATGGGGCTGGGTGTTGAGCGCCTATGTGATCGCTTATGCGGTGTTCGAAGTGCCGTCGGGCGCGCTGGGCGACCGCTTTGGCTATCGCAAGGAACTGACCCGGATCACCGTGTGGTGGTCGTTCTTCACGGCGATCACCGCCGCGTGCAGCAATTTCTGGCAGCTGACCGGCGCGCGCTTCCTGTTCGGGCTCGGCGCGGCGGGGGCGTACCCCAACATGTCCGGAGTACTCTATCGCTGGCTGCCGGCGCGCGAGCGCGCGCGGGGGCAGGGGGTGATCTGGGCGGCAAGCCGGTTCGGGGGCGCGCTGGCGCCGCTGCTGCTGGTGCCGATGAACAAGCATTTCGGCTGGCAGATCGTGTTTCTGATCCTGGGCGCGATCGGCTTTATCTGGGCGATCGCCTGGTGGCGGCTGTATCACGACCGCCCGGCCGACCACCCGCGGATCACCGCCGAGGAAGTCGCCGAGATCGGCAGCGACGATGCCGCGGGCCATTCGGGAACGCCTTGGAAACAGTTGCTGCGCCTGCCGCAGCTCTGGCTGATCGCGCTGGCATATTGCTTCTATGCGTTCGGCAGCTGGTTCTTCTTCGGCTGGTTCCCGACCTGGCTGGTCAAGGGGGCGGGGTTTACCCTGGCGGAGATGGGGCTGTACGGGTCGATCCCGTTTCTGCTCGGGATCGTCAGCAACCTGGCGGGCGGCGTGCTGTGCGACCGGCTGGCGCAGCGGATCGGCATGCGCAATGCCTATCGCCTGATCACCAGCGTCTGCCTTGTCGGGACCGCGGCATTGCTGTTCGCGATGAGCCTCGCGACGGGCAAGCTCGCGATCATCGTGCTTGCGGGCGCCGCCTTCGCGGTGATGGACCTGATGCTGCCCGCCGCCTGGGCGATGTGCATGTCGATCGGCGGGCGCTACGGCGGCACCGCGACCGGCGTGATGAACACCGCGGGCAATCTGGGCGGGTTCGTCTGCACCGTGGTGATCGGCTATGTCATCGCGGGCACCGGCAATTACGACGTGCCGGTGCAGGGCGTGGCGGTGATGGTGCTGATCGCGGCGGGGCTGTTCGCGCTGATCGATTGCACCAAGGGGTTCGACCACAAGGTGGCGCCGATCTGACCGAGGTCGTGACACGATCACTCCTCAGCCGTCATCCCGGACTGTAAGGCTTTCCCGAAAAACCGCAGGTTTTTCGGGAAAGCCTTACAGTCCGGGATCCACTTCTCCGCCGGGACACGCCCACGGTGGATCCCGGACAGCTCGCTTTTCTATTCAAATCGAGATTTGAAGAAAAGCGGCTTCCGGGATGACAGTATTGAATGCGTAGCCCTAACCGCAGCGGTGTCAGCCGCCGCTGCGCACGGTCTCGAAGAAATCCTCGCCGCCGATCTGGCCGCCCTTGAGCACCAGCTCGAGACCGTCGATCGCGGGGTCGGCGGCGTGGGCGCGGACGAGCGGGGCGCCGGGCTCGATCGGCGCCGCCCAGGTCAGCGCATCGATGCCGAGCTGGGCGACGCCGTGGCTCGACGTGTCGCCGCCCGCGAACAGCAGCCGGCGCAGGCCGGTGCGCCGGATCGCCGCCGCCGTGATGCGGCCGAGCGCAGCGCCGAGCCGGTCGCCTGCCGCGGTCGCGTCTTCGCCGAGCGGGCCCTGCGCCGAATAGACGACGCAGCGCCCGGTATCGGCGAGCGCGGCGCAGGCGGTGTCGACCAGCCTCGCCTCCTCGGCCTGGTTGCCTTGCAAAAGCGCCGGGACGTCGGCTTCGAGGGCAAAATAACCGCTGTCGGCCGATCGGGCGATCTGCCGCGCAGTGACCGGCGAGCAGCTGCCGCTGACGACGAGCAGGCGCTCGGTTGGCGGCGCGCGTACCGCGGGAGCGGCCGGGTCGATCAGCCCGGCGGCGCGCCAGGCGAGCACCAGTGCGCGGGTCATCCCCGAGCTGCCGGCGGCGAAGGCGACGCGGTGCGCCAGCAGCACGGCACCGGTCGCGGCGAGATCGGCCGTCGAAACGCCGTCGAACAGCACCGCATCGGCCTGGCCGGCAGCTTCACGCCAGGCCGTGTCGGCGTCGCCCGCCTGGATCCGGTCGAGCGGCACCAGGGCGATCCGCGCGTCGGTCTGGCCGGCGAGATGCCGGATCAAATCGGCTTCGCGCATCGGGGTGACCGGGTGACGCGCCATGGTCGGGTGCCGATCGATGCGGTAGGTTTCGGCGCCCGCCGCGGCGAACAGATTGCCGAACGCGACGTAGCGGCGCAGATGCGGCGCGCCGACCACGATCGCCGCGGTGCCGCCGAAATGCGCGCGGCCGATGTCGAGCGCGCGGCCGATCGATCCGGTGTGCGGGCTGGAATCGAAGGTCGAGCAGGTCTTGTAATGGACAAGTCCGGCGTCGCGCAACGCATCGAAGGCGCCCGGCAGATGCGCGTCCATCCAGTCGGGCGACCGGCTGCGGCTGTCGCCGGCGATGCCGATCGCGCGGACCTGGGGGAAGCGTGCGCGCAATTCGGGGTCGGGTTGGCGGAGGAACAGCACCGCGGGGACGCCGCCCTCGGCGAGCTGTTCGAGGACGTCGGTCGATCCGGTGAAGTCGTCGCCGTAAAAGCCGTAGAGCAAGGTCACCCGCCGAACGCCGCCATCGCCGCCTTCAGCTCGGGTGCGTCCCTGGCGGCATCGGCGAGCGGGACGCCGGCCACAGCGGCTTCCCAGGCGAGCAGCAGTGCGCGGACGCCCGCGGCGGGGCCGTGCGGATGCGCCATGATCCCGCCGCCCGCGGCAAACATCAGATCGGTGGTGCCGAGCGCCTGGAAGGTCGCGGCGGCCTGCATCACCGACTGGCCCGAGGAGAAGACCGGCAGGATCTCGCAGCCCGGATGCGGTGCATCGAACATCGGCGTCAGGCATTCGCGGGCGGAGGCGATCACGCTGTCGTTGGTCTCGCAGAACTTGTTGTCCACGCCGTTGACATGGGTGTGGTCGATCCCGGCTAGCCGCCACAATTTCTGGAAGGCGATATAGCTCATGCCGAGCGCCGGCGAGCGGCCGAGCATGCCCCAGCCGTTGCGATGGCCGTGGATCGGCAGCTGCGCATGCGCGCGCAGCACCTTCATCGCGGGCAGCCCGATCGAATTCATGCTCGCCATGATGCAGGTGCCGCCTTCGGCGAGGACATGATCGTGGCGGGCGAGCATCTCGTCGATCTCGCCGGTGAGGTTGGCGGCGTACATCACCTTCTTGCCGGTGCGATCGGCATGCGCGTTGATCACCCGCATCACGGCCGAGATCCGCGCGTCGAACGGGCAATGCGGGCCGTCGGCCTGGAGCTCGTCGTCCTTGATGAAGTCGACGCCCGCCTCGACGAGTGTGCGGACCTGCTCGGCGGTGGCTTCGGGCGACAGGCCGACGCTGGGCTTGATGATCGTGCCGATGATCGGGCGGTCGAACACGCCGGCCAGCCTGCGGGTGCCGGCGACGCCGAATTGCGGGCCCTGGTAGCGATCGAGAAACGCCGGGGGTAGCTTGATATCGACGAGCTTGAGTCCCGAGAAGGCCTTGAGCTCTGAGAGATTGCCGGCAATCGCGGCGAGCAGATTGGGCAGCGACGGGCCGAAATTGGCGAGCGGCCACGACAAAGTGACGCGTGCCGTGCGCCGCCGTCCGTCGCCGCCGCCTTTGGGCAGGCCCGAGCCGGGCAAGGACGGCGTTTCGACATCGCCGAGCTCGACCAGTTCCTCGACGCGCGCCGCATGGGCTTCGCGCAGTTCGTCGGTCTCGCCGGGGACGCGGACGAAGGTTCCGGTCGATTGCTCACCCGCCATCGTCGCCGCCGCCTGTTCGAGCGGGAAGGCGGTTTCGATGAGATAGGTCGCGGTGACCCGATCGCTGCTGGTCATCAGGCGGTCTTGAAATAGGTGGCGGTGCGTTCGGTATCGACCGCGTGATAGGGCACGAAGACGAGGTCGCGGCCGGCGACATGGGTGCGATAGGCCTCGGGCTGGCCCGGCATCGGCTGGAGCGCGCGGGGCAGCGCGACGACCTGCTTCTCGATCCCGTCCCAGGGATTGATCCCGACATACATCACCGCGCCGCGCATCAGCGCCTGCAGGTTGGGGTTCCGGTCGTCGATCGCGAGGCCGCGCAGCGGCTGGGGCAGGTTGAGCGCGATCGTGTCGCCCGCCTTCCAGACGCGATCGACCACCGCGAGCCGGCCGGGCGTGGCGGGGTGCGACTTGCCGTTGACCGAAAGGCTCGCGCCCTTGCTCCACGCCGGAATGCGCAGCTTCATCGCGAAGCGGCCGTTGCCGGGCTTGCGCACGGTGAGGCGCACCGTGTCGGCTGCGGGATAGTCGGTCTCCTGCACCACCTCGACTGGGCCGCCGGGACGGTCCCAGGTGACTTCGGATGGCGCGTACATGTTGACGAGCAGCGCGTCGTCGTCGTGGAAATAGAGGTTGAGCACGTAGTCCGCGACGCCCTGTACGAGGGTACCCGAGCAGCACGGCCATTTCTGGTGGTAATAACGCTTCTCGCCCTGGCTCCCGTAATCGGAATAATAGGGATAGCCGCCGTCGCTGTCGGGCGTGCGGGCGGCGAGCATGGTGTTGTAGAGCGTGCGTTCGAGCCCGTCGCCATAGACCGGCTCGCCGGTGAAGCGGATCAGATAGCGCGCGAGCTTGAGGTCGGCAAAGGCGCCGCACGGCGTTTCGAAATGCGCCTTGGAGCTTTGCAGGCTGGCGGCGAGCTTGCCCTGGTGCAAGTGGACGAACTGTTCCTCGGGGCCCCAGCCGCCGCTGGCGAAGCGCTGCGGCTCCATGAACTTCCAGGCATTCTCCAGCGCCGTGCGATATTTGGGGTCGCCGAGATGGAGATAGGCCTGCGCGCCCGAACTCAGCGCGATCGTATGGCTGTACGCGTGCTTCTCGGGCAGCACGTCCTGGCCCGCGGCGAGCGGATCGAACCATTCCTTGTTCAGCAGATAATGCACCGCCATCTGGCGATATTTGTCGTCGCCGGTGATGTCGGCGACGTGGAACAGGTTTTCGGGCAGGACATAGGTCTCGTCATAGGGCGGATTGACCTTGCCGATCCGGTCGCGCGAGACGGGCGAGATATAGGGGCGGCACTTCTCGATGATGATCGGGAGCAGGGTTTTCGCCTGCTCGACGCCGCTCAGCCGATAGGCGTCGATCATCCCGACGACGTATTTGTCCATGACATAAGCGGCCCACTGCGCCTGGGCCTTGGGCCCGGCGTAGGGATTGGACGCCTTGACGAACGCCTTGCCGAAACCGTCGACCAAGGCGGCGACCTTGGCATGCGCGGCCTTGTCGCCGGTCGCCGCACCGATGCGGGCGAGGCCGGAGATATATTGGCCCAGCGTCAGGCCGGGGACGAAGCCGTCCTTATCGTACCAGCCGCCCATGTCGGGCCCCGGCGCGGGGAGGCCGGCATTCTCGCGGAAGACCTTGAGCACGCGGTCATTGTCCAGCGCCATATAATGGGCGTGGACCTGGTCGTATTGGCGCTTGATCCGCCCGCCGGTGAGCCGCACCGCGCCATAGGCGAATTCGTGCACCGCTTCCTTGCCCGGGAGCATGGGCGCGGCGCCGGCCTGGGCCGCGAACGCGATGGGAAGCGTGCCTGCCGCGCCGGCGCAAGCCGCACAATGGAGCATGCCGCGGCGAGAGAAACCCGCACTGTCTGAGCCGTTCATATCCATCCTCTGCTCTTCTTGTTCGTTGCCCGGCACGCTTCGGCGCCCGTTTCCCGAGTCTTTATCACTCTATCGTTTATTTTCGCAATGCCGCAGAAGCGAAGCTATTCGAAAGTTGGTTGAGCGCAGCGATCGTCGCTGCGGCCGGCGCGCGGAGGAGGATCGCATCATCGAGCAGCGCGGATGCCTGGACCTGAAAGGCCATGTAGCCGTCATGGCGGGGCCGCAGCCACGCGGCTTCGAGTGTCGCGCGCGTCTCGGCGTAGAAGTCGTGCGTCGTGGCATTGACCTGTGCGTCGCGCCACGCGCGGTCGTGCCCCGGCTGGCCCCCCGCTGCCGCATAGAGGCCGCCCTGCACGGCCCCCGAAGCGACCCAAGAAGCGAATCGCCTGGCCTCGGCGACGTGTGCGCCGAGCGCCGAGACGGCGATGCCGGTGCCGCCCAGCGCCGAACCCGCGACACCGGCCGGTCCGAGCGGCGCCAGATCGGCGAAGGCGATCCGATGCGGCCGGAAGCCGTCACGCGCATAACTCGCATAGCCGTAGATGAAGGGCGCGGCGGCGACGCGCGACTTCGGCGCGGCCATCGCCTCGAACACCGCGATCGGATCCTGCGTGCGTGCCTGCTCGCCGACCAGGGCGGAGAGTTGGAGCAGCCGTGCATAGGCCTCACCGCCAATCTCCGGGTCGAACAGCCGAGGGCCGGTGGAATCGGGCGAGCCGCCGAGCTGGCCGCACAGCGTGAACAGCGTCATCAGCGCGTGCGGCGGCCGCAACGGACAGGCGAGCCGCCCGTCGCGCGCAAGCGAGAGGATTTCTTCCCAGTTGCCGAGCGGCGCCGCGATGCGATCGGGCACATAGGCCTGGACCTGCGCGGCCGCATCGATCGGCAGCGCCCATTGGCGGCCGTCGAAATGATAGCTCTCGTACGAGCGCCCGACCGAGCCTGCCGCAGTTTCCGCGAGTTGCGCCGTGTCCGGGAACGGGACCAGGCAGTCCTGCCCCACGATCTGGCCGACATGGGGATGGTCGATCACGATCAGGTCGAAGCTGCGCGCCAGATCCTCGAGCGGATAATGCTCGAAGTCCTGCAGCGAGCGTGCTTCCCACGCGATCGGCGCGCCGCCCAGCTCGGCCCAGCGCGCCGACGCAGCGACCAGCGGATCGACTCCCCGCGCGTGGTTCCACGTCATCCCCTTCAGCATCGAGCCCCCGCCATAGCCTTGATCAATCACGTTGACATGATTTGCCAGCGAACATACCGTGCATCCACAAATACACAAACAGACAAATGCAAGTGGGAGCGGATGCGGCGAATGGAACTTAACGAAGGCGCGATCGCGTCGGTCGAGCCAGTGTTGCCGCTCGACGGGATCGTCGTGCTCGATCTGAGCCAGTTCCTCGCGGGTCCGTCGTGCGCGCTGCGTCTTGCCGATCTGGGCGCCAAGGTCATCAAGGTCGAGCGCCGCGCGGGCGGCGATACCGGCCGGTCGCTGGAGCTGGCCGGGCAGCGCTTCGGCGATGCCAGCGCGCTGTTTCACACGATCAACCGCAACAAGGAAAGCTATGCCGCCGATCTCAAGGATCCGGCCGAGCGCGCGCAAGTCGAGGCGCTGGTGCGCCGCGCCGACGTAGTGGTGCACAATTTCCGCCCGGGCGTCATGGAGCGCCTCGGCCTCGGCTATGCGCGGATCGCCGAGCTCAATCCGCGCATCGTTTATGCCGGCGTGTCGGGCTATGGCGACACCGGCCCATGGCGCGACCGGCCGGGGCAGGATTTGCTGATCCAGGCGCTGTCGGGAATGGCCACGCTGTCGGGCGATCGCGACCAGCCGCCGACGCCCGCGGCACTGGCGGTGGTCGACATGACCGCGGGGGCGCAGCTCGCGATCGGGATCCTCTCGCTGCTGGTGCGGCGCGGCATCACCGGGCGGGGGGGCAGGGTGGACGTCAGCCTGCTCGACGCTGCGGTCGACCTGCAGTTCGAGCCGCTCACCGTCTTCCTCAATGGCGGCGGCACCCCCGAGCGCGGCGCGGTGCGCAACGCCAATGTCTATCTGCCGGCGCCGTACGGAATCTACGACACCGCCGACGGGCACCTCGCGCTGGCGATGATGCCGGTGAATGTGCTCGGCGACGTGATCGGCAATGCGCGGCTCGCCGCCTGGCCGGCCGACCAATGGCTGCGCGAGCGCGATGCGATCAAGGCCGAGATCGGCCGGCATCTGGCCACCGGCACCAGCGAACATTGGCTGGCACTGCTCGACGCGGCGGGGCTGTGGGTTGCACCCGTGCTCGATTGGTCGGCGTTGATCGAACAGCCCGGCTTCAAGGCGCTCGACGCGATCCAGACGATACGGAGCGGAGACGAGACGATGCGGACCACCAGTTCGCCGATCCGCATCGACGGGAACCGGCTCAAGGCGCCGCGCGCCGCGCCGCGGCTAGGCGAAGGCAATGAACGGATCGATGCCGAACTGGGTGTCGCGGAGATGCAGGCATGATCGTCGAGCAATATTTCGAAGACTATGAAATCGGATCGAGCCGCGAGAGTTTCGGACGGACGATCACCGAAACCGACTTCGTCGTCCATGCCGGTCATACCGGCGATTTCTTCCCGCACCATATGGATGCGCATTGGTGCGCCACCCAGCCGATCGGCCAGCGCATCGCGCACGGCACTTTGGTGTTCTCGGTGGGCATCGGGCTGACTGCCTCGACGATCAACCCGCACGCGATGTCGACCGGCTATGACCGACTGCGCTTCGTCCGCCCGGTGCATATCGGCGACACCATCCGCACAATCACGCGCATCGCCGAGAAGCGCGACCATCCCAAACGCGCGACGCACGGCGTGGTGGTCGAGACGGTCGACATCCGCAACCAGCGCGACGAGACCGTATTGGCTTGCGAGCATCTCTATCTCGTCACGCGGCGTATGCCGCTCGCGGCGGGCTGAGGCGATGCGGCGCCGTCGCTTGCTCGGTATCGCCGGCGCGGGCGTGGTCCTGGCCGTCGGCACGGCTTCGATCGCGGCGCTGGCGGTGCAGGTGCGAGGCGACAATGCGGCGCCCGCAATTGCAGTGAAAACCAATGCGCCGCGTTACGGACTGGCGAGCGCCGGGCTCGGCTATCCCTTCGCCGCGGCGATCGCCAAGGGCTTCGCCGATGCCGCGCGCAACGCCGGCGCGCAGTCGGTGATCCTCGACGCGCGCGGCGACATCCAGAAGCAGTCGAACGACGTGCAGGACCTGATCGTCCAGCGTGTCGAAGGGATTGCGATCATGCCGCTCGATGCCGTGGTGGCGCAGGGCTGGGTGAATCGCGCCGGCGCCGCAGGGGTGCCGATCGCCGCCGTCGCCGCGCAGGTCGGCGATCCGCGTGCCCGCGCGATCCAGGATGTCTATCCGGGGCTGGTGGCGCTCGCGACGCAGGACGAAGTGAGCGCCGGCGCGGCGGCCGGGCAGCTTGCTGCTACTTTGCTGCCCAAGGGCCGGCAGGCGCGGATCGCGATCATCGAAGGCGCAGCGGGCTTTCCCGAAGTCGAGCAGCGCGCGCGCGGGTTCCGCCAGGCGCTCGATGCCGCGGGCGCCAATTATCGCATCGTCGCTTCGCAGCCGGGCAATTGGACGTCGGACAAGGGCGAGGCGGCATGCCAGAACATCCTCAGCGCGCAGCCCGATATCGACCTGTTCTTCAACGAAGCCGACGACATGCTGATCGGCTGCGCGCGCGCGGTGCGCGCGGCGGGATCGAAGGCGCGGCTGGTCGGGCTGGGCGGCTCGAAGCTCGCCGTCGCGTCGATCAAGGCCGGGGCGGTCGACGGCACGGTCTGTTTCAAGCCCGAAGCGCTCGGCGCGCTGGCGTTCGAGGCATTGCGCGCGCGGGCGGAGGGCGGCGATCGGCGCGATCGGCGATTCCTGACCTATAAGCTCCCCGCGGTAACTCGGGCGAGCGTCGGCCAGTGCGTGGGGCAATGGTGATGGCGTTGCTCGAAGCCCGCGGCGTCGCCAAGCGCTTTCCCAACGGAACCGTCGCGCTGGCCGGGGTCGATCTGGTGGTGGAGCCGGGGCGGGTGCACGGGCTGCTCGGCGCGAACGGCGCGGGCAAGTCGACTCTGATCAAGATCCTTTCGGGCGTGCTGGCACCGAGCGACGGCGTCATGCTGTGGCGCGGCGAGCCGGCCCGATGGCGCAAGCCGATCGAGGCGCGGCGCGCGGGGATCGCGACGATCCAGCAGCATATCCCGTTGGTGCCGACGCTTTCGGTGCGCGAGAACATCCTGCTCGATCGCGGCGGGATGCTGCGCGAGGCGCAGGGCGATCGTGACGAAATATGCGCGTTGCTGGCGCGGATCGACTGCACGATCGATCCCGAGGCTCTGGTCGGCGAGTTGCGCATCGGCGACCGCCAGATGGTCGCGATCGCACAGGCGCTGGCGAGCGGTGCCGAACTGGTGATCATGGACGAGCCGACCGCGTCGCTCGCCGGGCAGGAGCGCGAGGCGGTCTATCGCATCATCCGCCGGTTGGCACACGAGGAGGGGCGGGCGGTGCTGTTCATCTCGCACTTCCTCGACGAGATCGTCGCGCTCACCGACACGATCACGGTGCTGCGCGACGGCGGCGCGGTGCTCGACGCGGAGACGGCGACGATCGGCGAGGCGGAGATTGCCGCCGCGATTGCGGGCGAGAAGCTGAATGCGCTGGAGCGGACGCATCGTGCGTCGCCGACCGGCGAGGTTGCGCTGGCGATCGAGGGACTTGCGACGCCGCACCTCGCGCAGCCCGTCGACTTGACCCTCCGCCGCGGAGAGATCGTCGGGGTCGCGGGCCTGCTCGGCTCGGGGCGAAGCGAATTGCTCCATGCGATCTTCGGATCGGACCGGCACGCGCGCGGCGCGGTGTCGCTCGACGGGAAGGCCGTCGGCCGAAGCCCGGAGGAAGCGGTCGAGGCCGGTATTGCGCTGGTCGCCGAGGAGCGCGTCGCGCAGGGTCTGGTTCCGGGGTTCGAGATCTGGCGCAACCTCAGCCTGCCGCACGTCGGCGCGTCGGGGTGGCTGCTCGACGAGGATGCCGAGCGCGCGGCGGCCGAGCGTGCCGTCGAGCGACTGGCGATCAAGGCGGCGGGCATCGACACGCCGGTCACCGAGCTCTCCGGCGGCAACGCCCAGAAAGTGACGATCGCGCGCTGGTTGCATCCGAGCACGCGGCTGCTGCTGCTCGACGAGCCGAGCGCCGGGATCGACGTCGGCGCGCGCACCGAGATCATGCGGCTGATCCGCCAGCTCGCCGACGAGGGGCTGCCGATCCTGCTCGTCTCCTCCGACTTCTCCGAACTGCTCGCGCTCGCCGACCGGGTGCTGGTGCTGCGCGATCGGGGGATCGTCGCCGATCGTCCGGCCGCTGACCTCGACGAAGACGCTCTCATCCTGCTCGCCGGCGGATCGGCCGGCAGCGACAACAGGGAAATCGCCGCATGACCGCACGCGCCCATTGGCGGCGTTCGCTGAGCCTCAGGGAAGCCGGCGTCTATTATGCGCTCGCTTTGCTGATGGCGGCGCTGGCGGGATTCGCCGCCGCACGCGGGCTGCCGCCCTATTTCTCCGCCGGGAACATGACGAACATCGTCTACCAGGCGTCGCTGGTCGGAATCATCAGCGTGGCGATGACGATCGTGCTGATCACCGGCGCGTTCGACTTGTCGGTCGCTTCGGTGGCGGCGCTCGCCGCGGCGGTGCTGATCGGGCTGGCGCCGTCGATCGGCTTCCCGCTGGCGCTGTTCGCCGCGCTGACCACCGGCGCGGCGATCGGGCTGGTCAACGGCGCGATCGTCAATCTGCTTGGGATCAACGCGTTCATCGTCACGCTCGGCTCGCTGACGGCGGTGCGCGGGCTCGTGCTGACGCTGACCGACGGACGATCGCTGATGGTCGAGGATCCGCAGGTTCTGGCGCAGATGCTTGCGTTCGAGAGTGGTCGGGTGGCGGCGTTCTGGCCGATGCTGGTGCTGGCGGCCGCGCTGGTTGCGCTCGGGGCGTGGCAGATCGGCAAGGCGCGCGCGACGGCGCGTCCGGTGCGCCCCGGCGCGGCAATCGGCGGACTGGTGCTAGCGGCGCTCGCACTCGCGGGCGGCCCCGGGCTGCTGCTGCCCAATCCGGTGCTCTATCTCATCGCAATCACCGCGGTCGCCGCCTTTATCCTGCGCTTCACCGTGACGGGACGGCGGCTCTACGCCGTGGGCGGCAATGCCGAGGCGGCGCGTCTCTCGGGAATCGACGTCACTGCCTACAAGATCGGCGCCTTCGTCGTCTCCGGGCTGGCCGCCGGTTTCGCCGGGGTGCTGTTCGCCAGCCGGCTCGGCGCGATCAACCCCACCGCGCTGCAAGGCACCGAGCTGACCGTGATCGCCGCGGCGATCCTCGGCGGGACGTCGCTGTTCGGCGGCGCGGGCAGCGTGGTGAAGACCGTCGCCGGCGCACTGATCCTGTTCACGCTGACCAACGGGTTCAACATCCTCAATCTCGGCGCGAACTATCAGGGGCTGATCGAGGGCCTCGTCGTGATCGTCGCGGCGGCGATCTACACCGTCGGCGGCAAGGGCGCGCGGCGATGAGCGGCCCGCGTCCGCTGGAGGGCCTGCTGGTCCTCGACATGGCACAGTTCCTCGCCGGGCCCTCGGCGGCGCTCAAGCTCGGCGATCTCGGCGCGCGCGTGATCAAGATCGAGCGGCCCGGTCTCGGCGATATCGGGCGCTCGCTCTACCTCAGCGACACGCAGCTCGGCGGTGATTCGACGCTGTTCCACGCGATCAACCGCAACAAGGAAAGCTTCGCCGCCGACCTCAAGGACCCGGCGGACCTCGAGGCCGTGCACCGGCTGGCCGTACAGGCCGACGTGGTGATCCAGAACTTCCGCCCCGGCGTCGCCGACCGGCTCGGCATCGGCGCCGCGGCGATGCGCGCGCGGCACCCGCGGCTGATCCACGCCACCATCTCCGGCTACGGGAACGAAGGGCCGTGGGCGCATCTGCCGGGGCAGGATCTGCTCGCCCAGGCGGTGTCGGGGGTGATGTGGCTCAACGGATCGGCCGGAGACGGCCCGGTGCCGTTCGGCCTGTCGGTCGCCGACATGCTCGCCGGGCACGTGCTGGTGCAGGGGATCCTGGCGGCGCTGGTCCGGCGCGGGATCACCGGCGAGGGCGCGACCGTCGAGACCAGCCTGCTCGAGGCGATCGTCGACTTCCAGTTCGAAGTGCTGACCACGCACCTCAACGACGACCTCCGCCCGCCGCACCGCGCCGCGTTCAACAACGCGCATGCCTATCTCGCCGCACCCTATGGGGTCTATTCCACCTCCGACGGGCATCTGGCGCTCGCGATGACGCCGCTGCCGGCTCTGGCGCGGCTGCTCGAGCTGCCGGCGCTCAACAAATTCGCCGATGGCTTCGACGAGCGCGACACGATCAAGCGGATCATCGCCACCAGGCTGGTCGACCATGCCACCGCGCACTGGCTCGAGGTGCTGCGCGCCGAAGACGTATGGTGCGCGCCGGTGATGGACTGGCAAGGACTGCTAGGAGCCGAGGCGTTCCAGCGGCTCGACATGCTCCAGCGTGTCGAGCGCGACGGCGTCGGACTGATGACGACGCGCAGCCCGCTGCGCATCGACGGCGCGCGTAGCGCCAACCCCGCCGCAGCACCTGCTCCGGGTGCCGATACAACGCGGATCCGCCGCGAATTCGGGCTGCAAAGCGACGAGGGAAAGGGCTGAACTTTCCATCTTGCCAAGCCCTGCAAAAAGCATATGAGTCGTTCGCAAATAAAGTAATACTACACATATAAACGGGAGAGAGAGCTTGAAAGCGAAAACGCTTCTGCGCGTGAGCGCATGGACTTTGGCACTGGCGATCGCCACGCCGGGCTTGGCCCAGGCGCAGGATGCCGCCGCTGCAGACCCCGCCGCGGAAACGCCGGAAGGCGAGCAGGACATCGTCGTCACCGGCATTCGCGCCAGCCTCTCCTCCGCTCAGTCGCTCAAGCGCAACGCCGACACGGTGGTCGACTCGATCGTCGCCGAGGACATCGGCAAGCTTCCCGACGTCAACGTTTCCGAAGCGCTCCAGCGCGTCCCCGGCGTCCAGGTGCAGCGCGATGTCGGCGAAGGCGCCGGCAGCGTCCAGATCCGCGGCCTCGGCGGCGTCGAGACGACGATCAACGGCCGCGACGCCTTCACCGGCGTCAACCGCACGTTCAATCTGCAGAGCCTGCCGGCAGAGCTGCTGTCGCGGCTCGACGTCTACAAGGCGCCGACCGCCAATCTGCTCGAGGGCGGCATCGGCGGCACGATCGACATCCGCACGCGGCGGCCGTTCGATTCGGTCGACCCGATCATCAGCGGCAGTGTCCGCGGGCGCTACGCCGATCTCGCCAAGAAGTGGGATCCGATGGTGTCGATGCTGATGAGCGACCGCTGGGATACCGGGATCGGCGAGATCGGCCTGCTCGTCGCCGGCGCCTATCAGCAGCGCTCGTACCGCCAGGATTTCAACATCACCGGCGCACCCGCGCCGCGCACCGACCTGATCCCGGGCCAGACCGTCAATTCGCCCAATGGCAGCTACAAGGTGCAGGTGCAGGGCGTACGCCGCCGCGTCGGCCTCAACGGCACGCTGCAGTGGCAGGCGGCGCCCAATCTGATGTTCTACCTCGAAGGGCAATATTCGCGCTTCCGCACCGAGCAGGACCAGAACGGGCTGCTCGTCCAGTCGAACCGCAACGCCAACCAGCCGACCCAGCGCGTTCCGGTCGCCGGCAGCTTCACTACGATCGAGGGCACCAACAACCTCGCCACCGGCTCGTTCACCAACCAGCCCTTCACGCTGCTCGGCGTCTCGCGCGATCTGCTCGACGAGAACCAGACCTATGCGTTCGGCGGCGAATGGCACAACGACAGCGGGCTCAAGGCGGTCTTCGACATCAGCTACGACAAGTCCTATTCGGAGCTCGACTATCGCGAGCTCGACTTGCTCGGGGTCGCGCCGCGCTACAATCAGGACACGACCACCGACGTTCCGTCGTTCAGCCTCGACGGCATCGACCTCAACAATCTGGCGAACTTCACGGTCGGGCCGCTCACCCAGAACGTCAACCAGTCGTACGGCAAGCAATATGCCGGCCGGCTCGACCTGACCTACGACTTCAACGGCGGCTTCCTGTCGCAGATCGCGGTCGGCGGGCGCTATGCCGATCGTTCGGCGATCTTCTACCCGGTCCGCTTCTTCCAGAATCCGGTTCGCAACAGTCCGGCGAACGTCTCGCAGTTCATCATCCAGAACCCGGTCGACGACTTCTTCAGTTCTGCCAAGGGCGCTTCGTTCCCGCAGAGTTTCCAGATCGCCGACCCCGACGCGCTGCGCTATAATTTCGAGACGATCCGCACCGCGCTCGGCATCGCCGCGCTTCCGGCGATCACTCCGCTCGGCATCTTCGACATCAGCGAGAAGACGCTGGCCGGCTACGCGATGGCCAAATACCAGTTCCAGCTGGGCGGTATTCCGATCGACGGCAATGTCGGCGTCCGCGTGATCCGTTTCCGCGGCACGCTGACCGGCAACACGCCGACCTTCGCCTCGGTCACCGACCCGGTCACGGGCGTGGTGACGCGGACCCAGACCGGCTTCGCGCCGATCAACGAAGAGCCGCGCCGCACCGACGTGCTGCCGAGCTTCAACCTGCGCGCGCGCTTCACCGACGAGCTCCAGCTTCGGCTCGGCGCGTCGAAGGTGCTCACGCGTCCGGGCTTCTCGTCGCTGACTCCGTCGCTGACGCTGGTGCCCGGCCAGGGCGCGGGTTCGGGCGGCAATCCGTTCCTCAAGCCGTTCACCGCGAACCAGGTCGATGCCTCGCTCGAATATTACTTCTCGAAGACCGGATCGGTCTCGCTGGCGGGCTTCTACAAATGGGTGAACGCCTTCACCTCGACCACGGTCGAGAGCAATGTCGATATCGGCGGGATCCTGTACAACATCACCCGTCCAGCAAATAGCGGCAAGGGCTTTGTCCGCGGCGTCGAAGTCAGCGGCCAGACCTTCCTCGACTTCCTGCCCGGCGCGCTCGACGGGTTCGGCGTCCAGGCCAATTACACCTTCGTCGACTCCGAGACGCCGACGCTGCTCAACGGTGCGCCGACGCCGCTCAGCAACCTGTCCAAGCACAGCTACAATCTCTCGGCGCTGTACGAGAAGTTCGGCCTGTCGGCGCGCGTCGCGTATAATTGGCGCTCAAAGTTCTTCGAGGGTATCTTCGCCGGTGCATCGGGCGGTGCCGGCGTACCTGCGATCCCGGCGGGGCCGATCTTCCGCAAGGGCTATGGCTGGCTCGATGCGTCGATCAACTACGACATCGACGAGACCCTCACGATCACTTTCGAGGGCAGCAACCTGCTGCGCACGCGGCGTGAGAGCTATTACACCACGCCGACCCTGTTCAACGACCAGACGGTCGACGATCGCCAGTTCCTGGCGGGCTTCCGCTTCAAGTTCTGACCGGCATTGGCGCGGTGCGGGAGGCCTGCACCGGGCCCATCAGCCCCCTCCCTGCCACGGGAGCCTTACTGCGGCCCGGACCACGTGTCCGGGCCGTATTTTTGTGCGTCGCGCGACGGTGCGAAATCAGACGAAAATAGGTTTGACAGCGTTCATGCACAAACCTAGCGTGTGTCCATAAACATAATGATCGGGATCGGGAGAGAATGGCTGCGGCGCTCCAGCATAGTCGAAGCGACGTTTCGGGAGGTCGCCCGCGCGCTTTCCGGGCGCAGAGCGGCGATCGCCGCCGCTCGGCTCGACGGGGCTTGTCTGTCGCGGCTAGTGTCTGCGCCAATGCGCGCCGGGCAACCCGTCCGGCGCTTCCGGAGACATTCTCGATGAAGCCCGACACTGCCCCCGCAGCCGAGGAAAAGCGGCTCAAATATTCGGTCCCGGCGCTCGAGAAGGGGCTCGATATCCTCGAATTCCTTTCCGACCAGGCAGTGCCGATGACTCAGGCGCAGCTGGCACGGGCGCTGAGCCGCCAGCCTGGCGAACTGTTCCGGATGCTCGCCTGCCTCGAAGGGCGCGGCTATTTGCATCGTGACCCGGCGGCGGGCGGCTATTCGCTGACCTTGCGGCTGTTCGAGCTGTCGCGGACGCACAGCCCGCACGAGGCGCTGCTGCGCGCCGCGCGGCCGCTGATGCGCACGCTCGCCGACGAGATTCGCGAATCCTGCCACCTCAGCGTCCTGCATCGCGGCGAACTGGTCGTGCTGGCGCAGGAAGAGAGCCCCGAGCCGTTTCGGCTGTCGATCGAAGTCGGCTCGCGCCATTCGCCGATGCGGACCACTTCGGGCCGCGTGCTGCTCGCCGCGCTCGACGACGAGCAGCGCGCCGAGGTTCTGGGCCGCCAGCGCGAATGGAAGGCGATGCCTGCCGCCGACAAGCGCGCGTTCGAGGCGAGGCTCGATGCGATCCGCGAGACCGGCGTCGACCAGTCGGTCGGCGAGCGTTTCGCCGGTAGCGCGGACATCGGCGTGCTGGTCGGCCGGCCGGGGGCGTCGATCACTGCGGCACTCACCGTGGCGCGGCTGGTGGATGCAGGCAGCAATGACGGACTCGATCGGGTGCGCGGTCCACTGGTGCAATGCGCCGCCGCCATCTCGCACGATGCCGGCCTCGGCGCGGTCGAGATCGGCTGATGGGCGAGCGGCTTCGCATCGCGATACGCCGGTTCGATCCGTTCGAGCGCGCGATCGCGCGCCAGTTTGCGGATTTCGTCGCGGCGCATGGCGTGGAAGCCGAGCTCGAGACGGTGCCGATGGAGCTGAACGCGCTCCACGCCGGCCTGTTCGCCCAGCGGGGACTGGCCGATGGCAATTTCGACATCGCCTTTCTCAATACCGATTGGCTGGCCGAGGCGCAGGCCGGGGGGCTGATCGAGGATCTGGCGCCGTGGCTCGCAAAGGCGCCGATCCTCGACTTTCCGGATGCGTGGAGCCCGTCGCTCACCGGCCTGCAGCGCTTCGCCGGCGGTTTCTGGGGCATGCCCTATCATGACGGCCCCGAATGCCTGATCTATCGCCGCGACCTGCTCGACAAGGCCGGGATCGCGGTGCCGGAGACCTGGGAGGCGTTTCACGCCGCGGCGCGCGCACTAAACGATCCGGCTGGCGGGGTCGGCGGTACGATATTGGCGCTGTTTCCCGATGGGCATAACGGCTTCTACGATTTCTGCATCCACATCTGGTCGCGCGGCGGAGCGCCGTTCGACGATACGGGGCGGCCTTGCTTCACCGGGCCCGAGGCCGAGGCGGCGCTCGATTTCCTGCGCGATCTGGCACGCGACCGCGACGCGGTGCCCGCCGATGTCGCCGAGCTCGACAGCGTCGCCGCGGGACTGCGCTTCTGCGAGGGCCGGGTGGCGATCATGGCAAACTGGTTCGGCTTCGCGGCTCTGGGCGAGGCGGCGGACAGCCCGGTGCGCGGGCTGATCGATGTCGCGCCACTGCCGGCGGGGCCGGGCGGGGAGAGCGTTTCGCTCAACGTCTTCTGGGTGCTGGCGATCGGTGCTGGCAGCAGCCGCAAGGCGCTGGCCTGGGACTTTCTGCGCCACTGTGCGACGGCGAGCATGGACCGGATCACCACCGACGAAGGCGCGATCGGGGTGCGCCGCTCGACCTGGGCCGATCCCGAGGTAAATGCCCGGGTGCCCTATTCGCACCGGCTCGATTGGCTGCACGCGCATGCCCGGCACATCCCGGTGCGGCCCGACATCGCGGCGATCAGCGGGATCGTCGACGGCATGATCGGCGCGGCGATCCGCAGCGACCGCCCGACGCGCGAGCTGCTCGCCGAAGCGCAGGCGCGTGTCGAGGCCATCGCGGCATGAGCGACGCGCCGCTCCGCCAGCGATGGCCGATGCCCGCGCAGCCGCGGCCGATCGTCATTCTCGGCGCGGGCGGCATCGTGCGCGACGCGCATCTGCCGGCGTATCGCCGCGCGGGGTTCACCGTGGCGGGGCTGTACGATCGCGATCGCGCGCGGGCCGAAGCGCTGGCCGGCGAATGGGGGATCGCCACGGTGTTCGGCTCGCTCGAAGAGGCGGTTGCGCAGGACGCGGTGTTCGACATTGCCGCGCCGCCGACTGCGCATGCCGATCTGCTCGGCGCGCTGCGCGGGGGTGCGACGGCGCTGATCCAGAAGCCGTTCGGGCGCGACCTGGCGATGGCGACCGCGCTGCGCGACCTCGCGAAGGCCCGCGGGCTCACCGTCGCGGTCAATTTCCAGCTGCGCTTCTCGCCGATGATGCTCGCGCTCCGCGACGCGCTGGCGCGGGGGCATTTCGGGACGCTCACCGAGATCGAGGTGCATCTCAATCTGGTGACGCCGTGGCATCTGTTCCCGCATCTCAAGGCGGACGAACGCGTCGAGATATTGAGCCATTCGATCCACTATCTCGATACGATCCGCGCGCTGGTCGGAAGCCCGGCGGCGGTGTTCGCGCGCTCTTATGGCCATCCGTCGAGCGATCTCGCGCCGACCCGGACCAGCGCGATCCTCGATTACGGCGCGCCGCTGCGCGCGACGCTGTCGATCAACCACCATCATGATTTCGGGCGCAAGTTCCAGGACGCGAGTTTCCGCGTCGAGGGCAGCGACGGCGCCGCGATGGTAAAGCTCGGGCTGTTGCTCGATTATCCGACCGGCGAGCCCGACGAGCTCTGGCTCGCCCGGCGCGGCGGCGAATGGACCCAGGTGCCGCTCAAGGGGGCGTGGTTCCCCGACGCATTCGTCGGTCCGATGGCCAATCTCCAGCGGTTTGCCGCGGGCGAGGATGCCATGCTCGAAACCGGTGTCGACGACGCGTGGCGGACGATGGCGCTGGTCGAGGCTTGTTACCAATCGATGGAGATGGCCGGCACGCCGGTCGCGCAGGGCTGAGCCGATGTTCGGGCGGCCGCAAGGAGTGAGTGAATGACGCATTTGAACGGCCGCACGGTGCTGATCACGGCCGCTGCCCAGGGTATCGGGCGCGCCTCGGCGCTCGCCTTCGCCGATGCCGGCGCCAAGGTGATCGCGACCGATATCGACGAGGCGCGGCTGGCGGAACTCGCCGGCGATACGCGGATCCGCACCGCGCGGCTCAACGTGCTCGACGATGTCGCGGTCGACCGGCTGTTCGACGAGATCGGCGGAGTCGACATATTGTTCAACTGCGCCGGGGTGGTCCATGACGGCGCGGTCGCCGAGATGACCGACAACGACATCGACTTCGCCTTCGACCTCAACGTCAAGGCGATGATCCGCACGATCCGCGCGGCCTTGCCCTATATGATCGAGCGGCGCGACGGGTCGATCGTCAACATGGCGTCGGTCGCGTCGAGCGTGAAGGGCGTGCCCAATCGCTGCGCCTATTCGGTGACCAAGGCGGCGGTCGTCGGGCTCACCAAGTCGGTCGCGGCGGATTATGTTGCGCACAATATCCGCTGCAACGCGATCTGCCCCGGCACGGTCGACACGCCGTCGCTCAACCAGCGCATCGCGCAGGGCGGCACCTACGAGCAGACCAAGGCGACCTTCGTCGCGCGCCAGCCGATCGGGCGTTTCGGCACGCCGGAGGAGATCGCCGAGCTGGCGGTGTATCTCGCGGGGGCGGGCTATACGACCGGCCAGATCCACGTGATCGACGGCGGCTGGACGCAATGACGCGGGCCCTGCTCGCCATCGCCCTCGCCTTTGCCGCGCCGGCCGCGGCCGATCCGCGGCCCGCGCCGACCGTCCAGTCCGAACGGCTGTGGCTGGGCTCGGCCTGGTATCCCGAGCAATGGCCCGAAGCGGCGTGGGAACGCGACATCGTCCTGATGAAGCAGCAGGGCGCCAATGTCGTGCGGATCGGCGAGTTCGCCTGGGCGCGGATGGAGCCCGCCGAAGGCCGGATCGATCTCGACTGGATGGCGCGCGCAATTGCGCTCGCCAGGAAGCACGGGCTCAAGGTGGTGCTGTGCACCCCGACCAACACGCCGCCCGCATGGCTGACCTCGGCCTATCCCGACACGCTGCGCATCGATGGCGCGGGCGTGCAACTGGGGCATGGCGGACGCCGGCAATTCTCGATCTCGAGCCCGCGCTACCGCGAATTGTCGCGCAAGATCGTGACTGCGATGGCCGAGCGCTTCGGCAGCGATCCCGATGTGATCGGCTGGCAGATCGACAATGAATATACCGATGAATCGTACGACCCTTCCGCGCGCGCGGCGTGGGTCGAATGGCTCAAGGAGCGGTTCGGCACGCTCGACGCGCTGAACACCGCGTGGACGACGCAATATTGGTCGCAGACCTATGGCGACTGGGCGCAGGTCCCCTTCAACGACAAGCCCGGCAATCCCGGCTGGATGCTCGAGCTCAAGCGCTTCATCACCTCGACCTGGGTCGGCTTCCAGAAGAACCAGCTCGATACGATCCGTGCGCACGCGGCGCCCCGGCAGTTCGTCACCGCCAATCTCGGCGGGCTCGGCTGGGCCAATCGCTTCGATCGCTACGCGATCAACCGCGACCTCGATATGGCGTCGTGGGACAATTATGTCGGCACCGGCCATCTCGAGCCCTATCGCAACGGCGCGACCCACGATCTGGCGCGCGGCTGGAAGCGCAAGAATTTCTGGGTGATGGAAGCGCAGCCCGGCTTCGTGAACTGGGCGCCGGTCTCGAACATCCTCGATCGCGGCGAGACCCGCGCGATGGCGTGGCACATGATCGGCCATGGCGCCGACGCGGTGCTCTGGTGGCAGTGGCGCCCGGCGCTCAATGGGCAGGAGCAATATCACGGCGCATTGGTCGGCCCCGATGGCGCGCCCTTGCCGTTCTACGAAGAGGCCGCCGAGCTCGGCCGCGACTTCGCTCGCGCTTCGAAGGAAGTCGTGGGCACGCAGCCGGTGTCGCGGGTCGCGATCCTCCAGGACTATGACAGCCGCTGGGCGATCGACTTCCAGCTGCATCACCGCGACTATGACCAGATCAAGCTGCTGCTCGATTATTACCGACCGCTCAAGGACCGGCTGGGCGCGGTGGACATTGTCGAGGCGGCGGGGCCGCTCGACAATTACAAGCTGGCCTTCGCGCCGAGCCTCAACATCATCACCGACGAAATGGCGTCCAAGCTGAGCGCGTGGGTGCGCGACGGCGGCCACCTCGTGCTCGGGCCGCGCTCGGGGATGAAGGACGGGCACAACCGCCTCACCGTGCAGCGCCAGCCCGGGCCGCTCGCCGAACTGCTCGGCGGCCGCGTCGAGCAATTCTACGCGCTGGACGAGCAGGTGCCGGTCAGCGGCGCCGACGGCAGCGCCACCGCGCGGATCTGGGCGGAGCAGCTTTCGACCAAGGCGGCGGATACGCAGGTGCTGATGCGCTACGGCAAGTCGAACGGCTGGCTCGATGGGCAGCCCGCCGCGATCACGCGGGCGGTGGGCAAGGGCCGGATCACCTATCTCGGCACGATGCTCGACGATGTCGCGATGCGCCGCTTCGTCGAGGGACAGGTGCAGGGCGCGGACGTGGCGATGCTCGATCGCTTGCCCGAAGGCGTCGAGCGGATGACCCGCACCGGCAAGGGCCGCGAGATCACGATTTTCGTCAACCATGGCAAGACGCCCCGGACGATCGCGCTGCCAGCGCCGCTGCGCGACGTGCTCAGGGGTGGAACCGTGCGCGAGGTTTCGCTCGGAGCATATGGCGTCGCTGTGCTCGGCACCGGAGCGCGCTGAACGATGCACACACAACCACCGTCATCCCCGCAAAGGCGGGGATCTAAGGCCACGAACAATGCGCTTGGTTCTGGATCCCCGCTTTCGCGGGGATGACGGAGTTGGGGGTGACAAGCACAAATCTTAGGAGAAGAAACCCAATGCGCCACACGATGCGCCTGATGCTCGCCGCCACGGCGTCGCTGTTCGCCGTCTCGGCTTCGGCCCAGACCTACAAGACCGAGGCGGTCGACAAGCAGGTCACCAAAGTCGAGGCCAAGCTCAAGCGCGGCAAGCTCAAGCCCGATTGGGAGTCGCTCGGCGGCTTCAAGGCGCCCGAATGGTTTCGCGATGCCAAGTTCGGCATCTTCATCCATTGGGGCCCCTATGCCGTCCCGGGATTCGCCAACGAATGGTATTCGCGCAACATGTATGTGCCGGGCAACGCGGCTTATACCTATCACCAGAACGTGTTCGGGCCGCAGTCGAAGTTCGGCTACAAGGACTTCATTCCCAAGTTCAAGGCCGAGCGGTTCGACGCCGGCGAGTGGGTCGCGCTCTTCAAGCAGGCCGGTGCGCGCTACGTGATCCCGGTCGCCGAGCATTGCGACGGCTTCGCGATGTACGCCAGCGACATGACCGACTGGAACGCCGCCAAGATGGGGCCGAAACGCGACGTGACCGGCGAGATCGCCAAGGCGACGCGCGCGGCGGGGCTGCATTTCGGCCTGTCGTCGCACCGTGCCGAGCATTATTGGTGGTTCAATGCCGGGCGCGGCTATGACAGCGACGTCAACGACCCGGCCAATGCCGGGCTGTACGGCCCCGCCGCACCGCGCACCTTGCCGGGGGACAATCCCGACGGCGAGCCCAATCCCAGCCATCTCGAAAACTGGTTCCCGCCCGATGACGCGTTCCTGCGCGACTGGCTGGCGCGCGGGACCGAGCTGGTCGACAAATACCAGCCCGAACTGATCTATCTCGACTGGTGGACGATGGCGCCGCGCTTCGATCCCTATCTGCGCCAGTTCACTGCCTATTATTACAACGAGGCCAAGGCGCGCGGGCAGGGGCCGGCGATCACCTATAAGGGCGAGCATTTCCCGGCCAATGCGGCGCTCTACGATGTCGAGCGCGGCAAGCTCGACGCATTGCGGCTGCTGCCGTGGCAGACCGATACGTCGGTGAGCATCGGCAGCTGGGGCTTCGCGCAGAACGACAAATATCGCACGCCCAAGTCGCTGATCGGCGACATGATCGACGTGGTGTCGAAGAACGGCAATCTGCTGCTCAATGTCGGCCCGCGCGCCGACGGCACGATCCCCGAGGAAGCGGCCAATGTGCTGCGTGGGATCGGCGCGTGGCTGGCAGTGAATGGCGAGGCGATCTACGAGACGCGGCCGTGGAAATATTATGGCGAGGGCACGACCTTCGCCGCCACCGGCGAGAAGACCGAGACGGCCAACAAGGCGTTTACCGCGTCCGACATCCGCTTCACCACGCGCGGCGAGACGCTGTACGCGATGGGGCTCGATCGGCCCGCCGACGGCCGCGTGCTGATCAAGACGCTCTATGCTGGCTCGCCCTATCTCGAGCGGCCGATCGCCTCGATCGAACTGCTCGGCGGTGGCGCGGTGGAATGGCGGCAGACCGACAAGGGGCTGGTGGTGACGCTGCCGGCGGCGACCGATCCCGAGCGCATGCCCTATGCGCTGCGGATCAAGTTCCGCGGCGGTTCGCGCTGACGATGCGGCGCGTCCTGGCGGCGGCGCTGCTCATCGCGGCGCTGCCGGCAGGGGCACAGGAAGGGACGTGGCAGCCGGCATGGTACGCCGCGCCGTTTCCGGCGATTCCGGTGCTGTTGCCGAACGATCGACGGACGTTCGAGAACCAGAACGTCCGCCAGTTCCTCACCGTCGAGGCCGAGGGTGATGCGCTGCGGGTGCGGCTGACCAATGAGCTTGGTACCACGCCGCTGCATGTCGGATCGGTGCGGATCGGCCGCGCCGATGCGGATGGCGGCACGATCGTACGGTTCGCCGGGGCGCGGAGCGTGGACATTCCGGCCGGAGCGCCCTTGCTCAGCGACGCGATCGCGATGCGCGTGCGGCGGTTCGAGCGATTGACGGTATCGGTGCATTACGATCGCGCTGCGACGCCCGCCGCGCATCTGCTGCCGGTCGAATTGTCTGAGGGCATGGGGGCACCGCAGAGCGTGCGCGCGCCGGGGATCGTTTCGGCGATCGAAGTGCGCCGGGCGCGGCCGCGCCGGCTCGTCGTCGCGATCGGCGATTCGATCACCGAAGGCACCCCCGATCAGGCAAGCGCGCATCGCAGCTGGCCGCAGCAACTGAGCGCGCGTCTCGGCGTCACCGTGCTCAACGCCGGGATCAGCGGCGGACGCCTGCTCAAGGACGGGGCGGGGCCCTCGCTGCTCGCCCGGCTGGACCGCGACGTGCTGGCGCAGCCGGGAGTCACCGATCTGGTGCTGCTGATCGGGATCAACGACATCGGCAATGGCGAGAAGACCGGCGCGCCGGTGACTGCGGACGCGATCATCGCCGGCTATCGGCAGGTCATCGCCCGCGCGCAGGGCCGCGGCGTGCGTGCGATCGGCGCGACGATCCTGCCCTATCGCGGCGCGGCTTATTACAACGAGCGCGGCGAAGCCGTGCGGCGCGCGGTGAACGCGTGGGTCCGCGAGAGCGGCGAATTCGACGCGGTGATCGACTTTGCCGCGACGGTGGCGGATCCGGCCGATCCTGGCCGTTTGAAGGCGACGTTCGATCCGGGCGACCATCTGCATCCCAATGCCGAGGGATACGCTGCGATGGCCGCAACGGCTGAGCGCGTGCTTCGCTGAACAGCATCGCTAGAGTCGATTTCATATTGACGCAATCGGTGCTTTTCCCGTTCGCCCTGAGCCTGTCGAAGGGCGGCTATCCACGCACGGACCATTGGCGGCATCGCCCTTCGACAAGCTCAGGGCGAACGGCTCGGGTGGGTCAATCTAACTGAAATCGAGTCTAGATGCCGCTGACCTTGGTCACGCCGCGCACAAGGATCCGCACCGGCCCCAGCAGCCCGGCGGGATCGAGCTCGGCGCCTTCGCCGCCGGGAAGCCACTGCTGGCCCTTGCGCAGCATCGGAACAACATGCGTGACGCGCTCGGCCTGGGCCTTGCCGTGATCGCCGATCAGCCGGTTGCGCCAGGTGTTTGCGACGTCGACCTCGATCGTCACCCGGCCGCCAAGGTCGGCCGGCAGGGGGACCTGGAACGGCGGACGCCATGCGTAGCCGATCTGCCGGCCGTTCACCCGCACCGTCGCCAGATTGGCGACGTCGCCGAGATCGAGGACCAGTTCGCGATCCGGGCGGGCCTTGGGCAGCGTTATCGCAGTCGAATAGGTGGCGACGCCCGAATAGAAATGCAGCTCGGGCTCCTCCAGCTCGGTCCACGAACGGAGACGATCGAGCTTCACCGTGCGCGGCCGGTCAAGCCGCTCGGCGAAGCGCAGCGTCCAAGGGCCGTGCACGACCTGCGCGTCTCCATCCGTTATTCGCGCGATCCCGCTGCCGGAGCGCCTGTAGTGCCCGGTGAGGTCGCTGGCGGGGCGTCCCGCATAGGTGCCGGCGAACAGCACGAAGATCGAGCCGCCCGGATCGAGCGTCACGGGCAGGCTGGTAACGCTGCCATCGTCGCGCCACGCACCTGCCGCCTCGACTGCACCGCGGTCGGCATCCCAAAGCTCGGGCGCCGCGCCGGTGCTGCGAAAACGGCCGACGAAGCGCGCTTCGCGGTCCGAGGGATTGAACAGGAAGAACATCGTCCAGCCTGGGCCGTGCCGCTGCGTCCATTCCACGCCTGCGGCACCTTCGGCGACAAAGGCGGGCGTGCCGAGAAGCCGCGCGAGATCGGCGGTCTCCGCGATCTTGCCGCTGCCCCAGAGATCGGCGGCGATCGCGTGCAATCGTGCCTCGCCTGCATCGCCGCTTTCGAGACCGGGCAGCCGCGCCGGCCGCGGACCGATCACGGTGGCACCCTCCGCCACGAGGCGGGCGATGCTCTCGGCCAGCGGCAGCGTCATGCGGTCGCTGGGTGGAAGCACCAGCACGCGATACGAGGCGCCGCCCGGGAGTTCGATCCGACCGTCGCGCACCGTGGCGAGTCTCAGTAGCGCGTCGCGATTGATCGAATCATAGGCAAACCCGCCGGGGAGGGCAGGCGACAATGCCTTCGGCATCAGCGCGCGCGTGGGAATGTCCTCGCCGATGAAATACGCAATGTCGGCAACCGCGCTGCCCGCCTGAAGCAACGCCTGCGCGCGCACGACATAATCGCGCCAACCTTGCCCTGGCTTCCACCAGCTTTGCTGCGCAGCAAAATGCGATCCGATACCGTTCAGCGTCATCCCCGGCGCGCGATCGGGCCAGGGCTGCATCGCCCAGACGTGGAGATGGAGGTGGTTGATCCCCTCGCAGAAATTGTGATCGCCGATCCGCTTGAACAGAAAAGGATGCTCGCGCCACGTCATCAGCCCCTGCGTGAACGCCTCGGCGCCCGCGATCTTGTTGCCGTAGATCCGCGCGCCCGAGACGGCATCCTTGATGTCGTTGGGCTTGTCGTTGCGCGGGGTGTTGACCCAGAATTCGCCCATCGGCTCGTCGAGGTAGCGGGCATAATCGAGCCCATCGGCGAGGAAGGTGGGGTTTTGCGGCTCGCCGCTGAACCGGCAGCCGCGCGCATGCGCCATCGCCGCAATGGGCGCGTAGAAATGGTCGCGCGACAATTCGGCGATTGTGCGGCGCAAGTCGAACAGGAAGGCCTCGCTCGCCTCCATGCTGTCGACCGGCACGCCCGCCATCACGGCCACCCAGGGCAGCGCATCATAGCCGCGCAGGCGCGCGAAATCCTCGGGGAAGGCGGGCGACCAATTCTGGGTGTGCGCCTCCCAGCTGTCGACATGGACGATCTTGAGCGCGCGTTTGCCCGCCGGTCCCAGCCGATCGAGCGCCTTGCCGAACCAATTGTCGAACTGGAGCCTGGCGGCCTCGGGATCGAAGCGGTCGCATTCGAGACCTTCGCCGAGGCCTGCGGCGGCGTTCTTCTTGCCCGTGGTGGTGCAGCCGATGCGGAGGATGCGCCAGCGGCCTTTGGGCGCGTTCCAGCGCAGTCTGCCGCTCGCGTCCATAAACTTGCGCAGGTCGACGATCGCCTCGCTTTTGACACAGGCGGCGGCGGGAAGCGCGTCGTCCTCCATGCGCCTGCTGCGCCCCCAGGCGGCGCCCGACTTGATCGGCAAATGATGCATCGTCGGCATCGACGAGAGATGCAACCCCTTGAGCCGCAGCGCGGTCTCCTGGCCGAAATCCTGGTTCTCGTCATAGTCGAACGGCCCCTCGGGCCGATGGACGAAGCGGAACGCGCGCGCGCTGGTCTCGGGCACGGCGTGGGTGAGGGTGGTGAGGTCGGTCTGCCAGCCATGGCCCGGGTAATCGAGCCGCCCGACCGGCCGCCAGGCGGCGCCATCGTCGCTCGCCTCGACCCACAGGCTGTTCGCGGCGCGCAGCACGCCGCTGGCGAAGCCGGTCCTCGCATTGGGCGTGCGGACCGTCACCGATCGCAGCGTAAACGGCTTTGCGAAGCGATAGACGATCGAGCCGCCTTGTTCGGTATCGATCAGTTCCGCATCGTTGGCGGGATCGGCAAGTGCGGCGGGGTTGGCGAGCGGCAGATCGCTGGTCACCGTCGCGGCCTCGCTGGTCGCCTCCCAGCCGCGGTCGATCGGCACCGCGATCACCGCCACGTCGCGATGATAACCGAGCTTCACCTCGCCGGTTGGCAGCGCGAGGTCGATCGTCCGCCCGCCATCGACCCGGGTCTCGCCCCAGACGAGGTGCTGCATCGACAGTTCGGGGGTGATCCACGGCCCGCTGGCGGTGGCCCAGCCGTCGCACATGTTCATCGCGAGTTCGACGCCAAGCCGCTCGGCCTCGGCGGCGGCATGCTCGATCATTTCCCACCAGACCGGCGTGAGCGCATCGGCGGGCGGGGTCACCTGCGGCGTCTTGCCGCTCTTGCCGATGCTGAACATCGCCGCGCGGCCGATGCCGCCTGTCTTCATTGCGGTCAGATCGGCGGTGATCCCTTCCCGGGTCACCGCGCCGCCCATCCAGTACCAATATGCTGCCAGATGCGCGTCACGGGGGGGATTGCGCCAGCGCTCGGCAAGGTCAGGCGCGGCGGTGGGCAATTCCTCCGGCAGCGCTGCGGCAACCTGCCAATAGCCAGACGCGCACGGCACCGCCGAGAGCGCGAGCGCACCGCCTCCGGCCAAAAGCTCGCGCCGTCCGATACCGCCCGATTGCTTGCTGTTCACGCTTTCACTCCCATCGTCCGGCTTGCCATAAGCGAGTCCTGTCCGTACGCATATCATATTACTAATCGCGGAGAGTATCGGTGGTCCAGCGCAGCTTTGGTCTCTTGGCGACGATTGCGACGGCTGCCCTTGCGATAGCCGCGCCATCGACGGCGCAGGACGCTTCGCGCGCGTCTGCGAAGGCCGCTCTCGCCGCGCCCAAAGTCCCGCTGGCGATCGGGGTGTCGTGGTATCCCGAGCAATGGCCCGAGGCGCGCTGGGCGACCGACCTCGCGATGATGCGGCAGGCCGGGTTCAACACCGTCCGGCTCGCCGAATTCGCCTGGAGCCGAATGGAGCCGAGCGACGGCAGGTTCGACTTCGCATGGCTCGATCGCGCGATCGCCGCGGCGCATGCGGCGGGGATGCAGGTCGTGCTCGGCACCCCCACCGCCGCGCCGCCGGCGTGGATGAGCCAGGCCTATCCCGAGATCCTGCGCGTCGACGAAAACGGCACGCGCGCCGAACATGGCGGACGGCGGCATTTCTCCTTCGCCAGCGCGCGCTATCGGACCTTCGCGACGCGGATCGCCGCGGAGATGGCGAAGCATTATGGCCGCGATCCGCGTATCCTGGGCTGGCAGATCGACAACGAAGTCGGCCCGCCGTCTTTCGATCCCGAAGCGCAGGCGCTGTGGCATGCCTTTCTGGCAAAGCGCTACGGCACGATCGAGACGCTCAACCGCCGCTGGACCACGCACTATTGGAGCCAGCATTACGACAATTTCGCGCAGGTGCCGCTGCGCGCCACCGGGCAGCACAATCCCGGGCTGCTGCTCGACTTCAAGCATTTCGTCACCGCGACCTGGGTCGATTATGTCCAGGCGCAGGCCGGCGCGATCCGCGCGGTGGCCGATCCGCGGCAATGGGTGACCACCAACACGATGTTCTGGAATGCCGGGTTCGATCATTTCGCGATGCACCGCGATCTCGATCTCGCGTCGTGGGACAATTACATCCCCGATGGCCGTCCGGACTGGCTCGCCAATGCCGCCAATCACGATCTGGTGCGCGGCTACAAGCAGCGCAATTTCTGGCTGATGGAGACACAGCCGGGCCGAGTCGACTGGGTGCCGGTCAATCGCGCGCTCGATCGCGGTCAGACGCGCGAACTGGCGTGGCAGGCGATCGGCCATGGCGCCGACGCGGTGCTCTATTGGCAGTGGCGTTCGGCGTTGAACGGTCAGGAGCAATATCACGGCGCGATGCTGGGGGCGGACGGCACGCCCTATCCGATCTTCGACGAGAGCGCCCAGGTCGCGCACGATGCCGCGGCGGCGGGGCCGGCGCTGGCGGGGACCGAACCCGTCGGCAAGATCGCGATGCTGTTCTCCTATGACAGCCGCTGGGCGATCGACTTGCAGCGGCATCATCGCGACTTCGATCCGATCAAGCAGTTCACCGCCTGGTATCGCCCGCTGCGCAGCCTCTCGCAGGCGGTGCACATCGTGCCGATCGACGCCGATCTGAAGCGCTATCCGCTGGTGGTGGCGCCCAGCCTGCATGTGGTGACGCAGGCGGAAGCCGACCGGCTCGCCGGGTACGTCCGCGCCGGCGGGCATCTGGTGCTCGGGCCGCGATCGGGGATGAAGGACGATGCCAACGCGCTATGGCCGCAGCGCCAGCCGGGGCCGCTTGCCGATCTGCTCGGCGCGCAAGTCGAGCAATATTATGCCCTGGATGCCGCCGCGCCGCTGAGCGGGGCGCTCGGCAATGGCGAGACGAGCATCTGGGCCGAGACCATCGCGCCGCGGGCGAAGGATGTCGAAATTCTCGAGCGCTATGGCCCGTCCAACGGTTGGCTCGACGGCAAGCCCGCGGCGGTAACGCGGCGGGTGGGCAAGGGGCGGATCACCTATGTCGGCGTCTGGCCCGATGAGGCGATGCTGCGCGGTTTTGCGCGGCGTTTGCTGGAGGAGGCGAAGGTCGCGCCGGTAATCCCGGACGCGCCGGCGGCGCTCGAAGTGATGGAGCGGGCGGGGGCGGGTAAGCGGATGCTGATACTGATCAACCACGGGGATGCGCCGCTAAGTCCTGCGCTGCCCGCGGGTGCGAAGCCGGTGACGGGTGATCTGCGCGATGGCAGTTTGCCGGCGCATGGGGTGGCGGTGGTGGCGCTGCCGGCGGATTAGGGCGCTGCGTTCCCCTCCCTGAAGGGAGGGGCAGGGGTGGGTGGCGTCGGCTGGGGCTCGATGCCCAGCCGATGCCTCTTGCCGTGACGTGAGCGATTCTTTTGAGCGCGCAGACGCGCGCACCCACCCCCTGCCCCTCCCTGCGAGCAGGGAGGGGAGCTAGACTAGCGCTTCAAATTGGTAGCGGCCCGAACCGAGGACGACCTCCAGCCCGCCGGGTACGACCACGCCCTTCACCGGCTTGCCGCTCGCGGTCACATGCTCGGGCGCCGTCGTCGGCACGATGACCGTCCCCCCGGGGCCGGGCGGGATCACCGCCTCGAGCAGCAGGCCCCCGCCGTCATTCCGCCATCGGCTCGCCACCTCCCCGAGTACGCTGCGATGCCGCGCCGCGGCGGCGCGGGTGGCGCCTACCGGGCGCGGCGCGATCAGCACGATGCGCTCCGGCCGCGCCGCCGCAAAGTCGATGCGGATTCCCGCGAGCGCGCCGTACAGCCAGCCTTCGCCGTGCCCTAGCATGAAATGGTTGAGCGACTTGGTCGGGTTCGCGTCCCATGCCTCGGCCAGCGCCGTCGCGCCGTTCTGCAGCTGCTGGCCGTAGCCCGGACGATCGGTGACGCGCATCATCGCATCGATCACGTCGTCGCGGCGATATGTGGTCAGTGCATCGATGACGTAACGGAAGCCGACATCGCCCGCGGTGACGCCATTGCCATTGGCGCGGACGGCAGCCACCAGATTGTCGAGCACGGCGCGCTCGCGACCCGCCGGCACCATGCCCAGCGCCAGCGGCATCGCCAGCGCGCACTGACTGCCGGTGTCGTAGCTTGCGCGATCGGCGCGGAAGAAGCGCCGGTTGAAGGCGTTGCGCACCGCATCCGCCTGTGCGGTCCAGCGCGCCGCATCGGCCATCGGGCGGCCGGTCAGGCGGGCGATCCGCGCGAGCGCACGCAACGACTCGTACCAGCAGGCGGTGCCGGCCAATGCGCGGCTGGTCAGCTGCGACTCCCCCGGCGGCTTGGGACCGAGATCGTACCAGTCGCCCATGCCGAAATCGATCACGCCGTCCACCGCACGCCCGGCAAGATAGGCCATGTAGCGAACCATCGCAGGGTAGGCCCTCTCCAGCACCGTGCGGTCGCCATAAGCGCGATAGGCGGCCCAGGGCGAAAGCACCGCCGCGACGCCCCATTCGGGCGAGTTGCGCCAGATCGTGTCGCCACCGTCCTTGTCGAGGAAGGCGACATATTCGGGGGCGATGCCGGGGACCATGCCGTCGGGCTGCTGCGCATCGGCGATGTCGATAGCCATCTTCTCGTAGAGCGCGGCGGCGTCGCGATTGTAGAGGATCGTCGGCGCGTTGAGATGGGTCTGCTCGAGCCAGCCGAGCTTCTCGCGGTGCGGGCAATCGGTGAGCACGCTCGCCATGTTGCTGCGCAGCGCCTGGTCGATCAGGTGGTGCGTGGCGACGAACAGCTGCTCGCTGCTGTCGAAGCTGCCGACCTGGGTCAGGCCGGCATGGACGAAGTCGATTTCGATCCGCTCGATCCGCGGGGCCTGACCGCCGCCTTCGAGGGGCAGAAGTTCCGCCTCGAGATAGCGGAAGCCCTGATGGATGAAGCGCGGCTGGAAAGTCTCGGCGCCGCGGCCGGCGAGAATGTATTCGAAGCGAGTCTCGTTCTTTGGCGAGGCGTTGAAGCTGCGCTGGCTGACGCCGCCGTCCGGGTCCAGCGCCTCGCCGGGGCGCAGCCGGACACGGCTGCCCGCAGGTCCGTGCAGGACCGCGCGCGGGCGTGCCGAGCAATTCTCGCCGAAATCATAGACGATCCTGCCATTGCCGAGCGGCGTCACCCGGATGGGCGCGATCGTGCGTTGGACCTCGATCCCCGGAATGCCCTGCGCCCTCAGCGTTCCGCCGGGGCCCCCGACGCCAAGCGGCGCGCGCCAGCCTGCGCCTGGCGCGCCGGGGCGGTCCCAGCCGGGAATTTCGAGTCGGCCGTCGACATCCTCGCCGCCATAGACGTTCGAATAACGGATCGGGCCTTCGCGGGTCTGCCACTCGTGGTCCGAGACGATGGTACGCAGGCTGCCATCTGCCAATTCCATATCGAGCCGGGCGATCAGCTTGGGCTGGCCGAAGCTGTCGACGAACTTGACGTAGCGGCCGGGCACGCGTTCGACATTGTACATGCCGTTGCCGAGCATCACCCCGATCGCGTTGGCCCCGCGGGCGAGCAGCGCAGTGATGTCGTGGCTGGTATAGAGGATCGTGTGGCGATAGTCGGTCCAGCCGGGATTGAGCATCGCGCGCGTGACCGGCGTGCCGTTGACCGTCACATCGCCGTGCCCGAGCGCGGCGATCGACAGGATGGCGCGGCGCGGGCGGCCAGGGAGATCGAATGCCCGGCGAAAGATCGGCAACGGCTCGGGCGGCCTGGCCGGCGAACGATCACTGCCGCGGCTGTGCGATCCGCGCGGGCGATCGGGCGTCGCGGCGATCCACTCGGCCTGCCATTGATCGGCGGCGAGCAGCCCGGTGACGAAGTGCGCAGGCGCGGATCGGCCGCAGGACCTGCCGGTCTGGTCCGAGATCTCGACGCACCAGTGATAGTCGCGATGCGGTTCGAGCATGAGCGGGGCAGGGGGCTGGGCAGCGGGGTGTGCGCCGGCGATGCGCCCGCTGTCCCAAACCTCGCCGCGTCCGGCATCGAGGGCGGCGCGGCTGCGTGCAATCAGAACCCGCGAAGCGGATTGCGCGAGTCCCCGCGCACGTTGATCCCGGGCCATGGGCTCCCACGTGAAGCGGGGCTGCAGCGAGTCGATCCCCACGGGCGATTCGCGCCACTCGACTCGCAGGCGATCGGCGCGGAGAGCTCCGGTGACCGCCTTCGCCGCTGCCGGCAAGGCGCGTGCCGCACTCAACCCCGTCAGCCCCGCTCCCGCAACCTTCAGTGCCCCGCGACGGTTGACCTTCGAACGCTCCGACAAAATACGTTTCTCCACATCCCGCGCTTGAGCCCGGCGGCGCAATGCGTATCATATTACTAATTGCTGTCCACGGGAGATCACTGCCATGTCCGCACGCCCAACGGCCGCCCTGCTCGCCCTGTTTTTGCCGGCGTCGCTGGCGCTTGCCGGAGCGGCTGCGCCCGACCGCTGGCAGGCGGCGTGGGTGGCGCCGCCGATCGGCTGGGAGCCCAAGTCCAAGGGCGCGTATCCCGATCCGATCGAGAATCAGACGGTGCGCCAGACGATCCGGATCGCGGCTGCGGGCGAACGCATCCGAATCCGGCTGACCAACGAGCTTGGTGCCGAGCCGCTGCGGATCGGCGCCGCGAGTGTGGCCATCGAAGGCGGCGCGCCGGTGCCGTTGCGCTTCTCGGGCGCGCAATCGATCCTTATCCCGACGGGTGCGCCGGCGTATAGCGATCCGCTGCCGTTCCCGGTTTCGCCCGGCACGCAATTGGTGCTCAGCGTCTATTATCCCGATAAGGTCACTCCCGCAGCGCACGCCCAGAAGGTGCGACTGAGCAAGGGCGACACCACGCGCAACGCCGGGCAGGGGACGGAAGCGCGCAGCGCCGGCCTCGCCTCGTCGGTGGAGGTCCCCGGAACCGTGCGCGGGCGGGTACTGGTCGCTTTCGGGGATTCGATCACCGAAGGCGCGGGCGCATCGGATTCGGCGCGGACGAGTTGGCCGGCGCAGGTCTCGGCCGCGCTCGCCGCGCGGCGCGACGCGCGCTGCTGGACGGTGGTCAATGCCGGGATCAGCGGCAATCGCCTGCTCCACGACGGGCGCGGGCCTAATGCCCTGGCGCGCTTCGACCGCGACGTGCTGTCGGTGCCCGGCGTCACCCATGTCGTATTGCTCGAAGGGATCAACGATATCGGCGCGGGCAAGACCAATCCCGCCCAGGCGGTCAGTGCCGATCAGGTGATCGCCGCGTACCGCCAGCTCATCGATCGGGGGCATGCGCGTGGATTGAAGGTGCTCGGCGGCACGCTGCTCCCGTTCGTCGGCGCGGCATATCAGGATGCGGCGGGCGAGGCGAAGCGCGTGACGGTCAATCAGTGGATCCGCAGCTCAGGCGCGTTCGACGGCGTGATCGACTTCGACGCCGCCACCCGCGACCCCGCGAAGCGCGACCGGCTCGTCGCCGGGTTCGAGATCGGCGACCATCTCCACCCCAACGACGCCGGCTATACCGCGATGGCGCGCGCCGCGACGCCGGTCATCGCGCGGCAAGGGTGCCCGCGCTGACTACCAGGCGCGCGAGCGTGCCACGGCGATCCCGCGCACTTCGTTGGGCCATTTGCCGCTGACCGCGCAGTAGAAGTGGTAGAGATCGCCCTTGTGGAAGATCACCGAGGGCTTGTGCGCATAAGTGTCGTCGACCGAACCCGGCGGGCCGACATCGACGAGGATCTCGGGCACCTTGGCAAAGTCGGTGGGTGAGGAACCCAGCGCCAGCAAGTCGCGGGCGCGCTTGTCGGTCGACAGGCCGAAATAGAACATCCCCCATTTGCCGCGATGCTCGACCACCACGGGATCGCTGGCGAAGCGATCGTCCCAGCTTCCGGCCGGGCCGTTGCGGATCAGCGGGCTGGCGGGGTGGCGCGTCCAGGTTTTCAGGTCCTTCGACGTGGCGAGGCCGGTCTGTTCCTTCCACGACGTGCCGGTCGTCTTGGCGTTGTAATAGAGGTGATAGATATCGCCGACGCGGATCAGATAGGGCTTGTAGAGCCCGCCGCGCTCCCATTCGGCACCGTCCTGCGGCAGCAGGATCGGGTCGCCGCGCGCCCAGTGGAGCAGATCGTCGCTCCACGCGAGCCCGATCACCGCCGGCCCTTCCTCATAGCCGGCGCTCGGATAGGCGTGCCAAGCGCCGAGATAGCGGCCCTTGACCTTGATCAGCCGCGCCGGGCTTTCGAGCGCGTTCTCGCGCAGGATCGAGGCCATCGCGACATTGTAGCGCGTCACCGCCGAGGCAGGATCGCGCTCGAGGATCAGTCGCCGGTTCGACCAGTGGACCAGGTCATGCGATTCGGCGAGAGCGGTCTGATAGCCGATGCCGTCGAAGCCGACATAGGTCAGATAGAAGCGGCCGTTCGCCGAGAAGACGAACGGGCAATCGACCGACTTCTCGTCGAAGCTGCCGGCGATTTGCGACGGGCCGACGACCAGCTCCGGATGCTTGAAGGGCGTGCGATAGGGCGCGACTGGGTCTCCCGCAGCCAGCACCTTGCCGCCGCCCGCCAGCAATCCCGCCGCGGTGGCGCCGCCCAAAACTGCCCGTCGATTGAAACCGCTCACAATGCCATGCCTTGCTGGTCGGGCGCGCCTTCGTTGCGCGGCGCCGCGTCGTTGATGACGCCGAGCATCGCCGCCGATGCGGCGGCGGGGTCTCCGGCGACGATCGCGTCGAGGATCGCCTCGTGCTTCGCCACCGTCTCGAGGTGGAGTTCGGGATGTTCGCGCGGCGCGATCGGGCTGAACGATGCCGCCAGCGCGGTCTCGATCACCGAAGCGATCGAGCGCATCAGCAGATTGCCCGATGCCGCACCGATCGCGAGATGGAAGTCGAGATCGGCCTGGGCGAAGCGCATCGCGTCCTGATCGACGATTCGCATGCGATCGAGCGCGGCACGGATCGCAGTGATCGCGGCCTCTTCGCGCCGCTCGGCCGCCAGCGCGGCGGCGCGCGGCTCGATCAGCCGCCGGATTTCGGCCATGTCGCGGCGGAAGGCGTCGTCGAGGCCGATCGCGACTTTCCAGCTGAGGACCTCGGCGTCGAAGAAATTCCAGTGGACGGGCTGGGTGACTCGCGTGCCGACGCGCGCCTTGGCGGCGAGCAAGCCCTTTGCCGACAGCGTCTTGAGCACTTCGCGCAGCACGGTGCGCGAGATCTGGAAGCGGGCGAGCAGATCGGCTTCATTGGGCAGATTGCCGCCGACAGCGTGCTTGCCCGCCAGTATCTCCATGCCGAGCGCACGCGCGACCTGATCATGACTCGATATCGCGCGTTCCGACAAGGACCGGAAGCTGATCATGCTGGCGTCGATCATTCGCGTGCGGGTCCCCTCCAGGCGCTCCGGCGATCGGTGCCGAAAAGCCCATCGGTTCGCAAGACATATAGTATTATTTTTTGTCGGTCGGGCGTGCTCGCAGAACTATCGGGCGCGCCGCACCCACAGGAATACCGGCAGGCCGAGCGCGAGCAGCCCCAGACCCCACAGGTTCGCGCGCAAGCCGAGCCCATAGATCATCCACAGCACGAAACCCGCGGCGATGATCGCCGCCACCGTCACCGCCCGATCCCCGGCGAGCAGCTTGAGCGCCGCCAGCGCACTGACGAAATAAGCGAGCATCCCCGCGGCGAGGCTGATCGTCGCGATCTCGGCGAACAAAGTGGCTGTAGAGCCGGTATAGTTCAGCGCCATCACCAGCGTCACCAGCACGCCCGACACCAGATGCGCGCGCGCCGGAGTGCCGTGGCGGTTCTCCTTGGCGAACCATGCCGGAAAGACTCCGCCGCGCGCCATTGCCCAGGGCATCTCGCCTTGCAGCAGGATGAAGCCGTTGAGCGTGCCGAGCGCGCTGATCGCAGCGAACAGGGCTACGATGAGCTGGGCGCCCGCGCCCCACGACCGGCCGAGAAACGCTGCGAGCGGCGACGGCGACGCGGCGACCGCGTCCGCAGGCATCATCAGCGTGATCGTGCCCGCGACGAGCACATAGACCAGCCCGGTAAGCGCGGTGCCGAGCAGCGTCACCAGCGGCACCGTGCGGGCAGCGTCCTTGACCTTGTCGGCCGGGACCGTCGCCGACTCGACGCCGAGGAAGCCCCAGAACGTCAGTGCGACTGCGCCCGCGACTGCGCCTGCGCCGATCGGCACCGACGGATTCGCGGCGATCGCCGCATGGCCGTCGCGCAGCAGCAACCAGAGCGCGAGAACGACGATGCCCGCAAGGGGCAACAGCTTCAGGATCGCGGTGACCAGCTGGATCCGGCCCGCCAGGGCGACGCCGCGGATGTTGACTGCGACCAGCGCCCAGATCAGCACCAATGCAGTGCCGAACGCGGGCGCGCCGCTGGCCAGCAGCGGGAACGGAACGCCCAGCGCGCTCACCACGGCGATGGCGACTGCGCCATTGCCCGCCCAGACGAGGATCCAATAGCTCCACGCCACCGCGAACCCCACAACCGGGCCGAACGCCGCGTCGGCAAACGCATAGGGTCCGCCCGCGCAGGGCAGTTTCGCCGCGAGCCGGGCGAAGACGAAGGCGAGCGCCATCGCGCCGAGGATCGTGACGCCCCAGCCGATCAGCGCATTGGCGCCGAGCGGCGCGAGCGTCGCGGGCAGCAGATAGATGCCCGATCCGATCATGTTGCCGACGACCAGCGCGAGTGCCGGCCAGAAGCCGAGAATGCGTCGTGGCAAGGAGGCGGCAGCGCTCACCCGCTTGTTGTCACTGCGGCGGCGCCGCGCGTCCAGCGGTAAAAACGGACGGGGTGCTTGATCGCGCCGCGGGCGCGTGGTCATCTTCGCGCGATGCCCGCGACGCGCTTTCCACCCGACCTGATGACTGCCGCGCTGGCGCTGCACGACAATCGCATTCCCGAGGCCGAACGTGGGCTCAAGGACTATCTCAAGCGCGATCCGTTCGATGCGCGCGCGATCCGGATGCTCGCCGAGCTGGCCGGGCGGATCGGACGATTGAAGGATGCCGAGAATTTGCTGCGCCGTGCGGTCGAGCTCGCGCCTGCTTTCACTGCCGCGCGCGCCAATCTGGCGCTCGTCCTTTATCGCCAGAACCGGGCGAGCGAAGCGCTGGAGGAGCTCGACCGGCTGATCGAGGCCGAGCCCGATCATCCCGGTCATGCCAATCTCAAGGCCGCGACGCTCGGCCGGCTCGGCGCGTTCGAGGAGGCGATCACGCTCTACGAACGCGTGCTGGTCGACGCCCCGGCGCAGCCCAAATTGTGGATGAGCTATGGCCATATGCTCAAGACGGTGGGTCGCCAGGCGGACGGCGTGGCGGCCTACCGCCAGGCGCTGGCCTTGTCACCGACGCTGGGCGAAGCGTGGTGGAGCCTCGCCAATCTCAAGACGGTGCGCTTCGACGACGCCGACATCGCCGCGATGGAAGCGGCACAGGCCGAGCCCGGCATAAGCGAGGAGGACCGCTTCCACCTGGATTTCGCATTGGGCAAGGCATTCGAAGACCGTCGCGACGCTGACCGCGCCTTTGGTCATTATTGCGCGGGCAACGCCCTGCGCCGCACGCAGCTCGTCTACGACGCCGGCGAGACCGAACGCTTCGTCGACGACTGCATCGCGCTCGCCACCGCAGACTTCTTCGACGATCGCGCGGGTTGGGGGAGCGATGCGCGCGATCCCGTGTTCATCCTCGGCATGCCGCGCGCGGGCTCGACGCTGGTCGAGCAGATCCTCGCCAGCCATAGCCGGATCGAGGGCACGACCGAGCTCCCCGATCTTCCCGCGCTCGCGCGCAAGCTCGCTGCATATCCGCAGGGCCTCGCCGAGATGACCGCCGAGCGCGCCCGCGAACTGGGCGAGGAATATCTGCGCCGCACCGCGGTCCAGCGCCGGACCGATCGCCCGCTGTTCGTCGACAAGCTTCCCAACAACTGGGCGCATATGGTGCTGATCCGGCTGATCCTGCCAAACGCCACGATCATCGATGCGCGCCGCGAACCGCGCGCGTGCTGCTTCTCCAACTTCAAGCAGCATTTCGCACGCGGCCAGGCGTTCAGCTACGCGCTCGACGACATGGCGCGATATTACCGCGATTATGTGCGGCTGATGGCGCATCTCGACCGAGTCCAGCCGGGACGGGTGCACCGGGTGTTCCACGAAGCTTTGGTCGCGGATACCGAGGCCGAGGTGCGCCGGCTGCTCGACGCTTGCGGCGTCGGTTTCGAACCTGCCTGCCTTGCCTTTCATGAGACCGAGCGGGCGGTGCGCACGGCCAGTTCGGAGCAGGTTCGCCAGCCGATCTTCACCGGCGGCGACCGCGCCTGGCGTGCGTTCGCGCCGCATCTGGGGCCGCTGATCGGGGCGTTGGGCGATGTGGTCGAGCTTTATCCGGACGTCCCGCCAGACTTGTAACGTTGCAGAAACGTCACGCTCGCCCAAGATCGTATAGTGGTTTCGTGTGTAACGATTGACGACTGCTGCATCGCAGCACAGTCTTGCATGACATTGATGTTACGTGGGGGCCGTGATGATCATCCCAATGCGCCGTGCCGTGCTTTCCGGGCTGCTCGCATCGACGGCCCTGACCCTCCCGGCGATGGCGCAAGCCCAGGATGCCGAGACAAGCAGCGACCTTCCCAGCGACCGCGACGAAATCGTCGTCACCGCGCAGAAGCGCGACGAGAACATCCAGTCGGTGCCGATCAGTATCCAGGCGATCGGGACGCGCAAGCTCGACCAGCTCAACATCTCCAATTTCACCCAATATACCCAGCTGCTGCCGTCGGTGGCGTTCCAGACCGTGCAGCCGGGCGTCACCACCGTCTATATGCGCGGCGTCGCATCGGGCGGCGACGGCAACCATTCGGGGTCGCTGCCTTCGGTCGGCAGCTATCTCGACGAGCAGCCGGTGACGACGATCGGCGGCACGCTCGACGTCCATATCTACGATATCGCGCGGATCGAGAGCCTCGCCGGGCCGCAGGGCACGCTCTACGGGGCGTCGAGCCAGGCGGGGACGATCCGCATCATCACCAACAAGCCCGAGACCGCGGGTTTCGAAGGCCGGGTCGATGTCGAGGGCAACACCGTCGCGCATGGCGGGCAGGGCGGCAAGATCGAGGGGATGATCAACACGCCCTTTTCGGACCGCGCGGCGCTCCGCGTCGTCGGCTTCTACCAGCGCGACGCAGGCTATATCGACAATGTGCCGGGCACGCGCACCTTCTGCGGCACGCCGACTTTCGATGCAAATGGCGACGTCAACGGCTGCATCAAGGACGGAATCACCGTCAAAAATGACGCCTTCGTCCAGGAGAACTACAACGATACCGAGACCTGGGGCGGCCGCGCCGCGCTCAAGGTCGATCTCGACGCGGATTGGACGGTCACGCCGACCGTTCTCTACCAGGAGATGCGCAGCCACGGCAGCTACGGCTCCGACCAGCAGGTCGGTGATCTCGAGGTGCAGCGTTTCTATCCGGAATATCGCCGCGACCGCTTCATTCAGGGCGCGCTGACGATCGAAGGCAAGATCGGCAACTGGGACATTACCTATGCCGGCGCCTATCTCGATCGGAGAACTGCCTCCTCCAGCGATTACACCGATTATTCTGAGGCATACGACAATCTCTACGCATCGGTGGGCGGGCTCGCGGGCTATTTCTATTATCAGGACAATGCCGGCAACACGATCGATCCGCGACAAGTCGTGGTCGCCTCGGATCACTTCAAGAAGACCAGCCAGGAGCTGCGTGTCGCGTCGCCGTCGGAGGAGTCGTTCCGCGTCGTCGCGGGAATGTTCTACCAGCGTCAGTCGAACCTGATCCACCAGGATTATCAAATCCCCAATCTCGGTGCCGCCGTGTCGGTGAACGGATCGCCGGGGACATTGTGGCTCACCCAGCAGCACCGGGTCGACAAGGATTATGCGATGTTCGGTGAGGCGAGTCTCGATTTGTCGCCCAAGCTGACCGTCACTGCGGGCGGCCGCGCCTATATCTACGATAATTCGCTGATCGGCTTCTTCGGCTTTGGCCGAAATCCCGGCGTCGATCCCGCAGACGGGCGACCCTATACGGCATCGCCGTTCAACGCCGCAGGCAGTTCGCGGACCGGCGTCGCAGGCTGTTTCCTCGCCGACGGCAGGACCTTGCGCGATGCGTATCTCGACGGCAGCCCTACCAACACGCTGCTTCCGGCGATGGTCTCCGGCGGGCCGTGCACCAATCTCGCGACCTATGTCGGCGGCGAGCTGCGTCCCAAAAAGACCAGCGATCAGGGAATCACCTATCGCTTCAACCTGACCTGGAAACCCAGCGACGGTTTGCTTTTCTACGCCGTCGCTTCGAGCGGCTTCCGGCCGGGCGGGATCAACCGGCGCGGGGATGTCGCTTCTTATGCCACGGACGTGCTCTACAATTACGAGCTGGGCTGGAAGACGACGCTGGCCGACGGCAGGCTGCGCTTCAACGGCTCGATCTATCAGCAGAGCTGGAAGGATTTTCAATTCTCGTTCCTAGGCGAGAACAGCTTCACGATCATCCAGAACGGCCCCGACGCGCGCATCCGCGGTGTGGAGATGGACGCCAATCTCGCGCTGGGGGGACTGACGCTCACCGCTGCTGGCTCGTACACCGACGCCAAGACCCGCGAGGACCTTTGCGAGACTCAAATCTGTATCGGCGACGGAACCGATGTGCTGGCACCCGAGGGCACGCGCCTACCGATCACGCCGCGCTTCAAGATCAGCGGCACGGCACGCTACGCGGTCCCGGTCGGGTCGGGCCGCGCCTATGTGCAGGGGCTGATCGCGCACCAGAGTTCGGCATCCTCCGACATCCGCGTCGCCAAGGCGGCGGCGCTCGGCCGGCTGGAGGCATATACCACCGGCAATCTCGCAATCGGCTTCGAGCTCGCCCGCTACAATTTCGAATTGTTCGCGCAGAATCTGTGGGACGAGCGCGGCCAGATTTCGCGCTTCCAGCAATGCGGCGCGTGCGACCAGCGGCCTTATTTCGTCCCGATCACGCCGCGAACGATCGGGATACGGGCGGGCGCGCGGTTCTGAACCGATCCGGCTTGGCTCGGGCGGGGTGATTTGTGTAGGCGGCTCGCGTGTCCGCCCTTTTCACCGCTCATCAGCAGGATCTTGCCCAACTCGCTGCGCACAACCGCGCGCGGCGGCTGGTCGCGCGTGCCGGGCGTGACTTCTCCTCGAACGACTATCTCGGGCTGGCGAAGTCGCCTCGGCTGGCCGCGGCGATCACCGACGCGATCGGCCGCGGCGTACCCGTCGGGTCGGGCGGCTCGCGGCTGTTGCGCGGCAATCACGCCGAGCACGAGGCGCTCGAGGCCGAGGCCGCGCGTTTCTTCCGCAGCGAGACGGCGTTGTATTTTTCGAGCGGCTATGCCGCCAACGCGGCGCTGCTTTCGACTCTCCCGCAGCACGGCGACCTGATCCTCCATGACGCGCTCATCCACGCCAGCGCGCATGAGGGGATGCGGCTCAGCCGCGCCGACTATCGCGCAGCCCGGCACAACGACCTGGGCGCATTCGCCGACGCGATTCGCGAATGGCGGGCGTCGGGCGGTAGGGGCCGCATCTGGATCGCAGTCGAAAGCCTCTACAGCATGGATGGCGACCGCGCACCGTTGGCCGAATTGGCCACGCTTGCGGCACAGGAAGACGCGATCCTGCTGATCGACGAGGCGCACGCGACGGGAGTGTTCGGGTCCGACGGAAGCGGCTTTTCGGCCGAACTGGAAGGGCGCGACAATGTGATCACGCTGCATACGTGCGGCAAGGCACTCGGTTGTGAGGGCGCGCTGGTGTGCGGGCCCAAGGTGGTGCGCGACTTTCTGGTCAATCGGGGTCGCGCATTCATCTTCTCGACAGCGCCTTCGCCGTTGATGGCAGCAGCGGTCCGCGAGGCGCTTCGTATCGTCGCCGACGAGCCCGAGCGTCGCGCGCGGCTGCAACGGCTGATCCAAATGGCCGGAGACGCGCTGGCGCCGCACGGCGTCGGCGTGACGGGGTCGCAGATCCTGCCCTTGATCATCGGCGAGGAGGGCGAGACGATGCGCCGGGCGGCGGTGCTCCAGGCAGCCGGGTTCGACGTACGCGGCATCCGTCCGCCGACCGTTCCCGCGGGCACCGCGCGGCTGCGCATCTCGCTGACGCTCAATGTCGAGGAGCGCGACGTGCGTGCACTTGCCGGAGCCCTCGCATGAGCCGGGCGATCGTAGTGACCGGCACCGATACGGGTGTCGGCAAGACGGTATTCGCGGCGGCACTCGCCGGTGCGTTGGCGGGCGCTTATTGGAAGCCGATCCAGGCCGGGCTCGACGATGGCGGGGACAGCGCGACGGTGGCGGCGTTGTCGGGGCTGGCCGCGGACTGCATCCTGCCTGAAGCCTATCGACTGCGCACGCCATGCTCGCCGCACCGCGCCGCCGAGCTCGACGGGCTGACGATCGAACCCTCCAGGCTGGCACCGCCGCCGTGCGACCGGCCGCTGGTGATCGAAGGGGCAGGGGGCGCGCTCGTCCCCGTCACGCGCGATCTGCTCTACGCTGACCTGTTTGCGCGCTGGCAATCGCCGGTGGTGCTGGTCGCGCGCACCGCGCTCGGCACGATCAACCACAGCCTGCTCTCGATCGAAGCCCTGCGCGCACGCGGCATTCCGATCCTCGGCATCGCATTCGTCGGCGACGCGAACGAGGACAGCGAAGCGACGATCGCCGCGATCGGCGGGGTACGCCGTCTCGGGCGGTTGCCGCGGCTCGATCCGCTCGATCGCGACACGCTCGCCGGCGCGTTCCGGGCCAATTTCCAGGTCGCGGACTTCGCGGCATGACATCGCCGATCTGGCACCCCTTCACGCAGCACGGCCTGGCCGAGCCGATCCCGCTGATCGCCCGCGCCGAGGGTGCGGCGCTGTACACGCGCGAAGGCGTGCGGATCATCGATGCGATCTCGTCCTGGTGGGTGACGACGCACGGGCATGCGCATCCGAAGATCGTGGCGGCGATCGCCGAGCAGGCGGGCCGGCTCGATCAGATCATCTTCGCGGGCTACACCCACGAGCCCGCCGAGACGCTCGCCCGCGCGCTGATCGCGATGATGCCGGATCCGCTGGCGCATATATTCTTTTCGGACAGCGGCTCGACCAGCGTCGAAGTGGCGCTCAAGATGTCGCTCGGCTTCTGGGCGAACCGGGGCGCGCCGCGGCACCGCATCGTCGTGATGGAGCATAGCTATCATGGCGACACGATCGGCGCGATGTCGGTGGGTGCGCGCGGCGTGTTCAACCAACCCTATGCGCCATTGCTGTTCGACGTTGCGACGATTCCGTTTCCCGAGGCGGGTGCCGAGCAGGCGACGCTCGACGCGCTCGAAGCCAATTGCCGCGATGCGCCGGCCGCGCTCATCGTCGAGCCGCTGATCCTGGGTGCGGGGGGCATGAAGATCTACGCGCCGGCCATGCTCGCCGAGATGCGCGCGATCTGCGCGCGGCACGGCGTGCTGTTCATCGCCGACGAAGTGATGACCGGCTGGGGGCGGACCGGCACCTTGCTGGCTTGTACGCAGGCCGGGATCGTGCCCGACATATTGTGCCTGTCGAAGGGGCTGACCGGCGGCGCAGTGCCGCTCGCCGTGACATTGGCGACGCCGGAGATCTTCGACGCGCATTTGTCGAGCGACCGCGCGCGGATGTTCTTCCACTCGTCGAGCTACACTGCCAATCCGATCGCCTGCGCGGCGGCGAACGCCAATCTGGCGATCTGGCGCGACGAGCCGGTGCTGGACCGCGTCGCCGAGGTCGAACGCAGCCAGCGGGCGTTGCTCGCCGCGATCGCGGACCATTCGAAGGTCGTGAACGCACGGCAGCTGGGCACGATTACGGCATTCGAAGTAGACGAGCGCTCAGGCAATTACCTCTCGCCAATAGCACCCCGGCTGGCGGCATTTTGCCGTGATCGCGGGGTGTTGCTTCGTCCGCTCGGCAACACCATTTACGTCATGCCGCCTTATTGCATCGGCGACGATCTCGACACCGTCTACGCTGTCATAGAGGCGTATCTGTCGGCCGATTGATTGCGCGCGAAGGCTTGCGGTCATTCGGTTTCAAGCGCGTCCAGGACATCCTCGATCCGCTTCAATCGCTCCGCCGGGTCTTCGATCCGTTCGCTCAACAACAGCCGGTCGCCCTTGCGGGTCAGGCCCGCCTCGGGGTTTCCGACGAAATCGGCGCGCGGCGTAAAGGCGATGGCCGCAGGCCCTGCGTCGATGCGCGCAATCCTCGCGGCATGCGCACTCGCCCGCACTCGGGCGATCGACAACAGGATGGCGGCTTCCTCGGGTATCGCCCCGAACCGGTCTTCCAGTTCGGCATGGAGGGTATCGATTTCGCCGGCGCCTTCCGCGCGCGCCAGCCTGACATAGAAAGTGACGCGCAATTCGGGCTCGGGGATCCAGCTCTCCGGCAGCCTGCCTTCCATGCCGAGGTGGAGTTCGGGCCGCCAGCGCTCGACCGTTTCCCCCCGCGCCGTGCGAAGCGCGGCTTCCAGCAGATGCTGATAGAGGTCGACCCCGATCAGCTTCATATGGCCGGCTTGCGCCTCGCCGAGGAGATCGCCGGCGCCGCGCATGTCGAGATCCTGCGCGCTGATCGCGAAGCCGGCGCCCAGCCGATCGAAGGCTTCCAGCGTGCGGAGCCGCTTGAGAGTGCGCGGGGCGATTTCCTTGTCCGGCTCGGTCAGCAGGAGAACCTGTCCCCGCCGGCTTCCGCGGCCTACGCGCCCGCGCAGCTGATGCAGTTGGCTCAGTCCGAAGCGGTCGGCCCGCCAGATCACCATCGTGTTCGCACGCGGCACGTCGAGCCCGGCCTCGATGATGTTGGTCGCCAGCAGCACATCGCCTTCACCGCGACCGAAGCGCACCATCGCTTCGTCGATCTCCGCGGCCGGGAGCTTGCCATGCGCCTGAAGCACTTCGAGTTCGGGAACGAGCTTGGCCAGCAACTCGGCGAGCGCCGCCATGTCCTCGATCCGCGGCACCACGACGAAGCTCTGCCCGCCGCGACTGCGCTCGCGCAGCAGCGCGGCGCGAACGATTTCCTTGTCGAACGCACCAACCGCGGTACGGATCGGCTGGCGGCGCGCAGGCGGCGTCGCGATGACCGACAGCTGCTGGATGCCGACCAGCGCCGACTGGAGCGTCCGCGGGATCGGCGTCGCGCTGAGCGTCAGCACATGGCCCGCGCCGAGCTCGCGCAGCCGCGTCTTGTCGGCAGCGCCGAAACGCTGCTCCTCGTCGACGATGACCAGCGCGAGGTCCTGATATTCGACGCCCTTGCCCGCAACCGCGCCGGTGCCGACCACCACCTGGATCGAGCCGTCGGCAAGCCCGGCCTTTACCCGCTTCTTGTCGGCGGGGCTGGAAAGGCGAGACAAGCCGGCAACGGTGATGTCGGTGCCTTCGAACCGTTCGGTGAAGTTCTCGATATGCTGGCGTGCCAGCACCGTGGTAGGTGCGGCGACCGCGACCTGATGTCCGGAGAGCGCCGCCAGCGCCGCCGCGCGCAACGCCACTTCGGTCTTGCCGAAGCCCACGTCGCCGATGACCAGCCGGTCCATCGGCGATCCCGAGGCGAGATCGTCGCGGACGGCGTCGATCGCGCGTGCCTGGTCGCGCGTCTCGCCGAACGGGAAGCCGGCGACGAATTGCTCATAGGCTGCGATATCCGGCACGAGCTTGGGGGCGGTCCTTGCCGAACGCTCTTCCGCCAGGGCGATCATTCCCCGTGCGGTCTCGGCGATGGCGAGGTCGATCGCGCCGCGGCGTTTCTGCCAGGAGGATCCGTCCAGTTTGTCAAGCATCACTGCATCGGCATCGCTTCCGTAGCGCCATAGCCTGTCTGCCTCCGCCACCGCCACCAGGCGCATCCCGCCATCGGCATAGGTGATCGCGATGGCGTCGCCGGGATCGCCTTCGCCGTTCGCCGGCATGCGTTCCAATCCGGCGACGATACCGATGCCATGATCTTCGTGCACCACCACGTCACCGACGCGAATCTCGCCGAAACCGGACAGCGCGGTTTCCACCGCGCCGGCCTGCGCGTCGTCCCGCTCGGCACGGCTGCCGAGCAGATCGGCGGCGGCGATGGCGAGCACGCCCGCGCTTCGAAATCCACGATCGAGCGGCGCTTCCAGCAGGAGCAGACTGTCCGGCGTGGCCTGGCCGAGTTCGGCCCAGCCAGGGATATCGACCACCTCGCATTTCAATGCGCTCGCGATACGGCCGCGCAAGAACCGGAGATCGCGTGCGCCGCCGAGCAATATCACGCGGTCTCCGGCATTCATCGCCGCACGGGCAAGCTTGGCAAAGGCGCGGAGCGGCGCCTTTGCCTCGATGAAGCGCGGCGGCGGGGTATCCCCGCTCGCAAGCGTGATCTGGCGTCGGCCGGCGGTGGCTGCGCGCCACATCTCGCGATCCGCGACAGCCCGGATTGCCCGGTCCGGACGGCGCTTGCGAGCATCGGCAGCCAGCGCCAGGAAGCGCTCGCGGCGATCCTGCGCGGCGGTCTCCACCGCGAGCGCCGCCTCCGGCAAATGTTCGGCCAGCGTCACACCGGTTTCGCTCGGCACCGGCTCTGCTACTCGCCCGAGCTCCTGCGATTCGCACTCGCTTGTGGTGCGTTGGCTCGCCGGATCGTAGCTGCGGATCGAGACCACGCGGCCCTCCGACGCTTCGATCCGCAGCGGCTCGCCAGCGTCGGCCGGATAGACGTCGAGAACCTGGCCGCGCAATGCCACTTCACCCGGCTCGTCGACTCGCTCGTCGCTGACATAACCGGCGTCGAGCAGCTGCTCGAACAGGCGTTGTAGGTCGACATGCTTCTCGACCGCGACGTGCGGGAGTGCCGCCTCGAACGCTTCCGGTGCGGCGTAAGTCCGGCCCAGCGCCTCGCCGGTGGTGATGCAGGCGATCCTGGGGCGGTCGGGTTGGGCCTGCGCCAGTCGGATCCGCCGCAGCGCGGCGACGCGCTGTCCGACATTGGCGGGCGATGCCGGCGCTTCGTCCCCCGGCAGCGCATCGCTCCCGGGGCAAAAGACGACCTCTGCCGTCGGCACCATGGCAGCGAGCGTCCGCGAGACCGCAAGCGCCCGGACTTCATCGGTCGCCGCAAACAACAGGTCGCCGAGGATCAACCGGTCTGCCAGCTGCGCGGCGACTGCGCCGATCGAGAGCAGGGGTGGCGTCTTGAAGGACGCAAATGCACGCGAGACCGAGTCGTCGGATGCCGGCATATAGGGGAAGCCTTCCGGTTTGGGAGCGCACCCAACGAGCGGTCTCACACACCGTTCCGGCGGCAGGCATTTTGCAGGCGCTCATATCGGGATGCTGGCGCAGGTCGAGCCCCCGGTCGGGCGTCAGGGGCGCTCCTTGAAGGACACCGGATACGCTGCGTTCCGGATCGTCAGCATCGGGTCGGCTATCGCGATTCCCGGCGTGGTGGTGCCCGGCAGGAAGAGCAATGACCGATCGGCCAGTGGCGTGTTCGGGCCGAGGCGGTCGATCGTAATCGTGCCGAGCTTCACCAGGCGGCGCGTTTCGGGCCAGGCGATGGCAGGGTTGTCGATCGCGTCGCCGGTTTCGGAGATCTGCGCGAACCAGGTGAAGCGGATCGGCGCTTTCGCCACCCGCTGGGCGATCTCTTCGCCCAGATAATTGGGCCCACGCTGGGCCAGCTCGGCGTCGGTGAGATAATGCTCGCCCGCCTCGGGCACGAAGCGATAGCGCACAGGATGCGGGGCTCCGGCGGGGCGCGTGAACTGATAGGCGTTCACCCCGAAATAGGCGGTGGTCGCCCAGCTCGCGGGCGGGGGCGTCTGCGTCGTCAGGAATTGCTTGGCGAGCGGATGGGTGGCCAGAAAGCTATCGAGCGCGGTCGGCTTGGGAGCGCCGGGACCGCTGGCGCCGATCGCGCGGAGCAGCACGCCGAACTCCCAGGCAGTACTTACCGGAAAGCCGTTGAAGCTGTGGTTGACGAGATCGAGATTGCTGCCGTCGGGCAGCAGGAACTTGATTGCGAGACCGCGCGGCTGCGCGTTCTTCTCGGTATCCGGGATGTCGGGGATGCCGGTGAAATCGGAGAAGCGGACGATCACCGGCACGCGCGCGCGAAACAGCGTCGCGCTCGACAACGCCGCGCCGCCGGGGGCGGGGTCGAACCAGCCCTGGAGGATCGTCCCCTTGGTGTGTACCGCCCGCGCCTGGTGCGCGCCGAACGCTGCGTGCAGGTCCTGCACCAAATGGCCCGGCGTGCGCTGCGGCAGCTGCTCGGGATCGCTGACGGTTCTTCCCTCCTGCGGGGAAACCGACCGTACGCCCTCAGGAAGCGTGGATTGTTGCGCACAGGCGCTGGCCGCCCACAGGCAGGCGGCGAGGGCTGGAAAGCTCGACTTTGAGCGCAGATTTAGCATGGACGGTCTCCTCCGTGATCGGGGGGAGAATGGCAGCGCCCGACTCATCTGGGATCGCCGGTCCGGGGCGCGGGCCAGTCACTTAACCGGGTGAGGCCGAGCCGTTGAGGATACCGCGGCGCATCGCGGTGGTTACCGCCAGCGTGCGATCGGCGACTCCGAGTTTGGCGAAGACGTTCTTGAGGTGCGTCTTGATCGTGTCCTCGGCCAGGCCGAGTTCCCAGGCAATCTCCTTGTTGGCGAGCCCTTCCGCCACGAGCGCCAGGACCGAGCGTTCGCGCGGGCTTAGCGTCTCGTCGCCGGCGTGGAGCGCGATTTCCTGGGCGATGGCGGCGGGGACGTGCCGGCGACCGGCATGGATCGTCCGGATCGTGTCGAGCAGTTCGCGGCGAAGCGTGGTCTTGAGCAGGAAGCCTGCCGCCCCCGCACGAAGCGCCTCTGCCGCCTGCGCGTCTCCGTCATATGTGGTGAGCACCAGGATTCGCGCACGCGGATGTTGCTCGCGTATCGCGCGGATTGCGGCGACGCCGCCCATTCCGGGCATCTGCAGGTCCATCAGCGTCACGTCCGGACGCAGCGCGGCGAAACGCTGGACGGCATCGGCGCCGTCGCTCGCCTCTCCGACCAGCAGCATATCGGGCTGGCTCTCGAGCAAGGCGGCGACGCCGTCGCGCAGCATCGGATGGTCGTCTGCGATCATGATCCGGATCGGCTTCGTCGCAACCATTTCCTAATCCCATCCGATCGGCGCGAACGCGTTTGCGCGATAATGCGCGGTAAGGTCGGGCTGGTCCACACCCGAATGGGGTGAACGCGCGATGACCCGCACGGGGGTTTGAAACGGTCCCGTCCAGGGCAATGGATCGACATGGATTCCGACCCGTCGTCCTTTCCTGCCGGTTTTGCCGGTCAAGGACTGTTCCTGTTGCGGGGTGTCGTCGCACTGATCCTTCTTGTTTGCATCTCCAGCAGATCCAACGGGACGGTCGTGCACGGGCTTCTCATCGGCGCGTCGGCGCTGATCATGGCCGGCCTTTGCACCCGATGGTCGGCGCTGGCGGCGCTGGCGACGATAATCCTGATCGCGGATTGGCAAACGGGACGGTTGCTGATCGCGGCGCTGACACTCGCACTGGCTCTGACCGGCCCCGGCTCGCTTTCGCTGGACGCCCGGCTGTTCGGCCGGCGCAACATCAGGCTTCGTCCGCGCAATCAGGACGACGCATGATCGGGCGCGACCGCCTGGACCGAAATGGCGATGCTGAACGGCATGCTGGCTGATCGGTCGGCAGCAGTATATCGCCTGTCATGTCCGGAACTCGGGGGTAGGGGCGTGATGCAGCGGTACGTGCGGCTGGCGATGCTGGCGATATTGGCATGGGTCGCGCCGGCAGCCGCCCAACCGAACCTGCCGGTGATGCCCGGATATAAGCGCACCGCTTTCTCGGCCGAGGAGGGCGCCCCGAGCAGCGTAACGGCCGTCGCCCAGACCCCTGACGGATTCCTCTGGATAGGAACCGCGCAGGGGCTGTGGCGGTTCGACGGAGTCAGCTTCGAGCGGATGCCGACACTGGAGAAGGTCGGCGGTTCGGGGGTGCGCGTGCTGCTCGTCACCCGGCGTGGAGACCTGTGGATCGGCTACGGTTTTGCGGGACTGGCGCATAGTCGCGGCGGTCGGATCCTTCGCGCCTCTCCGGGAGCGGCGCCCCAAGGGGTGGACCGACAGCCTGTCGGAAGCGCCCGACGGCACGATCTGGTCGGTGAGTTCGGGTTCGCTGTTCCGCCATGCCGGCGGACGCTGGACCAAGCGCGACTATGGCGATCGCGGACGCGCGATACAGGCCTTCGCCGCGCGCGACGGCTCGATCTGGGCGTGCCTTCGCGGCGACAACCAAAGTCGCTTGGTCCGCGTCGACCCGGTCACCCTTGCGCCGACCGTGGTCGCCAATCTGGTCGACATATGCACACTGAGCCGCAATCCCGAGGGTGGCGTACTGGTCGCGGATCGAACGCAGATACGCCTGTTTGCGGCGGGGCGCCCGGCCCGGACGGTCGCGATACTCCCCGAGGGCATGCCCGATGCTGTGACGGGGGTGGGACGGAACGGCGACGCCTGGGTGATCAGCTATTCTCGCCGCATCTTCAGGTTCGCTCTGGGCCGCGCGGGCCTAGGCGGGGTGGGCGAGACGGCCGTTTTCGAAAGCGCGCCCGGCGCTGCGAACTATTCGTCCTGGCCCTTCGAGGACCGCGAAGGCAATTGGTGGGTGGGCACCGATCGCGGGATCGACCGCTTTCACCCGGTCGATGTGGTCCAGAACAGCGTCGTCGATCCGCGACTTGTCTCGCTGCTTCCTACCGAGACGAGCCCGTACCAAGTCTTTGCCGATGGGCGCAAAACCATATTCCTGCGCGTCGACCGGCGCTTTTTCCGGGTTGCGGCCGACGGCAAGGCCATACCATTGCCGACCACAAGCCTCGGCCCGAGGGACACCGCTTGTGCGGCGCGGGATGGGGGTTTGTGGGTCCGTACCGCGCGCGACACCGTCCGGCTGGTCGGCGGCGCGCACACGCGCAGCGTTCGAATACCACCGTCACCGCAGCCTCTCTCCGCAACGTCGCGGTGTTTCGAGGACCGCGACGGCCGGCTGTGGCTGGGCATGCCGTCGCACGGCCTGCTTCGCTACGACCTCGACGATCGAAACCCCCGGGCGATGGCGTTCGACGATCGTCCGAATGCCATTCCCTATATGCTGGCGCAGGGCCGCGATGGCGTGATCAGCTATATCGGCTACGGTCATACCGCGGCATTCGATGGCCGCAGGTTTCACACGCTGATCGACTATGCACACAACCCGTTCACCTTCGTCGGCGCGATCCTCCAGCGTCCCGACGGCCTGCTGATCGGGGGCGAGAGTGGCCTTGGCATGCTGCGCGCTGGCCGGATCCACATGATGGGTGCGGGCGAGAACGGCATCTTCGGCGACGTCTCGGGCCTGGTGCAGAATGCGGCGGGGGAGACCTGGCTGCTGTCGCAGGCCGGGCTGGTGCGGATGCCGACGCCGGCCTTGTCGGCACGGCTGGACGGCCGGCCGGGCACGCTGCCATCGCGCACCTTCGACCAGGAAGACGGGGTGATCGCCCGCAGCAGCGTCCGCGGCTTCACCGACCTTGTCGAAGCGGCCGACGGACGCCTGTGGTTCGCTGATCAGACCGGAATCTATTCGATTGATCCCCGACGTCTCCGGCGCAATTTGCTGCGACCGCCGGTCATGGTGCGCGCGGTCACGGCGGACGGTAAGCGCATCGCCCCTGCGGCATCGCTCCGCCTGGCCGCCGGCACCCGCAGCCTGCAGATCGACTTCACTGCAATGAGCCTGGGCATGCCCCGACGCGTGGCGTTCCGCTACAAGCTGACCGGTGTCGATGGCGACTGGGTCGACCCCGGCGCGCGGCGGCAGGCGATCTACACCGGGCTCGGTCCCGGCACCTATCGCTTCCAGGTGATCGCGAGCAACGACGATGGCGTCTGGAACCGGACCGGCGCGATCATGGAGATCGTGATCCCGCCGACCTTCGTCGAATCGGGCTGGTTCATCTTGCTGTGCGTGATCGCCGCGTTCTCCCTTGGCTGGCTGGCCTATTCGCTGCGCATCCGCCGCCTCAACCAGCGCTTCGACGCGCTGCTGCACGAACGGCTGGACGAACGCGAACGCATCGCGCGCGACCTGCACGACACGTTGCTCCAAGGGATGCAGGGCCTGTTGCTGCGTTTCCAAGCGGTCGCCAATCGGTTGCCACCGGATAGCGCGCTTCGCGGCTCCCTCGATCAGGCACTCGATCGCGCCGAGGCGGTGATCGTCGAGGGGCGCGACAAGGTTCGCGATCTGCGTAGCGAGACGGCTGGTCCGCCGCTCGAGCGGCGGATCGGCGACAGGATCGAGGCGCTAGCCCAGGAGGGTCCCCCACGGATCACGCTAACCGTCGAGGGGACGCCCCGGCCGCTGTCGCACCGCGCCGCGGAAGAGGCGTCGGCGATCGCCGAAGAGGCGCTGCGCAATGCCCAGCGCCACGCCGCGGCCGAGCATGTCGAGATCGTGGTTACCTATGGCCTCGCTGCGCTGAGCCTGGCGGTGCGCGACGACGGCCGCGGGATCGATCAGGAGAAAGCGGCGGCGAAACGGCGCGAGGGGCATTTCGGTCTGGTCGGGATGGACGAACGTGCCGCCCGCGCCGGCGGCACGCTGAACCTGTCGACTCGGCGGGGCAGGGGCACCGAGATTTTGCTGACCATCCCCGCATTGGCTGCTTATGGGCGGCAACGGGCCCTCAAGCCGTGGTTCTGGCGCAGGATGTTCCCGGCGCGGCGATGATCCTGCTCAGGCGATCGCCGGCGGGTCGCTGGCCGGGAAGCTCTCGTCCAGCGCTTCGTCCAACTCGCGGTCCAGACGCGCCTGGCGGCCTTCGATCGGGCGCCCGGCGAGCCACAATGCGAGATTACCGACATATTGTCGCACCGCCTGCTGTGCTTCGGGCGAATGGGCGAGCCCGTCGCCGGGGGCCTCGCTGACAAAGCTCGGACTGCCCTTCGCCGGATCCCAATTATAGTCGGCGAAATGGTGGAAGGTCGATTGCGCCAGCGCCGGGCCACCGTCCTCCGAAGGTTCGAAGGCGACCGCGATGTTGAAGCGATTGCCGCTCACCTTGCTGATTCCGGTCGCAATGACGCGGGCGGAAGGATCGTCGGCCGGTGCGCCGACCGCGCCTTCGTGCGGATGCGAAGGCAGGTAGCGGATCAACCCGTCGCGCGCCGCCGGGTCCTGGAGCAGCGGATGCGGTTCGCCGGCCACTGCGATCTTCTGGAAATCGCCGTTCGCGCCCGAATGGTAATTGGGCCACAGAATGTCGCTGGTCTCGCGGTCGTCGATGACGTGGCGCGCCGGATCGGGATCGAGATGCTTGCTGTGGAAGAAATGCGCGGCGCCGATGCCGCCCAGCGTGCAGACCGAGCTCCCCAGGTCCATGTGGTCGCGCGTGACCAGCAGGCCGCGGCCCTTCTTCCGGAAGCGGCCGATCGCGGCGCAATCCTCGCTGTCGAGACCGTCGCCGGTGTCGACGGCGAACAGCCACAATTCGTCATAGTCCGACTCGTCGATCGTCGACAATATCGGGTCGGGCGCGCCCGGCGCGGTCCGGTTCCGCGCGGTGACCTCGCACAACGGGTCACCATCCGCGCCGCGGAGGCCGGCGAGATGGTCGCGCAGCATCGAAAAGCGCCCGATGTGCCAGTCGTCGGCGATCGGCGGGATTGTCGTCTGTAACAGGATGCGGATCGGGTCGGCCATCGGTTCCTCCAAAGCGCGCCCGCAATAGCGCGGTGATGCAGGGCCGGACAAGTTGGACGCTCGACTGCCATTTCGTCGGCCGCAGGGTGAAATCGGAAAAACCCCTGCGTTCATCATCCCTGTCGCGTCCGATTAACACGGCTCCGCAACGGGGATGTGGCAGCGCGGCACGCTGCCCGCCACCTACGCCAAGGTATACGCTGCCAGCGCCGTTCGGCTGCTCCGTCGTCAGCTGCCGGTCCGTGCGTGTGCTCCTTTGAGACCCGCGACAGGTCTAGGAACCAGACGCCGGCGTTTCGGAGAATGCCTCCTCCGGGGCGATGCCCAGCCGTCTGTCGCGGTGGACCGCGATGCCGTTGAGCAGGCTGTTGGCGATCATCCGGGCGCGCGCGTGCACATGTTCGCGCGCCTGGTCCGATCCCAGCTCGTGCAGGGTGGCGTCGAACAGGTCGAGCCAGCGCGCGAACATCGCGCGATCCAGCGTGTCGATCGCCAGATGCTTGATCATCGGGTTGCCGAGATATTCGCCGCTGCTGAACAGGATCGAACGCCAGAAGCGCTTCATCTGGTCGAGATGCGGGCCCCAGTCGGAAATCCGTGCGGCGAAGATCGGGCCGATCAGGTCGTCGCCGCGAATGCGCGCGTAGAAACGGTCGACCAGCTCCGCCACGAAGCGTTCGTCGATCCCCATCGCCAGCGCGTCGCGGCGCTTCGCTTCTCGCGCCGCATGGGCATGCGGCGATGCGGTTCCGGTCTTCTCCACGATGCAACTCCCTTGGTGTCGGTGCGCAGATAGCGCTCGCGAAGCCACATGACACGGCCAGCCGAGCCTCGACCAAGGTTTAGGGTATCCCATCCTTACGGCCGGTCCGCTGGGACACTTTGTCAGAGTGTCGCGGATGCTTCGCCGCGCTAGCTTGCGGCAATCGGGCATTTGCCCCGGCTAGGAGCCCATATGCTGGAAAGCGTCGATGCCGTGCTCCTCGCCCGGCTGCAATTCGCCTTCACCATCACCGTCCATTTCCTGTTCCCGGGCTTCACGATCGGGCTGGCGAGCTATCTCGCGGTGCTCAACGGGCTGTGGCTGCGCACGCGTCAGGCAGTCTATCTCGACCTGTTCAACTATTGGGTGAAGATCTTCGCGATCGCCTTCGCGATGGGGGTCGTCTCGGGGATCGTGATGTCCTACCAGATCGGCACCAACTGGTCGGTGTTCGCCGACAAGGCCGGGCCGGTGATCGGCCCTCCAATGGCCTATGAAGTGCTGTCGGCGTTTTTCCTCGAGGCAGGGTTCCTCGGGATCATGCTGTTCGGCCGCGAACGAGTGGGGCGGCGGCTGCACATGTTCGCCTGCGCCGCGGTGGCGGTCGGCACCTGCGCCTCGGCATTCTGGATCCTGTCGGTCAACAGCTGGATGCAGACCCCCACGGGGTACGCGATCGATCCTGCGACCGGCCAGTTCGTGCCGGTGAGCTTCTGGCTGACGGTGTTCAACCCGTCCTTCCCGTACCGGCTCTGCCACACGGTCGCGGCTGCCTATCTCGGCACCGCGTTCGTGATCGGCGGCGTCGGCGCGTGGCACCTGCTCGGGCGCGACACGACCGACAAGGCCGGCGCCAGGAAAATGTTCTCGATGGCGATGTGGATGGCGACGATCGTCGTGCCGATCCAGATCTTCATCGGCGACCAGCACGGGCTCAACACGCTCGAGCACCAGCCCGTCAAGATCATGGCGATGGAGGGCCATTATGAGAGCCATCCGGAGGGAGCGCCGCTCTATCTGTTCGGCATCCCCAACGATCGCACGCAGCGGCTCGATTATGCCGTGGCGATCCCCAAGCTCGGGAGCCTGATCCTCAAGCACGAGTTCGACGCACCCGTCGCCGGGCTCGACACGATTCCCGACGCGGACCAGCCGCCCGTCGCCATCGTCTTCTGGTCGTTCCGCGTCATGGTCGGGCTCGGCACGCTGATGCTGCTGCTCGGGCTGTGGAGCCTGTGGGAGCGGCGCCGGCACCGGCTGTACGACAATCGCTTCCTGCTCTGGGCCGCGGTTGCGATGAGCCCGTCCGGGCTCGTCGCGATCGTCGCCGGCTGGATCACCACCGAAGTCGGCCGCCAGCCTTATACGATCTACGGCCTGCTGCGCACCGCCAGGAGCGCGGCGCCGCTCGACGCCGGCACCGTGGGCGCCACGCTCGTCGCCTTCGTCATCGTCTATTTCGCGGTGTTCGGCGCGGGGCTCGTCTACATGCTGCGGCTGATGGCGCGGGCGCCGCTGCCGAGCGAGCCGGCGCTGGACGAGATCGCCACCGGCCCGCTCCATGCCGCGGGCATCACCCCGGCGGCGGCGATCGACCCGAACGTCATCCCGCATGCCTGAGGAAACCCTTCGATGATCGCGCACAGCGCCGACCTCACGCTGATCTGGGCCGGAGTCATCGCCTTTGCGGTCGCCGCTTATGTGGTGCTCGACGGTTTCGACCTAGGCCTTGGCATCCTGTTCCCGTTCTTCCCCGAAAAGCACGACCGCGATGTCGTGATGAACACCGTCGCGCCGGTGTGGGACGGCAACGAGACCTGGCTGGTGCTCGGCGGCGGCGGACTGTTCGCTGCCTTCCCGATGGCCTTCGCGATCCTGATGCCGGCGCTGTATTTGCCGGTGTTCGCGATGCTGCTCGCGTTGGTGTTCCGCGGCGTCGCGTTCGAATTTCGCTGGCGCTCGCGTCGCCGGGCGCATTGGTGGGACGCGTCGTTCATCCTTGGATCGATCATCGCAGCGTTCTTCCAGGGCGTGATCCTCGGCGCGATCCTGCAGGGCGTCGCGGTCGACGGCCGCGGCTATGGCGGCGGGGCGTTCGACTGGTGCACCGGCTTCTCGATCCTGACCGGCATCGCGCTGGTGATCGGCTATGGTCTGCTCGGCGCCACCTGGCTGGTGATGAAGACCGGCGGCGCGTTGCAGGCGCATGCCCGGCGGCTGGCCCGCCCTTTCGCCATCGCGACCCTTTTCTTCATCGTCGCGCTGAGCGCTGCGACACCTGCCCTGGAGCCCGGCTATTATCAGCGCTGGCTCTCGATGCCGAACCTGATCTTCACCGCGCCGGTGCCGATCGCCGTCGCCGCGGTCGTGCTGCTGCTGTTCCGCTCGCTCGCGCGCGGCCGGGACGAGGTTCGTCCGTTCCTGCTCGCGCTCGCATTGTTCGGCCTGTGCTTTCTCGGGCTCGGGATCAGCATCTTCCCTTATGTCGTGCCCGTCCGCGTGACGATCTGGGAGGCCGCCGCTCCCGCGATCAGTCAGGCGTTCATGCTGGCCGGTACGGTCGTGCTGGTGCCGCTGATCCTCGCTTATACCGGTTATGCCTATTGGGTGTTTCGCGGCAAGGTCGAGCCTGGGCAGGGCTATCATTGATGCGCCGCTCCGTTGCGCGCCTGGGCGCCAGGCTGGGCTGGTTCGTCGGGATCTGGCTAGCCAGCGTGCTGGCGCTCGCGGCAGTCGGCGGGATCATCCGCGCAATACTCGCGCCCTGACGCGTAACCCGGATACCCATCCTGAGAAGTACGTCGCTTTCATCCCCTGAATGGGGGATCGAAGACTAGCGGGTTCCGGTCTTCAGCGCGGCGCCGAGGCTGCGATGATGCTCATGCTGAAGTCTTCATCGGAGTAGCATCGTGACCCCAGTATATTGTCGTCACCGCGCCACCTGGCCGCGGGCTGGCCGATAGCGGCGGACCATGCTGGAGGGGCAACCAAGCACGCGCACATTTTTCGAATATCTGCCGGCCTTCGCCTGGCGGACCGATGCGGTCGGCAATTTCCTCCATCTCGATCCACGCTTCCTCGAATGGCAGGGCGCCCGGATCGAGGATCACAAGGTCAACGCCGACGGTAGCTTCAACTATGTCGACGCGGTGCATCCCGATGATGCGGCCGCCGCGCTCGGCGGATGGGCGGAGAGCTTGGACACCGGCACGCCCTATCGCTCGCAGCACCGGATGCGCGGCGCGGACAATACCTATCGCTGGTGCCAGTGCGACGGCATGCCGGTTCGCGATGCCAGCGGTGCGATCACCGACTGGTATGGCACGATCATCGACGTCGACGAATTCAAGCGCACCGAAACGAGCCTGCGCGACCGCGAGCACGAACTGGTCCGGCTCGCGGATACTGTGCCGGTGCTGATCTGGAGCACCACCGCGACCGGCGAGCCGATCTTCATCAATCGCCGGCTGTGCGAATGGGCGGGGATCGAGCTGACCGACCTCGACGACCCCGATCGCTCAAAGCTGGCGGCGGCGGTGGCGCGATCGGTGCATCCCGAGCATGCGGCGTCGGTCGGCAACGCGTTGCGCCACTCGTTCGAGACCGGCGCGGCATTCGCAATGCGCTATCGCCATCGCTGCGCCGATGGCGGCTATCGCTGGGTCGAGGGCAAGGCAGAACCGCTCCGTGACGACGCCGGCCGGATCGTGCGCTGGTACGGAGTGTCTCGCGACATAGAGGACGAGATCGGCGATCGCGAGGCGCTGCGCAAGGCGAGCCTTCGGCTGGCCCGCGCGACTCAGGCGGCAAGCCTGTCGGCGCTTTCGGCGTCGATTGCGCACGAAGTGAACCAGCCGCTCGCGGCGGTCGTCACCAACGCCCAAGCGTGCCAGCGCTGGCTCGCGGCGGATCCCCCGAACCTCGATCGCGCGCGCCAGACCATCGCCCGCATCGTTCGCGATGCCTTTGCCGGCGCGCAGGTGCTCGATCGGATCCGTGCGCTGTTCCATGACACCGACCCGCAGCGCCTGCCGACGCAGATCAACCACGTCGTGACCGAAGCGCATGCGCTCCTGGGCGACGAGATGCGCGCGCACGGCATCGAAGTGTCGCTATCGCTGGATTCTGGCTTGCCGCCGCTTCCGCTCGATCGCGTCCAGGTCCAGCAATTGTTGGTCAATCTCATGCGCAACGGCGCCGAGGCGATGGCGGAAAGTGCGATCCGGCGGCTCGAACTGGGGACGAGCCGTATCGATGGCCATGCGCGGCTCGAGGTGCGTGACTTCGGCACCGGGCTCGACGATCCCGACGCGGCGTTCGAACCCTTCGTCACCAGCAAACCCCGGGGCATGGGCATGGGGTTGGCGATCTGCCGCTCGATCGCCCGCGCCCATGGCGGCGAGCTGGAGGCGCAAATCGCCGCGCCGGTGGGTACCCGGATGATCTTTTCGCTCCCGCTCCCAGGCTAAAGGAAGTCGCCATGCCCCATCAGGAGCAACCGCTCGTCCTGATCGTCGACGACGATAAAGCGGTGCGCGACGCACTTCACGAACTGCTCGAGTCGGTGGGGATCGATGCGGTGCGCTATGCGTCGCCACGCGACCTGTTGGCGGCGGATCGCGAGGATCGGCCGGGGTGTCTCATCCTCGACGTCCGCATGCCCGGTGGCAGTGGGCTCGACCTCCAGCATCGGCTGGTCTCTGCGCGCGACGCCAAGCCGATCATTTTCCTCACCGGGCATGGCGACATTCCGATGTCGGTCGAGGCGATGAAGGCCGGCGCCGTCGATTTCCTCACCAAGCCGGTCCGCGACCAGACTTTGCTTGACGCCGTATCGACCGGGATCGCGCGCGACCGCGCCCGCCGCGCGGAAAGGCGGGTTACCGATCAGCTGCTCGATCGCCATGCGTCGCTCACGCCCCGCGAGCGCGAAGTGCTCCGCCACGTCGCACGGGGAAGGCTCAACAAGCAGGTCGCCTACGACCTCGCGATCAGCGAAGTCACCGTGAAGCTTCATCGCGGCAACGTGATGCGCAAGATGGACGCCGCGACGATCGGCGAACTGATCCGCGCGTGGGAGATGATCGCGCCGCATTTGCCGGCCTAGGCCGCGTCGGACTCCCGTACCACGGGTATCGGCAGGTGCAGCGTCACCGTGGTACCCTGTTCCGGCTGGCTCGCGATGGTCGCGCTGCCGGACAGCTCGCGCGCGAACTGCCGCACCATCGGCAGGCCCAGACCGGTGCCGCGGCCCTCGGGCTTGGTCGTGAACATCGGCTCGAACGCCGCGGCGGCAACCGCCGGCGTCATCCCCGTCCCGGTGTCGGACACTGCGATCACCAGATGCGCCGGCTCGGCGCTTGCGGAAACGGTAAGCCGGCCGCCCTCGGGCATCGCGTCGCGCGCATTGAGCACCAGGTTCAGGATCGCGTTCTCGAACTTGTGCCGGTTGCAGATGAGCGTCGGCAGCACGGCATCGAGCTGCAGCGTCAGCCCGACCGGATGCGGGCAGAGCCAGCGCAGCAGCCGCTCCATTCCCGCCAGCGCCAGCGCGACGTCGATCGGCTCGGCAGTCGCTGCATCCTCGCGCACGAAACCGAGGATCTGACGCACCGTGCCGCCCGCCCGGTCGAGCGAATCGATCGCGGCGGCGACTACCGGCTGGAGCGCGGCGCTGCCGCGAACCTCGGGGTGGCGCTCGACGATGTTGACTGCGCTGGCGAGCACCTGGATCATGTTGCCCAGATCATGGACGATCCCTGCGGTCATCAGGCCGAGCGCTTCGAGGCGCAGCAGATCGCGGACGCCCTCGGTCACCGGGTGCGGGCCGCGGCCCATTCAGGCTGCAGCTCCTCGCGCAACCAATCCTCGAACCTCGAGGAGGCGAGATAGGCGTCCGGACCCGGCAGCAGCGACCGCTCCTGAAGCTCCGCGCCGAAATAGCGGGCATGGACATCGGCCACGACGCGGCGATTGTCCTCCAGGGCGGTGGCGATCTCGGCCGCGACCCAATCGAGATGGAATTGCTCGGGCCCGGCGATCTCGATCCTGCCGTTTCGCGGATCGCCGAACGTCGCGTCCGCCAGCGCATCGGCGACGTCCTCGCCGGCGATCGGCTGGACCAAGGCTGGCGAGATAGGGATGTCGCGCGTGGTGCCGTCTTGCACCACATCACGAATGAACTCGAAGAACTGAGTCGAGCGGACGATGGTGTACGGGATCCCCGACGCTTCGATCATCGCTTCCTGCAGCTGCTTGGCGCGGAAATAGTCGATGGCGGCGAGCCGATCCGAGCCGACGATCGACAGCGCGATATGGTGCCGCACGCCCGCCGCGCGTCCCGCCGCCATCAGGTTGCGGCCCGATGCCTCGAAGAATCGCAACGGCGCCTCGCCGGTGAGCGTCGGCGAATTGGAGACATCGACGACGATATCCGTATCCTCCAGCACCTGAGCGAGCCCGGCACCGCTAACCGTATCGACGCCGTCCCTTCGCGAAGCCTCGAAGACCCGGCAGTCTTCCTGCCGGAGGTTCGCGACCAGCTTGGTGCCGATGCGGCCGCTGCCGCCGATGACGACGATCTTCATGACGCGAGCCCTTCTTCGGCGAGCGCCCGGCGCACCGTCTCGCGCTCGGCGACGCGGTCGAAATAGCCGGCCAGTTCGATCGGGATGCGGACTCCGAACGCCCGGGCCCAGCGCAGCATCACGAACAGATAGGCGTCGGCGACGGTGAAGTGCGCGCCGAACAGATAGAGTTCGCTGACATCGTCGACGAGATAGTCCAGTCGCCGGGCCACTGCCTCGATCGCCGCGGCCTTTTCCTCGGCGTTCGCCTCGTGCCACAGCGGCTTGAACGCGACATGCAGCTCGGTCGACAGCCAGGACAGCATCTCGATCAGCCGGGTGCGGCCGAGCGGGCCGCCCGCGCCGAGCCTGGGTTCGCGATCGGCGATGAATTCGAGCACGGCGGTGTTCTCGGTTACCGCGCTGCCGTCGTCGAGGACGAGCATAGGCACGTAACCCTTGGGGTTGATCGCAGTATAGTCATAGCCGTGCTCGGTGAGCTTGGTTGCGATGTCGACCCGCTCGAATGCGGCGTTGAACCCGGCCTCGTGGAGCGAAATGCGAACCGACAGGCTGCATGCGCCAGGTGCGTAATAGAGTTTCATCATATCTACCTTCGAAAGGGGTGCTCAAGCTGCCGCAGCCGACTGCGTTTCCATCGGGTGGACCGCACGAAGGCCGATCTGCGCGCGGTTCCACAGGTTGATCGCGCCGATCACCAGCGTCAGATGGGCGATCTCGGACTCGTCGAACTGGCTCTTCAACTGCGCATAGTCCGCGTCGGAAGCATGCGTCTTGGTGATGCGGGTGAGCGATTCGGTCCAGTTGAGCGCGGCGCGCTCGCGATCGGTGAATGCCGGCGAATCGCGCCAGCCGTCCAGCAGGTGGATGCGCATGTGACTCTCGCCGTTTTTCACGGCCTCGTTGACGTGCATGTGGATGCAAAAGGCGCAGCCGTTGATCTGCGACGCGCGCAGCCGAACCAATGCGAGCAGGCTGTGCTCAAGCCCGCTTTTCTGGATCGCCGCTTCGACGGCCAGCATCGCCTTGGTGGCTTCGGGGGCGGCCTGGAAGATGTTCAAACGAGGGGTCATGATATTCTCCTAGAGATGAGGTTCAGCGGCGGTCACGGATCGCCCAGAGAGTCAGTGCGACGCCGATCAATGCCGGTAGCGTGACTGCCGGAAAGTCGCGGAGGAGCGCCGGGCTGCCGCAGATGCCGACGGCGACTTCCCAGAAGTGGAACAGCGCATGGCAGCACAGCCACAGCGACGCAGCGCTCCACAGCACCACCCGGAATTCGGGCCGCGCGGCGCCGATGAGAAAGGCGGCACCGAGGAACAGGAAGATGATCCCGATGTCGCGGATGAAATGCTGGTTGAACGGCCCCGTCGTCGTGACGCCGGGCACTGCAAAGTACCAGCCGGTCGGCGACACCAGCATGAATCCGCCGTTCGCCAAGGCGCCGAGCCCGAGGATCACGGCGACCGCGATGCAGAATTGCCTGAGCATCACTTCTTGGCCGGCGGGGGCACGTTGGCGATCCACCAGTCGAAGCTGGTCGCGCCGAGGCGTGCGTCCGGACCGGGCATCAGCGCGCCGTCGTCGAGGCTGACACCAAAATAGAGCGCGTCGGGATCGAAGACGATGTGGCGCGGATCCTCGTCATGTTCGAGCACGCGGGCAACGATCGCATCCATTCGGAAGGCTTCCGGACCCGCCACTTCGATCGTGCCGTTCGCCGGCGCCGCGAGCGCGGCATCGGCGACCGCGGCCGCAACGTCGCGCGCCGCCATCGGCTGGAACAATGCGTCGGGCAGACGGACCGTGTCGCCCTCGGTCGCCGACGCGGCGATACCGCGGAGGAACTCGAAGAACTGGGTTGCGTGGATCAGCGTGTACGGGATCGGCGAGCGCCGGATCTGGTCTTCCTGCGCCAACTTGGCGCGGAAATAGCCGCTGTCCTGCAGCCGCTCGGTGCCGACCACCGAAAGCGCGACATGATGGCCCACGCCAGCCTCGATCTCGGCGGCGGTGATATTGCCGCCGGCGGTCTGGAAGAATTCCATCGCGGCCCGCTCTTCGAACGACGGCGAATTGGAGGCGTCGATGACGACCTGCGCGCCGGCCATGGCGTGGGCGAGCCCCTCGCCGGTAATCGTGTCGACGCCGGTGTTCGGCGCCGCGGCGATCGCCTCGTGTCCCTTTTGCTCCAGCAGCTCGACCAGCTGTGAACCGATCAGGCCGGTGCCGCCTATGACGAGAATCTTCATGCTATTTCCTTTCAGATTGAATGTGCGGGCGCGGATCATGCGGGGGTCAGGGACTGGTGCAGCCAGTCCTCGAAGTCGGTTGCGCCGATCTGCGGATACATGCCGCCGGCCAGCGGCTCGCTGACCGGCCCGCCGAAAAACGGTGCGGCATCATCGACGATGACCGGGCGCAGGTCGTCGTTGGCGGTCAGGATCTGTCCGGCGAGCGACGACAAAGCGTAGGTGTCCGGCCCGGCGATCTCGACGACTGCGTTTTCGGGAGCGCCGAGCGCGACGCGTGCCAATGCCCGCGCCGCGTCGTCCGCCGCGATCGGCCGAAGCCGAACCGGCGGCAAGCGCACGGCGGGGCGATCGCTCTGCGCGCCGACGATGTCGTAGATATACTCGAACAGCGGCGCCGAGCGGATGATCGTGAACGGGATGTTCGACGCGACGACCAAATCTTCCTGCGCGTTCTTGGCAAGGAAATAGCCGTTGGTGATGCGATCGCTGCCGATCGCCGAGAAAGTGACATGGTGCGTGACGCCGGCACGGTGCTCGGCGGCGAGGAGGTTTGCGCCCGATGCCTCGAAGAATCGCAGCATCTCCCCTGGATCGGCATAACCGGGATTCGACAAATCGACGACAACCTCCGCGCCGTCCAGCGCCTGCGCGAGTCCGGCGCCGGCGACGATATCGACTCCGGTCGAGCGCGCGGCGACCACGACATCGTGCCCCTCCAGCGCTAATTCGCGGACCAGCCGCGAACCGATCAGGCCGGTGCCGCCCACAACCACGATCTTCATGCCATCACCTCTTTGCTGCCGGCTCGGGGAACGAGGAGGAAGATTGCGCAATCGGCCGTGCCGTCCCACTGTGCGGACGGATGCCCAGGCTCGCCGAAGGTCGTGCGGACCTCACCTTTAGGGCAGGTTGATCCGTCCGATTCCGGCTGTTTCAGCGGTTCTCGAAAGCTCCGCCTGGCATCGCGGTCAGCGTGCCGGGACTATCGGCAGTGCAGCGCTGCGCGCCACGGGAAGCGACACCCGGAATGCCGCGCCGCCGGTCGCTCGATTCGCGGCGGTGATCGCGCCGCCATGCCCGGCGATGATTGACTGGCAGATCGCAAGTCCGACGCCGATGCCATCGTCCTTGGTGGTGAAGAAGCTGCCGAAGATCCGGTCCAGGTTTTCGGGATCGATGCCGGGCCCGTCGTCGCGGATGGTGACGACCACGGCATCCGCATCGATCGCAGTGGCAATTTCGATACTGCCGTGCGACGCTGCGCCGTGCGCCAGCGCCTGCACGGCGTTGAGCAGCAGGTTTACGATAACCTGCTGTAGCTGCACTCGGTCGCCTAGCACGCGCGGTAAATGTTCCTCGGTTACGACCGACAAGCCGATCGAGCTGGTCTCGATCTCATGACGGACGAACAGCAGCGCCTCTTCGACGATCGCCCCCAGATCGAGCAGCACCCGCTCGGGCGCGCCCTGCGACGCCATTCCCCGAATACGCTGGACGATCTCGCTCGCCACCCGTGCGCTTTCGACGACGCGCACAGTGAGCTGTTCGACCTTGGCGAGGTTGGGCTCCGGGCGGGCGAGCCAGCGCAGGCTGGTCTCGGCATTGGTCACGATCGCGGCGAGCGGCTGGTTGACTTCATGCGCGATCGAGGTGGCGAGTTCGCCGAGCATCGAGATCCGCGCCGCGCGGCTGTACTCGCCCTGAAGCTGGCGCAGCTGCGTCTCGGTGCGGACACGATCGGTGACATCCTCAAGGCTGATCAGCGTGACATCGAGCCGCTCCGGAGGGGTCGGATAGGTCACCGTCAGCTCGACGTCGCGGAGACGTCCATCGAAGGTCTGCAGCCGGGTGCGTTCGGCGTGGCTGCGTCGGCCCTTAAAATGCGCGGCGATTACGCGTCTCGCGGTCTCGGGCGACGCGGAAAAGAGGAATCCGATTGGGCCGATGCACTGGGTCGAGCAGTCCGCGCCGAGCAGCTGTATCGCGTTGCGATTGACGTCGGTGATTTGGACCACCCGGCTCGCATGGGCGACCAGTTCGGGCGTTTCGGCCAGATATCGGGCGATGTCGGTGACGCCTTCGAGTCGGATATTGTCGAAGATCGCGGTTATCGGGGTCGAATCGACCTGCAGCAGCGCGATCGGCAGATGATGAATCAAGTTGCGATAGCGCTCCTCGCTCGCGCGCACGCCCCACAGCGAACGCTGGTCGACCGGCGTCCCGGAGAGCGCGACGAAGACGATGTCGTGCGCTACCGCAGATACGCTGAGCGCCGGGTCGACGAACGCCAACGAAGTGATCGTGCGTGTCTTCGCATCGCGGGATATGGAGTCGGTCACCGCCGCTACGATCAATTCCGCCAGCGGCGCATGCCCCTCGCGTGGCCAATAGCTTATTGCCCGCGCGCCGATCATGCCCTTTCGGCCCGCATAGGAGCCGACCAGATGCACCGTGTTCTGGTTGACGTCGACGATGCGGGCGCCCGCCAGCAGCATGTCGACCCAATTGGCCGGGGCAGTCCCCGCGGCGACTGATTTGATAAGGCTGCGGACGTCCGCGATATCGAGCCACCATCTGGCGACGGCATCGTCGCCCTCGGCCGCCTCTGCTTTCGAGCGAGGCGCGGCCGTCACGTCATCGTCCAGAGCGGCCACCCTGGCCAAGCGCCCTCCGCAACGCATCCAGCAACGCCTGGTCGGCGACGGGCTTGGTGAACCACGCCGTCGCGCCGCCGCGCATCGCCTGGGCGCGCGTGCTGTCGGCGACCGAGGAGGTGATGAAGATCACCGGGACCGACGATCCCTGCGCGCGCAGTCGCGCCTGGAGCTCCAACCCGTCGATCTCGGGCATCCGTACGTCGGTGACGATGCAATCCACCTCTCCGACATCCGCTTGTGCGAGGAAAGCGGCGGCGCCGTCGAACGGGCGCGCCAACAGGCCTTCCACCAGCAGGAGGTCGCAAAGCGCCTCGCGTACGGCTCCGTCATCATCCACGATCGCGATCACGGGCGGCTTGGACAATCACACGGTCCTTGTTGAAGCGGCCGGATTGGCCATCGCCGCATGTCGCCGAGGAGCGAGGGGTTCGTAACCACACCATGGTCTAGGTCGCAGCTTCGCGGCGTTCCGCAGGGAGGATTTCCCAGGCGCGGATCAACTCGCCGACCGACCCCGCCTCCATCTTCCGCATCACGTTGCTGCGGTGCAGTTTCACCGTCACTTCGCTGATGCCGAGCTCGAAGGCGATCTGCTTGTTGAGGCGGCCGAGCGCCACCAACTGCAGCACCTGGCGTTCGCGCGCGGTCAGCGTCGCATGCCGATCGGTGTGCCGCTTGATCAGCGACGCATCGACGCGCCGGGCGATATCCTGCTCGATCCCGGTGGCCACTGCGTCGAGTAGCGCCTGGTCGCGGAACGGCTTGGTGAGGAAATCGATCGCGCCGGCCTTCATCGCCTGCACGGTCATCGGAATGTCGCCATGCCCGGACAGGAAGACGATCGGCTTCGCGTTGCCGCGCGCGGCGAGGTGCTGCTGCAGGTCGAGGCCGCTGGATCCCGGCATTCGGATATCGACCACCAGGCAGCCGGGCCGCTCGGGCAAAGGCGCTTCGAGCAATTCGCGCGTCGAGCCGAACCCGACGGCATCGATGCCGACCGAAAGCATCAATTCCTCGACCGAATCGCGAACCGCTGCGTCGTCGTCCACGACGAGGACCAACGGGCGTTCGAGAGTGGCCACGGTCATGACGGTACCTCCTGTTGCAACGGCCGCTGCACCTTTCCGGTGCGGCCGCGGAAGCGGGTATCGAGCCAGCCCTGGACATCGCGGGCGAATTCGGGGGGGGCCTTGCGGTCGACTGCTTTAGCGATATCGCGCAGCGTCGTCCCCGCCAGCACGTCGCGCATCGCCTTTTCCGCCTGGAGCATCACGGCGTGCACTGCGCAGACCCCGGTCGACGCCCAGCCGGGCGGCGTATCGCCGAATACCGCGCACTTGCCGCGGATCTCCTGGCAATCGAACAAGGGTTTTCGCCCTTCGATCGCATCTATGACCTCAAGGAAGCTGATCTCTTCGGCCCGCCGGGCAAGCAGATAGCCGCCGCGAACCCCTTCGGAAGCTCGGACGATTCCGGCCTTTTCGAGCCTGGGAAATATCTTGGCGAGGAAGCTGGGCGATATCCCCTGCAATTCGGCGAGATCGCGCGAACTCAGCGGCCTGCCGTCCGAGTCCACCAGCCAGAGCAGGCAATGGATGCCGTATTCAACGCTCGCGGTAATGTACGCCATAACGCGGACTATATCAGTCTGCGTTATGCGAGGCAACTCCCGGAGCCTCGACGTTGGTCTAGGCCCGGCGACCCTGTTGGCGTGTCCACGCTCGCACCTCGTCCGATTGCGCGGTCCCGCGCACGCCCGCATTTTTCGCGCCATCGGCAGTGAAGAGATCGCTCCCGACCGTCGCTATCCGGGAGGATCGCATGCCGAACCACGACCGACCGCTGCCGTTTGAAGCGCTCGCGCGCGGTTTCGCGGGGCGCACCGTTTCACCCAGCAGAAGGACTCAAGCCATGAACTATGTGACCACCACGGACGGCGTCGAGATATTCTACAAGGACTGGGGGCCCAAGACCGCGCAACCCATCGTCTTTCACCATGGCTGGCCGCTGAGCGCGGACGATTGGGACGTGCAGATGATGTTCTTCCTGAACCAGGGCTTCCGCGTCGTGGCGCACGATCGGCGCGGGCATGGCCGATCGAGTCAGGTCGATGGCGGGCACGACATGGACCATTATGCCGCCGACGCCGCGGCGGTGGCCGACCATCTCGATCTCGAGCGCGCGGTCCATATCGGCCATTCCACCGGAGGCGGCGAGGCGACGCGGTACGTGGCGCGCCACGGCACGGACCGCACTGCCAAACTGGTGCTGATCGCAGCGGTGCCGCCACTGATGCTCAAGACTGCGAACAACCCCGGCGGCCTGCCGCTCGCGGTGTTCGACGGTTTCCGCAAGGGCTTGGCCGACAATCGCTCGCAAAACTATCTCGATATCGCGAGCGGCCCCTTTTACGGCTTCAATCGGCCCGGCGTGGCGACCATCCCGGGGCTCGTCCAGAATTGGTGGCGCCAGGGGATGATGGGTGGCATCAGGGCGCATCACGACGGCGTGAAGGCTTTCTCCGAGACCGACTTCACGGATGATTTGAAGCGCATCCAGGTCCCGACCTTGGTGATGCACGGCAGCGATGACCAAGTGGTGCCGGTAGACGACAGCGCGCGACTTTCGGTGGAGCTGCTGAAGCACGGCACGCTCCAGATTTATGACGGTTTCCCGCATGGCATGATCACCACCCATGCCGAGGTAGTGAACCGCGACATTCTGGCTTTCATTCGGCGCTGAGCGTCTCGGGACGAGCGCCGAGTCGAACGGCTCTGACCGACAGGGGCTCGCCGATCTGAGATTGGGCCGTACGCGTCGCGGCTGGTGGGTGATCGGACGGCCGCTCGTGCCACAAATTTCAAGCGACTGCCGAAAGTAATTGCAAAGAACCGAAAAAGAGGAGAACTTGAAAGAACTGGGACGTTGAAGGTTGGCCAGTAAATGTCAGCTGTCGTCGCCAGTCATGAGGAGAAGGACATGACGAAGTCGACCAAGTCGGAACAGTTGCGTATCCAACTCAAGGCGCTCGACGCTTCGCTGGTGCCGGACTCAGCGCACGGCAAGGCACGGACTCTCGCCCTAAAGGTAAATTATGGAGAGGATCGAGTCCACGGCGAGGCGCCCTGAGATTGATCTGTCCAATCGAGAATGATCGAAAGCGCCTAGACAATTGTGTTTCGCGCTAGGTTGGACTTCCACGATATCGCTTCCCCCATCGGCTTGGCCGATGGGGGGCTGTTTCTGGGCCGCTCCTCGGTTTTCCCCGTCCAGCACCGAATGCTGCGCACCGAAGTCCTCGAGAGCGAGGATCGAGTCGTCCTGATCTCCTACGAACGGTTTACCGACGATCCGGAAGGCGTGGTGCTGGTTACCGGTCTCTCCGACTCGGCGATTCAGGGACGGTTGGACGCGCTCGACGCGTATCTTCTGGATTTCGCGGTGCTCGAGATTGATCGTCGAAAGCGGACGATATCTTATCGCGCATCCCCCGTCGTCTCGATCCCGGCCTATCTGATCGCTGATCAGGACGGTGTGGCGATCGATTGGGATTATAGCCGCTTGCTGGTCGATCGCGAGGTCGAGATCGTCTGGGACGTGGCGCTCGCGCAGATCGCAGGTCGTTCGACATACGCGCCGACGACGATCGTCGCAGGCGTGTATCGCGCCACCGCCGGGGCCGTGCTGAGGGCCAGTGCAAACGGCGTTGCCGTCGAATTGCCCGAAAGCATCGAGCATGACGGTCCGCACGACGTCTGGCCCGACGCGCATGTCGAGGCACAATTGTTCGAGGCGATCAAAGCGATCCTCGATTCGCGACCGCTCGATCCATCGCGCTTGGCAGTCGAATTGAGCGGCGGCATGGACTCGGCGCTGACCTCGATCGCTGCGGCGGCCGTCGCCGGCCCCGGGGTGATGAGCGTGGGTGCACAGTTCAACGGTCCGATGGGTGCAGCGCAACGCGAACGCAGGTCGATGCTTCGGGATCATGGCGGGTTTGACGATCTCAGCGTCCCGGCCGAGCGATTTGCTCCCTTCGGGCCGACAAGCCTGCGTCGCATCCGCTACGGAGTCTGGCCCGAGGACGAGAATTACCCGGAGTTGTTCGAGGCGATGTTCGGTATGTTGCAGGCGGCCGGCATCGATACGCTCGTCTCGGGATTGGGTGGGGACGAACTCTATACCGCCTATGAGGGCGAGGAAGGCGCGCCCGCCGGCAAGGGCGAGTCCGCCTGCGCATTCCTGACTGCCGAGGGGCTCGCAATCGCGCATCGTGCACGGAGTCCCTATCCGGCCGGCTGGCTACAGGAAACGTGCTGGAGCGGGGCCGCGAGCGAGTCGCAGCGGGTGCTGCGGTACGGGTTGTGGCCCGTTCACCCCTATCACACGCTCGCACTGGCGCGCTTCGTCTCGCGCCTGCCACGCCGATATCGGCGCGATCGTCGGTTGCTTCGCGATACGCTCTGCGAGCTTCTCGGAAACCAGGTCTTCGCGACGGACTATGTCAAAGAGACGTTCAAACTGGTGGCGCATCGCGGAATCGCCGAAAACAGGGCCTATCTGATCGACCTTGTGCAGAGATCGAATCTGTCGCGGCATCCTGGCATCGCGGATCAGGCAATCCTCGCCGCGTTGGCGGGGGACATCGAGGCGCTGGACCATCACACCTACAACGCCCTGTTTCGCGTTCTGAAAGTCTTCTGCTTCTTTCAATAGAAGCTCAAGGACGTGTCTGCCCACCCGGCGCTTCGCCGCGCCCGCCTATCCGTCCCGATGCGCTGGCCCGCTGTCGCGAACGGGATGGGATCGCGTCTTCGATGCTCTCACCGTTGCGCGCCGGGTGAAACCGGCTAGTTCGGGAGCGACGCAATGTGAAAGGACCCTAGTGGCACGAAGCGCACGCCCACGAAGCGCTACGATCAAGGATGTCGCGGCAATGGTCGGGGTGTCGCCGATGACCGTGTCGCGCGTAATAAACGATCAATATGGAGTCGGCGCCGAAACCCGCGCCGCCGTGGAAGAGGCTGTACGCGCGCTCGGCTACACGCCCAACGTCGCCGCGCGCAGCCTCGCAACCTCGGCGGAGCCCAAGATCGGCGTGATCTATTCCAATCCCAGTGCGGCGTTCATGAGCGACTTCCTGATCGGCGTTTTCGAGGAGGCCTCCGCGCGCGGGGTTCGCCTGGTTCTGCTGAAGGGGGAGGGCGGCAAGCCCCCGGCCGAGGCGCAGCTCAGGGATCTGGCGGCGTCGGGCGTGGCGGGCTTCATCGTGACGCCGCCGCTCGGCGAGTCGCGCGCGATGCTCGAACTGCTCGGCGAGACGGGACTGCCGATGGCCGCGGTGGGCGCGCATGCCGTTGAGAATGCGATCTGCGTGCGGATCGACGATCGCGGCGCGGCCTATGAAATGACCCGGCATCTGATCGATTTGGGGCATCGACGCCTTGGCTTCATCGTCGGCAATCCCGATCAGGCGGCGAGCGCGGAGCGGCTCGCCGGCTTCTACGCGGCGGTTCGGGAGGTGAACGACGTGCGGACGACCGTTGCGCAGGGTGACTTCAGCTTCGCGTCCGGATTGAGCGCCGCCGAGCAACTGCTCGACGCCAGCGAAATGCCTTCGGCGATCTTCGCCAGCAACGACGACATGGCGGCGGCGGTGATCTCGGTCGCGCACCGACGCCAGCTCGACGTGCCGAACGCGCTGACCGTCGTCGGCTTCGACGATACCCCTGCGGCCGTGATGCTGTGGCCGCCGCTGACGACGGTGCACCAGCCGGTTCGCGCGCTGGCATCCGAAGCGCTCCGCCTGCTCGTCGCCGAGATCGCTGCCGTCGAGGCGCCGCCCGCCGGCCGCCCCGACCGCGTGCTGGAGCACAGCATCGTCAAGCGGCAGTCCGCCGCGGTCGTCGCGCCTGACCCTGCGGCCGTTTCCGCCGCCGCCGAATAGCAAAGCCTCAGTCGGAGTCGCGGCCCTCATATCGGAAAAAGGCGAAATCCGCCGGGGCGGCGGTGCCGGCCATATCCTGGCACGCCATCCCGACGAACGCGCCGGTGAAATTCGGCAGACCGGAGAAGGAGACTTCGTCGGAAAGCACGCTGGCATCGAGCGCCGGCGCCAGCTGCCAGTCCCGATCGCCTTGCGGACGCCAGGCAAAGCGAAGCTCGTCGAGATCGACCTCCACTCGCAGATCGATCGGTCCGCGAGGAAGGTCTGGGGCGACGGTGACGACTGACGAACCACCGTCGACCGGCGAGCTCGACATGATCTGCAGCTGCCGCGCATCACCATCGCGTGTCACGAACAGATAATGATATTTCGTGCCGTTATAATAGCAGATCAGACCAGCTGCCTGCTGGAAGTGTGCGGGGTCGAATTCCACCTGCGTCGTCGCTGTGTAGCGGAAATGCTGCTGCCGGCGCGCCACCAGCGCCTGAGTGAAGTGGCTCCCCAGACTCTCGCGTCCGTACAGGCGCAAGTGACCTGGCCGGGCCGACAGGCTGAACAGCGCTTCCGGATGCGGGGTTCGCAGCCATTGCAGGTCCTGCGGCAAATCGGGCGTATCGAAGCTTCCCTCCCACGGCGTGGCTGGCCACGGGGCAGGGGGCAGGTCGGGCGCAGGCGGTGCGGGATCCGGCAGTGCATCCCCCCGAATCGTTCGCAGCCAGCCGTCGTCGCCCCATTGCATCGGCTGAAGTGCGGTCTCCCGGCCGAGCACGCAGCGTTCGCGTCCCGGCAGCGGGCGCCCGCACAGATAGCCGATCCACGGCGTTCCGTCCGCCAGTTCGACCAGGTCGCCATGGCCTGCGCGGGTCAGCGGCAGGTCGTGCTTGCCGAACGACGTCAGCACCGCGCCGTCGGGATGCACTTCATACGGGCCGAACAGGTTGCGCGACCGCGCCATCACCACTGCGTGCTCCCAGCCGGTGCCGCCCTCGGCCACGAGCAGATGGTACCACCCGTCGCGCTTGTAGAGGTGCGGGCCTTCAGTGAAGCCGCGCTCGGTGCCTTCGAAGATCAGATGCCGCCCCCCGAGCAGCTTGCCCGTGCCACGATCGAGCTCCTGCGCGACGATCCCCGCGAAGCGCGGCTTGGTGGGCCGATGATCCCAGAGCATGTTGAGCAGCCAGCTGCGCCCGTCATCGTCATGGAACAACGCAGGATCAAAGCCGCTGCTGTTGAGATAGACCGGGTCGGACCATTCGCCGTCGATACGATCGCAGGTGACGAAATAATTGTGAAAGTCGCGCAAGGTCAGGCCAGTGGCGCCGTCGAGCGTCGACTGGCCGAAGCGCTTGACGTCGGTATAGACCAGCCAGAAGCGGCCATCGGCATAGGTCAGGTCGGGCGCCCAGACGCCGCACGAATCGGGCGCGCCGCGCATGTCGAGCTGTTCCGGACGGCGCAACGGCCGCGTTGCCAGCCGCCAATGGACCAGATCCCTGCTGTGATGGATCTGGACGCCGGGAAACCATTCGAATGTGGAGGTGGCGACGAAGAAGTCTTCGCCGACGCGTACGATCGAAGGATCCGGATTGAAGCCGCGCAAGATTGGGTTGGAAATGCGATCGTTCATGTCGGTTTGCGCACGAGGCTCCAGAGTAAGGCGGCGCCTGCCAGATCGAGCACGCCGAGCACGATGAAGAACGGCACATACCCGACCTGATCGACGATCTGGCCGAGCACGAGCGTGAAAGCGAGGATGCCGAAATTACCGGCAAGCCCGGCGAGGCCGGCGGCGGTGGCGACTTCTTCGGCGCCGAACAGGTCCGATGCCATGGTGATGACCGTCACTGACAGCGTCTGATGGGCGAACCCGCCAAGGCACAGCAGGGCGATCGCGACATAGGGATTGGAGGCGAGACCGACGAACGCCATCCCGGTCATCAACACCGCGCCGATGGTGAATGCCCAGCGCCGGGCGTCGATCAGGTCGACTCCGCGCCGCTGGAGATGCGCGACGACCGCCGGTCCGAACAGGCAGCCGAGGTCGGCGGCGAGGAACGGGAGCCAGGCGAAGATCGCGATCTGGGCGAGATCGAAGCCGCGCACCTTCGCCAGGTATAACGGCATCCAGAAGGACAGCATTCCCCACACCGGATCGGCGAGCATGCGCGGGAGCGCGATGCCCCATAATTCCCGGCGACGGATCAGCTGCAGGATCGGTGTTCGCTTGCGCCCGGCCGCGCGCCAGGATTCCTTTCCGGCGTGGATATAGGCGCGCTCCTCGACACCGAGGCGCCGGTGCTCGCCGGGCGGACGATACCAGATCAGCCACGCCACGCACCATATCAGCCCGCAGGCCCCGGTGACGAGAAAGGCGAGCCTCCAGCTTTGAGTCAGCACGGCCCATGCGACCAAGGGAGGGGCCAGGACGGCGCCGAACGACGCGCCGATATTGTAGATACCGCCGGCGAGGCCGCGCTCGCGCGCCGGGAACCATTCGGTGATCAGCTTCTGGCCTGCCGGCTGCGCCGAACCTTCGGCGAACCCCAGCGCGAACCGCAGACCCGCGAACGACACCCAGCCAGTCGCCAGCACATGCGCCATCGTGATGATCGACCAGAGCGCGGCGCAAAGCGCGAAGCCTAGGCGCAGGCCGGTACCGTCGAGGAAATAACCGATCAACGGCTGGAGCATCACGCCCAGCTGGAAGGCGCCGGTGATCCAGGAATATTGTTCGCTCGAGATCGCCTGTTCGCTGAGAATCACCGGCGCGGCGACACCGAGGACCGAACGGGCAAGATAGTTCAGCACCATTGCCCCGACAAAAAGGCCGATGATGGTCCATCTCAAGTGACGAAAGCGGAAGCGCTTGGCAGGCTCCGCGGGTGCACTCCAGTCGTCTGCCATATGCTCCCCATGCGATAGCGCTATCGTAGCCCAATGACTCTCCGTCGTCGCGATATCGGCACTGCTGCTCCCGAGATGTGGGACAGACAGCAGGAGGCCGACGGGATTTCAAGCGCAAAATTTGGAAACAGGTTGAAATTTGTCGGAGCATTGACTCCCGGCGAAGGCGAACTTACCACACTTATGGTAACGCTAACGTAAAATCAAAAGCAGACGATGGCGAATGGTCCGAAGAGGCCGATCACTAGGAGGAGGGATGATGTCTAAGAGCGGGAATTCGCAACCGGAATTCGGTGCGGTAAGCGGATATGGCAGTGTTTTGCACTGTGGCATTCGACACGAATCGGCACTGCGCGAATCAGAGGTGCGGCGCGGTTTGCGCACCCAAGCGCGGTCTTTGCACGGAAACATACGCTTCCGAACCCTCCTTTCCGCAACTATTCTCTCGACGCTCGCGCTGGTTGCCAGCCCGGCCACCGCGCAAGAAGTAGCGACGCCGCCGGCACCGGCACAATCGCCCGGTCCTGCGCAAGTTTCTGAGGGAGCGACGCGGGCTGGCGAGCCGGCCGAAGCCGAGATCATCGTCACCGGCTCGCGGATTCAGGCCACCGGCTTCGCGGCACCCACCCCGACGACGATGGTCGGCGAGGAGCAGATCCAGAACAACGCCCAGCCGAACATCTTCGCAACCATCACGCAATTGCCTTCGCTGCAGGGATCGAGCGGTTCGACGACGAACACGTTCAGCACTTCGAGCGGACAGCAGGGTTTGAGCTCGTTCTCGCTGCGCGGGCTCGGTACGATCCGTACGCTCACTCTGATCGACGGCCAGCGCGTCGTGGGGGCATATTATACCGGCGTCACCGACGTCAGCCTGTTCCCGCAATTGCTCGTCCGCCGCGTGGACGTGGTGAACGGCGGCGCCTCGGCATCCTATGGCTCGGACGCAGTGGGCGGCGTGGTCAATTTCATCACCGACACCCGCTTCACCGGGATCAAGGGCAATATCCAGGGCGGCATCACCACGTATGGCGATGACGAGCAGGGGCTGATCCAGCTTGCCGCCGGCCGCAGCTTCTTCGGCGACCGGCTGCATGTCGTCGCCAGCGGTGAGTTCGCGAAGGAGGCGGGTGTGGGGCCGGGCGATTTCGGCACCGATCTTGCCGGCAAGCGCGACTGGTTCAAGCAGACCACGATGATCAATCGCAACGTCACCAACGACGGGTCGCCGCAATATGTCATGCGCGATTTCGCGCAGCCCTATAACTTCACCAAATACGGGCTGATCAGCGCGGGTCCGCTGCAGGGTATCGCGTTCGATCAGAACGGCCGGCCTTTCCAGTTCAATTACGGCTCCAACGGCAGGCCGGTTGGCAACGCCGCCGGCACGGTCGCCGGCTGCTTCCCGGGCTTCTGCGTGGGCGGCGACCTGTCGGGAAATACCGATACCGGGCGGACCCTGCAGTCGGGCATCCAGCGGCTGACCGGCTATGGCCGCATCGGCTACGACTTCGCCGAGGGCAACGAGATCTACTTCACCTACAATGCCGGCCAGGTGAAGACCCACAACCAGCCGGTCAACGGACAGAACCGCACTGGGCTGACGATCCAGTGCGCAAATCCGTTCGTCCCGGTTTCGGTCCAGACGCAATGCGCGACCGCGGGCGTCACCAGCTTCACCTTCGGCACGGCCAACGCGCTGCTGCCGAACACCCGGGTCCGCACCGACCGGCGCCAATATCGGTTCGTCGGGGGCATCAAGGGCCGGTTCGGGGTGCTGGGCTCCGACTGGAATTACGACGGCTATTACGAGCGCGGCGTCAATCACACGGCAGTCGACGTCGAGGATATCCTGCTCACGCCGCGGTACAATCAGGCGATCAACGTAATCACGCTCAACGGCGCGATCGTCTGTGCCGATGCCGTCGCGCGCGCCAACGGGTGCCAGCCGATCAACATCCTCGGCGGGGCCGAGCCGTCCGCCGCGGCGCGCGCCTATATCATGCCGGAGAACGGGCCGTTCCAGCGACTGCGGATCACGCAGGATGTGGCCAGCCTGAACTTCTCGGGCTCGCTGTTCGACTGGGGGGCAGGGCCGGTATCGCTCGCGTTCGGCGCCGAGTATCGCAAGGAATTCTATCAGGTTCGCGCCGACGCCTACGGTGCCGGTGTCACCGCGATCAGCCCGAACAATGCCGAATATCCCGCGGATCCTTTGCTCTCGCCCCTGGGCAACAATTGGTATGCGGGCAATTACAAGAACGGCGACGGCAAATACGACGTCAAGGAAGCGTTCGTCGAACTCAACGTTCCGTTGTTCAACAGCGACGTGCTGGGGCGCGCAAACATCAATCCGGCCGCGCGTGTCACCGACTACAGCACGTCGGGCACGATCTGGGCGTGGAAGGTCGGCGGCACCTGGGATACACCGCTCGACGGACTGCGCCTCCGCGGCGTGACCTCGCGCGATGTCCGCGCGCCCAATCTGTCCGAGCTGTTCGCGGCACCCGTCACGACGACGTTGCCCAACTTCCTGGATCCGGTGCGCAACGTGAACGTCGTCGCGATCCAGAGCGTGGTCGGCAATCCGAACCTCACGCCGGAAATCGGTCGCAACACCACTTTCGGCGCGGTCTACGCGAACCCGTCATGGCTGCCGGGCCTCAGCGTCTCGGTCGATTACTACAAGATCAAAGTGCGGGACGTCGTGTCGAGCCTGGGCGCGGCGCAGATCGTCGACCTGTGCTTCCGCAACATCATTCCCGAGACGTGCAGCGCGTATAATCTGAACAATCCGAACGGCCCGAATTTCATCAACGTGCAATCGTTCAATCTCGCTTCGATCAAGACCAGCGGGATCGATATCGAAGCCAGCTATCAATGGCGCCAGCCCTTGGGGCTTCCCGGAAGCTTCACGTTCCGCGCACTGGCGACGCATATCCGCGAGTACATCACCGAGGCTGGGCTTCCGGGCACCGCGCCGACGGACTCCGCAGGCGTCAACACCGGGAATACGCCGCACTGGAAGGTATTGGGGGTGCAGACCTATACCAACGACCGGCTCAGCCTGACGGTGCAGGAACGTTGGTTCACCGACGGCAATTACGGCAACCAATATGTCGTCTGCTCGGCCGGCAACTGTCCGGTATCGACCGCGATCGCGCCGACGATCGATAGCAACTTCATGCCCGGTGCCTTCTATCTGGATGTCGGCGGAACCTACAACTTCACCGAACAGGTGACCGGCTATTTCAAGGTCGACAATGTCCTGGATCACGATCCGGCAAAGTCGCCCAACAACGCGAACCCGGCATTGTACGACATTGTCGGCCGCATCTACCGCGCCGGCGTCCGGTTCAAATTCTGATCTCGTGCCGGCCGGCTACCCGGAGGGCCGCCGGCCGATTTTCCGATCGATTGCGTCCATATCTCGTTTGATAATGTCCGACTAATAGATATGGTAGCGCTAACTTGGCGCTCGCGATGTCCGGTCGGACCGAGCAGTAGCCACTGAAACGATATAGCCCGAGGCATCAGCCGCCATCGGGCAGAAAGCAGAGGAGGGACCTGTCATGAATCCGATCGAAAGCTCGAGGCCCTTGCGCAGAATCTGGCGTGCCCGCGGTATTGCAGCGTCGCTCGCTCTGGCTTGCGCCGTCGCGTCGCCGGCGAGTGCCCAGAAAGACAAGATGACGCCGATCGCGATCCCGGCGCAGCCCAGCGCGATCACGCTGGATACCGGCCCGCTGCCGGGCGCGACCGCGGCCGAATCGTGGCATAGCCAATATGGCAGTGTCTTCGCCCGGAATGTCACCGTCGCGACGCTGACTCCGTTCCTGCCCGATCCCGCCCGCGCGACCGGCGCCGCTGTCGTCGTCGCCCCTGGCGGCGGGTTCCGGACGCTCTCGATGGAGAATGAGGGCTGGGACGTCGCCAAAGCGCTTGCCGCAAAGGGCGTGGCTGCCTTCGTGCTCAAATACCGGCTCAATCAGACCCCCGCCGACATGCCGGGGTTCGAGCGTTCGATGAAGGAGATGTTCTCCGCGACCGCGCAGCGGCCGCGCATGGACCCTCAGCAGGCAATGGCGGGTCTGGCTCCGCAGATCGCCGACGCACGCGCCGCCTTCGCGCTGATCCGCCGCCGCTCGGGCGAATGGCACGTCGACAAGGACCGCATCGGCATGGTGGGCTTTTCCGCCGGGGCGATGCTGACGCTGGCGACCACGCTCGCGGGCGAGGATGCCAAGCCGGCATTCATCGGCAATATCTACGGGCCGCTTGCCGCAGTCACCGTCCCCGCCGACGCACCGCCGATGTTCGTCGCGCTGGCCGCCGACGATCCGTTTTTCGCCAATGGCGGAATCGGCCTGATCGACAATTGGCGCGCGGCCAAGCGGCCAGCCGAGTTCCATCTGTTCGAACAAGGCGGGCACGGCTTCGGCATGTATCCGAAGAAGACGACGAGCACCGGCTGGTTCGACTCGTTCGTGCGGTGGATCGGGATGCACGGCATGCTGGAGCGCGCGCATTGACCGCCGGCACGCCGGGTCTCGCGATCGTCGAATGCTGATATTGGGAGGGAAGATGTTCGATTTCGTCCGCGCGGGCGCCGCGATTTCGCTCGCTTTGGTGCCGGTGCCGCCGGCGCTTGCCCAGAGCGGATCCTCCGCCCCCGTCGTGGTGACGGTCGACCCGTCGAAACCGGGCAGCAGGATCGACCGCAACATCTTTGGCCAGTTCGCCGAGCATCTCGGCACCGGCATCTATGGCGGCGTCTGGGTCGGCGAGGATTCGCCGATCCCGAACGTCCGCGGCATCCGCAAGGACGTGGTCGCGGCGTTGCGCGCGATCCGGGTGCCGAACGTCCGCTGGCCGGGCGGGTGCTTCGCCGACGAATATCATTGGCGTCACGGCATCGGCCCGGCGAAAGACCGCCGAGTCACGATCAATTCGAACTGGGGCGGCTCCACCGAACCCAACAGCTTCGGGACCGAGGAGTTCATGGACTTCGTCGATCAGATCGGCAGCGAAGCCTATGTCTCGGTGAATGTCGGGTCGGGCACCGTCGCCGAAGCCGCCGAATGGATCGAGTACATGACCGCCGACCCGGCGACGACGGCGGGCAAGGAGCGCGCGAAGAACGGGCGCAAGGCGCCGTACAAGGTCAAGTATCTCGGGCTCGGCAACGAGAGCTGGGCGTGCGGCGGAGCGATGACGCCCGAACATTATACCGACGTGATGAAGCCGTTCGCGCGGTTCGTCCGCAACTATAATCCGGCGCAGACCGGTGCCGAGGCGATGCAGCGGATCGCGGTCGGCCCGAGCGACGATGATCCGGCGTACACCGACGGTGTGATGAAGGCGTGGAAGAGCCACGACTGGAGCTGGAACATCGAGGGCCTCTCGCTCCATCATTATACCACCGGCGGCTGGCCCCCTTCCTATCCCAGCACCGGCTTCGACGAGGGCGGCTATGCGCGGCTGGTCAAGGCGACGCTCGGCATGGATGCGCTGATCGCGAAGCATTCGGCGATCATGGACAAATACGACCCCGAGAAGAAGGTTTCGCTGGCGGTCGACGAATGGGGGGTGTGGCTCGCGCCGACGCCGGGAACCAATCCCGGCTTCCTCCAGCAGCAGAATTCGATGCGCGACGCGATCATCGCCGCGCTCAACCTCAACATCTTCGCGCGGCATGGCGATCGGGTGCGGATGACCAACATCGCGCAGATGGCGAACGTCCTCCAGGCGATGATCCTGACCGACGGCGGCAAGATGGTGCTCACCCCGACCTATCACGTCTTCAAGATGTATTTGCCGTTCCAGGATGCGACGCTGATCCCGGTACGCTTCGATGCCGCCACCTATTCGCAGGGCGGCATCACGCTGCCGCGCGTCGATGCCGTCGCGGTGCGGGACAAGGCAGGCCAGCTCTGGCTGGCGCTGACCAATCTCGACCCGAACCGTCCGGTGCGGATCGACGCGCACTTTGCCGGTTTGCAGGTGCGCGCTGCGCGGGGCGAAGTGCTGACGGCGCCGCGGGTGGACTCGAACAACAGCTTCGAAGCGCCGATGACCGTCGTCCCGAAGCCGTTCGCGGCCAAGGCGATCAAGGGAGGTGCGCAGATCGAGCTGCCGGGCAAGTCGGTCGCAATGCTCCAGATCGAGGAGTGACGGAGCGAGCGATTGCGTTCGCAGCAATTCGGTCGCGCCCAGCTCCTCTCGTCGCCCATCCCCCCGGCGCAGGGACGATTATTAGCACGCGCTCTGTACTCGGACTAATACGCCATACGCCTTGCGCTCGCTGGCCGGGCTGGGGATAACGCGCGGCGCATGGGGGAGATCGGGCATATGGCATCGGACAGCGAAGACGCCCCGGCGCCCATGGCCTCGATCGCGCCGCTGTCCGCGTCTGCCAAGGGCAGCGGCCGGCGGCTGCGCGGCGCGGTTGCCCATTATCTCGGCACGGCGATCGTTTCCGGGAGCATCGCCCCGGGCGAGCGACTGACCGGCGAAGTCGCCAATTCGGAGGCGCTGGACGTTTCGCGCAGCGCCTATCGCGAGGCGGTGCAGGTGCTCGCCGCGAAAGGGCTGGTCGAAAGCCGCACCAAGGCGGGAACGCGGGTGCTGCCCCGGAGCCGCTGGAACATGCTCGACCCCGTCGTGCTGGCCTGGGCGTTCTCGGGCGAGCCCGATTTGGAATTCGTCCGCGACTTGTTCGAGTTGCGCGCGATCGTCGAGCCGGCGGCCGCGCGCATCGCCGCCGGGCGACGCGACAAGGCCGATCTCAAGGCGATGAAGAACGCTCTGGCCGGAATGCGCCGGTTCACGCTGGCGACCGAGGCCGGCCGGGCGGCCGATCGCGACTTTCACAGCGCGCTGCTGCAGGCCACGCACAACAACGCACTGATCGCGCTCAGTGCGAGCATCGGCGCGGCGGTGAACTGGACGACTCAGTTCAAACAGCGGACGCGCGCGCTGCCCCGCGACCCGCTGCCCGATCATGCGCGTGTCTACGAAGCCATAGCGGCGGGCGATCCCGAGGCGGCGAGCGAGGCGATGCGGGTGCTCGTCGAGCTGGCGCTCGAGGATACGCGCTCGTCGATGTGAGTTCGCTACCGCGCCGCCGCAAACACCAGATGCTTGCTGAAGAACGGGATCACCTGTTCCTGGAAGCGCGCGGCGACATCGCTCGTGTGATCGCCAGGATAGATTTCGAAGCTGTTGGCGATGCCGTAACGGTCGAGTGCCTCGTGCAGCTTCGCGGCGTCGTCCTTGAGCCCGTCGCGATCGCCGACATCGATGGCGATCGCCTTGTAGCGCCGGAGATTGCCGACATATTGGTCGATGAACGCGAGCGGCGCGTTCGCCGCCCATTTTGCCAGTATTTCGGGCCGCACCACGCCGTCCTTGACGGGTAGGTCCAGGTACAGGGGCGGATTTTTGGGATTGGGAGACCATGCCGCGGCAGTGGCGAGCTGCGCGCGTTCGCCCCAGCCGAGCCTGCGCGCTTCCTCCAGCGACTTGACCTTGGCGAGTGCCTCGCCGGTTGCGGCGTTGAACTGCGCCGGATCGCGCGGCGACAGGCAGCACGGACTCATCATATAGATCGCCCCGAACGTCTCGGCGTGCTTCATTCCGATGCGCGCGGTGCCGTATCCGCCCATCGAATGCCCGGCCAGCCCGCGGCTCTCCCGCACCGCCAGCGTGCGATAATGCGCGTCGATATGGCGCACCAGATCGCGCGATACGAACGCCTCGAAATCGCCGGTGGTCGGCGAGCTCGAATACATAGAGCCGTTATGCACCGTCTTGCTGTCGGGGAGCACGACGATCATCTCGTTCGCATCCTTGGCAAAGGCGCCTTCGATCGTCTGCGGAACATGGATCTCCTTGATCCATTGCTCGGCGCCGATCGAATAGCCGTGGAGCGCATAGAGCACCGGATAGCGCTTCTTCGGGCTTCGCGCGTAGCCGGGGGGCAGCACCACCAACACGTCGCGATCCGCCGCCTCGCCCTCGAGATTGCCGACGATGGTGGGAGAGTGCACCTTGATGCGCTCGATGGTTGCCGAAAGCGCGCCCGGCACCGGTGCCGGAACGCGAGTCGCTACCTGCGCCGCAGCCGGACCGCTTGCGACCAAGGCCAATGCGAGACCCAGCATGTACGCAAACCGGTTCGTCATCGCTTCACTCTCCCTGCGACAGATCGCCCGTTGTCGACCGGCCCGATATTGGCATCCCCTTCTCGCTCCCGAACCTTGAATTGCGTCGAAGGGGGCTGGCGGAATGGTAGCGCTAACGTTACGCATAACGGCTATAACCGATAACACAATGGAGGGATGGATGAGGCTGGCGGCAACGGCGATGCTCGCGTTGATTCTCGGCGCGCGGGGGGCGCCGCTGGCGGCACAGGACATACGCGCGACCATCCAGGGCTCGCAGCGGTCGGCGCCGGTCACGCGCTATGCCTATGGCATGTTCATCGAGCCGATCGGCGGGCTGGTGGCCCGCACCTTGTGGGCGGAGATGCTCGACGATCGCAAATTCTACTATCCGGTCGTGTCCGAGGCGCGGGATGTTCCGCCGCCGCCGAACGCCGAGGGCCGGCCCGGGGTCTTTTATCGCAAATGGCGTCCGATCGGCGGCGACGCTGCAGTGACGATGGACGTGCAGGATCCGTTCGTCGGCCCGCACAGCCCCAGCGTCGCGGTCGGGGAAACCCCGCACGGTCTCGCACAATCCGGCATCGGGGTCGCGAGCAATGCGCAATACACCGGATCACTCTGGCTATCGGGGGATGCCACCGCCAGGGTACAGGTGGCGCTGATTTGGGGTGTTGGCGCAAACGACCGGCAGGTCGTCACGCTCCCCGCCGTCGGGCCCGCGTGGCAGCGCGTCGCCTTCGCTTTCGCGCCGGGCGCCGACACCCTCGACGCGCGGCTCGAAATCACCGGCACGGGTGCGGGCCGCTTCCGGGTCGCCGCGGTCTCGCTGATGCCTTCGGAGAATGTCGACGGCTGGCGCGCCGACACCACAACCATCGCAAAATCGCTCAACTCGGGCTTCTGGCGACTGCCGGGCGGCAATTTCCTGTCGGATTGGGATTGGCACGGCGCACTCGGTCCGCGCGATCGGCGGGCGCCGATGTTCGATCACGCGTGGAGCGCGATGCAGCCTAACGACATCGGCATGGACGAGTGGATGCGGCTCACTCGCATCCTCGGCGTCGAGCCCTATGTCACCGTCAATGCCGGGCTGGGCGACGCAAACTCCGCCGCCGAGGAAGTCGAGTATCTCAACGGTCCGGCGACCAGCGACTGGGGTGCGAAGCGCGCGGCCAACGGCCATCCCGAACCGTACGGCGTCCGCTTCTGGAATATCGGCAACGAACCCTATGGCTGGTGGCAGATCGGCAAGACCAGCCTCGCATATTATCTGATCAAGCATCGCGAGTTCGCCGAGCGAATGCGCGCAGTCGACCCTTCGATCACGCTAATCGCCTCGGGTGCGATGCCCGACCAGCTTCATCCGCGCGACGTCAAGGAGAATTCGACGCTCCAGAGCATCCAGCACAAGTTCGGCACCGAGGAAGACTGGACCGGCGGCTTCTTCGCCCATGCGATCGACACCTTCGACGGGATCAGCGAGCATTGGTACGATCGCCCGGAGGAGCGCCCCAACGCCCCCGCCGACGCCGAGCTGATCGAATATGCCCGCGCGCCTTCGAACCATGTGCGGATGAAGGCGGAGGAGTGGAAGATCTACCAGCAGCGCTTCCCGGCGATCGCCGCGCGCAAGACTTTCCTGTCGATCGACGAATATGCCTATTTCGGCAAGCCGACGCTCAAAAATGCGCTGGGCTACGCGATGGTGATGCAGGAAATGCTGCGCCACACCGATTTCCTGACGATGAGCGCCTTCACCACCGGCGCCTCGACGATGGACATCACCCCCACGGCGTCGACGCTCAACACCACCGGTACGGTGTTCAAACTATACGGCGAGCACTTCGGCGCGGGTACGATCCCGCTGGCAGTCGAGGGCAATGTTCCGCAGCCCGACCCGCGTCATTCGGTCGGCTTCGCGCATCCGCAGGTGAAGGCAGGGAGCGCGACCTGGCCGCTCGACGTCATCGCCGGGCTGAGCCCCGATGGCCGGCGGCTGCGCATCGCCGTGGTCAACGCCACCTACGAGCCCCAGCGCCTGCAGCTCGAACCGCGCGGTCTCAAGCCGGGCGGGGCGGGCATTCGGTGGATGCTCACCGGCCGATCGATCGACGCGGAAAACAAGGTCGGCGCGCCGGCGGGAGTGACGATCAGCGAGAAGCGCGTGCCGGCGCCCGGCCGCGCGCTCACCGTCGATCCGATATCGGTGACGATCTTCGAATATCCCGTCGGAAAATGATGCTGCATCGCGACGTGATCGCACGATCCATCGCCTGAACAGAGGATTCCCCATGACTAGATCCCTGGCCGTGTTCGCGGCGTTACTGCTGGCGAGCGCCGTCTCCGCGCCACCGGCCCAGGCGCAGGAAGCCGCATCGCGCGCGCGGGCCGGCGCCGACAAGCTGGCGGCCGATCTGGTCGCCAAGCTCACCCTCGACGAGAAGCTCGACCAACTGCTCAACACCGCGCCGGCGATCCCGCGGCTCGAGGTGCCCGCCTATAATTGGTGGACCGAATCGCTCCACGGCGCGCTGGGCTCGCTGCCGACGACGAATTTCCCCGAGCCGATCGGGCTCGCCGCGACTTTCGATGCGCCGCTCGTCAAGCAGGTCGCCGGGATGATCGGTGCCGAAGTGCAGGGTCTCCACGCTCTGGCGCGGCAGACCGGCCGGATGGGGCGGATCGGCACCGGGCTCGATACCTGGTCGCCCAACATCAACATCTTCCGCGATCCGCGCTGGGGCCGGGGACAGGAGACCTATGGCGAGGATCCTTATCTCGCCGCGCGGCTGGGTGTCGCTTATGTCACCGGCATGCAGGGCCCGGATGCCGACCTGCCGAATGTGATCGCCACGCCCAAGCATTTCGCGGTGCACAGCGGCCCCGAATCGACCCGCCACAGCGCGAATGTCTTCGTCTCGCGCCACGATCTCGAAGACACCTATCTGCCCGCGTTCCGCGCCGCGATCGTTGAGGGGAAGGCCGGGTCGGTGATGTGCGCCTATAACCGCATCGACGGCCAGCCAGCCTGCGCCAGCGACATGTTGCTCGGCGAATATCTTCGCGGCGCCTGGGGCTTCAGCGGGTATGTCGTGTCGGATTGCGACGCGGTAAAGGATATCAGCGACAACCATCATTATGCGCCCGACCCGGCGGCGGCAGTCGCGGCGGCGATGCGCGCCGGTGTCGACAGCGAGTGCCACGGCGCAACGCTTTCCGACACCGCCGGGCTCGGCGAACGCTATCGCGAAGCGCTTGCCCGCGGGCTGATCACAGAAACCGATGTCGACCGCACGCTCGTCCGCTTGTTCTCCGCGCGCTACCGCGTCGGCGATCTCGCCGGAGTGCGCAAGCCTGGCGGCAGCATCGCAGCGATCGGCGCCCCCGCGCACGCTGCCGCGGCGTTGTCGGCGGCGGAGAAGAGCCTTGTCCTGCTCAAGAATGACGGAATTCTGCCGCTGCGGCCGGGGCTGAGGATCGCGGTGATCGGTCCGCTCGGTGACGCGACGCGGGTGCTGCGCGGCAATTATTCGTCGCCGCTGTCGGGCACGCCGATCTCGGTGCTCGACGGCCTACGCCGCGCGCTGCCGGGCACGCGCATCAATCATGTCCCGTTCGCCGAGACCTACACCGATGGCGATCCCATCCCCGTGACCGCGCTGCGCGGCCCCGACGGCCGCCCCGGCCTGCTCGCGCGGTACTTCAATGTCCTCGGCATGCCACCGGCGCGCTTCGTCCCTGGCGCCATGGCCGATTACGTCGCCAAGGCGCGCTTTGCCGACACGCCGGTGGCCACGCGCATCGAGCCCGGGGTCAACGGTCGCAGCCTTGATCTGGCCCAGGTGTCGGATCATCATCGCGTGATCTGGACCGGTTTCATCGTCCCGCCCGAGACCGGCAGCTACCGGCTGGGCCTGTCGGGCTTCATGAGCGGCACGATGCGCTTCGCCGGCAAACCGTTCGTCGATCTCAAGGACGCGCCCTGGGGCAGCCTGCCGACGATGAAGACCGTGCGGCTCAAAAGGGGCAAGCGCTATCCGATCGTGGTGAGCGGCGACGCGCATACCGGGACGACCGGCGTGGGGCTGGTGTGGAAGCGCATCACCGCGACGCCCGAGCGCGACCTCCGGGCGGCCGCGGCGCAGGCCGATGTGCTCGTCGCGGTGGTCGGACTGACGTCGGATCTCGAAGCCGAGGAATCGCCGGTCCAGGTTCCCGGTTTCAAGGGCGGCGACAAGACGACGCTCGACATTCCGCCCGATCAGCAGGCGCTGCTCGAACGGGCGAAAGCGACGGGCAAGCCGATCATTCTCGTCGCAATGAACGGCAGCGCGCTCAACTTTGCCTGGGCCAAGGAGAATGCGTCGGCGATCCTCGAGACCTGGTACCCCGGCCAGGCCGGCGGGCTGGCGATAGCCAATGTGCTTTCGGGCCGAACCAACCCCTCAGGCCGCCTGCCGCTCACTTTTTATCGCGGCATCGACGATCTGCCGTCGTTCGGCGACTATGGCATGGCCGGCCGGACCTATCGCTATTTTACCGGAACGCCAGTCTATCCCTTCGGATACGGCCTCAGCTACACGCAATTCGCTTATGGCCCGCTGACCGTGACCCCGTCCGGCGGCGACGCCGCCAAGGGGCTTCGCGTGACCACCGAGGTGCGCAACACCGGCGGCCGCGCGGGCGACGAAGTAGCGCAGCTCTACCTCGACTTTCCCGACGATCCGGGTGCGCCTCGGATCGCCTTGCGTGGCTTTCAGCGGGTGACGCTCAAGCCGGGCGAGGCGCGCATCCTGCGCTTCGATCTCTCGCCGCGCGATCTCAGCGCCGTCACCGTGGAGGGCGTGCGCAAGGTGCTGGCGGGCGACTATCGCGTCACCGTCGGCTCGGGTCAGCCGGGCACCGGCGTGGCGGGGCAGAGCGCCGGCTTCAGCGTCGCGAAGCCGGTCGCCCTTCCCAAGTAAGGTTAGCCGTCTAGCCGTGCGCGCAGCGTCGCGCCGGTGAGACGCACCGGCCGTCCGGGCCGGAGCATGACGGAGACGCTTCGCGCGCCCAGCCGCACGCGAAACTCGCCGCCGACCGCGCTCACCAGGACGGCGTGCCGCAACCGCCCCGCGCGCCATTCGAGATCGACGGTGCACGCCCCCCGGGCCCGCAGCCCACGGACCGACCCGGCCGGCCAGGCCTCGGGAAGCGCCGGCAGCAGCAGGATCTCGTTGCCGCGATTTTGCAGCAGCATCTCGGTGATCGCCGCCGCTCCGCCGAAATTGCCGTCGATCTGAAAGGGCGGGTGTGCGTCGAACATATTGGGATAGGTGCGGCCCGGCCCGAGCAGGAATTTGAGGATCCGATGGGAATGCTCGCCCTCGCCGAGCCGCGCCCAGAGGTTGATCCGCCATGCGGTGGCCCAGCCGGTCGATTCGTCCCCGCGCAATTCGAGCGAGCGCTTGGCCGCGGCTGCGAGGGCGGGGGTGTCCCGAAGGTTGATCTGGTGCGACGGGTAGAGCCCGTAGAGATGCGAGACATGCCGGTGGTCGCGCTCGGGCGCGGCGGCGTCCCAATCCTCTTGCCACTCCTGCAATTGGCCGAGCGCGCCGATCTTGTCGGGTGCCAATTGCCCGCGGAGCGTTCGCAACTGCGCCGCGAATGGCGCGTCTGTGTCGAGCACATCGGCGGCGGCGGCGGTCTGATCGAACAGGTCGCGCAGGATCTGCATGTCCATCGCCGGCCCGGCGCACAGCGAGGCACCGTGCGGGTGCCGGTTTTCGGGCGAGAGCGACGGGTTGGTGACCAGGAAACCGGTCGAGGGATCGCGCTGGAGCGCATCGACGAAGAACTCGGCGGCGCCGCGCATCAACGGATAGACCGTCGCGAGCCACTTCGTGTCGCGGCCATATTCGTAGCGGGTCCAGAGATGGGTGCACAGCCATGCCCCGCCGGTGGGCCACAGGCCCCATTGCGCGCCGTCGATCGGCGCCGTCGCGCGCCACAGATCGGTATTGTGATGCGCGACCCAGCCGCGCGCGCCATACATCTCGCGCGCCGTCCGCGCGCCGGTTTCGGCGAGTTCGCGAATCATCTCGATCAGGGGCGTCGTGCATTCGGCGAGGCCGGTCACCTCGGCGGGCCAGTAATTCATCTCGGTGTTGATGTTGATCGTGTATTTGGAGCCCCAGGGCGGATCGAGGCTCTCGTTCCAAATCCCTTGCAGATTGGCGGGCTGGCTCTTCGGCCGCGAGGCGCAGATCAGCAGATAGCGCGCGTAATTGAAGTAGAGCGTGGCCAGCGCCGGGTCGGTTGCGGTTTCGCTCGTGCGGATGCGCGCATCCGTCGGCTGGTCGGCAGCGGCGCTGCGCCCGAGGTTCAGCCGGACGTTGCGGTAGAGGCGGCGGTGCTCGGCGGCAGCGTCGGCCGCGATTTCGGCGAAGTTCTTTACCGCCGCCGCATCGAGCCGGGCAGGGGTGAACGCGGTGGGATCCGCGTCGGTATCGTCGAAGTGTCGAAAGCTCGTCGCCATTGCGATCAGCAACGTCACCTCGTCCGCGCCCTCCACCGCGATCTTGCCATCGCGCGCGGCGAAGGTGCCACCGCGGGTGAACACGCGTACACGGATCTCGAAGCGTAGCGCGCCGGCGACACCCCCCATGTCGCCGTTCCGGCCCGACAGCACGATCGTGTCGCCTTCGATGACCAACCTGCGTTGCAAGGGCGAAGAAAGCCCCAATTCGCAGCTGATCGCGCCGGATCGATCCGAAGACAGCCGAACCGCGATGATCTGTCGGATCGGGCAGGCGACGACCTCGCGGTGGAAGCGCGTTCCATTCGCCGCGAAGCGCGTGGTGGCAAGGGCGGCATCGAGGTCGAGTTCACGTTCATAGTCGCGAATTTCGGCCTGGGCGAGCTGAGGCATCTCGATCAACAAATCGCCGGCCGTCTGGTACGCCATCTGCTTCAGCGGCCGGGCCATCAGTTTCGCGTCTGCCAGCGCCTGCGCCTCGGCATAAAGGCCCGCGAATATCAGGCGTCGAACCTCGGGCAGCGCCGCGTGTGCCGACGGATTGACGGGATTATACGGGCCGCCGGACCACAATGTGTCCTCGTTGAGCTGCAGCCGCTCGCGCGCCACCCCGCCGAACACCATCGCGCCCGCCCGGCCGTTGCCGACGGGCAGGGCCTCGGTCCATTTTTCGGCCGGCTGCCGATACCAGAGGCGATGCGCATGCGCTTCGAGTGCCTCGGCGGCCGCCGATGTCGGCTGGGTGGAAAAGCCGACCGCCGCCGCCGCGGACCCACCGAGCAGAAAGCGCCGCGTGATGCCTCGATGTTCTCCCTCTTCCCGAGAATCCATCGCCATTCCCCCCCCGTTTTGATCAGTCTAGCGCGGGAGTGATAGCGCTACCAGTGGTTGGAGGCGGAGGGAGCCAGGCAAGTCCCCCGTCGACAAGGTTCCGGAGTCACCCAGGCTGCATCGTACCGAGGTCGGGCGCTGGGTCGGCCGGAAACGCACGCGGCAGCGGCGTTGACGTTTTTCCGGCAGCGATGCAATAGAGCGCCTCGGGATGCCATCATGGCTGCCCAGTCGGGCATCGATGCGATCAAGGCGGGCAAAGATCGAGCATCCATCGACTATCGCTGCTGCCGAAAGCCGAATGTGGGCATGAACATGTTGAGTGGCGGCGGTCTCATTCCCCTGTTCGCGGAATTGCGCCCGGCCTTGTCGCGCTTTCTCCAGACCCGCGGGGCTTCCCCGGACGAGGCGGAGGACATCCTGCAGGATGTGAATATCAAGCTGCTTGCTGACGTGTCGGGACCTGTCGCGCAGCCGCGCGCCTATCTCTACAAGATGACCAATAACCATTTCCTGCTGCATCGGCGCACCGCCGGCCGGCGTGAGCGCCGCGAAGAGGATTGGGTGAGCGCGCATGGCGGTGACGGAGAGGCGGACGACCAGCCCTCGGTCGAGACCGAACTCATCGCGCGCGAGCAACTCGCGATCTTGCAGCGGGTTCTGGATGGTTTGCCCGAACGGACGCGGGTCATCTTTCGCCGCTTCCGGATCGACGGAGAACCGCAGCGCGCGGTTGCCGAGGAACTCGGCATCAGCGTCAGCGCGGTCGAAAAGCATCTCGCAAGGGCCTATGAAGCGATTTCCGTCGCGAAGCTGCGGCTGGATGAGGATCATTCGAGTCGGCGGAGTCTCACAGGGGAAAGAGGCCGCCATGCCATCTGAGACGCCGGACAGCATCGAGGCGCGCGCTATCGAGTGGCACATAAGGCTGCGCGATGGCGACGACGCGATTTGGGAGGGTTTCGCCGAGTGGCTCGTGGAAGACCCGCGCCATGCGGCCGCCTATGATTCGATCGAGCAGACCGATCTCGCGCTCGAGCCCCTGCTTCCGCACGTCGTCATTCGAGAGGCGGCAAACGATGCCGAGGCGCAGCCAGAACCGCCGGCGCGGCGCGGGTGGCGCTGGGGCCTCGCGGGCGGCGCACTCGCCGCCTCGGTGGCCGGCGCCTTCCTGTTGCTGCCGCAGGCCGAATCCAGCCGCTACGAGGTGGCCACGCGACCGGGCGAACGGCAGTTGGTCCAGCTCGATCCGGCGACGCAGGTGACGCTGAACGGCGCAACGCGGATGATTTTCGATCGCGAAAATCCCCGTTTCGCTGCCCTGGCAAAGGGGGAGGCGCTCTTCCACGTCCGGCACGACAGCGCGGAACCCTTCCGGCTCGAGGTCGGCGACAACATCGTCGAGGACGCCGGGACCGTGTTCAACGTGGTCCATGAGACCGACGAAGTCCGAGTGGCGGTTGCCGAAGGAAAAGTCGTCTACAATCCCGGACGGAGCGCGGTGTCACTGGGCGCGGGGCAGGCATTGGTGGACCGCAAGGCGTCGGATACCGTCGACGTGACTCGGGTTCCGGTCGATCGGGTGGGCTCGTGGAAAACCGGATCGCTGGTCTATTCCGCCGCCCCGCTGTCGCGCGTGGCGGCCGACCTCAGCCGTGCGATGGACTTGCGTGTCACCGTCGCGCCCGGCCTGGGCGATCGGCCGTTTTCAGGAACGATCATGCTCGATGGCACCGGACCCGAGCAGCTCCGGCGCTTGCAGCTCGCCTTGAATGTGAACCTCGAAAAGGGGTCTGACGGGTGGATCATGAAACCGGTCGGCAGTGCGGGGCAATAAGCGGGCGGCGGCCGTCGTCGCGATCGTATTAGGCCTCGGTGCGGCCAGCACCGCCCGGGCAGAGACGTTCAACATCGCGCCGGGTCAGCTTGGTGAGGTCGCCGCAGCCATTGGCGCGCAGGCCGGAATAACCGTCGCCGTCACCGATCCCGAACTCGCGCGGCGGCTCTCGCCGGGGGTGCGCGGCACGTTTTCCGCGCGTGCCGCGCTGGAGCGGGCGTTGCGGGGAACCGGCGCCGAGGCCGTGTTCTATGACAAGGCCACCGTGCGGATCGTAAAGGCGCGCGCGAAACCTCGCTTGGTCAGTCAGAAGCCGGCAGCTGTCGCAACCTCCGCTCCGCCCGCCGTGCCGGAGGAGATAATCGTCACTGCCAGCAAGCAGAATATTCTGCTCGACAACTATCCGGGTTCGGCCAAGATCGTCGACTTCGAGCCGGCTTGGCTTTCCCGCCACGGGCCGAGAGGAACGGCCGCGCTGACCGAGACGCTGCCCACGCTCAGCTCGACCAATCTCGGCCGCGGCCGGAACAAGCTCTACGTGCGCGGCATTTCCGACAGCAGCTTCAACGGACCCACACAGGCGACGGTGGGGCAATATCTCGGCGACGCGCGGCTCAACTATAATGCGCCCGACCCGGACCTGAACCTTTACGATCTGAAGCGAGTGGAGGTGCTCGCCGGGCCGCAGGGCACGCTGTATGGTGCCGGCTCGCTGGGCGGCGTGGTGCGGCTCGTTCCCAATGCGCCCGACAGCGCGGAGACTTATGCGACCGCGTCCACCGGCGTCAGCGCGACTCGTTTCGGCGGGGTGGGGGGCGACGCCGCGGCGATGCTCAATCTGCCGCTCGCCAAGGGGCGAATGGCGCTGCGTCTCGTCGTCTATGCCACGCGCGAGCCCGGCTATATCGACGATCCCTCGCGAAACCTGCACGACATCAACGATAGCCTGAGCTTCGGCCAGCGTTTGATGTTCCGGATGGACGATCTGGCGGGATGGACGATCGACGCGGGCGTGGTGGCTCAGAACATCACGACCGACGATGGGCAATATATCCTGCGCGGCGATCCGCCGCTCGAGCGGAGCAACGCCCTCGCCCAGCCATTCCGCAACGATTACCGCCTCCTTTACGTCACTGCGCGGCGCCCGGTGTTCGGCAGCAGCGAACTGGTCTCGACGACATCTTTGGTCTCGCACGATCTGAAGACGGTGTTCGACGCGACCGGCTCGGATGGCACGACATCGCCCCGGCGTTTCGAAGAGAAGAACAACATCGCGCTCCTCTCGAACGAGACACGGCTTTCGGGCGGCGACCGGCGGACGCCATGGGTTGCCGGCATGTCGGGGATCTACAGCATCAGCCGACTGTCGCGGTTCCTGGGATCCCCCGACAACCCAGGCCAGATCGCGGGCGTGCGCAACCGGCAAGTGGAGCTCTCGCTGTTCGGACAGGCTTCCTACCCGATCGCATCATCGCTGGTCGCAACCGGCGGCGGGCGATTGACCGTCTCCGACGGCGCTGGAAAGCTGCTCGACGATGCCCCGGGCGGGAAGGAGGAATCGTCGCATGCACGCGCACGTTTCGCGGGAAGCGCGGCGCTCGATTGGCATCTGTCGCCGTCGCTGTCGACCTTCCTCCATTACCAGCAGGGATTTCGTCCCGGGGGGTTTGCGGTCGCATCCGGCTCGACCACCGAAAGCCAGGAGTTCGAGGCAGACGATCTGAGCCAGGTCGAGCTCGGCGTTCGCTGGCGAGACAAAGCGCGGGACCGGCTGTCGGTCCGCGCTGCCATCTTCGCGGTAGACTGGAACCACGTCCAGGCGGATCTCGTCGACAGCTCGGGCCTTCCCATCACGGCCAATATCGGCAGCGGCAGGATCTACGGGCTGGACGGCGAGATTACGTGGCGTGCATCCCCGTTCTGGACACTGACGACCGCGGCCTTCCTGAACTACAGCAATTTGGTGGCGACGGATCCGGCAGCAGCGAACGATGCGATCACGCTGCCGAACATTCCCCGCGACGGGGTGCGGATCGGCAGCCAGTGGCGGTTTGAGCTGGGCCGCGACGTCATACTGACGGGCGAAGCTTCGGCGCACTATGTCGGCGAATCGCATCTGGGCGCGAGCCCGCCGCTGGACGTGATGCAAGGGCGGTATATCGTCAGCGCGATCGGCGCCCGGATCGACTTTGCACGCTTCGGGATCTCGCTGGACGTCTCCAATCTCGGCGACGCGCGCGCGAACACCTTCGCGTTCGGCAATCCCTTCGGACTGAGCCGACAGAACCAGATAACGCCGCTGCGGCCGCGCACCGTCCGGCTGGGGGTCGATGCGCGCTTCTGAGCGCGCGTAGGCACGCTTTCCGCAACGCTCGGACTCGGACTTTCCGAGCTTTGCAGGCTGCAAACACCGACGCATTTTTTTGGTGAGGGTCTTCGGACCTGGCGGTGTCTCAGGGCGGAAGGAGAAACCCTGATGTCCGAAGAACTGACGCCGCTCGAAAGGGCGGTGGTCGCCTTGTCGCGCACGGATTCGATCGCAAGTCTGCGGCCTATGAGCCGCAGGCGCGGCTGGATCCTGGGATGGCCGTCCAGCCCGCTGCCACTCGCCAATCCAAAGCTGGAGGCGTTGCGGCGCTATTCGGTCCTTCGCCGAGTGCGCGGGACTGCCCGGGTCGAAGCCGAGCGTGCGCTGCTCCGCGAAGCGGGCTTCAGCAGCCAGACGATCGAGAAGATCGACGACCTTGTCGATCCGTCGCGGCAGCGCCGGCGTGCGCAACCCCAGCCAGACGGGAATCTCTTCATCTTCGACGGAAGCTGCTTTCCGGCGCCCCGCTGGAGCTGAACTTGACCGAAACAATCAAATTAGTGGGATTATCCATGAAATTCACGAAGACGATGTCCGGTGGCGCGATATTGGTCATGGCCGCGCCGCTTTGCTTCTGGTCCGGGACGGCTTCCGCGCAGGGGGTGATCCCGGCAGGAGGGGAGGCCGCGGTGCCGGTCCAGCTCGAATCATCCGAGCGGGAAGACGAGAACCATATCGCGATCGGCGCCGGTGGCGGCTATATGCCGGCATATCAGGGCTCGGATAAATACCGGTTCCAGCCGCTGCCGGTGGTCGACATCAAGCTCGGCCGCTTCTTCGTCAATTTCGAGGACGGTATCGGCGCCAACCTCTTCGACAGCGAGAACGTGACTGCCGGCGTCGGCCTGACTTTCGCGGACGGGTTTCGCAAGCAGGACGCGCCAGTCGGGATCGGCAAGCTTTCGGACGGGGTGGGCGCGCGCGGCTTCGTCAAGCTTCGGCAATTCGGGTTCGAGGCCATGCTGGGCGGCACCAAGATCCTCGCGGGCAATACCAAGGGCGTCCTGGTCGACGCGAGCCTGTCTTACCCGATCAGGATAAGCGACAAGCTCGCGATCAGCGCGTCTATCGGCACGACCTATGGCGACCGGAAGAACAACAACCGGTATTTCGGCGTGACCGCGCAGCAAGCGCTTGCGTCGGGGCTTCCGCAATATCGTGCCGGAAGTGGCTTCATCGATGCGACGGCGAGTCTCGGGGCCCAATACCGCCTGACCGATCGCATCGGCGTGGGAGTCGCGGGCGGCGTCACCACGCTGCTGGGCGAAGTCAAGGACAGCCCGATCGTGAAGCGCAAGACGCAGCCCTTCGGCATGGGGTTCGTCAGCTTCCGCTTCTGAGCGGCTGTCCGGGGCGCCCTCGTCCCCCCTCGCGGGGGCGCCCTTTTGTCCGCCTCGATGACGCATTCCCCGGCGAGCGAGCAGCTCGCCGTCGTCTTCCGACGCGCCGTTACGCGGAGTTATTTTCTGGTGGTGAGACGATTTGCCGGTTCGATGCTGTTGCCTTTCGCATTGATCGGCGGGTGTACCCTGCAACCCGCGTACCAGCGCCCGGCGCTCGATCTGCCCGCCGAATGGAACAATGCCCCTGACGGCGCGGCGCAGCAGGCAGCGATCGAACGCGAGGGCTGGTGGGCGCTGCTCGGCGATCCTGCCGTCGACCGGCTGGTGGCGGCCGGTCTGCGCGACAATCCGACGCTTGGCGAAGCGGCCGCGCGAGTCGATCAGGCGCGGGCGGCGGCGAATGCGGAGAATGCGCGCCGCATGCCGAGCGTCGGCGCCACGGCGAACCTGTCGGGAGCGAAGGACCGCGCGGGCTCGGGCACCGCGACCGTCGCCCAGGCATCGGCCGATATCGGCGCCAATCTGGCGTGGGAGCTCGATCTCTGGGGTAGGCTTCGCGAAACCGCGACTGCCGCGCGGCACCGTCTGACCGCGCGCACCGCCGATGCGGAGGCGGCCCGCCTGTCGATCGTCGCCGAGATCGCCGACACCGCGCTGGCGCTTCGCGCGTGCAACCTCGTCCACGGCATCCGCGAGCGCGACATCGCCTCGCGCGAAGTGGAAGCGAAGATCATCCGGGCGCGGCTGGCGTTCGGCTATGTCGCGCCGGTGGCGGCCGCCACTGCGCAGAGCAATCTCGCCTCCGCGCGGACCGAGCGGATCGCGCAGGCGGAATCGTGCAGGCTGCTGGCCGATGCGCTGGTGGCGCTCTCGGGGCTCGATCTTGCGACGGTGCTGCAACTTCTGCCGAGGGAAACACCGACGCAGGGCGACATGCGGATGCCCGAGCCGCCGCCCTTCGCGCCGGCGCTTCCCGCCACGATCCTTCTCCGGCATCCCGGGGTGGTGGCCGCCGAGCGCGAAGTCGCCGCCCGGTGGTCGGAGATCGCCGTCGCGCGGGCCCAACGGCTACCGCGGATCGACTTGACGGCATTGCTCACCGGACAATGGCTCCGGGCGCTCGGATCCAGCGATTCCTATGTCAGCGGTTCGATCGGCGCCGGACTTACGGCACCGCTCTTCGACGGCGGCGCCGGCGCCGCGAACGTGCGGCTTGCCGAAGCGAGGTACCGCGAGGCGGTGGCGCAACTCGTCTTCGCGCTCCGCACCGCCGTACGGGACATCGAAGATGCCCTTGCTGCGCAGCAATCGGCCGCTGCGCGAATAGAGACCTCGAGCGAGGCGCTCGCGGCGGCGCGGTTCACGCTCTCGGCCAGCGAAGCGCGCTGGCGGGCAGGTTCGATCGCGCAATTGGAGCTCGAAGAGGCGCGCCGCCAGTCGAACCGGGCGCAGGAGAGCGCGGTCGGCGCCGCGGCCGACCGGGCGCGGGCCTGGGTCGCGCTGGTGCGACGAACCGGAACCGCCTGGCAGGCGCCACCCATCGGACCCGGCTCCGGGAACACCCCGGCCGGCGAAATTGACTCTGGAAGCGGGAATGTTCGGTGATGCGCGATACGATCGAACAGATAGCGGCGACTCGGTTGCGACGGACGATCGCCGTGCGCGCAATCATGGCCGCGGTCCTTCTCGCAGCGCTCGGCATCGGCGCGTATCTGCTCTGGCCAATGGCAGCGCCGCCGGCCGTGGTCGCGCCGCGACCCAAATTGACCGTAACCGTCGCCCATCCGGAACGCGTGGTCTTGCCGCAGCACCTGACCGCCTCCGGAGTCATTGCGCCGTGGCAGGAAGCGAGCATCGGCACCCAGATCGGCAGCTACCAGCTGATCGACGTGCGGGTGAATGTCGGCGACCAGGTCCGGCACGGCCAGGTCCTCGCCCAGCTCAACCCGGCATTGCTCCGTGCCGAGGAGGCGCAGTTGCTCGCGCGTCACGAGCAGGCGGCGGCGAATGACCGGCGCGCGAAGGGACTGCAGGCCAACGGCGCGATCAGCGATCAGGAAGTGCTCCAGTTCGCGACCGAAGCGAAGACGGCGGCCGCACTCCTTGCCGCTAAGCGCCTCGAGCTGCGCTACACCTTCGTCCTCGCCCCCGACGACGGCGTGATCACCGCGCGTACCGCGACGCTGGGCGCGGTCGTGCCGTCCGGGCAGGAACTGTTCCGCATGATCCGCAAGAATCGGCTCGAATGGCGTGGCGAGCTGACCGCCCCCCAGCTCAATGCCGTTGCCGTCGGGCAGCGGATCGCGCTGGTCCTTCCCGACGGAAGCAGGGCGAGCGCAGTGGTTCGCCAGACCGCGCCGGCGCTGGATGCCGGCACCCGCCTCGCCGTCGTTTACGCCGATGTCGCGCCGGGCAGCCGGGCGCGGGCGGGGATGTACGTGACCGGCGAGATCGCCTTCGGCGAGTCATCCGCGCTGGCCGTGCCGGCGGAATGCATCGTGATCCGCGACGGACGCAATTACGTCCTGCAAGTCGCTGGGACGGCGGCGGCTCCGCAAGTCGTGTTGCGCGGCGTGACCATCGGCAGACGTCATGGCGATCTGGTCGAGGTCCTGCGCGGCCTCAGCGGCGAGGAGCGGCTCGTCCGCAGAGGGGCAGGGTTCCTAGGCGACGGGGATGTCGTCCGCATTGCCGGCGCCCGCGAGGCCCGGCCATGAACCTCGCCGCCTGGTCGATCCGCAATCCGATCCCGTCGATCCTGCTGTTCGTTTTGCTGGCCATTGCGGGCATTCGCGGGTTCGGCATGCTGGCGGTCCAGGATTTGCCCGACATGTCGCTGCCCTCGGTCTCGGTGGTCGCGGCGCTCCCGGGTGCCACCCCGGCGCAGCTCGAGACCGAGATCGCGCGGAAGGCCGAGGACGCACTCGCTTCGCTGGACGGACTGCGCCACGTCACCACGTCGATCACCGACGGAACCGTGCGGATCGAGGCGGCATTCGATCTGGAAAAGCCGCTGTCCGATGCGCTGATCCAGACCAAGGATGCGATGGACGGCATCCGATCGGACCTGCCGGCCGATATGCTGCAGCCCACTGTCAGCGCCGTCACCTTCGCCGCGGAGCCGGTCCTGGTCTATGCGGTCGCCTCCGCGCGGCTGGACGAGACGGAGCTCTCCTGGTTCGTCGACGACAGCCTGACCAAGGCGGTGCGCGCGGTCGCCGGCGTCGGGCGCGTCGAACGCCTGGGCGGGGTCCAGCGGGAAGTGCGCGTGACGGTCGATCCTGCGCGCCTGATGGGGCTCGGCGTGACGGCGGGCGATGTTTCGCGCGCCCTGCGCGAGGCGCAGCAGCAATCGTCGGGCGGGCGCACGCAACTGGGCGGAGCCGAACAGGCGATCCGGACGGTCGCGATCGTGGAGCAGGCGTCCGCACTCGCGGCGCTGCCGATCGTATTGGCCGACGGGCGTCGCATTCGCCTTGATCAAGTCGCGACGATCCAGGACGGGGTCGGCGAACGCACCCAGGCGGCGGCGCTGAACGGTAAGCCCGTCATCGGCTTCCGGGTCTATCGTGCGCGCGGGGCAGGGGAGACCGAGGTGGCGAAAGGCGTCGCCGCCGCGCTCGACACGCTCATGAGCCGCAATCCGGGCCTCAACCTGACGCCGGTCGGCGGATCGGTCGACTATACCGTGGAGCAATATGAAGGCTCGATGGCGATGCTCTACGAAGGCGCGCTGCTGGCGATCCTCGTCGTCTGGCTGTTCCTCCGCGACTGGCGCGCGACGCTGATCGCCGCCACTGCATTGCCGCTCTCGATCCTGCCGACCTTCGCCGCGATGCAGTGGCTTGGCTATTCGCTCAACACGCTGACTCTGCTCGCGCTTGCCGCGATCGTCGGCATCCTCGTCGACGATGCGATTGTCGAAGTCGAGAATATCGAGCGGCATCGGCGCATGGGCAAGCCGGTCATGCAGGCGACCGAGGACGCCGTCGCCGAGATCGCCAAGGCAGTGATCGCGACGACGATGACCTTGGTCGCGGTATTCCTGCCGACTGCGATGATGTCGGGTTTCGCCGGACTGATCTTCAAGCCCTTCGGCTGGACCGCGGTAATCGCCGTGCTCGCCTCGCTGCTGGTCGCCCGGCTGCTGACGCCGATGATGGCCGCTTATCTCCTGAAGGGAGACGCGGCGCCCGCGCCCGAGAACCAGCGGCTCATGCGGCCGTATCTCGCCGCCGTGCGCTGGTGCCTCGACCACCGCAAGTCGACGATCGTGGCCACGCTCGCCTTTCTCGCTGCGTCGATCGCATTGCTGCCGTTGATCCCGACTGGTTTCCTGCCGGCGGACGACCGCAGCACGACCGAACTGTCGATCGAGCTCCCGCCCGGCGCCGCGCTCGGCACGACGATCGCGGTAGCCGAGGAGGTTCGCGTCGGCCTTGAGAGTATCGCCGGCGTCCGGGGCATATTCACCACCGTAGGGCAGGCGGGAAGCGATGGGGACGACGCCAGCGGCGTCCGTCTCGCATCAACGACGCTGCTGCTGGCGCCGCGCGGGTCGCGACCCTCCAAGTCGGAGATCGAAACCGTGGTTCGCGACCGGCTGGCCAAGGTGCCGGGTGCGCGCTTCGCCGTCGGCGACGGCACCGAGCGGCTGGAGCTGATTCTCGCCGGCAGCGATTCGCGTGCGCTGGCGGCGACTGCGCAACAACTCGAACGCGAATTGCGGGAAGTCGGCAGTCTATCGAACATCGCTTCGACTGCGAGCCTCGACCGGCCCGAGATCGTGATCCGGCCCGACCTCCAGCGCGCCGCCGAGCGCGGCGTCACCACCGATGCGATCGGCGAGGTCGTCCGGATCGCGACGAGCGGCGATTTCGACGCACGCGTGGCGCGGCTCAACCTCGACAATCGGCAGCTGTTCATCCGCACCCGGATCGCGGACGAAGCGCGACGGGACCTGGAGACGCTGGGCAATCTGCGCGTTGCCGGGCGCGACGGGCCGGTGCCGCTGGCAAGCATCGCCGACATCGCGATCGAGAGCGGACCGTCGCAGATCGATCGCTACGATCGCGAGCGCCACATCACCGTGACGGCGGATTTGAACGGAATGGCGCAGGGCGACGCACTGGCGAGGATCAACGCGCTTCCGGCCATCGCCGCCATGCCCTCGGGCATTTCGCTGGACCCTGCCGGCGGTGCCGAGATCGGCGAAGAGATCGCAGTCGGTTTCGCCACCGCGCTGGTTGCCGGCGTGCTGTGCATTTTTTGCGTATTGGTGCTGCTGTTCAAGGACTTCCTCCAGCCGATCACGATATTGTCGGCGATTCCGCTCTCGGTCGGCGGCGCATTCGTGGCGCTGCTGGTGGCCGGCAGCGCGCTCGACCTGCCGGCGATGATCGGCCTGGTCATGCTGATGGGCATCGTCACCAAGAATTCGATCCTGCTGGTCGAATATGCGATCCTCGGCATAGCCGAACGGGGGCTGTCGCGCGCCGATGCGCTGCTCGACGCCTGCCGTATGCGCGCGCGTCCGATCATCATGACGACAGTAGCGATGATCGCCGGAATGACGCCCATCGCCCTGGGCTTCGGCGCCGATGCCAGCTTCCGCCAGCCAATGGCGATCGCGGTGATCGGGGGCCTTCTCACATCGACCTTCCTCAGCCTGCTGGTAGTGCCGGTGGTGTTCACCTTGGTCGACGGCTTGGAGCGGAGATTACGGCGGTCCGTCGCCCGGCTGCGCGCCACCGGCGCGGAGCCCGCGCGGCGATCGGGCGCTCCCTCTGCCGCTGTCCATTCGGAGTGAGGAATTCCCAGCCGTCGGTGTCTTAGATCGAAAGGAGATTGCTCCATGTGCCTTCCTGGTCTGCGGAGCATCGCCTCGGGCGAGGAGTCGGCAGGCTTGGCTGCGAAAATGGTGCGTAACCTCGGTTGGGCTTTGTTCTCGCTCGGCGGCCTGCTGATACTCGTCAAGATCGGGATCCTGGTTGCGCAGGAGCTCCGCTCCGCACCGCTTGGCGTGATGGCGGCGGCCTTGACGTTGCTGCTGGCCATCACGCTTCGAGCCTCGCTCCTGCCGCGACGACGCTGAGCCCGCGTCGGCTCCGCCGCGACGGGGTTGGTTGCGCCGCGCCGCCTGCCTCGGCACACGACGCCGACGAGCGTAGCATGCCTGTCAGCTGGCTCAGGCAAATGCGACCGGGCCGACAGCACCGTACCAATGCTTCACCTGGCTCGTGTCGCACTCATCCATGTGAAAGAAGTGGGTCATGGTCGGCGCGAGCGGAGGATGGCTGGCGTCGTCCGGCGTCATCAGCACCTTGCCGCGAAACACCTTGAGGTGCGCACTGTCCCAATATTCCAGCACGTCGTGATGTGCGGTGAAACCGGTATCGATGAAGGCCTTCAGGTTTTGCCGGATCGTCTCGCGGCCGTGCCAGTCGGCAACGCCGAGATTGCAGATCGCATCCTCGGCCAGGCAGTCGAAACCTCGACCCCAGGTCTTGTCGTCGATCTCCTTCCAGAAGGCGAGCAGCCAGGCGGGAGGATCCCTCTTCGTGAAGGTCACCTGCGTACGATCGCTTCGCGTACGGCGCGATAATTCGTCCTTGATCATGGTCTTTCCTCAATCTTAGCCATGGCATGCGATCCGCCGTCGGCCATGGCGGCCGTGGAATAGCCGGCATAGGTAGTCATAACAATTACCTCATAGGTAATCATAACTTCCCGTGACGCGCCATTTCGGGTAGGGCGCGCGGCGTCGCTTTGGGCGATGGAGGCCTTCACGGTGAGCACGAAAGTCTTGAACTCGACCGCGGCTGGCGACCTTCTAAAGCTCTGGCGCGAGCGGCGGGGCAAGAGTCAACTCGACCTGGCGATCGACGCCAGTGTCTCCCAGCGGCATATCAGCTTCATCGAGAACGGGCGCAGCATCCCGAGCAGGCAGATGCTCCTGAGCCTGGCGGGTGTGCTCGATTTGCCGCTGCGCGATCGCAATGCGCTGCTGCTGGCAGGGGGATTTGCGCCGATCTATTCCGAGCGAACGTGGGACTCGCCGGGGATGGGCAGCTTGACCGCCGCTGTCCAACGCATGCTTCGCCAGCAGGAGCCTTACCCCGCGATCGTGCTGGATCGATATTGGAACGTGGTCATGACCAACGAGGCTTCTCCCCGGTTCTTCGGCAAGTTCGTCGATCTGGGCCGGCGACCCGAGCCGAGAAACATGCTGCATCTGATCTTTGATCCCGATGGCATGCGGCCGTTTGTGGTCGACTGGGAAAGAACAGCTGCAACGTTGATCGCCCGCGTGCATCGGGAAACGGCCGGTCGTGTAACTGAGGCGCGCACGCGCGCATTAATCGATGGCCTTCTGGCCTATCCTGATGTCGAGAGCCATTGGCGGGACGTATCCCAGCAGGATGACTTGCCGATGATCCCCCTGAGTTTCATGCGCGACGGCACCGTCCTGAGCTACTTCTCCATGGTAACGACGGTTGGCGCACCGATGGACGTTCTCACCCAGGAACTGCGGATCGAGAGCCTTTTTCCGGCCAATGCCGAAACCGAGCTGTATCACGAGAAGCACTTTGCCTGACGGGCGGGCGAGGGGGCGAAGGTCATGCTTGCGCCGGTTCCGCACCGATGATCGTGACGGGTAGCCCAGCGTTGCGGCACCGAGCGCGCCCAGCTGATAAGTGTCTCGGCATCAGGCTCACAGGGCGAACGCGGAGTTGATCAACCGGGTTGACGGCGCGGTTGCCGCTGAGCAGGTTGGATCCGCGAACTAGTACCGGAAAACTGATCAGGGGGTCCAATGCTGCGGCCATGGAAAGTGGTACTGGCGCAGCGCCTCCAACCGGAGAGCGATACGCCGCTTTACATGCAGATCGTTCACGCGATGATCCATGAGATCCAGCGCGGGCGGCTGCCGCCCGGGACCTTCCTTCCCGGGACGCGGGATCTCGCCGAGGCGCTCTCGGTCAATCGAAAGACCATCGTGACGGCCTATGAGGAGCTGGTCGCCCAGGGGTGGTTCCAATCGCTCGGCCGTCGCGGCACGATCGTGTCGACCTCGTTGCCGGAAAGCGATGACGCGCCGCACGCTTCCGGACTGCCGTCGGCTTTCGAGCCCGAGCGGCCGATCGCCTATCCCTTTCGCCAGCCTCCGGAACGCCCGTTGGCAGTGCCGGGCGGCGCCTGGCTCAAACTCGACGAGGGTGCCCCGGACGGGCGGCTGTTTCCCGCCGATCTGCTCGCGCGCGCCTATCGCACCGCGATACTTTCCGCCTCGCGCGAGGGGCGGCTGCTCTATCGCGACCCGCGCGGATCGCCGGCGCTGCGGCGGAGCATCGCGCTGATGCTGCACCGCGAGCGCGGGCTATTGGTCGAGCCCGAGAATATCTGCATCACGCGTGGCAGTCAGATGGGGATATTCCTCGCCGCGCGGGTGCTGTCGCGGCCGGGCAGCGTCGTGCTGGTCGAGGAACTGACCTATGAGCCCGCCGTGGCCGCATTCCGCGCTTGCGGCGCTTCGGTGGTGCCGGTGCGGCTGGATGGCGAGGGGCTCGATGTCGTGGATGTCGAACGACAGTGCCGCGCGCACCGGGTGGGCGCGATCTTCCTCACCCCGCACCATCAATTCCCCACTACCGTGTCGCTGCGCCCCGAGCGCCGGCTGCGGCTGCTCGAACTCGCGCGTCAGTTCGGCTTCGCGGTTATCGAGGACGATTACGACCACGAGTTCCGCTTCGGATCGCAGCCGCTGCTGCCGATGGCGAGCTATGCGCCCGAGCATGTGCTGTATCTCGGCTCGCTGTCCAAGCTGCTGATGCCGGCGCTGCGCATCGGCTATATCGCCGCGCCTCAGCCGCTGATCGACTCGCTTGCCCATGAAGTGTCGATGCTCGACGGGATGGGCAACACGATCACGGAGGACGCCGCCGCCGAGCTGATCGACAGCGGCGAGGTCCGTCGCCACGCGCGCAAGGCTACGCAAGTCTATGCGGGACGGCGCAAATCCTTCGCCCGCGCGGTCGAAACGCACCTTGGCGGGGTGTGCGAAATGCGCCTGCCGCAGGGTGGGCTCGCATTGTGGCTCGCCTTTCGCGACCATGCCGCGCTCGATCGTATCGAGCGCCGCGCGCCCGAGCTCGGGCTGAGTTTCGCGCCGTCGCATAGCCACATGGTCCACCCGGGCGCTGCGCGGGGCCTTCGCCTCGGCTTCGCGAGCCTCGACGAAGCGGATGCCGAGGCCGCGATTGCGGCACTGGGGCAGGCCGCACGCGCCTAGCGTCGTGCTGGACCCATCAACTTTGCAAATCTGGACGTTTCAATGGGATCAGGATCGTAACAGCATCGCAACATGAAGTTCGATCCGGGCACCGATGCCGACCTTTTGAAACTCATCGCCGAGCATCCGCTCGCCTGGCTGGTGTCGCGTGGCGCCGGCAGGTTCGAGGCGACGCCGCTGCCGATGCTCGCCGAGACCGACGCGGAGGGCGCGCTGGTGTCGCTGCTCGGCCATTGCTCGCGCTTCAATGCGCAAGTGGCTGACCTGCGAGCCGACCCGTCCGCGCTGCTGCTGTTCACGGGGCCACAGGCCTATATGTCGCCCGAGCCGGTGCGCCAGCCGCGCTGGGTGCCGACGTGGAACTTCGCGGTCGCGGTGATCGCGGTCGAGGTCGAATTCGTCGAGGAGGAGACGCTTGCCGCGATCGACTCGCTCACCAACGCGATGGAGACCGGGCGCGCCCGGCCCTGGACCTTGGCCGATGCCGGCGAGCGCGTCGCGGCGCTGCTGCCGAGAATTATCGCCTTTCGCGCGCATGTTCGCGGCATCGACGCCCGCTTCAAGCTGGGGCAGGAGGAGAGCGCCGCGACGGTGTCCGATCTGCTCTCCGCCTTGCCCGAGGGCGGGCTGGCGGACTGGATGCGGCGCATGAATGCCGATCGCCTCGCCAGCCTGGAGACTGCGAAATGAACGCCAGGATCAGCCGCCGCCTGTTGCTGGGCGCCGTCCCCGCATCTTTGCTGGCCCGCGCCGCCTGGGCGGCCGAAGGCGATCTCGACATCGCTTATCTCAACGCGCGGGTCTGGACAGGCGCGCGCACGCCACGTGCCGATGCGATCGGGATCAAGGGCAATCGCATCGCAGCGCTTGGGGCCGGCGCGGTCCGCGCGGCGAGCGGGCGCGGGACGCAGATGATCGACTTGCAGGGCGCCTTCGTGATGCCCGGCTTCATCGACAACCACACGCATTTCCTGCGCGGTTCGGCGATGCTCTCGCAGCCCAGCCTGCGCGACGCGGCCACGCCGCGGGAATTCGCACGCCGCATCGGCGAGGCCGCGGCGAAATTGCCCAAGGGCAAATGGCTCGAGGGCGGACATTGGGACGAGCAGCTCTGGGGCGGCGAGCTGCCCCGCCGCGCGTGGATCGACGCGCTGACGCCCGACACGCCGGTCGCGGTCGCGCGGCTCGATCTCCACATGTATCTGTGCAACGCGGTGGCGCTCAGGCTCGCCGGGATCACCCGCGATACCCCCGATCCCGCCGGTGGCGTGATCGTGCGCGATGGCAATGGCGAGCCCACGGGAATCGTCAAGGACGCCGCCAAGGACCTGATCGATCGAGTGATCACACCGCTCACCGACAGCGAGATCGACGCGACCCTGGCGCAAGGCGCGGCCTATGCGTTGTCGAAGGGCGTCACCCAGGCGCATGTTACCGAACTCGACTGGACCACTCAGCACGCTTTGCGCCGCATCCGCGCCCGCTCGGCCCTGCCGATGCGCTTCTATTCGTTCGTGCCGCTCAAGGACTGGGAGAAGATGGCCAGCATCGTCGCAGCCGAAGGGCGCGGCGACGACTGGGTCCGCTGGGGCGGGATGAAGGGGTTGATCGACGGCTCGCTCGGCTCGCGCACCGCATTGTTCCGCCAGCCTTACACCGACGCGCCCGACAGCCACGGCATCGCGCTCGATCCGCTCGACAAGATCGAGCAGTGGATTGCCGGCGCGGACAAGGCGGGGCTTCACGTCACCACGCATGCGATCGGCGATGCCGCGAACGGGCAATTGCTCGACATCTATGCGCGTGTCGCGAAGGCCAACGGCAAGCGTGACCGCCGCTTCCGGATCGAGCATGCCCAGCATCTCGACGTGAAAGACATCCCGCGCTTCGCCGCGCAGGGGGTGATCGCGTCGGTCCAGCCCTATCACGCGATCGACGACGGCCGCTGGGCAGTGAAGCGCATCGGCGAGAAGCGGCTCCACGGCACCTATGCCTTCCATTCGCTGATCGCGAGCGGCGCGCACGTGACTTTCGGATCGGATTGGCCGGTGGCGCCGGTCGATCCGCTCACCGGCATCGCCGCGGCAGTGCTTCGCCAGACGATCGACGGCGCCAATCCGGGCGGATGGCTGCCCGAGCAGCGCGTCAGCCTCGCCCAAGCGCTGCACGCCTACACTGCCGAGAATGCCTATGCAGGCTTCCAGGAAGACCGGCTGGGCACGCTGCAGATCGGCAAGCTCGCCGATCTCGTCGTCCTCGACCGCGACCTCGCGCGCGACGACCCGGCGGGGATCACGAGCACTAAGGTCTTGCGGACGATCGTCGACGGCACGCAGCGCTTCGGCGAGGCGTGAACAAAGGCTGCCGGGGAGGCCTGAGGATTTCGGGGAGGAACGCGAAGACGCGGCGCCCCAACCAGCGAAGGGGGAAGACAATGATCGGGAATCACGGGTTGCGGCTGGCGCGGGTTTCGGCGCTGGCGCTCGCAATCGCCGGCGCGGCGGGCGTCGCCCAGGCGCAGGAAGTCGTCGGCGAAGCGCGCGACGAGATCCTCGTGACCGCCACCAAGCGCGAAGAGGCGATCAGCCGGGCGCCGCTGGCGATCAGCGCAGTGACGGGCGAGGCGCTGGCCGACGCCAATGCCAACAGCCTGGCCGATTATATCGTCCGGCTGCCAGGCGTGGTGTTCAACGACTATCAGCCTGGCGTGTCGGAAGTGGTGATCCGCGGCATCGCGGCGACCACCTATCACGAGCAGGGCCAGACGACCGTCGGCTATTATCTCAACGAGATCCCGCTGGTCGAGCCCGGCTTCCCGATCGGCATCCCCGATATCGACACCTTCGATCTCGATCGCGTCGAAGTGCTGCGCGGGCCGCAAGGCACCTTGTTCGGCTCGTCGTCGCTCGGCGGGCTGGTCAACTATGTCGTCAAGACGGCGGATGCGTCGAAGTTCGACGCCGCCGCCTCGGGCCTCGTCGGTGTCACCAAGAATTCGAACAGCGAGCTCAATTATGCCGCCAAGGCGATGATCAACCTGCCGATCATCGCGGACACCCTGGCGGTGCGGGTGATGGCGCTCCAGCGCGTCGATGCCGGCTATCTCGACAATCCCGGGATCGGCGTCAAGGGATCGAACGACTTCCGTACTCGCGGGCTGCGCGGCTCGGTCGTGTTCACGCCGGGGCCGGACACCACGCTGACCTGGCTGTCGACCTATCAGGACACCCAATTCGACGACCAATCCTATCTCGACACCGACCATCCCTATGTCCGCATCACCCAGCGCGCCGAGACCCAGAAGACCGACTTCTGGCTCAATTCGCTGCGGCTGGATCAGGGGCTCGGCTTTGCGAAGCTCACGGTGCTCGGCGCGGTCACCAGGAAGAACAACGAGACCGTCTTCTCTTATCCCTATGCCTATGTGACCGGCGACACGACCGGCGACGAGGCGGCATATTCGTTCGGCACCGCCGATGCGACGATCAAGACGATCGAGGCCCGGCTCACCTCGCCCGGCACCGGCATGTTCAACTGGCTGATCGGCGCCAGCTATCTGCGCGCCGACAAATCCAGCTATGACCAGATCTTCCAGAAGGGCGCCGAGGCATTCATCAACGCCAATCCGGCGGGCTTCGGCGGCGTTTCCGGCAGCGTGCTCGCCCCCGGCGACCGCATCTATGGCTATATTTCGGACGGCGTGAACGAGGATCTCGGCGTGTTCGGCGAGCTCTCGATCAAGCCGATCCCGGCGCTCGAGCTGATCCTAGGCGGACGTTATTACTGGAATCGCTACCAGGCCACCGTCGCCAACCAGCCCGGCGCGGTGAGCGGCAGCGCCACGGGCAGCACCGCCACGGTCGAGGAGAAGGAGGACGGCTTCACGCCCAAGGTCACGCTGGCGCTGCGCCCCAGCGAGACGTTCATGGCCTATCTGACCTATTCGCAGGGCTACCGCGTCGGCGGCATCAACCCCAATGCCGGCTTCCTGCCGACGATCCCGCAAAGCTATGGCAGCGACACCACCGACAATTACGAAGCGGGAGTGAAATTCTCGCTGTTCGACCGCAAGCTGTATATCGAGGCGACTGCGTTCACCATCGACTGGACCGGCATCCAGGCGCGACTGTTCGGGCCAGGCCCGAATTTCTATTCCTATGTGTCCAACGCCGGCGGCGCCAATGTCGGCGGCGTCGAACTCGCGGCGACGGTGCAGCTCGCGCCGTTCGCCAGTTTCTCCACCAATATCACCTATCAGGATGCGCAGCTGACCGACTTTCTGCCGGATACCTTTGCGCCCGGCGGCGGCTATGTCTCGGGCACGACGCTGCCGGGATCCTCGGACTGGTCGATCGCCAACAATCTCCGGTTCGAACTGGCGGATTCGCCGCTCGCGCCCAGCTTCGAGATCGCGCACCGCTATCTCTCCGAGGCGCCGGTGGCGTTCGGCAATCCGAACACCCGCGGCAATTTCAACATCGTCGATCTGCGCGTATCGATCACTGCGTTCGACAAGGTGAAGCTGCTGGTGTTCGCGAACAATGTGCTCGACGAATACGGCATCCTCAACGCCCCCTTCACCGATGCCGTCGCGCCGGCGGGATCGATCGTGCGGCCACGCACGATCGGCCTTCGCCTCGATTGGTCGCTCTGACCTAATCCCGCCTCCGCAGCCACGAGCTTGCGGAGGCGGCCCTTTCTGGCGAAGCAACCGCTTATGATCCGGGCCCTTGCTCTCCTTGCGGCCTTGCCGATCGCCTCGACGGCGCTTGCCCAGACCGCGGCGCTGCCGCTGGCCCCGGCGCGCATGCTCGAATTCACTGCGCGTGAGGCGACGTGGATGCAGCTCGATCTCTCGCCGGACGGCAAGACGATCCTGTTCGACCTGCTCGGCGACATCTACGCGCTCGACGCAGCGGGTGGGACCGCGCGGCCCTTGCTCACCGGCATGGCATTCGAGCGCAACCCGGTCTTCTCGCCCGATGGCAAGCGCATCGCGTTCGTCTCCGATCGCTCGGGCGTGACCAATCTCTGGGTCGCCAATGCCGACGGCAACGACCCGCGCCAGCTGTCGCAAGACAGTGCGCTGACGCTCTACGCCGCGCCGGCCTGGTCGCCGGACGGGCAGAGCGTCTATGTCTCGCGCGCGGTGCATTCGGTGCTCGCCTTCGAATTGTGGCAATTTCCCGCGGCGGGCGGCGCCGGAACCGTAGTGGTCAAGGCGCAGCCGAACGGCGACGACGATTGGGACAAGCGGGTCAATGCGATGGGGGCGGTGATCTCCCCCGACGGGCGTTATGCCTATTACGCCACCAAGCACGGCCACACCTGGACCGAAGGCGATCCGCCCAACTGGACGATCGCGCGGCGCGATCTGGCCGAGGGAACCGACGAACCCTTCCTCACGCCGCTGGGCGGCGCGATCGCGCCGCAGCTCTCGCATGACGGCAAGGCGATTGCCTATGCCACCCGCGAAGCAGGGCGGACTGCGTTGCGGCTGCGCAGCCTCGAGACCGGCGAGGATCGCCGCATCGCTTTCCCGCTCGATCGCGACGGGCAGGAGGGGGGCTATTATGACGGCCTGTTGCCGCGCTTCGTGTTCGCGCGCGATGATCGCTCGATCGTGCTGAGCGTCGACGGCGGCATCCGCCGGCTCGATCTCGCCAGTGGCGGGGTGACACCGATCGCGTTCGAGGCGCCGGTGCGGCTAGATCTCGCCGGGTCGACGCGGGTGCGTCAGCGCGAAGAAACCGGCCCGGTGCGGCCGCGCGTCGCGCAGGCGCCGAAGCTGTCGCCCGACGGGCGGGAGGTTGCCTTCACCGCGCTGGGGGCGCTCTACGTCCAGCGCGACGGCGCGGCGGCGCGCAAGCTCGTCGCCGAAGACGCGTTTCAGCCGAACTGGTCGCCAGACGGGCGCACGCTGGCCTATGTCACCTGGAGTCCCGCGGGGGGCGGCCTGTGGACCATCCCCGCAGCGGGCGGAAAGCCGCGCCGACTGGCCTCGGGTGCATTCTTCACCGAACCCTTGTTCATGCCCGATGGTAGCGGCGTGGTGGCGATCCGGGCCAATCACTATGACCGCCTGCGCGCGCTCAATGAACTCGAACCCGATCGCCCCTCGGACATCGTCCGCTTTCCTGCGGCGGGGGGCGCGGCCGGTCTGCTCGCGCATGTGGCGGGCGCGCGCTCGCCTGCGTTCACGCGCGACGGCCGGCTGTGGTTTTACGGCACGGGCGCGCTGCGTTCGCTCGATCCTGGATCGGGCGTGGTGCGCAGCGAAGTTGCGGTCGTCGCACGGGCAATGGGGCAATATGTCGGCGTGCCGCTGCCGGTGCAGGACGCGCAGGTCAGCCCCGACGGCACCCGCATCCTCGCGCGGGCGGCATCGCAACTCTATCTGGTCGACATGCCCGCGCGCACCGGCGGCAAGCCGGCGACGGTCAATATCAGCATCCCGGGCGCAGCGCGGCGGCTCACCCGCGACGGCGCCGATTTCTCCGGCTGGGCGCAGGAAGGCGCGCGCATCACCTGGTCGGTCGGATCGACCTTCCGCACGGTGGCCGCGGCGGCTGCCGAGACCGGCGATACCGGCGCTGCCGAAGCCGGCGCGCAAAGCCGCGCGCTGGCGGTCGAGGTGCCGCGCGACGTGCCGAAAGGCACGCTCGTCCTGCGTGGCGCCACGGTGCTGCCGATGGAGGGCGCGGCGCGGATCGAAAATGCGGATGTAGTGATCGAAGGCGATCGCATCGCCGCGGTCGGGCCTGCCGGGACTGTTCCGGTGCCCGCCGGCGCCACCGTCCGCGACATGCGCGGCCGGTTCATCGTGCCCGGCTTCATCGATGCCCACGCCCATTTCTTCGGCATCCGCCGCGGCGTGCACGAGCGCGGTTATTGGGAGTTCGCGGCCGATCTGGCGTTCGGCGTCACGTCGGCGCTCGAGCTCCAGCCGTTCACCACCGACATCTTCGCCTATCAGGACATGATCGACGCCGGGATGATGCCGGGCCCGCGGGTCTGGTCGACGGGGCCGGGGGTGTTCGTGAACAGCGAAATCCATTCGCGCGCCGACGCGGTCGACGTGCTGCGCCGCTACCGCGACCATTACCGCACGCGCAACATCAAGGCCTATATGGTCGGCGACCGCGCCGCGCGGCAATTCACCATCCAGGCCGCGCAGGAGCTCGGCATGATGCCGACCACCGAAGGCGCGAGCGATCTGGTGCTCGGCCTCACCCACGCGATCGACGGCTTTGCCGGCAACGAGCACAGCCTGCCGGTGACGCCGCTGCGCGACGACGTGATCCGGCTGCTGGCGGCGACCCGGATCGGCTACACGCCCACCATCTCGGTGCTCTATGGCGGCGGGCCGGGGCTGTTCGACTTCGTCATCCGGCAGCATCCCGAGCAGGATGCCAAGCTGCGCATCTTCACGCCGGGCCCGGTGCTCGCCGAGAAGCTGCGCAACCGGCACTGGATGGCGGATCAGTCGCAATCCTGGCCGCGCTTCGCCACCGACGCGGTGCGGGTCCAGCGCGCCGGCGGGCTGGTCGGGATCGGCAGCCACGGCGAAATCCAGGGACTCGGTCTGCATTGGGAGATGCGGGCGCTGGCCGGCGGCGGCGCCACGCCGATTGAGGTGCTGCGGGCAGCGACGATCGACGGCGCGACGATCATCGGCCATGCCGACGACGTGGGCAGCATCGTGCCGGGCAAGTTTGCCGATCTGGTGATCCTGGCGGCCGATCCGCTTGCGGATATCCGCAACACCACGGCGATCGTCGCAGTGGTCAAGAACGGCCGGAGCTATGATCCGATGTCGCTCGCCAGCGATTGGCCCGAACCGCGGACCTCGCCTGCGCGCTGGTTCGACGAGGTACCGCGTCCTACGCCGGGATTGCCGGCGAACTAGGGCCAGGTAAAGGCGAAGCGAAGCGTCGAAGTGATCGAGCGGCTGGGCACGGTGATATGCGTCTCGCCTTCGAACATCTCGAATTCGCTGCGCAGGCCATAACCCGACAGCGCCTCCAGCCGTTTGGCCAGCGATACGGCATCGGTGCGTTCGACCGCGGTTTCATCGAGTTCGCCGGTAACCAGTCGAAGGCTGCTGACGGGCCCCGGCAACTTTCCCTCGGCCAGTTTCGCGGCGAAGGCGCGCTCCTCGGCGAGGATGGCCTGGTCGTTCCAGAATATCGACGGACTCGCGGCGACGATCGCGTGGAAGGCGCCCGGATGGTTGTAGAGCATGTACAAAGCGAACAGGCCGCCGAAGGAGTGGCCGAACAAGGCCTGGCGATGCGGATGGATCGAATAGCGCCGGGCGAGCTCGGGTCGCAGGCGACCGAGCAGGAAGGCGGCGAACTGCGCGCGGCCGCCGGCCTTGTATTTAGTCAGATAAAGCTGGGCGGGCGGGACCGGTTGGCGGAAGTCCTCGACGAAGTCGTATATGCGGCGGACGTCATAGGCCGCTTCCGTCTTGTAGCCGACGCCAACGACAATCGTCTTGCCGAGGTCCGCCTTCATATAACCGAGGATGCGCCGGGTCTCGGCGAAGCCGGCGAACATCGCATTGCCGTCCAGCACATAGAGCACCGGAAAGCCTTCGGGCGGGGGCGGGCCCTTCGGCCGCGAGACGAAGATCTGATACGGATAGCCGTCATCGGACTTGAGCTCCCACGTCTCGGTCTCGGGGAGCACATAGCCGGGGGCCGGCGCCGTCTGCGCTCGTGCCGAATGCACAGACGGCGGCATACCCAGGGCCAGAATGGCGGCCAGCAGGCTGCGTGACGCAAGGCCAGTCATCGTGCTCCCTTCGATCGTTACGGAATCATGCCGACACTGCCACCAGCGACGGGTGGGTGGCAGGCCGGTAGCGCTGCAGCAGCCCGAACAGATCGACCGGATCGTCGGGCTGGGCGATGAGGTCGATCTCGGCGATATTCGCATCGTCGGCGGTGAGCGCGTCGAGGTAGCGCAGCGCCGAGAAATCCTCGAGCGCGAAGCCGACCGAATCGAACAAAGTGACCTGCGCCGCGCTGGTCCGTCCGGGCTCGAGCCCGGCGAGCACGCGCCACACCTCGGTCACCGGGAAGTCGGCGGGCATCTGCTGCAGTTCGCCCTCGATCCGGGTCTGCTCCTCCAGCTCGACGAAGACGCTCGCGCGCAGCAGGATCTCGCGCTGCAGCTCGGTCTTGCCGGGGCAATCGCCGCCGATCGCGTTGATGTGGATCCCGGCGCCGACCATGTTGCCCGACAGGATCGTGGCATTGCGCTTGTCGGCCGTCGCGGTGGTGATGATGTCGGCGGACATCACTGCCTCTTGCGCGCTGTCGAACGCTTCGACGGCGAAGCCCTGTGCGGTCATGTTGCGGACGAATTTCGCGGTCGAGGCGGGCTCGACATCGTACACCCGCAGCCGTTCGATGCCGAGCAGCGCGCGGAAGGCGAGTGCCTGGAAATCCGATTGCGCGCCGAGACCGATCATCGCCATTACCCGGCTGTCCGGGCGGGCGAGGCGGCTGGCGACCAGCGCCGAGGTGGCGGCGGTGCGCAGCGCGGTGAGCAGGGTCATCTCCGCCACCAGTCGCGGATAACCGGTATCCATGTCCGCGAGCACGCCGAACGCCGCGACGGTGAGCAGTCCCGCGCGCGCATTGCCGGGATGGCCGTTGACGTACTTGAACGCGAACCGATCCTTGTCGCTGATCGGCATCAGTTCGACCACGCCGAGACTGGAATGGCTGGCGTGGCGCGGCACCTTGTCAAACTCGGCCCAGCGCCGGAAATCCTGTTCGATATAGCCGGCAAGGCCGACGAGGAACGGCTCGACGCCGATCGCATGGACGATAGTGGCGAGGCTCTCGACGCCGATGAACCTGGTCATGTGCTGCTCCCTGTGACGGTGGATTGATGCGACACTAGGCGGAGCAGAGTTTTGGGTTGAATGCGCATGATGTATAGATGTTGGGGGTCAAATTTGACAATCTGCCATGTCTGGTAGAGCATATTGTCATGCAAAATCTCGACGAGCTCGATCGACGGATCATCGCGGTTCTCCGCGGCGACGGGCGTGCGCCGGTCGCCAAGATCGCCAGCATGCTGCAGGTGTCGCGCGCCACGGTGCAGGCGCGGCTGGATCGGCTGCTCGATACCGGCATGATCCTGGGGTTCACGGTGCGCGTGCAGGAGCCCGGCGGTGCGGAATCGCTGCGCGCGGTGATGATGATCGAAGTCACCGGCCGCTCCACTTCGGCGATCATCCGCCGCCTGCGCAGCTTCCCCGAGATCCGCGCGCTCCACACCACCAATGGCGGCTGGGACCTGGTCGCGGAGATCGCTGCCGAGGGGCTTCAAGGGTTCGACCGCGTTCTGCGCGAGATCCGCGCGATCGAGGGAATCCTCAACAGCGAGACCAGCATCCTGCTCAGCAGCGCGTAAGGACGCGGCTCAGCCACTGCAGCGCTCGCCGCGCATGCTCAGCGGGCGAGCGGCTGGAGCTTGCCGAACACTTCGCGGCCCTGGAACAGCGTGAGCAGCACCCTGGTGGCGTGGATCTGGCGCGCGGGCGTCTCGAACAGATTGCGATCGAGTACGATGAGGTCGGCGCTCTTGCCAGGCGCGAGCGAGCCGGTCTGCTTGTCGAGGTGATTCACATAAGCGACGTTGAGCGTATAAGCCCGCAGCGCTTGCGCCAGCGTGATCCGCTCGCCGGCGCCGAGCGGGGGACGATCGCCGTCCGGCGCGACGCGGGTGAGCGCCACTTCGATGCCTTCCATCGGATTGGCCGAAGCCACCGACCAGTCGGCGCCATAAGCCAGCCGCCCGCCGAAGCGCAGCACGCTTCCCGAGGGGTAGATATAGGTTGCGCGTTTGGGGCCGATCCGCTCGATCGCGAGGTCCATATAGGCCTCGTTGCACGCCCATAGCGGCTGGAAGATCGCCGTGACGTCGAGCTTGGCGAAGCGCGGCTGGTCGGCCGGGTCGATCACGTTCATGTGCGAGATCATCGGGCGGGTATCGTGCACGCCGCCGCCCTTGCGGGCGCGTTCGACGGCGTCGAGCGCCTGACGGACGCCGGCGTCGCCGATCGCGTGGAAATGCGACTGCATGTTGCGGGCGTCGAGCTGCGCCACCGCCGCGGCGAGCGCATCGGGAGTGATCTGGGTCGCGCCTTTCACATCGGTGCCTTCATAGGGCGCGAGCATCGCCGCGGTCTGTTGCGGGATGACGCCGTCGATGAAGAACTTCACTCCGTTCGCGGTGAGCCCGATTTCGCGGGCACGGGCGGAGAGCTTGAGGATGTCGGGCATCTGATCGAGCCCGCGATCGTTGTTCCAGTGCAAGTCCATCACGGTGTGGACGGTGAGCGCGCCGCGATCCCTTACGGCCTTGTAGGCGTCGAGCGCCTTGCTGGTGCCGCCCTTGTCCCATTCGAGCGCCGCGTCGTGCCACGACGTTATGCCGAGGCTGTTGAACAGAGTCACCGTATAGGTGATCGCGCCTTCAAGGTCCTTCGCAGTTGGCGGCGGCACCAGCGGTTCGACCAGAGCCATTGCCGATTCCTCCAGCGCGCCGACCGGTTCGCCGCTTGAGTCGCGGTCGATGGTGCCGTTCTTCGGATCCGGGGTATCGCGGGTGATCTTCGCGAGTTCGAGCGCCTTCGAGTTCACCCACAAGGTGTGCCCGTCGGATTCGAAGATGAGCGCGCGGTCCTTCGAGACCGAGTCGAGCAATGCCTTGTCGGGGATGCCCTTTGGCGGGAATAGCGACTGGTTCCAACCCGAGCCGAAGATCGTGCCGTTGCCCGGCGTCTTCGCGACGCACTCGGTGATGATCCGGCGGTAATCGTCCAGCGTCTTGCCGTCATGGAGCGCGCAGCGCGCATGGCTCATGCCGCCGAAGATCGGGTGAGCATGCGCGTCGCCGAACGCCGGCATCACGAAGCGCCCGCCGAGATCGACGACGCGCGTCGCCGTGCCCTTGCGCCGGGCGATTTCGGCCGCCGATCCGATCGCGAGGATCTTGCCGTCCTTGATCGCCACTGCCTCGGCCCAGGGCTGGCCGGTCTCGACCGTATAGACCTTGGCGTTGGTGAGGATCAGATCGGCGGTCGGGCCCTTGGGTGCCGGGCCGGCGCCGATGGCGAGCATCGCGGCGCCTGCCAGCAGGAGGCGGGTTTTGGGGAAGCGGGGCGTGGCGGTGCGGTTCATGCGATCGATCCCGATGTTAAGGTTGTGGGGCCGGAGCGGCGCGGCTCCGGCCCTGCGCGCTCAGAAACGGCGGCGCAGCGAGGCGAGGACCGTGCGATCCTTGCCGAGATAGCAATAGCCCTCGTTGATCGTCCCGGCGCTATAGCTGCAGTTGGTGTAGACCTTCTCGTCGAAGATGTTGGCCCCGTTCACCGACAGCGACCATTTGCCGTAGCTCAGCTCGAGCATTGCATCGGCCAGCGTCACCGGATCGATTCGATAGATCTGGTCGAAGCTGACCTTGTCGCTCTGATAGCGCACGCCGCCGCCGAGCTTGACGCTGAGGTCGCCCCCCAGATCGAACCGCTTCGATGTCCAGACCGATGCCTGATGCTCGGGCAGATTTTCGCGCCGATCGCCACGCAGGCGGCCGTCGACCACGAGATATTCGGCGCGGGTATAGCTGTACGAGGCCGTGACGTCGAAATCAGCCGGCAGCTTGATATTGGCTTCCGCCTCCACGCCGCGCGAACGGGTCGAGCCGCCCTGGATGAAGTTCTGCAACTCGTTCGGGTCGGCGATCAGGACATTCTGTTCCTTGATGTCATAGGCCGCAATGGTGAACAGCATCCGCGCCAGAGGCCGGAACTTGATCCCTGCTTCGTACTGGCGGCCGCTCCGCGGAACATACGCCACGCCAAAGAAATTGGACCCGAACACCGGCAGGAACGATTCCGAATAATTGAAATAGGGCGATACGCCCTTGACTACATCAGCGATGATGCCGCCGCGGAAGGTCCACGCCTTGTTGGCCTCGAGCTGCACATTGTTGACGTTCGACTGCACATTGTCGTGCCGCGCGCCGAACACGAGCGAGACCCGGTCCCAGGCCCGGATCTGATCCTGGAAATAGAAACCCGTCTGCGAATTCTTCGTATCGGTGGTCCAGCCCACGCCACTGGCGAATGGCACGCCGTACACCGGCGCATAGAGATTGAGCCCGGGCGCGGCGCCAAAGCCTTCCTCCTTGTCCTCGCGGAACTCGGTATAGTCGAACCCAGCGAGGATCTGGTGCGCCAGCGGCCCGGTGCCGAAGCTCAGCACGAGATTGTTGTCGCTGTTGAGGCCGGTATATTTGGCGCGATTCAGATACCAGGCGCGGTTGGCGATGGTGCGGCCCGCATCGTCATAGGCGCCGCCGAAGCCGGTATAGCCGAACACTTCCTGATAATCGGTGTCCTGCTCGAAGGCGCGATTGCGGCTGTTGAAGGTCAGATTGTCGTTGAAGCGGTGCGTCACCAGCAGCGACAGGGCATAATGGCTCGCGCGGGTATGGTTGAAGTCGGGCTCTCCCAGATAGAAATCGTCGGAGATGCGCGTGGCGCCGCTGCCATCGACAGTCTTGCTGGTCGGCAGATAGGTCTGGCTGCCCAGATGATCGCGCTGGTACAGCCCGATAAACGTCACTTCGGTGTCCGGGCCCGGCTTGAGCGTAACCGCCGGCATGACCGTGATGCGGTCGTTCTTCTGCCCCGGCTGCTGCAGGTCGGCGTCGCGGTACAGCCCGACCAGCCGCGCCGAAACGCCGTCGACGATCGGGCCGGTGACGTCGAGCTGCGCCTGCTTGTAGTCGTCGGTGCCATAGGTGATTCCGATCTCGCCGCCGAAGGCTTCCTGCGGCCGCTTGCTGATCGAATTGAGGATGCCGCCGGCGCCGCCGCCGCCGTACAATGTCGACGAGGGGCCGCGCAGCAGCTCGGCGCGCTCGACGGTGAAGATTTCGAGCCGCCCGCCATAGATGAAGCCGGGCATACGGTTGAGGCCGTCGAGATATTGCTCGGCGCCGGTGCCGCGCACCGCGAGGAAGTCGCCGCGGGTATCGACCCCGTTCAACTCGCTGGTGGCACCCGCGCTGTAGCGGATCACGTCCTGCAGGTTGACCGCGGCGCGATCCTGGAAATCCTCGGCGGTGATCACGCTGATCGACTGCGGAACCTGAGTCAGCGGCGTATCGGTCTTGGTGCCCGAAAGCGCGCTGCCGGTCACGACAACGTCATCTTCCGCGGGCACTTCCTGCGCATCCTGGGCGCGTGCCGCCTGCGACCAGGCCAGCATGCCGCAAGCCGACAGCAGCACCAGCCGCAGTCGCTTCGCTCTCAGGGAACCGCTTAATTCGAACTGCCGTGTCATATGCCACCCCTTGTCTAGTCGTTGCCGATACCGGCCGCGGTGCGTTGCGCGGTCCAGTCCTCCCATCGGCATTGAACAACAGGCGCGCGGACACGCCACGCGCAAATCAGGGTAAGCAAGGAGTGAAGACGGGTAAGCCGCCAGGAGAGCGGGCGTCAGGGTGCGGGCAACTGGGCTCCGGGGAGGAACCCCCGTTCGCGCGAAACCCGCACGGCCTCGCGACGCTTGTTGACTCCGATCTTCCGGAAAACCGATTTGAGCCGATACTTTACCGTGTCCGGCGACATGCCGATCAACCGGGCGATTTCCTTGTTCGAATAGCCTTGGCTCAGATGCGCGAGGATCGCGGTCTCGGCATCATTGAGCGCATCGTCGGCTATCGGCGCCGCCGAACGGATGACGACGGCCCGGGAGAGATTGCGCAGGAATTGGGCGCGAAAGCGATCGATCCGCGGCGCGCCGGCGAGCGCGGCCTCGACCAGCTCGCGCGAGAAACGCCGCGCGTCGACGAACGGCCGGACCACGCCCTGGAACATCGCCACACCCACCGCCTCGTCGAAACAAGCCTGGGCGCGGGCCGCGTCCCCAGCCTGGCGCAGGCCGTGCGCGCGGAGCAGATTGACGTCGATCAGTAGCCGGCCGGCGCCGTGCTGGCTGGCCCAGCGGTGAATATGCGCCAGATCGGCCAGCGCAGTTGCAGGATCGCCATCGAGTAAGTGCAATTGCGCGCGGCACATCGCCGCGGCGACCGCTACCGCACGATATTGCGGAGATTCCTCGCGCATCGGGGCGGCGAGCGAGTCGAGCCCGATCCTCTCCGCCAATGCCTTGGCGGCCGCGACATCCGGCGCATGGTGGAGCAACAGCTCGAGCTCGCACAAATCGGTAAGCAAGGTGAGTTGGTGGAAGCGCCGACGCTCGGCGGTGCGCCGCGCGCGCTCGAGCAATGCCTGCGCGGCCGCGAGCGCACCATCGCTCGCCGCCGCCCGCGCGGCAGTGAAATAAGCCGCGGCGTAGACATCGACCCAGCCGTCGAACAATTCCATGTGCGGCAGCGCCCATTCGAGCAAGGCGAGCGCCTCGGGCGCGCGATCCTGCTCGTAGAGCAATTCCGCCTCGAACGCCGCGCAATTGGCCGCGAGATCCGATCGCGAGCCGAAGCCGCGTTCGATTTCGTCGCGTGCATCGGCGAGGATCGTCGCGGCGTCCTGCATGCGCCCCTGGGCGCGCTTGATCCGCGCCTCGTGAAAGCGCGTGAACAAATCCGAATAAAGCGAGCCGAGCGCCTGATAATGCTCGCGCGCGGCCAGCGTCGGTTCGAGCGCGCGTTCGAGCCAGCCGCCTTCATAATATTTGGCACCCAGCGTCTCGTAGAAATTGGCGAGCACCAGATGATCGTCGGCCGGCAGCGTGCGAAGCAGTGCTTCGCGCTCGAGCAACGTCTCGAACGTCATCGGCAAATTCTCGTACTCGACCAGCACGTCGCCGACGACGCGAATCTCGGTCCATAGATCGGCGGAGAGATCGGGATCCGCGGTCGCGACGAAGCGATCGTAATCGGCGCGGGCGACTTCCATCTGGCCCCGCTTCACTTCGAGATAGATCCGCGCCAGCACCAGTCGCGGCCGCGCCGCGATGGTGGTTGCAGGCAGTTCCGCGAAGCCGCGCTCGACCAGTCCCTGGAAGCCCTGCGGGATCAGCCGCCAGCCGCCGGCGTCCTCGACCACCGTCGCCAGCAGCGCGTCGTCGCGGGCCTGGATCGCATGATTGACCGCTTCGACGACTTCGCCGCGTTCGGAGAACCACAAGGCCGCGCGCCGCTGCAGCGTACGGAACAACGCGGCATCCCCGCGGGCAAGGCGCTCGCGCAGATATTCTGCGAAGAGCTGGTGATAGCGATAGGCTTGGCGATCGGGCGAAAGCGGAGTTAGCACTACGCCCTGCTGCTCGAGCCTTTCGAGGAGCAGCCAGCCGTCCTGCCGATCGCACAGCAAGTTGATCGTGTCACCAGTGAGATGGTCGAGCAAAGCAGTGCGCAGGACGACTTGCTGGGTCTCCTCGGGCAGCGTCATCAACACTTGCTCGGAAAGGTAGCGCGCCAGTTCGGAGCTCGCCCCGCTGAAACGTGCGACGAGCTGGCGCGGATCGGCGCCGCGCTTTAGCGAGAGCGAAGCGAGTTGGAGCGCGATCGCCCAGCCTTCGGTGCGCTCGACGATGCGCGCCACGTCTTCGCCGGAGAGTGCGGCGCTGTCGCCGCGCGCGAACAGCGCCTGGGCTTCCTCGGCGGAGAATTTGAGGTCCTCGGCACGGAGCTCGAGCAATTGCTCCTCGGCGGCGAGAAGCGACTGGCCAAGCCATGGATAATCGCGCGACGCGACGATGAAGTGGCAGTTCGGCGGCGCGAGCTGGATCAGCGACTTGAGGAACTCGCCGACCGGCGCACCTTCGGCGAGGTGGAGATCGTCGAGAATCAGCACCACTCGGCGCGGTTCGCGCGCTAGCCGGTTGATGATTGCGGATAATGCCGCGCGCGGCGGCAGATCGATGCGCTTGCGTTCGCCTTCGGCGTCGACGCCGTCTACTGCCAGCGCGATATATTGGGCCAGCCGCCGCGGATCGCCGTCGTCGCGCTCCAGCGTCAGCCAGGCGACCAAAGTCGTGTCGCCGTCGACTCGGCCGCGCCACTGCGAAAGCAGGCTGGTCTTGCCGTAGCCGGCGGGCGCGTGGACGAGCGTGAGGCGCCGCTCCAGCGCACCGTCGAGCCGGGTGAGCAGCACGTCGCGCCGCACCTGATTCCCCATCCAGGCGGGAGGCGCAATCTTCGTTGGGATCAGTTCATCCACGCAATCATCCGTTGCCAGGGCTTCTTGTCGCGCCCGCCGGCATCCCGCTCCGGCGTGAAGTCTAGGCGTGAAATTGCGACGCGCTCAAGGCCGCCGCGCAAGGAATTACCCGATTGGGCGGGTCGATTACCCGAACCGTCGGCATCGGCACCCGTTTTACGAGTTGCGCGGCGAACGACGCGGAACCTACCCACAAGGGGTTACCGGGGCAGGAGTGGTGGTCAGTGCGGATTGGTGTCGATGTCGGGGGCACGAATACCGACGCCGTGTTGATGGATGGGAGCGATGTCCGCGCCTGGACCAAGCAGCCGACCACGGCCGATGTGAGCTCGGGCGTGGCCGCGGCGATTACGGCCGTGCTGCGGCAGGCGGGCGTGGCGCCTGGCGCGATCGCATCGGTGATGATCGGCACCACCCATTTCGCCAACGCGCTGGTCGAGCGCAGCCAGCTCGACCCGGTCGGCGTGCTACGGCTGGCTAGCCCGTCGGGCGAGGCGCTGCCGCCGATGACCGGCTGGCCCACCGACCTGACCGCACAAATCGGCAACCATGTCTTCCTGCTACCCGGCGGCTATGAAATGGACGGGCGCGAGATCGCGCCGCTGGACGAGACCAGGATACGCGACGCCGCACGCACGTTGCGGTCATCCAAGGTCGACGCAATAGCGATCAGTAGCGCCTTCGCCCCGATCAACCCCGCGATGGAGCAGCGCGCGGCGGAGATCGTGCGGCAGGTTCACCCCGATGCGGTGGTCACCGTCTCCTACGCGATCGGCCGGATCGGCCTAGTCGAGCGCGAGAATGCGGCGATCCTCAACGCCGCGCTCACCAGCCTCGCGGGCCGCGTTATTTCGTCGTTCGAGCGGGCGCTGGCCGCGATCGGCGTGTCTGCGCCGCTCTACATCTCGCAGAATGACGGTACTCTGATCTCGGCGACGCAGGCGGCGACCTATCCGGTGCTGACGATCGGATCGGGGCCGACCAACTCCATGCGCGGCGCCGCCTTCCTGACCGGCGTTACCGACGCGATCGTGATGGACGTCGGCGGCACCACTACCGATGTCGGCGTGCTGATTAATGGCTTCCCGCGCGAATCCTCGATCGCAGTCGATATCGGCGGGGTGCGCACCAATTTCCGCATGCCCGACATCCTCGCGATCGGGCTGGGCGGGGGCACGCGGGTCCATCTCGATCCGGCGCTGTACGAAGCCACCGCGCTCGACGCGGCGGCGCTCCGGGTCGGTCCGGACTCGGTCGGCTTCCGCATCGCCGAGGAGGCGATGCTGTTTGGCGGGGAAACGCTGACGACGAGCGATGTCGCGGTCGCCACCGGCCGTGCCGATTTCGGCGATCCGTCGCGCCTTCCCGCGCTCAGCGACGCGGTGCTGCAGACGGTGTGGCAGCGGATTCAGACGATGCTGGCCGACAGCATGGATCGGATGAAGACCGCCCGGGGGGACGTGACGATCCTCGCCGTGGGCGGCGGGAATTTTCTGATCCCCGATACGCTCAAGGGCGCTGCCAAGGTGATCCGCCCGCCACATGCGGATGTTGCGAATGCGGTGGGAGCGGCGATCGCGCAGATCGGCGCGCAGGTCGAGCAACTCGTCAGCTATGACAAGGTGCCGCGAGCAACGGTGATCGCGCAGCTGTCCGACGAGGCGCGCGCGCGCGTGGCGGCGGCGGGGGGCGATATTGAGAAGGTGCAGATCGTGGACGTCGATGAAGTGTTCCTGAGCTACATGCCCGGCCGGGCGGCGCAAGTCCGCGTCCGCGCAGTGAGCGATCTCGTCGAGGGCCGCACCGCCGACGCTACCCCTGAAGCGAGCCTGGCCGCGCATGCGCATTGATCGCGCGGCGCTCGCCGATCTCGCCACCGGCGCGGCCTTTCTGGGATCGGGCGGGGGCGGGGATCCCTATTATGCGATGCTGCTCGGCGAGGCCGAGCTGGCCCGGCGCGGCAGCTTCGAGCTGGTGACGCTCGATACGCTGGCGGACGACGCGCTGGTCGTGCCGTGCGGCTGGGTCGGCGCGCCGACGGTGTCGGTCGAGAAGCTGCCGAGCGGCAAGGAAGCGATGGCCGGACTCCAGCGGCTGGAGGCGATGCTCGGCCGCAAGATCGACGCGGTGATGCCGATCGAGATCGGCGGGAGCAACGGGCTGGCGCCTTTGGTCGCCGCCGCCGAGCTGGGGGTGCCGGTGGTCGATGCCGACGGCATGGGGCGCGCTTTCCCCGAATCGCAGATGGCGATCTTCAACATCCACGGCATTTCCGCATGCCCTTCGGTGGTGACCGCAGCGTCGGGATCGCTGACGGTGATCGAAACCTCGGACAATGTCGAGCATGAGCGGCTCGCCCGCGCGCTCGCGATCGCGCTGGGCGGCATCGCGCACATGGTCGAATATCCGCTGAGCGGCGCGCAGGCCAAGGCCTATGCCGTGCCCGGCAGCATCTCGGTGGCGATTGCGATCGGCGCGGCGATACGGCAGGCGCGCGCGGCGGGTGAGGACCCGTTCGAGGCGTTGTTCACGGCGCTGTGGGAGAGCGGGCTCTATGCGCATGCCGGGATATTGTTCGACGGCAAGATCACCGATCTCGAGCGCGAGACGCAGGGTGGCTTCTCGGTCGGCCGTATCGTGATCGAGGCGTTCGACGGCCAGTCGCGCGTCGAAGTCGATTTCCAGAACGAGAATCTGCTCGCGCGCCGCGACGGCAAGATCGTCGCGATGGTGCCCGATATCCTGACGGTGATGGACCGCGAGACCGCCGACAGCATCACCACCGAACGGCTCAAATACGGCCAGCGAGTCAAATTGGTCGGGGCGGCCGCGCCCGCGATGCTGCGCACCGCGCGCGCGCTCGATTTCGTCGGGCCCGGTGCGTTCGGCTATCCCGACGCCTATGTGCCGATCGAGCGGCTGAACGGGTGGGGGGCGTGACCGAACAAGCAGGCGAGCTGCACGCGCATCGCCCCGTCCCTGAGGGCGTGACCGTCCCGGGCTGGCGGGTCGGGCTGATCGTCGCGAGCTTCTCGATCGGACTGCCGGACTTTCTCAACGGCGCGCACAATGCGCTGGCATTGGGTTTCTGGGGTGCGGTGAGCGCGGCGTTGATCGCGGCGGTGATCCTGTGCGCCGGCGGGTGTTTCACTTCGGTGGTCAGCGTGCGGACGCGGCTTTCGACCTATCTGCTCGTGCGCCGATCGTTCGGCACCGGCGGCGCGGCGCTGATCAACACCGTGATCGCGCTCATCCATTTCTGCTGGTTCGGGGTGAACGCCTCGTTCTTCGGCGAGGCGATGGTGCAGGCGGCGGAGGCCAACGGCATCGCCGGCAACTTCATGCTCTTCGTGATCCTCGGCAGCGCGCTGATGACGGTCTCGACGATCATCGGGTTCAAGGCGCTCGATCGGCTCGCGGTGGTGGCGGTGCCGGTGCTTGGCGTTATCCTGGCGCTGGTCGTCTGGGCCGCGCTCGATCGTCACGGACTGGTGACGGTTCCTGCCGTCAGCCCGCCCGAGCAGATGGGCTTCGGCATTGCGATCTCGGCGCTGATCGGCGCCTATATGCTCGCGGTCGCGACGATGCCCGATCTGTCGCGCTATACCCGCACCAAGCGCGGCGCGATCGCCAGCATGGTGTTGTCCTTTCCGATAGCGACACCGCTGATGATGACCGCCGCGGCGATACCCGCGCTTGCGACCGGCGAGACGAGCATCATGAAGCTGGTGGTGCAATTCGGCTTCGGCACGCCGGTGCTGTTCCTGCTGGTGCTGCCGACCTGGACGGTCAATTCGCTCAACCTTTATTCCGCCAGCCTGTCGCTCGGTACGACCTTCCCGCGCGTGCGGCCGTGGCTGTTCACGATGCTGGGCGGCACGATGGGGGCCGGCTTCGCGCTGATGGGCATCCTCGACGCGTTCATTCCATTCCTGCTGTTCCTCGGCCTGATCATCCCGCCGATCGCCGCCATCTATGTGATCGACGCGCTCACCACGTGGCGGGAGGCCGATTCCGCCGCCTCGATCGCCGCGGTGCCGCTGGTGCGCTGGCCGGCGCTGGCGACCTGGCTGGGGTCGATCCTGGTCGCGGTGCTCGCCGCTTATGAGGGATGGACACTGACCACGGTGCCGGCGCTCGACGCGACGATCTTCGCTGGGTTGGTCTATGCGCTGGTGCGCCGGCGCTTCGCGTCAGCCCAGCCCGGTTCCGACCACGCCTGAGGCGACCAGCGCGTCGATCGCCGCGTCGTCATGCCCGCAGTCGCGCAGCACCGCGCGGCTGTCTGCGCCAATCCCGGCTGGCGGTACGTCGGGAGCGGGGGACACCGTCCCGAAACCCACCGGCTGCGGCACCATCCGCACCAACCCGGCCGGATAGCCCTCGGGTACGTCGAAGAAGCCGATCTCGGCCAGATGCGGATCGTGCAGAAGATCGTCGGGGGTCGCGATGCGCGAACACGGGACATCGCGCGCCGACAGCGTCTCGATCCACGCATCGGTAGTCCGTGCGGGCAGGCTCTCTGCGAGGATAGCATAGAGCTCGTCGATCCGTGCCTGCCGCGTCCTTGGATCGCGGAACCAGGCCTCGTCGCACAGCGCCTCGCGGTCGATCTCGGCGAGGAAGCGGCGCCATTGCTCTGCGGTATAGGGCAGCACCGCGATCCAGCCGTCGGCGGTGCGGAACGGCCGGCGATTGGCCGAGAGCACGCGCGGATAGCCGGTCGCGCCGTCTTCGGTGAAGCTCGCCTCGGCGAGATGCTCGTTCATCAGGAAGGCGACCGTCGCCTCGAACATCGGCACTTCGACGCGGAACGGCCCCGGCTGCCCGCGCTCGCGGGCCACCAGCGCCGCGAGGATGCCGTAGACCGTATGCAGCGCCGCCACCTTGTCCGCCACGATCGTCGGCACGAATTGCGGCGCGCCACCGTTATGCATCGCCAGGCCCGCCATCCCGCTCGCTGCCTGAATGATGTCGTCGAACGCCGGCCGGTCGCGATATTGCCCTGCCTGTCCGAACCCGATCGCGGCGCAGTGAACGATGCGCGGGTTGATGCCGGCCACCGCATCGAAACCCAGCCCCAGCCGCTCGGCCGCATCGACACGCATGTTATGCAGCAGCACGTCCGCCGTCCCGATCAGCCGCGCCAGCGCGGTGCGGCCCTCTGGCTGCTTGAGGTCGATCGCAAGCATCCGCTTATTGCGGTTGTTGTTGACGAACAGCGCGCCGCCCCCGGGCCCCTGCGGATGCGCGTTGCGCGCGATGTCTCCCTCGAGCGGCTCGACCTTGATCACCTCGGCCCCGAGGTCGCCGAGGATCTGCCCGGCATAAGGACCCAGCACCACCGCCCCGATTTCGACCACGCGTACGCCCTTGAGCAGCGGAATCACTCGATTTCTCCCTGAGCCCTCTTGACTCATGTTTCCATGTGAGGACTAATATGTCCACATATAGAGAGTAAATTAATGCCACAATTCCGTTTCGATCGCCTGTTCATCGGTGGTGCATGGGTTGCGCCGATCGACGGTGGCGTGCGCGACAGCGTGGATCCGGCGACCGGTCAGCCTTGGGCGCTGGTCGCCTATGGCGGCGCGCAGGACGTGGACCGCGCGGTGGCTGCGGCGCGCGCGGCGTTCGAGGGGCCGTGGCGCAAGATGGCGCCGTGGGAGCGGGCAGGGCTGCTGCGCAAGTTCGCCGAGCTTTACGCCACGCAAATCGAGGCGCTGGCGCAGGTCGAATCGCGCGACAATGGCCGCGCGATTCGTGAGTCGCGCGGCGATATCGGCCTTCATCCGCAATATTGGCACTGGTTCGCCTCGCTCGCGGACAAGTGCGACGGGCGGACGATCCCGATGGACGACAGCGTCCACGCCTTCACGTCGCGGCTGCCGGTGGGCGTGGTCGGCACGATCACGCCGTGGAACGTGCCGCTGATGGCGGCGACGTGGAAGCTCGGCCCGGCACTGGCGGCGGGATGCACCGTGGTGCTCAAGCCCGCCGAGCAGACTCCGGCCTCATCGCTGGCGCTCGCCGCGTTGTTCGAGCGGGCGGGCTTTCCGCCGGGCGTGGTCAATGTCGTGCCGGGCGACGGCCCCGTCGCCGGCGCGCATCTCGTCGCGCACCCGGGCGTCGACAAGATCGCCTTCACCGGCGAGGGCGCGACCGCCAAGACGATTCTCAAGGCCGGCGCCGACACGCTCAAGCGCTTCAGCTTCGAGCTGGGCGGCAAGGCTCCGCACATCATTTTCGCGGACGCCGATATCGAGAATGCAGTCAACGCTGCCACCGGCTCGGCCTGGGCATTGTGCGGCCAGAGCTGCGCACTCGGCAGCCGGGTGCTGGTCGAGCGCCCGGTCTATGACCGCGTCGTCGACGCGTTCCGCCGCAACGCCGGCCGGGTGCGCGTCGGCAACCAGATGGACCCCGCCACGCATATGGGTCCGCAGGCGCATGCCGAGCAGCTCGCCAAGACGCTGTCTTATGTCGATATCGGCCGCGACGAGGGGGCCGAATTGGTGGCCGGGGGCGCGCGCATCGAGCGGGATGGATTAGCCGGCGGCTATTTCGTCGAGCCCACGGTGTTCGCCGGCGTCGCGCCGCAGATGCGGATCGCGCAGGAGGAGATTTTCGGCCCGATCGCGGCGATCATCCCGTTCGATGGCGAGGAAGAAGCAGTCGCGATCGCCAACGGCACGCCTTACGGTCTCGCCGCGGGGCTGTGGTCCAATGATGTCGGCCGCGCGCACCGAGTCGCCAACCGGATCCATGCTGGCATGGTCTGGGTCAACACCTATCGCTACATCCGCTGGTCCACGCCTTATGGAGGCGTCAAGACCAGCGGCTGGGGCCGCGAGAACGGCGTCGAGGCGCTCGATTCCTATCTGGAGACGCGCACCACCGTGATCTCGACCACCGGCAAGTTTGCCGATCCCTTTGCGAATTGAGGAGAGAGTGATGCGCCTTCAGGGCAGGCTGGCGATCGTCACCGCCGCGGCTTCGGGAATGGGCCGGGCGGGGGTCGAGCGCTTCGTGCGCGAAGGCGCGCAGGTCGCGGCGATCGATATCGATCCGGCGGCGCTCGACGCGCTGGTCGCAGAGTTCGGTGCCGATCGGGTGACGGCGATCGCCGCTGATCTGTCGACGCCCGAAGGCGCGCGCGGCAGTATCGATCAGGCAGTGGCGGCGCTTGGCGGGGCCGATATCCTCTGGGCGCATGCCGGGATGCCGGGGCCGGCATCGGTCGAGAATCTCGATCTCGTCGCGTATCAGAAGGCGATCGACCTCAACATCACCTCCGCGGCGCTCGGCGCCGGGCAGGTCGCGCCGCACATGCGCGCGCGCGGCGGCGGATCGATCATCTTCACCTCGTCGATCTCGGGGCTGGTCGGGTCGATGATGAGCCCGATCTATTCGGCGGCGAAATGGGGCGTGGTCGGCTTGGCCAAGTCGCTCGCGCTGGCGCTGGCGCCCGACAATATCCGGGTCAACGTGGTGTGTCCCGGCCTTGCCGACACGCCGATGAAGCTCGGCTTCACCGGACGCAGCGGCGATCCTGCCGAAGCGGCGGCCAACGAAGCGAAGATCGTCGCCGCGGTGCCGCTCGGCCGGCTGGTGCGGCCGGGGGAGGTGGCCGATGCCGCGCTCTGGCTCGCCTCGGACGAGGCCAGCTTCGTCACCGGCGTGGCATTGCCGGTCGATGGCGGCTTCACGGCGCGTTGAGGATGGGGCGGAGCCCGGCCTGCGCACGACACGCTGTTGCCGGGGCCGCGCTTGCGCCATACGGCTTCAATCATGATCGTCCGCCAGGCGGCCAATGCGCTGCAGATCCTCGAATTCTTCGCCGAGCGGCTGCGGCCCGCCAATGCCGCGGAGATAGCCGATGCTATGGGCTGGCCGCGCTCGAGCACGTTCAAGCTGGTCGGCACGCTGGCGTCGATGGGCTATCTCTACGAGCCGCTGCCGCGCGGCGGCCATTATCCGAGTCCGCGCTGGCTCGAACTGGCCGAGAAGGTCTCGCAGGCGGATCCGCTGCCGGCGGAACTTGGGCCGCTGATCCGCGCGGTGATGCAGGAGAGCGGCGAGACCGTGGCGATCTCGGCGCCGGCGGGCGTGCAGGCGATGTTTGTCGACGTGGCGGAGTCGCGTCAGCCGGTGCGCTATTTCGCGCGGGTCGGCGATCGAGTGCCGATTCATGCCAGCTCGGCGGGGCGCGCCTTGCTCGCGCAGATGCGTGCGGAGGAACGGCAGGTGCTCTATCGCCGCATCGACTTCACCGATTATTCGGCAACCACGCCGATGACGCCGGAGCGCATCGAGGGCGAGCTGGCCGAGGCGGAGGCGCGCGGCTGGCATCAGAGCAATGCCGAATATACCCCCGACCTAGCCGGCGTGGCGCTGCCGCTGGCGTATCCCGATCGGCGGCTGTCGATCGTGGTGGTCGGCCCGGTGTCGCGCTGCCTCGAACGGCGTGCCGAGACCGCGGCGCTGCTGCGACGGCATGTGAAGGCGCTGGTCGCCCCGCGCTGAAGCCATATGAGCCCCGTCCGAAGCGGCGCGGGCCGAACCCGAGAGGAACGCCATGACGCAGGATCCCCGCGCGGCGATCGCCGCCGAGCCGATGCGCGCCGCCCAGATCGTCGTGATCGCCTTGTGCATCGCGCTCAATGCGCTCGATGGTTTCGACGTGCTGGCGATCAGCTTCGCGGCCCCGGGGATCGCGCTGGAATGGGGGATCGACAAGGCGACGCTGGGCCTGCTGCTGTCGATGGAGCTGTTCGGCATGGCGGCGGGATCGGTGCTGATCGGCAATGTCGCCGATCGCATCGGGCGGCGCCCGACGATCCTCGGCTGCCTCGTGGTGATGGCGATCGGGATGTTCGCGGCGTGGGGCGCTCGCGATATTCGATGGCTCTCGGGCGCGCGACTGTTCACGGGGCTCGGCATCGGCGGGATGCTGTCCTCGACCAGCGCGATGGTCGCCGAATTCTCGAACGATCGCCGCCGCGGGCTCGCCGTGTCGCTTAACATCGCCGGCTATTCGACCGGGGCGATTCTCGGCGGACTGGTCGCCTCGGCGCTGCTGGCCGGTACCGGCGACTGGCGTTCGGTGTTTCTGTTGGGCGCGATCGCGACTGGCGTGGCGCTCCCGCTCGCTTTCTTTCTGCTTCCCGAATCGATCGACTCGCTGATCGCACGGCGCCGTCCGGACGCGATGGCGCGGGTGAACGCCACGCTCGCGCGGCTTGCCCGGCCCCCGATCGAGCAATTGCCGCCGCCGCCTGCGCAGCCCGAGACGCCGTCGGTATTGACGCTGTTCTCGCTGCGTTATGCCCGCATCACATTGCTGCTCACCATCGCCTATTTCGCGCAGATCATGTTCTTTTATTATGTCCAGAAGTGGATCCCCAAGATCGTGGTCGACATGGGCTTCGACCAGGCCTCGGCCGGTCGCGTGCTGGTCATGGCCAATATCGGCAATCTTGCCGGTGCCGTGGCGATCGCGCTTGCCGCGCAGCGCTTCGCGCTTCGCCCGCTGGTCATTGGGGCGATGCTCGCCGGTGTGGGGGCGATCGCGGTGTTCGGCCTCGGCTTCCAGGATCTGGTCAAGCTGTCGGCGGCGGCGGCGGTCGCGGCGTTCTTCATCAACGCCGGCGTGGTGGGCATGTACCCGATCCTCGCCCAGGCATATCCGGCGGCGCTCAGGGCGAGCGGGACCGGATTCGTGATCGGGATCGGGCGCGGCGGATCCGCGGTCGGGCCGCTGGTCGCCGGCGCGCTGTTCGCCGGGGGCAGCGGGCTCATGACGGTATCGCTGGCGATGGGCGTCGGCGGGCTGATCGCCGCGACGATGCTGGTCCTACTTCCGGCGAAGACCCATTGGTTGCGCGACGATAACGCCTCTGCACAGCCCCCGAGTGGAGCATGAACTGCGAGCGTCCGCGCTCCGGGCTAGGTTGCTACGACGCCGGCAGCAACCTTCGCCGCGAGATTGACCGCCGCCCTGCCTTCAGTGTCTTTAGCGGCGCGCGCCATGGTTTCCCAGGTGATCGCGGAGCGCTCATGCATTTCCCGGCGATTAGGGAGACTGGTATTTTCGGCTGCCGCGCGCTGGGCCGCGGCGTTCGCTAGATAGGTCTCGATAGTCGTCATCGTGCCCCCATTGCCGAAATCCGCCGGCGCGTCGAATCAGATGCGGCTTCACCGTCAAGGCTCCGTAGCCGACATTAAGCGGACGGACGGAAAGCGCCCAATTGTGGCCCTTCAGCGCTGCGAACGCACTTCCCGAAGCTGCCGGCTATTCGCGTAGCAGCGACAGTCGGATCGACAGCGTTCAGGGTCCGCCCATCGATTGAGCTACGGTGCCTGCGACCCGAAGTCAGTCAACGCTCGCGGGGGTCGGTATCCATCTTATCCCGGCTCAGCCTTGGAGGGGGTTTCGCAGCGGAAATTGGCCGCAGACAGCGTCGAGCCCGTCCCCTGGTAGATCGCCTTTTGCGGGTAGGAACAAAGCGGTCGCTGCATCTCGATCTTGCCCGCGTCCTCGGTCGCGAATTTCGTGGCGATGATGCGGTCGGGCGCTTCATCGCGCTCACGCCAGGCGATCAAGGCCGAGAACAGATCGTGCTTCGCATCGTCCGAGGGGGGGCGCGGCGGGATGCCAAGGGTGGCGTTGAAAGCGTCCGGGCCGGTGCCACCGCCGCAATGCATCATGCCCGGCGCCAGGAACAGCCGCGCACTGTCCGCAAGCTCGGCGTCGCCGCTCGTCTGCGCCGCGTGCCGGTCGAAAAAGGCGACGGACTGGCCTGGCGCCACCAGCGTGTCAGCAAGGCCGTGAAAGACGATCAGCTTGCCGCCGCGCGCGGCAAAGTCCGCGAGGCTGCCCCGCATCGCATCGTTCACGATCGCGTCCAGACGGGCGTCGACCAGCGGCATGTCGCGATCGAAATCGAAGTTCTTCCAATCCCAACCGGCACCGAACACCCATTTGAACAGCGCCGCGAAAGGTGGCTGATCGCCGATTGGTTTTTGCAGGAACGACCAGCCGAAGATGTCGGGCATTTCGCTGCCGGGCAGCCATCCGAAATAGGTCGGCTTGCCGGCCCGGTCGGTCGGTCCGGAATAGAAAGCGCGGGCAGTCGCGACTTCAGGTTCGGTCAGGCAGTTGTCCGACGACGCGCTTTTGCATTGGAGGACAGCGGGGTCGAACTTGCAGCGCATGGGATCCGAGATGAACCGGTCCCCCGCCACCCCGTGCCCCTGGCGCCAGCACGAAGCGATCGCGGCCTTATTGAGCAGCTTCAGCTTTGGTTCGGACAACAGGCTGCCGGGGTTGCGATTGGCCGCGGCGTAATCCCACAGCACCGCCGCATGACCCCAGGTGCGGTTCATGACCGGTGCGCCGACGAGGATGCCGTCATAGTCGCGGGGATAATGGAGCGCCTCGATCAACCCCTGCTGGCCTCCGGTCGAGCAGCCGGTGTAATAGGATCGCTGCGCATCCTTCCCGTAAAAGGCCTTGGTGATCGCCTTGCCGGCTGCGGTCATCGCGTGCGTCGACAGGCGACCCCAGTCGCGCCACTTGCGCTCCTGGCCGATCAGCGCGTCTCCTTCGAGCGGTGTGGCGGGCGCGGTGCCCGTATCCGTGGTCGCGGTGGCAAAGCCGCGTCGCAACCCATCGGCCATCCCGGAATAGCCGAGCGCGAAGGTGCCGCCGAAACCACCGCTGCCATTGCCGTGGAAGACGCCGGTCCAGCCCTCGACCGGCAACCAGATCTCGACGCCGATGTCGGAATCGGGCGCGGACCGGACGCGGGCGACGACGCGGCAGAAGCTGCGATAGCCGGGCACCTTGCCCGTAATCGTCGCTTCGGCAGCCTTGGCAGGCACGAGTTGCGCGCTGGCGATAATGGTGTCGGGTAGCTTCAGCTTTGCGAGGTCGCTGCACCGGCTGGCGGCGGCATCCGGTGCCGACATTGTGCCGGACGCCCTCGCTTCATTCGTGGCCGCCCATCCGATCGCGATGGTGGCCAGGACGGCGACGCTATGGGTGCGCTTCATCTTGCTCTCCATGAATATGGCAATTGTGGATCTTCGCCAGCCGGCGGCGGCCGGGCTGCGGCCGCGCGCCGGTCATTGCCCGCGCCGCTTGATCAGGCGGGCGAGCCACAGGAACAGCAGCGCGGCGATCAGGTACATCGGCGCCATCGCATAGAAGGCCATCTGCAGCGAATGCCCGCCATATTCCGGGCGGAAGAAGTCGCTCGCCATGCCGACAAATGTCGGCCCGAGACCAAGCCCGACCAGGTTCATCACCAGCAGCAGCAACGCGCCGGAGATCACCCGCGCGCCGGGATCGACTTCGCCTTGGACGAAGGTGACCGTCGCGGGGAGGAAGAAGGAATTGAGGAACAGCGGCACGAAGAGCAAAGCGAGCGCAATCTCCCACCGGTCCGCCGCGGCGAAGCCCAGGAAGAAGGGCAATGCGATCACCAGCGACGCGGCGGGAATGGTGCCATAGGCCGCCTTGTTGCGGGCGGCGAAGCGATCGACGAGCTTGCCCGAAACGAAGATCCCAGTGCCCATGCCGACGCCGACCGCCAGCGCATACCAGATCGCCACCTGATCCAGCGTCATGCCCTTTTCGCGCATCAGGAACAGTGTGGCGAAGTTGCTGAGCCCATAAGTGATGAAATTGGCGGCGCCGCTTGCAAGCGCGGCGAGCGCCAGCACCCGGTTTTCGAAAAAGCCGGCGATCGCCCGACCGAAGCTCTGCCCGGACCTTGCCTGCGCTGCGGATATGGGCGCGGGATCGAAGCGCCCGCGCGGAGGCTCGGGCACGAGGAAATAGACGAGGACGGCCGTAATCACCCCGATCGCGCCGACGAGATAAAAGGGCACCCGCCAGTCATAGGCGGCCGCGAGCGACGCTCCGAACGCCACGCCGAGCGCCGAGCCGAGCGGCGGGCCGAGGTTGAAGATGCCCATGGCGGTACCGCGCCGTTCGCGCGGAAAGCTGTCCGAGATGATTGCATAGGAGGGCGGCACGCCTCCTGCCTCTCCAATGCCGACCGCCATACGCGCGGCGACGAGCTGGCCATAGGTCCCGGCCATGCCACAGGCGATGGTCGCGCCGCTCCACAGGCCACAGGCGAGCGAAAGGATCTTCACTCGGTTGGTTCGATCCGCCAGCCAGCCGACGGGGATTGCGATGAAGCAATAGAAGAGCGCGAAATAGAAGCCGGTGATATAGCCTAGCTGGCTGTCCGAAATCTGAAGGCTGTCCTGGATTGGCTTGGCCAGGATCGAGACCAGCTGGCGATCCAGGAAGTTCAATACATAGATGAAGCACAGCATGCCCAGCACGAAGCCGCGCTTGCCGCCGCGGCCTTGATCTACGCTCCCATGGGGATGCGCCGCTTCACGCATGGTCATCGGCTCTCATCCCTTGCTGATCGTGCCGCTTTGCCGTTTATCCAGCCGGGGCGGGCCTTGCCGCCGCCAAGGCCCGCCGCCACGCGCTGCTTGAGCAAGGCGGGCGGGCGGAAACGTTCGCCATAGGCATCGTGCAGGATTTCCTGAACTTGCAGGCACAGATCCGAGGTGACGATGTCCATCATTGCGAACGGCCCGATGGGGTGGCCCAGTCCCAGACGGCACGCAATGTCGAGATCGGCGGGAGTAGCGACGCCCTCCTCGACCAGCTTCACCGCCTCGATCAGCAGGGCGTGAAGCATCCGGTTGACCGCGAAGCCGGCCACGTCCTTGATCGCGACCGGCTGCTTGCCGATGTCGCGCAGTACCGCCGTCACCTGCTCGATCGTCGCGGCATCGGTGGCGAAACCGGGGATGACTTCGACCAGCGCCATGCGCGAAACCGGCGAGAAATAATGCGTGCCGAGAAAGCGCGCGCGGCGCTCGGGCGTCACGAACGAAGCGAGCGTGGAAATCGGCAGGGTCGATGTGTTCGACGCGAGGATGCACGCGGGCTGGCAGTGCCCGTCCAGGGCGGTCAGCACGGCTGACTTCGCCTCGAGCGATTCGAAGACAGCCTCGGTCACCAGCGCGCAATCCGCCATGGCGGCGATAGTCGGGGTCGGCCGGATGCGCGCCAGCGCATCACGCGCCGTCTCCGACGCATAAAGCTGGCGGGACACGCCTTTGTCGAGGATCGAGCGCAGCCGATCGATGGCGGAGATCAGAGCTTCCTCGCTCCGATCCTGCAACACGACATCATGGCCGGCCAGCGCGAACACCAACGCGATCTCGGCACCCATCAGGCCCGCACCGACGACCCCGACCTTCATATCACCTCTCCCAGGCGCCGATTCCTTGCGGTCTCGACGTCGCGCTGCCAAAGCTGCGCCTGTTCGACATACCAGGGCAGGACTTCCGGCGTGGCGGTCGCATCGGCGCTTACCACCTTGGCGACGGGCCAGCCGGCGAACAGCCGCTTGATTGGCAGTTCCTGCTTCTTGCCGGACAGCGTGCGCGGAATGGCCGGCGCGGAAATCAGCAGATCGGGCACGAAACGCGGCGACAGGCTGGTGCGAATGGCCGCCGCGACCGCCGCCTCCATTGCCGCATCGACAGATACCCCCTCGGCCGGGACGACGAACAGGATCAGCTTGCTGTCTCCCTCGTCACCTTCAAGGTCGATGATCATCGTGTCCGCGACCTGTGGCAGGCCTTCGATGGCGGCGTAGATTTCCGCCGTACCCATCCGCACGCCGTGCCGGTTGATCGTCGCGTCGCTGCGGCCCGAAATGGTGCAGCTGCCGTCGGTGCCGATCGTCAGCCAATCGCCGTGCCGCCAGACACCGGGCCAGGTTTCGAAATAGGATTGCCGGTATCGGCTGCCGCCTTCATCGCCCCAGAAATAGAGCGGCATGCTGGGAAACGGACGCGTGCAGACCAGCTCGCCGACATCGCCCGTGACTGGCTTTCCGGCCTCGTCCCATGCCTCGATCGCAGCGCCCAGGTGCCGGCACTGAAGTCGCCCGGGCGTATCGGGGAGTTCGGGATTTCCGGCCATGAAGGCGGCGGCAATCTCGGTCCCGCCGCTGACGTTGCACCACCAGATATCGGGCCGGCCGAGCGCGGCGAATTGGGCGGAGCCCCAGCGCTGCACATCCGGCGGCAGCGGCGATCCGGTGCTGCCGAGGGCGCGAATGCAGTCAATGCCCTCGATCGTGCCGAGGTCGAGCCCGGACTTGCGGCAGCTGGCGAAAAACGCCGCGCCCGCCCCGAACCAGGTCACGCCGCTGCGCGCGGCAAACTCCCATAGCCGGGTCCAGTCGGGCTCGTTTTTGGTTCCGCTCGGCGAGCCGTCGAACAGGCAGATGGTGGTGCCGCTGAGCAGTCCGCCGACCTGGATATTCCACATCACCCACCCGCTGGCGCTGTACCAGTGGAAACGGTCACCGAGATTGTTCGCGGCATAGCTTGGGCCAAGGTCGAAATGCAGCCGTCCGGCCGCGGCCGCCAGCAGGACACCGCCATGGCCGTGAACGATCGGTTTGGGCAGGCCGGTGGTGCCGCTGGAATAGAGGATCCACAGCGGATGATCGAAGGGCAGCCATTCGGGCTCGAAGGCCGAGACGGCGGTGTCCTCGCGTGCGATCGCCTGTTCAAAGGCGATGGCGCCAGGCACCTCGGCTCCGGCACAGCCGCTGGCGACGATGAACCGCGTCTCGATGCTGGGAAGCTGCTCGCAAAGTCGGGCGACCGCGGCGCTGCGGTCGATTGCCTTGCCGGCGTAGAATATACCATCCACCGCGATCAGCGCCTTCGGCTCGGTCTGGCGCCAGCGGTCGAGCACCGCGTTGATGCCCATGTCGGGAGAGCACAGGGTCCAGATCGCCCCCAGGCCGGCACAGGCGAGCAGGCCCACCACGGCGGCCGGGATGTTGGGAAGATAGGCGGCGACACGGTCCCCCCGCCCGATGCCCCTCGCGCGAAGTTCGAGCGCCAGCGATGCCGTCTGGCGCCGCAGTTCCGCCCAGCTCAGCGTGAGGCTCGCACCAAGTTCATCCATAGCGATGATCGCGGGTTGCCCCGCCGCTTCCGCCGCTGCGGCGTGCCGAAAAACATGGCGCGCATAGTTCACATGGGTGCCTTCGAACCAACGCGCGCCGGGCATTTCGTCGTTGCCAAGCACCGCTGCGCAGGGCGTGGGCGATTCGATCCCGTCATAGTCCCAGATGCTGCGCCAGAAGCCCTCGAGGTCGTCCACCGACCACCGGCGCAGATCCTCATAGGTCGCGAATTCACGCCGATGCGTGCGCTTCAGCCAGTCCTGATACAGGCGGATCTGGGGGATGGGGGCCGGGACGTCCACGCGGGTAGTGGCACGGGTCATCGAATGGCAAACCTTGCTTGTTTCCAGGCATCAAGGGCGATGCGCTGGCAGGTGCGGGCGGCGAGCATCTGAGAGGCAGCCGCCCGCCAGAGCCTCAGAAGGAGCTCCGCAGGCTCATCGCGGCGTAGCGACCGATCGGATTATAGGCGCCGCCGATGCCGTCGGTCCCCGGGAAGAAGGGCGGAGTCGCGTCGAACAGGTCGTTCACCTGCAGCCCCAGCTCTATTCCTTGGGCAAATGCCAGATCCGGCAGGCGCGCGGACAGGCGCAGGTCCACCGTAGTATAACCCTTGGTCGTATAGAGGCTCGACCCGGTCGGCGTCGCATAGGAGGCGGTCAGGCCGCTGCGATGATTGACGAAGTTGACCAAGGTAACCGGCCCTGCCGTGAAGCCGAGCGTGGTGCGCAACGTGGTACGAGGAATGCCGGCTTCGAGCGAGTCGCTCTCCGCCGAGGTCGGGGACAGGCGGTTGCTGTAGTTCAGGATATAGTTGCCGGCGACCCCGGCGAAGATCGTCCCGAAGCCTGCTGGCTGCCGGTAGCGCACATCGAAATCGATCCCGTTGGTCTTGCGGACGCCGAAATTGCCCTGGCGCAGGTCGAGGATATTGCTGATCGTCGGTATGGCGGCGAAGGTGTAGAAGAAGGGCACGGTGTCGGCGATCGCTTCGCTCAGCTGCGTTGCCGATGGATTGCGAATGACCCGCGAGGCGAAAGTCGGATCGCTGAACAGCAGCGCCCCCAGCCCGGAAGGCGTGCCGATCACATCGTCATATTTGATGTCGTAGAAGGTGGCGCTCGCAGTCAGGTTCGGGGCAAATCTCGGCCGCAGATCGACGCCGAGCGACCAGGTGCGCGCTGTTTCGGGCTTGAGCGACTGGTTGCCGCCAAAGAGCAGGATCGTGTTGACCTGCGCCGCACCGCGCGACGGATCACGCGCGCCGAAGGCGTCGACCAAAGCGGCCGCGGCATAATAAGACCCGACGGTCGAGCCCAGGTCGCGAAGGCCCGGCGCCCGGAAGGAGCGCCCATAGCTTCCCCTGAGGTTCACGCCCTCGACCGGCTCCCAGGTGACGCCGACCTTCGGATTGGTCGTCGAACCGAAATCGCTGTAATGATCGTAGCGACCCGAGAGCGACAGAGTCAGGCTGCGCGCCATCGGCGAAGCATTGCCGTCACCGAACAGCGGCACGAACAGTTCGCCGTAGAGCGATTCGACGTCGCGCTCCAGATTTTCGGGGAAACCGACCCCGCCGCTCTGGCCGCGCTGCATATAGGTTTCGCGGCGATATTCGGCGCCCAGTGCGACCTTCACCGCGCCGCCAGGCAGATCGACCAGCGTCCCGTCGATCTTCGCGGCACCAATGTAGGTCCGCTGGCGATTGGTGAAGTCGGTGGGGTTGTCGAGGATGGCGGCGACCACCGCTGGGCTGGTGCGGGTGCCGAAGGGGTCGAGAGCGGTCGCGGCGGTGGTGCCCGCGGCGGCGGCAGTCAGCGCCGTCGTATTGATTCCCGGCTGGAAGGTGTCGTTGCGGGACCAATTATAGGTGCCGTAGACCGTCGCCTTGAAATCGCGCGGCAGGTTGATGTCGATGCCGGCAGTCGCATTGCCGGCACGCACCCGGAAGGTCTGGTCGAAATGATCCGCGCCGGCCAGCCTGTCGGGGCGGAAGTCGAAATAGCCGAAAAGCGAGCCGGTGCCCGGCGGTGCCCGGAAAAAGGGATTGGCAGCCGTGATCAGGACGAAAGTCTGGCCCGGCAAGGCCGCCTGCACGATGTCCTTGCGATCCGAATAGAGTATGTCGGCCCAGAGGGTCACGCCGCTCGAAAGCTTCTGCCGCGCCGAGGCGAACACGCTGTGCGTGCGGTTCTCCGGCAGAAGGTCGACCGGACCGCGCGGATCGCAGGTGTTGGTGCCCGGCGTCAGGCTGGGCGCCGCATAGATGGTGCCGGCGAACAGGTTCACATTGGCATCCGGGCAGACGGTCGAGCGCGTATCGACGCCGCCGACCGCCCGGAAATCGAGCGAACGATAGTCGCGGTCCGCCCCGGTGATGTTGCTGTTCTCGAGATATTGATAGGCCAGGACGAACGAGCCGCTTTTCCAGTCCTGGCCGAAAATGCCGCCCGCATTGAAGGCGTGATAATCGTCCGCCATGCCGTAGCGGACATTCGCCTCCAGGCCGGACACGCGCTTGCGGGTGATGAAATTGACCACGCCGGCCACCGCGTCCGAACCGTAGATCGCGGAGGCGCCGTCGGCCACGATCTCAACGCGTTCGATCGCCAGCTCGGGCAGGAACGGGTAATCGGGATTGGTCTGCTGGGTGCTGCCGGAGATCAGGCGGTGCCCGTTCATCAGCGGAAGGGTGGCCGCCGCTGGCAGCCCGCGCAAACCCGGCGCGAAGGAGCCGAGCCCGTTGTTGCTGGTGCGCGGCGCGGTGTTGAAGCTGTTGAGCTGCGGTACCGTCGCGAGCAGTTCGGGCGTGCTGGCGGCGCCAATCAGCTTGGCGTCTTCGCGCGACACGCTGATCAGGCCGGAACCGGTCGGCGGGATGCCGCGAATGCTCGTTCCGGTGACGACGATTTCCGTATCGGTTTCGGCGGTGTCTGCTTCGGCTTGACCGCGCGTATCGGCGGTTTGCGCGTGGACGGCGGTCGGCAGGCCCAGCATCGCCAGGACGATTGCGGACCGGCACAGCAGATGCGCACGGTTGCCCGCGAGAATGGCTCCGATCGACATGATGTTCCTCTCCCCTATTATATTGTGCGGTCATTGCCGCTGCCGGACTGTGCCGGCTTGATGCCTTGCTTATGGTGTGACAAACGGGCGCGTAAGCGCATCAGCGGACATCGACAGGTCTTTGGCGGACACACAGAGGGCGAGGATCACGATGGTGCCGGTTGGCGACGAGGAGACCGCATCGGCGACGCGCAACGGCCGCGCGGGTTTCCCCACGCTCAATCAGCGGATCTTTGCGCCGTTCAAGCTGGCGACGGTTATCGACGCGGTTGCCGGGCGTGGCATTACCCCCGAAGCTGCGCTCGACCGCACCGGACTCACGCTTGCCGAGGTTCGCGATCCGCATACGCTGACCTCGATCGGCCAATATCTCATCGCTTGCGAAAACATCGTGGCGGGCGGGGCCGAGTTCGGGGACGCCTTCGCCATCGGCTCGCGGCTCCACCTCTCGGCGTATGGCATGTACGGCTATGCGCTGATGTGTTCGCCGACGATGCGGGATTTCTTCGATTTCGCCGTTCGATACCAGCCACTGGCCACGCCTACCGTGCGCCTCGAATGGCGAGCGCAAGGCGACGTCGCGATCTGGCACTTCCGCGAAATCTATCGCGACGTGATGAGCAGCGATGTGCGTACGTTTCTCGTCCGGCAGCAGATGAAGATGACCTTCACTCATATTCGCGACACGGCGGGAACCGACAATCTGCCGATCCGCGCTCTGTTCGCACTGGATGAAGATCCGCACAGTGCAGCGGACGCGCGCGAACTTTCCTGCACGTGTCTCTATGGACAAGCGGCGAACGAACTCCATTATCCGATCGGAATCCTCGACCAGACCCCCGAGCTGGGCAATCGGCTGACTCGGGCTATGCTGGAGGAGACGTGCGAACGCCTGATCGGTCAGTCCCGGATTTCATCGGGCCTCTCGGGCGAGGTTTACCAGTTGCTGCTGAACGCACCCAGCCAGTTTCCGTCGATGACGGCAATCGCCGAGCAGCTGGGCCTGCAGGAGCGAACGCTTCGCCGCCGCCTCGCGGCCGAGGATTCGAGCTATGGGGCGATCGTCGACGATGTCCGCCGCAAGCTTGCAATCGAATATCTCCAGACGACTCGGATGAGCGTCGACGACGTCGCCTGGAAAGTGGGTTTCAGCGACAGCGCGAATTTGCGTCGGGCGATCCGGCGTTGGACTGGCAAAACGATCACCGAGGTCCGCGCGGGGAAATAGGAGACTAGTCAACCGCTGAGTCTTACAAATCGGCCAATTCGGCCATGAGTTGGCGCTTCAAATCCACATCGGAGGGGCAGGGCCTAGCCCTTGCAAAACGCGAATTTTGTCCGCGCGAGGCCAGGGCATGTTCGTCGTTCTCGATGGGCGCGAATCGGGCCTCCGCCGAATGCGCGAGCAGTGACCTGCAATCCGGAATAATCCGTGAAAATCCCCCGATTTCCAGCTACGGTTTTGCAGCAAATCTGCAGTAAGCGCACAACCGTGCAGATATCCGTCAGCTAAGAATTGAAATCGCTTGGTGACCCCTACGAGAATCGAACTCGTGTTTTCGCCGTGAGAGGGACCTGAAAAAACACCCTCGGACGTCCATGGACGTCAATAAATACAGATACTTAGCAAGTATTCATCCTTGCCGATCCGAGAGAATCCGAGTATCTTAAGAGAGAAAAATTCGGATTGTCCGCTTCCCATGTCCCGCGCCGCCATCGATGCCCGTATCCAGGACCGCACGCCCCGCGCGCGGCTGGCCGTGCGCAAGCGGCCCTATTGGCGCCAGCTCTCCGAAGGCGCGTTCCTCGGCTATTATCGCGGCACCCTCAAAGGCTCCTGGGTCGCCAAATATCACGACGCCGCCACCGGCGCCTATGTGACCGGGACCCTAGGCGAAGCCGATGACGATCTGGAGGCCGACGGCCGCACGATCCTCACCTACAAGCAGGCATTCGATGCAGCGCTGCGCTGGATCGAGCTCAAGACCTCCGGCGACGATCTGCCGCCGGCGATCGCCAGCGATCCCGATATGACCGTGGCCCAGGCGGTCCAGGCCTATATCGCGCTGCGCGACGCGCGCAGTTCGCAGCGCGCGGGCAGGGACATCAAGTCCGACGCCTCCTCCAACCTCACCCGCTATGTGCTCGAGGACAAGAGGCTGCCGATTGTGCGGCTGGCCGCCCTGGTTGAAGCCGATCTGCGCGCCTGGCAGCTGCGCTGCAGCCGCAAGAAGCCCTCCAGCCTCCAGCGCATCGTCAACGACTTCAAGGCAGCCCTCAACCACAGCTTCGCGATGCATCGTCGCGTGCTGCCCGCGGACTTGCCCACCGTCATCAAGTTCGGGCTGAAACTCGACGCGCCCGAGCTGCTGACCGCGGCCGCCCGCGACAACCAGATCCTTAGCGATGACGAGGTTCGCGCGATCGTTGCCGCCGCAATGGCGTTGGATGAGGATTTCGGGCGGCTGGTGGTGCTGCTCGCCGCCACCGGTGCGCGCTTCTCGCAGATCGCCCGCATGACCGTCGCCGACGTCCAGCTCGGCCAGTCCCGGCTGATGCTCCCGCAATCGTTCAAGGGGCGCAAGCGCACGCTCAGCTATATCCGCGTGCCCGTCGGCGCTGACACCATGGCTGCGATCGAGCCGGCTATGCGTGGTCGCAGCCCAGGCGCGCCACTGCTCGAGCATTGGCGGCACAAACAAGTGGGGCCGATGCAATGGGAGCGGGTGGACCGCGGCCCCTGGGCCTCCTCCTCGGCGATGCTGCGGCCGTTCCACCAGGCGGTCGCCGACGCGGGGCTATCGAGCGCGATCATCCCCTATGCGCTGCGGCACTCCTCGATCGTGCGGGGCCTGCGCGCCGGCCTGCCGATCCGGCTGGTCGCAGCGCTCCACGACACCTCGGTCGCGATGATCGAGCGGCATTATTCGCGCTACATCACCGAAGGGCTGGACGACCTCGTTGCCCGCGCGGTCGTGCCGATCGTGGCGATGGCGGCCTAGCCGCCACAGCCCGCCGATTCAGTCACAGCAGGGCGTCGCGCTGCTTCTTCAATGCGTCGAGCTCTTGCTGCTGCTCGGCGATGCGCTCCGACGAACGCTCCTCGTCATTGCCGCCGGAATAGGCTGCCGCCTGTTCCACCAGATCCCGCAGATTGTCCTCGAGGATCGCGATGCGTTCATCGAGTTCGGCAAGCGTCGAGCTGGTATCGGACATGACGGTGTCTCCTGTTCGGGTGCATCGCGGGTCGCGACGGATATCTATCGCAGTTGGCCGGTCCGGGCTATTCCGTCGCTGTGAACAATGACGACGACGCCAGAGCCTTTCTCATCGCGCGCGAGCTGATCGCCGAGCATGGCGACGACGTTGCCGCTTTTCTTCAAACCAGGATCGACGCGCTGATGGCCTCGGGAGATATCGAGCAGCTGTCGGCCTGGCATGTCATCCGAAACGCCGTCGCGCTGACGCTCGAATCCGACACGACGCTCCATTGATGCTCCCATTCCGATACATGTCGCGGCGCTGTCGGCATCGACGCACAGCGGGATCGGTAAGGGTGTAACCAAGGTCGTGTCAGCTACGAATTGACTCGTGCCATGTTGCGACGCATCAAGATCCCGTGCTGAAACTGCTCCGCCATCTTTTGTGCCTGGGCATCCTGTTCGGTCTCGCCGGCAACGGCGTTGCCGTAGCGGCTCCGTGCATCCTGATGACGCAGAGCCAGCCGGCGGCGATGGCAGATATGCCCGATTGCGACATGGTCCAGCCCAGCTCGCAGAGCCATGAGAGCAACAAGGGCAAGGCGCCGGGCTGCATGGCGATGACTGCATGCACCGCAGTGCTGGCGATGAAGGAGCCTGCCGCTCCGACCGCAAGCCGGCATCAGGCAACGGCCGTCAGCTTCTGGCCGACCGCGACCATCCTTGCCGGGCGCGATCTCGCGCCCGAACCGGAACCACCGACCTTCCTTGGCTGAACCCTCGCGCACGCGCGGCTGACCGGCTGTGCCGCTTTCGGGTGGCGGCCGTGAACCGATCCGCGTGCATCGAACCCGATTCACCCAAGGATTAGATCAATGACCAAGACGATCATGGCTGCCCTGCTGGCAGCAGCAACTTTCGTTGCGCCTTCCGCCTACGCCCAGTCCGCCGCGCTCTCCGGCAAGGGCATCCCGACCCTCTCCGCACAGGAGCGCCAGGCTCAGCAGGCATGGTGGGCGGCGCGCGCCGCCCGGCAAGCCGAAAAGCGCATGGCCGCCTGCGTGGCGATGCCGGAATGTGGCGATCGGCGGATGATGTCCGCCGCACCTTCGAACAAGGGCTGACGATCGCCGCCCGCGGCCGGAGCTTTACGCCGGTCGCGGGCGGTCGATTGCCGCGTCCTCAAGGAGGTTGCGATGCGACTCGCTTTATTTCCGGCCATATTGCTGGCCGCCGGCATCGTGCTGCCTTCCCCGGCCGCAGCCGATCCACTGACCTATGCGGAGGCGCTGGCGCGCGCGGCCGCGAATGCGCCCAGCCTGAAGGCGCGGGCGGCGACCACCGACGCGGCGCGCTCGTCGGCGATCGCCGCCGACCGGCTGCCCGATCCGACGCTCGATCTCGGCATCTCGGGGTTCCCCGTGACCGGGCCCAATGCCGGGAGCTTGACCCGCGACGATTTCACCATGGCGACGATCGGGTTCAGCCAGCAATTCCCCAACCTCGCCAAGCGCCACGCGCGCGCCCAGCGTGCGGCGGCCGAGATCGGCGTCGCGCAGGCCGGCGAGCTGGTGGAGGCGCGCAATGTCCGGCTCGAGACCGCGCTCGCCTGGATCGACCTTCATTATGGCGAGCGGCGACTGGCCCAGCTCGACCTGCTCAGCGCGAGCCTCGACGATTTGCAGAAGACCGTGACCGCCCGCCTGGCGTCGGGGAGCGCGCGGCCGAGCCAGGCGCTGGAGCCCGAGCAGCTTCGCGCCGCCGTCGCCGATCGCCGCGCCGAGATGGTTGCAGTCGTCGCGCAGGCCCGTGCCCGGCTCGCGCGCTACACCGGCAATTCCGATCCGGAGGTTTCCGGCGACCCGCCGGCGCTCGAGGTCGATCCCGACCGGCTGCGCGCGTCGCTCGATACCCTGCCGGCGCTCCGGGCGCTCGATGCCGGCATCGCCGCCGCCGAGGCGGATGTCCGGATGGCACGCGCCGACAAGCGTCCGGACTGGCGGGTCGGTGTGTCCTATGGCCGGCGCGATCCCGCGTTCGGCGATCTTGCCTCGGTCGGCGTGTCGGTCGACCTGCCGCTGTTCGCGGGCCGTCGTCAGAACCCGAAGATCGATGCCAGCAAGAGCCAGGCCCAGCGCGCGCGCTTCGACCGTGAGGCGGGCGAGCGCGAGTTGGTCGCGGCGCTCGACGCCGATCTCGCCGATCATGCCATGCACCATGAGCGGCTCCGCAACGCACGCGAGACGCTGGTGCCGCTGGCGAAGCGCCGCGCCGAGCTGGATCGCGACAGCTATGCGGCGGGCAAGCTCGATCTCGGAACCGCCTTGCTTTCGACGCTCGCGCTCGCCGAAGCCGAGGTCGAGACGCTCAACCGCGAGGCCGAGGTCGCGCGCGACGCGGTGCGCATCACCATCACCTATCAGGAGGAGCGGCCATGACGCTCGACAGGAACCAGGCGCTCCGCTGGAGCGGATCGCTGTTCGCCATGGCATTGGCCGCAGGCGGCACCGGCTATTGGATCGGACATGGCGGCGGATCGCCGGCACCCATGGCGGCAAGCACCGCCGGCGGGCGCCAGCCACTCTATTATTACGACCCGATGTTCCCGAACCAGAAGTTCGACCAGCCGGGCAAATCGCCGTTCATGGATATGCAGCTCGTCCCCAAATATGCGGATGAGGGCGGCGCGGCCGGGCCGGCGGGCGTCACCATCGACCCGGCAGCGCGCCAGAGCCTCGGCATTCGCGTGGTTGCCGCACAGATGGGCAGCCTCGCCGGCACGCTCGACGTCACCGGCACGGTCGACTTCAACCAGCGCGATGTCGCGATCGTGCAGGCGCGCTCGGGCGGGTTCGTGCAGCGCGTCTACGCCCGCGCGCCGGGCGATGTGGTTCGCGCAGGCACGCCGATCGCCGACCTGCTGCTGCCCGACTGGGGCGGTGCGCAGACCGAGTTCCTCAGCGTGAAGCGACTCGGCAGGCCCGACCTCACCGCCGCGGCACGCCAGCGGCTGAAGCTGATGGGGATGTCCGACGGACTGATCGCCGGCGTCGAGCGCAGCGGCCGCCCGAACGGCGTGGTCACCATCACCACGCCGATCTCCGGCGTGATCCAGACGCTCGACGCGCGCCAGGGCGTGACCTTGGCGACCGGGCAGACGCTGGCCCAGGTGAGCGGGCTCGGCACGGTCTGGCTCAACGCAGCCGTGCCCGAGGCGCGCGCCGGCGATGTCCGCATCGGGCAGAATGCGAGCGCGACGCTGACCAGCTTCCCCGGCGAGAGTTTCGCCGGCCGGGTGATCGCGATCCTTCCCACGGCCCAGGCTGACAGTCGCACCCTCACCGTGCGGATCGAGCTGGCGAACCGCGGCGGGCGCCTGCGGCCCGGCATGTTCGCGAACGTGTCGCTCGGGGGCGATGCGCGCCCCGCGCTGCTGGTGCCGAGCGAGGCAGTGATCCGCACCGGCACGCGCACCCTGGTGATGCTCGCGGCGGCCGACGGCCGCTACCATCCGGCGGAAGTGCGGGCAGGGCGCGACGCGGGCGGACAGACCGAGATCCTCGCCGGCCTCGCCGTCGGCGAGAAGGTCGTGGCATCGGGCCAGTTCCTGCTCGATTCCGAGGCGAGCCTGACCGGCATCCAGGTTCGTCCGATCGGCGGCGGCCAATGATCGCGACGATCATCCGCGCCTCGGTCAAGGCGCGCGGCCTGGTGCTGCTCGCGGCGCTCGTGCTCGTCGTGATCGGCATCGGCGCGGTGCGCACCACGCCGGTCGATGCGCTGCCCGATCTCTCCGACGTCCAGGTCATCATCCGCACCTCCTATCCGGGGCAGGCGCCGCAGATCGTCGAGAACCAGGTCACCTATCCGCTGGCGACGACGATGCTGTCGGTTCCCGGCGCCAAGGTGGTGCGCGGCTATTCCTTCGTTGGCGACAGCTTCGTCTATGTCCTGTTCGAGGACGGGACCGATCTTTATTGGGCGCGCAGCCGCGTGCTCGAATATCTGAGCCAGGTGCAGGGGCGCCTGCCGCCCGGCGCGACCGCCTCGCTCGGTCCTGACGCCACCGGGGTCGGCTGGATCTACGAATATGCGCTGGTCGACCGCACCGGCCGTCATGACCTTGCCCAGCTCCGCTCCTTGCAGGACTGGTTCCTCCGCTACGAGCTGAAGTCCGTACCGGGCGTCGCTGAGGTCGCGACCATCGGCGGTATGGTCAAGCAGTATCAGGTCGTCGTCGATCCGCAGAAGCTGGCCTCCTATGGCGTTACCCAGAGCGAGCTGGTCGAGGCGCTCAAGCGCGCCAACCAGGAAACCGGCGGCTCGGTCGTCGAGATGGCCGAGGCCGAATATGTCGTGCGTGCGACGGGCTATCTGTCCTCGCTCGACGATTTCCGCGCGGTACCGATCCGCACCGCCGCCGGCGGCGTGCCGGTGCTGCTGAGCGACGTTGCGACTGTCCAGGTCGGCCCGGAAATGCGGCGCGGCATCGCCGAGCTCAACGGCGAGGGCGAAGTCGCGGGCGGCGTCATCGTCATGCGCCAGGGCAAGAACGCCCGCGAGGTGATCGACGGCGTCAAGGCCAAGCTGGCCGAGCTGCGCGCCGGCCTGCCGCCGGGCGTCGAGGTCGTCACCACCTATGACCGCTCGGGGCTGATCGACCGGGCGGTCGACAATCTCACCGGCAAATTGCTCGAGGAGTTCCTCGTCGTCGCACTCGTCTGCGCGCTGTTCCTCTGGCACGTCCGCTCGGCGCTGGTCGCGATCTTGACCCTGCCGCTCGGCATCCTGGCGGCATTTGTCGTGATGCGCGTGCAGGGCGTCAACGCGAACATCATGTCCTTGGGCGGGATCGCGATCGCGATCGGGGCGATGGTCGATGCCGCCGTGGTGATGATCGAGAATGCGCACAAGCATCTTGAACGCTGGGCGCACGACCATCCGGGCGAAGAGCTCAAGGGCGAGGCGCGCTGGCGGGTGGTGACCGAAGCCGCCGCCGAGGTAGGGCCGGCGCTGTTCCTCAGCCTGCTGATCATCACCTTCTCGTTCATCCCGATCTTCTCGCTGCAAGGGCAGGAGGGGAGGCTGTTCGCGCCGCTCGCCTTTACCAAGACCTATGCGATGGCGGGCGCGGCGATCCTTTCGATCACGGTGGTGCCGGTGCTGATGGGCTGGCTGATCCGCGGCAGGATTCCCGGCGAGGACGCCAATCCGGTCAACCGCTGGCTGGCGCGCGGCTATCGGCCGGCCCTGGACTGGGTGCTCAGGCGACCCAAGGCGACACTCTTGATCGCCGGACTCGTGTTCGCCTCGAGCCTCTGGCCGATCAGCCAGACCGGCGGCGAGTTCATGCCGGCGATGAACGAGGGCGACCTGCTCTACATGCCCTCGGCGCTGCCGGGCATCTCGACCGCCAGGGCGGCGCAACTGCTCCAGCAGACCGACCGGCTGATCAAGACCGTGCCCGAGGTCGAGAGCGTGTTCGGCAAGGCCGGCCGCGCCGAAACCGCGACCGATCCTGCGCCGCTGGAGATGTTCGAGACCACGATCCGGTTCAAGCCCAAGGACCAGTGGCGGCCGGGCATGACCCAGGCGAAGCTGATTGACGAACTCGATGCCCGCGTGAAGGTGCCCGGCCTCGCCAATTTCTGGATCCCGCCGATCCGTAACCGGATCGACATGCTTGCGACCGGCATTAAGAGTCCGATCGGGATCAAGGTGTCGGGTGCCGATCTCGGGCAGATCGACCAGGTGGCCCGGCAGATCGAGACGGTGGCGAAGACCATCCCCGGCGTCAGCTCGGCGCTGGCCGAGCGGCTGACCGGCGGGCGCTATATCGACGTCGCTGTCAACCGCGCAGCGGCCGGCCGCTACGGGATGAACGTCGCCGATGTGCAGGCGGTGGTCTCCGGCGCGATCGGCGGCGAGTCGATCGGCCAGACGGTCGAGGGACTGGCGCGCTATCCGATCAGCGTGCGCTACCCGCGCGAGCTGCGCGCCAGCATCGGCGACCTGGTCAATCTGCCGGTACTGACGCCGTCACGGCAGCAGATCACCCTCGGCACCGTGGCCGATGTCCGCATCGTCTCGGGCCCACCGATGCTCCGCAGCGAGAATGGTAGGCCTGCGACCTGGATCTATGTCGACGGGCGCGATCGTGCGCTCACCGCCATCGTCCACGACCTGCAAACGGCCATCGCCGCCAAGGTCAAGCTGCCGCCGGGGATCAGCGTCGCCTATACCGGGCAGTTCGAGTTCCTCGAGCGCGCGACGCAGCGCCTGAAGATCGTCGTCCCGGCCACGCTCGCGATCATCTTCCTGCTGCTCTATTTGACGTTCCGGCGATTGGACGAAGCCGCGCTGATCATGGCGACCTTGCCGTTCGCGCTGACCGGCGGCGTGTGGCTGCTCTATCTGCTCGGCTACAACCAGTCGGTCGCGACCGGCGTCGGGTTCATCGCGCTGGCCGGCGTCGCCGCCGAGTTCGGCGTGGTGATGCTGATCTACCTCAAGCACGCGCTCGCCGAGCGCGGCGATGCACCCGATGCCACTCAGGTCGAAGGCGCGGTCCGCGAAGGCGCGCTGCTCCGCGTCCGCCCCAAGGCGATGACGGTGGCGGTGATCATCGCCGGCCTGCTGCCGATCCTGCTCGGCACCGGCACCGGCTCGGAAGTGATGAGCCGGATCGCCGCGCCGATGATCGGCGGCATGCTCACCGCGCCGCTGCTGTCGATGTTCGTGATTCCCGCCGCCTATCTGCTGATGCGGCGACGGACCGCAGCGCCTCAATTCCCATCCCAAGTGCAACCATGAAGGAGACTTTGATGAAACCGCTCTATCTGATTCCCGTGCTCGGCTTCACCGTGCTGCTCGCTGCCTGCGGCGAAAAGGCAGCCACCAATGCCGCATCGCCGACCGACGCCGCGACGGCCGGTATGGGGAACATGTCCGGCGACATGGGCAACATGGCGATGCCCGCCGATGCAAAGATGGGCAAGGGCACCGGGACCGTGACCGCGATCGACAAGGCGGGCGGCAAGATCACGCTCGCCCATGGGCCTATTCCCGAAGTGAACTGGCCGGCCATGACGATGGCGTTCGCCGCCAAGCCCGCGCTGCTCGAAAAGGTGGCGGTAGGCGACAAGGTGACGTTCGAGGTGACGGTGACGGGCAGCGCCGGCGAAGTGACGGCGATCGCCAAGCAATAGCCGACGCGCCTCGAACCCGTCGGGGACGGGTCGCCGGTACGCCGGCGGCCCGCCCCCGGTCTCTCGCCCCCGCCAAGGCGCAGCAATCGCCCGCTCGGCCGGTGGCGGACAGCCTGGTTGCCGGTTTTCGGGAAAATCGGCTTGACCCTCTACCTGCTAAAGGGTGCAGAGCGCGAACGACTCGCAACAAGAGATTCGTCGATGCTCCACCGCCTTGCTGTTCCCGCCTGCCTGCGTCGCCCGTCCTTGAAGCGGTTGCTCGTGCTGGCGCTTGCGGTGCTGACCGTATCGCTCCCCGCGCGCGCCTTGGCCAGCGACGCCGACGTGCAGACGACCTGGCGGCTGCTCGACTATCTCGCGGTCGATTATTCCGGCGCGGTAGCCGGCGGCAAGGTCGTCAGCGCTTCCGAATATGCCGAGATGACCGAGTTCGCGGGCCAGGTGGAAACGCGGATCAGGACCTTGGCGCCGAATGCGGCCAAGGCCGACCTGCTGCGCCAGTCCGCGGCGCTGCGCGGCGCCATCGCCGCCAAGGCACCGCCGGCAACCGTCGCCGAGCAGTCGCATGCGCTCGCCGCGGCATTGCTCGCGGCCTATCCGGTGCCCCTGGCGCCGAGTTCGCCGCCCGATCTCGCGCGCGGCGCCACCCTCTATGCGCAGAACTGCGCTGCCTGCCACGGCGCGAACGGGGACGGTCACGGCCCGAATGCCGCAAAGCTCGATCCGCCGCCGATCGCCTTCGCCGACAAGGCGCGGGCCGATCAGCGCAGCCTGTTCGGCCTCTACCAGGTGATCAGCCAGGGCTTGGACGGGACCGCGATGCAGAGCTTCGCGGCGCTGCCCGAGGCCGATCGCTGGGCGCTGGCCTTCCATGCCGGCCAGTTCGCCTATCCCGAAGCCGCGGCGCGCGAGGGCGAGCGGCTGTGGCGCGGCGATGCGGCGATCCGCGCCAAATATCCCAATCTGACCGCGCTGGTCGGCATCACCCCGGCCGCGCTGGCGGCCGATATCGGCCCCGGCAAGGCGGCGGCGCTCACCGCCTATCTGCGCCGCCATCCCGATGCCGTGACCGAACGCGTCGACGGGTCGCTCGCCCTGACGCGCGAACGGCTCGGCCAGAGCCTGGCCGCCTATCGCGCAGGGGACCGCAAGGCCGCGGCGGATCTTGCGCTCTCCGCCTATCTCGACGGCTTCGAGCCGGTCGAGCCGGTGCTGGCCGCGCGCGACGCGGCGCTGATGACGCGGATCGAAGACGCGATGGGGGAACTGCGCGCAGCCATCGGACAAGGGCGCCCGGTCGACCAGGTCGAAGCGGCCAACCGTTCGCTGGCGGGTCTGTTCACCGAGGCCGAAGCCGCCCTGGCGCCGGAGCGGGCGAGCAGTGCGTCGAGCTTCCTCGGCGCATTCGGCGTGCTGCTGCGCGAAGGGCTCGAGGCGCTGCTGATCGTCGTCGCGATGATCGCCTTCCTGAAGAAGACCGAGCGCACCGAGGTGCTCGGCTTCGTCCATGGCGGCTGGATCGCGGCGCTGGCCGCGGGCGTCGCCACCTGGTTCGTCGCGACCTATTTCATCAGCGTGAGCGGCGCATCGCGCGAACTGACCGAAGGGTTCGGCTCGCTGTTCGCGGCGACCATCCTGCTCACCGTCGGCATCTGGATGCACGGCAAGAGCAACGCCGAGGCCTGGCAGCGCTATGTGAAGGCGAAGGTGACCGCCGCGCTGTCGCGCCAGTCGGGCTGGTTCCTGTTCCTGCTCTCGTTCGTGGTCGTCTATCGCGAGGTGTTCGAGACGATCCTGTTCTATGCCGCGCTCTGGGCGGAAGGGAACGGCATGGCGATGCTGGCCGGCGCCGGCACCGCGGCCGGCCTGCTCGCGGGGATCGCGTGGGTGATGCTGCGCTTCAGCGCCCGGCTGCCGATCACCCAGTTCTTCTCCTGGAGCTCGATCCTGATCGCGATCCTGGCGGTCGTGCTTGCGGGCAAGGGTATCGCCGGGCTGCAGGAGGCCGGCATCCTCGGCGTCGTGCCGCTTCCCGACGTGCCGCGCATCGAGATCCTCGGGCTGTTCCCGACGACCGAGACCGTGCTGGCGCAGGTCGCGGCGATCGTCGTGCTCGTCGCGGGCTTCTGGTACAGCGGGCGCAGCGCCGCCGCGGCCCGGGTGTCGGGACCGCCCGCCGAATAGGCGGATGCGTGCGAGCCAGGGCAGATGCTGCCCGGCTCCGACGGCGTCCGTCAGCCGGGCCGGTCGGCCGTGATCAAGGCGATCGTGCCCGTCACCGTATGCACGCGGTCCGGCTCCCGGGCGTTCGCGAAACCTGCCGCGCGGACGAGCTCGGGCAGCAGACCATCGGCATTGGGCTGGGTGTCGGTCACGCCGTCGAGCCGCTGGATGGTAAGGCGGAACAGCAGCCGCATCAATCCGCGTTGCCGCCCATAATCGGCGATCACCAGCCTGCCGCCGAGGCGGAGCGCCGCGTGCATCGCGGCGAGACCGGCACGCTTCTCGGCCATGGGCACCTGGTGGAACATCAGGCTGGTGACGATCGCGTCGGCGGAGCGAGCGCCAATGTCCCGGGCAAAGCCGCGCTCCCAGCGGATATCCGCATCCGCGGCATCGCTCTTGGCGCGCGCGATCGCCAGCGCTTCCTCGTCGGGATCGATGCCGATGACCTGCACGTCGGGCGCAGCCGCCTTTAGCATGACGGCGAAGCTGCCGGTACCGCAGCCGACATCGACGATGGTCTCACCCGGGCGCGGTGCAAGCGCTTCGATCATGGCACGGCGCCAGCGCATCTCGCGGGTCCAGCGCCGGATCGCGCGATCATAGTCGGCGGTGTCGCCGGTCCCCAGCGGCGGCGTGTACGCGTCCTCGCTCATGCCCGTCCTCCCTTGTGATCCGCCAGCTCGCGTCGCGCATCGCGAAGGATGTCATAGGCCGAATGCAGGAACAGCAGCGCGATCACGCCGGCGACGACGAGATCGGGCCAGGCTCGCCCCGTCCAGCCGACGAGCGCCGCCGCGACGATCACCGCGATATTGGCCAGCGCGTCGTTGCGCGAGAACAGCCAGATGGCGCGCGATGTCGCATCCCCCTGGTCCCGGAACCGCGCGAGGACCAGGGCGGCCGAGATGTTCACGACCAGCGCGACGATGCCGATCCCGCCCATCAACTCCGCCTCGGGCGGGATGGCGTTGAATGCGCGCCATATTGCAAAGCCGATGACCCCGAGCCCAAGCGCCAGGAGAAACAGGCCCTGCACCAGCGCGGTGCGGCTGCGGGCGGCGGCGGACCAACCGAGCGCCATCAGCCCGACGAGCGTAATCGACCCGTCGCCGATGAAATCCAGCGAATCCGCCTTCAATGCCTGCGACCCGGCGACGAAACCGCCGGCCAGCTCGATCAGGCCGAATCCCACATTCAGGATCACCACGATCCAGAGCGCGCGCCGATAGGCCGGATCGGTGCCCGCGCGATCGGTGTCGGCCTCACATCCACAGTCGCTCATCGTCACCTCCGCCGCGAGTCGTGCGCAGGTTCTGCACCCTGTAGCAACTAGAGGGTCAATGGCTCGATTCCGGCCCCAGCGCTTCGATGATCCGGCAGTCGGAAATCGCGCCCTGGCTGCACTGGCCGATCAGCTCATCGAGTTCGCGCCGTAGTGCGCGAAGGTCGGCGATCTTCTGGTCGATCTGCGCAAGATGGGCGCGCGCAACGCCATCGACCGCGCTGCACGAGCGGTCCTTGTCGTCGGATAGCGCGAGAAGCTCGCGGACCTGGTCGAGCGTGAAACCGAGATCGCGCGCTCGGCGGATGAAGGAAAGCCGCGCCAGATGAACGGCGCCATAGTCGCGGTAGTTGCCCGCCGTGCGCCCGGGCTCGCCGAGAAGCCCGATCTTCTCGTAGAAGCGAATGGTTTCGACCTTGGTCGTCGTCGCCCGCGCCAGTTCGCCAATCTGCATCGGAAATCCCGCTTGACCCTGTAGTTGCTAGAGGCCGCACATAGCGCAGGACATCGAGTCGTTCGAGGGGATGAAATGGCCTGCAGCAACTGCGCGTCCGCGAAGCAGGACCCGTCCACCGAACCACGCTGGCGGCGCGCGCTGTGGATCGCGCTGATCGTCAACGCGACCATGTTCGGCGTGGAGATTTTCGCGGGCGTCACCGCGCAGTCCGCCGCACTCAAGGCAGACGCGCTCGACTTCCTCGGCGACAGCGCCAATTACGCGATCAGCTTGGCCGTCGCGGGGCTGGCGCTCCGCTGGCGTGCCAAGGCAGCCTTGCTCAAGGGCGCCACCCTGTTCGCGCTCGGGGCCGGAGTGATCGGCAGCACCGGCTATGCCGCGTTCGCGGGCACGTTGCCCGAGGCCGAAACGATGGGGATCATCGGCGGTCTCGCGCTGGCGGCTAATGTCGCCGTCGCCCTGCTCCTGTACCGCTTCCGCACTGGCGAGGCGAACATGCGCTCAGTGTGGATTTGCTCGCGCAACGACGCGATCGGCAATGTCGCTGTGGTCGCCGCTGCCTTTGGCGTGTTCGGCACCGGCACGGTGTGGCCCGACCTGATCGTCGCCGCGATCCTCGCCACGCTCGGGCTCAGTGGCGGCGTCCAGATCATGCGCCAGGCGGCGTCCGAGTTGCGATCGGCGCACGTATCCCACGCGCGACCGATTCTTCAGGGGGAATAGGATGGCTTCGAAACATCAGGACGGGGTGCGATCCCCGCATGCCGCTTTGCTTGGTCCGATCGTCCGGCTACGAACGCTGTCGATGCGACAATCGCTCGCCCTGATCGCCGGCCTGATGCTCGTCCTCACCTTGTGGGCGGGCATTTCGGCATCGGCGGCCCATGCAGCAGAGATCGCCGGCTGCATCGAGCTCTCCGTTGCCGATGCTGGGCTCCACGCGCCGGGCGACGGCGATGAGGTCCCCGGAGACGCGGACAATCCGATGCCGCATCATCACGGCAGCTGTCACAACCATCATTTGAGCGTCCCTGCCATCGATGGACTGGCGGCGGTCGCTCCTGGTGGCCGGACGTCGTTGCGGATCGGTGCGGCCGTCGCACCCGACGCGGTTGCCCGGGAGCGCGATCTGAGGCCGCCGATCGCCTGACGCGCCTCTCGTCCGCGCGGCTGTGTGCCGCCGCGGAGTTCACGCCCTTCGTCAGGAGACCGTTCCCATGTCCCGAATCTTCGCGGCCGTCCTCGCCGCGGCCCTCTGCGCAAGCCAAGCTGCCGCACAGGACACCACATCACCGGCAGCGCCGTTCACGCTGGACGACGCGCTCGCCGCGGCGCGCCAGACCTCGCCCGCGCTCGAAGCGGCCTCGGCCGATCTGCGCGCAAGCAGCGCCGCGCGTACCGTCGCCGGGCTCCGCCCCAATCCGTCGCTCCAGGCCGAGACCGAGAATGTCGTCGGCAGCGGTGCCTATCGCGGGCTCGACAGCGCCGAGACCACCATCGGCTTCGCGCTACCGATCGAGCTGGGCGGCAAGCGCTCGGCGCGGATCGGCGTCGCCGACGCGCAGAGCGGGCGCGCGCGGATCGATGCGGCGATCGCCGAGGCCGACCTCGGCTTGCGCGTCACCCAGGCCTATATCGCCGCGGTGGCCGCACAGCGCAGGCTGGGCATTGCCCGCGAGCGGGCCGGGATTGCCGGCGAGACGTATCGCGGCGCCGGCATCCGCGTGCGCGCGGGACGCGCCTCACCGATCGAGGAGCAGCGCGCCGATGTGCTCCGGATCAATGCCGAGGCGGCAGCCGCGCGCGCCGAGCGCGAGGCCATGGTTGCGCGGGACACGCTCGCCCGGCTGATCGGCCGTCAAGTCCCGGCGGAGCTGGATCTCGCCTGGTTCGACCGGATCGACGGCTATGGCCCGAGCGCGCGAGCCGCTGCCGACGGCACGCTGGCGCTCGCCGCCGCCGATGCCGAGGTGGTGACCGCCGATGCCCAGGTACGCCTCGCCCGCTCGCAGCGCATTCCCGATGTGACCCTGAGCGCAGGCGCGCGCCGGCTCGAGGCGACCAACGATACCGCCGCCGTGTTCGGCGTGTCGGTGCCGCTGCCGCTGTTCAACAATGGCAGCGCCGGCGTCGCCCAGGCACGCGCCGAGCGGGACCGGGCGGAAGCGCGGCGGCGCATGGTCCGGATCGACGCCGAGCAGGCGATCGCCGCAGCCGAAGCGGAGGTCGCCAATGCCGCCGCCGATGCGCGCAATGCCACCGGTCCCGCGCTTGCCGCAGCGGTCGAAGCCGCGCGGATTGCGCGGATCGGCTATCGCGAAGGCAAGTTCGGGCAGCTCGACCTGCTCGATGCCGAGCGCACGCTGGCCGAGACCCGCGCCGCCGCGATCGACGCGCTCGCCGCCTGGCACGATGCCCGCGCCCGTCTTCAGCGCCTGACCAGCGCTGTCCCCACGATCACGAAAGACTGAGCCCATGACCAAGCCGATCCTGCGCACGATGCTGCCGCTCGCGCTCGTTGCAGCCCTTGCCGCCTGTGGCGGCGCCAAGCCCGCCGAAGAAAAGGCCGAGACCGAAGCCAAGGAGGGCGCCGAGGCGCCCGCCGGAGGCGCCATCAAGCTCACGCCCCAGCAGATCGCGACCGCGGGCATCCAGCTCGTGCGGCCGACCGTCGGCGGCGCCGGCGCGATCGAACTGCCCGCGACCATCGACGGCGATCCCCAGGGCACCCAGGTGGTGTCGGCAGCGATCGGCGGCCGCGTCGTCGCGCTGACCCGCAATCTCGGCCAGCCGGTCGGTCGCGGCGACACGCTTGCGGTCATCGAGAGCCGCGAAGCCGCCCAGCTCAACGCAGAGGTCGAGGCGGCGCAAGCGCGCGCCGCGCTCGCCCATTCCAATCTCAAGCGCGAGCAGCGGCTGTTCGACGAGCGCGTCTCGGCCGAGCAGGATTTGATCGCCGCGCGCACCGCGGCCCGCGAAGCGGACATCGCGCTCCGGCTCGCGCGTCAGCAGATCTCGGCCGCGGGCGGCGGCGGCGGATCGCTCAACCGTCTCGCGATCCGCGCCCCGATCGGCGGCCAGGTGATCGCGCGCTCGGTCACGCTCGGCCAGACCGTGAGCGCCGATATCGAGCTCTTCCGGGTCGCCAATCTCTCGACCGTGTCGTTGACCCTGTCGCTGGCGCCGGCCGATGCCGGTCGCGTCCGACCGGGTGCCACCGTCGAGGTGAGCGCGCCGGGCCGGCAGACGACGGCGCGCGTCACCTTCGTCTCGCCGGTGCTCGACCAGACCACCCGGCTCGTGCCGGTGATCGCGACGATCGACAATCGCGCCGGCCAGTGGCGCGTCGGCGAGAGCGTGCAGGCCGCGATCCTGCTCGGCGGCGGCCAGGGCGGAACCGCGATCAGCGTGCCCTCGACCGCGGTCCAGACGATCGGCGACAAGCCGGTCGTGTTCGTCCGCACCGGCGACGGATTCCGGGCAGTGCCGGTCACCCTCGGCCAGACCCATGGCGCTTCGGTCACGATCCTCTCAGGGCTCACCGGCCGCGAGCAGATCGCCGCGGCCAACAGCTTCACGCTCAAGGCCGAACTCGGCAAGGGCGAAGGCGGGGACGAGGATTGATCATGATCGACCGTATCGTCACCCTCGCGGTCGAGCGTCGCTGGTTCGTCCTGCTGCTCACCGCCATCGCCGCCATCGTCGGCGCCGCCTCGCTCTATCGGCTGCCGATCGACGCGGTGCCCGACGTCACCAACAACCAGGTCCAGATCAACGTGCGTGCGCCCGCGCTCTCGCCCGAGCTGATCGAGAAGCAGGTCACCTTTCCGGTCGAAACCGCGCTGGCCGGCATCAAGGGGCTGGAAAGCACCCGGTCTCTGAGCCGCAACGGGTTCGCGCAGGTCACGGCGGTGTTCTCGGACGCGACCGACATCTATTTCGCGCGCGCACAGGTCGCCGAGCGGATCAACGACGCCAAGGAGCGGCTGCCCGATGGGGTTACGCCCGAGATGGGCGCGATCGCGACCGGGCTCGGCGACATCTATATGTGGACGGTCCGCTATCAGGACCGCGGGCACGACCAGCACAAGCCGGGCGAGCCCGGCACCCAGCCCGACGGCAGCTACATCACTCCCGAGGGTGACCGGCTGGTCAGCGAGGCCGACAAGGCGACCTATCTCCACACCGTCCAGGAATGGATCGTGGCACCGCAGATCAAGTCGGTGGCCGGCGTCGCCGGCGTCGATTCGCTCGGCGGCTACGACAAGGAATATCTCGTCGTCCCCGACGTGCAGAAGCTCGCCGCGCTCAAGCTCTCGCTGAGCGAGCTGGCGACCGGGCTCGAGGCCAACAACAGCGCGATCGGCGGCGGCATCGTCGACCGCAACGGCGAGGGCCTGGCGGTCCGCGCCGATGCGCGGATCGTCAGCACCGCGCAACTCGCCAACACGGTCGTTGCCACCCGCGAGGGCACGCCGATCCTGCTGAGCCAGGTCGCCGAGGTGCGGCTGGGCCAGGCGATCCGGCTGGGATCGGCATCCGAGGCAGGCCATGAGGTCGTCACCGGCACCGCGGTGATGCGGATCGGCGAGAACAGCCGAACCGTCTCGACCGGGGTCGGCGAACGGTTGCGGCGCATCGGCCCGTCGCTGCCGCCCGACATCGTCATCGAGCCGGTGCTCGACCGTACCGATCTCGTCAACGCGACCATCTCGACGGTCGCGCGCAATCTCGGCGAAGGCGCGCTGCTCGTCATCGTCGTGCTGTTCGTGCTGCTCGGCAATTTCCGCGCAGCGCTGATCGCGGCGGCGGTGATCCCGATCACCATGCTGCTGACCGGGTTCGGCATGCTCCAGGCCGGGGTCTCCGCCAACCTCATGAGCCTGGGCGCGCTCGACTTCGGGCTGATCGTCGACGGTGCCGTCATCATCGTCGAGAATGCGCTGCGGCGCATCGCCGACCGCCAGCACCATCTCGGCCGCACCCTCGATCGCAGCGAGCGCCTGACGCTGGTGTCGCAGGCCGCGCGCGAGATGATCCGCCCCTCGGTCTTCGGCCAGGCGATCATCATCCTCGTCTATGTGCCGCTGCTCACGCTCTCGGGCGTCGAGGGCAAGACCTTCGAGCCGATGGCGCTTACCGTCATCATGGCGCTGGTCTTCGCGTTCGTCCTGTCGTTGACCTTCGTGCCGGCCGCGATCGCGGTATCGCTGAGCAAGCCGGTCGAGGAGAAGGAAGGCCGGATCGTCGGCTGGGTGCGCCGGCGCTACGAGCCGGGGCTCGACCAGGCACTGCGACGTCCCAAGGGCATTTTCGGTATCGGGCTTGCCGCATTGGTGCTGGCCGGTGCTGGCTATGCGACGCTCGGCCAGGAGTTCCTGCCGCAGCTCGACGAGGGCAACGTTCTGGTCCAGGCGTTCCGGGTGCCCGGCACCTCGGTCGACCAGAGCCAGAAGATGCAGTTCCAGATCGAGAAGGCGCTGTCGGGCATTCCGGAGGTCCGGGTCGTGTTCTCGCGCACCGGCACCGCAGAGCTGGCCTCCGACCCGATGCCGCCCAATGCCACCGACACGTTCGTGATGCTCAAGCCGCGCGGCGAGTGGCCCGATCCGAGCGAGACCAAGGCCGATGTCGTCGAGCGCATCGAGAAGCGCCTCGCCCAGGTTCCCGGGCACAGCTACGAGATCACCCAGCCGATCCAGATGCGGTTCAACGAGCTCATCGCCGGCGTGCGCAGCGACGTCGCGGTCAAGGTGTTCGGCGACGACTTCGGGCAGATGAACGACACGGCCGACAAGATCGCCGCGGTGCTCCGCCGCACCAAGGGCGCGCAGGACGTGAAGGTCGAGCAGACCGAGGGTCTGCCGATGCTCGACATCGCGTTCAACCGCGATGCCGCGGCACGGCTCGGGGTCACCGCCAGGGACGTGCAGGACGTGATCGCGGCGGCCGTCGGCGGCCGGCCGGCGGGGGTAATCTATGAAGGCGACCGGAAATTCCCGATCGTCATCCGCCTGTCGGATGCGGAGCGCGCCAATTTCGCGACGCTCGGCCAGACCCCGGTGCCGACGCCCTCGGGCAATTTCGTGCCGCTCGCCAGCGTCGCCGATATCCGCGTCGCCGACGGCCCCAACCAGATCAGCCGCGAGAACGGCAAGCGGCGGGTGGTGATCCAGGCGAATGTCCGCGGCCGCGACGTCGCCGGCGTCGTGGCCGATGCCCAGGCGGCGATTGCCAAGGACGTGCGGCTGCCGGCTGGGCTCTTCCTCGAATGGGGCGGGCAGTTCGAGAATCTCGCCTCGGCGCGTGATCGCCTCATGCTGGTCGTGCCGGCCTGTTTCGCGCTGATCCTGCTGTTGCTCTACGGCGCGCTCGGCAGCGCCCGCGACGCGGCCATCGTGTTCACCAGCATCCCGTTGGCGCTGGTCGGCGGCGTGGCGGCCCTGATGCTGCGCGGCATGCCGTTCTCGATCTCGGCGGCGGTCGGGTTCATCGCGCTGTCCGGTATCGCCGTGCTCAACGGCCTGGTGATGGTCACCTCGATCCAGGACCTGATGCGCGGCGGCATGGACCGTGTCCGGGCCAGCCGCGAAGGCGCGCTGCTCCGGTTGCGGCCGGTGGTGATGACGGCGTTGGTCGCCTCGCTCGGGTTCGTGCCGATGGCGCTTGGCCACGGCGCCGGCTCCGAGGTCCAGAAGCCGCTCGCGACGGTGGTGATCGGCGGGCTGATCTCGGCGACGCTGCTGACCCTGTTCGTGCTGCCGACGCTTTACGCCCGGTTCGGTCGGCGCGAGTTGCCAGCATCGAACACCGCAGACGCCGAGGAGTTGACGAAGCGGGCCGGTTGAAGCCGATGCGACCGGATTTGCATCGTCGATTGGATCGGGAGATTGGTTGGCGTCACTAGCCAGCGTGCGGGGCCAGCTCCCGCGCGGCCGGGTGGCCCTCGCATATGTCCAGGCCGGTACCGGCTAAAAGCGAGGGCGCATGTCTCAAGCATGCTCTCAACATCCGGCTTTCGCGCGGCTAGGCCTGGTCAAAGGGGCATGCGCCGCCATGGCTGGCGGGGAAGGGCAGGCTGACCCCCCGCATCGTTTTGCGGGCCGAGTTGCTAAATCGCGGAACGGCCTTATCCTCTCGCTCGCGTCGTCGGCACGGCGGCGCCGAGGCGTGAGAACCTCGCTTGAGAAAAATGGTCTCGCACGGCGCATCGCCGGGTGGCCGTCGCATATGTCCAGGCCGCATGCGGCTAAAGGCGTCGGCGCGTGTCTTAAGCATGTTCTCAACACCCGGCTTTCGCCGGCTCCGCCTCGGAAGAGCGGAGCGGTACGATGGCGAAGTTGCAGCTTCAGGCCCGATCCCGTCGGCAGGCGGAGGCACCATGCTGGAAAGCATGAGGTTGGCGCATGAGCTTCCCGGCGGCATCGGCGAGGGGGACCCGTTGCCGCCCGAGGATCGCGTCGTTCCGGCGGCCACCCGCCGGCTCGAGACGCTGTTTCGCGAGCACCGGCCGCGGCTGTTGCGCTTCCTTTTGCGCCGGACCTCCAACGACACCGCCGAGGACCTGACCCAGCAGGCATTCGCGCGCCTCGCCGCACTTGATCATGCGGCGGTCGACGCGATCGAAAGCCCGGGCGCCTATTTGCACCGCACGGCGGTGAACCTGTTGAAGGACGAGGCCAAGAGCGCGGCGCGGCACGGCGCGCATTTGCATGTGTCCATGGACGACGTCGCCATAATGGGGCCGGATCAGATCGCCGCGCTCGAAGCGCGTGATATGCTCGCGCGGCTTGAGGCTGTTATGCTGCGACTCAAGCCGCGAACACGGGAGATCTTCTTGGCGCATCGAATCGACGGCTATAGCTATGCCGAGATCGCGGCCCGGACCGGGCTCGGGATCAAGGCGGTGGAAAAGCATATGAGCCGTGCCATCGCCTATATCGACGACCATTCCTCCTTCCGATGACCGGACCGGCAGGGGAGGATGGCGCCGCCGGACGCGCACGGCAGGAGGCTGCCGGTTGGTTCGCGCGACTGCAGGCGGGTGCGAGCGAAGCGGAGCTGGCGGCGTTCGAGGCCTGGCGTGCCGATGCCTTGAACGGCGAGACCTATGACCGGCTCGCCCGGCAATGGGAGCAGTCCAAGTTCCTCGCCAATACCAGTGTCGGCAAGGGGCGGGATCTCGGCCGCGCGCGCGCCTGGCATCGCCAGCCGGCAGCGCGCGCCGCGGCGGTAGCCGCCCTTTTGGTGCTGATCGTCGGCGGCACCCTGTTGCTGCGCACCGGCTTGCGGCCGGACCCGGCCGCCGCGCCGGTCGCCTATGCCGGCAAGGCCGATGCGGTTCGCACGGTGACGCTGGCGGACGGCTCGCGCGTCACGCTCGACCGGAACAGCGCGATCCGGGTCGCCTATGGCGCGTCCGAGCGTGTCGTCGAACTCGTCAAGGGGCGCGCGCGCTTCGATGTCGCGCACGACGCCGCGCGTTCCTTCCTGGTCCGCGCCGATGGCGGCACGGTGGTTGCGCACGGGACGGTCTTCGACGTCGAGCGGCGGCCGGCCCTTGTCCGCGTCGTCCTGCTGCGCGGCTCGGTCGAGGTCCGCGCCGACTCCGCGGGCGCGCGCGGCAGCGCGCGGGGGCGCATGCTCGCGCCAGGCCAGGCGCTGGTCTATGCCCATGGCAAGGCGCCGTCGCCGCCGGTCGCCGCCGATCCTGCCGATACCGCCTGGCCCGACGCCATGCTCTCGTTCGACGGAACGCCGCTGCGCGACGCGGTCGCGGGCTTCAATCGCCGCAATCCCGTCAAGCTGGTGCTCGGCTCCGACCGGGTCGGCGACCTGCGTATCACTGGCGCGTTCGCCGCCGACGATCCGATGGGGTTCGCCGAGGCAGCGGCCGCGATGTTCAAGCTCGATCTTCGCCGGCAGCCGGACGCGTCGGTCTCGCTGCAATAGGAGCGCACAAAAAGTCGTAGGGTAGTTTCCGTCCGCGTCGTCACCGCACCGAATGGCACCAGCAAGGATGCCAGGTGGGGAGGACGATATATGCGGGGAATTCTGGAATTATCGGCACTTTTTCTGGGCAGCACGGCGCTGGTCGCGGCGAGTTCGACCGCTGCCTTCGCGCAAGAGGCCCAACGGCGAAGCTACGACCTTCCCGCGCAGCCGCTTGCCCAATCCATCCGGGCGGTCGCCGCCGCGACCGGACGGAGCATTGTCGCGCCGACCGAGTTGCTCGGCGACCGCCAGGCCCCGGCGTTGAAGGGAATGTTCTCGGTCGAAGAGGCGCTGGGGCGGCTTCTTGCCGCATCCGGGCTGCGCGCGCGGCGATCGGGTGCCGCTTTCGTGATCACCGCCGCAGAACCGCATGCACTCGAAGCGCCCGTCGAGGCACAGCAAGAGATTACCGTCACCGGCAGCCGCATTCGCGGTGCGCCCGTCGCCTCCACGGTAATCCAGGTCACGCGCGAGGAAGCGCGCAATGCCGGACAGGCGACGCTGGCCGAGATCGCCCGCAGCCTTCCGCAGAATTTCGGCGGCGGCCAGAATCCGGGGGTCGGCTTCAACGTGCCGGAAACCAACGGAGCCGATGTCGGTGGCGGCGCTTCGATCAACCTGCGCGGGCTCGGCGGCGACGCGACTCTGACGTTGCTCAACGGCCACCGCCTTTCCTACAACGCCGCGAAGCAGTCCGTCGATATCTCGGTCATTCCGCTTGGCGCCGTCAGCCGGATCGATGTCGTTCCCGACGGGGCGTCGGCGCTATTCGGCTCGGACGCGGTCGCCGGCGTCGTCAACATCCTGCTGCGCCGGGACCTCAAGGGCGTCGAGACCAGCGCGCGGCTCGGCGCGGCGACCGACGGCGGCGGGTTCAGCCAGACCTATGGGGCCACGGCAGGCACCAACTGGGGATCCGGCAACGCGCTGCTCGCCTATGAATATGGCAGCACCGACGCGATCCTGGCCCGGCAGCGCGATTATGCCGCGACCCGTTCGCCCGGGCTGACGCTGTTCCCGGCACAGCGCCGGCACAGCGTTCTCGGCTCCGCCGAGCAGGATCTCGCCCCCGGTGTCCGCCTGGCCATCGACGGCCTGTTCAACAAGCGATGGACGAACCTGACCTATCCGCTGGCCGCCGGCGGCGACCTCACCGTCGCCCGGGGGCGGACGACCTCGACGGCACGATCCTTCGGCGTCTCGCCGTCCCTGTCGTGGAGCTTCCCGGCAGACTGGAACACGACGCTATCCGCCACCTATGGCGAGGATCGCGTCGACTATGGTGGCTATAGCTTTCAGGGCGGCGTGCTGTCGGTCAACACCGGCGGCTATTACGTCAATCGCGCGCGGTCGATCGAGCTTGCGAGCACCGGCCGGTTGTTCGCGCTTCCGGGCGGCCCGGCCAAGCTCGCGATCGGAGCCGGGCATCGCCAGATCGACTTTCGCCGCTTCACGGGTGTGAACGGCACCCAGAATATCGACCAGTCGCAGGCGGATACCTATGGCTTCGGGGAGCTCAGCCTGCCGCTGGTGTCGCCCGATCAGTCCATTCCGCTCGTCCGCAGCTTGGTGTTGAGCGCCGCAGTGCGCTACGAGGCCTATCGCCGCATCGGCGATGTCGCGACACCGAAGCTGGGACTGGTTTACGCGCCGGCCAGCGACTTCACCTTCAAGGCGAGCTGGGGGAAGAGCTTCCGCGCGCCGACGCTGTATCAGCAATATCAACCCCAGACGCTTTACTTGACGCGCACCTCGACGGTGGGCGGGCAGGGCTATCCGGCATCGGCGACGGCGCTGCTGCTGCTCGGCGGCAACCCCGATCTCAAACCCGAGCGCTCGACCAACTGGTCGGCAACGATCGAGGTGCGCCCGCGCTTCCTTCCCGGGGCAAACCTCGAGCTTGGCTATTTTTCGGTGCGCTACCGGGATCGCATCGTCACCCCGATCCCATCGCTTTCTACGGCGCTGCGCGACGCCGGCTATGCCAGCTTCGTGACGCTCAACCCCGACGGTGCCGAGCAGGCATCGACGATCGCCGGCGCGAGCGTCTTCACCAACCTGACTGGGGGCACCGCCTACAATCCGGCGAATGTGGTGGCGCTGGTCCGCAACACCAGCGTGAATGCGGGCCGGCAATCGGTCCATGGGATCGACGCCTTGCTGCGCTACGCCGGGACGCTCGGCGGCGGAATGGTGACGGCGTCGGCGAACGCGGCCTATCTCGAGAGCGAGCAGCAGATCGGCCCGGCCCTGCCGGTCACCCAGCTGGCGGGCATCCTCTTCAACCCCCCGCATCTGCGGCTGCGCGGCGATCTCGGATGGTCGGTCGGCGGGGTGACGATCACGGCCAACGTCACCCGTATCGGTTCGGTCACCGACAATCGCACCGCGCCTTCCGTCCGGATCCCCGGCATGACGCCGGTCGATCTCACCCTGCGCTACCGGGGCGACAGCGGGCTGCTGCGCGGCTTCGATCTGATCGCGTCGGTCCAGAACCTGTTCAACGCCAAGCCGTCGCCGATCGCGACGTCGCTCTTCTACGACACGCCCTATGACTCGACGAACTATTCGCCGCTGGGGCGCTTCGTCAGCCTGTCGGTGTCCCGGAAATGGTGAGGGCGGCCCTGCTCGCCGGCCTGATGCTCCTGAGCGGAGCGCCGGCCTTCGCCGGCTGCTCCGACATGCTGCCGACCGCGGCCGAAGCGAACGGGCCGCGGCGCCTGATCGAGGCGAGGGACCTGATCGAACTCCGCGACATCGGCATGCCCGATCCCTCCTATTTCTTCCTGCCGAGCCCGCTCGCCGTCTCACCCGACGGCAAATCGATCGCCGTGCTGCTGAGCCGCGGCGATATCGCCGGCAACGGCTATTGCCGCGCGCTGGTGGTGCTCAGCACCGCGAGCGGCGGCGCGCCCCCGCGCATAGTCGATCGGGGCGGTGAAATGATCACCGCCACCGACGTCAAGCGCGGGCTCTTCGTCAACACCGGCTTTCCCGACCTGGTCGTGCCGGCCTGGTCGCCGGACGGTCGATGGATCGCCTATCTGAAGCGTATAGACGGGATCACCCAGCTGTGGCGCGCCCGTGCCGACGGCTCCGCGGCAGAGGCGGTCACCCGCTCCGCGGTCGATGTCGAGCGCTGGTCCTGGGCGCCGAATGGCCGGGACCTGCTCTATGCGAGCCGGCCTGGGGTCGCCGACGCGCGGCGGGCGCTCGATCGCGAAGCGGCGACAGGCTATTTGTACGATGGGCGGGTCAGGCCCAATCCGAGTCCCCGTCCGCAGCTGCGCGAGGCGGACGTGCCGCAGGCGGTATTCCTCGTCGATCCCGAGACTGGTCTGGACCGACCGGCAAGCGCCGAGGAGGGTTCGGCTTTGCCACCCGATCCACCAGGCGGATCCCAGCCGCAGGCCGTTGCCGTGTCGGGCGACCGCCGGGCCTGGACCGAGCGCGAGGCGCCGGGCCCGCTCAGCCCGTCGCGGATCTGGGTCACCGATCGCTCGGGGCGAAAACAGCCTTGCCCCGCCACGGCCTGTCGCGACGGCATCGTCAACCTATGGTGGCAGGCGGACGGGTCGCTCCTATTCCTGCGCCGCGAAGGCTGGGCGAAGGGCCGCATGGCGCTCTATCGCTGGCGCCCGGGAAGTCGGGCTGCCCGGCGCTTCCTGTCGAGCCCGACCTGGCTCACCGGCTGCAGCTATCGCGAGGCACGGCTATATTGCGTCTCCGAAGACGCGGTAACGCCGCGCCAGGTGGTGGCGATCGATCTGCCAAGCGGGCGGCGGTCGCTGCTGTTCGATCCCAATCCGGGTTTCGCGCGGCTTCGGCTCGGCAAGGTGGAACGGCTGACCTGGCAGAGCGAGCCCGGCATGCCGGCCTGGGGCGACCTTGTCCTGCCGCCCGATGCCGTGCCCGGCCAGAAACTCCCGCTGGTGATCGTCCAATATCATAGCGACGGTTTCCTGCGGGGCGGCACCGGCGATGCCCATCCGATCTTCCTGCTCGCCGCGCACGGATTCGCAGTGCTGAGCTTCGAGCGGCCGGCCGTGGAAAGCGCGGCCTATCCGGGATTGAAGACCATCGACGCGATCATCGCAGCGATGACCAGGGACTGGGGCGAACGCAGGAGCGTGCTGTCGTCGCTCCTCGCCGGGATCGATCGCACGATCGCGATGGGCGTGGCCGATCCCCGGCGCATCGGCATCACCGGCCTCAGCGACGGCGCCTCAACCGTCAATTACGCGCTGATCAACGCCGACCGGTTCGCGGCCGCCTCGATCAGCACCTGCTGCGAGGACCCCAGGACGGTGATGACCTATGGCGGCACCGCCTGGGCCGACTGGAATCGCGCGGTCCGGCATTATCCGCTGGCGACCGAGGACGGTACCGCGTTCTGGAAGCCGATGGCATTGTCGCTCAATGCCGACCGGATCGATACCCCGATCCTCATGCAGCTCGCCGACAGCGAATATCTGCTGGCGCTCGAAGCCTTCACCGCGCTGCGCGAGAAGAACAAGCCGGTCGAGATGTACGTCTCGCCCGGCGAGTTTCACACCCGGACCCAGCCGCTGCACCGGCTCGCCGAATATAGCCGCGACATCGACTGGTTAGGTTTCTGGCTTCAAGGGCGCGAGGATCCGGATCCGGCCAAGCGTGCGCAATATGCGCGCTGGCGGGCGCTTCGGGACATGCGATCCCCGGCGCCGGCGACCCCGGCGGTGCCGCACTAGCCGGGCCAGCACCGGCTCCAGGCTTCGGCATCGACCAGCCGCAGGATGCGAACATGGCCGGAGCCTCGCGCGGGGCGCGCGTCGTCGAGATAGGCGGCCAGAGCATCGCAATCGAGCAAGCCGTGCGCTGCGAGATTGCCCTCCAGCAAAAGACTACGGATCTGCCGGCGCCTGCTCTCGTAGAGCGCGACAAGAAAGGCGTCCGGCGATCCCTTGGACCGGCGCCAGGCCACTTCTTCGGGGAGGATGGCCTCGAAGGCGTGGCGCGCGACCGCGCGGTTGCAGCCGCGGTCGAACCATAGCCAGGTCGGAATCCGCAGGCAGAGTTCGACGACCGGCTGGGCGAGGAGCGGGTATAGAAAGCGCCGCTCGGCGCAGGGGTCGCTGTCTTCGGTGAGATATTGCGGTCCGATCAGCAAAGCGACATGCGCGGCCTTGCCTGGAAGCGCCTCTGCCGGCGGCGCTAGCCAGGGATGCCGCGAGGCGGCCTGCGCCCGCGCTGCGGCGTCGGCGGACAAGAAGCCGGTGTCGGTGTCGAGCGGCGGGGCGCGCCGCTGCCAGGACCGTAGCCACGCCTTGCGCCGGACGGTCCACCGGCTCGTGTCGCACAGGTCGGCGATCTCGCGCGCCACCCGGCGATATTCGCGGCCATCGTCGAGCGCGGCGCGGCAGTCGAGCAACGGTAATACCGATTGCAGCGAGCAGAAGATGTTGTCGCCGCCGCCGCCGCTCAGCACAGCGTCGGCACCCGCGGTTTCAGCGACGCGATGGGCCTGGCGCCGGGCTTCATACTCGAACGCCCGCGAGGCGGGCCGGGGAAGCTTGGCCGCTGCGGCATGCGCGAGATCGACGCCGTCCAGTTCGAAATAGCGTTCGGCGAGCGGCAGGCCGAGCCGCGCGCAGACCGCGCGGGCGTACCGGCGTTCGTCGCCTGCCGCATCGTCCGTACTGACATTCGCGCAGTGAAGGTCTTGCCCGCGCGTCGCTGCGCTGGCGGCGATGATCGAGGAGTCGAGACCCCCGGAGAGCATCAGCACGCCGCGCGTGATGGTGGCCCCGCGCGCGGCGACCGCGGCGACGATCTCGCCCTGAAGCCGCCTCGCGGCTTCCTTTCCGTCGGCGAGCGCGCGTGCGCTATCCGCGAAGGTCCAGGGCGACCAGAGGGTCGTGACAACCGGCTCGCCGATGCCGAAGCGGATCTGGTCGCCGCCCCGGAGCTCGCGCAGCCCGGCAAGGCAGGTCGCGGCGCCCCGGACGCGCGGCGCGCAAAGGAAGTCACCCAAGGCCGGCCAGTCTAGCCGGGGCCGGAAGCCCCCGAACCGCTCGAGCATCGCCACGTCGGAGCCGGCCACCCATCCTTCGCTGCTCGGCGCATAGAAGCAGGGCAGTTCTCCGAAGGGGGCGCGCACGAGGCTGGCGTGATCCTGCCCGCCGTCCACGACGATCGCGACATAGCCGCCCCAATAGCCATGCGTCAGCCCGGCACCGCCACTCGCCCGGAGCGACGCGACGGTCGAGGGGGAGAGCAGGTCGAGCGGGCCGGGCCTGCCGATCGCGAACAGCGGGCCGATCACGAGGCCGCCATCGGCGAGGGCAACGCGGCTCGCACCCCGTTCGACGAGCACCAGGCATTCCGGCAGGTCGAGCGCGATTTGCCAGCAGGGGTCGGAACGCGCGGCTTGCCGTACGGCATCACGCCGCCCGGCATCGCCGCCGATCGCCGCGAAGAAGCGATTGCCCATTCACACCACCAGGATCGGAGAGAAGTCGCGAACCGCATCCACCCGGTCGTTGACCACCAGGTCAAGCCATTGCACCCAGGCATGGGCCGCAAAGGGCTGCAGTTTCACGGCCAGCACCAGATCGGCGCGCACGCCCGCCGCAAACAGCCGCTCGGCCACCGCAATCGATCGGGGCAGGCACTGGTCGTGCGTCGTGATGACCGTGCGGAGCCTGGCGAAGGCGGCGGCGGTGTGCGCGAGCCTTTCCTGTTCCGCGCGCGCGGGTTGGAGCCGCGCTTTTTGTCGCTGCAGACGGGTGATCGCCGCGTGCAGGCCGAACAGCCGCAGCCGCAGCGGCGCCTGCAACAGCGCTATGCCCGCCAACAGGATCGGGATCGGGCGCACCGGGATCGGAGCCGCATCGAGCAGGCTGGAGCGGGCCTCGGCCACATCGGGACAAGCGCGCGGCTCGGCGTGCGCGTCACCGGCGCGCAACAGGCCTTGTTGTTCGAGTCCCTCCAGGATCTTCGCATCCTCCGGCGCCGAAGGGCCGGCGGCGGCCAGTCGTTGAAAGCTGCGTTCGGCGTCGGGGGAGAGGCAGAAATAGCGGTCGGCGCGCAGATCCAGGAAGACCGTCCGACCTGCGACGTGACAGAAGCTGACGCCGGGCTTGAGGATATGGGCCATGGCGATGGGCGCGCGGCCGGCGGCCGCGCGCCTCGCGATCATTCGTCGGTCAGGCCGGCGAGGATGCGGCCGTCGCCCACATCGGGGAAGTCGCCCTTGGGGCCCTTGGTCTCGACGCTGGCGGCGCCGAGATCGATCAGGTCGGACGGGGTCTCGTACTTGCGTTCCATGACACGTCTCCTTGCGCGCTGCGGACTTTCGCAGCGGGAGACAGGCTAGGCGCGACCCGACGCTATCCGAATTTTATAGTGAGAATATATCGCGATTGTTTTCGGCGGCGACGGGAAAGGGCTTGGGGTCAGCTATCGCGATAGGCCGCACGCACGATCTCATGCGCCATCCGGGCACGCCTGCGGAAATAGCCCGACACCTCGTGAAGCAGCGCACGTCGGCCGCGCTCGGCCGACGCCGCGATCGCATCTATTTGCGGGACGAGGTCCCCGAGCGCCAGCGTCTCCACCCTGCGGACCGCATGCAGCCGGTCGTTGATCGCCGCGATCGCGCGACGGTGCTCGAGATTTGCCGAGCCCTGCGCGATGGCCTGGAACAAGGCGGCGGTGCGCGCCGCGATATCCATGTCCGGCGCAACGGCCGGGCACAGCGGCAAGGATGCCGGGCTGCCGCTCCGGATCGCCAATGCGGTCACCTGTCCCGCCCAATGATACAGGTCCTGCAGGTCGGGCGCGGTCAGATGGGGCCGGTAGAAGCCCTCGCCGGTGCGGGTTTCGACCAGCCTCTCGCCGGTCAACTGATTGAGCGCGTCCCGCACCGGGGTCACGCTGCTGCCGAGCGATTCCGAGAGCAGGGCCGGGTCGAGCCGTTCGCCGGGATGGAATTCGGCATCGAGCAGGCGCGCTTTCAGCGCATCATAGACGCGTTCCGAAGTCGCGCCGGCATTCATGGCGCGTCTCGCTGTGCTGCGGCAAAGTCCGCAATCAGCGCAGCCTGATCCGGGCGCAGGGCATCGATCGCGGCAAGCGGGCGGACCGTGTCGGAATCCAGCAGGATCGAAGGGCATTGCCCTTCATAATTGCCGAGATTGGGTCGATGCTGGCGATAGCCGACCAGCGCGGCGAGCTCGGGCGCGAAGGCACGCGCGACCGCGGGCGGGTAGGCGAGCATCTGGTTCTCATAGGGCTTCAACCAGCCCAGCGAGTAGCCGACGACCAGCCCGCGCCGTGCCTCTTGGGTCCGGTTGGCGCCCGCACCGTGCAGCGTCGAGCCGAGGAAGAGCAAGGCATCGCCGGGGTCCATCGCGGCGGCGATGCCGGCGGATGCGGGCGGTGGGTCGAGTGCGGCGGCGCCGTGTGTGCCGGACCAGACCAGGGTCGCCCCGTTCTCGTCCCGGAACGGTGTTAGCGGCCAGATCACGTTGAGGAGGCATTCGAGCGCGCCGGCCGGGACCCGCCACATATCCTGGTCGCGGTGCGGCATCTGCGCCGGTGCGCCGGGATGAATCGCGATCGCCTGGGCGACGTTGAGCTGGATACAGTCGCACCACGGCGCCAGCACCGCTTCGGCGATCCCCTGCACGACCGCGTGCTGGACAAGGCTCGCCATGCGGTCCGAGCGGGCGAGCAGGCGGCCGAAGCGCTTGGTGGTCTCGCCGTAGAAGCCGCCCTGGCAAAAGGGTGTCTCCGCGAACGCCGGCGCGAGCTCCGCGTCGAGCGCCGCGATCGTCGCGGCGGGAAGGGCGGACCGCAGGATGCACCATCCGTCCCGGGTGAGTCTGGCGCGCGTCTGATCGATCGCGGCGGCCAGCATCGGGTTGTGACTCATATCGACTCTCCTCGGATCAGGCGGCTGCCAGGCTCTTGCCTTCAAGCAGGTCGGGGCGCGGGGCGATCCCCGCCGCGGCGAGCCGGCGCGGCGTATCGGGGTCGATGTCGATGGCGAGCGCGCCGAGCAGCTTGCCATCGACCGGCACCGGCAGCCCGAGCGGCCGGCAGCGCCAGCCAAAGGCGAGGATCTGCTGCAGCCAGCCCATCTCGGCGATGGCGGAATAGCCGCGGATCCCGTTCGCCAGCGCGTGGTCGGCTAGCGCGGCGACCAGCGTGTCGCGCACCGTGCGGCGCTCCTGCGCCGTCTGGCTCCGATCCAGGCAGAAGCGCGTCACCTCGAAGATGTCGTCGGCACGGGGCGGCGCGTCCTCGCACAGCTCGGGATAGAAGCTGTCGAGGATATGCGGCCGCGTGGTCGGCAGCAGCCGCGCCGATCCAAGATGGCCGCCGTCGCGGTCGGCGAGGATGATATAGTGCGCGTGCGCGTCGTCGAACTGGTCGACTTCATAGGTGCCGTTGAGGACCGGCACGTCCCATTTCAGCAGATCGACGAACACCCGCTTCCGTGCGGCGAACATCGCCCGCATCACCGCGTCCGGAACGGGGCAGGCTCCAGATCCCGTCACATGCAACATGGTCTCAACTCCTCGGTCGTGGGAGGACCAAGGGTCGCGATTAGCTGCCCGGCGGGATATGCCGGAAAAGGGGTATAGTCAGCGCTTGAAAATGTCGGTGAAGGTGAGCGTTCCGTCGAACAGCGCCCGGATCGCCACCAATGTCCGTTTGTTCACGCCGTACCGCTCGCACGCCTGCTTGATATGGCGCGCCACGGTCTCCTCGCTGAGCCCCAGGATGCGGCTGATCTCCCAGTCGCCCTTGCCGCGGGCGGCCCACAGGATGCAGTCGCGTTGTCGGTCGGTCAGCACCGGCGCCTCCTCTTCGGTATCGATCTTTCGCGTCGACCACAGCCGCCGCGCGCCCTCGAAGGCGAACAGGCCGGCCCATTGCGCCAGCGGCAGCATCGTCTCGGGCAGCGGCCGGTCGGCGCCATTGGCGAACGAGCAGGAGCCCAGCGTCTCGCCGGGGATATTGGCCGGCACGGTAAACCCGTCGCCGATGCCCTGCTCCGAGCCGAGCGCGAGCACGCGCCGGTCGCCGGCGGTCAGCGCGATCAGGTCGTGCATCCGCGACCAGGGAAAGCCGAGGCTCGTCTTATGGCTGGCGCGATGCACCGGGTCCGAAATGCCCAGCGCCTGTTCGTCATAATAATCGGCCCATTGCGCGGGGTAGTTATGCAGCCGGATCGCCGTGCCCGAGGCGCTCAGGATATCGACATGATGGGTCAGCGCGAAATACTGGAACCCCAGGATTTCGCATATCTCGACCATCGCCGCGGCCAGGTCGTCGCTGTTCGTCGCAGCCTCCACGGCTTGGACGAACTGTCCCATTGTGTGCATGCCCATCGGGCACCCACTCGACCATGGGCGGCATCTCAAGCTGCCGCGGACCCCGTGATCGACCTTTCATGCTCTCTCTGGCCGGACGGCGGCTTCTCACACCGTCGTCAGGCAATAGGCAGACAAATCGTCGCATCTACAGTGGCTTGGAGAGCAAAGGAGTCAAGTTTATATTGTCAATATATTTGGAATCCGTCGGAGAGATCTAATCATCCATTTTGGAGGAATTTACCTCCGGTCCGATTGGACTGTCGCTCCTCATGACGTGGCAGGGCTGATCGCATGGCGGGCGACTGGCGCGACGCGCGTTCCTATGCACGGCTGCGCGGCATCGATCGCGCCGGCCTGATGTGGGAATGGCTGCGCCGCGACCCCAGCTATGTCGCCTGGTACACCCGCGCCAGCACCGCGACGCGCGGCGCGAGCGGGCTCGCACCCGGCGCCGACCCCGTCCTGTGGGGGATTCACTTTCGCCGAGCGGCCGGAGGTCGAGGCCCCCGACGCGCGGATCCTCTGGCGTGCCGATTTCGATCCGGGGACGCTCCACGTCGTCGCGGCACCCATCGGGCGCGGCGATCCCGATGCGATCGATCCCGCCGCACTGGCACCCTGGCTGACGATCGTGCGCGACGGGCAGGGCGAGCATGCTGTGCTGTCGGATGGCTGGCACCATATCCGGCTCGATGTGGAGCAGGGTAGTCTGGCCGCTGGCGAACCCGTCCTGCTCCACTATCGGCTGAAGGGGATTGCGACCGCGGAGCCGCGGATCCTGCCGTTGCGGCGGCTGATCGACCTGTGCCGCAACCGCCGCTTCTCGAAGTCGCTCTATCCGCCCGACCCGCGGGTGGAGCGCTGGATCCTGGCGCTCCGCGTCCATGATGCCGTTATGGACGGCGCGAGCCAGCGCGAGATTGCCCGTGTTCTGTTCGACGATGCGCCGGTGCGCGGCGAGGGGGATCGGCGGTCGGATTCGATCCGGTCCCGGGTACGGCGGCTTGTTGGCGAAGCCCGTCGTCTCGCCGGCGGCGGCTATCGGGCGCTGATGCGGCGGGGGGACTGAGGTGAGGGCTGGCGCCCCGCACGCCGGCGGCGTGCGACCGCCGCTCTATGGCCGCCTGCGGCCGGCCACCGAGCCCCGCGCGGCGGGTCTCGGCCTGACGGTGACGATCGGCTGGCGGGGTAGCAGACGCGCGACCCCCACTCGGTAAGGACCAGCAGAGCAAGTTGGGGCCGTTGCGCGGAACGGCAACGGAACTAGCGTGAAGCGACGTTATGTTCTATGTTCGTTCCTTGATATCTGGAGTCCGCGAATTGAAGGGTTCGACCGCAGATAGTTTGGGCGACATCTACGCCGACCGGCCCGGCATGGTGGTCAGGGAGCTCAAGGGAGCGGGCATTGATCGCGACGCGCATCGGTCTTCCTCGATTGACGAAGCTCGGAGTGCGATGGAGGCATTCCCCCGGCACATGGATGAGATCCTCGCCGTTTTTCGGGAGGCCTACCCGCTTCACATCATCGCGACGATCGCGTGCTGGGGCATGAGCCACCCCGCCGGACCGGACGAGGTTTCGACCGACGGGCTCATCAAGGGGATCGAACAACATCATATCGAGCTGCTTCAGGCACTGTTGCTGACCCTTGAGCACTGGGAATGGGGCCGTGAGCCCGCCAGCAATCAGCAGATCCAGACTGCGATCGATGCGGTGCAGGCGCTTGCGACGGCCTTCCATAGACGAAGACTGATCCAGCTCGAAGATCTGGGCGATGACCTGGATCGCTTGATCAGCGCGGGATTGCAGGAGCGGATGCGCGACCACACCCAGATGGTACGCAACTGGGGCTATTATGACGACATGGTCCGGATCGTCCGGTCACTCCATGCGCCCCTGGATGACGCTTTCGCAGCGCGTCACGGGTACAGCCCAAGCGATATGGTCGATATTGCCGAGGCGCTGGTCGATCTGCACCAGGAGCGGATCGGCGGACGTTTCGTGCTCCTCAAGGACATTTTCCGCGGTCGCACCCGCAAAGCGATCGTTCATGGGTTCTTCTCGCGCTACGAAGGCGTGGCCGGAGACCCAGACGCATTCCTGGCGTCGCTCCCGAAGCGGATGCCGCTTCGCCATCTGAGGACCATGCTGCTGAGCCATGCCGACCGCTGGCTCGTGATGGAGATGCGGGTCGAGCCGGGCGTGATCGCGGAGCGGCTCGGCAAGCCGGTGGCGCTGGTCACCAAGGTTTTCGAGGCGCTTGCGCTGCGCCCCGGATCGCTGCGGCAGCACGAGAAGGAGCATCTCTTCCTTTCCAATCCCGTGTGGCTGAAGCCTGCCGTGCAGGTCGATAGCGACTTCCTCTTTTTCGCGCCGCAGTCGCACGTCAGTTTCCTGCCGGCGATATTGCGCACCCTCGTCGCGGAAGCTGGAATGGCCAAGGCGCTGGAGAAGCGGCGAACGGTCTATCTCGAGGAGGAGATGGCGCGCGTCATCGGTGAGGTTCTTCCCTCGGCGACGTTGCTGCCCAATGTGAAATGGTACTGGGAAGGCGTCCGCTATGAAACGGACCTGATCGCCGTGCTGGATCGGGTGGTGCTGATCGCCGAAGCCAAGTCCGGTGGGCTGACCGCCAGCGGCCTGCGCGGGGCACCCGATTCTGTCCGCAAGCATGTGCGGTCGCTGGTCGTCGAGCCCGCGATCCAGTCGGCGCGCTTGCGCGATATCCTTCTGGCGGCGAGGAATGGAGAGGGCGATGCGCGCGCGGTTGTGGAAGGGTTGGGTCTCGGGGTCGATCCCGCGAAGATCGACACGATCATCCGCGTTTCGGTGACCCTGGACGATTTCTCGACATTGGCGTCCGCCCAGGCTGACCTGAAGCGGACGGGATTGGTTCCGGATGATGTCGACCTTCCCCCGACCATGGGGCTGGCCGACCTTTGCACCTGCGCGCATATCCTCGACGACCCGCTCTACTTTCTCCACTATCTCGCCAAGCGCGAGCGGTTCCAGAGCCAGGTTCCGATCTTCGGTGACGAGCTGGACTATCTCGGCACCTATCTGGTTTGCGGCCTCGAGTTGCCGGAGATCGAGGCCGGCACGCACAAAGGCATGTTCAGCGGCATGTCTCAGGCGATCGACCGCTATTATATGGGACGCGGCATCGGACGGCATGGCCCAAAGCCACGCCCGGCGGTGGAGCTCTATGTCGCTGCGGTCCTCGACCGCCTGCGCTCGCGAGCGACGCCGAGCTGGACGACGATGGGTCTCGCGCTGCTCGATGCGGTCCCCCCTGGCTCGGAAGAATTTGTCGAAGAGGCGCTGGAGGAGCTCGCAGAGCAGGTCAGCGCAATCGGTCCTGATCCGGACCGACCAGGCGCACTGGTGGCAAGCGGCGCCTGCGGACATGCGGTCGCGGTGTTTCACGTCTTTCCGAAGGCGCTTGAGGACGGGGTGCTCGACCGGATGGTGCTACTCGCCGACGACGCGATGGAGACGCTCGACACGCGGCGGTGCGTCGCGTTCGCGCGCATGCTCGAGCGCTGGGATCTTCCCTACGCCTATGCGGCGCCGATCCGGGTGCCCGCGGAACCGCCAGTCGCAGCCGGCTAGACAATGCCCTCCAGCGTTCACACCATTCCGCGCAACCGGATGCGCTGGATCCCGCGGGACCTGCGCCTCGCGCACGAATATTGTTTCTTTCTCCATGACGAGTGTGTGCGGCTGCTCGCCGAATATGAGGCGGCCAGAGCGCACATCGTCACGGTCAAATTTCGCAGTAAGGTCGAGAACAAGGCCTTTTCGAAGATCGCCAGGACGAGCCCTGTCGAGGCCATGCGCGCTACCGGCTATCCCGAAGAGGCGCGCCGGGTAATCCTCAACACCATCACCATGGCGATGGTGTCAGACTGCCTGCATCACCTCTATGAGGCGCTGCGCTGCATGGAGAAGCGCAAGGTCATCGTTGCGCACAACCTACTGCGCAAGCCGCTCACCGACAATCTGATGTATCTGTCCTGGATGCTCGGCGACGAGGACGCCTTCTATGCGACGTTCACCGCGGAGGATGGCGATGCCGTCATATCGCGCGCGATGGCCAGTCAGCGCTTCGCCATCCTCGAAACGACCCTCGCGGCGCTCCCGATCTCCAATGTGTTGACGGCAGCATTCGTCCATCGGAGCCTCTTCGACCGCAACAATCCGTCCGGCCTGTACGGGTTGTTCCAGCACGCGGTCCATCTCGTCACTGCGAAGCATGCTGAGCTGCGAACCGAGGCGGAGAATTTCAACTTCATCTTCAAGAACTATGCCGACGACGATCTGTACGAGCTTCTCTACGACATACTCCCCCAGCTGATGCTGTACCTGGCGCATGTCATTGCCGGGCTCTTCGACCGGATGCGGCCGATGGACGCCGGGGCGCACAGGGCGTTCGAGGTACGCTCGATTCTCGGTCTCTATTTTGTCGAGGGCGGCGAGAATGAGGGACATGCCCTTGCTCAACTGGAGAATGTGCGTGGCTTCCACTGCGCGGCGTGCAAGCATCCCTTCTCGTTGACGCCGCACAACGGGGCGCGGCTTGTGCTTTCGGAATCCTACCGATGCGTCAGCTGTCGGCGGGTCCAGCCATTCCCCTATTCTTGGCTGTTTTAGGCAGCGGAGTGGGATTGGAATGCTGGCGTGCGAACCTCGATCCGGATGGAACAGCGATGACCGACGAGACCAGTGAGGACAGATTGAAGCGCCTGGCGCAAGCCGGCGATTGGGTCATGAAGTTCGCCGAACTCCAGGGGCAGGATGGCGAGCCGCCGCGATCGATTACCTTTGTCGGCATCGAATTCAAGCCATTGGCCTATCAGCAGCTCGTCGACGCGCGGTTGCACCAGCCGGTGACCGTGCCGCTCGACTGGCACAATGCCAGATTGGTCGAGACGGACGTCCCGGGCGTCGATCTCGACGGCATCGCGAAGGGTAACGCGACGCTCGAAAGCATATTCTCCTCGACAACGGTGAGCCTTCAGCGCGGCGGCTGGCTTCCCTCGGGGCTGGCTGTCACCCGTCGCGGAGTGACCGTGCTGCCCGACCGCAACGTCGTCGCCCAGATCAAGGCCCGGTATGACGGCGGTGCCGTCGTCACGGCGGATCGCGACTTCCTCGACATGCTCGCCGATCTTGAGGTGCGGATAAACCCGTTGCTGTTCGCGATGGAAGGAAACGGGCGCGGCGTTCCTGCGCCCTCGCTTGTGGAGGCGCAGCTTCAGGAGGCCGTCCAGCTCATCCGCGAGGCGCTGCCCAAGGCGGAACTGGTCATTGGCGACGACAATCTGAAGGGCGCGCTCGGTCTGATTGAGGATACCCGCCCGGGCCTCGAGCGAAGGCAGGCCTTTTTGCTCGATATCGCACCGTCGCTGGACCCACCTACCAGCCGCCGCATGCTCGATGCGCGGTGGCGGGAGATACTGGAAGCAGCCGATCGCCATGGCGTGCCGCTTGCCACACTGGTCGTCCTCGCCGCGTTGAGCGCAGCCGCCGTGCCCAATTCCGGGAGCCCGGCCAAGAAGGTCCTCAAGTTCCGCCCGGGCTATGCCGAGGGCGACGCCTATAACGCGCTCGCCGACCTGCGATCGCTCGAACTCCTGATCCACCTCTACGCACTGTTTCCGGAGGAGCGGCCGGCGCTCTTTACCGCGGACAAGGCGCTGGCGCTGTTCTGGACCGGCATCCAGCCACACGGTTTCCGGATGGAATCGGATGGGCTGACCTTTGACCTTGCCCCGGTAGAAGCGCTGCTTCCCGGCGATACGATCACGCGCTGGCAGGAGGCGATCCGGGCAGAATGATGCGAGACCCGGCTGGTTCAGGTCGATGCCGAAGTGCCGCTCACAGGTCGAATATCGAGGTCATCAGCACCGCCCCATAGTGTTTGTCGAGGCGTGCCTGCCGGGCCAGGTTCACGAACGGCTTCTCGGCGACGACCATGTCCGCAAAGGGCACGACCATCGTGAACGCCGCCATGTCGCGTAGATCATTCTCGGTGATCGCGCGCGCTTGGTCCTCGAGGCGCACGACCAGTTCGCGCTCGACGTTCAGGATCGGGATGTCGACAGCGATGCTGCGCACCAACGGCGAACCGATATCGCGGACCGTCTGCCAATCCAGTCCGAGCTGTCGCCCCGTCGCGAGGATAAAGTCGAGCTCGTCGAGGATCAGCCTCGCGCCATAAGCGCGTTTCCGCAGCGCGAGCGCCTCGCCAGCGGCGACCGGACGCCTGGACTCGATGCCGGCGATGAGCGCCGCCGAGCTTGCGCTGTTGCGTCGCACCGCCTCGAGCCGGACATCCTCGTCGCCGAAGGCGAGATAGTCGAAAAGCGCGCCAACAGGATCCGCTCGCAGGAAATCGAGCACCGGCTGAGGAATGTCGAAGCCATAGTCTTGCGGCGAATAGTCGGCCGCGGCTTCGAACCAGAGATCGGACAGGAACCACTGCGCGTCCGGCTCGGCCCGCGCGATATTGTGATGACGCGCGAGATAGGCGGCAAGGGTTTCCCCGAGAATGCGGCGCCGGCCACGGAACACCCGACCGCCGCTGATCACCGCCTGGGTCCGCGCCATATTCGCCCGCCTGGCCGGCTCGTTGATCTTGGCGGTCTCATAGATATTGGCGAAGGACAGGGGCACCGCGATGGCCTGGGCCCGGACGCCCTCGACGACCTTGGACAGGGCAGCATGCTCCTTCGGGAAGCTCGCCTTATCCCAGGCGCCGCGCGCCAGCGCCACCCAGGCGTTCTGATCGAGATAGAGTAGACGGGTCACTGATTACTGTTGCTTCCTTCCGGTGTCAGATGCCGTCTATCGGGAGATACTATGATGCGGCGTCGTCGTCTTCCGCTGCCTTGGCCTGCTTGCGGGCCAAGACCCATTTCCCGAGCTTCTCGATCTGTGCCGGATCCGGACCGCCGAACATGGTGCTCTGATTGGCGACGATGCGGTTGAACTCTTCGAGCGCCGCGGGATCGAACTTCGCCAATGTGATCGTGCCCTCTGCCATGCCGGGGCCGATTGCCAGCCTAGGGGTGATGGGAAGCCAGGCCTCGCCGTCTTCGTCCTCAAGCGACTGGCCGGTCCGCACGACCGGCATGCTACCGATGATGAAGCCGTCCCCTTCGTCGGGCAGCTGCAGGATCACCAGACCCCGCCGGGCAAACAATGACAGAATGCGCGCGCTATCGACCGCCAAGCCCTGCACCTTGCCACCCTGCATCAGCCGCTTGCGGCTCTCTGGCGTATCGAGTTCCGCCAGCCGGTCCAGCTGGTCGGGATGGCGTGCCCGCAGTTCAGCAAAGATCTCGTCGAGCGCTTCGCTGCCTTTGAGTGAGGCCGCCTGTCCGAGGAAATCGGGCACGCGCTTCCATTGCGTATAGAAGAAGCGGTCGAGCATGGCTTTTTCCGCTTCGTTGAAGGTCGGCGCCATGCCGAGTCGCGCAGCGTCTTCGATCTTCTTGAGCAACGGCTCGGCCGCGGTTTCCAGCGCGTTCAGGCGCTTCTCGAACCAGGTGTCCTTCTCGCCTGCTTCATTCTCGGTCGAATAAAGATGCGTCTCGCCGAACGTCTTGTTGTGCCGCTGGGGCATGACCTTCCCGACATGCCTGTTCCAGACGTGAAGCCATTTCTTCGCATCGATGAATCGCTTGAGCTGCATCTTCGCGACGAAATGCTGGAATTTCTCGGTATTGGCGTCGGCCACAGGGTTGCCTTTTCGAACATTGGCAGTGCCCAGCCGAATGGGTGAGCGGTGCGTGCCTCGCGCGATATTGGTCGTAGCGCCTCGCCGGTCCAGCCATGCCCCCTCGGAATCGGAATTTCCGATCGAAATCTCGTCCATGCGCGACATTGAAGTCGGACACTTCAGCCCCAAGTGCCTATCTGTCGAAAGGGCATGGACACGATGCTTCCGCCAGTACCGAAGAACCAGCATTATGTTTGGCGCTACTATCTCGAGGCTTGGGCCGTCGACGATCTCCTCGCATGCTATCGACAGCGCGATCGCAAGCCGATCAGAACCAACCCCAAGAACATCGCAAGCCAGACCTATTTCTACCGTGTTCCTGCGCTGTCCGAGGCCGAACTGAATTATCTGGAGCTGGTCATCGCGAACCGTCCGGACGAGGGCGCGCGCCAGGTACATCGTAACTTCGTGAAGCTGTTCCAGATGCCCGCCAAGGTGCGGCAAATTGTCGAACGTCACGGTCGGCCCGATGTGCGTGCGGCGTCCGAGGCGCTGCTGGATCATGCCGACCGGAGCCTGGGCGAGCGTTATCAGGTCGGGATCGAGAACAAGGGATTGCCCCTACTGGAACGGTTGAAGGCGCGAGATGCCGCGTTCTGGAAGGATGGCAGCGGCATCGACGACTTCCTTTTCTTTATCGCGAACCAGTATCTGCGCACTGCGCGTATGCAGAACCTGATCGCGCGGATCACCGCACCGCCAGGCGTGGATCTAGGCAAGGTCTGGTCGATCGAACGACATATCTGGGCGACCGAGATTGGTGCGGCGCTCCTGCGGGAACGTGAGCGCTATCGCGCCGTCATCCTTGTCAACAGGACCAGGATTCCATTCATTACAGGCGATCAGCCGGTGATAAATCTCAATCCGTCCCGCGCACGCGACGTCAAGCTCTACTATCCAGTCCGGCCCGACACTGCGCTGCTGCTGACCACGGACGACTATGCGCCGGACGGCGCCAAGGAAATCTCGGCGTTCGACGCCGAGCGCTACAACTATGAGATGTACCGGTGGTCGGACGATCAGATTTATGGTCTCGACACGGCCTATCTTGCGGAGGTCTGCGCGTTGGACAAGATGCCGCTCCCCTGAGTGAAGGTGACGCTAGGTGCCGCCCAATTGATCCAGCGGAGCGGGGCGATGACGCACACTGCCGGGCCGCTGTGCTGGCCCGGGCAGGGTGCGGCGCCTGATCGCGGCCCCGCGGGCACACGCGCTCTGCAGCCGGGCGGCGCGCCCGGTTTCGCGCCCGGCGACAATTGCCGCCTTTGGGCGCGAAGCCCGACCCTGCGCCGCTCATCCGGCTGCGCCGCGCGGGGTCCCGTCCTTGTTGGGTCGGCGGTGAACCGCCGAGGATGATACGGTCGCCGCTGGCGCGGCGGCGTTGTTTTGGCCTCTCCCGGTGGCGCGGGAGTGGGCGGCGCGCCCTGCTAGGCCCGCCCGCGTGCCCGGCAAGCCGGGCTGCGCCCGGCTCCTTCACTGCCGTTGCGGCCCCTTCGGGGTGCCTGACCCGCTCGAGGCGGGCCTCTCCGGGCGCTCTTGCCGCCCACCCCCGCTTCCGGGGGAGGCCATGGGGTTTTGGGGCGGTGGAGGAGGCTTGCGATGCGTCCCGACCATCCGCGTCCCGCGTGCCGCAACCGGCGGGATTTCTTGCGCGCCTTCCAAATCGAAGGGGCCTGACCATGAAGCTGCTCACCGCCGACCTCCGCGCTGCGTTGCTCGCCAACGCCGCCGCGCACGCCGCAGACGACCGGGGGCACGACCCCGTGCCGGTCGTCAAATTCTTCAATCCCATGGGGCCCGCGACATGGCTCGCGACCGAACTCGATGCCGATGGCGACACCCTGTTCGGGCTCGCCGATCTCGGCTTCGGTTGCCCGGAACTCGGCTATTTCAGCCTGTCCGAGATCGCCGCGCTGCGCCTGCCGCTGGGCCTGCGCATCGAGCGCGACATCGGCTTTGCGACCATCGCGCCGCTGTCGGTCTGGGCCGAGGCCGCGCGCGGCACCGGGTCGCTTCTCGGCGCGCAGGCGGTGATCCGCGCCGTCGAGGCGGCGGGCGCATCCACCCGGCCATCGACCGACCCGGACGGCGCGGCCACCGCGACCGATCCCGACCCGCTTCCGCCTGCCGATTGAACAGGCGGCTGCCGCGCGGCGCGGTTCGTCGCACCCAAGCCGGTCCCGCCATTCATGGAAGGAGCGACGGGACCGGCGCTCACAAGGAGCATCCCCATGAAACTCGACTTCATCCCGCTCGACAAGCTGGTCGTGAGCCCGACCAACATGCGCCATGGCAAGCGCCCGCCCGATGTCGCCGACATCCTGCCGACCGTGCGCAAGCGCGGCGTCATCGTCCCGCTGATCGTCCGGCCGAATTGCGCGCCGGATGGCTATGAGATCGTCGCGGGCGCGCGGCGCTTCACGGCGGCGGGCATCGTCGCCGGAGAGCGCCGCGCCGAAGGCGGCGAGGGCGAGCCGCAGGACGACATGCTGCCCTGCGCGATCCTCGAAACGGGCGACGACGCCGACGCCATCGAACTCTCGCTGATCGAGAACACGGCGCGCCTTGATCCCGACGAGGTGACGCAGTGGGTGACCTTCACCCGGCTGGTCAAGGAGGGCCGCAGCCCCGACGACATCGCTACGACCTTCGGCCTGCCCGACCTGACCGTGAAGCGCATTCTCGCGCTCGGCAATCTGCTGCCGCGCATCCGCACGCTCTACGCCGACGACAAGATCGACCGGGTGACGGTCCGCCACCTGACCATGGCGAGCAAGCGCCAGCAGCGCGACTGGCTGTGCCTGATCGACGACCCGGAGCAGCGCGCGCCCACGGGGGCGCAGCTCAAGGCATGGCTGCTCGGCGGCCAGTCGATCCCGGCCAGCCTCGCCCTGTTCGATGTCGAGGCCAGCGGGCTCGCGACGGTCGCCGACCTGTTCGGCGAGGATCGCTGCTTCGCCGATCCGGCGGCGTTCTGGACCGCACAGGACGCCGCCGTTGCCGCGCGCCGCGACGCCTATCTCGCCGAGGGCTGGGGCGAAGTCGTGATCGTGCCCAAAAGCGAGCATTTCTCCAGCTGGGAATATGAGAAACGCCCCAAGCGCAAGGGCGGGCGCGTCTATATCGACGTCCGCGCGACCGGCGAGGTCGCGTTCCTCGAAGGCTATGTCACCCGGCGCGAGGCCGCGCGGGTGCCGAAAGCCGACGCCGTCACCGCCGAGAAGGCCAAGCGCCCCGAACTGACCTCGGCGCAGCAGAGCTACCTCGATCTGCATCGCTTCGCTGCCGTCCGCGCTGCGCTCACCGGCCACTCCGGCGTCGCGCTGCGCCTGATGGTCGCGCACCTCGTCGCTGGGTCGTCGCTCTGGACGGTACGCCGCCAGCCGCTCGCCTCTCGCGATGCGGCCACGCAGGAAAGCGTCGAAACCTGCCGGGGCGAGACGGTTTTCGATGAGCGTCGCCGTGCGGTGCTGGCGCTGCTCGGCATGGACCCGGAGCGCGAAACCTTGTGCGGCACCAGCAGCGACGACCGGGGGGTGGTCGGCATCTTCCTGCGCCTGCTCGACCTGCCCGACGCCGCCTTGGGCGACGTGATCGTCATTGCGATCGGCGAGACGCTGGCGGCGGGCGACGCGGCGGTCGAGGCGGTTGGCCTGACCCTCGGGCTCGACATGGCCGACTGGTGGCAGGCGGATGGTGCGTTCTTCGACCTCATCCGCGACAAGGAGGTGCTGGGCGCGATGGTCGCCGAGGTCGCGGGCGAGAAGATCGCCGCCGCTAACGCCAAGGAGAAGGGCAAGACCTTGAAGCGGATCGTCAGCGACCATCTCGATGGCGTCGGCGGACGGGCCAAGGTCGAGCGCTGGGTGCCGCGCTGGATGGCGTTTCCGCCTGCTGCCTATACCGTGCGCGGCGGGGTCGGCACGGTGCGGGCGAACGCGAAGGTCGCCACCGTGAGGGCTGATCTGGAGGCCAGCGCGGTGCCGGATCGCGACCCCGATCCGACCGCGCCCGAGGCAGCGGCGGTCGTGCCGGACCTCGATGCGGCGAATGACGCCGGGGCAGCGCCTGAGGTTGCCGCCGCCTGAGCGGAGACGGGACGCGCGGGGATCATCCTCGCGCGTTTCCCGCGCAACCGGCATCGGTCGCGGACCGCCGAAATCCGGCCGCGCGCCCTCGCACCTGTGGTGCTCGGGCGCGCGGATTTTTGTGCCCGCGACAGCGCGCGGTAAATGCATCGCCTTCAGATTCGATCAGCACTCTCCACGTCATGGTCGGCCTCGACGTTGGGGGATCAACGACCTCGATAGGGTTCACAGGCAATGCCGTCGCTGTCCCCGTCCAGGCCTTCGCGATAGCCAGGTTCCCCGGCATAGATGGGGGCCGTGCCGGCAGCACGCGCGTCATCGCATCTTCGCCAAGTATCGCCGGGTTGCGGTTCCCGGGCGCGGACGATCCCCGTTAGAACGCCGATGGGCTTTACGGTTTTGTAGAGTGCCGCTCGGCCGTTCGGGGTCGTCGCAACGCTGGCTGTGCCGAAGACCGCGCCCGCAATCGCTGCGATACCCAGGAGGTGCAGCGCAGACTGCCGATCCTCACCCCTTCGCTTGCGGCGATAGCGCACGCCCAGGCGGATCGGAACGGCGCGGAAGGGTTTCCGGGAACGCATACCGGCAAGGGTATCGGGTATCGGTAAATGGCAGGTTCCATTGACCGGGAGCGGTTGGTCAGGGGGATTGCACCGGGCGCGGCCCCGTAGACGAATGACATGGTTGCGAGCTCGTTCCTGCTGGCGTTATCTTCGCAGCGGGGGGAGAACGACATGGAACCATGGCCAAAAATACCTGAAGATGTGGTCACGTGGTTCCGGACGACCTTTGGTGAGGCAAATCGCAGGGTCTGCGAGCGGCTCGTCAATGTTCCCAACATCCGCGAAACTTCGCTCGATGATGGCCTGATCGAAGCGCTGATCCCCGATAGCGCGCCGAGGCTTCTACCATCCGGCGCGATCGTGCGGATGGACACGCACAATATTGGCGGCCTGCGACGTTTGGGCGCACCGCATTGGGATTGGGACTTTCCACAGCGGCGTCGCTGGGAGACGGCGGATATTGCCATTCTGGTTTTCGTCTATCGGCGCGATACGCTCATCGCGAAGAAGATCGGGCTCCTGCAATCAAAGCGGCTGTTCCCGACGAATCAAGATGTCGACGACGAGGATGAGATCGGGTTCCTGCACGGTATGAATGCGTTCATCCGGCGAGACGGACACCAGGCAGCGGCGGCGTTGCACCGAACTTATCGCTTCGACGAGACATGCGCCTATTCCGCGATTCATGCCGGCGATCGACAGGTCGAGCTGATCGATGCGCTCAATCGCGACTTCGGCAAGGGAGTCTACTATCTGCTCTACACCCCGCCCGAATTGCCTTTCTCCGTCGACTATCCGCTCCGGCAGCGTATTCGCGTTGAAGACATGCCCGTCGGCAACCGGGTTATGGATGCGGATGACGTACATCGCGTTCTGGCCGCTTTGGGCGATGGTCAGTCCCCGACGTTCGCGCAGCTGCAGGCCGGGAGCGGCGCCCGTAACTGGCCCCTCGAAACCTGGGCGAGCGACCTGTTGCTCACCTGCCAGGTTGGCCAGCAATTCGACGACAGTACCGATGATCGTGTACGGTATTTCCTTGAGCGGCGGTCCGGCCCGATCGGTGCCGCGCTCGCTGCGTCGATCACCCTGTCCGAGGAAGCCTAAGGCAAGCCCTGCGCGTGGCTGGATATCCTTCAGGTTCGCGCGGAACAGGAGCACCTATTCGTAGTAACTGCTCGTATCGACTTTCAGACGGATGGCGTAGGGATCGATTTCGAGCGGATTGCCGGCTTCCCCGCTGACCTTGGCGCGATAGGGATAGCCGTCGCTCGATCGCATGCCGATATCGTTCGCGACGTCGGAGTCGGAGCCGTATTGGAGTTCGACCACGACTTCGCCCGTGACCACGAAATCGATATGCTCGGCATCGAGGCGCTTGACCTCGATCGTCTCGATCCAGTGATGGTCGACCCGGGTGTGGGTCGAAAGCTCGTCGAGCTCCTGGATCGTATCGAGGATCATGCTTTCGAACACCGCGTTGTGCAGCGCGCCCGCGACCGCGTCGTTGATCCGCTCACGGGCATCCTCGGTATCGTCGAGAAGCGCGGGGATCTCGACGAGAACGTCGTGGAGCATGTCGCGCACCTCGGACCCTTTATGCACGACCGTATCCGCTCTGACATGCGTCGCCTTGTGCAGGCCATCCATTGCCTGGAGCAGGGGTTTGGCCAGCGCGGCGGCGTCGAGCTTCAACTTCTCCTTGACGAACGCGTCTGGGAGGCCCGCCTGGACGATGTAGCGCGCCCGCTGCGCGCGTGTGACGGTTTTGGTGTCCTTTGCCTGTTCGAACCATACGCATCGCCGCACCTCGTCGTCAGGGGCCAGGGTGTGAAGCACATGGGTCACGAGTTCGCGCAGCCCGCTCGCCACGAGGTTGCCGCGGATCGGATTCTGCTTGTCCCGCGCGGCGCGCATCACACCTTTGAGGATCGTCTTCAGGAACCTGTCCCGCGGCATCGCCGCGAGCACCGCGCGTCGCGCCTCGTCGATATCCGCCCAGCTTGTCCCTGTCATTGCCCTGTTCTTCCTTCGCGATCGTGCGCACCGATCATGCCAAAGCCCGGACGGTGCGAACCTGACGTGCCGACGTGGTGGCTGAGCGGATCGCCCGCAAGCTGTTGCACATAGGGCGACGCTCCGCCGACGCCGATCTGCCGTGTGTCAGCCCGATTTGCCGGCAGGGGGATGGGTTTCGGCAATGCGGTCTGGGCGCGGGGCGGCGGATCGAGATCGACACGCCTGCCGCCTATCGCGGGGCTTTGATCGAAGCCGGACCCGGTCTCGCATGGCACGCCCTGTACCGTTCTCGGCTCCTCGGGCGCATGACCTGGAACGGCCGCCGACCTCCCGAAACCATCGCCTTCCGGCTTATTTCCCCGACCGCTGGCGCGGTCTCCTCGCGGTCGCTTCGCTGCAAATAAGCCTTTGGCTCCGGTCCTCCGCTGGCGCTTCGGCCTGCCGGTTCGGGTGTCCGTCTGGCCGTCCCTGAGGTCCGCCCATCGCCCGGAACGGTTCGGGCGAGCATCTCAAGGAGACCTGCAATGTCCGCCATCGGTTATGTCACCCGCGAAGGAAACGGCTTCAAGGGCGAGCTTCGGACCCTCTCGATCCGCACCGGCATCACCATCGTCCCCAACAGCCGCAAGGCCAAGGACACCCAGCCCGACTATGTCGTCATGGCGGGCGGCGTCGAGCTCGGCGCCGGCTGGAACCGCCGCGGCGAGATGTCCGGCAACGACTATGTCTCGCTCAGCCTGGCCGCCCCCGAATTCGGGCCGCGCCGGCTCTACGCCAATCTCGGCCGCGCTGCCGGCCAGGACGATGACGAGACCTTCGCCATCATCTGGAACCCGGCCGACTGAGCCCTCCCGCGCTCCGCGCCCCGACCGGGCGCGGATCGCCTGGCCGGCACGGGGGTCGAAAACGCATAGGGCTGTTTCCGACCCTGCCGGGCATGGCGTTCGAGGTTCAATTGGGTGTCCGGGCGGCGCGATCCGGCTGCCGCCGCATAGCGGACGACCCCGATGAGCGAACCCGACGACACCGGGTCGCGCGCGCAACAGGCGCGCGCGATCTGCCCATTCCTGACGACCAAGCAGACCGCCTTCCATCTCGGGCTCGCGCCCAGCACCCTGAAGGGCATGCGCACCGAGGGGCGGGGGCCGGTCTGCCGCCTGCATGGTCGTGCCTGGTACTATCACATCAACGATATCGAGGCCTGGTCGAACGCCCGGCGCAAAGGCGGCGACCATGGTTGAGCGCCGCGACCTTCCGCTCTTCGCCTGGGGCGAAGCCTTGCGCGCGGCCCGCCGCCGCCGCCGCAAACTGACACGCCGCGCGGCCGCGATCGCACTCGGCTGCAGCTGCGTCCTCGCGACGGCAATCGTGCCGCCGCGGCCGCAGCTGGTGTGGAATGCGAGCGCCAGCGCGCCGGTAGGGCTCTATCGCGTCACGCCCGGCGTGCAGCTCGACCGCGGCGATATGGTGATCGCGCGGGTCCCGCTCTCGGTGCGCGCGCTGGCCGCGCGCCGGCACTATATTCCGGCGAACGTGCCCCTGGTGAAGCGCGTCGCCGGCGTGCCGGGTGACCGGGTCTGCGCCATCGGACCCACGGTCACCGTCAATGGGCGAGCGCTCGCGGCGCGGCGCGCCAACGACCGGCTCGGTCGGCCGCTGCCCTGGTGGATCGGTTGCCGGACGTTGCGTGATGGTGCGCTGTTCCTGCTGATGGCCGGCACGCCGGATTCGTTCGACGGGCGCTATTTCGGTCCCACCGATGCTGCGGACGTGGTCGGCAAGGCGACGGCGCTATGGGTACGCTGAGATCTCTCGCGCTCGCCGCGTCGCTTGTGCTGGCGTGCCCGGCGGGGGCGCAGACCGTCTCCGCCTGGCGCCCGTTCTCGATCGAGGCGTCGCAGCGCTTCGGCGTGCCGGTCGCGTGGATCGAGCGCGTGATGCAGGCGGAAAGCGGCGGCAGGACGAGGTTCGGCGGACGGCCGATCGTCAGCCGCGCAGGCGCGATGGGGCTGATGCAGCTGATGCCGGGCACCTGGGCCGAGATGCGTGCCGCGCTCGGGCTCGGTAGCGATCCGTTCGATCCGCGCGACAACATCCTCGCCGGCACCGCCTATCTGCGCCGCATGTACGACCGGTTCGGGTATCCCGGCCTGTTCGCGGCCTATAATGCCGGGCCGGGACGATATGCCGCCTATTTGGCCGGCCGTCAGTCGCTGCCGGACGAGACGGTCGGTTATCTTGCAGCTGTCACCTCTGGTCGGCCAGCAGTATTGGCGGCAAGCATCGAGAGGCGTCCAACCATATTCGTCTCGCTTGGAAACCTGTCAGGCGCAGGCCAGACCGCCCCGTCGCGCCCGGATGCGCTTTTTGCGGTGCGCCGTTCAGACACCCGCATTCCATAATTTTGGGCCGTCCGGGCGCGCAGATCGGCTTCCAATGCAGCCGCTGCTCGACGACCCGTTCCGCTGGAACGGGCCGATCGAGATCGGCGGCAATAGCGGGCTCTCGCCGCTGGAATGGGATCAGGCCGCGCGACGCCTGGGCGGCGGTAGGTCGCGCAGCGGCAGATAGAGCAGCTTGAAATAGTCCTCGGCGAGCTGACGGGCGGTGTCCGGCAGCAGCTTCTTGATCGAGCCGGTGAACGCCTTGGCATAGAATAATGGCTTGCCGGGGGCGCCGCGCGCCCGCTCCTGAAACAGGCGAAACATGACCCGGACAAGCTCGCTGCTTTCCGGTCCGCTGACATGCTTGTCGCAATCGGAATCGATCGTCACGCAGTCCCATTCGAGCTCGGCATAGTGTCGCGCCATCTTGACCATCATCATCGGCCGATTGCGCGCTTCACAGACACGGAAATGACGCTCGTTTGCGCCGCGATCGCCCTTCCTGAACCAGGTATAGGGTGTCTCGTCGAGCACGTCCTCGCGCATGGCGGCAAGGTAGGGCTCCGCCTCGATATTGGCGTAGCCGAATGCTTCGATCCGTCGACCGAATAGTTCGGGCTCGGCATCGGCCAAAGCGGGAGGCTTGCCGGTCTCGCCGACAATGGCCGCGCGCAGCGCGGCATTGGTGCCGAAGCCGAGGCTCGACGCAAGCGCTTCGGTCAGATGTCCGGAGCGTATTTCAGGCAAGGAAATCCGCAGGGCCGCCTTGGCGGCGTCGACATTGGGCTGAGTCAGGATGAATAGGGGCATGACGAACCGTCCTCGTGTGAAGGCCGCTTATCGCCGATTACAAGACGGCCCGAGGGTCCGGCTGTCGAAGTCCTGTCACTCTACTCTGCTTGGACCCGGCGACAGGTCTGGTGAGAGAAACCGAGCGCATCATAGCAAGGCGATCGCAGCCAGCAAGGCAGTCGAGCGTCAATCGTGTGGATAAGGGGGGCTCGTCTCGGATCGTCCGAGCATGGCGGCTGCCGACGCGCCTGTGCAAGGCCGGCGGCCCCTCCAATTTTGCTGCGAGATGGAGCGCGCTGCGCGCGCAGTTTTGTTCGTAGCAGCGCAACATAATCGGTTCCTCCGCCGCCGCTTCGCGGTGCCTGCGCTGCGCTCCGGCAGCCCTGACAGGCACGCCGGCAACCGCCGTCGAGAGGCTGTCTTCGAGGTGGAAGACGTCAAGCGACAGGAGGTTCTCATGACCATGTTTCAACCGATTTCGCACTGTTCGGACCGCGTGATGGCAGCGCTCGTGGCGGGGCTCGAGCTGGAGTTCGGGCGCGGCGCTGCGGAGGCTTTGGCGGCGCGGTTCATCGCGGCGGAGGAGTGCGATTGCACCTGGGATGCGCGGCTAGAGGAGCGCTGGCTGGGCGCCTATGAAGCGCTCGGCGAGGACGATTTCGAGCTGGACCGCGTAGCGATGATTGGCCGGTTGGACGGCCGCTGGGTGGTCGCGGTGTGCATCGTCGATGGCGATGGCAGCGCCCACGGGATGGTCGGGCGACGGTGGTTTGCGAAGGCGCAGGCGGCGCGGAAGGCGTTCGCGACCGTGCATTGATCGGTACGCAGATGCAGCCGGGATGCGATGTCGGACAGGCATCGCGTCTCGGCTTTTCTGTCCTCGGCTGGGAGAAGGTGGGAAGGTGCGAGGATGCAGAGGGACAGGCAGGAGGAAGGGGCAGCGTAAGGCAAGATAAAGCTGCGGCACCGGTGGTGCCGCAAGTGATTGTCTGCACATCGTTTTCTGTGGATATTCCTGGCACTGCCCGATGGGCACCAGTGCCGTTCCGGCCGGAATCAACGGATTTCCGCGGGGTTCGGTGGCACCGGTTTTCATAGGCCCGGAGGCGCGTCATGCTCGCCTGTGATCGATGGCGGAACGTCCTTCATGGCCGACGAAAACGAGTTCGAACCGCGGCTCGGCCGCATGCGCAGCACCGGCGGCAAGCGCGCGCGGAAATATCTGGGGCGCGTGCTCGCGGCAACCAATCTCGCGCGCGGCGGGGCCGCGCTGCTTGGGTCGCACCGCAAGGGATTCTCGGGTAGCAGGATCGGCCGGGGCGCCGGGGTCGGGCGCATCCTGGCCGGTCGCGGCAGCCGCGCGGCCTATGGCGCCCGCCGCGTCATCCTCAAGGCGAGCATCGTCAAGCTCGCAGGCAAGGGGGCAGGGGCTGCGATCGCGCACCTGCGCTATCTCCAGCGCGACGGCACCACGCGCGACGGCGCACCCGGGCAACTTTACGGGGCCGACGACGACGCGGTTGACGGCAAGGCGTTTCGCGAGCGCTGGGCCGGCGATCGCCACCAGTTCCGCTTCATCGTCTCGGCCGAGGATGGCGCCGAATATGAGGATCTCAAACCCCTGACCCGCCGGCTGATGGCGCGCGTCGAGGAGGACCTGGGCACGAAGCTCGATTGGGTCGCGATCGACCATTTCAACACCGGTCACCCGCACACGCATATTGTCGTGCGGGGCAAGGACCAGTTCGGGGCCGATCTCATCATCGCGCGGGAGTATTTGACGAGGGGCATGCGCGAGCGGGCGTGCGAGCTGGTCGACCTTGATCTCGGGCCGCGTTCAGCGCGTGAGATCGAGGCGGGCCTTCGCGCCGAAGTCGAGCAGGAACGGCTGACCTCGCTCGACCGGTCGATGCTGCGCGACGCGCAGGCCGGCATCGTGTCGACGGCACGGGGGGACGCGTTCGACCAGGCGCTTCGCGCCGGGCGGCTGGCGAAGCTCAGGCGGCTCGGTCTGGCCGAGCCGATCGGCGGGGCGAGCTGGCGACTGGCGCCGGGCCTGGACGACACACTTCGCCGTCTGGGCGAGCGCGGCGATATCATCCGCACGATGCAGCGCGAATTCGCGCGCCGTGGCCTGGAGCGGGCAGGCGCCGATCAGGCGATCTACGACCCGTCCTCGCCCGACGCTCGCCCATTGGTCGGGCGCGTCGTCGGACGTGGCCTCGCCGACGAACATGCCGATCACCACTATCTGATCGTCGACGGCATGGATGGCCGAGGCCATTATGTCGCGATCGGCAAGGGCGCCGGACTCGGTATCGTGCCCGAGGGCGCGGTGGTGCGGATCGACCCGCAGCGTGCGGAGGTGCGCGAGGCCGATCGCACCATCGCTGCCGTCGCGGCCGCCAATGGCGGCCGCTACGACATCGATGCCCATCTCGCTCACGATCCGAGCGCGACCCAGGCTTTTGCTGAAGCCCATGTCCGCCGGCTCGAAGCGATGCGCCGGCTAAGCGGAAATGTGACCCGTGAACCCTCCGGGCAATGGAGCATCGCTGCCGATCATCTCGAGCGCGCTGCGGCGCATGAGGCGAAGCTGCTGCGGAACGGGCCGGTGGCGATCGAAATCGTTTCGGCGAAGCCGCTGTCCCAGCTGGTCGGGGCGGATGCCGCGACCTGGCTGGATCGCAATCTGGTTGCTGCCGATCCGGTGGTGCCGCGCGAGACCGGGTTCGGTGCCGATCTGCGCGACGCGCAGGATCGTCGCCGGCAATGGCTTATCGCGCAGGGGCTGGCGGAGGAGGCAAGGAGTGGGACGACCTATCGTTCAGACCTGATTGCTACCTTGCAGCGGCGCGAGCTTTTGCGGGTTGCCGGGCAGTTGTCCGAAGAGTTGGCGCTGCCTTTTGCGGAGGCTGGGCCCGGCGCGCGGATCGAGGGCGTCGTGCGACGCCGGGTCGACTTGGTCAGCGGGCGGTTCGCGCTGGTCGAGAAGAGCCGGGAATTCACCTTGGTACCCTGGCGGCCGATGCTGGAGCGGCAGATCGGCAAACCGGTCTCCGGGATCATGCGCGGCGACGGAACGAACTGGTCGATCGGTCGCGGGCGAGGCGGCCCTGCAATCGAGTAAGTCAGCTCAGCCCTTGTCGACTCGCCCGCAAACGGCTGAAAAGGCCAAGAGATCAGCGGCGGGCACGATCCATCTGTCGACTCATCTCAGCAGGCAGATCGTCAATGACATGCGCGTGCAGGAAGTATTTCATCCGATGATCGTCGGGATCCTGCGAATGCTGGGCCAGATCGATCAGGAGATCGAACTCTTCGTCGTCGCGGATAACGTGGATGATATCGCCGACGCGCGGGACCACCTCGAACTCACGTTCCACGGATATTCCACCTGCGCCAAACTGGATGCTGATCAAAGACATTGGCCGAACCCTCCGTTGCGAGAGATGTGCGTCGTCATGTGGACTAATTCAACGGGGAGTCCCATGATCAGGAAGGTTTCCAGACGGAGCCAATCGGCTCACACTGACCAAATCGTCAAATCCTGAATAGGTTCTCCTTCTCGAATAGCCGGAATGATCTGATGTCGAATCGCTTTCGCTGGACCACAATCATCCGCGCGATCGAATTGCTGGTACAATGCAGCACGCAGGCCCAGTTGATCGTAATCATTGAGGAATTCGGGTTTGGTGATGACATGGACCGCCGTCGTGCTGAGGACCGGACCAGCCCGAAATTGGGAACGATGATGATCAGCGCGATTCGGCGTGAGCCGAACCGCCGCGATAGCGAGGGCGAGCTGGCTCCCGAGAGCTTGGTCCGCCGCGCGGCCCAATTGCTCGATGATCCCTCAGACCTCTCGCCCTGGCAAACATTCCAGGAAATTCCCGCTGCTGCCGCACTACGGGTCAGCCTCGCGACCGACGGATGGAGCGTGCGGCAGAAATTGTTAGTACCGGTGACGGCGGTTCCTGTGGTGGAGGTGGTGTCTCGCTTGCGGGCCGCGCTCATCGATCGAGGCTATGAGGATGCCGATCGTCGGTTACGGCAGGTTGAAGCGGGTCTCGACGAGGGACATTGGGAATCTGCCAACGCAGATATTCGAGGATTTCTTGCTGCTCTCTTCACCGCAATAGCTAAGGCTCGCGCTGGTGTGGGTGAAATTACCGGCGAGGAAGGGGATGCCCGGAAGTTCCTACAGCGGTCGGGATTTTTCAAACCGGATCCCCGCGACGCTGGTAAGTCGTTGGAGGCCGAGCTCGTTCGTTCGCTCTTCGCCTTGCTTGGCAGCGAGGGCGCCCACGCCGGCGTGAGCGATCGTGATACGGCGACATATCGATACGCGATGGCCGCATTGACTGCGGATTTCTTTCTGCAGCGAGCCTAACCTACTAATGGAGATCCGTTGAAATGTCGCGCTCCCTTGCCGCGCTCGTGATCGGCAATTCGAAGTACAAGAAGGCTGGCAAGCTCAAGAACCCGGCTAATGACGCCGCTGATATGGCTGTCGCCCTCGCCGGATGTGGCTTCACCGTCACGACGCTAATCGACGGCACGCACAAGCAAATGGACAAGGCCTTGCTCGATTTCAAAGCGAGCCTCAAAAAAACTGACGTTGGCCTGTTCTTCTTTGCCGGGCACGGTGTGCAGATCGCGGGCGAAAACTACCTCGCCGCGGTCGATGTGAAGGTAACAGATGAGGCCGAGGCAAAGCATTCCTCGCTGGCGCTGAATAGAGTCATCGACATGATGGAAACGTCCGACACCAAGACTGATATTATTATTCTTGATGCATGCCGTAACAATCCATGGGCACGCGCCTGGCGCGGAGACGACGCGCGCGGGCTTGCGCCTGTATATGCGCCGCGCGGCACGCTCATTGCCTATGCGACGTCACCAGGTCAGCTGGCGAGCGATGGCAAAGGGCGCAACGGCGCTTACACTGCCGCCCTGCTCGAGCACCTTGCGACCCCTGACGTTTCGGTTGAGGCGATGTTCAAGCGGGTACGGAACACATTAAGCGCGGCGACGGCGCAGAAACAGATTTCTTGGGAACATACCTCACTAGCAGGTGAATTTTACTTCAACCTGAGCGTTGCGCAGCGGATTACAGACTACGGCCCTGCGGCACTCAGCGATGACCTATTCGAGATCGACACTAAGAAGAAATCGCATAAGATCATTTCTGAACTCAAATCATTGACGTGGCCACGTCAAAATCCAGCGATGGCCGGCATCACCTCCGGTATGATCGGCAAGGTGGCCAAGGATACCTTGTTTGTAATGGGGAGAAATATTTACCAGGCATCGACTGGTAATTCAAATTCCGCCACGTCATTTATTCATGATTTTAACGCGAAAACCGCAGGCGCGCCGATAGTAAGTCGCAAGGCGATTCTCGATGGCATGCTGTTTGAGATTTTCTTCGACAAGACCGGTGCGCTTCGCGACGAACCGAAATTTCGCCGCTTCAATGAGGTTTTTGAACTACAGCGATTTGCCGCGCTGAAAAGCAGCTTCGACTTCCTCGCCGCCTGCTTGCTCCCCTACGCGGGTCGCTATTATGCGATTCCTGGCAAGGGTCACGAAGTCGTGGCCGATGTCAGGCTTGGGAAGAAAAATAACGAGGCGATCGTGGAAGTGTTTGTCGGGGGGCAACAGGTCCTACGGATCGACGATGACGAGCCGGGTGGTTGGGGTGACGCCGACGACGGCAAGATTCACTATCGCAAGCGAACTAAGAAGCAGGTCGAGGAATGGTTGAGTGAGCAGCTCATCGTGCCGGAGAGATTGTTGAAAATTAGCTTCAGCCATCCGGTCGCAGCGGACGAAATCTTGCACCTGCCAATGGGTTGGACCTGCCGACTCCCAGCATAAGCAGGTGTCCGTACCGCTATCAGCATTGCGCGGTGCCACGAACATTATCTCCGCTAGGCACCTTGACCAGAGAATGCGCGAAGGGAGCTGTCGAGCTAGTCTCGATCAACGCCGCCTTGACGGAATCGAACTCGCTCTATCCAATTCACGTTTGGGGGAGTGCGGTCACTATGAGCGAAGCGAAACGACGCGCGGCGTTACGCGCGGAAGCGTATCCGTTTAGCGCACCGTTGGATAGAAGGCGTTTCAATCACTACGCGATCGGGACTCGCCTCTCCATAGTTCATCATGTTGCGGAAGAGGTATCCTGGTGGTCGGCTGCGGACGACCGTCTGATTGCCGTGGTCGTGCACGATCGGATCGATGACGACTATGGTTGGATCATTCTTGCCCGAGATCGGATCGGCAGGTTCCGGGCGGTTCTGCTCGATACGAGCCTCCCGTCCGCATTTCGGGCCGAAGAAGCGCTGCGTCTAGAGCTTGCGCGCGTGGTGCGGGAGGAGAATATCGCGGTACTCGGCGACCAGGCAGACACGCCGAATTCGCCCGTCGACCTTTTGGCGGTGCCGGACGCGGCCGACATGGCGGCGCTGCATCCATATTTCCTAGAGCTGCTCAACCGGCCGGCCCGCTCGCCGGGTCGAGCGGTGATCCGTGAGATTGGGCCTTGGCTGACTCCCAAGGATCCTCATCTCGTACAGGAATTTCAGGGGCAGGGGTTCGACCAGCGCCTTTGGGAACTGTATCTGTGGGCGGCGTTTCGCGAGTTTGGCCTTGATGTCGAATTGCTCGAGGCGCCCGACTTTCGGTGTACGGCACCGGGTATAGACTTCACTGTGGAAGCGACAACGGCTGCACCTTCGACGATGGGACCGCTTGCCTCGCATCCCGATCCGAAGACCGATGCCGAGATCGAAGAATTCCTCAAGGGCTATATGCCGATCAAATATGGTTCGGCGCTTCACTCGAAGCTGACCAAGACCAACGCCAAGGGCAAACACTATTGGGAGCGGGAGGAGAGCGCGGGCAAGCCCTTTCTGCTCGCGATTGCGGACTTCCACAAACCGGCGACGGAGGACAGTCCGGCTTCGCTGACATTCACCCAATCAGCCCTCTGGCAATATCTCTACGGCCAGCGCGTTCGCATCGAGGAACGCGACGGCGCCCTCGTGGTGATTCCGGTACCAATCACCGAGCATCAGTTTGGCGAGAAGACCATACCATCGGGATTCTTCGATCAACCGCTAGCCGAAAATGTCTCCGCGGTGATTTTCTCCAACGCGGGTACCATCGCGAAATTTGACCGGATGGGGGTTGTCGCCGGCTTCGCAGAACCTGGAGTTCGCTACCTTCGAATGGGCTACCGGTACAGCGCTGCTTCCGAGTCCACCAACGGCATTTCGTTCGTCGATGACCTTTTGTCGGACGGATATGAAGAATGGTGGACCGAAGAAATCCAGGTCTTTCACAACCCGAATGCTCTGCATCCCTTGCCAATCATGACGCTGATGGGGGCAATACATCACGCCTTTGAGGATGGCGAACTCAAGACGCTCGCGCCGGAGGGCGCGGTCATGACCTCCTACACGATGCTTCTCTCGACCTTTAGGGACGACGGGGCCGCGTCGGCAGCGCCCTCCAGTGAAGATGAGGACGCGCCATGACTTGGGCTGGGGTGTCCGGCGGCCCCGGAAGTTGAGAATCGCGCTTGAGACGCGCGCCCGTGAGGGCCATCCGACGCCGCCGAACCAGCACTTCCTATCGATCAATCTGTCTCGGTGCCAACCCGCGCTTGCCATTCGCCCCGCGCTCGCCGAAGATTCCCTTGATGAAGAATGACGTGGATCATCTGCCTGAGGTGCAACGGGGCGAACTGGAGCGGGTCCAGGGCGTCCTGATGGAGGAGTTTGCCGAGGCGATCTCCAAGGCGACGACGCCGAGCCGCAAGAACGGCAAGATCCTCAAGATCATCTTGTTCGGATCGTATGCGCGCGAGGATTGGGTCGACGAGCCGGAGAACGGCTACCAATCCGATTTCGATCTGCTGGTGATCGTCAATCACGACGACCTGACCGACATCGCGCATTATTGGTATGTCGCTGAGGATCGCATTCTGCGCGATGCGGCGATCGTGCGACCGGTCAACATCATCGTGCACTCGCTCGACGAGGTGAACCAGTCGCTGAAACGCGGCGAGTATTTCTGGGTCGATATCGCCCGGGATGGTATCGTCCTCTACGAGCTGCCCTGCCATCCGCTCGCGACGCCAATGCCGCTCACCCCGACCGATGCCTATCAAATGGCGGAGGCATATTTCCGAGAGTGGGTTCGGAAAGTGGATAGCGCGATCAAGCTCGCGAAATTCGCTGTCGGTGAAGACGAGAATAAGGACGCAGCTTTCCTGCTCCATCAGGCCACTGAGCGCGCGTATATCTGTTTCCTGCTGGTTCGGACTCTCTACTTCCCGCGCTCGCACAACATCAAGTTTCTGCGCTCGCTCGCTGAAGGCAGCGAGCCGCGGCTGATCGAGGCATGGCCGCGCGATCGACGCATCGACCGACGGCGCTTCCAGCTGCTCAAACGCGCCTATGTCGAGGCTCGATATTCCAGCGCCTACGAGATCAGCGTCGAGGAGTTGAACGCGATCCTTGATTGCGTCCGCGCGCTTCGCGACATTGTCGCGCAGGTCTCGCGCGAGCGGCTGGAGGATCTGCAGGCAGCGGCCGGTCAGTAAAAGCCATTCAGATCAGCCGCCTGGCTTGAAACCAGCGGGCGGCGACCCGACATTCTTTCTATCGTTCAATAACGGAAAGGAGGTGGTCAGATGTCTCATTGTTACATGCCGCACGCGGCAGGATTTTCGAGCATGACCTCCACCGCGGGGGTCCGGCTCGGCTGAGCTGTCCGCGTTCGGATGACAATGGAAAGGCCGTCCCGAGAGGGGCGGCCTTTCGCATTTGGTTTAGTCGAAGGCATCCGGCCACATTCGCGCGCCATGAATGACACGCAGAATGCGGACAACGCCGTGGCCGATCTCGTAGGGAGCGATATAGGGCGTCCGAGCGATAACCAGCTCGCGGGTTCCCTCTACACGCCCGAGCCGCCCGCTCTCGGGATACTCGGTCAGGCGCCAAGTTGCGTCGCGAATGCGATCGTCGACCAACACCGCGGCGTGTGGGTCGTCAGTCTCGATATAGTCGAAGATCGCGCGCCGATCTTCCAGGGCGCGCTGGGACCAGACCAGCTTCACGCATCGCTAGCCTTGCGAAGCGCGGCGGCGCGACGTGCGGCGAACTCCGCCTCCACATCGTCGCTCGAGATATCGGGGCGATCGTCCGTCAGCGCTTCATGGACCTTGGCGCGGAACCAAGCGTCATAGGCTTGGCTGTCTGCGGCCAACTCGAACGGCAACCTGCCTTCCCGCGCGGTGCGGGTGAGCAGGATACGGACCGCGTCGGAGACCGTGAGCCCCATTGCATCGAGCACCGCGGTCGCGCGATCCTTCACGTCGGGATCGACGCGGGTTTGGATGAGGGCATTGGCGGCCATGGCGTGCGACTCCTGAGTGCTGTAGGTATTGTAATGCAATTGCATTACAACTGCTAGCGCATATCGTGGCTAGCCATCCGGCTGGGCCTCCAGCGGATTCCGCAGCGGTCGGGCCGAAGCATCATCCTGGAACTCGACGACGATCCAATCATCGTCTTCGTCAGGGCCTTTCTCTTCGATCCTGATCGCGGAGATGGTCTCTCCTCGGTCCAGGTGAAGTTTGAAGATGTTGTTCGTCCCGTTGACGCTCAGTTTCTTCATGAGCCGCTCTGGGGTTTCTCTGCCCGCCAACGTGTCCAGAAACGCCCTGGCGGAGATTCGTATCTGCGTCCGTTCGCCCTTTCGCCAACTTATGCTCATGGGCAGATGTCTTCCTCTGCTAAGTGGTGAGAACACGCCCTGCTCATGTAGTTGGCGCGCTTGGTAGCCCTCGCGACGGGGAGGCGGAAGCTGCGCGGCAAGCGCATCGAAGCCGCTGGTTTCGATTTCCAGGCCAGGGCGGCAGAATATGGCAAGTTTCCATTCGATGGTTTCTTCGAGGGAATCGAGCCGGCGGCGTTCCCTGATTGGGGTGATTACGGCAATGACGTCCAGCCTCGCCGCGGGCCTCGCGAGGAAATCAGATATGATCTGAGATCCGCTGACGACGCGATTGGTGTAGTCGCGCGATTCCAGCCGGCGCAGAGCGGTGCTGCCAACGTCACCGAGGATCACACAGCGGAGGCCCTTGAACAGCGGGCTTTTTAGCTGCCGTGCCTTTGCTCGCAGAATTTCATGGACATAGTTGTCACGCAGGCTCCGGATTTCCGGCGGCATCGACGATCGGAAGTTGTAGCTAGACTGCGACCGATCGTGCCAAGTGATCACGACGTCGAGTTCACCCTCCTGCAGCCGGATCGCGTCGCCATCCTTGCGATCCTGCCGATACAGCCACTCCCGAAGAGCGTTCCGGATATAATCCGAGACCAGCAAGTCTCGCGGGACCTTAATCCACCGCAGGGACTCTCGGGCTACCCATTTCGAATCCTCATGGAAGAAGTACGACAGATGACGCGAAGCGCCGCGACGGATCTTGTTCGCTTCGTGGGAGATTTTGCGAGACGCGTTCCGCATTCCCTCATCGCCTGGCAGAGCAGCGTCCGAGATCGCCGCGATTTCCACGACGGTTTCGTGGCCGGGGATGAGCTGCTCTGAAAAGGCATCCGGAAGTGATGATGCTCCAAACCAGTACGGCTCGATCTCGGCGGTGCCGATGTTGCCCAAGGCCCATACGAGCGCGAGTTCCATTTCGGCCGGAAGCGCCTGATCGATCCGCTTGCTCTCGATGCGGCGAAGCAGATCCTGAGCCTTCTCGCGATCGATTAGCGGCGACAAGTCCGTGAGCATCGATTGAAGCCGTCGCCGAGCAAAAATGGCTATCTCTCGTTCCTCCGGTACGGATGGCCGAAGCATTGCTCTTCGGCCTCAACGGCCTGTTTCACAAAGTAAGCCAACTGCTTTGCGACCGTCATCCTTCATAACCTGCCGCACAGCGCCCCTTAGCGCCATGTGATTTTTGGCTTCGGTGGAAGAGTCATTGCCCGTCGGGATTTCCCCCGGCGGGAGCCTTTTCGTGACCCCCACCAAGCTGCTGATCGGACAGATCCTCATCGTCTTCGCGATCGTGATCGCGGGCCTGTGGGCCGCGACGCAATGGGCCGCGGCGATGCTCGCCTACCAGCCTGAACTCGGCGCGCCTTGGCTGACCCTGCGTGGAGTGCCGGTCTATCGGCCCTGGGCGCTTTTCTCTTGGTGGTATCACTATGACGCCTATGCGCCGCATGTCTTCGACAAGGCGGGCATGCTTGCCGGCGCGTCGGGCTTTCTTGGCTGCGGCGCGGCTATCTTCGGGTCGCTGTGGCGCGCGCGTCAGCGCAACAATGTCACCACCTATGGCTCAGCGCGCTGGGCGAGGCCCCAGGAGATCGAACTGGCGGGGCTGCATCGCGACCGCGGCGTACTGCTCGGCCGGTTGGGCGGACAGTATCTCCGCCATGACGGCCCCGAGCACGTCATGGCATTCGCGCCGACACGCTCGGGCAAGGGCGTCGGGCTGGTCGTGCCGACGCTGCTTTCCTGGACCGGCTCGACCGTCGTCCATGATATCAAGGGCGAGAACTGGACGCTGACTGCCGGATGGCGGTCGCGCTTCTCGCACTGCCTGTTGTTCAACCCGACCGACGCGCGCTCGGCGCGCTACAATCCGCTGCTCGAGGTCCGCCGCGGCGCCGACGAGGTACGCGACGTCCAGAACATCGCCGACATCCTGGTCGATCCCGAGGGCGCGCTCGAACGCCGCAATCATTGGGAGAAGACCAGCCATTCGCTGCTGGTCGGGGCGATCCTCCACATCCTCTATGCCGAGGAGGAGAAGACGCTCGCCCGCGTCGCCACCTTCCTGTCCGATCCGCAGCGCAGCTTTGTCGCGACGCTGCGGCGGATGATGTCAACCAACCATCTCGGCACCACGGATGCGCCGCAGGTTCACCCGGTCGTCGCCTCGGCCGCGCGCGAGCTGCTCAACAAGAGCGAGAACGAGCGCTCGGGCGTGCTGTCGACCGCGATGTCGTTTCTCGGCCTCTACCGCGATCCTACCGTCGCCGAGGTTACCTCGCGCTGTGACTGGCGGATCGCCGACCTGATCGAGGGCGAGCGGCCGGTCTCGCTCTACCTCGTCATCCCACCCTCGGATATCAGCCGGACCAAGCCGCTGGTCCGCCTCGTGCTCAACCAGATCGGCCGCCGCCTGACCGAGCGGCTCGAGCAGCCCGGCACTTCGACGCGCCGATACCAGTTGCTGATGATGCTCGACGAGTTTCCCGCGCTCGGGCGCCTCGACTTCTTCGAGACCAGCCTCGCGTTCATGGCCGGCTACGGCATCCGCGCTTTCCTGATCGCCCAGAGCCTCAACCAGATCGAGAAGGCGTATGGCGAGCACAATGCCATCCTCGACAACTGCCATGTTCGCGTCGCCTTCGCGACCAACGACGAGCGCACCGCCAAGCGCATTTCTGACGCACTCGGCACCGCGACGGAGCAGCGGGCGATGCGCAACTATGCCGGGCACCGGCTCGCGCCCTGGCTCGCCCATGTCATGGTCAGCCGCCAGGAGACCGCGCGCGCGCTGCTGACGCCGGGCGAGGTCATGCAGCTGCCGGCGACCGACGAGCTGGTGCTGGTTTCCGGGCTCGCGCCGATCCGCGCGGCCAAGCTGCGCTATTTCGAGGACGACAACTTCAGCGGGCGGGTCATGCCGGCGCCGGCCCTGGCCGATGGCGTCTATGGCGATCGTCCGCGCCAGCGCTCCAACGACTGGGGCCGGTTCGCACGCCTTCCCGATGCGCGGCTCGAGTGTGCCGGCGATCTGGCCGACGACGAAGACGGCGGCATGCAGCAGCAGCGCCATCCCGGGCTTGCCGAGGAGGCAGCGGTGCACCCGACCGAGATCGATCCCGCCGTACAGGTCGCGCTCGACGATGACGACAATGTCGCCGCCGACCAGCGCGCCATGGACCAGGCACGCGCCCTAACGCCCGCCGCACGCAGCTTCGGCATCAACGAGGGCGCCGCGCATGGCGACCTCATTCCGGGGCTGTGAGCGATGAAGGTCCGGCAGAACCTCTATATCGACCGCGAGCTGAGCGACGCGCTGGAAGCGCTCGCCGCCGGTCCGGGTGCCAACAAGTCGCGGCTGGTCAACGATGCCGTTGCCGCTTGGCTCGCCCGGCGCGGCTCGAAGGAAATAGACGACCTCCTCAAGGTCCGGCTCGACCGCATGTCGCGCGAGATCGGCCTGGTCCGGCGCGACATCGACGTGGTGCTCGAAAGCCTCGCACTGTTCGTCCGCTATCAGCTGCTGGTCACCGCACCCTTGCCCGAGGCCGACAGCGCCGCGCTGGCAATCGGGATGGACCGGTTCGAGAAGTTCGTCGGTCAGGTCGGCCGCCAGCTCGCCAGTGGCCGGCGCACGCTTGCTCCCGTCGAGCCGGCGGAGAAGGCATCGTGAGCGGCGCGGCGGACACTGTGTCGGAAGGCCGACGCCGCGCGATGCTACGCACCGCGATGGGCCCGGCGATCGCCGCGGCGCTGGCCGACCCGCTGGTACTCGAGGTGATGATCAATCCGGACGGCGCGCTGCGGCTCGACCGGCTGGGTGAGGGGCGCACCGATACCGGCACGCGGTTCGAGCCCGCCCAGGTCGAGCGCATCATTCGGCTGGTCGCCAGCCACGCCCGCACCGAAGTCCATGCCGCATCGCCGATCGTCTCGGCCGAGCTGCCGCCACACGGCGAAGGGGCGGGGGAGCGGTTCGAAGGCGTGCTGCCGCCGGTCAGCCTCGCGCCCTGCTTTTCGATCCGCAAACCGGCGACCCGGATCTACACGCTGATAGACTATGTCGCCGACGGCATCATGTCGGCCGACATCGCGCGCCTGTTGTCGCTGGCGGTCGTGGAGCGACGCAACATCCTCGTCGCCGGCGGCACCAGCTCGGGCAAGACGACGCTGGCCAATGCGCTACTCGCCGAGATGGCGCATCTCGACGAGCGGGTGATCCTGATCGAGGACACGCGCGAGCTGCAGTCGCCCGCGCCCGATACTGTAGCGCTGCGCACCCGTGCCGGCCATGTCACCATGGCAGATCTGGTCCGCTCGACGCTGCGCCTGCGCCCCGACCGCATCATCGTCGGTGAGGTCCGCGGTGGCGAAGCGCTCGACATGCTCAAGGCGTGGAATACCGGCCATCCCGGCGGGATCGCCACGGTCCATTCAAACAGCGCGGCCTCTGCGCTGCTGCGCATCGAGCAGTTGATCCAGGAAGCCGTGATCACCGTGCCGCGTCGTCTGATCGCCGAGGCGATCGACATGGTTGTGTTCATCGCCGGACGCGGTTCCGCCCGACGCGTGGACACGCTCGCGCGCGTCGCTGGCCTCGATCCTGACGGCAATTACGCCCTCCTCGACCTCCCCATCGACTTCACCAGCGCAGCCCAAGGAGATTGATCATGCGCCTGTCCGTACCTTGCCGCCCTCCGCTTGCCCTGACCGCGCTCACCCTCGGGCTTGCGGTCGCCATCTCCGCACCTGCCTCTGCAAGCGGCTCGGGCATGCCCTGGGAGCAGCCGCTCCAGCAGGTGCTCGAATCGGTCCAGGGACCGGTCGCCAAGATCATCGCGGTGATGGTCATCATCACCACCGGCCTGACGCTGGCGTTCGGCGAGACCTCGGGCGGCTTTCGCCGGCTGATCCAGATCGTGTTCGGCCTGTCGATTGCGTTCGCCGCCTCCTCCTTCTTCCTGAGCTTCTTCAGCTTCGGCGGCGGGGCGCTGGTCTGATGCCCGCGCCCGTCGGCCATCACATCGAAGGGTTCGAGGCGCCGATCCATGGCAGCCTCGGCCAGCCGATCCTGCTCGGCGGCGCGCCGCGTGGGTTGGCGATCGTCAACGGCACGATCGCCGCGGCGGTCGGGCTGGGCCTGCAGCAATGGCTGGTCGGCCTGGTCCTGTGGGCGGTCGGCCACAGCCTCGCGGTCTTCGCCGCCCGCCGCGACCCGGACTTCGCGCCCGTCCTGCTCCGCCACCTCCGCCAGAGGAGCTATCTCGCATGCTGAACCTGCGCGAATATCGCAGCCGTGCCGACCGGCTCGCCGATCATCTGCCCTGGGCGGCGCTGGTCGCACCGGGCGTGGTGCTCAACAAGGACGGCAGCTTTCAGCGCACGCTCCGCTTCCGCGGGCCCGACCTGGAGAGCGCGACCGAGGCCGAGCTGGTCGGGGCCTGTGCACGGGCCAACAACGTCCTCAAGCGGTTCGGATCGGGCTGGGCCCTGTTCTTCGAGGCCGAGCGCGTCGAGGCGCTGGGCTACCCGGCGAGCGACTTCCCCGATGCCGCTTCCTGGCTGGTCGATGCGGAGCGTCGCGCCGCCTTCGAAGCCGAGGGCGCGCATTACGAGAGCCAGTATCATCTGACGCTCACCTTCCTGCCGCCCGCGGATGCGAGCGATGCCGCCGGCCGCTCGCTGGTCGAGCGCGACGCGGATGCCGGCGGCCGCGACTGGCGCGCGGCGCTGGCCGGCTTCGTCGCCGAAACCGACCGCGTGCTCGACCTGTTTGCCGGCTTCATGCCCGAAGTGCGTGGGCTCTCGTCCGAGGAGACGCTGGCCTATCTCCACGCCTGCATCTCTACCCGCCGCCAACCGGTCGCGGTGCCCGAGACGCCGATGTATCTCGACGGACTACTCGCCGACACGCCGCTGGTCGGCGGGCTCGAGCCGAAGCTGGGCGATACGCATCTCCGCACCGTGACTGTGCTCGGCTTCCCGAACATGAGCCGGCCCGGCATCCTCGATGCGCTCAACGCTTCGGATTTCGGCTATCGCTGGGTCACCCGTTTCATCGCGCTCGACAAGACCGAGGCGACCAAGGCGCTGACTAGGATCCGGCGCCAGTGGTTCAACAAGCGCAAGTCGATCGCCGCGCTGCTGCGCGAGGTGATGTACAACCAGCCGGCACAGCTGCTCGACAGCGACGCCGACAACAAGGTCGTCGACGCCGACCAGGCGCTGCAGGCGCTCGGTGCCGACTATGTCGCATTCGGCTACCTCACCATCACGATCACCGTCTCGGACGAGGATCGCGCGCGCGCCGACGAGAAGGTCCGCGCGGTCGAGCGGATCGTCAACGGTCTCGGCTTCACCTGCGTGCGTGAGGGCGTCAACGCGGTCGAGGCGTGGCTGTCGTCGCTGCCCGGCCATGCCTATGCCAATGTCCGCCAGCCGCTGGTTCACACCCTCAACCTTGCCCATCTGATGCCGCTCTCGGCGATCTGGGCAGGACCTACGGCCAACGCCCATCTCGGCGGTCCGCCGCTGCTGGTCGCGCAGACCGCGGGCGCGACCCCGTTCCGCTTCTCAACCCATGTCGGCGATGTCGGCCATATGCTGGTGGTCGGACCGACCGGCGCGGGCAAGTCGGTGCTGCTGGCGCTGATCGCGCTCCAGTTCCGCCGCTACCCGCGAGCGCAGCTCTATATCTTCGACAAGGGTTTCTCGGCGCGCGCTGCGGTGCTCGCCATGGGTGGGGCGCATCATGCGCTCGGCCTGGGAAGCGGGGCGGGGCAGGAGGGTGGAGCGCTCGCCTTCCAGCCGCTGCGGCATATCGACGATCCCAACGAGCGCAGTTGGGCGGCCGAATGGATCGCGGCGCTGCTCGCGCACGAGAAGGTTCTGGTCACGCCCGACGTGAAGGAGTCGGTCTGGTCGGCTTTGGGTTCGCTTGCCTCGGCGCCGGTCGAGGAGCGCACGCTGACCGGCCTCGCGCTCCTGCTGCAGTCGAACGCGCTCAGAGTCGCGCTCACCGCCTATACGCTCGACGGGCCCTATGGCCGGCTACTAGACGCGGCCGAGCAGGCGCTGGCGCTGTCCGATATCCAGTGCTTCGAAACCGAGGCGCTGATGGCGCAGGCCAGCGTGGTCGCTCCGGTGCTGACCTATCTGTTCCACCGGCTCGAGGAGCGCTTCGACGGTCGTCCGACGCTGCTGATGCTCGATGAGGCCTGGATCTTCCTCGACCATCCGCTGTTCGCCGCGCGCATCCGCGAATGGTTGAAGACGCTCCGGAAGAAGAATGTCGCGGTGCTGTTCGCGACGCAGAGCCTGGCGGACATCGCCGACAGCAGCATCGCGCCAGCGATCCTCGAAAGCTGCCCGCAGCGCATCCTGCTGCCCAATGACCGCGCGATCGAGCCGCAGAGCCAGGCCGCCTATCAGCGCTTCGGCCTCAATGCCCGGCAGATCGAGCTCGTCGCCCGCGCGACGCCCAAGCGGCATTATTACCTCCAGTCCGTCCGCGGCAACCGGCTGTTCGAGCTGGGGCTTGGCCCCGTGGCGCTGGCCCTGTGCGGTGCCTCCGACCCTGCCAGTCAACAGCAGATCGATGCGCTGCTCGCCGGGCACGGTCCCGGCACCTTCGCCGCTGAATTCCTCGCCGCGCACGACCTCGCCTGGGCGGCGGCGCTGCTCGGCGACTTCACGCCCCCGCTTCGCTGACCCCCGACCCAAAGGAGAAACCCCATGTCCCGGCGAAACCCATCCCGTCCCATCTCCAAATATCTCGTCGCAACCGCGCTCGCGCTCGGTTCCGCCGGTTCGCTCGGCATGGCGCTGTACGCCACGCCGGCGTCCGCCCAGATCACGGTGTTCGATCCGACCAATTATTCGCAGAACCTGCTCACCGCAGCGCGGGCGCTCAGCCAAATCAACAACCAGATCCAGTCGCTCCAGAACGAAGCGACGATGCTGATCAACCAAGCGAAGAACCTGACCCGGATCGACTTTCCGGAGCTACAGGCGCTTACCCAGACTCTCCAGCAGATCGACCGATTGATGGGGCAGGCGCAGGGAATCAGCTTTCGGGTCGAGCAGGTCGACAGCGAGTTCCGCCGGCTGTTTCCGCAGAGCTTCAACCAGGCGCTGACCACCAACGATCTCGTCGTCGGTGCCAAGGCCCGTCTCGACACATCGGTTGCGGCATTCAACCAGACGATGCAGGTCCAGGCACAGGTGGTCGGCAATGTCGCCGCCGATGCGCAGACGCTCGCGGCGATCGTGGCGAAGAGTCAGGGCGCCGAAGGTGGTCTCCAGGCGCAGCAGGCGACCAACCAGCTGCTCGCCCTCACCGCCAAGCAGCAGTTCCAGATCCAGAACATGATGGCGGCGCAGTACCGGGCCGAGACGCTGGAGGCGTCGCGTCGCGCCCAGGCCGAGGCCGAAGCCCAGGCAGCTACCCGCAAATTTCTCGGCGACGGCACGGCCTACCACCCTCGCTAGGGGCCTCCCGTCCGAGCGTGACGGCGGGCATCGCCCCCGGTCCGCCGTCACTCCCGCGGGGCGCGCTCCAGCTCCCCCAGCGCGTTCCGCGGGACCGCCGACCACCAGCGGAGATCAGCCGTGACCGACCTCAACGTCATCGACCAGTTCATGCAGGCGTTCATTCGCTACATCGACAGCGGGTTCGGCCTGCTGGGCGGGGACGTCCATTTCCTGGCGGCGACGCTGATCGGCATCGACATCACCCTGGCCGGTCTGTTCTGGGCGCTGGGCGGCGAACAGGATGTGATGGGGCGCTTCCTCAAGAAGATCCTTTATGTCGGCGCGTTCGCCTTCATCCTGAACAGCTTCTCGACGCTCGCGAATATCGTCTTCAATTCGTTTGCCGCGGCAGGATTGACCGCGGGCGGTGGCACAATCTCGGCGGACGACCTGCTGAAGCCCGGCAGGCTGGCCGGCACCGGCTTCTCCGCCGCATGGCCACTGCTCGATCAGGTCTCGCAGCTGCTCGGCTTCACGACCTTCTTCTCGAACTTCCTGACGATCGCCGTGCTGCTGTTTGCCTGGGCGCTGGTGATCCTGTCGTTTTTCGTTCTCGCGATCCAGTTGTTCATCACGATCCTCGAGTTCAAGCTGACCACGCTCGCCGGCTTCGTGCTGGTGCCGTTTGCGCTCTGGAACCGGACCAGCTTCCTCGCCGAACGCGTGCTGGGCAGCGTCGTCAGCTCGGGGATCAAGGTGATGGTGCTCGCCGTCATCGTCGGCATCGGCTCGAACTATTTCAACGATTTCGTCGGCTCGCTGCAGGGGCAGGAGCCCGACATCGGGAAGGCGATGAGCCTCGCGCTCGCGTCGCTCACCCTGTTCGGGCTCGGCATCTTCGGCCCAGGCATCGCCACCGGCCTTGTGTCTGGCGCGCCGCAGCTCGGTGCGGGCGCGGTCGCCGGTACCGCGCTTGGTGCTGCGGGCGTCGCTGCATTGGGCGGCGGGGCCGCTCTCGCCGGTACCCGCGCCATCGGCGGGGCTGCGCTCGGCGCCGTCCGCGCCGGCACCTCGATGGGCTCGGCCGCTTCGACTGCCTACAAGCTCGGGCAGGAGGGCGCCGGCTCCACCAGCGTCGGCGCGGGCCTGAAGGGCGTCGCAAGCGCGGCGGGCGGAGCGCTGCGCAATCGCGCCGCCGGCGCCTTCGGCATCGGTGAGGCTGCTGCGTCCGGCCGGCAAGCCGCCTTCGATTCTCTCACCAACCGGCAGGCGCCGGCGGCAAGCGCATCCGGCCAGACTGGCGAGCAACAGCCTGCCTGGGCGCAGTCGCTGCGCCGCCAGCAGGACGCGCGCCACCATCGTCAGGTCGTCGCCCACACGCTTCGCGAAGGCGATCGCGGTGGCGCGTCCGCCACTCCCGACATCAAGGAAAAGGAGGATTGATCGATGCTCTTCAAGCGAAGCGTCCAGCGCTACGGCCGGACGCCAGAGCCGGACACGCCCTTTCACCGCGCCGGCCAGCTCTGGGACGAACGGCTCGGATCGGCGCGCGTCCAGGCGCGCAACTGGCGGCTGATGGCTTTCGGCGGACTGGCACTTACGACCGCGATGTCCGGTGCGCTGATCTGGCAGTCGCTGCAGAGTCGCGTGACGCCCTATGTCGTCGAGGTCGATCGTCTCGGCGAGGCGCGCGCGATCAGCGAAGCGGAAGCCGGATATCACCCTACGGACGCCCAGATTTCCTGGCACCTGGCCCGCTTCATCGAGAAGGTGCGGTCGGTCTCACTCGACCCGGTGCTGATGCGGCGCGATTGGCTGTCGGCCTATGATTTCGCCACCCAGCGGGGTGCGGTGTTCCTGGGAGACTATGCCCGCTCAGCGAACCCGTTCGGCGCCGTCGGCCAGAAGACGGTGTCGGTCCAGGTCACCAGCGTGGTCCGCGCCTCGGATCAGTCGTTCCAGGTCAAATGGATCGAGGCGGCGTTTGACCGAGGTGCGCAGGCCGGCACGTCGCACTGGACCGGCATCCTCACCGTCAAGCTCAGGCCGCCCGCCTCGGCGGAGGTGCTGCGCAAGAATCCGCTCGGCCTCTATGTCGATGCGATCGATTGGAGCCGCGAGATCGAGCCGGCGGTGAGCCCGACTACCCCGCCGCCGGCGCAGCCGGCACCCGACGTTCCGATCACCGCTGCGCCCGCTGCCGCCATGAACCCAATCCCCACCAATCCGGAGAACCGGCAATGAAACGTTCCCGCACCTTGCCCTCGCTCCTTTCGATGGCGATCGCACTCCTCGCGCCTGCCAGCGCTTTCGCGCAGGACTCGTCCACCGCCGAGACCTCGCATCGGGCCACATCGACGATAGCAGCGGCGAACCGGGCGGCTACGCTCGAACCGTCGCCGCCGGCGTTCCTCAATGCCACCGCGGTGATGCCCTATGCCGAGGGCACGATCTATCAGGTGACCACCGCCCCCGAGCGGGTGACCGACATCGTGCTCGAGCCCGGCGAGGTGCTGGGCGCGGTGGCGAGCGGCGACACGGCGCGCTGGGTGATCGGCGATACGACGAGCGGGGTAGGGGCGGGCAAGCGCGTCCATATTCTCGTGAAGCCCTATGCCGCGGGTCTTTCCACCAATCTCGTCATCACCACCGACAGGCGAACCTATCATATCGCGCTCGCCAGCGTGCGGAGCGTCGGCATGTCGGCGCTGGCCTGGACCTATCCGCAGGATGCGCTGCTGGCGATCAAGCGATCCGAGGAAGCTGCGGCCGCGGCTGTCCCGGTGGCTGCCGGGCTCGATGTCGATCAGCTGCATTTCAACTACGCCATCTCGGGCGATACGCCGCGATGGCGGCCGCTGCGCGCTTTCGACGACGGCAGGCAGACCTATATCGAATTCCCTGCCAGTCTTGCGGTCGGCGAGGCGCCGCCGTTGTTTCTCGTCGGCGCGAAGGGCGAGGCCCAGCTCGTCAATTACCGCCTGCGCGGGCGCTACTATGTCGTCGACAGGATCTTCGATGCCGCCGAACTCCGTCTCGGCACCAAGCGTCAGGATATCGTCCGGCTTACCCGCATCGGCGAGGCCGGACGCCGCGGCCGGGCGAAGGGGAGGGCGTCGTGAGCGACGATACGGCCGAGGTGCCCCAAGGCGCCGTGCCTTCGACCCAGCCGAAGGTCGATCCGGAGACCTTCGTGCTGCGCGCGCGACCTGGTCGCGCTATCCGCTTCAAGCGGGGCGTGATCGTATCGCTGGCCGCCATCGCCGTGACTGGGGTTGTCGGTACGGCCTGGTTCGCGCTTGAACCGCGGGCGCTGCACCTCGCCGCTGATAGCGAGGACAAGAACATCGCGGCCAAGCCGCCGACCGACACGCTGAGCGCGCTGCCGGCCAGCTACGGCACGGTGCCGAAGCTCGGGCCGCCGCTGCCGGGGGATCTGGGCAAACCCATCCTCGATCGCCAGCGCCAGCTCGCCGGGGAAGCGATACCGCCTGTGCCGCCTGCGGTGTCGACGGCCCCGAAACCCGCCGATGACGCCCGCCAGCGCCGTGCCGCGGAACTCAAGGCTGCGCGCGAGTCCGGGCTGCTGGTGCAGACAGCCGGCCAACAGAGCCAAGGCCAGGCGATGCCGGCAGTTGCGGCGCCGATACCATCGGCTGATCAGGCGGGTGGCGTCGCGGTCGATGTCGATCGCGATCCCAATGGGCAAGCGCACAAGGCAGAGTTTGTTCGCAGCACCGACAAGGCCGGCGATAGCAACCCTCATGCGGTAGCGCCGCGCCCATCACCGTTCACCTTGTCCGCGGGTAGCGTGATCTCGGCCAGCCTGATCACGGGTTTGCGGTCGGACCTTCCCGGTTTGGTGACCGCGCAGGTGACCGAGCGGATCTTCGACAGCGCAACCGGCCGCATTCTCCTGATACCGCAGGGTGCACGGCTCATCGGCGCATATGACAGCGTGGTCGCCTTCGGGCAGCGCCGCGCGCTGGTCGTATGGCAGCGGATCATCTTCCCTGACGGAAGTTCGATCCGCCTGGATAACGCGCCCGCCACCGATCCGTCGGGCTATGCCGGCCTGGCCGACAAGGTGGATTTCCACACCTGGACGCTGCTCAAGGGCGTCGTGCTGTCGACCCTGCTGGGCGTCGGCTCGGAATTGCAGTTCAGCGGCGAGAGCGATCTCGTCCAGGCCGTGCGGCAATCGACCCAGCAAAGCGTATCGCGCGCCGGCGACCAGCTCACGTCGCGCAACCTGCAAATCCAGCCGACGCTCACTATCCGTCCGGGTGCCCCCGTCCGGCTACTGGTGCACCACGATCTGATCCTGAAACCCTGGCTGGAGGAACAGTGATGGCCGACCTGCGTCTTCCGCGGCTCCCCGACCGCACGCCGGTGAAGGTCGGGATACAGGTAACCCCGCAGCTTTTCGCGGATCTCACGCGATATGCGGCGCTCTACAAGGAGACCTATGGTCAGGAAGAGGCCATTGCTGACCTGATCCCGTCGATGCTGACGGCCTTCCTCGACAGCGACCGGGTATTTGCCAAAACCCGGCCTGGCGGAAAGTGAGTGCCATGTCCGCTGCCAATCGAATTGAGGGAAGGGCTGGGGGAGACGCATTCGAACCGATCAGCGTTCGCATCCCCACGGCTGTCGCCATGACGGGATTCAGTCGGTCGAGGATCTATGAGCTGATCGCCACTGGCGAGATCGAGATTGCCAAGGATCGCCGGAGCACGCTGATCCTCGTCTCCAGTTTGCGGGAGGCTGTCCGCCGGCGGATCGTCGCTCGAGACTTGCCAATCGGGTAGCGGCATTCCTCCGTTCGTCGCATCGAAGACGGTCGACCGGCGCAAGCCTCTTTTCATTTGTTCTCGGTTTGTGCCATTTCTGGGGCATGGAACGATTCGCCCCAGAACCTTCGCGTGCCGCGATCTCATCTGCCATTCTGGCCGCACCCGGCTGGGCGCGCGTCGGGATCACAATGCCGAACGACCGATTGCGCGAACAAGCCGCGGAAGAGCTAGCGCGCGCTATCGTCGACCGGCTGCATCGTGCGGAGCCCAGCGTGGATGTGGATCAGCTGGCATTGCCGATCTGATCCAACGCGCGGGCGTACGGCCTGGGCAGGAGCTGGCAAGGAGCCAATATCGCTCAGCGATATCGCAATCCGTCTTTGCCATCCCACACGATTTCGAAAGGGAATGCCCCGCTCGAATGCGTGGGGTGCGGGCTGTACTTTTCGCAAAAGTGATCGAAGATCCGTCGGAATTCAGCCTTCGTCGCAGCCTGGATGTCGCCGCGCCTGAACCGCGCGAGACGCTCGCCAAGCTCACATCCGTCGATCTCGTCGAGTAGATCATAGTGGGGGAATACCAGATCCTGGCGTCTCACAGCCGTTTTGGCCCAGAGGATATGATCGTTGAAGTAAAGGCAGGAGAGGCGGCAGGCCGTCCCTTCGATGTCCCGTCCGGTAAACGATGACCATCCGTGAGGCACAGTGGGATCGAGCGTTTTGAAGAAGGCGTGAAACGACTGGGTCGCTGGCGCGGACAACCAATAGGGAAAGCGCGGGCCATCCCCGATCGAGTCGAACGCCGACGGATCGAACGGTTCATCGAGTGGGATCTGTCCGCTACGCTGCCCCTCGTCGAAGATTTTCATCAATTCTGTGACTTCGATGATCCAGCGCAGCACCGACATGCCGCGGTAGGACTTCGTCACATGACGATCGTTGATGCGCAGGAGGCCAAGCCCGGCCTCGCGCAGAAGCGCGTTCTTGATCCGATCGCGCTCTTGTTGTCGTGCATCTACGTGGAACGGCCCATCGTATTCGACGACCATCACCGGACGATACACATCGTCAGTGACGACATAGTCGCAATGACTTCGTGTGAAATAGTCGAACTCTCGCTGACTCAGATGAGCGTGCCCCTTTGCGATGACGTCGGATAAGCGGGTCTTGGCGAACACCCGCAGACCATTGTCTTGGGCAATGCGCTCGAGCTCGCGAAACGCGACTTCCTCCGATCGGTTCAGCAGGCGATCTACGATCTTCATGGCAGCCGTCCGATTTTGCGGAATATGATGGGCATGGCAATTGCCTCTGCCATCCAGATAGAGAGATGTGATGTCAGACGAGCCCGCCGTTTTGCCCGATCAGGCACGCCGCCTTGAGGTGCTGCGTCGGCGGCTAAGCCGCAAGCTGGCCGGTTTCACAGTCGAGATTCCCGAAGAGAATGCGCGCGCTGCGATGATGCGTTATCGCCCGGCTCGCGGGTTGTTTCCTGTGCCTGAGCTGGTTCTCTTCACCTTGCGCGACGTGATGGACTGGCGTTGGCACGGCCATGGCGAAAAGGTGCGCTGGACTGTCTACGGCGCGATAGACGGTCAGCGCGTGGCCTTCGAGCATCAGAAGTTTGGGTTCGCGGTTTTCGTGCCCAAGGATCGCCTCGATCTGCAATCGCGTGTCGAAGGCCAACTCCGCAGCGCAATGCGCGAAGTCGAAGCCTATCTTCGGCCATTTGCGGAGGCTCAGATCGACAACGGTGAAGTGATGATCGTCAATCGCTTCGCCGAGTTCGATGAGCGCTACCGTTTTCACCGTGAGCTCGCCGACCTCGCTTACCGGCGCGGCGCAGCACCGCCTTCATCTGCGGAGGCCAACGGCGAACAGAGCGAAGGCGAGAAGATGAGGTCGATCAGCGCCGATATGACCGCGAGACTCAACGCGGTCATATCGGCAGAGCGTGAGGGCTTCTTCCATTCGACGGCGATGATAGACGCCTATTTCAGCTGCCTCGAACACCGACTGGTGCTGCTTCGTGCATTTATGGGCAAGCCATTCGGTGAAGGCGAAGTCCTCGCGCTGCTGGGTATGAGATGGGGAGATAAGCTCAAGCTCGTCTTGCCCGGCCCATCATCGCGATCTGCGGCCGACGTCGTTGGGAAGATGCATCGGATCAAGGAGCGTATCCGGAACCCCTTCGCCCATGGTGGTGTCGAGAACGACCAGGGATCACTCTTCTTCCGACTTCCCGGCATTGGCCCGGTGCCCGGTAATTTTACTCGGTTTGGCGACAGCGTGCGGTTCTCGATGCTGCCGGTCGACGCTGACGATCACGCTGAGAGTTGCGCGACTTTTGATAAGTTGGATCGATTGCTGGCTGCAGGGGACCTCGCCGGCCCCGATCAGTTCATCAAGGATAGTGTCGATCCGGTATTTGATGCCCATCACTGCGCCGAATACGCAGAAGCGATCGCCGGTGGGCCCGATGCCATCAATGCTTATATCGAAGCCTGGTCATCTGCTTGGGAACGGCACGTCAACATGGACTACTGACGCCGAGGCGATTCGCCCGATCGTTAGCGACCCCAAATTCCTGGGTGATCCCCCGAAATCCCGGGAGCTTTAAGAGAGAAATTTGAGAGAAAAACTGATTCAATGGGCGCGGATTGCCGCTAACCCATTGAAAACGCTGGTGACCCCTACGAGAATCGAACTCGTGTTTTCGCCGTGAGAGGGCGACGTCCTAACCGCTAGACGAAGGGGCCGTGCTGCGGAAGGCGGGCAATTAGGACGCACTCGCCCAACCGTCAAGCGCGTATCGGAGCGCGCCCGAGCCAGCGGCGCAAGCCCGGCCAGCGCGGCAGCAGCAACCAGTCGGCGACCACGGCCAGCCCAAGCGTCGCGCCGAACAGCGGCATGGCCAGCGCCAGCAGCAACACCAGCGCGATCAGCATTGTCCCGTAGCGTGGTCGCGACAGCGCGATCGGCGCACCCAGCAGCCCCTGCGGTCGCCGCCGCCACCATATCGCTGCCCCCGACACCGACAGCGTGGCCAGGAGAAGCGCCGTCAATGTGCCGAGCAACTGGTTGGCTAGTCCGAACAGCGCGCCTTCGTGCGCGGCGATGCCGTAGCCGACGGCGCGATCGAGCCAGTGGCGATCGGCGAAATCGCGGCGCGAAGTGAGTGCTCCGGTGGTTCCGTCGACGGTTATGCTGGTGCGTTGCGGACGATCGGCGGCGTCCGAGCTCACAGTCCACTCCGTGCCCCTGGTGGGTGGGGCCAGCAGCACCGGCGGGGCGATGCCGAGCGGATAGACCGCGGCGACCACGCGATCGAGATCGCCGCCGGGCGCGGCCCCGTGCGCCATCGTCATTCCCGCATGCTCGGCATGATCGCCCAGCATCGCGTTGCGGGCTCCTGTAGGCCAGTCCTGTGGACCGTCGAGCGTGCCGGCGACGGTGCGCACTTCCTTGAAATAGCTGCCCCAGAATTTCGCCCAGGGGAGCCCGGTCGAGATCAGAAGCAAGGCGAGCACTGCGACCCAGATACCAGCCACGGCATGCACGTCGCGCCAGAACAGGCGTTTGCCGCTCCGCAGCCGCGGATAGAGCACCCCGCCGAGCCCGCGCGCCCGGCGGGGCCACCACAGATACAGGCCGGTGAGCAGCATCGTCACCGTCCAGCAGGCGGCGATCTCGACCAGATAGCTTCCGGGATTGCCCGCGCGGAAGGTGCCGTGCAGGTCCGAGACCACACGCAGCGGGCGCTCGCTCTCAGTCGCGGTGCCCAGCACGCGCAGCCGGTAAGGATCGACATAGACCCGCGTCTCGATCCCCTTCCGGCCGACGATGATCCGCGCCGCCTCGCCCGGCCTCTCCGGGAGCTGATATTTGTGCAGCGTGGCGCCGGGCATTGCCGCCATCGCGGCCTTCACCTGCGCGGCGGCGCTGGCCCGCGGGCCCGCCGGCGTCAGCGTATCATAAGGCCGCTCCAGCCACGCTTCGATCTGCGGCTTCCACAGATAGATCGTCCCGGTCGCCGCCAGCCACAGGACGAAGGGCATGCAGAACAGCCCGGCATAGAAATGCCAGCGCCACACTGCATTGTACCAGCGCGAAGCCGGAGCGGCCGCCATCAGAACGCCGCCCGCACGCCGGCGAAGACGCTGCGTCGCTCGACCGGAGTGAAGATCTGGCTGCTCTCGTCACGCAGCGTGGAAGGATTGTCGGGCACGTACCGCACGATTGCGGAAATATCGCCGGCCGCCTTGCGCCCTGCGAGATTGCGGGCATCGGCGAACAAAGTAACCCCCGGCATAACCGCCGCCTCCGCGCTCGCCCCGAACAGAACATAGCCGCCGATGCGCATGCTGTTGGCATAGTCGACCCAAGCACCGCGCGGTACCCATTCCATGTTGGGCGCGACGTGGAGCCCGTCGTCGCCGAGCCGCAGTTCGGCGCGATAGAATTGCTCGGGGATCACCGGCAATCGATTGTCCCCGAACTGCGCGTCGTCGCGGAAGCGGAAGTCGTTGACTTGCCAGACCTGCCGCAGCCGCAGCCAGGCAGTGAGATCGAGATCCAGGCCGAGCTCGACGCCCTGGTGCCGCGTGCGCCCGGCGTTGAAGGTCGAAGCGGGAATGCCAAAACCGACGTCATATTGGAGCAACTCGCCATCGAGATCGGCGCGATAGATGCTGAGGTCGAAGCGCAACGGGCCGATCCGGCCGCGCCCGCCAATCTCGACGGTCCAGCCGCGCTGCGCGTCGAGCGGAACGAACTGGGAGAGCTGCGCCAGTTCGATAAAGCCGGGAAGCTCGTGGCTGCGGCTGAGATTGGCATAGAGCTGGACGGCATCGGCCGGCTCGAACAGCAGCCCCAGCTTGGGCGAGAGCTGGTCGAAGGTCGCGCGATTGCTGGTGGTTGCGGGGAAGACCTGGTCCTGCCGCCGCAGCCCCGAGGTGTAGACCGCCCCGGCGATCAGCGTGAGCCGTTCGGTCGGGCGCAGCCGCGCCTCGGCATAGGCGTCGATCGTGCGTGCGCGCTGATCGGCCTCGAAGGTCTTCGCGCCTTGCTCGCCGTCCAAGTTGAAGAAGCGCCGCGACGCGACCGAGCCGAAGCGGGCAGTGACGCCTGCGGTGAAGCCGAACATGCCGAAGTCCTGATCGAGCCGGGCATAGCTGCCCCAGTCGAGCGATTTCTGGTCGATCAGTTGGTAGATCGGGTGGTGGAGTTGCTTGGCGTTGAGGAACAGCCCGACATCGAGCTTGCCGGCACCCAGCGTGATGCTGGTGCGGTTCTGCAGGCGCAGCGAATCGATGTCCCGCGCCTGATCATTGAGGAAGTTGCCGCTTTGCGGAGTCGCGAGCGTTGCTGCATAGGTTAGCGACCCCGGCAATTCCTGCCGAATCGCCTGCGCGCTGGCATAGAAGCGCGTCTCGACGCGGTCGCTCAGGCGCAGCCCGGCATTGCCGTTGACGCGAAGCGCCTTGCGGTGCGCGTGATCGCGGTCGCCGTCGGAGCGGTCGCCGGCGATCGCGAGCCAGGCGTCGCCGCGTTCGTCCGCGAAACCGGCGCTGGCGAGGCCTCGAACCGTGCCAAAGCTGCCGCCGTCGAGACGTAGATGTACGCCGTTCGACGAGCGCCCGGTGGGTGTCACGCCATTGATCGCGCCGCCCAAAGTCGATGCGCCGAAGCGGAGTGCGTTGGCGCCGCGGAACACTTCGATATGCTGGAGGAAGGCGGGATCGAGCTCCTGGAAATCGCCATTGTCGTCGGCCAGATTGATCGGGACGCCGTCCTGGAGCAGCGTCAGCCCGCGCATGTGATAGCCGCGGCTGATCCCCGAACCGCGGATCGACAGCCGCACTTCCTGGCCGAAGCGCGGCTGGGCATAGACGCCGGGCGAGAAAGCCAGCGCGTCGCGCAGCGAGACGGCGAGCTTTTCGTCGAACGTGTCGGCGGAGACGACATTGGCGCCTCCGGGCGTCTCGTTGACGCGCTGAATGGCCTCGCCGACCAGCTTTTCGGCAGTGACGACGATCTCGTCGCGCGCGGCGGGGGCTTGCTGGGCAAAAGCGGGAAGGGCGGCGAACAACATAGGCGCGCCGAGCAGCGCGCGAACGGACTTGGACATCAAGAAGGATCCTCGGCAAAAACGAGCAAAGGCGCGCAGGGGCACGCGCCGGCAGCGTCAGCCGAGGAGAGGGGGGCCGGTCGCGCGAGGGGGAGGGGCGGCGAGTCCGCGGCCTGGTGCGGCTTCGAGTCGGACGTGCCGGACCGGCTCGGCGTGCAGCGACGGTAGCGGCAGCGCGAGCGGATCGGCAGGCGCCAGAGGCTGCGCGGCCACCCCGAATGCGCAGGGTTGGTCGCCCTTCTTGTGCTCCTCGGGCACCGGCTTGCCGGTCGCCTTGGCGAGCATCGCCTTGGCTTCGCCGAGCGCTGCGGGACCGCTGAGCCCGCTGTCGGCGCACCATGATAGCGTGACTTGCCCTGCGCCGAGCTGCGGCATCCAGCCGGCGGGGGCCGCCATCCGCAGCAGCAACGCACATCCGACCAGCAACAGTGCAAAGCGCTGCCAATTGGTTCGCATGTCCGCCGCCTTGGTCACATGCCGGCCCTTACCGCAGCCAGTCGCCGGGGCAAGCGGGCAATTTGTCCACCCTCAGCCGGTCACCGGCAGGCGCAGGCTGCCGTCGGGCTCGTAATGGAGTTCGCTATAGGCGATGACTGCGTCGAGCGGGAGCGCGCCATAGAGGTGCGGGAACAGCTGGCCGCCGCGTGAAGGTTCCCATTTCACCGACTCGCCGAGCGCTTCGAGATCGACTGCGGCCAGCCACAGCCCGTCCTGTCCGGCAAAATGCTTGTCGATCGTCTCGCGCAGCTGCGCCGCGATCGAGAGATGGATATAGCCGTCCTGCAAATCCACCGGCGCGCCGGCGAAGCTGCCGTCGCGCTCGAGTACGGACATTTGTTCGGCGGTGAGAACTTTATAGGCAGTGGTATCGGGCATCTGCTTCTCCGAGATGCTTAGCGTGAATGCGCGATTATTCCCATCAACTATCGTCATCCCCGCGAAAGCGGGGGACCCATCTCGTGCCCTGTCCAAGCGAGCAACAGCTGTCGTGTTCGCGGCGCGTGCCGGAGGTGGGTCCCCGCTTTCGCGGGGATGACGGCAATTGCCTGACTTTAGCGTTACTGTCCGTCCTCCGGCCCCGCCGCGAGGTCCTCGCTTGTCGTCGCGTCGGGGACGGCATCGCCCGCTACGGTACCATCCGCCAGGTTGATCTCAGCCTCGTCCTCGCTCTCCTCGATCCGTGCGGCGGAGACGACATGCTCGCCGGGAGCGACGCGGAAGAGGATGACGCCCTGGGTGTTGCGCCCGGTGACGCGCACCGAGCCCACCGTCGTGCGGATCAATTTGGCCTGGTCGGTGACCAGCATCAGCTGCTCGCCGTTATGCGCGGGGAAGCTCGCCACCACCGGGCCGTTGCGATCCGAGCTGACGATGTTGGTGATGCCCTGGCCGCCGCGATTGGTGCGGCGGTACTCGTACGCCGAGGTACGCTTGCCAAAACCGTTCGCGGTGACGGTGAGGATGAACTCCTCCGCCGCCTCGAACTCTGCCATCCGCTCGGCAGACAACGCGATCTCGCGCTCGCCTTCCTTCCACGGCGCGGCCTTGAGATAGTCCTCGCGCTCCTGCGGAGTAGCCTCGAACCCGCGCAGCACCGAAAGCGAGATCACTTCGTCGCCGTCGGCCAGCCGCGCGCCGCGCACGCCGGTCGAATCGCGGCTCTGGAACTCGCGAACGTCGGTCGACGCGAAGCGGATCGCCTTGCCCTGCTTGGTCGCGAGCAGGACGTCATTGTCCTCGGTGAGCAGCGACACGCCGATCAGCCGGTCTTCCGATCCCTCTTCGAAGCGCATCGCGATCTTGCCGTTGGTGCGGATATTGGCGAACGCGTCCATCGAGTTGCGGCGCACTGAACCCTTGGCAGTGGCGAACATGACGTGGAGCGCCCCCCATTCATTCTCGTCCTCCGGCAGCGGCAGCACCGTCGAGATCGTCTCGCCGGTGGCGAGCGGCAGCAGATTGACCATCGGCCGGCCGCGCGTGGCCGGCCCGCCCTCGGGCAGGCGCCAGACCTTCATCCGGTAGACCTTGCCGTGCGTCGAGAAGAACAGCACCGGGGTATGCGTCGACGTAACGAAGAGGTGCGTGACCGCGTCCTCGTCCTTGGTCGCCATCCCGGCGCGGCCCTTGCCGCCCTTGGCCTGCGCGCGGAAGGTGTCGAGCGGGGTGCGCTTGATATAGCCTTCCATGGTTACGGTGACGACCATGTCCTCACGCTCGATCAGATCCTCGTCTTCGATCCCGTCGGCCGCAGCGGCGATCTCGGTGCGGCGCGGCGTGGCATAGGCATCGCGGACCGCAGTCAACTCCGCGACGATGACTTCGTAGAGCTTGGCGCGGTTGCCGAGAATCTCGAGCAGTTCGGCGATCGTCTCGGCGAGCTTGGCGAGTTCGTCGCCGATCTCGTCACGGCCGAGTGCCGTCAGGCGGTGCAGGCGCAGATCGAGGATCGCGCGAACCTGTACCTCGGACAGGCGATAGCTGTCGCCGGTCACCTCGGTGTCGATCGCCTCGACCAAGCGGATGTACGGCGCGATCTCGGCGATCGGCCATTCGCGGGTGAGCAGGCGATCGCGCGCAACCGCCGGGCTCGGCGAACTGCGAATGATCTTGACCACTTCGTCGAGGTTGGTGACGGCGATCACCAGGCCGAGCAAGACGTGCGCACGGTCGCGCGCCTTGGCGAGCTCGAACTTCGAGCGCCGCGTGATCACTTCCTCGCGGAATTTGACGAAGGCCTCGATGATGTCGCGCAGATTGAGCAGTTCGGGGCGGCCCCCGCGGATCGCGAGCATGTTCGCCGGGAAGGACGACTGCGCCGGGGTGTTGCGCCAGAGCTGGTTGAGCACGACCTCAGGCGTCGCGTCACGCTTGAGATCGATGACGATGCGCACGCCTTCGCGGTTCGATTCGTCGCGGATGTCGCTGACGCCTTCGATCCGCTTTTCCTTGGCGGCTTCGGCGATCTTCTCGACCAGTGCGTTCTTGCCCTGCTGGTACGGGATCTCGGTGAGCACGATCGAGCGGCGCTCGCCGCGCTGCTCGGTCTTGTGCCGGCTGCGCACCATGATCGAGCCGCGCCCGGTCTGGTATGCCGAGCGGCAGCCCGAGCGTCCGAGGATGATCCCGCCGGTGGGGAAATCGGGGCCTGGGACGATCTCGATCAATTCTTCGATCGTGATCGCGCCATTCTCGATATAAGCGAGGCACGCGTCGATCACTTCGCCGAGATTGTGCGGCGGGATGTTGGTCGCCATGCCGACTGCGATACCGCCCGCGCCGTTGACCAGCAGATTGGGGTAGCGGGCAGGGAGGACCGTCGGCTCGCTTTCGGAGCCGTCATAATTGTCCTGAAAGTCGACGGTGTCTTTGTCGATATCGTCGAGCAAAGCCGACGCGACCTTGGCGAGCCGCGCTTCGGTGTAGCGCATCGCCGCGGGGGGATCGGGATCCATCGAGCCGAAATTGCCCTGGCCGTCGATCAGCGGCACCCGCATCGCCCAATCCTGGGCCATGCGCGCCATCGCGTCGTAGATCGAGCTGTCGCCGTGGGGATGGTATTTGCCCATCACGTCGCCGACGAGGCGGGCAGACTTGCGATAGGCGCGGCCGGCGACATAGCCGCCTTCCTGCGCGGCATAGAGGATGCGGCGGTGGACGGGCTTCAGGCCGTCGCGGACGTCGGGCAGTGCGCGCGCCACGATCACGCTCATCGCGTAATCGAGGTACGAGGTCTTCATCTCGTCGACGATCGAGATCGGAGTAATATCGGAAGGGTCGGCGAGGATGGTCTCGTCGGTCAAAGGATCGCGCTTTCGGAGTTTGTGACGTTATGATGGCTCTAGCGCGCCCGATACCACCTGCCAAGCCCGCGCGCTCGCGCGTACGCGCGCGTAGGGGGCCGATCCGCGCTCATCTCGAGGGCGGCCAACATGGAACGACGAACGCGTTCAATCGTCGTTCAGCACGCGCTGGCCATCGCGAAGTCAAACACGTCCGCTTGAATGGCGCGCGGCAGGCATTTACAGGACCGCCAAACCGTCGGCCGGTTCCACGAGGAGAGTTGTACATGACGTTCGTTTCGAAGCTGGCGCTGGCTACCGCGCTGACGCTGGGCGCCTCCATGAGCGCCGCTCCCGCGTTCGCGCAGAAGGCCGACAAGGCTGCTGCCGTGCCCGAGCTCAAGGTCAGCGACGAGTTCCGCAAGCCGGCCGCCGCCGCCGATGCAGCGCTCAAGGCGAAGGATCTCGCCACCGCCGAAACCCAGATCGCCGCCACCGAGGCTTTGGCCAAGAACGACGACGAGAAATATTACGCGGCCTATATGCGGCTCCTGCTCGAGCTCGAGCGCAAGAACCAGGCCGGCCAGATGAAGGCACTGGGTCTTCTCGCGAGCAATCCGAAGACCCCGGCAGACCGGGTCAGGGTCTACGGTGCCCTTTACGAGTATATGGTCGGTGCGGAGCTGATCAATCAGAAGAAGCCGGCCGAGGCGATTCCGGCGCTGATCAAGGCACGCGAGCTCGGCTCGACCGAGCCCGATCTGCCAGTACTTCTCGCCAATGCCTATGCCGCGACCGGCAAGAACGCCGAATCGATCGCGGAGGTGAATCGGGCGATCGAGGGTTCCAAGGCTGCCGGGCGCAAGCCGCCGGCCGATTGGTACAAGTTCGTCATCTCGCGCGTGAACGCAGGCGGCGATCGCGCTGCCATGGCCGACTGGCTCAAGCGCTTCATCACCGAATATCCGACCGCCCAGAACTGGCGCTGGGCGATCCAGATCTTCCGTCAAGGCGCGCCGGCCGCTGCGAACAGCAAGACCGACAGGCTCAACCTCTATCGCCTCCAGCGCGCGACCAACGTGCTGGCCGATCGGGGGGACTATGCCGATTACGCTTATTCCGCGCAGCAATCGGGCCTGCCTTGGGAAGCCGTCGCAGTGATCGACGAAGGCCGCAAGTCGGGCAAGGTCCCGGCGGGCGATGCCGACGTCCAGCGTACCTACGCTGCGGCGCAGACCGCAGTGAAGTCCGAGGGTTCGCTCGAAGGCGTCGCCAAGCAGTCGGCCACCGCCAAGGACGGCCGCACCGCGCAGCAGACCGGGGATGCGTTTCTCGCCTCGGGCAATTATGCACGCGCGGTCGAACTCTATGACCTGTCGCTCCAGAAGGGCAGCGTCGACGCCGACGAAGTCAATCTCAACCGCGGCGTGGCGCTGCGCGCGCTTGGCCGGAAGGATGAAGCGCGCACTGCATTCCAGGCAGTCAAGGGCGCTTATGCGAACATGGCGCTGCTCTGGCAGACTTCGCTCGACGTCCCGCCGCTCGCCTGAGGCGGCGGCGCAAATTAAAGGGGAAGGGCGGCCGCTTGTGCCGCCCTTTTCACATCTCGGGAACCGGCACCCCGGGCAGCGCTTTCGACGTGCGGATCGTCAGCGACGTCTTGACGTGCTCGACATTGGGCGCGGTGGTGAGTTGGGTGGTCAGGATCTGCTGGAAGCTCTGCAGATCGGGCGCGACGATCTTGAGGATGAAGTCGATCTCGCCGTTGAGCATATGGCATTCGCGGACTTCCGGAATTTCCGCCACCAATTTCTCGAACGCGCGCAGGTCGCTCTCGGCCTGGCTCTTGAGGCTGACCATCGCGAAGACGGTGAGGTTGTAGCCGAGCGCGGTCGGATCGAGTGCGGCGTGATAGCCGCCGATCGCGCCCTGTTGCTCCAGCGCGCGGACACGGCGCAGGCAGGGCGGCGCAGTCAGTCCGACGCGCTCGGCCAGCTCGACATTGGTCATCCTGCCATTATCCTGCAGCAGCCCGAGGATCCGCACATCGATCTCGTCGAATCGCATGGCGTCCTCTCTTTCATTGTGGATTCGTTGCATATTGGGGTTGCTAGACTATAAGATAATTACAACGCAACGCAATTGTCCCACAATGCGACGTGCCGAAATGGCATGTATCTAGCGTCCCCTTCAAACGTTAATAAATTCCAATGGCGCGCTTCCGCGTCGCGGGAAAGATTAAGGCGCGTGCGCTTCGACGACACTCTCGAAACGGTGCTCGCAGCCGATCTGGGTACGCCCTATGGCGTGCAATCGGTATGGCGCCAACTCGTCGACTTGATCGGCCGCCGCCGGGTGCCGCCCGCCACGCGTGCGATGGCGACTCTGCGGGCGATTCGGGCCGACGTGCCGCCGCCGGTGCGCGCCGGCAGCGCGCGCGCGCTCGAATATGCCGATCCGCCGGCGGCGCTGGTTCGCCTGTTCGCGCAGGATGATATCCCGATCGCGATTCCCGTGCTGCGCAGTGCTCGACTGACATCGTCCGAATGGATTCAGCTGCTCCCGGACTTGTCGCCGACCGCGCGCAGCGTTCTGCGCAATCGCCGCGATCTTGGCCCGGATGTGCGCCGTGCGCTCGAGAGTTTCGGACCTGTCGACTTAGTCCTGCCCGACAGCGCGACCAACGCCGCCAATGCAGCGACGGAAGTTGTGGATAGATCGGCCGCGCCGATTGCGGAACCGCGCTCCCGCGCGCACAACCCGAACATGGATCAAAGCGACAGGATCTCGGCCGCGGCATCTGCCGCGACGCCGGCACGGCCGGTCGCACCCCCGCCTTTCGGGGAGGATTCGGGTCCGTTTGAAATCGCCGAGGTCGTCGCGCGGATCGATGCGTTCTGGCGCCATCGCGAGGAAGCCGGCCCGGTCGTGCCGCCGGCACCGCCGCGGGCCGTGGAATTCCGCTTCGAAACCGATGAGAAAGGCGTGATTCGCTGGGTCGACAGAGTCAGCCGCGCGCCGGTGATCGGGCTCTCGCTGGATCTCATTGGCGAGGGCGACAGTTCGCAGGTCGATGGTGTCGCCGCGGGCGCATTCCGCCGCCGCGCCGGCTTCTCGACTGCGCGGATGGTGATCGAAGGCAGCGCGGACGCCGCAGGCGATTGGCTGATCTCGGCGGTCCCGGTATTCGATCCGGCGAATGGCCGCTTCACCGGCTATCGCGGTACGGCGCGGCGCCCGCGCACCGACGAGCGCGCCGAGCCGGCCCGCGTGCCGATGGGCTCGCCGGCCGAGTCGCTGCGCCAGCTCGTCCACGAGCTGCGCACGCCGACCAATGCCATCGCCGGGTTCGCCGAGATGATCGAGACGCAGATGCTCGGCCCGGTCTCCGACGTATATCGCGCCCGCGCGCACGTCATTCGCACCGAAGCGCGCGAACTGATCGGCGCGATCGACGATCTCGATCTTGCCGCGCGAATCGACAGCGACGCGCTCGCGCTCAGCCCCGACCGAGTGGCACTGCGACCCCTGCTCGCTGCGATTGCCGACGATCTCGCGCCCTTGCTCGAGCTGCGCGGCTCGATGATCGGGCTGCCGGTCGAGGATCTGGCGGTGGTCGGCGATCGCCGCGCGGTCGAGCGGTTGCTTTCGCGGCTGATGGCTACGCTCGTCTCGGCCAGCGGCCCCGGCGAGCGAATCGGCGTGAAGGTGGCGCTCGAAAGCGACCAGCGCGTCGCCGTGTCGATCGACCGTCCGAAGGCACTTGCCGACTATCCGGGCGATTCGGTGCTCGGCATCGATGACGAGCGCGAGGATTCGACCTTGCTGGGCACGGGCTTCGCGCTGCGGCTATCGCGCAATCTCGCCCGCGAACTGGGCGGCGGCCTGCTCATCGGTCCGGCGAGCTTGACTTTGCGGCTTCCCGCCGCCGTAACCAGCCAAATGGGGCAGGCGATCTGATCTGAGCGTGGAGGCGCGGCATTCCGGCAGGGGCTATCGTCCCCCCGCGGCTGCGCCGGGTGCCATCGTCCGATGGCCCGATACCTTCGGCACGCGCTTCACGCTGTTCGTCGATACCGAAGAGGAATTCGACTGGGGCGCAGCGTTCAGCCGCGACGCCGGCGGCACCAGCCACATGTCAGCGATGCCCGACGCGCATGCCCGCTTCGCCGCGCACGGCGTTCCGCTGACCTGGCTGATTGACTATCCGATCGCGACTTGCCCGCGCGCGGTCGAAATTCTCCGCGGGCTGATCGGCGACGGCCGCTCGGCGATCGGCACCCAGCTTCATCCGTGGGTCAACCCGCCTTTCGACGAGGATCTCTCTGCCGCCAACAGCTTCGCCGCCAACCTTCCTGGCCCGTTGGAAGCGCAGAAGCTCGCAACCCTTACCCAGGCCATCGCCGTGGCATTCGGCGTCCGGCCGCCAATCTATCGTGCCGGACGCTATGGTATCGGCCCGAACAGCTTCGCCACGCTCGCCCGGCTCGGCTACCGCGCCGACACCTCGATGCGTTCGGGCTACGACTATTCCCGCGACGGCGGTCCCGATTTTTCGGCCATCCCCAACCACGCGTTCCGCACGGGCCCCGCGGAGACGATCGTCGAGCTCCCGCTGACCACGGTCTTCACCGGCACGCTGCGCCGGGGCGGCGCCATGCTCCATCGTCGGCTCGGCAGCGTGCCGCGAGGGCGCGGCGCGGCGGCGCGGCTCGGCCTGTTGTCGCGGGTGGCGCTCACGCCCGAAGACATGCCGCTGGACGAAGCACTCGAAGCGGTCCGCATCGCGGTGGGGGAGGGAGTGCGGCTGCTCAATTTCAGCTTCCATTCGCCTTCGATCCAGCCCGGCCACACGCCTTATGTCCGCGACGCCGCCGATCTCGCTGCGTTCTGGCGGTGGTGGGACGCGGTGTTCGCCTTGCTCGGGCGGCTGGGCGTCGCGCCAGCATCGCTCGCCGAGATCCTCGACGCGGCTTGCGGCGCGGGCCCAACCTCCGCTACTGCCGCGGGCGCTGGGGGCCTGTAGCTCAATGGTTAGAGCTGGCCGCTCATAACGGCTAGGTTGCGGGTTCGAGTCCTGCCGGGCCCACCAGCACTTTAAAACGTCATACGCCGGGTTGTGCATCGCGGCACAAAGGCCTAGGCGGCATCGGCGTCGGGGAGTGGCGCAGTCCGGTAGCGCGCCTGCTTTGGGAGCAGGATGTCGCAGGTTCGAATCCTGTCTCCCCGACCATTTAATCCCGATCTGCCGCCACTGGCGCCGCTGTCGGTGCGTCGTCGGGCATTCCATCCAACGCCCGCGCCAACTGCTCGCGGTCCAGCGCGCCTTCCCAGCGCGCCACGACGATCGTCGCAACCGCATTGCCGATAAAATTGGTCAAGCTGCGGCATTCGCTCATGAAGCGGTCGACCCCGAGGATCAGCGCCATTCCCGCGATCGGCACCTTCGGCACGATCGCCAGCGTCGCCGCGAGCGTGATGAAGCCCGATCCGGTGACGCCCGCCGCGCCCTTCGAGCTCAGCATCGCCACGCCGAGCAAGGCGATCTGCTCGCCGAGGGTCAATTGCACCCCGGTCGCTTGCGCGATGAACAGTGCGGCCAGCGTCATGTAGATGTTGGTGCCGTCGAGGTTGAACGAATAGCCGGTGGGCACCACCACCCCCACCACTTCCTTGTCGCACCCGGCGCGTTCCAGCTTCTGGATCAGCGCAGGCAGCGCGGCTTCGGAAGACGACGTGCCGAGCACGAGCAGCAACTCGCCCTTGAGATAGCGGATCAGCTTGAGAATCGAAAAGCCGTTCAACGCGGCCACGCTGCCGAGGATCACCAGCACGAAGATCAACGCAGTCAGATAGAAGCTGCCGACCAGTGCGCCGAGGCTCCACAGGCTGCCGAGACCGTATTTGCCGATCGTGAACGCCATCGCGCCGAATGCGCCGACGGGCGCGGCCCACATCACGATCGTCACCAGCCGGAATATGACCAAGGCGAGTCGTTCGAGCATGTCGGTCACCGGCCGCGCGGCCTCGCCGACCAACGTCAGCGAAACGCCGAACAGCACCGCGACGAACAGGATCTGGAGGATCGATCCGCTGGTGAAGGCCGACACCAGCGTGGTCGGGATCACTGAGAGCAGGAAGCCGGTGACGGTGGTCTCGTGCGCCTTTTCGGCAAAACCGTGAACCGCCGCGGCGTTGAGCGTCGAGGGATCGACGTGCATCCCCGCGCCAGGCTGAATCACGTGCGCGACGACGAGCCCGACGATCAGCGCCAGGGTCGAGAAGAATAGGAAATAGACGAACGCCTTGACCACGACGCGGCCGAGCGCCGCCAATTGGCGCGATCCGGCGATCCCGGTGACGACGGTCAGGAAGATCACCGGTGGGATGATCATCTTGACGAGATTGATGAAGCCATCGCCGAGCGGCTGCAGGCTCGCGCCGAAAGCAGGGGAGAAATAGCCGACCGCAACGCCGGCGACGATGCCGACCAGCACCCAGAAATAGAGCAATTGCCAGAACGGCCGCTTCTGCCCGTCCGCGTGCACGCCAGCTCCCATCCTCGTCCCCTTCGCAGTCGCGCAGGTCGATCCCCGTCGCGATCAACGCATTACAAACAAAAAGGGCGCCCCCGCGGGAGCGCCCTTCCTGAATTTCAGCTCCGGCCCATGCGGGCCGGAAAAGAGATCAATGCGCGGTCGCGTTGTCGTGCGCGGCGTCGGCCTTGTTCTCTTCGACATCGGCAGCGTTCTCGAGGACGTTCTCGGCAACGACGTTCGACGTGTTGTCGGCTGCCTCTTCGTAGATCGCAGCGTTCGCCTCGTGGCTCTCGGCAACGTTCTCGGCAGTGGTGTTGGTGGTGCCGCCGCCGCAAGCTGCGAGCGACATCAGGCCTGCGGTCGCAGCAACAATGAGGATCTTCTTCATGGGGTGCTCCTGTGGAACATTAAACGTTTCGCATCCGGCCCAATGCCCGACGCGAACCGCTGGAATAGCGGTCGTTGCGCTTGCGTCAATCGCAAATGCGACAAACCGCAAGATTTCTGCCACTTTTCTGCCCGAATTAGGACATCGGAGCGCCTTGACATAAATCAGTGGGCGGCAGGCTGAACCTTGCCGATGTCCTCCGGCGCGTTCGCCACGATCGCCAGCAGCGCCGTCCATGCTGCCACATTCTGACGCAGTTGCTCGGGGTCGATCTTGTCGAGCGTGTCGTCGGGCGTGTGGTGGTAATCGAAATAGCGCAGCCCCGACTGGTCGAGGTCGATCCCGGCGACCCCGGTGCGCAATACGGGCCCAACATCGGTGCCCCCGCCCGCAATACCGTGGCCGCGCGAAATGCCGAGCGGGCCGAGCGCGGTCGCCAGCCGGTCGGCGATCGGCTTGGCCGAATCGGGCAGATTGGTCTCGAACTTCCACACCCGGTCGGCCCCGAAATCGGATTCCGACGCGAAGACATGGCGTTCGCCGGCATGCGCCTTGGCATAGGCCTCGCCGCCGAATCCTCCCACTTCCTCGGCGCCGAACCATACGACGCGGATCGTCCGGCGCGGCTGGCCTGCGTCGAGGATCCGCTTTGCCGCCGCGGTGGTGATGCCGAGCCCCGAGGCATCGTCGATCGCGCCGGTGCCGAGATCCCAGCTGTCGAGGTGGCCGCCGACCAGCACAATCCCCGCCTGTGGGTCGCTGCCCGGCACGTCGGCGATGACGTTGCCCGATTCGGCCTCGCCCTTGAATTGCGGGGTGACCAGCAGCTTGAGCCGCACCGGCCCACGCTTGAGCAACCGTTCGAGCTGCTCGGAATCGGGGAGCGACAGCGCCGCCGCCGCGATCGGCTTGGTGCCGTCGGGCCAGTTGGTCACCCCGGTATGCGGGTTGCGGTGATGATCGGTGCCGATCGAGCGGATCAGGATCGCCGCAGCGCCCTTGCTCGCCGCGAGCGCCGGACCCTGCCGGCGGGCACCGCCGAACACGCCATATTGCGAGCCGTCCTGCGTCGGCGTCATCGCGTGGCTGACGAACACGATCTTGCCCTTCACGGCTTGCGCGGGCGCGGCCTGCAGGTCGGCGAGCGTCGGGAAGAAAGCGACTTCGGCCTCGACGCCCTTGGGTCCAGTCGATCCCGAATTGCCGAGCGCGGCGATCGTCAATTTCTGCGACGAGGTGCCGAGCACTTCAGCGCTCTCCGCGCCGCGCACCCAGACTGGCATCTTGTAGGTCTCGATATGGACGTTCTGGAAACCGAGCGCGGTCAGCTTCTTCACTGCCCATGCCCGCGCGCGCGCCTCCGCCTCTGTCGCGGCGAGGCGCTGGCCCACTTCGGTAGTCAGCCCTTCGGTGATCTCCCAGGCGAGATCGTCCTTGAGCGCCGCGTCGCGCAACGCGACGACATCGTGCGTCTGGGCGAGCGCGGGGAGGGGAAGGGCGAGCGCCGCGGCGGCGGCGAGCAGGATGCGCTTGGTCATGACGGCGTTGCTAGCCATGCCCGTAACATTTGCCAAGGCGCGTTTCCGATTTGTTCGTATCTCCGCCGCGTTGCCATTTGGCGCTCCGATCGCTACATCGCGGCCAAACTTCCCGCAGACAGAATTTCCATCGGAGACCCTATCGTGGCCGCCCAATACGCCTACGTCATGAAGGACATGACCAAGACCTTCCCCGGCGCTCCCAAGCCGGTGCTGTCGAACATCAACCTGCAATTCTATCAGGGCGCCAAGATCGGCATCGTCGGCCCCAACGGCGCCGGCAAGTCGACGCTGATGAAGATCATGGCGGGCGTCGACAAGGATTTCACCGGCGAGGCGTGGCCCGGCGAGTACATCACCGTCGGCTATCTCGAGCAGGAGCCCCAGCTCGACCCGAGCAAGAATGTGCTCGACAACGTCAAGGAAGGCGCGCGCGAGACCGCCGACCTCGTCGATCGCTTCAATGCGATCTCGGCCGAGATGGGCGATCCCAAGGACGATACCGATTTCGACGCGCTGATGGAGGAAATGGGCGATCTCCAGGCCAAGATCGACGCAGTCGACGGCTGGACGCTCGACAACCAGCTCGAAGTCGCGATGGAGGCTCTCCGCTGCCCGCCGGGCGACTGGCCGGTCGAGAATCTCTCGGGCGGCGAGAAGCGCCGCATCGCGCTCACCCGGCTGCTGATCCAGAAACCCTCGATCCTGCTGCTCGACGAACCGACCAACCATCTCGACGCCGAGAGCGTCCAGTGGCTCGAAAATCACCTCAAGGAATATGCCGGCGCGGTGCTGATGATCACCCATGATCGCTATTTCCTCGACAACGTCGTCGGCTGGATCCTCGAGATCGATCGCGGCAAATATTTCCCGTACGAGGGCAATTACTCGACCTATCTCGAGAAGAAGTCGAAGCGCCTCGAGCAGGAGGAGCGCGAGGAATCGAGCCGCCAGACCGCGATCAAGAACGAGCTCGAATGGATCCGGCAAGGCGCAAAGGCCCGCCAGACCAAGTCCAAGGCGCGTATCGCCAAGTTCGAGCAGCTGGTCGAGACGCAGAAGAATCGCAAGCCGAGCGGCGCCCAGATCGTCATCCAGGTGCCCGAGCGCCTCGGCGGCAAGGTCATCGAAGTCGAGAACATCTCCAAGGCCTATGGCGACAAGCTCCTGTTCGAGAACCTCTCGTTCACGCTGCCCGCGGGCGGCATCGTCGGGGTGATCGGTCCCAACGGCGCCGGCAAGTCGACTCTGTTCAAGATGATCACTGGACAGGAGACTCCGGACAGCGGCACCATCGACCTCGGCTCGACCGTGCGCCTCGGCTATGTCGACCAGAGCCGCGACCATCTCGATCCCAAGAAGAACGTCTGGGAGGAAATCTCGGACGGGCTCGATTACATGAAGGTCAACGGCCATGACGCCTCGACCCGTGCCTATGTCGGCGCATTCAACTTCAAGGGCGCCGACCAGCAGAAGAATGTCGGCAAGCTCTCGGGCGGCGAGCGCAACCGCGTCAACATCGCCAAGATGCTGAAAAAGGGCGGCAACGTCCTGCTCCTCGACGAGCCGACCAACGATCTCGACGTCGAGACTCTGGGCGCGCTCGAGGAAGCGATCGAGAATTTCGCGGGCTGCGCGGTAGTGATCAGCCACGATCGCTTCTTCCTTGATCGCCTCGCCACGCACATCCTCGCCTTCGAGGGCAACAGCCATGTCGAATGGTTCGAAGGCAATTTCGAAGCCTATGAGGAAGACAAGCGCCGCCGTCTTGGCGACGCCGCAGACCGGCCGACGGCGCTGTCGTACAAGAAGTTGACGCGCTGATCGGCGTGTCGGTCGGATATGAGCGCTGGCAGGGGCCGGTGGCGGATGCCGCCGATCCGTTGCTGGCGCTCTGCCGGTCGATCTTTCCGGATTTCACCGACTCCTATTTGCTTGATCGGCTGCCTCGGTTGACCGATCCGATGCTGTGGCTCGCGGTCGAAGGCGGCGAGTGGCAGGGTTTCAAGCTCGGTTATCGCCGCGGCGGCGATATGCTCTATAGCTGGCTGGGGGGCGTTACCCCCGAATTGCGCGGACGGGGCGTCGCCGCTGAATTGATGCGCCGGCAGCATGCCGACGCGGCTGCCTGTGGTTATCGCCTTGTCGAAACCCGCACCCGCGCTGCGAACAACCCGATGATCGTGCTCAACCTGCGCCAAGGTTTCCACGTTGCCGGTTTCGAGACGGATGCGCGGGGAATCCCGGTGGTGATCCAGCGCAAGGAACTGGCGTCGCCCCAGGCCTGAACGCGCCGGGCTACCGTAGTCAGAGCGCGCTGGTGTCCACACACAGCGCCGGAATCGTCGCGGCAGTGAACCGCTCGCCGAACGCGATCTCGCGGCATTCAGCATAGGCGTCGTCCGCGGGCCCCCACATCTGGTGGATCACACCTGCGTTGACATCCACGACCCAATATTCCGGGACGGCGTTGTCCGCATAGAGCTTCCTTTTGCGTGCCATATCGAACGCGAGGGTAGCATCGGAAACTTCAACGATCAGGCGTACAGACTGGAGCGGGATTAATCCCTTTCCTTCCGGATCATCGGTTACGACGATGTCAGGCTCCGGGGAGCTGTATGGAGGAACCGCGATCGAGCCCTCTACGATCGCTTCCAGGCCTCCGATCTCACGTAAGCAGTCGGCGATCGCGAGAAAGAGACGCGATTTCACTCTGGCATGCGGCCGGTGCTGCGCGTTCATGAAGAAGATATCCCCCTCGATCAGCTCCGTCTTCGCATAATCCTGGAAGGCCCCATGCTCGTCGAGCAGCAGATAATCCTCAAGCCGCAGCTTTACCGGCAGGTGGGCGTTGTTGAGGGGGAGGACCTCGGTCATGCGGATAGCCTTATCATATTCTATCCCTGAACGCATGGGCTGACCCTCCCGCTCATCGTCTTCCAACCTGTTCCGACGCGTCAGCCTCGGTTGCGCGCCGCGTCGACGCTCCACGGTCCGGCACCGGCTGCGGCGAGATACAGGAAGATGAACGCGTAGAGCAGGATCGCCTCGCCGCCATTGACCGAGGGGAAGAAGCCCTTGGGTGCGTGGGCCATGAAATAGCCGACCGCGCACATGCCCGAGGCGATGAACGCCACCGGCCGGGTAAGCAGGCCGATCAGCAGCAATGCGCCGCCGACGAGCTCGATCGCACCCGCCGCGAGCAGCAGCGGCGGCAGCGGCGCCGGCATCGGGAAGGGCGGCAGCCCGAAGAATTTCGAAGTGCCGTGGTGGAGGAAGGCGAGCGCGGCGACGATGCGCAGCACGCTCAGCAGGGGGCCGGACCAGTTCGCGGGAATGGGCATGCGTTCCTCCTGTTCACGGCGCGCGATGACGAGGCCGTTTCGAAGGTGGAACCTTTCATGCCGCGACCCAAGAATCAACCGGCCGGTGGGAAACCCTGCGTTTACGCCCTCACGCCGTGAAGCGCTTGGTGAAGCCCTTGGTCTGCTTCTCGTTCTCGGCCGAATAGGCTTCGACATGCTCGACGCGGGCCAGCGGCGAACCCTCGCGGCAGCCCTCGACCAGCTTGGCGACGGTCTCGTCGTCGCCGGAGACCAGAATCTCGACTCGCCCGTCCTTCACGTTGCGCACCCAGCCGGTCAGGCCGGTCCGCTGCGCCGTGCGCACTACCCAGTCGCGATAGCCGACGCCCTGGACGCGACCTGAAACCAGAATACGCTGTGTCGCCATAAACCCCACGCTGACCCGGACCCGAACGCGGGTCCCGTCGCCAGTCTAGCACGGTGCATCGAAAGGTGGGCGGGGCGATGCTGCGATTCACCGCATCCGAAGCACGATTCAGGGCTGGGTTCAGGGGTAGGTTACGGCAATCACTTCATATTCCCGCTCGCCGCCGGGCAAGGTGACCCGGCGCAGATCGCCTGTCGTCGCCCCGCGCAGCGCGCGTGCGAGCGGCGCGTTCCAGCCGATCAGTCCGTTGCCGGCATCGGTCTCATCGTCGCCGACCAGGGTAAGTATCCGATGGTTGTCGTCTTCGTCGGCAACGGTGACGGTCGCACCGAAGAATATGCGAGTACGATCCTCCTGCATCGCGGGGTCGACCACCTTGGCCGCCTTCATCCGCTTCGACAGCCATCCCAGTCGCCGGTCGATCTCGCGCAGCCGCTTGCGGCCATAGATGTAATCGCCATTCTCGGAACGGTCACCATTGCCTGCTGCCCAGGCGATCGTCTCGACCAGCTTCGGCCGCTCGCCGCCGAACAGCGCGTCATATTCGGCCTTGAGCGTCGAATAGCCGGCGGGGGTGATGTAATTGGGGCGGTCCATTCCCTGTCCCCATACGGCATCCCGGCAAAGGCCGGGAAGACCAAGTTGGATTAGCCCGGCCGGTTTTTGCCCAGATACCAGCTCATGTTCGCCGGCCCGCGCGAGCGGGCATATTGCGGGTTCATCAGGTCATAGACCACGGCGTTCTCGAGCACCCGCTGGACGTAATTCTTGGTCTCGAAGATCGGGATCTGTTCGACCCATTTGACCATGTCGCCGCCCGGAAGCCGCGGGTCGCCATTGGCACGGATCCATTTGTTCACATTGCCCGGCCCGGCATTATAGGCCGCCACTGCCAGCGGATAGCTGCCGTAGAGGTTGTAGACGCGCTGGAAATAGCTCGAGCCGAGCTTGATGTTGTAGTCGGTGTCGGTGGTCAGCGATTCGCGATCATAGCTCAGCCCCAATTTGCCGGCAGTCTCGGCCGCGGTTCCCGGCATCAGCTGCATCAGCCCGCGCGCGCCGGCATGGCTCACCGCGGCGCGATCGAACTGGCTCTCCTGCCGCGCGATGGCGTGGACGATCGTCCAGTAATCGCGCTGCGATTCGGGCACGCGGACCGACGGGAACCCCGCCGCGGTATAATCGGAAAGCCCGTTCTCGAGCGCGCTGCGCCCGACCATCACGCCGAGATCGGGGCGTCCGATCGTGCGGCTGAGTTCGGCGGCAAGGACGTGGTCGGTGTCGGAGGTGGCATCGCGCGCGATCTGGCGGATGAACAGCCCCTGCGACACGCGGTCGCCCTGGGTGCCCAGCAATTGCGCCGCGCGGACCGTCTCGCGCCGATAGAACGTGTCGCGCGTCACCGGATCGGCGACCCGCGTGTCGAGCGGCGGTGGGCCCTTTAGCGGCCGCCCGATCCGTTCGGCGGCGAGTTGGCCGTAATAAAGGTCGGCGAAGCCCGCGGCGCGTGCGAAATAGCCCTCCGCACCCACCTGATCGCCCGCCGCCTCGGCGGCGCGTCCGGCCCAGTATAGTCCCTTCGACTGAGTCGTCGGAGTCTTCGAGCCCTTCGAATAGCGTTCGAACATCCCAACCGCGTCGCGAGCCCGGGCGAGATTGTAATACGCAGTGGTGCCGGCGAGCCAGGTCAGGCTGGTATAATCGTCGCGTTCGCCGAGCGGCAGTTCGGCGATTACCGTGGTCGACGGGAAGGCGTCGTCGACCTGGCTGGCGATCTGGTAGGCAAGGCTGTGCTGCCCGTCGGCGGAAGCGCCGCGCGCCGCCATCAGCAGCACTTCATACCAGGCTTCGGCGTCGCCCGGATAGGATGTAAGCCGCGGCCGCTGGGCAAGATAGGCGCGCATTGCCGGGCTCTGCCCGGTGTCGCGTAGCCAGCGCGCGCGGTCGGCGATATAGCCCGGATCGCTGCGCCCGAGCTCCATCGCAGTGGCGCCCTTGAACGCCGCATCGGCAGCCTTGCTCCGGAAGGCGATCCGCGCCTCGAAGATCGCCCGCTTCGCCGGCGAGACGAAAGCGAGCTGGCGCTGGGCGAGGCTCACCGAGCCCTTCCACAGCAGCATGTCCATCCGCGCGTCGTGATCCGCGGGCGTCAGCGCCGACAGGAAGCCCGACATCAGCCTGCTCTCGTCGGATGCGCGCAGCTGGCCCGCGCGCCAGGCCCTGCGTGCCTGTTCGTCGGCATCGGCGCGTCGGCCCGACGCCGCCAGAGCCTCGGCGAAGCGGAGATGGCCGGCGGGGGTCAGCGGCGGGAAGCGCGAGAAGAAGCCGACGACCAGCCCCGGCGCCCCGCTGCCGTTGTCGAGCGAGGTTTCCGCCGCCGCACGCCGGCTCGTCTCGCCGGGCCAGCCGGGATGCGCGAGCATGAAATTGGCATAATCGGCGAACGGCCAATTGTCGGACTGCTGCAGCCGCTTCCATTCGATCAGCGCATAGGAGACCGGATCCCCTTGCGCATAGGCCGGCTGGACGGGTGAGATGGCGCTTTGCAGTGCCCCCGCCATCGACCGGATTTGTTCCTGCGAGAGCTGCGATGAAACCGCAACTCCCGATACCCCAGCGAGCAAAACAGCGCTCTTGATAACCGACGCGAGCATACTGGACATCATAGGCGCTCGCCGCCTATCTGCCAGTCCCGATTGCGGGAATTGAGAAAGATTTTCACGTCATGTTCTCCGGGTCGATCCCTGCTCTGGTCACGCCGTTTCGCGATGGCAGGTTCGCAGAAGGGGATTACCGGACCCTTGTTGAATGGCAGATTGCCGAAGGTTCGGCGGGACTGGTTCCGTGCGGCACCACCGGCGAAGCCGCGACCCTGACCAAGGACGAGCATTTCCACGTCGTCCGGATCTGCGTCGATCAGGCGAAGGGCAGGGTGCCGGTGCTCGCCGGCGCCGGCTCGAACGACACCCAGGTCGCGATCGCCAACGTCCATGCCGCCAGGGCTTCGGGCGCCGATGCCGTGCTGATGGTGCCGCCTTATTACAACCGTCCGAGCCAGGACGGCATCTTCCGCCATTTCGAGGCAGTGGCGCAAGCGACCGACTTGCCGATCATACTCTATAACGTTCCCGGTCGCACTGTCACCGACGTCCTGCCCACGACGATGGCGCGCATCGTGGAGGCGTTTCCAGACCGCTTCCTCGGCGTCAAGGACGCCACCGGCCAGCTCGGCCGAGTGTCCGAACAGCGCGCCGGCTGCGGCAAGGGCTTCATCCAGCTCTCGGGCAATGACGAGACCGCGCTCGCCTTCAATGCGATGGGTGGGACGGGTTGCATCTCGGTGACTGCCAATGTCGCGCCGCGGCTCTGCGCCGAGTTTCAGGCCGCCTGGGCCGCGGGCGACAATGCCCGGGCGCTCGAGCTGCACGATCAGCTCTATCCGCTCCACATCGCGATGTTCACCGATGCGTCGCCCGGCCCGATCAAATACGCGCTCGGCAAGGTGCGGCCCGGTTTCCCCGGCGAGCTTCGCCTGCCGATGACCGCGGCCTCCGAAGCCAGCCGCTCTGCGGTCGATGCCGCGCTGGCGCACGCCGCATTGATCTAGCTGCATTCGCTTCGAGCGGCGCCGCTTGCAAAAGTTGCATCTTGCACTGCGGCGAACGGTGGAATTCTGTCACAATCCGATCACAATCCAAGCCTAGCCGCCCGGTCAGGGAACATAGCCCTTTCGCGAAAGACAGCCCTCCTGTGCTCAGTGAGCGTCGGGGGATTGCTGCGTTCGTTCGCGAACTAAAAACAAGATTGGGGAACCGATGAAATCCGCATTTACCCGCCGCGCGCTTCGTTCGAGCGCCGCCGCCGCCGCATTGCTCTACGCCGGCACTGCCTTCGCGCAGGACACCGCTACCACGCCCGAGGCTGAGTCCGGCGACATCATCGTCACCGCGCAGCGTCGCGAGCAGCGGCTGGTCGACGTGCCGGCCTCGGTCCAAGTAGTGCAGGGCGAGGCGCTCCGTGAGTTCCAGGCGGCAGGCGACGATACGCTCGCGCTCGCCGGCCGCGTACCCGGCCTCTATGCCGAAACCACTACCGGCCGCATCTTCCCGCGTTTCTACATTCGCGGCCTTGGCAACATCGATTTCTATCTCGGTGCGTCGCAGCCGGTGTCGATCATCCAGGACGATGTCGTGCTCGAGCATGTCGTGCTCAAGTCGAACCCGGTCTATGACCTCGATCATGTCGAAGTACTGCGCGGCCCGCAGGGCTCGCTGTTCGGCCGCAATACCACTGCCGGCATCGTCAAGTTCGACACGATCCGCCCGAGCGACACCTTCCAGGGCCGCGCCGCGATGTCGGTCGGCGAATATGGCAGCTCCAACATCGACGCCGGCTTCGGCGGACCGATCGTCGACGACATTCTGTCGTTCCGCATCTCCGGGCTCTATCAGCATCGCGACGACTGGGTCGACAACACCTATACCGGCCCGAGCTTCGACGGCACCCGCGGCAGCTTCAACGCGATGGGCGGCTTCGACGACCGCAATCTGCGCCTCCAGCTCCGCTTCACTCCTACCGACCGACTGACCTTCGACCTGTCGGGCCATGGCCGCTGGTACAAGGGCACGTCGACGCTGTTCCACCGCGGCGCATTGGTGAAAGGCTCGAACAGCGTCGAGAACGAGTCGCGTGACCGCGTCGCTTATGACGAGGCGATGGACAATCCGCAGGCATACGACACCTACGGCACGTCGCTCCGCGCCAGCTACGATCTCGGCGGCGCCCTGCTCACGTCGATCTCCGCCTGGGAAACGACTTCGGGCTATAGCCGCGGCGACACCGACGGCGGCGCCGCGCCGCTGTTCGCCGGCACGGCCTTCTATGGCGAGTCGCAGGGCAATGTCCGCGATCTCGACCAGTTCAGCCAGGAGCTGCGCATCGCCAGCCCGGGCACCGGCCGATTCAATTGGCAGCTCGGCGGCTATTATTTCGACTCGCGCGACACCACCGATTTCTACCAGCGTCGCTTCTTCCTCACCACGCCGTTCAGCGCGGCAAACCCGAACAGCAACAATCCGAACAATTGGGTGCGGCTGCACAACATCAACACCAGCTGGGCGGGCTTCGGCCAGCTGAGCTATGAGCTCGTCCCCAATCTGACGCTCACTGCCGGCGGTCGCGTCACCAACGACAGCAAGTCGACTCGGCTGCTCAAGACCGCTGACAGCGGCACCGGCGCAGTCACCTATCCGGGCCGCCGCTTCGTCGAGCTCGAGGACACCAAGGAAAGCTGGGATGTCAGCGCGCTCTACAAGCTCAGCGGCGATGTGAGTCTCTATGCGCGCGTCGCCAGCGGCTTCCGCGGGCCGACGATCCAGGGCCGTTCGGCGGTGTTCAACTCGGACTTCACCACGGCGGATTCGGAGACGATCCTGTCGTGGGAAGCCGGCGTGAAGGGGGCGCTGCTCGATAACCGCGTGCGGTTCGGGCTGAGCGGCTTTTACTACACGGTCGACGACATCCAGCTCAACGCCAACGACGTCAACGGCAACGGTGTGCTGCTCAATGCCGACAAGGCCAAGGCGTACGGCGTCGAGGCCGAGCTCGACCTGCACCCCGTCGAGAATTTCGCGCTCTCGCTGGGCGGCAGCTGGCTGCACACCGAGATCGACGATCAGGACGCGCTTGCGCAGGTCTGCGTACTCGGCGGCGTGGTCACCTGCACCGTCAACGATCCGACGGTGAACATCGCCGGCCGCGGCGTCTTCGCGCGGATCGACGGCAATCGCCTGCCCAATGCGCCCGAGTACAATCTCAACGTGGCGGCGCGCTACGACATCCCGACTGCGAACGACGGCAAGTTCTTCGTCTCGACCGACTGGAACCTGCAGGGCTTCACCAGCTTCGTGCTGTACGACACCAAGGAGTTCACGTCGGACGGCAACTTCGAAGGCGGTCTGAAGATCGGCTATGAAGGCAAGGGTGGCGACTGGGAAATCGCGGCGTTCGCACGCAACATCACCAACGAGAAGAACCTCAAGGGCGTGATCGAGAACTATATGGCCGCGGTGTTCAACGATCCGCGGATCATCGGCGTTTCGTTCAGCACCCGGATGCGCTGACCTTATAATGCCTCCACCCGTCATCCCGGCGAAAGCCGGGATCTCAGGCGGAGGCATTGTGCGGCGTGAGATCGCGGCCTTCGGGACGATGGAAAAGGGCTCGGCGCACGCGTCGGGCCCTTTATCTTTCGCGCTAGGGCTCCACGGCTTCCCTTAACCGCCTTACCCCCCTACATGCGCCCCTCTCATGGCCCGCCCCCGTCCCGCTACCTTTGATAAAGTGAAGATCGTCGCCGAGAACCGGCGCGCACGGTACGAATATTTCATCGACACGGTCTACGAGGCCGGGTTGGCCCTGACCGGCACCGAAGTGAAATCGCTGCGCTTCGGCGAGGGTTCGATCGCCGAGGCCTATGCCGAAGTGAAGGAAAACGGCGTGTGGCTGGTCAACGCCAACATTCCGGAATTCAGCCACGGCAACCGCTATAATCACGAGCCCAAGCGCCCGCGTAAATTGCTCCTTCACGAGCGTGAAATAAACAAGCTGCACGGTGCGGTGGCGCGCGAGGGCATGACGCTCGTCCCGCTCTCGATCTATTTCAACGGGCGCGGGCGCGCCAAGGTCGAGCTCGCGCTCGCAAAGGGCAAGAAGACGCATGACAAGCGCGAAACGATCAAGGAGCGGGACTGGAAGCGCGAGCAAGGCCGCATCCTCCGCGATCGTGGCTGAGCGCGGGCTCGGCGCGCGGTTTCACGCATGGGTCGGCCGCAACCTGCCGACCCGGGAAAGTTTCGAATCCAATCGCTGGTTGAAGCCGATCGCGCACCGCATCCTGCATTCGTCGCTGTGGCGAATGACGCGGCGCTCGGTTCCGCGCGGCGTGGCGCTCGGCATGTTCACCGGCATCCTGATCCCGATGGGCCAGATCCCGGCCTCGGCGGTGCTCGCGCTGCCGCTGCGCGCGAACGTGCCCGCCGCCGCGCTGACCACCTTCTTCACCAACCCCTTCACCACGCCATTCCTGCTGATCCTCTATTACAAGGTCGGCAGCTGGGTGCTGCACCTTGGCGGGCCGCTGCCGGGGACTGCGAAGAAGGCCGCAGAGGACGGCGGCTGGCTGCACTGGTTTGCGGCAGACGTCGGGCTGCCCACTGCAATCGGCATGGCGATCTGCGCGGTGATCGGCGGCGTCATCAGCTATTTCGTCACGGCGCTGGCCTGGCGGCTGTGGGTTTCGCGCAAGTGGCGCAGGCGGTCGAGCGTGCGCCAAGCGGGACAGATTGACGCGGCGTAAGGGCCCGGTAAGACAGCGCCTTTCTCTTTCGAAGGGCCGCTCCCATGCGTCTTCCGCTTCTTGCCACTACGTTCCTCGCAGCCCCCGCATTGCTCGCCGGTTGCATGCGCGCGGCGACGCCGCCGCCTGAGGCGGTCGCCGCCCAGACCGCTACCGTGTCCCAGGCCGCGGTCGGTCCGGTGGCGCCGGCCAGTGCGGCGCGGCCGCAACTCGGCAATTACGGCTTCGACGAAGCCGGTATGGACAAGTCGATCGCGCCGGGGGACGATTTCTACGGCTTCGCCAACGGCATCTGGGCCCGGACCACGCCGATCCCGTCGGATAAGTCGAACTTCGGCGCGTTCAACGTCATCGACGATCTCTCGAAGCAGCGGACGCAGGAAATCCTCGAGGCGGCCAGGGCCGATCCCAATTCGAAGATCGGGCTGGCCTATGCGACCTATCTCGACACCGCGGCGATCGACGCCAAGGGCCTCGCTCCGATCCAGCCCTGGCTTGACCAGATCAAGAGCGTCAAGGCCAAGTCCGGGCTCGCCGCGCTGTACGCCCAGGCCGATCGGAACGGAGTTGGCGGTGTCTTCGGCAGCTATGTCGGCCAGGACGACAAGAATCCCGAAGTCTATGCCCTCAGTCTCTCGCAGGGCGGCCTCGGCATGCCCGACCGCGATTATTATCTGTCGAAGGATGCCAAGCTCGCCGAGACCAAGGCGGCGTATGAGAAGCATCTCGCCAACGTCCTGACATTGGCCGGCGAGCCCAACGCCGTGGCCCGCGCCAAGGGGATCGTCGCGCTCGAGACGCGCATCGCCCAGGCCCATTGGACGCGCATCGAAAGCCGCGACGCGAACAAGACCTACAACAAGATGACCGTCGCCGAATTGGTGCGGAAGGCGCCGGGCTTCGACTTCCAGGGATATTTCACCGGCGTCGGTGCCCGTGTCGACAGCGTGATCGTCGCCCAGCCGAGCGCGGTGACCGGGATCGCGAAGCTGGTCCAGGCCACGCCGCTCTCCGTGCTCAAGGACCAGTTGCTCGTCCGCAGCCTCGACAATTTTGCCGATGTGCTGCCCTCCAGCTTCGACAAGGAGCAATTCGCTTTCTACGGCACCACGCTGTCGGGCACCCCCGAGCAGCAGGTCCGCTGGAAGCGCGCTGTCGAATTCACCACTGGCGCGGTCTCCGACGAAGTCAGCAAGGCCTATGTCGCCAAATACTTCCCGCCGGCGGCCAAGGCCGCGGCCGATGCATTGGTCAAGAACGTCATCGCCGCGATGGATCGTCGCATCGATCAGCTCGACTGGATGGCGCCGGAGACAAAAGTGAAGGCGCACGCCAAACTCGCCGCCTTCACCCCCAAGATCGGCTACCCCGACCAGTGGCACGATTATTCGAACCTGCAGATCAATGCCGGCGACGCATTCGGCAACAATGTCCGCGCCAACAATTGGACGCATGACGACGAAGTCTCGAAGCTCGGCCAGCCGATCCGCCGCTGGGAATGGGGCATGACGCCGATGGAAGTGAACGCCTATGCCAATTTTGGCATGGTCGAGATCGTCTTCCCCGCCGCGATCCTCCAGCCGCCCTTCTTCGATCCCAACGCCGATCCGGCAGTCAATTATGGTGGCATCGGTGCGGTGATCGGCCACGAGCTCAGCCATCATTTCGACGACCAGGGCGCCAAGTATAATTCGGAGGGACGCCTCACCGACTGGTGGACGCCCGCCGACGTCGCGGCGTTCAAGCAGCGTACCGATGCGCTGGTCGCGCAATATGACAAATACGAGCCGCTGCCGGGGATGCACGTCAAGGGCGCGCTGACCCTCGGCGAGAATGTCGCCGATCTGGCAGGTCTCACCGTCGCGTATGACGCCTACAAGCATTCGCTGGGTGGCGAGGGTGCGCCGGTGCTCGACGGCATGTCAGGGGATCAGCGCTTCTATCTCGGCTGGGCACAGGTCTGGCGCCGCAACTATCGCGAAGCCAATCTCCGCCAGCGCCTGCTGACCGACCCGCACAGCCCGTCCGAACAGCGCACCTGGGTCGTGCGCAACCTCGACCCCTGGTATTCGGCGTTCGCGCCGGCGCAGGGCAACAAGCTGTTCCTCACCCCCGAGCAGCGCGTCCGCATCTGGTGACCTCGAACTCCCGCTCCTTTCGGGAGCGGGAAGGGGTCCGCGCGCGACGCGCGTGGGAAGGGTGAGGGCAGGCATAGACCCTCACCCTTCCGCCGCTTCGCGGCTCCCTCCCTCTCCCGATGGGGAGAGGGAATACTTGACCCGCCACGCTGCAGCGAACATCGCTGACGCCATGGCGACTTTGCCCAATCCCCAATCCCCCGCTCGCAGGTTCCTTCCGCTGCTCGCCGCCACTGCGGCGGGGCTTATCGCCGCCGTGCTCATCCTGTTCACGCTGAACGACCGCGCCGTCGCGATCGGCTTCATTGCCGCGGGCATCCTCGCTGGGGGCATATTGCTGGGCGCGCGCCGAATGCTTCACCGCGAGCCGGTCGTCGAGATTGAAACCGATTGGTCGGTGGCGCAGGCGCTTGCCGCCGCCTCTGCAGACGCGCTCGCCGTCACCGATCGCGCCGGCCGCTTGGTGTGTGCCAATGCGCGCTACGAGATCCTCTTCGCCGGCTGGCCGACGCCGCCCAGCCTGCCGGTCAGCGACACGGCCGTCGATGCGCTCGGGAGCGCCGCGCGCACGGCGTGGCGCGAAGGCGAGGCGCTCGTCGACAATATCCAGGTCTACGGCGCGCCCGTGTCGGCGCGGGTCGAGCGCGTCGGCGACGAATCTCTGGTATGGCGGTTTGTCGGAGTCCAGGCACTCGATCTCGCCGCACAGGTCGCGGCGCTGATCCAGGGCCATACCGGCGATCGCCTGGCGTCGGCGGGGATCATGGCAGTGATGGTCACGCCGGAGGGCCGCGTCCGTTCGGCCAACCGCGTGTTCAAGGCGCGCGCGATGGGGTTCCCCGACGCTACTGCTGAGGGCCGCGACTTCACCCGCTTCCTGATCACCGATTCGATGGGGCTCGTCCGCTTCGAGCGCGAAGGGCTCGAGGGCATGCCGCTGCGCGTGCTGCAGATCCCGTTCCTCGACGGCGACGAGGCGCCGATGCTGGTCGTCTTGCTCGACGAAGACAATCTCGCGCTGCCGGCCCCGGCGATCGGAGCGAGCGCTTCGGCGCATGTCCGCTCGCTGATTGCGATGTTGCCCTCCGGCCTGGCCTTGGTCGATCGCGACGGCCGCTTCGTAAGCATGAACGACGCGTTCGTCCGCGCCGCGCGAATCAACGCCGCCGCCCCGCCGCTTTATCCGATCGATCTGGTGGTGCGCGAGGACAAGGCCGCGCTCGCCGATGCCGTCCGCCGCTTCGCCGGGGGCGCTGCGCAATCGGCCGAGATGACCGTGCGTTTCCTCGACGCGCCCGAGGAGCCGGTCGCGCTGACCATTGCGGGCGCGCGTGGGCTCGGCGACGCGGCAGTGCTGATCAGCCTCAAGGATTCGGGTGAGGAGGGCAAGCTCAAGCGCCAGATCGCGCAAGCTACGAAGATGCAGGCGGTCGGCCAGCTCGCTGGCGGCGTCGCGCACGACTTCAACAACATCCTCACGGCGATCATCGGCCATTGCGACCTGATGCTGATGCGCCACTCGCCCGGCGACAGCGACTATGACGACATCCAGCAGATCCGCGCCAATTCGAACCGCGCCGCGTCGCTGACGCGCCAATTGCTCGCTTTCTCGCGCCAGCAGACCTTGCGCCCGCAAGTGCTCCAATTGCCGGACGTCATTTCCGAAGTCTCGAACTTGCTCAAGCGCCTGCTCGGCGAGACCGTCCGGCTCGAAGTCAAGCACGGCCGCAATCTCGGCCCGGTCCGCGCCGATCCCGGCCAGCTCGAGCAGGTCGTCGTCAATCTGGCGGTCAACGCCCGCGACGCGATGCTCTCGGCCAATCCCAATGGCGGCGGCACGCTCACCATCGCCACTGCGTCGGTCGCCGCCGCCGAGGTGCGCCAGATGGACGACGACGTCCTCCCCGTCGGCGACTATACCGCGCTCCGCATCACCGACACGGGGACCGGCATCCCACCCGATATCCTCGGCAAGATCTGGGAACCGTTCTTCACCACCAAGGAAGTGGGCAAGGGCACCGGGCTCGGCCTGTCGACCGTCTACGGCATCATCAAGCAATCGGGCGGCTTCATTTTCGCTGACAACGTCGCCGGCGGCGGCGCCGAATTCACCATCTATCTGCCGGTCCACAGCGCGCCCGAGGCAGTGGTCGCCAAGGCCCCGGTCAAGCCCCGGCAGATCGATCTCTGGGGCTCGGGGACGATATTGCTGGTCGAGGACGAGGATATGGTCCGTGCCGTCGCCGAACGCGCGCTCACGCGGCAAGGCTATACGGTCGTCACTGCGGAAAATGGCGAGGCGGCGCTCGAGACGCTCGAAAAGATCGACAAGCCGGACCTGTTGATCAGCGATGTCGTGATGCCGTCGATGGACGGCCCGACCATGGCGCGACAGGTGCGCAAGCGCTATCCCGACCTGCCGATCCTGTTCATGTCGGGCTATGCCGAGGAGCAGCTGCGCAAGTCGATCGATCTCGGCAACGTCGCGTTCCTGCCCAAACCCTTTTCGGTTCAACAGCTTGCCGAAGCTACTCGCGACGTTCTCGCACCGAAATAATCTCTTGGCGGCGGCGGAATTCTCTGCAAAGTGCCGCACATGCCCAGCTTGCGCCGTGTCCTCATAGTCGAGGACGAACCCTTGATCGCCATGATGCTCGAGGACTTTCTCGATGCCCTCGACCGGGAAGTCGCCGGCACCGCGGATGATGTCGCGGGCGCACTGGCGGTGATCGAGCAGGGCGGGGTCGAGGCTGCGATCCTTGACGTCAATCTGCGCGGCGGCGAGCAAAGCTGGCCGATCGCGGCGCGGCTCGCCGAACTCGGCATCCCCTTCATGCTGGCCACCGGCGGGGCAGGGGACTCGATCGCCGAGGCCTGGCGCGATCGCCCGGTGCTGTCAAAGCCGTTCACGATGGATGCGGTGGAAAAGGCGCTCGCCGGGCTTGATTCCTAGGTCGCCGGCTGCATTTGCCGCGTGCGGCGCTTCGGATTAGTGCCTTTAGTCGATCAGATGAACGGCATCGCCGATCCGGATCAGGCCGGGCCGGGCGGTTCCGGCATAGACGCCGTAGCGATTTCCGAAAGTCTGGGCGATGGTGCGAAGCACGCGTGCGTCCTTGGCGCCGGTATCCGGATCGATCGTCACCAGCATGCAGCGCGGGATCCGATCGGCGCAGTGGACGCTCGCGCCATCCTCGTCATTGCCGAACTTCAAGCGCTGTCCGATCCAGTCGGCCGCCTCGATTTCGCTTTCTATCACGATGTTGGTACGAAATCTTCGGACATCCAGAGTGCAGCCGTGTGCCGTCTCGACGCGCGCATGCCCGCCGGTCGTCTGGATGGAGATTGGCATCGAGTCGTAGATTCCTCGCGCGACCTGGATCAGCGCCGCAGCTTCGTCCGCCGCGATTTCGAGGCGCGCGAGCAACAACTGATCGTGGAGCGAGATCGAAGCGCCATCGGGGGTCTGGACCAGCACGGCCGAAGTCTTGGGCACCCCTGGATCGGCGAAACGCGCCTGGTGGAGCACCATCGCCGGCACCTCGCGCGCGGTCAGCCAAGGAAAGCGCGTGCCGTTGGCCTTGCGCACAAAGGCATATTGCCGGTCGCCCTCGATCCCCTGCCAGTCGACCTCCGCCACGCTCAGCCGCTCGCCCGCCATCGACTTGACGGGGAAGCGCGTGAGTGCCGCGACATGGCCGACGATACGAGTCATTGCGCGCGGGCTATCGGGCAAAGCGCTGCACCGCAACCCGGCGGCGTGACAGCCGCGGCGCGATCGGGCAGAGCGCCGGGATGATCAACATCACCCGTGACGGGCCGGTTGCGACGATTGCGCTCGCGCGGGCGGAGGCGAAGAACGCGCTGCCGATCGCAGCATGGCGGGCGCTCGCCGCCGCGGCGCGCGAGGTCTGCGATTCGCGCGCAATTATCCTCAAGTCGGATGTAGCCGGGATATTCTCCGCCGGTGCCGATGTCCGCGAATTCGAGGCGCTCCAAGGAGACCCCGCCCTTCGCGGTGCCTTCCGCACCGCGATGCGCGATGCCATCGACGCGATCTCCGCGTTGCCGATGCCGGTGGTCGCCGCAGTGGACGGCGGCTGCTTCGGCGCCGCAGTGGCGCTGATCCTCGCCGCCGACATCCGCGTCGCCGGGAACCATGCCGAGTTCGCCACCACGCCTGCGCGGCTCGGGCTCGGCTATCCGCAGGAAGATGTCGCGCGGCTCTCCGCCCAGGTGGGGAAGGGGATGGCGTCGCTGATGCTGTTCACCGGTGACCGGCTCGTGCCGGACGAAGCAAAGCGCATCGGCCTTGTCGAGTTGCGCGCCAAAAAGGCAATCGAGACGGCGACGGGCCTCGCCGCCGCGATCGCCGACAACGCGCCCGAGGCGGTACGTCTGCTCAAGCGGACCCTGCGCGGCGGCGAGGGGCTCGATCAGGCGTTCGACCACGCCTTTGGCGGTAATGAATTCGCAGAGGGCCTCGCCGCTTTTCGCGAGCGCCGCAAGCCGGTCTATTGATGCAGGCGCCGGTGGATATTATCGAGGGAAAGCAGCAGGATGTGCTCCTGATTTGTGACCATGCCTCAAATGCCGTACCCGATGATATCGACCTGGGCATCGTGCCCGAATTGCTCGATCTCCACATCGCTGTCGATATCGGCGCCGGCGCGGTCACTCGCAGCCTTGCCGCGCGCATGGACTCGCCTGCGATGCTGGCGACGGTCTCGCGGATGGTAATCGACCTCCATCGCGAGCCCGATCATATCGGGCTGATCCCGCATCGCAGCGATGGCCACCTGATCCCCGGCAACGAGAAGGCGGACCGCGCCGAGCGGATCGCCCGCTTCCACGCACCCTATCACCGCGCACTGGCGCGCCGCGTCAGGGCGCAGCGGCCCCGGTTGATCCTGTCGATCCACAGCTTCACGCCGCGCCTCGAACATGGCGGCACCGATCGGCCGTGGGAAGTCGGCATCCTCTATAATCGCGACGCCCGTGCCGCGCGCCCGGCGATCGATTTCCTGCGCCAGGAAGGCTTTGTGACAGGCGACAACGAGCCCTATTCGGGCCGCCTGCTCAATGCCACGCTCAACCGCCATGCCGAGGCCAATGGCATTCCCTCAATCGCGATAGAGATCCGCAACGACTTAATCCGGGACGTCTCCGGGATCGGGCGATGGAGCCAGACTTTGACCGCCCTGGCAAATTCTTTGCGCAATAGTCTTGCGCAAAACCGGCCTCTAACGACATAGGCTTGCGCATCATGACAAACCGATTCGACAAATCCAAGCTCCCCAGCCGCCACGTCTCCGTCGGCCCCGAGCGCGCTCCGCACCGCAGCTATTATTATGCGATGGGCATTCCCGAAGAGGATATCGCCAAACCCTTCGTGGCCGTGGCGAGCGCGGGCAACGACAGCGCGCCGTGCAACACCACGCTCGATTTCCAGGCCGATGCGGCGCGCGAAGGGGTGATCGCCAATGGCGGCATGCCGCGTCGCTTCAATACGATCACGGTGACCGACGGCATCGCGATGGGCCATCAGGGAATGAAATCGTCGCTGGTCAGCCGCGAAGTGATTGCCGATTCGGTCGAACTCAGCGTCCGCGGCCATTGCTACGATGCGCTTGTCGGCTTCGCAGGGTGCGACAAGTCGCTCCCCGGCATGATGATGGCGATGCTTCGCCTCAACGTGCCGTCGATCTTCGTCTATGGCGGCTCGATCCTTCCGGGCCGCTTCCACGACAAGGACGTCACCGTCGTCGACGTGTTCGAGGCGGTCGGCAGGTTCGCCGCCGGCAATTGCCCGCTCTCGGAGCTGACTGCGCTCGAAAAGGTCGCATGCCCCGGCCATGGCGCGTGCGGCGGCCAGTTCACTGCCAACACCATGGCGTGCGTCGGCGAAGCGATCGGACTGTCGCTGCCCAATTCGAACATGGTGCCGGCGCCATACCAGTCGCGCGAACAGATCGCCGTCGCGGCGGGGCATCAGGTGATGAACCTGCTCGAGATGAACCTGCGTCCGCGCGACATCTGCACGCGCGAGGCGTTCATCAACGCGGCGCGTGTCGTCGCCGCGACCGGAGGATCGACCAACGCGGCGCTCCACTTGCCCGCAATGGCCAGCGAAGCGGGCATCGAGTTTGATCTCCACGATGTCGCAGAGGCTTTCAAATCAACACCTTATATTGCTGACTTGAAGCCGGGTGGTAAGTATGTCGCCAAGGACATGCACGAGGCCGGCGGCGTTTACATGCTAATGAAGACGATGCTCGCGGGCGGGTTCCTGGACGGGAATTGCCGGACGGTAACCGGCAAGACGCTGGGCGAGAATATCGATCAGGTGACGTGGAACCCCGACCAGAAGGTCATCTATGACGTCAAGACGCCGCTATCGCCGACCGGCGGGGTGGTCGGCCTGCGCGGAACGCTGGCGCCCGAAGGCGCGATCGTGAAGGTCGCCGGGATGCACCGCCTCCAGTTCACTGGCCCGGCGCGCGTGTTCGATTGCGAAGAGGAATGTTTCGAGGCAGTCGAAAAGCGCGAGATCAACGAAGGCGAAGTCATCGTCATCCGCTACGAAGGCCCCAAGGGCGGCCCCGGCATGCGCGAGATGCTCTCCACCACGGCGGCGCTCTACGGCCTCGGCATGGGCGAGAAAGTCGCATTGATCACCGACGGGCGCTTTTCGGGCGCCACCCGCGGTTTCTGCATCGGCCATGTCGGCCCCGAGGCGGCGGATGGCGGTCCGATCGCCTTGATCGAGGATGGCGACACGATCCGAATCGATGCCGAAGCCGGCACGATCGACCTCGATGTGCCCGAGGACGTCCTCGCCCACCGTCGCGCAAACTGGCAACCGCGCGTCAACGATTACCAGGCGGGCGCGCTGTGGCGCTATTCCCGTACCGTCGGCCCGGCTTATAAGGGTGCGGTAACGCACCCGGGAGCCAGCGCCGAACGCCATGTCTACGCGGATATCTGACGCTAAATCCTCCTCCCTTATAGGGAGGAGCGTGCTCTTGGCGCGCTTCCTCCCGCTGCTTCTGGCGGGGTGCGGTGAGCAGCCGGCAGATAATGGTCTCGCGACGGCTCCTGCGACCAACGCGACTGTTGCCGTCCCCCAACCCGAGCCGCCCAAGATCCCCTGCGCGCCCCGCGGCGTCGCCGTCCTGACCCCGATCTGCACCGTCGACCGCAGCGAGACTCCAGCTGGCGTCATCCTCACCCTTCGCCACCCCGACGGGGCGTTCCACCGCCTGCAGATCACGCGCGACGGCCGCGGTGTGATCGCTGCCGATGGTGCCGAATCCGCGCATGTCACACTGCTTGGCGCCGACCGCATCGAAGTCGAGCTCGGCGGCGCGCGCTATCGGCTCCCCGCGACCATCCGCCGATGATCCCGGGCGCTCCGATCGTCACCGCTGCCGAGATGCGCGCCGCCGAGCAGGCGGTTTTCGCCCGTGGCGTCTCGCAGGACGAATTGATGGAGCGGGCGGGGTCCGCGGTCGCCCGCGAGACCGCGCGCTTCGCGGCGGGCCGCCCGATCCTGATCCTAGCCGGGCCCGGCAACAACGGCGGTGATGCCTATGTCGCGGCGCGCCTGCTCAGGAACGACGGTCATGACGTCAGCCTGGTCGCCACCGGGGTGCCGGCGCCGGGGGCTGCCGAGCGGATGCACGCATTATGGCAGGGGCCGACCAGTTCGCTCTACGCCGCGCGCCCGCGACCGATGCTGGTCGACGGGCTGTTCGGCACCGGCCTTACTCGCCCGCTCGAACGCGGCCTGGCCGCCGTCTTCGCGGATCTGAGCAAACAGGCCGAGTTCACCTTGGCGATCGATTTGCCCTCGGGGATCGATACCGACACTGGCGGCGATCTCGGCGCTCCGGGCGGGATCGATGTTTCCCTCGCGCTCGGAGCGCTCAAGCCCGGCCATCTGCTCGATGCTGGTCTCGCCCGCTGCGGCACGGTCCTGCTGGCCGATCTGGACATCCCGGTCGACGCGCGCTGGCGCACGATCGCCCGTCCCAGCATCGAAACGCCAAGCGCGCACAGCCACAAATACAGCCGAGGGCTCGTCGCCGTGATCGAGGGCGCGATGCCGGGTGCCGCGCGCCTCGCTGCCCGCGCGGCTATGGCCGGCGGCGCGGGCTATGTCGTGCTCGCCGGCGATCGTCCGTGGGGCGAGGGGCCCGACGCGCTGGTCCGCCGCGAAGTGCGCAGTGCCGAGGATCTGGCCGAGTTCCTCGCCTGGGATCGTATCGATGCCGTCGTGCTCGGTCCCGGGCTGGGTCGCGATCGCCGTGCCGAAGCCTTTCTCAGCGTCGCGTTCGCCGCACCCTGCCCACTGATACTCGATGGCGACGCACTTACCTTGCTCGGCACCGGCGCAGCGCGCTGGCTCGGGACACGGGACGCGCCGACCTGGATCACCCCGCATTCGGGCGAATTCGACCGGATGTTCGCCGGCGCCGGCAGCAAGATCGACCGCACGCTCGCCGCTGCGGCCGAAACGCGCGCGACGATCGTCCACAAAGGCGCGGACACGGTGATCGCATCGCCCAAAGGCGATGTCCGGTTGCTCGCCGGCGCGTCGCCCTGGTTGTCGACCGCGGGGACCGGCGATGTCCTCGCCGGATTGCTCGCCGCGCAGGTGGTGCAGGGTGGGAAGGGGATTGTCCCCGCCGAAGCCGCGGCATGGCTCCACGCCCGCGCCGCGCAGCTTGCCGGACCGGCGCTGATCGCCGATGACCTGATCGCGCAACTCCCCAAGGCGATTTCAGAATGTCTGTGAACGATGACGAAGTCCTCCGCGTTGCCGCGCGGGGCGATGGCGTCACTGCTGACGGACGCCACGCCGCCTTCGCTGCGCCGGGCGATCGGCTCACCCCCGAGGGCGCCGTGGTCCCCGGCCCCCATCACCAGCAGCCACCCTGCAAGCATTTCCCCGAATGCGGCAGTTGCCAGCTCCAGCATCTCGACGATGCCAGCTGGACCCAGTTCATCGCCGATCGTGTCGCGGGCGCACTTGCCGCGCAGGGCCTCGAGACCTGGATCCGCGCGCCGTTGCTGTCGCCGCCCAACACCCGCCGCCGGGCGACGCTGCACGCAGAGCGCCGCGGGCGTCAGGTTCGCCTGGGCTTCACTCGCCAGAACAGCCATGAGCTGATCGATCTGGAGGAGTGTTGGGTCCTCGTGCCCGAGCTGTTCGCGCTGGTTGCGCCGTTGCGCGGGATGCTCGCGGCGTTGATCCCAGGAACCCGCCGGATCAACGTGCATCTCACCCAGACCGATCAGGGCCCCGACATATTGATCGACGGCCTCGAAGCCGAGGGCCTCGCCGCTGCCGAGGCGCTGAGCGCGTTCTCGCACCGCCACCATCTCGCCCGCCTGTCGATCGACGAAGGCTTCGGTCCGAGCGCGCGGTATGAGCCCGAGCCGGTCACAGTCACGCTGGGCGGTGTCGCGGTGCCGTTTCCGCCGGGCAATTTCCTCCAGGCAACCCCCGAGGGGGAGGCGAGCCTGGTCGCCGCCGTGCAGGATATCGCCGGCGAGGCGAGGGCAGTCGCCGATCTGTTCGCCGGCCTCGGCACCTTCACTTTCGCCTTCCCCAAAGCCAAGGTCTATGCCGCCGAGGCCGCGCGCGATCCGATCATGGCTTTGAAAGCCGCGGCCGGGGCTGCCGGGCGCGCGGTATTCGCCGAACATCGCGATCTGTTCCGCCGTCCGGTCACTGCCAAGGACCTTGCCAATTTCGACGCGATCATACTCGATCCGCCTCGCGCCGGAGCACGCGAGCAGATCACCGAAATCGCGCAATCCGGCACCTCTCTAATTGCCTATGTCTCGTGCAATCCCAGCACCTTCGCGCGCGATGCTGAAACTCTATGTCAAGCCGGTTACCGGCTCGATTGGGTGCAGCCGGTCGGCCAGTTCCGCTGGTCGACGCATGTCGAGCTCGCCGCGAAGTTCAGCCGTCAGGGATAATCGGCGCGGACGAAGAACAGTCCGTCGGGCGGCGCGTTGAATCCGAGCCGCGCCCGATCCTGCGCCTCCAACGCCTTTCGCAGGTCGCCCGCGCTCCATTTGCCTTGACCTACCAGTCCGAGACATCCGACCATCGAGCGGACCTGGTGGTGCAGGAACGATCGCGCGGAGGCATGCACCAGCACCCGGTCGCCCTCGCGCGTGACGTCGAGTCGGTCGAGCGATTTGACCGGGCTTTGCGACTGGCAATGCGCCGAGCGAAAGGTTGTGAAGTCATGCCGCCCGACCAGCAATTGCGCCGCTTCGTGCATCGCGGCGGCATCGAGTGCGGCGGGGATCCGCCAAGCCAGTCCCTTCTCCCATGTCAGCGGCGCGCGTCGGCTGACGATGCGATATTCGTAATGCCGGGCAAGGCACGAAAACCGCGCGTGCCAGTCGTCCGCCACTTCGACGCAATCGAGTATCGCCACGGGATGGGGTCTCAGCCGCGCATTGAGCGCCTCCATCAGGCGAAACGCAGTGATATCGCGCAGGATGTCGAGATGCGCGCGCATGCCGAGCCCGTGTACGCCCGCGTCGGTTCTCCCGGCGGCATGCACCGTCGCCGTCTCGCCGGTAACGGCCAACGCCGCTGCTTCGATCGCCTGCTGGACGCTCGGCCCATGGTCCTGCCGCTGCCAGCCCATGAACGGCCGGCCATCATATTCCACGGTGAGCGCGAACCGCGTCAAAGCCGCGTGCCGGTCGGGATCGCAAAGCCGCGCAGCAGCTCGACCGACGTCATGACGCCACGACCGGCACGCTGGACGAGGGTGGGGCGGAGGGCGCCACCCACGCAGGCGATCGTCAGCAAATCGTCCAGCACCGTCCCGGGATCGCCAAGCCCTGCGACGACATCGGCCGCATGGATCCGCACCCGCTCGCCGCCAGCTTCGAAGAACGCCCCTGGGGCCGGATTGAACGCGCGCACCTGCCGCTCGACCGCTTCGGCCGATTGCGAGAAATCCAGCCGCGCCTCAGCCTTGTCGATCTTAGCCGCATAGGTGACGCCATCCTCGGGCTGCGGTAGCGCGGGATAGCGGTCGATATCGCCAAGCACTTCGACCATCAGCCGCGCGCCCATCGCGCTCAGTTCGACGGTCAACTCCCCGGCGGTCTTGCGCGCTACCGGCGTGCGCCCCTCAAGCCGTACGGGACCCGTGTCGAGACCGGCCTCCATCTGCATGATCCCCACGCCGGTTTCGGCATCCCCGGCGAGGATCGCCCGCTGGATCGGCGCCGCGCCGCGCCAGCGCGGCAGCAGCGAACCGTGGACGTTGAGGCATCCCAGCCGCGGCGCCTCGAGGATCGGCCGCGGCAGGATCAGCCCATAGGCCGCCACTATCGACACTTCCACATCCAGCACTGCAAACGCCGCCTGCGCCTCGGCGTCGCGCAAGGAGGGAGGCGTGCGCACTTCGATTCCCAGCACCTCGGCGCGCGCGTGCACCGGCGACGGCGCCGTCTTGCCGCGATTCCCACGCCGCGGCGGCTGGCTGTACACGGCCACCAGGTCGTGGCCGGCCTCGACCAGCGCGTCGAGCACGGGGACGGCGAATTCGGGGGTTCCCATGAAGATGATCCGCATGGCTCGCCCATACGCATATTCGACATCCCGGCGAAAGCCGGGATGTCGTGGGCGCGAAGCCCGCCGACCGCCTCGGATCCCGGCCTTTGCGCGGCGGGAGAGTTTGCTTCTTGCGACCGCAAGACTATCTCTCCGTGATGGCCTCCCCCGAAATCGAAGCCCTGACCCAGGCGCTCTCGCGCCTCCCCGGCCTCGGCCCGCGTTCGGCCCGTCGTGCGGTGCTCCATCTGCTCAAGAAGCGCGAGACCGCGCTCGATCCGTTGCTCTCGGCGCTCGACGCGGTCAGCCGCGGGCTCAGCACTTGCGGCGCTTGTGGAAATGTCGATACCAGCGACCCCTGCGCGGTGTGCGCCGATCCGCGCCGCGATGCCCGGTCGCTTTGCGTGGTCGAGGAAGTCGCCGATCTCTGGGCGCTTGATCGCTCGCGGCTGTTTCCCGGCAAGTTTCACGTGCTCGGTGGCCGGCTTTCCGCGCTCGAGGGCGTTCGGCCCGAGGATCTGCGCATCGACAGCCTCGTCCGCCGCGTCGCGGCAGGCGGGATCGACGAAGTCGTCCTCGCGATGAACGCTACGCTCGATGGCCAGACCACCGCGCATTACCTCGCCGAGCGGCTCGAATCCTATCCGATTCGCCTTACCCAGCTCGCCCATGGCCTGCCCGTAGGCGGCGAGCTCGACTATCTCGACGAAGGGACTCTCGCTCAGGCGCTCCGTGCGCGCCGCCCGGTCGCCTGATAAATAGCGCTGCACGCTTGCGACTTTGCGCGCGCCGACTATTTTAGGCCAATGGCCGTCCTACCCATCCTCGAAGTTCCCGATCCGCGCCTTCGCCTGATCTCCACGCCCGTCGAGACGGTGGACGATGCATTGCGCGATCTGGTCGCCGACATGTTCGACACGATGTACGATGCCCCCGGCATCGGCTTGGCCGCGATCCAGGTCGGCGTGCCCAAGCGGGTGATCGTGATGGACCTGCAGGAAGAAGAGGATGAGGAAGGCAAGCCGATCCGCGCCCCGCGCGTCTTCATCAATCCCGAGATCCTCGATCCCGCCGAGGATCAGTCGGTATATACCGAAGGCTGCCTGTCGATCCCCGAGCAGTTCGCCGAGGTCGAGCGCCCGGCGCATTGCCGGGTCAGATGGCTCGATGCGCAAGGTGCAGCGCATGACGAGGCCTTCGAGGGTCTGCTCGCCACCTGCATCCAGCACGAGATGGACCATCTCGAAGGCGTGGTGTTCATCGACCATCTCTCGCGCCTCAAGCGCGACATGATCCTCAAGAAGCTGGCCAAGGCGCGGAAAGCCGCCGCATAAGCACGCCGTCATCCCGGCGAAGGCCGGGACGACGAGTATCTGGTTGCTCCCATCCCCGACGCGGGCTAGGTTCGCCTTCTGTTCCGGGAGGCAAGGTTGGACTCGCTCGCACTCATCCTGACCGTCATTGCGCTGTTCGCCGGCCTGGCGCTCGGCTGGTTCCTCGGTACCCGTGGCGTTGCCGAAGCCCGCGCCGAACGCGATCGTCGCGAAGCGGACTTCAAGGCGGCAATTTCGGATCTCGCAGCGGCGGAGGAACGGGCGGCGGAAATCCCTGGGCTCCGGGCGGAGCTCGCACATATCCGTGACGAGCGCGACCAAGCCCGGCTCCAGCTCACCGAACTCCGCGCAAAGGCAGAAGCCTTCGAAGAGCGACTCAACGAGTTCAAGGGCGCGCGCGAGGCGATGGCCGGCCAGTTCCGCGAACTCGCCACCACGATGCTCGGCGAGACCCAGAAGGCCTTTCTCGAGCGCGCCGAAGCACGCTTCAAGCAATCCGAAGAGGTTGCCGGACAAAACCTCAAGTCGATGCTGCAGCCGGTCAGCGAACGCCTCCAGCGCTACGAGGAGGGTGTCGCCAAGGTCGAGGCCGAGCGGCGCGACGCATTCGGCGAACTCAAGGGCCAGATCGAGCAGATGCGGATCGGCCAGGAGAAGGTCAGCACCGAAGCTGCCAAATTGGTCAATTCGCTGCGCAACGCCCCCAAGTCGCGCGGGCGCTGGGGTGAGCAGCAATTGAAGAACGTGCTCGAAACCTGCGGGCTCTCCGAACACACCGACTTCCAGACCGAAGTGAATACCGCGGGCGAGGATGGCGGCCGGCTGCGCCCCGACGCGATCGTGCGCGTGCCCGGTGGCCGCGCGCTGGTGATCGACGCCAAGGTGTCGCTCAACGCCTATCAGGATGCGTTCGGCGCGGTCGACGATATCGAGCGTTTCGCCGGGCTCAAGGCGCATGCCGATTCGATGCGCGCGCATATCAACGGGCTCGGCAACAAGGCCTATTGGAGCCAGTTCGAGGACGCGCCGGACTATGTGATCATGTTCGTCCCCGGCGAGCATTTCCTCTCGGCGGCCTTGGAGCATGATCCCACGCTATGGGATTTCGCGTTCGACAAGCGGGTTTTGCTCTCGACTCCGACCAATCTGATCGCGATCGCGCGCACCGTCGCCGCGGTGTGGCGGCAGGAGAAGCTCGCCAAGGAGGCCCGCCAGATCGGCGAGCTCGGCAAGGAGTTGTACGACCGACTCGCCAAGGCCCTCGGCGACTTGCGCGTAGTGGGCGGTGGGCTCAACACCGCAGTCAAGAATTTCAACACCTTCGCCAACAGTCTTGAGAACCGGGCATTGGTCAGCGCGCGCAAGCTCAAGGACCTCAACATCGAAACGGGCGCCCGCGAGATCGAGGGCATTCCCCCCATCGAACTGCTCGCCAGCCATGCGGATGAGCCCGAGTCGGAGCGAGAGGTAAAGGCCGCCGAATAAGAATGCCGCGACGCCCCATCCCACCTACCGCCGTCCTGTTTCAAACGGGTCAGGCTGTTGTCCCGTGCCGGCCGTTCAATCTAGATGAAATCGACTCTAGGGCCTGTATTCAGTTAGATATCGAATAGTTAGCGGCTAGGCGGTGGCGCTTCCCTTGGCTTGCGATCCAGGTCTGAATACCTCTTGCAATGTAGGATTTCGTTTGCTGAAAGCGATGCGCTACCGCCCTGCGGCCGCTCTTTGACAATATGGATCCCCACGGAAGCACCATGCACGTCTGGGCAGACCTTTGTGATACCGGGATGGCCGGTCGCCGTTCGGACATGCGCGACACTGTGACCCTGGTCTGACTTTCGCTTCGTCGGATGCGTACGCGGCGGCGCGATCGCCCTCGCGTTGATCGCGAACGGCTTCCTATTGCGCCCTGACCCCAGGGTCGATTCCATATTGATGGAATCGCTGCTTTTCCCGGGCGGTTCAATCTAAGTGAATCAATTCTAGGGGCTTAGCGCCGGCGCTCCGGCGCCAGCACCAGCCGGCTGCCCCCGGTACTGGTCAGCACGAGCTTGCCGGCGCGGTTGCGGCTGACGCTCAGTGGCTCGCCCAGGATCCGCAGCACCGCGCTCTCCTGCACGTTCTCCGCTCGCTGCATGCACGCCATCCGGGTCGAGGCGAGCCGGCCCGCCGTCAGCCGCCCGCGCTCGAAGCGGAAGCTGCCGTTGAAATTGTTGCAACTGGCATTGCCGCTGATCCGATCGCCGCTGAACGTCACGCGCGGCGTGGTGCGCGGCGCAACCGGCCGCCCGCCGATCGACTCGATCCGCCAGCTGCCTTCGAGCAAAGACGCCTGGGCAGGGCGCTCGGACAGGATTTCGCCGCCGCAGCCGCGCAACGTGCGTCCGCCGACATTGATCGTCACGGTATCGTGATAGGTCCGGTCGCTCATGCCGTCGCTGCACTCGACATGGGTGATGTCGACAGTGAGGCGGCGGGTACGGTAATTCTCGCCGTTGAAGCCGATGGTCGGCCGCGGGCGCGCGACGCTGACGACGCGACCGGCTGCCGGCTGGTAGCGGATCGTCGACCCGTCGATCGTCAGCGACCAGAACGGCTCGGTGCCGCTCGCACGATACGGCTGGGCATTCGACTGGGCGGAAGCGGGCAGGGCGGTCAGCATCAGCAATCCGGCGGCGGCGAGTTTGATCACGACTTGGTCTCCTTGGTCATGGCGCTCTGCCGCCCCGCGGCTGAACAATGCATGGCCGTAACGATCGGCTTCCGTTCAGGATGCCCCGCGCGTCCTGCTCAGCACCTCATATGCCATCACGGCTGTCGCGACGGCGGCATTGAGGCTGTCGGCCTTGCCGAGCATCGGAATCTTGACCAGCAGGTCGCACTCGGCGGCCATGAAGTCGGGCATGCCCTGTGCTTCGTTGCCGGTGAGCAGGAACGTCGGCGCGGCATAGGCTGGCGCCTTGTAATCATATTCGGTGTCGAGGCTGAGCCCCACCAATTGTCCCGGGCCCGCGCGGAGCCAGGGTACGAACTCGGCCCAGCTCGCTTTGGCGACGGGCATGGTGAACAGCGCCCCCATGCTCGCCCGAACCGCCTCGACCGAGAAGGGATCGACGCATTCGTCGATCAGGATCAGCCCGCCCGCGCCGACGGCATCGCCGGTGCGCAGGATCGTGCCGAGATTGCCGGGATCGCGCAGCCGTTCGGCGACCAGCCAGATCGGCGACGTGTTCCGGTCGAGATCGTCCAGGCCCAGCGCGAACTCGGGATAGACGCCCACCACCGCACCGGGATTGTCCTTACCCGAAAGCTTGGAGAGGATGTCGGCATTGGTCTCGATTGCCTCGCCGCCCGCTGCCTCGGTCGCCGCGACCAAAGCGAGGACCAGAGGGTGGCTCGCCATGTCCTTGGCGAAAAACAGATATTCGGGCAGCCGCCCGGCCTCGCGCGCCTCGGTCAGGATGCGCAGCCCCTCCGCGAGGAACAGCCCTTCCTCGCGCCGATGCCGCTTTTCGCGCAGCAGCCGGACGCGCTTGATCAGCGGGTTGGAGAAAGCGGTTATCTCGCGGGGCATGGCCCGGCTCAGTCTTCGCCGAAGCGCGCCTCGACGAGCTCCGCCAGCGCCTGCACCGCCTCGTGCGCGCCGTCGCCTTCGGCGCTGATCGTGATGCTGTCGCCCTTGGCGGCGCCCAGCATCATCAGGTCGAGGATCGAAGTACCCGAGGCGCTCGATCCATCCTTCTCGACGGTGAGCTCGACGGGGTGGCTCGACGCGAGCGTGACGAACGCCATGCTCGCGCGGGCGTGCAGGCCGCGTTGGTTCTCGATCAATACGTTACGCGTCGCACGGCTCACGCGGCGGCCTCTCCCAAAACTTCGGATGCGACGGTGATGTATTTGCGCCCCGCGTCGCGCGCGGCGGCAACCGCCTCGGTCACTTTCATCGCCTTGCGCGCGCTTCCCAGCCGGATCAACATCGGCAGGTTGATCCCGGCGATGACTTCGATCCGCCCCGCTTCCATCAACGAGATGGCGAGGTTAGACGGCGTGCCGCCGAACAGGTCGCTGAGCACGATCACCCCGCGGCCTTCGTCGACGCGCGCGATCGCCGCGGCGATGTCGGCGCGGCGGGCTTCCATGTCGTCGTCGGGGCCGATCGAGATCGGTTCGATCCGCTCCTGCTTGCCCACTACATGTTCCATCGCGACCACGAACTCTTCGGCGAGTCGTCCGTGCGTCACGAGCACCAAACCAATCATTTCAAACTCCGCCCCCTGATATGGTCACCGGGGCCCCCTCCAGCGAGTCCTGCGGCGCGGTCTGCAAATCGCGGTGCGTCACCGTGGGCGAAAATCCTTCCTCACGCAACCGCCGCGCCATCCGTTCGGCGACGTGGACCGAGCGGTGGCGCCCCCCCGTACAGCCGAACGCGGCGGTAACATATGCTTTTCCCTCAGCCTGATAGCGGGGCAGCAGCAGCAGCAGCAGCGCCTCGATCTGCGCCATCGCCTGTCCATAAGCGGGATCCTCGGCGATATAGTCCGAGACCTCCACGTCGCGGCCGGTCCCCGGGCGAAGCACTTCCACCCAATGTGGATTGCGCAGGAAGCGCATGTCGAACACCAGATCGGCATCGCGCGGCAGTCCGCGGGCGAAGCCGAAAGAGGTGATCGTCAGCACGGTCTCGCCCATTCCCTCCCCGGCGAAGGTCGAGCGGATCTGCTGCTGCAATTCGTTGGACGAGAAATTGGTGGTGTCGATGAGCCGGTTCGACCAGCGCCGCAGCGGCGTGAGCAATTCGCGCTCGCGTGCGATGCCGTCGCTGGCCGGGCGATCCTGCGCCAGCGGGTGGCGCCGCCGCGTCTCCGAATAGCGCCGCTCGAGCTCCGCGCCGGCGCATTCGAGGAACAAGGTGCCGACCTGATGACCGTCCTGCTCGCTCAGCTTCTTGATGCGCTGGACGATGCTCTCGGCATCGAATCCGCGGGTCTGGGTGCCGATGCCCAACGCGAGCGGGCGCGCGTCGTCGCCATCCGTCCCTTCGCCCGGCGGGGTATCGAGCAAGCGGTGCAGCAGGAGGAGCGGGAGGTTGTCCACCGTCTCCCAGCCGAGATCCTCGAGCGTCCGCAACACAGTCGATTTGCCGGCACCCGAGAGACCAGTGACGAGCAATATCTGTTTGGGTCGTCGCTCGCTCACTGGAGCGCCTGTCTGAGCGCGAGTTCGACCTTGATCGGCGCCGAAGGCTCGAGCGCGGCAAGCGCCAGCACCGGCACGTCGATCCCGGCGATCCGCCGGGTTCGGGGATCTTCCGGAAACCGGGGCGGAGCATCGAGGATGACGATCAGCAGATCCACCGGAGCACGCTCGACATTGGGCATCTCGACAATGCCCAGCCCGCGCACTTCGATCCTTCCCGCAAGCCCCGCCGGCGCGCAGGCGATCAGTCCGCCCTCATGCCGCTGGCAGACGATTTGGCCGTCGGCGACGAGTGCGGCCCCACGGTCGATCAGGCGCAACGCGAGATCGGATTTGCCCTCGCCCGAGCGTCCTTCGATGAGCACTGCGCGCCCGCCGATCGCGACGCAGGCGCCGTGTACGGTCTCCGACGAGACTTCGGGAAGCCGGATTTCGGGCATCAGTCGCGCTCCACCAATGGCAGCCGCACTACGAACCGCGCTCCGCGCAATCGATCCTCGCGTGTTTCCACTGAAATGCTCCCCTGATGGCCTTCGACGATGGTGCGTGCGATGGCAAGACCTAGCCCCGAATGCTGACCAAAGGCTTCACTTTGCGGTCGGACGGAGTGGAATCGGCGGAAAACCGCCTCGCGCGCTTCGTCAGGCACGCCCGGGCCCTCGTCCTCGACTCGCACGACGAGCATCTCGCGGTCGCTCGTCGCGGAGATGGTGACCAAGCCGCCTGCCGGCGAGAAGGACACGGCGTTCTCGATCAGATTCTCGAACACCCGCTCGAGCCGCGCGCCTTCGCCGAGCACCGTGAGCGACGCGCCGGGGCGGCGATCGAACAGGATGCGGATGTCATTTGGCAGGCCGCGCGTCTCGCGTTGCTCGAGCAACGCCGCGATCATCGCGCCGACGTCGATCGGCTCGAAGGTGGCGCGGCTGAGCTGCGCATCGAGGCGCGAGGCGTCCGATATGTCGGTGATCAGCCGGTCGAGCCGGTGGACGTCGTCGCGCACGATTGCGAGCAATTGCTCCTGCAGCGCCGGATCCTTGACCTTGGAGAGACCTTCGACCGCCGACCGGAGCGAGGCGAGGGGGTTCTTGAGTTCGTGCGTCACATCCGCCGCGAAACTCTCGGTGGCGTCGATCCGCGCGCGCAACGCCTGGCTCATGTCCGAGATGGCGCGCGCCAGCAATCCGATCTCGTCGCTGCGCTCGGGCAGGCGCGGCACGATCACCTCGCGCGCACGCCCCAGCCGGACGCGTACCGCCGCCCGCGCCAGCCGCCGCAACGGCCGAACGATCGTCCGCGCCAGGAAAAGCGAAAGCAGGATCGACAGCAGCGAGACGATCGCCACCACCACGCCCAGTCGGAAGCGCTCCAGCCTGACGGTCTGAGTGATGTCGCGCGCGTTGACCGTCGTCATCACCACGCCCAATTGGGTGATCGGTGCCGCCGCAGTGATCACCGGCGTGCGATCTGGCGCGCGCCAGACCGTCGCCGGCGTGCCGTGCGTCTCGCGCGCCGTGCGGACGTCGGGCCAATCGAGCCCGCGATCACGCCGCCGCTCGCGATAGAGCGGGGCACGGTCCGCCCCCGCCACGGTGTCGATCAACGCATCGAGGAAGCGCGCGGTGGTCTGGTTCGGCGGATCCTTGTCGGGGTCGCGCAGCACGAGATTGCGCAGCCCGAGATCGTGGCTGTCGGTGATCAGCTTGCCGCTCTCATCATAGAGCCGCACGCGGGTGCCGGTATCGCGGGCGAGGCTGAGCACGAGCAAGTCACGGCGCTCCGGAGTCGCCGATGCCACTGCCTGTGCGATCAGCCGGACCTCGCCGCGTGCCTGCGCCACCCGGCTGTCGACGATCCGGCTTCGATACGAATCGAGGTAGAAAAAGCCGCTGCCAAGCAAGGCGAGCGCGAAGATGTTGACCGCGAGGATCCTCGGCGTGAGGCTGACGCGGTTCGACCATTTGAGCGCGAGGTCGCGCTCGTTATTCGTCCGAGAAGCGATAACCGGCGCCATACAGCGTTTCGATAGCATCGAACTCGGGATCGACCTGCCGGAATTTGCGCCGCACGCGCTTGATGTGGCTGTCTATGGTGCGGTCGTCGACATAGATGTCGTCCTGATAGGCCGCGTCCATCAGCTGATTGCGTGTCTTGACGATTCCCGGGCGCTGCGCGAGCGTCTCGAGGATCAGGAACTCGGTGACGGTCAGCGTCACGTTGGTGCCGCCCCAGGTGACGCGGTGCCGCGCCGGGTCCATCGTCAGCCGTCCGCGCTCGAGCGCTTCCGCCGGGACCTGCTCGCCACCCTCGGCGCTCGGCTGGGTGGGTTCGGTCCGGCGGAGGATCGCGCGGATGCGGGCGATCAGCAGGCGCTGGCTGAACGGCTTCGAAATATAGTCGTCGGCACCCATCGCCAGCCCGAGCGCCTCATCGAGTTCGTCGTCCTTGCTGGTGAGGAAGATCACCGGGATCGCGCTCTTCTCGCGCAGCCGTCGCAGCAGCTCGAGCCCGTCCATCTTGGGCATCTTGATGTCGAGCACTGCGAGATCGGGGGGGTTCTCGATCAGCGCCTTCAACGCACTCTCGCCGTCCGAATAGACGCGGGTCAGGAAGCCCTCGGTCTGGAGGGCGATCGAGACCGAGGTCAGGATGTTGCGGTCGTCATCGACCAGCGCGATCGTTGCGGTCATGCCGGGGAGCGTGCGTGGCTTTGGAGCATCAGTCACCGGTTAAAGCAAAGTCGTGACCGGCTCAATCTACTGACAACGCTTACCCGGATTGACGCCCTTCGCGCCCGCTGCCTATGCCCGGGCCATTGATAACGCGGCCCCGCCCTCGGGCAGGGGCTTAGCGACCTTGGAGGTTGGATGTCGACCACGCGCACCCCGCGCCACGGTCTCGATGCTCAGGGCATCGCGACCGTGGCGCAGCTATTCTGGAATCTCGAAACCGCACCCTTGGTGGAGCATGCCTTGCGCCGCGGCGAGGGCAGACTCGCCAAGGACGGCCCGCTGGTGGTTTCCACCGGCAAGCATACCGGCCGCTCGGCCAACGACAAGTTCATCGTCCGCGACGCGGAGACCGAGAGCAATGTCTGGTGGAGCAAGACCAACAAGCCGATGACGCCTGAGCATTTTGCTGCGCTCAAGGCGGATTTCCTCGCCGAACTGGCGCAGCGCGACACCCTGTTCGTCCAGGATCTCTACGGCGGCTCGCAGCCCGAGCATCGCGTCAATGTGCGCGTGATCAACGAACTCGCCTGGCACAGCCTGTTTATCCGTACGATGCTGGTGCGGCCGGAAGCGAGCGAACTCGACGGCTTCGCGCCTGAATATACCATCATAGACTTGCCCAGCTTCCGCGCCGACCCCGAGCGCCACGGCGCGCGTAGCGAGACGGTGATCGCGGTAAGCCTCACCGACAAGCTGATCCTGATCGGCGGCACCGCCTATGCCGGCGAGATGAAGAAGGGCGTGTTCGGACTCCTCAACTATCTGCTGCCGCCCCAAAGGGTCATGCCGATGCACTGCTCGGCCAATATTGGCCCGAACGGCGATACTGCGGTGTTCTTCGGCCTGTCGGGCACCGGCAAGACGACGCTCTCCGCTGACGCCAGCCGGACGCTGATCGGCGATGATGAGCATGGCTGGTCGGACACTGCGGTCTTCAATTTCGAAGGCGGCTGCTACGCCAAGATGATCCGCCTTTCGGCCGAGGCCGAGCCTGAGATCTTCGCGACCACGAAACGTTTCGGCACGGTGCTCGAGAATGTCGCGATGGACGGCGAGAGCCGCGAGCTCGATCTCGACGACGCGGCGCTCGCCGAGAACAGCCGCGGCGCCTATCCGATCGATTTCATCCCCAACGCATCCGAGCACAATCTCGGTCCGGTGCCGAAGAACATCATCTTCCTCACCGCCGATGCCTTCGGGATCATGCCGCCGATCGCCAAGCTCACCCCCGACCAGGCAATGTATCATTTCCTCTCGGGCTATACCGCCAAGGTCGCGGGCACTGAAATCGGCGTCACCGAGCCTGAAGCGACCTTTTCGACCTGCTTCGGCGCCGCGTTCATGCCGCGCCACCCCTCCGAATATGGCAATTTGCTCAAGGAGCGGATCGCCAGGGGCGGAGTCGATTGCTGGCTGGTCAATACCGGCTGGGCAGGGGGGATGGCCACCGATCCCGGCATCGAGCGAATGCCGATCAGGCTGACCCGCGCATTGCTCAACGCCGCGCTTGATGGCAGCCTCAGCGATGCCGTATTTCGAGTGGATCCGAATTTCGGCTTCAACGTGCCAGTTGCAGTGAGCGGCGTCGACTCGACGGTGCTCGATCCGCGCGCGCGCTGGGCCAACAAGGCACAGTATGACGCGACCGCCGCGAAGCTGGTCGACTTGTTCAACGCGAACTTCGCCCAGTTCACAGCGCATGTCGACGAAGGCGTGCGTCAATCGGCGCCGCGTGCGCCGTTGCCTGCCTGAATGGGATCATGTGCTCCTGCGAAAGCAGGAGCCCAGAGCGGTAGGCTTTTCGGTTGTGATTATGGGCTCCTGCTTTCGCAGAAGCACGGTGACAAGTTATTGGATGACCGACTTCTCACCCCGCCTGTTCGCCACCGACGCCGAGGTTGTGCGCCTCGGCGAAGGGCTGCTCGCATGCCGCCTCGCCAAGGAGGACTGGACCCACGAGGCGCACCTCGCTGCCTGTCTCTATCTGCTCGCTGAACGGCCCGACCTGGACGTGGATGCGGAGATCGCCGGGTTGATATCCCGCTTCAACGAAAGCGTCGGCGGCGTGAACGACGATGCGGGCGGCTATCACGACACCATTACGCGCATTTATGTCGCCGGCGTCCGCCTCTTTCTCCGCTGCAATCCGCCGGGGGGACTTGCCGAACGTGTCAACGCGCTGCTCGTCTCGCCGACCGGCCACCGCGACTGGCCGCTCGGCTTCTACAGCCGCGAGCGGCTATTCTCGGTGCCCGCGCGCCTCGGCTTCGTGCATCCCGACCGTGCACCCTTCCCCGAGGCGTGCTAGTTTCGCCGGAAGTGGCACCACGCGCAGGAGGCGATCATGAGCATTCTCGACGGCATTCTCGGCCAAGTCACTCAGAACGTGGATATCGCCAACCTTGCAAAAAAGGTCGGCCTCTCGCCAGAGCAAGTCGAATCGGCAGTGCAGGCGCTCGCCAAATTCCATCCCACGGACGGCGACACCGCCGAAGGCGCTGCTTCCGCCACCGGGCTACCGGTGGACAAGATCCGCGAGATCATCGGCCATATCGGCGGTGAGGGCTCGCTCGGCCGGTTCGCGCAGCTGCTCGAGGGCGAAGGGACGCTCGGCAAGCTCGGCGGCCTTGCTTCGGGGCTGTTCGGCAAGAGCTGATGGCCGCGCCAGGCCGGCGACATTCTCGCGCCGATCGGGTCCCTGCGTCGTGGTCCGCTCTATAAGGAGGAAGACCAAGCGGGGATCCCAAGTGAAGTTCATCTCTTTGAAGGCGATCAACGGCGAGCCGATCCTCATCAACGTGACCGCGGTCCGCACGGTTTCGTCGATCGACCTCGCCGGCGTCGAAATGGGCGTCATCGGCTTCGACAAGACTCATGAAGTCGTCGTCGGCTCGACCGTGGCCGAAGTCATCGAGGCGATTGCAGGCGTTGCGGGCCTCAACTGAGGTCCTCGTGGCCGATTGAGGTTTGCAGTCAGGGCTGCGCGCCGCCTGCGACGATGTCGTGATGCTCGACATGAATCGGCCGCTCGAGCAGATAGCGATCGTCGTCCGGATAATAGCGCGCGATGCTGATATCCGCCCCCGCGAAGCCGCGGATATCGTCGAGGCTATGCCACCAGCTCAGCGTCGTCACTTCGGTAGTGCCGTCGCCCAGATCGCGGAACAGCATTTGAAAACCCAGATTGCCCGGCGTCGACGTATAATCGGTGCCGCCGGTCGCAGCGATATAGTCGCGATAGGCATTCCGCTCTTGGGTGCGGATCACCCCGCGCCAGCGCCGCAGGATCATGCTTTCCGCGCCGCGATATGCCGGTCGACGACGCGCCCGAGCACGGTCATCGGGACGTTGCCGCCGAGCACCACGGCGTCGTTGAACGCCTTGAAGTCGTAGCGAGGACCCAGAGCGGCCTTGGCGCGGTCGCGCAACCGGTTGATTTCGCTGTGGCCGACCTTGTAGCCGCATGCCTGCCCCGGCCAGGAACAATAGCGGTCGACTTCGCCCGAGACTTCCTGCTCCGACGAGCCATTGGCCTGGACGAACCAGTCGATCGCCTGCTTGCGCGTCCAGCGCTTTGCGTGGAGCCCGGTGTCGACCACCAGGCGGCACGCGCGAAAGCCGAGCGACTGGAGATAGCCGAGCTTCTCGGCTGGATTGTCGGCATAGACACCCAGTTCGTCGGCGAGCTGCTCGGCGTAGAGCGCCCAGCCCTCGGAATAGGCGTTGAATTGTAGAAGGCTGCGAACAAGCGGCAGCTTGAAGGTATATTCGCCCTGCCAGACATGGCCGGGGATCGCCTCGTGATAGGCGAGATCGGGGAGGCTGAAACGGGTGTGCAGGCTGGTGGAGCGCAGATTGATCCAGAACTTGCCCGGAATCGTCCCGTCGATCGAACCCGGTCCGCCGTAAGCGCCCGGTGCACCCGGCTCTTCCTCGGGCGGCAGGCGGCGCACTTCGACATTGCCCTTCACCAGCGTGTCGAACGCCTGCGGCATCCGCGACCGGATGTCGGTGATGCGGGTGTTGAGGAACTTCAGGATCTCGGCCCGGCCCGTGTCGCCCTCGGCAAAGGTGAAGCGCGGGTCCTTGGCAAGCGCCTCCATCCGCGCGCCGACGCTGCCCTGGCTATAGCCCTCCTTCTTCAGGATCGTGTTCATCTCGGCCTGGATCGCGGCGAGCTGGTCGAGGCCCATCTGGTGAACCTCTTGCGGGCTCATCCGGGTCGTGGTGCCCGCGTGCAGCGCCCAGGCATAATACGCGTCGCCGTCCTTGAACTTCCACACCCCCGCATCGGATGTGGCGCGGGCGCGTTGGCGCTCGAGCTCGGCGAGCTGGCGGTCGAGCGCGGGGGCGATCTTGTCGTTGGCGAGCATCCAGGCGCTGTTGCCGAAATCGCCTTCCATCCCCGCGCTGCGATTGGCGAGCGAGGTCACCAGCCCCCAGCCGGCGGTGTTGCCGCCGCGCGCGAGCTTCAATTGCTCGAGCGCCTTGTCGAGCAGGAAGTCCGGCGCGATCACGCCTTGGCTATCGGCGATCTTCAGCCGCTCGGTCTCGCCGTCGAGCTGATCGGCATAGGATTCGAGCCGGTCGAGATAGGCTTCGGCATCCTCGGGCGTGTTCACCTGATGATCGGTGTCGAGCATCCGCGGCACGTCGAGATACGCGCCGACATTCTGGACGACGACATAGGGCGTGTTGCGCCAGCTGCCGACCGCGACATCGCCATAGGGGAAGGCAAAGCCTTCGAGCGCGGTCGAATAGGAGGCCTGGACCACTTCGACATCGGTGCGCGTCAGCGGGCTGAGCGTTGCCATGTCGAGCTTGCCGAGATCGGCCAATGTCTGGCGGAGATGCGCCGCGATCTTGCCCTGGCCTTCGGGCGAGCGATCGGCGAGCTGATGCTTGAGTTGCGCGCGGGCGTCTTTGTCGATCCCCAGCGAGGTCGCGGTCTCGGGATAGAGCGTAAGGAACGTCTCGGCGGTGCGCGTCAGCAATGCCTCGGCCTGCGCGTCGCCATCTGCGAACAGCGCATTCGCCGCACGCGGCAGCGCGGTGGTGGCAAGGGCTCCGGCGGTGCCGAGCAGAAGCTGGCGGCGCGTGGTACGCATGGTCACTCCCTGGAAGTCAGGCGGTTACGGGTTCGACGGTGAGCGAGGTCCCGATCGCGCCGACGATCCGGACATGCGTGCCGACGGGTGCGTCCGGGCCCGAGGCGAGCCATTCGCCGTCGCCGACGCGGACCTTGCCCTTGCCCGCCGAGATCGGCTCGACCACGGTCACCACTTCGCCGATCAGCCGCGCGACGCGATCGTTGAGTAGCGGATCGGCGCTCGGCACCGGGTTGTTGATATACCAGCGCCGCCCGAGCGCCACCGCGGCCGAAGCGGCGACGACGAACACCGCAACCTGGAAGGTCAGCGCAAAGTCCGGGATGATCAGCGTCACCACCCCGGTCACTGCCGCGCCCGCCGCGACGAAGACGAGAAAGATCCCCGGCACTAGCAATTCGGTGATCGCGAGCACCGCCGCGAGGATCAGCCAAGAGAGCCCGGGGGTGGCAAGCAAGGCGGCCATGGCTCAGCCCTCCTGGGTGCCGAAGGGCGTGGGACGGGCGCGCGGCGATGCCGGCGCCGGCGGGGCCGGGGGGCGGGGACCGGCGCCGCCGATCGCTTCGCGTGCCAGTTCGCCGATGCCGCCCAGCGTGCCCATCAGCTGGGTCGCTTCGACCGGGAACAGGATCGTCTTGGCGTTGGGCGAGGTCGCGAACTTGCCGATCGCCTCGACATATTTCTGCGCGATGAAATAGTTGATCGCCTGGGTGCTGCCGCTTTCGATCGCCTCGGAAACCGTGCGTGTCGCTACCGCCTCGGCCTCGGCCGAACGCTCGCGCCCCTCGGCATCGCGGAACGCGGCCTCGCGGCGGCCCTCGGCCTCGAGGACCTGCGCGGCCTTTTGCCCCTCGGCGCGCAGGATCTCGGAGGCGCGCGATCCCTCGGCCTCGAGGATGTTGGCGCGCTTCTCGCGCTCGGCCTTCATCTGGCGGCCCATCGCATTGACGATGTCGGCCGGCGGGCGGATGTCCTTGATCTCGACGCGGGTGATCTTGACGCCCCATGGAGTGGTCGCGTGGTCGACGACGTTGAGCAGGCGGGCATTGATCTCGTCGCGCTTGGACAGTGTCTCGTCGAGGTCCATCGAGCCCATCACGGTGCGGAGGTTGGTCGTGGTGAGCTGGAGCAATGCGACGTAGAGGTCCGAAACTTCGTACGCAGCCTTGGCGGCATCGAGGACCTGGAAGAACACGACCCCGTCGGTCGAGATCATCGCATTGTCCTTGGTGATGATTTCCTGGCCCGGAATGTCGATCACCTGCTCCATCATGTTCACCTTGCGGCCGACGCGATAGAAGAAGGCGGGGTAGAAATTGAGGCCCGGGGAGGCGACCGCGGTGAAGCGCCCGAAATATTCGATCGTATATTGATAGCCCTGGGTGACGATCTTCACGCTCGAAAACAGGTAGAGCAGCACCACCGCCACCACGACGACCAGAAATACGTTCAGCACGTCCATTATCCCGACTCCCCTCGCATTTCGCTCGCCTTGCTAGCATAGAGTCGGGCCATGACCACAGCCCGACTGGCGCCGCGCACTGCGCTGTTCCTGCCCGCCTCCAATCCGCGCGCGATCGCCAAGGCGCGCACCCTCGACGCCGACATGGTGATCCTCGACCTCGAGGACGCCGTGCGCGAAGACGCCAAGGCCATGGCGCGAGCGGCGGCGGTGGCTGCCGCGGCCGAGGGCTTCGGCCGCGGGCTGTGCGCAATCCGGATCAACGCGACCGAGTCCGGCGAGCACGCCGCCGACCTCACCGCCGTGGCCGAGTCGATGTGCGATTTCGTCGTCGTCCCCAAGGCCGAGACTGCCGAGCAAGCAGCCGCGGTCGCCGCGGTGGGCAAGCCGTTGCTCGCGATGATCGAGACTCCACGCGGCGTGCTCGCCGCCGCAGGCATCGCGGCGGTGCCAGGCGTGGCCGGGCTGCTGGCCGGGGCCAACGATCTGCGCGCGACGCTCGGCATCCCGGCGGGCGCCGGGCGCGAGGGGCTCGCGCTGGCGCTCCAGACGATCGTGCTTGCCGCGCGGGCGAGCCGGATCTGGGCGATCGACGGCGTGTTCAACGCGCTCGACGATCCCGAGGGGCTTGCCGCGGAATGCCGCCACGGCCGCGCGCTCGGCTTCGACGGCAAGTCGCTGATCCATCCCGATCAGATTCAGATTGCCGCGCAGGCGTTCGGACCGAGCGATGACGAACTGGTCGATGCGGCGGCGCTGATCGCCGCCGCTACCGGCGGCGCCGAGCGCTTCGGAAACCGCATGATCGAAGCGATGCACGTCGCGCAGGCGCGCGCGCTGCTCAAGCGTTACCAGCGCTAAGGCTCCGGGATTTCCCTGCGATGTCCCGGCGCGCCGGCGACGCTAAGTGCCGCCACCAACCCATTTTTCCAGAGTGAGACCATGTCCGAACTCCATGATCTGCACGCGCAGTTGCTGCAAATGCTGGACGAACTGGAGGAACTGACAAAGCGGCCGTCGCCTGACGAGGCGGCGCTCGCGAGCGTGCGCTATCGGCTGACGCGCACCAGTAGTGCGCGGCGACGGCTGGTCGATGCGCTGTGCGTTGAATGCAAGCGGGTGCTTTCGGAGGAGGATGCCGCGTCGCTCTACGCGCTCCACGATACCAACACCGCCGCCATGACGGCATCGTCCGAGCACATCGTCACCTGGAGCCTGCGCGAGATCGTGAAGAACTGGCCGGGTTATTGTCAGGCGTCGCAAGCGCTGCGCGGATCGATGCGCGCGCAGATCGAGGCCGAGAAGGCGGTGCTCTACCGGCATCTGTGAGGCGAGGCACCGCCCGGCACTAGCGGTTTGGCCTGAGCGCGGTTACATGGGCCGCCAACCTCCGACTCAGGACACTGGCGCACCCCATGGACATTCCCTTCGGCCTGACCTTCGACGACGTCCTCCTGTATCCGGGCGAGTCCGAGGTGCTGCCGAGCATGGCCGATACCAGCACCTACGTGACGCGCGGGCTGGCGCTCAACATTCCGATCCTGTCCTCGGCGATGGATACCGTGACCGAGGCCGACATGGCGATCGTCATGGCGCAGCTCGGCGGGATCGGCGTGCTCCATCGCAATCTCGACGTGGAGGAGCAGGTGGAGGCGCTGCGCGCGGTCAAGCGCTACGAGAGCGGGATGGTGGTCAATCCGATCACCATGGCCCCCGACGGGACGCTGGCCGAGGCGCGCGCGCTGATGCAGCGGCACAAGATCAGTGGCATCCCGGTGGTCGAGGCGAGCGGCAAGCTTGCCGGCATCCTCACCAATCGCGACGTCCGCTTCGCCGAGAACCCCAACCAGCCGGTCTCCGAGCTGATGACGCACGACAATCTCGCCACCGTTGCGGTCGGGGTGGGCAAGGAGGAAGCGCGGCGGCTGCTTCACCAGCGTCGCATCGAGAAATTGCTGGTCGTCGACAAGGACTATCGCTGCGTCGGTCTGATCACGGTCAAGGACATCGAAAAGGCCGTCAACTTCCCCAATGCGACCAAGGACCCCAGCGGCCGGCTCTGCGTCGCCGCGGCGACCACCGTCGGTGACAAGGGCTTCGCGCGCACCGAGGCTCTGGTCGACGCCGAAGTCGACCTGATCGTCATCGACACCGCGCACGGGCACAACAAGGAAGTCGCCCGCGCGGTCGAACGCGTGAAGAAGCTCTCCAATCGCGTCCAGGTGATCGCCGGCAACATCGCCACGGCCGAGGCGGCGAAGGCACTGATCGATGCCGGTGCGGACGGCCTCAAGGTCGGCATCGGCCCCGGCTCGATCTGCACCACGCGGGTCGTGGCCGGCGTCGGCGTGCCCCAGCTCACGGCGATCATGGATGCGGCAGGCGAGGCCGCGAAATCGGGTGTGCCGGTGATTGCCGATGGTGGTCTGCGCACCTCGGGCGACCTCGCCAAGGCGATTGCCGCGGGCGCTTCGTCGTGCATGATCGGATCGCTGCTGGCCGGCACCGAGGAAGCACCGGGCGAAACCTTCCTGTACCAGGGCCGCGCCTATAAATCGTATCGCGGCATGGGTTCGGTCGGCGCGATGGCGCGTGGTTCGGCCGATCGCTATTTCCAGCAGGACATCAAGGATCAGCTCAAGCTGGTCCCCGAGGGGATCGAAGGCCAGGTGCCGTTCAAGGGCACCGCGCGCGACGTCGTCCACCAGCTGGTCGGCGGCGTGAAGGCGGCGATGGGTTATGTCGGCGCCCCGACGATCGCCGAATTCCAGAAGAAAGCGAAGTTCGTGCGGATCACCGGCGCAGGCCTTCGTGAGAGCCACGTCCACGACGTGACGATCACTCGAGAGGCACCCAATTATCCGACACGCTGACTCATGACCCCCGCCGCACGCACCCAGGCGGCGATCGAATTGCTCGACCGGATCCTCGCCGCGGCACGCGATCAGGGCGCCGCCGCCGACACGCTGATCGCACGCTGGTTCGCCGAACGCCGCTATGCCGGGTCGAAGGACCGGCGCGCGGTGCGCGAGCTGATCTACGACGCCATCCGTCTGTGCGGCGAGCGGCCGGAGACCGGTCGCGCGGCGATGCTGACGCTGGTCGCGCAGCGACCCGAGATCGCAGCGACGTTCGACGGTTCGCCTTACGGCCCTGTTTCGATCGAGCCGAGCGAGCCGGTCGCAACGGCGGGCTATGCGCCGGGCTGGCTGATCAAGAAGCTCCGCGCGTCGGATATTCCGATCGAGGAGCAGGCCGCATTGCTCGGCAGGGCGCCGCTCGACATCCGCGTCAACCGGCTCAAGGCGACGCGCGATCAGATCGCCGCCGAACTGCCCGGCGCCGAGCCGCTCGCCTTCCTGCCCGACGGATTGCGTCTGCCGCCCGAGACCAAGGTCGATCAGCTTCCCGCTTATGCTGCCGGCCAAGTGGAAGTGCAGGATGCCGGCAGCCAGCTCGTGGCGCTGGCCGCGGGCGCCGCCCCCGGGCAGCATGTCGTCGATCTTTGTGCAGGCGGCGGCGGCAAGACTCTGGCGCTCGCCGCGTTGATGGACAATCGGGGCAGCATCCTCGCTTGCGACATCGACCGTGGCCGGCTTCAGCGATTGCCCGAGCGCGCGGCGCGGGCTGGGGTGGCGATCGCCGAGACGCGGCTGCTCAACCCCACTCGCGAGGCCGAACAGCTGGAGGACCAGCGCGCGCGTGCCGATTTGGTGTTCGTTGACGCGCCGTGCTCCGGCACGGGCACCTGGCGGCGTAATCCCGAGGCGCGCTGGCGGCTGAGCCATGATCGGCTCGATAAACTGGTCGCGACCCAGCGCCACGTCCTGGGGATCGCCGCGGAGCTGGTGCGGCCGGGCGGGGCGCTGGTCTATGTGGTCTGCTCGGTGCTCGACGAAGAGGGCGCGAACCAGGTGCAGGCGTTCCTCAAGGCCTATCCCGGCTGGACCACCGTGCCGCTCGCGCCGGGCGCGGGCAAGCCGCGCGGCGCCGGACTCCGGCTCACGCCGCTGGCTGACTCGACCGACGGGTTTTTTGTCGCGAAGATGGTCCGGCCATGGTAGCCGTACGCGCCTCAGTTTCGGAGATTTTCATGCGGATCACTGCGATTTCGGCGGCTGCAGCGCTGATGGTGCTTTCGGTTTCGACCTCGCTGATGGCGCAGCGTCCCGACGATCAGATCGATCCCAAGTCGCTCGCTTTGCTTCAGGAAGGGCGCGCTGCAAAGGCCGCGGGCAATCTGGACGGCGCGCAGGACGCGCTGGAAAGCGCGCTCGCGGTCGATCCGCGCAACCGCGAGGCGTTCCTGGTTCTCGCCGATGTCGCGCGGGCGCGCGGGCTGCCGGGCAAGGCAATTCGCTTCTATTCGGAAGCGCTGGCGCTCGAGCCGAACGACCTGGTCGCGCTGCGCGGGCAGGGTGAGGCGCTGGTCGCCAAGGGTGCGACTGCAAAGGCGAAGGAAAATCTCGCCAAGATCAAGACGGCGTGCGGCGGCGAGTGCAACGAGGCGACGTTGCTCGCCGCTTCGATCGCCAAGGGCCCGCCGGTGACCGCGACGGCGCAGGCCGAACCCGCCACGCCGGCACCCGCCAAGCCCTAGGTCAGGACATTGAAAGCCGCGCGATCAAGGTGAGGGAGATCGCGCGTACCTTTCACGGACAAAGGTCACACCAGGGTCACACTATCGCGCATGTTCCAGCGACAGACGGGCCATGCCGGAATGCACACAGGTCCGGCCAATACGCGCCTTGGATTCCGGTCGGCATCCCTATTGTCAAAGAGCGGCCGCCGTTCTGCAGCGCATCCACTTCAGCAAACGAAATCCTACATTGCAAGGGGGGATCGGGCCCCGACTGCAAGCCAGCGCCACCGCCCAGCGGCAAACCACTATTCCCAATTGAGCACGGACCTAGCTCAGCGCGCGCGCGAGCGCGACATATTCCGCGACCGAGACGGTCTCGGCGCGGCGGCTCGACTCGATCCCGAGCTGTTCCATCGCGGTGAGCGCGCCCGGCACGCCCTTCAGGCTCTGGCGCAGCATCTTGCGGCGCTGCCCGAACGCCGCGCCGGTGAGGCCTTCGAGCACCGCGAGCCTGACGCCGTCGGGCGCCGCGGCGGACACGATGTGCACCACTGCCGACATCACCTTGGGCGGCGGGGTGAAGGCCGAGCGGTGCACCGTCATCGCAATCCGCGGGGTCGAGCGCCATTGCGCCAGCACCGCGAGGCGGCCATAGGATTCGGAGCCCACCGGCGCGACGATGCGCTCGGCGACTTCCTTCTGGAACATCAGGGTCAGGCTAGCCCACCACGGCTCCCACGCCGTAGAGAGCCAGCCGATCAGCAACGCCGTGCCGACATTGTAGGGCAGATTGGCGACGACATGCGGCTTGCCCTGGAACAGGGCAGGAGCGTCGACCTCGAGCGCGTCGCCCTCGATCACTGCGAGCTTGCCCGGAAAGAAATCGCCCAGTTCGGCCAGCGCGGGAATGCAGCGCCGGTCGCGCTCCACGGCCGTAACCGATGCGCCGGCTTCGAGCAGGGCGCGGGTGAGCCCTCCTGGGCCGGGGCCGACTTCGAACACCTCGGCGCCGGCAATGTCGCCGGGCACGCGAGCGATGCGTGCGAGCAATTGGTGGTCGAACAGGAAGTTCTGTCCCAGCGCCTTGCTCGCGCTGAGACCGTGTCTGCGGATGACTTCGCGAAGTGGCGGCAGTTGTTCGGTCACGGGTTTCCGGCGGCGTCGGCCCGGCGCTCGGCCTGTGCCGCGGCCATGCGGATCGCCGCGATCATCGCGCCCGGATTGGCCTCGTCGCGGCCGGCGATGCCGAATGCGGTGCCGTGATCGGGCGAGGTGCGGACGATCGGCAGCCCCAGCGTGGTGTTGACGCCATCGTCGAAGTGCAGCGTCTTGATCGGGATCAGCGCCTGGTCGTGATAGAGGCAGAGCGCGACGTCATAGCCTGCGCGGGCACGGGCGTGGAACATCGTGTCGGCGGCGAACGGCCCCACTGCGTCGATCCCCTCGGCGCGGAGCTGATCGATCGCGGGGATGAGGATGTCGATCTCCTCGCGGCCGATCGCGCCGCTTTCGCCGGCATGCGGATTGAGCCCGGCGAAAGCCAGACGGGGTTTCTCGATTCCGAAATTGCGCTGCAGGCCGCGGGCGGTGACGCGCGCCTTGGCGACGATCAGTTCCTGCGAGATCAGCGACGGGACTTCGGCAAGGGCGACATGGACGGTGATCGGAACTACCCGCAAGGTCGGGCCGGCAAGCATCATGACCGCGTTCTCGCTGGCGACGCCGCAGCGTTCGGCGACGAACTCGGTCTGCCCAGGATAGGTGAAGCCGATGCGGTAGAGTTGCGCCTTGGAGACAGGGCCGGTGACCAATGCGCTGGATGCGCCCGAGCGCGTCAGCCCCGCGGCGACCTCGAGCGACTGAAGGGCGCAACGCGCGCTCTCCACGTCGGGCGTGCCGGGGACCACCTCCAGATTATCGCCGATCACCAAGATGGGGAGCGCATCGCCGAAGATCGCGCCGGCTTCGTCCGGATTGCTGATCCGCGCAATCGGACCGTCCCAGATCTTCTCGATCGAACGCGGATCGCCGACCGCGAAGAACGGCGGCAGCGCATGCAGCGCACGCGCACTCCAGGCCTTGGCAGTGATTTCGGGGCCGATCCCGGCGGGATCGCCCATCGCGACGGCGAGCGGAACCGGCATCCGCCCGCCGCTCACTTCAGCGATATTCGACCAGCGCGTCGCGGCGCAGATCGCGCAGCATGCGCTGGGCGCGCAAATTGGTGCGTTGCTCCTCGAGCTGCTCCTGGACCTGCTCGACCGAAGGCTCGTTCGCTTCCTTGGGATCGTCGCGGCCGCACAGCACCAGCACGCGGACGCCGTCCTCGACCGAGCCGAAGGGCTGGGTTACCTGGCCGACCTGAAGCGGCATGATCATGTTCTGGAGCGCCGGCGGCAGTTCCTTGATCTGGATGCCGTCGCGATCGACGACCTGCGCGTTCTGCGCCTGCGCCACGCCGGCCACGTCGCCGCAGCCCTTGATCGTCTTGGTCGCACTGGCGAATTCGCCGGCGCGCGCCGTCGCCTGCGCCTCGGTGGTGCCCTTGGCGAAGCTGATCGCGATCTGGCGGAGGCTGAGCTTGGCGTCGCGCGGATCCGCGGTCAGCACCTGGCGCTTTTCGGCGAGGTAGAGGATCGAGAAGCCCGTCGGCAGCTGGATCGGACCCGCCACCTGGCCGGGCTGCATCTCCTGCGCCGCCTTGGCGAGCGCGTCGGGCAGCATCGTCGGACGGATCCAGCCGAGATCGCCCCCCACCGACTTGGTCGACGCTTCCGAATAGGTCTTGGCGAGATAGTCGAACGGCGCACCCTCGCGCATCTGCTGGATCATGCGCTGCATGCCGTCATGGACTTCCTGCGCGCGATCGGGCGTGGCGTTCTGGTAGATTTCGTAGACGTGGAATTCGTCGCTGCCCTTGGCTGCCTTCATGCGATCGATCATCGCCTTAACCTCGGCCTCGCCGACGTTGATGTTGACGCGGCGGCGCAGCAGGCGGTTCCATGCCATGTCGGCTTCGATCTGGCGGCGGATCGTGCGCTCCGACGCGCCGACTTCCCGGAGCCAGCCGCGCATCTGATCGGGGGTCTTCTGGAAGTTCTTCGAGACGCGCGCGAAGCTCTGCTCGATCTCGCGCGGATCGACGGTGATCTCGTTGGCCTTGGCCTCCTGGATCTGGAGCGCCTCGTCGATCAGCTGCCGGAGCATCTGGAGGCGCAACTGGTCGCGCTCCTCGGGCTTGAGGTTGAGCTTGCTGATCGCGACGACCATCGCGACGCGCTGGTCGACATCGGTGCCGGTGATCACCGTATCGTTGACGATCGCAGTCGGCTTGCGGATGTTCGGATCGCTCTTGCCGAAGAACTGGAAGTTGGCCGGAAGGTCGAGGCCCGAGGTCGGCACCTGCTGATCGGGGACGGTCTGCGCGAGCGCAATCGATGCGACCCCCGCGAGGCCGAGCGTCAGAATAGTCTTGCGGCCGAAGCGAGCCGCCTTTGCAACACCCATATTCACCTGGAGCCGTACCCTCATCCATCTCGGGAGATCGTGGCGCATACTCGCCAATTGTGCCTGAACCAAGGCTTGACGGGATTCGGTTACGCCCCGCCCCGGCGCACGCTAGCGCCCCAGATTCTTGAACGCCAGCGTCAAAAGATAGCTGTTGCCGCGCTGGGCGTCGCCGGTCGTCTCGTAATAGCGCCGCCAGGTGACGCCGAGGCGCAGGCAATCGTCCTCATAGGTCACCCCCAGCCGGTGCCGGACGGGCTCGAAACCGTCGGATTGGGACAGCACATCTTCGTCGCGGTCGGTGAGATCGAGCAGAGTCGCCCCCGACACCGACCAGAAGCGCGCGATCTGAACCCGCGCGCCGATCCGCGCCTCCTCGCGATCCTGCAGATCTTCGAGCGACGGGCCGATATTGCGGTTGAGGCGCAGATAGCCGAGCTGGAGATAGGTGCTGCGCGACCCGACCGTCGCATCGATCTCGTTGCGGCGGAAGGCAAGGCCGTCCTTGTCGAGCCGGTAGCGATGCGTGAGGCTCACGAAGTCGCGGAAACGGACCACGGTGCGGCCGACGATGTCAGATACCCGATCGGTGAGCCCGGTGCCGTCCGGGAAGATGGTCGGGCGCGAGGACAGCCGGTAGCTCTGGCCGACATTCGTGTCGATGCTGAAGCCGGGGAGATAGAGCGAATAGTCGATACCCAAGGTGAAGCGCGTCGAATCCTCGAAGCGGTCATAGCCGGGGAAGCGATTGAGCGCGAAGAGGTTCGAATCCTCGAGGTCGACGGCGCGGGCGTCCTCGTTGGGCACGGCGAGATTCTCGAGCCTCGGTGCCGCGACGATTTGGAAGCGCGGCGTGATGCGCTGGGTTCCGCCGAACAGCTCGCCGATGAGCGGCCATTTCACGTCGACCGCGGCGGCTGCGATCCCGCGGAACTGGAAGCCCTCGTCCCCGCGATAGCTGGCCACGATGGTCGAGAGCGTGTCGTGGGTGTTGTAGGCGTCGGCCCGGCCATAAGCGGTGAAGGTGACTTCCTGGCCCCAATTGGTCAGCTTGCGCAGGTCCCAGCGCGCGCTGGCAAAGGCGCGCTGCGAATCCTGTCCGTCGGAACGACCCAGAGCTAAGCTATTGATTTGAAAGTCAAAGCGGCCACCCAACACGCTGTCGTCCATGCGGCGGCGATAGTCGAGCTCGGGAAGCACGAAGGGCTGGATGCCCTGGCGTTCGCCGGCCCGCAGCGTCTGCACCGCCCAGGCGTTGATCGAGAAATAGCTGTCGGCGTCGATCCGCTCGAGCCGGGCATTGTTGCGCAGCCGATCGTCGCGCGAAATGTCGTAGCGGCGCAGGAAGGTGCGGTCGGTGGCGATACGCAGCGACGTGCTGGCGCTCCATTCGGGCGAGAGCTGAAAGCGTCCGACTGCGTCGAGATAGCCGCGAAAGTCGTTGCTCGACGTCGCCGGGGTGACCGGTACGGTAAGGTCGTCGGCGCGCCGGCTATACGTGCCATATGCCGTGACGCGATAGGAGCCGAAGCTCTCGAGCGCCCGATATTCGCCCTGCAGCATCGGCAGCGTATCGCTGAACACGCGCGGAGTGATCGTCAGGTCGCGATTGGGGGCGAGGCTGAAATAATAAGGCAGCGCGACCTGGAAGCCATTGGTGCGATCGTAGCGCAGATCGGGGGTCAGGAAGCCATCGTCGCTGCTGCCGCCAACCGGATGCGAGAAAGCAGGCAACGGTATCGAGGCGAAGCCGAACACCGAGATGCGCGCGCCGGTATAGCGGATGCGCTTCTTGGTCGGGTCATAGACGACGCGCCGCGCGGTGATCTTCCACGACGGCTCCTTGGGGCAGCCGTCCGAGCCGGTCACAGCGCATGGGGTGTAAGCGGCGTTCTCGACGGTGATCACGCCGTCGGCGCGCCGGCCGCGCTGCGCGGCGATGCGGCCGCCGGCTTCGAGCACGACCAGCATGTTCTCGACCGCGCCGTCCTTGAGCGTGTCGGTCAGTTCGATACGATCGCCATACGCCGCGTCGCCGCCGGGATTGACGATGACGATATTGCCCTCGGCGACGACCTTGCCGGTCTTGCGGTTCCAGACGATCCGATCGGCGCGAAGACGATCGCTGCGACGGTTCAGGCGGACCTCGCCGGCCGCGGTGACGACGTCGTTCTCATAGTCATAATCGAGCTGGTCGGCAGTGAACTGCACTTCATCCGGATTGGCCGATGTCGCCTCCGCCGAAGGCGGCGGAGGCGTAACTCCGCGATCCTGAAACTCGGGGCTCGGCCCCGCGGGAGTCTGTGGCAGATCGGACTGGCGCGACGGCGCCTCGCGCGGGTCGCCAGTCTCCTGCGCGCGCGCCTGTGCGGCGAGGCACAGGCCCAAGGCGGCCGACAGCAGCAAGACCTGGCGCGTAACGACGATTCCCACCTTTGACTTCACTCCCGGGCACGCGGCATCGCCCGCCCTATCGCAGCGACTGCAGCATCGCAACGTCGCGTGCGTTGGCCCGAACGCGCGGAAGCGCTATCAGGCGCCATGCAGGTCGACTTCTACCACCTCACCCAGGTCCCGCTCGAACGCGCGCTGCCGCAGATCGCCGAGAAAGTGCTCGCTACCGGCGGACGGCTGGTGATCGTCGCGGGGGAGGCTGCGCAACGCGTGAAGCTGGACCAGCTGTTGTGGAGCTATGCGCCCGAGAGCTTCCTGCCGCATGGCCATAGCGGCGGGGAGGACGATTCGCGCCAGCCGGTGCTGATCGCCGAAACGCCGGACGCTGCCAATGGCGCCCGGCACATCGCCCTGGTCGACGGGGTGTGGCGCGAGGAGGCACTGGGATTCGACCGGGCCTTCCACTTCTTCGACGAAGAAAGAATCGGCGAGGCGCGATTGGCGTGGAAGGGGCTTGCCGATCGCGAAGGCGTGAAGCGGAACTATTGGAAGCAGAACGACGCCGGCCGCTGGGAAAAAGCGGCCTGATGTTCCGCGTTCGGGAGGGCAAATGTCCACTCTGTGGGCAATCTTCTTCGCGTTGAGGGGTATTGTGGTCATCGTGCCCGGCAAACGCGGAACAAAGCGCCGCGGAAGTTTGCACGCGCCGACCTTCGCGTTCCGGGTTTTGCGGGTCCAGGATTCGAGTCGACAATGACAAAGAGCGGCGCACATCGCGCCGGAACATTAACGGAACATTTCCTACAAGAAAAGCCCGGTGGCGGGCCCGGCTTGCATCCGTGCCGCCCCCGGACTAGGGAGCCGCGACTTTCCACAACTCATAATCAGGAGCCGCACGGCCATGGCCGCGACCCGGACCTTTTCGATCATCAAGCCCGATGCCACTCGCCGCAACCTGACCGGCGCCGTCACCAAGATGCTCGAGGATGGCGGCCTGCGCGTCATCGCCTCGAAGCGCATCCAGATGACTCGCGAGCAGGCCGAGGGCTTCTACGCGGTCCACAAGGAACGCCCCTTCTTCAACGATCTGGTCGAGTTCATGATCTCGGGCCCGGTCGTCGTGCAGGTGCTCGAGGGCGAGGACGCGATGCAGCGCAACCGCGACATCATGGGCGCGACCAACCCCGCCAACGCCGATGCCGGCACGATCCGCAAGGAACTGGCTGAATCGATCGAGGCGAACTCAGTGCACGGTTCGGACTCGGACGAGAATGCAGCGATCGAGATCGCGTATTTCTTCAAGCCGGAAGAAATCGTCGGCTGAGCCGCGTCGCTCTTCGGAGCGGCAATGAGATTGGAGCGCTGGTGGAGCTGATGCTTCGCCGGCGCTTTTTTTGGTTGCGGCTCAGGCGCGCGGGAGCGTGATCGTCGCGGTCAGCCCGCCGCCTTCGCGATTGGCGAGCGCGATGTCGCCGCCGGCATCGTTGACGATCGCGCGGGCGAGCGCGAGGCCGAGGCCGATGCCGCCGGTTTCGCGGTTGCGCGAGGTCTCCAGCCGCGTGAATGGCGCGAACACCGCGCCGAGCTTGTCGGGCGGGATGCCCGGGCCGCGATCGGCGACTTCGATCGCGATGCTGCGCGCGCCCGGCAGCAGGCTGACTTCGGCGCCACCGGCATATTTGACGGCATTTTCGATCAGATTGCGCACCGCGCGGCGCATCAGCGACGGGCGCAGGTGCATCTTGAGCCGCGGGGTTTCTGCGAAGGTCACGTCCTTGTCGAGATCGCGGAAATCCTCGACCACGGCATCGATCAGCGCGGACAGGTCGACATCGGTCGGCGGCTCGCTGGGTCGACCGAGGCGCGCGAGCGAAAGGATGTCGTCGAGCGTGCGGTTCATCTCGTCGATCGTGTCGGCCATGCGGTTGCGGTCGTCGTCGTCGTCGACCGATTCGATGCGGACGCGGAGCGCGGCGAGCGGGGTGCGCAGATCGTGGCCGATCGCGCCGAGCATCCGGTCCTTCTCGTCGATCATCGCGTTCACGCGCAGACCGAGCGCATTATAGGCGGCGATCACGGCGCGGACGTCGCTGGGGCCGCGCTCCTCGAGCGGGCCGGTGCCGTCGCCGGGGCGGAAGGCGCGCGCCGCACCCGCGAGCGAGCGCAAGGGCTTGGAGATGCGACGGACGATCCACATCACCGGCAGCAGGAGGACGACGTAGAGGATCAGCGTCTGGAAGATCAGCGCGACGACCAGCCGGCGATCGGGGCGCGGCCAGGGGGCGTTGACGGTCAGCCAGCCCTTGCCGGGTTGCTCGATCGCCACGACGAGCACGGTGTCGGCACGGCGCCGGTCGCGCTTCGCCTCGGCAGGGAGCGGACGCAGGCCGGTGTCGATGCTGCGATAGGGGATCCCTGCTTCGCTGAGCTGGCTGCGCAGCTCGGCGGTGACTTCACCCCGCCGTTCTAGGGCCGGCGGGATCGGGTTGGCGGCGACGCGCCGCACGCGGCCGCGATCCGCGGCGAGCGCACGGCCGCTGGTCCGCTCGCGCTCGAGCGCGTCGATGACGCGGGTCGCCGCCTGCTGGGTGGCGTAGGCCAGGCGGAATTGCGCGCGATCGCGGACGGCGATGGCGAAGTTGAGCGCCTGCGCGGCGAACAAAGCGACGGCGATGAGCAGCGCCATCTGGCCGGCGAGCGAGCGCGGGAGGAAGCGTTTCACTTCTCTCCCCTCCCTGGAAGGGAGGGGTAGGGGGTGGGTGCCGAGCGCAGCGAGGCCCCTGTCGAGGGCGACCGGCGCGACCCATCGGGCCGCGCACCCACCCCTAACCCCTCCCTTTCAGGGAGGGGAATGCGGAAGGGAGTCACAACCGCGTGACCTCGGCGGCGAGAGTGTAGCCACCGCCCCAGACGGTCTTGATCAGCGCGGGGTTCTTCGCATCGGGTTCGATCTTCTTGCGCAGGCGGCTGACCTGGTTGTCGATCGCGCGATCGAACGCGGCGGCCTCGCGGCCCTGGGTGAGATCGAGCAACTGGTCGCGGGTGAGGACCTGGCGCGGGCGCGTCACCAATGCGTGGAGGAGGTTGTACTCGCCGGTCGACAGCGCGACCGAGACGCCTTCGCGGTCGACCAGAGCGCGCTCGCCGGTCTTGAGCACCCAGCCGGCAAAGGCGAAGCTGCCGGTCTCGGGCGCGTGCTGCTTGGCGCCGCCGCCGGCCATGCGGCGGAGCACGACCTTGATCCGGGCGGCGAGCTCGCGGGGGGAGAAGGGCTTCACGACATAATCGTCGGCACCCATCTCCAGCCCGACGATGCGATCGGTTTCCTCGCTGCGCGCCGTCAGCAGGATGACCGGCGTCTCGCTGGTCTCGCGGATGTGGCGGCACAGGCTCAGGCCGTCCTCGCCGGGCATCATGATGTCGAGGATGACGAGATCGATCGCATAGGCCGCGATCCGCGCGCGGGCGGCTTCGGCTTCGCCGGCCTGAGTCACGCGGAACCCCTGCTTGGTGAGATATTGCGCGAGCGGCTCGCGGATCGAGCGTTCGTCGTCGACGAGGAGAAGATGGGGGAGATCGGACATGATGCGACCGTAACAACTCCGCGGGTGAAAAGAAGTGCCGGACGGCGAGAGGGGTGCCGCCCGGCGGAGGTCAATTGGCGTCGCGCGCGCCGCGGCGCTCCATCATCGCGCGCATCCGCTCGCGCGCGGCATCGCCTTCCGCCTTGTCGATCTTGCCGTCGGCATTGGTGTCGAGGCGGTCGAAGCGGCGATTGGCCTGGATTCGCTGCTCGTCCAGCGAGACCGCACCATCGCCATTGGTATCGGTGCGGCTCAGCATGCGGCCGCGGCGGCCTTCGCCATCGGCGGGGCGCTCATCCGCACTGATCTTGCCGTCCTTGTTGGCATCGAGTTTGGCGAAGCGGGCGTCGACATCGGCGAGAAACTCGGATTTGGTAACGACGCCGTCGCCATTGGTGTCAGTCGTGACGAGCATGTCGCGGCCGCGGTCTTGCGGCGCGGCGATGGCGCTGCCCGTCAGCAGGGTGGCGCCGAGCAGGGCGGCAGCGAGGGTGTTCTTCATGGCACGAACTCCAGCTTGGGGCGGCCCGTGCCGCGACTGGCAAGCCTTTTGGCGGCGGGCTGTCGCAGGGGTTTGTCAGGTTGGACGTAAGTTGTCGCAAATTGTCGCCGACCGTCGTCCCGGCGAAAGCCGGGACCTCGTGCGGTATCGCGCCTTTGCCTGAGATCCCGGCCTTCGCCGGGATGACGGGTCTAGTCAAATGGCGACGCATCCTCGTTTTGGCTCAGCCAAAAATGGCGACGCTTTGCATCGCCTCGGCGATCGGATCGCCCGCGGCGTTCCAGATCGACATACGCTGGCTGCTATAGCCGTGGCGGGCGGTGTCGGCCTGCGCGCCGAGCAGCCACCAGCCGTCCTGGGTAGTGGGCTCCGGCGTCAGAAAGTTGATCTGCCAGTTGAGCGAGCTGAGCGGAGTCTGGCGCTCGGTGGCGAGCTTGAACGCGCCGGGGGGCAGCGCGTCGCCGATCGCGAGCAGCTCGACCATCGGGTGGAGCCCGTCGCGGGCGCGCAGCCGCGCCCAGCGCAGCCATTCGGTGGCGCCCAGCTTTACTTTGGCATCATAGAAATTGAAATTGCCGGTGAAGAAGCTGTCGGGGCCGGTATAAAGTTCGGCGTCGGGGTCGGGTGGTGCGAGGCTGGCGCGGCGCGCCTGGTCGTGTTCGATCGCCGAGGCGAGCTCGGCCATGAACACGAACGTGGCGCGCAGGCCGAGACCCGCCGCGGAGGTGACGTCGGACTGGATGAAGGCGGCGTTGCGGCCGCGGCGGAGCTTGGTGGCAGCGACGGCGACGCCGCCGGCTAGCGGGCCGATAAAGGCGATCTGCGCCGAGCGGAGCGGGGGGAGGTCGGGCTCAAGATCGAGTGCCGCCTGAAGCGCAAGCGCGGCGGAAAGCCCGCCGAACGCGGTCCGGCCCTGCATCCAGTCGGCCGGGATCGCGCTGCTCAGGCCGGTGTCATGGCGCGCGGCACCGGCGAGGATGTCGGCGATCGGAGTCACCGGTAGAGGTCGCGCAATTCGCGCTTGAGAACCTTGCCGATCGCGCTGCGCGGGAGCGCGTCCATGCGGCGGAGGTCGGCTAGGCGCTGGGTCTTGCCGAGCTGCGCGTTGCACCAGGCGAGGAGCTCGGTGGGATCGCCGCTGCCGACATAGAAGCCGATCGGCGTCTCGCCCCATTGCTCGGAGGGGATGCCGACCACGGCGCAGTCCGAGACTTCGGGGTGCTGCGCGAGCACCGCTTCGAGGTCCGAGGGATAGACGTTGAACCCGCCCGAGATGATCAGGTCCTTCTTGCGATCGAGCAAGATGAGGAAGCCGTCTTCGTCGAAGCGGCCGATATCGCCGTGGCGGATGAAGCGATTTCCGGCTTCGTCGTACCAGGTCGCGGCGTCGGTCGCGTCGCGGCGGCCGTGATATCCCGTCATCATCGCGCCGGAGCGGCCGGCGACTTCGCCGATTTCGCCCTGCGCCACTTCGCGGCCTTCGTCGTCGATCAGCCGGATGTCCTGCCCTTCGATCGGCTTGCCGACGGTGTGGAGCTTGTCCGGATGGGCATTGCAGACGAGGATCGTGGTGCCGCCGCCCTCGGTCATGCCGTAATATTCGACGAGCAGCCCGGGCCAGCGGGCGAGGATGTCTGCCTTGAGCGCGGCGGAGAAGGGCGCGCTGGTGCAGGTCTTGAGGGTGAAGCTGGAGAGATCGAAGCGGTCGAACTCGGGATCGGCCATGATCCGCTGATACTGGATGGGGACGAGCATCGTGATGCTGCCGCGATGCTTCTCGGCCTGGACCAGATATTCGCGCGCGTCGAACTTCGCCAACAGCACGACCGTCCCGCCCCAGCCGAGCGTGGGGAGGAAGCTGACCAATGTGGTGTTCGAATAAAGCGGCGTGGCGACCATCGTCACTGCGTCGCCGAACCCGGCGGGTGCGCGGCCGATATGGACCCAGCGCATCGCATGCGGCTGGACGATGCCCTTGGGCGTGCCGGTGGTGCCGGAGGAATAGATGATGTTGAACGGGTCTTCGGGACCGACGGTCACCGGCACGGGGGTGCCGTCGCCGAGCCAGTCGAGCAGCCCTTCGAACGAAATCTTGCGTGCGGGCACATCGATCTCGTGCGCGGCGTCGTGGAACAGGATCGGCGCGCCACAATCGGCGACCATCGCGGCGAGCTGGTCGGGCGTAGCGGACGGGGCAAGCGGTGCAGCGACGCAACCGGCGCGGAGGGCACCGAGGAAGACCAGGGCATATTCGAGCGTGTTGGGGCCGAGGATCGCGACTGCGTCGCCCTGCTTCGCGCCATCTCGCTGGAGCGAGAAAGCAATGCGATCCATCGCGCGATCGAGTTCGGCATACTCCATGCTGCGCTCGGCAAAGATGATCGCGGGCTTGGTGCCACGATCGGCGGCATGCGCACGGATCAGATCGGGCAGCGTCGCGAAGTCGCTCGCCAGCATCGCTTCGGCTGTCACGGTCTTGCCCCCATCGGGCGATCTTGTAGCGGCGGCGGCGGGGAAGGCCATACGCATTTTTCGAAAATGCCGGGAGCGAGCAATCGTGTTTCGATTCGACAGTCATGCCGTCGACACGCTATGATGCTCCCGGACGATCTGCAGGTGCGTTCGATGTGGGCAAGTATCAGAAGTGGGGTATGGCGCCATTTCGCGGCTGCTGTGCTGCTGTTATTCCTGCTGCCGCTCACGACATCCTGTTCGGTGTCGTTGATTGCACCTTATGACAGCCGCACCGAAGAGATGGTAACCCAGATTCAGGGCGAACTTTCGGCCTTTCATCAAGAGCTTGTCTACGACAACGAGGCGCCGGCCTGCGTCTATTCGAAGCATGTCGACTTCTACCGGACCATCCACGCCGACATCGCCAATCTGCGTGTGCGGGTGAGTGCGATCGCAAAAAATCTAGCGACGGCGGATCAGGTGAGGGCGCTGGAGGCGGGGGTCGGCGATCTCGAAACGATCCACCGCAACCGCGAGAACCAGCCGCCGGGCGACACCCGCTGCATGGGCATCAAGGCGATGGAGAACAGCTTCGGCGGGCTGGAAGGGATCATCCGGTCTATCCTCCAGCTCGAGATGGTCAAGCAGCGGACGCTCTGACGGAGATTGACGATGGATGTGGATTTCGCGGCGCTGGGCGGCCAGATCGGCGAGCGGATCGTCACCGTGCTCGCCGGCCACGGCAAGACCGCGGGCGGGTTCGCGCGCACCGAAGGCGAGAAGATCGCGCTCGCCATCCGGCAGATCGCCGAGATGGTGCGCGACGGCGAGATCCTGCCCGAGGAGGCCCCGCTCTATTTCGACATCCAGATGCAGCATTCGCGCGCGGTGCTGCGGACCGTGGAGGGGATCGGGCTGGTCGCGGCCGAGCAGGCGATCAACGGCACCCTCGATCTGATCAAGGGCGCCGTGACCACCGCGCTCGGCTTCTCGCTCGTAAAATAAAGGGGCTCAGGCCTTGGTGCTCGCCGCGGTCTGGCCGAACAGGACGGCGCGCTGCTCGTCGGTGACGGGAGTGGCATAAGAGCGGACCTCGCCGCCTTTCTCGTAAGCGCGGATTGTTGCCGGGCGCGTGGCGATGCGCTCGAACCATGCCTTTAGGTTGGGGAAGTCGTTCAGATCCTGCTTGTGCGCCTCGTGCGGGACGATCCACGGATAGATCGCCATGTCGGCGATCGAATAGCCGCTGCCGGCGACGAATTCGCGGCCGGCCAGCCGCCGGTCGAGGACGCCGTAGAGCCGATTGGTCTCGTTGACGTAGCGGTTGATGGCATATTCGATCTTCTCGGGCGCATAGACGTTGAAATGGCCGTTCTGCCCCGCCATCGGGCCGAGCCCGCCCATCTGCCACATCAGCCATTGCAGGATGTCGGTGCGTTCGCGCGGCGTCTCGCCGTAGAATTTGTCCGCCTTGAGCGCGAGATAGATGAGGATCGCGCCGCTTTCGAACACCGTGACCGGCTCGCCGCCATCGGCGGGGGCACGATCGATGATCGCGGGCATGCGATTGTTGGGGCTGAACTTGAGGAATTCGGGGTCGAACTGCTCGCCCGCGCCGATGTTGACCGGATGGATCTCGTAGTCGAGCCCCGTCTCCTCGAGGAAGAGCGTGATCTTGTGACCATTGGGGGTGGGCCAGTAATAGAGCTCGATCATACGGGGTCTCCGGTGCTTGAGCGCGGGAGATGGGGCGTGATTCTCGTTACGCAACCGCGCCCTTCACGCGCGGCACCACGCGCAGGATCACGATGAGCAACGCGGCGAGCGCGAGGCCGGCGGCGAGGACGAAGTTGCCCGCCGGAAACCCGCGTTCGGCACCGAAAGCGAGCGCCTGGCTGAGGATCAATGGGGCGAGGATCAACGCGACGCTGTTGAGGCTGGCCATGCCGCCCTGCAACGCGCCTTGATGCTGCGCGTCGGTCATGCGCGAGAGCAATGCGTTGATCGAGGGGTAAGCCAGCGCCTGGAACGCGCCGAGCGGGATCAGCGCATAGACCATCCAGCCCTGGCGGACGAAAATGTAGCCGAGAAACACCGCGCTGCCGGCGAGGATGCCGAGCACCACGGTGCGCTCCTCGCCCCAGCGCTTGATCGCGCGGCCGGTGACGAGCGTCTGGACCAGCGCCATCACCACCCCCGAGGCGGCGAGCGACCAGCCGATCGCCCTTTCGTCCCAGCCCAAAGCGATTTCGGCCCAGAATGCCCAGGTCGACGGATAGACCATGTGCGCGAATTGCCAGAAAAAGGCGGCGAGCAAAAGCCAGCCGGCATTGCCGGCGTGGAGCAGCGGCTTGAATGCGGCGAAGACGTGCGCGTTGCCCCAGCGGAACGCGCGGCGCTGCTCGGGGAGCATCGTCTCGGGGAGTGCGATCAGGATCCACAAGGCGTTGCAGCCGGCGAGCACCGCCGCGGCGATGAACGGCGCGCGGGTGCCGAAGCCGGCGAGCAGGCCGCCCATCGCCGGCCCGAGGATGAAGCCGATCCCGAACGCCGCACCCATCAGCCCGAAGGTCGCGCCGCGCTTTTCGGGCGGGGTGACGTCGGCGAGCACCGCGTTGGCGGGGCCGTAGGAGGCGCCGGCGACTCCGGCGATCATCCGGCCGACGAACAGCCAGGCGATGCTCGGCGCGGCGGCCATGAAGGCGTAATCCGCGGCGAAGGCGAGCATCGAGAAGAGCAGCACCGGGCGGCGGCCGAAGCTGTCGCCGAGCGTGCCGAGGACCGGGCCGGCGAAGAATTGCGTCACGGCGTAGGCGGCGAGCATGTAGCCGCCGATGCGGGCGGCGTCTTCGAGCCCGACATGCGCGAGCTGGACGATCAGCCGGGGGAGGACGGGCATGACGATGCCGAAGCCGATCGAATCGATGAGGATGGCGGACAGCACGATGGGTACCGCGCGATGATGGAATTGCATGATGAGCCCCCTCTTCGAACGCACTTGTACTTTGCTGGTCATCCCGGCGAAAGCCGGGATCTCGCGCCGCCAGGAGGTGCGCGTGCGGCCTGAGGTCCCGGCTTTTGCCAGGATGACGGATGCACCCCTTGACGCCGGGTGCACCATACCGCATTTTCGAATCGAGCCGAACACGGCATGGAGGGGATAATGGCGACCGCACAGATCGACGCGCTGACGGACCCGATCGAGGCGTTCCGTTTGCATGTCCGCGAATGGCTGGCGGCGCATTTCCCGCCTTCGCTGAAGGGCAAGGACAATGCGATGTCGGCGGTCGAGGGGCCGCATGAGAACTCGCCCGAAGAGGATTCCTGGCAGGCGGCGATGGGCGCCAAGGGCTGGGGCGTGCCGACCTGGCCGAAGGAATATGGCGGCGGCGGGCTGAGCCGCAGTGAAGCGCGCGTGCTGCACGAGGAAATGGCGCGGATCGGCGCGTGGAACCCGATCGGCGGGATGGGGGTGATGATGTTCGGCCCGACCCTGCTCGAATATGGCAGCGAGGCGCAGAAAGAAGAACATATCCCGGCGATCGCCAAAGGCATTGTGCGCTGGTGCCAGGGCTATTCGGAGCCGGGGGCGGGATCGGATCTCGCCTCGCTCCAGATGTTCGCCGAAGACCATGGCGACCATTATCTCGTCAACGGCCAGAAGACCTGGACCAGCGGCGGGCAATGGGCGGACAAATGCTTCATGCTCGTCCGCACCGACAAGACGAAGAAGCACGAGGGGATCACTTTCCTGCTCTGCGACATGGACACGCCGGGCGTGGAAGTGAAGCCGATCCGGCTGATCTCGGGCTCGTCGCCGTTCTGCGAGACCTTCTTCACCGATGTGAAGGTGTCCAAGGCCAATCGCGTCGGCGAGGAAGGGCAGGGCTGGACGATCGGCAAGCGCCTGCTCCAGCACGAGCGGAGCAGCCTGTCGGGCGGCGGATCGGCTGCGGGGCGGCTGTTCGCGGCGGGCGCCCCGCTGGCGCAGATCGCACGGAAATATATCGGGGTCGACGAGCAGGGGCGCATCGCCGACATGGATCTGCGCGGGCGGATCGTGCGGCACGAAATGGATTTGCGCGCCTTCCTGCTGACGTTGCGGCGGGCTTCGCTGGAGGCGAAATCGACCCAGGGGCCTTCGGCGGCGACATCAATCATGAAGAATGTCGGGGCGCGGATCATGCAGGAACGCTCCGAGCTGCTGATCGAGATCCGCGGGCTGGCCGGGCTCGGCTGGGAAGGCGAGGGGTTCGAGGCGGACGCGCTCAAGGATGTGCGCAGCTGGCTCTTCGGCAAGGCGGTGTCGATCTATGGCGGGTCGAGCGAGATCCAGAATAATGTGATCGCCAAGCGGATTTTGGGGATGCTGGATCATCAATAGCCCGTCACCCCGGCGTAGGCCGGGGCCCAGAGCCACAAGCGGCGACCTCCGGGACCCTGGGTCCCGGCTTTCGCCGGGATGACGAAAGAACGCAAATGCCAGTCCTGACCGAAGAACAGACGATGCTGCGCGATATGGCGCGCGAATGGGCCGACAAAGAATCGCCCGTCACGGCGCTTCGCAGGATGCGCGACGCGGCACCCGCGGAATTTTACGATGCGGCTGCCTGGCGGGCGCAGGCCGAGATGGGCTGGGCGGGGATCCTGATCCCCGAGGCGCAGGGCGGCGCGGGAATGGGCTATCTGTCGCTGGGGCTCGTGCTGGAGCAGCTCGGACGCAATCTGGCCGCGACGCCGCTTGCCGCGACTGCCGCGGCGACCAGCGCGCTGATCCTCGGCGGTTCGGAGGCGCAGCAGGCCGAATGGCTGCCGCGGATCGCGGCGGGCGACGTCGTCGCCGCGCTGGCAGCGGACGAAGGACCGCGGTTTGCTCCGGAGAAGATCGCGACGACGGTGGAAGCGGGCAGGCTCAGCGGGACCAAGGCATTCGTCGCCGAGGGCGACAGCGCGCAGCTGTTCGTGGTCGCAGCGATCGACGGGCTCTATCTGGTATCGGGCGACGAAGGCGTGACGCGAAGTCCGCGCAAGCTGACCGATTCACGCAGCCATGCGCAGCTGCGGTTCGACGGCGCGCCGGCCGAGAGGCTGGCGGGGGGGACCGACCTGCTCACCGAGGTCACCGACCGCGCGGCGGCCGCGCTTTGCGCCGAGATGCTCGGGATGGCAGAGGCTGCGTTCGCGCAGACCAACGACTATCTCAAGACGCGCGTCCAGTTCGGCCAGGTGCTCGCTTCGTTTCAGGCGCTGCAGCACCGGATGGCGAAGATGTTCACCGAGCTCGAGCTGATGCGCTCGGTGGTCGAGGGCGCGCTGGAGGCGATCGATTCCGGCCGCGGCGATGTCCGCCAGGAAGTGAGCCTCGCCAAGGCAGTTGCGGGCGAGACGCTCCATCTGGTCAGCCGCGAGATGATCCAGCTTCACGGCGGGATCGGAATGACCGACGAGCATGACGCAGGCTTTTATCTGAAGCGCGCGCGTGTGATCGAGGCGATGTGGGGCAATGCCGCATGGCACCGCGAGCGCTTCGCGCGGCTGAACGGCTATTGATCACACCGGCTGCGCGACTGGTGCAAACGGGCAACACCTCAGGCCAGTCCCGCTTTGCAACGTTTGTTATGCTTGACGGTCTCTAGGGAACACGCTGTTATTCGAGGGTAGGGTATGGAACCGCCAAGTGTTCCGGCCCGTGGTGGGAGAGAGATGATGATGCGGTTACGCCTTATGTCGGCCTGTGCGGCTCCGGCACTGATCATGGCGCTCGCGGCGCCCGCTTATGCGCAGGATGTCCCGGACACCACCAGCGAGACCGCCGACCAGCAGGGCAGCGGCTATGATTCGAACGAAGTCGTCATCACCGCGCAGGGCCGCGCCCAGGTGCTCGCCGATGTGCCGCTCGCGGTCACCGCGATCAGCGCCGAGACGCTCCGGCAATCGGGCGCCAACGACATCCGCCAGTTGAACCAGGTCGCGCCGTCGCTGCTCGTCTCATCGACCGGCAGCGAGGCCAATGGCTCGGCACGTATCCGCGGTATCGGCACGGTGGGCGACAATCCCGGCCTCGAAAGCTCGGTCGCCGTGTTCATCGACGGCGTCTATCGCTCGCGCTCGGGGATCGGGCTCAACGAACTCGGCGAGATCGACCGGATCGAAGTGCTGCGCGGGCCGCAGGGCACTTTGGGCGGGCGCAACGCATCGGCGGGCATGATCAACATCGTCAGCAAGGCGCCGTCGCCGGTGTACGGCGCCGGCGCCGAGTTCACGTACGGCAATTACAACCAGATCCGCGCATCGGGCTTCGTCAACGTGCCGCTGGGCGATACGCTCGCCGCGCGCATCGACAGCGTCTATTCGCGCCGCGACGGATTTTATCACGACCTGGTCAACGATCGCGACATCAACAACCGCGACCGCTATTTCGTGCGTGGGCAATTGCTGTTCGAGCCGTCGAGCGACCTGACCATCCGGCTGATCGGGGACTATACCAAGCGCAAGGAAGAATGCTGCGCGGCGACCTATATCAACAAGCAGATGAACGAATATATCGGCGGTCTCAATGAGCCCGCCCAGAACAACATCGTCCGCGTGCTCCAGGCGTTGGGCCAGCCCGCGGCGGCGTTCACCGAAGGCTATAGCCGCAACATCTATGTCAGCCCAGGGCGCAGCTATTATGGCGAGACCGAGGATTGGGGCGCCTCGCTGCAGGTCGACTGGGATCTGGGCGGCGCCAAGCTGACTTCGATCACCGGCTATCGCGACTATAGCAGCGACCAGGGGTCGGACACCGATTATAGCCGGGTCGACATCCTGTATCGCGCCGCGGATGGCAATTCGGCGCGCAGCTTCAGGACCTTCAGCCAGGAGCTGCGGCTGCAGGGCACGGCCTTCGGCGACAAACTCGACTGGCTGGTCGGCGGCTATTACGCCAACGAAGACCTCCAGGTCCTCGATAACCTCCGCTTCGGCAGCCAATATGGCCGCTTCGCCACCTGCCGGCTGATCACCGGCGGCGGTCTTGCGGGTTTCTACAGCCCCGCATCGCCGGGGTGCATCAGCGCTGCGCCGAACCCCGCACTTGGCGGCCTGACGCCGCGAGCCTACCTCTCATCCGGGCTTCCTGGGACGTTCGGTCCGGTTGCTGGTCCGCTTGTCCTGGGAGCAATAGATCGGCTCGACGGTATCAACAATCGCGGATCGACGCTCGACGTTTACAATCAGAACAGTCGCAACTGGGCGCTGTTCACGCACAATATCGTCCATGTCGCCAAGGGCCTCGATCTGACCCTGGGGCTCCGCTACACCAACGAGCGCAAGAAGTTCGACGCGACTTTCGGCAACGACAATGTCGCCTGCGTGCAGAACCAGGCGGCGTTGCTGCCGCTGCGCGCTGCTCCGGCGCTCACTGCGGTGGTCGACGGCATCCTCGGCCTGTCGTGCCAGGGCAATTCGACCTCCGAGCTGAACGGCGTCTCGATCAACGACGAGCGCAACGAGGACAAGTTCACCGGCACCGCGATCCTCTCGTACAAGCCGACCGACGATCTGCTGGTCTATGCCAGCTATTCGCGCGGCTATAAGGCGGGCGGGTTCAATCTGGATCGCTCGGCGCTCAAGGTGCCGATCCTTCCGTTCGGAGGTCAGACAGGCGCGCAGGCGCTGGTGGGCAATCTCCAGTTCGATCCCGAGACGGTCAACGCCTATGAAGTCGGTCTCAAATATTCGACCGGCCCGTTCAGCCTCAACATCGCCGGCTTCCGCCAGGAGTTCAAAAACTTCCAGCTGAACACGTTCAACGGCACGGTCTTTCTGGTCCAGAACGTCAATGGCTGCAGTGCGAACCTGAACGGCGGAGATCGTGACCAGAGCAAGTTCGGGCCCGGGACGCCGCAGTTCAACGGCGCTGCCGCGGCCACGGGAGCCTGCACTGGCGGCGACGTGACCTATGGCGTGCTGTCGCAGGGCGTTGAACTCGAGGCTTCGCTGGTGCCGTCACGCGATATCCGCGTCGGGCTCGGGCTGACCTATGCCCAGACCAAATATCGCGACCAATTGGTCGGCAATGCCTCGGGTGCGCCGCTCGACCAGGCGCTGCGCAAGCTGCCGGGCGACAATCTGTCGAACGCGCCCGAGATCGTCGCGACCGCTTCGTTCGCGTGGACTCCCGACATCGGCAGCTCGGGGCTGAGCGGCCTGGTCTATTTCGACACGCGCCTGACCGACGACTACAACACCGGCTCCGACCTGTTCCCGCAGAAGGAGCAGGACAGCTATGCGATCTTCAATGCGCGTGTCGGCATCCGCGGGCAGGACGAGCGCTGGTCGATCGAATTCTGGGGGCAGAACATCTTCAACCAGGACTACACTCAGGTCGGCTTCAACTCGCCGTTCCAGGAAGGCGCGGCGAGCACGCCCTTCACCGATCCGCAATATCCGGGCGGGCGGCAGATCTTCTCGGCCTATCTCGCCGAACCGCGGACGTACGGGCTGACGCTGCGCACGCGCTATTGATTTCCCGGCGCTTGAAACCGGACGGGCTCGTGAGGCGCAGGCCCGTTTCCGTTCGGCCGATCGTTAGGGCGCCAGGGCGAAATGCTTGCGCAGCGCGGCGATGCCCGTGGGAGTGACGTTCAAAGCGCGCGTGCCCTCGACGCGCCGCATCCAGCCGCTGTCGAGCGCGAGTCGGCAAAGCGCGGCACCGGCGCGGCCGGCGAGATGGTGGCGGCGTTCGGTCCAGTCGAGGCACAAGCGACACGCCGGCGCTCCGCGCTGGTGCGTCATGTCGATACCGAGGTCCGCCAGGAAGCGCGCGCCCGGCCCGGTGATCTCGGCGCCGTTTTCGGCAAGTCGGACATGGCCCTGTGCGACCATCCGCGCGAACAGGGCCACGCCGACTTCTCCGGCGAGATGATCGTAGCAGATGCGGGCATGCCGCATCGCGCGGTCGCGAGGGCCCGTCCGCGGTATTGCGGGGAGGCGGTGCGCGGTGACGACGAGCAGCCCTTCGAGGATCGATGCGATCTCGGGAGCGGCGAGCCGGAAATAGCGGTGCCTGCCTTGGCGCTCGACACTCAACAGCCCGCCCGCACACAATTGCGCGAGGTGACTGCTCGCGGTGGGCGCGGAGATGCCCGCTGCACGGGCCAGCTCGCCGGCCGTGAAGGCGCGGCCGTCCATCAGCGTGAACAGCATCGCGGTGCGGGTGGGGTCGCCGATCAGCGTGGCGGTTTCCGCGAGATTGACGATCGTGACCATGCGCGGGTTCTAGCATGGAAGGCGGCGGCAATGCTTCGATCCGCGGCGAACCATCGGCGGGCGGGTGAGGATAAACCGGCGATCGCAATGCCAAGGAGCCGCCGCATGATCACCTGCTTCATCCGTTACGAGCTCGACCCGTTCAAGATCGGGCAATTCGAACAATATGCGCGCAATTGGGGGCAGGCGATTCCCGCATGCGGCGCGGCGCTGATCGGCTATTTCGCGCCGCACGAGGGATCGAGCACGACCGGCTATGGCGTCTATGGGATCGAGAGCCTCGCCGCCTACGAAGCCTATCGCGCGCGGCTGCGCGAGCATCCGCTGGGACGCGAGAATTACGGCTTCGCCCAGGACCAGCAGTTCATCCGGCGCGAGGATCGCCTGTTCCTGCGCACCGTCTCGACGCCGCACGCACCGCTGGTGCGCCGATGATCGCGGTCCTGTTCGAAGCCTGGCCAGCCGAGGGCGAGACGGCGCGTTACATCGCGCTGGCGGCGGCGCTGCGCCCCGAGCTCGATCGGATAGACGGCTTCGTATCGATCGAGCGCTTCGAGAGCCTGGCCGAACCCGGCAAGCTGCTCTCGCTTTCCTTCTGGCGCGACGAGGCGGCCGTGGCGGCGTGGCGCAACGGCGCGATGCACCGGGCGGTGCAGGCGGAGGGGCGCGAAGGCGTGTTCGCGGACTATCGCCTGCGGGTCGCGGCAGTGGTGCGCGATTACGGCATGGCGGATCGGGTCGACGCTCCGCTCGACAGCAAGCGGGCGCATGACTGGGACGTCGCCGGCTAGGGTCTGTTTCCTTTGGGCTGATTCTCGTTCCCCTGCGAAAGCAGGGGTCGAGGATCACAAGCGGGGCGCTCTGGGCTCCTGGGCCCCTGCTTTCGCAGGGCAACTGACCGGCTTCAACCTGAGTGGAATCGACTCTAGCCCTTCAGCGCTCGATCGTCGAACAGGCCGTAAGCTAGCGTCGAAGCGTAGAATGCCACGGCCTTTTCGCGCGGCATCGTGCTCGCCCATTTGCGCATGTCGAACGCGGCGTTCTGCAGCGCCATCAGCGCCTGCGACGCGACGAGCGGATCGATCGCGCGGATCGACCCCTCGGCGATGCCGTCGGACAGCATGCCGGCGAAACGGCGCGCGATGCGGTTCGAGCGGTCGATCATCGTCGAGCGGACCTGCGGCGGCAGGCCCGACAGCGCGGTGGTGCGGAGCAGGGGGCCGCGCTCGGAAAACTGATAGTCGAGCAAGGTTGCGATCGTGCTGTCGAGCCGCTGCCAATGGCTGCCTTCGTGGCTCTCGGCGAGGCGCTGGGCGTCGGCGATGATGTCGAAGCTGCGTTTGTAGCAGGCGATCACCAATTCGTCCTTGGCATCGAGATGGTGGTAAAAACTGCCCTTGGTGACGTTGAGCTCGGACGCGATGCGCTGGACCGAGGCGCCGCGATAGCCGAGTTCGTTGATCAGCCGAGTGGCGGCGAGCAGGAATGCCTCGCGGCCGGGCTCGGGCTCCTCGTGGACGAGATCGAGCAGCTCCGGGCGCCAGTCCTGCCCCGGTGCCGCGATGCCGGAGCGGAACACCTCCATCAGCCGCGCTTCTACGCGCGGATATTCGTCGACTTCGTAGCGTGGCAGCCAGGCCGTCAGCCAGAAGGTGTTTTCGAGCAACACGTGCGCGCGGGCGCCGAACAGATCGGTCTCGGCGCGGCTGGCGCCGGCACCCCACAGGCTGCGTGTCTTGCGGAAGATGTTGCGCCAGCCGGTGAGCAGCCGGCCCTTCACCGGGTCTTCCATCGCGCGCAGATCCGAGAGGATGGCGAAATCGCGTTCGTCGCCGCGGCGGATACGGGCGAGCCGCTCCATGTTGATGTTGAGATAGCGCGCGACGCGGGCTTCGGGCGTCGCCTCCTCCAGCGCAGTGTCGAGCATCGCGTCGAGCTGGCCGAGCGTCTGCTCGAAGGCGGCGGCGGCAAGGTCTTCCTTGCGCTTGAAATAATAAGTGACCGAGGTGGTATTGAGCCCGACGCGGCGCGCGACGTCGGCGAAGGTCATGCCCTTCGCGCTTTGTTCGTTGATTGCGTCGGCTGCCGCGGCAAGGATCGCGTCGCGCTTCGCCTGGAAACGCTTGGTGCCGCCGCTCGCAATGTTTCCAGGTGCATTCATTGCACGCCAGTCTAGCGATTTCGCTGCCCAGCCAAAGCGTTTTTTGAAGGTGCGTGTCTCGATTTTTCGCTACGCCGAACCCCTTTACCGAATATGCGGTACGCTCTAGTCAGGGAGAAATAACGAAACCGGAGGGTGCTGCGATGGACTTCACGCTGAGCGAGCGGGAAACCTGGTTCCGCGATCGAGTGAAGGCATTCATCCTTGACGAGATCCGTCCGCGCGACGGCGATTACCACGCGCAGCAGCGCGAGGGGGATCGCTGGAAGGTGCTCCCGGTGATCGAGGAAGTGAAGGTCAAGGCCAAGGCGGCCGGGCTGTGGAATTTCTTCATGCCGCCCAATTCAGGGCAGCGCCATGTCGACGACAGCTTCGAATTCGAAGGCACCCAGCTCAGCAACCTCGAATATGCGCTGTGCGCCGAGGAGATGGGGCGGCTCGGCTGGGCATCCGAGTGCTTCAACTGCTCGGCGCCCGACACCGGCAACATGGAAGTGTTCCATCGCTACGGCACGCTCCAACAGAAGGAACAGTGGCTCAAGCCGCTGATGCACGGTGAGATTCGCTCGGCCTTTCTGATGACCGAGCCGGCGGTCGCCTCGTCGGACGCGACCAATATCGAGACCCGGATGGAGCGCGACGGCGATCATTTTGTGATCAACGGACGAAAATGGTGGTCGTCGGGGGTGGGCGATCCGCGCTGCAAGGTGGCGATCGTGATGGGCAAGACCAGCCCCGAGGCATCGCGGCATTCCCAACAGAGCATGATCCTGGTCCCGCTCGACGCGCCCGGCGTCGCCATCGAGCGGATGCTTTCGGTTTTCGGGTATGATCACGCCCCGCACGGCCATGGCGAAGTCGTGCTCGAAAATGTCCGCGTACCGGTCGAGAATGTCCTGCTCGGCGAGGGGCGCGGGTTCGAGATCGCGCAGGGGCGGCTCGGGCCCGGGCGGATCCATCATTGCATGCGCACGATCGGCGTGGCCGAGGAAGCGATCGCGGCGATGGCGAAGCGACTGGTCAGCCGGGTCGCGTTCGGCAAGCGGCTTTCGGACCATAGTGTGTGGGAGCAGCGCATCGCTCGCGCGCGGATCGACATCGAGATGACGCGGCTGCTGTGCCTCAAGGCGGCGGACATGATGGACAAGGCCGGCAACAAGGCGGCGCAGCTCGAGATCGCGATGATCAAGGTCCAGGCGCCAATGATGGCGCTGCAGATCATCGACGATGCGGTCCAGGCGCATGGCGGTGCGGGGGTGTCGGGCGATTTCGGGCTCGCGCATGACTGGGCGGCAATCCGCACGCTGCGGCTCGCGGATGGGCCCGACGAGGTTCATAACCGGGCGATCGCGCGGGCGGAGTTCGGGAAATTTGGGGACTTCAAGGCGGATCGGATTTCGTCGGGTGATGTGGGAGCGAGCCGGTAGTAAGTTCGTCATCCCGGCGAAAGCCGGGACCCAGCGTAACCTGCGATGTCCTATTTGGCTCTGGGCCCCGGCTTTCGCCGGGGTGACGGAGTAAGGGAGAGGGAATGAAAGCAGCCATACTTTTCGAAGCTGGGAAGCCGCTCGAGATCGCCGATGTCATGGTCTCGAAGCCCGGCCCGCGCGAGGTGCTGATCCGCACGGTCGCGTGCGGGGTGTGCCGCTCGGACCTGCATTTCGTCGACGGCGCCTTCCCGCATCCGGTGCCGACCGTGCCCGGCCACGAGGCGGCGGGGGTGATCGAGGCGGTCGGCAGCGATGTCGCGCATCTGCGGCCCGGCGATCATGTCGTCACGTTCTTCACGGTGTTCTGCGGATCGTGCGAGATGTGCGTCACCGGGCGGCCTTCGCTGTGCATCGATCCGTCGACGCGGCGGGCTCGCGATGCCGAGCCGCGGCTCAAGCTCGCCGACGGCACGCCGCTGGCGCCGTTCCTCAATCTGTCCGCCTTTGCCGAGATGATGCTGGTCCATGAGAATGCCTGCGTCGCGATCAGCAAGGAGATGCCGCTCGACCGCGCCGCGTTGCTCGGCTGCGCGGTGATCACCGGCGCGGGGGCGGTGTTCAACGACAGCCGGGTGCGGCCCGGCGAGAGCGTCGCGGTGATCGGCGCGGGCGGGATCGGGCTGGCGGCGATCAATGCCGCCAAGATCGCCGGGGCGGGGCAGATCCTCGCGATCGATCCGATGCCGGAGAAGCGCGAACTGGCGATGAAGCTCGGCGCGACGGGGACGCTCGATCCGACTTCGGAGACGATCGTCAAGGATGTGCTCAAGCGCACCGATGGCGGAGTCCATTATGCGATCGAGGCAGTCGGCCGGCCGGATACCGCCGAGCTGGCGTGGAACATCCTCCGGCGCGGCGGCACCGCGACGATCCTCGGCATGATCGGGCTGGGGCAAAATGTCAGCCTGCCGGGACCGACCTTTCTCACCGGCAAGAAGATCCAGGGATCCTTGCTGGGGAGCACGCGCTTTCCGATCGACCTGCCGCGGCTGGTGCAGATGTATCTCGACGGGCTGCTCGACCTCGACACGATGGTGGCCGAGCGGATCAGGCTGGGCGACGTCAACGAGGCGCTGGGGAAATTGCGCGGCGGGCACAGCGTGCGTTCGGTGATCGCGTTCGCATGAGCGATCTCGACGAGACCGCGCTGGGCGAATGGCTGGCGGGCAACGTCGCCGGGTTCGTCGGGCCGTTCGCGATCGAGAAGTTTGCAGGCGGGCAGAGCAATCCGACCTATCGAATCGCCGCAGCGAGCGGAGCCTATGTGCTGCGGCGCAAGCCGTTCGGGCCGATATTGCCCTCTGCACATGCCGTGGAGCGCGAGCACCAGTTGATCGCCGCGCTGCACCCGACCGGCTTTCCAGTCGCGCGGCCGTACGGGCTCTGCGAGGATCCGGCGGTGATCGGCGCGCCGTTCTACCTCATGGAGATGGTCGAGGGGCGGACCTTCTGGGACGGAGCGTTGCCGGGGATGCTGCCGGGCGCGCGGACCGCGGTGTACGAGGCGATCGTCGATACGCTCGCGGCGCTGCATTCGGTCGACTATGCCGACGCCGGCCTCGGCGAATATGGCAAGCCGGGCAATTATTTCCAGCGGCAGGTGGCGCGCTGGTCGAAGCAATATCGCATGAGCCAGACCGACGAGATGCCCGAAGTCGAGAAATTGATCGAATGGTTGCCGCGCACGGTGCCGGCGCAGACGCGGACTTCGATCGTTCACGGCGACTTCCGCATCGACAACATGATCTTCGCCACCGCCGAGCCGCGGGTGCTGGCGGTGCTCGACTGGGAGCTGTCGACGCTTGGCGATCCGCTTGCGGATTTCTCTTATTTCCTGATGAGCTGGGTGACTGCGCCCGAGGGGCGCTCGGGCGTGCAGGGCCTGACCGGGCCGGAGACGGGGATCCCGGCGATCGAGGCAGTGGTCGACCGCTATTGCGCGGCGACCGGGCGCGATGGTGTGCCGGACCTCAACTGGTATTTCGCGTATAATCTGTTCCGGCTCACCGGGATCGTCCAGGGGATCAAGAAGCGGATCATCGACGGCAATGCCTCGAGCGACCAGGCGGCGGCGACGGTCGCGCGGCTGCCCGGGCTCGCGGCATCGGCGTGGCATTTCGCTCGGCAGGCGGGGGCGTAGACGGTGGGTTGGATCGAGTGCGGCGTGGATTTGCGGTAGGTCGCCCTCACCCTTCCGGCGCTTCGCGCCTCCCTCCCTCTCCCGACGGGATAGGGAAGGGGCCCGCCGCCGCAGGCGGTGGGAAGGGTGAGGGTGAGAGGAGATAGCATGCGCTTCGGGAACAAGGTCGTCGTCGTTACCGGCGCGGGATCGGGCATCGGGCGGGCGACGGCGCGCGCCTTCGCCGCCGAGGGCGCACGCGTCGTCGCCGCCGACATCAGCGAGGCCGTGCATGCCACCGTCGAGGGGCTCGAAGGCGCGATTGCGGTCGAGATGGACGCGGGGGAGGAACGCGACGTCGAGGCGCTGGTGGCGCTCGCGTGCGGACGCTTTGGCGGCCTAGACGTATTCCACGCCAATGCCGGAATCTCGGGTGGCGCGGCGGGGATCCTGGATTCCACCGTCGAGCTCTGGGCCGAGGTGCTGCGCATCAATCTTATCGGCCCGGCACTGGCGATCAAGCATGCCGGACCCAGGATCGTCGAGCGCGGCGGCGGCGCGATCCTGTGCACCGCGAGCGTCGCCGGGCTGCGTTCGGGCGCGGGCGGGCCGGCCTATTCGGCGAGCAAGGCGGGGGTGATCAATCTCGTCCAGACCGCGGCGCAGCAGCTTTCGACGTCGAACGTGCGCGTCAATGCGATCTGCCCGGGGCTAATCGAAACGGGGATGACCGCGCGCGCGTTCGAATATGCCCGCGAGGTGGGCAAGGAGGACAAGCTCGGCCGGCTCAACCCGCTGCGCCGCGCCGGCGCGCCCGAGGAAATCGCACGGGTGGCGCTGTTCCTCGCCAGCGACGAGGCGAGCTATGTCAACGGGCAGGCCTGGGTGGTCGATGGCGGGCTGTCGTCGAGCCATCCGGTGACGCGGCAGGAATTCGGCAAGCCGGCGTTCTGACCTGAGCCTGCGCGGAGGGTCTTGTCGAAGGAGCAAACGCGCGCGCCGTGCATTCTAGGGCCTGTCTTCGCTGCGGAATCCATTCATCATGATCGAATTGTACCGCGAGGGCCGCGGCACGCCGCTATTGCTCGTGCATGGCCTGGGAGGTTCGCGTCGATCGTGGGACCCTATTCGTGCCGCGCTCGCGGCCGAGCGAGAGGTGTTGTCCTTCGACTTGCCGGGGCATGGGGAAACGCCCGCCGAAGCGGACAGCGGCACGTTCCTGGGACTGATGCGCAGCCTGGAGACCGTTCTCGACGATCATCGGCTGGGCGCTATCGACATGGTCGGCACGTCGATGGGCGCGCGGATGGTGCTCGAGGCGGCGCGCAGGGGGCATGCCGGAGCCACCGTTGCGCTCGATCCGGGTGGGTTCTGGAAGGGATGGGAGCGGCGATTCTTCAGCACGACGCTGCGGGCGTCGCTGGGCCTTCTCCAAATGCTGCGGCCGGCATTGCCCGCGCTCGCGCACAATGCCGCGGGGCGAACCGCGCTGCTTGCGCAGCTTTCGGCAAGGCCGTGGGCGCTGGACGGGGATCTGGTCGCGCGCGAGTTGCAGGGGCTGGTAGCCACGCGCACGTTCGCGGCGCTGGTCCGCGACTTGGCGGAGGGCCCGATGCAGCAGGGAAGCGCCGCCGAACGGATCACGATCGGCTGGGGCCGCCATGATCGCCTGTGCCTCCCGCGTCAGGCCGCGCGGGCGATGGCGGCATTCCCCAACGCCTCGCTGCACTGGTTCGAGCGATCGGGGCATTTTCCGATGTGGGACGAGCCCGCGGAAAGCGCCAGCCTCATCCTTGCGGCGACCGGTTGACGCGTCTCATCCACGCACCCGGATCAGCCCCTCCTGCGCGACGCTCGCGACCAGCCGGCCGTCGCGCGCGTAGATCTTGCCGCGGTTGAAGCCGCGCGAATGGCCGGCCCATGGGCTGTCGGTCGTGTAAAGCAGCCACTCGTCGAAGCGGAACGGCTCGTGCAGCCAGATCGCGTGATCGAGGCTGGCGGTCTGTACGTCGCCGGTCATCCAGCTGACTCCGTGCGGGAGCAGGCAGGTGCCGAGCAGGGTCATGTCGCTGGCGTAGGCGAGCATCGCGCGGTGGAGCGCGAGATCGTCAGGCAGCGGTGCGACGACGCGGAACCAGCTGTGCTGCGCCGGCGCGATCCGGTCGGGGGCGAACCAGTTGCGCGGATGGACCGGGCGGATCTCGATCGGCCGGGCGCGCAGGAAGAAGCGGCGGAATTTCTCGGGGACCTGATCGCGGATCTGCTCGCGCAGTTCGCGTTCGGATTGGAGCGAGTTCGGATCGGGGACGTCGGGCATCGCGTCCTGGTGGTGGAGGCCTTGCGCCGGCGCCTGGAAGCTCGCCGTCATGTTGAGGATCGGCTGGCCCTTCTGCATCGCGATGATGCGCCGATTGGCGAAGCTGCGCCCCTCGAAATCGCGAACGACGCGGAAGATGATCGGGTGGTTCTCGTCGCCGGGGCGCATGAAATAGGCGTGGAGCGAGTGCGCAGTCTTGTCGCCGTCCACCGAGCGCTGGGCGGCCTGGAGCGCCTGCGCGATGACCTGCCCGCCGAAGACGCGACCGACGCCGCCGGGGAGGCGGGGGCCGCGATAGAGGTCGGTGTCGATCTCCTCGACGTCGAGCAGGGTCGTGAGCTGGGTTACGAGCTCGGCGGGGGTGGGCTCGGGCATCAATATCCCGCCGCTCGCGCCAGCGCATCGGCGTGGAAATTGGCGTCGCCGAACAGCTCCGCCAGGACCCGCCCGCGCTTCATGTAGAACCCGATATCATATTCGTCGGTCATGCCGATCCCGCCGTGCATCTGGATGCCCTCCTGGACTGCGAGCGTCGTGGCGAGGCCGGTCATCGCCTTGGCGACCGACACTGCATCTGCTGCGCGGTCGTCGCCGGAATCGAGCAATTGCTGGGCCTTGAGCACCGCGGCGCGGGCGACTTCCATTTCGCTGTACAGATGCGCGGCGCGGTGCTGGAGCGCCTGGAAGCTGCCGATCACCTGGCCGAACTGTTTGCGCTCCTTGAGATAGGCGATTGTCATGTCCATCGCGCCGCCACCGACGCCGAGCAATTCGGCCGAGGCGCCGGTGCGGCCAGCGGCTAGCAGGCGGGCGAGAGGCGCCTGATCGACTTCGCCGACCACGGCATCGGCGTCGAGCTCGACGCCGTCGAAGGTCAGCCGCGCGGCGAGGCTGGCATCGGCGAGGCGCTGCGGATGGGCGGTGAGGCCTTTGGAATCCGCGGGGACGGCGAACAATGTCGTGCCATGCTCGGTCGCCGCGGCGACGAGCAGCAGATCGGCGACATGGCCATGCGCGACAAACTGCTTGCTGCCGGTGAGCCGGAAGCCGCTGCCCGAGCGCGTGGCCTGCATCCCGATTTTGCCGTCATGCTTGGCGCGCTCGTCGATCGCCAGCGCGGCAACGGTCTCGCCGGCGAGAATGCCGGGGAACCAGCGCGCGGCGTGCGGGGAGCCCTTGAGTGCCTCGACCGCGGCGACGGCGGTGGTGAGAAAGGGCGAGGGCGAGAGATTGCGGCCGATCTCCTCGAGCACCACGCCCGCCTCGACATGACCGAGGCCGAGGCCGTTTTCGGCTTCAGGGATCAGGATGCCGGTGAGGCCGAGCTCGGCGAATTGCTTCCACAGCTCACGGGAGAAACCGGTAGCGTCGTTGGCGTCGCGCAGGCTTCGCATATGGCTGACGGGGGCCTGCTCCGCGACGAAATCGCGCGCGGTGTCGCGGAGCATTTGCTGTTCGTCGGTGAGGTAGAGGGGCATTTTCGTACTTTCGTCATCCCGGCGAAGGCCGGGATCCAGAGCCCGGAGGTCGCCGCTTGTGGCTCTGGGCCCCGGCCTCCGCCGGGGTGACGGTTATGAAGGTAAATCCAAAATCCGTTTGGCGATGATGTTGAGCTGGATCTCGCTGGTCCCGCCTTCGATCGAATTGGCCTTGGTCCGCAGCCATGCGCGCGGGGCGGCGCCGTGGTTGCTCGCCTCGCTCTCCCATTCCAGCGCATCGCTACCGCCCGCCGCCATCAGCAGCTCGTGCCGCGATTTGTTCAGCTCGGTGCCGTAATATTTCATCATCGACGGCTGGGCGGGGTGCGCGCGGCCCGCCTTGAGTTCGTCGATAAAGCGCTCGGACATCGCCGAGAATGCCTTCGAGCGCACTTCGAACAAGGCGATCTGCGCACGCAGGATCGGGTCGACTCCGCGCCGCGCGGCCTCGATCAGCGGATCCGCGCCGCGGCTGGCGAGGCCCATGCCCGAGATCATCTCGCGCTCGTGGCCGAGCAGATATTTGGCGACGTCCCAGCCCTTGTTCTCGTCATGGACGCGATTGGCCTTGGGAACCTTCACATTGTCGAAGAAGGTCTCGCAGAACGGCGAATTGCCACTGATCAGCAGGATCGGCCGGGTGCTGACGCCTTCGCTGGCCATGTCGAACAGCACGAAGCTGATCCCGCCCTGCTTGCTCGCCTTGTCAGTGCGGACGAGACAGAAGATCCAGTCGGCCTGGTCGGCGTAGCTGGTCCACACCTTCTGGCCATTGACGATATAGTGGTCCCCGGCATCCTCGGCGCTGGCCTTGAGACCGGCGAGGTCGGAGCCGGCATTGGGCTCGCTATAGCCCTGGCACCAGCGGATCTCGCCGCGGGCGATCTTGGGGATATGCTCGAGTTTTTGCTCTTCGGTGCCGTATTTGAGCAGAGCCGGTCCGAGCATCGAGATGCCGAAGCTGTTGAGCGGGTTGCGGCATTTGAGACGGGCCATTTCCTCGCGGAGGATCTTGGTCTCGGCCGCGCTGAGGCCGCCGCCGCCATAGGCGCTCGGCCAATCGGGGACGGTCCAACCGCGCCCGGCCATGCGGTCGAGCCAGAGCTTCTGGTCGGGATGCGCGAAGACCGGGTTGCGGCCGCCCCAGGTGGCGTCCTTCTCGCTGCGCATCGGGGTGCGCATGGTCGGGGGGCAGTTTTCCTCCAGCCAGGCGCGGGTTTCGGCGCGGAAGGTTTCGAGATCGGTATCCGGCATCCTAATTCTCCAAACCCTCTCCCGCCTTTGCGGGAGAGGAGCGGGACTTGGCAGCTTTGCTGCCTAGTCGCAGCGGTGAGGGTCTTCTCGATCGTTCGGAACAGGCAGAAGAAGAAGACCCTCACCCAACCCTCTCCCGCGAAAGCGGGAGAGGCTAAGACGTTACTTGTTGAACTTCTCGCCCTTCTCCGCCTTCTCGCGGAGCAAAGGCGCGACTTCGAAGCCATGCTTCTCGAGCCCGGCGACGATCTTGGCGAGCCCTTCGGTGTCGGCCCAGAACATCGGGCCGCCGCGGTAGACCGGCCAGCCATAACCGTAGATCCACACCACATCGATGTCCGACGCGCGCTGTGCCTTGCCCGCAGCCAGGATCAGCGCGCCTTCGTTGACCATCGGGTACAGCGTGCGCTCGATGATCTCCTCGCTGGTCACTTCGTGCTGCGGGGTGCCGGTCTGCTTGCGGAAGTCCTCGATGATCTCGGCGACGCGCGGGCTGTTCGAGGGATTCCGCTTCTCGTCATAATCGTAGAAGCCGGCGCCTTTCTTCTGGCCCCAGCGGCCCTCGGCGGCGAGCGCGTCGCGGATGCTCTCGATGCGGGTGGGATCACGGTGCCAGCCGATATCGACTCCGGCGAGGTCGGACATCTGGAACGGACCCATCGGCATGCCGAACTCGACATGGACGCGATCGATCTGCTCGGGCGTGGCGCCTTCCATGAGGAGCTTCATCGCCTCGATTTGACGCGGCATCAGCATGCGATTGCCGATAAAGCCGTGGCAGACCCCGGCGATCACCGCGACCTTCTTGATCTTCTTCGACAGCGCCATCGCAGTGGCGAGCACGTCATCGGCAGTCTTCTCGCCGCGAACGATCTCGAGCAGCTTCATCACATTGGCGGGCGAGAAGAAGTGGAGGCCGAGCACGTCCTGCGGGCGCGAAATGCTCGCCGCTATCTCGTCGATATCGAGATAGGAGGTGTTCGAGGCGAGGATCGCACCGGGCTTGGCGATCTTGTCGAGCTTGCCGAACACCTCCTTCTTGACGTCCATGCTCTCATAGACCGCCTCGATGATCAGGTCGCAATCGGCGAGGTCCTCGAGCGCGAGTGTCGGCTTGAGCAGGCCCATCGCCTGATCGACCTGCTCGGGCTTGATCCGGCCCTTGGCGGCCGAGCCCTCGTAATTCTTGCGCATCACCCCGGTGCCGCGGTCGAGTGCTTCCTGCTGCATCTCGACGATCGTCACCGGGATGCCCGCGGAGAGGAAGTTCATCGAGATGCCGCCGCCCATGGTGCCGGCGCCGATCACGCCGACGCGGTTGATCGGGCGGAGCGCGATGTCCTCGGCGATGCCGTCGATCTTGCTCGCCTTGCGCTCGGCGAAGAAGATGTGGCGCTGCGCGGCGGACTGGACGCTCATGATCAGCTTCATGAAACCCTGCCGCTCGAGCGCGGCGCCCTCCGCGAAGGGCTTGTTGATGCTGTTCTCGATCACCGAGATGATCTCGGCGGGGGCCTCGAAGCCGCGGAAGCGCTTGGCGTTGGTGTTGCGGAAAGCCTCGAACACCGACGGATCGGCGGTGAGGGTTTTCGCGGAGGCGCGAGGCAGGGGACGCGCGGCCGCGACTTCCTGTGCGTACGCTACCGCGTCGGCGAGCAGGCTGTCCTCGCCCGCGAGGCGATCGACCAGCCCGGCGTCCTTGGCTTTGGCGGCTGAAACCGGATCGCCCTTGGCGGCGAGTTCGAGCGCGAACTCGACACCCGCGACGCGCGGCAGGCGCTGGGTGCCGCCCGCACCGGGGAGGATGCCGAGCTTGACCTCGGGCAGGCCGAGCTTCGCGCTGGGGACGGCGATGCGATAATGGCAAGCCAGCGCGACTTCGCAGCCGCCGCCGAGTGCAGTGCCGTGGATCGCGGCGATGACCGGCTTGTCGAGCGCCTCGATCGCGTCGACCAGCAGCGGGAGCGAAGGCTCTTGCATCGGCTTGCCGAACTCGGTGATGTCGGCGCCGGCGAAGAAGGTCTTGCCGGCGCATGCGATGACGACCGCCTCGATGCTGTCGTCGGTCCTGGCTTCCTCGATACCGGCCTGCAGGCCCTGGCGGACCGCGGCGCCGAGCGCGTTGACCGGCGGATTGTCCGACGTGAGGATCAGGATGTCGCCCTGGCGGCTGCTAGTGATGGGGGAAGTCATTTTAGTCTCCTGCTTTGTTTCGTCATCCCGGCGAACGCGGGGATCCAGAGTTACGCGCGGCGTCGCTTGTGGCTCTGGGCCCCGGCTTTCGCCGGGGTGACGGAAAAGGGGTGGGTGGGCGCCGCATCATGTCAGCGCCGAATAGATCAGGGTCTTGAGTTCGCGGCGGATCGGGTAGCGCATCGAGGGGGTGAACTGCGTCATGAACACCATGTGGATGCGCTCGATCGGATCGACGAAGAACGCGGTCGAGAACATCCCGCCCCAATAATATTCGCCTGCCGAGCCGGGGACGAGCGTCCGCGCGACATCGGTGGTGATCGCGAAGCCGAGCCCGAACCCGGTGCCTGCGTTGGTGGCTTCGCTGAACAGCGAGCGCGACAGGGTGGCAAGGTCCGAACCGCCGGGAAGGTGGTTCATCGTCATCAGTTCGATCGTCTTCGGGCCGACAAGGCGGACGCCGTCGAGCACGCCGCCATTGAGACACATGGTGCAGAAGCGGTGATAATCGAGCGCGGAGGACACCAGCCCGCCGCCGCCCGAGACCAGCTTGGGAAAACGCGACCAGACCGAGGCGTCGCCACGGTCGTAGAGCACGCGCTTGCCGCTCTCGTCGAGCGCCCAGCAGTCGGCAAGTCGGTCGATCTTGTCGGCGGGGACCTGGAAGAAGGTGTCGTGCATGCCGAGCGGGCCTAGGATGCGCTCGGCGAAAAAGCGGTCGAGCGTCATTCCCGAGACGCGCTCGACCACCGCGCCGAGCACGTCGGTCGACACCGAGTAATTCCATTCGGTGCCAGGCGAAAATTCGAGCGGGAGCTTGCCCAAGGCGGCGACGAATTCGTCGAGCGTGAGATTGCCGTGCCAGCTCTCTATCTTCGACTCGCGATAGGCGGCGTCGACGTTGGTCCGCTCCTGGAAGCTATAGGTAAACCCCGACGTATGGCGGAGCAGATCGATCATCCGCATCGGTTCGGTCGTTGCTTTGGTCGCGAACGGGGCGCCCGCGCCGCCACCGGCATAGACGCCGATCCCCTTCAGCTCGGGCAGGACGTGGTGCACCGGGGTGTCGAGCGCGACCTTGGCCTCCTCGACCAGCATCATGAAAGCGAGGCTGGTGATCGGCTTGGTCATCGAGGCGATGCGGAACAGCGTGCCTTCGTCGACCGGCGCACCGCCGTCGCGCGCGGCGCCCTGATGCGAAAAATGGACGATTTCGCCGTCTCGGGCGAGAAGCAACTGGGCATGGGGCAACTTGCCCGAGTCGAGATAGCGCTCCTTCACGAACGCATCGATCCGTGCGAGCCGCGAAGCATCGAATCCGTAGCGTCCGGGCCGTGTCATATGCATTGCGAGCGACATACCTCTCGTTCGAATTACAGCGGGTGCACCATATCCACCGTGCGCTTCCCCTATTGCCTTGAGCGCGGCGCGAATCAACACTAACGTTGTTTTCGGTGGGGCAGCGATGCCCAAACCCAACATTCAGAAAATCACATTGGAGAGATCAGGCTTGGCTTCCGAACCGATCGTGCCGCTCGACCCAGACTGGCCCAAGATGTCGCTGGCGCAGACGCAAGCACTGCTGACTGCGCCCGGCGCGAAGTTCGAGATGGAAACCATTGATATCGGGGGCGTGCCGACGCGGGTGTGGAAGAACGCGCCGCCGTCGTTGCGCGACCTCGCGCAGATGGTTCGGGCCTATGGCGCGCGCGAGTTCACGATCTACGAGAGCGAGCGCGTCACCTTCGAAGCGAATTACCGCGCGACCGCGCACATTGCCCGGCAGCTGGTCGAGATGGGCGTCGGCAAGGGCGACCGTGTCGCGCTGGCGATGCGCAACCTGCCCGAATGGCCGGCTATCTTCTTCGCGGGGGTTAGCATCGGCGCGATCATGGTGCCGCTCAACGCTTGGTGGACCGGGGGCGAGCTCGAATATGCGATGAAGGATTCGGGTGCGAAATTGCTGTTCGTCGACGGCGAGCGGCACGAGCGTCTCAAGCATTGCTATGACGATCTGCCCGATCTCGAGCATGTGGTGGTGAGCCGCGCCAAGAGCGCGCTGGAAGCGCCGGCAGTTGCGCTCGAATCCTGGATCGGGACGCCGAACGCGTGGGGCGGGCTGGAGGATGTCGACTTCCCCGATGCCGATGTGGCGCCCGACGACGATGCGACGATCTTCTATACCAGCGGCACCACCGGCAGCCCCAAGGGTGCGCTGGGCACGCACCGCAACTTCGTCACCAACATCCTGTCGAGCGCGTATGTCGCGGCGCGGGCGATATTGCGTCGCGGCGAGATCCCGCCGGCGATGCCGGAGCCCAAGATCATGCTGCTGGTGATCCCGCTCTTCCACGTCACGGCATGCTCGGCGGCGATGATGGGGGCGGTCGCATCGGGATCGACTCTGGTGTTCATGCGCAAATGGGATCCCGAGATCGCGATGGGCATCATCCAGCGCGAAAAGGTCAATGCCACCGGCGGGGTGCCGACGATCGCCTGGCAGCTGCTCGAACATCCGGCGCGTGCGGAGTACGACCTCTCCAGCCTGGAGACCATCGCGTATGGCGGCGCGCCTTCGGCGCCCGAGCTGGTCAGGCGCATCCATCAGGAGTTCGGCGCGCTGCCGGCCAATGGCTGGGGGATGACCGAAACCACGGCGACGGTGACCAACCATTCGGGCGAGGATTATCTCGCCCGGCCGAACAGCGCCGGACCGCCGGTTGCGGCGGCCGATCTCAAGATCCTGTCGGTGGAGGGCGATCGCGAACTCCCGGTCGGCGAAGTCGGCGAGCTCTGGGCGCGCGGGCCGATGATCGTGAAGGGCTATTGGAACAAGCCCGAGGCGACGGCCGAGACGTTCGTCCGGGGCTGGGTGCGCACCGGCGACCTGGCGCGGCTCGACGAGGAGGGGTTTCTCTACATCGTCGACCGCGCCAAGGACATCATCATCCGCGGCGGCGAGAACATCTATTCGAGCGAAGTCGAGGACGTGCTCTACGCGCATCCGGCGGTCACCGATTGCGCATTGGTCGGCGTGCCGCATCGCAGCCTGGGCGAGGAGCCTGCCGCGGTAGTGCATCTCGCGCCGGGCATGTCGGCGAGCGAGGCCGAGCTGCAGGATTGGGTCCGTGCGCGGCTGGCGGGGTTCAAGGTGCCGGTGCAGGTGCGGTTCGCGCAGGACGTGCTGCCGCGCAACGCCAATGGCAAGATATTGAAGACCGAGCTGCGGGCGCTGTTTGCGGGGGAGGGGACGGCTTAGCGGCCAGCGCGCACGCGTTCGGCGGCGAGGGCGATCAGCGCGCCCGCGGCATAAGCGAGGAGGTCCTTCGCCTCGAAGCCGTACCCGAGCACGGTGCGCGCAACTGGATTGTCTTGCAGGCCAAGCCAGTCGAGCACGCGAAACAACTGCCCCAATTCGATCAAAATCGCGATCAGCAAGGCGATCGCAGCAGCGTGGATCACCTGGATCCGGAATGCGGCCCGTAGCGCGGCGTAGACGAATATCACGGCCAGCGTATCGCCCAGATAGGGACGAACAAACCGATCGCGCACGAACAACGCGATTACGACCTCGATCAGGAACAGAGCCAGGGTGAGCAGGGCATAGCCGCGGTGAAAACGCATGCCGTGTCGCTCAGCGAACGACGCGTTCGACGGCGGCGTTCCACCCCTCGATCCGCGCCTTGCGGGCGTCGACGTCGAGCTGCGGTTCGAAGGTCGTGCCCGGGCCGCGCATCTGCGCCGCCGCCTCCAGGTCTCGGAACAGCCCGCATCCGACCCCCGCCAGCATCGCCGCGCCCAGCGCAGTGGTCTCCGCGAAGGCCGGCCGGTCGACGGGGATGCCGAGCATGTCGGCGAGGTCCTGCGCCATCCAGTCGTTGGCGACCATGCCGCCGTCGACGCGCAGCCGGGCCCAGTCAGCGCCGTCCGCGGCGAACGCGGTCTTCAGATCGTGACTCTGGAGCGCCATCGCCTCGAGCGCGGCGCGGACGATGTGGGCGCGGGTGCTCGAGAAGCTGAGGCCCGAGAGCGATGCGCGGGCATCGGGCTCCCACCACGGCGCGCCGAGGCCGCTCAACGCGGGAACGAGATAGACGCCCCCATTGTCGGGTACCGAACGGGCGAGCGCCTCGGTCTCGGACGCGGTCTCGATCAGGCCGATCGAATCGCGCAGCCACTGGATCAGGCTGCCGGCGACGAACACCGACCCTTCGATTGCATAAGTGCGGCGGCTGCCGAGCTGCCACAGCACGGTGGCGAGCAGGCGGTGCTTCGAGGCGGGCGGGGTAGTGCCGGCGTTGGTCAGGACGAAGGCGCCGGTGCCGTAGGTCGCCTTGGTCTCGCCCTTGGCGAAGCAGGCCTGGCCGATCGTCGCGGCCTGCTGGTCGCCGGCGAGACCGCAGATCGGGATTTCGCCGCCGAACAGCTTGGTCGTCCCGAAGCGGCCCGCGCAATCGACGATCTCGGGCAGCGCGTCGCGCGGGGCAGAGAACATGTCGAGCAGCCCATCGCTCCAGCCGCCCGAGCCGAGCCCCATCAGCAAGGTGCGCGAGGCATTGGTCGCGTCGGTGATGTGGAGCCCGCCGGTTAGCTTCCACACCAGCCAGCTCTCGACCGTGCCGATCGCCAGGCGGTCGCCTGCCTCCCGAAGCTGCGGCCAGTTCGCCATCGCCCAGGCGATCTTGGTGCCCGAGAAATAGGGATCGAGCAGCAGCCCGGTGCGCGCCTGCACCCCCGGTTCCTCGCCCGCTTCGCGCCATTGGCGACACAAGGCGGCGCTGCGCCGGTCCTGCCACACGATCGCCGGGGCGAGCGGCTCGCCCGTCTTCTTGTCCCAGAAGACGATCGTCTCGCGCTGGTTGGTGATTCCGATCGCCGCGATCGCGCCCGGGCCGCCGGCTTTGGCGACCATTGCCTGCGCGCAGGCGAAGGTGCGGCTCCATATCTCCGCTGCGTCGTGCTCGACCAGGCCGGGGCCGGGATAATGCTGAGTCAATTCGGCGGCATTGCTGCCGAGGCACTCGCCCGACGGCGCGAACAGCATCGCGCGGGTGGAGGTGGTGCCTTCGTCGAGAACCAGTAGCAATTCGCGCATGCCCTAGCCTAGCCCGGATTGCAGGCCGTGCAACCGCCCCCTAGAAGCAGGGTGAAGGAGAACGAAGCGTGGACGAGCAGCCGCGGGCGATGGGCGGGGGCAGCGAGAGCGATGGCGGGATTCCGGCCGCCGCGCCGCGCGAGCCGATCCTGTCACCCGAACCGAACGAAAGTCTCGGCGAAGGGCTCAAGCGCGACCGGCTGATGGCGGCGCTCGCGCTGATGATCGGCATCGGGCTGGTGTTCGGGATTCCTTTCGCGCTGCGCGAGGGTTCGCCCTTCTTCCTGCCGCTCACTGCTGCTTTGGTGATCGCGATCGCGCTGGTGCCGTTGCTCGAATGGCTCGAGCGCCACCGCATGCCCGCGCCGCTGGCGGCGTTCCTCTGCGTGCTGATGTTCCTCAGCGTCGCCAATATCGCATTGGCTTCGATCGTCGTCCCGGCGTGGCAATGGATGCAGCGGCTTCCCGAGAGCATTCCCAAGATCCAGCACAATCTCGAGCCGCTGATCCGCTTTTACTCGCGGCTCGAGCGGTTCGTCGACAAGACGCTGCACAATTTTGCATCGACCCCGGCACGCCAGCCCGAGACGATCGCAGTGGCGCCGCCGCGCTCGCTGTTCGACCTGTTCACCACCTCGGCGCCGTCGGCGCTGATCGAGATGTTCTTCGCGATCCTGGTGATCTATTTCTTCCTGTCAGGCTGGACCCGGTTGCGGCGCAATGCGATCACGCGGCGCTCGAGCTTCGGCGGGGCGATGGCGACGGCGCGGGTGATCCAGGACGTGGTCGACGATACCTCGGCCTATCTCGGCACGATCACCCTGATCAACGTGACTCTCGGGCTGATCGTAGCGGGGGCGCTGTGGGCGATCGGCATGCCGACGCCGCTGATGTGGGGCGGCATCGTCGCCTTGCTCAACTACATTCCCTATATCGGCCCGGTAATGGCGGCGCTGCTGCTCGGGCTGGGCGGGCTGATGAGCTTTGCCGATTTATGGTGGGCGCTGCTGCCTGCGGTGATGATGATCGGCGCGCATCTGATCGAAGCCAATGTGGTGACGCCGCTGATCGTCGGGCACCGGCTGACGATCAGCCCGATCATGATCCTCGTCTCGCTGAGCTTCTGGGGCTGGGTGTGGGGCACGCCGGGCGCATTGCTCGCCGTGCCGCTGCTGATCATCATCCAGACCGTGCTCAACGCCGCGGGCAAACCCGACATCGCCGGCTTCCTGTTCGAACACGGCACCTTGATCGCCGATCCGGCCGAACCGCGCGGGCCACGGCGAGAAAGTCGCGACCAATCCGGTTGACACCCCCCCGAGCCGGGGTTAGTGCCCGCCTCCTCGCTTCGAGAGCGGGTGTAGCTCAGTTGGTTAGAGCGCCGGCCTGTCACGCCGGAGGTCGCGGGTTCGAGCCCCGTCACTCGCGCCACGCGGGATCCCGTCTGGGAGCCCTGTTGGTCAATTCGAAGCGGTTTCCTGATCGCGGCATGCGTCGCCTCGCTTGGATCAAGCGGGTGTAGCTCAGTTGGTTAGAGCGCCGGCCTGTCACGCCGGAGGTCGCGGGTTCGAGCCCCGTCACTCGCGCCATGCCCGTTCGGAACTGCCGGCGCCCCTCGGTTGACTTTGGCATCGCCGAAGCCTTCAATGCCGTGCAAATAACGGTCGCGATTGCGTGCATCCTGGGGAGAGGGCGATGCGGCGACGTGTGATCCTGTTGCTTCCGGTATTGTTCGCCTGCAGCCACTGCGCGGGCCCCGAACCGTCGCCTTCGCCGGTTCCGAGCAGCGAGGGCCCGAGCGACCCTCCTCCCAAGGCCCTGCCGCGTCCGCCCGACCCGTCGCCTGCATCTGCCGGGCCCGGAGACCCCATCGTGCGCGACGGCCCCCTTGCCTCGGCCGGACCTCCGGCGGAGACGGGGACAGGGGCGGGACGGGTCCCGGCTGTCGCTCGGTCGAGCGATGACGGACTGGTATCCTGCGACGCCGTAGACGATGATGTCTCACCCGCGGATTGCAGCGAGTTCACCCGCCAGAAGGCTCGGCTGCGGCCGGGGATGCTGGCATTCGATCCGCCGGCGAAGATGACCGTGGGCGTGACCTACGATCTGACTTTGAGCATCGGCAAGGCGGCGGACGCCGAGGAAGTGCGCGCCGACGTGCGGCGGCAGGGGCGCCGGCTGGAGGAGCGCCCGCTGCAGGTCGGCGGGTTCATGACCGCGAATCTGACCGGGACGGCGTTCACCATCAAGCTCCAGGGCGACGAAGGCCCGGAGCGCAGATTGGGCGCCGATCGACGCGAGATCTGGCAATGGCAGGTGACCCCCACCCAGCCCGGACCGCAGCGCCTGTTGCTCAAGGTTTCAGCCGATGCGGTGCGTGCCGACGGCAACCGCCATCGCTTCTCGCTGGCGAACCGCCCGGTCGATGTCCTCGTCGAGGTCTCCGCTGCACAGCGGCGCGAGAATCGCGCCAGGGCGATCGAGGAGTCGCTCGGGCGCGGCGCGCGCGTGATGAGTGCACTCGAGAAATGGTTGATCGGGCTGGCGGCCTTGCTCGCCGCAGCGGGTGGGGCGTGGCTCGCGGTGCGCAAATTCGGCAAAGGCAAGGATCCCGCCGCCGGCGACAAGCCGCCGGCGAAACCCTAGCGGCGCGACCCGCCGAACCTCGAATCGATCGCGTAGCCGCCCGCGCCGAGCGTCGCGAAGAGCAGGCCGACCAGGATCAGGCTGGTCGCCGGGTAAGCGGCGCGGATGCCGAGCCGCGCGTCGATCACCGCGACGAGGATGGCGAAATGAATCGCGCAGACCAGCCCGGCCCAGCGCGTCGCGAGGCCGAGCACGAAGCCGACTCCGCAGGCGAACTGCGCCCATACCGAGATCAAGGCGAGCCAGCGCGGCTCGGGAAAGCCGTGGCTGCCGAGGAAGCGGGCATATTCGGCCATGCGCGCGCTGCTCTGGATTTCATCCCAGACGCCCCAGATCAGGAAGGCGCCGACGACCAGGCGGGCCACCAGCAACGCGGCATCGGAATTGCCTGCGAATCCCGCGGATCGACTGCGCCTGAATGCCATGTTCGTTCCCTTTTTGCCGCGCCCGCGCTAGCGGGGTTTGCCCGCGTTTGCGACTGCTCAATTGCGGGGAAGGCGCCAGTTTCCGGTTTCCATCCAGCGCAGCATCGGCTTGAGCGGGGTGATCCAGATTATGCCGAGCACGACATAGATCACCAGCTGGACGAGGATCGGCAGCGCGCCGATCTGGCTGGAAAAGCTGGCGACGATCACCACCCAAACGAGGATCAGCAGCAGGATCGCGAGCATGCCCGCGGGCTTGCGCCAGCTGGCCTTCACTTCTCCGCGTGCCACAACATGCCCTCCTCGGTAATGATCGCGTGCAGCGGCACGTCCCAGATGTCGGCGGGGATAGCCGGAACCTCCTGCACCGACCAGGCGACTCCGACCCGCCAGGCCTTTTCGTAGCGGGCAAAAGCGCGGTCGTAATGCCCGGCGCCCTGGCCGAGCCGATTGAGCCGACGGTCATAGCCGACCAAAGGGGTAAGGATGACGTCGGGCGCGACTTCGGGGCTGGTGGGCTGGGGCTGGCGCAGGTTGAACGGGCCGGCGACCAGCGGCTCGCCGAGCTGCCAGGCAAGGAAGCGGATCGGCGCGGACCGATCGACGACGAAGGGCAACGCCAGCGTGCAGCCCGAAGCGGCGGCGGCGGCGGCGAGCTGGGTGGGATCCGCCTCGCTGCCGACCGGGCAATAGGTCGCGACGGTCATACCGCGCCTGAGTCGCTCGACAAAGGCCTCGGGCGCGAGGATCGCGGTGGAGGATTGGGCAGCGAAGCCGTCGCGATCGGCGCGCAGCCTGGCGCGGAGCGCGGGCTTGTCGAGCATCATGCGGGACGAATGCGGTGGCGGGACCGCCATGGCCGTTTGCCAAAATATCCTCTGACGCCTGGTACGTCAGGTGGGAACCATGTGCCACAGACCTGGATCTGCACAGGGACAGCTCCCATGGATGATGAATAGCCTCAGGGATATGCCTAGGCTCGTACCGGGCAGTTCCCGCCGTAGATGCATGTAGGGGGCGGGAGCGTGGGACGCAACCGACGTTATGCCTCTGCCGCGTCTTCCTCGAGCGCGGCGGCAACCGCTTCTAGCCGGTCGGCGATGCGCTCAAGCAATACCGGCGAAACGCCTTGCGGGGGATTGCGCTGCACGTCGTCGACGAGATCGGCGAGAATCAGTGAGAGGTAGACCAGGGTCCGCTCGGCGTTGAGCCCGCCCGAGGCGCGCTGCGCGGTTTCGGCGTGCTTCTGGAGAATCGATTCGAGATGGCGCAGATGCGGCTCGTCGCCGTCGCGCGCGGCGATCGAATAGCTCCTGCCCGCGATGTTGATGTCGACATCGGCCATCAGTCGGCCTCGACGCTGTTGCTCTCGCGCGCCATCAGCACGTCGAGCGAGGCGACCGCCTCCCCGATCCGGGCGCGCAGCTTGCTATGCCGGCGGGCAAGGCGCGCCGTTGCATAAGCGCGCGCCGCAGCCGCGGTCTCGATCCGCGCAAGTGCCTGTTCGATGCGATCTTCGGGGCTTGGGGCCATGGCTGCCTCGATTAGGCAGCGCGGGGCGGCGCGGCAAGAGTCGATGCGTTCAACCGTCCATCGTTTTTCCAAGGCCTGTGAACGGCTTCGCCGATCGCGGCCGGCGGAGCGGTTGACGCGCGGGCGCGTGCGTCCCAAAGGCGTCGGCGACCAGCAGGGGAGTCCGAGTGACCGTTTCCTTCAGCGACTGCGCCAATGCGATCCGCGCCCTTTCGATGGACGCGGTCGAGGCCGCCAATTCGGGCCATCCCGGCATGCCCATGGGCATGGCCGACGTCGCCACCGTGCTGTTCCAGCGCTATCTCAAATTCGATCCCGCCGATCCCAAATGGCCCGACCGCGACCGTTTCGTGCTGTCGGCCGGCCACGGATCGATGCTGCTTTATTCGCTGCTCCACCTGACTGGCTATGCGCGCCCGACGCTCGACGACATCAAGCGCTTCCGCCAGGTCGGCAGCCCGTGCGCCGGGCATCCCGAGAATTTCGAGATGGAAGGGATTGAGGCGACCACCGGTCCGCTGGGCCAAGGCCTCGCGATGGCGGTGGGCATGGCGATCGCCGAGCGCCACTTGAACGGCGTGTTCGGCAACGATCTGGTCGACCACCGCACCTGGGTAGTCGCCGGCGACGGCTGCCTGATGGAAGGCATCAACCACGAGGCGATCGGGCTTGCCGGGCATCTCAAGCTCGACCGGCTGATCGTGCTATGGGACGACAACAGGATCACCATCGACGGATCGGTGTCGCTTTCATCGAGCGAGGACATTCCGGCGCGCTATGCGGCGACCGGCTGGTACGTCACCGAATGCGACGGGCATGACGAGGACAGCATCGTCGCCGCGTTCGAGGAAGCGATCGACGAGGACCGCCCGGTGCTGATCCGCTGCCGGACGATCATCGGCAAAGGCGCACCAAACAAGCAGGGCACCTCCAAGGTCCACGGCGCGGCGCTCGGCAAGGACGAAGTCGCCGCCGCGCGCGAGACGCTCGGCTGGCACCATCCGGCGTTCGAGATCCCCGGCGACATCCGCGAGGCATGGCTGACCGCAGGCAAGCGCGGCGCGAAGCCGCATTCCGAGTGGCAGGCGCGGCTTGCTGCGCATCCCGACCGGATCGGCTGGAACCGCCGCGGGGAAGTTCCCGCGGACCTGCTCAAGCCCTATGTCGAGCAATTGCTCGCCAACCCGCAAAAGGTGGCGACGCGCAAGGCGTCCGAAATGGCGCTCGAGGAAATCAACACCTTGCTGCCCGAGACGATCGGCGGCTCGGCCGATCTCACCGGCTCGAACAACACGCTGACCAAGCAACTCGTCGCTCTCACCGCGGGCACCTATGAAGGTCGCTATATCTATTACGGCATCCGCGAATTCGGCATGGCCGCGGCGATGAACGGCATGGCGCTGCACGGCGGGGTGATCCCCTATGGCGGCACGTTCCTCGTATTCTCGGACTATGCCCGCGGCGCGATCCGGCTTTCGGCGCTTCAACAGACGCGCGTCGTCTATGTGATGACGCACGATTCGATCGGGCTCGGCGAAGACGGCCCGACGCACCAGCCGATCGAGCATCTGATGAGCCTGCGCCTCATCCCCAATCTCCATGTCTATCGACCGTGCGACACGGTCGAGACCGCCGAATGCTGGGAGCTGGCACTGTCGCGGACCGATGGCCCGGCCTTGCTCGCGCTCAGCAGGCAGAATCTGCCCCAGTTGCGCACCGAAGCGGCCGAAAACCGCTGCGCCCGCGGCGGCTATGCGCTGTTCGAGGCCGAGGCGCCTCGGAAGGTGGTGGTGATCGCCACCGGTTCGGAAGTCGAGGTCGCCGTCGCGGTGCGCGAGGCGCTCGAAGCGCAGGGGATCGGGGCGGATGTCGTGTCGATGCCGAGCTTCGAGCATTTCGAGGCGCAGGACGCGCAGTATAAAAACGACGTGCTGCCGCACGACGCGCTCAAGGTGTCGATCGAGGCCGGGGCGACCTTCGGGTGGGAGCGCTATACCGGCAGCGACGGACTTCGTTTCGGCGTCGATGTATTCGGCGCCTCGGGTCCCTATCTGGGGCTCTACGAGCAGTATGGGCTCACCGCAGGGAACATCGTCCCGCGGATCCTCGCCAGGTTGAACGGAGAACAGGCATGACGAAGGTTGCGATCAACGGTTTTGGGCGCATCGGACGGCTGGTCGCGCGCGCGATCCTGGAGCGTCCGGATAGCGGGCTCGAGCTGGTGACGATCAACGACCTCGCCGACGCCAAGTCCAACGCCTGGCTGTTCTCGCGTGACAGCGTCCATGGCAAATATCCGGGCACGGTCTCGGCCGACGGCGACGACCTCGTCATCGACGGCAAGCGGATCAAGGTGACCAAGGAGAAGGATCCGGCGAACCTTCCGCATGCCGAGAGCGGCGTCGAACTGGTGCTCGAATGCACCGGTTTCTTCACCGATCGTGCGAGCGCGCAGAAGCATATCGATGCCGGTGCCAAGAAGGTGCTGATCTCGGCACCGGGCAAGAATGTCGATCTGACCGTCGTGTTCGGGGTCAACCACGACAAGCTCGAGGCCGGCCACACGATCGTCTCGAACGCATCGTGCACCACCAATTGCCTCGCACCGGTCGCCAAGGTGCTCAACGACGCAATCGGCATCGAGCGCGGGCTGATGACCACGGTCCACGCTTATACCAACGACCAGAAGATCCTCGACCAGATCCATCCGGACCTGCGTCGCGCCCGTGCCGCGGCGATGAATATCATCCCGACCACCACTGGCGCCGCCCGCGCGGTCGGCGAAGTGCTTCCGGAGCTCAAGGGCAAGCTCGACGGTTCGGCGATCCGCGTTCCCGTGCCCGACGGCAGCCTGGTCGACCTGACCTTCACCCCGAAGCGCGACGTGACGCGCGACGAAGTGAACGCGATCCTCAAAAAGGCTTCGGAAGAGGGCCCGCTCAAGGGTATCCTGGTCTATTCGGACGAGCCTCTGGTCTCGATCGACATCGTCCACACGCCGGCTTCGTCGACGGTCGACAGCCTCGAGACCGCAGTCATCGACGGCAAGCTCGTCCGCGTGGTGAGCTGGTACGACAATGAATGGGGCTTCTCGAACCGCATGGTCGACACCGCGACCGCGATGGCGAAGCTTTCGTAACGACTCCGTCACCCCGGCGAAAGCCGGGGCCCAGAGCCAAGAGCGGCGTCGCCCGGGACCCTGGGTCCCGGCTTTCGCCGGGATGACGAAAAGAGGGATAGATGGCGCGCAACTTCAAGACGCTTGACGACATGGGCGACGTCACCGGCAAGCGAGTCCTCGTCCGCGAAGACCTCAACGTGCCCATGGCCGACGGCGCGGTGACCGACGACACGCGGCTGCGCGCCACGGTGCAGACCGTCGCCGAGCTCGCCGACCGCGGTGCGATCGTGCTGATCCTCGCCCATTTCGGCCGGCCCAAGGCTCCGACGCCCGAATTCTCGCTGGCGCAGATCGTCAAGCCCTATGAGACGGTGCTGGGTCGGACGGTGCGTTATGTCGATTGGGAAGGCGCCGCGGCGAACGTCGCGACGCTCCAGCCGGGCGACATCGCAGTGCTCGAGAATACCCGCTTCTTCGGCGGCGAGGAGAAGAACGACCCCGCCGTTGTCGACCGCTTCGCGGCGCTCGGTGACCTCTATGTCAACGACGCCTTCTCCGCGGCGCATCGCGCGCATGCCTCGACCGAGGGGCTGGCGCGCAAGCTCCCCGCTTTCGCGGGCCGCCAGATGGAAGCCGAGCTCGACGCGCTCGACAAGGCGCTCGGCAATCCCGAGCATTCGGTTGCAGCGGTGGTCGGTGGCGCCAAGGTCTCGTCCAAGCTCGACGTGCTGCGGCATCTCGTCGCCAAGGTCGACCATCTGATCATCGGCGGCGGGATGGCCAACACCTTCCTCGCCGCGCGCGGCGTGAATGTCGGCAAGTCGCTGTGCGAACATGATTTGACCGGCACCGCGGAAGAAATCCTCGACGCCGCCGACAGAGCGAACTGCACCGTGCATCTGCCCTATGACGTGGTGGTGGCGAAGGAATTCCGCGCCAATCCGCCGGTGCGCATCGTCAACGTCCACGAAGTCGCCGACGATGAGATGATCCTCGATGTCGGTCCCGCCGCGACCGAGGCGCTCGCCGACGTGCTCAAGAATTGCCGGACCCTGGTGTGGAACGGACCGCTCGGCGCGTTCGAAACGCCGCCGTTCGACGCCGCCACCGTCGCGCTGGCGAAAACCGCTGCCGCGCTGACCAAGGAGGGCTCGCTGGTGTCGGTTGCCGGGGGCGGGGACACGGTTGCTGCGCTCAATCAGGCCGGGGTGGCCGGGGATTTCAGCTTCGTTTCCACTGCAGGCGGTGCGTTTCTGGAGTGGATGGAAGGCAAGGAATTGCCCGGCGTCGCCGCGCTCGCGCGCTGAGGCGCCGGCCGTGCCGTAGATATGGCGCGGTAACCGGGGGCGTGACGCTACGTCCGCCTATAATGGTTCCGATATTGCAGACGATCGTATTTCGTCCGCGCGTTTCGGAAGCCATCGTCCATGCTGAGATCCCTGTCGATTTCCAAGAAGCTCGCTGCGGCATTCGCGGCGATCATGGCCGCGGCGGTCGTGACTCTGGGCTATGTTTTCCTCGTCTCGTCGCACGTCTCGGCGCTCACTGCGACGAACGAGCAAGTCGACAAGGAGCAGGCGCTTTCGGCGCAGGTCGAGAATGCGCTGCTGACTGCGATCGCGGACTTGCGCGGCTTCGCAGTGAGCGGCGATCCGCGCGATGCGGCCGCGTTCGAGAACAGCATGAAGCGCTTCGATACCGCCGCCAAGGCGCTGGCGCCGATGCTGTCCGATCCCAAGGACGCCGCGTTGCTCGAGAAGACGCAGGCGGCGACGGCGTCGTGGCGTCGGACCGCGGCGGATCCGCTGCTTGCGCACATGTCCGAGACGCAGGCGACGCGGATCCACGAACTCGCCGGGAGCAGCGGCGCTTCGCATGCCGTGGAGGACATGACCGATGGCGCCGAAGCGTTGCGCGAAGAGAAATATGCGGCGGTGCAGGCAAGTCTCGAGGAAATGAGCACCGCCAGCCATGACCAGGAATGGGCAATCGGCACCGGCGTGATCGTCATGCTGCTCGTCACACTCGGCCTGTGGGTGCTGTTGCGTGGACTCCTGGGCCGTCCGGTCATCGCGCTCACCGGGGTGGTGAAGAAGCTGGCCGGCGGCGAGAATCGAGTCGACGTGCCGGAAGGGGATCGCGGCGACGAACTGGGCGACATGGCGCGCGCGGTGCTCGTGTTCCGCGACTCGGCGGTGGCCAAGGAGACGGCTGACCGCGCCAAGGCCATTGCCGACGCCGAGCAGAAACTGGTGGTCGACACGCTCGCCGATGGGCTCGGCAAATTGTCGCAAGGCGACCTCACCGCGGAGATCGGCGCGGGCTTCCCTGCGGATTATGCCGTGGTGAGGACCAATTTCAACGACGCGCTGGGCGCGCTGCGCGACCTGATCGGCAGCGTCCGAGACGGCGCCGAGGCGATCCAGGCGGGATCGAGCGAGATCGCCACGGCTTCCGAGGATCTGGCGCGCCGCACCGAGAGCAACGCGGCGAGCCTCGAAGAGACTTCGGCTGCGATCGCGCAAATGGGCGGCCGGCTCAAGGCGACTGCGCACGCGGCGGTGCAGACGGTGCGCAGCGCCGATGGTGCGATGACCGAGGTGCAGGCTGGCCGCGCGATCACCGATCAAGCGGTGCAGGCGATGGGCCGCGTTTCGGACAGCGCCAAGGGTATCGACGATGTGATCGAGGGCCTCGACAAGATCGCCTTCCAGACGCGCGTGCTGGCAATGAACGCCGCGGTCGAGGCGGGCCGTGCCGGAGAGGCGGGGCGGGGCTTCGCAGTCGTCGCCGACCTGGTCTCGGCGCTGGCGATGCGCGCCGAGGAGGAAGCGAAGCTCGCGCGCGAGCAGCTGGTCGCCACGCAGAACGAGATCGGAACCGCCGTTGCCGCGGTGCAGAAGGTCGGTGGAGCGCTGGCCGGGATCGAAACCGGCGTCAGCGACGTGCACAAATTGCTCGGCACCATGGCGGCCGACAATCAGGCGCAGGCCAGCGCGGTGACCGAGATCAGCAGCGCGGTCGCGACGATGGACCAGGCGACGCAGAAGAACGCGGCGATGGTCGAGGAGACTTCGGCGGCATCGCGCACGCTGAGCAACGAAGTGACGGCGCTCGCCCGCCAGGCGGCGCGCTTCAAGGTGTCGGAGGACGGCGGCGCCGGCAATCGCTCCAGCGAGCGGCATTTCGCTTCGGTGCACTGACCAGGGAGCGCGTGTGGCTGGGCGTCGGGCAGACCCGGTTTCCCGTTTCGTTCGACAGACTTGTCTCGTCAGCGTTGTCAGCGGTTCCCGCTTCTTGTGCAGTGCGATAGGGACCTTTGCACACGGCAACGAATCAAAGGGAAGTCATGAGCATCACGCCCGCAGTCCGCGCCATCCTCGCGAACTACGAATCCGACAATCCCGGGGTCAAGGCCAACCTCGCGCGCATCCTGATGCAGGGCAAGCTGGGCGGGACCGGCAAGCTGCTGATCCTGCCGGTCGACCAGGGCTTCGAGCACGGCCCGGCGCGCAGCTTCGCCGTCAATCCCGACGCCTATGACCCGCATTATCATTTCCAGATCGCGATCGATGCCGGGCTTTCGGCCTATGCCGCGCCGCTGGGGATGATCGAGGCGGGGGCCGGAACCTTCGCCGGCCAGATCCCGACGATCCTCAAGGTCAACAGCTCGAACAGCTGGGCGACCGGCATCAACCAGGCAGTGACCAGCGGCGTCGACGATGCGCTGCGGCTCGGCTGCTCGGCGATCGGCTTCACGATCTATCCGGGCGCCGACGATCTGTTCGACATGATGGAGGAGATCAAGGAGCTCTCGGCGCAGGCCAAGTCGGTCGGCATCGCCACGGTGATCTGGTCCTATCCGCGTGGCGGCCTGCTTTCCAAGGAAGGCGAGCTCGCGCTCGACGTCGGCGCCTATGCCGCGCACATGGCGGCGTTGCTCGGCGCGCACATCATCAAGGTCAAGCTGCCGACTGCGCATATCGAGCAGAAGGACGCAGCGAAGGCCTATGAGGGCACTGACTGGTCGGCGCAGTCCGATCGAGTCAAGCATGTCGTCAAGAGCTGCTTCAACGGTCGCCGCATCGTCGTCTTCTCGGGCGGTGCGGCGAAGGGCGAGGACGCAGTCTACCAGGATGCGCGTGACATCCGCGACGGCGGCGGCAACGGCTCGATCATCGGCCGCAACACCTTCCAGCGCAAGCGCGAGGACGCCCTCGCCATGCTCGATAAATTGGTGCGCATCTACAGGAACGAGGAATGACCGGCAGGTGAGCCCGAGCGAACATCCCTATCATCGCAGCCTCGCGCCGATGATGTGGGTGTTCTTCGGGCTCGCCTGCATCGAACTCGTCGTCGTGCATTTTCTGGTGGCGCTGTGGGACTGGCGCGTCGCGCTGATGTTGTCGCTGATCAGCCTCTCGGGAGTCGTCTGGCTGTTTGTCGTTGTCGCCTCGTTCCGGCGGCTGCCGGTGGTCATCGACGACGATGGCGTTGTGCTGCGCGCCGGACGGCTGCGTTCGGTACGCGTGCCGCTTGGCGAGATCGCCGAAATCCGCACGCATTGGGATGGCGAGGAAGTGAAGGGGCGGGACGTGCTCAACCTCGCGCTGATCGCCTATCCGAATGTGCTGATCGAACTCCGCAACGCGCTGCCTGGACGACGGTCGATCCGCCGTGTGGCGCACCGGTTCGACGATCCCGCGGCGTTTCAACGCGCGCTGCTCGCTGCTATTGGTGCGAGCGGCAGGGAGGTCGCGGCAGAATGAGCAGCAATTACGGGCGTCGGCCGGTGCTCGCCGGGCTGGGGCTAGCGCTGATCGGAACGCACGCAGTGGCAAAGGGGACGAAGATGGAAGACCAGATTCCGTTCGGCATGGTCGGCAAAATGAAGGCGCAGCCAGGCAAGCGCGCCGAGTTGATCGCGATCCTCGGCTCGGGCACCGCCGCGATGCCGGGATGCCGGGCCTATCTGATCGCCGAGGATGCCAAGGACGGAGACGCGATCTGGATCACCGAGATCTGGGAGGATGCGGCGAGTCACAAGGCGTCGCTGCAATTGCCGGCGGTGCGCGATGCGATCGCCAAGGGGCGACCGTTGATCGCGGGCTTCGACCTGAGCGCAGAGACGCGACCGGTGGACGCGGCAAGCTTCTGGCGGGGCTAGCGATGCCGGAGGCGACGATGGAAGCGGTGGACGCCTATATCGTCGGCAAGTTGCTGGCCGCCGACCCTGTGCTAGACGCAGCGTTGGAGCGAAATGCTTCGGCCGGCTTGCCCGCGATCGACGTGTCCGCCGCGCAAGGCAAGATGCTGCATTTGCTTGCGCGCATGGCGGGGGCGCGGCGGATCCTCGAAGTGGGCACGCTGGGGGGCTATTCGACGATCTGGTTGGCCCGCGCGCTGCCGGACAACGGGCAATTGGTGACCTTGGAGCTCGAGCCGCACCACGCGAACACCGCGCGCATCAATATCGCCGCCGCCGGGCTGGCCGACCGAGTCGATGTCCGGACCGGTCCGGCGATCGACACGCTCGACGCAATGATCGCTGCCGGCGAAACTCCGTTCGATCTGGTGTTCATCGATGCCGACAAGCAGGGCAATGTCGCCTATCTTAACGCGGCGCTGGCGCTGTCGCGCCCCGGCACGACGATCATCGTCGACAATGTGGTCCGCGAGGGCGGCGTGCTCGACGCCGCGAGCGACGATCCGCGGATTCAGGGCACGCGGGCGCTGTTCGACGCAGTGGCGCACGAACCTCGGCTCGATGCCACCGCGGTGCAGACCGTCGGCGCGAAGCATTGGGACGGCTTTCTGATCGCGCGCGTCACCGGCTGATCTGGCCGATCATCGACTTGAGGGTCTGTGCGTCGTGGATGGCGTGCGCGTCGATGTCGTTGTTGAAATAGGCCCACACCGTCCGGCCGCTGCGCGCCTGATCCAGCATCCAGTCGGCCCAGTCGAGCAGGCGTTCGTCCGGATAGCGGCCCCAATATTTGCCTGCGCCGCCGTGGAGGCGGACATAGGCTGCCGGGCCGATCGCGATCCGTGGGCTCTCCAGCCCCGCCATGTCGTGCGCGCAGAAGCTCGCGCCGTAGCGATCGAGCAGAGCGAACACCTCGTCAGCATACCAGCTTTTGTCACGGAATTCGAAGACGTTGGTTACGTCCTTCGGAATCAGCTGCAAGAAGCTTTCGAGCCGTTCCAGGTTGACGCGGAAGCGTGGCGGGAGCTGGTAGAGGATCGGGCCGAGCACCGGCTGGAGGTGGCGGAAGGGCGCCATCATCCGGGCGATCGGTTCTTCGCAATCCTTGAGCTTCTTGGCCTGGGTGAGGAAGCGGTTAGCCTTGACCGCGTAACAAAAGCCCGGCGGCGCCTGCGCGCGCCAGGCATCGAACGTCTCGGGCTTGGGCAGGCGATAGAAGCTGTTGTTGATCTCGACGGTGTCGAAATGCTCGGCGTAGAAGGCGAACCAGTTCTTGACCGCCAGCTTCTCGGGGTAGAAGCGGCCACGCCAATGGGCGTAGATCCAGCCTGAACAACCGATGCGGATATCCGCCAATCCGGAGCTTACCATGCACGATCCCGAAGACGACCTGGACGCAGACAACGCGCTGGAAGGCTTTGCGGATCAATTCGTTCGCGACAGCCGGCGGCCCAAATGCCAGCTGTACCTGGTCTCGCCGCTCGATGTGACCGGCGGGTTCGCCGATCGGCTGGCGCGCGCGCTCGACGCGGGGCCGGTGGCGGCGTTCCAGTTCCGGGTGAAGGATGTCGACCAGCACGAGGCGGCGCGGCTGGCCGAGCCGCTGCAGCGGATCTGCGGCGACCGTGACGTGGCGTTCCTGATCAACGACAGCATCAGCCTCGCCAAAAGGCTCGGCGCCGACGGGGTGCATCTGGGGCAGGACGACGGCGACCCGCGCGAGGCGCGCGCGGTGCTCGGGCCCTCGGCGCAGATCGGCGTGACGGCGCATGGCAGCCGCCATCTGGCTATGGAGGCCGGCGAGGCGGGGGCAGACTATGTCGCCTTTGGCAGCTTCTATCCGACGACCACCAAGCACGTGCGGCACCGTGCGGAGCCGCCGATCCTGAGCTGGTGGACGACGCTGTTCGAGATGCCGTGCGTCGCGATCGGCGGGATCGCCCCCGAAAACGCACGGCCGCTGATCGATGCGGGCGCGGACTTCATCGCGGTATCGGCAGCGGTGTGGGGTGGCGACGAAGCCGCGGCGGTCAAGGCGTTCGAGGCGGTGCTCGCGGGCTGAAGCAGGACCCGATCGGAAACAAGCGCGTGCGCGTTCGTTGGCGCGCTGAGCTTGTTGATCGGGAGTGGCTGTTTTGCGTAAAATTCTAGGTGTCGCAGCGTGCGCGGCGGCAGTCGCGTTCAGCCCGCTGGCAGCGGCGCCCAAAGCGGACGCCCCCAAGGACAAGCCACCGATCGACTGGACGATCCTGCACGCGCAGGTGATCCTTGACTCGCTCGGCTTCTCGCCGGGGATCGTCGACGGACGCGCCGGCCAGTCGCTCACCGCGGCATTGAAGGGGTTCCAGCTGACACGCGGCCTCGAGACCAGCGGCGAACTCGATCGCGCGACGCTGAGCGCGCTGCACCAATATCGCGCCCGCCGCCCGACCACGCGGGTGACGCTCGACCCGGCGATGCTGCAGGGACCGTTCTTCAATCCGTTGCCCAAGGGCCCCGAGGAACAGGCGAAGCTTCCGACGCTGGGCTATAGCCGGCCGCTGGAGAAACTGGCGGAGATGTTCCACACCACGCCCGAGATCCTCGTCGAGCTCAATCCGGGCGGTGGCGAGATCGCGCCGGGCCGGGCGTTCTTCTTCCCCAACGTCGTGCCCGAATCGCGCGACTATCCAGGCAATATCAAGCCCGAATGGCGCCAGACGCTGACCGACCTCAATGTCGATGCGCGCCAGCCGGCAGGTGATCATCTTGTCGTCGACAAGTCGGAAAAGGTGCTCAAGGTCTTCGACGCGAACGACAAGCTCATCGCGCAGTTCACTGCGTCGATGGGGAGCCAGCACGATCCGCTGCCGATCGGCACGTGGAAGATCAACGTGATCGACACCAACCCCAAGTTCCACTTCAACCCCGACCTGTTCTGGGATGCCAAGCCCGGCGACGAGAAGACGCTGCTGCCGCCCGGTCCGAACGGCCCGGTGGGCGTGGTGTGGCTCGATTTGTCCAAGGAGCATTACGGCATCCACGGCACGCCGGAGCCGCAGAATATCGGTCGCACCCAGAGCCATGGCTGCATCCGGCTGGCGAATTGGGACGCGGCGCGGCTGGCGCTGATGATCAAGCCCGGCGCCAAGGCCGTGTTCCAGGAGTGAGGCCGTGCTGAAGCGGCTGACGATAGGGGTGGCGGCGATCCTGCTGCTGGCCTTGGTGGGGCTGGCGTCGATGATCCGCATCGTGCCCGGGGACCCCGAGGCGTCGGTCGCCAGACCGGCTGCGCAGACTGCGGAAGCACCGCCTGCGGCGGGCGGCAATTGGACCCACCCGCTGCTTGTCGTGCCCGTGCAAGGCGTCCAGCGCTCGCAGATCGTCGACACCTGGGGCCAGGCACGCGCGAACGGCGCACGCACGCACCAGGCGAATGACATCATGGCGCCGGGCGGCACGCCGGTGATCGCCGCGGCGCCAGGCGTGATCGAGAAACTATTCTACAGCGAAGGCGGGGGCGGGATCACGCTCTACGTGCGCTCGCCGGACCGGCAATGGTGCTATTATTACGCGCATCTCCAGCGCTACGCCCCAGGGGTGGTCGAAGGGATGCAGGTCAAGGCCGGCGAGCTGCTCGGCTATGTCGGCGATACCGGCAATGCCGGCACCGGCAATTTCCACCTGCATTTCGCGATGTCGCACATGGAGCCGGCCGAGAGCTGGTGGAAGGGCCAGCCGGTCAATCCCTATCCTTTGCTTGCCGGACGCCGGAGCGCTCCCTAACCTGCGACCGGGGACACAGCAGGTGCGTGATGCAAGGCGGCTGCAATTGCCGGTATATTCGCTTCCGGATGAACTCGGCGCCGATCTTCGTGAACGGATGCCATTGCCGCGTCTGCCAGCGCGAGACCGGATCGGCGTTCGCGATCAATGCGATGATCGAGGCGGATCGGCTTGAAATCCTTACCGAAGGCGTGCCGGAGATCCTCGTCTCGCGGGTGGGCAGCGTGCCCCCGACGAGCAGCGCGCGCTGCCCGCGATGCGGCGTCGGCCTGTGGGGCACGCATCCCGATTTCGGGGAGGCGATCTACTTTGTTCGTGCTGGCACGCTGGACGAACGGGTCCTGCCCGACGCGCATTTCTTCACGGTGACTCGGCACCCGTTGGTCCATGTGCCCGACGACGTGCCGAGCTTTCCCGGGCTGCCGACCCCCGACGATCCGCCGCTGTGGAATGACGTGGCACAGGGCCGGATCGACGCGGCACTGGCGGCGCGCTTGCCCGAAGCGTGATGCGCGGCTAAGGCGCAGCCTTCGCTCTTTCTCAGCTTACAGGTCTCGATCCATGAAGATCAGCGGCGTGGACATCCGTCCCGGCAACATCATCGAATATGAAGGCGGCATCTGGAAGGCCGTCAAGATTCAGCACACCCAGCCCGGCAAGGGCGGTGCGTACATGCAGGTCGAGATGAAGAACCTCATCGACGGCCGCAAGAACAATGTCCGCTTCCGCTCGGCGGAGACGGTCGAGCGGGTGCGGCTCGACACGACGGACTTCCAGTTCCTGTTCCGCGACGGCGATGCGCTGACGTTCATGGACAAGGTGACCTACGACCAGATCACGCTCGATGCGGGCATCCTCGGCGACGCCGCGGCATTCCTGCAGGACGGCATGGACGTCGTGATGGAGCTGTACGACGAGCGCCCGATCAGCGTGCAGTTGCCCGACACGATCGAAGCGACGATCGTCGAGGCCGACGCGGTAGTGAAGGGCCAGACGGCCTCGTCTTCGTACAAGCCCGCGGTGCTCGAGAACGGCGTCCGCGTGATGGTCCCGCCGCATATTGCGAGCGGAACCCGGATCGTCGTCGACGTATACGAACAGACCTACGTCCGCCGGGCGGACTGATGATGCGGGTGCGCCTGCTCTTCGCGGCGGCGCTGTTCGCCGCTACGCCGGCAGGCGCGCAGACCCCTCCAGCAGCCGACCCCGCCGTTGCCGCCGGCAGGTGGCTGGGCGAGTTCGCGGCGCTGTCCGCCGAGCCCGCGACGGCCGTCGCGGCCTGCGGTCCTCAGCTCGGCAATGCGGTCGGTGCGGTCCACGACGCCGCGACGGCGCGCGCGACGCTGACTTCGATTCGGCCCTGCATGGAGCGGGTCCGTGCCGCCTATCGCCAGTCTGCGGAAGCGCTCGGCCGATTCAGGCCCGCGCCGCCGGAGGTTCGGACCAGCGCCCATTACGACCTGGATCGCCTCGTCGACGAACAGCGCAAGCAATTCGTCGGCGCGCTGAGCTATATGGACCAGCTCGATGCGTTTTTCACCAGGGTGGCCGCGAACGATCGCGCTGGCGCGGCGCAGATATTTCCCAAGCTGCGGGCAGGGGGAGCGGCGCTCGTCGACGGCACGATCCTGCAGCTTCGCGCATATCAGGCGGTTGGACGGTTCGGCTTCACCCGCAACGCGCTGGAGCTGCGGATCGTCGTGGCCGAAGCGACGAAACTGCCGATGACGGGGGCGGTCGGCCCGGCGGGCTTTGCGATCGGAGGCAGCTTGAACGCGCTGGTCCTCCGGGCGCGGGCGGCCGTCGCCGCGGTCCGCACCAGTTGGGAACAGGACAAGGTCACGCTCCGCGCGCTCGTCGGCGGTGACGCTTCGATGGAACAACTCATCGGTCCTTCGACGTTGTTCATCGATAGCATCGCAGCTTCGGGCGATGGGGTTGCGCTGGCGCTGCAGCGTGCCGGGCGTCGACCGGTCGTGCCGCTCACCGAAGTGGTCGCGCTTTTGAACGAACTCAATCGACACGAACTCGTACTCGCTAAATCCGTCCAGGATTTCGCGCAAACCCTTCAGACGATCGGCAAGTAATGGTTTCTCATTCCGGCATCATCACCGTCATCGAGCGCGCGGTCCGCAAGGCGGGGCCGCGGCTGCGGCGCGATTTCAACGAAGTCCAGCACCTCCAGGTGAGCCGCAAGGGGCCCGCGGACTTCGTCTCCGTGGCCGACCGGCGCGCAGAGGATACGCTGATCGAGGAGCTCCAGAAGGCGCGGCCCGATTGGGGCTTCCTCGTCGAGGAGCGCGGCGAGATCGCCGGCGATCCCGACAAGCCGCGCTGGATCATCGATCCGCTCGACGGCACCAGCAACTTCCTTCACGGCATCCCGCATTTCTGCATGTCGATCGCAGTCGAGGATCCGCACGGGGCGCAGGGCAAGCCCGAGATCACCCATGGCTATATCTACCAGCCGATCACCGACGAGAGCTTCTGGGCCGAAAAGGGCCGGGGCGCGTGGCTGCAGGACCAGCGCCTGCGCGTTTCGGCGCGGCGCGACCTCTCCGACGCGCTGATCGCAACGGGCATCCCTTTCCTCGGCCATGGCGATTTCGCCGAATGGAGCCGGATCTTCGGCGCAGTGGCGCCCGAAGTCGCGGGCATACGCCGGTTCGGCGCCGCGGCGCTCGATATGGCCTGGGTGGCGGCGGGACGGTTCGACGGCTTCTGGGAATCGAACCTCCAGCCCTGGGACGTCGCGGCGGGGATCTTGCTGGTCAGGGAAGCCGGCGGCTATGTCACCGATTTTCGCGGGCAGGACATGCCGCGTGAGCGCAACCAATACCTCGCGGCAAACGACGTGCTCCACAACAAGCTGCACAAGCTGGTTGCAGGTTCGCTGCGGAATAAGTGACTTGCCCGTCGTCCCGGGGAATGCCGGGATCTCGGGCCGCAAGCGGCGCTTGATTGCATGAGATCCCGGCTTTCGCCGGGATGACGGTTTTGCGCGTCTGAACCGTCACTTATTGCGAGTGATTCTCACACCTTCCGGGCCTTGCCGCACCCCCTCCACAGTCCTAAAGCGCCTCAAGTTTCCGCATCTGCGAGAAGGCACCTTGGTCGATCTAAGCGAATATCTGCCGATCCTGCTGTTCCTCGGCGTCGCGCTGGTGCTTTCGAGCGCTTTCGTGTTCCTGCCGATGCTGGTGGGCCGGCTCACCGGCACCCATCAGCCGACACCTGAGAAGCTCACCGAATATGAGTGCGGCTTCCCGGCGTTCGAGGATTCGCGCAGCCAGTTCGACGTGCGTTTCTACCTTGTCGCCATCCTGTTCATCATCTTCGATCTCGAGGCGGCGTTCCTGTATCCCTGGGCAGTATCGGTGTTCAAAATGGGTTCGGCCGGTGCCAGCTGGACAGCGTGGATCTCTATGATGATCTTCATTGCCGAGCTCGCGCTCGGACTGGTTTATGCGTGGAAGAAAGGTGCGTTGGAGTGGGAGTAGAACTCAGCCCTACCCAGAATCCTTTGGCGGCAGGGACGCTGCCCAATGTGGCGTTCCTCGACGACATCAATGCCGAGATCGGCGACAAGGGTTTCCTCGTCACGTCGACCGAGGAGCTGTTCCAATGGGCGCGGACCGGCAGCCTGTGGTGGATGACCTTCGGGCTCGCCTGCTGCGCGGTCGAGATGATCCACGTCAACATGCCGCGCTACGACATGGAGCGCTTCGGCGCCGCGCCGCGCGCTTCTCCGCGCCAGTCGGACGTGATGATCGTCGCGGGCACGCTCTGCAACAAGATGGCACCCGCCCTGCGCCGGGTCTACGACCAGATGTCCGAGCCCAAATACGTCATCTCGATGGGCAGTTGCGCCAATGGCGGCGGCTATTATCACTATAGCTACAGCGTCGTGCGCGGCTGCGACCGGATCGTGCCGGTGGATATCTACGTCCCCGGCTGCCCGCCGACCGCCGAGGCGTTGCTGTACGGGGTGATGCAGCTCCAGCGGAAGATCCGCCGCATCGGGACACTCGAACGGTGAGGGCACCTGCTCCGAAATATGCGCCCAATGACGGCGTGATCGAGGCTGCGCAGGCCGCGCTCGGCGATGCGATCGTCGAGAGCAAGGATGCCGTGGGCGAGGTCTCGCTGACCGTCGTGCGCGATCGTCTTGTCGAGGTAATGCTCGCGCTGCGCGACACGCCGGGTCTCGAATATCAGCAATTGAGCGAGATCGCCGGCGCCGATTATCCGTCGCGCGCCGAACGCTTCGACGTGGTCTACCAGCTGCTGTCGTTCACCCGGAATCACCGCATCCGCGTGCGGGTGACCACCGACGAAGAGAAGCCGGTGCCGTCGGTTACGGGGATCTGGCCGGTCGCCGGCTGGCTCGAGCGCGAAGTCTACGACATGTATGGCGTGCTGTTCGACGGCAACACCGATCTGCGCCGCATCCTCACCGATTACGGCTTTGTCGGGCATCCGCTGCGCAAGGACTTTCCGCAGACCGGCTATGTCGAGCTGCGTTACTCCGAAGAGGCCAAGCGCGTCGTCTATGAGCCGGTCAATCTGGCGCAGGATTTCCGCAACTTCGATTTCATGAGCCCATGGGAAGGGGCGGCCTATGTGCTGCCCGGCGACGAGAAGGCCGCACCCGGACCAGGGCCCGCCGACACGCCGCAGGCCAAGCCCGCCGCGCCCACGCCTCCGCCGAGCGACGCTCCCAAGGTCCCCGAGGCCAAGGGCGCGCCGACGCCGCTCAGCGCCGACGAGATCGCCAAGGCCGACTCGCCTTCGGTGAAGCCAACCGAGCCGCAGGCCAAGCGCTCGAAGACCAAGGACGGCCCGCAGGATACCGGAGCAGGCGACAGCGATCCCGGCAACCAGCCCGATCAGAAGCCCAAGGACTCGGACGTCATCCCCACCAAGGGTGAGGGGCAGAACCAATGACCGACACTGTCGACGAAATGATTGCGCGCGACGGCAAGGATCTCAACGATCCGACCACCGGCGACGTCGCCATCGCCAATTACACGATCAATTTCGGCCCGCAGCACCCCGCGGCGCACGGCGTGCTGCGCCTCGTCACCGAGCTGGACGGCGAGATCATCGAGCGGATCGATCCGCATATCGGGCTGCTCCACCGCGGCACCGAGAAACTGATCGAGTACAAGACCTACACTCAGGCTCTGCCGTATTTCGACCGCTTCGATTATTGCTCGCCGATGGCGATGGAGCACAGCTATGTGCTCGCGGTCGAGAAACTGCTCGACTTGGAAGTCCCGCTCCGCGCGCAATATCTCCGCGTGTTCTTCGCCGAGCTGACTCGCATCAAGAACCACATGCTCAACCTCGGTTCGCACGTCATGGACGTCGGCGCTATGACGCCGAACCTGTGGCTGTTCGAGCTGCGCGAAGACTGCATGAACTTCTACGAGCGCGCATCGGGCGCGCGGATGCACGCGAACTATTTCCGCGTCGGCGGCGTGCGGCAGGACGTGCCGCTCAAATTGCTCACCGATATCGCCGACTGGCTCGACACGCGGCTGCCGCGGCTGTTCGAGGATGCGATCAGCCTGGTCGCCGAGAACCGCATCTTCAAGCAGCGCAACGTCGACATCGCCGTGGTCAGCCGCGACGACGCGGTCAAATGGGGCTTTTCGGGCCCGATGATCCGCGCCGCGGGCATCCCCTGGGATATCCGGCGCTCGCAGCCATACGATGTGTACGACCGGATGGAGTTCGACGTGCCCGTCGGCACCCGCGGCGACTGCTATGACCGGTTCATGGTGCGCGTCGAGGAAGTCCGCCAATCGGCGCGGATCATGAAGCAGTGCCTGAACGAGATGCCCGAAGGCCCGGTGCTGACGCTCGACCGCAAGGTCGCGCCGCCGAGCCGCGGCGAGATGAAGCAATCGATGGAAGCGCTGATCCATCACTTCAAGCTGTTCACCGAAGGCTATCACGTCCCGGCGGGCGAGGTGTATGTCGCCACCGAGAGCCCCAAGGGCGAGTTCGGCGTGTATCTGGTGAGCGACGGCACCAACAAGCCGTATCGCTGCAAGGTTCGCCCGACAGCGTTCAGCCACCTCCAGGCGATGGACTTCATGACCAAGGGCCACATGCTCGCCGACATCACCGCGGTTCTGGGTGCGATGGATATCGTGTTCGGGGAGTGCGACCGGTGAGCGAGCCCGTAACCAACGAACTGATCTACTCGGTGCTTCAGAAGATGCAGGTGGACGTGTCCGAGCTGAAGTTCGACGTTCGCGATCTGAAGGTGCGCGTGACGGCGGCCGAAGAACATGTCGGCAGTCTCGTCATCGCGGTTTCCGGAACCAACAACCGCCTTGACCGGCTCACCGATCGCATCGAGCGGATCGACCGCCGCCTAGACCTGACGGACTCGCATAATGGCTGACGCACCCCAACTTCCCGACGAGGCCGAGACCCGCGCGCGCTGGGGCGCGTTTGCCTGGTCGCCCGAGAATGCCGAGAAGGCGCGCGAAATCCTCGGCCGCTATCCGGCGGGCCGGCAGCAGAGCTGCACGCTTCCGTATCTCGATCTCGCCCAGCGCCAGGTCGGTGCGGAGACCAACACGCAGGGCTGGCTGCCGGTGCCGGTGATCGAGTTCGTCGCGCGCGAACTCGGGCTGCCCTATATCCGCGTGTTCGAGGTCGCGACCTTCTACACGATGTTCAACCTCGTGCCGGTCGGCCGCTATCATGTGCAGGTCTGCGGGACGACGCCGTGCATGCTGCGCGGCAGCGACGACGTGCTCGCGGCGTGCAAGAGCCGCGGGATGCACAAGGGGCACACCACCGCCGACGGGCTGTTCACGCTGACCGAAGTCGAATGCCTCGGCAGCTGCGCATCGGCGCCGATGGTGCAGATCAACGACGACAATTTCGAGGATTTGGATTTCGACCGCACGATCGCGATCCTCGATGCACTGGCCAAGGGCGAGAGCCCCAAGACCGGCACGCAGGAGCCGGGACGGCACACCGTCGAAGCTTCCGGCGGCACGACCAACCTCACTGCGATGGTGACCGAGAACCACGATTATCGCGGGGAATGGGCATGAGCGCGGACACCAAGAATGTCCTGTTCGTCGTCCTCGCGGTCATCGGCGCGATCGTCGTCGGCGGCGTGCTGCTCAAGGTCGCGTTCAAATTGCTCGGACTCATCATCCTCGTCGGGCTCGCAGTGGTCGCGTACATCGTGATCCAGAAGCTCGTGGGGCAGGGGCGCTAAATGCTTCAGGACAAGGACCGCATCTTCACCAACGTCTACGGCTTCCAGCCATGGAACCTGCCGGCTGCGCGCATGCGCGGCGACTGGGACGATACCAAGACGCTGATGGCGCTCGGCCAGGACACGATCATCGACCGCGTCAAGGCCTCGGGCCTGCGCGGGCGTGGCGGCGCCGGCTTCCCGACCGGCACCAAATGGTCGTTCATGCCCAAGGAGCCACGGCCCGACCGGCCCAATTTCCTCGTGATCAACGCCGACGAGTCCGAGCCGGGCTCGTGCAAGGACCGCGAGATCATCCGCCACGATCCGCACAAGTTGATCGAAGGCGCGCTGATCGCCGGCTTCGCGATGCGCGCGCGCGCCGCCTATATCTATATCCGCGGCGAATATATCCGCGAGGCCGAGACGCTGTTCGCGGCGGTGCGCGAGGCCTATGATTCGGGCATGCTCGGCAAGAATGCCGCGGGCTCGGGCTATGATTTCGACGTGTTCGTCCATCGCGGCGCCGGCGCCTATATCTGCGGCGAAGAGACCGCGATGCTCGAGAGCCTCGAGGGCAAGAAGGGCCAGCCGCGGCTGAAACCCCCGTTCCCGGCGGGTGCCGGCCTCTATGGCTGTCCGACCACGGTCAACAATGTCGAATCGATCGCGGTCGTCCCGACGATCCTGCGGCGCGGGCCGGAGTGGTTTTCCAGCTTCGGTGCCGAGAACAACAAGGGCACCAAGCTCTTCCAGATCAGCGGCCATGTGAACAAGCCGGTGGTGGTCGAGGAAGCGATGAGCATCAGCTTCCGCGAGCTGATCGAGACGCATTGCGGCGGCATCCGCGGCGGCTGGGACAATCTGCTCGCAGTGATCCCCGGCGGCTCGTCGGTGCCGCTGGTTCCCGCGGCGCAGATCATGGACTGTGCGATGGACTTCGACGGGCTGAGGGCCGTCGGCTCAGGCCTCGGCACCGCCGCGGTGATCGTGATGGACAAATCGACCGACATCGTCCGCGCGATCAGCCGCCTCAGCTATTTCTACAAGCATGAGAGCTGCGGCCAATGCACGCCGTGCCGCGAAGGCACCGGCTGGATGTGGCGGGTGATGGAGCGGCTGCGCACTGGAGACGCCGACATCAGCGAGATCGACACGCTGCATCAGGTCACCAAGCAGGTCGAAGGCCACACGATCTGCGCGCTCGGCGACGCCGCGGCGTGGCCGATCCAGGGCCTGATCCGCCATTTCCGCCCCGAGATCGAGCGGCGGATCAACGAACGCAACGGCACCGGCACCGCGCCGATGCAAGAGGCTGCCGAATAATGCCCAAGCTCAAAGTAGACGGTATCGAAGTCGAAGTGCCGCAGGGCGCGACGGTGCTCCAGGCCTGCGAGGCCGCGGGCAAGGAGATTCCGCGCTTCTGCTATCATGAGCGGCTGTCGATCGCCGGCAATTGCCGCATGTGCCTTGTCGAAGTGAAGCCCGGGCCGCCCAAGCCGCAGGCTTCGTGCGCGCTGCCCGCCGCCGACAATCAGGAAATCCGCACCGACAGCCCGATGGTCAAGGCCGCGCGCGAAGGCGTGATGGAATTCCTGCTGATCAACCACCCGCTCGATTGCCCGATCTGCGATCAGGGCGGCGAATGCGACCTGCAGGACCAGTCGATCGCCTATGGCAAGGGCCATAGCCGTTACACCGAGAACAAGCGCGCGGTGACCGAGAAATATATGGGTCCGATCATCAAGACGATCATGACCCGCTGCATCCAGTGCACCCGCTGCGTGCGCTTCGGCGAGGAAGTCGCCGGGGTGGACGAAATCGGCGCGATCTATCGCGGCGAGGACATGCAGATCACGACCTATCTGGAGAAGGCGTTCAAGAGCGAGCTCTCCGGCAACACCGTCGATCTCTGCCCGGTCGGCGCGCTGACCCACAAGCCGGTGGCGTTCGAATATCGGCCCTGGGAGCTCAAGCGGAACCTGTCGATCGACGTGATGGACGCAGTCGGCACGAATATCCGCGCCGACAGCCGCGGCCGCCAGGTGATGCGCGTGCTTCCGCGGATCAACGAGGACGTCAACGAGGAATGGGCGCACGACAAGACGCGCTATCATGTCGACGGGCTCGTCCGTCGGCGGCTCGACCGGCCGTTCGTGCGGCGCGACGGCAAATTGGTCGAGGCGAGCTGGGACGAGGCGTTCGATGCGATCGCCGCCGTGAATGCCGGGTCGAGCGTCGCAGCGATCGCCGGCGATTTGCTCGATTGCGAGACGATGTATGCCGCCAAGGCGCTGCTCAAGGGCCTCGGATCGGAGCTGCTCGAGAGCCGCCAGACCGGCATGGCCTATGACGTGTCGAGCCTTGGCGCAGTCGCGTTCAACCCGACCATCGCGGGCGTCGAGGAGGCCGATGCGATCCTGCTGATCGGCAGCAACCTGCGTTGGGAAGCGCCGCTGATCAACACGCGGATCCGCAAGGCAATCAAGAAGGGCGCCAAGGTTTTCGCGATCGGGCCCGAGGTCGACCTGACCTACAAGCTCGAATGGCTGGGCAACGATCTGTCGCTGCTCGGCAAGCTGCCCGATCAGGTGGTCCAGGCGTTCGACGGGGCGAGCAAGCCGCTCGTCATCGTCGGGCCGGGCGCACTCAAGGACGGGTTCGGCGGGGCACTGGCGCTGGTCGAGCCGATGAACCTTGTCCGCGAGGGCTGGAACGGCTTCGGTGTGATCCACACCGCCGCGGCGCGGATGGGCGCGCTGATGCTCGGCTTTGCGCAGAGGGGCGGTATCGCCGATGTGGTTGCCGCCGCGCCCAAGCTGACTTTCTTCCTAGGCGCCGACGAAGTCGATTTCTCGAAATTCGCGAACAGCTTCAAGGTGTTCATCGGCCATCATGGCGACAAGGGCGCGCATCATGCCGATGTGATCCTGCCCTCGGCGACCTATGCCGAGAAGCCGGGGACCTATGTGAACCTCGAAGGCCGCGTCCAGCACGCCGACCGCGCGGTGTTCGCGCCGGGCGACGCGCGCGAGGACTGGTCGATCCTGCGTGCGCTCTCCGACCGGCTCGGCCGGACCTTGCCGTTCGACAGCTTCGACGAACTGCGTGCTGCGATGGCGGCGGAAGTGCCGGCGCTAGGGCAGGAGGGTCTGGTGACCTTCCCATGGGCTGCGCCCGCGCTTTCCGCGACCTCCACGGGTTCGGTAACCTATCCGATCGCCGACTTCTACCTGACCAACGCGATCTGCCGCGCGTCGCCGACGATGCAGCGCTGCTCGGCCGAACTGCTCCACGGCGAGGAATTTGCGGAGGCAGCGGAATGACCGCCTTCTTCCAGAACACCATCGGCCTGCCGTTCGGCTGGGCGTGGTTCGTCGCGACGATCGTCGGGATCCTCGTGATCGCGCTGCCGCTGATGCTGGCGGTGGCGATGATCATCTATGCCGACCGCAAGATCTGGGCGGCGATGGCGCTGCGCCGCGGCCCTAACGTGGTCGGCCCGTTCGGCTTGCTGCAGAGCTTCGCCGACGGGCTCAAAGTGTTCCTCCAGGAAACCATCATCCCGTCGAGCGCGAACAAGGTCCTGTTCCTGATCGCACCGATCATCACCTTCACGGTCGCATTGATCGTTTGGGCGGTGGTGCCGTTCCAGCTCGGGGTGGTGCTCTCCAACATCAATGTCGGGCTGCTCTACATTCTCGCGGCCTCCTCGCTCGGCGTCTACGGGATCATCCTCGCGGGCTGGTCGTCCAACTCGAAATATCCGTTCTATTCGGCGATCCGCGCCGCGGCGCAGATGGTGAGCTACGAAGTCTCGATCGGCTTCGTCTTGGTCTCGCTGGTGCTGTGGGCGGGGACGTTCAACCTCTCCGGCATCGTCGACCAGCAGCAGGGCCATGTCCTCGGCTTCCTCAACGGCTTCGGGTTCAACCCCTTGCTGTTCCCGATGGCGGTGGTGTTCTTCATCTCGTCGCTCGCCGAAACCCAGCGCGCGCCGTTCGATTTGACCGAGGCCGAGTCCGAGCTCGTCGCGGGCTATCAGACCGAATATTCGTCGATGAGCTTCGCACTCTACTGGCTCGGCGAATATGCCAATGTGCTGCTGATGTGCACGCTCAACGCGACGCTCTTCTGGGGCGGCTATCTGCCCCCGTTCGACTGGGCGCCGCTCTACTGGGTCCCCGGCATAATCTGGCTGTTCGCCAAGATCCTGTTCTTCTTCTTCGTGTTCAGCTGGGTGAAGGCGACCGTCCCGCGCTATCGCTACGACCAGCTGATGCGGCTGGGCTGGAAAATCTTCCTGCCGCTGTCGCTGACCTTCGTGTTCCTCGTTTCCGGGTATCTGATGATTGCCCGGGTTGGATTGCCCGCATGAGCGTTGCCCAGATCATCCGTTCCTACACGCTGTGGGAGTTCCTCAAGGCGCACTGGCTGACCTTGCGGTATTTCTTCAAGGCCAAGGCGACGATCAACTATCCGTACGAGAAGAACCCGATCTCGCCTCGCTTCCGCGGCGAGCACGCGCTGCGCCGCTATGCCAATGGCGAAGAGCGCTGCATCGCGTGCAAACTCTGCGAGGCGGTGTGCCCGGCACTGGCGATCACGATCGAGGCCGAGCCGCGCGACGACGGCAGCCGCCGCACGACGCGCTACGACATCGACATGACCAAGTGCATCTATTGCGGGCTGTGCCAGGAGGCGTGCCCGGTCGATGCGATCGTCGAGGGGCCGAACTTCGAATTCTCGACCGAGACGCGCGAAGAGCTGATCTACGACAAGGACAAATTGCTCGCCAACGGCGACCGCTGGGAGCGCGCGATCGCCGCGAACCTTGCCGCCGATGCACCGTACCGTTAATGCCCCGCCAAATTCACCCAACCCCCGTTCGGGCTGAGCCTGTCGAAGCCCGCCTCGCGATCGCGAGCGCGCCCTTCGACAAGCTCAGGGCGAACGGAAAGACTGGAATGCGAGTCCGTTGATCCAGCTCATCGCCTTTTACTTGTTCGCAGTCGTCGTCATCGCCTCTGGGGCGCTGACGATCCTGTCGCGCAACCCGGTGCATTCGGTGCTCTGGCTGATCCTTGCGTTCTTCAACGCGGCGGGGCTGATGGTGCTCGCCGGCGCCGAGTTCATCGCGATGCTGCTCGTCATCGTCTATGTCGGCGCGGTCGCGGTCTTGTTCCTGTTCGTCGTGATGATGCTCGACATCGACTTCGCCGAATTGCGCGCCGGGGTGATGCGCTATGCCGCGATCGGGCTGGCGCTCGCCGTCGCGCTGGTCGCCGAGATAATCATCGCGATCGGCGCCTGGAGCGCGGGCGGGCTCCAGCTCGGCCGCCGCATCGCGCCGATCGAAAGCGACGTTCCCAATATCGAGGCGATCGGCCGGCTGCTCTACACGCGGTACTTGTTCATCTTCGAGGGCGCCGGGCTGGTGCTGCTCGTCGCGATGATCGGCGCGATCGTGCTTACCTATCGCCAGCGCAGCGACGTCCGTCCGCAGAATGTCAGCCGCCAGATCAACCGCCGTTCCAAGGATGCGACGCGCAACATGAACCCACCGGTCGGGCAGGGGGTCGAGCTGTGATCGGCGTCACCCATTATCTCGTCGTCAGCGCGATCCTGTTCACGCTCGGCGTGCTCGGCATCTTCATGAACCGGAAGAACCTCATCGTCATCCTGATGGCGATCGAGCTGATCCTGCTCGCGGTGAACCTCAATTTCGTCGCTTTCTCGGCGGCGCTGAGCGATCTCGTCGGGCAGGTGTTCGCGATGTTCGTGCTGACCGTCGCGGCCGGCGAGGCCGCGATCGGGCTCGCCATTCTTGTCATCTATTTCCGTAGCCGGGGCACGATCTCGGTCGACGACGTCAATCGGATGAAGGGCTGATGTCGCCGATTCTCCTCATCGTATTCCTGCCGCTGCTCGCGGCGGTGATCGCCGGGCTGTCGAACAAGGCGTTCGGCAGCGTGCTGCCGAAGGTGCTGACCACGGGCGCGCTGTTCGCCTCGTGCGCACTGTCGTGGCCGATCTTCCTACAGTATCTCCACGGTGCGGAGGCGACCGTGGTTCCGGTGCTCACCTGGATGCACTCGGGCGATTTCACTTCCGAATGGGCGCTGCGGGTCGACTCGCTGACCGCGGTCATGCTGGTGGTGATCACCAGCGTCTCGGCGCTCGTCCACCTCTATAGCTGGGGCTATATGAGCGAGGACCCCGATCAGCCGCGCTTTTTCGCCTATCTCTCGCTGTTCACGTTCGCGATGCTGATGCTGGTGACCGCGAACAATCTCGTCCAGATGTTCTTCGGCTGGGAAGGCGTAGGTCTCGCTTCCTACCTCCTCATCGGCTTCTGGTTCCGCAAGCCCTCGGCAAACGCCGCGGCGATCAAGGCGTTCGTGGTCAACCGCGTCGGCGATCTCGGCTTCATGCTCGGCATCTTCGGCACCTTCCTGGTGTTCGGCACGATCGACATTCCGACGATCCTCGCCGCCGCGCCCAACATGGCCGGCTCGACGATCGGCTTCCTCGGCACGCGCTGGGATACGATGACGATCCTGTGCCTGCTGCTGTTCCTCGGCGCGATGGGCAAGTCTGCGCAGCTCGGGCTGCACACCTGGTTGCCCGACGCGATGGAGGGCCCGACTCCGGTGTCGGCGCTAATCCACGCGGCGACGATGGTCACCGCCGGCGTGTTCATGGTCTGCCGGCTGTCGCCGATGTTCGAGACCAGCCCGGTAGCGCTCGGCGTCGTGACATTCATCGGCGCCGCGACCTGCCTGTTTGCCGCGACCGTCGGTCTCGTCCAGACCGACATCAAGCGCGTGATCGCCTATTCGACCTGCTCGCAGCTCGGCTACATGTTCTTCGCCGCCGGCGTCGGCGCCTATGGCGCGGCGATGTTCCATCTGTTCACCCATGCCTTCTTCAAGGCTTTGCTGTTCCTCGGCGCCGGCTCGGTGATCCATGCGATGCATCACGAGCAGGACATGCGCTTCTATGGGGGCCTGCGGAAGCAGATCCCGATCACCTTCTGGACGATGATGGCGGGCACGCTGGCGATCACCGGCGTCGGCATTCCCGGCGTGTTCGACGGAGTCGCAGCAATCGGTTTCGCCGGCTTCCACTCGAAGGATGCGATCATCGAGGCGGCATGGGCCGCGGGGGTGCCGAGCGCCTTCTGGGTTGGCGTGTTCGTCGCCTTGCTCACCAGCTTCTATTCGTGGCGCGTCGTCTTCCTGACCTTCTACGGCAAGCCGCGCTGGGCAGGCTCGGAGCATATCCAGCACGCAGTGCACGACGCGCATGGTCATGGTCATGAAGCGCACCACGACGATGCCCCTTCGACCGAGGATGCCGGGCACGCGCCCGATGCGCATCATGCCGCGCATGATCACGCTCCCGAGGGCACCGCGGGCTATCACCCGCACGAAAGCCCGTGGGTGATGCTGATCCCGCTGCTGCTGCTGTCGATCGGCGCGATCTTCGCCGGCTTCGTTTTCCACGGCTTCTTCATCGACGCCGAAGAGGGCGCGCATTTCTGGAACGGGTCGCTGGCGTTCAACGAACATCTGATGCACGCGATGCACGGCGTCCCGCTGGGCGTGAAGCTCTCGGCGACGATCGCGATGCTGCTCGGGCTCGGCTTCTCTTGGTACGTCTATATCGGCAAGCCCGGTCTCGCCGCCGCCATCGCGGAGAATTTCCGCGTGGTGCACACCTTCCTGCTCAACAAATGGTATTTCGACGAGCTCTACAACTTCCTGTTCGTGCGCCCGGCATTCGCCATCGGCCGCGTGCTGTGGAAGGCGGGTGACGAGAAGACCATCGATCGCTTCGGCCCCAACGGGCTCGCCAACATCATCCGCTTGGGCAGCGTCGGCGCGGTCAGGCTGCAATCGGGATATCTTTACACCTATGCGTTCATCATGCTGATCGGCCTCACTGCCGCGCTGACCTGGGTGATCGCAGGATGAGCGGCGTGCCCATTCTCACCATCATGCTGCTCGTCCCCGCCGTCGCGGCGGTGGCGTGCCTGTTCACCAATGCGCAGACCGCGCGCTGGATCGCCCTGATCGCGACGTTGGTCGACTTCGTCCTGGGCATCGTGCTGTGGGCGAGCTTCCAGGTCGGGCCCGATGCGGCGCAATGGCAGTTCGTCGAATATTCGGCCTTGTTCGGCAAGCCCGACGGCGTGAGCTTCGCCTGGGCGCTGGGCATCGACGGCTATGCGCTGATGCTGATCATGCTGTCGGTGTTCCTGATGCCGATCTGCATCGGCGCCAGCTGGAAGGCGATCGAGAACCGCGTTCCCGAATATATGGCCGCGATGCTCGCCACCGAATTGCTGATGATCGGCACCTTCGCGGCGCAGGACCTGTTCCTGTTCTACATCTTCTTCGAAGGCGGACTGATCCCGATGTTCCTGATCATCGGGATCTGGGGCGGCGCGAACCGTATCTACGCGTCGTACAAGTTCTTCCTGTACACGCTGCTGGGCAGCCTCGTGATGCTGATCGCGATGCTCTACATGGCGATGGACGCGGGCACCTCGAGCATTCCGGTGCTGATGGCGCACGATTTCCCGGCGCATGTCCAGACATGGTTGTGGCTCGCATTCTTCGCCTCGTTCGCGGTCAAGATGCCGATGTGGCCGGTCCACACCTGGCTTCCCGACGCGCACGTCCAGGCACCGACCGCAGGGTCGGTGATCCTTGCCGGCGTCCTGCTCAAGCTCGGCGGCTACGGCTTCCTGCGCTTCTCGCTGCCGATGTTCCCCGAGGCTTCGGCGCAACTGATGTGGCTTGTGTTCGCATTGTCATGTGTCGCGGTGGTCTACACCTCGCTGGTCGCCTTGGTGCAGAGCGACATGAAGAAGCTGATCGCTTATTCCTCGGTCGCGCACATGGCGATCGTGACGATGGGGCTGTTCGCGTTCAACGCGCAGGGCATCGACGGCGCGATGATGGTCATGCTCGGCCATGGCCTGGTCTCGGGCGCGCTCTTCCTCTGCGTCGGCGTGATCTACGATCGCCTGCACACGCGCGAGATCGACCGCTACGGCGGCCTTGCGATCAACATGCCGCGCTACGCGACCTTGTTCCTGCTGTTCACCATGGCGTCGGTGGGGTTGCCGGGGACGAGCAACTTCGTAGGCGAGTTCCTTGGGCTGGCAGGCGTATACAAGGTCTCGACGGTGACGGCGTTGATCGGCACCACCGGGATCATTCTCGGCGCGGCGTACATGCTGTGGCTTTTCCGCCGCGTCGTGTGGGGCGATCTGACCAAGGATGACGTCCGCGCGATGCCCGATCTTTCGCTGCGCGAGATAGCGCTGCTCGGGCCGATCGCCGCGGCAGTGCTGTGGATGGGTGTTTATCCCGAGAGCTTCCTAGCGCCGATGCGTGCCGACACCGTTCGGCTTGTCGAGCGGCTGTCGCGCGCGGCACCTGCCGGCGATTCCAAACCCACCCCGGGCCACCCGGCGGCGCCTGCACATGGCGAAGCTCATGGTGAAGCACCTGCGCATGGGGGTGCGCACTGATGGATTATTCGACGCAATTGCTGATGAGCCTGCCCGAACTGGTGCTGGCGGTCGGCGCGATCGTGCTGATGCTGGTTGCCGCATGGGGCGGCCAGGCTTCGACCAGGCTGGTGAGCTGGGCTTCGGTCGCAGTGCTGATCGGCGCGGGGATCGCGCTCGCCGGACCGGCTTCGGCCGGTGGTTCGGCGTTCGGCGGGCTTTACCGCGCGGATATGTTCGCAGCCTTCGCCAAGGTGCTGATTTTCGCGGCTGCTGCCGTCTCGATCATCATCGCGCCGCGCTTCTTTCAGCGCACCTCTGGCGACGATCTGCGCCCCGAATATCCGGTACTGATCCTGCTTTCGACCGCGGGCATGGGAATGATGGTCTCCGCCGGCGACTTGCTCACGCTCTATGTCGGGCTCGAGCTGCAGAGCCTCTCGGCCTATGTGCTGGCGAGCTTCATGCGCCGCGATACGCGCTCGGCCGAGGCGGGGCTGAAGTATTTCGTGCTCGGCGCGCTGGCCTCGGGGATCCTGCTCTACGGAATCAGCCTGGTCTACGGCTTCTCGGGCACGACATTGTTCGACGGCATCGCGCAGGCTTATGGCGGAATCCGCGCGGACGGGCACGATTTCGGCCTGATGTTCGGGCTGGTGTTCGTCTTCGCCGGGCTCGCGTTCAAGATGAGCGCCGTGCCGTTCCACATGTGGACGCCGGACGTCTATGAAGGCGCGCCGACGCCGGTGACCGCATTCTTCGCCTCGGCGCCCAAGGTCGCGGCGGTCGCGCTGGCGGTGCGGGTTGCGGTCGAGGCGATGGGGCCGGCGCTGCACGACTGGCGGCAGATCGTGATCTTCGCGGCACTCGCTTCGATCCTGCTCGGCGCGGTGGCGGCGATCGGGCAGAGCAACATCAAGCGGCTGCTGGCTTACTCGTCGATCAACAATGTCGGCTTCGCGCTGGTTGGCCTCGCCGCCGGCACCGAGCGGGGCATCGCCGGCGTGCTGGTTTATATGACGATCTACATCGTCATGACGCTCGGATCGTTCCTCGTCGTGCTGCAGATGCGCGGCGCCGATGGCGAGCCGGTCGAGAGCATCGCCAGCCTCTCCGGCATGTCGCGGACGCGGCCCGGGCTGGCGCTGGCGTTGATGATCTTCATGCTCAGTCTTGCCGGCATTCCGCCTTTGTTCGGCTTCTACGCCAAGTTCGCGGTGTTCGAGGCGGCGGTGGCGGCCGGGCTGTTCCCGCTCGCGGTGGTCGGCATCGCGGCGTCGACGATCGGTGCGTTCTATTACCTCAAGATCGTCAAGACGATGTACTTCGACGAACCGGCACCGGCCTTCGAAGGCAACACCGATGTCGTCGAGGGCGGACTTATCGCAGTGTCGGCGCTGTTCGTGTCGCCGCTCGGCTATCTGCTGATCCCGGCGCTGGGCGCATGGACCACGCTCGCCGCGAAAGCGCTGTTCTGAGCCAGGTGATCCGGACCGTCGCCGAGACGGGGTCGACCAATGCCGACATGCTGGAGCTGGCGCGCGGCGGCGCCGCCGAGGGCCTGTGGCTTCGCGCCGAGCGCCAGACCGGGGGCAGGGGGCGACAGGGCAGGGCGTGGAATTCGCCGGAGGGCAATCTCTACGTATCGACTTTGGTGCGGGTCCGGCTCGGTGAACCGCCGGCGGCGACCTTGGCGCTGGTAGCGTCGGTGGCGCTGGAAGAGACGGTATCCACTTTCCTGTTCCCCGGCGAAGGCCGGGGTCCAGTCTCGGCCCGCTCGCAGCCCGGGCCCGGCCTTCGCCGGGGAACACCCGTGTTGAAATGGCCGAACGACATCCTGATCGACGGCGCCAAGCTCTCGGGCATCCTGCTCGAACGCGCCGACGACGCAGTGGTAATCGGCTTCGGGGTCAACCTCGCGCACCATCCGGTCGACCTCGACCGCCCCGCCACCAGCCTTGCCGCGCATGGACCCGCCCCCGATCCGGCGATCTTCGCCGAGACGCTTGCCGAACTCTTCGCCCGCTGGCTGTCGCGCTGGCGCGACGGCATCGCGCCGGTCCGCGAGCGCTGGCTGGCGCGGGCGCATCCCAAAGGCACGGCGCTGACCGCACGGCTGAGCGAGGGGAGCGCAATCGACGGACTGTTCGAGGGGCTCGACCCCCAAGGTGCGCTCATCCTGCGCTTGGCCGATGGCACCAGCCGTGTCATTCACGCCGGCGACGTGTTCCTGCTCTGAAGGAGAGGCAAATGCTGCTCGCTGTCGATGCCGGCAACACCAATGTCGTCTTCGCGCTGCTCGACAAGGGCGAGATTCGCACGCGCTGGCGGATCGCCACCGATCCGCGGCGCACCGCAGACGAATATGCGGTCTGGCTGAGCCAGTTGCTCCAGCTCGAGGGCTATGACCGCTCGGCGGTGACCGACGTGATCGTCGGCACCGTGGTCCCGCGTGCGCTCCACAATCTGCAGGTGCTCGCCAGCAAATATTTCAAGACCGAGGCGGTGATTGCGGGCCAGGGCGCGGCCGAGTGGGGCTTCCAGCTCGATGTCGAGGAGCCCGGCAGCCTCGGCGCCGATCGGGCGCTAAACGTGATCGCGGCGCATGCCCGGCATGAAGGCGATCTGATCGTCATCGACTTCGGCACCGCGACGACGTTCGAATTGGTCGATTATAGCGGCGCCTACAAAGGCGGGATCATCGCGCCGGGGATCAACCTGTCGCTCGACGCGCTCGTCACCGCTGCAGCCAAGCTTCCCCGCATCGCGATCTCGGCTCCGGAGAAAACCAGCGTCGTCGGGCGTAATACGGTCGACCAGATGCACATCGGCATCTATTGGGGCTATATCGCGATGATCGAGGGCCTCGTCGCACGGATGAAGGCCGAGGTCGGACGCCCGCTCAAGGTCATCGCCACCGGCGGACTGGCGGTGCTCTTCGAAAAGCACACGACGGTCTTCGACACGATCGAACCCGACCTCACCATCCAGGGGTTGGCCATGCTGTGGCAACGCAGCCAGCAAGGAAATTAAGTGACTCCAGGCAACGAACTCCTCTTCCTCGCGCTGGGCGGCTCGGGCGAGATCGGCATGAACGTCAATCTCTATGGCACGCAGGGCAAATGGCTGATGGTCGATTGTGGCATCACCTTTGGCGACGCCAATTATCCGGGCGTCGACGTGATCCTGCCCGATCTCCAGTTCATCGAGGAGCGGCTCGACGATCTGCTCGGCATCGTGCTGACGCATGGCCATGAGGACCATATCGGCGCGCTGCCCTATCTCGCCGCCGATCTCGGCGTGCCGCTCTACGCCACGCCGTTCACCGCCGGGCTGATCTACGGGAAGCTCGAGGAAGAGGGCATCCTCGATCAGGTCAAGCTCCACGTGGTCAAGGAAGAGGGGCCGTTCACCATCGGCCCGTTCACGATGACCTATACCCCGCTTGCCCATTCGATCCCCGAGGGCAATGCGATCCTGATCGAGACGCCCTATGGCAAGGTGTTCCACACCGGCGACTGGAAGCTCGACGAATCGCCCGCGCTGGGCGGCGCATCGACCGCGGCCGAGCTGACCGCGATCGGCGACGCAGGCGTGCTGGCGCTGGTCTGCGATTCGACCAATGTGTTCAACCCCGAGGCCTCGGGCTCCGAGATCGACGTGCGCAAGGGGCTCGACGAAGTCGTCGCGGCGATCAAGGGGCGGGTGCTCGTCACCACCTTCGCGTCGAACGCGGCGCGGCTGCAGACTTTGGGCGCGGTGGCCGAGGATACCGGACGCCAGCTCTGCGTCGCGGGGCGCTCGCTCGACCGGATCATCCGCGTCGCCAAGGCGACCGGCTATCTGCGGGACTTCCCCGAGACGATCGACTTCGACACCGCGATGCGGCTGCCGCCCAACCAGGTGATGATCATCGCCACGGGCGGGCAGGGCGAGGCCCGCGCCGCGCTCAACCGCATCGCCGAGGACACCCACACGCTCAAGCTCCACGCCGGCGACACGGTGATCTTCTCGTCGCGCCAGATCCCGGGCAACGAGATCGCGATCGGCAAGATCATGAACACGCTGGCGAGCAAGGATGTCGAGATCATCACCGACCGCCAGGCCTTCGTCCACGTCTCGGGCCATCCCGGGCGGCCCGAACTCGCCGAGATGTATCGCTGGATCCGGCCCGAGATCATCGTGCCGGTCCATGGCGAAGTGCGACATATGCACGAGCAGGCGCGGTTCGCGCTCGAGCAGGGCGTTCCGCAGGCAGTGAAGCAAGTCAATGGCGACATCTGGCGGCTCGCGCCGGGCAAGCCCAGGCAGGTCGGCCAGGCGCATGCCGGACGGCTAGTCCTGGACGGCGACGTGATCCTCCCCGCCGACGGCACGACGATCAACGAGCGCCGGCGGATCGCGCTGTACGGCCAGATCTCGGTGGCGCTCGCGGTGCAGGGCGGGCGGCTGAAGGGCGCGCCGCAGATCCGCGTCCAGGGCGTGCCGGTAGAAGAGGATCGCGACGCGTTCCTCGAAGAAGCGGCCAAGGCGGCTGCCGACGCAGTCAAGAAGGACGGCCGGGACAGCGAGAAACTGCGCGAGAGCGTGCGGCTCGCCGTGCGGCGGTCGGCAGTGCGCTTCACCGGCAAGAAGCCCGTGGTCGACGTGCTGATCGTGGAGCTCTGAACCCATGCGCTGGCAGTCGATGCTCGCGATCTACATCCTGTTCTGGGCGTTCTCGGTGTTCCTCGTGCTGCCGTTCGGGGTGCGGACGGCGCACGAAGCCGGGGTCGAGCTCGTCCCTGGCCAGGCCGAGAGCGCGCCGCACGCGTTCAATCCGAAGAAGATCGCGATCCGCACGACTGCGGTTGCGACATTGCTGTTCGTCCTGTTCTACCTGAACTACGTCAATGGCTGGGTGACGGCAGAGACGCTCGACTGGGTGCACCGGTAGCAACCGGCCATCGTCCCGGCGAAGGCAGGGATGAAGTTAGGTGCGCAGCCTTTCGATCGCCTGGGCGAGTGCGACGTAGAGCTTGCCCATGTCCGACGAGAGCAACGTGACGCCGAGCGTCGAGCCGTCGCGCAGCGCCAATATGTGGCGTAGCATCGTCTCGAAATCGTGGATGTAGCGATTGACGTGCTCGCTGAACGCGGGATCCGCATCATATAGCCGCGCGATCTCGCGGGTGTCGCCGGGCTCGAGCAGGCGCACCGCGCGCCGGGTGAACACGCCGCGATCGCCCTTGAGATAGGCCGCCCAGGCACCGTCGGTGACTTCGGCGGAGAAGGCCTTGGCGATGTCGATCGAGGCCGAGTTGAGCGCTTCGATCAGCAAGGTGGTGCGGCGCGCGAAATTGTCGCTGTCGGCGCGCTCGCGATCGACGCGCTCTTCCTCGATCCGCGCCTCGAGCCGCGAGGTCGCGTCGGCGAGCGCGAGCATCTGCTGGGTGAGCCGCTCGGAAGCATGCGTCGCCGCATTGACCGCAGCCTCGGTGGTGTCGGCGAGCTGGACCATCTCGCGGCGGACGGTGCCGTCGACGGCGCGCTTGAGCGCGGTGCCGCTGGCTTCCTCGAGCGCGGACGCCGCGCTCGGGACGATCGTGGCGAGCGCGTCGCGGGCGTGCGCGGCGGCGGCGCTGGCCGTCTCGCGCACGCTGATCAATGCGTCGACCAGCTGCGGCGCAGCGGTTTCGGCGAAGCGGCGCGTGGTCTCGATGGTATCGTCGACGATCGCGCCGAGCGACGCGGCCTGCTGGCTGCCCGAGGCGAGCGTGTCGAGCAAAGAGGCCTGGGTCTTGGCGAGCGTGTCGCGCTGCTGCGAGACGACGTCGGCGATCGCCTCGATCGCATCGTGCGTACTTTCGGCCGCGGTGACCAAAGCGAGCAGCTCGGGCTTGGCACCCGAGACGATCCGCCGGCTCGCGGTGATCCGCGTGTCGAGCCGGGCGAGCGCTTCGGGCAAGGTCTCGTCGATCTCGCGCGCCGATGCGTCGAGCGCCGTCAGCAGGTCTTCCGACGTGCCGATCACCTTGCGCGCCAGCTGGTCGCCGGTGCGCAGCGCCTCGGACATCGCATCGGTCGAGCCCTGCAGCGCGCTGATCGAAGCGGCGAGCGATTGGGTCCGATCGGTGCCCGCGGCGTGGAGCACCTGAAGCTCGCGGTCGAGCCGGTCGACGCCTGCAGAGAGGCCCGCGAACAGCGAATCGCCGCGGCCCTGCTCCTGCGCCAGGCGCTCGCCGACACGGCCGATTGCTGCCTCGATCACCGCCATGCGCTCGCCGAGCGCCTCGGCGCTGTCGCGGCCGGCGCGATCGAGCGCGGCCTGATTGGCGCTGAGCATCGCGAGGATCGCTTCGCCCTGCGTGGCGATGCCCTTGCGCGCTTCGTCCACGGCGCCCGCGGCGCGATCGAGCACCGCGTCGACCGCGACCGACATCTGCCCGGTGACTTGTTCGAGCCGGACGCTGGCGGTCTCGCTGGTCGCTTCCATCCGCGAGATGTGCGCGGCGAGGCGTTCGGCGGCGCCGCCGGCGATCTGGTCGGCCTCGCGGCCGCGCTCGGACAGCGCAGTGAGCTGGGTATCGAGCGCGGCGGCGCGCTGGCTGGCGAGCAGCCCCGCGGCGTCGATCCGGCCGGCGAGCCCCTGCATCTCGTCATGCGCCTTGGGCAGAGTGGTGAGGATGATCTCGAAGCGCTTCTCTGCCTGGCCCATCGCTTCGCCGAAGGTGCGGATGCCGCCATCCATGCGCTGGGCCTGGCGCTCGACCATGCCAGCGGCGCCTTCGACGCGCTCGGCCGCGTGTTCGCCGAGCGAGGTGAGCGTGGTGGTGTGCTCGGCCAGAATCGCGTGATTCTCGGCGAGCTTCTGCGAAAGCGTGGCGAGCACGCGCTCGAGCGCGGCGGCCTCGGCGCGCATCTTGCGTGCGGTGACGCCGAAGCGCCGCGCCTCGGCCCGGCTGGTGCGCAAGGTGAGGAGGTAGACGATGCCGATCAGCGCAGGCGGCACGCACAGCGCCGCGATTAGCTGGATCAGCGCGACCGGCTCGAGGCCCCGCTCGAACGCGGGCCAGGTGAGCCAGCCCATCCCGGCGAACCAGGCGGCGACCGCCAGCCACGCAGCCGCGGGCGCCAGCCAGCCGAGGCTGCGGCTCTCGTCGGTATCCTCGTCGAGACCTAAATCTTCCAGCGGCGACGGGAGCGCCGAATTGTCGGAGAGGACGAGCTCTTCGTTGCCGTTGGACGGCACGAACGCTGGTTGCACTGATTTTGCCCCATTCATCGCGAATGTGTACCATGTTTGGACAGATCGCAAAACGCTGGAAACCACTGGTTAACCCCGTTCCGATAGCCAAGCGGAATGGCATATGATCCTGGTGCAATCGATGGAACGCTGGCGGCGGCGGTGGGCGATGAGCCCGCGCTGATCGCCGAGCTTCGCGAATCCTTTCTCGACAGCGTGAAACGCTGCGTCGGCGCGATGAAATCGGCCGACACGCCAGACAGCTGGACCGTGGCGGCGCTGCGGCTCAAGGGGCTGGCGGCGAGCTTCGGCGCGGTGCGGCTGATGGCGCTGGCATCGGAAGCGGTGACCGGGCCGGCGCATGACGGCGCCGTGCTGCGCCGGCTGCACCGGGCGATCGATAGGCTCTAGATCTGCCACCGTTCGTGCTGAGCTTGTCGAAGCACGGCTCTCCCAAGGCATGTCGCTCGCGGCTGAACGCCCTTCGACAGGCTCAGGGCGAACGGTAGGGCAGCTCAATCGTTCTTACCGCTTCCGGCTCAATTCGCGCATTGCGGCGTCGAGCCCGGACAGCGTCAGCGGGTACATGCGCTCCTGCATCAGCTCGCGGATGACGCGGACCGACTGGGTGTAGCCCCAATGCGCTTCGGGCAGGACGTTGAGCCAGACCGCCGCGGGATAGGTGTTGACCAGGCGCTGCATCCACACCGCGCCCGGCTCCTCGTTGAAATGCTCGACCGAGCCGCCGGGATGGGTGATCTCGTACGTACTCATCGAAGCGTCGCCGACGAAGATCAGTTTATAGTCGTGGCCGTATTTGTGGAGCACGTCCCAGGTCGGCGTGCGCTCGGTGAAGCGGCGGCGATTGTCCTTCCACAGGCCCTCGTACGGGCAATTGTGGAAGTAGAAGAATTCCATGTTCTTGAACTCGGAGGTGGCGGCCGAGAACAGCTCCTCGCAGAGCTTGACGAACGGATCCATCGAGCCGCCGACGTCGAGGAAGAGCAGCAGCTTCACCGCATTGTGGCGCTCGGGGCGCATATGGACGTCGAGCCAGCCTTGCTTGGCGGTGCCCTCGATTGTCGCGTCCACGTCTAGCTCGTCGGCGGCGCCTTCGCGGGCGAAGCGGCGCAGGCGGCGCAGCGCGACCTTGATGTTGCGGGTGCCGAGCTCCCTGGTGTTGTCGAGGTTCTTGAACGCGCGCTGGTCCCAGACTTTCAGCGCGCGGCCGTGCTTGCCTTCGCCCCCGATGCGGACGCCCTCGGGATTATAGCCTCCATTGCCGAAGGGCGAGGTGCCGCCGGTGCCGATCCACTTGCTGCCGCCCTGGTGGCGCTCGTGCTGTTCCGCGAGCCGCTGCTTGAGCGTCTCCATGATCGCGTCCCACGATCCGAGCGATTTGATCGCTGCCATTTCCTCAGGCGTGAGGAATTTCTCGGCGATCGCCTTGAGCCATTCCTCGGGGATCTCGGCGGGGGCGACGCCGTAGGTGGTGGCGATGCCACGGAAGACCTTGGCGAAGACCTGGTCGAAACGGTCGAGCAGGCCCTCGTCCTTCACGAAGGTGGCGCGGGCGAGATAGTAAAAAGCCTCAGGAGTGCGCTCGATGACGTCGCGGTCGAGCGCCTCGAGCAGGACGAGATGCTCCTTGAGACTCGCCGGGATGCCCGCGGCACGCAATTCGTCGAGGAAGGAGAAGAACATGGGCCCCTTCTAGGGCTGGCGCTGGTAGAGCGTCCAGTGGGTGCCCGACATGCCGTGGGCGCGCGCTCCGGTGATCGGCGCGAAGCGTGCGCCGCAGAGCGCGATCTGGCCGGGCGGCTCCTCGCCCCTGAAGCGATCGGCGAAGAAGAAGGGTGCGGCGGTGCAATCGGCCAGCTGGACCTTGAGCGGATAGTGCGCGGAGGCGGCGGCGGCCTCGAGCGTGGCGATGCCCGGCTCGCGGTCGAGAAGCAGGGTGGTGCCCCGCGGCGCGCGGGCCTGCATCGCGCGGATCGCGGCGCCGACATCGCCGCGGCGGTTGATCGCGAGGTCCATGTCGCAGGCGAGGCTGGCGCTGGTAATTGCGGCGAGCGCGCCACCGGCCAGCCAGCGCTTCCAGCCGCCGGCGCGCCAGCCGAGCCAGATAAACTCGGCGACCAGGATGAGCAGCGCGATGCCGACCAGGAGATAGTAACGCGGGTGCGCGACATTGCCTGCGCGGAGCAAGGCGAGCGCCAGCGGGAAAGCGAGGATCGCCAGCCGGTGGAAGGCAATCCGCGAAACCCCGGCCGAGGGCGCTAGCACGACTAGGGCGGGGACCAGAGCGAACCACCAGATGCTGACGATGGCGAAGCCGAGCGTGTACTGGACCATCTCCGATACGCCGTGGAGCAGTTCCATCGTGGAATATGGATCGTAGCGGCCGAACTTGAAGCCGGTGTGCGCCGCGGCGGCGCCGAGGATGATCGCGACGACGAGCCCGAGTGCGACTGCCGAGGGGAGGAACAGGCGCGTGGTGCCGGCCAACGCGGCTTTCGGCCCGCTACGCTTCCACAGCGCGAAGAATACCCAGCCGCCGAGCGCGCAGAAGCCGAAGATCATGATCAACTGCGAGAAGGCGCCGAGGAAGAAGCATATCGCCAGCGCGAGTGCCGGGCTGCGCTCGGCCTCGCCGGCCAGCCAGCGGTCGACGAGCAGGATCGCGGTCAGCAACGCCAGCGACATCGGCGCATAGCCGCGGGCCTCCGACCCGAACGTCACCAGAGCGGGGGAGATCGCGAACAGCAATGCCGTTATCAGCCCGAGCGCGAGAGCGCGGCGCGCGCCGATCAGCGCCGCGACCGGAATCGCGGCGGTGCCGGTGGCGATCGAGAGCGCGCGGGCGAGCGGCGGGGGAGCGTCGAACCCGACCAGCTGCATCCACAGCGAATTGAGATGGTGGTTATTGTCGTGGTTGATGTTGAGGAACACCCCCAGCGGGGTGCCGGCGTCGTGCGCCTGCTTGGCCGACCACGCCTCGTCGAGCCACAATGCGCCCTGCGCGCCGGCGATGCGGAGCGCCAGGCCGAGCAGCACGATTGCGCCGAGCAGCCACCAATATCGCCTGTCGACGCTGCCCCCCTGCATGCCGATACTAATGCGTCAGCGGCGCGCCGCGCACAAGTCAGCGGGCATAGGCGTCGATCAGCGAGCCGACATAATCGGGTTGGCGGCTGCTCAACTCGGCGGCGGGGCGGGCGGGGCGGACGGCCTTGCCGGCGGCAGGATCGGGCACGCCGTAGATGAAGCCGTGCGCCGGATAGATCGAGCTGCCGAGCCCGTTGGTATCGCGGTACCAGACCCTGACCTGGCTCCAGTCGCCGCGCGGCGAGACATCGAACAGGGTCACGTCCTGTTCGGCATGGCCACGCGCGCCGTTGAGCCTCGACCAATTGGCGTGGGTTACCATCACCACGCGCTTCTCGACGATGCGGCTGACCACGGCGACATGGCCGAGGGGGAGGCGGGCGCTCTTGGCGAAGGCGAGAACGGCGCCGATGCGCGGCTTCTGGCCGCGCTGGTAGCGGCCGTCGGCCTGGGCCCACCAGGTCCAGGCATCGCCATAGATCTGGATCCCCGAGGCTTCGCGCGCAAAGGGCACGCACTGCCCGACATATTCGAGCAGCGATTGCGCCTGCACGGGAACCGCGACGGAGACCGCAGCGACGAGAGCGATCGAAAACGCAAAACAACGCATACCCGGGCACCCTAAGGATACCCCCCACACCACCCGGTATCCCGGACTGGTTAAAAATCAGTTAACGCTGTTTCCGACGGCCGTGGACTGCCTCGACCAGCACGAACGAGATGATCATCAGCAGATACCAGGCGCCGAGCTTGGCGGGCGAGACCGGCTCCCAGCCATCTTCCTGCCCGGGATACATCCAGGCGTGCGAGAAGGTGCCGATATTCTCGGCGAACCAGATGAACAGGGCGACGAGGAACCAGCCGAGCAGCAGCGGCATCCAGCGCTCGGTACGCCAGACCGTGAAGTAGACACGCGTCCGGCGAAACAGCAGCGCGATCACGGCGAACAAGGCGAGACGCATGTCGGGCAGCCAATGGTGCGCGAAGAAATTAACGTAGATCGCGATGCCCAGCGTCCAGGTGATCCAGCGCCGAGGATAAAAGGGAAAGCGGAAGTCGAAGATCCGCCAGACGCGGGCGATATAGCTGCCGACCGCGGCGTACATGAACCCCGAGAAGAGCGGCACCCCGCCGATCCGCAGCAGGCTGGGCTCGGGATAGAGCCACGATCCATGCGCGGTCTTGAACAATTCCATCACCGTGCCGACGACATGGAAGGCGAGAATGACTTTCGCCTCGCTGAAACTCTCGAGCCGGAAGACCAGCATGCCGGCCTGGATGAGCACTGCGCCGATGACGAGGAAATCGTATCGCGCCAGCCGCGCATCGGCGGGATAAAGATAATGGGTGCCGAGCAGCAGGACGAGCAAAAGCGCGCCGAACAGGCACGCCCAGCCCTGTTTGAAGCCGAACAGCAGGAATTCGTAGAGCCACGCGTGCCAGCCCGGATGCGGATCGAAAGCCTCCAGCCGCGCACGGACGCGGGCAAAGCGCGTTGCGCCCGAAACCGGCGGGGGCATAAGGCTCAGGCCTTGACGGCGGGCGGCGGCGGCTGGCGCGGGTAGCGTTCGAGCTTCGTATCGATGACCGCCCAGGCGGGCGCGTCCTCGGTCCAGATCGCGACTTGCGGCGCGAGATCGTTCGGCGTGTCGAGGAAGCCGAGCCGCAAGGTGCGAAATTGCGGACGTGCCGATGACTGACCCATCACCTGCGTGCCGCAGGTGCCGCAAAAGCTCTGGATCAGCGTGTTGCCGCTTGCCGCTACATAGGAAGTCGCCGTGAGCTCGCCCTGGATTGCGATGTCCTCGGTCGCGAACATCGCATTGGTGGTCGGCGAGCCCGCGGCGATCCGCTGGCATTGGCGGCACCAGCATTGGCGGACCTGGATCGCGGCGCCGGCAATCGTCGCCGTGACCGCACCGCAGGCGCAGCGGCCGGTATAGCGAGTCACTTGTTCTGCCGCCGGCTCATGAAGGCGAGACGCTCGAACAGCATCACGTCCTGCTCGTTCTTGAGCAACGCGCCGTGGAGCGGCGGGATCGCCTTGCTCGGGTCCTTCGACTGGAGGACGTGGAGCGGCATTTCCTCGTGGAGGAGGAGCTTCAGCCAGTCGAGCAGTTCGGAGGTGCTCGGCTTCTTCTTGAGGCCGGGGACCTCGCGGATGTCGTAGAAGATATCCATCGCCTTGCTGACCAGGATCTTCTGGATGCCGGGGAAATGGACGTCGATGATCGCCTGCATCGTCGCGCGATCGGGGAATTTGATGTAGTGGAAGAAGCAGCGGCGCAGGAACGCGTCGGGCAATTCCTTCTCGTTGTTCGACGTGATCACCACGATCGGCCGCTCGGCGGCACGGACGGTCTGCTTGGTCTCGTAGACGTGGAATTCCATGCGATCGAGCTCGAGGAGCAGATCGTTGGGGAATTCGATATCGGCCTTGTCGATCTCGTCGATCAGCAGGACGGGGAGTTCGGGCGCAGTGAACGCCTCCCACAATTTGCCCTTGCGAATGTAGTTGGCGATGTCGTGGACGCGCTCGTCGCCGAGCTGGCCGTCGCGCAGCCGGGCGACCGCGTCATATTCGTAAAGGCCCTGCTGCGCCTTGGTGGTCGACTTGACGTTCCACTCGATCAGCGGCGCGCCGACCGCCTTGGCGATCTCGTAAGCGAGAACGGTCTTGCCGGTTCCCGGCTCGCCCTTGACGAGCAAGGGCCGGCGGAGGGTGACGGCCGCGTTGACGGCGACCTTGAGGTCGTCCGTCGCGACATAGCTTTGGGTGCCTTCGAAGCGCATCGCCGCTTCCTAGGGGCGCAGGGTGCCCCCGCGCAAGCTTCAGCCGCGCGTGCGGGCGCTGGCGCGGGCCTCGAGCAGGTCCCACAGCCCGCGATGCTGGGCGAACACCTGCTGCGCACCGAACAGCATCGCGCGCTCCATCGCGGCTTCGCGAGCGAGCGCATCGACGACGCTGACGGTTTCCTCGGCGAGCGGCAGCGTGGAGACCGGCACCGCAAGGCTCAGCCGGTTGGCGACGGCATCGAGCACTTCGCGGATCGTCGCCCAGTCGATCGCCAGCGCAAGCGCGGCGCCCGCCGCGCAGCCGGCGCGGTCCGATTGGGCGAGCATGTCGAGCGCGTGCCGCTGCGCCTGCGCGGCGGCTTCCGATTCGGCATGGCCGGGAGTGCTGGGCAGCGAGCCCGCGGCAGCGACGATGCGGACGAGATAGGCGCGCTCGGTGGCGAAAGCACTCGCCGCCGCCTCGAGCCAGTCACGCTCGAGCGAGACCTGGGCATGATCGAGCGCATGTTCGACCAGGCCGGGATGGCGGCCGTGCAGCACGCAGATGAAATGCGCGGCATCGGCCAGATCGCGCAGCGGCTCGGGATCCGCAGCCAGGCGCCGGAGATAAGGGTGATTCGCGCTGCCATCGGAAGCGACGAGCGATCCCATCGCTCCCCATGTGCCGCCGAGACGGGCGATCTGTGCGGTATCGAACGGCATATGCCCCCAAATCCAGAGATGCCGGCGATACCGGCGCGCCCTCTATGCGGCCTTGGGATATACCGAACCACGTAAATACGTGGTTGATGCGGAATTTACCGTTCGGTCGCGACCTGTGGAGAACGGCGATTGTCCTCTTTCCCGTGTTCCTGCGAAAGCAGGAGCCCAGGCCACGCAGTACTTCGCCGCCCTGGGCTCCTGCTTTCGCAGGAGCACCTGGCTCACCAGTTGAACATCGTCCCGTCCTCGAGCCGGTTCACCGGCAAGTAAGCGCGCTTATATTCGTACTGCGCCGCCAGCGCCTCGTCCAAGTCGACGCCCAGCCCGGGCTTGTCGCCAGGATGCATCAGCCCGTTCGACAGCGAATAGGCATGCGGGAACACCGCATCGGTCTCCGGCGTGTGGCGCATATATTCCTGGATGCCGAAATTGGGCACCGACAGCCCGAAATTGAGCGCCGCGGCCATGCTCACCGGCGAGAGATCGGTGGCACCATGGCAGCCGGTGCGGACCTGATAGAGGTCGGCGAGCGCGGCAATCCGGCGGAGATGGGTGATGCCGCCGGCATGGACCACGGTCGCGCGGACATAGTCGATCAACTGCTCCTCGATCAGCTGCTTGGCGTCCCAGATCGAATTGAAGATCTCGCCGACCGCGAGCGGGGTCGTGGTGTGCTGGCGGATCAGGCGGAAGCCGGCCTGGTTTTCGGCCGGAGTGGCGTCCTCGAGCCAGAACAGCCGGTACGGCTCGAGATCCTTGCCGAGCCGCCCTGCCTCGATCGGAGTCAGCCGGTGATGGACGTCGTGGAGCAGATGCACGTCCCAGCCGAGCGCATCGCGCGCCTTGTCGAACAGCTCGGGCACGTGGCGCATATATTTGGAGGTCGACCACAGCGTCTCCTCGGGAAGCGACCCCTTGGCGGGCTCGTAATAGAAACGCTCGCCCGACACGCCATAGGTCGCGGCCAGGCCGGGAACGCCCGACTGGAGACGGACTGCCTTATACCCCTGTTCGAGATATTCGTGCGCCCGCTCGATCGTCTCGCTGATATCGCTACCATTGGCATGACCATAAACCATGCAGCCCTCGCGGCTGGCACCACCCAATAGCTGCCAGACCGGCAGCCCCGCGATCTTGCCCTTGATATCCCACAAGGCCATGTCGACCGCCGCGATCGCGCTCATCGTCACCGGCCCGCGGCGCCAATAAGCGCCCTTGTAGAGATATTGCCAGATGTCCTCGATCGTGTGCGCATCGCGCCCGATCAGGCAGGGGATGACATGGTCGGTGAGGTAGCTCGCCACGGCCAATTCGCGGCCGTTCAGCGTCGCGTCGCCGACGCCGTAGACGCCCTGGTCTGTCTCGATCTTGAGCGTTACGAAGTTCCGGCCGGGGCACGTTACGATCACGCGCGCGGAGATGATGCGGGGCAAAGAGAATCCTCGAAAAGTGGTCAGGCCAATATCTCCTTGTGACGGCTATGCTGTCAACCTAGGGTGGGCGGGTGAGGACGGAATGAAGATCAAGGGCAACAAGCTGTACCAGCGGATCGCTGCGTCGATCACCGAGGCGATCGAGGCGGGGCGCTGGTCCCCCGGCACGCGGCTCCCCGGCGAGCGCGACCTGGCCGAGGAATATAAGGTCAGCCGCCCGACGATCCGCGAGGCGATGATCGCGCTCGAGATGAAGGGCTGGATCGAGGCGAGGCACGGCTCGGGGCTGTACGTCACCAAGCGCGATCATGGCACCGGCCAGCGCGAGGACGCGCTCAACTTCGATGTCGGCGCGTTCGACCTGACCGAGGCGCGGATCCTGTTCGAAGGCGAGGCGGCGGCACTGGCGGCGGTCTCGATCACCGACGAGCAGCTCGACGAGATCGATGGGCTGCTGGTGGAAATGGCGGCGGAGGATTCGAACGAGCCTTCGGTGATGGACGCCGACCATCGCTTCCACCTCGCAATCGCGACTGCGACGGGGAATGCCGCGATCCGCAGCGTGATCGAATATCTGTGGGAATTGCGTACCAAATCCCCGCTTGCGGCGAACATGTTCGCGCGGGCCAAGCGCGGCGGGATCACCCCGCGGGTGGACGAGCATCGCCCGATCGTGGCGGCGCTTCGGGCGCGCGACCCGCATGCGGCGCGCAGCGCGATGCGGCGGCACCTGCGCGGCGTGGTCGATGACTTGCTCGAGGCGACCGAGCTCGAAGTGATGGAGCGGGCACGGAGCGAGCTGGATGCACGGCGGGACAGCGTGGCGCGGCGGTTGAAGATCGGGTCGGGTTGAGGGCGCCGACTTCCTGACCAAATCTAGAGGCAAGAAATCCGAATTGAGGATCGAGGGCATGCGTCTCTACGCACGATCTCCAAAATCGATCATTTTGCCGATTCCTTCCGGTATATCTACCCAGACCGTCGGCTGACCTGAACTCGTCCAAGCCATCCTGTATTCTTCCTGCCAGGAGTCTGCTTCCGATTTCATAAAATGCCCTCGGTCCTCATTGTTTGTATACCGAACAGAGCCTGAAACCGATTTCTTCCCAAGGACCTCGTCTAAACTTGACCGAAGACGCTCTAAATCCAGGATCTCAATGGCGCATGACTTCTTGAGCATCGCCATTAAACCTGCAGATAAAACAGTGCTCATACATAAAATGTAGGCATCCTCCTCAAAATGATCGATTTCAGCATGCTTCACATAGGTAAAGTCATCGTCGCCAAAATCCTTGAAGCCAATATTATGTATTCTACCCCCTCTTACGTCGGGCCCTAGCTCCAATATTCCGCGGAAATCCGATTTCTTGCACCCAACAAGTCTCGCCTGAAGAACTTCGTCAGGCGTGAAAATGCCGTCGCGGTGATTAGATAAAAAGGAACTGGCTAGAGAAATTGGGATTTGCCCCCCTCTTTCCCAACTGAGCGCATAATCCTTCTTTTCAAAGTATTTGAATAACCTGCCTCTGTGCGGGAGCGGCTCGAATAATATGGAGGGCTGGCTCATATGATCCGATCAGCGGTTCAACTCGTTGTGGCGGAGAGGGTGGGATTCGAACCCACGGTGAGCTTGCACCCACGGCGGTTTTCAAGACCGCTGCCTTAAACCACTCGGCCACCTCTCCGCTGACGCTCCGCTATCGCGCCGCGCGGCAGTATGCCAGAAAATCTTGACCGCCTGCCGCGGCAAGGGGTTCATGCCCGGGCGCCGCTGTGCCACAAACGCTTAATGGCTGGTTTGCGTACGATGTTCGGAAGAATGATGGCCCTCGCGGTCGCGGTGATCGTTGCGAGCCCGGCGGCGGGGCCGGCGATCGCGCAGGACGAGAGCGGCTTCCAGACCTATCTCCAGACGCTGGCGCGGCAGGCGATGGCCGAGGGCGTCACCCGGCGGACGGTCGATCTGGTGATCCCGACGCTGACCTATAATGCCCGCGTGGTCGAGCTCGACCGGCAGCAACCCGAAACCCGGCCCAATGCGCCGATCTCGCCGTTCGAGCCTTATCGGCGCCAGCATGTCGATGCGGCGCGGATCGGGCAGGGGCGCAGCGCGTACCAGCGCCAACGCCCGCGGCTGGCGCGGATCGAGCGCGAGACGGGCGTACCCGAATCGATCATGGTGGCGATCTGGGGACACGAGACCAATTATGGCCGCGTGATGGGCGGGTTCGACTTGCCGCGCGCACTGGCCAGCCTCGCCTACGAAGGGCGGCGGCGCGCGCTGTTCGCCGAGGAGTTCATCGCGACGCTCAAGATGATCGATCGCGGGGTGCCGCGCGAGAAGCTGGTCGGCAGCTGGGCGGGCGCGTTCGGCGGGCCGCAATTCCTGCCGAGCGTCTATCTGCGGCTCGCCGTGGACGGCGACGGCGACGGGCTCGCCGACATCTGGAGCAGCGAGGCGGACACGCTCGCCTCGATCGCGAATTATTTCGTCAACGCCGGCTGGCGGCCGGGCCAGCCCTGGGGAGTCGCGGTGCGCGTTCCCGAGGGGTTCGACCGGGGGGCGATCGCGGGGCGAACCAATGCGCCGCGCTGTCCGCGGGTGCAGGAGCGGCACAGCCGGTGGAAGACGATCGGCGAGTGGCGCGCTTTGGGGCTGACGCCGCAGGGGCGTGCCTGGCCGGCCGACAACGTCCAGGCGACCTTGCTCGAACCCGACGGGCCCGGAAAGACCGCCTATCTGCTCACCGGCAATTATCGCGTTATCCTCGACTATAATTGCTCGAATTTTTACGCTTTGTCGGTAGGGCTGCTCGCCGATGAAGTCGAACGCTAGCGCCATCGCTGCCCTTCTCGTCCTCGCCGGTTTCGGCGGGGAGCGAGCCCTTGCCCATATCGGCCCGCAGGACCGGCCCGGTGCCGGCTATCCCGCGCCGGGTGCCAAACAGGCCGCGCCGCGGCTCGATTACGGGCAGGCGCAGGACGGCTATGCCGATCCCGCGCCGGAGGCTACCGGCCCACGCGGCACCTCGCAGCGCGCGCCCGGCGAGCAGCGTTACGACGAAGTCGGCTATGCCGCGATCGGCGACGGCGAGGGTGTCACCGGAGTCCATCCCTCGCTTGCCCCCGATTCGCTGGTCGAAGTGACGTCGCTGGAAAATGGGCGGACGATCGTCGTGCTGGTCACCGCGACCGATCCTGGCGCGGGCAATCCGATCCGGTTGTCGCCCGGCGCCGCGCGCGAACTCGGCCACGACGGTGGCGGGCGAGTCGCGGTGCGGGTGCGCAAGGTCGCGGCCGGCCCAGGCGACATGCTCGCCTTGCGTGCCGGCGGCCCCGCCGCGGCGCGTCCCGATACGCCGCCGATCCTGCTCAATGCGCTCCGCAAGCATCTCGGTGCACCGGTTGCGGCGGCGCCGGCACCGGTCGAGCGGCCGGCTTATTCGCGTCCCTCCCCCGCGCCGCGCGCTGCCCGCCCGGCATCGGGCGCAGGATTTTACGTTCAGATCGCCGCACTTTCTAACGCCCGGAACGCGCAAGCGCTTGCGCAGAGGCTCGGCGGGTCCGTAAAGCAGGGCGGAGGGCTCTATCGCGTGCAGCTCGGCCCCTTCGCCACACGGGCGCAGGCCGATGCAGCGCGGGGCGGGGCCGCACGCGCGGGTCATGGAGACGCGCGCGTCATCGCCGTCAACTGAGTAACCCGGGGACCCGGACTGCCATGAAGAAGCTTATCGCCGCCTCGATCTTGGCGCTCGCCGTCGCTTATCCGACCACCGCGCAGAACCCGCCCTTCGATACCCCCGCGCCGATCGCCTATCTCGAGGACCTGTCTTCGGGCGCGGTGCTCTATGCCAAGGATGCCGATCGCCGCATCCCGCCGGCCTCGATGGCGAAGATGATGACGGTCTATGTCGCGTTCGACCTGATCAAGCAGGGCAAGCTCAAGCTGAGCGACACCACCACGGTCGCGCCCGAAACCTGGAAGAAGTGGCATTCGCAAGGCTCGACGATGTTCCTGGCGGTCGGCGAGCAGCCGCGGGTCGAGGATCTGCTCAACGGCATCGTCACGCTGTCGGGCAACGACGCCTGCGTCGTGCTCGCCGAGAAGATCGCGGGTACCGAGGAAGCGTTCGTCAATCTGATGAACCAGCAGGCCAAGAAGATCGGGCTGAGCAACAGCCAGTTCGGCACCTCGAACGGCTGGCCCGACGAAGGGCGGACCTACGTGACGGCGCGCGATCTCGCGCACCTCGCCAAGGCGACGATCCAGGATCATCCACAACTCTACAAGCAATTCTACAGCCGCACGTCCTACACCTGGGGCAAGACGCTGGGTGCCGGCGCGGACATCGTCCAGGGCAATCGCGATCCGCTGCTCGGGCGGGTCGCAGGTGCCGACGGGCTCAAGACCGGGCATACCGACGAAGCGGGCTATGGCTTCACCGGCTCGGCCGACCAGAACGGCCGGCGGCTGGTGATGGTCGTCGCCGGGCTCAGCACCTATGGCCAGCGCGCCGAGGAATCGGTGCGCTTCATGCAATGGGGCTTCCGCGCGTGGAGCCCGCTGGCGATCGCGTCGAAAGGCAAGAGGATCGGCGACGTCGAAGTGCAGGGCGGCGGCGCGGGCAGCGTCGGCGTGGTCGCGCCGCGCGCGCTCAACGCGACGGTGCCCGCGGGCACGTCGCCGAAGCTCACCGGCAAGCTGGTCTATCTCGGCCCGGTCAAGGCGCCGATCAAGGCGGGTGCGCACATCGCCGACCTGGTCGTCGAGACGCCGGGCATGCCGACCCAGACGCTGCCGCTGGTCGCCGAAGCCGATGTCGGCGAGGCGGGGTTCTTCCGGCGGGTGTGGCTCGGGCTGACGTCGCTGTTCGGCTAATCGCTTGCCGCTCCCCGGCAGGGAGGGGATAGCAGCATGATGCTCCTCGGCAACGAATCCGCGCGCGACGCGCTTGCCGCCGCCATGGCCAGCGGCGTGCTCCACCATGCCTGGCTGATCGCCGGACCCGAAGGGGTAGGGAAGGGCAGTTTCGCGCGCCAGGCGGCGGCGCGGATGCTGGCCGAGGCGAGCGAGCCGCAGAAGCTCGGTCCCGGCTGGGACGTGCCCGAGACCACCCAGACCGCGCATCTGATCGCCGCGGGCGCGCATCCCGATTATCGCGAGCTGGTGCGGCTGCCCAAGGATGCCGCCAAGCCCGACGAGGCGCTCGCCCGCTCGATCACCATCGCACAGGTGCGCAGCCTGCAGCCGCTGTTCGCGACCAAGCCCTCGCTGAGCAGCCGCCGCGTGATCGTGATCGACTCGATCGACGATCTCGAGCGCGGCGGCGCCAATGCGCTGCTCAAGAACCTCGAGGAGCCGCCGGCGGGGACGATCTTCCTGCTGGTCAGCCATGCGCCCGGGCAATTGCTGCCGACGATCCGCTCGCGCTGCCGATTGCTGCGGTTCGAAGCGCTCGCCGCCGAGCAGATCGCCGGCATTCTGCGCGACGCCATCCCCGATGCGAGCCGGAGCGAGATCGACGCGCTGGTCCGCGCCGGCGAAGGCTCGCCGGGGCGCGCCCTCGGATTTGCGGGGCTCGATCTGGCCGCGCTGGAGCGCGACATGGCGGTGCTGGCGGAAACCGGCGACCCATCCAACGCCGTGCGCTCACGGCTGGCCAAAGCGCTCGGCGTCAAGGCGGCGCAACCGCGCTACGAGGCGTTCCTGCACCGCGCGCCGAGCTTCATCGCCGAGCAGGCCCGAACGCGATCGGGAGAACCGCTGCGAATAGCGCTCGACGCCTATGCTGCGGCACGCGAGTTGGGGCCCGCCGCGACCGGGCTTTCGCTCGATGCCGCGGCGACGGTGTTCGAAATGTCGGGGCTGATCGCGCGGCTGGCGACGCGCGCTTGACGTTCACGTAAGGGTAAAGCTATAGGCCAGGCATGAACGCTGCCGCCTTTCCCCTCGAGGCCCTGGCGCCTATCGAGCCCCGTCCCGAGCAGGACACTTTCTCCATTTCGGATCTCTGCGCCGAGTTCGCGGTCACCCCGCGCGCGCTGCGCTTCTATGAGGATGAGGGGCTGATCGGCCCCGAGCGGCGCGGCACCCAGCGCATCTATTCGCACGCCGATCGCGCGCGGCTTGCCTGGATCCTGCGCGGCAAGCGGGTCGGCTTCAGCCTTGGCGAAATCAAGGAGATGATCGATCTCTACGATGTCGGCGACGGCCGCCGGGTGCAGAAGCAAGTCACGCTCGAACGCTGCCGCGACCGTATCGAACTGCTCGAAAACCAGAAGCGCGACATCGACGCGCACATCGCCGAGCTCCAGCAATTCGTCGAACTGCTCCAAAGCAGCGACGCTCACTGAGGAACCTGAAATGCCGCAATATACGCCGCCGGTGCGCGACACCCGCTTCATCCTCGATTCGGTGATCGGGCTCGATCGCTACGCAAATCTCCCGGGCTTCCAGAATGCGACCCCCGACGTGGTCGAGGCGATACTCGATCAGGGCGGCCAGTTCGTCGCCGAAGTGCTGTTCCCGCTCAACTATTCGGGCGACCAGCAGGGTTGCACGCGCCATGACGACGGCAGCGTCACCACGCCCGACGGCTTCAAGGAGGCCTATAAGGCGTTTGTCGAGAGCGGCTGGGGCACCTTGAGCGCTCCGGAGGCGTTTGGCGGGCAGGAGATGCCGCATCTCGTCTCGACGGCATTCCAGGAATATATGATCTCGGCCAACATGGCGTTCGCGATGTATCCGGGGCTGACCCATGGCGCGATCGCGGCACTGCTGGTCAAGGGCTCGGACGAGCAGAAAGCCAAATACGTGCCCAAGATGGTGTCGGGCGAGTGGGGCGGGACGATGAACCTCACCGAGCCGCATTGCGGCACCGATCTCGGGCTGATCCGGACGCGTGCCGAGCCCAATGCCGATGGCAGCTGGTCGATCACCGGCACCAAGATCTTCATCTCGTCGGGCGAGCATGACCTGACCAGCAACATCATCCATCTGGTGCTCGCCAAGACCCCCGGCGCCCCCGAGAGCAGCAAGGGCATCTCGCTGTTCGTCGTGCCCAAGTTCATGGTCGGTGACGACGGCTCGCTCGGAGATCGCAACGCCGTCACTTGCGGCTCGATCGAGCACAAGATGGGCATCCACGCCAATTCGACGTGCGTGATGAATTACGACGGCGCCACCGGCTGGCTGGTCGGCGACGAGATGAAGGGTCTCGCCGCGATGTTCATCATGATGAACGCGGCGCGGCTCGGCGTCGGCTTGCAGGGGCTCGGTGTCGCCGAGACCGCCTATCAGAACGCGGTCCAATACGCGCATGACCGCCGCCAGGGCCGCGCGCTCACCGGCCCGGCCGATCCCCAGGAAAAGGCGGATACCTTGTTCGTCCATCCGGACGTGCGCCGCATGCTTATGGAAGCCAAGGCACAGACCGAGGGGCTTCGCGCGCTTTGCCTGTGGGGGGCGCTCCAGGTCGATCTCGAGCATGCCGCGCCAAGCGAGGAGGAGCGTCAACTCGCCGCGGACTTGATCGGGCTGCTCACGCCGGTGATCAAGGGCGTCGGCACCGATATCGGCTACAAGGTCGCGACCGACAGCCAGCAGGTCTATGGCGGGCATGGCTACATCGCCGAATGGGGCATGGAGCAATATGTCCGCGATGCCCGCATCTCGATGATCTACGAAGGCACCAACGGCGTGCAGGCAATGGATCTGATCGGCCGCAAGCTCGCGCAGAATGGCGGGCGTGCGGTGCAGGCCTTCTTCCGTGTCGTCACCGAGGAGATCGCCGCGGCCAAGACCGACGAGAAGCTCGAGTGCTTCGCCGAAGCGCTCGGAAAGGCGCTCGGCCATCTCCAGGGCGCGACGATGTGGCTGGCGGCCAACGGCTTCCAGAACCCCAACCATGTCGGCGCGGGCGCTTACCCGTATATGCAACTAACCGGCACCGTGGCGCTCGGCCTGATGTGGCTGCGCATGGCTAAGGCGGCAGCCGAGGCGCTTGCCGCGGGTGCCGAGAATGCCAAGTTCCTGGAGGCCAAACTGGTAACCGCGCGCTTCTATGCCGAGCGTTTCCTCCCCGACGCCGGCGCGCTGCGCCGCAAGGTCGAAAGCGGCAGCGACGCCGTGATGGCGCTCGATCCGGAGATGTTCCGGGCAGCGTAGTTCGCGGTTCGCACCGTCATGCAGCCTCCGTCCTTCCCCGCTCTGCAAGTGGAGTGTGAAGTCGGAGCGGACTCGTACAAAAAAAGCGCACCCCCGCGAAAGCGGGGGCCCATCTCCTGAGTGCGCGCCTAGAGTCATTTTCTGATTGATTGAATCGAAAGGGGATTCCCAAGTGGGTTGAGCTCTGATTCAACCTGCTGGCTGGGGCTGGAGGCCAGCGGGCATGGCGAGACCCTATTCGAATGATCTTCGTGAGCGAGTTGCGGTGGCGGTGGCGTCTGGTCGGAGCTGCCGGGAGGTGTCGTCGCTGTTCGGGGTGAGCGTCGCGAGCGTGGTGAAGTGGTCGCAGCGTCATCGGGCGACGGGCACGGCGGCATCGCGCCAGATGGGTGGGCACCGCAAGCGGTTGCTTGAGCCGCACCGGGCATTGGTGATCGGTCGGGTGAAGGCAGTGCCCGACATCACGCTCAAGGCGCTGGTGGCCGAGCTGGCCGAACAGGGCATAGCAACCAGCACGGTATCGGTGTGGCGGTTGGTGCGCTCGGAAGGGCTGCGCTTCAAAAAAAACGCTGTTCGCCGTCGAGCAGCTGCGGCCGAAGATCGCGCGACGGCGCGCGCAGTGGAAGAAGTATCAGGGCCGGCTTGACCCCAGGCGCCTGGTCTTCATCGACGAGACCTGGGCCAAGACCAACATGACGCCGATCCGGGGCTGGGCACCGCGCGGCCGCAAGCTTGTCGCTCGCGCACCGTTCGGCAAATGGCACACGCTGACCTTCCTTGCAGCACTGCGTCACGACCGGATCGATGCGCCCTGCGTCCTCGACGGACCGATCAATGGCCTCAGCTTCACCGCATGGGTCGAGCAGTTCCTCGTGCCCACGCTCAACCCCGGCGACGTCGTCATCATGGACAACCTCGGCAGCCACAAGGGCCAGGCCGTCCGCAAGGCGATCCGCTCAGCCGGAGCAAAACTGCTGTTCCTGCCGCCCTACTCGCCCGATCTGAACCCGATCGAGCAGGTCTTCGCCAAGCTCAAGCTGTTGCTCCGAAAGGCTGCCGAACGCTCCGTCCATGCAACTTGGCGCCGCATCGGGACCCTCCTCGACGCCTTCCCTCCACACGAATGCGCCAACTACCTCAGAAACTCCGGCTACGCTTCAACCTAAGTGGAAACGAGTCTAGACGCACCGGATGCTCGTGCGGATATCGTGGGAGAAGGGTCCCCGCTTTCGCGGGGATGAAGACAGTGAGGATGATGCGCTGGCCATATTCAAGGGCTGAAACGTCCTCAAGCTGGTGCCGCTATCTGCTTCCCTTTCAGGGAGCGCGTGCGTTTGAGGCTACAACCTGAAGCTGCCGCTGGGCGTTGCAATGTAGGATTTCGTCTGCTTGCATCGGCGCGCGGACTGCCATCCGCCGCTCTTTGATCCTGTCAAACGATCACCGGAAACCGCCCTTATCCGCGCAAGATAATTACGAGATTCAGTGCGTTTCCGTGAAAAGAGTCAATTCAAGCGCAAAAAAACCGCGTTTCGAGTCAAGCAGAGTCAAGCAGATCGCGCCGACTCGAATATCGGAATACCCCGCCTCAGCGCGGCTCGCCCGCCGGAGTCGGCCGCGGCGTCGGCGAGGGGCGCGGAACGGGCAGGGCGAAATTCACCGGTGGCTTCGCCGCAGGCACTGCCGCATCGGCCTTGCGCCGCACCCCGGTCAACGGCGCGGGACCCGTAATCGCCCCGGCCGCCGGCGTCGGCTGCGGGTTCGGTGCCGCTACCGGCCCCACCGGCGGCTGGACCCGCATGCACTGGATCGGGCTGGGCCGCTTGAACTGCTGGCAGTTCCACAGCGCCTTGGCATAGCCCTGCGCCTGATCGCGCAGATAGCTGAACGAGAGCGCTGCGGTCTGCGCGGGGGTGGCGGGAAGCTTGGCCGGCTTCTGTTTCGAGTCGGTCCACGCCATGAACTTGCAATAGAGCCGCTCGCCGCAGGTCTTGATCGCCAGCGCGGCAAACGCATCGGGGTTCATCTTGCGGTCGAGAACGACGAGGAAGTGGTTAGCGTCGAGGCCGGCCCCGACCGCACTGGGGACCGCGCTGTCCGGAATCGTCGCCGGATCGATCAGCGAACCGTCGCCTTGCAGCGCCGGCTCGAGCGAATTGGTAGTGTCGCCCAGATGGACGCTCGACAGCCGCGCCATCTGGGGGATGTTGGGCTCGATCCCGGCATAACCGCGGTTGAATGCGGGCGGGGTGCCCCACCAGCCGGCCCAGCGGAAGAACAGATGCGTGTCCACCGCAGTGATCTTCTCGAGGCTGGCGCTCCAATACGGCACCACCCAGTTGGTGTGGTAATGCGTCGCGTGGCCGACGGCACGGTAGACCGAGCCGTTGAGCGCCAGCTGGGCGACGTCGCGGGCGCGCTGCCATGCGGCGGGGCTCGGTGTGTAGCGCAGCATTGCGCCGTCGCAGGTGAAGGTGAACTGGCAACCGGTGCTGCGTTCCGATCCCTGGAAGACGACGCCACAGACCGTCTTGGGGAAGGCCGGGTGCCGCATCCGGTTGAGGATCACCTGGGCGACGGCGCGCTGGCCGACGGCGTCGTCGCCGGCTTCATAATAGACCGCGGCCGCCAGGCAATCGACCGCACGGACCTGGCTGTCGGCGGCGCCGGAGAGGCGGAACGCCCGGGCGGCCGGATTGGGCAGGCTGGAGAAGGGGATGGCGGCGTTGATCTCGCGGGCGTCTTCGGGAGCCACTTCCTGCAGCTTGACCGGCTCGACCGGCGGCAATTCCTGTTTCGGCACAACGCGCTTCGAGATCACGACCGGCGCGCGCTTGTGCACCACGACGCGCGGAGAAGTGGAAACGAGCAGCAACGGCACACCGATCGCGACCAGCGCGAACAATGCGAGCAGGATCCGCAGCCAGATGGGCGACGGTGCCGCGGGGGCGGGGGCAAGCGCCGCTTCGTGAGACTGCATCAGCATCGTGCGCGGCCGCTCAGCCCTGTGGCGCGCGAACGCGGCGAGTCAGAAGGTCGGGGCGAAGGCGAAATGTCAAAAGGCTGCTCCAGCGGGGTCGCCGCCCATAACGCAGCAGGCGCAAGTTTGGAACCATTGCGCCGCCGAAACGCCGCACTGGTCCGCTCAACCGCGCTTCCCGGTGGATCAGCTCTCGGGCAGGAAGTCCGGGACGCTGAGATAGCGCTCGCCGGTATCGTAGTTGAACCCGAGTACGCGAACATTGTCGGGAAGGTCCGGCAGCTTTTGGAGAATCGCGGCGAGCGTCGCGCCCGACGAGATGCCGACGAGCATGCCCTCTTCGCTCGCGGCGCGGCGGGCCATGTCCTTGGCGACGCCGGCATCGACCTTGATCACCCCGTCGATCGCGTCGCCGTGGAAGTTCCTGGGAATGAAGCCGGCGCCGATGCCCTGGATCGGATGCGGGCCCGGTGTGCCGCCCGAGATCACCGGCGACAGTTCGGGCTCGACTGCGAACACCTTGAGGTTGGGCCAGCTCTTCTTGAGCGTCTCGGCGACGCCGGTGATGTGGCCACCGGTGCCGACGCCGGTGATGATCACGTCGATCGGCGTATCGGCGAAGTCGTTGAGGATCTCCTGCGCGGTGGTGCGGACATGGACCGCGACATTCGCGGCGTTTTCGAACTGCTGGGGCATCCAGGCGCCCTCGGTGCTCTCGACGATCTCCATCGCCCGCTCGATCGAGCCCTTCATGCCCTTTTCGCGCGGGGTGAGATCGAAGCTGGCACCATAAGCCAGCATCAGCCGGCGGCGCTCGAGGCTCATGCTCTCGGGCATGACCAGGATCAATTTATAGCCCTTGACCGCCGCGACCATCGCGAGGCCGACGCCGGTATTGCCGCTGGTCGGCTCGACGATCGTGCCGCCGGGCTTGAGATCGCCCGAGGCCTCGGCCGCCTCGACCATCGCCAATGCGATGCGGTCCTTGATCGAACCGCCGGGATTGGCGCGTTCGGACTTGATCCACACCTCTGCCCCGGGGAACAGCTTCTGCACACGGATGTGCGGAGTGTTGCCGATCGTATCGAGGATCGTATTCGCCTTCATGTCGTCATCTCCTTAGGAGGCACTTCGAGATTGGCCGGAGGATCGAAGGTGCGGGCCCGCCTGAGTTCGGGGAATAGCTTGGCCCATAGCAACGTGACAAGCACTGCGCCGATGCCGCCGCCGATCACTGCGGCGACCGGCCCGATCAATGCGGCGAGGAAGCCCGATTCGGCCTCGCCGAGCTCGTTCGAGCCCGAGACGAACAGAGTCGACACCGCGCCGACGCGGCCGCGCATCTGATCTGGGGTATAGAGCTGGATCAGCGACTGGCGGACGTAGACCGAGACCATGTCCGCGGCGCCGAGCACGAACAGGGCAGCGAGTGAGAGAAGCACGGCGGGGGCGAAGTCACTCCCGATCGCGGAGGGGCCGAGCAGATGGACGAGGAAGGGGGCCGAGACGCCGAACACGACCGTCGCCAGCCCGAAGATCCCGACGGCGAGCAGCATCTTCTTGCCGACCTCGCTCCTGAGCGGGCGCCACGAGAAGAATATCCCGATCATCACTGCGCCAAGCGCCGGGGCCGCGCGCAGATGGCCGAGGCCCTCCGAGCCGACCTGGAGGATGTCGCGGGCATAGACCGGCAGCATCGCCGTGGCGCCGCCCAGCAGCACTGCGAACAGATCGAGCGAGATCGCGCCGAGCACGAGGCGGTTGCGGCGGACATAATGGAGGCCGTCGACCATCTGCGCCCAGGGGCTGCCGGTGAACTTGATGCTGGTCCGCGGCACCGGCGAGATCAGCAGCAGCATGACCAATGCGAGCGAGAACAATCCGGACGCGACGAAATAGGGAACCGAGGGTCCGGCGGCGTAGAGATAGCCGCCCATCGCGGGGCCGATGACGGTGCCGATCTGCCACGACACCGAACTCAGCGCGATCGCCGTAGGCAGGCTCTCCTTCGGGACCAGATTGGGTGCCAGCGCACCCAAAGCCGGGCCGGCAAAGGCACGTGCCACGCCGAGCAAGGCGGCGATGCCGAACAAGGCGGGGAGGGTAATCGTATCGGTGTAGGACAGCCAGCCGAGGGCGAGCCCGCACAGAACCTCCAGCCCCAGCGCCGCGCGGGCGATCCAGCGGCGGTCGACTCGATCGGCGAGCCAGCCCGCGAACAGCGACAGCACGAGCAGCGGCAGGAACTGCGCGACGCCGATCAACCCGAGCTGGAACGCGGCTTCCCGGATCGTCATCGTTTCGCGGGCGATGTCGTAGACCTGCCAGCCGATGACGATGACCAATGCCATCTGACCGAGCGTCGCGGCGAAGCGCGCTACCCAGTAAGCGCGGAAATTGGCGATGGCGAAGGGATGGATCGGCATGCCGGCTCTCTGACGCCTACCCGGCGCCTCCGCAACGCCCGATTGTCCGATGGACGCCGCCTCGCCGGAACCTCGATGCGGGGAGGGGGTTCTTTACGCCAGCGAAATCAACGGAGACGCTTCATGGGCAAAGGCATATTGTTGTGGCTGATCGGCATTCCGCTTCCAATCATCATCCTGCTCCTGTTGTTCTGGCACTGAGCGGTCAAGCGCTCGGCAGCTTGATGCCATCGAACAGCACACCGCGGATCTCCCAGGCCTCGGCGACGTAGCTCTCGCGCGTCGGGCCGCAGTCCGCGCCATCGGGCTGGATCGGCAGCAACGGCACGATCATCGCCGCCTCAGCCTCGAGCCGGATGCGGATTCGCTGCATCAGCCTGTAGACCGCGCGGCGATAGGTTTCCCATTGGTCGGCGGGGTGCGGGCCGTGCCAGCGGGCGACGTGCTCGCGATATTCGGACATCAAGGCCGCGGTCTCGACGCTGGCCAAAGCCGCACTCTGCTGAGCGCGCTCACGGCGGTCGTTCATCATCGGGCCGTAGACAGTCGATTCCATCTGGGCGAAATGGAGCAGCAAATCGCGGGTAAAGGCCCAGCGCCTGTTGGCCATGCCGTCTGCGAGCGCGGGCGCCGGCCCCTCGGCGAACCGTTCGACGGCGGCGACATTTGCCAGAATCCGGCAATGTTGGGCAAGCAGGCGATCGACAGACATTGGGGGACGGTGCTCCTCATTCCCCTATGCTCCCGATCTAGCTGACCAGATATGAACCGGCGGCCCCGGTAATGGCCGTATCGGGGCTGCTACGGAGGCGCCCTCAACCTGCGGCAGTTTGGGACAGTCCGTAGCCGCACGGATCTTGCTGCACTGCGGTATAAGCTCTATGTTCCGCGAAATGTACCGTAGCGAAACCGATCAAGCCGCTGCGCCGGCCACTGCCATGCCGACGCTGTTCGAAGCCATTGTCCGCACCCGCTGCGTCGAGGCGACGTATAATGGCGGCCGGGTAGTGCTGGCACCGCATGTCGCTTTCACCCGCCACGGCGAAGTCTATGTCGGCGCCACCACGATCGAGCGCGACGGCCAGCCGCCGCGCGAGGAGAAGGTCGGGCTGTTCAAGCTCGTCGGGCTCGCCGGCTTCGCGCTGACCGAGCGCAGCTTCGCCCCGAGCAAGGCCTTCGATCCCCGGGACGAACGCTTTGCGGCCGAGACCCTGCTCGCGGTGGAAACCCGCTAGCCCGATCCCGGCCCAAAGGCTCAGCGGCAGCGGACCTGCTGCTGGTTGCGATCGATCGCCGAACCCGCCGCACCGCCGGCGATCGCGCCGAGCAAGGTACCGACGGTGCTCGAACGGCGCCCGGCGATGACGTTACCGAACAGTCCGCCCGCAGCCGCGCCGACGATCAGCCCGGTGGTGCCGTCGTTGCGCTTGCAATAATAGCGCCCGTCATTGCCGCGATAGACGCGGTCGTCCTGCGAGAGCACGCGCTCCTGATAATTGCCCGAGCGATAATATCGCGACGGCTCGTAATTGTCGTCATCGTCATAGCGCGTGTCGGGGCCGCGATCGTCATAGGCCGGACGCGTCGCGCGGGCGCGGCGATAGCGCTCGACCGCTGCCTGGAACGTCTCATATTCGGTGTCGAAGCGGCGCTGCGCAGCGTCGAAACGCGCATCCTCGTCCTGATACGAACTGCTGGAATTATAGCGCGTGCCGGTCTGGGCGGCGGCGGGGCTGGCAATGGCGAGCGCCGCGGCAAGGGCCGCGAGGCCGGTGATGGTCTTCATGATCGTGTCTCCTCCTGCATGCCGTAGGATACGGCCGGCGACCCGGAAACGTTCCAGCAATGCGCGTGAAGCGCGGCTGAACGTAGTGCGGATATCCTGCCGAACCCGGCTTGAATTGACTCGTTTGGCGGAAACGCGAGTCATTGCGCAACTTTCTTGCGCGGCGATTCGAGTGGTGCGTTGAGCGCGGCGAGCGCGAGGCGATAGTCGAAGCGGTGACGCGTGCCGACCTGCTGGCCCTTGTAGAAGTGTAGAAGTGTAGAAGGGTGCCGTGGACGGCGCGCTCCATCGCCCGGCCGAACGCCTCGTCATAGCCCATCTGCAGCGCGACATCCCATGCCGCGGCAAAGCTCTCCGCATCGGGGCGTTTGCGGAGATTGTAGGCGGACTGCTTGGTCATGCCGACGGCACGCGCGGCGCGGAGCACATTGCCCATCGCGGCGAGCGCGGCAATGAAGTCGCGCTGGCGGGGAGCGGTCCAGCCATTGTGATAGACGCGCGGGAGCGCGACGGGGGTGAAAGCGAGGGTATCGGAATCCTCGGCATCGGGCGGAGCTTGCGGCGATTCAGGCATGAGGCGAGCCCTTTTGGCGGATTTGCGGTGGAACAGGGTTAGCGCCGGCCGCGCCTTGACCACGCCGTGGCAGGCGGCGTCGACGCGTCCCAATTGCCCGGAATCGCGACCGCCATGGCGCTGAGTTAAGGCTCCGAACCATGTCAAAGGTCACACCAGGGTCACACTGTCGCGCATGGACGGGGGTGGCGAGGGCTCGGCTTCGATCACGGACCGCGACGCCTTCGGAAAGGCACTGCGTCGTCCGAGGCTGCGGTGGAAGTGTGTGACGGCAGGGGCGCCGGCGCCGACGCAGGCCGCCGCGGTCGGGACGTCGCCGGTCTGGCAGAGCGCGTGGAAGGCGTGCGGGCGTTCGGCTGGCCGGTCGGGGTGGGGCCCAAACCTTGGCGCGCGAGGATGGAGCGACTCGGTCATCGACGAGTCTATCTCAGACGAAATCCTACATTGGAAGCCGAATCAGCCGGGGCAGTTCTGCCGCAAACAGCCGATTCCCGCTGAAATCCACCGCGGAAACGGCACCGGGAAATTTCGAGGATAGTGCGAATGCTATCGGGCTTTTCGCGATCAGCTCGAGCTTGAACGGGTCATCGCGGCGGATTCGGCGATGCTGCCAAGAAAACCGGTCAGCTGCGCGCAGACTTCGCGTTCGCGTTGATTTTCTCGACCGGCGTCGTGAATTGCTGTACTGAAAACGGGCCGTTTATCGTCTCGACCAACAAGCTGTTGGCTTTCGGCTCCCGAACCCGTGGCTCGATCGCTTCCTCCCAGCACTGCACCCGACGCCGCGCAGTGGCGCCGATTCCGGGGATTTGGCGGCGGCAATCGTCGTCCAAGGCAAGCAAGACCGGTCGAACCGTGTCAAATTCGCTGTCCAGGTTGCTATGTGCAAGCGTGGGACAAGCCGGCGCTCCAGTTATTGTACCGGGAGGACGACTGCTAACGTATAGCGCTAAGTTGTCGATTCCAAATGACGATGAAAGATAATCACATGATATAGATGTGCGTCGAACCTTCATATGATTCAGGCGCGCCAACTTGACAGGATTACAGGGTTGATAGATTGTTGCAGTGAAATTAGATCGCGAGTCGAATAACGGATGATAGTAGTCGTATATTACAGCCGTAAGCGGTGGATATATGCCAAATGCTTACGCGTTATCGTCGATTTCGCGTGCTTGACGCTATGAAGCTGTATGGCAACCATATCGCGGGAAGTACATAGTGAAAAGATCTAGCATCATCTTCGCTGTCGCTTCCGTGGCGGCTGCAGTTGGCATTTACGAACTGTCCACTTCGAGCGGGGAACCGACAGGTTCGATAATTGTCGCGAACGGCGCAGACACGGTGACGCAAACTTCCGTCCAACGAACGCCGGCAGTTTCAAAAAACGTCGCCCGTCAGGTCGCGCCGTCTTCGCAAGCTACCAGAAATCCTTCGGAAGATAACGTAGCCAAGCAAGGGCAAATAGCCAGCTCCCTCTTTGGATATGTGCATAGCAGAGAGCGATTGAGCGTTAATTGCACCTCCAAGGAGTGCGACGTGGCGACAAACGCGGCACTCGATGATGTGGGGTCGCGCATTGCGGCCAGCTTTATCGCTATCTCTTCCGGTACCAATAACGAGGCCCTTGCAAAGCTTGGCTATCGCCCCGGTCCAATTTCCTACAGTTCCGACAACGGAACAAACAAGATGCATCTCAAACTCTTAAAAATCTGAAGTGGCTACCTCTAGAGAATGTGCTTTGGGCAATAGATAACTTTCCTGCAGCCAGTGAGGGAATTCACCCATGATAAAGCGCACGTGCCTCTTTATCGCCGCGCTCTCATTGGCACTTGGGGTAGTCACGGTCTCCCCGCCTCTGGGAAGTAAAGCCATTGCGCAGGCGCAGGGCTCGTGCGAGCCTCCCATGATCCTGCAGGATGGGCAATGTGTACCCGAAACGTGGGTCACCGACATAGTTGTCGTCGGCACGCGGTTTGATGCGCTCTACTTCAATACGTACATGATACCTGCGTATTACCCGGGGCAAATCAGCCATTTCAATAGGCTGCCTCGGCAGGATATGGCGATCTCCCGGGCAAGGGAGCTGCTGAGAAGGAAAAGGATCCATGATTGCATCGCAGGTAAGCTGGCTGACGGCTTCCGGCAGAATGGGCAATGGGTCGTAAGGGAAGTGACGTTCGAACATGACGGTGCCAGGGCTCGCTTCGATATTGTGTACGGCAACATACCCGGCGTCCCTATGGGGGTCGTGGAGGTGAAGACGGTTCTCGATTATGAAAATTGGCGCGACGATCTGCTGGTGCGCAATCAGCCCAAAGTGGCGAACGCGATCGTCTCCGGCTACGCGATACCGGTGGGAAGTAACGCCAGTGCGGCAGGATTTTTCGTAGGCATGCCGATTGGCCGCACGATTCCCGTCGCCGTGCAACCCTTCCTTATTGATCCGAGTTGCGAATGATCGCTCAAGACAAGAAGCGTGCGTTGATCGAAGCGACAGATTCGCGCTTGAGCGATCTGGGATATACGAAAATGGAACCAAGCTCATTTCGGAAGAGAGTGAGCGATGACCTGTTCTATCAGGTCCAATATATCTTTGCCGGTCAAGCGATAGTCGAAGCCACGCCACTTTTTGGGGTTTGGTTGCCTGATATCGAACGGGAGCTAAAAGATTCTTCCTTCGGCCCCCTGCTGAAGAGCCAATTTTCTCTAAAGATGCCCACTATCTTCCAGACTGTCAGCGAACTCGGCCGCTTGTGGGGTTGTGGAGACCGTCCCGTCGCATTTGTTGTCGATAATCAGGCAGTATCCGAGGTGGCAGCCTTGGCGGGCTGCATTCGCCATCTGGAGGGGCGGCTAGGCACTATATCCGACGTGGCCGACTATATATCGCATAATTACGGTCTTGCGGTGGGGCATCACGCCTTTAGGGTGCCGCTCATACTCAAGAGGGCCTCCCGGCATCACGAGTTACGGAGCTACGTCGAATACATCGCGGGGCTTCACTGCGTCCCTGAGTACGAACGATTTGTCGAAGATGTGGTCGCTAGCGAGCTGTGACCCAGCGCCGGTTCGCCAGACCCCAACAATCCGAGGCAACAACCCCGAGGAAAAGTGCGCCCCACCGCGGGGCGCTTTCCAGATTGGGTTGCACTCGCACGATAGCCCTTCAGTCCCCCACGCTCACAAAACTATCCATAACCCGCTTCCGCCCGGCGACCTCGAAGTCGATCTCGAGCTTGTTGCCTTCGATTTCGGCGATCACCCCGTAGCCGAACTTCTGGTGGAACACGCGCAGCCCCACCGCCAGATCCGCGCGCGGCTTGGCGCCGAAGCTCACCGCAGACGCGTGGCTCTCCAGCACCCGCGCCGGTTCGCGCGAGAAGGTGCGGGGGGTGAAGCTGCCGCCGGGGTTCTTGGCATCGACCCCCGCGGCGCGCTGCCAGCCGGGGCCGCGGCCGGTGCCTCGTCCCACATCCGCGAAGGGATCGGCGCGTTCGGACCAATTGGCGCGCCATAGCGACTCGCCGCCCGACATCGTGGTCTCGGTCTCGATATGCTCGCCGGGGAGCTCGGCGACGAAGCGGCTGGGGAGGCTGCTCGTCCATTGGCCGTAGATGCGGCGATTGGCGGCGTGGAGGATCGTCGCGCGGCGGCGGGCGCGGGTGATCGCGACATAGGCCAGGCGGCGCTCCTCCTCCAGCGACGCGAGGCCGCCTTCGTCGAGCGCGCGCTGCGAGGGGAAGATGCCTTCCTCCCAGCCGACGAGAAACACCGTGTCATATTCGAGGCCCTTGGCGGCGTGGATCGTCATGATCGTCACCTTGGGCTCGTCGGCCGAGGCCTCGTTGTCCATCACGAGGCTGACATGCTCGAGGAACGCCGTCAGCGACTCATATTCCTCCATCGCGCGGACGAGTTCGTTGAGGTTCTCCAGCCGGCCGGCGGCCTCGGCGGTGCGATCTGCCTGCCACATCGCAGTGTAGCCGCTCTCGTCGAGGATGATGCGGGCGAGCTCGGGATGGGGAAGGGTGTCGCCCATGCTGCGCCAGCGGGCGATGTCGCCGATGAGGTTGCCGAGGCTGCGGCGGGCCTGGGGCGTGAGTTCGTCGGTGTCGAGGATGCGCGCGCCGGCGGTGGTGAGCGGCAGGCCTTCCGCGCGGGCGAACTGGTGGACCTTGGCGAGGGCCTTGTCGCCGAGGCCGCGCTTGGGGACGTTGACGATGCGTTCGAAGGCGAGGTCGTCGCTCGGCTGGGCGACGACGCGCAGATAGGCGAGCGCGTCGCGGATCTCGGCGCGCTCGTAGAAGCGGAAGCCGCCGATGATGCGATAGGACAGGCCGATGCTGATGAAGCGCTCTTCGAACTCGCGGGTCTGGTGCTGCGCGCGGACGAGGATCGCAGTGTCGTCGAGGCTGAGGCCGCCGCGCTGGAGGCCCTCGATCTCCTCGCCGACGCGGCGCGCTTCCTCGGGCCCGTCCCAGATGCCGAGCACCTTGACCTTCTCGCCCTGGTCCTTCTCGGTCCACAGGGTCTTGCCGAGGCGGCCGCCATTGTTGGCGATGACGCCCGAGGCGGCGGCGAGGATGTGCGGGGTGGAACGGTAATTCTGCTCGAGGCGGATCACCTTGGCGCCGGGAAAATCCTTTTCGAACTTGAGGATGTTCTCGACCTGGGCGCCGCGCCACGAATAGATCGACTGGTCGTCGTCGCCGACGCAGCAGAGGTTCTTGCGTTCCTGCGCGAGCAAGCGGAGCCAGAGATACTGGACGCTGTTGGTGTCCTGATACTCGTCCACCATGATGTAGCGAAAGCGGTTCTGATATTGGGACAATATCTCGCGATCGGTCTTCAGGATCACGAGCATGTGGAGGAGCAAGTCGCCGAAATCGCAGGCGTTCAGGGTGCGCAGGCGATCCTGATAGGCGGCGTAGAGCGCCTGGCCCTTGCCATTGGCATAGGCTTCGGATTCGCCGGCGTCGATCTCCTTCGGGGTCAGGCCCTTGTTCTTCCAGCCGTCGATCATTCCGGCGAGCTGGCGCGCGGGCCAGCGTTTCTCGTCCACGTCGGCGGCGAGGATGAGCTGCTTGAGCAGGCGGAGCTGGTCGTCGGTGTCGAGGATGGTGAAGTTGGACTGGAGCCCGACCAGCTCGGCGTGGCGGCGCAGCATCCTGGCGCCGATCGCGTGGAAGGTGCCGAGCCAGGGCATGCCCTCGATTGCGTCGCCGACGAGCCGGCCGACCCGCTCGCGCATCTCGCGCGCGGCCTTGTTGGTGAAGGTGACCGAGAGAATCTCGCTGGGATAGGCTTTGCGCGTGAACAGCAGGTGGGCGAGGCGCGCGGTGAGCGCCGCGGTCTTGCCGGTGCCGGCGCCGGCGAGGACGAGGACAGGGCCCTCGGTGGTCAGCACGGCTTCGCGCTGGGGGGCGTTGAGGCCCCGCAGATAGGGGGCATCTTCGGCGGGCATGGGGAGACTCATCGGTGAACAGGTAGGGAACGCGGGCGTTTCGGGCAAGTTGCTTCGAGAACGGCACGTGGCTAAAGCGGGCGCATGTGGCGCAACCGCAAACTCAGGCTCGGGATCGTGCTGGCGATCGCCGTCTTCGTGGCATTCTATGCGTGGCGGACCAGCCAGAGCGAGGGACGCAAGCCCTGCGAGCCGGGGCGGCACGAGGAAAAGGATGCGAGCGGCAAGGTGATCAAGGTCTCCCGGACGACGTGCTTCTGAGCGTGTCCGCGGGATTGTAACCTCATTGTCATACCCCGGTCACGAAGCGCGGTCATTTCGCTGCCATCATGGCCAGCCTAGCACTCGATCAAGCGCCCACGGCAGACAAGCCGGGGGCCTCGCGTTTCGACTATAAAACGCATCCGCTCGCCTGGCTGGCGTTCGCCGGGCTGCTGTTCGGCGGGCTGGCTTATGCCGGGTTCAGCGTGCTGACCGATACGCGCGGCGTGGGCGAGGAGCTGGCGCTGGGGGTGTTCGCGTTCCTCGCGCTGGCGCTGGTCATCGCGCTCGGCTTCGAGTTCGTGAACGGGTTTCACGACACCGCCAACGCAGTCGCCACCGTGATCTACACCAATTCGATGCCGGCGCATTTCGCGGTGGTCTGGTCGGGCTTCTTCAACTTCCTCGGGGTGATGTTCTCGAGCGGGGCAGTGGCCTATTCGATCATCACGCTGCTGCCGGTCGACCTGATCCTCAACGTGGGGTCCGCCGCCGGGTTCGCGATGATCTTCGCGTTGCTGCTCGCCGCGGTCTTGTGGAACCTCGGCACCTGGTATGTCGGTCTGCCCAATTCGTCGTCGCATACGCTGATTGGATCGGTGCTCGGGGTCGGCTTCGCCAACCAGCTGATCGCGGCCGGATCGCGCGGCGGCACCGCGGGGGTCGACTGGAGCCAGGCGCAGAAGGTGCTGACCGGCTTGTGGATGGCGCCGCTGATCGGCTTCTTCGCGGCATTGCTGCTGCTGCTGGTGATGCGCGCCGTGATCCGCCGGCCCGAACTCTTCCGGGCGCCCGAGGGCGACAAGGCGCCGCCCAGGGGCGTGCGCGCGCTACTGATCTTCACGTGCACCGCGGTTTCGTTCAGCCATGGCTCGAACGACGGCCAGAAGGGCATGGGGCTGATCATGCTGATCCTGATCGGCTGCGCGCCGACCGCCTATGCGCTCAACCGGACGCTGCCGACCAGCGCCACCCCGGCCTTCGTGCAGACCGCCAATGTCGCCACCGCGGCGTTCGAGGCGCGCAGCGGCGGGGCCGCGATGGCGCCCGAGCAGGCGCGGGCGACGCTCACCACTGCGCTCCAGCAGCGCAAGGTCGACAGCCCGCAGGTCTATGCCGCGCTCGACAGCCTGTCGACCGACCTGACCGCGCGGGTCGCGAGCTACGGCTCGCTGAGCAAGGTCCCCGCCGAAGCGACTCCGAACGTGCGCAACGACATGTATCTGGTGCTCGACACCACCAAGCTCGCGACCAAGAAGCCCGAGGGCTTCCGCGAGGACGAGCTCAAGGCGATCAAGGCGTATCAGGCGAACCTCGAGGCGGGCACGCGCTTCATTCCGCTCTGGGTGAAGGTGGTCGTCGCGATCGCGCTGGGGCTGGGCACGATGATCGGCTGGAAGCGGATCGTGATCACCGTCGGCGAGCGGATCGGCAAACAACACATGACCTATGGCATGGGCGCGACCGCCGAGCTGGTCGCGGCGGTGACGATCCTCAGCGCCGACCGTTTCGGACTGCCGGTGTCGACGACGCACATCCTGTCGTCGGGCGTGGCCGGCGCTTCGGTGGCCAACGGGCAGGGCCTGCAGGGACGGACGATCGCTCAGCTGGCCGCGGCGTGGCTGCTGACCTTGCCCGCGGCGATGGCGCTGTCGGGCGGGCTCTATTGGCTGATGCTGGCGGTGGTGAAAGCGTACGGACTGAGCTGAGCGCGCTTCCGGTTGCTGCACGCGGCCGCAAGTACATCCTGCGTGCGTCCAACGCCGAGTTCGAACGTTGTCGCTTCGTAGATCACGATAGGGACAATGATGACGACATATCCTTTGAGCGAGCCGGCTACGATCTATGCTGCCGACGGGGATGGCGCGAAGCGGGAGGGCGTCGCGGGACAAGGCTCGCTGGCCGAGTGCGCGGAGATCGTCGAAGGCTTTTCCCCCGAGAGGCGGGCATCGGCCCGCATCGAAATGGACGCGCTCGAACTCCGCTTCGGTCCGCAGGAAATCGACGAGCTTCTGCGCTTCCTGCGGGACGAAAGCGCCGGTCTGTCAAGCCAGGAAATATCGGCCATTGCGGACCCCGACGGCTGACGCTGCCGCTCCGAATCCTATCGGAGAGCGGCTTGTTCGCTCGCCCTCTTACCGCCATTCCTATACCCTGGCGCAGGCTCGCTCGATTGCGCGCGCGGCGATCTCCAGGCTGAACTTCACGCCGCTGCCATCCGCACGAAGGTCGGCGCGGATGTGATCTATCGGGTTGTAGAAATGCACCAGCACGCCCGCGATCAGCGCGAAGAGCGTTGCGAATGCCAGCCTGCGTCCTGCTGAGTCGCGCATGGCTCCGTCTCCCTAATTCCGGCGCTGCGATGGTAGGGGTTCGATACACAAGCGAAACTGTCAGGCCGATGAACGGGGCTCCCCAAGCGCGCGCTTCTTTCCTAGGAGAAGCGAGAAGGGGAAGTTCATGGCCGCCGCACCGATCGCATCGCATCGCCGCATCCTGTTTGCGAGCCTGGTCGGTACCTCGGTCGAATTCTACGATTTCTACATCTACGCGACCGCGGCGGCGCTAGTTTTCCCGGCCCTGTTCTTCCCGACGACCGATCCCGCGCTGGCGCAGCTCGCTTCCTATGCCAGCTTCAGCGTCGCCTTCTTCGCGAGGCCGCTGGGCGGGCTGGTGTTCGGGCATTTCGGCGACCGGATGGGGCGCAAGTCGACCCTGGTGGCGTCGCTGATGCTGATGGGCATATCGACGGTACTGATCGCGTTCCTGCCCACGTATGCGATGATCGGCTGGGTGGCGCCGGCGCTGCTCTGCCTGCTGCGCTTCGGGCAGGGGCTGGGGCTCGGCGGCGAATGGGGCGGCGCGTCGCTGCTCGCAGTCGAGAATGCACCGCCGGGCTGGGCCAATCGCTATGGGGCGTTTCCGCCGCTCGGCGCACCGGTGGGGTTCATCTTCGCCAACGGGTTCTTCCTGGCGCTCGGCGCATTGCTGAGCGACGACCAGTTCCGCGAATGGGGATGGCGACTGCCGTTCCTCGCCAGCGCGGCGCTGGTCGGGCTGGGGCTATGGGTGCGCGTCACGCTGACCGAGACGCCGGCGTTCGTCGAGGCGCAGCATGCCGCGCCGCCGCCGCGCATTCCGGTCGGCGAGCTGTTCCGCGATCATTGGCTGCAGACGCTCGCGGGAACGGTCGGCACCGTCGCATGCTTCGCGCTCTTCTACATCTCGACGGTGTTCATCATCGGCTACGCGACCAAGGGGCTCGGCTATGACCGCGAGACCTTCCTTGCGGTCGAGCTGGCGGCGATCCTGTTCATGGCGGCGGGGATATGGACCGCATCCAGCCTCGCCGACCGCAGCAGCGCCACCCGTATCCTGGCGATCGGGTGCGTCGCGACGGTCGCGGCGGGGCTCACGATCGGGCTTTTCGTCACTGCGGACGCGCTGGCGAGCGTGTTCGTCTGGCTGGCGGGCGGGTTGTTCGTGATGGGGTTCGTCTACGGGCCGCTGGGGGGCTGGCTGCCGAGCCTGTTCCCGGCGCGGGTTCGCTATACCGGGGTATCGGTGACCTTCAATCTCGGCGGGATCATCGGCGGAGGGCTGACTCCGCTGATCGCGGCGGCGCTGGTCCAACGCGGCGGGCTGGTGCTGGTGGGCTATTATCTGGCGGGCGCGGCGGTGTTGAGCCTGGTCGGGCTGGCGCTTGTCTCGCGGCGTAAGGGACACGGTGCGCACCAAGCTTAGCGTCTGCATCCGGAAGGTGCGGTTTGTGTCCGAGAGCGAAGCGGCGCAAGCGGCGCAGCGATCGGAGCTGGAGCTCCGGACGTATCGCTGCGACCGGTGTCGGCAGTTTCATTTGACCAGCCGGACCAAGGGCAAACGGGCTTTGCGAAGCGCGGATTAGGTTGGGGACTTATTTCCTATCGTCATCCCCGCTTTCGCTGGGATGACTACGATCAGGGTCGGCAGCTTGCGCAGGAGCATAGGTGCTGTCCTGAAGTCGATTTCAACCAGATTCAATCACCCCAGCCGTTCGCCCTGAGCCTGTCGAAGGGCAGGGAGCCGCGAACGGTTCGCATGTGGAGAGGCGCCCTTCGACAGGCTCAGGGCGAACGAAAAAGGAAGCGGTCCGTCGATATGAAAACGGGTTAGACTTTGCGCAGCAGCGTGACGCGTGCCTTGCCGTGGACGCGGCTGGAGTCGATTTCGAAGCCGGCGAGTTCGACTTCCTCGGCCTTCCCGGTCTCGATGCTGATCCAGGTGGCAGGACCGGCCCAGCCCAGCCGGCCGAGCTTGTCGAGCGCGACGACGCCCGCGCCGGTGCCGTAGGGCGGATCCATCAGGATCAGGTCGAGCGGCTTGATCGCGGGGCCGAGCGCTAGCGCTGACGTAGCGCGCACTTCGGCGCCCTTTGCGCCCAGTTTGGCGATATTGGCCTTGAGCGCATCGAGCGCGGGCTTGTCATGCTCGACGAACAGGCACGAGGCAGCGCCGCGCGACAGTGCCTCGATCCCGAGCGCGCCCGAGCCCGCGAACAGATCGGCGACGGCGAGCCCTTCGAAGCTGCCGAGGCGGCTGGTGAGCATCGAGAACAAAGCCTCGCGAGTGCGATCCGCGGTCGGGCGCGTGGCGTCGCCCTTGGGCGCGACGAGCGGGCGACCGCGCCATTCGCCGGCAATGACTCGCATTATTTGCGCGACCTGGGCGGGCGGGCGGGCTTGGACGGCTTGCCGCGACCGCCAGCCGGGCCCTTGGTCGGGCGCTGGCCGCGTGGCCGGTCGCCGATATCGCCGGCGCGGGGTTCCTGCTGGTCGCGATGCGCCCTGGCCCGCGCCGCACGGGCCGGCTTGGCGACGGCGCGAGTCTCTTCGCGGGCAGGGCGCTCGCTACGCGCGGGCGGGGTGCCACGCGGCGTGAAGCGGGCATCTCTCGCGGGCGGGCGCTGGTCTTCGCGCGAAGGACGCTCTGGGCGCGCGGGCGGCTTCGAGCCGGGCTTGCGGATGTCATTGGCAGGCGCGCGCGTTTCGGGACGTGCCGGACGCTCGGCACCGCCAGGCGGTCTCGCGCCCGGCTTGAAGCGCGAATCGCTGCCGAAGGCGCGCGCTTCGCCACGTGCCGGACGATCCGTCGCACCGACGGGCTTCGCACCGGGTTTGAAGCGCGAATCGCTACGTGCCGGACGCTCGGTGCGGCTCGGGGGCTTCGCGCCGGGCGTGAACCGCGCTTCGCCACGAGGCGGGCGACGGTCCTCGCGGGTGTCCTCGCGGGCGGGGCGCTCGGTACGCGCGGGCGGCGTAGCGCGCGACGTAAAGCGCACGTCCCTGGCAGGCGCGGGCGCGGCTTTAGTCGGCGGCGCGCGGCGGAGGCGGCGATCGGGCTCCTCGACGCCGGTCGGTTTCGGTGGGGCCGGCTCGACGCGGGCGCGCACCGAGAATTGCAGGTTCGACGCCGCCTTGCCACCGCCCGGCTTGGACAGCACCGTGCGGAAGGTGGTCAGGTCGTTCTGGCGGATTTCGTCGACATCGCCAGGCGGCAAATCGCCGAGCCAGAAAGGACCGTAGCGCGTGCGGATCAGCCGATTCACTTCGAGCCCGAGATATTCGAGCACGCGGCGGACTTCGCGGTTCTTGCCCTCGGTAAGCGTCATCTCGATCCACACGTTCGCGCCGGTGCGCCGCTCGATATTGGCGTTGATCGGGCCGTAGCGGACGCCTTCGATCTCGACTCCGAGCATCAGCTCCTCGAGCTGCGGCTGGCTGACCTGGCCATAAGCGCGCGCGCGATAGCTGCGCTCGACGCCGGTGGCGGGCAGCTCGAGCTCGCGCTTGAGCTCGCCGTCGGTGGTGAGGAGGAGGAGCCCTTCGGTGCTGAGGTCGAGCCGGCCGACCGGCATCACGCGGGGCAGGCCCGGCGGAAGATGATCGTAGATCGTCTCGCGACCCGCCGGATCGCGCTCGGTGGTGAGCAGGCCGGCGGGCTTGTGATAGCGGAACAGCCGTGCCGGCGCGGGCGCGGCCACGGGTTCGCCGTCGACGGTGACGCTGTCGAGCGACGTGAGCAGCGTCGCGGGCGTGTCGAGGACGACGCCGTCGAGCGCAATGCGCCCTTCGGCGATCATCCGCTCGACCTCGCGGCGCGACGCGATTCCGGCACGGGCCAGCAGCTTCGCGATGCGCTGGGCTTCGGGGGGCTTGGATGGGGACACCGCGGCGATATAGCGATTATGCGGCGCGCGGCAAAAATTATTGCAGCACTGCAAAGGATTTGCGCGTTAGGAGCGGCGTGCGGGGGGCATGAGGCCGTGCCGCGGACCAAGGCGGAACGATGTTGTTCGGGAAGAAGAAGCGGCTGATCGAGCGGATTCTCCTCGTCGAGGACGAGCCGCTGGTCGCGTTCGACACCGAGCATTTCCTCGGCGCCGAGGGCTTCGAAGTGATCGCCACGATCGATTCGGTCGCCGATGCGCTGGAAGTGATCGGGCGCGATGCGGCGATCGATCTCGTCCTGGTCGACGTCAATCTTGCTGACGGCAGCGGAGTCGAAGTCGCGCGAGAGGCGCATGCGCGTGGCGTGCAAGTGCTGTTCGTGACCGGCAATTGCCCCGGCGAAGCGCGCAAGCTGGCGGCGGGATGCCTCGCCAAGCCCTATCCGCAGCGCGACTTGCTGGCGGCGATCGAAGGGATCGAGGCAGTGATCGGCGGCCGCAAGCCGCGCAAGCTTCCCGGCAGCTTCAGCCTGTTCCTCGACGCCGCCTGAGCCGCGGCCGTCGCTGAATGTTCAGCGCCAGAACAACATGAGCACGACGGTGAGCCAAGACAGCAACGACAGCGCTACCGCGACGCGCGCGGTGCCATCGGCGGAGGGATTGGTGTGCGGCGCAAAAGCACGGCTGGTGACAGCGGCGGGCATATTTCAATTCCTGCAACGGTTTAGCCCCATTATAGAATAGCGCACTGCTGCAGACGTTGCTCTCAGGGTTCGTGCGTAGGTGCCAGCCGCGCCTCGACCGTGTCGTGGAACTGGCGGATGCCGAGCTCGAGCATGCCCAAAGTGAGGCGTTCGATCGCACCCGAGGCGAGGCCCTGCTGGCCGAGCTCGCAGGCGCGAAAATCCTCGGCCGCGAACACGCCGCCGTCGAGCAGCTCCCAGCTCCTCTCCCAATGGGCGAGGGCTTTTTCGGTCGCCGGGGCTTCGGGGATGAGCATGAAATCCTCGACCAGCACCCGGTCCGCCGCTTGCGGCATCAGCACCATCAGGTTGATGTAATCGGGACTGACGACGAGCACCGTGCCGGGGAACAGCTGATAGGTATAGGTGATCGCGCCGCGCAACGTCGCCCAGTCGTTCGACGACAAGGCGGCGAGCCCCGCCTCGCGGCCCACCGCCGAGCGCTGGTGCGGGCCGATGCTGTCGGCGGTCGAGACGCCGTCCCTGAAAAAGGGGGCGATCGTGCCGGAATGGAGGCGCTGGATGTGATAGCCCTCGAGAAACGCATCCATGACCAGCTTCCAATTGGCGCGGACGTCATGCGTGCGGCGGCGGAAGAGATGCTGGCCGGCGAGGTCGAACGCCTCGAAATCGCGCGCGAGCGTGTCGGCCTCGGCGAAATCGGCCGATTCGGCGAAGGCGAACCAGATCAGCCCGCCGGCCTCATGCGTGGGCAGGCGATTGAGGCCGTGCGCGGCCTTGTCGAGGCCGGGAAAGGTGTCGGCGCGGGGGAGCCCGACGAGACGGCCGTCGAGCGCATAGCTCCATGCGTGATAGGGGCAGACTAGGCGCGGCGATTTCACTGCCGCGCAGCCTTCGACCAGGCGGGTGCCGCGATGGCGGCAGACGTTGAGGAAGACATGCGCCGTGCCGTTCCGGTCGCGGGTGATCAGCAGCGGCTTGCCGAAGCCGTCGTGCGGCACCGCCATGTCGTTCGCGGGGAGCAGCGCGGAGGAAGCGATGACCAAAGGCACCCGCGTGAAGATACGCGCTTGCTCGGCGGCGTGGCGGGCCGCGCTGGTATAGGCGCGCGCATCGACATAGGCGATCGCGCCCTGGGCGCGGCGGCCGCCTTGGGCGAGCTGGGTAGCGAGCGCGAGTTGGCCCTGGGTCGGCGCGTTCATCCTTCCTCTCCGCAACTTTTCGGCTAGTGTCGCGCGGAAGGCGCAAGGGAGCAAGGGATGGCGGACGGGGCGGTATTGGAGGACGGCACACGCGGCGGGTTCGGCGCGACGATGGCGCCCTATTTCCGATCGCGGCCGATCGCGGCGCTGCTGCTCGGTATCTCGAGCGGCTTCCCGCTGGCGCTTCTGCTCGGGACGATGACCTTCTGGCTCGCCAAGGTGGGGATCGAGAAGAAGACGATCGGCTTCGCGATCGGGCTGACCACGCCGTACACGCTCAAATTCCTCTGGGCGCCGCTGGTCGATCGGCTCAAGCTGCCGGTGCTGACCGGGCTGTTCGGCCAGCGCCGGGCGTGGCTGTTCCTCGTCCAGGCCCTGTTGTTCGGATCGGTGTGGATGCTCGGCGCGAGCCGGCCCGAGCTGCATCTAGGCGTCTTCGCCTTCTGGGCGATCGTCACTGCGTTTCTCGGCGCGACGCAGGACATCGTCATCGATGCGTATCGCATCGAGATCCTGCCCGAGGACGAACTCGCGCACGGCACCGCGAACAATCAGTTCGGCTATCGGCTCGGCGCGTTCTTCGCCGGGGTCGGCACGATCGCACTCGCCTCGACCGAAGGATTCGGGCTGGGCTGGGGGATGGCCTATGGCCTCACCGGGCTGTGCATCCTGCCGGGTATGATCGCGGCATTGTGGATGGGCCCCGGGCTGCACGACAAGGTGCTGAGCAACGAAGCCCCGCGGCAGAGCATAGGCCAATGGCTGCAGACCACCCTGTTCGGGCCGTTCGGCGAGTTCCTGATGCGCCGCGGCGCGGTGCTGATCCTGCTGTTCGTATTGGTCTACAAGCTCGGCGACGCGATGGGACAGGCGATGCTCAACCCGATGATCGTCGAGCTCGGGTTCAGCGACACCGAGTTCATCGCGATCAACAAGGTGATCGGCTTCTGGGGGCTGATTCTCGGCACCGCGCTGTCGGCCCCGCTGCTCGCCTGGCTGGGGATGGGGCGGGCGCTGTTCGTGTCGGGGGTGCTGATGATGCTGAGCAACCTGACCTTCGCGATGCTCGCGTCGCAGGGGCACTCCACCCTGTGGCTGACGATCGCAGTGGCGACCGAGCAAGTGACGAGCGGGCTCGGGCTGACGATCTTCGTGACCTATCTCTCGGGGCTGTCGAGCCTGGCCTATACCGCGACTCAATTCGCCTTGCTGTCGTCGCTGGCCGGAGTCGGGCGGACCTGGCTGTCGAGTCCGGCGGGGATCATCGCCGAGCAGCTCGGCTGGGTCGGCTTCTGGGTGATGACCACCGTGGTCGCGCTGCCGGGCATGGTCCTACTGTGGATCCTGTGGCGCAAGGGCTTCGTGGTGGAGAGCGTGCGCAAGGCACGTGCCGGTGCCGAGGAAGCGGCTCCGGCGGGCGCAGGCGCACGCTGATGCCGTTTCTCGTCGTGATCGGGCTGCAGGTGCTCTGCATCGTCCATCTGATGCGCACCGGGCGCAATCCGCTGTGGCTGACGGCGTTGATCTTCCTGCCGGTGGTGAGCGCGCTCGCCTATCTGATCGTCGAGGTGCTGCCGGGGCTCGGCAGCAACCGCCATGTGCGGACGGCGCGCGCCAAGGCGATCGAGACGATCGATCCCGAGCGCGAGTTGCGTGCCGCGCGCGATGCGCTGGGCCTCGCCGACACTGCCGCCAACCGGCTTCGCACTGCCGATGCGCTGGCCGCGCTGGGGCGGCACGGCGAGGCGGTGCCGCTCTATCGCGAGAGCATCGCGATGACGCCCGGCGAGCCCGATGTGCGGACTCAAAGCAAGCTTGCTTTGTCGTTGTTCGAGAGCGGGCAGGTGGCTGATGCGCTGGCGTTGCTCGACGCGAGCCCGACTCCGCTCGGCCAAAGCGAGCGCGATCGGCAGGGGCTGCTGCGCGCGCGGGTGCTCGATCATCTCGGACGCAAGCAGGAGGCGCTCGACCTCTATGCCGACCTGGTCACGCGGATGCCCGGCGAGGAGGCGCGCTGCCGTCATGCCGCGCTGCTGATCGAGCAGGGCCGCGAGGGCAGGGCGTTCGTCGTGCTCGAGGAAGTCGAAGCGCGGATGCGGCGCCTGAGCCGACACCAGCGCGCTGCCGATGCGGGAATGTATCGCTGGGCGACCGAAGCGCTCGCCGGCTTGCGGGCGAAAGGCGTGGGGCAATGAAACGCTGGATCATCGCGCTGGCCGTGCTGCTGGTGGTGGCAGGCGGCGGATGGCTTTGGGGATCGCCTTACCTCACCCTGATGCAGCTCAAAAAGGCTGCCGATGCGCGTGATCTCACGGCGATCTCGGCGGGGATCGACTATCCGGCGGTGCGCGCGGACCTGAAGACGCAGTTGCACGATCGGCTCGGGCGTTCCGAGGGCTCGGCGCTCGACCGGCTCGGCGCGGCAATCGCCGAGCGATTCGCGGATCCCGTCGTCGATGCGGCGATCACGCCCGAGGGGATGCGCGCGCTATTCGCCAGTGCGGGCGTCGCCGATGCGGCGCGACCGGGTTTCGCGAGCGGAAAGCCCGGCGCAATGCGGGTGCGGAGGGATGCGCTGGGCCGATTCGCGCTGGTGCCGACGAGCGGCGAGGGCCCCGAACTGATGTTCGAACTGCAGGGGCTGCGCTGGCGCGTGACGGCGGTGCGACTGCCGGGAGAGCGGTTGCTCTAGCCCCACTCGCGACGGCTTTGGTGTCAGGCGCGCTGGTCGACGCGGCTGCCGGGCTCGTGCCGTATGACCTGCATGGCCGTCTCCAGCATCTTGCGTGTCATATCGTCGTGGCGCGAGAGCGCACCGGCAATACCATCCTGTGCCAATTGCACGAAATCGACCTGCTCCCGATCATCGATCGCCAGCGGCGCGTTGAAGCCTGCCGCTACCGGAATCCGTATGGTCATCCCGAGAAATGCAGAGCTGTCATCAAGCGACATTTCTCCGCCGATGATCTTGCCGTTCATCCAGTCGAACATTTCCTTGCGGGTCATACGGGTGAAATCGGGCTCCTTATTTTCGACCTTCTCAGCCGGATCGGCGTTCGCCGCCGTCAGGATGGTCGAGAACGGGGCAGCGCCGTTGGACGCCACGGCCGATGATTGCGGCCGTCGAGCGGCCGCCGGAAAGTCGCCGCCTTGATTGATTTTCACCGGATTTCCTTCGTTCGATCGCCGGTATACTGTCTTCTTCTCGTTAATTTCGAACTAAAGGACGGGCTGCTCCGGCAGCCATGCGAGGCCGATGCGCTGACGTCCACTCATGCCGCCACCTCATCCAGCGGCAGCGCCAGGTCGGCGAAGGCATTGGCGAGGGCGTGCACAGTGAAGCCTATGCCGGCGGCATCGCGGATGCCGAGCAGGTCGGCGAGCAGCATTTGCGCACGCACAGGATGCTTCCGGATCCCGGCGACCACTTCGAGCAAGGTCGCCTCAGGGCCGGTCATGCGCGGGCAGCACCAGGGCGCGATCTGGATCGGCCCGATCGACGCGGCCGACATCTCGGCCATCAATGCGCGCAGGAGGACCAGCGGCCGCTGGAAGCCCTTGCCGAACGCAGTGACGAAAGCATGCGCGGTACAGGCGTCGTGGAGACCATGCGCACCCATCTGGCGGACGCCGAACAGGAGCAGCCGGGCGCCGGCGTCTTCAGGCTGGAGCACGGGCAGAGCGGCGGCAAGCGTATTGGCAGCGGACATGAGCGACTCCCGCGTGGATGATGCGGAGGTTGTCGCGTCTACGCTATTGCAAGTCAATCGCAATAAGTCGTTTCAGTCGGGCAGTTCGTCGTTTGCGGCGAGCGCCATACCGGCTAGATAGAGCGATCCGAGAACCAGCACGAGCAGTGTGCCCTCGCGCGGGACAGCCGAAAGCGCGGCGGCAATGTCCGGCGCTTCGCCGCTTGCCAGGCCTGCTCGACGCGCGCGCTCGACGAGATCGGCGGGCGGGTGGTGTGGATGGCCCGGCACCGGCACGGCGGTGAGCGAGCGGGCGATCGGCGCGAACCGGGCGATCATCGCGTGGGCATCCTTGTTCTCGAGCATACCGAGCACGAGGTGGAGCGGGCGGTCCCCGGCGATTTGTGCGGCGGCACGGCTCACCGCCTCGGCGGCGTTGGCGTTATGGCCGCCGTCGAGCCAGAGTTCGGCGCCTGGCGGGAGCAGCGCCGTCAACGGCCCAGGCGACAGGCGCTGCATCCGCGCCGGCCAGCGGGCGCTTCGCGCGGCGGCGGATAAAGCGGCGTCGGGAACACTAAGGGCGCGCTGATGGCGCAGCGCGGCGATGGCGAGCGCCAGATTGGCCGGCTGATGCGAACCGGCAAGGGCGGGGAGGGGCGTGATCACTACGCCCTTCGCGTCGCGATAGTGTAGCGCATCGCCGTCGACGTAGTAGGACCAGACCCGTTGCTCGGCGAAGACCGGGGCGGCGACGGTCTCGGCGAAGCGGTCGACCACGTCGGCGATGTCGGGTGGATAGGCCATCGTCACCAGCGGCACGCCGGGCTTGGCGATGCCGGCCTTCTCGGCAGCGATCTGGGCGAGCGTGTCGCCGAGGAACGACTGATGGTCGATGCCGAGCTGGGCGATCGCCGTGACCAGGGGCTCGGGGATGACGTTGGTCGCGTCGAGCCGGCCGCCGAGTCCGACCTCGACGATGCAGGCATCGGCCGGGGTGCGGGCGAAAGCGAGAAAGGCCGCGGCGGTGGTGACTTCGAAGAAGCTCGCGCCGATATCGCCGCCTGCATCCAGGACTTCTTCGAGCAGGGGGGCAAGGGCGTCGTCGTCGATCAGCGTGCCGGCGAGGCGGATGCGCTCGTTGAAGCGGACGAGATGGGGGCTCGAATAGACATGCGTCGTCAGGCCCGCGGCCTCTATCGCGGCGCGGAGGAAGGCGCAGGTCGAGCCCTTGCCGTTGGTGCCGGCGACATGGAGCACCGGCGGCAGGCGGAGGTGGGGATTGCCGACGCGCTCGAGCAGCAGGGTGATGCGCTCAAGGCCGAGGATATCGGCACCGGGGGATAGCGCGGTCAGGCGATCGAGCTGGCGCTGGACGGCGGGGCTGGAGGAGGTGGCGAAGTCCATCTTACTCCCTCTCCCCTTCAGGGGAGAGGGCCGGGGAGAGGGGCAGTGTCGAGAGGGCATTGCACTTGCCCCTCTCCCCAGCCCTCTCCCCGCGAGCGGGGAGAGGGAGCAGAATCACGCCGCCGCTTTCGCGTCGGTGAGCAGGCCGATCAGCCGGCCGAGCACTTCGCGCAGGTCCTTGCGGTGCTCGACCCGGTCGACCAGCCCGTGGTCGCGATAATATTCCGAGGTCTGGAAATCGTCGGGCAGCTTTTCGCGGATCGTGTTCTCGATCACCCGGCGGCCGGTGAAAGCGAGCGTCGCACGCGGCTCGGCGATCTGGACGTCGCCGAGCATCGCATAGGCCGCCATCACCCCGCCTGAAGTGGGATCGGTGAGCACGACGATATAGGGCAGGCCGGCATCGTGGAGCATCTCGATCGCGACGGTGGTACGCGGCATCTGCATCAGGCTGAGGATGCCCTCCTGCATGCGTGCGCCGCCCGATGCAGTGAACACGATGTACGGCGCGGCCGCGGCGATCGCCGCCTCGACTCCGTGGATGAACGCCTCGCCGACTGCCTGGCCCATCGATCCGCCCATGAAGGCGAAGTCCTGGACGCCGATCACCGCCTTCTGGCCGAGGATCGTGCCCGAGGCGTTGAGGAACGCATCGGGCTCGCCGGTCGCGGTGCGCGCCGCCTTGAGGCGGGCAGGATAGGGCTTCTGGTCGCGGAACCTGAGCGGGTCGTCGACCACCTTGGGGCTGGTCAGGACGGTGAAGCTGCCCTCGTCGAACAGATATTCGAAGCGGCGGGCCGGGCCGATGCGCTCATGATGGTCGCAAGTCGGGCAGACGTAGAGATTTTCCTCCAGCTCCTTGGAGAACACCATCGTCCCGCAACCCTTGCACTTGTGCCAGAGATTGTCGGGGCTCTCGTTGGTCTTGGTCGTCACATAGGCGAGTGCGTTACGGACGCGACTGATCCAGCTCATGCGACTTCCTTGCGGGCGGCGGCGAGCGCCGCGGAGAGGGACTGGATATAGGCGCGGACCTGCGCGGGCGCATCGGGCCCATGCTTGCCGACCAGTTCGACGATCGCCGAGCCGACGACGACGCCATCGGCGACGCGACCGATCTGCGCCGCCTGCTCGGGGGTGCGCACCCCGAAACCTACCGCGATCGGCAGGTCGGTGGCGGCCTTGAGCCGGGCGACGGCGTCTTCGATCGAGGATTGCGCGGCCTGCTGGAGGCCGGTGATCCCGGCGACCGAGACGTAATAGACGAAGCCGGAGGCGCCGGCGAGGACCGCGGGGAGCCGGGCGGCGTCGGTGGTCGGCGTGGCGAGCCGGATCGGGGCGATGCCCTGTTCGCGGAGCATCGGCCCGAGCGCATCGTCTTCCTCGGGCGGAATGTCGACGCAGATCACGCCGTCGACGCCCGCGTCGCTGGCGGCGCGCGCGAACCATTCGGCGCCGCGGCGGACCATGGGGTTGGCATAGCCCATCAGCACCAGCGGCACTTCCGGATGACGCGCGCGGAACTCGCGGGCGATGGCGAGCACGTCGGCGGTGCGCGTGCCCGCGGCGAGGCTGCGGATATTGGCGGCCTGGATCGGCGGGCCGTCGGCCATCGGATCGGTGAACGGCATGCCGAGCTCGATCACGTCGGCACCGCCCTGGACGAGCGCATCGAGGATCGCGCCGGTGGCGGCGGGGGTCGGGTCACCGGCGGTGACGAAGGCGATGAGCGCGGCGCGGTGCTTTTCGGCCGCGCAGGCGAAGACGGAGGCTAAGCGAGTCATCGAATTAGAGCCGAAGAGTCTTGAACCAACAGATCTAACAGGCGCTGGAGCGCGGCAGACTCATCGGGAAAGAGTTCCTTGCCGGTCTCAAGTCCGCGCTCGCTGTAGAAGACTTTGTATTCCGCTCCCTCATTCGCAAGAACATAGCTTTCACTGGGTCGGCCATCGAGGTCATACGCGGTAGGGTCTATCCCAAGCATCGTGGCTTTTTCGACAAATTCACCGCGTGTCATATCTCCACCCCCAGCGCCGCGGCCACGGTGAAGATGTCCTTGTCGCCGCGGCCGCACAGGTTCGCCAGGATGATCTGGTCCTTCCGCATTTCCCGGGCCTTCTTCGCCACTGCTGCGATCGCGTGCGAAGGTTCGAGCGCGGGGATGATGCCTTCGGTGCGGCACAGCAATTGGAACGCGTCGAGCGCCTCCACGTCGGTCGCCGAGGTATATTCGACGCGGCCGATGTCGCGCAGCCAGGCGTGCTCGGGGCCGATGCCCGGATAATCGAGACCCGCCGAGATCGAATGGCCCTCGGTGATCTGGCCGTCTTCGTCCTGGAGCAGATAGGTCTTGTTGCCGTGGAGGATGCCGGGAGCCCCGCCGGCAAGGCTGGCGGCATGCTCCTTGTCGAGCCCGTGGCCGGCCGCCTCGACGCCGAGCATCGCCACGTCGGCGTCGTCGAGGAACGGATGGAACAGCCCGATCGCGTTCGATCCGCCGCCGATCGCGGCGACGAGCAGGTCGGGCAGGCGGCCGGTGCGCGCGAGCATCTGCGCGCGCGCCTCGGTGCCGATCACGCTCTGGAAATCGCGGACCATCTCGGGATAGGGATGCGGGCCCGCGGCGGTGCCGATGATGTAGAAGGTGTCGTGGACGTTGGCGACCCAATCGCGCAGCCCCTCGTTCATCGCGTCCTTGAGCGTCGCCGCGCCGGCAGTGACCGGGCGGACCTCGGCGCCGAGCAGCTTCATGCGGAAGACGTTGGGCTGCTGCCGGACGACGTCGGTCGCGCCCATGTAGATCACGCAAGGCAGGCCGAAGCGCGCGCAGACGGTGGCGGTGGCGACCCCGTGCTGGCCGGCGCCGGTCTCGGCGATGATCCGGGTCTTGCCCATCCGGATCGCGAGCAGGATCTGGCCGATGCAATTGTTGATCTTGTGCGCGCCGGTGTGGTTGAGCTCGTCGCGCTTGAACCAGACCTGCGCGCCCATGCCGGGCGCGGCACCGGTGCGCAGCGCCTCGGTCAGCCGCTCGGCATGATAAAGCGGGCTGGGGCGGCCGACATAATGTTCGAGCAGATCGTCGAACTCGGCCTTGAACGCGGGATCGGCCTTCGCCGCGCGATATTCGCGCTCGAGATCGAGGACCAGGGGCATCAGCGTCTCGGCGACGAAGCGGCCGCCGAACTGGCCGAAATGCCCGCGATCGTCGGGCTGGGCGCGATAGGAATTGGGTACGGTCATAGAGCGGCCAATGCCTTAAGGAATGCGGCGATCTTGTCCACATTCTTGATGCCGGGGGCGGATTCGACCCCCGAGGAGACGTCGACCGAAGTCGCGCCGGTGACGCGCACCGCCTCGACGACGTTGTCGGGGGTGAGGCCGCCGGAGAGCGACCAGGGCAGCGGATGCGAATGCCCCTGAAGCAGGGTCCAGTCGAAGCGCAGGCCCATGCCGCCGGGGAGCGCGGCCGAATCCGGCGTCTTGGCGTCATAGAGGATGCGGTCAGCGGCCTGGGCGAAGCGCGAAGCCATGGCGAGATCGGCGCGAGTCTTCACCGCGATCGCGGCCCAGACCTCGCGGCGCGTGCGCGCGCGGATCGCCGCCACCCGATCGGGCGCGGTCTTGTGGAGCTGGATCGCGTCGAGGCGGCCCGCGGCGATCGCGGCATCGAGCAATGCGTCGTCGGGATCGACGAAGACGCCGACCTTTCGCACCTGCGCGGGAACACGGTGGGCGAGGCCCGATGCCCGATCGAGTGCGAGGTTGCGCGGCGACGGCGCGAAGAACACGAAACCGACCTGCGCGGCGCCGTGGCTGACCGCGGCGTCGAGCGTGGCCGGCGTCGAAAGGCCGCAGATCTTGGCAGTAAGGGGCATCGCCGACGCCATAAGCCTCAGGCGAGCGACTTGACCAGTACCGTCATGAACAGCGGCGGATCGACCGCGAAGATGAAGTCTCGGCGCTCGCCGGTCCGGGCATAGCCGCGGCGCTCGTACCAGCCGATCAACCGGTGCCGCACGTCGATGACGGTCATCTCGATGCGGTCGGCGCCGAGAACGTCGCGCGCGCAGGCCTCGGCCGCGGCGAGCAATTGCTTGCCTGCTCCCGCCGTCTGCAGCGCCGGATCGACGCAGAGCAGACCGAGATAGGCGAGCCCGTCACCCTTGTCGGCGACATTGACGCAGCCGATGACGGCGCCGCCGTTCTCGGCGATCAACAGGCGCTGCGCAGGGTCCGCGACGATTGCCTGCAGCGTCCCGATGTCGGTGCGCTGCCCCTGGAGGAGATCGGCCTCGTGGGTCCAGCCCTGGCGCGCGGACTCGCCGCGATAGGCACGCTCGATCACCGGATGGAGCGCTGGCAGGTGTCGAGGACTGGCGACGCGAATGGTCACGATCTCAGGCATGGCGCGCTATCTCCGACGCGTCGGAGATTTTGGCAAGTGGGGGCGCGGCCATGGCCGGTGGCGGTCCAGGTCGCGAATCCCTAAACGACCGCTTTCGGAACAAGGGTCGGGCGTCGGAGACTGGGTGGAGAGCCAAAGGACGGCTTTTGGGGAGGGCAGGTGCGATAGCCGACATTGCGCGGCGCCGCCCTTTCCCGAAAAAGGGCGGCGGGAAAGATCATACTGTCGAAAACGTCGCTGCCGACCGCCCCTTGCGTCCCTCACGTCGTAGCGAGATCGTCCCGTGCCATCCATTCGAAGAATTGCTTGGGTCCGGTTGATCGCTGCTTGGTCTCCATGCGGTAACGCGGCAGGAACGATGCCCGAATAAAGGCCTTCATGGCCGTCGGCATCGAAGGACGATCGTCGTGGAAGCGGACCCTGCCCTCGTTCAACGCCTCAAGCGTCTGCGTATCGTCCAGCCATTGCTCCAATGAACCGAACCGCTGCAGGAACCCCTGTTCGACCTCTGGTCGGTTCCTGTCGATAAACCGATAGTCCACCGGACGGCCTATCTCTTCGCTCAGGATATCGGCGATTTTCGACATCGAGTAGTCGGCGCCCAACTCGTGCACGATGCGGTGCTGGCCGGTCGGATCCAGCAACTGACCGGCGGCGAAATCGGCGATGTCGTCCGTGGCGACCCAGGGTGCTTCGACGTCCAGGCCCAACGACCAGGCGATCCGGCCATGCTCCACGATCGGGTCGATGAAGCCGAACAGGTTTTCCATGAACCAGCCGGCTTGCAGATGTACCAGATCGATGTCGCTCAGGCGGTTGAGGATCTGATCGAGCTGGTAGAACGGCTGGAAGTGGCCGGTGCTTCCTCTGACCCCCGACCCCATGGCCGTAAGGCTGACCGCGCGCTTGACCGGGGAGTGGCGCAGCGCGTCGAAGAACCGGAGGGCGACCTCCGAATAGTGGCCGTGGATGTTGTTCCAGTCGGTCTTGACCATGAGGAACGCGGCATCGGCCTCGTGGAAAAACCGGTCGAGGTCTCCTGTCCCGGCGTCGAAGCTCCCGATGAACGGGTCGGCACCGATCTCGACCAAGGCGTCCAGGGCCGGACCCCCTCTCGACAGGGCCCTGACCTGATGGCCGGCGCCGAGCAGGGTTCGCGTGAGCTTCGCACCGATTCGTCCGGTGGCACCGACAACAGCAATTCGCATGGCATTCTCCATCATTCGCGATGGACCTTACCGAGTTGCCATGGGGGCAGTAACTCGCGATAATGCCATATGATCGTCAGATTAGGCCAACTCGCTGGGGGTGACACATCCTGTCATACCGCCGTGGTGTTAGGCGGGTCGGACCGAGCGGCAACCGCCGTCCATCTCGACTTCGCCGGCTATGAAGCGGAGATGCCCCACCATCATCATCGGCAGGGCCAGCTCATCCTAGCCTTGCATGGCGCCGTCACCTGCACGGCGGCCGATGGCCTGTGGATCGTGCCGCCGACATGCGCCGTTTGGATCCCTGGCGGCGTACCGCACAGCAACCGCCCCACCCCCAACGCGCGGCTAGCGTACCTCTTCGTGGAACCCGGCGCAGCGGACATGCCGCAGAACTGCTGCACGCTCTCGATCTCTCCGATGGTCCGCGAGATGATCCTGCGCCTGGCGGACGCACCGACGGCGTCCGCGCTGGACGACCATTTTGGCCGCCTTGCCCGGGTGCTCCTCGACGAGTTGACGCTGATGCCGGAAAGCGGTCTCAGGCTACCCACGTCCGCGCATCCCAAGATCGCTCTGGTGACCGGGCTGCTTGCCGCAACGCCGGGGGATTGGCGCCCATTGGGGGAATGGGCGAAACACGTCGCGATGAGCGAACGATCCTTCAAGCGGCTCATGGTCCAGGAGACGGGGCTCAGCTTCGGGCGATGGCGGCGCCAGCTCCACCTTCTCATCGCGCTACGGGAACTCGCGAGCGGCGCGAGTGTCCAGCATGTATCCGGCATCCTCGGATACGAGTCACCTACCGCATTCATCGTTATGTTCAAGAAGGCGATGGGAACGACGCCGGCACGGTATCTCGCAAAGTGATCCGTCGTACCGCGCTTCACGAAGCATCCGACATACTTGTTACCGGTTGGGAACTCTGACCGGGAACGTGGCCGCGCCTATCGCGCAGGCGACGGGCTTCGGGTCTCGCTTTGCCAAAACCCGTTCCAGATTGCCCTATCCCGAAACTGCCGCTCGGAGATGGAGATCGAGAAGGATCGCGCTGAAAGAATGGCTGCTTTCAGTGGCCCGCATCGCTCAACTGAACAGCCGAATCTGGGGCGGAAGCCGATAGGCGGCTTTTATGGGTCTACGGCCTAGTTGGTGGCGGGCAGGAAAACGTCGCTCAGCCCGTAATTGCCCTTGCAATACTGCTTGCAGCCGGCCGAGGCACTGGTGTCGATCCGCGTGACATTCCCGGTCTTGTCCCGGCTGAGGAGGAAGTCGATCCTGCAGGCGCCCGCGCTCCAATGTGCCTTGGCCGCGGAGGCGATCGTGGCGATCGCGCCAGCCTCGCTGTCGTTCGCGGGGAGTTTGCACAGTTGCTCGCCCTCGCGATCGCGAGCGAGCGCGAAGTCGAACTGGTTGGTGCCGATATGGGTGATCGTCAGCGTGGCGACGTCCGCGGTCTTGTAGCTCGCTTCCCAAGTTTCTGCGTCGAAGGTGCGAAGCGTGTCGCGCCGTTGGGTGTAGCTGGCTGCGACCGTTGCGGGATCGCATTTGGCGACGCAGCCGGCGCGTAGAATCTGCTGCCAGTCGCGCTGCTGACGGCGCAGACTTGCTTTGTCGAAGATTTGCGCGAGCTTGGCTTTGTAGAGCGCGGCGACTTCGCCATCGAGCTTCGAAAGCCCGGGACTGGCGCAGATCGTCTTCTCGAGCGGATGACTGGCCTTGGCGCAGTCGAAGCTGGCGGATTGGAGCGGGGTCGCGGCATGGAGGCCGAACAAGGCGAGCAGCAGCGCAAAAAGTCCGAAACCTGCGATCCGCACCATATCCGCTCTCCGCTATAAGGTTGCCTCTATGTCGCGCGCCGCCTGATCCGGGTCTTCCGCCTGGGTGATCGGCCGCCCGACGACGAGAATCGAGGCGCCGGCGTCGAGCGCCGCACGCGGCGTGACGACGCGCTTCTGGTCGCCAACCACACCGTTGGCGGGGCGCACGCCGGGGACGACGAAGAAGCCGTGGGGCCACGCCTTTTTCGCCGCGGCCACCTCCTCGCCCGAGCAGACGATCCCGTCGACCCCCGCCGATTTCGCCAATTCGGCGAGCCGCACTACCTGCTCGTGCGGATCGGGGCTGAGGCCGATCGAGACGAGATCGCGATCATCGAGGCTGGTCAGCATGGTCACCGCGACGACCTTGGTGCCGCTGGGCGCGGCCGCCTTGGCGTCTTCGAGCATCGCGCGGCCGCCGGCGGCATGGACGGTTAGGATCGCCGGCTCGAGCGGACGCAGCGCCTGGATCGCCTTGGCGACGGTGTTGGGGATATCGTGGAACTTGAGGTCGAGGAAGATCGGCAGTCCGATCTCAGCCATTTCGCGCACGCCGTGGCGGCCATTGGCCATGAAGAACTCGAGGCCGAGCTTGATCCCGCCGACATGGTTGCGGACCCGCTGCGCGATGCTGCGGGCGCGATCAATGTCGGGGGTGTCGAGCGCGACGTACAGCGGCGCGCTCATGGCAGCGGATCGGCGATCAGCGGCGGGGTGGGGGAGATCGCGATGCTCGTGGAAGGCTCGGGGGAAACTGCGCGCAGATCGGCGAGCGCCCGCTCGAGTCCGGCAAGCCGCTGGCGTGAGCGCCAGCGTAGCGTCTGATAGGCGACCAGCGGCGGCAACAGGCCGACCAGGAAGGTGATGACCAGCAGCAGCGGCAGGCTGAAATCGGCGACGAGCCCCCCCCACAACCGGATATCGACGCGCTCGTCGCCATTGTAGATCACAAAGGCCGCGACGAGGCCGCCCAGCAACAGCCAGAACAGCACCTTCAGAAACCGCATGCCTTTCCTTTCCTCATGACGACACGACTCTAGGCCGGGTGCGCGGACTTGCCAACTCTCCCTCTCCCATCGGGAAGGGAGGGGAGCCGGCGAAGTCGGTGGAAGGGTGAGTGCAGGGAACAGCCGACCCTCACCCTTCCCACTCGCTTCGCGAGCGGGGCCCTTCCCTCTCCCGATGGGAGAGGGAGTTCAGCCGATCTCGCTTCGCAGCTCTGCGAACAACCCTGGGATTGCCGTCAGCCTTTCTTGCTCCTCGTCGAGGATCGCATGAAAGGCGCTGCGCTTGATCTCCGCCACCCGCGCCTCGGGCAGCCTATCCACGGCCGGCAATGCCGAAAGGACGATATCGATCAGCCGGTCAGCTCCATGCAGACGGCCCCAGAGATAGTCATTCTCGCGATAGGCGCGGCTGAAGAACGCGCCGAAGCTGTTGAACTGGATGCCCTTGAGCGACGCTCCGGCGCCGCCGGCACGGATCGTGGTGGCGTCGTCGGGCGAGATACGGTCGACGCGGATCGGATCAAACTCGTCCATGCCTTCGCCCTGGAGCAGCGGCAAGGTGGCGATGTCGAAGAATGGGAAGCCGAGATGCGCGAGCAGCATCGGCCGGCGCAGATCCTTCGACAGCGCGCTGAAGCCGTCGGAGAGCCGCAGGTCGGTCGCCTGATCGAGTGCCTTCAACTGCATCCGCTCGGCGAGCAGGTCGAGCACGGGGCCGGCATCGTCAGTCATGTCGCGAACTGCGTCGCGAAGGTCGACGAAGGTGTCGGTGCGTTTGAGCTCGAGATAGCCGGCGAGCGATTCGTAGATCGCTTCGCGCATCGGCAGCAGCTCGGCGTGCGAGCGCGGCAAATCGATCTCGGTCAGCCGCCGGGCAAGCAGCCGGAGCCGCCGGATGCGGAAGCCGAGATCGTGCGCGCGGAGGAATTCGAGCGTCTGCGGGCTCGCGCCGTTGGACAAGGTTGCGCCGAAGCGGTCGCCGCCGCGCGCCTGCACCGCCCGCGCGACGGTCGAGCGGATTTCGCGGAGGCGTTCGGGGGCATGGCGGTCGCCGATCGCGTACAGCAAGCGGGCGATGCGATCGATCGTGCCATCGACCTTAAGCAGGCCATACGCCGTATGGCCGTAGCCGGCTTTGGCGGCGGCGGCGACCTGCGCCCGGCGGCGCCATCCGGCGAGCCTCTTGGGGGTCGGGTAATCCAGCCAAAGCGTATAGCCGAACAGCGCCTCGACCTGCGTTTCCACTTCGGAGCGGATTTCCGCGACGATCGCGAGCATGCGCTCGATTCGATCCGACCGCCCGGCTATCGCTTCGAGATTGTCGCGGATCGGCTGCTCGCGCGGCAATTCGGAAAGCGCGCCGATGATGGTCTGGAAGAAGCCGGGCTTCTCCTTCGGCTTGCCGTAGAAATCGAAGCGCACCCCTGGGGCGGGATCGATGAAGACGAAGCGGCGATCGACCTGGCGGCGCGCCGGCCGCTCGCGCAGGGCATCGATCGCGGGGCGGAACGGCGCATTGGCGAGCACCGAACCGTCGATCAGCACCGCATTCTCGGCGCGGTTGTCCGACCATTGCTGCGGCAGCACCGATTCGAGGAACGAGTCGCGCTCGGGCCAGGCAGTGCCGCGCTCGGCAAGGAAGCTGTCCATCTCCTCGACCGTCGCGGGGGGGAAGGCGCCAGGGAAGCTCGACGTCGCGCGCGCGGCGAAGGCGAGCCCCGCGGGATCGGCAAAGGCGACGCCCTCGGCACCGTGATCGGTGAAGCGGAACACCAGCCTGTGCTCGGTCTCGATCACGTGGGCGGGCGAATTGAGGCGAAGCTCCTCGGGGTGGCCGCGGAAATCGGTGACGGTGACGAACAGGTCGAGCGGCTGGCCGGCCGGCAGCAGCCGCTTGTAGCGCGGGCCCGCTGCCATCGCGTCGAAGGCGTCGAGCAGCATGGCGAGCAGCCTTTTGCCGCCGAACGGAGGCTCGAACCAACGCGAGCGGACGAAACGCTCGAGCTTGAGCCGGACCTCCTCGCGCGCAGTCGGATCGACCGTCTCGTCGATCGTCTTGCTGCGATTGGCGAGCATCCACGCGATCGGCGTTGCCCAGATCTTGGCGAAGCGATGCGACGGCGCATGGCCCGGCTCAAGCAGGGCCTCGACATCGGCCTGCTCGATCCACATGTCGGTCAGCGGATCGAGCGACTGGCCGGTGGCGATCGCCTGGGCGAGGAAGACCGCGTTGATTCCGCCCGCACTGGCGCCCGACAGGATATCGACGAGCACGCGCAGATTGATCCCGGAAGTCTCGCGGATCTCGTCGATCAGCTGGCGATAGACGCCATTGCCGTCCTCGCCTTCGCGTGCGGCGCAGCTCGCCCGGGCGAGGCGCCATATCTCCTTGGTGATGCCGTGCATGTAGACCGCGAGGCTGATCCCGCCATAGCAGACGAGCGCGAGCCGCAGCTCCTTGTCGCGGGTCGCGCGCATCAGGCGGGCCGGATCGTCGCCCAGATCGGCAGATGGTCCGATGCAGTGCGCGAATTGAGGCTCTCATGGACGCCGGCGGTTTCGATCACGAGGTCGCGGCTCGCCATGATCCGGTCGAGCCGCGCCATCGGGCGGCGGGCGTGGAAGCTCTTGCCGGTGGCGGCAAAGTCGAAATGCTGGGCAAAATCGCGCAGGCAGCCGCTTTGCGCGCTCCATTCGTTGAGGTCGCCCATCAACACCGTCGGATATTGCTGCGCGCTGGCCTGGAGGTGCGCGATGATCGCATGCGCCTGGCGGCGGCGCCACAGCCCCGAGAGATCGAGATGCATACCGACGATTCGCAACACCTCGCCACGAATCCGCACCTCCGCCATCACTGCGCCGCGCGGTTCGAGCGCGGGGAGATGGACCGCTTCGCAGCCGAGGACCTCGGCGTCCCGGCGGACGAGCAGGGCATTGCCGTGCCACCCCATCGAGCGCGACCGCATGCCGAAGGGGATCGCCTTCCAGTCGCCATGCTCGGCGAGCAGATGGCCGGTGAGCACCGCCTCGCGCGTCCCGAAGCGGCGATCCGCCTCCTGCAGCGCGATCACGTCGGCATTCACTTCGCATAGAACCTGGAGCGTGCGCTCGGGCCGGCGCCGTCGATCGGTGCCGATCGACTTGCGCATATTGTAGCTGGCGACCTTTATCATCTGCGCCCCTTATCGCGGGGGCAGAGGGGAAAGGGCAAGGGCTTAGCTCGGATGCCCTTCGCCGCCTTGCTGGATTGCCGCTTCCTCGGCGGCGGCGAGCAGGCTGTGGCCGGTGGCGACGGCTGCCTCGGGCGTCATCGAGACTGCGACGCCGCTCGGGCCATCGAGCAGGACGAGACCCTGTTCGGCGCTTGCGACGCCCGGTTGCCCCTCGGGACCTTGCGGTGAGATCATGTCGCGCTCTTCCCTTCTTAGGTTGCCGCGTCTGTAGAACCGTCAGAAGAAAACAACTCGGCAGCGCGGCGCGCGTTCCTTCAGCGTCCGCCGGCTTCGAGCAGCCGGCGCGGCGCGGCAAGCTCCCAGCTGCGTGCGATACGGTCGCCGACATGCGCCCAGTCGGTATCGGCGCCGCCGATCGCGAGCCCGACCCAGTCGGCGCGGAAATATGACGGAACTGCGCGAACATCGTCCCCGCGACGAAGAAGGTCGGCTGGCCGTGGCTGGGGCGCTCATCGCTCTCGGGGAGATCGAGCGCGACCGCGCGGACCTGGTCTAGCGGGGAAGCTGTTTGATCCATTCGGTCATTACCCTCGGGTAGAGGCGATGTTCCTCGCGCAGCACGCGCTCGGCTAGCGTCTCGGCGGTATCGCGCGCTTCGATGCGCACCGTTGCCTGACCGAGGATCTCGCCGCCATCGAGTTCCTCGGTGACGATATGGACCGAGCAGCCGGCGTCGGCATCGCCCATCGCCAGCGCGCGGGCATGGGTGTCGAGGCCCTTATACTTCGGGAGCAGCGAAGGGTGGATGTTGACGATCCGACCGCGCCAGCGCGCGACGAAATCGTCGGAGAGCAGACGCATATAGCCGGCCAGGGCGATCGCCTCGACCCCGGCTTCGCGCAGCGCGGCGTCGATCCTGGATTCGTATTCAGGCTTGGGCATGCCCCTGGGGGATTGGGCGAAGGTGGCGATGCCCTGCGCCTCTGCCCAGGCGAGGCCGGGCGCGTCGGGCTGGTCGCTGGCGACGAGGACCACTTCATAGGGGCATTCGGCGGCGCGCGAAGCCTCGACCAGCGATGCCATGTTCGAGCCGCGGCCCGAGATCAGGATGCCGAGCTTCTTGCGCACCATCTCAGTCATTATGCGTGGCGCTCCAATCGCTTCGCGCACTCCACGTCTCGGCGGGGCCGAACACCGTGCAACCGCGCGCTCCCTCCTCGACGACGCCGATGCGGAACACCGTTTCGCCCGCCTCGGTGAGCGCAGCGGCAACGGTTTCCGCGTTCTCCGCCGCCACCGCAGCGACCATGCCGATCCCGCAATTGAAGGTCCGCGCCATTTCCTCGGGCTCGATATTGCCCTGTGCCTGAAGGAACGCCATCAGGCGGGGGAGCGGCCAGGCGGCCGCGTCGATGCGGGCGTGGCAGTTTTCGGGGAGCACGCGCGGCACATTCTCGAGCAGGCCGCCGCCGGTGATGTGCGCGAGCCCGTGAATCATGCCCTTGCGCAGCTGCGGGAGCAGGCTGGCGACATAGATCCGCGTCGGCGCCATCAGCGAATCGAGCAGGATCACATCCTGGTCGAACACCGCCGGACGGTCGAGCTTCCAGCCCTTGTCGGCGGCGAGTCGGCGGACGAGCGAGAAGCCGTTCGAATGGATACCGGTGGAGGCCAGGCCGAGCAGCACGTCGCCCGGGCGGATCGCGCTGCCGTCGAGCAACTGGTCGCGTTCGACTGCGCCGACGCAGAAGCCGGCGAGGTCATAGTCGCCCTCGGCATACATGCCCGGCATCTCGGCGGTCTCGCCGCCGATCAGCGCGCAGCCGGCCTGGCGGCAGCCCTCGGCGATCGACGCGATCACCCGCTCGGCGGTCTCGGGGACGAGCTTGCCGCTGGCGTAATAATCGAGGAAGAACAAAGGCTCGGCGCCCTGGACGATCAAGTCGTTGGCGCACATCGCGACGAGATCGACGCCGACGCCGTCGTGCGAATCGTGTTCGATCGCGAGCTTGAGCTTGGTGCCGACGCCGTCGTTCGCGGCGACGAGCAGCGGATCAGTGAATCCCGCCGCCTTGAGATCGAACACTCCGCCGAACCCGCCCAATGCGGCATCGGCGCCAGGGCGGCGGGTGGATTTGGCCAGCGGGCCGATGGCGCGGACCAGCGCATTGCCGGCCGCGATCGAGACGCCCGCCTGGGCGTAGGTATAGGCTTTTGGGTCGCTCATGCCGAGCCGCTTAGCGCCGAGTTGGCGAAACCGAAACTCAAACCTGCGCACCCTCACCCTTCCGGCGCTTCGCGCCTCCTTCCCTCTCCCGACGGGAGAGGGAAGGGGCCCGCCGCCGCAGGCGGTGGGAAGGGTGAGGGTGGCGGGAGATAGTAGAAGCCGCTTGGATTTCCGCGTCCGCTTCGCCAAAAGGGCGGCCGCATGCAATTGTCCCGGATTTCGCTCGCTACCGCTATTGCCGGCGCCCTCGCTCTCGCGGGGGCGGGCGTGGTGATGGCGCAAGGCGAGGGTGGTGGCGCCAGCGCAGTGCCGATCGACGCTTCGGGCAGCTTCGAGGTCTCGGGCGTCCAGGTCGACGTGACCGGAAAGACCGCCGACCTGGCCCGGCAGGGCGGCTGGCGGATCGCCCAGCGCAAAGGCTGGGAGATGCTGTCCGAGCGGCTGACCGGCAAGAAATCCACCTTGGGCGATTCGGCGCTCGACGCGCTGGTTACCGGGATCGTCGTCGAGCGCGAGCAGATCGGCCCGGCGCGCTACATCGCCCGGCTGGGCGTGCTGTTCGACCGCGGCAAGGCGGGATCCATTCTCGGCGTGTCGACCGCGGTAACCCGTTCGGCGCCGATGCTGCTGGTGCCGCTCGAATTTTCGGGCGGAGTCGGCCGGGTGTTCGAGCGCGAGACGGCGTGGTCGCGGGCGTGGAACCGCTTCCGTAGCGGCGGCAGCACGATCGACTATGTCCGGCTGCGTGGTACCGGGCCCGATGCGATGCTGATCAACGCCGGGCAGACGCTGCGGCGCGGGCGCAATTGGTGGCGCACCGTGCTCGACCAGTATGGTGCTTCGGACGTGCTCGTCGCCGAGGTCCAACTGCGCCGTGAATATCCCGGCGGGCCGATCATCGGCGTGTTCGCCGCCAATCACGGGCCCGACAAGCGCCCGATCGCCAGCTTCGCGCTGCGCGTCGACAATGGCGATTCGCTCGACGCCTTGCTCGACGCGGGCATATTGCGGCTCGACCAAGCCTATCAGAAGGCGCTCGCGTCGGGGTTGCTGCGCCCCGATGCGTTGCTGGCGGCGCGGCCGCCGCGCGTGAAGACCGCCGAGGAGCTCGCCGCCGAGGCTGCCGCGCTGGCCGCCGCGGAAGCGACGCCGACGCCCTCTCCCAGCGCCAGTGGCGACGCGACCGCGAGCTTCACCGTGCAGGTCGACACGCCGAGCGCGGCCGCGCTGACGGCGTCCGAATCGGCGGTGCGCGGCGTGCCGGGGGTGCGCTCGGCGGTGACCACCAGCCTGGCGCTGGGCGGGATCTCGGTGATGCGGGTCGGCTTTGACGGGCCGATCGCCAGCCTGCGCGCGGCGCTCGAGGCGCGCGGCTGGCAAGTCCAGGAAGGGTCGGGCGTGCTCCTGATCCGTCGCGGCGTCGCACGGCCGCCCGCGGCGCAGCCTTCGCCCACGGCCACGAGCATTCCGGCGATCAAATGAGTCAGCTGCGCCTGCCGCTCGGGCTTCCCGAGGCGCGCGAGACGGAATTTCTTGTCGGCGAGTCGAACGCCCGCGCGGTCCACCAGCTCGAGCATTGGGCGACCTGGCCGGTGATGTCGGCACTGCTTATCGGCCCGCGAAAATCGGGACGTAGCCTGCTCGCGCGCATTTTCGCTGCGAAGAGCGGCGGACGGATCCTCGACGATGCCGACCGCGCGAAAGACACCGAGGTCTTCCACGCCTGGAACCAGGCACAGCAGGAGCGCCGTCCGCTGCTGATCGTCGCCGAGGCGACGCCGCCGACCTGGGACGTCAAGCTGCCCGATCTGCGCTCGCGGCTCGCCGCCTCGCCCTTGCTCGAGCTCGGACCGCCCGACGACCTGCTGATGCCGCAGCTGATCGAGCGCGCCTTCGAGCGGCATCTGCTCCACGCCAAGCCCGATGTGATTGCCTGGCTGGCCAAGCGGATCGAACGCAGCCATGTCGCCATCCTGCGCGTTGCCGATGTGCTGGAGACCGAGGCAGTGGACAACCGACTGTCGATACCCGGAATGCGTGCGGTGCTCGTGGCAAATGGTCTCATAACCGAAACGGACGACCCCTAGGCGATGAACAAGGCAGCACCAAAGCAAGCCGCAGGGGGCGCATCGATGACCGATCAACCGGCCACGCCGGAAAAGCGTTACTTCAACCGTGAGCTGAGCTGGCTCGCATTCAATCGCCGGGTGATGGAGGAGGCTTGCAACCCCGCGCATCCATTGCTCGAACGGCTGCGCTTCCTGTCGATCTCAGGCTCCAATTTCGACGAGTTCTTCATGGTCCGCGTCGCCGGGCTGATGGGGCAGCAGCTCCAGCGCGTCGAAGCGCATTCGGCGGACGGGCTCACCCCCGGCCAGCAGCTCGTCGCGATCTCGGACGAAGCCGAGATCCTCGCCGACAGCCAGCAGAGCGTGTGGCATGACATCCGCACCCAGCTCGACGAAGTCGGCATCCACGTTCTCGAGCCCGAAGCGATCGAGGGCGAGACCGAGGCCTGGCTCGAAAACCATTTTCGCGAGCAGATCTTTCCGATCCTGACGCCGCAGGCGCTCGATCCCGCCCATCCCTTTCCGTTCATCCCCAACCAGGGATCGAGCGTGATCTTCGACCTTGTCCGGCGATCGGACCGCGAGCCCATCCGCGAGCTGGTGCTGCTGCCGACGACGATTCCGCGCTTCGTCCGGCTGCCCGGCGAACCGGCGCGCTATGTCGCGGTCGAGGTGCTGCTCAAGCATTTCACCCACCTGCTGTTTCCCGGCTACGACGTGCTCGGCTCGGCGGCGTTCCGCGTGCTGCGCGACAGCGATCTCGAGATCGAGGAAGAGGCCGAAGACCTCGTCCTGACCTTCCGCTCGGCGATCAAGCGCCGGCGGCGCGGCCGCGTGATCCGCCTCGAGATGGAGGACGGCATCGCCCCCGAACTCGAGGCCGTGCTCAAGGAAGAGCTGGGCGGCAGCGAGGCATTACTGACCGAGACCGGCGGCTTCCTCGGCATCGGCGATCTTTCGGCTCTGGTCGACGAGGATCGGCCCGATCTCAAGTTCACGCCCTTCGTCGCGCGCTTTCCCGAGCGGATCCGCGAATATGGCGGCGATTGCTTCGCGGCGATCCGGGCGAAGGACATCGTCGTCCACCACCCCTATGAGAGCTTCGACGTCGTGCTCTCGTTCCTCGGCCAGGCGGCGAGCGATCCCGACGTGGTCGCGATCAAGCAGACGCTCTACCGCGCCGGCAAGCAGCCCGCGGTGATCAACGCGCTGATCGCCGCGGCCGAAGCGGGCAAGTCGGTAACCGCAGTGGTCGAGCTCAAGGCGCGGTTCGACGAGGAGCAGAACCTCTATTGGGCGACTGCGCTCGAGCGCGCGGGCGTCCAGGTGGTCTATGGCTTCATCGACTGGAAGACCCATGCCAAGGTATCGATGGTCGTGCGGCGCGAAGGCAATGGCTATCGCACCTACTGCCATTTCGGCACGGGCAATTACCATCCGATCACTGCGCGCATCTATACCGACCTGAGCTTCTTCACGGCCGATCCCCGCGTCGGACGCGATGCGATGCAATTGTTCAATTATGTCACCGGCTATGTCGAACCGACCGCGCTCGAACGCTTGAGCATCAGCCCGCGCGACCTGCGCAACCAGCTTCTGGCGCTGATCGACGCGGAGACCGCGCACGCCCGCGCCGGACGCCCGGGGGCAATCTGGGCGAAGATGAACTCGGTCGTCGATCCGGCGGTGATCGAGAAGCTCTACGAGGCGAGCGGTGCGGGCGTCGAGATCGACCTGATCATCCGCGGGATCTGCTGCCTGCGCCCCGGCGTGCCGGGTCTCTCCGACAATATTCGCGTCAAATCGATCGTCGGTCGCTTTCTCGAGCACAGCCGCATCTGGGCGTTCGGCAATGGCAAGGGGCTGCCGGGCGACGGCGCCAAGGTGTTCATGTCTTCGGCAGACTGGATGCCGCGCAACTTCGATCGCCGCGTCGAGTTCATGCTGCCGATCCTCAACAAGACGGTGCACGATCAGGTGGTCGATCAGGTGATGGTGGCGAACCTGCTCGACGACGAGCAAAGCTGGCAGCTCCGGCCCGACGGCAGCTATGTCCGCGTCGAACGCGGTGCCGAACCGTTCAACCTGCACCGCTATTTCATGACGAACCCGTCGCTATCTGGCCGCGGCGCGGCGCTAGAGAAGCGCAAGCCGGTGCCGACATTGTCGCTCAAGCGCCGACGCGCAGCCAAAAAGGAAATTTGACGCCATGGCGACCGTACTCCGCAGACCGGAGCAACGTGCGGCCGCTCCCGCCAAAGCACGCGTCGCGATCATCGACATCGGCTCCAATTCGGTGCGCCTAGTCGTCTATGAAGGCGCGGCGCGACTGCCGGCGGTGCTGTTCAACGAGAAAGTGATGGCCGGGCTGGGCAGGGCGCTGAGCGAGACCGGCGCGATCGACAAAGGCGGGCTCAAACGCGCGCGATCGGCCTTGTCGCGCTTCGCCGCGATCGCGCGCGAGATGCAAGTGACCGAGCTGCGTACCGTCGCGACCGCGGCGGTTCGCGACGCCTCGAATGGCGGCGAATTGATCCGCACCGCCGAGAAATTGGGTCTGACGGTCGAGTTGCTGTCGGGCATCGAAGAAGCGACGGCTTCGGGCATGGGAGTGCTCTCGGGCATTCCGGACGCCGACGGCGTGGTCGGCGACCTGGGCGGCGGCAGCATCGAGCTGGTGCGGGTGGTCGCGGGTACGATCACCGATCGTGTGTCGTTCCCGCTCGGCGTGCTGCGGCTCGGTGCAATTCGTGCGGAGGGGAGCGGGATGCTCGACCGGCGCGTCGCCAGGTTGATCGCCGATGCGGGCTGGGCCGGCCGTGGCAAGGGCTTGCCCTTCTATCTGGTCGGCGGCTCGTGGCGCGCGCTCGCGCGGCTCGACATGCATCGGACCGACTATCCTTTGCCGGTGGTCCATCAATATCCGATCGCGATCGAGCGCGTCGGCGAGCTTGAGCAGGTCCTGACCGAAATTCCCCGCGCCGAGCTCAAGGCGATTCCCGACATCTCGGGTGCGCGTATCCCAACTCTCGGCGACGCCACCGCGCTGCTGCTCAGCGTGCTCCGGCATCTCGGCAGCAGCGGCAGCGTGGTATCGGCCTATGGGCTGCGCGAAGGGCTGCTCTATCAGCGGCTGACCGCCGACCAGCGGCTGGAAGACCCGCTGATCGCGGCAGCGCGGGACGAGGGTGAGCGCTCGGGGCGCTTTCCCGAGCATGGCGACTTGCTCGACGGCTGGATCGAACCATTATTCGACGATGCCCCGGAGCTCGCCCGGCTGCGCCACGCCGCCTGCCTGCTCGCGGACGTGGGCTGGCGCGCCAATCCCGAGTTCCGCGCCGAGCGCGGCATGGAAATCGCGCTCCATGGCAATTGGGTAGCGATCGATGCGGCGGGACGCGCGGTGATCGCCCAGGCGCTCTACACGGCGCTGGGCGGCGGACTCGGCTGTCCCGAGCCGCTCGAACGGCTCGCCGACACCGATTCGTTGGCGCATGCGCGACTGTGGGGGCTGGCGATCCGGCTCGGCCAGCGGCTGAGCGGGGGAGTCGCGGCGCCACTCAGGCGCTCGCACCTTGCCCTGGAAGAGGGGACGCTGGCGCTGAGCCTAGAGCATCGCGACGAGGCGCTGTACGGCGAAGCTGTCGAGAAGCGGCACAAGGCGCTGGCAGCGGCGTTCGGACGCGCGCCGGTCTTGGAGGTATAACTCGGCAAGCGCTCCTGCAAAAAGCAGGAGCGCAGAGTTTCACACGAATCGCTTTGCGGCTCTGGGCTCCTGCTTTCGCAGGAGCCCTAAGCTCAGCCGCAATGGGCGCGCGTGACTCTGCCCTTTTCGTCCACATCGAGGTTCAACCGGTCCTCGCGATAGTCCATTGTCACTGCCATTCCCGGCGCGATCCAGCGGATGTTCTTCGCGCCGGAGAGCCGCAGCGCCTGCTTGGCGACCGCTTCGCTGCGGGTCTTGCCGGTCAGGCCTGCGAGCCCGTCGGCGACACATTTGCCCGGCGGCGAGGGCGTGGTCTCGGGAGCCTTGTCGTATCGGCATGCGCCGGTGGCGAGCAAGGCAAGCGGAAGGACCAGACGGATCATGACGGTTCCTCGGTGCGAGTCATCTTGAGCTTGCCGTTGCGCACGGTGAAGCCGAGTTGGCCCTCGACAAGCTCGAGCGCATCGCGGCCGAATTGCTCGAACCGCCAGCCCTCGAGGATCGACAGATCCTTGCGTACGCCGGCGGCGAGCGCCTCCAGGTCGTCCGAGCGCGCGAGCAAGCGGGCGGCGACGTTGATTTCCTTGGCGCGGATCTTGAGCAGTAGCTTGAGCAGGTCGGCGACGAGCGCACCGTCCTTGCCCAAAGCGGGCTTGCGGTCGTCGCGGGGAGGGAGCTCGTCCCCCGACATCGGCTTGGCCGTCTCCAGCGCGGCCATCAGCCGCCCGCCGATATCATTGCCGCCCCAGGCTGCCGAAAGCCCGCGAATCTTGGCGAGGTCGCTCTGCTTGCGCGGCGGGGTGCCGGCAAGATCGGCGAGCGTCTCGTCCTTGATGATCCGGCCGCGCGGCAAATCCTTGCCCTGCGCCTCGATCTCGCGCCAGCGGGCGAGCGCCTTCAATCGGCCGAGCACTTCAGGCTTGCGGCTGGAGACTCGGACGCGCTGCCACGCTTCCTCGGGGTCGTTGTGGTAGTTTTCGGGGTCGGCGAGACGCTCCATCTCCTGGTCGAGCCAGGCGCCGCGACCGGTCTTCTTGAGCTTCTCGAGCATCTTGGGAAAGATCTCGGAGAGATAGGTGACGTCGCAGATCGCATAGTCGATCTGGCGCTTGTCGAGCGGACGGCGGCTCCAGTCGGTGAAGCGCGCGCCCTTGTCGACAGTGATGCCGAGATAGGTGTCGACGAGATTCGAATAGCCGATCTGCTCGCCCTGGCCGAGCGCCATCGCCGCGACCTGGGTGTCGAACAAGGGGTGCGGGGTCTTGCCGGTGAGGTTGTAGACGATCTCGATATCCTGCCCGCCGGCATGGAAGACCTTGAGCACGTCCTCGTTGTTGGTCATCAGCTCGAGCAGCGGCGTCATGTCGATGCCGCCCATCGGATCGACCGCCGCGGCTTCCTCGTCGTCGGCGATCTGGATGAGGCAGAGCTCGGGCCAATAGCTGTTTTCGCGCATGAACTCGGTGTCCACGCAGATGTACGGCTTGGTGGCGAAACGGGCACAGAGATTGGCGAGGGCGACGCTGTCCTCGATCAGACCATGAATATGCATCGGGGGCCCATATACTGGTCTTCGCGCGGGGACAATTGGACGTAGGTTTTATGGCTGATTGATGATCAGCCAAGGCGGTTTGGCGGGCGGCGGCTTGTCCTCGGGCGGGTTGGCGGCCCAGGCGTAGACGCCGAAGCCCGCCAATGCGAGCGGCGTTCCGAGATAGAGCGCCCAGACCAGCGCATCGAATTTGTAGCGCACGTAGAGGAAGCTGCCCTCGCCCATCAACGCGGGGAGGAAGGCGAGAAACTCGGCCATGAAGGCCTTGTCCTCGTCGGTCGTTCCTTTCTCGTGCTGCTCGGCCTTGGCGCGTAGCTCCGCGAGATCGACCGCCGAACCCGGGAGCAGTCCCTTGTAGCGCTTCTCGAGCTTGTCGACGGTGCGCTTGAGCGCGCCGCGTTTCGCTTCGGTCAGCCCGGGAAAGTCGACGCTCTCCACGGTCAGCACCGCGATGGCCTTGGTCAGGACCAGCGCCAGTCCGGCAAATCCTACGACGACGCCTGCAATGGCGAGGCCGAGCCGCGAGGCATGGGTCTGGAGATCGAGACTGCCGAGATTGGTCAGCGAACTGCCCGCGAAGATCCCCACCGCCGTCGCGGTCACGCCGCCGACCAGCCATTTGGCGGTGTCCCTGAGGCTCGCTACGGCAGCGCGGTTGGCGGCGAGGATCGCGCTCTCCGGGTCGGCGTCATCCGCCATCAATCGGGGTCATCCTCGAGGTCGAGCATCAGCATGGCGTTGTCGAAACGCTTGCCGATCTCCTCCGAAAGCCGGGCAAGGCTTGCCGGATCGAATTCCTCGACTCCCTTGACGACGACGATCGGCAGGGTGGCCCCGTCGGCAGCCTGCTCTCCGAGATCGAGCCCCTGCAGGATTTGGGTGACTTCCGAATCGTCGAGCTTGCCCGGCACATGAAAGGCCGGCCATCCACGGCGCCAATCGCGGCCCTGCTTGGTCGACAGCGGGGGCGACGGAGCAGGAGAGGATGCGGGCTTCGGGGCAGGGGTGCCGGTCCGCGCGTGCCGTGTAGCCACCTCGAAGGCCTTACCATGCGCTTCGAATCGGATCATACCGTCGATGTCGGGTGTCGCCTTGATCGCCATCTCGCTATCCCCCGCAGCAGAAGAACACCATCCGCGGCGCTTGACAACGGAGTTTCGATCCGGTGTGGCGGCGCCCTCTTTGCAGGACCCGGACATGCACATTTATCGCACCCATAATTGCGCCGCGTTGCGCGCGACTCATGTCGGCGAGGAAGTTCGCCTGTCGGGCTGGGTGCATCGCAAGCGCGACCATGGCGACCTCGTCTTCATCGATCTGCGCGACCATTATGGCATCACCCAGATCGTCACCGATGTCAGCGGGCCTGCCTTCGCGGCAATCGAGTCGCTGCGCGCCGAGTCGGTCGTGACCGTCACCGGCAAGGTGGTCGCGCGCGACGCCAGCGTGGTGAACCCGAACCTGCCGACCGGCGAGATCGAAGTCCGCGCTGCCGAGGTAATCGTGCAGAGCCCCGCGCAGGAATTGCCGCTGCCGGTGTTCGGCGATGCCGAATATCCCGAGGATATCCGCCTGCGCTATCGCTTCCTCGATCTGCGCCGCGAGCGGCTCCACAAGAACATCCTGCTGCGCTCGAACGTCATTGCGTCGCTGCGCCGCCGGATGATCGATCAGGGCTTCACCGAGTTCCAGACGCCGATCCTCACCGCGAGCAGCCCGGAGGGCGCGCGCGACTATCTGGTCCCGAGCCGGGTTCATCCCGGCAAATTCTATGCGCTTCCTCAGGCCCCGCAGATGTTCAAGCAGCTGCTGATGGTCGCAGGGTTCGACCGCTATTTCCAGATCGCACCGTGCTTCCGCGACGAGGATGCCCGCGCCGATCGCAGCCCGGGCGAATTCTACCAGCTCGATTTCGAAATGAGCTTCGTCACCCAGGACGATGTGTTCGCGGCGATCGAGCCGGTGCTCCACGGCGTGTTCGAAGAATTCGCGAACTGGGAGGGCAAGGGGCGCAGTGTTTCGGCGCTGCCGTTCAAGCGCATCCCGTACCGCGAATCGATGCTGAAGTACGGCAACGACAAGCCGGACCTGCGCAACCCGATCCTGATCACCGACGTCTCCGGGCACTTCAAGGGCTCGGGCTTCAGCCGCTTTGCCTCGATGGTCGAAGGCGGCGACGTCGTCCGCGCGATCCCAGCCCCGAACACGCACGAGAAGAGCCGGAAATTTTTCGACGACATGAACAGCTGGGCGCAGTCCGAAGGCTTCCCCGGCCTCGGCTATGCGACGCAGAAGGACGGTGTGTTCGGCGGCCCGATCGCCAACAACCACGGCCAGGAAGGCATGAAGGCGATCGCCGACGCGCTCGGGCTCGGCCCGAACGACGGCATCTTCTTCGCCGCGGGCAAGGAGGCGCAGGCCGCCAAGCTCGCCGGGTTTGCGCGCACCCGCGCTGCCGAGCAGCTCGAATTGATCGACAAGTCTCGCTTCGAATTCTGCTGGATCGTCGACTTCCCGATGTTCGAGGCCGATGAGGACACGGGCAAGATCGACTTCAGCCACAACCCGTTCAGCATGCCGCAGGGCGAGCTCGCGGCGCTGGAGACCAAGGATCCGCTCGACATCCTCGCTTTCCAGTACGACATCGTCTGCAACGGCGTCGAATTGAGCTCGGGCGCGATCCGGAACCACCGTCCGGAGATCATGTACAAGGCCTTCGAAATCGCCGGCTACACCCAGGCCGACGTAGACACGAACTTCGCCGGCATGATCAATGCGTTCAAATTCGGCGCGCCGCCGCACGGCGGGTCGGCCCCGGGCGTCGACCGCATCGTGATGCTGCTGGCCGACGAGCCCAACATTCGCGAGGTGATCGTCTTCCCGATGACGCAGAAGGCCGAGGATCTGATGATGCAGGCGCCCAGCTTCGTCAGCGAGAAGCAGCTCAAGGAGCTCAACATTCGCCTCGCGCCGCAGATTGCCGCCGACCTCGCCAAGAAAGGCACCGACGGGATCGTGGACCCGGCCGCAGGCTGAGGGTCGCTTTCCCGGGCACGTTGCGCCAAGGTCCCCCGCACTGGTTCGGGGGACTATATGCTTGACGAGACGTGGGTAACGAACTTGGTCGCGATCGTGGCGGCGCTCATCGCCGCTGCGTCGGCGATATTCGCATGGCTGACCGTCCGCTCCGCGCGCATTCAGTTCGAGCGGACGGAAACGCGCGAAGGAAGGGCGTCCATTGCCGGCAATTATCTCGCGCTGGAGACCGCCTCGAGCGAGATTTTCAAGTATATGGCGGAGAACCACGACAGGATCGGTAAATTGCGGGGTACGGTTCCCGACAAGGTGTTGGGCGCGTCGAAGAACGCCGAGGCACTGGGTGTGCTGCTGCAGCTTTATTATCAGTCGTTGAACCTGTTCGAAGTCTGCGCGCGCTTCCGACGCGACGACCTCGTCAAACCCGAGGTTTTCGCCAGCTGGATCGCCTGGATGGTCGAAATCCTCGAGGACAGCTATTTCCGCCGGCATTGGGGGGCACTGATCCGCTCCAACTACACCCGCGATGTCCGCGACATCTTCGATATCGGCGTCGACATTTTCTCGCGCCCACTCGAAGAGCAATTGCGAAACCGGGCTTTTTATGAGGCGGTTGGGGAAATCATGGGCAATTGCCCGGTTATTGCCAACTGGCTGTCCGATACGAAGAAGGCAACGAAATGGACCGATCTGACGAGCCATCGCAAATATCTCTCGAATGGAACAATGCAGCCGGCATCGCCCGTGCAGCTGCCGATTTCGCCAGCCGCGTAATCGGATCCGATGCGCGCTATATCAGCCATGGCGAAATCCAGACCGGATTGAGCCCCGACGGCAAGCGATGGGCCGACAACCTCGATGCGCTTTATGCCGCCGACTTCGCCGAGCTTGGCGATGTGCGCGACTTGCTGACGGGACGCGACGGGCAGGGCGCGATCGTCGCGATGGCGATCGTGGCGTGGGAGGCGACGTCTCGCCGGCGCTTCGCGGTGCTCGAAGACATGGCGGTCGATCCGGCGCTGCGGTCGCTCGGTATCGGCGAGCAGGTCCTCCGCGCCGTCGAGGGGCGCGTCGCCGAGCGCGGGATCGACCTGCTGTTCCTCGAGAGCGGGCTCGATAATCACGGCGCGCACCGCTTCTTTGAACGAAGCGGCTTCCACACCGTTTCCCACGTGTTCATGAAGCAGGTCACCCGATAGCAATGCCCATCGATCTGAGCGACTACGAAGCCGGCGAGCCCGTAAAACACTATAAAAAGGCGCTGAAGAAGCTCCAGGAGCGGCTCAGCCACATCCACTACGCGCATATCGTGCACAAGCGCCGCGCGATCATCGCGTTCGAGGGCTGGGACGCGGCGGGGAAAGGCGGGATCATCCAGCGGCTCACCGCTGAATGGGATCCGCGCTATTTCGAGGTGTGGCCGATTTCGGCGCCGACGCCCGAGGAACTCGCGCATCATTATCTCTGGCGCTTCTGGCGGCGGCTGCCCGCGCAGCACAATATCGCGATCTTCGACCGCAGCTGGTACGGTCGGGTCCTGGTCGAGCGCGTCGAGGGCTTTGCCAAGGAGGCCGAATGGCAGCGCGCCTATGACGAGATCAACGATTTCGAGGCGCAGCAAGTCGCGACCGGGACGACGTTGGTCAAGGTCTTCGTCCATGTCACGCAGGATACGCAGGACCAAAGGCTGCGCGATCGGCTCGCGCATCCGTGGAAGCGCTGGAAGACGGGGCTGGAAGATTATCGCAATCGCGCGAAGCGGCCGGAATATCTCGAAGCGATGGCCGAGATGCTCGCGCGTACCGATACCAAGCACGCGCCCTGGATCGTCGTGGACGGCAACGACAAGAAAGCCGCGCGGATCGCGGCGTTGACGGCGATTGCGGATCGGCTCGAGGCGCACGTGCCGATGGACCCGCCCGAGCTCGACCCTGCGGTCGCGAAGGCGGCGAAGAAGGCGTTGGGCTGACGCCTTCTCAGCAACTATGCGGGAGCGAACGCCCCCGAATCGTCCATCACGTGCAGGACGCCTTCCGCGATGGCGAAATAGGCGCCCTGGATCCTGAGCGTACCCGCGGCTTCGCGCTCGGGAATGCACGGAAAGGTCCGCAAATTGGCGATCGAGACGCGAACCGTCTCCAGCTCGAGCGCGCGGATCGCTTCCTCGCCTTCGCCATATTGGGCGACGATCCGATCGCGGGCCTCGTCGAGCATATCCACCCAATGTGCGATGAATCCGCCGGCGCCGGGCGCCTTGCCTTCGAAGCGGCGAGTCAGCGCGGCATGGACCCCGCCACACGCGCCATGCCCCATCACGACGATCTCGGGGACTTCGAGCTGCGTGACGGCGAATTCGAGCGCCGCCGAGACGCCGTGGCGGCCGCCGCCCAGCTCGAACGGCGGCACGAGATTGGCGATGTTGCGGACGACGAAGATCTCGCCGGGCGACGTATCGAATATCTGGGCGGGATCGACTCGGCTGTCCGAGCAGGCGATCACCATCACCTTGGGCGCCTGGCCTTCGGATAATTCGTCCCAGCGGTCGCGCTGGCGGCGATATTCGGTCTGGCGGAAACGGCGATAGCCGCTGAGCAGGTCGCTGAAATCGGTCATGGCGCCTCCATAGCGAAAGTCGGAGCGTTGCGAAGCCGGTACGCGCGCCGGAAACTGCAAGCAGACGTGCACGCACGGTTGTTGTGCCTGCACGCGTGCATCGCTATCTGGCTTCACATGAACGAGATGTCCCCGCTGCCGCGGCCCGAGCGCGTGCGGAAACCCGACTGGATCCGCGTCAAGGCACCGACTTCGGAAGGCTTTGCGGCGACGCGCGCGCTGATGCGCTCCAAAAGTCTGACCACGGTGTGCGAAGAGGCCGCCTGCCCGAACATCGGCGAATGCTGGTCGAAGAAGCACGCGACGGTGATGATCCTCGGCGACACCTGCACGCGGGCGTGCGCCTTCTGCAACGTCAAGACCGGCATGCCGCGCGCAGTCGACCCGATGGAGCCGGAGAATGTCGCCGATGCAGCGGCGCAGATGGGGCTCTCGCACATCGTCGTCACCTCGGTCGACCGCGACGACCTGCCCGATGGCGGCGCGAAGCAGTTCGTCAAGGTGATCGAGGCGATCCGCCGCTCGAACCCAACGACGACGATCGAGATACTGACCCCCGATTTCCGCAACAAGCATCAGCAGGCGGTCGAGATGATCGTGGCGGCGCGGCCCGACGTCTACAACCACAATCTCGAGACCGTCCCGCGGCTCTATCCGACGATTCGCCCGGGTGCGCGCTATTACGCCTCGCTGCGGCTGCTCGAGACAGTGAAGCGGCTCGATCCGTCAATCTTCACCAAATCGGGGATCATGCTGGGGCTCGGCGAGGAGCGGCTCGAGGTCCACCAGGTGATGGACGACATGCGTTCGGCCGACGTGGATTTCCTGACGATGGGCCAGTATCTCCAGCCGACCCCGCGCCACACCAAGGTCATCGAGTTCGTCACGCCGCAGGCGTTCGGCTCGTATGGTGCGATTGCCCGCGCCAAGGGCTTCCTCTTGGTAGCCTCGTCGCCGCTGACTCGGTCGAGCTATCACGCCGGCGACGATTTCGCGAAGATGCGCGACGCGCGGGCCGCGAAGCTGGCGAAGGTGACCACGACCGTCTGATGCCCAAGCATACCGAGACCCGCGCGCTACCCTATAGCCCCGAGCAGATGTTCGACCTGGTCGCCGATGTCGGCCGCTATGGCGAGTTCCTGCCCTGGGTCTCGGCGGTGCGGGTGCGCACCAACAGCGACACCCAGATGGTCGCGGACCTGATCGTCGGGTTCAAGGGGCTGCGCGAGAGCTTCACGTCGCGCGTCGAGAAGCAGCGGCCCGGGCACCTTCGAGTCGATTATCTCGAAGGGCCGCTCAAGCACCTCAACAACGACTGGACGTTCCGCAGCGACGGCAAGGGCGGCTGCCTCGTCGATTTCTGCGTCGATTTCGCGTTTAAGAACCGCGTGTTCGAGATGCTGGCGGGGCAGGTGTTCGATCGCGCGCTTCGGAAAATGATCAACGCCTTCGAGGAACGCGCGGCGCGGCTCTACGCCGATTCGGCGGCGCCCTCGGGCTCGCCCGGCATCAGCAGTTCGAGCGCGCAAAGCGCCGCCTGAAGCCGAACGCCGGCGCGACCGGTGTTTTCGAAATGGCGTGAATCGGCGACGATGTGCTGCGGGTCTGCACCGCGCTCGGCCTGCGCGAAAACGACCGTGCCGACCGGCTTCTTCTCGCTGCCGCCGTCGGGGCCGGCGATTCCGGTGATCGCTACTGCGACGTCGGCGCTGCTGCGCTTGAGCGCGCCTTGCGCCATGCTCCACGCCACTGCGATCGACACCGAACCGAAGGTCTCGAGCACGTCGCTGCTCACCTTGAGCACTTCGGTCTTCGCTTCGTTCGAATAGGTGACGAAGCCGGCCTCGAACACGTCGGATGAACCGGGGATCTCGGTAAGCGCCGCGCTGACCAGCCCGCCGGTGCAGCTTTCGGCCACTGCGATGCGGCGCCCCGCGGCGCGGTTCGCCTCGATCACCTTGCGCGCGGAGTCGACCAACTGGGCGGGAAGAATCGTGTCCATGAAAGGCCCTGTGCCACCGGGATGTTTCGATAGCGAGTCAGGCGTTGTCCGCAGGTACCCGGACGGTCGCAATCGCCTGCGCGGCCATGCCTTCGCCGCGCCCGGTGAAGCCGAGCCGCTCGGTGGTGGTGGCCTTTACGCTGACCGACGACTCGGGAAGGCGCAGGATAGCGGCGATGCTGGCGCGGATCGCCTCGCGGTGGGGTCCGATCTTGGGTGCTTCGCAGATGATCGTCACGTCGACAAAGTCGATGATCCCACGCTGGGCGGCGATGAGCCCGGCGGCGTGCTCGAGGAAGCGCGCCGAGGCGGCACCGCGCCATTGCGGGTCGCTCGGCGGGAAATGCATGCCGATATCGCCCGCGCCGATCGTACCCAGCAGCGCGTCGGTGATCGCGTGGAGCACGACATCGGCGTCGCTATGCCCCGACAGACCCTTGCTGTGCGGTATGAGGATCCCGCCGAGCCACAGTTCCTCGCTCTCGGCGAAGCGATGGACGTCGTAGCCGATGGCGGTGCGGACGCGCATCGCCGCGAAGTGGCGCGCCTCCGCGGCGGCAAAGTCAGCGGGGTGCGTGATCTTTTCCAGTGCGATGTCTCCGGGAACGATGGCGATTTCGATGCCGAGCGCGCGGACCATCTGTGCGTCGTCAGTGGCTTCGGAGTCCGCTGGCCAGGAGTTGTGCGCCTCACGAATGGTCTCGATGCGAAACGCCTGCGGGGTCTGGACGCGGACGAGCCCGTCGCGCGGCACGGTCTCGCCAAGTGTCACGTCGCCGTGCGCGAGCGTGTCGGCCAAGGGGAGGGCAGGGAGGGCGCCTTCGTGGGTGTCCAGCGCAGCGAGTAACGAGTCGATCACGGCGTGGGAGAGAAAGGGGCGCGCCGCGTCGTGGATCAGCACCCGTTCGGCGTCGATCGCATCGAGGCCGTTGCGCACGGACTCGCGCCGCGTGTCGCCGCCGATCACGAAAGCCACGTCGCCAAGCGCGTCCCGCAGCGCCGCCTCCTGGCCCTCCCCGATGACGATCAGGACGTGATCGATGCTCAGGTGCGATGACAGCGCCGCATAGCTATGGGCCAGCATCGGCATGCCCGCGAGCGGCGCGAATTGCTTGGGCACGGTCCCCCCGGCACGAATGCCCTGTCCGGCGGCGACGATCAGCGCGGCGGTTTTGCCCATGAGGCCGCGGGTAGCGGGGAAGCCGCGGCTTGCCAATCCGCGCTTGTGCCGCTAGGCGTCGCTGCCTATTTTTCAGGCAGATCATGCGCGAACTCGCCCCCATCCAGATCGGCCCCGTCCGGGTCGAAGCCCCGGTGCTGCTCGCGCCGATGACCGGCGTGACCGATCTGCCGTTCCGACGAATCGTCCGGCGCTACGGCTCGGGGCTCAACGTCACCGAGATGGTCGCCAGCCAGGCGGCGATCCGCGAGACGCGCCAGTCGCTTCAGAAATTCGCCTGGGATCCGATCGAAGAGCCGGTGTCGATGCAGCTCGTCGGCTGCACGCCGTACGAAATGGCCGAGGCGGCGAAGCTCAGCGAGGACCGCGGCGCTGCGATCGTCGACATCAATATGGGCTGCCCGGTGCGCAAGGTGACCAGCGGCGACGCGGGTTCGGCGCTGATGCGCGACCTCAAGCTCGCCGCGTCGCTGATCGAGGCTTGCGTCAAGGCGGTCAGCGTTCCCGTCACGGTCAAGATGCGGATGGGCTGGGACCATGCCAGCCTCAACGCGCCCGAGCTTGCGCACATCGCCGAGGATCTCGGCGCGAAGATGATCACGGTGCACGGCCGCACCCGCAACCAGATGTACAAGGGCTCGGCCGACTGGGGCTTCATCCGGACGGTGAAGGACGCAGTGTCGATCCCGGTGATCGCCAATGGCGACATCTGCACCGTCGACGATGCGCGCACGGCGCTGGCGCAATCGGGCGCGGACGGGGTGATGATCGGCCGCGGATCCTATGGCAAGCCATGGGTGCTGCGCCAGGTGATGGACGCGCTGACCGGCAAGCCCGAGCGGCCCGAACCCTCGCTCGACGAGCAATACCGCGTCATCGTCGAGCATTATGCCGACACCCTCGGCCATTATGGCAACGAAGTGGGCGTCAACATGATGCGCAAGCATATCGGCTGGTACACCAAGGGCATCCATGGCTCGGCCGAGTTTCGCAACATGGTCAACAAGATTTCCGATCCCGTGCGCGTGCTCGACATGCTCGCCGAATTCTACGCGCCATGGTCTTCGCGCGCGGCAGCCTGAGGCGCGCCAGGCCCGAACCGGTAAAGGGACCTGGCTTTGGCGACCTGTTCGCCGCGCTTCCCGTCGCGGTGCTGGTGATCGATCCCGACGGCCGCATCGCCCATGCCAATTCGGCTTGCGAGCTTTTGCTCAACCATAGCGAGACCACGATGGTGGGGCAGCCTTACGAGGCGGTATTGCTCCCGCCCGAGGATTATGCCGACCGCCGCGACGGACACGGCTTCGCGGCGTTCGACATCGAGATCGAAGCAGTGCGGGGCCCGCGCATCCGAGTCGATTTCGTCGAGACGCCGATCGCCGATCAGCCCGGCTGGCGGATCGTCACGCTTCACCATGCGCCGCATGCCCGCAGAGTCGCGCAGGGTGCCGATCGTACGGCCGGGGCGCGCGCGGCAGTTGGCGCGGCGGCGATGCTGGCGCACGAGATCAAGAACCCGCTTTCGGGGATACGCGGCGCGGCGCAATTGCTCGAGAGCGGCGGCGAGGAGCGCGAGCTCACCCAGCTGATCACCACCGAAGTCGACCGCATCGTCGCGCTGATCGACCGGATGCAGGATTTCACCGACACCCGGCCGCTCAAACTGGCGCCGACCAATATCTACCCCCTGCTCGATCATGCCCGCCGCGTCGCGCTCGCCGGCTTCGCGAGGAATATCGCGATCGAGGAGCATTTCGATCCCTCGCTGCCGCCGGTTCTGGTCGATTCGGATGCGTTTCTCCAGGTCCTGCTCAACCTGCTCAAGAACGCCGCCGAGGCGGTCGGCGACCTTGCCAAGCCGCGGATCACGCTGGCGACGGCGTATCGCCACGGTATGTCGGTGAGCACCGGCGCGGGCCGGCCGCGCCAGCCGCTGCCGATCGAGATCCTGGTGACCGACAATGGCCCGGGCGCCCCCGCGGATATCGCCGAGCATCTGTTCGAGCCGTTCGTATCGGGCAAGCCCGAGGGGAAGGGGCTCGGCCTGCCGCTGGTCGAGAAACTGGTCCGCGACATGGGCGGAATCGTCCAATATGCCCGCGAGCGCGAGCCGGAAGTCACTGTGTTCCGCATCCTGCTGCCGAGGGCGGCATGAGCGGCAGCGTCCTGATCGTCGACGACGATGCCGCGATCCGCACCGTCGTCGCCGCGGCGCTCAAGCGCGAGGGGCACCGCGTGACCACCGCGGCGAGCATCGCGGAGCTGCGCCGGGCACTCGCCGGCGGCGTGCCCGACGTTCTGGTGACCGACGTGGTGCTGCCCGACGGCAACGGGCTGGATGTCGCGGCCGCGCTGGCGAGCGAATATCCCGAGCTGCCGATCATCGTTTTTTCGGCACAGAATACGCTCGCCACCGCGGTGCGCGCGACCGAAGTCGGCGCGTTCGACTATTTGCCCAAGCCGTTCGACCTCGACGTGCTCACCCAGGCAGTCCGCGGGGCGATCGCGCGGCGCCAGCGGCCGCCGGCCGAGTTTGCCGAGGCGGAGATCGGCGGCGGCTCGACCTTGATCGGCCGCTCGCCGGCGATGCAGGAAGTCTATCGGGTGATCGCGCGCGTGGTCTCCAACGACTTGACCGTGCTGATCTCGGGCGAATCGGGGACCGGCAAGGAACTGGTCGCGCAGGCGGTTCACGAGCTCGGACCGCGCCGCCGCGCGCCTTTCGTCGCGCTCAACATGGCGGCGATCCCGCGCGACCTGATCGAAGCCGAATTGTTCGGGCACGAGCGCGGCGCGTTCACCGGTGCGGCGACTCGCGTCGCCGGCAAGTTCGAGCAGGCGGCGGGGGGGACGCTGTTCCTCGACGAGATCGGCGACATGCCGATGGACGCGCAGACCCGGCTGCTCCGCGTGCTCCAATCGGGCGAGTTCACCACCGTCGGCGGTGCGCGGACGATCCGGGCCGATGTCCGCATCGTCGCGGCGACCAACAAGGACCTGGGCGCGCTCGTCCAGAGCGGACAGTTCCGCGAGGATCTGTTCTACCGGCTCAACGTCGTGCCGGTGAGCCTTCCCGCGCTGCGCGAGCGGCGGCAGGATGTGCCCTTGCTTGCCCGCCATTTTCTCGATCGCGCAGCGGAAGCAGGTCTGCCGCGCAAGCAGCTCGATCAGGGCGCGATGGCAGTGCTCGAGGGCTATGACTGGCCCGGCAACGTGCGCGAGCTCGAGAATCTGATGCGGCGCATCGCCGCGCTCAGCCGCGACGAATGGATCGACGCCGACGCGATCCGCCGCGCGATCGGCGAGGCGGGGAGCTTCCAGCCCGCCGCGCGCGATCCGGGGATCGACGCAGCGGTACGCGCGCGACTCGAGCGCATGGCGATCGAGGAGCCGCGCGCGCTCGACGACGGCAGCCTGTACGAACGGATCATCGGCGAGGTCGAGCGCCCGCTGATCGAGGCGATGCTCGCGCGGCACCAGAACAACCAGCTGCGCGCCGCCCGGGCGCTGGGGATCAATCGCAACACGTTGCGCAAGCGGCTCGACACGCTGGGGATCGAGATGGGACCGAACGGTGCCGATTAGCGACGATTAGCCCAAAATTATGTGTTCTTTCGGCCACAATATCGTTGTATCCCGGCAACGATGGATGCGGCGAGAGAGTCAGCTATCGTAGGGGTTGAGCGCGAACCCCGCTTCGCGCGCACCCGCATGCTGGAGATCGCGGTTCTCGCGTTGGTGCTAGCGGCTCCGCTTGGTACCTATCTGTTCGTCACCCGTTTTTGGAGTGGCCAGCTGTTCAGCCCTGGCGTCGCTGCGCTGTTGCTCCTCGCCAACCTGCTTCCCTGCGTCGCGCTGATCGTGCTGGTCGGGCGGCGAATCGCGATCCGCCGTGCCGCCCAGCGTGGGTTGGCGGAGCGGGGCCGACTGCACGTCCGCCTCGTCGCAGTGTTCAGCTTGATGGCGACCATCCCGATCGTGCTCACCGTCATCGCCGCTTCCGTGATGTTCCAGTCGGGTGTGCAGCTCTGGGGCTCCGAACGCGCTCAGAAAGCGTTCAACTCCACGGTGGCGATTGCGAAGGAGGGGCAGAATCTTATCGTAAAGCGATGGACCGGCGAGGCCCGGACCATGGTTGATGACTTGTTGAGGAAATATCCTCAAATTCCAGAGGGGTCCGCGGACTTCCAACTCCGTTTTCTCGAGCAGACCTATCTTCGCAGCCTCTACCAGTCGGTGCTGTTTCGGGTCGTAGACGGTAAAACCGTGGAAGCGCTTTACGCGTACGAAGCCCCCGAGCCGGCGGTCTTCACGGCGCGCGTCTCGGCGCAGGTGCTCAGCCAATTGCGCAACCAGGACAGCGCCACGAATTATGATTCGAACATGTTGTGGGTGGTGACCCCGGTAAACCGGGCCCAGAACCTGTTTCTCTACGTGGCCACCCCGGTCAACGTCGACTACCTCAATCGACAAAGCCAGGCAGCCGCCGGCATCATTGCCGAATATGATACACTGCAGAAGCGTGCCCGCTCCCTTCAGATCCAGTTCAATGCGGTGCTGTTCGGCGTCGCGCTCCTGATCGTCGGGCTCGCGACTGCCATTGCGCTCGCGGTGGCGGACCGTCTCGTGCGTCCCATCGACGAGTTGGTGACGGCGGCGCGACGGGTCGCGGGGGGCGATTTGGGCGCGCGAGTCGCCACGCCGAAGCATGAGGACGAGATCGGCACGCTCGGCGATGCCTTCAATCGGATGACCGCACAGCTCGAACTCCAGAACACCGCACTCGTCACCGCCAACGCCCAGCTCGAGAGCCGCCGCGCACTGATCGAGGCGGTGATGTCGGGGGTTTCTGCGGGCGTCATCTCGATCGGCGCCGATCGCGTGATCCGGCTGATGAATGCCTCGGCGCTGGCGCTGCTCCGGCGCAGCGAAGCGGAATCGCTGGCCAAGCCGCTGGTCTGGATTGCCCCCGAGCTCGATGCATTGCTCGACGGTGCGGAGCGCGAGGCAGTGGCGCAAGTCACCGTCGGCGGCGAGGCGCGGACGCTCGCGGTCAAGATCACCTCGGATGAAGCGGGCAAGGTACTCACCTTCGACGACATCACCCAGCAATTGCTCGACCAGCGCCGCGCCGCCTGGTCCGACGTCGCGCGCCGCATTGCCCACGAGATCAAGAACCCGCTGACGCCGATCCAGCTTGCCGCGGAACGCCTCCAGCGGCGCTACGGCAAGCAGATCGAAGGCGGCGAAGGGGTGTTCAGCCAGTTGACCGGGACGATCGTCCGCCAGGTCGGCGATCTCCGCCGGATGGTCGACGAATTCTCCTCGTTCGCGCGGATGCCCAAGCCGCTGTTCCGCCCCGAGTCGCTGATCGATATCGCGCGCCAGTCGCTGTTCCTCCACGAAGTCGCCCATCCGGCGATCCGCTTCGAACTCGATTCGCCCGCCGAGCCACCGAGCCTGGTCTGCGACCGCCGCCAGATGGGGCAGGCACTGACCAACGTCATCAAGAACGCGGTCGAGGCGATCGAGGCGCGCGGCGAGGGATCGGCGCTGCCGCACGGCGAAGTCACGCTTTCGATTGCCGTCGAAGACGATGCGCGCATCGTGTTGACGGTTGCCGACAACGGCGTCGGCCTGCCGGTCGAGCGCGATCGCATCGTCGAACCCTATATGACGACACGCAGCCGCGGCACCGGGCTGGGCCTCGCGATCGTCAAGAAGATCGTCGAGGAGCATTGCGGGACGATCGGCTTTACCGACCATGCGGGCGGCGGGACGATCGTCACGATCGGCTTCGATACCGAGGCGCTCGAGCGCCTCGCCCAGCAGAACAATGACGCCGAACCGGCCGAGCCCAAGGCCCCGGCGCTTACCAGAAGCGGAAAATCCCAATGAGCCTCGATATCCTCGTCGTCGACGACGAACGCGACATTCGCGAGCTCGTCGCGGGTGTGCTGGAGGACGAGGGCTATGCCACCCGCGCCGCCGCCGACAGCGACGCCGCGCTCGAAGCGATCGCCGAGCGCCGGCCGAGCCTGGTCCTGCTCGACGTATGGCTGCAGGGCTCACGGCTCGACGGGCTCGAATTGCTCGACGAGATCAAGCGGCGCGATCCCTCGATCCCGGTGCTGGTGATCTCGGGGCACGGCAATATCGACACCGCCGTCGCCGCAATCCGCCGCGGCGCCTCCGACTTCATCGAGAAGCCGTTCGAGGCCGAGCGGCTGCTCCTCCTCGTCGAGCGGGCGACCGAGACCGACCGGCTGCGCCAGGAAGTGGTCTCGCTGCGCGCCTCGGTCGGCCGCGAGAACGACCTGACGGGCAATTCCGGCGCGATCAACGCCGTGCGCGCGACGTTGAAACGCGTGGCCTCGACCGGCAGCCGAGTGCTGATCACCGGCGGCGCCGGCGTCGGCAAGGAAGTCGCCGCGCGGCTGCTCCATGGCTGGAGCCAGCGCACTTCGGCCCCCTTCGTGATCGTCAGCGCGGCGCGGATGATCCCCGAGCGCGTCGAGGAGGAATTGTTCGGAGTCGAGGAGGCGGGCGACCTCGTCCGCCCCGGCCTGCTCGAACAGGCGCATGGCGGCACGCTGTTCCTCGACGAGATCGCCGACATGCCGATCGCGACGCAGGCGCGGATCCTGCGCGTGCTCACCGACCAGAGCTTCAGCCGAGTCGGCGGCACGCGCATCGTCAAGGTCGACGTTCGTGTCGTCTCGGCGACGGCGCGCGACCTGATGGCGGAGATCGCGGCGGGGCGCTTCCGCGAGGATCTATATTACCGGCTCAACGTCGTCCCCGTCGCGATACCGTCGCTGACCGACCGGCGCGAGGACATCCCGGTGCTCGTCGAGCATTTCGTCGCGCATTATGCCAGCGACCGGCGGGTGCCAACTCCCGAAGTCGCGCCCGACGCGATGGTCGCGCTGCAGAGCTACGAATGGCCGGGCAATGTCCGCCAGCTGCGCAACGTCGTCGAGCGGACCGTGATCCTCGCGCCGGGCGACCGGATCGGTCGGATCGACCTCGACTTGCTCCCCCCCGAAGTGCTCGGCCGCCAGGGCGAGGGCGGAGGCAGCACGGGCGCGAATGCGATCATGGGCGCGCCGCTCAAGGAAGCGCGCGAGACCTTCGAGCGCGAATATCTGCGGGTGCAGATCCGCCGTTTTTCGGGCAACATCTCGCGCACCGCGAGCTTCATCGGGATGGAACGCTCGGCCCTTCACCGCAAATTGAAGCTGCTCGGGATCACCGAGACGCGCGAGGAATAGGTTGGACGCGGCCCGGCAGAACCAATAGACTGCGGGCTCCGCACCAAGGTGGCGCGGCATTCCGACGCCGGGAACCGGCGCGAAGCGGGACATGATCCCGCCAAGAATAGAAGGAAACTATAATGGCCGAGAAGCAGACTTCGCTTCAGGACCTGTTCCTCAACTCGCTCCGGCGCTCGAAAGTGCCGGTCACGATGTTCCTCGTGAAAGGCGTCAAGCTTCAGGGCATCGTCACCTGGTTCGATAATTTTTCGGTGCTGCTCCGCCGCGACGGCCAGTCGCAGCTGATCTACAAGCATGCGATCTCGACGATCATGCCCGCCGGCCCGATCGATCTCGCCACGCTCCTCGAAGCGGCGGGAGAATTCCAGCACAAGAACCCGGTTCTGCAGGAAATCTTCCTCAATGCGGTGCGCAAGCAGCAGGAAAACGTCACGATGTTCCTGGTCAACGGCGTGATGCTGCAGGGCCAGATCGCCGCATTCGACCTGTTCTGCATGCTGCTCCAGCGCGAGGGCATGGCGCAATTGGTCTACAAGCATGCCGTCTCGACGGTCCAGCCGGCGCACCCGCTCAACCTGGCCGAGGAAACAACTGCGCCCGACGGCGATTGAGCATTCATGTCCACAGGTTTTGACCGCGACGCCGACGAATTTGCCCGCGGTGCGCGCGCGATTGTCGTCTACCCGGAAATGGGCGCCAGTTCGCGCGACGCCGACGCGCGCCTCGAAGAGACTGCGGGGCTTGCCGCGGCGATCGGCGTCGAAGTGCGCGAGAAGCTCGCGGTCAAATTGCGCCAGCCCAAGCCGGGGACCTTGATCGGTTCGGGCCAGGTCGAGGCGATCGCCGAAACCGTTCGCGATCAGGAACTTCAACTCGCGGTCTTCGATGCGGCCTTGACCCCGGTGCAGCAGCGCAACCTCGAAACCGCGCTCAAGTGCAAGGTGATCGACCGCACCGGGCTGATCCTCGAGATCTTCGGCGAGCGCGCGCGCACCGCCGAGGGGCGACTGCAGGTCGAGCTCGCGCATCTCGATTACCAGGCGGGCCGGCTGGTGCGCAGCTGGACCCATCTCGAGCGCCAGCGCGGCGGCTTCGGCTTTCTCGGCGGCCCGGGCGAGACCCAGATCGAGGCCGATCGCCGACTGATTCGCGACCGCATGGCGCGGCTCAAGAAGGAGCTCGACCAGGTCTCGCGCACACGGACCTTGCACCGCGACCGGCGCCAGCGGGCGCCCTGGCCGGTGATTGCGCTGGTCGGCTATACCAACGCTGGAAAGTCTACGCTTTTCAACAGGTTAACTGGCGCTGACGTCATGGCGGAGAATTTGCTCTTCGCGACGCTGGACCCGACCTTGCGACAGATTTCGCTGCCGGGGATCGACAAGGCGATCCTGTCCGACACGGTGGGGTTCGTCTCCGAGCTGCCGACCCAGCTGGTCGCGGCGTTCAAGGCGACGCTGGAGGAAGTGGTGTCGGCGGATCTCCTCATCCACGTCCGCGACGTGGCGCATCCCGACAGCGAGGCGCAGCGCGCCGATGTCGAGAAGGTGCTGAGCGAGATCGGCGTGGCCGAGGCGACGCCGCGCTTCGAGGCGTGGAACAAGCTCGACCTGCTCGACGAGGAGCGGCGCGCGCAATTGCTCGAGGATGCCGGCAAGCGCGAGGACGTGATGCCGCTCTCGTCGTTGACGGGGGAGGGCGTGGATGCGCTGATCGCCACGGTTGCGACTCGGCTGACCGCGGGGCATCGGCGCTTCTGGATCACGCTGGCCTCGGGCGACGGCGCGGGCGCGGCGTGGCTCCACCAGCATGGCGAAGTCGTCGAGCAGCGGATCGAGGACGATCAGGCGCTGTACGAAGTGCGGATGGCGCCGGGGGATTATGAGCGGTTTCTGACGCGGCAGGGCTGAACGCGGAATTTGCGGACGCGGGAAACGCGTTTTGCGCGCGAGGTGCGGTTGTCGCGCATTTGCGAGGGGAATGTGGAACAACATGCCGCCGAAGTTGACAGTGTGACGCTTTGCGGATTCTGCATTCCAGGGCGTGGCGACGACGGCCAAACACCGTCATCCCGGCGAAAGCCGGGATCCCGGTTATTTGGCGATGACCTGATTGGCTCTGGGCCCCGGCCTCCGCCGGGGTGACGAAAGGGGGCGTGTGGGGGCAGCTCTACGGTTCAAAGGGCGGGGCTGGTGGCCAGCGCCGGTCAGTCGAGCAGGCGAAACCCTACATTGCAAGCGCCGACACCGGCTGGGCAGCATGCGTATTGTTGCGACGCGCGCGCTCCATCACTACGATCAGATCGGCCCACTCGACCAATTCGCCGGTCCAGCGGATTTTCGGCATGGTGATTGGTGCCGGCTGAACTGACCTCGATCGCCGGATGGCCCGCGAAGATCTGCTCGGCGATGGGCTTCGGAGACGGTTCTGGCTGCAGACGAAGAGGAGCTTCTTCATCAAACGCCACTGGCTTTCGCGCTTTGCCAAAGCGCTTCCTTGCCCTCCAGATCGAGCCCCGCGAACGCATCCCCTGCTTCGTCCTCCATCGCCTTGAAGCGGCGTTCGAACTTGGCATTGGCGCCGCGCAAAGCGGCTTCGGGGTCAACGCCGTGCTTGCGGGCCCAGTTGACCATTGCGAACAGTAGGTCGCCGATCTCTTCCTCGCGCTCGTCAATGGTTTCGGCGGCTTCGACTTCGGCCAGCTCCTCGTCGATCTTGGCGCGGGCGCCGCTCGGATCGGGCCAGTCGAAGCCGGTGCGCGCGGCGCGCTTCTGGAGCTTTTCGGCGCGGAGCAAGGCGGGAAGGCCGAGCGCCACGCCGTCGAGCGCGCTTTCGTGGCCCTTGGCGCCGCGCTCCTCGGCCTTGATCTGCTCCCAGAGGTGATGGCCGCCCTCGGCTTTGCCGAGGAAGATGTGCGGGTGGCGGCGCTCCATCTTGTCGCTGATATTGTCGATCACGTCGGGAAGCGCGAAATGCCCCGCCTCCTCGGCAATGCGGCTGTGGAACACGACCTGGAGCAGCAGATCGCCGAGCTCGTCCTTGAGCTCGGCCATGTCGCCGCGCTCGATCGCGTCGGCGACTTCATACGCCTCCTCGATCGTATAGGGGGCGATCGTCTCGAAGGTCTGGACCGTATCCCATTCGCAACCGGTCTTGGGATCGCGCAGCCGCGCCATGATCGAGACGAGGCGGTCGATATTCACTTGGCGCATGCTCAGGGGGCTCTTCTCGGGCGGGAACGGGTGCCCAGCATAGCGCCGCCGCCGCGCTGCCGCCACCGCGCGGATCCCGCCTCAGCTCATGCGCGCCAGGCGCCGCCCCAGCCGAAATCGCCCGCGGCGATCGCGGCCTGGGTGCGGTTGCGGACGTTGAGCTTGCGCATCACTGCGGTCATGTGAACCTTGACCGTGGCCTCGGCGATGCCGAGCTCGTACGCGATCTGCTTGTTCAGCAGCCCCGAATGGACGCAACGCAGGACTTCCATCTGGGTCGGCGTGAGCCGCGGCGGTGGGCAGGGAGGCATGGGCCTCCGCTCGTGATCGAGACTGTCATGCAGATCCATCGCGGCATGCATAGTACCTCTCCTGTTCGCGTCCGATTTTGAAGGCGATCATCGGCTTATGCCGAAAACGCCTTGGGATACGTTAACGCTAACAATACCGGAATCAGTCAGACAGGTTCAAGCGATATTTTGCTGGCAGCGTTGTCAACGTGCGAAAAAAGCGCGTGATACTGCGGCTTACCCAGTAGAACGGCGCTTGAAACCTGTCTGACAGCTTTGTCAGAGAGCAGGATGCCGCGCCGATCCGCCCGGCAATTGCGCCAGGATGAGGTCGCGCAGCAATAAGGGCTGACTTTCATCGGCGAAGATGATCGAGTCGGCTTCGTCCAGCGGTCGTTCGAGCGTGGCCAATTGGCTGTCGAGGAGAGTGGCCGGCATGAAATGTCCGCCGCGATCGGTCAGTCGCTGCAGCAGTTGCGCGCGTGGAATGTCGAGCAGGACGAAGCGAGCCGGCCGACCGATCGTCGCGCGCAGCCGGTCGCGATAGGATCTGCGCAGCGCCGAGCAGGCAGTGACGGCGGCGCCATGCTCGGCAATCGCACGGGCAGTGGCCGCGCCGAGGCGCTCGAGCCACGGCCAGCGATCCATATCGTCGAGCGGCTGGCCGCTGCGCATCTTGGCGACTGCCTCGGGTGCGTGAAAATCGTCGCCGTCGAGGAACGGGCAATGCAGGGCCTCGGCGAGGAGCGCTCCCAAAGTGGTTTTTCCGCAACCACTGACGCCCATCACGACGATTGCCAGCGGGGCGGAGTCAGGGGGTGGCGGCAAGTCGGCGTCCTCAGCAGCCGGGCGGCTCCCGGGCTCACACCGCGGGCGATGCTGCCGGGCTTTCTGGATCGGCGCCCCTCGGCTGGAAACTACGACCTTGGTCGCACGTGCCTCACACGGGAGCGCGGGGTAGCCACGCTGGTCACGCGAAGGAGAATAGGATGGAGATGCGCTGCGTATGGGCCGGGTTGCTCGCGGCAACCGCGCTGACCCTTCCGGCCACGGCCCAGGCACAAGGCGCATCGGTGTTCCCGACCGCACCTGCCGAACCCGGCGCGGTCACCGTCAAGGCCGCTGGCGACGGCAAAGCCGACGACACCGCCGCGATCCAGCAGGCGTTCGACCAGGCGCGCGGCAAGACCGGGCACGGCATGGTGTTCCTGCCTTCGGGCAGATATCGCATCACCCGCAGCTTGATCGTGCCGGCAGGCGTGCGGGTCTATGGCGTCGGGGCCACCCGCCCGGTGATCCTGCTCGGGGCGAGCACGCCCGGGTTCCAGCAGGGCGTCTCGACGATGATCGTGTTCGGCGGCGAGGCGCAATATCAGACGGGTCCGGTGCCGGTGCCGGTGCCGACGATCGTGCCGCGCGACAAGGTGGTGCGCGATGCCCATTCGGGCACCTTCTATTCGTCGATGCGCAATGTCGACATCGAGATCGGCGAGGGAAATCCGGCCGCAGCCGGGGTGCGCTTCCGCATGGCGCAGCATGCCTTTCTGAGCGACATGGAGTTTCGCCTGGGGACCGCCTTTGCCGGGGTGTACCAGGCGGGCAACGTCATCGAGAACGTCCATTTCAGGGGAGGGCGCTACGGCATCGTCACCGAGAAGACGTCGCCGGCGTGGCAGTTCACCCTGATCGATTCGACCTTCGACGGGCAGAGCGATGCGGCGATCCGCGAGCATGAAGTCGATTTGACTCTGGTCAATGTCGCGATCCGCAACACCCCGGTGGGGATCGAGATCGACCGCGGCTATAGCGACTCGCTGTGGGGCAAGGATGTGCGGTTCGAGAAGGTCAGCCGCGCGGCAGTGGTGATCTCGAACGAGAACAACGTGTTCACCCAGATCGGGTTCGAGAATGCGCTCGCGGTCGACAGCCCGGTGTTCGCGCGGTTTCGCGACAGCGGGCGGACGATCGACGGCAAGGGCAAGGCGTACAAAGTCGCGTCCTTCTCCTACGGGCTGAGCGTGCCCGAGCTGGGGCAGATGGGCAATTATGCGACCGAGGCGGATATCCGGCCGCTGCGCGCGATGCCGAAGCGGCGCGCGCCTGCGATCCGGGCGCTGCCCAAAATGGCCGAATGGGTCGATGTGCGCGGCCTCGGCGTGGTCGGCGACGGCGCTGCGGACGATACCGCCGCGATCCAGCGCGCGATCGACACGCGGCGCGTGCTCTATTTCCCGGCGGGCTTCTACAAAGTCACCGACCGGCTCAAGCTGCGCGCCGACACGGTGCTGATCGGGCTGCATCCGGCGATGACTCAGCTCTACATCCCCGACGATAATCCGCGGCATGCGGGATTGGGCAGCGTGCTGCCGATCCTCGAGACCCCGCGCGGCGGCGACAACATCCTGTCGGGGCTCGGGCTGTTCACCGGGCGGGTGAACCCGCGGGCGTCGGCCCTGCTGTGGCGCTCGGGCGAGCACAGCTTGGTCGAGGACGTCAAGATCATGGGCGGCGGCGGGACGCCCACCGCTGATGGCAAGCCGCTCGGCACGCTGTCGGCGCGGAGCGGCGATCCGGTATCCGACGGGCGGATGGACGCGCAATATCCGAGCATCTGGGTGACCGACGGCGGCGGCGGCACCTTCGCCGATGTATGGAGCCCCAATACCTTCGCTTCGGCGGGGTTCACGGTGACCAACACCAGCACGCCGGGCCATGTCTACGAGATGTCGGTCGAGCATCATGCGCGCAACGAGTTCGTGCTCGACAATGTCCAGAACTGGGAGTTCCTCGCGCCGCAGACCGAGCAGGAAGTCGCCGACGGGCCCAACGCCGTCGGGCTCGAGATCCGCAATTCGCGCAACCTGTTGTTCGCCAATTATCACGGCTATCGGGTGACGCGCAGCTATGCCCCGCAGCGCAGCGCCGTGCGGCTGTTCAACTCGAGCGACATCCGCTTCCGCAATGTCCATGTGAACGCCGAGAGCGGCTATGCGAGCTGCGACGACGAAGGCTGCGGGACCTTCCTGCGCGCGAGCAAATATCCGTTCGACAATGCGATCGAGGATGTGACGCGCGGGCTTCTCGTCCGCGAGCGCGAGTTTGCGAAGCTCGATATCGGGCCGGCCGAGCGGGCCATCGCGGCGCGGGTGCCGAATGCGGTGCCAGTCGACAAGGTCGCGGAGGGGTTCTGGTCGATATCGGGCGCGGCGGTGGACGCGAAGGGCGCGCTCTATTTCATCGACCGAAGATTCCAGCGGATCCATCGGTTCACCGAAGCCAAGGGGCTCGAGGTGGTGCGCGATCATGCGCTCGATCCGGTCAATCTGGCGGTCGATGCATCGGGGAATCTGCTGGTGCTGTCGTCGCTCGGGCCGAAGGGCGGAGTCTATTCGCTCGATCCGGACGCGCCCGCGGACCAGCTGAAGGTGATCGCGCCGACGCCGGTGCGCTCCCGCGCGAAGGGCAGGACGCTGCTGCCGGTCAATTGGTGGCACAATGGCGAGTTTCGCGACCAGCTCGATCCGCAGAGCCATCAGTTCGCCACGCTCGCCGAGATGTTCGCGCGCGAGGCCGGTACGGCCAAGCCGCAGGAATATGTCTCGCCCGACGGCAGCCTGGCGCTGCCGGCGTTCCGCGTCTGGCAGCAGGGGCCGATCGACCATGTCGGCTGGCGCTGGTCGAACGGGCTCAACGCCAATGGGCTGGTGAGCGGGCGGCAGGGCGAGCGGCTGTTCGTCACCAACGGGTCGGAGAACGTCACTTATAGCGGCGCGGTGGGCGCTGGGGGCACGCTGACCGACCTCAAGCCCTTCGCCAATCGCGGCGGCGAGAGCGTCGCGGTCGACGACCAGGGCCGTGTCTTCGTCGCGAACGGCCAGGTGTTCGTCTACGCCGTCGACGGGAAGGAAGCCGGGCGGATCGACGTTCCCGAGCGGCCGCTGCAGATCCTGTTCGGCGGGCCCGACCGACGCACCTTGTTCATCCTGACTCACCACGCGCTCTACGCGGCGCGGCCTTAGGGCGTTTCAAAATCCCCCTCCCGCTTAGGGAGGGGTTAGGGGTGGTAAGAAAAGGTCGGGCTCGATGCCCGGCCTTTTCTTTTTGATCGACACAGCTCGTTGGGCTCGCACCCACCCCTCCCTTGCAGGGAGGGGAGTTTGCCTTGGCCCTGTCGCTACGACCTATGTCGTACGTGCGGTGCGGCGGGGCGGGAGATACCGTCCGGACACAAAACAAGAAGGTTGGAGGGGACTTATGAAGGGGATTTTCGCACTCGATCGGCAGCGCTGCGGCGTCAGCATGATTGCGCTCGCCGCGATGGCGCTGGCTGGGACCGCGCACGCGCAGACCGCGCCGCAGGAGGAAGTCGCCCCGCCGCCGGCCCAGACCGTGCCCGAAGCCGCCGCCGAGCGCGATGCCGACGACATCGTCATCACCGGCTCGCGCATCATTGCGAGCGGGTTCAACGCGCCCACGCCTACGACGGTGATCGGCGCGGAGCAGATCGCCGCCAACGCCCAGCCCAACCTGTTCAACACGATCGCGCAATTGCCGTCGCTCCAGGGTTCGACGGGAACCTCGACGGGGACATTCAGCACTTCGAGCGGCCAGCAGGGGCTGAGCTCCTTCTCGCTGCGCGGGCTCGGCGCGATCCGGACGCTCACCTTGCTGGACGGCCAGCGCGTCGTCGGCGCGAACGTCACGGGCGTGCCCGACATCAGCATGTTCCCGCAATTGCTGGTCAAGCGCGTCGACGTGGTCAATGGCGGCGCCTCGGCGACCTATGGCTCGGACGCGGTCGGCGGGGTGGTCAACTTCATCACCGATACGCGCTTCACCGGCTTCAAGGGCAATGTGCAGGGTGGCGTCACCACGTATGGCGACAACGAGCAGATCCTCGCGCAGGCCGCCTGGGGCACTGCATTCGCCGACGACAAGCTCCATCTGATCGTCAGCGGCGAATATGCCCATGACGGCGGCGTCGGCCCGGGCGATTTCGGCACCGATCTCGCCGGCAAGCGCGACTGGTATCGCGCCTCGACCCTGCTCAACACCGGGCAGACCAACAACGGCGCGCCGCAGTTCGTCTACAGCGACTATGCCCAGCCTTATCAATATGCGCGCTACGGGCTGATCAACAACGGCCCGCTGCAGGGCATCGCGTTCGACGTGAACGGCACGCCGTACAATTTCAACTACGGGTCGGGCGGGGCGCCGCTCGGCAATGGCCGCGTGTCGAATTGCTACCCCGGCAACAGCTTCTGCGTCGGCGGCGACCTGTCGGGTGCGCCGGGCTCGGGCGCGTCGCTGGTTTCAGAGCTCCAGCGAGTCAACGGCTTCGGCCGGATCGGCTACGATTTCGCCCCGAACAACGAAATCTACCTGACCGTCAACGTCGCGCAGGTGAAGACCAACAACCAGCCGAGTCCGGGGTACAACCGGCCCAATCTCACCGTGCAATGCGCCAATCCGTTCCTGCCGCAGCTGGTGCGCGATCGCTGCGCCACCGCGGGGATCACCAACTTCAACTTCGGGACGAGCAATGGCGCGTTTCCCGACACCCGAGTCTATACCGATCGCCGCCAGTATCGCTTCGTCGGTGGCGTAAAGGGCCAGTTCGGCATTGGCGGAGGCGACTGGAACTATGACGCCTATTACGAGCATGGCACCACCATTTCCCATATCGACGTCAACAACATCGTCCTGCAGAACCGCTATGTCGCGGCCACCAACGCAATCACGCTGAACGGCGCGATCGTCTGCGCCGATGCCGGCGCGCGGGCGGCGGGATGCCAGCCGATCAACGTGTTCGGCGGCGCCGTGCCGTCCTCCGCGGCGCTGGCTTATGTGATGCCCGAAAACGGGCCGCTACAGCGCACCAAGCTCACCCAGGATGTCGCCAGCGTCAATTTCTCGGGCAATCTGTTCGACCTGTGGGCCGGCCCGCTGTCGCTGGCGTTCGGCGGCGAATATCGCCACGAATTCTACAGCGTGCACGGCGATCCCTATGGCGCGGGCGTCACTCCGCTGAGTCCGAACAGCGATGCCTATCCGGCGGATCCGCTGCTCAACGCACCGTTGGGCAGCAACTGGGCGGCGGGCAATTACAAGAACGGCAGCGGCGCCTATGACGTCTATGAAGGCTCGGCCGAATTCAACCTGCCGCTGTTCAACGGCGGCGGGGCGGGGAAGGCCAACCTCAACGGCGCCGCGCGCATGACGCATTACAGCACGTCGGGCACCGTCTGGGCGTGGAAGATCGGCGGGACCTGGGAAACCCCGCTCGACGGCTTCCGGCTGCGCGCAGTGACCTCGCGCGACGTGCGTGCGCCCAATCTGTCGGAGCTGTTCGCCGCGCCGACGGTGACCACGCTGCCGAACTTCGCCAACCCGTTCCCGCCCGCCGGCGCGGTGCAGGCGTTCCAGAACACGGTCGGCAACCCGAACCTCAAGCCCGAGATCGCGCGCAACACCGAAGTCGGCGTCGCGCTCGCCAATCCGTCCTGGCTGCCCGGGCTCAGCCTGTCGTTCGACTATTACGTCATCAAGCTCGACAGCGTGGTCTCGACGCTGTCTGCCGACCAGATCGTGCGGTTCTGCTTCGAAGGCAATCAGGCGTTCTGCGGCGGCTTCGTGCTCAACAGCCCGGTCCAGGGCGGCAATTTCATCAACGTCCAGCCGTTCAACCTCGCTTCGTGGAAGACCAGCGGGTTCGACATCGAGGCGAGCTATCGCTGGACCCAGCCGCTGGGGCTGCCGGGTAGCTTTACGCTGCGCGCGCTGGGCACCAACATCCGCGAGTTCATCGTCAAGGCGGGCATCGCCGGAGTCGACCCGGTCGACCAGGCCGGCGCCAATACCGGCAACACTCCCGACTGGAAGTGGCTGGCGATCCAGAGCTACGAGAACGAGCATTTCGGGCTGGTCGTTCAAGAGCGCTGGTTCTCCGACGGCGTGTACGGCAACCAATATGTCGTGTGCAGCTCGGGCTGCCCGGCATCGACCGGCAACCATCCGACGATCGACCGCAACAAGATGGAAGGCGCCTTCTATGTCGACGTCGGCGGCTCGTACAATCTGAGCTCGGCGATCAAGGCCTATTTCAAGGTCGACAATCTGTTCGACCATGATCCGGCGCCGTCGCCGCAGACCAATACCGGTCTCGACGTCAATCCGGCGCTCTACGACACGCTCGGACGCACCTATCGTGTCGGCGTCCGTTTCAACTTCTGACCGAAACCCACCTCCCGTGGGAACTCGTCCCGGCCTAACGGCCGGGACCCTTTTTTATAGGGCGCGCGCATCATGCACCAGCGACTGATCGGGATCTGCGCGGCCTTGCTGGCGCTGTTCGGCACGGTCGAGGCCGCCGCCTCCCAATCGGTCTATACCAGTGCCCCCGACGAGCCCGGCGCGGTGACCGTCGCGGGAGCAGGCGATGGCCGGGCCGACGACAGCGCGGCGATCCAGCGCGCGATCGACAAGGCGGCGGGGAAGGGCGGCGGGATCGTGTTCCTGCCCGAGGGCACATACCGGATCAGCCGGACGATCTATCTATGGCCGGCGGTGCGCATCTTCGGGATCGGCGCCAAGCGCCCGGTGATCGTGCTCGGCGCGAACACGCCCGGCTTTCAGCGCGGCGTCGCGCATATGCTGGTCTTCGCCGGGGCGCGGCCGGGAGCGGATTCGGGGCAGCGCGGCCCCGTCGCCTTTCCGCCGCCCGGCGTGCCGCTCAACAAGGATGTGCCCGACGCCAATTCGGGGACCTTCTATACCGCGCTGGGCAATGTGGACTTCCGCATCCTCGACGGCAATCCCGCGGCGACCGCGATCCGCTTCCATGCCGCGCAGCACAGCTTCGTCAGCCATGTGGATTTCGACATCGGATCGGGGCTGGCGGGGCTCTATCATGTCGCCAACCAGGCCGAGGATCTGCATTTCCGCGGCGGGCGCTATGGCATCCTCGCCGAGAAGACGTCGCCCGCCTGGCCCTTCGCCTTGGTCGACTCGACCTTCGAGGGCCAGCGCGACGCGGCCATCCGCGAGCATGAGGCCGGGCTGACGCTGATCAACGTCGCCTTCCGCAACGTGCCGGTGGGGATCGAGATCGACCGTGGCTATGGCGACTGGCTGTGGGGACAGGACGTGCGCTTCGAGAATGTCTCGAAGGCCGGCGTGATCATCTCGAACGAGAACAACGTCTACACCCAGATCGGCTTCCAGAATGTGGTCGCCGCCAACACCCCGGTGTTCGCCCGCTTCCGCGACAGCGGGAAGACGGTGGCGCGGGCGGGGCACGCCTATCAGGTCGCGAGCTTTACCTACGGGCTGACCTTGCCCGGGCTCGGCCGGATGGGCGAATTCAAGACCGACATGCAGGCAAGCCGGATCGCGGCGCTGCCGCCAGTTCCGGCGCCCGTCATCCGCGCGCTGCCGGCGGTTTCCGAATGGGTCAGCGTGCGCGCCGCGGGCGCAAAGGGCGACGACAAGACCGACGATACCGCCGCGCTGCAGAAGGCAATCGACACGCACCGCGTGGTCTATCTGCCCACCGGCTTCTACCGGGTCAGCGACACGCTGCGGCTGCGCCCCGACACGGTGCTGCTCGGACTGCACCCGAGCCTTACCCAGATCGTGCTGCCCGACGGGACGCCCGGCTATCAGGGGATCGGCACCCCCAAGGCGCTGATCGAAAGCGCGCGCGGGGGCGACGCGATCGTCGCCGGGCTCGGGCTCGATACGCAGGGCGCCAATCCGCGCGCAACGGCGTTGCTGTGGATGGCGGGCGCCGCTTCGCTGGTGAACGACGTCAAGTTTCAGGGCGGCCACGGCACCAATCGCTTCGACGGCAGCCGCGTCACTCCGTACAACAACAACGCCACCGCCGATCCAGAGGCGGCGCGGCGGTGGGACGGGCAATATGCCAGCCTGTGGGTAACCGCGGGCGGCGGCGGCACCTTCGCCAATATCTGGAGCCCCAGCACCTTCGCCCACCCGGGCATCCTGATCTCCGATACCGAGACGCCGGGGCGGATCATCCAGGCCTCGGTCGAGCATCATGTCCGCAGCGAGATCGCGCTCAACCGCGTCGCCAATTGGGAATTGCTGGCGCCGCAGACCGAGGAGGAAGCCGGGGAGGGGCTCGACACCGTCGCGCTCGAGATCCGCGATTCGCGCAACATCCTGGTCGCCAATTTCCACGGCTACCGGGTCACCCGGACGCGCAAGGCAGCGCCCGCGGCGGTCGCCCTGTACAATTCGCACGATATCCGCTTCCGCAACGTGCATGTGAACGGCGAGAGCGGAATCGGTACGTGCGACGAGAATGGCTGCGCGACGTTCCTGCGGCTGACGAAGTTCCCGTATGAGAACGCCATTCGCGACGTCACCCACGCGATCGACGTGCGCGAGCGCGAATTCGCTGTGCTCGATGTTCCGGCCAAGCCCAGTCCAGTGGAGGCGGCCAGCTTCCGGGGCGCCACTGTCGAGAAGCTCGCTGACGGGTTCCACTCGATCGGCGGCGGGGCAGTGGACGCGGGCGGCAAGCTCTATTTCATCGATCGCTTCTTCCGGCGGATCTGGCGCTGGTCGGACGGCGGCAAGCTGGAGCTGGTCCGCGATGCACCGTTGGATCCGGTCAATCTGACCGTCGACCGGTCGGGCAATCTGCTGGTGCTGTCGTCCTATGGCCGCAACGGCACGGTCTACAGTTTCGCGCCCAACGCGCCCGATCAGGAATTCACGGTGATCCCGGCGACGCCGGCGAGTGCGCGACCTGGTGCCGCGCTGGTGCTGCCGGTCAATTGGTGGGTCAATGGCGAGTTTCGCGATCAGATCGATCCCGAGACCTATCAGTTCAGGACGCTCGCCGAGATGTTCGCGAGCGACCTGGCGGCGCCCAAGGCCCAGCAATATGTGTCGCCCGACGGCAGCGTGGTACTGCCGGCGTTCCGCGTGTTTCAGCAGGGCCCGCCCGATCATCGCGGGCTGCGCTTCTCGCACACGCTCGACAGCTATGGCCTGATCCAGGGCAAGCCGGGCACGCGGGTGTTCCTGACCAACGGCTCGGAGAACCGGACCTATAGCGGGCTGGTCGGCGCGAATGGTGCGATCACCGACTTGGTGCCGTTTGCCGAGCGTGGCGGCGAAGGCGTCGTCGCGGACGCGCAAGGCCGCGTCTACGTCGCGAACGGGCAGATCTTCGTCTATTCGCCCGAGGGCAAGCAGATCGGCCGGATCGACATGCCCGAGCGGCCGCTGCAGCTCGTCCTGGGCGGCGGCGATCGCCGGACCTTGTTCGTGCTGACGCACCACGCGCTGTATGGGGTACGCTTGAAATAGTGCGGTTCGCGAAGAAGGACCGCGAGAGGGGCAGCGGTCCTCAGCCCGACGGTCGGGCTTTATATCAGAACGATAATATACATTATGTTAAATTGAGAGCGGGATTATCTCAGCTTTCGCGCTCCCCGCGCGGACGGCGGCGCTCCGCGGGTTTCGCCGGTTCGGTGACGTCGCTGCCCTGGCTGCCGGCGTCGGCCCTGGGCTGAAGCACCAGCACGTTGTTCTCGACGCGCCAGCTGTGCAGCCGCGACAGGAAGTTCATGCCGAGCACGTCGAGGTCGCCGAAGCTCTCCGATACCACTACGCCGAGATCCTCGGTCTCGAGCGGCCCGATCGCGAGTTTGTCGATCCGGCCGCGGCGTGCCGCTACGGTGCCGTTGGCGGTTTCGATCATCACCGGCAGCCCGCTGCCGGGTTTGACGTCCGACTCGGCGGCGGTGCGGTCCGAGATCGCGGTGATCGTCGCGCCGCTATCGACCAGCATCCGCCGCGCGACGCCGTTGATCGTGACCCGCGCCCAGAAATGGCCGTCGGGCGCCATGCGGATGCGCACCGTCCCGCCGTCGACCTGCTGGTCGTCGATGCCCAGCTTGGCCGACGCCGCCGCGAACACCGCACCGATCTCGTGGCGGTGCGCGACCGCGAGCACAGTCAGCACGATGATCAGCGCCCAGCTGATCAGCGAGCGCAGCACGAAGCCGATCGACAATTTGCGGATCGAAAGCGCGCTGAGAACGAGCACCAGCACGCCCACCAGATAGATCAGGTCCATGCTGTCCCACTCGCTCACGCCGGCATCTCCAGGCCGTCAAAGCCCGGTTCGACCCCAGAGGGCAGCTCGGCGGCGAGACTCATATAATCCATCGACTGGTCCATATGAACCAGCGCGGCGCGGCGCGGCTGCAACTCCCCTACCCAGCCCAGTACTTGCGCCAGGGTAGGATGCGTCGGGTGCGGGGCACGGCGCAAGGCGTCGACCACCCAAATGTCGAGACCCGTATACAGCATGCGCATGGCGCTCGTCATATCATGGAAGTCTGTAGCATAACCTATTGATTTATCGTTACTATCAAAGCGAATCCCGGCGGAGGTTATCCCGCCGTGCGGCTGATCGGCGACGGTGATGCGGATGTCGCCGATGGTCAGGCTGTCGGGCAGGGTTTCCAGCGCGACGGTGGGCCGATAGCCCGCGCGACCGAAAAGGGCGTAGGCGAACTTCGCCTCGAGCTGCGCGCGCGTGAACGGCCGTGCATAGCCGCGCACGGGTTCGCCCCGAAGGTGCATCAGCTGGCGGAGATCGTCGATGCCGTGCGTGTGATCGGCATGATCGTGGGTCCAGATCACGGCGTCGACATCGGCGACATTCGCGGCGAGGAGCTGCGCGCGCATGTCGGGGCTGGTGTCGACGAGGATGCTGGTGGTGTCGGTGGTCACGAGGACCGAGGCACGGGTGCGGCGGTTGCGGGGTTCTTCAGGGTCGCAGGCGCCCCAGTCGTTGCCGATGCGCGGGACGCCCGAGGACGTGCCCGAGCCGAGGATGCGGATTTTCAGCATGGCACAGCGCCCGTCACCGTCACCCCGGCGAAAGCCGGGGCCCAGAGCCCAGAACCGTACAGCTTGTGACTCTGGGCCCCGGCTTTCGCCGGGGTGACGGCTGGGGTAAAAGCAGGATCGTGGAAAAAATCCCGGTGGTCTACATTATGGCAAGCGGTCGTAACGGGACGCTCTACACTGGAGTGACCTCGCAGCTGCTCGGGCGGATCCACCAGCACCGCAACAAGACCTTTGATGGCTTCACGGCCAAATATGACGTCAACCGACTGGTCTGGTTCGAGGTTCATGCCGAGATGGAGCCGGCGATCGTTCGCGAGAAGCGGATCAAGGAGTGGCGGCGCGAGTGGAAGCTGGAACTGATCGAGAAGAAGAATCCGACCTGGCGCGATCTGGCGGAGGATTTCGGGTTCGATCCGCTGCAGGACGATGATCCATAATCTTCGTCATCCCGGCGAACGCCGGGATCCAGAACCGCACGCAATGTCCTTTGTGACTCTGGGCCCCGGCGTTCGCCGGGGTGACGGTAAGGGGTTGAGCTCACGCCAGGGTCTTGGCGAAGAGCTTGTGGAAATTTTGGCGGGTGGCTTCGGCCAATTGCTCGGGGTCTTCGCCGCGGAGTTGGGCGAGGAAGCGGCACGTATCCGCGACGAACGCCGGCTCGCCGGTCCTGCCGCGATGCGGCACCGGGGCGAGGAAGGGGGCGTCGGTCTCGATCAGCAGGCGATCGAGCGGCAGGCGCGCGGCGGTCTCCTGGAGATCGCGGGCGTTCTTGAACGTGACGATGCCCGAGATCGAAATGTAGAAGCCGAGCTCGAGCGCAGTGTCGGCAAAGGCGCTGCTCGCGGTGAAGCAGTGGATCACGCCCGGAAAGGCGCCCCTCCCCATCTCGTCTCGGAGGATTTGCGCGGTGTCGTCCTCGGCGTCGCGGGTGTGGACGATGATCGGCAGGCCGGTCTCGCGCGAGGCGGCGAGATGCGCGCGGAAGCTGGCGCGCTGGCGGTCGCGGTCCGAATGGTCGTAATAATAATCGAGTCCGCTCTCGCCGATGCCGACGACGCGGGGGTGCTGCGCGCGCTCGACGAGCCTGGCCGTGCCGATGTCGGGATGCTGGTCGGCTTCGTGCGGGTGGATGCCGACGCTGGCCCAGACGTCGGGCTCGCGCTCGGCGACGGCGATGACGTCATCCCATTCGTTCTCGCGGGTCGAGATGTTGAGCATCGCCACCACGCCGGCTTCGCGCGCCCGGGCAAGCACTTCGGGCTGCTGCTCGCCGAGGCCCTTGTAGATCAGGTGGCAATGGCTGTCGGCCAGTCTCACGCGTCGGTCGCCTGCAATTCCAGTCGCGGGAAGATGGGGCTTGGCGCGGCGATGCGGAAGGCCTCGTCGTCTTCGGACGGAAGCTGGAGCAGGAGCTTGCCTGCCGAGGTCGGGATCACCGGCAGGATCGTTGTGGCGAGCCGGCGGATCGCGCGGATCAGCGTCCGCAGCACCGCGCGCATCCGCTCGGCATCGGTCTTGCGGAGCGCCCAGGGGGCCTGCGCGTCGATATATTGGTTGCAGGCGAACACGCCGGTCATCCACGCCTCGATACCCTGGCTGAGCGCGAGATCGTCGAACGCCGTGCGGAATGCGGCGCAGGCGACGTCGACTTCGGCGAGCAGCGCCGCATCGGCTTCCTCGGCCCGGCCCTCCGGCACATGGCCCTCGCAATTCTTGGCGATGAAGGCGAGCACGCGCTGGGCGAGATTGCCGAAGCTGTTCGACAGGTCGGCGTTGGCGCGAGTGACGATCGCTTCGTCGCTGAACGTGCCGTCGCTGCCGAAGCTGATGTCGCGCAGCAGGAAATAGCGCAGCGCATCCTTGCCGTAGAGCTCGGCCAGTTCCATCGGATCGACGACGTTGCCGACCGACTTCGACATTTTCTCGCCCCGGTTGAGCAGGAAGCCGTGGCCGAACACCTGTTTCGGCAGCGGGAGCTTGGCGGACATCAGGAAGGCGGGCCAATAGACCGCGTGGAAGCGGACGATGTCCTTGCCGATCAAGTGGATGTCGGCGGGCCAATAGGTCGCGAACCGCTCGGCATCGTCGGGATAGCCCGCGCCGGTGATGTAATTGGTCAGCGCATCGACCCAGACATACATCACGTGATCGGGCGAGCCGGGAACGGGCACGCCCCAATCGAAACTGGTGCGGCTCACCGACAAGTCGATCAGCCCGCCCTCGACGAAGCGCAGGATCTCGTTGCGGCGCGATTCGGGGCGGATGAAATCGGGGTTGGCGGCGTAGAAGTCGAGCAAGGGCTGCTGGTATTTGGCGAGCTTGAAGAACCAGGTCTCCTCGGCGGTCCATTCGACCGGCGTGCCCTGCGGCGAGAGCTTGACGCCCCCTTCCCCCTCGGTCAGTTCCTTCTCTTCGTAGAACGCCTCGTCGCGGACCGAGTACCAGCCCTCGTAGCGATCGAGATACAAGTCGCCGGCATCCGCCATCGCCTGCCAGATCGCCTGGCTGGCGGCATAATGCCCGGTCTCGGAGGTGCGGATGAAGCGATCGTACGAGATATCGAGGACGTCGGCCATCTCACGGAAATAACCCGACATTTCATCGGCCAGCTGGCGCGGCTCGATGCCGCGGTCGCGCGCGGTCTGGACCATCTTGAGGCCGTGCTCGTCGGTGCCGGTCTGGAAGAAGACGTCGCGGCCGTGCTGGCGCTGGAAGCGCGCGATCGCGTCGGCGGCGATCATCTCATAGGCATGGCCGATATGCGGACGGCCATTGGGATAGTGGATTGCAGTGCTGATGTAGAACGGATTGGCCATGCCGCGGCTTTAGGAGCGGGGCGCGATGGGGGCAACTGCTGGAGCGGTTGGACCCCAACTCCGTCACCCCCGCGAAAGCGAGGGCCCATCTCCCAGACGGGCCGCTGGCAACACCTGTCGATTCCGGGGATCGTGCAGGAGATGGGCCCCGTCTTCGCCGGGGTGACGAGATAAGCCTGGGGCCGGTCGAAGGCTTGGCGTCAGTCCCCGCACAGTCGCCGTCCGCTTGCGTCGCGCATCGCCGCGGCTTCGGCGGACGATTCGCTCAGCCGAGTCACTTCGAGCCCGGTGAACGAGGCGCGGCGGGCGCAGAGTTGCTTGCAGGCATCGGGAAGCGTGCCGGGGAATTTGATCCGGTCGCCGTCATAGCGCGCCTCGAAGCTGCAGCCCTGCTTGCCGAGGGTGATCCGCAGCGTGGCGCCGCTGCGCTCGACGCTTCCCGAGCCGCTGCAGGTGATGCGGTCGCCATAATCGACATAGGCGCCGATCCGGAACGCCGAACCCGCACGGACGACGCAGACCCGGTCGGTGTCGCGGGCATAGAGGCCGGTGAGGTCGCTGTCGTCCGGGTCGCGGACGAGGCCGCGCTCGATCGCGGCGGTCTCGAGGTCCTGCGGCGCCTGGGCGTTGCCATTACCCTGCCCGCTCGAGCAGGCGGCGAGCGACAGCGCCAGCGCGAGCGCCCTCATGCGTCGCGGACCAGCCCGCCGCCTTCGATGCGGCGGAAGAAGCAGCTGCGCGCGCCGGTATGGCAGGCGGGGCCGGCGGGCTCGACCTTGAGCCACAGCGCGTCCTGATCGCAGTCGATCCGTGCCTCGATCACGCGCAGGATATGGCCGGAGGTCTCGCCTTTCTTCCACAGCCGGCCGCGGCTGCGCGACCAGAAATGCGCTTCGCCGGTGGCGAGCGTCGCTTCGAGCGCTTCGGCGTTCATATGCGCGAGCATGAGAAGTTCGCCGGTGGACGCGTCGGTAGCGACCGCGGTGATCAGCCCGGCGGAATCGTATTTGGGGTTCAGGGTGAGGCTGGTGTCGCGGTTGTCGGTCACTCGGGAGGGCTTAGCGTGCCCCGCCCTCCTCGTCACCCCGGCGAAAGCCGGGGTGACGATGTGAGAAATTAATGCTCCCGAATCGCTTCGATCAGTTCGTCCTTGTCCAGCTTCGAGCGGCCTTCGATGCCGATCTCCTTCGCCTCGTCGTAAAGGTCTTCCTTCGAGCGATCCTCGAGCCGGGTGCTTTCGTGGTCGAGCGTCCCCGCCGCCTTGGCATTGGCGATTCGCGCGGCCTTTTCCTTCGACGCGCCATCGGCGCGGAGGTCCTCGTAAAGCTTGTCGTTCTTGATCTGGGGTCCGTGATCCTTGGCCATTGCGAGGCTCCTTTCGCCTTGAAAAACCAACGAATCCGCCTTCGGGTTCATTTCGCTGTGACAAACCGGCGACAAACCCAACCGGACTGCCTATATGGCCCTCGAGAGTTCCCAACCCCTCGAGGGCTGATGCTTACCACGCACCCGTTTGATGACGACAAGCTGCACGAAGAGTGCGGCATCTTCGGCGTTTCCAATTCCGAAGGCGCCGCGGCGCTGGTGGCGTTGGGACTCCATGCGCTCCAGCACCGCGGGCAGGAGGCCGCCGGCATCACCAGCTGGGACGGTCACCAGTTCCACACCCACCGCGCGATGGGCCATGTCGCCGGCAATTTCGACCGCGACGACATCATCCGCAGCCTGTCGGGCACCACCGCTGCGGGGCATGTCCGCTATGCCACCACCGGCGACACCGCGATCCGCAACGTCCAGCCGCTTTATGCCGAGCTGGCGAGCGGCGGCTTCGCGGTGGCGCATAACGGCAACATCTCGAACGCGATGCGGTTGCGGCGCGATCTCGTCCGGCGCGGCGCGATCTTCCAGTCGACGAGCGACACCGAAGTGATCATCCACCTGGTCGCGACGTCGCAATATCGCACGCTGATCGATCGCTTCATCGACGCGCTCAAGCGTGTCGAGGGCGCCTATTCGCTGATCGTGATGACTCCCGAGGGGATGATCGCCTGCCGCGATCCGCTGGGCATCCGCCCGCTGGTGATGGGCAAGCTCGACGATTCGATCATCTTCGCCTCCGAGACCGTGGCGCTCGACGTGGTCGGCGCCGAATATGTCCGCGATGTCGAAGCGGGCGAGCTGGTGATCGTCCAGGGCAACGAGATCGTGTCGCACAAGCCCTTCCCGCCGATGTCGCCGCGGCCGTGCATCTTTGAGTATGTCTATTTCTCGCGCCCCGATTCGATCGCCGAGGACCGCAGCGTCTATTCGGTGCGAAAGGCGATCGGCGCGCAGCTGGCGATCGAATCGCCGGTCGATGCCGATCTGATCGTGCCGGTGCCCGATTCGGGCGTGCCGGCGGCGATCGGCTATGCCCAGCAGAGCGGCATCCCGTTCGAACTGGGGATCATCCGCTCGCATTATGTCGGGCGGACCTTCATCCAGCCCGGCGACAAGGTGCGACACCTTGGCGTCAAACTGAAGCACAACGCCAATCGCGAGCTGATCAAGGGCAAGCGCGTGGTGCTGGTCGACGATTCGATCGTGCGCGGGACTACCAGCCTCAAGATCGTCGAGATGATGCACGAGGCAGGCGCTGCCGAAGTGCATATGCGGATCGCCAGCCCGCCGACGCGGCACAGCTGCTTCTACGGCGTCGACACCCCCGAGCGCGCCAAATTGCTCGCCGCCCAGCTCGATGTCGGCGGGATGACCGACTTCATCCATGCCGACAGCCTGGCGTTCGTCAGCATCGACGGGCTGTACAAGGCGCTGGGCGAAGCCCGCCGCGCCGATATCCACCCCAAATATTGCGACGCCTGCTTCACCGGCGAATATCCGACGACGCTCACCGACCAGGACGAGCTTGCGCCGGTTGACCAGTTCGCGCTTCTGGAGGAACGGGTCGGCTGAGCTGATTCTTCCGGAGTTCGAATGACCGACAAGCCCCTCGCCGACCGTATCGCGCTCGTCACCGGCGCCAGCCGCGGGATTGGCGCCGCCACTGCCCGCGCGCTCGGTGCCGCCGGCGCGCATGTCGTGCTCACCGCGCGCACCGCCGGCGGGCTCGAGGAAGTCGAGGAGGCGATCTACGCCTCGGGCGGCTCGGCGACGATCGCGCCGATGGACCTGACCGAGAATGAAAGCGTGTCGCGGCTCGCCGCCGCGGTCTCCGAGCGCTGGCAGGCACTGGACATTATGGTGCTCAACGCGGCCTCGCTGGGAACGCTGAGCGCGGTGCCGGCGACCGACTTCAAGGAATTCGCGAAGCTGCTGACGCTGAACGTCACCGCCCAGGCGGCGATGCTGGCGGCATTCGATCCCCTGCTCAAGGCGGCGAAGCAGGCGCGGGTGATCGGGCTGACGTCGAGCGTTGGGCGGACACCGCGCGCTTATTGGGGCACCTATGGCGCTTCGAAGGCAGCGTTCGAGAATTTGCTGCTCAGCTATGGCGAGGAGGTTCGCCATATCAGCGGCGTGCGCGTGGGCGTAGTCGATCCCGGCGCGACGCGGACCAAGATGCGGGCGCGGGCGTTCCCCGGGGAGAATGCCGAGACGGTCAAGGCGCCCGAAGTGGTGGCCGAGCGGATCCTGGCGCTGGCGGTCGACGGGTTCGAGACCGGGCATTTCGAGCGCGTCGACTAAACCACGCCCGCCCGTCACCCCGGCGAAGGCCGGGGCCCAGAGCCAGACAGGACGGCCCTTGTGACCCTGGGCCCCGGCTTTCGCCGGGGTGACGATAAAGAGGCTCGGGCGGCTATCAGCGCGCCGCCGCGAACAATTTGTCGAGGAACGCCGTGCGCGCGGCGCCATAAGCCGGGTCGCTCGCCTTATCGGCCGCCGCGGACACCGCGATCACCGTGCGCGTCTTCGGATCCACCCGGATCGTCTGGCCGAAAATGCCCTGCGCACCATAGCGGCCCTGCGGATAGGTCCACCATTGATAGCCATAGCCGCGGCCGGGAACGCCGATATCGGCATGCGCGCGAGTCGCTTCGGCGAACCAGTTGGCCGGGACCACGCCCTTGCCGCCTTCGAGCGCGAGCTGCCCCAGCCGGGCATAGTCGCGCAGGCTCACCGACAGGCAGCAGCCGCTGACTTCGTGCCCCGAGGGGTCGATCATCCAGAAGGCATCCTGCTCCATGCCCGCCGGCCGCCAGACCTTCTCGCTGAGATAGTCGGCGAGCGGCTTCCTGGTCGCGCGCATCACCAGCACGCCGATCAGGTTGGTCTCGCCGGTCTTGTAGACCCATTTGCTCCCCGGCGCGGTCTCGCGGGGGAGCTTCTTCATGTAATGGACCGTCGGGTCCTCGCCGGCGGGCACGGGTTCGAGGAACATCCGGGCGACGTCGGACTTGGCGTCGGTATAATCCTCGTTCCACTTCACGCCCGACGTCATGGTGAGCAATTGCGCGATCGTGACGCCATCATAGCCGCTGCCGGCCAGCTCCGGGATGTACTTGGTCACCGGCTCGTCGAGCGACTTGATATAGCCGTCCCGGATCGCCGCGCCGACCAGAGTCGAAGTGAACGACTTGGCGACCGAGAAACTGGTCCAGCGCCCGTCCCGGCCATAGCCGCGGGCATAACGTTCGAGCCGGATCTTGCCGTTCTGGACGACGATGAGCCCGGAGATGTGCTGGCTGGCGATGAAGGCATCCAGCTCGGCGTCGGAAAAAGGCAACGGCTTGCCCGCGGGCAACGCGCGGACCTTTCCGCCGGCCTTGACGACGTGGCCAGGAAATATCTTCTCCATGTGGGGAAAATTGGCGTCGCGCTTTTCCTGACTCCAGAACAGCACCTCGGCGCCGACTTTCCGGAGCCCGCTGGTGTCCTGCGCCGCGGCCGGCGCGCCGGTGATCGTCGCGAGCGCGAGCGCGCCCGCCAGCATCCAGGTCTTCATCGCCCCTCCTTGACCAGCGTGACCTGCACGACGTCGATACCGCCGCCGCGAAACCCGCCCTCGCAATATTTCAGATAATAGCGCCACTGACCCACGAAGCGCGCGTCGAACTGCGCGGGCAACCGCCCGGCCGCCGCCGCGGCGTCGAAATTCTCGCGCCAGCGCTTGAGCGTCTCGGCATAATCGAGCCCGAACGCAGTCCGGTCGCGCCAGTCGAGCCCGTTGCTGGCGGCAAGACGCCGGAATTCGCTTTCGCGGATCAGCAGGCCGCCGGGGAAGATGTAGCGCTGGATGAAGTCGACATTGTTGGCATAGCCTTCGAACAGCGCGTCGTCGAAGGTGATCAACTGCAGCGCCGCGCGCCCCCCGGGCCTGAGCACGCGCCGGATCGCCGCCAGATATGCAGGCCAATATTGCCGCCCCACCGCCTCGGCCATCTCGATGCTCACCACGGCGTCGTAACGGCCGCTGACGTCGCGATAATCGGTGAGCGCGAAGCTGGCGTCGTCGAGCCCGGCGGTACGCGCTTCGGCCCAGGCCTTTTGCTCGGTCGAGAGGGTGATGCCGTGGACCCGGCGCCCGGCGCGCGCGGCAAGCTCGGCGAACGAACCCCAGCCGCAACCGATTTCGAGGATCGTCTCGCCAGGCACCGTCGCGGTGCGCTCGAGCATCGCCGACAATTTGGCCTGCTGCGCCGCTTCGAGCGACTGGCCGGGAACGTCGAACCGCGCGCTCGAATAGGTCATGCCCTTGTCGAGCCAGTGGCGGTAGAAATCGTTGCCGAGATCGTAGTGGAACTCGATGTTGCGCCGCGAGCCGCCGCGATGGTTGCGACGCGCCCAGTGCCAGACGCGCTTGGCAAGCCGCCACGGGCCGGTCGCCCGCGCCGGCCGCGCCAGCCCGGCGCGGTTGCGGCTGAACAAGGCGAAGAGCTGGACCGGATCGGGGCTCGCCCATTCGCCTGCCGCCCAGGCTTCGTACCATCCGCTCGATCCTTCGAGCGCGAGCCGGAGCAACGCGCGCCAGCTGCGCAGATCCACCACTGCCGCGGGGCCGTCCGCCCGCCCGCCGAGCAGCCGCGCGCGCCCGTTCGGCAGCAGCAGCTCCAGACTGCCCTCGGTGATGCCGCGGTCGAGGCGGTCGAGCTGGCGATGAAAAGCCGGCGCGAACAACGCCAGCGGGCCGCCACTGCGTCCCCTGTCCTTGCTGCGACCCTGTTCCCGCGTCGGCGCGTTCATCGGCCCCTACATGCACGCGGCGCGCGCACGAGCAAGCGTCTTCTCAGAGGCTGTGCGGCTGCTTGTCGACCATCCAGGTCTGGCCCTTGGCGACGAGCTTCTGCAGGTCGGGGACCTTGCCCTCGGCGGCCGCCCTGTTCTGGGCGACCACGGCGCTCTCGAACGTCGGCGCGGGGTCGTCGTAGAGCACGCCCAGCGCCATCGGGAACGGCCCGAATGGCATCTCGACCAGCATATGCGCGATCGCACGATTGGTGACGTTGTGGACGATCACGCCGGCGGCTTGCCAGTCGCCGTCGATCACGTCGACGACCTTGACCGTCAGCGCCTCGCGATCGAGGCTGATGCCCTGGGTGCCGCCGGCGAACAGCATCGGCTTGCCGTGCTCGACCCAGAGCTGGTTGCGCGCCGCGTTGGGTTTGGCCACGAACGGCTCGAACACGTCGTCATTATAGACGATGCAGTTCTGGAATATCTCGACGAACGCAGCGCCCTGATGCGCGTGCGCGGCCTTGAGAACCGATGGCAGGTTCTTGTTGACGTCGATCCCCCGCGCGACGAAGCGCCCGCCGCTGCCCAGCGCGAACGCGCAGGGCTTGGCCGGGTGATCGACCGAGCCGAACGGAGTCGACGGGCTGCGGGTGCCTTCGCGCGAAGTCGGCGAATATTGGCCCTTGGTGAGGCCGTAAATCTCGTTGTTGAACAGCAGCACCTGGCAGTTCAGATTCCGTCTGAGCAGATGCATCGTGTGATTGCCGCCGATCGACAATGCGTCGCCGTCGCCGGTGATGATCCACACGTCGAGATCGGGGTTGGCGAGCTTGACTCCCGTCGCCACCGCCGGCGCGCGGCCGTGGATGGTGTGAAAGCCATAGGTCTCCATATAATAGGGAAAGCGCGACGAGCAGCCGATGCCGCTGACGAACACGGTGTTCTCGGGGGTGCCGCCGATCTCTGGCATCGTGCGCTGGACGGCCTTGAGGATCGCATAATCGCCGCAGCCCGGGCACCAGCGGACCTCCTGGTCGGTTTCCCAGTCCTTGGGGGTGCTGGGCTTGATCGTGGTCAGTTCGTTCATGGGTTCACAGCCTCCGGGCTGGGCAGCTGGCTATTGTCCGGGCCCAACTCCTCGGCGCGATCGCTGGACAGGTGGCGATCAATCGCGCCTTCGATCTCGGCGATGGTGAAGGGCTGGCCCGACACCTTGTTGAGCGGAACCGCGTTGACGAGATACTGGTCGCGCAGCACCGTCTTGAGCTGGCCGGTGTTCATTTCCGGTACGAGGATATGCTCATAACTCTCTAGCAGACCTCCAAGATTTTTCGGCAACGGCCAGATGTGGCGGATATGGACATGGCTGACGTCCTGCCCCTTGGCCCGCGCGCGGCGGACCGCGGAGGCGATCGGGCCATAGGTCGACCCCCAACCGACCACGACGAGCTTGCCGCCCGCCTGCCCCTGCTCGATCGACTGGTCGGGGATGTCGATGCCGAGCACCTTGTCGCGGCGGATGTCGGTCATCGCCTGGTGGGTGCCCGGCGAATAATCGATATTGCCGGTGCCGAGCGCCTTCTCGATCCCGCCGATGCGGTGGAGCAGACCGGGCGTGCCGGGCTTGACCCAAGGGCGCTTGAGCTTCTCGTCGCGCGCATAGGGCAGGAACTTCTCGCCCTCGGGCGGCAGCTCAGTATGAAACGTCACCGGGAACGGCGCATAGGTGCTCATATCGGGCACCTTCCACGGCTCGGCGGCATTGGCGATATAGCCGTCGGTGAGGATCATCACCGGGGTCATATATTGCGTGGCGATCCGCACCGCCTCGATCGCGACGTCGAAGCAATCGGCGGCGGAGCGCGCGGCGAGCACCGGCATCGGCGCGTCGCCATTGCGGCCATAGACCGCCTGATAGAGATCCGATTGCTCGGTCTTGGTCGGCAGCCCGGTCGAGGGACCGCCGCGCTGCGAATTGACGATCACCAAGGGCAGCTCGGTCATGATCGCGAGGCCCATCGCCTCGCCCTTGAGCGCGATGCCCGGGCCCGAGGACGACGTCACGCCCAGCGAGCCGGCATAAGACGCGCCCAATGCGGAGGCGATCGCGGCGATCTCGTCCTCGGCCTGGAAAGTGGTGACGCCATATTCCTTGTAGCGCGCGAGGCTGTGCAGGATCGCCGATGCCGGAGTGATCGGATAGCCGCCGAAGAACATCGGCAGTCCGGCGAGCTGCGCGCCGACGACGAGCCCCATCGAGATCGAATCGGCGCCGGTGACGGTGCGGTACAGCCCGGGCTCGGCGGGCGCCGCCGAGACCTGGCGCTGGGCGATTCCCATCGCGCCGAGTTCGGCGGTCTCGCCATAAGCGTGGCCGGCGTTCAATGCGGCGATGTTGGCCTCGGCGAGGTTGGGCGCCTTGGCGAATTTTGTGCGCAGCCATTCGATCAGCGGCGCGCGGTCGCGGTCGAACATCCAGAGCGCCAGCCCCAGGGTCCACATGTTCTTGCAGCGCAAGGCTTCCTTGTTGCCGAGCCCGAACGGCTTGACCGCCTCGACGGTCAGCGCCGAAATGTCGAGCTTGAGCAGCTGCCACTTGTCGAGCGACCCGTCTTCGAGCGGATTGGCGGCGTATTTGGCCTTGTCGAGGTTGCGCTGGCCGAATTCGCCGGCATCCGCGATGATCAGCCCGCCGGGTTTCAACGCTTCGACATTGGTCTTGAGCGCCGCCGGGTTCATCGCGACGAGCACGTCGGGCTGGTCGCCCGCAGTATCGATCTGCGTCGAGCCGAAATTGATCTGGAAGGCCGACACGCCGAACAACGTCCCCTGCGGCGCACGGATTTCCGCGGGAAAATCGGGGAAGGTGGCGAGATCGTTGCCGGCCAGCGCAGTCGAAAGCGTGAACTGGCCGCCGGTCAGCTGCATGCCATCCCCCGAGTCGCCGGCGAAGCGGACGACGATCGCTTCGGGTGCGGGATGGGCCGACGCTTCCTCGGGCGTCAGCTGATGCGCGGCGGTTGCCATGGCCGGATTGGTTCCTGCGGTTTGTCTATCCTTGCGAGGGGTCTACGCCCGACAGGCGCCACTCCCAAAGTATAAAATGCGGTCAGGTCTGCAACGCCTGCTTGGCCGTCTCGGATCCCAGCGCGAGGATCGAGGCGACATGGCGTCGCGAGACCTCGAGCGCATCGAGCCCGTAGCCCCCGCCCAGCGCGCTGGCGAAGGGGATTTGGCGGCCGGCGAAGGTGCGGGCGATCCAGTGGTCGCGGTCGATCAGCCCCTGGTAGCTCAGCCCCAGCCGACCGAGCCGGTCGCCCGCGAGCGGATCGACGCCGGCCTGGTAGAGGATCAGGTCGGGCGCGAAATCGTCGAGTAGCGGCACCAACGTGGCCGCGAGGGTATCGAGATATTCCGCATCCCCCGTGCCGTCGGCGAGCGCCACGTCGAGCGTCGAGCGCGCTTTCCGAACCGGGAAATTCTTTTCGGCATGGATCGAATAGGTCGCGATATCGGGGCGACCGGCGGTGAGCGCGGCGGTGCCGTCGCCTTGATGGACGTCGCAATCGACAATCAGCACGCGCCGCCCCTCTTCGACCAGCCGCACCGCGGCGAGCGCCAGATCGTTGAATACGCAGAACCCCGCGCCGGTGTCGGCCAGCGCGTGGTGACTTCCGCCCGCGGTGTTCGCGGCGTAGCCGTGGGTCAGCGCCAGCCGGGCGGCGAGATAGGTCCCGCCCGGCACCATCTGTGCCCGGAGCGCGACCTGGGGAGTGACCGGAAAGCCGATGCGGCGCTCCTTGTGCGGCGGCACCCGCGCTTCGATCACTTCGGCGATATAGTCTGGATCGTGCACTGCCTCGAGCCAGTCGCGCGGCATCGCTTCGGGCTGGTGCCAGGTGAAGACATCTCCCTCGGCGCGCAGCAGATCGCGGACGAGGCCGTTCTTGTTCCATTGGTACTGGCTCCGCGCCGGCGCGGGCGCGACATAGGCGGGGTGGTGGACGAGGTGGATCATCGTCGCCCTCCTAACCCACACCGTCATCCCGGCGAAGGCCGGGACCTCATGCGGGTTGGCCCAATGGAACAAATGCGGCACGATCTCTGCCTGAGCGCCCCGGTTTTTGCCGGGATGACGGAGGGCGTGATGGGTGGCTGGACCTATATCATGACGAACAAGCCTCGGGGCGTGCTGTACACCGGAGTTTGCGCGAAGCTGGGTCAACGAGTGCAGCAGCATCGAGAGGGCAAAGGCTCGCGCTTCTGCGCAAAGTATAATTGCACGTTGTTGGTGCTGGCCGAGCGCCACGGCTGTATCGAAATGCGATCGTGCGCGAGAAGCGGCTCAAGCAATGGCGGCGTGATTGGAAGATCGCCCTGATCGAGGCGTCCAATCCCGAGTGGCATGATCTGTACGATCTGATCGCCGAGTGACTTTCAATATGCCCAACATCGTCATCCCGGCGTACGCCGGGATCTCAGGTGGGGCACGCGTCGGCACGAGATCCCGGCATGCGCCGGGATGACGGAGATTTGCGCACCCCCTCCCCCGCAGGGAGTGATATGTGTATTCGACCCGTATGACTCATTCCACCCTCCCCTATCGACCCTGCGCCGGCGTGATGCTCGTCAACCGCGACGGCCGCGTGTTCGTCGGGCAGCGGCTCGATTCGACTCTCGAAGCCTGGCAGATGCCGCAAGGGGGAATCGATCCCGGCGAGGACCCGCTGGAGGCGGCGTGGCGCGAATTGTGGGAGGAGACCGGCGTCGAGCGGCTGCATGCCGAGCTTGCCGCCACCGCCCCCGACGAACTGACCTATGACTTGCCCGAGGATCTGATCGGCAAGGTGTGGAAGGGCAAATGGCGCGGGCAGCGGCAGCGCTGGTTCCTGTTCCGCTTCCTCGGCGACGATAGTGACGTCAACATCGCCACCGCAGAGCCCGAGTTTCGCGCCTGGCGCTGGGCCGAGCCGGCCGACCTTCCCGACATCATCGTGCCGTTCAAGCGCGACCTCTATGCGCAGCTCCTCGAGATTTTCGCCGAGCCGCTCGACTCGCTTCGTCGGGCATAAGGATCGGCCGGTCGCGCACGGCCCTTTTGATGCCCTATTAATATGACTAGAGAGCGGGCCATGCGTGCCCTGTTCCTTGCCCTGCCGCTGCTGTTGGCCAACACCACAGCCGACGATCCCGTCATCCCCCCCACGATCAAGTCGATGCTCGACTCCGCGATTGCCTCGGGCAGCGAGGGCGATGTCGCGGTGATCGTCAAATATGCGCGGACCGCGGACCCGGCGAGCGCCGACCTCGTCGTCAAGATCGCCAGCGACTGGCGCAACGATCGGCTCGCCAGGGCCAATCAGCGGATTCGCGACGCCGACTTCTTCGATCTCGTAAAGGGCCATGCCGAGCTGGGCGGCTATGTCAGCACGGGCAATACCGACAATATCGGGATCACCGCGGCGATCGAAGTTAAGCGCGAGGCGCTCGAATGGCGGCACAAATTGCGGCTTCAGGCCGATTATCAGGAAAGCCTGAACGTCGTCAGCCGCGAACGCTATCTCGCCGCCTACGAGCCCAATTGGAAGTTCGACGACCGCGCCTACCTGTACGGCGCCGCGCAATATGAGAGCGACCGCTTCTCGGGCTTTTACGACCGCCTCTCGCTGTCGAGCGGCGCGGGCTACAGCGCGATCAAGTCGCCCAAGGTCAAGCTCGATCTCGAACTCGGGCCGGCATATCGTCTTACGCGCTTCATCGACGAGACCAAGGAGAGCAACCTTGCCGCGCGCGGCAGCGTGGATTTCGGGTTGAAGCTGTCGCCGGCGATCTCGGTGTCGCAGAATGCCTCGGCCTATCTGCAGGACGCCAACAGCACGGTTTCCAGTCGCTCGGCGCTGCTCGCCAAGCTGTTCGGGCCGTTCTCGGCGCAATTCTCGTACACGATGCAATATGAAAGCACCCCGCCGGTCGGCCGCCAGACCACCGACACCACCAGTCGGGCAGCCTTGGTGGTCGATTTCTAACTGACGTCATTCCGGCGGAAGCCATGCCCTCGGTGCATGCAGCCACAGCACGCGCCGGGATGACGGCAATATTATTTCGCGCTACCAGCCGTTCATGAGCGGGCTTTCCAGCATCGAACAGGCGGCAGTCGAGCACGTCGCGCAAGCGCCGATGCTGGCGCGGACCGAGGCATGGACCGCAATCAACAGCGGCACGCGCAACCTGGCCGGGCTGGCAACGATGGCCGATCTGCTCGCCAAGGCATTCTCGATACTCCCCGGGCATCTTGCATTGGTCGACCCCGCACCGGCGGAGAGCGTCACTGCCGACGGGCGAGTCGAGGCGATCAGGCACGGCCGCCATCTCCACCTCGCGGTGCGGCCCGAGGCGCCGGTGCAGATGCTGTTCACCGGCCATATGGACACCGTGTTCGGTGTGGATCACGCATTCCAGACCGGGCGCTGGCTCGACGACGGCCGCTTCAACGCCCCCGGTGCCGCGGACATGAAGGGCGGGCTGGCGCTGATGCTCGCTGCGCTCGAAGCAGTCGAAGCGAGCCCGCTGGCCGGGCGGCTCGGTTACGAAGTGGTGATCAATTCGGACGAGGAGACGGGCTCCTTCGGTTCGCGCGGACTGATCGAAGGCGCGGCGCGCGGCAAGGTCGCGGCGCTGACCTACGAGCCCGCCCTCCCCGACGGTACGCTGGCCGGCGCGCGCGGCGGCACCGGCAATTTCTCGCTCGTCGTTCATGGCCGCAGCGCGCATGCCGGTCGCAATCCCGAAGAGGGGCGCAACGCTTTGGTCGCCGCGGCTGCGCTGGCGGTGAGGCTGTCCGAGGCCAAGGCGCCGGGCCTGGCCGTCAATCCGGCGCGGATCGATGGGGGCGGGCCCAACAATGTCGTCCCCGATCTTGCCATCCTGCGAGTCAATTTCCGGCCGCGCGACGAGTGGAGCATCTCGCTGGCAAGGGCGGCGATCGAGCGGGCAGCGAGTGACGTCATGGCGTCGCACGACGTCCACGTCGACGTGCATGGCAGCTTCAATCGTCCGCCCAAGCCGCTCGATCCCGGCGCCGAGCGGCTGCTCGAGCTGGTCCGAGAGGCCGGCGGCGATCTCGGCATCCCCGTCGCGTGGAAGGCCACCGGCGGAGTGTGCGACGGCAACAACATCGCCGCCTGCGGCGTCCCCGTGGTCGACACGATGGGCGCGCGCGGCGGCGCGATTCACTCAGCGGAGGAATTTCTGATCCCCGAAAGCCTGCCCGAACGCGCTGCATTGTCCGCGCTGACCATCCTGCGCATCGCCGAACGAGGTCAAATATGAGCTTCCGCATCCGCGCCGCGCGCGACGAGGATCTCCAGCCGCTCTACGAGATGGCCAAGCTCACCGGCGGCGGCTTCACCAATTTGCCTCCCGAGCGCGACGCGCTGCGCGCCAAGCTGGCACGCAGCCACGCCGCCTTCGCCCGCGTCGAGGACGGACTGTTCGACGATCTGTTCGTCCTGGTCCTCGAAAATGTCGAAACCGGCGAGGTGCGCGGCACCTGCCAGATCTTCACCCATGTCGGCCAGCATTGGCCCTTCTACAGCTATCGCATGGGCACGGTGACCAAGCACAGCCAGGAGCTCAATCGCACTTTTCGCGCTGAAATCCTGAGCTTGGTCAATGATCTTGAGGGTTCGAGCGAAGTCGGTGGGCTGTTCCTACATCCCGGAGAGCGCGCGGGCGGGCTCGGCATGCTGCTCGCGCGCAGCCGCTATCTGTTCATTGCGCGCCACCGCGCACGCTTCGCCGAGCGCATCCTCGCCGAGCTGCGGGGGGTGATCGACGAAGCGGGTGGATCGCCCTTCTGGGACGGCGTCGCCGGACGCTTCTTCGGAATGAGCTTCCAGCAGGCCGACGAATTCAATGCCAGCCATGGCAACCAGTTCATCGCCGATCTGATGCCCAAGCACCCGATCTACACTGCGATGCTCCAGGAGAGCGCGCGCTCGGTGATCGGCCTGCCCCACCCCTCGGGCCGCGCGGCGATGCGGATGCTCGAGAGCGAGGGGTTCGCGTTCGAGAATTACGTCGACATCTTCGATGGCGGCCCGACGATGACGGCGCGGACCGACAATGTCCGCACGATCCGCGAGGCGAAAGCCGCGACGGTGACCGAGATTGCCGATGTCGGGGCCCAGGCGATGCTTGCCGCGGGACGGCTGGCCGATTTCCGGGTGGCTTATGGCCGAGTCGAAGCGCATGGCGACGGTCTGGCGATCGATGCCGCGTGCGCTAAGGCGCTCGGCATCGCCGCCGGCGACGAGGTGCTGCATGTCGCGCGCTGAGCAGCGGCTGACCGAGATCAATTTCGACGGCATCGTCGGCCCGAGCCACAATTATGCCGGGCTGAGCCCCGGCAACCTCGCCGCGACGCGCAATTGCGGGCGCACTGCGAACCCGCGCGCCGCCGCGCTTCAGGGCGTCGACAAGATGCGCGCCAATCTGCGGCTGGGCCTGACACAGGGTATCCTCCTGCCCCATGCCCGGCCCGACCATCGCTGGCTCGCCAACCTTGCCACCGATTACGCCGAGGCCTCGCGCCACCTGCAGGCGCAGGCGCTGTCGGCCTCGGCGATGTGGGCCGCCAATGCCGCGACCGTGTCGCCGGCGCCCGATACCGCCGACGGACGCTGTCACCTTAGCGTCGCCAACCTCGCCACGCTCGCACATCGCAGCCACGAATGGCCCGGGACCCTCGCGCAGCTCCGCCTCGCTTTCGCCCACCCGGCGTTCGCGGTCCATGAACCCGTCCCCCCGCCCTTCGGCGACGAAGGCGCGGCCAATCACATGCGGCTGGCGGTGGCGCACGACGCGCCGGGTGTCGAGATCTTCGTCTACGGCACGCCCGGCGGGCCCTTCCCCGCCCGCCAGCACCCCGAGGCCAGCGCCGCGATCGCGCGACGCCATGGCCTCGATCCGGCGCGCACCCTGTTCGTCCGCCAGTCCGACGAAGCGATCGCCGCGGGCGCCTTCCACAACGACGTCGTCGCGGTCGCCAACGGCCGGGTGCTGTTCGCGCACGAACATGCCTTTGCCGACAAGGAACGCTTCTACGACAACCTTCGCGCCGCTTTCCCCGAGGTCGAGATCGTCGAAGTGCCCGCCGCCCAGGTGAGCCTAGAAGACGCCATCGCCTCGTATCTGTTCAACGCCCAGCTGGTGAGCTTGCCCACCGGCGAGACCGCATTGATCGTGCCCGAAGAGGCGCGCGAGACGCCGAGCGTATGGCAATGGCTCGACGCGCATGTCGCCGGCAACGGGCCGATCCGCCGTGTCGAAACCGTAGATGTACGCCAATCGATGGCGAATGGTGGCGGACCGGCCTGCCTGCGGCTGCGGGTGGTGGCCGATCCGGCGACGGTGGATCCACGCTTCCTCGTCGACGATGTCCGCCTTGACGTCATCGCACAGGTAATCGAGGCGCATTGGCCCAAGGCGATCGTCGCGGAACGGATCGGCGATCCTGCACTGGTCGCGCAGATCGCAGCGGCGCACCGCGCGCTGCTGGAGGCGCTCGGAACTGTCGAATTAATTGACAGGTAACCATCTTCGCCGATGCGAGAATGGCGGATTTCCGGGCTTGGCCCGACGTTTGCTTTATTCTCGGCATGTTCAGCCGAGCCCGTCGCCTCTTCACGATCAAGACCAAATTCGAAGCCTATCTGGTCATTTACGGCCTGGGCACCGGGGCCGTGGAGCGCGGGATGCACTATCTCGACCGCTATCCCGGCCTGGGAGGCAAGATGCTGTTCCTGCTGTGCCCGATCGCAGTGTTCATGGCGGGCGCCAAGATCCTCGACACGTTCGACGTTCCGCAATGAGACGCATGCCGCCGCAGCGATAATGCTACCGGTGTCATGTCGGTTTTGCTACATTCCGTCCAACGACAGAAAATCGAGGAGTCGGATGGATGCGGTCTTTGCTGTCGAAAGCCTGGGCCTGGGCGTGTGCAGGGATTGCCGCAGCCAGCCTGACCGTTCCTGCGGCGGCCGCGCCGGACAAGGCCCGGGTCGAGGCAGTGATGAAGCGCGCCACGCGCTTCATGGTCGAGAAGGTCTCCACCAATGGCGGCTATGTCTGGTCGTACCTACCCGATCTGTCGCGCCGCTGGGGCGAGATGGAGGCGTTCCCGACGATGATCTGGGTCCAGCCCCCCGGCACCGCGACGATGGGGCATCTCTATCTCGACGCGTATCACGCCAGCGGGGATGCCTATTATTACGAGGCGGCGGCAAAGGCGGCCGACGCGCTGATCGCGATCCAGCAGGACAATGGCGGCTGGCATTATTTCGGTGATTTCGGCGGCGAGGCCTCAAAGAAGCGCTGGTACGACACGATCGGCAAGAATGCGTGGCGACTGGAGGAATTCCAGCATGATTGGGGCAACGCCACCTTCGACGACGCCGGCACCTCGGAATCGATGCAGTTCCTGCTACGGCTCTATGTCGAGAAGCACGATCCGAAATATCTGCCGGCGCTCCAGAAGGCGCTCAACTTCGTGCTGGACAGCCAATATCCGATCGGCGGCTGGCCGCAGCGCTTCCCGCTCAAGAGCGACTTCAGCCATCACGGCAAGCCCGATTACACCAGCTTCATAACCTTCAACGACGACGTTGCGGGCGAGAATATCCAGTTCCTGCTCTACGCCTATCAGTCGCTGGGCGGCGATGCGCGGGTGTATGACGCGATCGTCCGGGCGATGAACGTCTATCTGGTCACCCAGCAGGCGAAGCCGCAGGCCGGCTGGGGGCTGCAATATACGCTCGACCTCAAGCCCGTCGGCGCGCGCACTTACGAGCCTGACGCGCTGGTCACCCACACCACCGCTGCCAATGTCCGCCAGCTGTTCCGCTTCTACCGGCTGACCGGCGACAAGAAGTTCCTCGCGCGCGTGCCCGAGGCGCTCGACTGGCTCGAATCGGTCAAGCTCCCGGCGGACCAGGTGAAGGGCGGCCGCGCCTACCCCACCTTCATCGAGATCGGCACCAATCGGCCACTCTACGTCCACCGCCGCGGCTCGAACGTGGTCAACGGCGAATATTATGCCCATCATGATCCCGCCAACACGATCACCCATTACAGTTCGACGCGTGCGGTCGACATGACGGGACTGCGGCGCGAATATGCCGAGCTGAACGCCTCGGACCCGGCGGCTGTGGCGAAAGATTCGCCCCTGCGCACGCCGCAGCCGCTGCCGCGCTATTTCCTCGTCGAGGAGACCGCGACGTCGGATCTCAACACCGCCGGGGGCAAGCGTTCGCCCGATGCGCTGGTCAAGTCGCTCAACGCGGCGGGCTGGTGGCCGACCGAGCTCAAGGCGACGAGCAACCCCTATGCGGGGGACGGCGCAGCGGCACCGGTGCCGGGCGACTACAGCCGCACCAAGGTTGGCGACGCGACTGACACCTCGCCCTACGAGACCGACCATCCGGTGGTGGGTATCTCGACCGGCACCTATATCGAGAACATGAAGGTGCTGATCGCCGCGCTACGCCGATAGACGCTCGTCGAGATCCAGCGCGTTGCCGAGCGCGGCGCCCGAGGCGGTGTTGTCGAAGATCATCCAGACATCGCCTTCGCTCGCCGCAATGCGCGTGGCAATAGCGGCAAGCTGGGCATCCGCATAACTCGACCAATAGACCCGCGGCGCGCCGTGGAGCCGGATATAGGTCAGGCCGAGCCAGCCGCCCGGCGCGCTCGCGGCTTCGGGAACCGGCGGGTCGGCCAGGACTCGCGCGATCCGCCGCGCCGCGAGCAGCGCATCCACCTCGGGGGTAAACCAGCTGGCGTTGCGCGGCTCGATCACGACTTGACCGCCGAGCAGCCGGTCGAGCGAATCGAAGAAGCGTTCGGCCACCTCGCCCGGAAAGACGAAGCTCGGCGGGAGCTGGACGAGCAGCGGTCCACGCTTGTCGCCCAGCCCTGTCACTTCGCTCGCAAACGCCACGAGCAGGTGGTCGCAATCGACCAGCCTTGCCTTGTGGGTGATCGTCTTGGGGAGCTTGACGGCGAAGCGGAAATCGTCGGGCACCGCCGCTGCCCAGCGCGCGTAGAGCGAGGTCCGGTGCGGATGATGGAAGCTGCTGTTGATTTCGGCGAGGTTCAGCCGCTGCGCATAGCGTTGGAGGTGGGTCCCCTCGCCCGGCACGCGATCGGCGACTGCGCGCGGGATCGACCAACCGGCGGTGCCGATCCTCACTGCCATTGCCGCATTCCACCGATGGGGAAATTGGCGCGCCCGGAACGATTCGAACGTCCGACCCTCAGATTCGTAGTCTGATGCTCTATCCAGCTGAGCTACGGGCGCGCATTGGAGGTCGGCTGATAGAAGGCACTTTCCCGGAACGCAACCCCGTTGCGCGAGGTTTTCCACAAGCTTAAGCAGCCGGGCATGCGCAGCCCCCTCCTCGCCGCCCTTCCCGCCCTCGCCTTCGGGCTCGCCGGCTGCACCCCGAGCCCCGACGGCTATCCGTCGCTGCTGCCGCGGCCGATCGAGAAGACCAGCCTCGCCGAGCCCGAACGGCCGACTCCCGTCGCCGCGCCCGACGCCGCGCTCGATGCGCGGATCGCCGTGCTCACTGCGACGCTCCAATCGGGCAACCAGCGCTTCGCCAAAGCGGCGCAGGAGGCCGAGGCCAAGGTCGCCGTCGCGCGCGGCGTGCCCGAGGGTTCGGATGCCTGGCTGAACGCGCAGACCGCGCTGAGCACGCTCGAATCGCTGCGCACGCCCACTCTGGCTGCGCTCAACGAACTCGAAGGCATTGCTGGCGAACGCGGCCAGGCAGGCAAGCCGGCATATCCGGCGCTCGACTCCGCCGTCGCCGCCGCCGACGCGATGGCGACGGCGCAGGGCGATCGGATCGGCGCGCTCGAGGCGGCACTCGCCGGCGCCTAATCGTCCGCCAGCGACGGATTGAGCGCGCGCATAACCGGCACGACCGAGGCATAGTCGTCGGTCCACGGCGTGAAACTGCGCTGGGGCGTCAGCGGTTGCCACTGCCCGCCGGTCAGACGGGCGAGCGTCGCCGGATCGCGCGACAGGGCGATCCAGTCCGAAATCGCGGCTTCGTCGCGCTTCTCGGGCGCGCTCGGCGTATAGACCAGGCGCGCGGCGTGCCAGCCTCCTCGTGCCGCCGCCGCCGCGACGACCGGGGACAGCGCCAGGAAGCGGTTCGAGATGTGCACGAGCAGCAGCCCGTCGGGGGCGAGCACCCGCGCATAGGTGGTGAATGCCTCGGTGGTCATCAGATGCATCGGCACCGCGTCCGACGAAAACGCATCGAGCGCGAGCAGGTCGAGGCTCGCCGGCAGGGTCTGGGCGAGCCGCAGCCGCGCATCGCCGACGATAATCTCCGCCTGCGGCGCGCATTGCCGCAGGAAGCTGAACTTGCCCGAATCGCGTGACAAGTCGACCATCGCCGGATCGATCTCGTAGAAACGCCAATGCTGCCCCGGCCGGGCATAGCAAGCGAGCGTTCCCGTTCCCAGCCCCACCACGCCGATCCGCGCGGCAGGGCCGTAGAGCTGCGGCGCGGCCAGCATCGCCTGGCCGACGCCCGACCCTGGGACGTAATAGGTCGTCGGCAGCCGCGAGCGTGCGCCCTTGAGCTGGATGCCGTGCAGCGTGGTGCCGTGCGCGAGCCGGCGCTCGCGGGGCATGTCCGTCACGGTGTACACCCCGAAATAGCTGCGCGTGCGGTCGCCGCTCAGCGACGTCTCGATCGCGCGATAGCCGCCGAACAGGAACAGCCCGCCGGCCAGCGCGACCAGATAGGGGATTCGCCTTCCCACCGAGAACAGGCCGATGGCCGCGATCCCGACGAATGCGACCTGCTCGTGCATCGGCCCCAACAGCCCGCCAGGATTGAACAGCCCGAGATATAGCGGGACGGCGATGGCCAGCGTCGCCGCGAGCGTCTTGATCCGCAGCAGCTGCGCGCTCCCGCGCCACAGCCGCGCGATCGGATCGAACAGGAACGCCTGCGGCATCAGCATACCGGCCGCGAGGATCAGCAGCGGATATTCGTAGGTCCAGTCGAACACGATCGGCGCGATCAGCCCCGAAAACACGCCGCCCAGCGCACCCCCTACCGACATGGCGAGATAGAATCCGGTGAGACGATCGGGCGCCGGACGCAGCCGATACATGCACGAATGCAGTGCCACGGCGACGAGAAAGAGCAGCAGCAAGCCGATCAGCGCATTCACATAAGCGAGCTGCTGATCCCCCGCGATCAGCACCGAGCCGAACATCAGCAGCAGCACCGGCGCGATCCGCGTCAGTGCCGCCGGCAGCGCCTCGCCTTCGCGGAAGGCGAAGGAGAAACTCAGCAGATAGAGACCGAGCGGCAGCACCCACAGCATCGGCATCGCGACGATGTCGGTGGTGAGGAACGTGGTGGTCGCGAGCATCAGTCCCGAGGGCACGAAGGCGAGCAATACCCAGTGCAGCACCCGGCCGGCGCCGGGCGCCGGGCTGTGGTGCGCGACGTGCGGCTCGCCGCCGACCCGGCGCGGGAGCAGGGTGGCGCAGCCGGCGACGAGCAGGAAGACCAGCGCATAGCCGATCGTCCACAACAAGCTCTGACCCCTCAGCGCGAGGCCGGGCTCGACCAGCAAGGGATAAGCGATCAGCCCGCCGAAGCTGCCCACGTTCGATGCGGCGTAGAGCGCATAGGGATCGCGCCCGCCGCTCGCGACGCTGTACCAGCGCTGGAGCAACGGCGCCTGCGCCGAAATCGCAAAGAACAGGGGGCCGATCGAGGCACCGAACAGCCAGGGCACCCAGAATGCGGGCTCGGCATCGGCGGGCAATTCCATGGCAGTGAGCCCGATCGGCAGCCACATGGCGGCCACCGCGAGCACCGCGAGATGGATCCCGGCTTGCATCCGGACGGGCACGCGCCCGAGCCAATGCGCATAGGCATAGCCGCCGAGCAGCAGCGCCTGATAGACCAGCATCGCGCTGTTCCACACCGCCGGCGCGCCGCCGAGCCGCGGCAAGGCCATCCGCGCGACCATCGGCTGGACGAGGAAGAGCAGAAACGATCCGGTGAGGATCGCGACGACGAACAGCGCGTGGTACCGCGTTCGCGGCACGACCTGCTGCGCAACTTCGTCGTTCATGCAAAGCTTCTCCCAAGGGCGGCTTGGCCCTTGCCCGGTTTAGGCAGGCTTAACCACCGGGCGTGCGATGCGATAGGTCACATGCGGCCGCAGCCGCTCGACTGCCCTGGGATGATCGAAATCGTCCTCGGGTGCGCGCACCATGCCGAGCCGTTCCATCAGGCCCGAGCTGCGGACATTGTCGACGCTGGTGATCGCGGCGATCCCCGCGACGTCGAGATTGGCCCAGCCCCAGTCTAGGCTCGCCTGCGCCGCCTCGCGGGCATAGCCCTGCCCCCAATATTCGTGCGCAAGCCGCCAGCCGATCTCGATCTCGCCCTCGATCGGCGTATCCTCGGCGCCCGGCTTGAGCCCGCAAAAGCCGAGAAACGCGCCGTCGGCGCGCCGCTCGATCGCCCAGAAGGTGTATCCGTTGGCGTCGAGCAGCCGCTGGACGCGGTCGATCAGCGCGTCGGTCTCGTCGCGCCACAGCAGGGGCCCGAGCGTCGCCATCACGCGCTCGTCCTGCCCCATCGCGTGGAACGGCGTACGGTCGGAGTCGCGCCAGCCGCGCAGGATCAGGCGTTCGGTCTCGATCATGCCGGGCGGTCGATCGCGAAGGTGACGGTGGGGCGGAGTTCGTGGCCTTCGGGGAAGGTCGCGCTCAGATAGTCGCCATCTACCAGCCGCGCCATGCCGAGCCGTGCCATGAGTGCCTGGCTCTTCAGATTTACTGCCGATGTGATCGCATAGATCCGATCCTCGGCGATCTGCCCCCAAGCCTGCGCGAACACCGCTTCCATCGCCTCGCGGGCATAGCCGTGCCGCCACCAGGGCAAGTCGATGATCCAACCCGCCTCGATCTTGCCGTCGATCGGGGCGTGCGGCTCACCCCGCTTGAGCCCGCAAAAACCGACAACGGTGCCGTCGTCGCGCCGCTCCGCCACGAGGAACCCGAGCCGTTCGTGGCGCATCCGATCGTGCTTTGCGATTACGGCGTCGGCCGCCGTTTCGTCCATGCCGGGAAAGAGCTGCGCCATCACCTCCTGGTTGGTGAGCATGGCAACGAGCGCGTCGCGGTCGCCCGTCACGGGCTCCCTCAGGACCAGCCTCTCGGTCTCGATCACGCGCCCAGCAACCGCGCGGCGAGCGGCGCGTGATAGGTCAGCACGCCCGAGCAGCCGGCGCGCTTGAACGCCATCAGCGTCTCCATCACCAGCGCCTCGCGCTCTCCTGCCCCCGCCGCGGCGGCGGCTTCGATCATCGCGTATTCACCGGAGACCTGATAGGCGAATACCGGCACTTCGAAGGCATTCTTCACACGCACTATGATGTCGAGATAGGGCAGGCCGGGCTTGACCATCACGCTGTCGGCACCCTCGGCGATGTCGAGCGCGACTTCGCGCAGCGCCTCCTCGGAATTGGCCGGGTCCATCTGATAGGTCTTCTTGTCGCCCTTGAGCAGACCGCGGCTGCCGACGGCATCGCGGAACGGGCCGTAAAAGGCGCTCGCATATTTGGCGGCATAAGCCATGATCTGGACATTGGTGTGCCCACCCGCCTCGAGCGCGGTACGCATCAGCCCCACCCGCCCGTCCATCATGTCCGAAGGCGCGACGATGTCGGCGCCTGCCTCGGCCTGGACCAGCGCCTGCTCGGTGAGAATGGCCGCGGTCTCGTCGTTGAGGACATAGCCGGCGGCGTCGACCAGGCCGTCATGGCCGTGGCTGGTATAGGGATCGAGCGCGACATCGGTGAGCACGCCGATCCCGGGCACCGCATCCTTGATCGAGCGGATCGCGCGGCACATCAGATTGTCGGGGTTGAGCGCTTCGCGGCCGTCGTCGCTGCGCAGCCCCGCCGGCGTGTTGGGGAACAGCGCCAGGCACGGGATGCCCAGCGCCGCCGCTTCCCTGGCGCGCTCGGCGATTGCCTTGACCGACCAGCGCGACACGCCCGGCAGCGACGCGATCGGCTCTTCCGCATCGCCTTCGGTGACGAACAAGGGCCAGATCAGGTCGGCGGGGGTGAGAACGGTTTCGGCATGCATCCGCCGGCTCCACGCGGCGGCACGGGTGCGGCGAAGGCGAAGCGCGGGATAGTGACTCATGGCGACCGTTTGGGGGATCGTGGACGCGGGTGCAAGCGTTGCGCCTCTGAAACGTCGAGGAGTGACGATGCCCGAATTCCATTCTGCGACGATGATCGTCAACGCGCATTCGCGGCGCGGGCGCGAACTATACGAAAAGGCGTGCAAGCGGCTGGCCGGCCTTCCCTTTCCCGTCGACGCCCATGCTGTCGAGGATCCCAAGCAGCTCGAGCCGACGCTCAAGCGCGCGCTGGCGGCGAAACCCGACCTCGTCATCCTAGGAGGCGGCGACGGGACGGTCAGCGGGCTGGTCGATTTCGTCAAGGGCACCGGCGCGGCGCTGGCGGTGCTGCCGCTCGGCACCGCCAACAGCTTCGCGCGCTCGCTCGGCATCCCGCTCGACATCGACGGCGCGATCGACGTGATCGCCAATGGCGCGCTGCGCCGGATCGATCTGGGCATGATCGACGGCGATTATTTCGCCAATTGCGCGGCGCTGGGGCTGTCGCCGCAGATCGCCGAGAATGTGCCGCCGCAGCTCAAGCGCTGGTTCGGCCGCGCCGGCTATCTGAGCTGGGCGGCGTTCGAGTTCACGCGGTTCCAGCCGTTCACCCTGATCGTCGGCGAAGGCGCCGAGGCAAAAAGGCTGCGCGTCGTCGAGGTGCGCATCGCCAATGGCCGCTTTCATGGCGGCACCGAGTTGATCGACGAGGCAAGCGTCGACAGCGGCGAGATCGTCGTCCAGGCGGTGCGCGGCCATGCCCGGCGCCGGCTGCTGCGCAACTGGGTCAACGGCGTGTTCCGGCGCGAGGCGCGGCACGAGGATACGGTGAGCTTCTCGGGCAAATCGCTGCGCATCGCGACCGAGCCGCCGCTGCCGGTGTCGATCGACGGCGAAGTGCTCGCGCATACGCCGATCACCGCGCGCATCGCGCCGGCGGTGATCGACGTCATGGTGCCAAGGAGCTGACTGTCATATCGGCGAACTTCCACAAATCGTCACCCCGGCGAAGGCCGGGGCCCAGAGCCAAAAGCGACGTCGCCCGTGATCCTGGGCCCCGGCCTTCGCCGGGGTGACGAAATCAGGTTGGCGGCCTGCGCTTACCCCAGCCGCGCCAGCGCCGCCGTGAGCCGCTCGGCCTCGGCGGCCTTCTCGGCATGGTCCGCCCGCGCCTTCTCGACTGCCTCGGGCTTGGCGCGCTCGACGAAGCTCGGGTTGCCCAGCCGGCCGGCGAGCCCGTCGCGCTCCTTCTCCGCCGCGGCGATCGCCTTGGTCAGGCGGGTACGTTCGGCTTCGAGATCGACCACGCCGGCGATCGGCAGCACGAAGGTCGCTTCGTCCGCGACGATTTGCAGCGAGCCTCCCTCCGGGGCCTCGCCGTCCGCCTGATCGACGCGCGCGAGCCGCGCCAGAGCCGCCGACTGACGTTCGAGGCGCTGAGCAGTCTCGCTCGACGCATCACGCACATGCAATGGCAAGCGGGCGCCCGGCGGCACGTTGAGCTCGGTCCGCGCCGCGCGGATCTCGCTCACCAGCCGGATCAGCCAGTCGATCTCCTGCGCCGCTTCGGGATCGAGCGCGCGTGCGTCCGCCATCGGCCATTTGGCGACGATCAGTTCGTGCTCGCGCGCGCCCATCTTCGACCATAATTCTTCCGTGATGAACGGCATGAACGGGTGGAGCATGACGAGAATCTGATCGAGCACCCAGCCGGCCACCGCTCGGGTTTCGATAGCCGCGTCATCTTCAACCCGTTCGCCCTGAGCTCGTCGAAGGGCAGTTCTTTCTTCGGCCGCGTTGTCCGAAGAGGAGGACGGCGCTTCGACAGGCTCAGCGCGAACGGGGGAAGCACCCTGGATCACCGGCTTGATCAGCTCGAGATACCAGTCGCAGAAGCGGCTCCAGGTGAATTGGTAGATCGTATTCGCCGCCTCGTCGAAGCGCAGATCGGCGAGCGCAAGGTCGAGCGCCTGCACGCATCCCACCGTCTCGGCGATGATCCAGCGATTGACCGCAAGGCTCGCGACCGGCGGCTCGAGTGTCGCGGACGCGCCGATCCCGTTCGACTGGCAGAAGCGCGCGGCGTTCCACAGCTTGGTCGCGAAGTTGCGATAGCCCTCGACTCGCTTCTCATCCATCTTGATGTCGCGGCCCTGGCTCTCCATCGCCGCCATGAAGAAGCGCAGGGCATCGGCGCCGTATTTGTCGATCAGCCCGAGCGGATTGACGACATTGCCCTTGGACTTGGACATCTTCTGTCCGTCCGCGGCGCGCACCAGACCATGAAGATACAGGGTCTTGAAGGGCACTTGTTTCATGAAATGCAAACCCTGCATCATCATCCGCGCATTCCAGAAGAACAGGATGTCGAAGCCCGAGATGAGGACGTCATTGGGATAGCGGCCCAGCGCCTTCACGTCCGCATCGGGCCAACCCATCGTCGCGAACGGCCAGAGCGCCGACGAGAACCAGGTGTCGAGCACGTCGCTATCCTGGGTGAGCGTCACGCCCTCCCCGGCCTGCGCCCGGGCTTCGGCTTCGCTTTCGGCGACGTAGATGCTGCCGTCCTCGGCGAACCACGCCGGGATCCGGTGTCCCCACCAAAGCTGTCGCGAGACGCACCAAGGCTGGATGTTCTCCATCCAGTTGAAATAGGTCTTCTCCCAGCTCTTCGGGACAATCCTGGTCGCGCCCGAGCGCACTGCCTCGATCGCCGGCTTGGCGAGCGTCGCCGCGTCGACATACCATTGGTCGGTCAACCACGGCTCGATCACTACCCCCGAGCGGTCGCCATAGGGTGTCTGGATCGTGCGCGGCTCAGAATCGTGCTCCTCGCCGTCCTTGTCGACATGCAGTACAAGGAAGCCCTCTGCCTTGAGCCGCTCGACCACTGCCTCGCGCGCCTCGAACCGGTCGAGCCCGAGCAGCTCCACCGGGATCAACCCATCGCTGGTCTGGGTGATCTGCGCTTTCGCGTCGAGCATGTTGAGCATGTCGCGCGCCTCGATTCCCGCGCGGCGGCCGACTTCGAAATCGTTGAAGTCGTGCCCCGGGGTGATCTTGACTGCGCCCGAGCCGAGCTCGGGATCGGCATGGTCGTCGGTGATGATCGGGATCAGCCGCCCGGTGATCGGCAGCCGCACCTTCTTGCCGACCAAAGCCGCATAGCGCGTGTCGCTGGCGTTCACCGCCACTGCCATGTCGGCGAGCATCGTCTCGGGCCGCGTGGTCGCGACCTGGATGAACCCGCTGCCGTCCTCGAGCGGGTAGCGCAGATTCCAGAAGCTGCCCTTGATCTCGCGGGTCTCGACCTCGAGGTCGGAAATCGCGGTGCCGAGGCCCGGATCCCAATTGACCAGTCTTTTGTCGCGATAGAGCAGCCCCTGCCTGTGCAACTCGACGAACACTTTCAGGACGGCTTTCGAGAAACCCTCGTCCATCGTGAAGCGCTCGTTCGCCCAGTCCATCGAGCAGCCGAGCCGGCGGAGCTGCTGGGTGATCTCGCCGCCGCTCTCTTCCTTCCATTCCCACACCTTCGCGACGAATTCCTCGCGCGTGAAATCGGTGCGCTTCTGTTGCTTCGCGTTGAGCTGGCGCTCGACGACCATCTGTGTCGCGATGCCGGCATGATCGGTGCCGACCACCCAGCGGGCATCCTTGCCCTTCAGCCGCGCATGGCGGACGAGCACGTCCTGCAGCGTATTGTCGAGCGCGTGGCCGATATGGAGGCTGCCGGTGACGTTTGGCGGCGGATTGACCAGGGTCCACGGATCGGCACCGGGGCGCTCGGGCGCGAACAGGCCTTTGGTTTCCCAATGCGCGTACCAGCGGGATTCGAGTCCGGCGGGGTCGAAGGTCTTGGGGAGCTCGGTCATGGGGAGCTCTTAGCGATGTGTGGGCGACACACACAACCCACCGTCGTCCCGGCGAAGGCCGGGATCCAGAGTCGCTAGCGACGCAGCTTTTGGCTCTGGGCCCCGGCTTTCGCCGGGGTGACGATCACTTGGTATATTGTCCCAGCCACCCCAGCACTTCGCCATACCATTGCAGCGAGTTCTTCGGCTTGAGCACCCAATGGTTCTCGTCGGGGAAGACCAGCAGCTTCGACGAGATCTCGCGCCGCTGAAGCGCCGTGAACGCCGCCAGCCCCTGGGTATAGGGGATGCGGAAGTCCTTCTCGGAGGTGATCACCAGCTGCGGGGTCTTCCACGCAGTGACGTGGTTGACCGGGTTCCATTTCTCGAACGCGGCGGGGTCCTCATAATAGGTCTTGCCGCCATGTTCCCATTCGTCGAACCAGAGTTCCTCGGTCTCGTATGCCATCGCGCGCGCGTCGAACACGCCGTCATGCTGGACGATGCACTTGAACCGGTCGGGCCACTGGCCCTCGATCCAGTTCATCATATAGCCGCCGTACGAAGCACCGAGCGCGCAGGCATTGTCGCCGTCGAGATACGCAAATTTGGCAGTCGCCGCGGCAAGACCCTTTTGCAGGTCCTCGAGCGGCCAGCCGCCCCAATTGTTGCGGATCGCGTCGGTGAAGGCCTGGCCGTAGCCGGTGCTGCCGTGGAAATCGACCGACACCACTGCGTAACCGGCGCCGGCGAACACCGCGGGGTTCCAGCGATACGACCAGCTGTTGTTGCTCGATCCCTGCGGCCCGCCATGGACGATGAACGCCACCGGCGCCTTCGCTCCCTCGGCAAGGCGCGCCGGGCGGACGGCATAACCCCACACCTTGTCGTTGTTCGCCCCGGCGAAGCTGAACCGCTCGACCTTGGGCAGGTCGATCCCGACGAGCTTCGCCGCGTTGACCGACGTCAGCCGGCTCACCTTCTTGCCGGACAGGCGATAGAAATCGTCCGGCGCGGTCAGGCTGTTCATGCTGAACACCACGCCGTTCGCAGTCGGCAGCACTGCGGAAACGACGCCTTCCTGCGTGAGCCGCGTGACCTTGCCGCTCTTCGCATCGACGCGGAAGATCGGCTCTTCCTGGGTGTCCTGCGCCGTGACGTAGAGCGTCTTGCCGTCGGGCGCCCAGGCGATCGATGCCACCGAGCGATCCCAAGCTTCGGTCAGCGCGCGGACCTGCCCGCTGGCGAGATCGCGCAGCATCAGCACCTGGCGATCGGCTTCGTAGGTCGGGCGCGCCATCGCGAAATAAGCGAGCCATTTGCCGTCGGGCGACACGGTCGGCAGATTGTCCGTCCCGTCATTGTCATCGGTGAGGTTGACCGGCGCGGCGGAGCCGTCGGCAGGCGCCGCGAAGATGTCGAGATTGGTCGAGTTGGGCTCGGTCCGCCCTGCCTCGCGCAGTGCGAAATAGACCGTTTTGCCGTCGGCCGACCAGCTCAGCTCCTCGCCCCCGCCGAACGGCTTTGAGGGCGTATCGCCGAGGAGTTCGCCGCCGATCGCAACGCCGTTTCCGTTGGCGCCGCTCGGCCCGAACGGCAGCACGAACAGCTGCGAGCGGTCGCCGGTCGACCAGCTGTCCCAATGGCGCACGAACATCTGGTCATAGACCCGGCCCGAACCGGCGTTCGGATCCTTCTTGACCTGCGGCAACTCGAGGCTCGGCGCGCCGGGCTTGCGATCGGCCCAGACGAGCAATTTGTCGCCGGTCGGCGCGACCTTGAAGCCACTGAACCCGCCGGGGATGTGCGTCAGCTGGGTCGGTGTACCGCCGGCCACGGGCACGCCCCACACCGCGTCTTCGCCGCCCTTGTCGGACTGGAAATACACTGTCGCACCGTCGGCCGAGAATTGTGGCGCGGTCTCGTTGATTTCGGCTTCGCCGGCCAGTTTGTCGGGCGCGGCGCCTTTCCTGCGAAGGTCGAGCCGCCACAGATCGTAGCGGCCGCGATTGGCGGCGAGATCGGTCTCGCGCTGCTGCCACACGAGCCATTTGCCGTCGGGCGACACCGCGGGCGCGCCGACGCGCGCAAGCGTCGCGACGTCCTGGATGGTGAGATCCCGCGCCAGGGCGGGCGCGGCGGCGAAAGCGAGCGTGACACCCGCGAGCAGGAGATGCTTCATGGAGTGGAGATAAGCAGATGGTTTCGAGCGATACAATCCTCCCTCGCGCAGCGGGGAGGATGAGAAAATCAGTTTCGCCCGGTGATCCGTGTGATCTCGCGCGCGACCATCGCCTCAACGACCTGTGGCAGGTTCGCGTCGAGCCAGTCGCGCAGCATCGGCTTGAGCAATTCGCGCACCAGCCCTTCGAGCGTGTCCGACCCAGCGACGTCGGGCTTCACGACGATCCGCGACAGCGCCTCGAGCGGCCCGCGCGTCGCCTCGACCGCGCGTTCGGAGAGGATCGGCTCGGCACGCGGTGCCTGCACCGGGGCAGCAACGGGCTTCTCGACCGGAGCTCGCTCGACCGGCTCGCGCAGCTCGAGCACGGCCTCATCCTCGGGATCCTCGTCCTCGACGCTCGGGGCGCGGGCAGCGGGCGTCGTCGCCGAACCGGGACGGGCGCGGCGGGTGCGCGACGCCACCGCCGCATCGCCTTCTTCGGCGATGATGCGTTTGATCGAGGATAGGATCTCCTCCATCGACGGCTCGGTACTGATATCCCCCATGGCCGCCACGTCTCCTGTCGCTGAACGTGGTTAAATCAGGGATTTCGAGGGCTTGTGTCAACCGATCGCTGCAACAGGGGATCGAGCTGGCCCGGCGGGACGATCGCGCCCTGTGCGGGCGTGCCCGTGGTGGGGGTGCTGGTGCCGGTAGGAGTCGGGTCGTCGCCCCAGTCGCCGATGCGATTGCGGACGCGCTTGTAATTGGCGGCCGGATCGTAGAGCGGCCCGCCGTCGAGCCCGAGATCCTTGGCCTCGGCGCGCCCCATCGCCGCGAGCAAGGTGAAGCCGGCGACATAGGCATCGCGCTCGGCAGTGACGTAATTGACCTGCGAGTTGAGCAATTCCTGCTCGGCGTTGAGGATGTCGAGGATCGTGCGGGTGCCGACGCTGTTCTCGGCGCGGACGCCCTCGAGGCTCAGCCGGTTGGCCTCGACCGCGACGCGAGTCGATTCGATCACGCGGAGCGCGCCCTGGTACGATGCATAGCTCGACCGCGCCTGCGCGATCACGCCGCGTTCGGTGAGGGTGACCTGCTCGATCGCCGCGCCCTGCCGCGCCTGCGCCTGGCGAACCTCCGCCGCCGGCCGTCCGCCCTGGAAGATCGGCAGGGTCACCTGCGCGCCGAGCGTGGTGGCGAAACCGTTGCTGTTCACGCCCTGTGCGCGCGCCTGCGAACCGACCGAGCCGAGATAATTGTAATAATCCCCGCCGACGCCGAGGCTCACTTGCGGCAGTCGCCCGGCGCGCGCGACATTGACGTCGTAACGCGAAGCGTCGCGCGCGAGCTGCGCGGCTTCGAGGAACGGGTTGTTGGCGAGCGCGGTCTGCTCGGCAACCTGCACGTCGTCGGGCAGATTGGGCAGCGGCGGCGGCGCGGCGAGCACCCCCGGCGGGGTGCCGATCACGCGGATATAATTTTCGCGGCTGCCGATCAGCCGCGCCTCGGCGGTGCGCAACTGGCTCTGCGCCAGCGCGAGCCGCGCTTCGGACTGGGCGACGTCGGTGCGCGTGAGATCGCCGACTTCGAAACGGTCGCGCGTCGCCTGGAGGTTGACCTCGAGGACATGGACGTTCTGCTGGTTGAGCCGGACGATCGCCTCGTCGCGCAGCACGTCGACATAGGTCGTCACGGTCTGGGTGAAGATGTCCGACTCGGCGCCGCGCAGATTGGCCTGCCCCGCATCGACGCGGGTTTCGGCCGCGCGGACCGAATTGCGCACCGCGCCGCCGCTGAATACCGGCACCGAGAGATCGAGCCCCAGCGAACCGCGCCGGCTTGGTCCGACATTCGCATCGGTATCGTACAGGCTGTTGCTGAGCGCGCCGGTGGAATTCACGCCCGGGAGCCCACGCGACCGTGCGATCGGCACGTTCTCGTCATTGGCGCGCTGATTGGCGCGTTCGCCGGCCAGGTCCGGATTGGTGTTGTATGCCTGGACCAGCGCATCGCGCAGCGTCGTCGTCGGCTGCGCCGCGGGCGCAAGTGCAGGCGTCGCAGTGGGCGGCGCGGTCTGCACCCGCACCGGAACAGTCGTGCCGGTGCGCGTCGTCGTGGTCTGCGCGGCGGCAGGCACGGCGAGCGCAGTCAGGCTCACGCCCAGCAGCAGGTTGGTCAGTCGCATTCAGTCTCTTCTTTTTTCAGAAAGTGAAGGTCCGTAGGCGTCGGAAACCAGGCAATTCGGCACATTCGATGTCCATGAAGTCGACGAGACCGAAGCCCCCCTCGCTGCGCGTACCGGCGGCGAGCCGGGTCACGCCGCGATCGACCAATCCGGTGAGCACGCGCCCGCCGGGCTTGAGTTGCGCGACCAGTGCGTCGGGGAGCTGCTCGACCGCGCCGTCGACCAGGATCAGATCATAAGGCGCCCCCGTGGCCCAGCCGGCATCGAGCGGCCCCTGCACGACCTCTACCGTCGCCTCGGCAGCGAGCGCAGCACGCGCGAGGGCGACCAGCGCATCTTGCTCGAGCGCAACCACCGATCTGGCGAGCAGCGCGAGCAACGCCGCGGCATAGCCCCCGGCGGCGCCGACGAGCAGCACGTGATCCCCGGGCTGGACATGCGCTTCGGTGAGCAGCCGCCCGATCACCAGCGGCGAATTGTGGCGGCGGCCGCCGACGAGCGGCAGAAGGCCGTCCCGATAGGCGAGCGCACGATGCTCGGCGGGCAGATAGTCTTCGCGCGGCACGCGTGCCATCGCCTCGACCACGCGCGCGTCGTTGACCGCGTTGGTCCGCAGCTGACTCGCGACCATCGCGTGGCGCATCACTTCGAAGCGAGTCGCTTCGACGGGCGCAGGATCGACCGATAGGGTCATCATCACTCCGGCTTTCTCGCACAGCCGTGTTAGCTGCGCAATACACTTGTTGAACGTTGCCGTGCTTCTATCGCGCTGCAGCGTCGCCGCCAAGCGAGGCTGCGATCATTTTGAAACTATGTTGACAGCGCCACCCCCCTCGCGCATCTCGCGCCCTCGCTTCGAGGCCCGATGGCGGAGTGGTGACGTAGAGGACTGCAAATCCTCGCACCCGGGTTCGATTCCCGGTCGGGCCTCCAGCATTTTCCGATAAATACGAAAAAGGCGCCCGCTTCGCAGCGGACGCCCTTCGAACTGGTTGGTGCGCCGGTTAGCGGCGACGGCCGCGGCAATCGCCGCCATCGACTTCGCGGCCGAGCAGGGCGCCGGCACCCGCGCCGATGATCGTCCCGGTGGTGCTGCGGCCCCGATAGGAATTGCCGCGACCGATCTCGCCGCCGAGCAGGCCACCGGCGACTGCGCCGAGGAGCGTACCGGTGGTGCCGCTGCTGCAGCGACGATAATTGTCGCGATAACGGTTGCCGCGATACCCGCGGCGATAGTCGCGCCGGTCCTCGCGATAGCCGCGATCCTCGCGATAACCACGATCGCCACGATAACCGCCGTCGCGATAATCGCGCTCATAATAGCCGCGGCCGTAATCCTGCGCGGCGGCGGGAGTGGCGGCCAGGCCGCCGAGAGCGACGGTGGCGGCAAGCGCTGCATTGAACAGGGACTTGATCATTTCATCCTCCTTCGGGGGCGACTCGTTGCCTCCACATGCCGAGTCTTTTGCCATTCCCAACGTGGAACGAGCCTGAACGCTTCCGTTAGGCGCCGTTCATCCGCACCCTGATCGATACTGTGGCATTTTCGCATCTCACCGGCGGAAAGGAACGTCTCGTCGACAATATTTGGCCGGGCGCCTGGAACAAGTCCGGAATCTCGCCGGTTTGGACCTGCGAATACGGGGAACCCAGCATGTACGATTTCGGCGTCCGTCAGGCGCTTTCGGGCCATCGCGGCGCCTATCATCCACAGCAAGCGAATCAGTGCCCCGGCTGCGGCAAGTCGCACTGGATGATCGGTCGCGTCACCGCCGAATGCGCTTTCTGCGGCACTGCGTTGCCGCTGATGGGGGGATTCAGTTCCGGCAATGGTATGATGCGCCCACGGACGATTCCCGCGCTCGCTCCGCTGGCGGCATAGCGTTCCGTCTCGGAACGCCGCCCCCGCCGCGGACGTTGCACGTCGCGAAACCCGCGACAGGAGCAGCCCCAATGACCGACATTTCAGTCACTTCGCCCATCGAGCGAATCGCTCGCGTGATCGCGGCGGAGACGCTCAGCATCAACGGCGAAGGCCTGGAAGAGAGCGCCGGCGGCACGGTAGATGCGGTTTGGCAGCAGGAGCGCGGACGCGCGATGTCCGTACTGCGCACCCTGCGCGAGCCGACCCCCGAAATGGTCGAGGCCGGCCGCGCCGCGGGCAGCGATCCCGCGGAGATCTGGAACGCCATGGTGCGCGCAGCGATCGGCCAGGAGGAGACGATCTGATCTCTGCTGCGTCACCCCGGCGCAGGCCGGGGTCTCAGGCCTTTCGCTTGCCCACGAGATCCCGGCTTTCGCCGGGATGACGCTCAGAGTCCGCCGCGGCTTTCGCCCTCGTCATTGGGCTTGGCCATCGCGGTGTGCAGCTTGGCATTGATCGTATCCGGCGTGATGTGGCTCAGCGCCGCCTGAAGCTTGTTGATGAAGCCCGACACGATGTGCGGCTTGCGCCCGGTCATCGCGTCCCAGCCGTCCTGCGCCACCTTGGCCGCATCGGCCTTGTCACCCTCGCCAACCGGCGTGTCGAGCATGCCGGCGCGGCGGAAGAACTCGGTCTCGGTCGGCCCCGGCATCAGCACGGTGACGTTGACCTTGGTGTCCTTGACCTCTTCGCGGAGCGCATAGGAGATGCTGTCGAGATAGGCCTTGGTGCCGTTATACACGGCTTGCCACGCGCCGGGGATCACCCCGGCGATCGATCCGGTGATCAGCACATTGCCTTCGTCGCGCGCGACCATCTGCTGGAGCACTTTCTGAAGCAGATAGGTGGTGCCGGTGACATTGGTGTCGATCACTTTGCGCCATTCGCTGACGTCCTGCGCCAGGAAGCCCTGCCCCAGCCCGCGCCCGGCATTCGCCACGAGCACGTCGATCGGCCGCCCGGCGGTGGCCGCGAGCAAGCGGTCATTGCCTTCGAAGGTCGACAGATCGGCTTCGACTGCCTCGACGGCAACGCCATAGCCATCGAGTTCGCCCGCCGCGGCGTCGATCTGGGGCTCGTCGGCGACGAGGACCAGGTCATAGCCTTCGCGCGCGGCGATCTTCGCGAGTTCCTTGCCGATGCCCGTCGAGGCACCGGTGATCACTGCCAGTTTGTTCGCCATTTTGCTTTCTCCGATGAATCGTCACCCCGGCAAAGGCCGGGGCCCAAAGTCACGAGCGATACGGTCGATGGCTCTGGATCCCGGCCTTCGCCGGGATGACGAATGAGGTTCAGGCCAGCTCGAGGCCCGGCTTGAGCACCACCTTGGTGCAGGTGTCCTGCTCGTTCTTGAACATCCGATACCCTTCCGCCGCCTGTTCGAGCGGCAGCCGGTGGGAGATCAGGAAGGTCGTATCGAGCTCCTTGTTGCCGATCATCTCGAGCAATTGCGGCAGGTATTTCTGGACGTGGGTCTGGCCGGTTTTCACCGTAAGCCCCTTCTCCATCAGCGCACCGAACGGGAATTTGTCGATGAACCCGCCATAGACGCCGGGTACCGACACGCGCCCGCCCTTGCGGCACGCGACGATCGCCTGGCGCAGCGCGTGCGGGCGATCGGTGCCGAGGAAGGTCGACGCCTTGATCTGGTCGACGACATTGTCCGCGAAAAAGCCGTGCGCTTCGAGCCCGACGGCGTCGATCACTGCGTCGGGGCCGATCCCGCCGGTGAATTCCATCAGCGCCTCATAGGTGTCGGTCTGCTCGAAGTTGATCGTCAGCGCGCCGAACCCGGCCGCCAGCTCGAGCCGGTGCGGGAAATGGTCGATCGCGATGACGCGGTGCGCCCCCATCTTGAATGCCGCCTGCACCGCGAACAGCCCGACCGGGCCGCAGCCCCATACGGCCACCGTGTCGCCGGGCTCGATCATCGCATTCTCCGCCGCCATCCAGCCGGTCGGCAGGATGTCCGAGAGGAACAGCACGTCGTCGTCGGGCATCCCGTCGGGGATCACGATCGGGCCGACGTCGCTGAACGGTACGCGGACATATTCGGCCTGGCCGCCGGGATAGCCGCCGGTCAGATGGGTATAGCCGAACAGGCCGCTCATCGGCTCGCCGTACAGCTCCTGTCCGAGATCCTGGTTTTCGGCCGGATTGCCATTGTCGCAGGCCGAATATTGCTGCTTCGAGCAATGGAAGCAGCTTCCGCACGAAATGGTGAAGGGCACGACGACGCGCTGTCCCTTCTTGAGCGTCGACTTGGGGCCCACATCCATGACTTCGCCCATGAATTCATGGCCGAGGATGTCGCCCTTCTGCAGCGTCGGGATATAGGCGTCGTAGAGATGCAGGTCCGATCCGCAGATTGCGGTCGAAGTGATCTTGATGATGGCGTCGCGCGGATTGAGGATCTCGGGGTCCGGGACCGTCTCCATCCGCACGTCGTGCTTTCCGTGCCAGGTGAGTGCGCGCATGTTCTTCTCCGCTTACGGAATTTGGGGCTCAGCTGTGGGGTTCGCGATTGGGCGGCGTGGTCGTCGCGATCTCGCCGGTTTCCATCAGCTGCTTGAAACGCCGGAGGTCGCGTCGCGACGAGGTCTGCGGCTCCTTCTGGGTCAGCGTGGCGATCGCCTTGCCGATCAAGCCGCCCGGCGGATCATAGGCCAGCACCGCACGGACATGAGTGCCGTGTCCGGGCGGGCCGTCGCGGAATTCGACGCGGCCGCTGTTCTTGATGTCTCCCTGAGCTTCCCAGGCGATCAGCTCGCCCGGCCGCTCTTCGGTGACCACCGAATCCCATTCGTAATTGCCGTTGGGACCCTTCACCGTCCAGTGCGAGCGGGTCGCATCGGCCACGTCAACCGAGACGATATTCTCCATGAAGGTCGCGAGATTGGCGAAGTCCCGCCAATAGGCATAAAGCTCTTCGCGCGGGCGCATGATGGCGACCGTATGGCCCCACACCGTGCCTTCGCCGCCCTGGGCCTCGCTGGTCTGCACGTCGCTGTCTTTCGAGACATAAGACGGCGCGTCGTCGCGTACATCGCTCATGCTTGGCTCCTCAACCTTGTTCGTGGCCGCCGGGATAATCCTCCAGCTTGGCCTTGCCCTGATTCTTGACTGCCTGGCGCCCCTCGCCCTGCAACGCGGGATCGGAGCCTGGCTCGACCTCCGAGCCTTCGTCCTTGGCACCGCCTTCGGCCAGATCCTTGCTGGACATAGATCCTCCTCTCCGGAAGCAGATATTCCGCTATCCGTTTGACTTGAATAAGCTTTTGCAGGCTTCCGTTCGCTACGGATGCTGGGAAGGTTAACCCCCGGCAGTCAATGGCGTTCCCTCAAAATCCACTCCCTTGCGGGCCGGGGTGCAGGTGGTATTGCGAGGCGATGTCCGCCGCCCTCACCCTTTACAATTCGCTCACCCGCACTCTCGAGCCGTTCGCGCCGCTCGACCCTGCCAAGGGCGTGCGCGTCTATTCGTGCGGCCCGACGGTCTATAATTACGCCCATCTCGGCAATCTGCGCGCCTATGTCTTCACCGACACGCTGAGCCGCGTGCTCAGCTGGAAGGGCCATGCGCTCACCCATGTGATCAACATCACCGATGTCGGCCATCTGACCAGCGACGCCGATGCCGGCGACGACAAGATGGAAGCCGCCGCGCGCGCCCAGGCCAAGAGCATCTGGGACGTCGCGGCGCATTATACCGCGGCGTTCAAGCAGAACATCGCCGACCTCAACATCCGCCAACCTTCGCGATGGTCGGTCGCGACCGATCACATCGCCGAGATGATCGACTTCGCGACGAAGATCGCGCCCGCGCATTGCTACGAACTCGATAGCGGCCTCTATTTCGACACCAGCACCGTCGCCGATTACGGCCACCTCGCCGGTTCGCAGGACGATACCCGCGAAGGCCGCATCGAGGCAGTCGAAGGCAAGCGCCATCCGCAGGACTTCGCGATCTGGCGCAAATCGCCCCCCGGCGAGCAGCGTCAGATGGAATGGGATTCGCCCTGGGGCAACGGCGCCCCGGGCTGGCACCTCGAATGCTCGGTGATGAGCCTGAAATATCTCGGCGCGCCGTTCGACATCCACACCGGCGGGATCGACCATCGCGAGATCCACCATCCCAACGAGATCGCGCAGAATCAGGCGTTCTGCGGATGCGACGATACCGGCGCGCATTTCTGGATGCACAACAACTTCCTCGTCGACCGCGGCGCCAAGATGTCCAAGTCGAAGGGTGGCTTCACCACGCTGCAGTCGCTGATCGATGCGGGGGTCCACCCGCTCGCGTACCGGTTGCTGTGCCTGCAGGCGCATTATCGTAAGGAACTGGAGTTCTCTTCGGAGAACATTGCGGCAGCGCTAACTCGATTGAAGCGGCTGGTCATTGCCGCCAACTTCTTCCTCGCTCGCAATGGCGCCCACGGAAGCCTCGATAATAGCGAAACTGCACCCGGAGCTCAGTACTTTCTTGACCGACTCGATCAAGCGATTTCCGACGATCTCAACACTCCGATAGCACTCACCGTTCTTGACGAAATGCTGAGTAGCAGCGGCATTTCACCATACGAACGCGACGGCGTGCTTCATAAGTTTGACGCCCTATTTGGACTACGCCTTTCCGAACTTACGCGAGAAGAACTGCGAGTTAGGCCCGCAGGCGCGAGCTTTACCGCCGAAGAAGTCGAATTGCGTCTCGCCGAGCGGAAGAAAGCGCGAGCCGCCAGGGACTTTGCTCGCTCCGATGCAATCCGCACCGAACTCACCGCGGCCGGTGTCGAGGTTATGGACGGCGATCCGCTAGGCTGGGATTGGAAGCCGGCGCTGTAAAGCATGCGCGGCTTCCACATATAATAGTCACCCCGGCCTTGTGCAGGGGTCCACTGTGCAACAATCGAAAAACCCTGACCCTCCAGCCCTTCCGCCGCCTCGCGGTGGACCCGGCACAAGGCCGGGGTGACGATGAAATTAAGCGGATCAAGCGCCCGACCCCTTGCGCCCCCACCCCCGCTTCCGCCAAAACGCGCGCAACACGGGAGGCAGCAATGCGGGGACAGGTATTGGGCGTCGATCGCACCAGCGGCGACGGGCAGATTTCGGGCGAGGATGGGCATCGCTACAGCTTTCGGCCCGGCGACTGGAGCGGCGACAAGGGTCCGGCGGTGGGCGCGCGCGTCGATTTCGCGATCGAGGGCACGCGCGCATTGCGCATCTTTCGCCTGCCCGAGTCGGACACCGCGGCGGTGGCCCATCGCCAGCCGCCGGCGAATGATCGCAACAAATATGTCGCGGCATTGCTCGCTTTCTTCCTCGGCACGCTCGGCATCCATCGCTTCTATCTCGGCCGCAACGGCACCGGCGTGCTGATGATCGTGATTTCGATCACCGTGGTCGGGCTGATCGTCACCGGGCTTTGGGCTTTTATCGACACAATCCGCTATCTGATCATGTCCGACGCCGAGTTCGAGCACCGCTACGCCTGATGAAGCTCGTCCTCCCCGCGCTTGCCCGGCCATTGGTCGAGGCGCAGCTCCCGGCGGGGCTGGACATCCACTGGTTCGCCAATCTCGACGAAGCGATCGACATGGTCGCCGATGCCGATATCGGCTGGGTCGACAATAACGGCCCCGCCAATTGGGCCCGGGCCGTCGCCGCGGGGCGCAGGCTCCAATGGCTGTCGACGATCTATGCCGGGCTCGATCCGCTCGACAAGGACCAGCTTCGCGCGCAGGGCACCCGAGTCACCAACGGCAGCGGCGTCAACGCCCACACCGTCGCCGAATATGCCGTGCTGGGCGCGCTCGTCGCCGCCAAGCGCTTCGACCAGGTCGTCCGCATCGCCGACACCCATGTCTGGCCGTTCGATGCGCCGGGCAAGCTCGAGCTGTTCGAGACCAATGCGCTGGTGATCGGCTATGGCACGATCGGCAGGCTGATCGGCGAGAGGCTCGCCGCGTTCGGCGTCACTGTCACCGGCGTCACGCGCACCGGAGCAGCTGGCACCATCGGCCCCGATGCGTGGCGCGAGCGCCTGGCAGAATTCGACTGGGTGTTTCTGGCAGCCCCGGCCACCGACCAGAGCCGCGCGATGATCGGCGAGGCCGAGCTCAAGGCAATGAAGCCCTCGGCGTGGGTCATCAATGTCGGCCGCGGCGAGCTGATCGATCAGGACGCGCTGATCGACGCGGTGACCAAGCGCCGCATCGCCGGCGCCTTCCTCGATACCGTCACCCCGGAGCCGCTGCCGCCCGAGCATCCCTTGTGGACCGCTCCGAACATCATCCTGTCGATGCATTTGTCGGGTCGCAGCCAGACCCGCATGTTCGTCCGCGCCGCGGCGTTGTTCGTGAAGAATATCCACGCCTTCGTGGAGGGCCGCCCGCTCGAGAACGAAGTCGATCTCGAAGCGGGGTACTGAGCACGCCGGACGGAGGCTATTTGGCGGGTTGCTCCATCGCGAACAATCGGTCCCAGAACGCATCCTTGAGGAGATATTCCATCGCCGCGCCGTCGCTGCGGTCGTCGGGGCAACCGGCCTGGTAGGAGAAGGTCCGCGCCGCCATCTCATCGCTCACTTCGCGCGCGAAGTCGGGGCCGAGCCGGCGAGTGAGCACCACCAGCATCGCCCGCGCGGCCTCCGATCCCCACAAGGCGCGCAGATCGGCGACATATTCGTGATCACTTTCTTCCTCGGTTTCGTCGACCACGAATTCGTTGTCGATTTCCTCGTCGAGGGCGATGGGCATCAGGTCCATGGGAAGTCTCCTTCCTGCATCAACGCGAAGACATACGCATAGGTCCAACCGGTGTGCGTCAAGCGGCTTTACCCTGCGGGGGTAATTTATCCCTTGCCAGTTTTTACCCCGTCGGGGTAAGGCGCCGCATCATGACCACACTCGCAGGTTCCAAGATCCGCCGCTTCCGCGAGGAACGCGCCCTTTCCCGCGCCGCTTTCGGTGCGTGGTTCGACACGCCCGGCTCGACCGTGCAGGGCTGGGAGGAGGACGGCAAGCGCGCCTCGCCCGCGTTGCTCAACCAGATCGCCGCCAACGGCATCGCGCATCACCAGGACTGGTACGTCCCTGTCCGCAACCTGGAGCAAGACATGGGCTGGACCCCTGACAGCTGGACCCATGCCGAGGCGCGCCAGCTCCCCAATTACCCCGATCAGGCGGCGTTGAACGCCGCCACGACCACGCTCGCTTCGTATCCGCCGCTCGTCTTTGCCGGCGAGGCGCGCGAACTCACCACCGATCTAGCCAAGGTCTCACGCGGCGAGGCGTTCCTGCTCCAGGGCGGCGACTGTGCCGAGAGCTTTGCCGAGTTCCACCCCAACAACATCCGCGACACCTTCCGCGTCATCCTCCAGATGGCGGTCGTCCTTACGTTCGCGTCGAAGCTCCCGACGATCAAGCTCGGCCGGATGGCCGGCCAGTTCGCCAAGCCGCGCAGCGCCGACACCGAAGTGATCAACGGCGTCGAATTGCCCTCGTATCGCGGCGACAATGTCAACGACATCGCCTTCACGCCCGAGAGCCGCATCCCCGATCCGCAGCGGATGGTGCAGGGCTATTCGCAGTCCGCCGCGACGCTCAACCTGCTGCGTGCCTTCGCCACCGGCGGCTATGCCAACCTCCACCAGGTCCACCGCTGGACGCTCGACTTCATGGGCCGCAGCCCCTGGTCGAAGAAGTTCGCCGACGTCGCCGACCGTATCGGCGAATCGCTCGATTTCATGGAAGCGTGCGGGATCAACCCCGACACCGTCCCGCAGCTCAAGGGCACCCAATTCTACACCAGCCACGAGGCGCTTTTGCTCCAGTACGAGCAGGCGCTGACCCGGCAGGACAGCCTCACCGGCGACTGGTACGATACCAGCGCGCATTTCCTGTGGATCGGCGACCGCACCCGCTTCGAGGGCAGCGCGCATGTCGAGTTCCTGCGCGGCATCGGCAATCCGATCGGGATGAAGTGCGGCCCCAGCCTCGAGCCCGACGCCTTGATACGCCTGCTCGACACGCTCAACCCAGCACGCGTCCCCGGCCGGATGACGTTGATCACGCGCTACGGCCACGACAAGATCGAGAAGGGGCTCCCCGCCCTCATCCGCGCGGTGAAACGCGAGGGGCATCCGGTGGTATGGAGCTGCGACCCGATGCACGGCAACGTCGTCAAGGCGGCCAACGGCTACAAGACCCGGCCGTTCGATCGCATCCTGGCGGAAGTCCGCGGCTTCTTCGCCGTCCATCGCGCCGAGGGCACCTTCGCGGGCGGCATCCACGCCGAAATGACCGGCCAGAACGTCACCGAATGCACCGGAGGCGGTATCGATATCACCGAGCAGGCGCTCGCCGATCGCTACCACACGCATTGCGACCCGCGGTTGAACGCGGGGCAGAGCCTGGAGCTGGCATTTTTGCTGGCGGAAATGCTGAATGCGGAGATGGCGGAGCGGCGCAAGGCGGCCTAGTCCCTCATCTCGCCAGCCGCTGGCGATCCATCTTCAGCGTCACGATCACCCCGCCTTCGGACCAGTCATAGTCGATCGCGCCGCCCAACTGGCCCGAAACAGTGCGCTTGACGAGATTGCTGCCGAACCCGGAGGGTGCCTCCGGCGCGTCGACCACCGGGCCGCCGCGCTCGATCCACGTCACCGTGATCGTGTCGCCTTCGGTCGCGCTGGTCACGTCGAGCGTTCCGGCACCTTCCGAAAGCGCCCCGTATTTGACCGAGTTGGTCGCCAGTTCGTGGATCACCAGCGCCAGCCCGGTCGCCGCGCGCTCGCCCACGCCCATCCGCTCGACCGCGACGCGGATCCGCCCGCTGAACGCACCGGGATCGTCATACGGGGCGAGCAGCACCGAGATCAGGTCGCCGAGCAGCGCCGCCGAGCCCTGATCATGCGGCAGCGGCCGGACCAGATCGTGCGCGCGGCCCAAAGCGGTAAGCCGCGCAGTGAGGTCGTGCGCCATGTCCTCGGCACTCACTGCCGATCGCGATGTGATCGCAGTCAGCCCCGAAGCGATTGCGAGCAGGTTCTTGACGCGATGGCTCATTTCGCCGGCGAGCAGCTCATGGCCTTCCTCGGCCTGCTTGCGCCCGGTGACGTCGAGGAAGATGCCGAACATCGTCCGCCCGACGATCCCCGCATCCTCACCCTGCCCGCGCGCCGAAATCCAGCGGATCTCCGAGCCGACCATGATGCGGAAATCAGTCTCGTAATAGCCTAGCACTGCCCGTGTCGCCGCGAACGCGGCGCGAACCCGGTCGCGATCGGCCGGATGGATGTGCGCCGACAGCTCCTCGAAGGTCACTGACCGGCGCCACGGCAGCCCCCACAATTCGAACCCGCGCGCGTCCATCGTGAACTGGTCGGTGTCGACCTCCCACGCCCACAACGCCACTCCTGCCGCGCTAACCGCGAGGCGAAGATGACGCGCATCCCATTCATGTGGGATTGGCTCCTTGGCGGTCACATAGCGTCCTGATTTTGCAATGCCCCTCCCCATAGCCGCCCGCCCGCCTTGGGGCAAACGTTGGGCGCGCGGCTCAGCTGGCACTGCATCGCAACAAAGCGACACACGCCCGTAACACGACCCCGCCACAGGGGCCGTGCCGGCGCAGGGTCCCCTCCTTCCGCGCCGGCTCTCCCCGAACTACGGGGCGGCTCCGGCCGCCCCGGCTTTTTACTCGGGCCGTTGGCAGACCGCCTCGATATTCTGCCCGTCGGGATCGCGCACGAACGCGGCATAATAATTGGGATGGTAATGCGCGCGGATGCCCGGGGGGCCGTTGTCGATTCCTCCAGCCGCCAACGCTGCGGCATAAAACGCGTCGACTTCGCTGCGGGTATCGACTGCGAAGGCGACATGGATGCCCGCTCCGACTCGCTTCTCGTCACCGATCCAGAAGAAGGGCTTGCCGTCCTTGCCATAGCCCAACATCGAGCCCGCACCCGTCTCCTCGGGGGTGACGCGCATCACCTCGGTGATGCCGAGAGGGGCGAGCGCGGCGACATAGAAGGCGCTCGATCTGGCAAGGTCCGAAACGGAAAAGCCGAGATGGTCGATCATGATTTGCTCCTCACGCGTCAGGGAAACAGGTCCACCACCTCGGCGCCCTCGCCTTCGGCGGCGAGCAGCAGGGTGCGGTGGCAATGTTCGGGATTGCGCTCGAAGCAGAGCAAGGCGCTCGGCTTCTCCGCCGCGAGCGCGCGCATCTGCGCCGCTTCGGCCTGCGCCTCGGGGAGGCCGAGCTGGACTTCGTACACCGCCTCGAGCGTTGCCACATCGCCTTTCTTGGCGGCGTCGCGCCCCGGCTTGGGCGTGCCGAGATTCTTCAGCAGGACATAGTCGATCCCTGCGTCCCTGAGACTTGCGGCGAGGATGTTCTTCGAGAAGCCCGGCCGTCGCGACAACGGGAGCGCGCGGACATCGATCACCCGCTCCACGCCGGCCTTGTGGAGCGCCGCGATGAACTCGACCATCGTCGTCGCCTCATAGCCGATGGTGAAGATCTTCATGCTCGCAAACTCCGCACCACGCCCCAGGCGATCAACGCCTGTCCGGCGAAATAGGTCGGCCAGATCAGCAGCCCGGGCAGCGCCGAACCGGACAACGGCCCGTCCTGGCCGAAGATGAGCAGGTCCGACAGCGCGAACAATGCCGCGCCCAGTCCTACGCTCGCCTGCGGGAAGCGGCTGATCGCGGCGGTGCCGAACATCGCGCCGAGCCCCGTGGCGTACAACGCGATCCCCGGTGCCGCCCCGCGGTCGGTCGGCAGGCCCCACGCCGCCGCGGCGACCGCCACTGCGATCAGCCCCGCCTGCCATAGCGGCCCGCAGCGATTGCGCAGATACACCAGCACGGCGACGAGATGGCCGGCGAGAAAGGCGACTGCGCCGACCGTCATCCCGTGCGTCTCGATCAGCACGTCGCCCAGGGCGCCCAGCCCGAGCGCCGCGGCGATCAACCAGCCGTCGACGGTCCGCGCCTGCGTCGCCGCCCACAAAGCGAGCAACGCCACGCCCGATCCCTTCCAGGCCACATGCGCCGCAGGCGCGATGGCGATCCACTGCGTCGCATAATAGCTTCCTCCCGCGAGGAACGCGGTGAGGAAGATCAATCGCAAGCGACCTGCATTCATCAACCGGAGCATAACGCCGTCGCGGCCTTTGTCATGTGGCCCACATGCCGCTATTCGCCCGGCGGTGACTCACGACATCCATATCATCGGCGGCGGCCTCGCCGGATCCGAAGCCGCCTGGCAGCTCGCGCAGGCAGGACACAAGGTCAAGCTCTCCGAAATGCGCGGCTCGGGCAGCATGACCGCCGCGCACCAGAGCGATCGCCTCGCCGAACTCGTCTGCTCGAACAGCTTCCGCTCGGACGATGCCGAGCGCAACGCCGTGGGGCTGCTCCATCAGGAGATGCGCGACCTTGGCTCGTTGATCCTCGGCCAGGGCGACATCTACAAGGTCCCCGCCGGCTCGGCGCTCGCGGTCGATCGCGATGGCTTCGCCGACGGCGTCACTGCTATGCTCGCGGGCCATCCCAACATCACCATCGTCCGCGAGCGCGTCGATCAGCTGCCCGGCGAGGGCCTGACCATCGTCGCCACCGGCCCGCTCACTGCGCCGGGCCTCGCCGACAGCATCGGCAGCGCGACCGGCAAGGAGAGCCTCGCCTTTTTCGACGCGATCGCGCCGATCCTCCATTTCGAGAGCATCGACTTCACCACCGCCTGGTACCAGTCGCGCTGGAACAAGGGCGAAGGCAAGGATTACATCAACTGCCCGATGTCGAAGGACGAATATCTCGCCTTCCACGCTGGGCTGATCGCGGGCGAGAAGACCGAGTTCCGCGAATGGGAGAACGTCCCCTATTTCGAAGGCTGCATGCCGGTCGAAGTGATGGCCGAGCGCGGAGTCGATACGCTGCGCTATGGCCCGATGAAGGGCGTCGGTCTCGACGATCCGCGCACCGGGCGCTGGCCCTATGCGGTAGTCCAGCTGCGCCAGGATAATGCCAGCGGCACGCTGTGGAACATGGTCGGCTTCCAGACCAAGCTCAAATACGGCGCGCAGGTCGAGCTGTTCCGCACCATTCCGGGGCTCGAAAACGCCGAATTCGCGCGGCTGGGCGGGCTGCATCGCAACACCTTCATCCGCTCGCCCGAACTGCTCGACCCGACGCTGCGCCTCAAGTCGCGCCCGAACATCCGTTTTGCCGGGCAGATCACCGGGTGCGAAGGGTATGTCGAAAGCGCCGCGATCGGGCTGCTGGCCGGACGCTTCGCCGCGGCCGAGCTCGCGGGAACGACGCTGGCATCGCCGCCGCGAGAGACTGCGCTGGGCGCGCTGCTCGCGCACATCACCGGCGAGGCCGAGGTCGAGACCTACCAGCCGATGAACGTCAATTTCGGGCTGTTCCCGCCGATCGAGGGCCGCTCGAAAAAGGCGGATCGCAAGCTGATGTACACCAGCCGCGCGCGGGCGGCGTTTTCGGGCTGGATCTCCGCTTAGGGTCTGTCCTCAATGGGATATCAGTTCGCCGCTGGGCGTGGGCGCCTCCCTTCACTTGCTCGGTTTGCAGTCGGGTCCGATCATCCCTTGCAATGTAGGATTTCCCTTGCTGAGATGGATGCGCTGCCGACCGGTGGCCGCTCTTTGACAATATGGCTGCCGACCGGAACCCGAGACGCGTATTGGGGACCTGTGTGTGCATTCCGATCTGGCCCGTCCGCCGCTGGAACATGCGCGATAGTGTGACCCTGGTGTGACCTTCGGTCCGCAAGATGCGCATGCCCGGGGCGCGACGGCCCTTGCCCTGATCGCGCGGCTCTCAATTGAGTCCTGCCCCTAATCCTCGGCTTCTTCCTTCGCTGGAGCTGCCGGGCACACGCAGCGCGGTTTGGCGCCGGGGCGCGGCTTGACGGCCGTCGCCAGGAATTCGGCGCGAGTGAGCGTGCCCGATTTGTCGGCATCGGCGCCGGCGAATTTGGTGGTTGTCTTCGCCGCCCACTCCTCGAAATCGAGCCGGCCGTCGTGATTGGCGTCGAGCTTGGCGTAGGCCTTACGGCGCGACAGCAGATATTCCTCCCTCGAAACCGCGTCGTTGCGGTCCTTGTCGAAGCGGTCGAAGCGCTTCTGCTCGCGCGTCTTCTCGCTCGCTTTGGGAGCCTCTGCCGGCAGGGGCTCCTCTGCCGTGGCGGCGGCAGCGCGCGCGGCCGGTGCCGCGGGAAGCTTGAACTCGGAAGCGGCCGAGCCGCGGAACAGGAACATGCCTGCGAGCATCAGCAGCACCGCTGCGCCCGCGCCTGCGAAATAACGCCACATCGAAGGTCTCCCCCGATTGTCGAAGGCGACAGGCTACGCAAGTCGCGCGCGCTGGCAAGCCCCTACTTGCCGGTCAGCCGATGCCAGAGCAGCCGGCCCACCCGATGCGGCGCGCCCTTGTGAGGGTGCATGCCATCGGGGAGGCGCAGGTCCATCCGTGCAAGATGGGCGAGCGCGCCGAGTGCGCGCCCGTTGCGGCTCCAGCGTGCGGCGGCAGCCTCGTCCAGCAGCGGAGTCGCCATCGCGCGCGCCTCCGCGGCCTCGATGGGCGCGCGCAGGTTCCGCGCCAGGTCGACCAACGCCCAGCCCTGGCCCGCCGCGGCGACAGGATCCCCCGACGCCGCTGCCATCGCGGCCCCGGCGGCGACAAACAGATGACCGCGACCTTCGCCGAACCGCCGCAGGGCGGCCAAGCCCAGTTCGGGCTCTTCGATCAGCACTTCCCAGCCATGAACGATCGGCACCAGCGACTCGCCCGAAATGCCCAGGGGCAGCACCGACATGGCCAGCCCCTGCAAGGCGGGCTCGGAGGGCGGTGACTGGCTGTCGAGTCGCGCCAATGCCTCGCGCCACCAGGCGAGGCGCAATTGTCCCAGTGCGGGCTCGCTCGTCGTCCGGATCAGGTCCGCCAGGCGATCGTCGAGTGCGAGCAGGGCGGAAAGCGCTCCCCGTCGCGCTGCCGGCGCATAAGCGAGCACGATCGGTCGCCACGGATCTGTGTCGATCGTAGGCAAGGGTGCTTCAAACAATTTGTTAACTCGCTTCGTGGCATCAAAACCCAGAGGTCCAGGGGTGCGCCGCGTCATGATCTATTCGCAAGAGTCGAGGAAAGCCATCCGGCGTGGCCGTATGGCAAGACACGTTCTTTCGTTTCGCGATGACACCAGAGGCGTGGCCGCGATTGAATTCGCATTCATCGCAGCGCCGCTGGCCGGACTGATGGTGGCCATTCTGCAGACCAGCCTGACGTTCTTCGCACAGCAGACGCTCGAAACCACGGCCGAGAAGTCTGTGCGCAAGCTCATCACCGGAGAAGCACAAAAAGCGAGCATGACCGCAGCGCAATTCAAGACCCTGGTCTGCACCAAGCTTCCCTCGTTCATGAAGTGCGACAATGTCTATGTCGACGTGACGAGCGCGGTCAGCTTCGCGAGCATTGCGACCAGCGCTCCCACCATCACCTTCGACGGTGACGGCAAGGTCACTAACAGCTTCGCTTTCACCCCCGGCGGGCCCGGATCGATCAACATCGTTCGAATCATGTACGCCTGGGACGTTCAGGCCGGACCCTTCGGTTTCGATCTGGCCACCATGTCGAACAAGAAGCGACTGCTTTACGCGACGGCGGTATTCAAAACGGAGCCCTATACATGATCGCCCGTCTGGCACGCGAAACGCGCGGGGTCTCGGCAGTCGAATTCGCCTTCGTGCTGCCGTTCCTCGTGCTGCTGTTCGTCGGCGGCTACCAGCTGTCGGACGCAATCTCCGCGTATCGCAAGGTCACGGTGGCGACGAAGACCGTTGCCGACCTCACGTCGCAATATACTTCGGTGACCAATGGCGAGCTCGACCAGATTCTCGCGGCCAGCCAGCAGGTAATGGCACCTTACAAGGTGTCCAATGCCAAGATAACGGTTTCGCAAGTCTCGATCGACAATAATGGCAATGCCATGATTTCGTGGAGCCGGGCGCTCAACACGCCCGAAATGACCGTGGGCACCGCGTTCACGGTTCCTGCGACGATCAAGCAGAACAACACATCGCTGATCGTGGCGACGATCACCTATTCCTATGTGCCCGTCGTCGCGAGCGGCATGTTCGGCACCATCCCGATGCGCGACGACATCATCATGAGTCCGCGCGCCTCCAGCTCGGTGAAGAAGATCTCATGAGCACATTGCGCACCCTTCTCGCACGCCTTGGCCGGCTGTCGCGTTCGCTCGCCCGCGATAAGCGTGGCAACGTGCTGATGCTGATGGCGTTTTCGGTCATTCCGCTCACGCTATCGGCGGGGATGGCGATCGACTATGCCCGCGCCGCGCGGCTACAGACCAAGCTCAACGCCGCGGCCGACGCCGCGGCACTCGCGGCGGTCACCGAGCCGATGATGAAGCTCGACAACACCGCGGCGAAAAACGCCGCCATTGCCATGTTCAAGGCGCAGATCAGCAATTTGCCGGGCCTGGTCTGGAACGACGTCGACCTGAATGTCACGATCACCGGCAACAACGCCGCTACTACGACCCGCGATTCCGTCGTGACCTACACGGCCAAATCGACCAACGCCTTCGCCGGCGTGGTCGGCATGTCGACGATCACCATTGGGGGAAGGTCCAGCGCGACCGCCACTGCGGCGCCGAATATCGACTTCTACCTCGCGCTCGACACGTCGCCGTCGATGGCGCTGCCGACCACCACCGCGGGTTTCACCGTGATGGACAGTGCCGTAAAATGCGCCTTCGCCTGTCATTCGAACAAGATCGAGAACTACGTATCCGATACGGGTTCGATGAAAAGTATGATCCTCGATACCGCCAAGTTTTCGGTCAATAAAAGCCCATTTCCCTCGGTGGGATCAGGCACCGATCTGAAGATCGTCATCGACGACAAGGGCAGCTATATCTACGATAACAAGACGACGACTGAAAAGCGATGCATGCTCGGGCCCAATGACAAACCGCAAAACCAGAAGGACATATGTATCTATAACTCCGACAATACCTATGTCGACAGTTACTGGTACGCCCTTAATAAGGGAGTCCGGCTCCGAGTCACGGACGAGAAGATCGCCGCAAAGGATTTGATGGCGCTCGCAAAAACCTATGCGCTTGAAAACAGTCGTGCCTATCGCGCCGCTCTTTACACCTTTGACCATGAGACAAATTTCAAGACGATTTCCAATCTGTCGTCCGATCTCATTGCGGTAGGCGAAGCCGCCAGCAAAATCGATCTCGTCACGGTGAACGACAGAGAGAGGAACGGCAGCCCGCCCGACAAATCGAAGAACCGGGACTATATGTTCACCAGCTTCGACACCGTTCTGACCCAGATGAAGAGCGCGATGCCCAATCCGTCGGGCAAGGGATCGAACCAGCCCGGCGATTCGCCCCAAGCTTTCCTGTTCCTGGTCACCGACGGGATGAGCGACGAATATATCGGGGGCAGGACGCGCACCGCGATGCACGCGAACCAGATCACCCAATGCAACGATCTCAAGAGCCGGGGCATCAAGATCGCGATTCTCTATACGGAGTATACCGAGGAATCGATCAAGGATGACGCGGAGGACCAAAAGAAGATTGCGACCGCCGCGATCAAAAACATCGCGACGCAGCTCACCAAATGTGCCTCGCCGGGCTTGATGTACACGGTCAAGACCGATCAGAGCATCTCGGAGGCGCTGCAAGCCCTGTTCACCAAGGCCGTCGCCACCGCGCGTCTCGCCACCTGATCCGCGGAGACGCCCGTGGCGCGCGCCAGGCGCGTGCCACGGGGTCGGCATCAAGCGCGGTAGGTCACTTTCTTCACCGCCGTCACCACGCGCGCCGCATCGACCAGCGCGAGCTTCTCGAGATTGGCGGCATACGGCAGCGGCACGTCCTCGTTGGTGACGCGCAGCACCGGCGCGTCGAGGTCGTCGAAGCCCTTTTCCATCACCACCGCGACGATCTCGGACGAGATCGAGCAGGTCGGCCAGCCTTCCTCGACCACGACGAGGCGGTTGGTCTTCCTGACGCTCTCGAGAACCGTCGCAGTATCGAGCGGACGCAAGGTGCGCAGGTCGATCACTTCGGCGTCGATCCCCTCGCCCGCCAGCTTTTCGGCCGCCTCCAGCGCGACGCCGACGCCGATCGAATAGGACACGATCGTGACGTCCTTGCCCGGCCGCACGATCCGCGCCTTGCCGATCGGCAGGACATAATCGTCGAGCTTGGGCACTTCGAAGTGGCGGCCGTAGAGCAATTCGTTCTCGAGGAACACGACGGGGTCCTCGCTGCGGATCGCCGCCTTGAGCAGCCCCTTGGCATCGGCGGCGTCATAGGGCGCGATCACGATCAGCCCGGGGACGCTGGCATACCAGGGCCCGTAATTCTGCGAGTGCTGTGCGCCGACCCGACTCGCCGCACCGTTGGGACCGCGGAACACGATCGGGCAGCGCATCTGGCCGCCCGACATGTAATTGGTCTTGGCGGCCGAATTGATGATGTGGTCGATCGCCTGCATCGCGAAGTTGAAGGTCATGAACTCGATGATCGGCTTCAGTCCGCCCATCGCGGCGCCGGTGCCGACGCCGGCAAAGCCATATTCGGTGATCGGCGTGTCGATCACGCGCTTGGGCCCAAACTCTTCGAGCAGGCCCTGGGTGACCTTATATGCGCCCTGATATTCGGCGACTTCCTCGCCCATCACGAAAATGCGCGGATCGGTGCGCATTTCCTCGGCCATCGCGTCGCGAAGCGCCTCGCGGACGGTGGTCTTGACCATCTCGGTACCCGCGGGGATCGCCGGATCGCTGACCGTCGCGGCCTTGTCGCTGGCGAGCTGAGCGGAGCCACTCTCGGCTTTTTTCGGCGCAGGCGACTCGGACTCGGCGGCCTTCTGCTCCTGCGCCGGCGCTTCGGCCGTGGGAGGCTCGGCAGCGGCAGGCGCCGGCGTCGAGGCATCTTCGCCCTCGCCAGCGATCGTCGCGATCACGGTGCCGACCTTTACGTTGTCGGTGCCTTCGGCGACCAGGATCGACGCGATCGTACCCTCGTCGATCGCTTCGAATTCCATCGTCGCCTTATCGGTCTCGATCTCGGCGAGGATGTCGCCCGACTTCACGACATCGCCCTGCTTGACCAGCCACTTGGCGAGCGTGCCCTCTTCCATGGTCGGCGAGAGCGCCGGCATCTTGAGTTCGATCGGCATCTCAATAGGTCTCCACCAGCACGTCGGTGTACAATTCCGCGGGGTCGGGTTCGGGGGTCTGCTCGGCAAAGTCGGCGGCCTCTGCCACCACCTTGCGGATCTCTGCCTCGAGCGGCTTGAGCTGCTCCTCGGTGATGCCCAGCGTCGCCAGCTCGCGCTTGACCGCTTCGATCGGATCGGACTTCTCGCGCACCGACTGGACTTCCTCGCGGCTGCGATACTTGGCCGGATCGGACATCGAATGGCCGCGATAGCGATAGGTCTTCATCTCGAGGATGATCGGGCCCTTGCCCGCGCGGACCCAGGCGAGCGCCTCCTCGGCGGCACCGCGGCAGGCGAGCACGTCCATGCCGTCGACCTGGATGCCGGGGATGCGGAAGCTCTCGCCGCGCTTGTACAGCTGGTCCTCGGACGAGCTGCGATTGACGCTGGTGCCCATGGCGTACTGGTTGTTCTCGATCACGTAGATGATCGGGAGCTTCCACAGCTCGGCCATGTTGAACGATTCGTAGACCTGGCCCTGGTTCGACGCCCCATCGCCGAAATAGGCCATCGCGACGCCGCCATCCTCGTTATATTTGTGCGCGAAGGCGAGCCCGGTGCCGAGCGAGACCTGCGCGCCGACGATGCCGTGGCCGCCGTAGAACTTCTTCTCGGTCGAGAACATGTGCATCGAGCCGCCCTTGCCGCGGCTGATGCCGGCACTGCGCCCGGTCAGCTCGGCCATGATCACCTTGGGATCGATCCCGTAAGCAAGCATATGGCCATGATCGCGATAGCCGGTGATCACCGAGTCCTTGTCGCCGTCCAGCGCCGACTGCAGGCCGACCGCGACGGCCTCCTGGCCGATATAGAGATGGCAGAAGCCGCCGATGAAGCCGAGGCCGTAAAGCTGGCCGGCTTTCTCTTCGAAGCGGCGGATCAGCAGCATCTGCTTGTAGAATTCGAGCAGTTGCTCCTTGGAAGCATTGTACCGTTCTGGTTCGTCAGGACGTTCGCGGTTCGGTACTGCAGGTTCGGTGGACGCTATGCGTGCCGGTGCTTTGGCCACAGGAAATCCTCATGCCCGGGGGAGGTCAGTGCGGGCCTATAAGCGCGTTCTTGGCCGGGACGCAACGTCAACGCGCGGAGAAGAAGGAGGTTCGTCGGCGAAGCGATCGCTTCCCTCCCCGCTGGAGCGCCGATTCACCGCCGACGCAACCGAAGCGGCGCTGTTCCGTTACGCCCGCCTGATCCTCGGAGCCTCATTGATGACCAAAGCGCTTTGCCACGTCCTGAGTACGTCGCATGACTGAGAAGCCGCGCGCCGCTGCCACGCTGGCTGCGCGGATGGGGTTCGCTGCGCGCGGGCTGGTCTATCTGCTCGTCGGCTGGTTCGCGCTCGACGCCGCGCGTCTCGGCAGCGCGCCTGCCGATAACCAGGAAGCGATGGGATCGCTGCTCGACAAGCCGTTCGGGCACATCCTCGTCGCCGCGGTCGCGATCGGCCTTGCCGGTTACGCGCTGTGGCGGTTCAGCGAGGCCGTACTCGACCCCGAGCGCCGCGGCACCGAGCCAAAGGCGTTGATCGAGCGGATCGGCTTCGGCTGGAGTGCGGTCGTCCACATCTTCCTCGCGGTATATGCGGGCAAGCTGGCGCTGCAACTCACGCGCCCGGAGACCAACCCGAGCGAGGAACGCGCGAAAAGCTGGTCCGGCTGGCTGATTGACCAGCCCGGCGGCGAGTGGCTGCTCGGTGCGATCGGGTTGCTGCTGATCGCCGGCGCCGGGGCGCAGGCTTGGAAGGCCTATCGCGGCAGTTTCGCATGCGAACTCGCCGGCGACGTGCCGCTGCCGCGCTACGTCTGTCTTGCCGGACAAATCGGCTATGGCGCGCGTGCGCTGGTGTTCCTGCTCATCGGATGGTTCCTCGTCCACGCCGCGATCGCGGCAAGCCCGGACGAGGCCGGCGGAATCGGCCAAGCGCTCCGCACGTTGCGCGAGCAGCCGCAAGGGCCGCTGCTGCTGGCCGTCGTCGCGATCGGCCTGATGCTGTTCGGAGTCTACAGCCTGGTGGAGGCCCGCTTTCGCCGGATCCGCGTCGGCAGCTGACCGCTTACTGGTCGAGCGGAACGATCACTTCGTCGGGACGCGCGACGTTGAGCTGCTTGCGCACCAGTTCGTCGACCATGTCCGGATCGGCGCCGCGCTTCGGATCGAGCAGATCGACACGGTTCTTGATCTCGACGCGCTTCTTGGCGAGCGCGGCATATTCGATGTTCTTCTGCGCCAGCTCGGCGCGGAACTCCTTGGCGGCGACGATCCCGGTGGGGCCCAGCACCGCGTTATAGCCGAAAAAACCGACGGCAATGAGCACCGCAGCGGGAAGCCCCGCGCGGCGAAGGAGTGTGTTCATCGGAGAAGTGCGCGCCATAAGGTTGATTCTGGCTTAACCATGCCGAGAGATCAAGGTGCGAGTTGTACGTAAATCCCTCTCCCATCGGAAGAGGGATTTCGCTTACTTCAATACTGACTTGCCCGCATAACGCGCGGCGTCGCCCAGCTCCTCCTCGATGCGGATCAGCTGGTTGTACTTGGCGAGCCGGTCCGAGCGCGCGAGGCTGCCGGTCTTGATCTGCCCGCAATTGGTCGCCACCGCGAGGTCGGCGATCGTCGCATCCTCGGTCTCTCCCGAGCGATGCGACATCACGGCGGTGTAGGACGAACGCTGGGCGAGGTTCACCGCTTCGAGCGTCTCGGTGAGCGTGCCGATCTGATTGACCTTGACCAGCAGCGAATTGGCATAGCCGCCGTCGATCCCGCGCTGGAGGCGCTTGGGGTTGGTCACGAACAGGTCGTCGCCGACCAATTGCACCTTGCCGCCCAGCGCGTCGGTGAGCGCCTTCCAGCCCTCCCAATCGTCCTCGGCCATGCCGTCCTCGATCGAGAAGATCGGATATTTCGCCGCCAGTCCGGCAAGAAAATCGACATTCTCCAATGACGAGAAGGTCTTGCCCTCACCCACCATCTTGTAGGCGCCATCCTTGTAATATTCGGTCGCGGCGCAATCGAGCGCGAGCATCACGTCGTCGCCCGGGGTGTAGCCCGCCGCCTCGATCGACGACATGATGAAGTCCAGCGCGTCGGTGGTCGAGCTGAGGTTAGGCGCGAAACCGCCTTCGTCGCCCACCCCGGTTGCGAGGCCCTTCTCGTGCAGCTTCTTCTTGAGCGTGTGGAATATCTCCGACCCGCAGCGCACGGCCTCGACGATGTTCTCGGCGCCGACCGGCACGATCATGAATTCCTGGAAGTCGATCGGATTGTCGGCATGCTCGCCGCCGTTGATGATGTTCATCATCGGCACCGGCAGGAGATGCGCGTTGACTCCGCCGACATAGCGATAGAGCGGCAGCCCGCGCGCCTCGGCGGCCGCCTTGGCCGCGGCGAGGCTGACGCCGAGGATCGCATTGGCGCCGAGCCGGCCCTTATTCTCGGTGCCGTCGAGCTCGATCATCGCGCGGTCGAGATCGGCCTGGTCCTCGGCATCGAGCCCAAGCACTTCCTCGGCGATCTCGCTGTTGACTGCCTGCACCGCGCCCTCGACGCCCTTGCCGAGCCAGCGGGCCTTGTCGCCGTCGCGCCTCTCGACCGCCTCGTGCGCACCCGTGGAGGCGCCCGAGGGCACCGCGGCGCGGCCGAAGCTGCCGTCCTCGAGCAGGACGTCGACCTCCACCGTGGGGTTGCCCCGGCTGTCGAGGATCTGGCGGGCATGGATGTCGATGATTGCGGTCACGTAACGGTCTCCCTATTTAGGGTATGTCGGATTGCCCGAAGGCGCGCGCGAGCCTGTAACCGCTCCCGTGCCGCCGGGCAACGCAGAGGATGGAACCGGCGCGCACGGCCATGGTTCTTTGCACGAGCAACGAAAGGGCCCAACCATGGCTGACGAAAACAACAATTCCACTGGCGGCAATTCGACTGGCGGCGAACCAACTGACGCGAAGCTCGAGGCGACCGCGAGCAACGCGGGGCCCGCCGCGATCAATTTCGACGCCACGGATGATCAGGCCGAGCCGAAGCGCAGCTCGACTCAGCAGCTGAAGGACGAGGCGTCGAAGCTCGGCGGTCAGGCCGCCGATCGCGCGCGTGAATTTGCCGGCCAGGGCAAGGAGCGCGCGACGACGGCGCTGGATGAGGTCGCCAAGATGTTCGAAGGCGCGGCGCTCGACGTCGATGCGCGGCTCGGCGAGGAATATGGCAAATATGCCCGTTCGGCCGCCCAGGGCATCACCAGCTTTGCCGACAGCCTGCGCAGCAAGCAAGTCGACGACCTGATCACCGACGCGACCGAGCTGGTGAAGAAGAGCCCGGTGATCGCCGTCGGCGCGGCCGCCGCGATCGGCTTCGTCCTTGCGCGGCTGATCAAGTCGGGGGTCGACGCCGCCTCCGATCTCGGCGAGCGCGAGCCTGCCGAAACCACCAAAGCCTGACTGGGCGCCGGGGGGTGGCCGAGCCGGAGACCGAGAGCATCGGCGCACTGATCGGGCGATTGGTCGAGGACGGCAAGGGCTATGCCCATGCCGAAATCGGCTATTACCGAACGCTCGCGCTGAGCAAGCTCGGCGAGGCGAAGTCGGGGATCGTCCTCGGCCTCGTCGCGCTGGTGATTGCGCTTTGCACGGTTACCGCGCTGCTGGTCGGGCTCATCTTCTCGCTCGCGACGTTGGTCGGCCCCGGCTGGGCGACGCTGATCGTCATCCTGGCCGCGCTGGCGTTGTCCGCTCTGCTCGGCTGGATGGCATATAAGCGTTTCCAGCGCATGCTCGGGAGCAAGCCGTGAGCACCGACCCCGACCTGCTTGCAGCCAAAGCCCAGGCGCAGCTCGCACGCACTCGGCTGTTTGCCACGCTCGGCGAAGTGCAGGAGCGTCTCAAACCGGCGAACCTTGCGCAAAACGCAGTCGAATCCGCCACGCAGGGCATTGCCGCAACCGCACAGAAGGGCGCCGAAGCGGTGCGCAACCGGCCGATTGCCTCCGCGGCAGTCGCAGGCGCCGTCGGTCTCTTCCTGGCGCGTGGCTGGATCGGAAAACTGCTTCGCCGCCGCAATGAAACCGCCCCCGTCCCCGATGGTTTGAACCGCAAGACACAAGCGAAATCCGCGAAGAAAGGACGATCAACATGAGCACCGCCAGCAGCAATGCGAAGCCCGGCGCCGCCAACCAGAACGCCAGCGCCAGCGAGCGTCAGAATGCGACACCGACGGCACGCGCGCGTCAGACCGTCGAGGGCATCGGCGACAATCCCGTCGCGCTGCTCGCCGGCGGTGTCGCCCTCGGCGTGTTGGTCGGCGTGCTGCTGCCGCGCGCCGCCAGGGAGCGCGAGCTGCTCGATCCGCTCGGCCGCACCCTCGCCCAGCGTGTTTCCGCTGCGGCGCAGGCCGCCAAGGAAGCCGGCCGGCAGGAAATCGACTCGCTCATTCCCGATCGCGATTCGACCAAGGAGCGCGTCACTGCGCTGTTCGGCAACGTCATCGAAGCCGCCAAGACCGGGGGCCAGAAAGCCTAAGGGTCAATTCGGGGTTGAGCGCGGACGGCTTTGCCCGGTAAGGGCAGCGCCAACCCGCTCTCCCCAGGAGACCCCATGAGCAAGCTTCACCTAGTCTTCGGCGGTCGTGTGACCAATCCGCAGACGCTCGACTTCCAGGATCCCTCCAAGCTCGACGTGGTCGGTGTATTTCCCGATTATGCCAGCGCCGAAAAGGCGTGGCGTGCGGCGGCGCAGCGCACGGTCGACGATGCCGAGATGCGCTATGTCGTGGTCCACCTGCACCGGCTGCTAGAGCCGGACCTGGAAAAGCCGGCAGCCTGAGACCGGCGTGGGCGCCACATCAGCACGGCCGCTGAGGCGCCGAACCTTCATTCCGCTCAGGCGCCGCGATAGCGCCACGCCAGCAGCGGTCGCGCCAATGCGATACCCGCAACCAGCCCGAACACCGGCGCCACGACGCTGGTCGATGGATCGAAGCTCCCCGCGGTGAGCGCGAACACCAATTGGATGCCGATCCAGATCAGCGCGAGAATTGCGATCTGGCCGACCCGACCAAACCGCCGCGAGATCGGCAGCGTCGCCGGCACGCCGTACAGCATGAAATAGCTGCCGATCACCCCGAACAGCGCGGAATCGAGCCCGGCGCTGGGGATCGGCGATTGTGGCGTGAAGATCAGCCTGCCGGCTGCGCCGCAATAGCAGGCGACGAGAAAGGTTATTCCCAGGCCAGTCGGGCCGATCGCGCGCTCGACATAGCGTCCCGCGATCAGCAGGAAGATCAGGTTGAAGATCGCGGAGATAGGGTCGATCGGGAGGAACGCCGAGGCAAGCGGAGACAAGCCGGACCGCAGCGCGTCGCCCTGCCAGGCGCCCGAGGAGAATTCGAGCGGCAGGAAGCCGAAGCTCAAAGCAGCCGCCTGAAATCCGACCACCACACCGACAAACAGCAGCACGAATGCCGACAGCGCGACCAGCGCGTCGGTGAAACGTCCGCGGGGGAGATGCACTCCGCTCAGATGAATTCGATCTTGGAGACGAGGTAATAGCGGTCGCCCGCCGGCACCGAGACCTCGACCTCCTCCTCGACCTTGCGCCCGATCAGCGCGCGGCCTATCGGCGAATTGTACGAGATGCGGCCCTGGCTCGCATCGGCCTCGGTCTCGCTGACGATCTGATACCGGATCGGCTTTTCGTCTTCGTCGAGCAACGTCACCGTCGCGCCGAACACCACCTTGTCGCCCGACAGATCCTTGGGATCGATGATCTGGGCACGGCTGAGCTTGCCCTCGATATCCGAGATCGTCGCTTCGTTCTGGCCCTGCTGCTCCTTGGCGGCATGATATTCGGCGTTTTCCGAAAGATCGCCGTGCGCGCGCGCTTCCTCGATCGCGTCCACGATCAGCGGGCGCTCCGTTTTGAGGCGTTTCAGCTCGGCAGTGAGCTTCTCATAGCCCTCTTTGAGCATCGGCATCTTATCGACCGTCGCCATTCCATTCCGCCCTTCAAACGCCTCGAGCCCCAAGCGTCCCACACCGGGTACGCCCGCACATTAATATCGATTGGGGGAGATCAATTGTGCGATTGCGAATAATAAGGCTGCGGAGGGCAAACTTCAAGCGCCCGCCCGCTTGACGCCGCTATTCCGTTGGGCCGTCATCCCGGCGTTCGCCGGGATGACGATTAATTGCGCCCCGCGTAGAATGCCTGCAGCGGCTGCACGTCGAGGCTGTGCTTGCTCAGCGCCTCGATCGCGCGCGCGGTCGCCACGCTCGCCGGCGCGGTGGTGAAGTACGGGATCTTCTGCGCCATCGCCGTCGCTCGGATGCTCGACGAATCCTTGAGCGACTGCCAGCCCTCGGTGCTGTTGAAGATCAACGCGATGTCGCCGTTCTGGATCCGGTCGACGATGTGCGGGCGGCCCTGCGCGACCTTGTTGACGCGCTCGATCGTCAAGCCGTGGGCTTCGAGATAGCTCGCGGTGCCGCCGGTCGCGATGATCTTGAATCCCAGGCCGGCGAGAATCTGCACGCCGGGCAGCACCACTGCCTTGTCGCTTTCCTTGACGCTGACGAACAACGTCCCCGACGAAGGCAATACAGTCCCCGCCCCGAGCTGCGACTTGGCAAAGGCTGTGGCGAAATCGCGGTCGATCCCCATCACTTCGCCGGTCGACTTCATCTCGGGCGACAGCACCGGATCGACGCCGGGGAAGCGCGCCCAGGGGAACACCGCTTCCTTGACTGCGATATAGTCGATGTCGCGGTCGATCTTGGGCAGGTCCTTGAGCTTCTCGCCCGCCATCACCCGCGCGGCGATCTTCGCGATTGGGATGCCGATCGCCTTGGCGACGAAGGGCACCGTGCGGCTGGCGCGCGGATTGACTTCGATCAGATAGACCTCATTGTCCTTGACCGCGAACTGGATGTTCATCAGCCCCTTGACCTTGAGCGCGCGCGCCAGCGCCTCGGTCTGCTTCTCGATCTCGGCGATGATCTCGGCCGAGAGGCTGTAGGGCGGGATCGAGCAGGCGCTGTCGCCCGAATGGACCCCGGCTTCCTCGATATGTTGGAGCACCCCCGCGACGACGACATCGTCGCCGTCGGCGATCGCGTCGACATCGACTTCGATAGCATCGCGCAGATACTGGTCGATCAGCACCGGGCTATCGCCCGACACCTGCACCGCGGTCTGGATATAGTCGTCGAGCTGCTGGAGCGTGTCGACGATCTCCATCGCGCGACCACCCAGCACATAGCTCGGCCGCATCAGCACCGGGAAGCCGATCCGCTCGGCCGCCGCCACCGCCTCGTCGCGGCTGCGCGCGAGGCCGTTGGCAGGCTGCTTGAGTCCCAGCTTGGCGACCAGATCGGCGAAGCGCTCGCGGTCCTCGGCCAGGTCGATCGCGTCGGGCGAGGTGCCGAGGATCGGGATCCCGGCATCCTCGAGCGCCTGGGCGAGGTTGAGCGGGGTCTGCCCGCCGAACTGAACGATCACGCCGACCAATTCGCCGTTCGACTTCTCGACCTCGAGGATCTCGAGCACGTCCTCTGCCGTGAGCGGCTCGAAATAGAGCCGGTCCGACGTGTCATAGTCGGTGCTCACCGTCTCCGGATTGCAATTGACCATGATCGTCTCATAGCCGGCATCGGCCAGCGCGAAGCAGGCGTGGCAGCAGCAATAATCGAACTCGATCCCCTGCCCGATCCGGTTCGGACCGCCGCCGAGGATGACGATCTTTTTCCGGTCGGTCGGATTGGACTCGTTCTCGGGCTCGCCGAAGCTCGGCGCCTCATAGGTCGAGTACATGTACGGCGTCTTCGCCTCGAACTCCGCCGCGCAGGTGTCGATCCGCTTGTACACGGGTCGCACGCCGAGCTTGTGGCGCAGTTTGCGGACGTCCGCCTCGGTCACCCCGCCGCTCATCGCCTTGGCGATCTCGCCGATCAGCCCATGGCTGCGCGCCATCTGCTCGGAGCCCACGCGCATGTTGACCGATTTGAGCGCGAGATACGCCAGGCGCTTGTCGCTGAACCCCATCGACTTGAGCTTGCGCATGCCGGCGGCATCCTGCGGCAGGCCATCGCGGCAAACCCGCTCCTCGGCGGCAACGATCTCTGCGATGCGTTCGAGAAACCATGGGTCATAGGCAGTCAGCGCCTGTACCTCGGCGACCGTGAACCCCTCGCGCAGCGCCTGGGCGGAAATCAGCAGCCGGTCTGGCGAGCGGATCGCGAGCGCGGCTTCGATCTCGTCGCGCGGTGCGCCCGCGAGGCGATCGACATTGTTGAAGCCGCTGAGCCCGGTTTCGAGCCCTCGCAATGCCTTCTGCATCGATTCATGAATGTTGCGGCCGATCGCCATGACTTCGCCGACCGACTTCATCGCGGTGCCGAGGGTCGCCTCGGCGCCCTTGAACTTCTCGAACGCGAAGCGCGGGATCTTGGTGACGACATAGTCGATCGTCGGCTCGAATGACGCCGGGGTTGCCCCGGTGATATCGTTGGTGATCTCGTCGAGCGTATAGCCCACCGCCAATTTGGCAGCCACCTTGGCGATCGGGAAGCCGGTCGCCTTGGACGCCAGCGCCGACGAGCGCGACACGCGCGGGTTCATCTCGATGACGATCAGCCGGCCGTCCTTCGGATTGACTGCGAACTGCACGTTCGAACCACCCGTTTCGACGCCGATTTCCCGGAGTACCGCAATCGATGCGTTGCGCATGATCTGATATTCCTTGTCGGTCAGCGTCAGCGCCGGCGCGACGGTGATCGAGTCGCCTGTGTGCGTGCCCATCGCATCGACATTCTCGATGCTGCAGATGATGATGCAATTGTCCGCGCGGTCGCGGACGACTTCCATCTCATATTCCTTCCAGCCGAGCAGCGATTCCTCGATCAGCACTTCGGTGGTCGGCGAGAGGTCGAGCCCGGAGCGGACGATGCTCAGGAATTCCTCGCGATTATAGGCGATGCCGCCGCCCGATCCGCCCATGGTGAAGCTGGGGCGGATGATCGCTGGCAGCCCGACATGCTCGAGCCCCGCCAGCGCCTCGGCTTCGCTGTGGGCGATGTGGCTGCGGGCGCTTTCGAGCCCGATCCTGGTCATCGCGTCCTTGAACTTGAGCCGGTCTTCGGCCTTGTCGATCGCCTCGGCATCGGCGCCGATCATGATGCAGCCGTATTTCTCGAGCGTGCCGTCATTGGCGAGCGCCAGCGCGGTGTTGAGCGCGGTCTGCCCGCCCATCGTCGGCAGCACCGCGTCGGGGCGCTCCTTCTCGATGATCCGCGCGACGATCGCCGGGGTGATCGGCTCGACATAGGTCGCGTCGGCGAGCTCGGGATCGGTCATGATCGTCGCCGGGTTCGAATTGACCAGGACGATGCGATAGCCCTCTTCCTTGAGCGCCTTGATCGCCTGCGTGCCCGAATAATCGAACTCGCACGCCTGACCGATCACGATCGGCCCCGCGCCGATGACGAGAATGGAGGAGATGTCGGTGCGTTTGGGCATTAGTTTGCAGCCGCCGAAAAAATACGGAGAAAAATATCGAGCAACCCGACCACGGCGCCAGCGCGCTGGATCAGATCCCAAATGATGTCAGACGGCGGATCGGGCGCATCGGTAAGATCCCGCGCGGCCAGCAAAAACGTCCGCGCTTGGGCCGTCGCCGAATTCCCATCTGTGGCAAGCTCGCCCAGCGCAGCGTCGATAAGCCGCGAAATCACCTTGGCATTTCGATGTGTGACGCGAACCCGCGACAAGCCCGTCCACGAAGAGCTATCCGCTCTAATGGCCTCAACTTGGCCGCTGCTACGTGCCTGACGCACTCTAGGTACGAATTTATCCAAGAGCGCCAATCCTCGATCGATCCCTTGGGACGAGAGAAAAAGAGACCCTTCAGACGGAATGATATCCTCTATTGCATGAATGCGCTCCAGCAGTACCTCACGGCCCACTAATGTGGTAATAATCTGATCGAGCTCAGCTTCTTTGGCCTCTATCCCAAGTTCGCCAGCGATCTGATGGAAATTGAACTGTTGGAGTTGATCTTGACCTCCTGGGGGTGACCTATCGTTTGTCACGTACCGCCGGACGGCCTCCGCTAGCAAAATGTCGGCCGTATCGTCGGAATCAACTGTGTCCCCCAGTTGCTCCAAGACACCTTCCATAAGCCGTTCCTGAGAAACCAACGCTGAGTCAAAAACCGTCTGGGGAGCCCCCGTATCTTGGGCGGCGAGTTTAATCATTGTGGTTCATCATCCCCACAAACCGCTCAAACAGATATAAACTATCCTGCGGCCCCGGGCTGGCTTCGGGGTGATACTGCACCGCAAAGGCCGGCCGGTCGGTCAGCTCGAACCCGGCGTTGGACCCATCGAACAACGAAACATGCGTTTCGCGCGCATTCGCCGGCAGCGTCTCGCTCAGCACCGCGAAGCCGTGGTTCATGCTGGTGATCTCGACCGCGCCGTCGCTAAGCCGCTTGACCGGGTGGTTGGCGCCGCGATGGCCCTGGAACATCTTGCTGGTCTGCGCGCCCACCGCCAGCGCCATCAATTGATGGCCGAGGCAGATGCCGAACACCGGCTTGCCGCTGTCGAGCATCTGCCGGATCACCGGCACGGCATATTCGGCGGTGGCGGCGGGGTCGCCGGGACCGTTCGACAGGAAGAAGCCGTCAGGCGCGAAGCGCATCGCCTGTTCGAACGTCGCGGTCGCCGGCAGCACGGTGACTTCAGCGCCTGCCTTAACGAGGTTTCGGAAGATATTGTGTTTGCTGCCATAATCGATCGCAACGACATGCGGTCGCTTGGCATCGATAGTGTGACCTTCGTGTGAACTTCCATAGCCCGCGCCCAGCCGCCACACGCCGCCTTCCCATCCGAAATGGGTCTCGGCGGTGACCGCGATGGCAAGGTCCATGCCCTCGAGCCCCGGCCATTCGCGCGCCATTTGGAGCAGCAGCGGAATGTCGAATTCGCCGCGCGCCGAATGCGCGATCACGCCGTTGGGCGCGCCGCTGCCGCGGATCCGCCGGGTCAGCGCCCGCGTATCGATCCCCGAAAGCCCGATCCGGGCGTGCTTCTTCATCCAGACGTCGAGATGCTCGGTCGAACGGAAGTTGCTCGGCTCGGTGACGTCCTCGCGGACGATCATGCCCAGCGCGTGCGGCTCGTCGGCCTCGAAATCGTCGGGGTTGGCCCCGACATTGCCGATATGCGGGAAAGTGAAGTTGATGATCTGACCGGCGAAGCTCGGATCGGTCATGATCTCTTGATAGCCGGTCATCGCGGTGTGGAAGCACACTTCGCCGACTGCCTGCCCCTCGGCCCCGAATCCCCTTCCCCAGACCACATCTCCCGAGGCGAGCACCAGGACTCCGGTGGCTCCAGCAGGCACGGACATGGGTTTGGCTTCGGCCATTAAGGGTGGCGCTCCAGTTGAGGTTGCGGCGATGTCGCTAAGGGGTGGCGGCTAGACCCCTGCCCGCCCCGCGTCAACCGGTTCACGGACGCTGCGACCTGGGCTAGGACTGATCGCTTTCCGATTATCGAGAGACATCATGATTCGCGACGACATCAAGGCCGCGCAGATCACCGCCATGAAGGCCGGTGACAAGACGAGCCGCGGGGCCATCACCCTCATCCAGTCGGCGATCAAGAATCGCGACATCGAGGCGCGCACCGGCAAGGCCCCCGAGGACGACGACGTCTTGGTGGTCGAAGTGCTCCAGAAGATGGTCAAGCAGCGCCGCGAATCGATCGAGATGTACGTGAAGGGCGGCCGCCAAGAGCTTGCCGACGCCGAAGCCGCCGAAGTCGCCGTGATCGAGCGGTTCCTGCCGCAGCAGATGAGCGAGGCGGAGACTGCCGCGGCGATCGAGGCGATCAAGGCCGAGCTCGGCGCCAGCGGCATGAAGGACATGGGCCGCGTGATGGCCGAGCTCAAGGCGCGGCATGCGAGCACGCTGGATATGAGCAAGGCGAGCGCGGCGGTGAAGGCGGCGCTGAGCTGAGGTGAGCCTCACCCCCCAATTCCTCGACGAGCTCCGCGCGCGCACGCTCCTCTCGGGCCTCATCGCCAAGACGGTGAAGCTGCAAAAGGCCGGCCGCGAGTTCCGCGCATGCTGCCCGTTCCACCAGGAAAAGACCCCGAGCTTCTACGTCAACGACGACAAGGGCTTTTATCACTGCTTCGGCTGCTCGGCGCATGGCGATGCGATCCGCTGGATGACCGAGCAGCGCGGGCTGCCGTTCATCGATGCGGTCAAGGAGCTCGCCCAGGCCGCCGGCATGGAAATGCCCGAGCAGGACCGTCACGCCGCCGAAAAGGCCGAGCGCGCCAAGGGACTGCACGAGGCGATGGCCGACGCGGCGCAGTGGTTCGTCGACAAATTGAACGGGATCGAAGGCGCCGAGGCGCGAAATGTCCTCAAGCGCCGGGGGATCACAGACGATGTCGCCCGCAGCTTCGGGCTCGGCTTCGCCCCCGATTCGCGCGGCAAGCTCAAGGACGCGCTCAAGGCGTATGGCGATGCGATGCTGGTCGAATCCGGCATGCTGATCCAGGTCGAGGAGAAGGAGCCGTACGACCGTTTCCGCGGCCGGCTGATGATTCCGATCCGCGATGTTCGCGGTCGCGTGATCGCATTCGGCGGGCGGATCATCGGTGACGGCGAACCCAAATATCTCAACTCGCCCGAGACTCCGCTCTTCGACAAGGGTCGCACGCTCTACAATCTCGACCGAGCCCAGGCGGCGGCGCGCAAGACCGGCCGGGTGCTTGCGGTCGAAGGCTATATGGACGTGATCGCGCTCGCCCAGGCGGGGTTCGACGAAGCCGTGGCCCCGCTCGGTACCGCGCTCACCGAACACCAGCTCGAGCGGCTGTGGCGGATGGCCGAAGTGCCCCTGCTCTGCTTCGACGGCGATTCGGCGGGGCAGAAGGCGGCGCTGCGGGCGGCGCACCGTGCGCTCCCTATGCTCCAGCCGGGACGCAGCCTCGCCTTCGTCACGTTGCCCGACGGTCTCGATCCCGACGATCTGGTCCGCAGCAAGGGCGCCGCGGCATTCGAGGCCTTGCTCAAGGCGCCGCAGCCCTTGGTCGACCGGCTGTGGCAGAGCGAGATCGCCGCCGAGCCGCTCGACACGCCCGAGCAGCGCGCCGGCCTCAAGCGCCGGCTGAGCGCGCTCGCCGAGACCATCGCCGACGGCAATGTGAAGCACGAATATCTTGCCGAATTCCGCACGCGCACCGATGCGCATTTCGGTCGCGGTCCAGGCGCCTTCGAAGCCCGGCAGCGCGGTCCCGGCGCTCCCGCACGGGGCAAGCGCGACCGGCGCGGCAACTGGCAGCCCCCCGAGACCATGCCCGGCACCACGATGCGCGGCGTGGCGGTGGCGGGCGGGCTAGACCCGATCCTCGCCAAGGCCGTGCTCGCCGGGCTGATCCGCCACCCGGCCGAGATCGCGCGCCACATGGAGGTGCTTGGGTCGCTGCGCAGCGCCTCGGGAGCGCTCGGCAAATTGTTCGAAGCCGTGATCGACGTGGCACTCGAGGACCGGCAGCTTGATAGCGGCAAAGTTCTCACCATATTGGCCCGGTCCGGATTTGATTCTGTGGCGAGCGATCTGTTGAGAGCCGATACGCTTCCTTTCTCCTTCACCCGCAGGCAGGCGGACGAAGCGAGGGCGCGCGAAGACCTGAACGAAGCGATCGCCGTGATGGTCGCGCAGCCGGCGGTGGATGCGGCGCTGGCCGAAGCCACCGCGGCGCTGAGCAGGGACGGTTCGGAAGAAGCGTTCACTCGGCAGGTGGCGCTTTCGCGGAAGCGCCAGGAGCTCGAAGCGCGGCTTGCGAATCTGATGCTTGCGGACGAAGAAGATTTCGATGATTAGGGCGGCGTATAATAGCCGCCATCATATTTCGAGGGTTATTGATGGCGAAGGCTAATGGCGGCGGCAGCGGCGAAGACACCACGATCGACGTGGGTGACGCTCCGCTGATCGATCTCAACGAAGGCACGCTCAAAAAGCTTGTCGCCCGTGCGAAGAAGCGCGGCTACATCACCGTCGATCAATTGAACGAGATGCTCCCGCAGGATCAGATGACCGCGGACCAGATCGAGGACGTCATGTCCGCGATCAACGACATGGGCATCAACGTCGTCGAGAACGAGGAAGGCGGCGAAGACGCCGAGGCCGAGGACGATACCCCCGACGAAGTCGATGCCGAGGGTAAGGACGACGAGCCCGCGTTCGAGATCGCGAAGAAGAAGGAGACGGTCGATCGCACCGACGATCCCGTTCGCATGTATCTGCGCGAGATGGGCGCGGTCGAGCTGCTCAGCCGCGAAGGCGAGATCGCGATCGCCAAGCGTATCGAGGCCGGCCGCGACACGATGATCCTCGGGCTCTGCGAGAGCCCGATCACGTTCAACGCGATCATCGGCTGGTCCAACGCGCTCAACGAAGGCACGATGCAGCTGCGCGAGATCCTCGATCTCGACGCAATGCTCTCCAAGGGCCCTTCGCCCGAGCAGGTCGAGGGCGCCGAGCAGGACGATAGCGGCGAGATCACCGAGAAGACCGCCGGCGCGACCTTCAAGGAAGAGGAAGAGCCCGAGGAAGTTGTCGAGGAGGAGGACGAGGACTCGATGACCGAGCGCCGCGCTCCGCGGATCTCGGACGACGAGGAAGAGGACAATACTCTCAGCCTCGCGCAGATGGAGGAGACGCTCAAGCCGCAGGCGCTCGAGAAGTTCGCCAACATCACCTCGGTCTACAAGAAATTCTCCAAGATCCAGCAGGCCCGGCTCGACGCGATGGCGGCGGGCGGCGAGCTGCCGTCGGCGAAGGAGCGCGAATATCACAAGCTGCGCGAGGAGCTGACCGCCGAAGTCGAGAGCGTCCAGTTCCACAACGCCAAGATCGAATATCTCGTCGATCAGCTCTACAGCTTCAACCGCCGGCTGACGACGCTGGGCGGGCAGATGCTGCGACTGGCTGAGCGCCACAAGGTGCCGCGCAAGGACTTCCTCGATCGCTACGTCAATCACGAGCTCGACGAGGGCTTTATCCCTTCGGTGGAGAAGCTCGACAAGAAGTGGAAGGCGTTCGCCGAGAACGAAGCCGGCGCGGTCGATCGCATCCGCATCGAGATTTCGGAAATCAGCCAGGCGACCGGCATGGCGCTCGCCGAGTTCCGCCGCATCGTCAACATGGTCCAGAAGGGCGAGCGCGAGGCGCGTATCGCCAAGAAGGAAATGGTCGAGGCCAATCTTCGCCTGGTGATCTCGATCGCCAAGAAATACACCAATCGCGGGCTGCAGTTCCTGGATCTCATCCAGGAGGGCAATATTGGCCTGATGAAGGCCGTCGATAAGTTCGAATATCGCCGCGGCTACAAGTTCAGCACCTATGCCACCTGGTGGATCCGTCAGGCGATCACGCGCTCGATCGCCGATCAGGCACGCACGATCCGCATCCCGGTCCACATGATCGAGACGATCAACAAGCTGGTCCGCACCTCGCGCCAGTTCCTCCACGAGCAGGGCCGCGAGCCTACGCCCGAGGAAATGGCCGAGCGCCTCTCCATGCCCTTGGAGAAGGTCCGCAAGGTGATGAAAATCGCCAAGGAGCCGATCAGCCTCGAAACGCCGATCGGCGACGAGGAAGACAGCCATCTCGGCGACTTCATCGAGGACAAGAACGCAGTGATCCCGGTCGATGCCGCGATCCAGGCGAACCTCAAGGAGACGGTGACCCGCGTGCTCGCGTCGCTCACCCCGCGTGAGGAGCGCGTGCTGCGCATGCGCTTCGGTATCGGCATGAACACCGATCACACGCTTGAGGAAGTCGGCCAGCAGTTCAGCGTGACTCGCGAGCGCATCCGCCAGATCGAGGCCAAGGCGCTACGCAAGCTCAAGCATCCGAGCCGCTCTCGCAAAATGCGGTCATTTCTCGACCAGTAACGCCGCTCGCGGCACCGCCTGAAACTAGAACACCCCCGGAATTGCTTCCGGGGGTGTTCTGGTTTTCGAGACAGGCATCGCTGCCCATCCTAACGCTTTCCGGCCGTGTTCGGCGGCCCGGCCGCGTTCCTCCCCCTGGATCGAAAACCCGTCGCTCGTCGCGCCTGCCGCTCCCCCCGAAGCGGCTCGCAGCAATTCTGCGCAGGCAATCCCGGTAGACGATTTTCGCGGCTCGCCGTTGAACGTACGTCTCGCCAGCTTGCGCGGCAATCTCAGCTCGCAAGGATTGGCGTTAACCAAGCGGGCAGGCGGATTATTTTGGGACGGCTTGCCACACTGCGGCAGCCACGCCGCCGCCGCCCACACTGAACGGCGGGCTATCATCACTTCCGTCGATCTTCAGGACGAATGCCGCGCTGAGCGGCGAGTTGCGGTGCCGTGGACGTGGCTGTTCACGCAATATGTCATACACCGCGTAGCGCCCGCCTGCACGGGCAGTGACTTCGGGCGGGGTCTCGGAGTCGACCACGAGCGTCTTGGCCACCCTGCGCTCCACGATCAGGGAAGCTTCGGGCAACCGCTCGAGGCGGGCATTGCCGGCCGGGAGCATGAAGCGTTGCGGAAGCGTCTTGTCGACGGCAGGCTCGGGAATGCGCCGCGCGGCGGGATCCTTGACGAGCTCGGCTATCGCGATCGGCCGCGAACCGGCCCCGGACCGTTCGCCGGCCAGCGCAGGACAGGACAGCGCACAGAGAACCACGCAGGAAATCAGCGTATCGCGCATCACCGTTTCCCCAAAAAACCAGTGAAGATGAGTCAAGCTGACCTATCCGCAGCATGAACGCAATGCGGCTTGGCTTCGTTCCGCCGCATTCCGCCCTCTTTGCGCCGTAACTACATCAAATTCCTCGAAACCAAGTGCATAAGCGCTTGTCCCATGCCCCGAGATAGCCGCGCCCGGCTAAAGCTGCGTTAACGCAGAAAGCCCCGGCACCGCCGGACCGCCCGAGCAACCGCCCACGCAATCCGGCCGTGCCGGGGCTTTCAAAAGCTGAAAGCGCTGCCTCGCGGCCCGCTTTTACTTCTTGCCGAGCGAAAGACCGCCGAAACGCTTGTTGAAGCGCGCGACCTGGCCGCCTTGATCGAGCATCTGACCACGGCCGCCGGTCCAGGCCGGGTGCGCCAGCGGATCGATGTCGAGCGTCATCAGATCGCCTTCCTTGCCCCAGGTCGAGCGAGTCTCGAACACGGTGCCGTCGGTCATCTGCACCTTGATCATGTGATAATCGGGATGCGTGTCTTTCTTCACGATGCAATTCCTTGGAAAAGCCACCGGTTTCCGACCGGCAGCGGACGCGGGCGGTTAGCAGAGGGGGGCAGCAAAGGCAACCATCCCTCCCCGGAAATCAGGGTGCAGGGGGCTCCGCGATCATCGCCGTGAATTCGCATTCGGTGGCGACTTCGCCGTTGAGCAGCGCCCTGCCCGCGAACTTGCACACGCGCGACCGCTTCTGAAGAAATTCGACCTCGAGCCGCAGCAACACGCCGGGCTCGACCGGCTTGCGGAACTTCACCCCGTCGATCGACATGAAATAGACCAGCTTGCCCGAGCTGGCGAGGCCGAGGCTCTCCACCGCGAGCACGCCCGCGGCCTGTGCCAGTGCCTCGACCTGGAGCACGCCGGGCATGATCGGGCGCCCGGGGAAATGCCCCTGGAAGAATTCCTCGTTGATCGACACTGCCTTGATCGCGACGATGCGTTCGTTGAGCACAAGCTCCTCGACGCGATCGACCAGCAGCATCGGATAGCGGTGCGGCAACGCCGCCATCACCCGCTTGATGTCGAGCGGGCCGATGGCGTTGTCGGTTTCGTTGTCGCTCACCGAGGCTCGGCAGGCTTGGGCTGCGTACCCGTAGCCGCCGCGGGAGCTGCGGCCGGGGCTGCGCCGCCCTGCTGCTGCGCCGCCTGCTGATAGGCCTGGATCTGCGCCGCCTGGGCGATCTGCTGCTGAATCGCCAGCGTCTCGCGCGAAGGCTGCCAATTGGCCGGGGGCTGGATGCTTACGGTGGGTGTGGTTTTGTCGATTTCGGCAGTGATCGCCTGGCTGATATTGGCCGAATCGGGGGCGTACATGAACACCTCCGGCGACAGCACGACACTGATCTTGCGGGCGTTGACGACGCGCAACTGCGCAGCCTCGTACTGACGCAGCACCGACTCGATCGCGAAAAGCTCGGCGCGTGCCGCCGGGTTGCTCAGGCGACCCATATCGTTCTGGGCATTGGTCTGGGCAGTGCGAATCTTCTCGACCGCCGGATTCTTGGCGGTCTGCGCGGCCTTGGCCTCTTCCTCGCTAACCTTGCCATCCTTGTTCGAATCGAGCTGCGCAACGAGCGGCTTGAGCTCGGTATCGAGCTGCTGGCGGCGCTGCTGCATCTGGTCGAACGCTGCCTTGTAGGTCGTCGAGATCTGCTGATTGGCAGCTCCGAAAGCCTTCGAGCTGGCGACGACGCTGGTCGGATTGGCATAAGCGATGCCGGCGACCTGGGCCTGGGCGGGCGCAGCGATCGCGAGCGTTGCGGGAGCGGCGAGCATCGCCGCCAGGAGTGTTTTCTTCGTAATCATCAGAACTGGGTCCCTACGTTGAATGTGATGAGCTTGGTGTCGTCGCCCTTCTCGTGCAGCAGCACCTTGGCGACGTCGATGCGGAGCGGCCCGAACGGCGAATTCCAGTTGACGCCGAAGCCGACCGAGACGCGCGGACGCGCCGAATCACCCACGAACTGTTCGAAGAACGGGGTAGTGGTATAGGCTACGTTGATCGAGGTGCCCACGCAGCTCGTCGGCGTCGTGCCGTAGCCGACCTGACAAGGCGTTACCGCGCCGGCGTTGGCACCGGAGCTGTTCACGACGAAGAGCGGATTACCTGACGTATCTTTCTGTTGCTTCGGGAGAAGGGTCGGCGAACCGTCCTTGTTGAACAGCAATTTGCCCGAACCATCTTTCGCCTGCTCGAAATCGATCGTCCTGCCCGGACGGGTGATGCCGAACAGGCTGCCGGCCATCACGAAGATTGAAGGACGCAGCCCCAACTCGGCCGCACCGGCGCCGAGCGGGATCTCGAGTTCGGCCTTGGTCACGTAATAGGCCTTGCCGCCCAAGGCGTCGTCGACGATCTGGTCCTTGTCGGTAATCAGCAATTGGGTTCCGGCCGCGGCGTCCCCAGTAAAGCCGATGCGCTGGACGCGTGGACCGACGCCGCGAATGTCGAAGCCGCGGAACTGCGGCTCGCCAAGATAGAAGCGGTCGGTGATGCGGACCGGATCGGATCCCTCAGCGGCTTTTTCGAGGCTGTGGATATAGCCGCCCTCGGCCGACAGCGACAGGATGAACCCGCTGCCGACGTTCCAGTATTTGTCGCCGTCGAAGCGCGCGCGCAGATACTTCACTTCGCCGCCGAGACCGGCGAAATCGCCGCCGACGCTGATTCGCTGACCGCGGCTCGGGCGCAAGCGGCTGTTGAGGCTGTCATAGATCAGCGACACGCCGACCAGCGAGGTGATCCGGTTGCCCACTGCCTCGCAATAATAGCGCCCGGCCTTGAGCGGATCGCACGCGCCGTTGGTGTAGAAAGAAGACTTGTCGAGCGTCACATTGTCCTGGCGCAATGTGTAGCGGCCCGACAGCGTCCAATATTCGGTGAGCGGCAGGCCCGCGACGAGCTGGCCGCCGGTGGCGACCTGACTGTAGGTCGTGCTGCGATCGCTGCCGATATAGTTGAACGCGTTATAGTCCTGGCGGAACAGCGTGCCGCCCAGCGCGATATTGGTGTTGAACAGATAGGGCTCGGTGAAGCCGAGCTCGACCGACTTCGAATAGCTCGAATAATCGACCGACGCCGAGACGGTCTGCCCCATGCCGCGGAAATTGCCCTGGCGGATCGATGCCTGGAGGATGAAGCGCTCGAGGCTCGAAAAACCGGCCGACAAGGTCAGCTGGCCATTCGGACGCTCCTCGACATTGGCCACGAGCACGATCCGGTCGGGCGCCGAGCCTTCCTTGCGCTCGATCTCGAACTTGTCCTGGAAATAGCCGAGCGAATTGATGCGATCCTGCGAGCGCTTGACGAGGAAGGTGTTGAACGCATCCCCTTCCGCGACGCGGAACTCGCGGCGGATGACCTTGTCCTGCGTCTGGCGATTGCCGGTGATGTCGATCCGCTCGACATAGGTGCGGTTCGCCTCGCCGATGTGGAAGTTCATCGACATGGTGAGCTTTTCGCGGTCGCGCTCATACTCGGGCTTCACGTCGGCAAAGGCATAGCCGAACGCGCCCGCGGTCTCGCTCAATTGCTCAATCGTGTCCTCGACCGCCTTGCCGTTATACCATTGACCTTCCTTGATCGTGAGCGCCGAGGCGAGCTTCTTGTCGTCGAAGTCGCGGATCGCGCTGTCGACCGTCACCGGGCCGAATTTGTAGCGCGGGCCTTCCTCCACCACATAAGTGATGATGAAATCCTTCTTGTCCGGCGTCAGCTCGGCCACCGCCGAGATCACCCGGAAATCGGCATACCCTTCGACCAGGTAGAATTGTTTCAGCTTCTGCTGATCGTAGGCGAGACGATCTTGGTCGTAGCTCGTGTTCGAACTCAGAATGTTCATCAGGCTCGAGGTCTTGGTCGCCATCTCGCCGCGCAGCTTGCCATCGGAGAAAATCTCGTTGCCGATGATATTGATCTGACGGACCTTGGACTTGGGACCCTCGTTGATCTCGAAGATCACGTCGACGCGGTTCTGGTCGAGGCTGACCATCTTGGGCTCGACATTGGCGGCGAAGCGGCCCTGGCGGCGATACAGCTCGATGATCCGCGCCACGTCGGCGCGGACCGCAGTACGCGTGAAGATCTGGCGCGGTGCCAGCTTCACTTCCTTGCTGATCTTGTCCTGTTTGAGCCGCTTGTTGCCCTCATAGATCACCCGATTGATCACCGGATTCTCGCGGACGCGGATCACCAGATTGCCGCCGGTGGTGTCGATCGACACGTCGGCGAGCAGTTCCGAGGCGAGGAGGTCCTTGATCGCCTGGTCGACGGTCTCATTGGTGAAGGTGTCGCCGGTGCGCAGGCGGGTGTAGGACAGCACCGTCTCGGGCTCGAGACGCTGCGCGCCTTCGACCCGGAGCGAGCGGATCGTCCGCACTTCCTGCACTGCTGCAGGCACCGCGAGGGCGGCCTGCGGCGGGGACGCCGGTGCCGTCCGGGCGGGAGCGGTCTGCGCATGCGCGAGGCCCGAGAGCATGGTGCCCGCGAGAAGCGTCGCAGTGGCGCGTGCGCCGAAATGATAAACCTTGATAGTCACATCCCACCCCAAGTCGGATTTCGAGTAATGCCGCTGCCCAGGCGACGCCGGAACAACCGCCCCTGCCTGAACCGCATCAGCCGATCAACCCGGCCAGATTTCTCCAGACGCCGAATGCGCCCAGATCGTTGAACGTCACCAGCAGCATCAGCGCCAGAATTGCGATCAACCCGCCCCGGAACGCCCATTCCATCACCTGCGGCTCGACCGGGCGGCGGCGCACGGCTTCAACTGCGTAGAACAGCAGATGTCCGCCATCCAGCACTGGAACTGGCAACAGGTTGATGAATCCGAGATTAATGGAAATCAGCGCGATGAGGAACACGAACGCATAGGGCCCCATCGTTAGACTTTGGCCTGACACCTGGGCAATCTTGAGTGGACCGCCCATGTCCTTGACAGAACGGCGGCCGGTGATGATCTGACCGAGTCCGTCGATCGTAGTCTGCACCGCACGCCACGTCTCGGTAACTCCGACGATCGGGGCTTCAAGCAATCCGACTCGACGTAACTCGGGCTCGCCTGAGCTGATGCCGAGCATGCCGATGCGAGCGACGTTGCCGAAGCGATCCTTCATCTCACGTACGCCAATGGTCGCGTCGAGCCGCAACGGCCGGCCGCTGCGCACCAGATCGACCTTGATCGCCTCGTTGGGGCGCAGGATCAGATAATCCTGTGCGTCACTGAAGGTATCGATGGCGCGGCCGTCGAGCGCCGTGATTCGGTCGCCCGGTTGAAGACCGGCGGCGGCAGCAGGGCTGCCCGCAACAACCGTCGCCAGCACGGGAGGCGTACTCGGTTGACCGAGCAGCACCGCGAAACCCGCCAGGATGACGATCGCGACGATGAAATTGGCGATCGGCCCGGCGGCGACGATGATCGCGCGCTGCCACAATGGCTTGGCCTGAAAGGTTCGCGCGCGCTCGTGCGCGGGCAGCGCCAGCCATTCCTGCGAGGGCTGGCTCGCCGGGTTCATGTCGCCGGCGAAGCGGACATAGCCACCCAGCGGCAGCCAGCCGAACTTCCAGCGCGTCCCTCTCTTGTCGGTGATCCCCGCAATCTCGCGGCCGAAGCCGATCGAGAATTCCTCGGCTTTCACTCCGAACCAGCGTCCGGCGAAATAATGGCCGAGTTCATGCAGAAAGACGAGCGGCCCCAGCACCAGCATGAATGCCAGAAGGTAGATTGGAATGGCCGGGGATTCGATCAAAGAACGCAGTCCTTCACACGCTCGGCCGCATACGCCCTCGCCTCGGCGTCGATTGCCAACACGGCATCCAGCGAGTCCGGGGCGGCCGGGTCGTAGCGGGCCAGCGTATCGGCAACGATTGCGGCAATTTCAAGAAATGCGACGCGACCGGCAAGGAATGCGGCAACGGCGACCTCGTTGGCGGCATTGAGGATCGCCGGGCGCGCGCCTCCCGCGGCGAGCGCATCCCGCGCCAGGGTCAGCGCCGGGAAGCGCACCGGGTCCGCTGCTTCGAAGTCGAGCCGGCCGACCTTGGCGAGATCGAGCCGTTCGCACGGCGTCGGCATCCGCTCCGGCCAGGCCAGCGCATACGCGATCGGCGTGCGCATATCGGGCGTGCCGAGCTGCGCGAGCACCGAGCCGTCGACATATTCCACCATCGAATGCACCACCGACTGGGCATGGACGAGAATATCGAGCTGTTCGGAATCCACTGGAAACAAGTGGAACGCCTCGATCAGCTCGAGCCCCTTGTTCATCATCGTCGCCGAATCGATCGAGATTTTGGCGCCCATCGACCAATTGGGATGCGCTACTGCCTGTGCCGGGGTGATCGCGCGCATCGCCTCGAGCGGAGTATTTCGAAACGGCCCGCCGCTCGCCGTCAGGATAATTTTCCGGACGCCTTTCGGTGCGGTGCGATCGAGGCACTGGAAGACGGCATTATGCTCCGAATCGACCGGCAGCAACGTCGTCGCATGCGCCCGGGCCACCGCCATCATGACTTCGCCGGCGGAAACCAGCGCTTCCTTGTTGGCCAGCGCGACGGTGCCGCCAGCCTCCAGCGCCGCCATCACCGGCTTGAGCCCGGCAGTGCCGACGATCGCCGCCATCGTCCAATCGACTCCGGCGCGCGCCGCCTCGCACACCGCCTCCGCCCCTGCCCGCGCCTCGACGCCGCTCCCGGCCAGCGCGTCGCGCAATGCGGCTAGGCAGCTTTCGTCGGCGACCACCGCGAGCCTCGCCCGCGTGCGGATCGCCGCAGCCGCGAGCTTGTCGACATCACGGTTGGCAGTGAGCGCCACCACTTCGAAGCTCTCGGGTGCGCGTTCGATCAGGTCGAGCGTCGAGCTGCCGACCGAGCCGGTAGCGCCGAGAATGGTAACGCGCTTGGTCATGCAGCCATCAACACCAGCAAAGCCGCAAAGGGTGCAACCGCGACGAGCCCGTCGAGCCGATCGAGGATGCCGCCATGGCCGGGAAGCAGATTGCCCGAATCCTTCACGCCGGCGCAACGCTTGAGATGGCTCTCGAACAAGTCGCCGAGCTGCGCGAGCATGGCAAGGACCGGCGTGGCCAGCGCCAGCACCACGGGGAGCCCGAAGGCCACGACCAGCACCGCCGCGAAAACCCCGGCGCACGCGACGCCGCCGATAAGGCCCGCCCAAGTCTTGTTGGGGCTGATCAGCGGCGCAAGCCGGGGGCCGCCGATCGCGCGGCCGGCGAAATAGGCCCCGGTATCGCACACCCAGACCAACGCCATCGCCCAGAAGGTGTAGAGCAGGCCATGCGAGGGGTGCTCGCGCAGCGCCAGCAATGCCAGCACCGGAAGTCCCGAATACACGACTCCTACCGCCAACTGCCCCTTTCGCGTTACCGCCGCGATGAAGAAAGCCGCGCCGATCACCAGTCCAAGCGCGAGGAAGCCGGGCCCAGCGGCCAGCCCCGGCGCCATGATCGCCAGCGGCACCACCAATGCATATTGCGCCAGACGCTTCTCGCGCGGACTCGCGCCGGAGAGCCCGGCCCATTCGGCCATCATCAGCAGCGCCACCGCGGCGATGACCAGCCAGAAACCGAGTCCCCCGGCCCAGAGCGCGACTGCGGCGAGCCCGATCAGCGCGATGGCTACGATCGCCCGCGTCCCGAGATCCGATTTTCCTTTGTTCACAAGCCTCCGAAGCGCCGTTCCCGCTGGCCGAACCGGCCGAGCGCGTCGGCAAGCGCCTTCTCGTCGAAATCGGGCCAGAGCGTGTCGACGAACAACAATTCGGCATAGGCCGCCTGCCATAGCAGGAAATTGGACAGCCGCTGTTCGCCCGAAGTGCGGATCAGCAAGTCGAGCGGCGGCAGGTCCTTGGTCTCGAGTTCGGCCTCGAAGCGCGCTTCGTCGATCGCCGCAGGGTCGAGCGTGCCGTCGCGCGCCTGTTCGGCAAGGCGGCGGGCGGCGGCGAGGATTTCCGCCTGCGCGCCGTAATTGAGCGCGATCACCAGGGTCGGCCCTGGATTGGTTGCGGTGCGCGCCACGGCCGCGTCGATCATCGCGACGAGATCGGGCGAAAGACCGCGCCAGTCGCCGATTACCCGAAGCCGCACGCCTTCCGAAACCAACTCGTCGAGTTCGCTGGCGAGGAAGTGGCGGAGCAATCCCATGAGGTCGCGAACCTCATCCTCCGGGCGGCGCCAATTTTCCGAGGAGAAGGCATAGAGCGTCAACACTTCGATGCCGAGCGTACGCGCTGCGCGGGCGACGCGGCGGACTGCCTCGACGCCCTGCTTGTGCCCGGCGATCCGCGGCAGGAAGCGCTTCTTCGCCCAGCGGCCGTTGCCGTCCATGATGATGGCAACGTGGCGCGGGGTCGTGCCCGAAGGAAGATCTGGGGCGGGTCTAGCGGCCACGGCTACCCGCCCGGAGCGCCGGGTCGGTCATGCTCCCGGCATGACCTGAACAGCTGCGCCGTTCGCCCGTCACTTGCCCAGGATTTCCTTTTCCTTGGCCGCCGCCGCCGCGTCGATGTCGGCGATCGTGCTGTCGGTGAGCTTCTGTACCTCTGTCTCGAGGCGCTTGCGCTCGTCCTCGCCGAACAGCCCCTTCTTCTCGTCGATCTTGAGGCTGTCATTGCCGTCGCGGCGAACGTTGCGGGCCGCGATCCGCGCCTTTTCGGCATATTGGTTGGCGAGCTTGGCGAGCTCCTTGCGCCGCTCCTCGGTCAGATCGGGGATCGGCAGGCGCAACGTCTGGCCATCGACGATCGGATTGAGGCCGAGCCCGGCCGAGCGGATCGCCTTGTCGACCGGGCCGACATTCATCTTGTCCCACACCTGCACCGACAGCATCCGCGGCTCGGGCGCCGAGACGCTGGCGAGCTGGTTGATCGGCATGTGCGAACCATAGACCTCGACCGATACCGGATCGAGCAACGTCGTCGATGCGCGGCCCGTGCGCAGGCCCTGGAGGTCATGCTTGAGCGCCTCGACCGCGCCGGTCATGCGGCGCTCGATATCTGCCTTGTCGTAAGCGGCCATTTTACGGCTCTCCCTTATGCGGATGCGGTTTCGTTCTGGACGATCGTCGAAATGCCTTCGCCGCGAAGCACGGCGGCCAGATTGCCCGGCTGGCGGATATTGAACACGACGATCGGAATGCTGTTGTCGCGGCAGAGCGCTATCGCGCTGGCGTCCATGATCTTGAGATCCTCTGCGAGGACCTTGTCGTAACTGACAGTTTCGAAGCGCCGTGCCGTCGCGACCTTCTTGGGGTCGGCATCATAGACGCCGTCCACCGACGTGCCCTTGAACAAGGCGTCGCACTTCATCTCGGCGGCACGCAGCGCGGCGCCGCTGTCGGTGGTGAAATAAGGGCTGCCGACGCCCGCGGCGAAGATCACGACCCGGCCCTTTTCAAGATGGCGTTCCGCGCGACGCCGGATGAACGGCTCGCAGACGCTGGCCATCGGAATCGCCGACTGGACGCGCGTCTCTACACCGATCTGCTCGAGCGCGTTCTGGACCGCGAGCGCATTCATTACGGTCGCGAGCATGCCCATATAGTCCGCGGTCGCGCGCTCGAAGCCGCGCGCGGCGGCGGCGAGGCCGCGGAAGATGTTGCCGCCGCCGACGACGACGCAGACCTCATAGCCCTTCGCACGCGCGTCCGCGATCTCACCCGCCACGCGCGCGGTGACGGCGGGGTCGATCGCGAGCCCGCCCTCCCCCATCAGGACCTCTCCCGAAAGCTTGAGGAGGATACGTTTGAAGCGGGGAGCGGTCATTTGAGCCAGTCGTTTGAGGCGTATAGCGAAGCGGCGCGGACCTTAGAGGTGCCGCGCCGCAGGAACAACACTCTATTCCCTCTCCCTTGATAGGGGGAAGGAGAGAGCGGCATTTACTTGGTCAGGCCGGCAGTCGCTGCCACTTCAGCCGCGAAATCGCTCTCTTCCTTCTCGATGCCTTCGCCGAGCTGGAAGCGGACATAGTCGGTCAGCGTGATCGTCGCGCCGGCATCCTTCGCCGCCTTGGCAATAACGTCCTGGACGGGCGTCTTGCCGTCCATGACGAACGCCTGGGTGAGCAATGCGTTCTCCTTCTTGAACTTCTCGATCGGCCCATTGAGGATCTTCTCAGCCACCTCGGGCGACTTGCCGACGATCTTCTCGGCATTCTTCTCGCGCAGGATCGCCGCTTCGCGCTCGACCACCTCGGGATCGAGGCCTTCGACGCTCAGCGCCAGCGGGAAAGCCGCAGCGATGTGCATCGCCAACTGCTTGCCGAGCGGCTCGAGAACGTCGACGCCGGCATCCGATTCGAGCGCGACGAGCACGCCGATCTTGCCGAGGCCGGGAGCCGCTGCATTGTGGACGTACGGAATCACTGCGCCGTTCGATACCCGGACCGTCTTTGCCCGGCGGAGCACCTGGTTCTCGCCGATCGTCGAGATGTTGTTGGTCAGCACTTCCTCGACCGTGCCGCCGGCGGGCAGCCGCGCCCCCTTGAGCGTGTCGATGTCGTCACCCTTTTCGAGCGCGACCGCGGTCACTTCGCGGACGAAGCTCTGGAAGATGTCGTTCTTCGCGACGAAATCGGTCTGCGAATTGACTTCGACGGCGACGCCCTTGGTGCCGGCGACCGCGATGCCGACCAGGCCTTCAGCGGCGGTGCGGCTGGATTTCTTGGCGGCGGCGGCAAGGCCCTTCGAGCGCAGCCAGTCGCTGGCGGCTTCGAGGTCGCCATTGGTCTCGGTCAGCGCCTTCTTGCAATCCATCATGCCGGCGCCGCTCTTCTCGCGGAGCTCCTTCACGGCTGCTGCGGTGATCTCGGCCATGTTCTATTCCTCTTGCTGGTCGCGGCTCATACGCGACGCTCAAAACAATTCCGTTCGCCCCGAGCCTGTCGAAGGGCCGTACTTCCCGTCGATGACGAAAGAAGGACGGTGCTTCGACAAGCTTGGCACGAACGGTGAAAGGCTTGTCGAAGCCCCCCGGGTTATGCGTCGATCTGACGCTCGCCCTCTTCAGCCTGCTCGGGCTCGGTCGCGGCGGCAGGAGCCTCAGGCTCCGCGGCCTGCGCGGCAGGAGCTTCGAACTCCTCGGCAGTCACCACCGGAGCGTCGGCGGCGGGCGCCTCGTCAGCGACCGGTGCCGGAGCGACGAGCGCTTCCTCCACCGGGGGCTGCTCGGCGGCGCCGAAGTCGAAGCCCTGGTTGCGCTGCTGCTCCTGGCCACCGCGAGTCGCGGCGATCGCCACGGCTTCGCAGTAGAGACGGATGGCGCGCGAGGCGTCGTCGTTCGCCGGAACCGGGAAGGCGATGCCGTCCGGGCTGACGTTCGAATCGAGGATCGCGACGACGGGGATGCCGAGCGTGTTGGCTTCCTTGATCGCCAGCTCTTCCTTGTTCGCGTCGATCACGAACATGATGTCGGGAACGCCGCCCATGTCGCGGATGCCGCCCAGCGACATTTCGAGCTTGTCCTTCTCGCGGGTGAGCTGCAGCACTTCCTTCTTGGTGAGGCCGTGCGTGTCGCCCGAGAGCTGCTCCTCGAGCGTCTTGAGGCGCTTGATCGAGTTGGAGATGGTCTTCCAGTTGGTGAGCATGCCGCCCAGCCAGCGATGGTTGACGAAGTGTTGATTCGCGCGGCGGGCGGCCTCGGCGATCGGCTCCTGCGCCTGGCGCTTGGTGCCGACGAACAGGACCTTGCCGCCGGCGGCGACGGTCGAGTTCACGAATTCGAGCGCGCGCGCGAACAGCGGCACGGTCTGCGACAGGTCGATGATGTGGACGCCGTTGCGATCGCCGAAGATGTAGGGCTTCATCTTCGGGTTCCAGCGATGCGTCTGGTGGCCGAAGTGCGCGCCCGATTCGAGCAATGCCTGCATGGAGACGACTGGTGCCGCCATAGGGATAAATCCTTCCGGTTGAGCCTCTGGGAAGCGGGAACCGCGAAGCGTTCGCGGCACCGGGTTATGATGCTTCCCATGCGGGGTTGAGGCGGCGCCTTTAGCCGAAGTCCCGGCAGGAAACAAGCGGAACAAGTTCAGAACATCCTGTTGACGTCGGAACGTTAATGGAACATAAAGGGTTCAGAAGCGGGGCATGGAACGCCCCGCCACGCCAAGCCGTTGGAATCATTGTATTCCCGCTGTTTATGCGCGGACAGGAGCCGTTTGATGACTGGATTTGCGATCGCCCTGCTGTTCGGCTCCGCCTTCATTGTCTCGGTGTGGACGATGATCGCCACGATCCGCCCGCAGCTTCATCGTTTCGCCGAGCTGTTCGGCACTGCATCCAGCCTGCCTGCCCTCCCGGGGCGGCTCAGCCGGGTTACGGTTCGAGCCGTTCCGGCGCGCCTGCCGATGCGGGCGCCGCTGCGCGCTGCTGCTTGATTCGCCGATAGCTGCGCACGCTGAACGGGATCGAGGCGAGATATGACGCCGCCATCAGCGCCAGCGTCGGCCAGGGGGCCGAGACCAGAGCCGCGACGACCACCACCAGCACCGCGATGGCCTCGAAGCGCATCCGCTGCTTGAGGCGGACGGTAGGCGCAAAAGTGGCGATGCTCGAAATCAGCAGCACCGCGATGAACGCTGTCCACGGCGCGATTACCGCGGGCGTACGCAGCAAGTGATTGACGGTCTCGACCCAGAGCATTGGCGTAAGATCGCTCACCGGCGGCCGGAGCAGTTCTTCGGTCCAGTTCCACAGGAAGACCGGCGCGAGCGCAAGCATCGCGCCGGCGGGCGCCGGCACTCCGGTGAGGAAGCCCGCCGATTTGTGCGGCTGATGCTCGCGATCGATCTGCGCATTGAACCGCGCGAGACGCAGCGCGCAGAACAAAGCGAGCAGCAACGCGATCATCCAGCCGAAACGGCCAAGACCGTTCAGCGACCAGAGATAGAGGATCAGTGCCGGCGCGACGCCGAACGAGATCGCGTCGGACAGACTGTCGAGCTCCGCCCCGAAGCGGCTCTCGGCCCGCACCAGCCGGGCGATCTTGCCGTCGAGCCCGTCGAGCACCGCCGCCGCGAGCACCATCAGCACGGCGACTTCCCAATTGCCGAGAATGGCGAAGCGGATTGCCGTGAGGCCCGAGCAGAGCGCGAGCGCAGTAACGGTGTTGGGCAACACCGCGCGAAGCGGGATCCCGCCTTCGCGCCGCAGCCTGGGAATGGTTCGCCTGCCCACCCGGGGCGGCCTCATTGCGCGACGCCGGCCGCGCGCGGCGCTCCCAAGCGCGCGAGGATCGTCTCGCCGGCGATCGCGCGCTGGCCGAGCGCGACTTCGACGCCGTACGCTTCCGGAATGAAGACGTCGACGCGGCTGCCGAAGCGAATCAGGCCGACCCGCTGACCGCCGACCACCATGTCGCCCGCCTTGACGAAGCTGACGATGCGCCGGGCAATGAGCCCGGCGATCTGGGTGAACCCGATCCGCAGCCCGTTCTTATCCTCGACGATGATGTACTGGCGCTCATTCTCTTCGCTCGCCTTGTCGAAATCGGCGTTCATGAACTTGCCGGCGATATAGATGACGTGGCGAATCGTGCCCGTGATCGGGGTGCGATTGATGTGCACGTCGAACACGCTCATGAACACCGATACGCGAAGCATGCTGCCTTCCCCCAGAGCATGGGGGCCGGCGAGTTCGGGAGGAAGCTCCACCCGCTCGATCATCGTGATCAGCCCGTCGGCGGGCGAGACGATCAGCCCCTCGCCTTGTGGCGTGACTCGCACCGGATCGCGAAAGAACGCCGCGACGCCGAGCGTGAGGAACACGAGCGGCCAGGTGATGAAATCCCAGACGAACAGGCTGACGAGCGCGATTGCGCCCGCGATCAGCACATATTTGCGCCCCTCCGGGTGGATGTCGGGGAAACGCCACTTCACATTCGAGGTACCAATGGGGGGCTTGTCGAGCGATGCCATGCCGCGCGGTGTAGCCGCATGGCCATCGCTTTCCTAGACGGCGCCGCGAGTTTCGTACGGCCGCCTGCGGGGCGGTCCGTCGCAGATCGGCTTTGCGGGACGCGGCTGGTGGTGTATCTGCCGCCGCCAATGGTTCGAGTTCGGCGCGATTGTCCGCGATTGGAGCAATTGCCGCGCTTGAATGTTCGTTCGTTTTGGCAGAGGCGCCTGCGCCGGATTTGCCACGACAGCTGCAAAGGACCCTAATGCCTGCATCGACCGTCTCCGCAAAGCGCCGCCGTGCCAGCATGCGCGCCGCCGGAGTGTCCTCGCCCTGGGTGATGTTTCTCAAGGGGTTCTTCAAGCACCCGGTGATGGTGGGCGCGATCGCCTCTTCGTCGCAGCGTCTGGTGCGGCACATGCTCGCGCCGGTCGACTGGGAGAATTGCAAGCTGTTCGTCGAATACGGCCCCGGCGTCGGCACCTTCACGCGTCCGATACTCGAGCGCCTCGCGCCCGACGCCAAACTCATCGTGATCGACACCAACCCCGATTTCATCCGTTATCTCAAGCATGTGATCGATGATCCGCGCTTGATCGCGGTCAATGATTCGGCAGCGGACATCAAGCGGATCGTCGCCGATCACGGCTTCGAGCATGCCGATTTCATCGCATCCGGCCTCCCCTTCTCGACGCTGCCGGCCGGCGTGGGCGACGCGATCGCCCAGGCGACGCACGACGTGCTCCGCAAGGACGGCGCGTTCCTGGTCTATCAATACAACCCCAAGGTCCGGAACTTCCTGACGCCCTATTGGGAGCATATCGATCACGAGGTCGAATGGTGGAACATTCCGCCGGCGCAGCTCTGGTGGGCGTGGAAGAAATAGGGCGGCCTGTTGGCCGGTTTCGGGCATGTCGCGGATATAAAATCCCTTCCCCCGCGGAAACGGGGCCATCTCGCGAGCGAGCGGCAAACGCATCGACGCGCTCCTGGATGATGTTGGAGATGGGCTCCCGCATTCGCGGGTGCCGAAAATATGTTCGCGGACTAACCGTGGAGTGCGAGGCGCAGCTTCCGCGCGAGCGGCGCTTGATCCCCCTTCCCCATCCTCCTAGACGCTCGCCCAAACCCTAAACTGAGGACAGCGAGCACATGGCGAAGATCAAGGTTGCAACGCCGGTCGTGGAGATCGACGGCGACGAGATGACGCGGATCATCTGGCAGTGGATCCGCGAGCGCCTGATCCTCCCCTATCTCGACATCGACTTGAAATATTACGACCTCGGCGTCGAGAAGCGCGACGAGACCAACGACCAGATCACGATCGATTCGGCAGAAGCGATCAAGCAGTACGGCGTCGGCGTGAAGTGCGCGACGATCACCCCGGACGAGCAGCGCGTCGAGGAATTCGGCCTCAAGGAAATGTGGAAATCGCCCAATGGCACGATCCGCAACATCCTGGGCGGCACGATCTTCCGCGAGCCGATCGTGATCTCCAACGTCCCGCGTCTCATTCCGGGCTGGACCAAGCCGATCGTCGTCGGCCGCCACGCATTCGGCGACCAATATCGCGCCACCGACTTCAAGGTGCCGGGCGCTGGCAAGCTGCGCCTCGTCTGGGAAGGCGATAATGGCGAGACGATCGACCGCGAAGTCTACAGTTTCAAGGACGCGGGTGTCGCGCTGGCGATGTACAACCTAGATGATTCGATCCGCGACTTTGCGCGCTCTTCGCTCAACTACGGCCTCAACCTCGGCTGGCCGGTGTACCTCTCGACCAAGAACACGATCCTCAAGGCCTATGACGGCCGCTTCAAGGATCTGTTCCAGGAAGTGTTCGAGACCGAAGGCTTCCAGGAGAAGTTCAAGGAAGCGGGCATCGTCTACGAACACCGCCTGATCGACGACATGGTCGCGTCCGCGCTCAAATGGCATGGCGAGTTCGTCTGGGCGTGCAAGAATTATGACGGCGACGTCCAGTCGGACCAGGTCGCGCAGGGCTTCGGCTCGCTCGGGCTGATGACTTCGGTACTGATGAGCCCCGACGGCAAGACGATCGAGGCGGAGGCGGCGCACGGCACCGTCACGCGTCACTATCGCCAGCACCAGCAGGGCAAGGCGACCTCGACCAACCCGATCGCCTCGATCTTCGCATGGACTGGCGGCCTTCGGTATCGCGGCAAGTTCGACGGCACGCCGGACGTCACACGCTTCGCCGAAACGCTGGAAGCGGTCTGCATCAAGACCGTCGAGAGCGGTGCGATGACCAAGGACCTCGCCTTGCTGATCGGACCCGAACAGGCCTGGATGACGACCGAGCAGTTCTTCGAGACGGTTCGCGTCAATCTCGAGAACGAAATGGGCAGCTGGCAATAACCGGCGACCCCGGCAAAACGGAAAGGGCGGCCGCAGCCGCCCTTTTTTGTGCAGCCCTGGGGAATCCGCGCATGGGCAACGCCGCGAGTGTCGCGGCCAATCCGCGCTACGGGTTGCAATGTAGGAGTAGAAATGCTGGCATATGCAGCATGGTTTGTTCCGCTCCCAGCCTGCCCCTCGATTGCCGGTCTCACGAAATAAAATTGCGAAATGAACGCAATTTCCGCCAATTGAATCAATTCAGCGCGCGGATCGGCTGATGCTCACTCTGCAGAATAGCGGATTCAGCGACGCGCTGGTGATTCTGGGCGCCGCCGGGCTGGTCATCCCCGCCTTTGCGCGCTTCCGGATCAGTCCCGTCATCGGGTTCATCCTCGTCGGCGCGCTGGTGGGACCCGCCGGGCTCGGTTCGCTGATCGGCCAGAGCCCATGGCTCTATTATTTCACCATCTCGGATGCGCATTCGATCGAGCCGTTCGCCGAATTCGGCATCATCCTGCTGCTGTTTTCGATCGGGCTCGAGCTCTCGTTCAAGCGATTATGGGCGATGCGCAAGCTGGTCTTCGGCGTCGGCGCGGCGGAACTGCTCGGCGCTGGCCTGATCCTCGCCGCCGCGCTCTATTTGACCGGGCTCAGCACCGGCGGCGCGATCGGGCTCGGGCTCGCTCTCGCTTTGTCTTCGACTGCGTTGGTGATCCCGATCGCGGGAACGACCAGCGCGGTGGGCCGCGCCGCGTTCGCGATGTTGCTGTTCGAAGATCTGGCGCTGGTCCCGATCATCTTCGGTCTGGGCGCTTTGGCACCGTCGGCGGGCGCCGCCGGAGCGATGGGACTGCTCACGACGCTCGGGCTGGGAATCCTGACGGTCGCGATATTGTTCGTCGGCGGACGGGTGCTGCTACCGCGGATGTTCGGCCAGGCGGCGCGCACCAAGAGCCCCGAACTGTTCCTCGCCGCCAGCCTGCTCGTCGTGATCGCCGCCAGCCTGGCGACCGCCGCTGCCGGCTTGTCCCCGATCGTCGGCGCGCTGATTGCCGGGCTGCTGATCGCCGAGACCGAATATCACGGCGAAGTCGAGGCGATCACGGCGCCGTTCAAGGGCCTCGCGCTCGGCGTGTTCCTGATCACCGTGGGAATGCGACTCGATCTCGGCTTCGTCATCGCCAATTGGGCGCCTTTGCTGGGCGCGACCGTGATGGTGATGGTGGTCAAGGTCGCCGTGACCACGGGACTGCTCAAGCTCTCCGGCGCGCGTACCGGCACCGCCACCGAGACCGGCGTGCTGATGGCGAGCCCGTCCGAGACGACGCTGATCGTGCTCGGCGTCGCCGGTGCCGCAGGGTTGATCTCGGGCGGCACCGCCGCGTTCTGGACCACCGTAACCGCGATCGGACTGACCGCCACGCCGCTGCTGGCCAAGGCGGGCCAATTGTTCTCGCGGCTGATCGAGCAGCAGGAGAAAGACGATGCGCCGGCAGCCGTGGCTGCAGCCGGCCCGGGCACGATCGTCATCGGCTTCGGCCGGGTCGGGCGCACCGTCGCCGACATGCTGCGGCGCCACGATCTGCCGTATCTCGGGGTCGACGCCGACATCGACAACGTCAACACCGCGCGCAAGGAGGGCTACGCCGTATTGTTCGGGGATGTGACCCGCAACGAGCTGGTCGACCAGCTCAAGCTCGGCCATGCCAAGGCGCTGGTGCTGACGATGGACGATCCGGTGCTCACCGTACGGCTTACCAAGCGCGTGCGGGGCTGGGTTCCCGATCTGCCGATCATCGCCCGCGCCCGTGACGGCGCGCATGCCGCCGAGCTCTACAAAGCGGGTGCCACCGATGCCGTGCCCGAGACACTCGAGAGCTCGCTCCAGCTTTCGGAAGCGGTGCTCGTCGATGTCGGCATCGCGGTGGGGCCGGTGATCGCGTCGATCCACGAGAAGCGCGACGAGATGCGCAAGCAGATCAAGGAAGCCTCGGATCTCGACCGCGAACCGCGGATGCGGCTGCGGCGCATGCGGCAGACCGAAGCCGGATAGCAAAACAGGTATCGAACACGGGCTTGCGGGGCGCTGCGCGAGCGCGCATCCCGGCGCGTCAATCAGGAGCATATTTGATGATCGCTGCCCTTTTGCTTGCCGGCTTGCTCGCCGGACAATCCGCACCCGCAGCGTCCGCCGATCCCCTGGCGCCGGCGCGCGAAGGAAAATTGCGCTGCATCGCGCCCAATGCGGCGCGGCTCACTTGCCACGCGATCATTCGATACAAGGTGGATAGCGACGGCGACTTCGATGCCACGGTGACCGGATTGGTCTCACGCGATTCGACGGTCCTGCTGCGCTACAAGACCTTCGGCCGGGTCGAGCAAGGCGGAGTCTGCGCGATGATGCGAACGAGCGACTTCCAGAACGGCACGTTGCTCAGCAGTGGCCGGCCCCTGGCCCCGAATGCCGACAATGCGATACGGCTGCAGGTGCTCGGTGCGGTGCAGCCGATCCAGGGCAAGAAGCGCTGCTACCTCGATCGCACCGAGGACGGCGTGACGCGCAGCGTGGTGACGCTGGACGGTGTGGTGCACCCCGAGCTCAGCCAGACGGTGACCTGGGTCGCGCCGGGCGAAGGCTATGCGGTAGGGCGTTGATCGATATCCAGCGCGCGGGTCCGCCGGCTGTGCGCCAATCATGGTGCAACCCGGTCACGCCGGTTCGCGGGCTCCCATCAGCGCGCCTTTGACCGCGTCGATCGCGTCCGAGCCCTTGGCTCCGTCAGGACCGCCGCCCTGCGCCATGTCGGGCCGGCCGCCGCCGCCCTGCCCGCCGAGCACGGTCACCGCAGCCTTGACCAGGTCGACCGCGCTCAGGCCCAGCCCGTCGCTGACGCCGACCGCGACCGAGGCACGGCCCTCATTGACTGCGACCAATGCGACCACACCGCCGCCGATCCGCGCCTTCGCCTCGTCGACTGCGCCGCGCAGCGCCTTGGGGTCGAGCCCCTCGAGCACCTGGCCGACGAAGTTGATCCCGTTGACTTGCTCCGGGCCGGCGGGTGCCGCGGCGGCACCGCCGCCCAATGCCAGCGCCTTCTTCGCATCGGCGAGCTCGCGCTCGAGCCGGCGGCGCTCCTCGACCAAAGCAGCGACGCGTGCCGGCACTTCGTCGGGCGCGCTCTTGAGCACCGCGGCGGCTTCCTTGAGCCGCTCGTCGCGGGCGTTGAGCCATTGCCGCGCCGCCTCGCCGGTCAGCGCCTCGATGCGGCGGATGCCCGAGGAGACCGCGCTTTCCGAGACGATCTTGAAGAGCGCGATATCGCCCGTCGCATTGACATGGATGCCGCCGCACAATTCGACCGAGTAATGCGTGTCGTCGCCCAGACCCATCGAGAGGACGCGGACCTCATCGCCATATTTCTCGCCGAACAGCGCCATCGCGCCCGCGGCGATCGCATCCTCGGGGGTCATCAGCCGCGTTCCGACTGCCTCGTTGTGGCGGATCTGGGCGTTCACATCGGCCTCGACGTCGGCGATGTCCTGCGCGCTCAATGCCGAGGGATGCGAGAAGTCGAAGCGCAGCCGATCGGGCGCAACCAGGCTGCCCTTCTGCGTGACATGACCGCCGAGGCGCTTGCGCAGTGCGGCGTGGAGCAAATGCGTCGCGCTGTGATTGGCGCGGATTTGGTCGCGACGCACCGCGTCGACCGAAAGCCGGACCGTGTCGCCAACGGCGATTTCGCCGCTTTCGATCTTCGCATGATGCGCATGAAGCCGGCCGAGCGGCTTCGAAGTGTCGTCGACGATCGCACGCATCTTGTCGTTGGCGATCACGCCGGCATCGCCCATCTGGCCACCCGATTCGCCGTAGAACGGCGTCTGGTTGGTGAGGATGGTCACCGCCTCCCCGACACCCGCTTTGTCGACGCGCGCACCGTCTCCAACGATAGCCACGACCTGGCCCTCGCCTTGGGTGCCCGAATAGCCAATGAACTCGGTGCTGCCGAGCGCGTCGGTGATATCGTACCAGACTTCGTCGCTGGCCTTGTCGCCCGAACCCTTCCACGCCGCGCGGGCGGCGCGCTTTTGTTCGGCCATCGCGGTGTCGAAGCCCGCGCGGTCGACGCCGATGCCGTTGGCGCGCAATGCGTCCTCGGTCAGGTCATAGGGGAAGCCGAAGGTGTCGTAGAGCTTGAACGCAGTTTCGCCGGGAAGCGTGTCCCCCTCCGCCAGACCTTGCGTGGCCTCGTCGAGCAGGCGCAAGCCGTTCGCCAGCGTCTGGCGGAAGCGGGTCTCTTCCTGGAGCAGCGTCGCCTCGATCAGCGGCTGCGCACGGACGAGCTCGGGATAGGCCGCACCCATTTCGGCGACCAACGAAGGGACCATCCGGTGCATCAGCGGATCCTTGGCGCCGAGCAGATGCGCATGCCGCATCGCGCGGCGCATGATCCGCCGCAGGACATAGCCGCGCCCTTCGTTAGCCGGCAGCACGCCGTCGGCGACGAGAAATCCCGAGGCGCGCAGGTGATCGGCGATCACGCGGTGGCTCGCCTGGTTGTCGCCGGTGGTCACGGCACCGGTGAGCGCGCCGCTCTCGGCGATCAGCGCCTTGAAGGTATCGGTATCGTAATTGTCGTGCACTCCCTGGAGCACCGCGGCGACGCGCTCGAGCCCCATGCCGGTGTCGATGCTCGGGCGGGGCAGCTCGCCGATCTGAACGTCATTTTCCTGCAGATATTGCATGAAAACGAGGTTCCATATCTCGACGAAGCGGTCGCCATCTTCCTCGGGCGAGCCCGGCGGGCCGCCATAGATGTGGTCGCCGTGATCGTAGAAGATCTCCGAGCACGGGCCGCACGGGCCGTCCGAGCCCATCGCCCAGAAATTGTCCTTGGTCGCGATGCGGATGATGCGGCTCTCGGGAAGCCCGGCGATCTTCTTCCATAGATCGAACGCCTGATCGTCGGTGTGATAGACCGTTGCGGTGAGCTTGTCCGCCGGAATGCCCCATTCGCGCGTCAGCAGCGTCCACGCATGGGTGATCGCCTGTTCCTTGAAATAGTCGCCGAACGAGAAATTGCCGAGCATTTCGAAGAAGGTGTGGTGGCGCGCGGTATAGCCGACATTGTCGAGATCATTGTGCTTGCCGCCCGCACGGACGCATTTCTGCGAGCTGGTCGCGGTCGAATAAGGGCGCGCCTCGAGGCCAGTGAACACGTTCTTGAACGGCACCATGCCGGCGTTGACGAACATCAAGGTCGGATCGTTGTGGGGCACCAGCGGCGCGGAGGGGACACGCGCGTGTCCCTGGCCTTCGAAATAGTCGAGGAAGCTGCGGCGGATGTCGTTCGTGGAAGTCATGGGTGCGACTTAGGGGCGCGCGGCGTTTCGCTCAAGTGAAACGGTTCGATCAGCATCACCGCTTCCGAATCGCCTCGAGCGCATGGATCTCGCGCCGCGTGGCGAGATCATTGGTCAGCGTGGTCCGCAGGCGTGACAGCGCCTGCTGGATCGCGTCATAGACCTGGTCTGGCACCTCAGCGTCTCCCCGCGGGCCGAGCCGGCGGCAGATCGCCTTCTGCGCTCCGCCATAGACCTTTCGGGCCTCCTGCGAGAGATAGAGGCCGCCGCCGGCGAAATACCAGTCGCGCAGCTCGCGCGAGAGCTTTTCGAGGCGAGCGAAGGTCAATCCCGGGTTGCGTGGCCATTTGGGGATCGGCGCGGTGAGGGTCCACAGTTCGAGGTAACGCGCTTCGCGGGTCTTCGACAATTGCAGGTCATAGCCGTCCATCGCCCTGAGCAGCAGATCGTTGCGCAGTTCGATTTGGCGGGTTCGGGTGTCGATCAGCTTGAGCAGCGAGCCGATCAGCCCCTGGCCGAACAGCAGGACGAAAACGATGAAGATCGCAGCGCCGCCGGTCGCGCCGGCAAGCAGACTGTTCCAAGGCATGATCGGCCTCCTCAGATCGTCCGGCGAGCATAGCATAGCTGCCCCATCAACTCGAAGGCGGCGCGGCTCAGGTGAAGGGCGTGTCGATCGAAGTCGGCGGCCGGCTGAACCAGTGCGGGCCTGCCTCGGTCAGGTGGAAACAATCCTCGAGCCGGATGCCGAAGCTGCCGGGGATGTAGATGCCGGGCTCGTTGGAGAAGCACATGCCCGGTGCCAGCGGAGTCTTCTCGCCGTGGACGAGGTTGACCGGCTCGTGGCCGTCCATGCCGATGCCGTGACCGGTGCGGTGCGACAGGCCGGGCAGCTTGTAGCCGGGGCCATAGCCGAGCGAGGTGTAATAGCGCCGCACTGCATCGTCGACGTTGCCCGCCGGGGCCCCGAGCCGCGCGGCTTCGAAGGCGATCTGCTGGCCGCGCGCCACTTGGTCCCAGACCTTGCGCTGCTCCGCGCTCGGCTTGCCGAAGACGAAGCTGCGCGAGACGTCCGACTGATAGCCCTGGACGGTACAGCCGCAGTCCATCAGCACGACTTCGCCCGGCGTGACGCGTTGCGGCTTGCGGGAGCCGTGCGGATAGGCCGCGGCCTCGCCGAGCAGGATCAGGTTGAACTCGACCGAGCCCCCCAGCTTCCGCGTGGCCGCCGCCATCAGCGCGGCGATGTCCGCGTTGGTCATGCCTTCGCGGATGCGGGGATAGGTCCAGCGATACGCGGCGGCGGTCACGTCGGTGGCACGCTGCATCAGCGCGATTTCGGGGGCCGTCTTGATCATCCGGCAACCCCGCACCACCGGATTCCCCGAGACGATTTTCGCACCGGGCAGCGCGCGCTGGAAGGCATCGACGGCGAAATAGCGCATGGTCTCCTCGATGCCGATCGGCCGAGAGGCCAGCTTGCGCTCCCTGAGGAAGCCGGCGACCAATGCAAGCGGGTCTTCGTCTTCCTGCCAGACGCGGATTTCGGCCGGGATGCCGAGGCTTTCGCGTACCGACGGCTCTTCGAAGAACGGCGTGACGATGCACGGCTCGCCCTCGACCGGCAGGATCGCCGCGGTAAGCCGCTCGCTTCGCCCCCAGCGCACGCCGGTGAAGTAGATCAGCGACGAGCCGGGTTCGATCAGCACCGCGCCGATCCCCGCCGCCTTCATCAGCACCTGCGCCCGGGCGAGGCGGGCGAGGCGTTCGGCGCGGCCGATCGGCACCGAATCGGTGGTGATGTCGCCGAGCGCCGAAACATCGGGCTCCTCGGCGCGGAGCAGGCCCGGCAGCGCCAGCAACGGCGCCGCGCCGGCTGCCCGGATCAGCGTGCGGCGGCTGAGGCTGGGATGGCGTATCATCTGGCGACTCCGGCAAATTTGCGTGGACATCCGCGATAGGGTCCTTGACCCGGCGGCGACAATCCCCTTCCCTGCCGTCAATATTTTCCAGGGGATTTTCGTGGGCAAGCGACTGACATGGTTCATTCTGGCCGGGCTGCTGCTGGGCGGCGTGATCGGCTGGGGGCTCAATGTCGCCTATGACGACGGCACCCCTGCCGCCGCCGCGCGGCTGGCGGGGATCAGTTACTGGTTCGACATCCCCACCCAGATGTTCCTCCATCTGATCAAGATGATCATCGCGCCGCTGGTCGTCTCGACCCTGGTCGTCGGCATCGCGCATATGGGCGGCACCGGCGCGATCGGCCGGGTCGGGATCAAGGCCTTCCTGTGGTTCGTCACTGCCAGCCTGATCTCGCTGACTCTCGGGCTGATCCTCGTCAATGTGCTCCAGCCCGGCGTCGGCCTCAACCTGCCGCTGCCTGATGTCGCGGCATCGAGCGGAGTCGACCGCTCGAACTTCGACGTCGCCAAATTCTTCATCCACATCGTGCCGACTTCGGCGATCGACGCAATGGCGACCAACGACATCCTCCAGCTGGTGATCTTCTCGTTGTTCTTCGGCGTCGGCATGGCTGCGGTCGGCGAGAAGGCGGCGCCGCTGCTGCGCGGGCTCGAGGCGCTGGTCTCGGTGATGCTGACCGTCACCGGCTATGTGATGCTGTTCGCACCGGTCGCGGTGTTCTGCGCGGTGGCGCGGACTTTGGCGACGCGGGGGCTCGGCGTGGTCGGCGATCTCGCTTACTTCATGGCCAGCTTCTACATCGGGCTGTTCGTATTGTGGGCAGTGCTGCTCGGCGCCTGCTTCCTGTTCGTTGGGCCGCGTACCGGCACCTTGCTGCGCTATCTGCGCGACCCGATCCTGCTCGGTTTCTCGACGGCTTCGTCGGAGGCCGCCTATCCGCGGACTTTGGAAGCGCTCGACAAGTTCGGGGTGCCGCCGCGGATCGCCAGCTTCGTGCTGCCGCTCGGCTATTCGTTCAACCTCGACGGCTCGATGATGTACATGACGTTCGCGTCGATCTTCATCGCCCAGGCGTATGGCATCCACCTCGACTGGGGGACGATGATCGTCATGCTGCTGATGCTGATGATCACCAGCAAGGGCATTGCCGGCGTGCCGCGCGCCAGCCTGGTGGTGATCACCGGGACGCTGTCGCACTTCCAGATCCCCGAGGCGGGCATATTGCTGATCCTCGCGGTCGACCATTTCCTCGACATGGGCCGCACCGCGACCAATGTGATCGGCAACGCCGTCGCGGCGACGGTGGTGGCGCGCTGGGAGGGGCAGCTCGATCCGCCGCAGGATCCCGACGAAGTGATCGTGCTGCCCAAGGCGCCGCTTCCTGGCGACGAGGCCAGGTTCGAGGATTATGGCAAGCATTGAGGCGATTGCCGCGCTTGAATTGACTCGGTTGGCGGAAACGCGACGTATTCGGCAATTTCTTGCGCGAAAATTCGGTACCCTTGCGCGTCTACCGAGTCAAAGAGCGGCCGGATTGCCAGCCTGCCCAGCCAAGCAGACGAAATCCTACATTTCAAGCCCGGTCATGCCGAGCACATCGAGGGGCCATCCTCAATTCAGGCATAGGCATAGGGCCCGCCAGCCTTCAGCGCGGCCTGATAGGCCGACCGAGCGTGGATCTTCGTCAGCCAGGCGGCGATGTGCGGACGGCCCTCGGTCGCGGTGGCGCGGGTGACTGCGGCTTCGAGCGGGAAGCTCATCATGACGTCGGCGGCAGTGAAGTCCTTGCCGGCGAACCACGGCCGAGCGGCGAGCTCCGCCTCGACATAATCGAGATGGACGTCGACCATCGGCTGGAACTTCTTCTGCGCGACCTTGCCGAGCAGCGGTACGCGGCTGAGCACGAGCTTGGTGAACAAGGGCGGCATCAGCGAGCCCTCGGCATAATGGAGGAAGTGACGATAGCGCAGCGCATCGTCGCGGTGCGCGGGTGCGCCCAGGCGACCGTCGCCTCTCTCGACCAGATATTCGACGATCGCGCCAGTCTCGGCGACGATCGCGCCGTCGTCCTCGATCACCGGCGACTTGCCGAGCGGATGGACCTGGCGGAGTTCGGGCGGGGCGAGCATCGTCGTCTTGTTCCGCGCGTAGCGCTTGACCTGATACGGCAGCCCGAGTTCCTCGAGCAGCCACAGGATGCGCTGCGAACGCGAATTTTCGAGGTGGTGGACGGTGATCATCTCGGCTCAGCTTCCCTTATTTCGCGATCTTAGCAGGCGTGGCGAACCAACTTGCGCCACAACGCGTCAAACGGAAAGACCCGGCGCAGGGCAATGCGCCGGGTCGTCCGATGGGAGAGGCTCCCGTGACCGCGCTCGGCATCAGGTCATGCCGGCGCGGCCTAAAGTCACACCAAGGTCACACTGAAGCGCGTGCTCAGATATCGTCGTCGGGCTCCGGACCGGCCATCAACCCTTCGGCAACCTGATCGGTGCGCGCGCGGATCGCAGTCTCGAGCCGGGTGCAGAGTTCGGGATTTTCCTTGAGGAAGGTCTTCGAATTCTCGCGGCCCTGGCCGATGCGGATGCTGTCATAGCTGAACCACGCGCCCGATTTCTCGACGAGCCCGGCCTTGACCCCGAGATCGAGGATCTCGCCGATCTTGGAGATGCCCTGGCCGTACATGATGTCGAACTCGACTTGCTTGAACGGCGGCGCGACCTTGTTCTTGACCACCTTGACGCGGGTGGCGTTGCCGATGATCTCGTCGCGATCCTTGATCTGGCCGGTGCGGCGGATGTCGAGGCGGACCGAAGCGTAGAATTTCAGCGCGTTGCCGCCCGTCGTGGTCTCGGGATTGCCGTACATCACGCCGATCTTCATGCGCAGCTGGTTGATGAAGATCACCATGCAGCGCGAGCGGCTGATCGAGCCGGTGAGCTTCCGAAGCGACTGCGACATCAAGCGGGCCTGCAGGCCGACATGGCTGTCGCCCATCTCGCCTTCGATTTCGGCGCGGGGAACCAGCGCGGCGACCGAATCGATCACGAGCACGTCGATCGCGTTCGACCGCACCAGCGTGTCGACGATCTCGAGCGCCTGCTCGCCGGTATCGGGCTGCGAGACGATCAGTTCGTCGATATTGACCCCGAGCTTCTTGGCATAGACCGGGTCGAGCGCATGCTCTGCATCGACGAACGCCGCAGTGCCGCCGCCGCGCTGCGCCTCGGCGATGACATGGAGCGCGAGCGTGGTCTTGCCCGAGCTTTCGGGGCCATAGACTTCGATCACGCGGCCGCGCGGCAGCCCACCGACGCCGAGCGCGATGTCGAGCCCGAGGCTGCCGGTCGAAATCGTCTCGACCTGCATCGTCTCCTTCGACCCGAGCCGCATCGCGCTGCCCTTGCCGAAAGCGCGGTCGATCTGTGCGAGGGCGGCTTCGAGCGCCTTCTGCTTGTCCGTGGATGCTGCCATGTTGCCGTCGATCACCTTTAGGGAAGCTGCCATTTTCGTATCCCGTCGCTAAAGGGTTTGACCCCATGGTTCAACTGCGTCTGTGCAGTATGTACAGCATTTGTTCTTGCGGAACAAGAGGGGAACTTTCGGTATTTGAATTCGCCCTCGCGCAGCGTGACGGAGGGGCTGGGCAGCGGGCGGTGCTTGTGGAGAGGCCCCCTCCGTCGCCTTTGGCGCCACCTCCCCCGCTGCGCGAGGGAGGAATTTTTCAGATCAACGTCGTCTCGACGGACCACCAGCCAAAGCGGGCCACGCCGGCAGCGGCGGCCGCACATGCCTTCGCGTCCTCGAACAGCGCGAAGCAAGTGGCGCCCGAGCCCGACATCCGGGCGAGGGTGACGCCGTCCTGTGCCGCGAGCGCTTCGAGCACATCGCCGATCACCGGAGCGATCACGCGGGCCGGCGCCTCCAGGTCGTTGCGACCGGCGAGCGGATCGGCGCCGAGCGGGCCGCGGTCGACCCCGTCCCAGCGGCGGAACACCTCGGCGGTCGATACTGCGACGCCGGGGTTGACCAGCAGCACCGGAGTGCCGGGCATCCCCGCCACCGGTTCGAGCCGTTCGCCCCTGCCCTTGCCGATTGCGGTCCCGCCGAGCAGGCAGGCGGGGACGTCCGAGCCGAGTCCGTCGGCGATGGCGAACAGGCGGGGATCGTCGAGGGCCACATCGTGGAGCCCGGCGAGCGCACGCAAGGTGGCCGCGGCATCGGCCGAGCCGCCGCCGATGCCCGAGGCGACGGGCAAGTGCTTTTCGAGATGGATCGCGTGCGCGCCGCCACCAAAGGTCTCTGCAAAGCGGGCGGCGGCTCGGGTTACGAGATTGTCCCCCTCCCCGGCGAGCGCGGCGGCGAACGGACCGGTAATTTGGAAGGCCGGCGCTTCGGCAGGCGCCACGCACAGCACGTCGCCATATTCGACGAACGCGAACAGGGTCTCGAGTTCATGATAGCCGTCAGGGCGACGGGCACGGACGTGGAGCGCCAAATTGAGCTTGGCGCGCGCGATTTCGGTCAGCATCAATTCGCCTGCGGCTTCAGTCCATGGGCGAGCTTGGCCTCGAGCCGCGGGGTCGCGTCATTCTCGGCAGCGAGGGTCGCGGCGCGCCACGCATAGCGCGCCTCGTAATGCCGCCCGAGCCGCCAATAGGCGTCGCCGAGATGCTCGTTGGCGCGGGTGGCCGAGGGGTCGCCCTTCACCGCCTCTTCGAGCAGCGGCAGTGCCTTGGTCACTTCGCCGCGCTGAAACCATGCCCAGGCGAGCGAATCGGCGATCTCGGCATCGTCGGGCTTGAGCGCCCGCGCGCGTTCGAGCAGCGCCTGCGCGCCGGCCAAATCCTCGCCGCGCGCGACCTGCGCATAGCCGAGATATTTGAGCGCCAGCGCCTGTTCGGGGCCAAGCACGACTGCGCGCTGAAGCGCGGGCAGCGCCTCGCTCCACCGGCCGGCGCGATCGAGCGCGCGGCCCTCGAGGTAATGGAGCATCCAATTGGTCTCGCCGCCGGGACGGGCGATCGCCGCGGCATAGGCGCTTGCGGCAAGATCGAAGCGCCCCTGATCGACGAGCATGTCGCCCCAGGTCTCGCTGTCGGCGCCAGTGGCGCCGGCATCGCTCGCCAGCGTCTCGGCGAGCATCAGCGCTTCGGGCAGGCGGCCCGCCCGACGCAGCGCCGCGACCCGGCCCGCCGCCGCACCGCGTGCGAACGGGCTGTCGCGACGGACCTCGGCTAGAACGCCGAGCGCAAGATCGTGCGACCCGCCCTGCGACAACGCCTCGGCCAGGAACAGCCGCGCGCGATCGTCGCGCGGGTCGAGCAGCAAGGCGGCGCGAGTCAGCGCCACCGAAAGCGGCTGCATCTCCTCGCCGGCGATCTCGACCGCGAGATCGAGGAACATCCGCGCGGCGCCGAACGCGGCATCGGGCTTGCCGTGCTTGCCGAACTGCTTCTGCAGCCGAGTGAATTCGGGACGGTTGCCGGCAAGCAGCCGCTTTGCCTGATCGCGCGCGCCGGTGCGGCCGAGCAGCAAGGCGGCGTCGATCCGCACATCGTCGCTGTCCCGCGTGGCGAGGCTGGCGGCGAGCGCGGCCATCGCTTCGTTGGTCCGCCTGGCGGCGATGAGCAGCAGGATGCGGTGCCGGCTGGTGTAGCGGCGCGCAAGTGCGTCCCCCGGCGCGGCATCGAGCAGCGCCACGGCGTCCTGACCGCGATCGAAGGCGAGCCACGCCCTGAGCGCCGGGGCGAGGAAATCGAACGGTCCCTTGGCGAGCAGATCGGCGGCGTATCCGGCACCGGCGGGATCGCGGTTCTTCAGCGCGATCGCGAAGGCGAGCACTGCGGTGTCGGGCGGCGCCATCCCGGCCTTGACCAGCGCCGCTCCCGCGCGGCTGGCGAGCGCATAATCGCCCACCGCGAGCGCCTGGCGATATGCGCGCAACGCGATCACTTCGTCCCCCGGCGCGGCTGCCAGAGCTTCGGCATAGCCCGCCGAGGCGAGCTGTGCAGCGCCCGCGGCATCGGCGGCGCGGGCACGGACATACGACGTCGGATCGCTCTCCGGCTGTGCGTACGCCGCTCCCGCGAGGAGCAAGGCGAGCACGAGGCTACATGTTCGGGTAATTGGGCCCGCCGCCGCCTTCGGGGACCACCCAGTTGATGTTCTGAGTGGGGTCCTTGATGTCGCAGGTCTTGCAGTGGACGCAATTCTGCGCGTTGATCTGGAAGCGCAGATCATCGCCTTCTCCAACGACCTCATAGACACCCGCCGGACAGTAACGCTGCGCCGGCTCGGCGTATACCGGAAGATTGTAACCGATTGGAATATCGGGGTCCTTGAGCGTCAGATGGACCGGCTGGTCTTCCTCGTGATTGGTGTTCGAGATGAACACCGAGGAGAGCCGGTCGAAGGTCAGCACGCCGTCGGGCTTGGGATATTCGATCGGGGTGGCGTGACTGGCGTGCCACAGGCTCTCGTGATCGGGATGGTGCTTCATCGTGAACGGCCAGCGCAGCCCGATAAGCTCCATCCACATCGCCGCGCCCGAGAAGATCGTGCCCCAGGTGTCGCCGAATTTCTTGACGAGCGGAACGACGTTGCGGACGCCGCGCAGCTCCTTCTCGACCCAGCTGGTCTTGTACGCCTCGGGATAGGCAGTGAGTTCGTCGCTGCCGCGCCCGGCATGGACCGCCGCGAAGGCGGCTTCGGCGGCCATCATCCCCGACTTCATCGCGGTATGGGTGCCCTTGATCCGGGGCACGTTGAGGAAGCCGGCGGTGTCGCCGATCAGCGCCGCGCCGGGCATCACCAATTTGGGCACCGATTGCCAGCCGCCGTCGCTGATCGCGCGGGCACCGTAGGAGACGCGTTTGGCGCCCTGAAGGATCTCGGCGATCGCCGGATGAGTCTTCCAGCGCTGCATCTCGTGGAAGGGCGAGAGATAGGGGTTCTTGTAATTGAGCCAGACGACGAAGCCCAATGCGACCTGCCCATCGGCCTGATGATAGAGGAAACCGCCGCCGTTGCTCTCGCCGTCCTTGAGCGGCCAGCCCTGGGTGTGGATCACCTTGCCGGGGACATGCCTGGCGGGGTCCACGTCCCACAATTCCTTGATGCCGATGCCATAGACTTGCGGATCGGCGTCTTCGCATAGCTTGAACTGGCGCTGGAGCTGCTTCGAAAGGTGACCGCGGACACCTTCGCCGAAGAAGGTGTATTTGGCATGGAGCTCGAGCCCAGGCGCGTAATCGGGCTTGTGGGTGCCGTCGCGCGCGACCCCCATATCGCCGGTCGCGACACCCTTCACGCTGCCGTCGTCATTGTAGAGAATCTCGGCGGCGGCGAAGCCGGGAAAGATCTCGACGCCGAGTTCCTCGGCCTTGCCCGCCAGCCAACGGCAGAGGTTTCCGAGCGACCCTGTGTAGGTGCCCTTGTTGTGGAGATAGGGCGGCGTGACGAACTCAGGAAAGGCCGACTTGCCCTTCTCGTTGAGGATCCAATGGTGATTCTCGGTCACCGGTGTTCGCGCGAGCGGGCAATCCTCGCGCCAGTCCGGGAGCAGCTCGTTCAACGCGCGCGGATCGACCACGGCGCCGGACAGGATATGCGCGCCGACCTCCGAACCCTTTTCGAGGATGCACACCGAAAGCTCCTGTCCGCTCTCGACGGCCAGTTGCTTGAGCCGGATCGCGGCGGACAGGCCTGCGGGGCCCGCACCGACGATCACGACGTCATAGGGCATCGACTCTCGTTCGCTCATCCTCTTAATCCCTTGCGAGTCGTCTAAGGGGACGTAGCGTCGCCTGTCGTCGCGGTTCCGCAACGTCCCGTCCGCTTGCGATTGGAGGCAGATTGACCGCCGCGTCAACAAGGATTCAAAGAGTCGGTATGGGAGGGGAAACGGTTCAGGATTGGCAGAAGCTGGCGGCAAGCGCGCTCGAATGGTGGCACGACGCCGGCGTCGACATGCTCGTCGAGGACGAGGCGCGCGACTGGCTGGCGCGGATCCCGCCGCCCGTTCAGCCCGTGGCGAGCGAGGCTGCCGTAGCGGAACCGATAGTCGAGGCATTGCCCGATACGCTCGAGGCGTTCGTCGCGTGGCGGCGCGGCGATGCCGCACCCGAAGCCGAGTGGCACATGCCGCGGCTTGCCCCGACCGGGCCGGCAGACGCCGAATGGGTGCTCGTCACCGACGTTCCCGAAGCCGAGGATTCCGAACTGCTGCTGTCCGGACCGGCGGGGCGCCTGCTCGACCGGATGCTCGCCGCAGTGGGGCAGAGCCGCGAATCGGCATATGTGCTGCCGCTCGCCTGGGCGCGGCCGGTGACCGGGCGGATCGCCGCCGACGACGAGGCGCGCCTGCTCGAGCTGGCGCGGCACCATCTGTCGCTGCTGAAGCCCAAGCGGCTGTTTTTGCTGGGACAGTCGGCGAGCCGTGTCCTGACTGGGACGAACGGGGAATCCCTAACAAATCCTATAGAGCTCGTTAACCATTTCGGTGCAAAGACCTTTGTGGTGGCTAGTTACCATCCGCGCTTCCTGCTCGAACGGCCGGCTTTCAAGGGCGAGGCATGGAAGCATCTGCTGCTGTTGAGCCGGGGGACCGCCGAGTGATCAAGCGTACCATCATCGCCGCGGCCTTGCTCGCGCTCCCTGCCACTGCTTATGCCGACGACCTGACCGGCGAGCCGCGTCCCGCCGCCCCTGGCGCGGTGCGCGACGGCGACGGCGTGCCCGACCAGCTCGATGCCGAGCAGCGCAGCGGGTATCGCAAGGTCTTCGCGGCGATCCACGCCGGGCAATGGTCCGACGCGCAGCTTGTGCTCGATTCGATGAAGCCCGGGCCGCTGCATGCGCTCGCCCGCGCCGAACTCTACACCGCCAAGGATTCGCCCAAGGTCGAGCTCAGCCAGATCATGGCGCTGCTCACCGAGGCGCCCGACCTGCCGCAGGCCGAACAGCTCGTGCGGATGGCCAAGGCACGCGGCGCGCTGGACACCCCTTCGCTCCCCGCTGCCCAGCGGCTGATCTGGTTCGACGGCGCGCCGGTCCGCCAGCGCGCGCGCTCGATCAAGAGCGACACCGCGGCGACTTCGGTGGCGATCGAGATCAATCCCTTCGTCAAGGCCGATGACGGCGTCCAGGCCGAGGCAGTAGTCGACAAGTTCGCCGCCGACCTCACGCCCGAGGCGCTGACCGAGTGGCAGCAGAAGGTGGCATGGATTTATTATGTCGCCGGCGACGACGCCAATGCTCGCCGCATCGCCGAGAAGGCGCAGTTGGGCGTCGGCGCATGGGTCGGACAGGCCGATTGGGTCGCGGGGCTGGCGACATGGCGGCAGGGCGATTGCAACGCCTCGGCCGATGCGTTCGAGCGCGTCGCCACCCGCGCCACCGACACCGAACTGCGCTCCGCCGGCTTTTATTGGGCGTCGCGCGCCGACATGGCGTGCGGACGGCCGGAGAAGGTCGGCGTCCGGCTCAAGGCCGCGGCACAGTTTGGCGAGACCTATTACGGGCTGCTCGCACGGGCGGCGCTCGGCATCCAGGACAAGCCACTGAAGGGCGAGCGCTTCGTCGCCGAAGATTGGCGGGTGCTCGAACGCCGGCCCAATGTCCGCGTCGCTGCGGCGCTATCCGAGATCGGCGAGGATGGGCTCGCCAACGAAGTGCTGCGGCACCAGGCCAAGTTCTGCACCCCGGGCGACCATGCCGCGCTGTCGCGCCTCGCCGGCCGGCTCAACCTCGCCGCTACCCAATTGTGGCTGTCGCACAACGGCCCGGCCGGCGCGCAGCCGCTGATGCAGGCACGCTATCCCTCCCCCAATTGGACTCCGTCAGGCGGCTGGCGCGTCGATAAAGCCCTGGTGTTCGCGCATACGCTGCAGGAATCGCGGTTCAACGCCGAGGTGCGCAGCGCCGCGGGCGCGATGGGGCTGATGCAGGTCAAGACCGGCGCCGCCACCGATGTCGGCCGGCGCAGCGGGGTGACCTATGCCGCGTCGGACCTGACCAAGCCTTCGGTCAACATGGAGATCGGCCAGTCCTATCTCGAGCAATTGCGCGACCAGCCGTTCACCCAGGGGCTGCTGCCCAAGGTGATCGCCGCGTACAATGCCGGCCCGACCCCGGTCGCCTTGTGGAACAGCATGAGCCGGGACAATGGCGACCCTCTGCTCTATATCGAGAGCATCCCGTATTGGGAGACGCGCGGCTATGTGATGACCGTGCTGCGCAATTACTGGATGTACGAGAACCAGGAAGGCCGCGCCTCGACCAGCCGCCCCGCGCTGACGCAGGGATTATGGCCCAAATTCCCGGGACTTCCGGGTGCCAAGGCCGTCAAGGTCAGTGCACGGAACCTGCCGCGGCTTGCCGCCAGCGCGCTGGTTGCCGGTGGCAATTGACGAGACCATCGCGTTCCGGCCCGTCCGGATCGCGGTGCTCACGGTTTCCGACACTCGCAGCTTGCAGGACGACCGCTCGGGCGACCGGCTGGTCGAGCGGCTGACCAAAGCGGGGCACGAACTCGCCGACCGCGGGATCGTCCGCGACGATGTCGAGACGATCGTCAGCCGGCTGCACGCGTGGATCGACGATCCGGAGGTCGACGTCATCCTGACCACCGGCGGCACTGGGGTAACCGGGCGCGACATCACGCCGGAAGCGCTGGCGCGAGTCTGGGACAAGGAGATTCCAGGGTTCGGCGAGCTGTTCCGCTGGCTGAGCTATCAGACGATCGGCACCTCGACGATCCAGTCGCGCGCGACCGCCGGGGTGGCGCGCGGCACCTATATCTTCGCGCTGCCGGGATCGACCGGCGCAGTCACCGACGCGTGGGACGGAATCCTCGCCAGCCAGCTCGATATTCGCCACAAGCCGTGCAACTTCGTCGAACTGATGCCGCGGCTGATGGAGCGCTGAACGGATCGGATTCGTTTACCCCTTCGGCTTTTCCGCCTTCGCGTCCGGCAGGTTGAGCTCTTCCTTGAAGAATTTCGACAGCTCGTTCAGCTCCGAGTTCCACCAGTCGAGCACGTCGGCGAAATTCGCCGGGGTGAGCCCGCCGATCGTCGCGACATCATAGGCGACGCCGAGCTGGCCATCGTCGCGCACCGATGCCTGGAGGAAGCGTTTCTTCGAATTCCACTTGTTGACGAATGCGGGGGTGTTCTCCGGCGCCTTCTCGAACAGCGATTCAAAGCGGAGCGAATCGCAATTCTTGTGCGCCTCGCAACCGTAGAAAAAGACCTGGAAATGATAGGAGGATTCGTCGCTCTCGATCATCGGGTCGCCGTCGGTGTCCTTGGACAATTTGGGCTTGAACTCGGCCTTCTCCATCGCGACCAGAACCGTCTGGGGGCTGCTCGCGCAGACCAATCCGGCGCCGCAGGGCTTGGTGTCCTCGGCAAAGCCCGGCGCGGAAAGACAAAGCGCGGCAATGCCGGCGGCGAACGGAAGCAGACGCATCGATTTCCCCCTTGAGACGCGGCGGACATAGCATCCGCAACCGTTCGCGCAATCGGGGCTATTCGGGTTCGTTGATGCACACGCCGAGTTCGTTCCCGGCCGGATCGCGGAAATGGAAGCGCCGCCCGCCCGGAAAGGCGAAGATCGGCACGGTGACTTCGCCGCCCGCCGCGACGACGCGCTCGAGTGCAGCTTCGAGATCCTGCACCTCGACGATCGGCAGCAGCTGCGCGATCGCCTGGTCGTCGCTGGCGTTGAGCCCGACATCGACATCGCCGCCGGTCGTCGCCGAATAGTCCGGGCCGAAATCGGTGAAGGCCCAGCCGAACGCCTGCGCATAGAAATCGCGCGTCTCGCCGATTTGCGTCACCGGCAATTCGACATAGCTGATCCGTGCCATTCATCCCTCCATGTGTTCTTGCTATGTTCTAGCAACCAGCCTAGCCTGTGGCAATGGCAAAGACTCGGGCGACCCGCGGCGCCACGCTCAACCAGGACAGCGCGCGCTTCAACCTGCCCGAACGCGAGGCCGATGGCGACTGGCTCGACGATCGCTTCGCCGTCGACGGCGAGGCGCCGCCGCTGCGCACCACGGTGACGGTGGAGAAGCCCAAGACGATCCTGACGCGCAACAATTCGCCGGACATCGCCTTCGATCGCTCGGTCAACCCGTATCGCGGATGCGAGCATGGCTGCATCTATTGCTTCGCGCGGCCCAGCCACGCCTATCACGATCTGTCGCCCGGGCTCGATTTCGAGACGCGGCTGTTCGCCAAGCCCGACGCGCCGGCATTGCTGCGCGCCGAACTCGGCAAGCGCGGCTATGTGTGCAAGCCGATCGCGTTCGGGACCAATACCGATCCCTACCAGCCGATCGAAGCCACCTGGCGGATCACCCGCGGCTGCATCGACGTGCTGGCCGCGTGCAACCACCCGATCACCATCACCACCAAGTCCGACCGCGTTACGCGCGACATCGACCTGCTGGCGCCGATGGCGGCGAAGGGACTGGCGGCGGTGATGCTGTCGGTGACGTCGCTCGATCCTCGCGTCGCGATGACGGTCGAGCCGCGCGCACCTTCGCCGGCCAAGCGGATCGCTGCGATCCGCAAGCTGACCGATGCCGGTATTCCAGTATTCGTCTCGATGGCGCCGGTGATCCCCGCGGTTACCGATCACGAGATCGAGCATATTCTCGAGGCGGCAGTGAATGCCGGCGCGCGCGGCGCCTTCTTCCTGCCGGTTAGGCTGCCGCACGAAGTGGCGCCGTTGTTCCGCGCGTGGCTGGAGACGCATTTCCCCGATCGTGCGGGCAAGGTGATGGCGACGATCCAGTCGATCCGCGGCGGACGCGACAACGACCCGAACTTCCACAGCCGGATGCGCGGGCAAGGGCCGTGGGCGGAACTGCTTCGGAAGCGGTTTCACATCGCGGCGAAGCGGTTTGGACTCGACGGGGAACGGATGAAGCTGCGCACCGACCTGTTCCGCCCGCCTGCCGGACCGCAGGGGGAATTGTTTTAGAGGTCGAACCTGTAATTCCGTTCGTGCTGCGCTTGTCGAAGCACGCTCTCCTATCTCGGTTCGCTCGCGGCGCGCTGCCCTTCGACGAGCTCAGGGCGAACGGAGCAAAGGGACGGTGCCGACGCACGCAGGTGTCGTATTGCTCCATGGCAGTGGAGCGCATAAGCAGCGCGGCCCCTTCAAGGAATCCCGATGCGCGTCCTGCTGCTGGTGCTTTGCGCCTTTATCCTGCCTGCCCCCGCCCTGGCCCAGTCCGCCCCGCCGCTGCCGACCGGCAAGCTGCCCGACCTGGTCAGGCCGCTCGCCTACCGGCTCGACATGACGATCCTGCCCGCACAGCCACGGTTTGCCGGCCATGCCGAAATCGATATCGAGCTCAAGCAGCCGGCCGCCTCGATCTTCCTGCACGGGCGCGGGCTCAACATGCGCAAGGCGCTGGTCAGGATCGGCAAAAGCGAGACGCCGGTGACCTTCACGCAGAAGACGCAATGGGGCCTCGCCCAGCTCGACTTCGGGCGGACACTGCCGGCAGGCAAGCTGACGCTCAAATTCGATTACGACGCGGCCTTCGGCGGCAGTCCTTCGGGGCTGTACCGGATCAAGGTGGCCGACGACTGGTATAGCTGGTCGCAGTTCGAATCGATCGACGCGCGTGCGGCTTTTCCGTCGTTCGACGAACCGGGATACAAGACGCCGTTCACGGTCTCGGTGACCACCAAGCGCGGCTTCGTCGCAGTGAGCAACGCGCCCGAGCTGGGCAAGCCGCTCGCCGCGGGCAAATTGGTCAAGCACCGCTTCGCCGCGACCGAGCCACTGCCGACCTATCTCGTCGCCTTCGTCGTCGGTCCGTTCGTCACGCTCGAGGGCACCGTCCCGGCGACGCCGCAGCGCCCCAGGCCGCTGCCGCTGCGGATCGTCGGGACCAAGCCCTATGCCGGGCAGATGCAGTATGCGCTGGAGGGATCGAAGAAGATCGTCGCGCTTCTCGAAAGCTATTTCGACCAGCCCTTCCCCTATCCCAAGCTCGACCAGATCGGTTCGCCGGTGATGCCGGGCGCGATGGAGAATGCCGGCGCCGACATCTATGGCGACGGCATATTGTTCGTCGACGAGAAGGCGCCGACCGAGGACAAAAGGACCTTTGGCATGGTGGTGGCGCACGAGCTGTCGCACCAATGGTTCGGCGACGTAGTGACCCCAGCCTGGTGGGACGACATCTGGCTCAACGAAAGCTTCGCCAACTGGATGGGCTATCGCATCGGCAACGAATGGCGCCCTGACCTCAACATTGGGGTGAGCGCGATCGACGAGGCGTTCGAGGCGATGCAGATCGACGCATTGGGCGCGGGCCGGCCGATCCACCAGCGGATCACCAAGGATGCCGACATCGACGCGGCGTTTGACCAGATTACCTATGGCAAGGGCGGCCAGGTGGTGGCGATGATCGCCGCCTATCTGGGCGAGGAGAAGTTCCGCGACGGCGTGCGGCTGCACATGCGGCGCTATCATCACGGCAACGCCACAACCGACCAGTTCTTCGATTCGCTCGCCAGCGCCGCGCATGATCCGCGCGTGCTCGAATCGCTACGCAGCTTCGTCGATCAGCAGGGCATGCCGGTGGTGACTTTGAAGCATGACGGCGGCGGGCTGATCGCGAGCCAGTCGCGCTACGCCAGTTTCGGCAGCAACGTGCCCCCGGAACAGTGGATCGTGCCGGTGTGCGTCCGCCGCGTCGCGGTGCGCAGCTGCACGCTTCTCGACAAGCCGGGCGGCGCGATCGAGGCGAAGGGCGACGGCGTGATCGTTCCCAATGCCGGCGGCTGGGGCTATTATCGCTTCGACATGGACCCGGCCGACTGGTCGGCGCTGATCGCTGCCGCGCCGACGCTGCCCGAGGGCGAGGCACTGGCGGTGACCGACAGCCTGTGGGCATCGTTCTACGCGGGCAAGGCCAAGCTGCCCCAGCTGGCAGCGCTCGCCCGTTCGATGGCGGCGCACCCGGCTTCGAACGCAGCGCTCGACAATGGCAAGCGCTGGCGCGAGCTGCAGCGGCGCGGGCTGATCAGCGAGGCGGCGCTGCCGGCCTATCGCAGGCTGATCGTCGACATTTACGGCCCCAAGCTGGAACAACTCGGCTTCGATCCTGCCGCGGACGCCTATGCCGCGGACACGCTCGACCGCCGGAAGTTGCGCAGCGATCTGGTCGAGCTGGTTGCCGGCGCGGGCGGCGATGCACTGACACGCGGCAAGTTGATCACGGCGGCGGATGCCTATCTGGCGGGCGACGCCAAGGCGCTCGACTCAGAATTTGCCCAGCTCGCGCTGTCGCTCGACGTGAAGGACAAGGGCGTGCCGCTGGCCAGGACACTCGCCGACAAGGGGCTCGCGGATCCGGCGCTGCGCCAGCTCGCGTTCGAGGCGATCGGCGGCTCCGGCAATGCGGAGGTGGCGCGCTGGTTCCTGGGAGAGTTCAAAGATCCGCGGCTGTCGCAGGCTGAGCGGCTCCATGTCGCCACGCGCTTCCTCGGCTCGCCGCGGACGCGCGATGCGGGGGCGGACACGCTGCTGGGCAGTTTCGGAACCTCGAAGGTGGGCGGCGGCATCTTCTCGGCGCGCGCGGGGCAGATGTTCAACGTGCTGTGCACCAATTCGGCAGCGGACGCAGTGGATGCCAAATTGCGCCCGCAACTCGCCAACACCAGCACGCTGGGGCTCGATCGCGCATTGGAGGCGATCCGCAACTGCGCGCGGTTCAAGGACGCCAAGGCGGGCGAAGTGAGCGCTGCGGTGATGGGGCGCTAATTCCCTCTCCCTTTGGGAAAGGGGAGTTACGCAGCCGCCAGCTTGAAGTCCTTGTACTGCGCGCGGATCGCGGTCTTGAGGAGCTTGCCGGTTGCGGTGTGCGGCAGGGTCTCGACGAAGTGGATCTCGTCGGGAAGCCACCATTTGGCGACGTGCTGCTCGAGATGCGCCTGGATCTGGGCGACGCTCACTTCGGCATCGGGCTTGCGCACCACCAGCAGGATCGGGCGCTCTTCCCATTTCGGGTGATGGACGCCGATCGCCGCGGCCTCGGCGACGCCGGCGCAGCCGATCGCGCAATTCTCGAGCTCGACCGAGCTGATCCACTCGCCGCCCGACTTGATCACATCCTTGGCGCGATCGGTGATCTGCATCGTCCCGTCGGGATGCAACACCGCGACGTCGCCGGTGTCGAACCAATTGTCCGAATCGACGGCGAGCTGCGCCTCGCCATAATATTGTTTGATTACCCAGGGGCCGCGGACCTGCAGACGGCCCGAGGCGACGCCGTCTCGCGGCTGCACCGCGCCTTCATCGTCCACAATCCGCAGCTCGACCCCGAACGGGACCTTACCCTGCTTCGAGACCTGATCGACCTGCTGCTCGAAGCTGAGATCGTTCCAATCGTAGGAAGGCGCGCCCATCGTGCCGATCGGCGACGTCTCGGTCATCCCCCAGGCGTGGTTGACGCGGATACCCATCTTCATCAGCCGCTCGATCATCGCGCGCGGCGCGGCCGAGCCGCCGATCGTTACGATCCTGAGATGCTCGGGCGCGGCGCCCGTCGCGTCCATATACTGGAACATCGCGAACCATACGGTCGGTACGCCCGCGCTGTGCGTGACTTTCTCGCGGTTCATCAGTTCGCAAAGGATCTTGGGCTCATTAACTGCCGAGAAGACGAACTTCGCTCCCACCGCAGCGCCGGCGAAGGGCAGTCCCCAGCCGACGGCGTGGAACATCGGCACGATCGGCATCGCGACAGATTGGGTGGAAAGGTCGAACTCGGCGGGCTGCAGCTCGGTGATCGCGTGGATCACGGTCGAGCGGTGGGTGTAGAGCACGCCCTTCGGATCGCCGGTGGTGCCACTGGTGTAGCAGAGCATGCACGGTTCGCGCTCGTCGCCCTCGACCCAGGCGTAATCGCCGGTCTCGCTCGCAATCAGTGCCTCGAATGCACCGTCGCCTGCCCCGGACTCCGATCCGGGGTCGAAGCAGATATAGTGGCGGATCGTCGTCCATTGCGGCTTGAGCTTCTCGACGACCTGCCCGAATGCCTTGTCGTAGAGCAGCACCGCATCCTCGGCATGGTTGGCGATGAAAGCGAGCTGGTCTTCGAACAGCCGTGGGTTGATCGTGTGGATCACCCCGCCCATCCCGATCGTGCCGTACCAGGCGACGAGATGGCGGCTATGGTTCATGCCGAGCGTCGCCACCCGATCGCCGGGCTTTACGCCGAGGCGTTCGAGCGCCTGCGCCAGCTTGCGGGAATCGCGCGCGATGCCGGCCCAGTCGGTGCGGGTCTCGCTGCCGTCGGCCCAGCGCGTGACGATCTCGCGCGGCCCGTGCTCGCGCGCGGCGTGATCGAGCAGCCGCATCACGCGCAGCTCGAAATCCTGCATTCCACCCAGCATCGCTCTCTCCAGCTCTTCGGCTTTTGCGACAGGGTAAGCGGGGAGTGGTGGGAGAGTCGAGGTCCACTCTCACCCTCACCCTTCCCACCGCCTGCGGCGGCGGGCCCCTTCCCTCTCCCGTCGGGAGAGGGAAGGAGGCGCGAAGCGCCGGAAGGGTGAGGGTGCCGTGTTGTTCAGGCAGCAGCCGCCAGCGTCACTTCGGGCTTACCGAACACCGCGGAGCGAATCCCCGGCAGCCCGCGGATCTTGTCGACCATCTCCTCGTCGACGCGGAAGTTGCGGCCGATTACCAGCTCGGCCTGACCCTGGGCGCCGAAGGGTGCCCAGACCCTTACCGTGCTACGCCCGCCGCGCTCGCCACCGATCATCTCGGCGAGCCGCGGGAGGACGCCCGCGTCGCTCACTTCCAAGTCGACGATCAGGCGCGCGGTGTTGGCGATGCTCTCGAACGGCTGGACGCGCTTGACCGAAACGCGCGGGGTATCCTCGCCCGGGCGCTTGTCGAGCTCGACGGTGAGCAGGGCGCAGCCCCCTGCCCGCGCCGCTTCCTCCATGTCCTTGGCGGCGAATTCGTCGAAGCAGCTGGCGATCACCTGGCCGCTGGTGTCCGAGATCGTCGCCATCATGTAGCGGTTGCCGCGCGCCGAAGTGCGCCAGCGCGCATCCTCGATCAGCGCGGCGATCGTCGCGCCGACGCGGCCGCCGTCGGGGATCGGCACTTCGCCCAGCGAGGTGATCTCGCGCGCACCCTGGCTGCGGACGAGATGCCCGTAGCGATCGAGCGGGTGCGCCGAGAAATAATAACCGAACGCGTCCTTCTCGGCGGCGATCTTGTCGGCGAGCGACCAAAGCGCGCTCTTGGGCAAGGTGATCGCGCCGCCGCCGGGTTCGGATTCGCCGAACAGGCCGCCCTGCCCGCTCGCCCGGCTCTCGTGCGTGCGCTGGGCGACGGCGAGGATCGTCTCGGCCGCGGCATGGACTCCGGCGCGGTTGGGTTCGATCCCGTCGAACGCCCCCGCGGCGGCGAGCGTCTCGAGCTGGCGCTTGTTGAGAAGTCGCGGGTCAACGCGTTTGGAGAAATCGTCGAGCGACTTGAAGCGGCCATTGCCATCGCGCTCCTCGATCAGCAGCTCCATCGCACGCTCGCCGACGCCCTTGAGCGCGCCCAGGGCATAACGCACCGCGAGACCGTCCTTGTGCTTCTCGACGTGGAAATCGGCGAGGCTGGCGTTGATGTCGGGCGGCAGGCACTCGATCGACAGCCGGCGCATATCGTCGGCGAAGATCGCGAGCTTGTCGGTCTGGTGGATGTCGTACGCCATCGACGCGGCGAAGAATTCGTGCGGATGGTGGGTCTTGAGCCACGCGGTCTGGTAGGCGAGCAGCGCGTAGGCGGCAGCGTGCGACTTGTTGAAGCCGTAGCCCGCGAACTTGTCGATCAAGTCGAACAGTTCGTTGGCCTTGGCAGGTTTGATGTCGTTCACTTTGCCGCAGCCTTCGACGAAGATCGCGCGCTGCGCGTCCATCTCGGCCTTGATCTTCTTGCCCATCGCGCGGCGGAGCATGTCGGCGCCGCCCAAAGTATAGCCGGCGAGCACCTGCGCCGCCTGCATCACCTGTTCCTGATAAACGAAGATCCCGTAGGTCTCGTTGAGGACGGGCTCGAGCAGGGCGTGCGGATAGACGATCTCCTCGCGCCCACCCTTGCGGTGGCCGAAGCTCGGGATGTTGTCCATCGGGCCCGGGCGATAGAGCGAGACCAGCGCGATGATGTCGCCGAAATTGGTCGGGCGGACCGCCGTAAGGGTACGGCGCATGCCTTCGGATTCGAGCTGGAACACGCCGACCGTGTCGCCGCGCTGGAGCAAGTCGTAGACTTCGGGATCGTCCCACAGGAGCGTGTCGAGATCGACCTCGATGCCGCGGTCGGCGAGCAGTTCGACGGCTTTCTTGAGCACCGACAGCGTCTTGAGCCCGAGAAAATCGAACTTCACCAGTCCAGCGCCTTCGACATATTTCATGTCGAACTGCGTGACCGGCATGTCCGAGCGCGGATCGCGGTAGAGCGGGACCAGTTCGGCGAGCGGGCGATCGCCGATCACCACGCCGGCAGCGTGCGTCGAGCTGTGCCGCGGCAGGCCTTCGAGCCGCATCGACAGGTCGATCAGATGGCGGACGTCGCTATGGTTCTTATACTCGCTGTGGAACTCGCTGACGCCATCGAGGGTGCGCTTGAGCGTCCACGGGTCGGTCGGGTGGTTGGGGATCTGCTTGGCGAGGCGATCGACCTGGCCGTAGCTCATCTGGAGCACGCGGCCGACGTCCTTGAGAACCGCGCGTGCCTTCATCGTCCCGAAGGTGATGATCTGCGCGACGGTGTCGCGGCCGTATTTCTCCTGGACGTAGCGGATCACTTCGCCGCGGCGGGTTTCGCAGAAATCGATGTCGAAATCGGGCATCGACACGCGCTCGGGGTTGAGGAAGCGTTCGAACAGCAGGCCGAGCTTGAGAGGATCGAGATCGGTGATGGTCAGCACCCAGGCGACCACCGAGCCCGCGCCCGAGCCGCGGCCGGGGCCGACGGGAATGTCGTGAGTCTTCGCCCATTTTATGAAGTCCGCGACGATCAGGAAATAGCCGGGGAACCCCATCTGGATGATGACGTCGAGCTCGAATTCGAGGCGGTCGCGATAGGGTTGGGTCCAGTCCCCTGCGTTGGGAAAGCGGTCACCCTCCCCGTTCGCGCTGAGCTTGTCGAAGCGCTGTTCTCCTCCCGCACCGTCGGCAGAAGACGCTGGCTGCCCTTCGACAAGCTCAGGGCGAACGGGGCTCTTGGGCGCCGTCAGTCCTTCGATCTGAGCAATCTTGGCCAGCCGCATGTGCAGTCCGTCCCTCGCTTGCTCGCGCAGCATCCTCGCCTCGCCTTCGCGGTCGCCGGCGAGGCTGGGGAGGATGGGCTTGCGCTTGGGTGCGGCATAGGCGCAGCGCTGGGCGACGACGAGCGTGTTGGCGAGCGCCTCGGGCAAGTCGGCGAACAGGTTCCGCATCTCGCCCGCAGGCTTCATCCAGGCATCGGGCGAACTGCGCGGGCGATCGTCGCTGGCGATGTAGGAAGAATTGGCGATGCACAGCATCGCGTCGTGCGCCTCGTGGAAGCTCTCGTCGGCAAAGCAGCACGGATTGGTCCCGACGATCGGGAGATCGCGGGCATAGGCATAATCGAGCAACTTGGCCTCGGCCCTGCCCTCGACTTCATTCAGGCGGCGGACGATCTCGACATAAAGCCGGTCGGGGAACAACGCCTCGATCCGGGCCGCATAGGCTTCGGCGGCGCTGTCCTGCCCGTCGGCATAGAGTCGCGCGAGCGCACCCTCGGCGCCAGCTGTGAGGCAGAGCAGCCCGTCCGTGCGGCCCTCGAGCGCGTCGAGGGGCACGTGTGCCTCCTCCTCGATCGGGCGGTCGAGATGCGCCATCGAGACGAGGTGACAGAGGTTGAGATAGCCGGTCTCGTCCTGCGCGTAGAGTGCGAGCCAGTCGATCGCGACCGGCGCGCCCTCGGCAAGCTCGGGGCGCTTGACTGCGAGCAGTGTGCCTACGATCGGCTGGACACCCGCCTTCTTGCAAGCGTCGGAAAACGGCATTGCGGCGTAGAGGCCGTTGCGGTCGCTGACCGCCACGGCGGGAAAGCCAAGCTCTCGCGCGCGCTTGGCGATCGCCTTGGGCTCGATCGCACCTTCGAGCATGGTGTAGGAAGAGAAGACCCGGAGCGGTACGAATCCCGAATGCGCCATCGCGCGACCCTAGCGGCGCGGGGCGCGATTTGCCACTGCCGGCCGCGCGCCGTCCACAGCTTTCCGAGAAGCCGGCCGGCACATCCGTACAAGCCCGGTGGTGGGAGTCGCTTATGGGGACCGACCTTAATGGCAACTCATCCACCGTTTGGCCAAACCGTGGTTAACGAAGATCAATCTTTGATCGCGGCGCCCCGTCCGGGACCAGCGGCGCGATCCGGTAACCGGAGTAACCCTGCGATGACCATCCTCTGTTCGGTGATGAACCATGTGCCTTCGGCCAAGCGTCACCACAATCAGGGGCTGGAATTCAGCATCTGCCACCGCTGCGGCTGCGACATGATCCGCAGCGACGACGGCGACTGGGCCCAGGTCCCCGCCGGCTTCCGCGTCGTGTGGCGCGAATTCGGCCGAGCGGGCGATGCAGCATCGGTCGCCCAGCGCATGCACCGCCTCGCGCCGCCGCCGCGCCGCGAAGCCCGCAACGCCCGCCCCGCCGCGCGCCGCGATCCGCGTGGTCGGCCGCTTGCCGGCGCGACGTCGATGGCGTCGGCGCTCGCGAAGCTCGGCAGGCTCGTCGCCGGCGACGAGGGCGAGAAGGCGGGAAACGAGAAAAAGGGGCAATATGTGATCTGCCTGCCCGGGCCGCAGATGTACTGACTCAAGATATTGCGGCTGCGTCCGGTCGCGTCAGGCGATCGGTGGAAGCCGGTCGAGATGCTTCTCGAGCGTGAGCGGATAATCGCGCACGCGTACCCCGGTGGCATTGTACACCGCATTGGCCACCGCCGCGCCGACGCCGCAAAGCCCGAGTTCGCCGATGCCCTTGGCCTTCATCGGCGATGCCGTGGCGTCGGTTTCGTCGAGGAAGATCACTTCCTGATGCGGGATGTCGGCATGGACCGGTACTTCGTAACCGGCGAGATCGTGGTTGACGAAGAAGCCGAACCTCTTGTCGACCGCCAATTCCTCCATCAGCGCGCCGCCCACCCCCATCGTCATCGCGCCGATCACCTGGCTGCGCGCCGATTTCGGATTGAGGATGCGCCCGGCCGCGCAAACCGCGAGCATCCGGCGGACGCGGACCACGCCGGTATAGGAATCGACTCCGACTTCGGCGAAGTGCGCGCCGAACGTGGATTGCTGGTATTTCTTGCCGAGATCGCCGAACTCGATCCTGTCTTCGGCGGAGAGCTCGCCGTCCTTCGCCGCCTCGGCGAGCGCTGCCGAGCGGTTGCCCGCCCGCACCCGACCGTCCTCGAACACGGCATTAGCCGGATCATAGCCGAGGCGCTGCGCCACTGCCTCGCGCAGCTTCACGCATGCCGCATAGACGCCGCCGGTCGAGTTGGGCGCCCCGAACTGGCCGCCCGATCCTGCCGATACCGGGAAGCTCGAATCCCCGAGCTTCACCACCACCCGCTCGATCGGCAGGCCCATCATCTCCGCAGCGGTCTGCGCGATGATCGTGTAGCTGCCGGTGCCGATATCGGTCATGTCGGTCTCGACCGTGACGATCCCGTCGCGTCCGAGCCGGACCCGCGCGCCCGACGGCATGTTGATATGGTTGCGGAACGCCGCCGCCATGCCCATCCCGACCAGCCAGCGCCCGTCGCGCACTTGCGCCGGCCGCGGGTTGCGCTTCGACCAGCCGAAGCGCTGCCGTCCCTGCTCGAGGCAACCGATCAGATTGCGCTCCGAGAAGCGCCGCTCGGGTTTCTCGGGGTCGACCTGGGTATCGTTCCTGACGCGGAAGGCGATCGGATCCATGCCGAGCTTCTCGGCCATTTCGTCCATCGCGATCTCGAGCGCCATCATCCCCGGCGCCTCGCCCGGCGCGCGCATCGCATTGCCTTCGGGCAAGTCGAGCACCGCGAGCCGCATCGAAGTCATTCGGTTGGCGCCAGCATAAAGCAGCTTGGTCTGGTTGACCGCGGTCTCCGGACCGCCCTCAGGCTGATCGCCCGAGCCGCTTTCATGCGCGATGGCGGTGATGGTGCCGTCGGCAGTCGCGCCGATACGGATGCGCTGGCGGGTCGCGGGACGATGCGTCGTGTTGTTGGCGATCAACGGACGCTGAAGCGCTACCTTGACCGGCCGGTGCGCCGCTCTCGCTGCCAGCGCGGCCATCAGTGCGTCGCTGCGCAGGAACAGCTTCCCGCCGAAGCCGCCGCCGACATAAGGCGACATGAAGCGGATCTTGTCCTTGCGGATATTGAGTGTCTTGGCGAGATCGCCCCGGCCCCAGTCGATCATCTGGTTCGAGGTCCAAACCGACAGCGAGCCGCCGTCCCACGCCGCGATCGAAGCGTGCGGCTCCATCATCGCGTGGCTCTGGTCGGGGGTCGTATAGGTCGCGTCGAACTTGACCGGCGCGGAGGCGAACGCCGCCTCGAACTTGCCGACCCGATCGACCCCCGGCGCCGAGCTTCCTTCGTCGCTCGACCCGCCGGTGAGCGGCGCGGTCTTGAGTTCTTCATCGAGATCGAAGCGGCCCTTGGCGCGGGCATAGTCGACGCGGACGAGGTTCGCGGCGGCGCGCGCCTGCTCGAAGGTCTCGGCGACGACGACTGCGATCGCCTGGTGATAATGGTCGACCTCAGGGCCACCGAGCAGCTTGACCGTGTTGAAGCTGCCCTTGCCGAGCTTGCCGGCATTCTCTGCCGTGACGATCGCGATGACGCCCGGCGCCGCCTTGGCCTGGCTCAGATCCATCGAGCGGATCCGCCCCTTGGCGACGGCCGAGCCGACGACATAGCCATAAGCGGCATTCGCGGGCTCAGGGTGATGCTCATAGGCGTAGGGCGCGGTGCCGGTCGTCTTGAGCGGGCCGTCGATCCGGTCGAGCGGCTTGCCGACGACCTTCAGCCGGTCGATCGGATTGGTGCCCGCAGGCGTGTCGAACCTCATGCCGCCCTCGCTTCGTGCATCGCCGCCGCCAGTGTCCGCTCGACGAGCGGCACCTTGAAAGCATTGTCCTCGGTAGGCGTCGCGCCGGCCAGCAGCTGCGCCGCCACTGCCTTTGCGCCCTGCGGCATCGCCGCCTCCGCCGCCTCGACGCGCCAGGGCTTATGGGCGACCCCGCCGATGGCGACGCGGCCGCTGCCGTCCTTCTGAATCACCGCGGCGACCGAGACGAGCGCGAACGCGTAGGAGGCACGGTCGCGCACCTTTTCGTAGAGATGCACCCCGCCGATCGGCTTGGGCAGAGTGACGGCGGTGATCAGCTCGCCCGGCGCGAGGACGGTATCGATGTGCGGGGTGTCGCCCGGCAGGCGGTGGAACTCGGCGATCGGGATCGCGCGGGTCTGTCCGGCGGCGTTCACCGTCTCGACCTGGGCGTCGAGCACGCGCATCGCCACTGCCATGTCGGACGGGTGCGTCGCGACGCAGGCCTCGCTCGCCCCGACGATCGCCAATTGCCGGCTATAGCCGCCGATCGCCGCGCAGCCGCTGCCCGGCCGGCGCTTGTTGCACGGCTGATTGGTGTCGTAGAAATAGGGGCAGCGGGTGCGCTGGAGCAGGTTGCCCGAGGTCGTCGCCTTGTTGCGGAGCTGGCCGGAAGCGCCCGCCAGCAGTGCGCGGCTCAACACCCCGTAACCCTTGCGCACGCGCATGTCGGCGGCGAGAGCGGTGTTGCGGACAAACGCGCCGATGCGCAGGCCGCCGTCCTGCGTTTTCTCGATCTTGTCGAAGCCCAGCCCGTTGACGTCGATCAGATGCGTCGGCGTCTCGATTTCGAGCTTCATCAGGTCGAGCAGGTTGGTGCCGCCCGCGATGAACCGCGCGCCCTGCAGCGACGATGCCTTGGCCGCGGCATCTTGCGCCGAGGCAGCACGCTCATAGGTGAAGGCCTTCATGCCTTGCCCCCCGCAACTTCGGCCATCGCCTCGGCGATGTTGGAATAGGCGCCGCAGCGGCAAATGTTGCCGCTCATCCGCTCGCGCATCTCGGCATTGGTGACGCGCGGCCGATCGGTCAGGCGGGCGGACACATGGCTGGGCACGCCCCGCTTGATCTCGTCTAGCACCGCAACCGCCGAACAGATCTGCCCCGGCGTGCAATAGCCGCATTGATAGCCGTCATGCTTGACGAACGCAGCCTGCATCGGATGCAGCCGGTCGGGGGTGCCGAGGCCCTCGATCGTGGTGATCCTGTCGCCCTCGTGCATCACCGCGAGGCTCAGGCACGAATTGATCCGCACGCCGTCGACCAGCACGGTGCACGCGCCGCATTGGCCATGATCGCACCCTTTCTTGGTGCCGGTCAGGTGCAGATGCTCGCGCAGCGCGTCGAGCAGCGTAGTGCGCGTATCGAGCGACAGCTGGCGGACCTTGCCGTTGACTTCGAAGCTGACGGGCATCGGGGGAAGGCCGGGAGTCATCGTGTCGCTTTCCTGTGCAGCGGCTTCAGGCCCCACCGCGACGACCGCCGAAGCTGCGCCAGCGGCGAGCAAGCCGCGTCGGGACAGTTCCAGATCGGACAAACTGGACATGATCAGATCCTTCCGCGTGCGTTCATCGCGCTTAACGCCTGTTTGCCTCGTTCGGCACCACCTATTTGTTACTCATTTGCCGAACGCCGCCGCTCGGCGGCGTCAATGGGGCGATTGATCGCCGCGCGCGCAGCAACACGGCACCGTCCCGCGGCTTGCGCGTTGAGGCCTCCGACGACGCATTTCTGCGTCTGGATGGAGATGTTCATGGCCGACCCGACCGCCCCTGTGACCAACGCCAAGACCGGACTTACCGATTCTTTCCGGACCCATTTCTCCGGCGATGCGCCGCTCACCGAAAAGGCCAAGAGCTTCGCAAAGGCACGGCCATGGACCAGCGCCGCGTTCGTCGGCATCGCGGCGCTCGCCGTCCTGAACAGCCTGCGCGGCACGCGGAATTAATCTCGCACGGCGTCTTAGGCAGCGGTGACCGGGTCATCGCTGTCGGAGAAGCCGGCGGAGCGCTTGCTGGTCGATCTTGGAACCGTGGCGTCGATCCATCGGCATGGCAGGTATCGGCACGATCCGCGCGACGCCGAGCGCCTGACCCGCTGCAGCCCAGGTCGCGCGCATCGCCGGGTCGCCTTCGATAGCGAGAACCGCTTCGCCTGCCAGCTCGGCCAACGCCGCGCGGCGTACGCCTTGCCAGAGCCGAGCGGGCGCCTCGACCTCGAAGGGCCAAAGCCCGCCGGCGCGCGCATCCAGCCGCCCGCGCAGCCAGAGCCGGCCCTGCTCATCGAACCGGCCCGCGTCACCGGTGCGATGCCAGATCGTCCCGTCGGCATCCTGACTCTTGGTCGACGGATCCTGCGCGGAGTCGAGATAGCCCGAGACGACATGGCCGCCGGCGACCACGATCTCGTCGCGCAGGATCCGAACGCGCGCGGCTTCCGCCGGTCGCCCGGCGAGGAGTCCCCCGCCCGTGCGCATTCTGGTCCAATCGTCGTCGGTGACGTCGTCGGCATCGCAATGCGCGATCGGCTCGGCCTCGGTGGAGCCGTAGACCGAGACCATCCGGATCGTCGGCACTCGCGCCCGGACTTGCGCGATCAGGTCGGGGAACACCGGGCCGCCCCCGATGAACAGCGTATGCGCGCCTCTGGGCAACCGGGTCGACGCCAAGGCCTCGGCGATGGCCGGGCTCAGCAACAATCGCGTGACTCCATGCCGCTCGGCATGCGCCGCGATCGCCGCCCCCTTTGCGCGCCCCGGTACGCGAAGCGGCCAATTGGGGAGGACCGACGTTATCCCCTGCCCAAGATTGGCGACGACGAAGACGGGGAACGCGACGAGGTCGATCTCGGCCCTGCCCCCGGTGGCGATCAGCGGGGCGACGGCGCGATCCTGCGCCCGCAGGAAGCCGTGGCTCCGCACGATCGCCTTGGGCGCGCCGGTCGAGCCGCTGGTGAAGGAAATCAGCGCCGGCGCGTCCGGATCCCGATCGGCAATCGGATGCGTGCCGCCGGCCGCCTGCAAGCGCAGCCGCAACGGCACGCGCCGCAGCGCCGGCACCAGCAGCGGCAACAAGCGATAGAGCCCCGATGCGAGCACCGCCCGCGGCGCCGCCGCCGCCACGGCATGGCGCAATCCGAACAGCCCCAGCGCCGGTTCGGGCAATATCGCCGCCGCGCCGATCCGCCACAGCGCCGCCAGCGCAGCGTAGAGGTCGGCGTTCAACGGCAGCGCCAGCAGCACGCGGTCGCCCGACCGCAGGCCCTGGCGATGCCACGCCGCCGCCAGTGCCGCGGCGCGTGCGTCGAGCGCCGCGTAGCTGGTCGGGCGGCCGTGCGCATCGACGATCGCGATGCGCTCCGGATGGGCCGCAACCTGCGCGGCAAACGCTTCGAGGATGTTCATTCGGCGCGGCGGCCGAACAAGCCGTAGCGGCGAAACACCGAGCCCGCGTGCCGCGCGCTGCGTTCGCGCGAGACATTGTCGACATGCATCAGCGCGTGGACGACGTGCGCATAGCCAAGCTCGCGCGCCCGCTCGTGGAAGCTGTGCGCCAACAAATGCCCGACCCCGGGCTTGCGGCTGGCATAGGTCTTGAGGATCGCCGTATCGGGCGCGCTTCCTTGCGCGACATCGGGCAGTCCGAACAGAAACCCGGCCATTTCGCCGCTGCCATCGAACGCGAACAGCACCAGCCGCGGGTCGATCATCGCGAGCAGCGGCCGATACAGAGCGAGGAAATCGTCGCGCTCGATCGGCTTGAAGAACAATTTGTCGGCAAAGGCGCCGCCGGCAAGCTCGAACAGCCGGTCGAGCAATGCCTCGGCGCCCTGCCCGTCCCAGCCCTGCACCTGTACCCCCGGCACTTTGGGAGAGTCGCTCGCCACCAAAGGCACCGGCGCCCGAGCGGAGACGTACTCGCTCACGCCTTCGAAGCCCGCCGCCCGGAGCGCCGCCACGTCATGCGGCCCGGACACCGGCTCGAGAGCAAAGCCAGGCGAACCGTCGCTCTCGGTGACCGCGCGGTAGCTGTGCCAGGTGTCGCCGTCCATCGGGGCGAGGACCGCCTTGCGGCCGCCGGAAAACAGTCGCTCGCAGGCAAGGCGCAGAACCGCCTCCCCCGACGCAGCATCGTCGAAGTGCAGCTTGCCGATCGCGCCCGCGATGGTGCCGCCCCACAGCGGACCGTCGGGCCAGACGCGGCAGCGCGCACCCGGGATCGCAATATCGAATTCGCTCATCGAGTCACCGCCTGTGCAAGATAGGCCGTCATCGGCACGACGCTGGCAAGCGCCGCCAGCCGCGGGGCGCGCCACCGCTCGGTCCAGCCACGTCGCGCCAGCAGCGCAACGGCGACCAGGGCGAGCGATCCCGCCGCGATCCAGGGCAGCCATATCACCCAACGCGCATATGCCGGTCCGACTGCGACGAGTGCCAGATAGAGGCCGAGCACGATCGCGAATGCCGGCATGGTCCAACGCCACTCGCATTGCGCGGCAATCAGCAGATAGCCTAGCAGGACGCCGGCCAGCCCGAGATTGTACAGGTTGATCGCCGTCGGTCCGACGCTCTCCCCAACGAAATACCAGATCAGCCCCGTGGCGCAGAGCGTCGCGATGAAGTCGAGGTCGCCGTGCGGACTGCGGCACGGCCGGCGACGCCGCGCAACCAGGTGCGCCGCGATTACCAGCAGCGGCAGCACGGTGCCGTAGAGCCCGCCGACGCCGATGAAGAAGAAGATCGCGATCACGAAGGCGCGGCTGGCGTGAACGCTCAGCCCCAGCCGCGGTGTCAGCAATGCGATCGCCAGCATGCTCGCGAAGAAGATCGCGGCCAGTCCGATCAGCACCGTCGGGGACGCACCGAGATAGCCGGCGAGGAAGAAATGCACGCAGACCGGTACGAACAGATTGTCGAGCCCGCGCCACGATACGGCTTCCACCACGGCTCCGAACGCGGCGATCGTCACGCCCAGCACGACGACGTTGGGCCGCGGGACATCGGTGAGCAGCAACAGCATCACCATTGCCAGGATCCAGGTGACGGCGAAGAAGGCGATCACCCCCTCCCAGCTCTTGACGCCGTCCTCGACTGCGAAACGCCTGCGGCCATAGCTGCTGCCGGTCAGTGCCGCAGCGGCATCCGAGAGGGCGATCACCGCGATCGGCAGCGCATAGAGAATATAGCTGCTTCCGGCGTGGAGGAAGACGAAGCCGATCGCGAGCGCGAGCCAGATGTCGCCGGCCGACTTGCGCTCGACCGAGTGGATCGCCGCGCCAAGCCCCGCGGCGCGCGAGGCGGGCGTGCGCAGGAACAACATCAGCCCGAGCGCGACGAGCAGCAGCACTACGACCGGCCAGCGTGCGTCGAACAGCAAGGGCAATGCGAGCGCATAGATCCCGATCGCGACATGCACCGATTTGCGCTGGACTTCCGCGCTCCAGCCGAACCGCTGGCCGAGCTTCCGCACCAGCGCGATCATGCCCATCAAAGCGGCGAGCGAAGCCGCGAGGATCGCAAGCGAAAGCGCGATGCTCACCGCACATCCTCGACGACGAAGCGGCTGTAGAAGAAGGCCTTGTCGCGCGCGCCGAGCGGCGCTGCAATATCAGGTCTGGGGACGATCCGGTCGGCAAAGCACGCGGGCGCACTGCGCGGGACCATCATGTTCCAATAGACCAGCCGCGCGCCAGGCCTGGAGGCGGCGAGGATCCCGGCATAGGTCTCTTCGAACGCCGCGGGCGACATATATTCGAAGATGTCGGAGAGGTTCCAGCCATCGGCTTGGAGCCCGCCTGCGGCCATATCCTCGATCGTCCCTTCTACGACAATGAGCCGGTCAATGCGCGCGGCGATCGTAGCGTGGTGCTCGGGGCGGAACGCAAGCGGCAGGACCGGGCCGTGATTGCCGGTCATGATCCAGCGCAAATACGGGTTGGCGACCGGGTCGTTGGCGACGAACGCATGTTCGATGCGCCGCGCGACGTGATCCGACGCGCTGCCTTCGACATGATCGAAAAATGCCGGGTCGCGGCCCAGCGCGCCCATTGCCGTACGCGAGAAGAAGCCCTTGAGCAGCCAGCGCCAGCGCCGGTTGTTCCACCGCGCAAGGAATGTCGCGCGCTCGACTTCGCTGCGCGGCTCGAAGATCGCGTCGATCGTGCGACGCGAATGGACGAGCGGCAGCAGATATTTGCGGAAAATGCGGAAATAGCGCTCGAACTTGCCGATCGCACCCGCCCCGTAGCGCACGACTTGATCGCGCAACGGCGTCCAGAATCCCGCAGTCACCGGATCGCACGCCGCCAGCACGCGATCGAGCAACGCCCCGCGCCGATCCGACCGGCTGAACCCGAGCAGTTCGAGCAGTTCCGGATGGCTGAGCAATGGCCAGGCCGCGATGCGCAGCCGCACGCAGGCGACCTGTGCCGCCGAAAGATCGACGGCCACCACCTGCGCCGGGTCGCACAGCAGCATCGCCAGCGCATTGTCGCCGGCCGATCCGATCGACACCAGGGTCCCGCCGGGGCGCTGCCCGATCGCCTGGCACAGGATGTCGGCATCTTCCCACAATTGGGCGTAGCGGATCGCTTCGAATGCCGCCTTGCCGGTGATCTCGGTGCTCATGCCGCGTTTCGCCGCACGAGCCCGCTCGCACCGTCGACTTCGATCGTCTCGCCATCCTCGATCCACTGCGTCGCATTGCTCAGCCCGACGACGCACGGAATGCCGAGTTCGCGCGCGACGATCGCCGAATGCGAGAGCAGGCTGCCGCGCTCGACGACGATCGCCGAGGCGCTGGCGAAGAGCGCGATCCAGCCCGGATCAGTGTGCCGCGCGACGAGGATCTCGCCCGACGCGATATGCTGGGTGCGCGGGTCGCGAACCACACGCGCGACCGCGGTTACGCGCCCGGCCGAGCAGCCGGTGCCGCGCCGCTCGCTGCCTTGCTCAGCGGCGATCGGAACGGTGCCGATATGCGTCGCGGTGAACGCCGCGCCCTGAACCAGAATGCGCTCGTGCGGGTCGTGGCTCGCCGCCGCCCTTGCCATCTCGGCGCGGCGCACCTCGGCAAGCCCGGCCAGGTTGCCACTGGTGGCAAAGCCTTCGATCGTCCCGAGCACTTCGTGAATGGTCAGCAGGAATATGTCGCGCGGGTCCGCGATCAGCCCATGCGCGTGGAACTGCCGCCCGACGGCGAGCAGCAGCCGCCGTGCCCGGCCGAAGATCCGCGTGCGTTCGTAGCGAAGATTCTCGCGGTCGCGGACGCGCGCCTTTGCCCAACGGAGCATCACGCGCGCTAGCCGCCGCTTGACGGGCTTGCCGCGCAGCGCCGCATCGAGCCGCGCCAGCGGATCGGCATTGCGCACCGGCGCCGGCGACCGGCTATAAGCGGCCGCACCGATCGCTGCGTGGAGCGAGCGCGGGTCCTCGTCGAGCGTGACGCTTTCGAGCTTGAGCTCTTCGGTGCAACGGTCGCCGAATTCGGCGATATAGGCGGCGATCGGCTCGGCGAGCGCGCTGGCGGCGATCGCGGCGCGGTCGTCGCGCTCCAGCGCTGCGGTCAGCGCCGGGTCGGCAGCGGCAATGCCCCCCATCGCGCGGATCATCTGCGCCGGGCGCGCCGAGATGATGTCGCCCTGCCCGATCAGCACGTCGTTCTGAATCTCGAGCCCGTCGGCGCCGAGCCATTTCTCGAGCATCCGCCGCGACGCGCCGAACGCGATCATGCACAGGAAGTCGTTGACGATCGGCGCGTCCCAGCGATCGAGCAGGTCGCTTTCGATCCGGCGATATTCGGCCGCCAGCGCCGTCAGCGGCATCGTCCGCAGCCGCTCGGGCGTGGTCGCGGCGAGCGCACGGTCGAGACGCGCCCGGAAGTCGCGCGCCGTGCGCGGGAGCTTCCACGCCGCGCGCACCAGCCCCAGCGCCACGCCGGCGATGCGCAGATATTCGCGCACCTTTCCGAGGCCATGCGCAGGAGCGCCGCCGATCCCGGCCATCACTGCGTCGGGCAAGGGCGCGCCGACCCCCATCATCGTTTCCATATAGCGCCGGTTGAGCGCGTATCCTGGCAGCAGAGCGAGCGCACGATACCAATTGCCGAGATTGTAATAGACTCGACCATTGACCCGGACGAGCATGTTCTCGAACACCGTGCGGTTCTGGCGCACCGTCTCCTGCGACACGCCCAGCAAGGCGACGAACGCCATGTACACGCGGGCATAGGCATAGCTGGCGAACGAGAAGGTCAGCGGCGAGACGATGCCGGGATAGCTCTCTACGATGTTCGAATTGTCGAATACCGCGAGCCCGGGATCGTCGATCGGCGCATCGCGCAGCGGCGAGGTGATCGGCCGGGCCTGGAGCAAGTGGAGCCGCCCCTCGGCAAAGGCCCATTCGATATCCTGCGCGCAGCCGAACGCCTGCTCCACCCGCCGGACCAGCGCCGTCACTGCGGCGATCTGATCGAGGGTCAGCGCGACGTCGCCCGAGCTTTCGATCACGTCGCCATTCGCGGCGTCGATCCACCAGGTTGCGCCGTCGATCTCGCCGGCGACGAGACGGTCCCCGAGCCCCTCGGTGGCCGACACGATGATGCGGTCGCGGCGCCCGCTGACCGGATCGGCCGAGAAGGCGACCCCGGCAAACGCCGCGGGCACCATCACCTGGACGATCGCAGCGGGGCGCTCCCCGCCCGCCAGCCCGCGTTCGGCGCGATAGGCCGCGACGCCCTGCGCCTCGTCCGAAGCGAACACCCGCGCGATCGCATCGGCGACATCGCCGCGCGCGACGTTGAGGATCGATTCGAACTGGCCGGCATGGCTGTGCGCCACGCCGTCCTCCTGCACGCCCGAGGAGCGCACTGCGAACGGGCCCTCGCCCAGCTCGGCCAATGCAGTGTCGAGTTCGGCTTCATCCGGGGTATCGGTCGCCACGAAGAAACGCGGCACGTCGAAACCCTCGGACACCAGCCGCCCGAGCGCGCGCGCCTTGCCCCCCGCCGCTGGCGTCCCCGCCGCTTCGTGCATTGCCACGATCATCGCGTCAGCATCCCTGCAAACGGCGCCAGCCCCGCCGCGGCGTAGCAGGCGAACACCCATAGACCCGCGGCGGTATCGGCCGCTGCCTGCCGCGCGGGGCTCGGCTGTGCGCGGTAGCGCAGCCCCGCCCGGATGGTGAACCACGCCGCCACCGCCCCGACCGCCCCGGTCGCCAGCGGCGCGCCGGTCGCGAAGCCGACGCCGCCGAGCAGCGCCAGCGCGACGAGGACGAAGCCGATCCACAACCCCGCCGCCCGCGCCGGGCCGAGCAGCGCGCTATAGGTCTCGACGCCGTGGCGCTCGTTCTCGCGCGCCCAGAGCTTGCGGCCGATTTCCAGCACGCAGCCATTGGCGAAGCTCAGCAGCAGGAACAGCACGAGTCCGCCCGGCGCGGGTCCGCGGGGAAGCCATTCGAAGCCGGTCACCAGCAAGTCGATCGCCGGCATGATCAGCATGTGCGACGCCATATAGACGAACGGCCGCCGCCGCAGCCACGCAGGCGCGAAGAACTCGAACGCCATCAGCAGCATCCAGCCCCACACGATCCCCAGCAGCACCAGCAGCCGCGGATCGACTGCCCAGCACGCTGCGATCGCCACCGGCACCGTCGCCAGCCCGAGCCCGACGATCAGCCGCAAGGTCACCAGCCCGCGCGGGATCGGGCGCTCGGGGCGATAGCGGCGGTCATCGTCGCCATCCTTGATCTCGTCGAGCACGCGCAGCTGGAAGAAGAAAGACAGGGTCACCACGAACGCCGCGGCATAATGGAACCACGGCGCCGGCGGGCGCCCGGCGAGATGCGCCGAGACGCTGACGCTGGCGGCGGAAAAGATCAGCACGAGCAGGCTGGTCCGCATCAGCGGAAAGCGCTCGCGCTGATAGAGGTTGAGCCGGGCGAGCACGCCCAGTCCGGCTTCGCTCATGTCCGCGTCCGCGCCAGGCTGTGATGCGCGCGGGTGAAGTCGCCCGCGGCGATCGCCGCCATGATCGAGATCTCGCCGGCGAGGCACAGGCTCGCGACCACTTCGGCAAGCGCCGCCGCCTTGCCGGTGCCCGCCAGCCCCATCAGCTCGAGCGCCGCGCGCTGTGCCGGCAGCCCGGTCCCGCCGCCGACCGAGCCGACCAGCAGGTTGGGCAAGGTCACCGACATGAACAGCCCATCGTCGCGGCGCTCCATCCGCGTGAACCCCACTGCCGATTCGGCGACGCACGCGGCATCCTGTCCCGTCGCGATGTAGAAAGCCGCGAGCCCATTGGCATAATGCCCCTGCGCGCCGATCTGCCCCGACAGCATCGCGCCCAATTGGGCGACGCGGGCATAATCGAGCATCCGATCCACGCCGACGTGCAGGCAGCGCCGGACCAGTGCCTCGGGGATCAACACGCTGGCGGAGACCTTGCGCCCGCGCCCGGTGATCAGCCCGAGATAGCTCGCTTTCTTGTCGCCCGAGAAATTGCCTTCGATGAACCAGGCGCGCGGCTGGACCGGACAGCCTTCGAGCACTGCGCGGCACAAGGCGTCGGTGGCGATCGTCACCATGTTTTGCCCCGCCGCATCGCCGGTGGTGTAGCGGCAGACGAGGAACACCGTGTCGTTGTCGATGAACGGATCGATCGCCTCGAGCTTGCCGTGGCGCGTCGTCGCCTCCGCCGCCACGCGCAGGCGTCCGGCATTGGCGGCCGCCCAGCCGACGAAGGTTCCCGCCTCGACCATGTCGGCGAACAGGAACGCCGGCGAGCGCAGCACGCCCTCGGAAAGCATCGCCGCCGAAGCGCCGCCTGCGCGGGTGATCAGGTGGGCGCCACGGGCATAGGACGCGACGAGTGCCGCCTCGGTGGTCGCCAGCGGGACGAGATAGTCGCCCTGCGCGTGGAGCCCGTTCACGCGAAGCGGCCCGACCACGCCGACCGGCAGCTTCACCGTGCCGATCATGTTCTCGATATTGGCGGCATAGGCCGGCAGCGTGGCGATGGTGTGCGGATCGGCAAGCTGGTCGCGGCCGGCCGGATCGCGGCTCTCCCACCACGCCGCGATCCGACCTGCGTCGGCCTCGCGCTCGACGCGGAAGCGCGGCGGGGCCGGCTCGGTGCGCGGCGCGAGCCGGGCGCGAACCGCAGTAGCCGCCGACACGCCGCCGAGACGTTCGAGCACGCGAAGTATTCGTTCGGAAAAAATGACGATCCCCCGATTCCCCGCGCCGGCCTCTAGCGAGTGTATATGGATGCGAGGTGCATGGAAGGGGTCACTGCGCCGGGACCAGATCGAACAGGTCGGGGCCGGTGCCCGCCGGCCGCGCCGGCGCGCGCTCGCCCGCCATCGCCGTCATCGTGACGTAATCGAGCTTGCCCGTGCCGAGCACCGGCAGCGCATCGAGGACGCGGATATCGCGCGGGATCGCGAGTTCGGCGACGCCATTGGCCTTGCCCCAGGCCTGGAGCGCGCCGGCCTTCGCGTCCTTGCGTGTAGTGAACAGCACCAGTTGCTCGCCCTTGCGCGGGTCGGCGCGCGTGACGACGGCATGATCGTCCTCGGGCCACACCGCCGCGGCATAGCCTTCGACTGCGGGCAGCGAGACCATCTCGCCGCCGATCTTGGCGAAGCGCTTGGCGCGGCCGCGGATCGTGACGAACTCCTGCGCGTCGATCGTGACGATGTCGCCGGTATCGTGCCAGCCCTCGTGCGGCGGCTGGAGAATGCCCGGCGCATCGGCCTTCATATAGCCCGCCATGATGTTCGGCCCACGGATCGACAGCTTGCCGCCCTCGGCGATGCCGGGCACCGGATCGACCCGCGCCTCGACCCCCGGCAGCAGCCGGCCGACGCTGCCCGCCTGGAAATGCATCGGGGTGTTGACTGCGATCACGGGCGACGCCTCGGTCGCGCCATAGCCTTCGAAGATGCGCACGCCGAACTTCTCGCCCCACAGCTTGCGCGTCTCGTCGCGGACGCGCTCGGCCCCGGCGAAGACGTAGCGCACCGAATAGAAATCGTAGCTGTGCCCCATCCGGGCATAGCCGGCGAGGAAGGTATCGGTGCCGAACAGGATCGTCGCATTGGCGTCGTAGGCGAGCGCAGGGACGATCCGGTAATGGAGCGGGTTCGGGTAGAGGAAGGTGCGGATCCCGCTCAGGATCGGCAGCAGGGTGCCGCCGGTCAGCCCGAAGCTGTGGAACACCGGCAGCGCGTTGAGCACGAGATCCGACGAATTGAAATCGATCCGCGCCGAGAGCTGCTGGCAATTGCTCAGCAGGTTGCGATGGGTGAGCACCACCCCCTTGGGCAGTCCCTCGCTGCCGCTGGTGAACAGGATCACGGCAGGGCTATCTGGTGAAACGCCGCGGCGCCGGTGGAGCCGCCCGGCCCAGCGTGCCGCGACCAATGCGCGCAGCTTGGCGATGCCGCCGATCCCGGCCGCCAAATCCTCCAGATAGACGATCCGCCGCCCCTCGCTTTCGAGCCCCTCGACGATCGGCTCGAGCTTGCCCTGGGTGACGAAGGCGCGCGCAGTGACGATCGTGCCCACCTCCGCCGCCAGGCACGCCGCCTTCAGATTGGCGAGCCCCGCGGTATAGTTGAGCATCGCCGGCACCCGCCCGATCCGCTGCAGCGCGAAGAAGGTGGCGATCACGCCTGCGACGTTGGGAAGCAGCACGCCGACCGCCTCGCCCTGCCGCGTGACCGGATCGAACGCGCGGCCGAGCGCCATGCTGCCGATCACGAGCTTCTTGTAGCTCATCGGCTCGCGCTTGACGTCCTCGACCACCTTGGTGCCGCCGCCATGCACGTCCTTGGCGTCGAGCAACGCCTGGAACAGGGTCCTACCGGTGTTCGACGTCGCGAAGATCATCGCGCTCATCTCGTCATAGAGCCGCCGCCCGGCGATCGCGCGGCGCTGGCGCGCGGGCATCGTCCCGGTGATCGCGAAGCGGCGCGGCGGCAATACGGTCAGCGTGACCTTCGGGAACATCCGCACGCGGACCTTGCCGCGAAGCTTTGAGAAGGACGAATATTGCGCACCATCGATGCGCACCGGGATGATCGGCGCATCGGCCTTGTCGGCGACCATGCCCGGCCCGTCGAATACCTTCATCAGCGCGCCGGTGACGGTGATCCGGCCCTCGGGAAAGATCACCAGCGTGTTGCCCGCCTTGACGGCCTTTACCATCGCCTTGGTCGACATCGGATTGGTCGGATCGACCGGGAAGGCGCGGAACAGCTTGAGCGCGGGCTTGATCCACCAGCTCGCCATCACCGCGGTATGGACCGCGAATACCGGCTTGCCGGGCAGGAACACTGCGAGCAGGAGCCCGTCAAGCCACGAGACGTGGTTGACCACCACCACTGCGCGTTCGCCGGGCTGCGGCATGTTCTCGCCGCCATGGACCTCGACTCGGTAGAGCAATTGCAATGCCGTGCGGATCAGCCGCTTGATCAGCGTCTCGGGCAGCAGCCAGCACGACACCAAAGCCACTGCCAGCGTCGAGAACCCCATCAGCGCAATCACCGCGGGGACCGAGACACCGCTCGCCGCCATGCCCGCGACGATCACCATCACCACCACTGCGACGATCGCATTGACGATATTGTTCGCGGCGATGATCCGCGAGCGCTCGGCGACGGGGCTGTTGGTCTGGAGCAATGCGTAGAGCGGCACGATGAACATGCCGCCGGAGAATGCCAGCACCGCGAGGTCCGCCAGCACCCGCCAGCTGCCTGGCGACTGGACGAAACCGCCTATGCCGGCGCCGCGCACCGTGATCACATAGCCGCGCGTCGCCAGCCACAGATCGATCATCGCCGCCGCCATCAGCAAAGCGGCGGCGGGAACGAAGCGCGCGGAAACCTGCCCCTTGAGCAATTTGTTGACGGCGATCGATCCGATCGCGATCGCGACCGAGAAGACCAAAAGGAACAAGGTGACCACGGGCTGGCCGGCGCCCAGCGTGTCGGACACCAACGGCGCGAAATCGTTGAGCAGCACCGCGCCGACCGCGAAGAACCAGCTGATCCCGAGGATGCACAGCCAGACGTCGCGGCCGTCATGCGCGGTCTTGAGCACCTGCCACGTCGAGCGCAGCGGATTGGGATCGACGCGCAGCCCCGGGCTGGCCGGTGGTGCCGGCGGAACGAACAGGCTCGCGATCAGTCCGCCCACGGAGAGCAAGGTCGCGATCAGCCCCGCCTCCCATGGCGGGACGAAGCTCGGCAGCAATTGGCCGCCGAGGATCGCGAGAAAGGTGCCCGCCTCGATCAAGCCGGTGCCGCCCATGATCTCATGGGGCCCGAGATGCTGGGGCAGGATCGAATATTTGACCGGGCCGAAGATCGTCGAATGACAGCCCATCAGGAACAGCGCCAGAAGCAGCAGCGGCACCGACTGCAGCGACAGCCCGGCAAGCCCCACCCCCATGAACACGACTTCGGCCGCCTTGATGACGCGCATCAGCTTCGCTTTGTCCCACGCGTCGGCGATCTGCCCGGCGAGCGCGGAGAACAGGAAATAAGGGACGAAGAACACGCCGGTGGCGATCGCCGCCAGCATCGCCGAGCGGCCCGGATCGCTCGCGTACAGCGTGAAGTTGACGAGGAACAGCATCGCATATTTGAGCGCGTTGTCGTTGAACGCCCCGAGGAACTGGACGACGAACAACGGCCCGAAGCGACGTTTCGAAAGCAGCGAGAAATCAGGTGCGGACATCGAAACCCCCGGAATGTCGCCGGACGTTAGAGTCGATTTGTGACCTATCGGTCAACGACACCCGGAGGGATTAGCGAAAAGGTGATCTCGCCGTGCGCGACAGCATCAGGGGAGCCGCCGGAAACGGATAGCCGTACCTCCGCCCGCCGCCAGGGTAAGGTCGAGCACGTCGCCGCGGGTCACCACGCGCTTCTCGATGCGATAGGCCTGCGGATTGGTCCGGTAATCGGCCCCCGGGCCATCGGCATAGATCTGCGCCTCGTAGCGCACCCCTGCTGCGAGAAAGCCCAGCGGCTGGCGCAGCGCGCGGGCATTCTCGTCGGTGATCGCGCCGAGATACCAGTCTTCGCCGCCGCGTTCCTGCCGCGCGACGACGACATAATCGCCGATCTCGGCCTGCAGCGTGCGTGACTGCTCCCAGTCGGTCGGCACGTCCTTGATGAACTGGAAGGCGTCGGAATGCGCGTCATAATTCTCGGGCAGATCGGCGGCCATCTGCACCGGCGAATAGAGCACGACATATTCGGCGAGCTGCGTGGCGAGCGTTGACTGGACGCGCCGGGTCAGCTCGGTCTGGCCATGCGCGAGATCGAAGATCCCGGGCGTGAAGTCCATCGGCCCGGCGAGCATCCGGGTGAAGGGCAAGATGGTGAGGTGCTCGGGCGGATTGGTCGGCACGCCCCAGGCGTTGAATTCCTGCCCGCGCGCGCCTTCGCGGCTGACCATGTTGGGCCAGGTCCGGCGCAGCCCGGTGTCCTTGACCGGTTCGTGCGCGTCGATCGCGATGCGGTGCTTTGCGGCGACTTCGGCGACGTGGAGGTTGTGCCGAACCATATACTGGCCGGCAAACCATTGCTTGCCGCCTGCCGCATCGACGATCTCGCCGCTGTGGCGGACATAGCCGGTCTTGACGACGTCGACGCCGAGCCGGGCATACATCGCCATCGCATCCTCGAGCTGCGCCTCGTAATTCTCGACTCCGCCCCCGGTCTCGTTATGCCCGATCAGCTTGACGCCCTTGTCGCGCGCATAAGCGGCCAGCCCCGGTGCGTCGAAATCAGGATAGGCCTTTGTGAAGCTGAACTTGTCGCCATTCGCGATCCAGTCGCCGTCCCAGCCCTGGTTCCAGCCCTCGACCAGCACCCCGCCAATGCCGTTCTTCGCAGCAAAATCGATATAGCGCTTCACATTGGCGGTGTTGGCGCCGTGGCGATAGCCGCTGCCCCAGGTCGAGTGGTTGAGGTGCATCTCCCACCAGATGCCGACATATTTGCCCGGCTTGAACCACGAGACGTCGCCGAGCTCGTTGGGCGCGTTGAGGTTGAGCTCGATCCGGCTGTCGGCCAGCGCCGCCGGTGAATCGCCGATCAGTACGGTGCGCCACGGCGTAGTGAATGGCCCGGTCTTCTCGGCCGCGCTGCCATCGGGCGCCGGCATCAGCGACGCTGTGAGCGTACCGGTGCCGTTGCCGGCGAGTAGCATGCTGGGAAAGTCGATCAGCGCGGCTTCGTGGAAGGACAGATAGACGCCGTTATCGCCTTTCAGCGTTAGCGGAGTCTCGGCGAGGGTGATCCGCCGCGCGTCGGTCTGCGTATAGAGATATTCGTCGCGCTCCTGCCCGAGCGCTTGATACCACCATGCCTGATTTTTCCCGACCGGGCGGAACTGGGTGCGGTCGGCGGTCACCTTGACCCGCTGGCCGGCGGGGACGGCATATCCGTAGCGCAGCCCGATCCCGTCATCGAACAGGCGGAAGGTGACTTCGACCGCGCGGTTGAGCGGGGTATCTCCGGCGAGGGTGACGACCAGCTCGTTGTGCCGGTCGCGGATCACGCGCTGCTCGCCCCAGGGCTGTTCCCAGCTGGTGTCGACCGAATTGCGGCGCGGGTTGGTGAGCGCGGTGAACCTTGCAGCGGTCTCGCCCTCGAAGCTCAAGCCGAGCTCCCCCGGCGCCAGTATCTGCGTGCCGCCGCGGCTGACTTCGTACAACGCGCTGCCGTCACGCACGTCGACGCAGAGTTCCAGCATCTTGCCGGGCGATTGTGCGCATTCGCGCGCTTCGGCCGCGGCGATGCCCTGCGCGAGGACGACAAGCGAAACGGCGGCAAGGCGGCAATACATGCGATATCCTTTGCGAAGGCCCGAAAAAGAACGCGCCGCCGCCGGGGTAAGTGCGGCGGCGCGAAGGAGGGACCTCAGAACTTGGCGCGGACGCCGAACTGGAAGCGGCGGTCGACTCGGCTCCATGCCGAGTCGAGATAGACCGGCCGCGCTCCCGGCGTCGCCGGAGAGTCGCCGAAGACCTGTTGCTGGTACACGCTCTTGGTATTGAGCAGGTTCGACGCGTCGACCGATAGCTCGAGGAAGCTGTTGACCGACAGGCGCAGCGATCCGTCGAGATAGCCCGCCGCTTTCTGGAACACCGGCAGCCCGATGCAGCAATCGAGATTCTGCGTCAGGTAGCGCGAGCGCCAATTATAGGCGAGACGGAAGCCGATCGGTCCCTTCTCGTACAAAGCCACTGCGTTGAAGGTGTGCTTCGAGATCCCCGCGAGCTGGTGCGAGTCGATCACCGATCCGGTGCCGCCCAGCGCCGGTTGCCCGGCCCCAACCGCGCCGACATTGGCGCTGGACGAGGCATTGAGCAGGTTCGAATTGTTGATGTCCGACTGGTGGACATAGGTGTAGTTGAGTTGGGTACCGAGCCCGCTGAGCGGCCCGGGCAGGAAGTCGAAGAAGGTCTGGAAGCCGGCCTCGACCCCCATCAATTTGCCCCCTTCGTCCGAATTGTTCGGCCCGAGGATCTGCACCGTCTGGCTCGAGCCGTTGTTGGTGAAGGTTCGGGAAAACTGGCCGAAGCTGATGCTGTTGTTCAGCTTCTTGTAGAAGCCGGTCACCGTCAGCGAGCTGCTCCGCCCCATATAATGCTCGAACGACACGTCGAACTGGTCGGCGGTGACCGGCTTGAGCGCGGCGTTGCCGGCATTGGCCTGGAACACGAAATTATAGCCGGTGACGTTCGCCGCGGTGTGCGCCGCGGTCGGCGAGTTGTAGACAATGTACGGCGAATCCGGGGTCGTGCTGAGGATCGGCGCGTTCATCGCGACGGTGTTGCGCAGGAAACCGATATCGGGCCGCGACATCGCCCGCGAATAAGCGAACCGGATGAAGCTCTTGTCGTCGAGCCCGAACCGGACGTTGAAGCTCGGCAGCCACTGGGTGCTCGAGGCTTTGTAGGTGTCGGGGGTGAAGCCGCCATTGGCGAAGGCGCGTATCGCCGGCGTCAGATAGCAGCTTGGATTGACGATGTTGTTGCCGCTGAGCGGCGTGCCGCAAGCGGGCAGATTGTCGAAGATGTTCGCCGCGGGGAAAGCGAGGCTGCCTTCGCTGGTCTCGCGCGTCTTGACCACGCGGAGGCCGACATTGCCGACCACGCTCATGCCGCCGATCGTCTTGTCGTCGCCGCCGAAACGCAGCATCAGGTACGCCGCCTCGGTCTGTTCCTGCACCCTCAGCACTTCGCCGGGCGCAAAGCAGTCGTCGACGGTCGCCTCGGGCCGGTCGCAAATCGCAGTATAGCCCGATCCGATCGGTGAGTGGGTGGTCGCGCCGCCCAGCGACGTGATCAGCTTGCCGAAATCCTTGAGCGTATCGCGATTGAGAAAGACCAGCGGTCCGTTGGGAAAGACCTTGCCATCATAGAGTTCGCCCATCGAATAGGATTCCCAGATCCCCGCGCCATAGCCGGCGAAATTCGGGTGGCCGGCGTTACCGGTGCAATTGGGCGTGTTGGTCGGATAGGCGCCGCCGGTGGTGTTGTCGGCGTTGAAGCCGGGGCCGTTGCAGTTCCAGTTCGCGGCGATCGGGGTCCAGTTGAACGTAGAATAGCGGACATTCTGCTTGCGATCGGCATAGCGGACGCCGGCCTTGATCGAATCGAACCAGCTGTCGCCACCGAACTCGTATTCCAAGTCGCCGCGCAACGCGAGTTCGTTGGCGTCGTTGTCCTCGACATGGCCCTGGATGAACGGGATCCAGTAGTTATGCGCGTTGGCCAGCCCGCCCGACGCGTAATTCACGTTCGAGCCGGGCAAGAGTGCGATCTGAGGGGTTCCGTCCTTGTTGGTGCTGTACTGGAAGTTCGCCATCGACCCAGTGGCGACGAGGATGTCGTTATTGTAGGTCGACGCGTCGATATATTGCGCGTCGAAATTGGCGTGGAGATGGTCCGACACGTCCCATTGGAAATTGGCCGAATAATCGCGCGTGCCCTCGCGGTGGGCGAAGTTGCGCGCTTCGTTCTGCAGATACAGCCCGTCGCGCAGCGTGGTGCAGACCGAAGGCGCGGCGCAATTGTTGACGAAGGGCACGCCGGGGATCGCCGAGCCGGCATTGATCGCCGCTTGGGTACTTTCCCAGGTGCCGTTGAAGCTGCCATGTCCCTGCGTCAGAACGCCCGACTGGAGCATGCCGTTGGCGCCGAACACCAGTGCGCCGCTGCCGTCCGCCGGCCCCAGCACGGTCGAGGTGCGCGGGTTGAACGCCGGCGTGCCGAAATAATTGCCGTCGAGCACGGTGTGACTGGCGCGCTCGAACCAGCCGTTGCGATAATGCGAGTCGATGAATTGCAGCGAAGCGCGAACGGTCCCGCTGTTGTTCTCATATTGCGCGGCGAGCGCGATGCCGCGGCGCTTGCGGTCGTAGTCGACTTCCGAATAGCGGATGCCGTCCGGCGCGTAGCGGAAACCCGATCCGCCGAAGGGATTGGCGGTGCAGCCGATACTGCCGTCGGCGGTCACCGTGCCCGCAGTCGGCGTACCGAAGCCGGCGGTGCAATAGGTGTCGATCTTGTCCATGATCACGCTTTCGGTGCGCGTCACGACATGGCTCTGGGCATAGCTGGCCAGCAGGCCGAAGCGGCCGATCGGCGTCTCGAAGGTGTTGCTGATCAGTCCCGAGAATTCAGGGGTCCAGCGGTCCGAGCGGTCGCCATAGTTCATCCGAAAATTGCCGGTGACGAGTAGACCCTTCTGATCGAACGGCAGACGCGTACGCAGGTTGACCGTGCCGGCGATGCCGCCTTCGATCATCTCGGCGGTCTGGTTCTTGTAGGCGTCGACGCCGGCGAGCAGTTCGGGCGAGACGTCGTTGAACTGGAGCCCGCGCGCCGAATCCGCCGAGAAGCTGTCGCGGCCGTTGAACTCGGTGCGCACCTGGGTGAGCCCGCGGATCAGCACGCCGGTCGGCTCGCCAGACGGGTGCGTGCTGTCATCGGCCGACTGCAGCCGGCTGACGGTGATCCCAGGAACGCGCGCCAGCGCCTCCGCGGCAGACTTGTCGGGGAAAGCACCGATGTCGGTCGCAGTGATCGAATCGACGAAGGTGTCCGAGTTCTTCTTGATGTTCTGCGATGTATCGAGCGCGGCGCGGACACCGACGACGACAACGTCTTCACCGGAGTCCTGCGCTTCGGCGGCGCTCGCTGCCGGATCGGCGGTCTGTGCGTGTGTGGCCGATGCGGCGCCGAACACGATCAGCGCGCAGAACGAAACGCCGCCCTGCAGCGCGCGGAACCGACGCGTCGAATGATAGTCCGTCATGCAAACCTCCCCATGGGCTCCGCTTTTCGCGGATGCGTTTCGGGCACGGCTATGCGCCGCCCCTATAGGTTGCATTGAATTGCGTAAATTTGCACGAGTTGCAAGTAGCTTTTTATAGAGAGCCGCGACTGGAAAATCGACCCATTCGCAACTTATGGATGCAATGTTGCATCACGAAGATGGCGCTTTGGGTATAGTCAGCGCCAGACATGCGCCGATCCCCAGCGCCACCGCGGCGCTCGTCATCGCGCCGGCGGGAGCGCCGCCGAACGGACCGCGCACCAGCACGCCGAGCGTCGCGGCGGCGACGAGCTGGGGAAGCACGATGAAGATGTTGTGGATGCCCATATACACGCCCATCTTGCGCGCCGGGACGCCGTCCGACAGCATCGCATAAGGCAGCGACAGGATCGCCGCCCACGCGATGCCGATCCCGATCGCCGGTATCCACAGATCGCCGGCGCGCGCGAAGGTCGCGAAGCCGAGCAACCCCAGCGCACCGCAGGTGAGACAAAGAGCATGGCAGGCGCGCCGCCCTGCCCGCCTCGCTATAGCCGGAAGCACCAGCGCGACGAGCGCGGCGACGGCATTATATTCGGCGAACAACATGCCCACCCAATCGGCGCTGCGGCCATAGCCAGGCGAGGCGGGATCGCGGCCGGCCGGGTTGAGCGCGGCGACCGCCGGAATCGCATAGACCCACAATGCGAACATGCCGAACCAGGTAAAGAACTGAACGAGCGCCAGCCGCTTGAGCACCAGCGGCATGTGGAGGATGTCCTCGACGATCACGACCATGCCGATCGAGGTTCGTCCGCGCCGCCGCAACGCCACCGCCGCCAGCTGGAGCAGCCCGAACACCGCGGCGATCCCGGCGATCAGGTAGAGCTCGCGCGGCGCCCGGAGCGCCGCGGTGAGCCCGGCGATCACCGCTCCGCCCAGCGTCCAGGCAAACCCGCTCCAAGCCAGCGCAGCGGCGCCGCTCGCGCTCGGCACATCGGGATGGGCGATATCCGCAGGCCCGGGAGCGAGCGCCTCGGGCGGCCGCTCTCGCGTGGTCGCGACCGACCAGCCGACGGTCACCAGCAATAACACCGCGCCGACTGCATAGGCCGCGGACACGGTGTCGGCCCCTCCCCCGACGTCGAACCAGTTGGTCAGAATCCATGGCAGCGCCGAGGCGAACACCGCGCCCGCGCCGATGAAGAATACTTGCAGCGCGAAGGCCGAGGTGCGCTGTGGTTCGGGCAGGGTATCGGCAACCAGCGCGCGGAAGGGCTCCATCGCAATGTTGATCGAGGCCGTCAGCACCCACAGCATCACGCAGGCGGACCAGAGCGTGGTCACGCTCGGCATCGCAAGCAGCGCCAGCGCAGTGAACAGCCCACCGGCGAGGATATAGGGCCGCCGCCGCCCCAGCCGGCCCCAGGTCCGGTCGCTCAGATGCCCGACCACGGGCTGTACCAGCAGCCCGGTGATCGGCGCGGCGATCCACAGCAAGGCGAGCTCGTCGACATCGGCGCCGAGCGTCTGGAAGATCCGGCTGGTGTTGACGTTCTGCAGGCCCCAGACGATCTGCACGCCGAACAGGCCGAGGCACATGTTCCACAGGGGCCGGACGGCCGGACGGATCGGGCCAACGCGATCCGAACCGCCGGCCCGCGCCGATCGCCTTCTGATCGCTTGCAAAGTCCCCCTCACGATGCGCTACTATGGCCGCATTCGGCGTTGCCGGCAGTCTGGGTCCGATGGGTAGCAATAGCAACAACAATACCACCCTGCAGGATCTCGCGACATTGGCCGGCGTATCGGTGTCGACGGTGTCGCGCGCGCTCAACGATCACCCGCTGATCAGCACGCGGACCAAGCAGCGCGTCTGGGCGCTGGCGCGCGATCACGATTATCCGTTCAAGCCGACGATGCCCGCCGGGCCGATCGGCGCAGTGGGGTCGATCGCGATCGTCACGCCGGTGATGCGGGGAAGGCCGCTGCCGCTGTCGCATCCCTTCTTCCTCGAGCTGCTCGCCAATATCGGCGAGGCGGCACGCGAGCGCGATTGCGACTTCACCGTCAGCCACACCGCACCGACCAGCTTCGACGATCTGGTCGCGAACACCACCACCAGCCGCGCCGACGGCGTGATTTTCCTCGGCCAGTCGACGCTGCACGACGAGTTCAACCGGCTCGCCGAGACCAATGCCCGCTTCGTCGTCTGGGGCGCGCAGCTGCCGGGACAGCGTTACTGCTCGATCGGCTCGGACAACCTGCTCGGCGGCGGGCGCGCGACGCGGCATCTCGCGCGACTCGGCCGCAAGCGGATCCTGTTCCTCGGCGGGAGCGACCCGGAGGCAACGCAGCGCCGCCGCGGCTATGTCGAGGCGCTTGCCGAAAGCGGGCTCCAAGCCGATCCCGATCTGATCGTCCCGGTCGAGTTCGAGCTCGAATCGGCCGATGCCGCGGTAAGCGGGCTGCTCCGTCGCGACATACCATTCGACGGTGTAGTCGCGGCGAGCGACCTGATTGCGCTCGGCGCGATGCAGGCGCTGCGACGCGGGGGCAAATCGGTGCCCCAGGATGTATCGGTGGTCGGCTATGACGATATGCTGCTAAGCCGTCTGAGCACGCCGACGCTGAGCACGGTGCGGCAGGACACCTTCGCCGCGGGCCGTCTGCTCGTATCGCGGATCATGGACAAAGACGATCATCAGGAGAGCAAGCGGTTGCCTACCGAGCTTATTGTGCGCGAGTCCTGCGGCGGATGAGCGCCGCCGATCCCGCCGAGCCGCCCCGCGAGCGCGCCGGCAGCCAGACCCTGCTGCGCGGCCTCGACATCATCGAGCAGTTGAGCGGTGAGCCGCTACGCATTGCCGAAGTGTCCGACCGGCTCGAGCTGACCTTCCCGACCACCCAGCGGCTGGCCCATGCGCTGATCGATCGCGGCTTCCTCAAGAAGCTGCCCAGGGGCCAACTCGCGCTGGGGCCCAAGCTCGTCCAGCTCGGCTTCCTCGCCCGCGAGCAGATCGACATGCTCGGCCTCGCCCGCGCCGGCGCGGACACTCTGTGCGAGGCGATCGGGCTCTGCGTATTCGTCGGCGCGCGCGACGGCGACGTGGCGCTCCATCTCCATCGTGCGATGGGCCGCCAGCGCATCGAAGTCGCGACGCGACCGGGAACGCGGCGCGCGCTGGCGGATACCGGCCTCGGTAAGGCGCTGATGTTCGACGACACCCCGGCGGCATGGGCGCGGCTGTTCATGCTGGCCAAGCCCGAGCAGGATGACGGTGCTGCGGCGATCGACGAGATGCGCGCGCACGTCGCAGCCGGCGTAGTGCTCCATCACAGCACCAGCGACGACACGATCCGCTCGGTCGCCGCCCCGATTCGCGACGCTTCGGGCGCGATCGCCGCCGCGCTGAGCGTTGCGAGCCCGGTCCAGTATCTCGATGACGAGCGCATGCGCGAAATCGCGCCGCAGGTCCTGCACGCCGCGCGCGAGATCAGCGCCGGGCTGGGCTGGCGCGGTGCGGATGCAGGGCAGGCGCAAGAAAAATAGTCAGCGCCCCTGCGAAAGCAGGCGCATATGGCTACGGTCGGCGCGGCGGCTTGCTGCCAGGCGCCGACCCCGGCCCGCGCTTCGGACCCGGTCCGCCATTCCGCGGCGGCCGGCGCTCGCCACCCCCGCCGCCGCGCGGGCGATTCGTGGGCGGCGTTCCGGTGGTCGGCGCGCGACGGGGTTCGACCGCCCCCTGCGGCGCGACCGAATAGCCCTCCTTGAGCAACCGCGTGAACGCCGAGCGCACATTGGTGGCGATCGCGCCCTGCACTTCCTTCGGCAGATCGGCGAAGGTCGTGTTCGGATGGATGCTGTTGAGTTCGCGCAATAGCGGGTTGGGGAGTCCGTTCGCCGCGTCCTTCAACGCCACGATCGAATCGAGGACGGTGGAGAACAGGATCTCCTGCATCAGGTCGGTTGCTGATTTTGCCATAGCCTCGCCTCAACGCCCGTCCGAAGCGCCGGTGTCAAGCGATGACTTGTTTCGCAATGATGTCGGTTCTGCCGGTCCTCGCAACATGAAAAAGTCGAATCGGCATCTTGCGAAGCCCTCCGTAATTCCTACCGATAGGTACGAATCTGCTTGCAACCCCGGCCCGCGCCGTTATTTGCTGCGCCGCAGAAAGGGGAAGCCTGTGCGGCTCGCGCTGTCATTTTTGGGATTGTCGTTACTTGCCGGATGCAGCGGAGAACAGGCCCCGCCTGCCCCGCCCCCGCCGCAGGTGACCGTCGCCACCCCCGTCCAGCGCGAGGTCGTCGACTGGGACGATTATACCGGTCGCTTCGTCGCGCCGCAGGACGTCGAGATCAGGCCCCGCGTCAACGGCGTGGTGACCGCTATCCACTTCCGCGACGGACAGGACGTGCGCCAGGGGGCGCCGTTGTTCACGATCGACCCGCGCCCCTATCGCGCGGCGCTCGCCCAGGCACAGGCCCAGGCAACCCGCGCCAACGCGGCGCTGTCGAACGCCCGCCAGGTCACTGCGCGCAGCCGCAAGCTGGCGTCCGCGCAGGCCGTCAGCACCGAAGAGCTCGAGGCGAACATCGCCGCCGAGCGTACCGCCGCCGCCGATCTCGCCGCCGCGCGCGCTTCGATCGACAATGCCCAGCTCAACCTCAGCTTCACCACTGTCCGCGCGCCGTTCAGCGGCCGCATGTCGGACCGCAAGGTGAGCATCGGCGATTCGGTCGCCGACGGCCAGACGATCCTCACCCGCATCGTCTCGCTCGACCCGATCTGGTTCGAGTTCGAAGGCGCCGAGAGCTTCTATCTCAAGAATCTTCGCCAGGACCAGCGCGGCGAGCGCGGCTCCTCGCGCACCACGGCCAATCCGGTCCAGATCCAGCTCGCCGACGAAAGCGAATATCGCTGGGTCGGGCGGATGGAATTCCTCGACAACGCCGTCGACCCCAATTCGGGCACGATCCGCGCGCATGCCGTGGTGCAGAACCCCAATCGATTCCTCACCCCCGGCATGTTCGGCCGAGCACGCTTGCTCGGCTCGGGCACCTACAAGGCGATGCTGATCCCCGACGAGGCGATCGTCACCGATCAGACCCGCCGCCTGGTCTATGTCGTCGGCAACGACAACAAGGCAGCGCCGCGCCCGGTGGAAGTCGGCGCGACGGTGGAGGGCCTGCGCATCATCCGCGACGGCCTGGCGCCGACCGACCGCGTGGTGATCACCGGCGTCGGGCGATTGCAGCCCGGCGCACCGGTCTCGCCGGTCAAGGGCGTGATCAAGGCCGACCCGACAAAACAGGCCGCGCCGACCGCCCCGACGGTGGAGCCGGCCTCGGGCCAGGCGACGGTCCGCTAGGCCGCCGCGATGAAATTCCCCCATTTCTTCATCGACCGGCCGATCTTCGCTGCGGTGCTCTCGATCCTCATCGTGATCGTCGGCGCGATCGCCTATCCGTCGCTGCCGATCGCGCAATATCCGAGCATCGCCCCGCCGACGGTGGTGGTCACCGCCACCTATCCCGGCGCGAGCGCGGAGACGCTGGCGGAAACCGTTGCCGCGCCGATCGAGCAGGCGATCAACGGCGTCGAGAACATGATCTACATGACCTCGTCGTCGACCGGCAACGGCCAGACGCAGATCACGATCGCGTTCCGGCAGGGCACCGACGTCGATCAGGCGCAGGTGCTGGTGCAGAACAAGGTCTCGCAGGCCGAACCGCGCTTGCCCGAGGATGTCCGCCGCCTGGGCATCACGGTGAACAAGAACTCGCCCGACTTCCTGATGGTGGTGTTCTTCACGTCGCCCGACAACAGCCTCGAGATCCCCTATATCTCGAACTACGTCACCTTGCAGGTGCAAGACCGCATCGCCCGCGTCCCCGGAGTGGGCCAGGCGCAGGCCTTCGGCGGCCGCGACTATAACATGCGGGTGTGGATCGATCCCGGCCTTGCCGCGGCGCGCGACATGACGATCGACGAAGTGGTGGCGGCGATCCGCGGCCAGAACCTTCAGGTCGCCGCCGGCGCGGTCGGCCAGCCGCCGTACGGCAATGCCAGCCCCGCCTTCGAACTCGGCGTCCAGGCCAAGGGCCGGCTGAGCACCCCCGAGGAATTCGGCAAGGTCGTCGTCAAGCGCGACACCGAGGGCCGGCTGACCTATCTGCGCGATGTCGCGCGGATCGAGCTCGGCGCACAGGACTATAGCTTCAACGGCTATCTCGGCGGCAAGCGCGCGGTCGGCATGGGCATCTTCCAGATGCCCGGATCCAACGCACTCGCCACCGCCGACGCCGTCAAGGCAGAGCTCAACGAACTGTCGAAGAGTTTCCCTGCGGGGATGAAATATTCGATCGACTACAACCCGACCGAATATATCTCCGAATCGATCAGCGAGGTCCAGCGCACGCTGGTCGAGGCGCTGATCCTCGTGGTGCTCGTGGTGCTCGTCTTCCTGCAGAGCTGGCGCACCGCGTTGATCCCGATCATAGCGATCCCGGTTTCGCTGATCGGCGCCTTCGCGGTTTTGTTCGCCTTTGGCTATTCGCTCAACACCTTGTCGCTGTTCGGGCTGGTCCTCGCGATCGGCATCGTCGTGGACGACGCGATCGTCGTCGTCGAGAATGTCGAGCGTCTCATGGAAGAGGAAGACATCGGCCCGCGCGAAGCGGCGCACAAGACGATGGACGAAGTCTCGGGCGCGATCATCGCGATCTCGCTGGTGCTCGTCGGCGTGTTCGTGCCGACGATGTTCATTCCCGGCATTTCGGGCGCATTCTACCAGCAGTTCGCCATCACCATCGCTTCGGCGACGATCTTCTCGGCCTTCGTCTCGCTGACCCTGTCGCCGGCTTTGTGCGCGCTGGTGCTCAAGAAGCCCGAGCATGACAAGCCGCCGCGGCCGGGCCTGCTCGGGCTGCCCGGACGCGCGGGCAGGAAGTTCAACGCCGGCTTCAGCTGGCTGTCGCAGAAATACAGCCGCCTCACTGCACGGCTGGTGCGGATGCTGGTGATCGTCGGCGTGGTCTATGTCGCGCTGATCTTCGTCGTCGGCTGGCGCTTCTCCGTCACTCCCAGCGGTTTCATTCCGCCGCAGGATCAAGGCTATCTGATCGGCGTCGTCTCGCTGCCGCCCGGCTCCTCACTCCAGCGCACCGACGCCGTGGTGCGCGACACGATCAGGGAATCGCTCAAGCTCCCCGGGGTCCAGACCTCGATCGGCTTCGCCGGCCTTGACGGCGCGAGCTTCTCGACGGCGCCGAACGCAGGCGTGGTGTTCTTCGCGCTCAAGCCGCACGCCGACCGCAAGCAGAGCGCCGACGCGATCCAGCAGGCGCTCTATCCGGCGCTCGCGGGGATCAAGGGCGGCGACATCATGGTCATCGCGCCGCCCCCCGTTCCGGGAATCGGCACCGGCGGCGGCTTTAAGATGATGATCCAGGATCGCAGCGGCCAGGGCTATCAGGCGCTGGCGCAGGCATCGTTCGCGATGATGATGGGCGCCAACCAGGCCGAGGGCGTCGCCGGCGCCTTCTCGCTGTTCAACGTCGGCACCCCGCGCCTTACTGCCGACGTGGATCGTGATCGCGCCGAGCGGATGGGCGTGCCCGTCTCCAATATCTATTCGACGCTCGGCTCGTATCTCGGCTCGGCCTATGTCAACGATTTCAACTATCTCGGCCGCACCTTCCGCGTCACGGCGCAGGCCGACGCCGCCTATCGCGACGATGCGTCGGACATCCAGTTGCTCAAGACGCGTTCGGCGTCGGGCAAGATGGTGCCGATGAGCGCCGTGATGGCGCTCAAGAACGATGCCGGCCCGTATCGCGTGGTCCGCTATAACCTGTACCCGGCGGCTGAGCTGATGGGCGACACCAAGCCTGGCTTCTCGACTGGCCAGTCGCTCGATTCGATGGAAGCGCTCGCCAATCGGACCCTGCCCAAGGGCATGGGCTTCGAATGGACCGAGCTCGCCTTCGAGCAGCGCCAGGCGGGCAATACCGGCCTGATCGCCTTCGGTCTCGCAGTGGTGTTCGTGTTCCTGCTGCTCGCCGCGCTCTACGAGAGCCTCGTGCTGCCGTTGGCAGTCATCCTGATCGTGCCGATGTGCCTGCTCGCGGCGATCGTCGGCGTCAATCTGATGGGCATGGACAATAACATCCTCACCCAGATAGGTCTCGTGGTGCTGATCGGCCTCGCTGCCAAGAACGCGATTCTGATCGTCGAGTTCGCGCGGCAGGGCGAGGAAGAGCAAGGGCTCGAGCCGCGCGCCGCGGCCGAACAGGCAGCACATCAGCGCATGCGCCCGATCATCATGACGTCGATCGCCTTCATCCTCGGCGTGCTGCCGCTGGTGATCGCCACCGGCGCGGCCGCCGAGCTTCGCCAAGCGCTGGGCGTCGCGGTGTTCTTCGGGATGATCGGCGTGACGTTCTTCGGCCTGCTGTTCACTCCGGCTTTCTACGTCGTCGTCCGCAAGCTCGCGAGCTGGTCGGAAAAGCAACGCGCACGCTTCCGCAGCAAGCCCCACAGCGCGCCCGCGCCGGAGCCCGCAACATGAAGCGCCTGACGATCCTCGCCGCCGGTCTGCTCTCGGCCTGCGCCGTCGGGCCGAATTATGAGCGTCCCGCCACGCCGCAGACTGCGGCGGGGAGCTTCGTCGACCCCGGTGTCACCAAGGTCTCCACTGGGGCCGCCGAGGGCGAATGGTGGCATCTGTTCCGCGATCCGGTGCTCGACCGCCTCGTCGTCGACGCGCTTGCCCATAACACCGACATCCGCGTCGCCGCGGCCAACCTGCGCCGCGTCCGCGCCCTGCTTTCGGAAGCCCGCAACCAGCGGCTGCCGACCACCGATCTCAGCGCATCGTACACGCGCCAGCGTCAAGGCGGCAATGCGACCAACTTCCCCGGCGCGCAGACCCAGGAGTTCGATTTCTTCCAGGTCGGATTCGACGCGGGCTATCAGGTCGATCTATTCGGCGGCGTGTCTCGTTCGATCGAAGCGGCACGCGGCGATGTCGCGGCGGCGCAGGCCCAGCTCGATGCCGCGCGCATCGCGATCGCCGCCGAGACCGCGCGCACTTATGCCCAGGCCTGTGGCTTTGCCGCGCAGGCGGCCGTCGCGCGCGAAACCGTCCAGCTGCAGGAGCAGACGCTCGGCCTGACTCGCCGGCTGCTCGAGGCCGGCCGCGGCACCCAGCGCGACGTCGACCAGACGCTGGTTCTCGCCGAGAATGCACGCGCGCAGGTCCCGCAATTCGAGGCCGAACGCCGCGCCGCGCTCTATGCGCTCGCCACCCTGACCGGCCGCCCGCCGGCCGAGACCGACGCCGCCGCGGCGCAATGCACCGTGCCGCCGCAGGTCAGCGGACTGATCCCGGTCGGCGACGGCGCCGCGCTGCTGGCGCGCCGTCCCGATGTCCGCCAGGCCGAACGCACGCTCGCCGCCGACACTGCGCGAGTCGGAGTTGCCACCGCCGCGCTCTATCCCTCGATCCGCTTGCTGGGCTCGGTCTCGCTCGGTTCGCAGGATCTCGACGGGCTCACCAAGAGCAACGCGTTCAGCTTCTCGCTCGGGCCGCTGATCAGCTGGAGCTTCCCCAATATCGGCGAGGCACGCGCACGCATCCGCCAGGCCGAAGCCAGCGCGGAAGGCTCGCTGGCCAGCTTCGACGGCACCGTGCTCACGGCGCTCCGCGAAGTCGAACAAGCACTTGCCCGCTATTCGGGCGAAATCGAGCGCAACGTCGCGCTCCGCCGCGCCGAGGCGGCGGCGAACAACGCTGCGCGCATTGCTGGCCTGCGCTTCTCCGCCGGGCGTGACACGTTGCTCCAGCGGATCGACGCCGAACGCGACCGCGCCAGCGCGCGCGCCACGCTGGCGCAGTCGAACGCCACGTTGGCGGAGACACAGGTCGCCTTGTTCAATGCGCTCGGCGGCGGCTGGGAAGCCGCGCCCGCCCCCGAGCGGCGGGAGCCTGTCGCCAACTAGCGGGGGCGGCGCGTCTGCCGCATTGCCTGTTGCGTCGCTCTGAGTCATGTTGGCGTCCTCATTTTCGAGGGAGGCCGATGATGCTCACTCTGTTGCTCGCAGCGCTGCAAGCCGCATCCCTCGCTGCCGCCCAGCCGCCCCGGCTCGTCGATCCCCAGCCGGCGATCACCTATGCCGACTATCCGATGGAAGCGATCCGCCGCGGCGAGGCAGGGATCGTCTCCGTGCTCCTCCAGGTATCGGCCGACGGCACGGTGACGCAATGCCAGGTCACCGAGACCAGCCTGTCGAAGCTGCTGGACGCGCAGACCTGCAATTTGCTCAGCCGGCGCGCGCATTTCGCACCGGCAATCGATGCCAACGGCCGCGCGGTAGCCGGCGAATATCGGCTGTCGACTCCGTGGGGTCTGGAAAAGGAGCATCAGCCGCGCACTTCGGTCGACGCGGTGCTGCAGGTCCCGGCGCTTCCGAAGGGCTATGATCGCCCCGCGGAAGTGCAGATCGTCTTCTATGGCGCAGGTTCACCCAGGGACTGCGCGGTCCTCGCCTCGAGCGGCAGTCCCGCCGCGGATCGCACGGCCTGCGACTATGCCGCCCGCACCTTTTCGATCAAGGCGCCGAAGAGCGGATCGCAGGGGACTTCGGTTGCAGCAGTTCGCTACGTCAAGGCAACGCTCGTTGCCGGGCAGGCAAACTGAACGCCGGGCCGAATACGGTCAGGCGCTGGCGAGCCCGCGGTCGGGATTTTCGCTGAAGCCGCGTTCTTCCTGTCCGGCGTGCGCGCGTTGCGCGTCGTTCGTCGCAGCGGCGCGCAATTTCCGCCGTTCTCGATGCTCGGCGGCAACCGCTTCCTTTGCCCATGCGGCAGCGGCGGCTTCGGCCTGGATGCGAACGCTGTCGAGCGTCGAAGCGGCGGCGCGGGCACGCTGGAGAGCCTCCTGCGCGCGGCACAGGATCGATGATGGGGGAATAAGGAAGTCCTTCCATAGATGGAGGCGTGCGCGACTGCCGGATCCGCTCTGGAGAGAACTCCCGTGCACGTTGGCTGTTCCGGTGCGCCCGCGAAGCGTCAGGGCCGCAGCCGGGTGCGCGTTACCGGACCCGTCAGTACGCGCTTGCCAAAGGCTTTGGCGAGCACGTTGGCACCGTCGATATTCATCAGCACCACCCGCGTGCCGCGCGGGTGCAGAGGCTCGATCGCGCTGATCGCGGCCGCATGCTTGGCGGCCATTGCGATGACCGTGGCAGTGTCGGCATCGATATTAAGTGCACGCGACACGCGAATCTCCCGTCGGAGCGGGAGCACAGGCATCTCTCAGCCGCGCCTTGCTCAAATACGGTGGCGCGATGCCCTGGATATGGGGTGCGCGCCCGCATTTACCAGTGCGGGCGCGGTTATCGCCAGCGTGGCGCTGCCCTGCCACATTGCGCCGGCGGCTGCGCGACTTGTTCAGGCGGGGATCGCGATCAATCCTTGCTGCAGCGCGGCGATCCGCAGAATCCCCGGATTGAAGCGTTAACTGCGTCCGGCTAACCCTGACGTCGGCGAACAGGCGGAGGCGGAGTTAGAGGATATGACCGAGTTTCTCATCTCACTTTACGCGATGGTGGCGATGTTCGTGCTGTTCACGATGCAGCGCAACCAACGCGAGCAGCGGCCGGACCCGCAGATGGTGACCCTCGTCGGCTGGGGTCTGTTCTCGCTTTCCTCGACGCTGGCGATCCTGTTCGGTGCAGTCGCCCTCGCATTCCTGCTGGGGCTGCACATGCCCGTCCCCGCCGGCTTCGACACGCCGATCTTCTGAAGGCATGCCGCTCTACCAACTGGGCGGCCATCAGCCGGTCATAGCGCCCGACGCCTGGGTCGCACCCAGTGCCGACCTGATCGGCGACGTCCGGCTCGCCGAGCTTGCCAGCGTGTGGTTCGGCGCGGTGATCCGTGCGGACAACACCCCGATCCTGATCGGCGCGCGCACCAACGTCCAGGACGGCGCGACTTTGCACTCGGATCCGGGCACGCCCTGCACGCTGGGCGAAGACGTCACCGTCGGCCACCACGCCATCCTCCATGGCTGCACGATCGGTGATCGCGTGCTCGTCGGCATGGGCGTCGTCATCCTCAACCGCGCGGTGATCGCCGAGGATTGCCTGATCGGCGCCGGCGCGCTGATCACCGAGGGCAAGACGTTCCCGCCGGGCCATTTGATCGTCGGCTCTCCGGCCAAGGCAATCCGCCCGCTCGACGAGATTCAGAAGGCGATGCTCAAGGCATCGGCCGCGCTCTATGCCGCCAAGCAGCGCGAATATGCCCAGGGTCTGCGCCGAGTCGACTGATTTCGGTCGGCCATGCCGTAGCGTCGCAAACACCGGCATGGACAGCCAATCCGGTTGCGCTACAAAACTGGTCCATGGCCCTTCCCCCGATATTCGACCGCCTCCGGCTCCCCGTCATCGGCTCGCCGCTGTTCATCATCTCGGTGCCCGATCTGGTCATCGCGCAATGCAAGGCGGGAATCGTCGGCTCGTTCCCCGCGCTCAACGCCCGGCCGCAGAGCTTGCTCGACGAATGGCTCGACCGCATCACCGAGGAACTCGCCGCCTGGGACCGCGCCAACCCCGACGTGCCGGCCGCCCCCTTCGCGGTCAACCAGATCGTCCATCGCTCGAACGACCGGCTCGAAGCCGATCTCCACACCTGCGCCAAGTGGAAGGTGCCGATCGTGATCACCTCGCTCGGCGCGCGGCCCGAGCTCAACGACGCGGTGCATAGCTGGGGCGGGATCACGCTCCACGACGTCATCGACGATCGCTTCGCGCACAAGGCAGTCGAAAAGGGCGCCGACGGGCTGATCCTCGTCGCCACCGGGGCGGGCGGGCATGCCGGGCGGCTGAACCCCTTCCCCTTTGTCCAGGAAGTCCGCGAATGGTTCGACGGGCCGATCATCCTGTCCGGCGCGATCGCCACCGGCCGCGCGGTGCTGGCGGCGCAAGTGCTCGGCGCCGACCTCGCTTATATCGGCTCACCTTTCATCGCGACCGACGAGGCCAACGCCGTCGATGCCTACAAGCAGGGCATCGTCGAGGGCCGCGCCGCGGACATCGTCTATTCGAACCTGTTCACCGGCATCCATGGCAATTACCTGCGCAGCTCGGTCGTCGCCGCGGGCCTCAATCCGGACAAGCTGCCCGAGAGCGATCCCAGCGCGATGAACTTCGGCGGCGCCAAGGCGTGGAAGGAAATCTGGGGATCGGGCCAGGGGATCGGCGCGGTGACTGCGGTCGAGCCCGCCGCGGTGAAGATCGAGCGGCTGAAGAAGGAATATGCGGCTGCGAAAGCGGCGCTGATTTAGTTGGAATTAGAAAGAAGCGGAAAGCCGCGCGAACATTCGGCGCGCCGGGCTGTCATCGACCACCGGCTCGTCGAGCGAAGCGTCGAGGCGCGCGACGCGGCGGTGCAGCTCGATGCTGGTGGCGATGATCGATCGCGCTTGGGTCGGCATTGCTTGCAGCGTCGTGCCATCGGTATCGGGCGCCTCGCCCAGCCGCCGCGACGGCGCTAGCGCGTCGACGGGCGTAATCTCCCCCGCCTGCACCGCGCGCTGCGTGAGCAGCCAGGCGATGATGTGCATCAACCGCGTGGTGACCTTCAGCGACTCGCACGAAAAGGTCACGCGGCTCAGCGCTTCCAGCGACTCGCGCTCGGCGCGTCCGACCACGTCGAAATAAGCGCGCGCCTCATCGGCCAGCAGCATCGCCTCGACATAGAGCGAATCGACCAGCCTGCGATGAATCGCCGAGGTTGCCTTCTCCATCATCCCCGACTGAAGTGCCATAACGGGCGCGCCAGTTGAATGCTTAATATCACGAGACTTCCGTCCCGGCCCGGGAGATCAGGCAATGATGTCCGGGACCAGTTCGTCTTCGAGCTGCGAGATTTCGTCGCGCAGCCGTAGCTTGCGCTTCTTGAGCCGGGCGAGCTGCAGCTGATCGGCCGACCCGGTCTGACCCAGCGCTTCGATTGCAGTATCGAGATCGCGATGCTCGGTCCTGAGCGCCTCGAGCCGCCGCTGAATCTCGGTTTCGTCCATCTCCGTCCCCTTACGCGCGTACAGGTAACAACGAACCATCGCGCCTTTTCCGCGGGCTGTCGATTGCGCCGAATACGGGGGGCGACAAGCGGTTCGAAAGGTGATTTATTGGATCCCCCCGGCGCTTATCGAAGGAGTAATGCTTCCATGCAGAACGCGCATTTCACGGCACTCAATGCCAAACACTCGACTTTGGATCGCAAGATCGCAGCCGAGTCGCAACGGCCCTTGCCGGACCAGATATTGATCGCGGATTTGAAGAAGCAGAAGCTGCGCGTCAAGGAGGAGCTCAGCCGCTAGCGCCGCCGTCCACGGCTTTGTCCGGGAGGTGCGGCTTTGCGGTCGCACCTTCTTCCGATGTCGATGGCAATCTTGGCGGCGCGATCAGCGCCGCGTCAGCACCGGCTTGGTGAAGCTCTGCCCGCCCTTGCCCACCGGCTTGCGCGCCAGCATAGGGTCGATCTCGATGTCGAAAGCGATCCCGACGCGGCCGTCAGTGGCCCAGGCGATGCGCCCTTTGACCCAGCCCACGCCGCGCACTTCGATCTCCACCGGAGTACGGATCTCCACCGGCGCGGCATATTCGGCCATCAGTCCGCCGGAGGAAAGATTGCGCACGCGAACGTGTGCGATCTTGTCGTCACCGACAAAACGGAACTGCGCGGTCAGCATCAGGCTGTCGCGCGAGCCGTTGCGCTGACCGGCGAAATCGTCGGCGGAGAGCGCGTTCACGGAATCGGTAGAGAACTGGTCCATCGGAGCTGCTCTAAAGCAAAAAATTCAATGCGCTAATTAGAACAGCAATCCCTGACAAAAGCGTAAATTTGAAGGCCGGCGCTGTAAAAAATCGCACGACCCCTTATGTCGCTATTCGTCGCGCGAGACCTTTTCGTTGCGCTCGTGGCGCTCTTGCGCCTCGACCGTCATCGTCGCGATCGGCCGTGCCTCGAGCCGGGCGAGCGAAATCGGCTCGCCGGTCACTTCGCAATAGCCATATTCGCCTTCCTCGATCCGGCGCAGCGCCGCGTCGATCTTGGAGATCAGCTTGCGCTGGCGATCGCGGGTGCGCAGCTCGATTGACCAGTCGGTTTCGCTCGAGGCGCGATCGGTGAGATCAGCCTCGCGCAGCGAATCGGTCTGGAGCTGGTTGAGCGTTCCGGCCGCCTCGCGGAAGATCGCATCCTTCCATGCCAGGAGCTTGTCGCGGAAATATTCCTGCTGCCGCGGGTTCATGAAAGGTTCGTCACTGCGCGGCCGATAGCCGTCGTCGCCGTCATTTGCCGCGGGAGGAAAGTGTTTCCCCGAGTCCTCCGAGCGTTCCAAAACCGTAGCCATCCCCACTCTCCAAACCGGTCGCCCAGTTGCCAAGCCGCTGGACGCTGCCTTTTGCCCGCACGCCCTATACTTGCGCCCAAGCCCATTAACAAGCGCGCTATTATGACAGGCGCGCTGTCTAATTCCCGATAACATGGGGGAAATTAGCAGCGCCTGAACAAGAGTCGCAGATGGCCGGCGTTAACCGCGCTTCTTCACAAGTAACGATGCGGCAGGCTCTCGAACCGTTCCGAAACCGTACATTAACCATAAGCTCAACGCGGCGGACAAAAAAAACAGTCCAAGAACAAGGTAAATGCCCCTCGTTTCGCTTGCGCTTAATGTTTTGTTTTGCGTTTCTTGCGCATTGATGGCGCAGAAGCTGCTGACGGTCCCGTGGGGAGCGAGGCGCCAGCAACAGGAAGAGTGGGACATCATGTCGGTTCGCATGGCCTTGGCGAAACTCTGCGCATGTGCCTGTGGCGGCGCAGTCATCGGCGGCGGCGGCGTCTATGCCGTCGAGCGCGTGACGCAGCCCAGCGTCGTGCAGCAATATTCGGTCGCGAAGAAGCGCGTCGTCCGCAAGGGGCCGGTTGCCGGCGTCGTGCGCAAGAAGCTCGTGCGCCGCGTCGTCACCACGACGACCCAGGCGCAGCCCCAGGTGGTCGTCGTGACCACGCAGGGCGCCCCAATCCCGCTCCCGCCGCGCGAAATGCCGGCGGTGGCTGCAAGCAGCGCCGCGGCGGCGGGCGTCGTCGGTGGCTCCGGCGGCTATGGCGGCGGCTTCGGCGGAGGGTTCTTCGCCGGCGGCTTCTTCGGCAGCTCGGGCAGCAGTTCGGGCAGCAGCGGCATCAACATCGAGATTTCGAGCGGGGGCTCTTCGACCAGCACGTCGTCGGGCGGATCGTCCACATCGACTGGCGGCTCTTCGACTTCGACTTCGACCGGCGGTTCATCGACTTCGACTTCGAGCGGCATAAGTTCGTCGACTTCATCGTCGACATCGTCTTCCACGTCCTCGTCGACGTCGTCGAGCACCTCGTCGAGCGGAAACTGGAGCACGTCGAGCGGCTGGAGCACGTCGAGCAGCTGGGGCTGCAAATGGGGCAAGCATTGCGGCGGCGGTCACAATCCTCCGCCATCGCCTCCGGGCGGCCCCGAGCCGGTCCCCGCCCCGCCGATGATCCTGCTGTTCGGCGGCGCTGCGGCGGCGCTCGTCGCCCGCAAGCGCTTCGGCAAGAAGAAGGTCGCGGCCGCCGCATAACGTCACCCCGGCAAGAGCCGGGATCTCGCACGCCGAAGCCGTTCGCTTGCCGCCTGAGGCCCCGGCTTTCGCCGGGGCGACATGCGCTTACTCCGCTCGCGCCAGTGCCTCCTCGATCTGCGCCACCGTATGGTCGGTCAGATCCTTGGCGATTTCGGCCTTGAGCCGGTCGCTGACTTCCTTGTGATAATGCTTGCGCAGCTCGCCCAGCGTCTTGGGTGGCGCGATGATGATCAGCGATTCGAAATCCTGGGCGAGCGCACGCTTCTTGAGCAGCGCCGCTGTATCGGCGGCGAAGCGGTCTTCCTCGAGTTGGTGGAAGTCCACCTCGCCCATGCTGCCCCCGCCCCATTGCCCGCCGCCGCGGGTGCTCGACGCGCCGCCGGCCAGGTCGGTCGCCTGCTCGCTATGCGATGGATTATGGTTGTCGACGACTTTCTTCTCGACTTGCAGGTTCGGAAAGGCGGCATCGCCCTCGTTCCTGAGGAACAGCATCTTCCGGCCATCCGCGACCACCACGACCGTATCGTGCGGAACCTGCATTGCTCATCTCCTTCGTTTCTGGACTGGTCCTCCAACGCGCCCGCACGCCGCAGGGTTGCGCGGCTGGGCGCGCGCAGCCATACGCCCCGCCATGCACGACATCCGCTCGATCCGCGAAAATCCCGAGGCATTCGACGCCGGTCTGGCGAAGCGTGGGCTGGCGCCGCGCTCGGCCGAGTTGCTGGCGCTGGACGAGCGCCGCCGCGCGCTTATCCACGAGGCGCAGACCGTTCAGGCCCGCCGCAACGAAGCATCGAAGGCGATCGGCGCGGCCAAGGCCCGGCGCGATGACCCGACCGACCTGATGGCCGAAGTCGCCGCGCTCAAGGAGCGGATGCCCGCGATCGACGCCGAGGAAAAGGCCGCGGGTGCCGAACTGACAACCCTGCTCGCGGCAATCCCCAACCTCCCACTCGCCGACGTTCCCAAAGGCACCGACGAAGACGATAACGCCCTCGTCCACGAACGCGGAACGCAGCCCGTCTTCGCCTTCGAAGCGAAGGAGCACGACGCGATCGGCCCCGCGCTCGGCCTGGATTTCGAGACCGGCGCTTTGCTCGCCGGCTCGCGCTTCACCTTCGTCCGCGGCAGCGCGGCGCGCCTCCACCGCGCGCTCGGCCAGTTCATGCTAGACACGCTGTCTCGCGATCATGGCTATGAGGAGACCGTCGTCCCGCTGCTCGTCCGTGAGGAAGCGATGTTCGGCACCGGCCAGCTCCCCAAATTCGCCGAGGACAGCTTCCAGACGACCGACGGCCGCTGGCTGATCCCGACTTCCGAAGTCAGCCTGACCAACAGCGTGCGCGAGCAGATCCTGTCGGAGGAGGTCCTGCCGCTGCGCTTCACTGCGCTCTCGCCCTGCTTCCGCTCCGAGGCCGGCTCGGCGGGACGCGACACCCGCGGCTATATCCGCCAGCACCAGTTCGAGAAGGTCGAGATGGTCTCGATCACCACGCCCGACCAGTCCGAAGCCGAGCACGAGCGGATGACGGCGTGTGCCGAAGACCTCCTGACCAGGCTGGGCCTCAACTTCCGCCGGATGAAATTGTGCACCGGCGACATGGGTTTCTCGGCGGCGCGGACCTATGATCTCGAAGTCTGGCTCCCCGGACAGGCGCGGTATCGCGAGATCTCGTCCTGCTCGACCTGCACCGACTTCCAGGCCCGCCGGATGAACACGCGCTATCGACCGCAAGGCGAGAAAGGCACGCGCTTCGTGCATACGCTCAACGGATCGGGGCTGGCGGTCGGCCGCACCTTGGTCGCCGTGGTGGAGAACTACCAGCAGGAAGACGGCTCGGTCGCGGTTCCCGAAGTGCTGCAGCCCTATCTCGGCGGGCTCAACCGGCTCGAGCCACGCTGATGCGCATCCTGCTCACCAACGACGACGGCATTCACGCGCGCGGACTCGCGGTGCTCGAGCGGATCGCCCGGACGATCTCGGACGACATCACCGTGGTCGCCCCCGCCGAGGAGCAATCGGGCAAGAGCCGCTCGCTCACCCTGACCGAGCCGTTCCGCGTCCGCCGCGCCGGCGACAACCGCTACGCAGTCCGCGGCACGCCGACCGATTGCGTGATGTTCGCGCTCGGCGAGGCGATGAAGGGCTCGCCCCCCGATCTGGTCCTGTCGGGGGTCAATCGCGGCGGCAATGTCGGCGAGGACGTCAGCTATTCGGGCACCGTCTCCGCCGCGATGGAGGGGGCGCTCGCCGGGATCCGCTCGGTTGCGCTCAGCCAGCGTTACGCACACACCGGCATGGGCGATCAGGTCCCCTTCGAGACCGCCGAGGCCTGGGGCGAACGCGCGCTGCGGCCGTTGCTCGATGCGCCCTGGGCGCCGCGCACCCTGGTCAACATCAACTTCCCGTCGGTCCCTGCCGACGCGGTGAAGGGGATCAAACCGGTCGCGCAGGGCTTGCGCGATTATGGCCGCGCCGGGCTCGACAAGCGCGTCGATCCGCGCGGCTTTCCCTATTACTGGCTGGTGATGAGCCGGCTGCCGCACACCCCCGATCCCGACACCGATCTCGAGGCGATCGAGCAAGGCTGGATCACGGTGACTCCGCTCCATCTCGACCTGACTCATCGCGACTCGCTGGAGGGTCTCAAGTCGCTCTATTGTTAAGCGGCCGCGCTTACCTTAATAAATTTTCAAGGGGTAAGGGGGGTTTGCAATGCGCCGGATGGGGGCACTGCCGTTTGGCGTCATATTGATCTCGGGCTGCATACCGGCCGAGGCCGGACGAGGACCGCGCGCCTATCAGGCGCCGGAGCAAAATCGCCAGCAGGAACAATTCGAGCGCCGCTCGATCGATCAGGATGTACGCGCATTGCCTGCACCGCCGCCCGCCTGGGAAGCGCGCCGAGTCACGCCCGATGCGAAGCTCGTGTCGAGCTCTATTTATGTCGTCCAGCCCGGCGAGTCGCTCCGCTCGATCGCGGCAAGGACCGGCGCAGGCTCCGAGGCGATCGCACGGGCCAACAACCTGATCGCGCCGTTCGTCATCCAGCCCGGGCAGCGCCTCACCATCCCCGGCGGGCGCTATCATCTCGTCCGCGCCGGCGAGACCGGGATCGCGATCGCCCGCGCTTATGGAGTCGAATGGTCGCGGATCGTGTCCGGCAATGCGCTCGCGGAGCCCTATATCCTGCGCACCGGCCAGCGGCTGCTGGTACCGAGCTCCCGCCCCGAGACGATCGAGGAACGCGCCGCGCGCTTCCACCTCGATATCGACGACATCCTCACCGGCGGCGAGCCCGCGCTCGCGGCGAATGCCAGGCCGGCAAAGCCTACCGCATCGTCGTCGCGCGTGCTGCCGGCGACGACCCCGGTTGCCGCGCCGGTCCGGCGCGTCGCGGGCCAGTTCGCCTGGCCGGTGAAGGGTTCGATCGTGAAGCGCTTCGGCCCCGGCAGGAGCGGCGAGCGCAATGACGGGATCAAGATCGCGGTGCCGCTCGATACGCCGGTGCTCGCCGCCGCGGACGGCGTCGTCGCGTATGTCGGCAGCGACGTTCCCGCGCTCGGCGGCCTCGTCATCGTCAAGCACGGCAACAGCACCACGACGGTCTATGGCCATGCCGGACAATTGCTTGTGCAGCGCGGCCAATCGGTGAAGAAGGGCCAGATGATCGCGCTCTCCGGCAATTCGGGCTTCACCGACCGCCCCGAACTCCATTTCGAAATCCGCCAGGGGCGCACGCCGGTCGATCCGGTATCGAGGCTGCCCGCGCGCTGATGGCGGTGCTTCCGCCTGCGACGCTCAAACGCAAGTCGAGCCTGCCGATCTGGGTCTCGATCAGCTGGCGGGTGCTCGCGGTGCTGGGCCTGCTGGCGCTTGCGGTGGGGGTACACTGGCTCGAGCGCGACGGGTTGCGGGACAGCGCCGACGGTCAGGTCAGCTTCCTCGACATCCTCTATTTCACCTCGATCTCGGTGACCACCACCGGCTATGGCGACATCGTGCCGGTCAGCACCTCGGCGCGGATGTTCGATGCGTTCGTGGTGACACCGATCCGCGTCTTCGTGGTGCTGCTCTTCCTCGGCACCGCGTATAATTTCGTGCTCAAGCGCACCTGGGACAAATGGCGTATGGCAGTGATCCAGCGGACCCTTTCGGGTCACATAATCGTGGCGGGCTACGGCACCACCGGCGCCGAGACCGTCGACGAACTGATCGCGCGCGGTACCGATAGCGGACGCATCGTGGTGATCGATACGCGCGAGGAGAATCTCAGCCGCGCCAAGGAATGCGGCTGCATCGTCCTCCAGGCCGACGCGACTCGCGACCAGATCCTCAAGGACGTCCGGATCGAAAGCGCCGAATCGATGATCGTCTGCGCCGGCCGCGACGACACGTCGATCCTGATCACGCTCACTGCGCGGCATCTGGCGTCGGCGATTCCGATCAGCGTGATCGTCCGCAACGAGGACAACGAACTTCCCGCGCGGGCGGCCGGGGCGACGACGGTGGTCAACCCGGTGAGCTTCGCCGGACTGCTGCTCGCCGGCTCGTGCACGGGGCCGCACCTTTCCGGCTATCTGACAGACCTCGCCTCCTATCACGGCGAAGTCGAGCTTTCCGAACGCCCGGTACTGCCGGACGAGGTCGGAAAGCCCCTCGCTGCGATCCGGACCGGCCTCGGCCTCCGCATCTATCGCGGCGACGCGCATTTCGATCACAAGGCACCCGAGGCCGCAGCGCTGAAGGCAGGCGACCTGATCGTCGAGATCGTCACCGCATGATCGAGCGGTTGCTGCCCATTGCGATGCTCGTTGCGTCGAACGTCTTCATGACCTTCGCCTGGTACGGTCACCTCAAGTTCAAGGCCGCGCCGCTGGTCCTCGTGATCCTGGTGAGCTGGCTGATCGCGCTTCCCGAATATATGCTCGCCGTTCCCGCCAATCGCTGGGGCAGCAACGTCTATTCGGCAGCCCAGCTGAAGGGCATCCAGGAAGTGATCACGCTCGCCGTGTTCGCGGCATTCTCGATTCTCTATCTGGGCCAGAAGATTACCGTGAACCACATGATCGGGTTCGCCCTGATCGCAGCCGGCGCGTTCTTCCTGTTCCGCGCACCGATCGCCTCGGCCTAGGCCCCGTCCCGACCGTCATCCCGGCGAGGCCATGGTCACAAGCGATATCTAGCGCAGCAGCCCCAGGATCGCCCCCATCACCAGATAGATCGTGATCCAATATCCCGCATCGATCAGGAACAACGCCCTCGGCTGGCGCGAAAACAGATAGTTCACCCCGATCGACGTCGCGATGAAGCCGACGCCGACGATCGCCGCGATCACCAGCGAATAATGCAGCCCCAGCGGCGCGTCATAGGTCGCATAGAGATGGTCGAGCATGAATGCGGCGATCAGGTTGAGCACGAAGGTCGTGCCGAAGATCAGCGGCATGTTTCCTTTCGCCGCTTGCTCATGGCTGATTCCGCGGGCCCGCATCCACGCCTTGCCGAACAACGGGCCGTACCACAGCCCGCCCACCACGAAACCGGCAACCGCCGCCAGCCCGATCGCCAGCCAGTGAATATGCATCTTCCCCTCCCCGCACCTGCAGGGTGGTGAAGCTACGCCGGAAACCCCCGGCTAGCAATTTCCCGCAAAATGCCTATGTCGCGCGGCAATCATGGCAACCAAACTCCCTGAGTCCCCTCGCATCGGGATGGTGTCGCTCGGCTGTCCGAAGAATCTCGTCGACAGCGAACGCATCCTCACCAAGCTGCGCAGCGACGGCTATGCGATGTCGCCCGACTACCAAGGCGCCGACATCGTGCTGGTCAACACCTGCGGCTTTCTCGATTCCGCAAAGGAAGAGTCGCTCGAAGCGATCGGCGAGGCGATCGCCGAGAATGGCCGGGTGATCGTCACCGGCTGCATGGGCAAGGAAGCCGAGCTCATCCGCGCGCGCTTCCCCAAGGTGCTCGCAGTCACCGGTGCGCACCAATATGAGGAAGTCGTCGGCGCCGTCCACGATGCGGCGCCGATGCCGCCCTCGCCCTTCGTCAACCTCGTCCCCGATGCCGGGCTCAAGCTGACTCCGCGTCATTACAGCTATCTGAAGATCTCCGAGGGCTGCAACCACCGCTGCGCCTTCTGCATCATCCCGAGTCTTCGCGGCGACCTCGTCAGCCGCCGCCCCGACGCGATCCTCCGCGAAGCCGAGAAGCTGGTCGAGGCGGGCACCAAGGAACTTCTGGTCATCAGCCAGGACACTTCGGCGTACGGCGTGGATATCCGCAAGGAGCCGCGGATGTGGAAGGGGCAGGAAGTGATCCCCCACATGACCGATCTCGCGCGCGAGCTCGGCAAGATCGCGCCTTGGGTTCGGCTGCATTATGTCTATCCCTACCCGCATGTCGACCAGGTCATCCCGCTGATGGCCGAGGGGCTGATCCTCCCCTATCTCGACATCCCGTTCCAGCACGCTTCCCCCAGCGTGCTACGCCGGATGCGCCGCCCCGCCAACGAGGCCAAGGTGCTCGAGCGGCTGCGCGGCTGGCGCGCGATCGCGCCGGACATCACGATCCGCTCGACCTTCGTCGTCGGCTTCCCCGGCGAGACCGAGGCGGACTTTCAATATCTTCTCGACTGGCTCGAAGAAGCCCAGCTCGACCGCGTCGGCGCGTTCCGCTTCGAGCCCGTCGAGGGCGCCTCGGCCAACTTCCTGCCCGATCAAGTGCCCGAGGAAGTCAAGGAAGAGCGCTACGCAAGGGTGATGGAGAAGACCGCGGCGATCTCCGCCGCCAAGCTCCAGGCCAAGATCGGCCGCACGCTCGAAGTGATCATCGACGACGTCGGCGACGACGGCGCCACCGGCCGCAGCCAGGCCGACGCGCCCGAAATCGACGGCGAGGTCTTCCTGCGCGATGCGGGGCATTTGAAGCAGGGCGACATCGTAAGGGTGGCAATTGAGGACGCCGACGAGCACGACCTCTACGGCGTGCCGCTTGCCTGAGCGTGTGTTGCGCGGGGCATAGCCTGCGGCCAAGCGACGGGTGACAGCCGACGGGCAGCCCCTATGCTCGCCATCGGATGATCCGCATTGTGCTTCTCGCCGGCCTTGGCTGGCTATCGCTCGCCAGCGCCAGCGCGGGCGACCCCGGCACGCATGTGCGCAGCGTCGACCCGCTGACGGTGCAGGACGACGACTTCGCCCGGCATCGCGATCCTGCCGAATGGAAGGGCCTCAAGGTCAGCCGAATCGAGTTCCGCGAGGAGCGCGCGGCGTGGCGGCTATGGCGGATCGCCAATGTCCGCCGCCGCGCGGGCCCGCTGTGGTTCGTGCCCCATGACAACGAGAATGCCGGGTTCGAGGCCGGGCTGGCGGCAGTGCGCAAATATGGCGGTACGCTGATCGCAGTCGATGCGGGGGTCGCGAACGACGGGATCCGGATGAACCAGGCTGTCGATTATGGCCGCCCGATCGATCCCAACCGCAATTTCGACGGCGCGCTGCCAGGCTATGCCCGCCGCATCCTCGCCGACCTCGAACCGGGCATGCCGGTGATCGCGCTCCACACCAATGCGCGGGGCTTCGACACTGGCGAATCGCGCTGCAACCAGTCCGATCCGCTCGGCCAGGGCGTGATCTCGATTCGCTATTGCGACGACGTGCTGACCCCCAGCCCCTCGCAGGGCCGCGCCTGGCCGTGGGACGATGACGACACCGTCGCTTTCGCTACCTATCGCCCCAAGCAGAGCCCGAGCACCGCTTTCTGCCGCGACCGGATGGTCGCCGCGGACTTCAACGTCGTCCAGGAGCGCGTCGTCGCCAGTGACGGTTCGCTATCGAACTACGCCGTGCTCCATGGGCTGAAATATCTGAACTTCGAGACGCTCGATCGCGGCGATGACGCCGAAGGCCTGTCGGAAGGCCGCCGGCGCCTGCTCCATATCATCGACCGCGCGCTTGCGCTGTGCGCACCGAAGGTGAAGCCTCGCGCGTAACCGTCATCCCGGCGAACGCCGGGATCTCAGGCAGCAGGTGCAACCCTCGTGGCCCGAGATCCCGGCGTTCGCCGGGATGACGGACTAGGACGGCAAGGCGTAGGCCACCACCTCGTCGCTCACCGGGGTCTGCATGAAATGATGCCCGCCCGCGTAGATCACGAGATATTGCTTGCCGTTCGTCTCATAGACCATCGGCGTCGCCTGCCCGCCGCCCGGTAGCACGTCCTTCCACACTGTCTTGCCGGTGCGCAGGTCGATCGCGCGGATCAGATTGTCGGTGGCCGCGGCAACGAACACCAGCCCGCTCGCGGTCACCACCGCGCCGCCGTTATTGGGTGTCCCGATCGTGATCGGCAGCATCGAAGGCATACCGAACGGACCGTTGGTCCGCGCCTCGCCGAATGCGCGATCCCAGATCGTCTTGCCGGTGGCCATGTCGATCGCGCGGATCCCGCCATAAGGCGGCTGCTTGCAGAGCATGCCGGTAAAGGGCAGCCGCCAGCCGGCATTGACGTTGATCGCATAGGGGGTGTTGGCCTGCGGATCGCCTGCGCCCTCCGCGCCGCCGATCTCGCCGCGCGCCTGGTCGCGCGGTGCCCAACCCAGTTTATCCGCCTTGGCGCGCGGCACCAGCCGCACATAGTTCGGCATGTCGTTGTAATTGGCGACGATCACGCCGCGCACCGGATCGACGGCGATCCCGCCCCAGTCGGTCCCGCCATTATAGCCGGGATATTCGATCGAATAGCGGTCGCTCTCGGGCGGGGTGAAGAAGCCCTTGTAGCTCGCCCGGCGAAACTGGATGCGGCAGACCATCTGGTCGATCGGCGACATCCCCCACATGTCGCGCTCGGTAAGATCGGGCTTGCGCAGGCTATGCCACAACGACACCGGCTGAGTCGCCGCGCGCTGCGCGGGCTCGACCCCGCCGCGCGGCGCGCGGATCTCGCCGACCGGCGTCAGCGGACGCCCGGTGCGGCGGTCGAGCACATAGATGTCGCCCTGCTTCGACGGCAGCACCAGCGCCGGTGCGCCTTTATAGTCGACCAGGGTCGCCTGTGCGCCGAAGTCGTAATCCCACACGTCGTTGCGCACTGCCTGGAAGCGCCAGCGCGGCTTGCCGGTGGTCACGTCGAGCGCGACCAGCGAGGTCGCGAACTGGTTCTCCTGCGGACGGCGCAGCGAGGAATAATAGTCCGCCGCGGCGTTGCCCATCGGCAGATAGACGAGCCCGAGCTGCTCGTCGCCGCTTGCGATCGTCCACATGTTGGGCGTGCCGCGGGCCCATTCCTGCCCCTGCGGCGGCGCGCCGTTCCACTGGGGGTGCATCATGTCCCACGCCCAGCGCAGCTGGCCCGTCCGCGCATCGAAGCCCTGGATCACCCCCGAAGGCGCCCAGCGGTCCTGCCCGTCGAGCACCTGATGCCCGGTGACCAGAACGCCACGCACCAGGGTGGGCGGCGAGTTGATCGAGACGAAGCCATCGGGAACCTTGCCCATGCCGATCTTGGCGTCGACCTGGCCGTTGACGCCGAAATCGGCGCAGAGCCGGCCCGAGCGCGCATCAACGGCAATCAGCCGGGCGTCGAGCGTGCCTTCGATCACCCGCGTCGCGCAGGGCTGGTCCGCCGCCATGCCGGGCACGGCATAATAGACCACGCCGCGGCACGCCGCCGTATAGGGGATCGCCGTATCCGGCACCTTGGGATCGTAGCGCCAGCGCTGCTTGCCGCTCGCCGGATCGAGCGCGATCAGGATGTTCTTCGGCGTGCATAGATACAGGCTGTCGCCCACTTTGAGCGGCGTGTTTTCGGCACCATAGGTGTTGCGGATTTGCGGCGAGGATGGGAGATCGCCGGTATGGATCGTCCAGGCGCGCTCGAGCTTGCCAACATTATCCGCATTGATCTGAGTCAGCGGCGAATAGCGCCGCGCGCTGTACGTCCCGCCATAAGCCGGCCAGTCGGCACCGACCTGCTGGCCCGAGGGGTCTCCCATTCCGCGCGTGCCCGCGGCGGGAAGCTCGCTTAGCACCGGGTTCGGCGCGCCCGCTGCCGCGGCCCAGAAATTCACCGTGGTGAGCACCAGCGCCAGCGCGCCGCCGGCCAGCGCGAAGCGCCACCGCTCGCGCCGCAGGCTCAGCGTCGCCATCGCGACGATCACCGCGAACAGCAGCACCACCGGCGCGATCACCCGCGGGACCTGCGCCCAGGCATTGGCCCCGACTTCCCACCATGCCCAGGCCATGCTGAGCAATACGATCGCGAGATACAGCCACCCGCCGGTCATCCGGCCGCGGATCAGCAGCACGCCGGCGGCGATCATCGCCAGGCCGACGAGCAGATAATAAGGCGACCCGCCGAGGATCGCGAGCCATGTCCCGCCAATCCCAAGGACCGCTCCGATCAGCGCGAGCACCGTGCCGACCGCGATCGACAGCCAACTGCCCCATTGTCGCGCGCGCGTTGCCGCGAGAGGGGCATCGTCGGCAAAGCTATGGGCATCGGTCACGGACGGTCTCCCACCGGCGTGCCGCTCCCGCATCGTCGGGAGCACCAACCGGGACGCACCGCCAACCAGCCGAGCGCGGGCCGGTTCCGGAATGAACAAAAATTCATCTTGGGATGAAGGACTAGGCGCGAGGGCTTCACATCCCTAGATCGATGCCATGCCTGACCTTTCCACGCTGATTCAGCCCGATCGCGGCCAGCCCGCGCGCACCATCCACTTGATCGACGCCAAGGGCTTCGACGCCTGGCTTGCCACCCAGCCGCCGCGCCACCGCACCGCCGCGCAGGCGCAAAAGCTCTCCACGTCGGCCTTCTCCAGCGCGATCCTGCCCGGCGACGGTGCCGAGGACTGGTCGGTGGCCACCGTCGTCGCCAATGTCGAGCGGCTCACGCCCTGGTGCCTCGCCAAGCTCGCCGAGACGCTGCCCGAGGGGACCTACCGCGTCGACGGTCGCGAGCCCGGCAGGGCGCTCCACGGCTGGCTCACCGCGCAATATAAATTCGATCGCTACAAGAAGAAGGACGACAAGGCGCAGGGCCCGCGCGTCCTGCTCACCGGCGACCCCGCCAAGATGGAAGAGGCCCTCCGCCTCGCCAACGTCACGTTCAAGCTGCGCGACCGGATCAACACCGGCGCCAACGACATGGGCCCCGCCGATCTCGAGGCCGCCGCGGCCGAGCTCGCCAGGGAATATGGCGCGACGCTCAGCGTGGTGAAGGGCAAGGAGCTCGAAAAGGGCTATGGCATGCTCTGGGCGGTCGGCAAGGCGGCGGGCGAAGGCCGCGAGCCGCGGCTGATCGAGCTCGAATGGGGCAATCCCGCGCATCCGCGCATCGCGATCATCGGCAAGGGCGTCGTGTTCGACAGCGGCGGGCTCGACATCAAGCCGGCCGCGGGCATGCGGCTGATGAAGAAGGACATGGGCGGCGCGGCGCACGCGCTGGCGCTGGCCGAGCTGGTGATGCAGCACCGCCTGCCGGTGCGCCTCCACATGCTCGTCCCCGCGGTCGAGAACTCGATCTCCGGCGAGGCGTTCCGCCCCGGCGACGTGATGATCTCCCGGAAAGGCCTGTCGGTCGAGAACAGCAACACCGACGCCGAAGGCCGGCTGATCCTCGGCGACGCGCTGACCAAGGCGGGCGAAAGCAATCCCGAGCTCGTCTTCGATTTCGCCACGCTGACCGGCGCCGCGCGAGTAGCACTCGGTGCCGACCTGCAGGCGCTGTTCACCAACGACGACACGCTCGCCACCGAGCTGCTCGCCGCGGCGGAGACCGAGACCGATCCGATGTGGCGCATGCCGCTCTACGAACCCTATAAGGATGCGCTCAAGTCCGACGTCGCCGATCTGGTCAACGCCGCCGAGGGGCCGTTCGGTGGCGCGATCACCGCCGCCTTGTTCCTCAAGGAATTCGCGCCGGACAAGGCGCAATGGGCGCATCTCGACATCTTCTGCTGGAACGGCGCATCCAAGCCGGGCCGCCCCAAGGGCGCCGAAGCGGTCAGCCTGCGCGCAACCTGGAAGGTGCTGAAGGACCGCTACGCAGGCTGAGCCGCGGCCGCCAGCGCTTCGATCTGGGCGACCGGCATCGGGTGCCCGTAATGGAAGCCCTGCCCCATCGCGCAGCCGAGCCCTGCAAGCGTACGCGCCGTGGACGCCGATTCGATTCCCTCGGCGACCACCGGCAGGTCGAGCGTGCTGGCGAGCGTGATGATCGCGTGGACCAGCCGCAGCGCCTGCGGGTCGCGCTCCATCGACGTCACGAACGAGCGGTCGATCTTGAGCCGGTCGAACGGCAGCATCTGGAGATGCTTGAGCGAGGAATAGCCGGTGCCGAAATCGTCGAGCGCCAGCTGGATGCCCTGATTCTTGAGCGACGCGATCGTCTGCTGCGCGCTTTCGGCATCGACGATCAGTGCGTTCTCGGTGATCTCGATCGTCAGCCGCTGCGGCGGGAAGCGCTCGCGGGTCAGCACCGCGAGCACCTTCTGGCTGAACCATGGGTCCTTGAGCTGGATCGGCGAAACGTTGATCGAGATCGACACCTCCCAGCCGCGCGTCTCGCGGCATGCCCGCCGCAGCAGCCTCAGCATCAGCGCGTCGATCAGGCCGCATTCCTCGGCGATCGGAATGAACTGCTCGGGTCCAATATCCTCGCCGTCGCCGCGCTGCCAGCGCGCCAGCAATTCATACCCCACGACCGCACCGCTCGCGAGGGCGACGATCGGCTGGTAATACGGAACCAGCGCGTCGCTCGCCATCGCCTCGCGCAGCTCGCGCTCAATCTCGGCTCGCCGCCGGATCTCGGCATCGAGCAAGGGCTCGAACGCGCAAAGCCGGCTGCGCCCGGACTGCTTGGCCTTGTACAGCGCGATGTCGGCGCGGCGCATCAGCGTTTCGCGGTCGAGCGCGTCGTTGGGATAGAGCGAGATCCCCACGCTGGCACCGATATGATGGACCAGATCCGGCGCGGCGAACGGTTTGCGCATGGCATGAACGATCGAATGCGCGGCGCGGCGTGCGCCCTCCCCCTCGGCATCGATGATCACTGCGAACTCGTCCCCGCCGAGACGATAGCTCGAGCCCTGCCCGCCGACGACCGCGCTGAGCCGCGCCGCAACGTCGCGCAGCAACTGATCGCCGGCCGGGTGGCCATGCACGTCGTTGATCGACTTGAAGCGGTCCAGGTCGATGATCAGCAATCCCAGCGGGGCGCCCCCGGCCATGCGGGTGTCGAGCGCCTCGGCCAGCGCGCGGCGGTTGGGCAGTCCGGTCAGCGGATCATGATACGCCAGCTGGTGGGCGCGCTGCTCGGCGCCCTGCGCGCGGCGCTGTTCGGCGGCCATGTCGGCGCGCGAGGTCAGCACTTCGATAAAGCCGGCATGGCTCGCCCGCAGCATGCGCAGGATCACCGTGGTGACGACGACGATGTTGAAACCCACGCCGCGCAGGAACCAGTCGGCCGAGAAGAGCAGGCACAGCGTAACCGGCGCGGCACCGCAGACCAACACGATGTGGCCCGCGCGCGGAAGCGACTGGAGGCAATAGCAGCAGCTGATCGCACCGATGAAGATATAGAGCGCGATGCAGGCGCGGCGGACGAGGTCGGCCTGGACGTAGAGGACCAACCCCCACCCCCCGAAGCCGAGGCTGAGCACCACCGCGACGATCGTCGTCCCGAGCAGGTAGCGGGGAATCATCTCCGGATCCGGAGCGACGTTTCGCCGGCGCAGCCAGAATGCGGCGCGGAGCCCGCCGAGCAATGCCAGCACTACCGGCATCGCGAGGCTCCACCACGCGCTCACCGTGCCTTGCGACGCGAAACTGAGGAACGTCGCGTCGACCAGCATCAGCGCGTACATCAACGGCACCTGCTGGCGCAGGGCGCGGAACTGCTCGACCAGAATCGCTTGATCCTGTTCGCTGCGGATACCGACGGCTGGGGAAGCACGCCTCAACATAGTCAAATATAGCAGCAAACGAGGTTACGATTGCGTTTCCTGCAACGATTCAGGGGCTTGGCTGCACGCAGCCGGCAACGCGCAGACGCTCCCGCTGCGGGCGCAAGCCTGCTAGCGTCCGCTAATGTCCGCCGCTCACTCCAGGCTCACCCTCGTCGCCTGCATCCTCGCTTCCAGCCTCGCCTTTATCGACGGCTCGGTCACCAATGTCGCGCTGCCGGCGATCGGTGCCGATCTCGGTGCCAGCCCGGCGGAGCTGCAATGGACGATCAACGCCTATCTGCTCCCGCTCTCGGCGTTGCTGCTGATCGGCGGTGCGGCGGGCGACCATTTCGGCCGGCGCAAGCTGCTGATCCTCGGAATCGCGATCTTCGCGATCGCATCGATCGCTTGCGCGTTGGCGGCCGACCTCACCTTGCTGCTCGCAGCGCGGGCGCTGCAGGGCGTCGGCGCGGCGATCCTGCTTCCCAACAGCCTAGCAACGCTGGGACATGCGTTCACCGGCGAGGCGCGCGGCAAGGCGATCGGCACCTGGGCCGGGGTCGGCGCGATCGCCGGTGCGGTGGGTCCGCCGCTCGGCGGCTGGTTGGTCGACGCGATCGGCTGGCGGGCGATCTTCTATGTCAACGTGCCGGTGGCGGCGGCGGCAATCTTCCTCGCGTTTCGCTATGTCGAGGAAAGCGCCGAAGGCGAACTGCCGCTCGACTTGCCGGGAGCATTTGCTGCCACCGCGGCGCTGGGGGCGCTCACCTGGGCGCTCACTTTGTGGTCGAGCCAGCACGCGCTCGACGCCCGCGTCGCGATCGGCCTCGTCGCCGGCGGGATCGCCACGGCGCTCTTCCTGTGGATCGAACATCGGCGGGGCGCGCGCGCGATGATGCCGTTCGCGATGTTCGGCTCGCGCGCCTTTGCCGGGCTGAGCCTGCTCACCTTCCTGCTCTACGGTGCGCTCGGCGGGGTGCTGTTGCTCCTGCCCTATGTGCTGATCGAGGCGGCGGGCTATACCGCGCTGCAGGCCGGGCTCGCATTGCTGCCGATGCCGCTCGGCATGGGCCTCGCATCGCGACTGATGGGACGGCTGACCGCGCGGGTCGGCCCGCGCTGGCCGCTAACGGTCGGCGCGCTCATCGTCGCCCTCGGCTTCGCATTGCTCGTCCTGGTAAACGATGGCGCGCCTTATTGGACGTCGGTATTCCCCGGCTGCCTCGTCATTGCGATCGGCATGTCGAGCGTAGCCGCGCCGCTGACGACTGCGGTGCTCGCTTCGGTCGACGACACGCATTCCGGCACCGCCTCGGGCTTCAACAGCGCGATCGCGCGGACCGGAGGGCTGATCGCGATTGCGATCGCGGGGGCCGTGATATCGAGCGCCGGACCCAGTTTGATCGCTGCGTTCCATGGCGGTGCGTTGGTCGGCGCCGGCCTCGCCGCCGCGTCGAGCATCACCGCGCTGCTGACGCTCGGTGGAGCCGGCGCGCAACCGCAGCGATCCCGGCCGGACGGCGGCAGATAACCGACGTCCCAAGCTCGTTCTGGGCAACTATTTGCCGGCCCTTCCCTTTTCGCTTTGATTGCCCTATAAGAGCGAGGCTGACGTCGCATGCGACGGATATTGGGCCGCCTTGGCTCCACCCTTTGTCCCTATCTAGCCTCACCGAAGCCGGGATGCGCCGCTGTTGGCGCATGCCCGTCATACATGGGACAAGGATACCCATCATGATTACCGGAACCGTAAAATTCTTCGACGCGAACAAGGGCTATGGCTTCATCGCGCCTGAAGGCGGCGGCGGCGACGCCTTCGTCCACATCTCGGCTGTCGAGCGCGCAGGCATGCACACGCTCGATAAGGAGCAGCGCGTCTCGTACGAGCTCGAGACCGATCACCGCGGCAAGACCTCGGCGGTCAATCTCCAGGCTGCATAAGCTTGAACGGGCCGGGGGGCGCACTGCCCTCCGGCTCTTCGCTGCCCAGCTGACGAAAAGCGCGCGACGATACGCGCGTGAAGGAGATACCATGTCCAGAGCGCTCAACATCAACGCCACCCAAGACCATGTCATCGCAGCCTGCGCCAAGCGCAAGGTCGCGATCAGCGCGATCGAGGCCCTTCAGTCCGGTGGCACGCGCGTTGTCATGAACAACGCCGACGACACTGCGATCATCATGAAGGCCTATGGTTCGAAGGTCATTCGCGGCGGCGTGACGCGTACCCCGACTCGGATGGGTCGCCTATAACGCAGCGTCCGAATCGGACATTGCCGGAGAGGAACAGCCATGGCCAAAAGTCAGAAGAAGTCGAACAAGGAAGTGCGTAAGCCGAAGGCTGAAAAGGCCCCCAAGCCCAACGCATCCAATCCCACGACCAAGGGCAAGCCCGTAGAAATGACGACGCTGAAGAGCTGAGCTCTTCTTCGCGTCGCTGGCTTGGCCAGCTTCTACAGGAGCCGTTCGATATCGCCGGCGATATCTCTGGGAGAGGTCGTCGGCGCATAGCGGTCGATTACCTTGCCCGCGCGATCGACGAGGAACTTGGTGAAGTTCCACTTGATTGCCTTCGAACCGAGCAGACCCGGCGCTTCGCGCTTGAGGTGCTCGAACAAGGGAGCGGCGTTGGCACCGTTGACATCGACCTTGGCATAGACCGGGAAGGTCACGTCATAGGTCAGCGAGCAGAAGTTCGCGATCTCCGCCGCATCGCCCGGCTCCTGCCCGCCGAACTGGTTGCACGGAAATCCTAGCACCGAAAAGCCGCGCTCCTTGTAGCGCCGTTGCAGTTCCTCCAGCTCGGCATATTGCGGCGTGAAGCCGCATTTGGATGCGGTGTTGACGATCAGCAGCACTTCACCGTCATGATCGGCGAGCGTCGTCTCCTCGCCACCAGGCTTGCGGACGGCAATGTCGGTTAGCGCAGTCATGCGGAATCTCCATCGTAGCTGGCCATCAGCAGTTCGAGATTGCGGCGCACGCCCGGCCATTCGTGCGCGAGGATCGAATAGACGACGCTGTCGCGCAAATGGCCTTTCAGGATCAGATGGCCGCGCAGCACGCCGTCAAGCCGCGCGCCGAGCCGCTCGATCGCACGGCGCGATGCATGGTTGAGGAAGTCTGTGCGGATCTGGACGCAATTCGCTGCAAGCACCTCGAAGGCGTGGCCGAGCAGCAGATATTTGGCCTCGGTGTTGAGCCCGGTGCGCTGGACGCGCGGGGCATACAGCGTGCCGCCGATTTCGACGCGGCGATGGGGCTCGCTCATCCGCATCAGACGGGTGACGCCCGAGATACGCCCGTCCGCATCCAGCACCGTGAACGGCATGTTGCGTCCCGCCGCGGCATCAAATGCGATCCGGCCGTACCAGGCTTCGAATTCTTCCGCGGTCGGGACGGTCGTATGGAACAGCGTATAGAGCCCGGTGAATGCCTCGAGCAGTCCTTCGCGATCCTCCGGAGCCATTGGCCGGAGCGTGACGTGGCGGCCGGCGAGCGTCGGCGTCTCGCGCCAGGCGTTCACTCCAGCCGGCCCTCGTGCAACCGCACGACGCGGTCCATCCGCTCGGCCAGTCGTTCGTTGTGCGTCGCGACCAGCGCAGCCGAGCCCTCGCCGCGCACGAGGTTGAGGAATTCGGCAAACACCCGGTCGGCGGTGGCTTCGTCGAGATTGCCGGTTGGCTCGTCGGCGAGCACCAATGCCGGCCGGTTGGCGAGCGCACGCGCCACCGCGACTCGCTGCTGCTCGCCGCCCGAGAGCTGGTTGGGTCGGTGCGTCAGTCGCTCCGCCAGCCCCAGCGCCGACAGCAATTCCCCTGCACGCACATCGGCGTCGGCACGGGTGGCGCCGTGAATCATCAGCGGCAGCACCACATTCTCGATTGCGCTGAAGTCGGGGAGGAGATGGTGAAACTGATAGACGAAGCCGAGACTGTCGCGGCGGATCCGGGTCCGGCCACCCGTGGGAAGCTGCGCGGCTTCCTGTCCGGCGACGCGGATCGAGCCTTCGAACCCGCCTTCGAGTAGCCCGACTGCCTGGAGCAAAGTCGACTTGCCCGAGCCCGAGGGGCCGAGCAGCGCGACGATCTCGCCCGGATTCACGTCGAGATCGACGCCCCGCAGCACTTCGATCACCGCTTCGCCTTGCTTGAAGCTGCGCTTGAGGCCGCGGGTCTGGAGGATCGGCTCACTCATAACGCAGCACCTGGACTGGATCGGTGCTCGCCGCTTTCCATGCCGGATAGAGCGTGGCGAGGAAGGCGAAGAGCAAAGCCATCACGCAGATCCCGATCGTCTCGAACGGATCGGTCTTGGCGGGCAGCTCGGTGAGGAAGCGCATCGACGGGTCCCAGACCTGTTGCCCGGTGACCAGCCCGATGAACTGAACGACCTGCGCGCGGAACGTGATGAACAGGAAGCCGAGCAGGCCGCCCGCGGCGACGCCGAGCGCGCCGATCGTGGTGCCCACGGTGACGAAGATCCGCATCAGCCCGCCCCGCGTCGCCCCCATCGTCCGCAGCACGGCGATGTCGCGCGTCTTGGAGCGGACCAGCATGATCAGCGAGGATACGATGTTGAACGAAGCGACGACGAGGATGATCGAGAGGACAGTGAACGACACGACCCGGTCGACCTGGAGCGCCTCGAACAGCTCGCGGTTCATCTCGCGCCAGTCGCGAATTTGGCCGCTCTTGCCGACCTTGTCGACGAGCGGCGAGATGATCTGCTGGACATTGTCGGGACGATCGACATCGATCTCGACCATGCTCACCCCGTCGCCCAGCAAGAGCAGCGTCTGTGCATCCTCCATCGGCATGACGACGAAGATCTTGTCGAAATCATAGACGCCGAGCTCGAAGATCGCCGTAACCGTGTAGCTCACCGAGCGGTACATCGTGCCCATCGGCGTCGCGGCGCCCGCCGGATTGATGATCGTGATCGTGCTGCCCACCGTCGCCCCAAGCGATTCGGCGAGCCGCGACCCGATCGCGACCTGCTCGCCGCCAGGTACCAGCCGATTGAGCGAGCCGATCACTTCCTTGCCCTTGAGCGCGGGATTGTTGCGGATGTCCTCGACCCGCATGCCCCGGATCATGGCGGGTTCGACGCGGCCATTGAAGCTGACCAGCAGCGGCTGCTCGATCAGCGGGGTGGCGCTGGTCACCCCCGGCGTGGCCTTCGCCTGCGCGACGATCTGGCGCCAATCGCGGAGCTGGCCGGCATAGCCCTGAACGACGGCATGGCCGTTCAATCCGGTGATCTTGTCGAACAGCTCGGCACGGAAGCCGTTCATCACGCTCATCACGACGATGAGCGCGGCGACGCCGAGCATCACCGCGACCAGGCTGAACCCGGCGACGACGGCGATGAACGCCTCGCTGCGGCCAGGCAAAAGATAGCGGCGGGCGATCATCCGCTCGTAGCGCGAGAGTAGCATGCGGTCGGTAACGCCCTGACGTGAGTGCTCGGCGCCGCTCTAGGCCATGCGGGGCGCGGCTGGCAATGCGCGGCTGTCGCCGCGGGTGTGTCCGCTATGTTGCCGATTCACCACAGGGTGCGACCAATCGGCTCCTAGTCTTTGTAAACCCGGTGACAAAAGCCGTCCGCCGACGTAGCAAACGCCTGTCGAAACGCAGGCAGCAAATGGCCGTGGTTCGGGGAGGGCTTCGCCCCGCTCGTAGGCAAGTACGGGCGTGCGGGCAGAGCCTAACAAAGGGGGCTGACGAGCAGTCGTCACGCAGGCGCCCGGATCGGAAACGGTCCGGGCGTTTGCCGTTTCAGGGCATTCAGCATCCCCTATTTCCGTTCGCCCTGAGCTTGTCGAAGGGCCGTTCTTCTTTGGGTGAAGAAGCAGCACGGTGCTTCGACAAGCTCAGCACGAACGGATCGGGTGAGTCGCTTCCTTTCTCTAAGCAAAGGAGGGGGGCGATGTGCGGGCTTCGCCCCCCTCCCCCTAACCTCCCCCGGCCATGGCGAGAGGCTAGTAGATGGACGATCAGAACGAGCTGCTGATCGTCAAACCATAGGTCCTCGGATCGGCGGGCTGGCCGACGATCAGCCCGGTGCTCCCCGATTGCGTGGACAGCAATTCGAAATAATGCTGGTCGAACGCATTGCGCACCCAGCCGAAGATGTTGAAGTCGCCCTCGCGATAACCGAGGCGGAAGTTCGACAGCGAATAGCCGTCGATCCAGGTATACGCCGATTGCGACGGGTTCGACGAGAAGCGCGACCGGTAATTGCCGTCATAGCCGACATAGACCTGCCCGACGCTGCTCCCGACCGGCACATTGACTTCGCCGCCCCAGGACAGCGACCATTTCGAGATGCCCGGCAGCACCTGGCCCGAGATGTCGCAGAATGCGGGGCTGCGGCCGCCCGGCGTTCCGGCCGGGTCGGTGACCCCGCCCGGGGCCGTCGCGGTGCCGCCGGAAAGCTCGGGCGGGCACGGGGCGTTGACGAACTCGCGATAGGTCGCGTCGGTATAGGCGCCGTTGAGATAGACATTGGCGCGCTGCGACGGACGGAAACTGGTGTCGAATTCGAAGCCGCGCGCGCGTACCTTGCCGGCATTGGCGAGATAGCCGCGGATCACGTTGATCGCGTTATTGTTCACCGTCGCCTGATAATCGCTGACTTCGGTCCAGAAGCCGGCGGCGTTGAACGTGAGGCGGCGATCGAGGAACTGGGTCTTGAGCCCGAGCTCGAAATGATTGACCTTCTCGGGCTTCACCGTCTGGGTGGAGAGGTCGACGCCGGTGCTCGTGGAATTGAGCGGCAGACCCGAAAGGTTGATGCCCCCCGACTTGAAGCTGCGCGCATAGGTTGCATAAGCGTGGATGTCCGGCGAGAAATCATAGGACAAGGTGAGATCGCCCGAGACGTTCCAGTCGCTGAACTCCGGGCTGTAACGCTGCGGCGCCAGCGTGTTGATCTGGTTCTGGAACGTCGTCCGGGCGGCGCCCGCCGGCCGCGCGGCCAGCAACGCGGCGACATTGTCCGCCGTCGCGTCGAAATTGAACTGGCTGTTGTGCAGGCTGACGACCGACTCGTAAAAGCCGGACTTCTTGTCGTAGTTTACGCGAAGCCCGGGCTGGATGTGGAAGCCGCTTGCCACTTCCCAATTGAGCTTGCCGAACACCGCGAAACTGGAATTGTCGAAGCTGATCGTGTTGGTCGAGGTAAGCCCGTTCAGGACGTTGGGATTGAGCGCGTCGGCGCCCGACAGCAGATAGCGGCTCGCTGCCGAGCCCTGGACCTGCGAGCCCTGGGTGTTGATTGTCTGGTGGAAGAAGAAGGCGCCCAGCGTGTAGTCGAGCTTGTTCGATCCGTTCGACGCGATTCGTAGCTCCTGCGAGAACTGCTTCTGCTGCGACGGGTTCTGCGACACGGTAGTGATCGGCAGTCCGATGAAGTCGCGGTCGTTCGCCGGCAACCAGTCCCAATAGCGCCATGCGGTCACCGAGGTGATCGTCGCCGCGCCGACATCCCAATTGGCGACCAGCGAGGCGCCGCCGATTTCCTGGCGCGAGTTCGACCGGGCGTCGAGGTCGGTGACGCGGTCGAACGGATCGGTGCTGGGCGGCGTATAGCCGAACGCCGCCGCCAGCGCGGCATATTGGCGGGCGAGCGGACGCTGGGTCGCGCCGGTGCGGACATAATATTGCACGCAGCACAAAGGGTTCTGGCGGTTGAAGTCGCCCGACAGCGTCAAATCGAGGTTCGACGCGGCGTTCCACAGCACCTGGCCGCGAACCCCGAGGTTGCGGAGCCGGTGCTGGTCGACGCCGGTGCGGATGTTCTGGATCGTGCCTTCACGCGTGGTCCCCGAGGTCGACAGGCGAAACGCCACCGTATCGGTCAGCGGCGCGGAGACCGAGGCCTTGGTCTGGAGGAAGTCGTAATTGCCTAGGCTCACTTCGACGCGCGATTCGGGGGTGAAGCTCGGTGCGCGCGTGGTGATGTTGATCGCCCCTGCGGTGGTGTTCTTCCCGTACAGCGTGCCCTGCGGCCCGCGCAGCACCTCGACCCGCTCGACATCGACGAAATCGAAGGTCGAAGCCCCGATCCGGCCGATATAGACGCCGTCGACATAGAAGCCGACACCCTGTTCGATCCCGTCATTGGTGAGGCCGAACGGTGCGCCGAGGCCGCGGATGTTGATCGCCGAATTGCGCGGGTTGCTCGAATAGAATTGCAGCGCCGGCTGCGCCTGCTGGAGCCTCGAGACGTTGAACGCGCCGCTCTTCGCCAGATCCTCGCCACTGATCACCGAAAGCGCGATCGGCACTTCCTGCACGCGCTCCTCGCGGCGTCGGGCGGTTACGACGACGTCCTGGCTGCTCTGCGCGTCGGGATCATCGGTGGGATCGTCAGCCGCTGCTTCGATGCCCGGCGCCACCGCTGGCGGATCGTCGCGCACGGGCGCAGGCGTGGCCAGCGGCGAAGCGCTCGCGAGAAGCAGCAGCGAAAGCGAAGAAAGGCTCATCAACATCCCCCAAATTGTTGCAGCCAATCTCCATCAAGTCAGTGGGGTTTAGCCAGCAAGCGAATCTTGGGGAAGCCGAAGCTGCGTTTCTCCGGCGCGCGCGGCGGGCGCCTGGACGCACTTGAAACCGCCGAAACCCAAAACCACATTCGTCTTGTCGCGGTGCCCGATGGGCCGCGGCAAGCAGCGCCGCGGGTTTCCGGGCGCAGCGCAGATAGACGTTCAACTTGCTCATAGGAGGATTTGAAATGCGTCAGTTCGACTTTACTCCGTTCCGCCGCTCGACCGTCGGCTTCGACCGGCTGTTCGACTTGCTCGAAGCCAGCGCGCGTCAGGCGGCCAGCGAGAATTATCCCCCGTTCAACCTCGAGCGCCTGGCCGAGGACCGCTACCGCATCACGCTCGCCGTCGCCGGCTTCAAGCCCGACGAGATCGACGTGACGGCGCAGCAGAATCTGCTGCTGGTCCAGGGCAAGAAGGCGAATGAGGACGAGAACAACCAGGGCGCGTTCCTGCATCTCGGCATCGCCAATCGCAGCTTCGAGCGCCGTTTCGAACTCGCCGACTTCGTTCGAGTCGAGAGCGCGGACCTCGCCGACGGCCTGCTCGTGATCGAGCTGGTCCGCGAAGTTCCCGAGGCGATGAAGCCGAAGAAGATCGCCGTGAACGGCGGCAGCCAGCCCTCCGCGATCGAGCATCGCGACGCGGCGTAACCAACACGGAGCTAGCGGCGCTTTCCTCCCTTTGGGCGCCGCAGCAGAGGCGCTCGGGCATGCCCGGGCGCCTTTTGTTTGGGGTTGGGGCAACACTCTTGCCACCCGTTCGTGCTGAGCTTGTCGAAGCACGGCCGTGAGCGTTGCGCTCTCGGTTAGGCGCCCTTCGACAAGCTCAGGGCGAACGGGAAAATGGGTCAAGCATCGAAAGGCTCAGTTCGGCGCGATCCAGCGCGTCGGGCCGATTAGCCACGGCTTTACCCGCCCGGTCGGCTGCGGCGCGCCGTCGAGCCGCACCGCGCGGAGAATGGTCACCGGCGCGGGCTGGATCATCTGGCCGCGCATCGGGCCCCTGCCCCCGCCGACCGGCTTGCCGAGAATCTTGCGGACGACGTCCATCCCGCCGACGACGTGGCCGAATGCCGAATAGCCGTTGCGGCCGGTGCCGCGCGCGTCGAGCGACGGATTGGCGCCGACCATGATCGAGAAATTGCCGGTGGCGGAGTCGATATTCGCACCATGCGCCATCGACACGACGCCGTCGAGGTGGCGAATCCCGGTGACATTGGTCGGTTCGAGCGGCGGCGACGGCAGGATGCGCCGCGCGTCGGACGCGATCCCGCCCTGGACGAAACCGAACTGGGGATTCCCCGTGCGCCTCGACGCGCGGTAGAAGCCGGTGCCGTCGAGCCGGCCGTCATCGACATAAGCGAGGAAGTTGGCGGTGGTCTTCGGCGCGCGCTTGGCGTCCAGCGCAAGGATGATCGCGCCTTCGCTGGTCTCGATCCGCACGCGGACCATGCCGGCGATAGGCTGGGACTGCGCCGCGGCGGGCGACGCGGCGACGGGAAGCAACAGGGCCGCGAGCGCGGCGAGCAGGATACGCATGCCGCTCCGTTAGCCGATGCTGCGACGCAGCGGAACGGGGCTCGTCATTGATCCTTGCAGACCGGGATCAGAGCCCAGCCCATCGCGCCGCCGAGGTTCGGGACGTTCTGATTCTCCATCTCGATCCGTTTGCAGGGCTTGCCGTGGCGATTGCGCAGCGGCTCGTCGCCCTCCGCAGGCTCGGGCGATGCCGGTGAGTCGTTGCGCGTTGCAGCCGGCGGCGGGCATACGCCTTCGGCAATCAGCTTCTTCGCGAAAGCGGACGCCTGTGCCTTCACCCACGCCTCGGCGCGCGCCTGCCCCGCTTCGCGCGCGACCTTGTAATAGCCGGCGCTAAGCGCCTGCTTCTCCGCCGGCGACATCGAGTCGAGCGAGCATTGCCGTGCCTGGCTGGGCACTGGGGCAGCCGCGACGGCAGTCGCCGAAGCGAGAAGCAGTCCGGCGATCGGCAGCAATCGAATCACAGGCACCTCCGTCGCGCCAGCATAACGCCGGAGCCAAGCGCGCCAACCTTCCGCCCCACACGACGCAGCACGAAAGGCACGGCTCGTCCACGGTGGAGGCGTTAGGATCTGTTACTCAAGCGATACAATAGTTTGCCGGTAGTCAGGGGCTGTTTCGCTTTCGCTTGCACAGTTTGCAGTCGAATTCTGACCAGCCCCTTGCAATGTAGGATTTCATTTGCTGGGATCGATGCGCTGTCGCCCCGTGGCCGCTCTTTGACAACATGGATGCCGAGCGGAACGCAGGCGCATCTGGGCCGGATTTTTGTGAATTCCGGCATGGCCCGTTCGCCGCCGGACATGCGCGATAGTGTGACCCTGGTGTGACCTTCCGCCCGCCCGATCTTCGTCATCCCGCTTTCGCGAGGATGACGATCGGGAATAGGAGCCCTCAACCTAGACCAGCCGGCTCTGCTTGACGGCGGCCTGGATGAAGCTTGCGAACAGCGGGTGCGGGTCGAACGGCTTGGACTTGAGTTCGGGATGGAACTGGACGCCGACGAACCACGGGTGATCGGGGCGCTCGACGATCTCGGGAAGCGTGCCGTCGGGCGACATGCCCGAGAAGACCAGACCGTTCTTCTCGAGCAACGGCTTGTAGTGCGTGTTGACTTCGTAGCGGTGGCGGTGCCGCTCGCTGATCTCGTCCGAGCCGTAGATCGAAGCGACGACGCTGTTGCCGCCGAGCTTCGCGGGATAGGCGCCGAGCCGCATCGTGCCGCCCAGGTCGCCGCCTGCCTCGCGCTTCTGGATGCCTTCGCTGGTCATCCATTCGGTGATCATGCCGACCACCGGCTCGTCGGTTGGGCCGAACTCGGTGGTCGAGGCATTCTCGAGCCCCTGATCGCGCGCGGCATCGACGCACGCCATCTGCATGCCGAGGCAGATTCCGAAGAACGGAACCCCGCGCTCGCGGGCGAAGCGCACGCTCGCGATCTTGCCCTCGCTGCCGCGCTCGCCGAACCCGCCGGGGACGAGGATGCCGTGCATCGGCTCGAGCTTCGAAGTGACTTCCTCGGCGTCACGCTCGAACAATTCGGCGTCGAGCCAGCGGATGTTGACCTTGACCTGGTTGGCGATGCCGCCATGGACCAGCGCCTCGTGGAGCGACTTATAGGCGTCGGGCACGCCCATATATTTGCCGACCACGCCGATCGTGACTTCGCCCTCGGGGTTTTCGAGACGGCGGACGATCCGCTCCCATCGCTCGAGATCGGGTGCGGCGCCCGGATCGATGCCGAAGGCGCGCAACACTTCCAGGTCGAGGCCCTCGCGGTGATATTGAGTCGGCACCGCATAGATGCTCTTCGCGTCGAGCGCGGGGATGACCGCCGCGGTCGGCACGTTGCAGAATTGCGCGATCTTGGCGCGGTCGCTGGCCGGCAGCTCGCGCTCCGAGCGGCAGACGAGGACGTCGGGCTGGACGCCGAGTGCCGCGAGCTCGCGCACGCTGTGCTGGGTCGGCTTGGTCTTCAGCTCGCCCGCCGCCGAGATATAGGGCACCAGCGTCACGTGGATGCTGACGGTCTGGCCGCGACCAAGATCGTTTCGGAGCTGGCGGATCGCCTCGATGAACGGCAGCGACTCGATGTCGCCGACGGTGCCGCCGATCTCGCAAAGCACGAAATCGAGGTCCTCGGTCTCGTCCTGCGCGAACGCCTTGATCGCATCGGTGACGTGCGGGATCACCTGCACCGTCGCGCCGAGATAGTCGCCGCGGCGCTCGCGCTCGATGATCGTCTTGTAGATTCGCCCCGAGGTGACGTTGTCCGACTGGCGCGACGCGACTCCGGTGAAGCGCTCGTAATGGCCGAGATCGAGATCGGTCTCGGCGCCGTCGTCGGTCACATAGACTTCGCCATGCTGATGTGGAGACATCGTGCCGGGATCGACGTTGAGATACGGATCGAACTTGCGGATTCGCACCCGATAGCCGCGGGCCTGGAGCAAAGCCGCGAGGCTCGCTGCCATGAGACCCTTGCCAAGCGAGGAGACCACGCCGCCGGTGATGAAAATATACCGCGCCATGGGAGCAAACGCCTACCGTCATTGGCCGCGCGCCGACAAGCGCGCGACTCACTTATTTTTTCGATTTGCTCCCCGAACGGAGAGCGGCGGGGTTATTGCGCGAGCGGGACCGAACCGTTGGCGGGTGCGGCGCTGCCGGCCGGTGCCGTGCTGTTGCCGGGCGCGAAGGGCGCACTGGTCGGCGAGGTGATCGGAGCAGCCGCGGCTGGCGCGCGCTGGAGCGAGGTGTCGATCGTCGTCGAGTGCCGCGTCGCGGCGATGAAGGCGAGCACGATGCTCATCAGGATGAACAAGGCCGCGAGAATCGAAGTGGCGCGCGTCAGGAAGTCCGCCGCGCCGCGTGCCGACATCAGCCCCGACGGGCTGCCGCCGGTGGTGAGCCCGCCGCCTTCCGAGCGCTGCATGAGAATCACGGTCACAAGCAGTGCCGCGATGATAGCGTGGACGACGAGCAGAAAGGTGAACATTGAAACCCGGCCTGTTGCGAAAGCGGCGACATAGGGGAGCCGGCGCCGAGGATCAACCTGCGTCTGGCGGCGCTTTGCTGCACGGCACCAAAACGCCAATCCAAACAAAGTGATAACATTTCGCCATCGCACTGAAACCACTGCGCTCACGCTGCGTTTGTTTGAATGCTCCCGGACAGCACCGGGAACGTAACGGATGAGAAGAGCCGTGAACGCGATGCCAGACCAATCGCTGTCTTCTTGGAAGGACACACTGATCGATTACGTGCGTTCGGGCGAGCCCGACCTCACCAATCGCCAGATGGCTCTCCTGATGCTTGTGTATCTCGATGCGGGGCCCCATACGGTCCGCGGATTGGCGCGGGCGTTGAACGTATCCAAACCCGTTGTCACCCGCGCCTTGAATCGCCTAGGGACGCTCGGCTATCTGCGCCGTCAACGCGACGATACCGACAAACGTAACATCTTCGTTGCGCGTACCGCTGAAGGGGCAGAGTTTCTTGCAGAGTTCGGGCATTTCCTCGCTGGTGACGCCATCGGTCAGCCAGCCGCCCGCAGGGCCAACGCGTAAGCGCTTCTCGCTGAAGGGCCGTTCCGCGACGTTCGACTCGCGCGTCGACGCCGTCCGGCGTGACCTTGCCGATGTACGGCTCGCCGACCGCGTATTCGCTCCCCATTACGCCGCACCGATGCCACGCAGCCTCGCGACCGCCGCCGATCTTCGCGCCAGCGCTGCGGCTGATTCCGAAGTGTTGACCAGCCTGAACGCCGGCGACGTGTTCGAAGTGCTCGAGCTGGCCGGCAATCGTGCCTGGGGCGTCGCACCGGCGACCGGAATCGTCGGCTACATCCCCGCTGCAGCGCTGACCGACGCGCAATGACCATTCGCGTGTTCATCGACGGCGCCGTCGGCACGACCGGCCTCGAGATTCGCGAACGTCTCGACGGCCGCGACGGAATCGAGCAGTTGATCCTCGCCGAGGCGGACCGCAAGGATCCGAAGAAGCGCGAGGACGCGCTCAATTCGGCCGATTTCGTCATCCTCTGCCTGCCCGATGACGCGGCGCGCGAGGCCGTGACGATGATCCGCGCCGACAAGGTCCGCGTGATCGACGCATCGACCGCGCACCGCGTCGCGCCCGATTGGGTCTATGGTTTTGCCGAGCTCGAGCCCAGCCAGACCGCGGCGATCGCCGAGGCGGCACGGGTGAGCAATCCCGGCTGCTACCCGACCGGGTTCCTAGCGCTCGTGCGGCCGCTGGTGCGCGCGGGGCTGGTGCCGGTGGATCATATCTTCGCGGTGAACGCGGTGTCGGGCTATTCGGGCGGCGGCAAATCGATGATCGCGGAGTTCGAGGACCAAAACACGCCAGGGTTCACCGCGACAGCATTTCGCAATTACGGCCTGAACCTCGACCACAAGCATGTGCCCGAGATGCAGAAGCATGCGCGGATCGAGCATCCGCCGATCTTCCAGCCTGCGGTCGTGCGCACCTATCGCGGGATGGTGGTGGAGGTACCGCTCCCGCTTCAGACCTTCACGCGCCGCCCGTCGCTGGAAGCGATCGAAAATGCGCTGCGCGACGCGTATAAGGAGAGCACCTTGGTGCGCGTGCTGCCGGGCGACGTCTCCACGGTTTCGATCGAAGAAGATGCCGGCACCGATCGGCTGAGCGTGCGCGTGTTCGGCAATGCCGAGCGCGGCCAGGCACGACTCGTCGCGACGCTCGACAATCTCGGCAAGGGCGCCGCCGGCGCTGCGGTGCAGAATCTCAACATCATGGCCGGGCTCGAGCCGACCTCGGGGCTGGTTCTCTAGAACTCCGGCTTGATCTTTGGCGCCCGTTGGTGTCTCGCGGGCGAAACAAGTCGAGAGGCGTATAATGCACCAGCCCGTGGGCAAATTGCTGCTGTTCGGAGCAACCGGCGACCTCGCGCAGCGGATGCTGCTGCCGTCGCTCTATGCGCTGCATGCGGACGGGCTGCTCCCCGCCGGACTGACGATCACCGGCACCGCCCGCTCGGAGAAGGACGACCAATCCTATCGGGAGTTCGCCCGCCACGCGCTCGAGGAATTCCTGCCCGCCGACCGCAAGGATGACAGCGCTGTCGGGAGCTTTCTCGATCGTTTGCGCTATCAGTCGCTCGATGCCGCGAACCTCGACGGGTTCGCCGGCCTCAAGGAAAAGCTCGGCGACATTTCCGGTGGGCTCGCCATTTTCCTGTCGACGGCACCCTGGCTGTTCGGGCCGACGATCGAGGGGCTCAAGGGCGCGGGGCTGACCGGCGACAATGTCCGGATCAGCCTCGAAAAGCCGCTCGGCAAGGATCTCGCTTCCAGCCGTGAGATCAATGATCTCGTGGCTGGCGCCTTCCCCGAGGAGCGCACGTTCCGGATCGATCATTATCTCGGCAAGGAGACGGTGCAGAACATCCTAGCGCTGCGCTTCGGCAATTCGCTGTTCGAGCCGGTGTGGAACGCCCAGGGCATCGACCATGTCCAGATCACGGTTTCGGAGACCGTTGGTCTGGAGGGCCGTGCCGGATTCTATGACGAGACCGGCGCGCTGCGCGACATGGTCCAGAACCATATGCTCCAGCTCGTCGCACTGATTGCGATGGAGCCCCCAGCCCGCTTCGACGGCACGGCGATCCGCGACGAGAAGGTCAAGGTGCTGCGCTCGCTGCGACGGATCAGCGCCTCCGAAGCGCCCCAGCTCACCGTCACCGGCCAATATGGCGGCGGCGCAGTGAAGGGCGAGATCGTCCGCGATTACGCCACCGATCTCGAAAAGCCCTCGGACACCGAGACGTTCGTCGCGATCAAGGCGCATGTCGACAATTGGCGCTGGCACGGCGTGCCTTTCTATCTGCGCACCGGTAAAAGGCTGGCGGAGCGGCGATCCGAGATCGTCATCCAGTTCAAGCCGGTGCCGCATTCGATCTTCGCCGAACGCGGCGGCGCACTGCAGCCCAACGTGCTGGCGATCCGCCTCCAGCCCGAGGAATATGTCCGGCTGCTGGTGATGGCCAAGCAGCCCGGGCTCGACCGCGAGGGCGTCCGCCTGCGCGAAGTGCCGCTCAATCTCAGCCTCGAGAACGAATTTGCCGGCACGCGCCGCCGGATCGCTTATGAGCGGTTGCTGCTCGATCTGATCGAGGGCGATCCCACGCTGTTCGTCCGCCGCGACGAAGTCGAGGCGCAATGGGAGTGGATCGACGGCATCCGCGCCGGCTGGGACGCCAACGACATCAAGCCCAAGCCCTATGCCTCGGGCAGCTGGGGGCCCTCCGCCTCGATCGCGCTGACAGAGCGCGACGGGGTGACGTGGAACGAATAGCCGCCAATACCCATATCGACGACGAACCCGCCGAACTTCAGGAGCAAGCATGACGACCGAAATCGAATGGTGGGACTATGACGATGCCGACGAGATGGCCGCGGCCGTCGCCGGCGACGTGCAGTTCATCATCGAAAGCGCGATCGACGCACGCGGCGCCGCCGTGGTCGCGCTCGCCGGCGGCAAGACGCCGCTGCCGATCTACGAGGCGCTGGCCAAGGCCAAGCTCGACTGGAAACGCGTGACCATCGTCCCGGGCGACGATCGGCTGGTGCCGCTCGGCGATCCGCTGTCCAACGTTACCGCGATCGGCAAGGTGTTCATTCCCAAGGGTGCGCGGGTGATCCCGCTGATCAGCGCGACCGTCGCCGATTATAAGGCCGCTGGGCGCGCCGCCGACGCGATCCTGCAGGATCTGCACTGGCCGCTCGATCTTTGCCTGCTCGGCATTGGTGGCGATGGCCATGCCGCTTCGATCTTCCCCGGCCCCGACTTCGACGAGGCGCTCAACGGCCCCAAGGAACGCCGGGCGCTGGGCGTGATGCCCGACCCGCTGCCGCCCGAAGCGCCGGTCGCGCGCGTGTCGCTGAGCAAGGCCGCGATCGTCTCGGCGCGCGCGCTGATGATCGCGATCACGGGTCAGGCCAAGCGTGACGTGCTCGAGCAGGCGATCGAGCAGGGCGCCTCGTCCAAATATCCGGTCGGTCGCATCCTCGCGGATGTCGAGCTGCCGGTGGATATCCACTGGGCGGCGTGAACGCCCGGCCGTTCGTGCTGAGCTTTTCGAAGCACCGCTCTCCCGGCGCGCTCGGGAATTGAAGAAGGCGCCCTTCGACAAGCTCAGGGCGAACGGAGTTTGAGATGACAATTCATTCCGAAATCGCCGCAGTCACCGATCGCATCATCGAGCGCTCGAAGGCGAAGCGCGCCGCCTATCTCGACCTGATCCGCCGCGAGCGCGAAAGCGGCGCGGACCGGCCCAAGCTCGGCTGCGCCAATCTGGCCCATGCTTATGCCGGCACCGACGAGCAGCGCGACCTGATGACTCCGGCCAACCGGATGAACATCGGCATCGTAACTTCGTACAACGACATGCTGTCGGCGCACGCGACCTATTATCGCTATCCCGAGCAGATGAAGATCTGGGCACTCGAGGCCGGCGCGACCGCGCAGGTCGCGGGCGGGGTTCCGGCGATGTGCGACGGCGTGACTCAGGGCTATGCCGGCATGGAGCTGTCGCTGTTCAGCCGCGACACGATCGCGCTGTCGACCGGCATCGCGCTTTCGCATCGGGTGTTCGAGGGCGTCGCTCTGCTCGGCATCTGCGACAAGATCGTCCCCGGCTTGCTGATCGGCGCGCTGCGCTTCGGGCATCTGCCGATGGTGATGATCCCCGGCGGTCCGATGCGCTCGGGACTCGCCAACAAGGAAAAGGCGGCGGTCCGCGAGCGCTATGCCGAAGGCAAGGCGACCCGCGAGGAACTGCTCGAGTCCGAGATCGCCGCGTATCACAGCAAGGGCACGTGCACCTTTTACGGCACTGCCAATTCGAACCAGATGATGATGGAGGCGATGGGGCTTCACATTCCCGGTGCCGCCTTCGCCAATCCGCAGACCAAGCTGCGTCAGGAACTGACACGGGCGGCGGTGCACCGGCTCTCCGACATCGGCTGGGCCGGCAATGATTATCGCCCGATCGGCCATGTCGTCGACGAGAAGGCGATCGTGAACGCTGCGATCGCGCTGCTCGCGACCGGCGGCTCGACCAACCATTTGATCCACGTTCCGGCCTTTGCCCGCGCGGCGGGGATCGTCATCGACTGGGATGATTTCGACCGGCTCTCACGCGCCGTCCCCTTGCTGACGCGAGTCTATCCCAACGGTTCGGCCGACGTGAACGGCTTCGAGGACGCCGGGGGCCCGAGCTTCGTGATCCGCGAATTGCTCAAGGGCGGGTTGATGCACGGCGACACGCTGACTATCGCCAAGGAAGGCATGGCCGCCTATGGCCGCAAGCCCGGCGTCGAAGGCGATGCGCTCGTCTGGCACGATCACCCCGAGAAGAGCGGCGACGAGACCATCGTTCGCACGGTCGACACCCCCTTCTCGCCCGAAGGCGGCTTCCGCATCCTGAAAGGCAATCTGGGCCGTGCTTGCATCAAGGTGAGCGCGGTCGAGCCCGATCGTTGGACGATAGAAGCGCCGGCGCGAGTCTTCTCGGACCAGTCGGAGGTGCAAGCGGCATTCAAGGCGGGCGAGCTCGACCGCGACGTCGTCGTCGTCGTCCGCTTCCAGGGGCCCAAGGCGAACGGCATGCCCGAGTTGCACAAGCTGACGCCGCCGCTAGGCGTGCTGCAGAATCGCGGCTTCCGCGTGGCATTGGTGACCGACGGCCGGATGTCGGGAGCGTCGGGCAAGGTGCCATGCGCGATCCACCTGTCGCCCGAGGCACTGGGCGGCGGTCCGATCGGCAAGCTGCGCGACGGCGACATGGTCCGGCTCGATGCCGAGGCGGGGACGCTGGAGGCAATGGTGGATGCCGACGAATGGAACGCACGCGAACAGGCCACCATGCCCGCCCGCGTCGAAGGTACCGGGCGCGAGCTGTTCGCGATGATGCGGCACCACGCGGACGAAGCCGAACTCGGCGCCTCCGCAATGCTCGCCGAAGCCGGGCTCTAGCCACGCGCTTTACTTCTGCGCGTCCAGCGCAGAGAAGGGCGCGCGCACCGTATGCCAACGTTGACAGGCGATGGGCACGAGAGGGTCAGGGAGTAGGCATGGAAGTCGTCGCGGTCGATATCGGGGGCACGCATGCCCGCTTTGCCGTAGCGGAAGTGGCGGAAGGGCGCGTCGTCTCGATTGCCGAGCCGATGACGCAGAAAGTTGCCGAGCATCCGAGCCTCCAGCTTGCCTGGCAGGCGTTTGGCGATTCCCTGGGGCGGCCGTTGCCCAAGGCTGCGGCGATCGCGGTGGCGTCCCCTGTAGGCGGCGAAGTGATCAAGCTGACCAACAATCCGTGGATCATCCGCCCCGCGCTCATCCCCGAACGGCTGGGCGCCGAGACCTGGACCGTCGTCAACGATTTCGCGGCGATCGGCCATGCCGTGGCGCAGCTCGGCGATTCGGACTTCCTCCACCTCTGCGGTCCCGACACCCCCCTGCCCGCGCGCGGCTCGCTCACCGTATGCGGCCCGGGTACCGGGCTGGGCGTCGCGCAAGTGTTCCGCCACAAAGGCGGCTACGACATTATCGCGACCGAAGGCGGCCATGTCGATTTCGCGCCGCTCGATCCGATCGAGGATGCCTTCGTCAAGCGGCTGCGCCGCGAATATAACCGCGTGTCGACCGAACGGATCGTCGCCGGCCCGGCGATCGTAGCGATCTACGAGACACTTGCCGAGCTCGAGAAGCGCCCGGTGCCGCGCCACAGCGACAAGGAGCTCTGGGCGCTGGCGTTCGAAGGCAAGGACAGCCTCGCCGTCGCCGCGCTCGACCGCTTCTGCCTCAGCCTCGGCGCCGTCGCAGGCGATCTTGCGCTCGCCCATGGCCCGACCGGCGTAGTGATCGCCGGCGGTCTGGGCTTGCGTCTCAAGGACCATTTGCTGCAATCGGGCTTCGGCGAGCGCTTCGTTGCCAAGGGCCGGTTCCGGAACCTGATGGCGTCGATTCCCGTCAAGCTGATCACGCATCCGCAGCCGGGCCTTTACGGCGCCGCTGCGGCCTTCGCCCAGGAGCACGCATTGTGACGACGACGATTGCCGATATCATGCGCGCTGCCCCGGTGATCCCGGTGCTGGTGATCGAAGACGCGGCGCAGGCGCGGCCGCTCGCCGAGGCGCTGGTCAAGGGAGGGCTTCGCGTCCTCGAAGTGACGCTGCGCACCGGCGCGGCGATCGAGGCCATCGCGGAAATGAAGAAGGTCGAGGGCGCGATCGTCGGCGCGGGCACCGTGGTCAACACCGACCAATTCAAGCAGGTGATGGACGCCGACGTCGAGTTCATCGTCTCGCCGGGGCTGACCGAGCGGCTGGCGGATCCGATCATCGCGAGCGGCGTACCTTTTCTGCCGGGCATCGCCAACGCCGGCGACATCATGCGCGGGCTCGATCTGGGGCTGACGCATTTCAAGTTCTTCCCCGCCGAGACTTCGGGCGGGTTGAAGGCGCTCAAGGCGCTGGCGGCGCCCTTCTATCAGGCGAAGTTCTGCCCCACCGGCGGGGTGAGCCTCGCGAGCGCTCCGGAATGGCTGGCGTTCGATCCGGTGCTGTGCGTCGGCGGAAGCTGGATCACGCCCAAGGGGGCGAGTGTCGCGCAAGTCGAGACACTGGCGCGCGAAGCGGCGGGGTTGCGAGACTGATTCCCTCTCCCTCCGGGAGAGGGAGGGAGCCGACGAAGTCGGCGGAAGGGTGAGGGTGAGTGGGATGACTTATGTCACCCTCACCCTTCCCACTCGCTGCGCTCGCGGGCCCCTTCCCGCTCCAAAAGGGAGCGGGAGAAGATCACATCTCGCCGCGGGCTCTCCGCAACGCATACCATTTCTGGACATTGGCGTTGTGCTGCTCGAGCGTGTCGGCGAACACGTGCCCGCCATCGCCCTTGGCGACGAAATACAGCGCAGTAGACTGCGCCGGATCGAGCACCGCATCGATCGATTCGCGGCCGGGATTAGCGATCGGGCCGGCCGGCAGCCCGGTCATCGCATAAGTGTTGTAGGCGTTCACTGCACGCAGCTCGGACTGGAGGATTCGGCGCCCGAGCGGCTTGCCCTTGGTGATCGGGTAGATGATCGTCGGATCCGCCTGGAGCATCATGCCGACACGCAACCGGTTCGCATAGACCGCGGCGACCATCCGCCGCTCTTCGGGCTTGCCCGTCTCCTTTTCGACGATCGAAGCGAGCGTCACTGCCTCGGCCGGCGTCGACACCGCAATGCCCGGCTTGCGCCGCGCCCACGCCGAAGCGAGATAGTCGCGCATCGCCTTCTGCATCCGCGCCAGCACCACTGCGCGAGTCTCACCGCGATTATAGGCATAGGTATCGGGCAGCACGCTTCCCTCGGCGGGCACCGCGATCTGGCCGCTGAGCCCGTCGGCTTTCATCAGCGCCTCATGGACAAGGATCGAAGGCACGCCCTCGGCCACCGTGATCTTGCGCTGGAGCGTCTTGCCCCCCTGCAGGTCCTTCAGGATGTCGGACTGGCTCTCGCGGGCGAGGAGGCGATATTCGCCGGCTTTGATCGGCGCGCCGCCGCCGAACAGCTTGGAGAGCAGCACGAATCGGCGTGCCGAGCGGATCGCGCCGGCTTTCTCCAGCTCGGTCGCCGCCTGGCTGAGTGTCGCGCCCTGCGGGATCAGCACCGACATGTTGGCGCGCGATGGCCCGCTGCCCGCCCAGAGCTGGAGCAGGCCGAGCCCCGCCGCCGCAATCAGGAGCAGGACGACGAGGATCGCGCAGCCGCCCGCCCGCCGCGGACGACGGGAGGGCGCTGGCTCAGACAGCCTTCATCACCAGGCTGGCATTGGTGCCGCCAAAGCCGAAGCTGTTGTTGAGCACGGCCTTGATCTTGCGCTCCTTCGCCTGGTGCGGGACGAGATCAATGCCGGCGCAATTCTCGCTCGGATTGTCGAGGTTGAGCGTCGGCGGGGCGATCTGGTCGCGCATTGCGAGGATGCAGAAGATCGATTCCACTGCGCCGGCGCCACCGAGGAGGTGGCCGATCGCCGACTTGGTCGAACTCATCGAGAGCGTCTCGATGTTGTTTCCGAACAGGCGACGGACCGCACCCAGCTCGAGCTCGTCGCCGAGCGGAGTCGAGGTGCCGTGCGCGTTGATGTAATCGATCTCGCTCAAGTCGAGGCCGGACTTCTTCATCGCCATCTGCATCGAGCGGAACGCGCCCGAACCCTCGGGATGCGGCGCCGTCACGTGATACGCGTCGCCCGACAGGCCGTAGCCGATGACCTCCGCATAGATCTTGGCGCCGCGCTTCTTGGCGCGCTCATATTCCTCGAGCACGACCACGCCGGCGCCCTCGCCCATCACGAATCCGTCGCGATCCTGGTCCCAGGGGCGGCTGCCCTTGGTCGGATCGTCGCGGAAATTGGTCGAAAGCGCACGCGCCTGGCCGAAGCCGGCGATGCCGATCGGGCAGATCGCACCCTCGGCGCCGCCCGCGAGCATCACATCGGCATCGTCCATCGCGATCATCCGCGCGGCGTCGCCGATCGAGTGCGCGCCGGTCGAGCAGGCGGTGACCACGGCGTGATTGGGACCCATCAGGCCATATTTGATCGAGACCTGGCCCGAGATCAGATTGATCAGCCGGCCATGGACGAAGTGCGGCGAGACCCGCTTGGGGCCCTTTGCGGCGAGCACGAGCGATTCGCTTTCGATCCCCGGAAGCCCGCCAATGCCCGCGCCGATCGAGCAGCCGGCGCGGAAACGTTCTTCCTCGGTCATGTCGAGCAGCCCGGCATCCTCGATCGCCTGCCCCGCGGCATCGATGCCGAAGATGATGAAGGGATCGACTTGGCGCTGGACCTTGTGATCGACGCGCAGGTTCGGATCGAAGCCATATTCGTGGCCAGGCGCTTTGACTTCGCAGGCATAATTGGTGTGGAAATCGGTCGCGTCGAAGCGCGTGATTGCGGCCGCGCCCGACTTGGCGGCGATGATGTTCTTCCAGGCCGTCTCGACATCGGCACCCAGCGGGGTGACGAGTCCGAGCCCGGTCACGACTACGCGGCGCATGGCATTCTCCGTCAAACTTCTCGAACTTCGCGCACAGGAGGCATTAGGTACACAGCCCCGGTGTAAAAACGAAACGGCTCCCCGCCCTCTCTTTCGAGCCCGGACGGGAAGCCGCTATATGGCAGTGCCGGCCCATCCGGGCAGGTAGCCGGAGGGCGATCAGCCTTCCTGGTGCTCGCTGATGTACGAGACCGCATCGCCCACCGTGGTGATCTTCTCGGCCGCGTCGTCGGGGATCTCGACGCCGAACTCTTCCTCGAAAGCCATGACCAGCTCGACGATGTCGAGGCTGTCCGCGCCGAGATCGTCAATGAAGCTCGCTTCGGGCTTCACTTCGCCGGCATCGACGCCGAGATGGTCGACGACGAGCGCGGCGACGCGCTGGGTGATCTCTTCCTGGTTGGCCATAGTCCCTGTTTTCCTTTGTCTGGGGCTCTGAATTCCGTGTGAACGCACCTAGAATGCCGGTGGTGCCGTTGCAAGGGGTCACACCCCAGGCCCGATACGTTCAGGCCTGCGAAAAATCGAAGCTCGCATATTGGATCGTGCTGAGGAAAGCGAAATATTCGGCGAGCAGCTCGGCATTCTCGCGGGTCTGCTTCGCTTCTTCGGTCACGGACCCTTTTACCAGGTCCTGATACTCGACCGCAGTCAGCACGCGGTTGCGCGCTTCCTCGGGCAGCGACTGGAAGCGATCCTCGAGCGTCGCCGCCTCGAATCCGCGCTCGCCGATCACCCGCTGGGCGACCGACAGGCCGAGCTTCGCCAGCGTATAAGCGCGCGCGGCCTTGATCGCCGCTTCGGACCAATTGTGCTCGAGCCCGCAGGCGGCCGCGGCGCTGGCGATGCTGCCGCCGACCGCGGGATCGTAGCTCGGGCGCTTGCCGCTTTCCGCCATGTTGCGCGCGACATCGGCGTGGAGCTTCGCAGTCGCGGCAGGCGCGACCTTGCCGGCGACGCAATCGATCGTCGCGAGATCCGCTGCATGAGCAGGCGTCGCGAGCGCGAGCAGCGCGGCAGTCAGGATGATACGCATGTTGGTCACTCCAGGCCCCCGCTCATAGCATCGCCATCCCGCCGTTGACATGCAAGGTCTGGCCGGTGACGTAGCCCGCTTCCTTGCTGGCGAGATAGACGACGGCGGCCGCGATATCCTCGCCCGTGCCAAGGTCGCCCGCGGGAATTCGGCCGAGCAACGCGGTCTTCTGCGCCTCCGGAAGGACATCGGTCATCGCCGAGCGGATGAAGCCGGGGGCGACGCAATTTACCGTGATGTTGCGGCTGGCGAGTTCCTGCGCGAGCGCCTTGGACATGCCGACCAGCCCGGCCTTGGAGGCGGCGTAGTTCGCCTGCCCCGGATTTCCGGTGGCGCCCACGATCGAGGTAATCGAGATCATCCGGCCGTAGCGCGCCTTCATCATCGGCCGGGCGGCGGCACGCATCAGGCGGAACGCGGCCTCGAGGTTGACGCGGATCACCGTGTCCCACTCCTCATCCTTCATCCGTATCGCGAGATTGTCGCGCGTGATGCCGGCATTGTTGACGAGAATATCCAGCTTGCCGAGTGCTTCCATTGCCTGGGGCACAAGCCCGTCGACCGCGGCGCCGTCGGACAGGTTGCAAGGGAGTGCGACATGATCGCCGCCGAGCTCGGCGCGGAACGCCTCGAGCTTCTCGGCATTCGACCCCGAAACCGCCAGCCGCGCGCCCTGCGCGGCCAGCCCCTTCGCAATCGCCGAACCGATCCCGCCCGAAGCGCCGGTGACGAGCGCAGTCATGCCTGTGAGGTCGAACATGGGGGTGGTCCTTCTTATTGATTCACGCGAAGGCGCGAAGGCGCTAAGGGTTCATAGTTATTGACGATGCGACGCAGCCCCTCTTTGAGCGTCGCGCCGCCGAAATTAATCAGCAGCCCAAGGGGCTGCTTGAGCAAGCGAAGATAAGTCAGCACCTGTTTGCCATGCACGGGATTGAGCCGTTCAATCGACTTCACCTCGACAAGCACCTGTCCATTCACGATGATGTCAGCGCGAAAAGCCGCCTGAAAGACAAGGCCGTCATATTCTATATCAATCGGGCATTGCTGAACTACCGAATGGCCTCGTTCTATAAGCTTCGCAGCCAAGATCGTCTCGTAAACACTTTCCAGCAGGCCTGGACCAAGACTCATGTGGAGCTTCAACGCCGCGTCAATGATATCTGCTGCCGTCGCCTCGATGTCGTGCATCTTAGCGTCTTCGCGCCTTCGCGTGAAAAAATCAAAGCGTCTTCGCCAGCGCTTCCACGTCGTCCATCGTGACCAGGCTGGTCGTGGTGGCGTCGGGGGCGATGCGTTTGACCATTCCGGCGAGGACCTTGCCGCCGAATTCGACAAATTCGGTCACGCCCGCCTCCTGCATCGCCAGCACCGATTCACGCCACCGGACCATGCCGGTGACCTGCTCGACCAGCAGCGTGCGGATGATATCCGGATCGGTCACCGGCGCGGCGGTGACATTGGCATAGACAGGGACGAGCGGCGACTGGATCGACACCTTCGCAAGCGCCCCCGCCATCGCATCGGCTGCGGGCTGCATCAGCGGGCAGTGGAACGGCGCCGAGACCGGCAGCAACAGCGCGCGCTTGGCGCCCATCTCCTTGGCGAGCGGCAGTGCGCGCTCGATCGCGTCGCGGTGGCCCGAGATCACGACCTGGCCGGGATCATTGTCGTTCGCCACGGTGCAGACCTCGCCCTGCGCGGCGGCATCGGCGATGGCCCGGGCCTTGTCGAGATCGACGCCGAGAAGCACTGCCATCGCACCGACGCCGACCGGCACCGCCGCCTGCATCGCGTCGCCGCGCTGGCGGAGAAGACGTGCGGTGGTGGCGAGATCGAAGGCGCCGGCGGCGCAGAGCGCGCTATATTCGCCGAGGCTGTGGCCCGCGACGAAATCGGCCTTCTCCGCAAGGCGGATGCCGCCGTCCTTCTCGAGCACGCGCAGCACCGCGAGGGCATTGGCCATGATCGCGGGCTGCGCATTGGCGGTGAGAGTGAGCTGGTCCTCGGGGCCCTCGCTCATCAGTCTGGACAGCTTCTGGCCGAGCGCCTCGTCGACTTCCTGGAAGACTTCGCGCGCGTGCGGGCTCGCCGCGGCAAGCGCGCTGCCCATGCCGACCGCCTGGCTGCCCTGGCCGGGGAAGATGAACGCGCGCATTTGCCTCTCCTTGATACAGGCGGCGCGGGTTAGAACCGTTGCCGCACGCGGGCAAGCCTGCGAACCTGAACGGACGAATCGGATCCGCGACAAATCGCGACCATTTTGCCGCGCCGATGGGACAGGGCTGCGACAACCAGCTCCTAGATATTGTTCAACGCCAAGCAACGGCGCGAACAAGAGGAGTTAGTCATGAAGAAGTTCATTCTCGGTCTGGTCGCCGCCTCGATCGCCGCCACCCCCGCAATGGCCGCAGCACCGCAGCAGCATCGCGGGCACGACGCGCCACGCCAGCAGATGGTGGTCAAGCAACGCCCCAATGGCAATGTCGTCGTCCGGCAGACTCCGCAGCGCGGCCATGGCTATCAGAACGGCAATGCGTATCAGACCCGCAACTGGCAGCGCGGCCAGCGTTTCGACAGCCGCTATGCCCGCAACTACCGGCAGATCGACTATCGCCAGTATCGCGGTCTGCGCGCCCCGCCGCGCGGCTACAATTATGTCCAGTCGGGCAACGACGCGGTGCTCGTCGCGATCACCAGCGGGATCATCGGCGCGGTATTCGCCAACATGGTCCGCTAAGGGAAGCAGCTCAGGCTGCAGAGACGGCGGAGCCTTCGGGCTCCGCCGTTTGTGCGTCTCTTTTCGGGACAGGTGGAAATATGCGGGGCTCGTGCGTTAATCGGCATTAACCGTAACGAGCCGCGCGTGCACCACAGTGATTCTTCCTTTCCGATCGCCCTGCCCAAGCGCCCGCGCCGATATGGCTGGTTGCCTGCCGCGCTGGCGAGCCTTCCGATCGTCGGCATTCTCCCCATCCTCGGCATTGCGCAGGCATCGCGGCAGAAGCCGGAGCCTGCGCAGCTACTCGCCCTCGACACGACGGCCGGGTCGCAGCCCCAGATCATCGACAGGCCGGCGACGATCACGCTCGGAATGTTGATCGAGATCCAGCGCCGGGCGCGCGAACAGCGCGCAGCAATGGCCGGTGCAGAACAGCTGGCGGCGGACCTGCCGCCCGGAGAAAGCTGGCGGGCGCAGCTCGGCGCATTCAGCTCGGCGGACGCAGCCGAGCGCCAGCGCGCAAGGCTGATCGAGGCGGGGGTGCCGGTAGTGGTTCGGCAGGAGGGCGCACTGCATCGCCTGCAGAGCCTTCCTGCGATCCGCGCCGAAACTGAGGGGCTGTGCGTTCGCGCGCAGGCAGGCGGCGTGGATTGCTTCGTTCGACGGGTAGCCGACGAAACCTAGGTCAGGCCAATCGCGACAGCCTTAGTTGACCGGCATCGGTTCGTGACCCACTGGCAGATGGTGCATGACGGCGTAGATATCGCGCCGATCGACTGCCTGACTGCACATCGGGCAGGTTTCGAAATGGACCAGTTCCTTTCGCGAGGCAGCGGCGCTCCGTCGTTGGTTCAGTTTGGTCGGGTCGAACAGGATCGCTTCAATCACCGCTACGTCTCCGCGTTAGCATCTTATTCACCATTATAGCGGAAAGTCCGGAGTAGGCGTCGAAGTGTGAAGTTTCTCTTGCAGGCCATTTTTGCGAGAGCTGCCGAGACGATCTCCGGCTTCCGCCCCGCTGCCAGCCCTATCCGTTGGCGAGGAACCGCTCGAGATCGTCGCAGCCGCCGATACGCCGGTCGCCGATGAAGACCAGCGGCGTCGTCACGACCTCGTGTTCGGTCTTGATCGCCTCGACTTCCTCGCGCGAGCGGAGCAGGCGATCGTCGATTTGATAGCCGTGCTCCGTCAGCAGCGCCTGGGCGCGGACGCCGAAGGGGCAGGTGTGTTCGGGAAGAACCATTCGATACAGCGTCGCGCGGTCAGGCATTGTGTTTCCTGTCGATTGCGCCGCATCAACGCCCCAGCCGCGGATTGGTGGCGATCGACTAGGGTCTGAACTCAATACCGGCAATGGCCGGGACGGAGCCGATTTCGGCGCACAGGGGGGAACGAGGAGGGGGCGATGCGGTATCATCGTGACCGACGAGTGACGTGGCTGTGCGTCAAAAGCGGCCCGCCGCTTCGCGGTCGTTGCCGGTATTCAGTCCAGACCCTAACCCCTGGCGATGCCATCGAGCGCGGCGATGGCGTCGTCAGGCAGGATCAGCGATGCTGCCGCAAGGTTTTCATGGAGATGCGCGACCGATGACGTTCCGGGGATCAGCAGGATGTTGGGCGATCGCCGCAGCAGCCATGCCAGCGCGACTTGCATCGGCGTCGCCCGTAGCCCCGCGGCGACCTCGGACAATGTCGACGACTGAAGCGGGCTGAACCCGCCCAGCGGGAAGAAGGGAACATAGGCGATCCCCGTCTCCGCCAATGCATCGATCAGCGCATCGTCGCCGCGATGCGCGAGATTATACTGGTTCTGCACGCAGACGATCTCGGCGATCCCCTGCCCTTCCTCGACCTGCGTTGCAGTGACGTTGCTGAGGCCGATATGACGCACCAGTCCTTGCCGCTGGAGATCGGCCAGCGCCTTCAGCGGCGCGGCGATCGATCCCTCGGCCGGCCCGTGCACGCTGAACATGATCCGCAGGTTGACGACGTCGAGCGCTTCGAGCCCGAGATTGCGCCGATTGTCCTCGACCGCCCTTGCGAGATCGTCGTCGCCGAAGGCCGGAAGCCAGGATCCGTCCTCGCCGCGCCGCGCCCCGATCTTGGTGACGATCGTCAGATCTTGGGAATAGGGACTCAGCGCCTCGCGGATGAGTTGGTTGGTGAAATGGGGTCCGTAGAAATCGGAAGTGTCGATATGGTCCACCCCCGCAGCCACTGCCTCGCGCAGCACCGTCAGCGCGGCATCGCGATCCCGCGGCGGACCGAATACGCCGGGGCCGGCGAGTTGCATCGCGCCGTAGCCGAGCCGCTTCACCACGCGATTGCCGAGCTTGAACGTGCCGGCCTGTTCGATCGTCAGCATATGATCTCCTTTGATCGGCACCAATTAGGCATTGGCGAGTGCGTCGATAATCCTGCATTATCCGCACAGGCTGTACGGATATTCGCACGATGATTAGCGATCTAGCGGACCTGAACGCATTTCTGGCGGTAGCGCAGGCACGCGGCTTCCGCGAAGCGGCGCGCTCCAGCGGCGTCAGTGCCTCGACCTTGAGCGAGGCGGTGCGCCGGCTGGAGACGCGGCTCGGCGTCCGCCTGCTCCACCGCACCACGCGGAGCGTCGCGCCCACCGAGGCGGGCGCGCGGCTGATCGAGCGGCTGGCTCCCGCGCTCGGCGAAGTCGAGGCGGCGCTCGAGGTCGTGAACGGCTTTCGCGACGGCCCGACTGGGACGCTGCGGCTCAATGTCCCGGTGAGCGCCGCGCGGCTCGTGCTGCCCGCCATCCTGCCCGGCTTCCTTGCCGCTTATCCCGGCATCCAGCTGGAGGTCGTCGCCGAGGACAGCTTCGTCGACGTGCTGGCGTCGGGCTGCGACGCCGGCATCCGGTATGACGAGCGGCTCGAACAGGACATGATCGCGGTACCGATCGGCCCGCGTGTCCAATGCTTCGCCACCGCCGCCGCGCCCGACTATCTGGACCGCCATGGCCGCCCGCAACACCCGCGCGATCTTCTGGCCCATGCCTGCCTGCGCGGCCGCTTCGCAAGCGGGGCGATGGCCGGCCCGTGGGAGTTCGAGCGTGCTGGAGAGATCGTGCGCATCGAGCCGGGCGGGCAATTGGTGGTGCGTATCGGCGGCGCCATGGACCTCGCCGTCGATATGGCGCTTGCCGGCGTCGGCGTCCTCCACTTGTTCGAAGGCTGGCTTCGTCCGCATTTCGCCAGCGGCGCGCTCGAGCCCGTGCTCGAGGATTGGTGGCAGCCCTTTTCGGGGCCGTTTCTCTATTATTCTGGCCGCCGCCTCGTGCCCCCGCCACTCCGCGCCTTCGTAGATTTCGTGAAGACGCACAGGGAGGGGCCGGCGTCGCATCCGTAGATGCACCGAGCCGGGGCTTACCGCTCCGTTCACCAACGGACCGTATCGCCGGAGGATCGCTCAGCTTTCGGAAGTATCGGGAAATGCAATCGAAGCACGCGACGGAAACGGCTTCATCCAGGTCGGACAGGGTACGGAGGCTGGAACAGCTCGCTTTGGCGCAGACTCGTCTTGCCGAAGCCGATCTCGATCTCGATTCGTTCATGCAGGTGGTGATCGGCGAGCTCGAGGCGGTCGTCGAGGCCAGTGGCGTCGTGATCGAGCTGATCGACGGCGACGACCTCGTCTACAAGGCCGCCAGCGCCTCGCTCAGTGCTTTCATCGGGCTCCGGATAAAACGGACGGGCAGTCTTTCCGGGCTCTGTGTCGAGAAGGCCGAGCTTCTCGTCAGTAACGACACTTCGACAGACCCTCGCGTCGATCGCGCGGCCTGCGAGCGTACGGGGTTGCGCGCCATGATCTGCGCGCCACTCATCCGCGAAGGCGAAGTCGCAGGAGTTGTGAAGATTTGCTCGGACCGGACGAACCGGTTCGATGAGGACGACGTCCAGGCGCTGCGCCTGCTGACCGCCGCGCTCGCGGCCGAGATGCGAAAGCAGCTCCGTTTCGCCGCAACCGAGCACGACCTCGGCGAGCGCATCGCGCTCGAGGCGTCGCTGCGCGCGAGCGAGCAGCGACTTGCGGGCATCATCGGCAATGCGCATCAGGCGATCGTGACGATGACCGAAGATGGCATCATCACCTGTTGGAACCGCCAGGCCGAACTGACCTTCGGATGGTCCGAAGCAGAAGCGATCGGGTGCGATCTCGCCGAGCTGATCGTCCCGCCGGAGCTCCGCGCGATGCACCGGTCCGCGCTGCGCCGCTTCGTGGAAACCGGCGAAGGCACGCTGATCGGCCGCCGGATCGAAGTCCAGGCGCTGCATCGCAGCGGCAACCGAATCCCCGTCGAGCTGGCGATCAACGCCGCACGGCTCCAGCACGGCTGGGAATTCACGGCGCTGCTCCACGACATTTCGGAACGCCGCAAACAGACCGAGCAATTCGAGAACGCGTTCAACCACGCGCCGATCGGCATGGCGCTGGTCGCGCTCGACGGGGGATTCATGCGCGTCAACGAGGCGTTCGGGGGCATCGTCGGCTATTCGAGCGAGGAAATCGAGACGCTCGACTTCCAGGTGCTCACCCACCCTGCCGATCTCGAGGCGGATCTGGCGCAATTGGCAGACCTGATCTCGGGCAAGATCACCAGCTACAAGCTCGACAAGCGCTATCTCCACAAGAGCGGCCGCTTCGTCCGGGTTCGGCTGTCGGTTTCGATGGTCCAGGCCGAGGACGGCAGCGCACCGCACTTCATCGCGCAGGTGGAGGATCTTACCAGCGAGTTCGAGGCCGAGAACCGCTACCGGCTGATGGCGCGCAATTCGACCGACATGATCACCACCACCGATCTGGAGGGACGCATCACCTTCATCTCGCCGTCGTGCGAGAAGATCGTCGGCCTGAACCCCGCCGATCTTCTCGGCAAGCCGGCACTGGACTTCGTGCACCCCGAGGATCTGGCAGCCGTCCGTCGCGAATATCGTACGTTGATCAAGTCCGGCGCCGCGGAACCGGTGCGATGGCGTTCGCAACGCCGCGACGGCGGGTGGGTTTGGCTCGAATCGAGCATCGGCATTCTGCACGATGCGCAGGACGAAGGCATGACCGGCTTTATCGACGTGGTCCGCGACGTTACCGACCGCAAGCAACGCGAGGACGCGCTCGCCGCCGCTACCCTCAAGGCGGAGGAGGCAGTACGGTCCAAATCCGATTTCGTCGCGAATGTCAGCCACGAACTGAGAACCCCGCTCAACAGCGTGATCGGCTTCTCGCGGCTTCTCGACGAGGCTCCCGAGCTCACCGATGAGACCCGGCGGCGCGTGCGGTTGATCCACAGCGCCGGTCAGGCGTTGCGCGGCGTCATCGACAATGTTCTCGATTTCTCGAAGCTCGAGGCGGCGGCGCTCGAACTGAACTGCGCGCCCTTCGATTTGCACGACTTCATCCGCCAGACGGTCGCGCTCATGGGGCCTCAGGCGGCAGCCAAGGATATCGAATTGCGAGCATTGCTCGGGTCGGACGTTCCGGCCTGGGTGCTGGCCGACGATATGCGGCTGCGGCAGGTCATCCTCAACCTGCTGTCGAACGCAGTGAAGTTCACCCAAGAGGGAACCGTCACGCTGACGGTTTGGGCGACCGGCAAGGGCGAGGATGCGCGGCTCCGGGTCGAAGTCCGCGATACGGGCGCCGGGATCTCGGCGGAACGCGCGGAAACTTTGTTCAACCGGTTCGTCCAGGCCGGTCCGGCGATCGCATTGCATTATGGCGGCACCGGGCTCGGGCTCGCGATCAGTCGCCAGCTCATCGAGCTGATGCACGGTACCATTGGCGTTACCAGCAAGGTCGGCGAGGGCTCGACGTTCTGGTTCGAAGTGCCGCTCTGCGAAGCGGCGCACGAGTCAGCGCCGGCGAAGCCCGTCGCGCGCGGCCTGTTGGGCTTCGCCGGAAAGCGCATCCTGGTGGTGGACGACGTCGACCTCAACCGGGATCTGATGCTGGCGACACTCTCGCGCTATGGCTTCCATGTTTCGATGGCATTCGACGGTGCCGCAGCAGTCGATGCCGTGCGCAATGACCGATTCGATCTGGTGCTCATGGACTGCCAGATGCCGGTCATGGACGGATTCACGGCGACGCGGACCATCCGGGCATTGACTTCGTCCAAGTCCAGCGTTCCCATCGTGGCGCTGACCGCGAGCGCGCAGACCGCGCATCTCGAGCGGTGCCGAGAATCGGGAATGGACGACCAACTCACCAAACCGCTCGACGAACGGCAGCTGGAGCGCGTGCTGCACCGGTTGCTTTCTCCTGAAAACGGTTCCGCGCCAGCGGCGGTACAGGTCGAGTCCGAGCCCGAGCCCGCGCCCAAGCCGTCGCTCAAGGAACGTTATCAGACGCGCAAGCAGGCTGCGCTGGAGAGAATCGCCGCAGCGATCCGGACGGGGGCCTTCGATGATGAAGGGAGCGCCGAACTGCAATCGCTGGCGCATCAATTGGCCGGCGTCTCGGGAATGTTCGGCGAAGCCGCCTTCGGAGACTTGGCGAGCAAGCTCGACGACGGGCTCCAGATCTGGCCGCGCGAAGAGCGCCTCGCCCAGGTGAGTGCGATCTATTGCGAGTTGCTGGCGGCCTGAACGATCGACTAGAGCGCCCTGCCAAACCGGAGCGCGCATGAAGAAGATCGTCCTATCCATCGCCATGGCCGCGCTCTTCGCCGGAGCCGCGGGTGCGAACGACAGCACGGCGGAGAAAGCCGCGGGCGGGCTGGTCCTGACCCGTACCGACGCGATCGACATGATCTCCGAAGACCTGTTCGTCTCCGCCGAACAGGTGCGGGTCCGCTACGTCTTCCGCAACCGCACCCCCTCAGACCTGCGATCCACCGTCGCCTTCCCGATGCCCGACGACGATCTCACCGAGCGCGAATATCGCGATATCGCCTATCCGCGAGATTTCGTGACCAAGGTCGACGGCAAGCGCGTCCAGATGGCGCTGGAGCGCAAGGCGATGCTGAACGGCAAGGATCATACCGCGCTGCTCGCCGCGCTGCGCGTTCCGCTGTCGGACGAGCCCGAGACGCGGCTCGACGAATTGAGCAGGCCCGAACAGGATCGGCTCCTGACCGCAGGCCTGGTCGCCGTCGAGGACGAAGGTGGTCCCGGAGTCAAACGGCATCTCAAGCCGCTCTGGTCGATAAAGGATACCTATCATTGGGATCAGCTCTTCCCCGCCGGGCGCGACCTGAACGTCGAGCATCTTTATGCGCCGGGGACCGGCGGAAGCGTCGGCACCGATCTGGCGATGCCCGAGATCCGGCACGGTGCTGAGGGCAAGGCGGAGATCGCCCGCTATTGCGCCGACGCGGCGTTCCTGGCCGGGATCGACCGGCTCGCGCGCGCCGCGGGCGAGGCCTATGCCGCGCTGCCCGAACAGCGGGTAGGCTATGTGCTGCGGACCGGCGCGAACTGGCGCGCGCCGATCGGCAGCTTCCGCCTCGTCATCGACAAGGGGGCGCCGGCGAACCTGATCAGCTTCTGCGCCGACGGGGTTCGGAAAATATCGCCGACGCAGTTCGAGATACGGCGCACGAACTGGCGGCCCGATCGCGACCTCGACATATTGATCGTTTCGCCGCGGGGCTGATCAGGCTTTGCGCAGCCGCTCGTTTACGACGCGTTCGAGCACAGTGAGCGGCATCGCGCCTTGGAGCAGCACGTCGTGGAAGCTTCGCGGGTCGAACTTCGCACCCTGCGCCGCCTTCACCTTGTCGCGCAGGCGGACCCACATAGTGTGACCAATCTTGTAGCTGCACGCCTGGCCCGGCCACACCGTGTAGCGGTCGATCTCACCCTGGCTGCGCCCGCGCGCGATGCCGGTGGTCGCGATGAAATAGTCCGTTGCCTGCTCGCGCGACCAGCGTTTGTGGTGCAGCCCCGAATCGACCACCAGCCTTGTCGCGCGGAACAGCAGCGACTGGAGATAGCCGACCTGCCCGAGCGGGTCCTTGTCATACATCCCCATCTCGTCGGCGAGCTGCTCCGAATAGAGCGCCCAGCCTTCGGTATAGGCATTGAAGTCGGCGCGGCGCCGGATCAGCGGAATGTTCGGCGATTCGAGCGCCAGCGTCACCTGCAAATGGTGGCCCGGCACCGCTTCGTGGTGGGTCAGCGTCGCCAGCCCGAACTTCGGCCGGTCGAATGTGTCGCGCAGGTTGATGAAGTAGATCGCCGGGCGCGACCCGTCGAGCGATGCGTTCTGGTAGTAGCCGCCCGGTGCGCCGGCCTGAATCGACGCCGGCACCCGCCGCACTTCTACCGGCGCCTTGGGAAGCGAGCGGAACTGCTCGCCCAGCCGCGCCTGCATCGCTGTCACTTGCGCGCGCAGCGCCTCGAGCAACGCCTCCCGGCCAGGATCGGTGTTGGGGAAGAGCTGGTCGGGCCGCTTGTTGAGCGCCACCAGCCGCTCGCCGACGGTCCCCTGCCCCATGCCCTGCGCCTTGAGAATTGCATCGATCCGTGCGCCGATCTCTGCAACCTGATCGAGCCCGAGCTGATGGATTTCGGCACCGGAGAGGCTGGTGGTGGTCGCGGCCTGCGCCGCCGCGCTATAATAGGCGTCGCCGTCGGGCAACCGCCATACCCCGGCATCGTGCACCGCCTTGGTGCGCAACTCGGTGACCAATGCACGCTGGCGGTCGATCGCCGGGAAGATCTGTTCGGCGACGATCCGCTCGGCCTTCGCCACGCGGTCGCCCGGCAGCTTCGCCGCGGCCAGCTTGCCCGCCAGCGCAGTCACCATCACCGTCTCTCCCGCCGGCACGTCGCGCATCGCCGCTATCTGCTTGAGCGTGGTGTCGATTATATAGTCGGGCGCGAACACCCCGCGCGCGGCATCGTCACGCTGGCGAGCAGTGTCGTTGTCGATCGCATTCGTAAATGCTTCGAGTCTTGCGAGATAAGCATCGGCATCCGCGGCATTTTCCACGCGATGCTGCGAATCGAGAAAGTCGGGGACGTCGCGATAGGCTCCGCCGAGCTGGCTCAGCACATAAGGCGCAAAGCCGTCGCTGTTCGAGCCGTAGCGGAAGCGCGCGGTCGCGGCGATGTTGCGCTCGAGCTGATAGGCGACGACCTCCTGATCGAGTCGCCCCGCCGGAGCCAGCGTGGCAGGCGCGATGGCGCGCAGTTCGGCGAGCTCGCGCTTCGAGCGCATTGCCGCCTTGGCAAATCCCGCGGCCGAATTATCGCTGAGCCTCGCGCGCAGCCCGGCGCGTACGCCGGTATCGAGACCGAGCTGCGTCGCGGCCTCGGGAGCATCGGCGAGCCGGTCGTAGAAGAAGCGATCAAGCAGCGTCGACAGCGTCTTGTCCGGCCCGGCCTGACTGCGCGGGGCCGCGGCGGCGGGCCATGCGGTGGCGAGTGACATAGCGCTCGCTCCGGCCAGGAATTCACGACGAACCACTCCGCTCTCCTTGCACTAAAACCCCAAAGCTTCTTCGTCACCTCGGCAAAAGCCGGGACCCAGAGCCAAGCAGACCAGCCGGGCCGAGTACCCAGGATCCCGGCTTTAGCCGCGATGACGGTCGAAGAGTGAGCCTATCGCCCCTGCTTCTCCCACCAATAGGCGCCGCGCTTCGCAGTGCCCGTCGCGACTTCGTCGAGCGTTGCGGCGTCGTACAGCCGCCCGCCCAGCATCACCCGCGAGACCTTGTCGCTATTGCGGATATCCGCGGTCGGATCCTTGTCGAGCACCACCAGATCGGCGAGCTTGCCCGGCTCGATCGATCCGATGTCGCGCGCCATGCCGAGCGACTGCGCCGACACGATCGTGCCCGCGCGGAGCGCCTCGATCGGCGTCATGCCGCCGCGCACGAACGACCACAATTCCCAATGCGCGCCGATGCCGGCCTGCTGCCCGTGCGCGCCGATCGAGACGAGCACCCCGCGCTTGGCGAGCTTGTGCGCCTCGCGGGCATTGTCGTCGTCGACGAAATTATCCTCGGGCGCCTTGATCCTCCGGGCATTATCCGCGAGCAAAACCGTCGGCGGGGTGTGCACGCGCAGCAGCGGGTGGGCATAAACGTCGGTGGCCTGGCGCCAATACGGATCGCCGGCAAGCCCGCCATAGGTCACCACCAGGGTCGGCGTGTAGTTGGTCTTGGTTTCCGAAAAGAACTGCAGCACGTCGTCGTAAAAGGTCTCGAGCGGCACATTGTGCTCGAGCGTCGAATTGCCGTCGGCGATCAGGGTCATGTCCATCCCGAACAGCGAGCCGCCCTCGGCGACGACCTGCATATTCTCACGGCGCGACGCTTCCACCACCTGTTGGCGCTGCTCGCGCCGTGGCTGGTTGTAGTTCTTGACGCTGTGCGCGCCCTGCGCCTTGAGCCGGCGGACATGCGCCAGCGCATCGTCGAGGCTGTCGATCTGGGCATAGACGTCGGCAGCCCTGGCGCCATAGACGATCTCGCCGGTCGAGAAAATGCGCGGCGCGAGGATCAGCCCGGCCCGCTGCATCTCGGATGCCGCGAAGATCTCGCTCGAGCGGTTCGACGGATCGTGGATCGTCGTAGTGCCCAGCGCGAGATTCTGCTGCATCGACCAGTTGTTCTGCGGGATGAGCTCGTCGCTCCCTGCGGGACCGTGCGCATGCGCGTCGATCAGGCCTGGGATGATCGTCTTGCCCGTCGCGTCGACCAACGTTGCCCCCGCCGGTATCGGCGTCGAGGCGCGCGGGCCGACCGCGCCGATCCGGTCGCCGCGGATCACCACCACGCCATCGTCGATGATCCCGCCCGCAGCATCGGCCATCGTCACCAGGCGCGCGCCGCTGATCGCCACCGTGCGGTCCGGCTTCGCCGCCGTCACTTCGCGCGCCAGCGAAACGCCATTGGTCGGCGGGACGAACGCCGGAGCGCCTTCGGCCCGCGGCGCGTTCGGGAAGAGCTGCGCCGTCTCGGCCGTGTAGACCGTCGGCCCGAGACTCCAGTGCAGCCGCTCGCCGTCGTTCGACCAATGGATGTAATCCGCGCCGCCGGCGCTCACGCGGGTGACCGGCAGCGCCTTGGCGTCGGGCGACAGCGCGACCGACTGATTGCCCGGCATCAGCGGCACCACGAACGCAGCATAGTTCTGGCGGAATGCCACGAACTCGCCGCTCGGCGCCACTGCGAAATCGGTGACCATCTCGCCGTTCGCGTGGATGCGCTTGTCCTGGCCGCTAAGGTCGGTGCTGACCAATTGGCGCTCGCTCTTCTCGCCTTCGCCGATCATGAAGATGCGGTCGTTGGCCGCGCCGAATTGCGGTGCCGCCATTCCCTTGGCAACCCGCACCGGCACGCCGCCCGCGCTCGCCACGCGGTACACGCCGGGATCCTGCGACCAATTGGGATTGGTAAGATTGCCCGCCGAGACCCGCTCGAACACGATCGTCTTGCCGTCGGGCGAGAAGCGCGGGCGGGCATAATGGCCCGGCTGGCTGGTCACGTCGCGTGCCGACCCGCCGCCGGCCGGAACGGTGCGGATCCGACCGAGCCCGGCATCGGTCCAGCCGACGAACACGATCGTCCGTCCGTCGCGCGACCAGCTAGGGAACAGCTCGAAGCCTTCGCCGCCGCTCGTCAGTCGCTTCGCCGCGCCGCCCCCCATCGGCTTGATCCACAATTTACCGAGGCTCTCGAACACCACGCGGTCGCCCTCTGGCGAAACCGAAGCAAAGCGCGGCATCGCCGTGGTGAAGCGCTCCGGCGCGACCGCGATCTGCGGATGCGGCGCGTCGATCACGTCGCGAGTGTCGCTGATCGCGAACGGAATCTCGCGCGCGTTCGATCCGTCGGCATCGATCCTGCGGATCTTGCCCTTGGCCCAGAACACCAGGGACTTGCCGTCGGGCGTCCACGCCATGTTGGGATAGACGCCGGTGACCGCCCAGGTCTCCTGCACGTCCTGGTCGAGGTGGTCATAGATCTTGCGCTCCTCCCCCGAGACGAGGTCCTTCACGTAGAGCTTCGAGCGAGTCGCCTCCCGCCGCACAAAGGCGATCTTCTTGCCGTCAGGCGAAGGCGTCGGCCGCACCGCGCCGCCGGCGCCGCTCACCGCGGTGGTCACCTCGCCGGTGTCGAGATCGTAGCGTTCGATGTCGAACAAGTCGGTGTTCGAATCCTGGGCATATTCGAAGATCGGGCCGGGGGTGATGTTGCGCGTGTAGAAAATCGACTTGCCGTCATGCGCGTAGATGGGCTCGCCCAATTCCTTTTGGTGCGTTTCGTTGGGGCGCTTGACCAGCATCACCCCGGCCCCGCCCGAAACGTGATAAAGCCACACTTCACCGGTGCCGAGCGAGCGGCCGGTGGTGAAGTGCTTCTTGGCGGCGATATAGCGGCCATCGGGGCTCCAGCCCGGCTGGTTGAGCAGGCGGAAGTCCTCCTCGGTCACCTGGCGCTTGTCCGACCCGTCGCGGTTCATCACCCAGATATTGTCGCCGCCACCGCGATCCGAGGTGAAAGCGATCCGCCGCCCGTCGGGCGAGAAACGCGGCTGGACTTCCCAGGCGAGCCCCTCGGCGATCCGCGTCGGCGTACTGCCGGCGATCGGCATCGTGTAGATGTCGCCGAGCAGCCCGAACGCGATCGTCGCGCCATCGGGGCTGACGTCGAGATCCATCCAGCTACCTTCGGACACGCGGATCGGGATCTGGCGGATGGTCGCCCCGGCGGGTGCGTTGACGTTCCATTTAGCGGGCTTGTCGCTCTTCGCGACAGGCGCGGCGGGCGCAGTTGATCCAGCAGGCGCAGGCGCAACGGCTGGCGCCGGCTGCTCGACTGGACGGACGATCTGGTCTTCGGGAGCCTGAGTCTCCTGCACCGGCTTTTGCTGCGTGGGAGGTGCTACCTGGGCCGCAGCCTGATGCGCGGCGAGTGCAACCAGCGAGACGAGCGCGACCGCGTAGACTTTCATGATTCCCCCTTGATCTGAGTTGGGTGTTATCGGCGGCCAGATGCGGCTGCGCAATCGGCAAGCTGCATAGTGGTGGGGAAGCGCATGGCTCAAGCCGACTTTCTGGCGCACGGACCAATCAAAACCAGCTCCGGATCCCCGCGACGAAGCGCATCCCCCCGCTCCCCTCTCCCCGTCGGCGCGCATAGCCGGCCGTGTCGCCAAGCTTGCGATCCCACGAAACGCCCAGATAAGGCGCCAATTCGCGCGACCGTTCGTAACGAAGCCGCAATCCGAGCTCGATGTCCGACGCCCCGGCACCAATAGCGCTCGCCGGTACATCCTGTGCGGCGAGGTTCAGCTCCGCCCGCGGCTGGAGCACAAGATCCTGTGTTATCCGCTGGTCGTAATGGCCTTCGATACGCCCGAGCAGGTCACCCCTGGTCGACAGGAACAGCGCGCCTTCGAGTTCGAGCCAATAGGGTGCCACGCCCTCGACCCCGAGCGTGGCCCATGTCGAGCGTGGCCCCGGCCCGAGATCCTGCCGAACGCCCGCCCGCAGGTTCCAATAGGGATCAAGCGCGCGCCCATAGAGCGCCTGGACCTCCGCTTCGTCGACGCCGCCACGGAACGCGCCGCTGCCCTCGCTCCTCACGACGAATCGATCCTGGTCGCCGCCGATCCACGCCTCGCCGTCCCAGCGATAGCCGTCCGCCCCCGCTCCCGCCTGATATTCGAGGAGATTGAACAGGAGTTTCGAGTAAATCATGCCGCCATGCTCCCGGCGTAGGGCGCCTTCCGCCTCGGCCATCGCGCCGGCGCCCCAATAGCGATTGGCTGCGCGATCGCTTGCGGGAGCAGGCGGCGGCGCATTGCCCGGTGGCAGATCGGTGCCGGTCGGGATTCCTGCAGCCATTGCCGGCATTGCCGACAGGTCGTGGCCGGCATGCGGATCCGCGGCGTCGGCCGGCGCAGCGGATTGCGGCGCCGGTGCCTCGCCCCCGGGCATGTTGCCCATGTCGTGGCCGGCGTGCGGGTCGCGCGGAACGGGCGCCTGCTGCGCGTGCGCGCGGGGAGCCGGCTTGCTCGGCGCTCTGGGTTTCGGCGCCTTCGCTTTGACGGCCGGCTTGGGCGCCACTTTGGCCGGCATCTTCATGCCGGGCATATCGTGCATCGAATGGTCCTGCGCGGCCGCGGGAAGCGCCAGCGCGAGGGGCGCGAGCCCGAACAGCAAGGGCTTCATGCCGCCGCCCCGTCCAGCGGCCGCACCCGCACCACCTGCATCATCCCGGCATGCATGTGATAGAGCATGTGGCAGTGAAAGGCCCAGTCGCCGGGCACCGCCGTCACGTCCCAGCTGACCTTGCTTCCAGGCAGCACGTTCACCGTGTGCTTGCGCGGCGAATGATCGCCATGGCCCGTCACCAGCTCGAAGAAATGGCCGTGCAAGTGGATCGGATGCGACATCATCGTGTCGTTGATCAGCGTGACCCGCACGCGCTCGCCCGCGATGAACGGGATCGGATCCTTCACTTCGCTCAATTTCTCGCCGTCGAGCGACCACATATAGCGTTCCATGTTGCCGGTCAGATGGATCTGGAGTTCGCGCGCGGGCCCCCGCACATCGGGATTGCGCTCGCTCGCCACGAGGTCGCGATACGTCAGCACGCGGTGACCTGCATCCTCCAGCCCCTGGCCAGGCTCGCCGGTGCGGTCCGTCACCATCGGCGCGATCGTCTGGACGCCGGGCCCCATCCTCACCTGCGGGGCATTGGCGGGATCGCGCATGGCCATGTTCATGCCAACCCCTGCACCCATGTCGCCGTGATCCATGCCGGACATGTCCATCCCCATGTCCTTCATCGTCGCGATCGGCCGCTTGCGAAGCGGCGGGACTTCTGCCGCCATTCCCGGCCGCGGCGCGAGCGTGGCGCGCGCCATGCCCGAACGATCGACCGATTCGGCGATCAGCGAATATGCCCGGGCGTCGTGGGGAGTGACGATCACGTCATAAGTCTCGGCGATGGTGATCTGGAGTTCGTCGACGTCCACCGGCCGGACATTCTGGCCGTCGGCCTGGACCACCTGCATCGTCAGACCGGGGATGCGCAGGTTGAAGATCGTCATCGCCGAAGCGTTGATGATGCGGAGCCGGACGCGCTCGCCGCGCTGGAACAGCGCCGTCCAATTGTCGCCGGGGCCATGGCCGTTGACGAGATAGGTGTAGGTCGATCCGGTCACATCGGCGATGTCGGTCGGGTCCATGCGCATGCCGCCCCATTGCAAGCGTTGCTTGAGCGGCTGGTCCTCGCCTTGGAGCAAGCCGCCGAGAGTCTGGCGCCGGCGGTTGAAATAGCCGGCCTGCTTCTTGAGCTTGAGGAATATCTGGTGCGGGTGCAGCGGGCTGTGGTCGGACAGGACGATGACATGCTCGCGATCATAAGCGACCGGATCGTCATCGGCGGGATCGATCACGATCGGCCCGTAATGGCCCATCTGCTCCTGAAGTCCCGAGTGGCTATGGTACCAATAGGTGCCCGACTGCACGATCGGGAATTCGTAGGTGAAGGTCGATCTTGCCGGGATACCGGGGAAGGAGATTCCCGGCACCCCGTCCATCTGGAAAGGCAGGATCAGCCCGTGCCAATGGACCGACGTCTCCTCGTCCAAGTCGTTCACCACGTGCAGCCGCGCCTGCTGTCCCTCGCGAAGCCGGATGAGCGGCGCCGGCACGGTGCCGTTGATTCCGATGGCATGGCTGTGCCGGCCGTCGACCGTCATCCTCTGATGCGCCACCCGCAACGTGATGTCTTCGCCCGCCAGCGTGGGGAGCGTGCTCGCCAGCCCGGGCGACACGCGCTGCGCCCAGGCGGGCATCCAGCGTGCGAACGCAGCCGTGCCGCCGGCCAGCGCCGCGCCGCGTAACAGGCCGCGCCGGTCGATCATCGCATTCATCGAGCTGTTCCTTCGGTCCTGTGGCGTTGCCGCGACTTTGCGCAAGGCGAGCACGCCATGGGGTTTGACACAGTGTCAAGGTCAAGTGTCGCCAGCCGGGCTTGACCCTGACATGAACCTTATCCGTCGTGCGCTGAAGGATATCACGACAAGAATGCCGAAGCGCTGCAGGCGTTCGAACGGGTCGACACGCTCGTCATCGACAAGACCGGAACCCTGGCCCAGAACCGGCCGGGGCTGATCGACGTCGAGCACTGGGCAACGAGGCCGAATTGCTGGCGCTCGCCGCGGCGGTGGAAGCGCAGTCCGAGCACCCGCTGGCGCAGGCCGTGGTCGCCGGCGCCGAAGCCCGCGGCGTGGTGGTTCCGTGCGCTGAAGGCTTCGCATCGGTGCCGGCGCGGGGCGTCGGCCCGCGTGGACAGCCCCGCGGTCGCGATCGGCAATGCTGCGATGATGCGATCAGGCGCTGGCGTGATGCTGGTCGCCATGGATGGCGAACTAGCCGGGCTGCTGGCAGTCGCGGATCCGATCCGCGCCAATGCCCGTGAAGCAATCGCGCCACCGCCGAGGCCGTCGCCGCGGCGGTGGGCGGCTGGACGAAGTCCGCGCGGGGCCGAAGCCCGAGGACAAGGCCCGGATCATGCGCGAGCTCAGAGCGCGTCGCCATGGCCGGGGGACGGCGTGAACGACGCCCCGGCGTTCGCCTCGGTCGATGTAGGGATTGCGATGAGGACGGGAACCGACGTCGCGATCGAAAGCGCCGGAATGACACTCACCAAGGGTGATCTCTCGGCGATCGTACGGGCGCGCCGGCTGGCCCGCGCGACGATGCCCAACATCCGCCAGAACCTGTTCTTTTCGTTCGTCTTCAACGGGCTCGGCGTGGCCATCGCGGCGGGCGTGCTCTATCCGTTTCGGGCATGACCTTGTCGCCGATGATCGTCGGCGGGGCGATGGCGCTGTCCAGCTTCATCGTCGTCACCAATGCGCTACGCCTCATGCAGCAAAGCTCTGATAGGGGAACCGGGACATGAACATCGGTCAGGCCTCGAAGGCGAGTGGCGTTTCGCAGCGCATGATCCGCCACTATGAAAAGCTCGCGCTCATCCCGCCGCCGCCCCGCCGCAACAGCGGCTATCGCGACTATGCTGACGCCGATGTCCACCGGCTGCGCTTCATCGCGCGTTCCCGCGACCTCGGCTTTCCGATCGAGGAAATCCGCGAGTTGCTGTCCTTGTGGACCGATCGCCATCGCTCGAGCGCGGATGTGAAAGCACTCGCGCTGGCGCGTGCCGACGACCTCGGCCGCAAGGCGCGCGCGCTCGAGGAAATGCGGCGCACGCTCAGCGATCTCGCGGCAAGCTGCCACGGCGACGACCGACCCGATTGCCCGATCCTGGACCGGCTCGAAGGGGGTACAGACCGGCGCGGATGATGCGCCGGTCTGTACCTTTGTGTGCCTCAGAACTCGGCGTTCATCCCGATGAAGAATGTGCGCCCCGCTACATCGTACGTGCCCGGATAGGTGTTGCCGTTGCCGAAGCTGTACAGCAGCCCCTGCGCGATCGCCGGCGGATCCTTGTCGAGCAGATTGTTCACGCCGAGGCGGAAGCTGATATTCTGCTGGACCCTCGCAGTGAGCGCCAGATCGAAATAGCTGTATGCGGGCAGGCTGGCATTGAGGACATAAGCGGGCCCGGTGAGAAACGGGTCGTCGGTGTTGTTGGTCAGCTTGGTCGGCCCGATATAGCGCCAGTTGAGTGAGACTGAGGCGATATGCGCAGTATCCGACCAGCTGACGCGCGCCTGATGGCGCCATTCGGGGCTGGGCTGGCCGCAGGTCGGCCCGAACAGCCCAACACAGTCGTAGCTGCCGAGCCCTGGCAGCGGTTCATTGCGCAGTTCCTTGAGCCAGGTGCCGATGAAAGACGCGCTGAACCCGCCGAGCGAAGTGTCGAATGCGTAGTCAGCGCCGACATCGATGCCCGAGGTCTTGAGCGATCCCGTGTTCAGCGTGGTCGACACGACATAACCCTGCTCGCCGAACAGCACGCCGTTACGCGGATCGCGGTGGAACAGCGAGCAGAAGAACGGGTCGCCGGTCTCGATGCACTGGCTGATCGTCAGCGAGGCCGGGATCGACGAGATATAATCGCGGACCTTGATGTCGAAATAGTCGATCGATAGCGAGAAGCGCCGCAGGAAGCGCGGCGCGATTACGACGCCGGCAGTATAGGTGTCGGCCTGTTCGGGTCGGAGCGCTGGGTTGCCGCCGCCCTGCGCGACGCAGACTTCGCTCGGGCATTCGATGATGTGACCATATTGCGCCGCCGATACGCCGGTCGCTGCGCACTGTGCCGCGGTGGCGGTGGGTGTGGCACCGGCGCACGGATCCTGTGCCGAGATGTTGCCGAGGCCCTGTGCCGCGAACAGCTCGGAGATATTGGCGCCGCGGATCGCGCGGTTATAGCCGGCGCGGAAACGCACGTCGCGGATCGGCGCCCAGGCGACCTCGCCCTTATAGGTTGATACCCCGCCGGCGGGGGTGCTGTACTTCGAATAGCGATAGCCGCCGGTTACCGAGAATTCCTCGGCGAATGGCCGATCGGCGAGGATCGGCACGCGGATTTCGGTGAACAGATCAGTGACGTTGAACTTGCCTCGGCTTTCGAGCGTGCCCTTCTGTCGGGCGAGCGCGTCGGCATGGAACACCAGGCTTTCGCGACGATGCTCGACCCCGAACACCGCCGCCACGCCCTGATCCGCCCAAGGGCTCTTGACGCCATAGCTGGTCAGGTCGGCGGTGACCGTACCGCTGAGTACCGTCTCCTTGTCCATGCCGCGGGTGAAGGTTGGCGAATAGATATAGTCGAGCGATTCGGCGGAGAGCCCGGCATATTGGAACACGTTCAGTGGCACGCACGCCTTGTCGGTATTGTCTATCACCGACTTGCAGGTGGGCACCCCCCCTACATTGATTACTTGGAGGCCGCGATTGGCGCGCACCGGATCGATGTCATTCTGGTAGTTCTCATTGAAAAGCACCCGCGAGAACAGCCCGTTCAAGTCGTAGCTGATCCCCTGCGCGATCTCACCGCGGATGCCGCCGGTCACGCGGAAATCTGTGTGGCGCAGGTCGTCACGGCGCGGTCGCGCCGGCGCCGCCACCGGGCGGTAGCCAATGAACAGATCCTGCGACGCGGCGGTGCCGTATGCGCCCCCGCACAATAATTGGCCCTGCTGCGCGCCGAGCAGCGGATTGTCGCAATTGACGGTGAAGGTCGAGCCCTGGAACAAGGCGGAGGGAGCGACCTGCGAATTAGTGCGGTCGTCCATGAACATAAAGCTGGCGTACAATTCCGCCGCGGGGGCCACTTCGAAGCGTGCGAACGCACCTGCGGTGTAGCGTTTGTCGTTGCGCTGGAAGTAGACCAAAGGCGCGTAATTGTAGCGGAAGCTGCTGTTATAGGGCACCCAAGTCTTGGCGCCATCGCGGGTGTTGTTGAACGCGACGCCGGCATTCGGACCGGTCAGCGGCTGGAACAGTCCGAATTCGTTGTTCGACGAGCCGCCGCAGGTGAAGGCAGTGTTCGGTGCCGCCGGAGGGGGCGCCGGATCCAGCGCGCAGGCAGATACGTCGCGGTCGGCCTGGCGGATCGGCTGGACCTCGCGATAGCCGAAATAGGCCATGATGTTGCCGCGCCCGTCGGCAAAGCTTTTGCCCACCGCGATATTCGCATCAAAGCGCTGCCCGTCTATCGGCGAGGACAATGCATTCTGGTAGCCGCTGGCGGCGACGAGACTGCGGCGCGCGGCATCGTCGTTGTGATGGTTAGAGAAACCGTATTGGACGTCGGCGAGCACGCCGTTGAGGTCCTTGCGCAGCACGAAGTTGACTACGCCTGAAATCGCGTCCGAACCGTAGACCGCTGAGGCACCGCCGGTGACCACATCGACGCGCTCGACGAGGAACGACGGCACGAAGTTCACATCATTGGCCTGAACCGGCAGCAGGCGCTGCCCGTTCAGCAGGATCAGGTTCCGATTGCTGCCGAGGTTGCGCAAATTGAGCCGCGCGGTGCCGTCGGACCCGTTCGAGACATTCTCGTTCGCGTCGGGGGTGATCTGGGGCAGCCGGTTGAGCACATTCTCGATGTTGGTCGCGCCCTGAAGCCGGATCTCCGCCGAGTCGATCGCGGTGATCGGGCTGTTGCTGACGAGCCCGGGCTGCTGGATCCGCGTGCCCGTCACCGTGACTTCGGTATCGGGTTCCTGCGAAGCAGCGTCTTCCGGAACCGACTGGGCGGCTACCGGTGAGGCGGCGGCGACGAGCGCCGTAGCCAAAGCACTTCCTACGAGCAACGCACGCTGATTCCTCATTTGCCGTCCCTTTCCGATATTTGATATCGTGTACGGTATACAATGTCAGTGAATGGGACGGTTTGCAACGAGATTGTAACGGGTGCGGTTTAGACGCCCAGAGCCGCCCTGAAGCGCGGGCATCTCGGGTCGAAAATCATCGCATCAGTCGATTGAAAGCGTCTCTCGGTCCGTCGCCCGTTGCCACAGCCGCTGGCGTCGAGGGCGTCATTCCGGCACGACGGCGCCGACTCCAATTTCGGCACCTATGACGCACGTTGCCGGGTGGGAGGTCCGTATTCAGGCACGGATGACCAGACCAGCGCCCGATTCCGCTTCCGCTTCTAGGTCTGGCTGGTTTCCACACTTGACGGGTCGCGCGAGCGGCCCACCATCTTTTGCCTATTTGCCCTCGACGCGCAGCATCACTGCGCCGTGTGACGGGACATCGAACGTCAGCGCATCGGCGGCGACCGATTGCCCGCGCCAGAGATCGCGCGCAGCGGTGATCGCGGCAAATCCGGCATCCGCCGCCCGCGCATCCATCTTCGCGCTCGCATCGCCGCGATTGAACAGCGCCAGCGCTACCGAACCGTCGGCGAGCGGCTTGGACCAGATCTCGAGCGCGCCTTCCTCGCGCACTGCCTTGCCCTGCACGCCCTTCGCGTCCTGGTCCACCGCGATCACATCGCGGTTTTCGAGCAGGCGCAGCATGGCCGGCGAAGTCTCGCGCAGATCATGCCCCATCAGCAGCGGCGCGGCAGACATCGCCCACAACGTCATGTGCGTGGCATATTCCACGTCGGACATCCCGCCATTGCCCACTTCGAGCATGTCGGGATCGTTGAAGCCGTTAGGCCCGGCGTGGCCGGGTTTGCCATTCTTGTCGAAGCCGATCCGCGCCATAGTCGCGTAATCGTCGGTAATGTCGCCAGTGGTGCGCCAGAGGTGTGCGCCAACCTGCCGTCCCCAGCTGCCGACGTCGAACCGGCCATATTCGCACAGCGAGTAGAGAAAGGGTCGGCCGGTCGCCTTCAGCGCCGCGCCCATCTCGGCATAGCTGCGCTTAACCGTATCGGCATCGGCGTAGAAATATTCGCCCGAGCACAGATCGTATTTGAGATAGTCCACGCCCCAATCGGCAAAGGTCTGCGCATCTTGTTGGACATGGCCGTAGCTCCCTTCGAAGCCGGCGCAGGTGCGTGGCCCCTGCGAGCTGTAGATGCCCAGCTTGAGCCCCTTGGCGTGCACATAGTCGGCCAGCGCCTTCATGTCGGGGAAGTTGGCGTTCGGACGAATGCCGCCATCGGGGCCGCGCGTCCCCTGCCAACCGTCGTCGATGTTGACATGGACATAGCCCGCATCGCGCAGTCCGCTGGAGACCATCGCGTCGGCCATCGCGCGGATCGTCCTGTCGTCGATCTTCTCGGCGAACTTGTTCCAGCTGCTCCAGCCCATGGGCGGCGTGGGCGCGAGCGGCACCTGCTCGACCGCCTTCCAGTCCGGAAGCGTCTGGAAGCGGAAGGCGCGCGCCTCGGCGTCGCGGACCGTGCCGCGATGGCCGCCGGCGTGGATCTTCGATTCCCACAATTGCCCTTCGAGGCGCACGCCCTTCGTGGTCCGACGCACGACCCAGGTGCGAGTGGGATTCGCCCGGTCGTTGAGGTTGCGTACGTCGAAGGTGAGCACGCCCTTGTCGAGCCGGGCATTCTGCATCGTCACCGGGCCGTACCACTGTGTGGTCACCGCGCCGGTGATGCGGCCTCCGTCGCTGGCGACCTGCAGCATGGTGACGCCCGGACTGGGCCCGGCATCGTCGAACAGCCAGACGCCGTCGAAGCGCGTCTGCGCGAACGCCGCGGACGGGGTCAGCGATGTGGCGAGTGCAAGCGCGGTCAGCAGGTGTCGCACGGGGGCCACTCCTTGGTCGGTGGATGGGTACTGAAACTCGAAAACTCAGGTCACGCGGGCAGCGCCTGTCGCTTCACTTCGCTGTGGCGCCAGCCATAAGCGAAATAAACTGCCAGCCCGATCGCATTCCATACGAGGAAGCGCAGGATCGTCGCGCTTGGCAGGCTGAACAGCAAATAGAGGCACCCCAGGATCGCGAGCGTCCCGACCACATAAGGCGCGGGGCAACGGAACAGCCGCGGCGCATCGGGCGCGCGCCGGCGCAGCACCATCAGGCAGGCACCGACCGCGATGAACGCCAGCAAGGTCCCGGCATTGGCGAGCTCGGCGATCTCGTCGAGCCGGAAGAACCCGGCGACCGCGGCGATGACGATCCCGGTGATCAGCGTGATCCGCGTCGGCGCACCGGTGCGCGGACTCACCTTGGCGAGGCTGCGCGGCAAAAGCCCGTCACGCGCCATCACGAAGAAGATCCGGCTCTGACCATACATCATGACGAGGATCACCGACGGAAGCGCAATCACTGCGGCCAAAGCGATCAGATGCCCCGCCCCCGGCTGGCCGAGCGAGCGAAGCACCAGCGCGAGGGGCTCGGCCGAATTGGCGAGCTGCTGATACGGCAGCGCGCCCACTGCGGCCACGGCGACCGCCATGTAGATGATCGTGCAGACCAGCATCGAACCGACGATTCCGATGGTCAGGTCACGGCCCGGGCGCTTGGCCTCTTCGGCCGAGGTGGCGACTGCGTCGAACCCGTAAAAGGCGAAGAACACGATCGCGGCGGCGGCCATCACTCCGCGCTTCTCGCCACCAACCTCGGTCGAGCCGAAGCCATAGGGCATGAAGGGTTCGAGATTGCTGCCGTCGAACGCAGGCAGCGCGAAAGCGACGAACACGCCCAGCGCGACCAGCTTGATGATGACGAGGACGATATTCAGCGTCGCGCTCTCGCGCGTGCCGGCGATGAGCATCCCCATCACCCCGAGCGCAACGACCACTGCGGGCAGGTTGATGATCCCACCGCCATGCGGGCCCGCGAGAAGCTCGACCGGCAGATGCACGCCCGCGGCGTTCAGCCAGCCGACCAGATAGCCCGACCAGCCGACCGCGACGGTCGAGCAGGCGAGCGAATATTCGAGCACTAGGCTCCAGCCGACTACCCAGGCGACCTTCTCGCCCAGCGCCGCATAGCTGAAGGTATAGGCGCTTCCTGCCGCCGGGATCATCGTAGCCAGCTCGGCATAAGCGAGCGCCGCGCAGGCGCAGACCGCACCGGCGATCGCGAAGGCAAGGATCACTGCCGGCCCTGCCCGCTCGGCGCCGACCCCGGTCAGCGTGTAGATGCCGGTCCCGACGATCGCGCCGACCCCCAGCGCGATCAGGTGCGGCCAGCTGAGCGTCTTGGCGAGTGCATGGCCCTCCGCGTGCTTCGTGACCGAATCGAGCGACTTACGCGGACCGAACATGCAGCTTCCCCCTTATTGTTCTGACTAGGCCGTCGACTCGAATTGCTGGCGCAGATCGTCGAGCGTGCCCTGAAGATGCTCGGTGAGCAGCGCGGTGAGCTTGGTGCCATCGCGCGCCAGCCATGCGTCGATCAGGTCCTGATGCTCGGTATGCGCCCGCGACTCGCGCCCGGCAGGCTGGAGATGCGCGACCACATAGCGTTCGGCGAGAATCGACAGCCGCTCGACCAATTGGGTGGTCAGCAACCGCCCACCGGGACGCACCAATGCGGTGTGAAAATCGCGATTGCGCACGGCGACTTCGGCGAGGTTGCTCGTCGCCGCGCCGTCCAGCTTGTGAAATGCTTCGATCGCTGCGGCATGATCGGCTTCCGTCGCGCGTTCGGCGGCATAGACTGCCGCAGGCGGCTCGATGGCGAGACGCAGGACATAGATTTCGTCGACCTGCTGCGCCGACATCGGCTGGACGAAATAGCCGCGATTGGCGTGGCTGGTCAGCAGGCCTTCCTGCTCGAGCCGGGCCAGTGCCTCCCGCAACGGAATCTTGCTCACGCCGAGTTCGGTCGCCAGCGCATCTTGGCGGATCGGCAGATTATTGGGCAATTGTCCGGTCACGATCTGCTCGCGCACGATTTCAAATACACGCTCGGCAAGCGTACGTACGACGATGCTCATGGCCGCTTCTCCCTATGGAAACGCCCGTGTTCGAATGAAATGCGCGAAATCGGAAGCATTATTTGACCTGAAACCCTTCCCAGAACGAGTCCGCGCGATCGATCCAGATCGTGTTGAACCCCGTTGCGATCGCCGATCCCTCCACTGAGGGAACGATCGCCGGCTGGTCGCCAAGGCGGGTTTCGGCCTCGACGCGGCCGATGAAGCGGCTGCCGATATAGCTCTCGTGGACGAAGCGCTCGCCGACCGCCAGCTTCCCCGCCGCCGCGAGGTGCGCGAGGCGGGCGGAGGTCCCGGTGCCGCAGGGACTGCGATCGATCGCCTTGTCGCCGTAGAACACGGCGTTGCGCCCGTCTGCCCCGCCCCCGCGCGGATTGTCGGCCCACAGGATATGGCTGACTCCGCGAATGGTGGGGTCGAGCGGGTGTACCGGCTCGAACTTCACGCAAACCGCGTCGCGTATGCGTCCGCTGAGATCGATCAGCCGCGACGCGCCGAGATCGTCGAGCCCGGTATAGCCGCCCTGCGGCTCGATGATCGCGTAGTAATTGCCGCCATAGGCGACATCGATCGATAGCGGGCCGATGCCCTCGACATCCACCTGGATCCCGCGCGCCGCGACATAGGCCGGCACGTTGGTGATGCGCACCGCGGTGATCTTGTCGCCCTCGCGCGTATAAACAACGTCGATTACGCCCGCCGGGACTTCGATCCGCAGCTTGCCCGGGTCCGCTGGCTGGATCAGGCCGTGCTCGAGCCCGAAGGTGACGATGCCGATCGTGCCATGGCCGCACATCGGCAGGCAGCCCGAAGTTTCGATGAACAGGATTCCCACATCCGCATCGGGCTGGGTCGGCGGATAGAGAAACCCGCCCGACATCATGTCGTGCCCGCGCGGCTCGAAGCACAGCCCGGTGCGGATCCAGTCGAAGCGCGCGAGAAAATCCTGCCGCCTCTCGGACATCGACGCGCCCTTGAGCAACGGTGCACCGCCGGCTACCAGCCGGACCGGATTGCCGGCGGTGTGGCCGTCGATGCAGAAGAAAGTGTGCCGCATCTTGCGCGTTAGGCGGCCTGGGCGACGGTCAGGCTGGGCCGCGTCGCCGCCGCCTTCTCGACCATGGCGATCACTTCGGCGCGGCGCGCGCCTTCGAGCGGATATCGCGGCGGCAGCACCCGCTCGGAGCCGCGCCCCATCACTTGCTCGGCGAGCTTGATCGACTGGACGAGGTCATGCTCGGCATCGAGATGGAGCAAGGGCATGAACCAGCGATAGATTTCGAGCGCCTTGGCGAAATCGCCGCGCTCAAACGCTGCGACGAGCTCGACCGATTCCTTGGGAAAGGCGTTGGTTAGACCGGAGACCCAGCCCTGCGCACCGAGGAAGAGCCCCTCCAGCGCGACATCGTCGAGGCCGGCGAACAGCACGTAACGATCGCCGAAGTCGTTGCGGAAATCGGTGAAGCGCCGCGTGTCCGGCGCCGATTCCTTGACCGCGACGATGTTCTGCACCGGCCTGAGCGCTTCGAGCACTTCGTTGTCGATCACCGAACGATAGGCCGGCGGATTGTTGTAGAGCATGATCGGCAGCCCCGTCCTGTCGGCAACACCCTTGAAATGCGCCACCATCTCGTGCGGCTTGGGCACATAGACCATCGGCGGCAGCAGCATCAGGCCATCGGCGCCGGCCTTTTCGGCGGCTTGGGCATAGCTGACAGCGCGGCGCGTGTCGTATTCGGAGACCCCGGTGATCACCGGGACCCGGCCATTCACCACCTCGACGATTGCGGTAAGCACGCTGACCTTCTCGTCATGCTCGAGCGAATTGTTCTCGCCCACCGTGCCGATCGCGATAACCCCAGTGACGCCGTCACGAATCAAATCGTCCACAACGCGTTGGGTATCGGCCAGGTCGATCGACAGATCCTCCCTCAGCTGAGTCGTCACTGCAGGAAAAACGCCCTTCCAACCGATCGTCATTTCATACCCCGTTCTTGAAGTCGAATAACGTATACGATACTGATTTTTGCGTTGCAATAGAGGATAAGCGGTTGAGCCGAGTAACGATCCTAGGCGGCGGCGTGATCGGGCTGAGCTGCGCGTCAGCGCTGTTGCGAGCCGGGCATACGGTCACGGTGCTTGAACCCAGCACGGCTCGGGACGCGGCATCATGGGGAAATGCCGGGCATATCGCGACCGAACAAGTGGCGCCGCTGGCGTCGATGGCAAGCCTGCGGTCGGCGTGGGGCCGGCGCTTCGCCGCGGGCGGCGCGCTCGATTTGCCGATCCGTGAAGTGCGCGCCTGGCTGCCGTTCGCATTGCGCTTCCTCGCCGCGGCGCGGCCCGATCGCTTCCAGCTCGGCAGAGATGCGCTGCGCGCGCTTCTGGCCAAGGCACTTCCCGCGTGGCAGCGTGCGCCTTGGGCGCCGGACTTGTTGAAGACGGCAGGGCATTTCCTAGTGTGGGGAGACTCGGCCAAGGCAGCAACCGGCAAGATCGCCTGGCAGACTGCCGACATCGGCACCGCGTGCGTCCACAACGCTGCGCCGCAAGACCTTGATCGGATCCGCGGAGTGACCCGCGCTCCGATCGCGGCGGCGTTGCGCTTCGGGGGGACTGGCCAGATCACCGATCTCAACCTGCTCGCTGCCGCGCTCGAGCGAGACATCGTCAAACGCGGGGGCCAAATCCTGCGTCAGGCCGGCACGCTGACCACGGACCGAGGCACGGCGCAGGTCCCCGGGCACGACGCCGATCTGGTACTCGTTACCGCGGGCGTGCAAAGCAAATCGATGGTCGAGCGCGCCGGCCACCGCGCGCCGATCATCGCCGAGCGCGGCTATCATATCCGCGCCGCTGCAGACGAATGGCCCGCCGACCTGCCGCCGATCGTGTTCGAAGACCGATCGATGATCGTCACCCGCTATGCCGACACGGTGCAGGCCGCGAGCTTCGTCGAGCTTGCCCGACCCGATGCGCCGCCCGACCCGCGCAAATGGGAACGGCTCGAACGCCATGTCGCCGAGCTCGGCCTGCCGATGCGGCCGCCGTTCACGCGGTGGATGGGCGCGCGCCCTACCCTCCCCGATTATCTGCCGGCGATCGGCCGCTCGCGCCGCGCGACCAACCTGCTCTACGCCTTCGGACACCAGCATCTCGGCCTCACGCTCGCGCCGATCACTGCCGAGCTGGTGACCGCGCTGGCAGAAGGCTCCACGCCCAATATCGATCTCACGCCGTTCGACCTCGAACGATTCGGCGGACAAGGAGGATTCGCATGACAATCGGCGGCTCGACCATCGCAGCGGAACTGGCTGCGCTGGCCCCATGGCACTCCCCCGAGCCCCCGATCGGCAAGGGCGAGCGCAATGCCCGGCTGGCGCGCGCCCGCGAACGGCTGGCGGCGACCGGCGCCGACGCCTTGCTGGTCAACGCCGGGCCGAGCCTGCGCTATTTCACCGGCATTTCGTGGTCGCCGACCGAGCGGCTGGTCGCGATGCTGCTCCCGGTAAGTGGCAAGCCGTGGATCGTCTGCCCCGCCTTCGAGCGCGGTTCGCTCGAAGCCGAGCTGGCGATCGACGCCGAGCTATTGCTGTGGGAGGAGGATGAGAGCCCGCTTGCGCTGATCGCCGACAGCCTCGCGGCGAACGCCGTGCTCGCGCTCGATCCGCTGCTGCCGTTCCATTGGTCCGAGCCGCTGCGCGCCTCGTTCCGGGCGGTCTCCGGCGCGCTGGTCATCGACGGACTACGCATGGTCAAATCGCCGGCCGAACTCGCGTTGATGCGGCAGGCCAAGCAGATGACGCTCGAAGTCCATCGCCGCGCCGCGCGCATCCTCGCCCCCGGCATCTGCGCGAGCACGGTCAAGCGCTTCATCGACGATGCTCACCGCGCGCTGGGAGCTGGCGGTTCTAGCTTCTGCGCAGTCCAGTTCGGAACCGCGACGGCCTATCCGCACGGCCTGCCGGTCGACCAGCATCTCGAGGAAGGTCAGCTCGTACTGATCGACACCGGATGTACCGTCGACGGCTATCATTCGGACATCACTCGAACCTATGCGTTCGGCTGCGTCGAGGACGACATCCGCGCAATCTGGGACCTGGAGAAGGAAGCCCAAACCGCCGCCTTCGATGCAGTGCAACCCGGCGTTCCATGCGAGAACGTCGACGCCGCCGCGCGCCGCGTGCTCGAACGCGCCGGCCTCGGCCCGGACTATCGCCTCCCCGGCCTGCCCCACCGGACCGGGCACGGCATCGGGCTCGCCATCCACGAGCCCGCTTATCTCGTTCGTGGGGATCGCACCCCACTGGCGCCCGGCATGTGCTTCTCGAACGAGCCGATGATCGTCGTGCCCGAGCGTTACGGCATCCGGTTGGAGGACCATATGTACGTCACCGAGACCGGTGCCGCATGGTTCACCGAGCCCCAGCATTCGCTCGACCGGCCCTTCGCATGAGGTGCGCTTTTCTGTCGCTGGCCGCGGCCACCGCGCTCAGTGCCTGCGCCGGCAAGCCCGCGCCGGTCGGCCCACCGCCGACGGCGCTCAAGCTCGACTCCTTCTACGTCAAATCGACCGACGCGAACGGCATTCCGATCTCTTCGTCACTGGCAGTGCCCGACGAGGCGCTGCGGAGCGCCCGGCGCATGATGGTGGCGATGCTCGCGCGCCGTGCCGACATCGCCCGCGAGTTGGTGCGCGCCGGGCAACGGGTGATGGTGATGGGCGTGGACGAGCAGACGCTCGACGTGCCCGAGCAGCGCGACTGGAAGAAGCCGGCGATCGACGATCCGCGGCTCACCCGCTGCGAGCGCAAGCACTATGACGAGCGGATCGGCCGCCTCACCGACGCCGAATATTGGGGTCGCCGCGCCCGCGGCATGGGCGGGCTGCTGACCAGCGCCGCCACCGAGAACCTCCTCGCGATTCCCGGGACCAAATATTATGGCGAGACGATCCTGGTCCACGAATTCTCGCATGCGATCCTCTACGCGGTGCAGGCGGTCGATCCGGCGCTCTACACGCGGGTCGAACGGGCCTATGCGGCCGCGCAGGACAAAGAGCTGTGGACCGGCGAATATGGCGCAACCACGGTCCAGGAATATTGGGCAGAGGGCACCCAATTCTGGTTCAATTCGAACAAGCTCGCGGTGATCGACGGGGTCCGTATCCTGTCCGACAAGGATCTTGCGCGGCGCGACCCCGCGCTCGCGGCAGTGCTCCGCGCGGTCTATGGCGAACGACACCGGCTACCGGGGGATCCCTTCTACAAGCACCCGGCACGCGTGCCTGCAGGCCCGATCCCGACGAGCACCGCAGAGGTCTGCTGAAATAGGAAAGCCCCTCCCATTTCGGGGGGACGGAGTGCGGTCTGTACGCGGGCGAGTCTCGGCAGAGAATACTCGCCTGGCGTCACTAGCCCGCTGCTATGGAGAGGTCATCGCGGTTAATTGGACTAACGCTCCACGCCTGATAGGCGACCCTCAATGGGGGCAGGAATGTCAAAGAGCCAGCGAACTAGCTAGTTAAGTATATAGGCCCAAAGAAATTCCCACGCCGAGCCTCGGTTCCAAGTCGCCGTCGATCCCGTCCTTGTAATGTAGGATTTCATCTGCTTGCCTCAGGCGGTCGGCCCTGCCGCCCGCTCTTTGACATTGTCGGATCGATCCACGGCGTCGAGTCAACGGATCGAGTCAACCGCATGACGCCCGTGCGGCGCATGACAAGAGCGTCGGTGTCGCGTCGCAGCGCGAAGAACCGGACCGAGTCAACTTCGCCACAATTTTTATCTATATATCATAGATACTTATAAGATATCACCGCCCACAAAAAACGCCAACCGAGTCAATCTTCAACGAGTCAAGCGTCAACCGCGGGCTAGTCCTTCCCACAGGCCGCAGCCGCCACGCCGGGCGCTGCCGCCGGCACGCGGGGCTGCGGCGCCAGCACTTCCCATTCCTGTACGCCCACCCCTGCGTAGGGCCCGCTGCCCGACGCGTCGAACACCGCGCGCAGACATCGCGTCGTCACCGGCGCGAAGCGGACCGCCTGCAAAGCGCCCGGCGCGGTGCCGGATCCGCTGGCCCCCCGCACCGGCTTCCAGCCTTTATCCCAATATTCGAGGTGCCACGCGGCGGGAGGCGCAACCCCGTTTCCCGATCCCGCCGGCTGGTCGGCGAAGAACTGGATCCGCGCGCCGTCGATCGTCACCGGCTTGTCCCAACGATATTCGACCCAAGGTTGCTTGGGATTGTTGCCGTTCCACGTGCCCCACATTTCGGGCGGCAACGGATTTTCTCGCACCTTGCCGTCGTTGAGCGCGGCGATCCAATATTGCACCGGGACGAGGTTCGACGAAGCCGCCGAGGCCGCGCCGGCGATGTTGCGCGTTGGCACCGGCACGGGTTGCGGCACGCGCGTGGGAACCACCGGCCGGATCGACGCAGGGGATACGCTGTCGTCCCATTCGAGCCGGTCGATCGCGACGCTGCGGCGGAAATGCCCGCCTCCGACGGCGTCGGCGGTGTGATAGGCGATGTACCATTTGCCCTTGAATTCGACGATTCCGGCGTGCGACGTGGTCGACGAAACCGGGCGCAGCGCAACGCCGCGATAGGTCCACGGGCCGAGCGGGGATGTCGCGGTGCCCCAAGCCTGGCACGCATGATAGACTGCGGGGGTGCAGTCGCTGTCGGGTCCGGCCTTGTTGCCGGCATAGAGCAGATAGTAAACGCCCTGGCGCTTGAAGATCCACGGCGCCTCGAAAAAGCCGGTCAGCCCCTCGATCCGCCTTTCGCCGCCTTTGGGCGTGATCATGTCGCGTTCGAGCTCCATCCCGCGCAACTGCCCGAACGTGCCCCAATAGATATACACCCGGCCATCATCGTCGAGCAGCACGGTCGGGTCGATGTTCTGAATGCCGTTCGCGACCGGCAGCTTCTGCGAAATGATCGGCCCGGCAGGATGCGCATCCCTCCACGGCCCGCGCACGCTCTCCGCCACTGCGACCCCGATTGCGAACTTGTCCTTTGCGTCGCTGTTGCGCTCGATCACGGGGGCGTAGAAATAGAAGCAGCCGTCGGCGCCCTTGACGATCTGCCCGGCATAGGCCCGCGTGGGCTCGGCCCAGGCGAAGACATCTTCGGGGTGGATGAAGCCGGGAATGTGCTCCCATTTGCGCGACGCCGGATCCTTGGTCGCGAGCAGCTGCCATTCTGGCATGATGAAGTCGTTGACCTCGGGCGCCGCCTCGTCGCGTCCGGTCAGGATGTAGAGCGTTTCGCCGTCGACCAAAGGCGCCGGATCGGTGGTGTAGCTGCGGCCGTCGGCGAGGATCGGATTGCCTTGCGACGTCACCGTCTCGGGCGCCGTCTGGGCGCAGGCGGCGCCCGGCAGCATCGCTAGCGCAGCGGCGAAGGCAGGCAGTCGTTTCACGTCATTCCTCGTCGGGATAGGGACCCTTGCCGCCATCGGCGATGAGCTGGTCGACGCGGCGGTCGATCTCGGGAATGGGCACCGATCCCAATGCGAGCACCGCATCGTGAAAGGCGCGGATGTTGAACTTCGCCCCCAGCGCCTTTTCGGCACGGGCACGGGCGCGCAGGATCGCGAGCTCGCCGGTATAGTAGCTCAGCGCCTGTCCCGGCCAGGCGATGTAGCGATCGACTTCGGTCTCGATCTCATGGTCGGCCAGCGCAGTGTTGTCGTGGAAATATTGCTGCGCTTGCTCGCGGGTCCAGCCCTGCGCATGAATGCCGGTATCGACCACCAGCCGCGCCGCGCGCCACATCTGGTAGGAAAGCATGCCGAACACCTCATAAGGCGTCTGGTACATGCCCATTTCCTCGCCCAGCGCCTCGCAATAGAGCGCCCAGCCCTCGCCATAGACCGAGAGATAGGTGTCGCGGCGGAAGGCGGGAAGATCCTTGTTCTCGCCGGCGAGCGGCATCTGGAAGGCGTGGCCCGGCGCGCTTTCGTGCAGCGTCAGCGCGGGCAGCGAATATAGCGGCCGTGCGGACAGATTGTAGGTGTTGATCAGATACACGCCCGGCCCCCCCCGCCCGCCGGTGTAGAAGGGCGCGATGTCGTCGGGCACCGGGATGATCGCGAAGCGGCTGCGCGGCAGTCGGCCGAAATATTTCGAGGCCTTGCCGTCGAAGGTCTTGGCGATCCACGCGCCGCGGTCGAGCAACGCCTGGGGTGTCTTCGCATAGAATTGCGGATCGGTGCGCAGAAATTTCAGGAAGGCGGGAAGATCGCCCTTGAACCCGACCTGCTGCATCACCTCGTGCATCCGCGCGAGAATCTTGCCGACTTCGGCAAGGCCGATCGCGTGTACCTGCTCGGGAGTCTGGTTCAGCGTGGTATATTCGGCGACCTTCGATTGGTAATAAGCCCGGCCATCGGGAAGGTCGTAAGCCGCAAGATCGGTCCGCGCGCCCGGGATATATTCCTCGCGCAGGAAGCGCAGCAGCTTCGCATGCGCGGGCACCACTGCCTCGCGGATCGCCGCCTCGCCCTCGGCGCGCAGCCGAGTCCGGGTCTCCGCCAGCATACCAGCAGGAAATTTGGCGAAGGGCGCAAAGAATGGCGAGTCCGACACGGAATTCGCCTCGACAACCCTGGCAACCCCGACGTCACGGCCCTGCAGCGTGATCCGCGACGGCGTGAAGCCGCGCTTCAGCCCGGCGCGCATGTTTTCGATCTGCTGATCGAAATAGCGCGGGATATCCCGCAGCGTCGCGAGGTAGCGACGATAATCCTCCTCGCGCACGAAATCGCCGCGCGCGGATCCGGCAAGGTCGCCCCAGAAGCTCGAGTCCGCATTCAGCGGCTTCTCATAGTCGCGATATTTCTGCTCTGCGAGCAAAGCCTCGATCTGGCCTTTGTAGACCGCATAGTTGACCTGCTCGACGGGGGAGAGCGTGGTTTGCCTGATCTTCGCAAGCGCGGCGAGCGTCGCGGTCCAGCGCGCGAGCCGTTCGGCCTGTGCGGCGGGGCCGACATCGGGCAGGCCGAGCTTCTGGTCCTTGGGGCTGTCCTCGTTCGGCGCCTGCTGGCGCTGCCGCCACGCATATTCCTCAGTATAAAGCTTGCGAAACTGCGCATCCGGGCCGGGCACCGGAGCCGCAGCGGTCAACATCGCAGCGCCTGCAAACAAAACCATCGCTTTGGGCCATGCCGCCATGCTCAAACTCCGATCGCCATGATGTCTGCATACAATGCCGCAGGGATTGTCACCCCCTCCGCAAGGCTGCGCGCCCGCGCGGCATAGCGCCGCTGCGATGGCAGCCGCGCACTCTGCCCCTCGATTGCCGCGAACATCGCCTCGGCACGTTCAAGATGCGCCCGCACGGCGTCGCCAAGGAATCCCGCCGGATCGATCGCGAGGATCAGCTCGCCGCCGATCGGCGAGCCGCCGCGGCCCTTGTCGGCCGCGATCGATTCCGCGCTGGTCATGTCGGCGATCAGCGGCCCGGCGAGCAATTCGACCATCGCCGCCAGCGCCGAACCCTTATGCCCGCCAAAGGTGCGCATCGCGCCGTCCAGCACGGCTGTCGCGTCATTGGTGCTGCGGCCGTCGGCATCGTAACCCCAGTCGTCGGGGATCGCCCTGCCCTCGCGGCGGTGCAATTCGATCTCGCCGCGCGCCACGGCGCTGGTTGCAAAGTCGAACACGAACGGCTCGCGTCCCGGCCGCGGCCAGCCGAATGCGATCGGATTGGTGCCGAACACCGGCTTGGTGCCGCCCGCAGGCGCGACCCAGGCATGGCTGGGGGTGAAGGCCAGTGCGACAAGCCCCTGCTCCGCCAGCGCCTCGACTTCGGGCCATAGCGCGGCGAAGTGGACGACGTTATTGAGCGCGAGCGCCGCGATCCCGTTGGCGCGCGCCTTGTCGACCAGCAACGGCATGCCGCGTTCGAAGGCGAGTTGGGCAAACCCGCCGCCGCCATCGACGCGGACGAGCCCGGCCTTCGGCTCCGAAACCTGCGGCACCGCATCGGGCACCACCACCCCGGCACGGATGCTGCGATCGGCGACGAGCAGACGGTAGATGCCATGGCTGGCGCAACCGTCACGCTCGCCGGCAACCATCGTCTCGGCGACCGCATCGGCATGATCCCCCGCGAGCCCCGCCGCGCGCAATTTGGCCCGGGCGAGTTCGCGCAGCGCGTCGAGCGTCATAGCGACGGGGCTCAAATCGCAGCGCCCACTTTGGCGGTGAACAGGCGCACGCCGAATATCGGCCCCGCGGTGCTGCGATCGTGCGGCACGATCCGCACCTGCACCGATTTCTTGCCTTTGGTCAGTGCCTCGGCGAGCGGATATTCCATATCGAAGAACTTGCCGGGTTTGTCGTTGTCGAGCGTCTGTGTGGCGACCTTCACATTATCCACCAGGATGTCGAAGCCGCGCTTGCGCTCGCCGCCCCAATAGGTCGCCTGGAGGATCAGCGGGCCGGGCTTGGTCTTGAGCGTGAACTCAACGAACCCGCCCGACCGCACGTCGCGCCCCTGTCGGCCGCGATAGGTGACCGGGTAGGAGATGTCGGAAGTGAGGTTGTGGTCGCGCTCGGGCTGCATCTCGCCGAGGAACATTACGTCGACCGAACGCGCCGCAATGTCCTTGAGCCGCGCCTGCTCGGTTAGGAACGCCTTTTCCTCGGCCGCCCAGGCACTCTCCGAGAAGCGCTTGAAATAGATCGCGCTACGCCGGTTATACTGGCGGTAGAAAGGCACGAACTGGAGGTCGGCGGGACGGACCACGCCGCGGGTATTGAAGATGCCCCTGGCTGCATCGGCAGGGCTAAAGGCCGCGAGCAGGTCGGCCCCGACGAGCGCCGGATCGGCCCGCTCCCATTTGACGTCCTTCGGCCCCAGATCGGCGGCGAGCACCATCGGCCCGCTGAGCAACGCGATCATATTCTCGTCGCCCGGCGCGGATTCGATGCGAAGCTCGAGCGGCAGGCTGATCGAGACCGTGTCCCCCGCCTTCCAGCGCCGGTCAACCACCGCATAGCCCCGCTCGAATACTGGCTGCGCCGGCTTACCGTTGACCGCGACCACCGCCTTGCCCGCTGCCCAGCCCGGCACGCGCAAAGCGACCGGGAAGCGGCCTGCCTTGACTTTGGTGAAGGTCAGCGTGCTTTCGGGCGCGAACGGATAATTGGTCTCCAAGGTCAACGCGGCGTTGCGCTTCGCCCAATTGACGTCGGCCGGGATGTAGAGATTGACGATCAGCCCGCCGGCATCGTCTTCCCAGAAGATCGACTCGCCGTGCTTGGAATGGACCTCCATGCCGCTGCCGACGCAGCACCAGAAGGCGTCGTCGTCCACCGTCGAATAGCCGCGCTCGCTGCCGGTCATCAGCGGGGTCATGTAGGTGAAGCCGCCGGTCGCCGGGTCCTGCGCCGACATCACATGATTGAGATGCGCGCGCTCATAATAATCGAACAGCGCGCCGTCGGGCTGCCAGCCATAGAGGTGCCGGGTCAGCTTGAGCATGTTGTAGGTATTGCAATGCTCGCAGGTCTGCTCGGTGATGTGGTCGGCGACCGTGTCAGGGGTGAAGAAATATTCGCGGTCGGCATTGCCGCCGATCACGAAGCTGTGATGCCCGGTGACGCGCTCCCAGAAGAAGGTCGCCGCGGTCCGGCGCTTCTCGTCGCCGGTGATGTCGTAGATCCGCGCCAGCCCGATCAGCTTGGGCACCTGGGTGTTGGCGTGGAAATTGGCGAGCTTGTCCTCGCGGTTGCTCAAGGGATCGAGCACGCGATTGTCATACAGCGTTTCCGCCATCTTGAGCCAGCGCGGGTCGCCGGTGCGCTGATGCATCTCGGCATAGCTCTCGTTAAGCCCGCCATATTCGCACCCCAACACTTCCTGCGTCTGCGCAGGGGTGAGGGCGGCGAACACGCGCTCGAAATAGCCACCCAGCCCCTCGACGACGCTCAGCGCCTTCTTGTTGCCCCAGCCGGCATGGACGTCGAGCAGCCCGGCGAACAATTTGTGCACCGTGTAGAGCGGCGACCATGAACCGTTGAGATCGAACCCGCCGGACTTGATCTCGCCCTTCATCACTTCGCCGAAAATCTCTTCGCCGTCGACGACGCTGCCGTCCTTTCGCTTGCGGCCCAGCGCGCCGACATAGCCGGTGCCGCGCTTGGCCTGCGCCTCGGCAAGTTCGTCGACGATATAGTCAGCGCGGCGGCGCATCTCGGCATCGCCGGTCTGCTGCCAGGTCAGCACCAACGCGGTCAGATAATGGCCGAGCGTATGGCCGGCGATCGTATCGCTCTCCCACCCGCCATAGATCGGCGCCTTGGGCTCCAGCCCGGCATATTTGCGGAAATTGTGGAGCAGCCGATCGGGGCTCAGCCGATGGAGGTATTTGCGGTTCACTTCCACCGCCGTGGCATAGTCCGACGGACGCAGGCGCACCGCGGCGAGCGGCAGCGGCTTGACGCCCTTCGGCGCAAACACCCCGGCCGTAGCGGCGCGCGCGATCCCGGTCTGCGCCGTCACCGCCAGCACTGCGGCTCCGAACATCAGTTCCCGACGGGAAGGGCGCATCGTCTGCATCTCATTCTCCTGAATACCGTATACGATTAACACGGGGATCGAGAGCGTCAATCCTCGAATGACCTCTTCAGAAGTCGATCAGCAAGATCTGGTATCTGAGAGATCGAGGCGGACAAGCAGTCGTTGCCGCGCTTGCCGCTTCGACGTCGCCGGCGCGACGGGTTCGAAAAGTGCGCGATGGCGGGATCGGGTGCGCGTAATGCAATCGGCATACATTATACCGTATAATTTTATTGAGCTGGCTCTTCGGCATGGATATGCACTGCTGGGGAGGTGCTGATGCGACGCAATCAAGATTTCAGGGCGACCAAAGCCACCGTGCTGGTATTGGCCGGCGTCCTGCTGCTGGCAAACGCAGGGCCCACGCCCGCACCGACGATCGCCGATCGCTATGCCCACGCAGACCTTTATCTGCGTCGGGAACTCGACAAGTTGATCGCCAACGCAGATCTGCGTGCGACGGTGGCGAAAAACCTCCGGGGCAAATTGCTGCCGAGCCACGGTGACATCGACGACAACGTGCCCCTCACCGAGAGCATGCGGCTCGCCAACGCGCTAATCACCGCCGCGCGCGATGTCGATTGGGTGATTCTGCCCGACACCACCCATCGTGTCGCCCAGCCCTTATTCTGGCACAAGCAGCGCGACTATTTCACGCAGCATCTGCTTGATGAGAAGCCGCCGGTGCTCCCGCTATCCGCACCCACCGCTGCCATGCCCACGATCGGCGCAACCACGAAATGAAAGACATCATGCGCACTGCTCGCTTCTTCGGACCCGCGGCCCTCCTTCTCGCGGGCGCCTCATCGGCGGTCTGCGTTCCCGCTCTGAAGGCGCAGGAGCAACCCAAGCCGGTCTATCCGCCGGTCCACACGACTCCGTACAAGGTCGGCAACTTCGAAGTCGCATTGCGCAGCGACACCCAAACGCTCGCACGCCTCTCGCCCGTCGCCGAGCCCGCATTCAGCTTCGTGCCGACCGCGCGCGAACCCGAGCGCGCCGGCGACGGCTACAACCATATCGGCGACCTCAACCTCCGTGTGCGCACGCCCGGCGGCGAATGGCGCGACTTCGCTTCGGCGCACGCCCGCAAGCCGATCCGCCTGTTGCCCGCCGGCGGCAAGGTCCTCGCTGCGGCCGACATCAGCGCGAGCATGGGCGTCGACGCGCCGGTAAGGGTCGAACGCCGCTGGGTGAACGAGGCCGGGCTGCTCGGTTTGCGCTTCCGCATCACCAACAGCTCGAAACAGCCGCTCGAGATCGGCGCGCTCGGCATGCCGATGGTGTTCGACAACGTCATCAGCGATCGCAATCTCGATCAGGCGCATGCCGAGGCGAGCTTCGTCGATCCCTATATCGGCCGCGACGCCGGTTATCTGCAGGTCACCCGCCTTAACGGCCAGGGACCTGCGCTGTTGGTGCTCCCAGAAAAAGGCAGCCCGCTCGAGGCCTATGCCCCGCTCAAGAACCCGCGCGAGGCCAAAGAGTCGATCTTCACCGACAAGAGCCCGCGCGGCCAGACCTCGGAGGGCTTTTACGACTGGACCGTCCACAGCATCGGCTATGCCGATCGCGAGTGGAAGGACGCCGGCGAGCAGTGGAATGCGCCGACCGGCCGCACGCTGGCGCCCGGCCAGACGATCGAAGTCGGCGTGCGGATGACGCAGACGCCGTCGATCCGGGGAATCGAAGACACACTGATCGCCAGCAAGCGCCCGGTTGCGGTGGGTATCCCCGGCTATGTCGTCCCGGCGGACCAGAATGCGACTCTGTTCGTCAAGGCACCGAGCGCAATCCGCAAGATCGAGAGCTTCCCCGCGGGAGCGGTGGAGGCCACGCCTGCGGGCAGCCAGAAGGGCTGGGCCAAGCTCAACGTCCGCGGCAAGCAATGGGGACAGGCGCGCCTGACGCTTACCTATACCGACGGGCAGGTGCAGACGGTGAGCTATTTCGTCACCAAGCCGCTCGAGCAGACCATGGCCGATCTCGGGCGCTTCTCGACCACCAAGCAATGGTATGAAGGCAAGGGCGACCCGTTCGGCCGCTCGCCGGCGATCCTGACCTACGACAACGAGCTCAGGAAGATCGTCGATCAGGATCCGCGCGTCTGGGTCGCCGGGATGAGCGACGAAGGTGGCGGCGGCTCCTGGGTCGCAGCGATGATGAAGCAGCTCGACAATCCCGAGGCGGGCGAAGTCGCAAGGCTCGAGCGCATGGTGACCGAGACCGTGGTCGGCAATCTCCAGGTCGCCGACGGGCCGCAAGCCGGCGCGGTCAAGAAGAGCCTGTTCTACTACGATCCGGTCAAGTTTCCGAACTTCTACAAGGATCCCGACAAGTGGAAGTCGTGGACCTCGTGGAAGGAGAAGGACGCCAACGACCTCGGCCGCGCCTATAACTACCCGCATGTCGCGATCGGACATTGGGTGCTCTATCGCACCGCGCGCAACCACCCCGGCATGGTCAAGACGCACGACTGGCGCTGGTATCTCGACAAGGCCTATATCACCACCGTCGCGATGATGCGCGACGCGCCTTATTATGCCGAGTTCGGGCTGATGGAGGGCGACGTGTTCGTCGACATCCTCAAAGACCTCAAGCGCGAGGGGCTCACCGCCGAAGCCACCGAGATGGAGCGGCTGATGAAGAAGCGCGCCGATCACTGGCGGACGCTCAAATTCCCGTTCGGATCGGAGATGCCGTGGGACTCCACCGGCCAGCCCGAAGTCTATGCGTGGATGCGCTATTTCGATTACCAGCCGCAGGCCGACGTGACCCGCGAAGTAATCCTGGGCTATGACCCGACGATCCCGAGCTGGGGCTATAACGGCAATGCCCGCCGCTATTGGGACTTTCTGTACGGCGGCAAATATTCGCGGATCGAGCGCCAGATCCATCATTACGGCTCCGCGCTCAACGCCGTTCCCTTGTTCGATGCCTATCGCCAGAACCCCAAGGACCTGCACTTGCTGCGCGTCGCTTATGGCGGGCTAATGGGCGGGATCACCAATATCGATCAGGCCGGCTTCTCGTCGGCGGCGTTCCACGCCTGGCCCGACATGATGAAATGGGATCCGCTCAGCGGCGATTACGGCATGGGCTTTTACGGCCATGCCCTCACCGCAGCGACCTACCTCGTCAACGATCCGACGTTCGGCTGGCTCGGCTTCGGTGGTGATGTGACGATGGGCAAGGACGGCGTCCAGATCCAGCCGAAGGATGGCGCACGGTCGCGCGTCTTCGTTGCGCCAGCAGGCGCATGGATCACGCTCGACGCTGGCAAGATCGCCAATCTGGTCTACACGCCCGTAAACGGTGCGATCATGCTGATGCTCGATCCGGCGACCGCGACGACGCCCATTGCCCGCCTGCGGATCGAGACGACCCTTCCCGGCGCAAAGGCGCTGACGCCTTCGACCGGCACGTTGGAGCGCGGCGGCTACACCATCCCGCTCGGCAACGCGCCGACCTTCGTTAAGCTCAGCCCGAATTGATGCGCCTGCGCACCCTCGCTTTGGGCTCGCGCTGGTGGTAAGCGGCGGCAGCGCGCGTGCCGCGCCCGCTGGCGTCCCGGGCCAGTGGTCGCCGGTCGCCACCGGCCCCGCCGATCCCAAACACGGCGCCGACCTGACAAGCGCGTCGCCCGAAGTCACTTCCACCCCCGAACATGTGTGGCGCAAATGACCAACCTAGCCGCAACGCGCAGCAGCCGCGGCGCCCACCCGACAGGGCTCGCTTTTCTCGCTGCGACCGAGCTGGCGGAACGCTTCTCCTACTATGGGATGACGGGGCTTCTGGCGCTCTACCTCGTCAAGCAATTGCTCCTCCCCGATCACGCCGGGCAAGTACTCGGCCTCGCGACGCTGCGTGACATTTTCGAATTTCGCGGGCCGCTTTCGAACCAGGCTTTCGCCTCGCTGATCTTCGGCTGGTATAGCGGCCTCGTCTATTTCACGCCGATCCTCGGCGGGCTGCTTGCCGACCGCTGGCTCGGCGCGCGGCGAACCGTGATCCTCGGCGCCCTGCTGATGAGCGCCGGCCATCTGGCAATGTCGTTCGACACGACCTTCCTCGCCGCGTTGGTGATGCTGATCCTCGGATCGGGCTGCCTCAAGGGCAATGTCGCGGCGCAGGTCGGCGCGCTCTATCCGCCCGACGCCGAATCGCTGCGCGCCCGGGGCTTCACGCTGTACGCGACCGGAATCAACATCGGCGCGGTACTCGGCCCGATCGCGACGGGGAGCGTCGCGGCCCTGTACGGATGGCATGCGGGCTTCGCGCTGGCTGCAGCGGTGATGCTGGTCGCGTTCGGAATCTATCTCGCCGGGCAGCGCCACTTCCCTGACGCCGGGCCGCGCGCCGGCCGCGTCGCTTTGCCCCCGCTGACCGCAGAGGAGCGGCGCAGGACCTGGGCGCTGATCGGGCTGATAGCGCTGACCATCCCGGCCAACATCGCATATCCGATGATCTGGAATATCGGCATCGTCTGGATCGACCAGCATGTCGACCTGGTCTCGCCCCTCGGCGCGGTCCCGGCGAGCTGGTTCAATTCGGTCGAGAGCTTTTCCAGCATCGCGATCGCGGCGCCGCTGGTGGCATTCTGGACTTGGCAGGCGCGGCGCGGGCGCGAGCCCGGCAGCATCGCCAAGATCGCTATCGGATCGGCGATCGTTGGCGTCGCGGCCTTGCTGTTCGCTTTGGGCTGCCTGGCCGCAACGGAGGGCCGGGTTTCGGTGCTCTGGGCGCTTGCCGGGTTCGTCGGCATGGGCACGGCGTTCATGTGGTTCTGGCCGATCCTGCTCGCGCTGATCTCCCAAACTGCACCCGTCAAGGTCAATGCAACATTGATGGGCGGCGCCTATCTGTCGCTTTTCGCGGGCTCGACGCTCATGGGCTGGGTGGGCAGCTTCTATGATCGGATGAGCAACACTGCCTTCTGGACGCTCGACGCGGCGATTGCCTTTGGCGGTGCGCTGCTGATCCTGCTCCTCCGCAAGCCGCTGCAGCGCGTGCTGGATCCGCACCGACCGGCTTAGATCTCATCGTCCGAGTGCGTTGGCTGGCGCGCCGTCATTCGATCTCCCTGCGCGGCGCCAACGCTCGAAAGATCGATATGCGGCCCGCCGTTATCGGCGGCCGTTTAGCGGACCCTGCCTGGCGATCAGGCGCGCTTCGTCCCGCTCTCTCCACAACTCGCGGTCCGCCGCATCGATCGCGCGCAGCAGCTCGCCGAAGCACGGCGTCTCGTCCACTGGATAGGCGCGGCTGAATCCTGCGCCGAGCCGATCCAGATCGCGGGCAGTGAGGAGCCCGATCGCAATGACCCTGTCTTCCATCTGCGCTTCCTAACCTGGATTAGGTTCAACCCGCGAAGCGCCGAGAAGTGCCCATTTATTTTCGCGCGAAAGCCTCAGCCGCGTCATGCCCTCCGCAGCTGTTTCACGGCGTGATCGGCCGCACGAGCGGTCAACGCCATGAAAGTGAGCGAAGGATTGACGCACGACACCGACGCCATTTGCGCACCGTCGGTGACGTACAGGTTTGACGCGCTATGCGCCTGGCTCCAGCCGTTGAGCACCGACTTGGTCGGATCCTTGCCCATCCGAGCGCCACCCATCTCGTGGATGGCATCGCCCGGTACGTGCTCGTCCTCCGAACTCGTCACGTTGACCAGCCCTGCGGCCTTGAGCATCGCCTCGCCCTGAATTCGGGCGTCGGCCATCATCTTCAGCTCGTTCTCGCGGAAACGCACGTCGAAGCGCAGCAGCGGCACCCCGAACCGGTCGACCTTGCTCGCATGCAGCGAGACGTGGTTGTCCTTGTATGGCAGGCATTCGCCGAACGCGCCCATCCCGAACCGCCACGGCCCGTATTTGCGCATGCCGTGCTTCATCGAGGCGCCGAAGCCGACCGGTGGCGCCGGGTTGCGCCGCGCGCCGCCCTGATAGCCATAGCCGCGCTTGAACCCGACACCCTCGTCGCCGCCGATGTTGCGGAAGCGCGGGATGTAGACCCCGCCCGGACGCCGGCCGAATTCGATATATTCCTGCATGCCCGGAATTTCGCCGTCGATGCCGACGCGGAAGATGTGATCCATCACGTACTTACCCAGCGTGCCGCTGGTGTCGAAATGGCTGCGGTCGCTGCCGGGCGCGCGCGAGTTCATCAGAATCTGAGTCGACGCCATCGCCGATGCGCACAGGAAAACCAGATCGGCGTTGATCACTTGCGCCTGCCCGGTCTTGGCATCGACGAAACGCACGCCTGTCACGCGCTTCTTGGCGGCATCATATTCGAGGTTGGTGACCACCGCGTCCGATTGCAGCGTCAGCCGTCCGGTTGCCCGCGCCGCCGGCAGCGTCACCGCCTGAGTCGAGAAATAGGCGCCGAAAGAGCAGCCATTGCTGCACTGGTTGCGGAACTGGCATTTCGTCCGGTTCTGGTCGGGCTTGTCCTCGGTCATGTTCGACAGCCGGGTGTTGATCAGCTTGCGCCCGGGGAACTTGCTTTCGAGCCGTTCCTTGACCCACTTCTCGGCGACATTCATCGGAATCGGCGGCTGGAATTCGCTGTCGGGCAGATAGGGCAGATTCTCGCGCGAGCCCGACACGCCGATATATTTCTCGACGTAGCTATACCAGGGCGCAACGTCGTCATAGCCGATCGGCCATTCGCCATCGATTCCGTCGCGCTTGTTCGCCTCGAAATCCTCGGGCGCCCAGCGGAAGCTCCAGCGTCCCCAGATCAGCGACTTGCCGCCGACCGCGCCGGGGCGGATCCAATAGAATTTCTCACCCTCGTCGAAGGCATAGGGGTTCAGCCGGTCGTCATTGTAGAAGCTCTGGTTGCTCGGCGCGACATAGCCGTGCTCGGCAATGAAATAGTCGCTCTTGACCAAAGGCTCGGGCATGATGTTGCGCGCCGGAACCTCGAAGGCGGGCTTGCCGTCATAGGGATAGCCCTCGCCATGCTCGACCATCCTGCCGCGGTCGAGCATGAGGACGCGCAGTCCCTTTTCGGTGAGTTCCTTCGCGGCGAAGCCGCCGCTGACGCCCGATCCGATGACGATCGCGTCGAACCTGTTGGTCGAAGCCATGTTCTACTCTCCCAATTCGGATCAGAAACGCAGCGCGCGCAGCGTCTGGAAGCTGGTGGTGATGTCGGGAAGATAGGGCGCGGGCGCCTGATCGTTCTCGACGTAGAAATGCCGGACGCCCGCGCCGCCCTTGCGCTTGAAGAGCGAAGCGAAGTCGATCGTCCCCGCGCCCACCGCAGTCATGCTGCGATCGGGACGCATGTCCTTGACGTGATAGGCATAGAGCCGTGATCCGAGCCGATCGATCAGCGTCGCCGGGTTCTCGCCGGCGAAGGCGGCCCAATAGATGTCAAGTTCGGCCTTGACGAGCGCCGGATCGGTTTCCTTGAGGAAGCGATCGTAGAGGCTGACACCACCGGGCTTGGTGGTGAACTCGAAATCGTGATTGTGGTATGCGAAGCCGAGCCCGGCTTTCTTCAGATCCGCGGCGAAGCGGTTGAAGTTCGGCAGAGCCGCCGCCCAGCCCGCCTCGGTACGGTGCTCGTCGGTCATGTACGGCAGCACGATGGTATCGGCGCCGAGCGTCTTGGCCATCGTCACCGATTGCTCGAACTTCCCGAGCAGCGCGTCATAGCTGATATGCACCGACGGCGATGTCAGCCCGAGCCGGTCCGTCGTCTTGCGCAGCATGGCGTGGTCCATCGCGTCATAGCCGCCGCCGCCATATTCGACTTCGCGATAGCCGATCCGCGCGATCTGCTCGAGCGTTCCCACCGGATCCTTCGCGAAGAGGTCGCGCACCGTATAAAGCTGGATTCCGACCTTGTTGAGCTGCGCCGCCGACGCCGCTTTGAGATCGATGAGCGAAAGCGCGGCGATGCCGCCGGCACCCGCGAGCACATTTCTGCGGCTGATCATCATGCGCTGTACACCTTGTTGACCTGGGAATAGGGGAATTGGCCATTATACTCGCCCGGCACCGGCAGATATTCGCGCTCCTGCGTGATGCCGATCTCGGAGGTGTAGTAGCCGGTAATCACGAGCTGGCGGAACGCCTCGAAGAACTTGCCCCCCGACGGCAATTGGTCGTTCATCGCCAAGGTCAGCAACGCATCCTGCTGCACCGGGGTCGCCTGCGCCGCCGCGAGCTTATAGTCCTGCTGGCTGCGCGCTTCGATCGCTGCGAGACCGGCGAGGATCGGCACCCGATCCTCGGGCATCGACCAATCGGCGAGCAATTTCTCGATATAGGCCGGCACGCCCGCGGCGATCGCGCCGGGCGTATCGGTCGTCGGGATGACGCGTTCGCTGAGCGCCGACACCAACGCCCGCTGTGCCGTGGTGAACACCGCCGCGCTCGGCGGGCCGTCGCTGATTACGGGTATCTTCGATGCCTGTGCGGCGCGCGCGATCGGCGCGAACAGCCCAGCGCCGAACATGCCGACGACGCCGGCCAGCGCAGTTCTCCGATCAATCACTTGCCTTCTCCCCCAGAGAGATTGCCGCCGCGCTCGGCGGACGAACCCAGATATTACCCATGCGGATGTCGCGCATCCCCGTTCCTCTCACTGGTCAATCTGCCGATAGGCGGCGATCAGGCGGTCCTCGCCCGCGCGGCCCTCGATCGAATTGCCATGTTCCATGCCGATGACGCCGGGATAATGCCGCGAACGGAGCCATTTGACGATATTGGAATAGTTGATCTCGCCGGTCCCGGGCTCGTTGCGGCCCGGATTGTCGCCGAACTGGATATAGCCGATTTCGCTCCAGCACATCTCCAGCGCAGGGATCAGATTCCCCGACTGGATCTGCTCGTGATAAAGATCTGCGAGGATCTTGACCGCAGAGCTGTTCACGCCCCGCGCGACGGCAAAACCCTGCGCGATCGACTGCATATACACGCCGGGATGGTTGGTCCGCGTGTTGAGTGGCTCCATCACCATCGTGATCCCGTGCGGCGCGACGATGTCGCCGGCGCGGCGCATCACGTCGATCACCCGCGCGGTCTGGATGTCGACCGGTACCTTGGGGTCCATGAACCCAGTGACCACGGTCATCCACTTGGCGTCGAGCCGCTTGGCGATTTCGATCGAACTGCGGACGTCTGCGAGGAAAGCCTCACGCTCGGCCCCGTCATTGGCGCCGAGCAACGGCCGCGACTGGGCCCATTTGGGCATGCTCGCCACGAACACGCCCATCGTCATGCTGCGGTCGCGCAGCGCCTTGGCCATCCGCTTCTGTTCGGCGACCGGACGGCTGGGCGCTTCGTTATCTTCCCACGCAGTGAAGCCCTGATCCGCCGCGAAGGCGATCTGCTCGATCAGCCCGCCGCGGCTGGCAAAGCTGCCCTCGTGCGGCGCGAAACCTAGCGAGAAGCGGGCAGCATTCGAGCCCCCGTTTTGCGCGCCTGCCACGACCGGCGCTAGCGCAGACGCGGCGCCCGCAGCGAGCAAAGTCCGGCGCGATACCCTCATGCGCTGACCACGCTCACTGCGCGCCCTTGAGATAGGCGATGATCGCCGCGCGCTTGGCCGGATCGGCCATGCCGATCGGCATGCGGGTGCCGGGCACCTTCTTGGTCGGCGCGGCGATGAACTGGTCGAGCGTCGCCGGATCCCAGCGCAGCTTAGAAGCCTTGAGCGCGGCAGAGTAATTGAACCCCGGCAACGAGGCCGCCGGACGCCCGACGACGCCGTTGAGATTGGGCCCGACGCCGCTCTTGGCGCCCTTCTGGACGGTATGGCAGGCCTTGCATGCGGCGAAGGCCGGCGGTGGCGCGGTCTGCGCGGCGGTAGGCGCTGTGGTGACGATAAAAGCCGTCGCCGCTCCCAGGCACATGAGAAGCTTCACTCTGTTTCTCCCGAATCAACCAAGGTCCATTTCTGGTCCAACGCCGCATTCGCTATCACCGCTTCGATGAACCGCATCGTACGCAATCCATCGGTTACGCACGGATACCAGCCATTGCCCTCGCCGCGAATCGCCGCCGCGAGGCTGCGATAAAGATTCGCGAAGGCCTCAATATAGCCCTCCGGATGTCCCGAAGGGGTTCGAAGCAACGCGGTCGTCGAATCTTGCAATCCTGGCCCGCCGGCGCGGACGATCTCGGCCGGGCGATCGAGCCAGCGCAGGATCAGCGTATTCGGCTCCATCTGCGCCCATTCGAGCCCACCGCGCTCACCGTGGATGCGAAGCCTGAGCCCGTTCTCCTCGCCCGCCGCGACCTGGCTGGCCTTGAGCACGCCGCGCGCGCCGCCAGACAGGCGGAGCAAGGCGCTGACATCGTCGTCGAGCCGCCGCCCCGCGACATGCGTCGTGAGCTCCGCCGATACCGCCTCGACGCGCAGGCCGGAGACATGCTCGGCCAGTTGAAACGCGTGCGTGCCGATGTCGCCGAGGCACCCGCCGAGCCCGGCCCGCGCCGGATCGGTGCGCCATTCGGCCTGCTTGTTACCTTCGCTATCGATCGGCAGGCTGAGCCACCCCTGGAGATACTCGACCTGCACCAGCCGGATCGCCCCGAAATCGCCGTGCGCGACCCTTGCGCGCCCCTCTTCGACCAGCGGATAGCCACTATAGGTGAAAGCGAGCGCGAATAGCCGTCGGCTGGCTTTGGCGGCCGCGGCGATGGCTTCGGCTTCCACAACGCTCATCGCCATCGGCTTTTCGCAGAAGACGTGGAAACCGGCATTGAGCGCCGCAATCGCCATCGGCGCGTGCAAATGGTTGGGCGTGACGATCGCCACTGCATCGATGCGCTGGTCTTCCGGCAATGCGGCTTCGCCGGCAGTCATCGCCTGGAGCGAAGCATATACCCGCTGCGGCGCCAGCCCGAGCGCTTCGCCGGTCCGCGTGTTGCGCCCTTCGTCGGTGCTGAACGCCCCAGCTACCAGCCGCCAATCGCCATCCAGCGCCGCCGCCATGCGGTGGACCGCGCCGATGAACGCGCCTTCGCCGCCGCCCACCATTCCCAGCCGAAGTGCCTGTCGAGACATGCGACTCAATCCTGCCGCGAAAGCCCGAGCAGCGAACGGATCGCCGCCTGGTCGACTCCGCTCGCGGCGAAATCGTCGAACGCACGCTCGGTGCGCCGGATGATGTGGTCGCGGATGAAGGGGGCACCTTCGCGCGCGCCGTCCTCCGAATTCTTCAGCGCGCACTCCCATTCGAGCACGGCCCACCCCGCATAGCCATATTGTGCCATCTTACTGAAGATGGCGGAGAAATCCACCTGCCCGTCGCCCAGCGAACGGAACCGCCCAGCGCGATCGACCCAGCTCTCATAGCCGCCATAGACCCCGGACCGCCCGGTCGGGTTGAACTCGGCATCCTTGACGTGGAAGCACGAGATCCGGTCGTGATAGCGATCGATGAAGTCGAGATAGTCGAGCTGCTGCAGCACATAATGCGACGGATCGAACAGGATCCGCGCCCGCGGATGATTGTCCACCGCCGCCAGGAATCGCTCCCATGTCGCGCCGTCGTGGATATCCTCGCCCGGATGGATTTCAAAGGCGCAGTCGACCCCGGCTTCCTCGAACACGTCGAGGATCGGCACCCAGCGCCGCGCGAGTTCGGCGAATGCCTCCTCGACCAGCCCCGCCGGCCGCTGCGGCCACGGATAGACATAAGGCCAGGCCAGCGCGCCGGAAAAGGTCGCATGCGCCGACAGCCCCAGCCGGGAGCTCGCCCGCGCGGCGAGCTTGACCTGCTCGACTGCCCAGGCCTGGCGCTCCGCAGGCTTGCCGTGCACTTCCGCCGGGGCGAATCCGTCGAACAGCGTATCGTAGGCCGGATGCACCGCGACCAGCTGGCCCTGGAGATGCGTCGAAAGCTCGGTCGGCTCGATGCCGTGCTTGGCAAGCGCACCCTTGAGATCGTCGCAATAATCCTGGCTCTCAGCGGCCACCGACAAATCGATTAGCCGCGGATCGCACGGGATCTGGACACCGACATAGCCAAGCCCCGCCGCCCACCGGGCTAGGTTCTCGAGCGTGTCGAACGGCGCCGCGTCGCCCATGAACTGCGCGAGGAAGATCCCCGGCCCCTTCATCGCATTCATGCTGCGGCTCCCTCGCGCTCACCCCGGAAGGTGATCTGGAAGATCAGCGCAATCACCGCAGCCGCCGCGGCCGGATACCACCACATCTGATGCCAGTCTGCGATGCTCGGCTGCGCGGGAAGCTGCGCATAGAGCAGCCCGCCGATCTGCGAACCGAGCAGCATCCCGACGCCGTAGGTGAACAGCGTCAACATCCCCTGCGCCTGCGCGTTGACGCCCTTGGGCTGCGCGATCGTCTGGGTGTAGATCGCCCCGGCGACGAAGAAAAAGTCGTAGCATACGCCGTGGAGCGCGACGCCGAGATAGACGGCCCAAAGCGAGCTGCCGCCGTCGCCGATCGCGAACAAGGCATAGCGCAGCGCCCAGGCGGCCATGCCGACCAGCAGCAGCGGCTTGACCCCGAAGCGGCGGTACAGCCACGGCATCGCGAACATGAAGCCGAGCTCGGACATCTGCCCGATCGCGAGCGTGCCGCTGACATTTTCGATGCCGGTCGCGCCGACATAGGGCGAGGCATAGGCATAATACATCGCCAGCGGGATAGAGATCAACGTCGCGCAAACGATGAATACCAGGAACGAACGCTGCCGCATCAGGCCGAATGCCTCGACGCAGAACACCTGGCGCAGCACGCTGTCATCGCTCGGCGCGTCGGGCGCGACATTGGGCAAGGTGAAGCTGTAGAGCCCGAGCGCGATCGAGACGATCGCCGCGGCAGTGAAGATCTGCGGGCTGGCGGACAGGCCGAGCCAGCCGATGATCAAGCCGGCGGCAATCCAGCCGAGCGTGCCGAACGCGCGCACGAACGGGAAATTGTCGACGCGCTCGCCGAAGCTCTTGAGCGCGATCGTGTTGGCGAGCCCGACCGTGGGCATGTAGAGGATCAGATAGCCGAGCAGCACCCAGACCATGGTCTCGCCATGCTCGGGCGTTACAAGCGAGGGCAGTACGAACAGGATCGCACCGCCCACCAGATGAAGGATCACCATCAACATCTTCGGGCTGAGATAACGCGTGGCGACCATGCCGAGCAGGAAGGAACCCGCGATCGAGGCGATCGGGCCGACCGAAAAGGCGTTGGCGATCAAATTGCCGATGCCGACGGTCTGCATCACCAGACCGAGCGTGACCTGCCACGCGCCCCAGACGAAGAACTGCATGAACATCAACGCACTCAGGCGCCCGGTCAGCAGGCCCGAAGGCGATCCCCCGGCAATCTTCGACGCACCTTCCGCAACGGCCATGCGCAGCCCTCCCCTTTTGGCAGTTTTCTTGCCTGTCGAATCGCAGGCTAGGCAGGTCGAAAGCTGATGTAAAGGATTACATCGGATATCGGTCGACACGCTGCGCAACACCATACCATAAGGGTTGGATGCCGACGATCATCGAAGTCGCCGCGATGGCCGGCGTGTCCACCGCCACCGTCTCGCGGGTGCTGAGCCGGCCCGAGCGCGTAGCCGAGCAGACCCGCCAGCGCGTGCTCGAAGTGGTGCAGTCGCTCGGCTATGCGCCCAATGTCGCGGCCCGCACGCTGCGCACGCTGCGCGCCGCCAAGATCCTGCTGACCGTGCCCGACATTTCGAACCCCTTCTTCGCCAGCGTGATCCGCGGCGCGGAGGAAGCCGCGCGGGACGCAGGCTATGCCGTCGTGGTCGGCGACACCCGCCACGACCCGCAGGTCGAGGACCAATATGCCGAGATGCTGTCGCGCCGCGAAGTCGACGGGCTGATCTTCCTCGGGCACCGCCTGCCCGAAAGCCTCGCGCCTTTGCTGTCGCGGCAGGGCGCCGCCGCGCCGATCGTCAACGGCTGCGAATACAGCCCCGAGCTCGGCGTCCCCAGCGTTCATATCGACAACGCCGCGGCGAGTTGCGACGCTGTCGAGCATCTGATCGGGCTCGGCCATCGCCGCATCGGGCTGATCACCGGCCCGCCGATCAGCCCGATCAGCCGCGATCGCCTGTCCGGCGCGATACAGGCCGCCGAGCGCCACGGCCTGCGCGATAGTCTCGCCGTACGCACCGGCGATTACTCGGCAAGCTCCGCCTTCGAGCAGACCCAGGTCCTGCTCGCGCTAGGCGTGACCGCGATCTTTTGCTTCAGCGACGAAATGGCGATGGGAACGCTCAGCGCGATCAGCGAGGCGGGCCTATCCTGCCCCGCCGACATCTCGGTGATCGGCTTCGACGACTTGCCGCTTGCCCGCTTTTTCCAGCCCGCGCTCACCACGATCTCGCAACCCAAGGGCATGATCGGTCGGCGCACCGTCGAATTGCTGGTCGATATCCTACGCGACGTCGAAAGCCCGGCGAGCCAGTTGACGCTGCCGCACGAACTGATCGTCCGCAACAGTACCGGGCCAGTCCGCGGATGATGCCGGATCGAGTTTGAATCTGTTCCCCGGCGAAGGCCGGGGCCTAGTTGCAAGCAGTTGGCGACGGCGGGATGCCTGCGCCTGCGCGCCGATACTGGGCGCCGGCCTTCGCCGGGGAACAGGAAAGATCCGCAGCTGAAGCTCAGCGCGTCGCGCGCTCTCCGCTCAACCGCGTGATCAATATCGCCGCGCGCTTGGCCTGGCGGCGGATGCTGTCGAGGTCGACGGTTTCGCCCGGCGCGTGATCGCCGACACTGTAGGTGCCGAGCCCGGCGAGGCTGTCGACGTCCGAAGCCACGAACGAGATGTCGCCGGCCCCCCGCTTCAACGGGTCGAGCGCCGCCATCTCGGCGAGCCCAAGGTCGCGATTGACTTCATTGAGCTTGACCAGCAACGCCTTGTTGCCCGCTGTCGGCGCCATTGCGGGATAGCCTTCGCCGAAGCGGATCCTGGCATCGGTGCCCGGCGCGTGCGCGGCAACGATCGCCTCCATCTTCGCACGCACTCTCAAGGTCTGCTCCTCGCTCAGCGTGCGAAAATCGCCCATCGCGATCGCGGTCTCGGCGATGATGTTGGTCTTGCCCGCCACGGTCGCGTTGCCGCTGGCGTCGATCGCCGCCCGCGCGCCGCCGGCGATCACGCCGGGGTTGAAGGTAAGATTGGGCTCGGGCAGCTCTGTCCGGAACGCCGCGAGGATGCGGGCGAGCTCGTTGACTGCGCCGTCGCCCTGCGCGGCAGTGAAGATCAGCGAAGAATGGCCGGTCTTGCCGGTCGCGGTCAGCGTCCAGTCGGTCACCGAGCGGCGCGCGATCGAGCCCATGTCGCGGCCGTCCTGCTGGACCAGCCCTTCGAAATCTAGCGCAACATCGGCGCGCTTGCCCGCGGCGATCAGGTCGGCGCGCGAGATCGTCGCAGGGCTGCCGGCATCCTCCTCGTCCCCGGTCAGCACGATTTCGATATTGGCCTTGCCGAGCGTCCCCGCCGCCTTCATCGCGTGCAAAGCCGCGAGGATCACCACCATCCCGCCTTTGTCGTCCCCCGCACCGGGACCCTCGGCCAGATTGCCCTTGCGGACGAACTTCTGAAACGGCGAGCTCGGCTCGAACACGGTATCGAGATGCCCGATCAGCAGGATGCGCTTGCGCCCCGCCGCGCCGCGGTGGACCGCGATCAGGTGCCCGGCGCGGCCGACCTCCGCCATCGGCTTCCAGGTCACAGCCAAGCCCAGTGCTTCGAGCTCCGCACGCATCATCGCGCCGACCCTGGTCACGCCTTCCAGGTTGAGCGTGCCGCTATTCTGGTCGACCAGCCGGCCGAGCAAAGCCACCGACTCCTCATATCGCGCGTCTACGGTCCGCCCCATCGCCTTCTCGGCAGGCGATAATTGCGCCAGCGCAGGCGCCGCTGCGGTCAGCAGCATCGCGACCGCCGGGATCAGCCGCATCACAGCTTGGCCCCGCCCATCTTGTAGGTCAGCTGGAGGTAGAAGCTACGCCCGACGCCATCGAACCACGAAGTGTCATAATAGGGATAGCCGCTATACGTCCGATCCTTGATCGGGTTTTGGTCGAACAGATTGTTGACCGTGCCCGACAGCCGGATCCGGTCGTTGAGATCGACCTGCGCCGACAGATTGAACAGATAGCTCGCTTTGATATAACCCTCTTCGGCATAATTGGGCAGCTTGCTCAGCCGCTGGCCATTGAGCGTCGTCGAGAAGCGGCCGAGATCCCAGGTCAGGCTCGCGGTGCCCTTGTCGCGCGGGATGTAGTAACCGCTGTCGAACGCCAATTTGTCGATCACCGGATCGCCCGGATATTGGCGCATCGTGTGGTTGAGCACATAGGTGTAGCTCGCCGCGAGCGCGAAGGTGCCGATTCCCGCGGTGGGCAGTCGCAGATGCGCCGCGATGTCGATCCCGTCGGTGGTCTCTTCGGCGATGTTGATCGGATTGATCGACACCGACTGGATCTCGCCGGCCAGCGCGCCGCCGGCATAACGCTGGACCCGCGCGATCGCATCCATGCAGGTCGGCGTCGTCGGATCGGCTTCGGGTGCGGCCCCGCCCGCGCCTGGGCGGCACGACGCCTCGTCGCGCAGGATCGTGTCGATCCGCATGTTGAGCACCTGGTTCTTCATCTTCACGCGGAAATAGTCCGCCGAGAAGTCGAAGTTGCGGCTCGGCTGGAACACCAATCCGGCGTTGATCGAAGTCGAAGTCTCCGGCCGCAGCCGGCGATTGCCGTTCTGCCGCGCGATGAAGTCGACATCGTCGAACTGGCAGTCGCCGATATCTTCCCCCACTTGCCCGCAGCCATAATAATCGGTGCCGCCGGTATGGGTGTTGCCCGGCCCCTTGAAGACATAGTGCAGGTCGGGCGCGCGGAAGCCGGTGCCATAGGCGCCGCGGATCAGCAGGCTCTTCATCGGGCGCAGCTCCGCGCCCAGATTATAAGTGAACTTGCCGAAGCCGTTCCCGGCGAAGCTGTAATGATCGTAGCGACCCGCACCGCTCAGCTGGAGGAACTCGAACGCGGGCACGCGAAGCTCGCCGCCCGCTCCCCAATGCTGGCGCGTGCCCTTGCCGTCCGAATCGATCAGCCCGACATAATATTGGGTGAGCGCCAGCGGATCCGGGTTGATCTCATACCCCTGGTCGCCGACCTCCGCGACCGCCGCGAAGCCGACCGGGCCGGCGGGCAGCTGGAACAGCTCGGTGCTGTTGATCGTCGCCGAGAAATTATTGACCCAGGTCTTCGGGCGATAGGTCGAAATCGCCGTGATCGACGCATATTCGGCCGGCGTCAGCGGCTTGTAGAGCCGCGCGATATCGGCGTCGAACGCTGGATAGCCATTCTCCTCGCCGATCTGCGGCCCGAGGAAGAAGTCGTTCGACTTGCCGATCACCACCTGCGGGAAGTCGATCTTCGAGCTGTATTCGGCGTGGTTGTAGGTGACTTCATAGCCCCAGGCGCCATCGCCCAACTTCCCGCGGATGCCCGGCGTGATGTTGTAGGTGAACGAGCGGTTGCGGGTCATGCCCTTGTCGAGCCCGCCCATTTCCTCGGGGGTGAACAGGCGATACCAATTGTCGAGCTGGTCGCCGCTAAACGTGAGGTTGGCGGGCATGTTGGGATTGAAGAAGGTGCCTTCCTCATTGCCGTCTGGCGTAACATATTGCCAGTCGAGCACGTCGCGGAACAGCCTTAGCCTCGAATAGCTCGCCTGCACATCGACGAAGAGCTCGGCCTTGTCGCTCAGGTTGTAGCCCATCGACCCGTAAAGGCTGGCGGCCCGGCGCTGGCTGATCGTCGTGCCATAGCCGATCGCTTCGTTGCTGCCGCAATAGCGGCCATCGACATATTCGTCGTTGGCGATGTCATAACCATATCCGGGGCGGCTGGCATAATAGGTTGTGCCGCCGTTGAGGCTGGCGAGCGAGGCGCAGACCGCGGCGCCCGGATCGAGATAGTCGTTATCTTCGTCGGTGCGCAGGAAGTTGCGGCGCGCGATCGGATAGTCGGTGGTCGGGCTGTCCGCCGACGAATCCTGGAGGCGGCGCTGATAGGCCCAGAGCGGCCGCTGATCGAGCAATTCGACGCCCACCACCCCGTGGAAGCCGCCGGTCTCCCAGCCGGTGGTCAGCGACAGGCGCTGCGAGCTGCCGCCGCCATGTTCGGTGAAGCCGGCGCGGTAATCGATCCGGGTTCCGTCGGGCTTGGACTTGAGTTGGAAATTGACCACGCCCGAAATTGCGTCCGAGCCGTAGATCGCCGAGGCGCTGCCGCTCAGCACTTCGACTCGCTCGATCAGCCCGACCGGGATGTTCGAAATGTCGGTGAAGTTGCTGTTGCCGCCGAAGGGCAATGGAAAGTCTGCGATGCGCCGGCCGTTGACCAAAACGAGCGTATGATTGGGCCCGAGCCCGCGCAGATCGACCTGCTGCGCGCCGGGAGTGAAGTCGGCGCCCGAGAAGCTCTGCTGGCTCTGCGTCTCGCCGCCATTCTGGGTGATCGCGCGCAGCACGTCGGGGACGCTCTGATAGCCGTTGCGGAGGATGTCCTCGGACGTGATCGTCGTCACCGGCGCCGGACCCTCGGCCTGCACCCGCGGGATGCGTGAGCCGAGCACCAGTATCTCGGGGCTGGCTTCCTCCGCCGCAACGTCCTGCGGCGGTGCTTGACCGTCCACGGCGGTCTGCGCCAAGGCCTGCCCCGCCAGCGCGCACACTGCCGTACCGGCCAATGCCGACGCGATGATCCTCCGATGACGCATACCCGATCCCCTTTTGCTATGTTGACATATTGATAGCGTTGGGCTGCAAATTGAAACAATAAAAATGCAGATTGAGCCTGCATTTGGAACGATTTGAAGGGGGCTATGGCCATGAAGACACTGTTGCGGCTGTGGGCAACCTTCGCCACGTTGCTGCTGGCGGTGCCCGCGCTGGCGCAGGCCCCGGCGGGCTATGCTTATTATGAGATCGGCGACGTCGCCGCGCCGACCCCTGCCCCCACCGCACAGGCGATGATGCTGATGGGCGGCGGCGAATGGGACGTCGGCGCCTTTCGCTGGTTCGCCGAGCGCGCCGGGCACGGCCATATCGTCGTGCTGCGCGCCTCGGGCGCAGGCGAGGCGGGCGAGGAAATCTATCGCGACATCGGCGGCGTCCTGTCGGTCCAGACGATCGTGTTCACCGATCGCGCCGCGGCGAGCGACCCGCGCGTGCTCGCGATATTGGAGCATGCCGACGGCATCTTCCTCGCTGGCGGCGATCAGTCCAACTATGTCCGCTACTGGAAGAACACCCCCGTCGCCCGGCTGCTGGATGCGCATGTCCGCAAGGACCGGCCGATCGGCGGAACCAGTGCCGGCCTCGCGATCCTCGGCGGCACCGCCTATGGCGCGATGGACGGCGGCAGCATCGATAGCCCCACTGCGCTCGCCGACCCGGCAGGGCCGGCGGTGACTTTGGTGACCGACTTCCTCCACATGCCCCGCCTCGCGCATGTCGTCACCGACACCCATTTCAACGCGCGCGACCGGCTCGGGCGGCTGATCGCCTTCCTTGCCGCGGCACGCCAGAAGGACGCCGTTGCGATCGGAATCGGCGTCGACGAGCAAAGCGCGCTCTGCGTCGAGGCCGACGGCACCGCCAGGCTACGTACCCGCAATGGCGGCTTCGCCTGGCTCGTCCAGCCCAAAAACAGGCCCGCGCTCAAGCCCGGCAAACCCCTCGACTGGGCAAGCGTCCGAGTCACCGGCATCGGCCCCGACAGCCGATTCGACCTGAACAGCTTGCGAATCATCGCGCCTGTCTTTGCGGGCACAGCGCGTGTTGCGGGTGGGCGCCTGCTCGATGCCCCAGCGACGCCCGGCGCAGTGTTACCGCAATGACCACGCGTGCGCCAGAAGAGATCGACCTGCAGCTGCTCGCGCTGCTGCGCGAAGATTCCCGGCGCAACGTCTCCGAGCTCGCAACGGCGCTCGGCGTATCGCGCACGACGATCTACAGCAGCATCGAGCGGCTCGAGCGCCACGAGACGATCGTCGGCTACACCGTCCGTCTCGGCGAGGAGTATGACCGCCGCCAGGTCCGCGCGCATGTCATGATCAAGCTATATCCAAAAGCGACGCAGGCGACCCAGGACCAGTTGGTAACGATGCCTGAAGTCGCCGGGCTCTACGCGATATCGGGCGAGTATGATCTGATCGCGATCGTCGAGGCACCGCACGTCAACCGGCTCAACGACCTGCTCGACCTGATCGGCGCGATGGAAGGCGTCGAGCGGACGACCTCTTCGGTCATCCTCGCGACCAAGTTGCAACGCTGAGGCAAGCTCCCAGTTTCCGCGTCGCCCACGGCATATCGCACAGAACAATGCCGTATAAATCCGCAATTCAGACTTAGGCTCTATGTTACGATTCTGACGCAAACCAGGGGCCATGCTGGTTTGAGGCAAAGGACGTGAGATGCGTGAGCAATGGACGGCGGAGGCGGCCAATCGCTGGTGGGCGGCGCAGCCTTGGCTGATGGGATGCAATTTCACGCCTTCAAACGCAATCAACCAGCTCGAAATGTGGCAGTCGGAGAGCTTCGACTTGCCGGTGATCGAGGAGGAATTGGCGCTCGCCGCGTCGGTCGGGATGAACGCAGTCCGCGTCTATCTGCACGACCTGCTCTGGCTCGAGGATCCTACCGGGTTCGTCGCGCGCATCCATAGCTTCCTCGCCGCGGCGGATCGGCACGGCATCCGCACGATGCTGGTATTGTTCGATTCGTGCTGGCACCCCGAACCCGCGCTCGGCCCCCAGCCCCAGCCCAAGCCCGGCGTCCATAATTCGGGCTGGGTCCAATCGCCCGGGATCCCGGCGCTGCGCGACTCCACGCAACGCGGCCGGCTCGAAGCCTATGTCCGCGGCATCGTCGCCCATTTCGGCCAGGATCCGCGCGTGCTCGCCTGGGACATCTGGAACGAGCCCGATAACGGCCCCGAGGTGTCGTTGTGCGATGCGAACGAACTCGCCGCCAAGGCCGATCTGGTCCTGCCCTTGCTGCGCGACGCCTTCGGCTGGGCGCGCGAGATGGATCCGATCCAGCCGCTGACCAGCGCGATCTGGCTCGGCGACTGGTCGTCGCCCGAACGGCTGTCGCCGCTGCAGCACGCGCAGACCACGCTCTCGGACGTGGTCTCCTTCCACAATTATGGCGACGCGGCCGACTTCACCCAGCGCGCCGATTGGCTGCGCGCCTTCGATCGGCCTCTGGTCTGCACCGAGTTCATGGCGCGTCCGGCCGGAAGCACGTTCGAAGCGATCCTGCCAGTGGCCAAGGCAAGCGGCATCGGCGCGTTCTGCTGGGGCCTGGTGCGCGGCAAGACGCAGACGCATCTGCCGTGGGAATCGTGGGAGAACCCCAATCTCGCGGGTCTCCAGGAAAAATGGTTCCACGACATATTCGACGCCGGCGGCGTGGCGCATGACCCCGAGGAGGTCGAACTCCTCCGTCTGTTGAGCGCGATCGACGCGCGCACGCCGCACTGGCCGCTGCTCGAGGTTGCGGGCGGACGGCGCCGTGCGTCATCATCAGCCAAGGCGCAGCGCAACGCCAAGGCAGCGTAAACAGCCTCGTTCGGATGCTCAGTGCATCGCGCAAGGCGCTGCTCTGAAACGAAATAAGCCGACCGCAGTGATCGAGGTCGATTCAGCCACTGAGCGTGCGTTATCCCGGAACGCGGCATCAATCCCGTCGTTTAGCAGAGACGGCACCGGTCCTCGGCGCCGCCGAAGAGGCCGAGCATGACAGCGATTGAGCGGGGAGCGGGAGCGCCCCGTCCCGAGACTGCGGGTGCACCGATGCGGGTGCTGGAGCGCAGCATATATCGCGGGCCCCACCTCTACAGCGCGTCCCCTATGATCAGGATCCAGCTCGACCTCGGCACGCTCGAGCAATGGCCCACGGACCGCCTGCCTTATTTCGCCGAGCGGCTGCTCGCGCTGCTGCCCGGGCTCGCCGACCATGGCTGCAGCTACAAGCAGCCCGGCGGCTTTGTCCGGCGGTTGCAGGACGGCACCTGGCTTGGCCATGTCATCGAGCATGTCGCACTCGAGCTCCAGATACGCGCCGGATCGCCAGTGACTCGCGGCAAGACACGCTCGGTCAAGGACCGGCCGGGCGTCTACAACATCCTCTACACCTATCGCGAGGAAGACGCGGCACTCGCTGCCGGCGCCGGCGCGCTCCGCCTCGTCGCGTCCTTGCTCCCGCAGGAATTCCGCGCGGTCGAAGGCCTCGAGATGCTCGGCGTGGCGCCTTCCGACGATCCGCAGAACGTCGCCGCGATCATCGCCGCGCTCGAACAACTGCTTCGCCCAAGGGCACTGGGCCCGACGACCCGCGCGCTGGTCGACGCGGCGGAGCGGCGCGGCATCCCGGTGATGCGGCTCAACCAGCAGAGCCTGATCCAGTTCGGCACCGGCAGCCGGCAGAAACGCATCCGCGCCAGCATCACCGGCGAAACCTCGCAAATCGCCGTCGACGTGGCCGGCGACAAGAACCTGACCAAGCAGTTGCTCGCCGAAGCAGGGCTGCCGGTGCCACGCGGCACCGTAGTGCGCGAGGAAGAGGATTGCGTTCGCGAGGCGCGCCGGCTGCGCTGGCCGGTCGTGGTCAAGCCGCTTGACGGCAATCACGGCCGCGGGGTGACCACCGATCTGTTCGACGAGGAAGCGGTGCGCACGGCGTTCCGCCTCGCCGCGCAGCACAGCCGGCGGGTGATCGTCGAGCAGCAGGTGCGGGGCAACGATCACCGCATCCTGGTCGTCGCCGGCAAGGTCGTGGCGGTGGCCGAGCGCATGCCCGCGCAAGTCGTCGGCGATGGCTTTCATGCGATCCGGCAGCTGATCGACTTTCTCAACCAGGACCCCCGCCGCGGCACCGGGCATGCGAACATGCTGACTCGCATCCAGGTCGACGAAGCGATGCTGGCGCTGCTCGCCAAGACTGGCACGTCGCCAGCGACGGTGCCGATGGCGGGCGAGATCGTCCGGCTGCGCCACACTGCCAATTTGTCGACGGGTGGAACCGCGGTCGATCGTACCGATGTGATCCATCCGTACAATGTCTCGGTCGCCGAACAGGCGGCGGCGGTGGTCGGGCTCGACGTCTGCGGCATCGACTTCCTTTCGCCCGACATCACCCGGCCCGTGCGCGAGACCGGCGGCGGGATCGTCGAAGTCAATGCGGCACCCGGCTTTCGCATGCATCTCGATCCGTCGAGCGGTAAACCGCGCGACGTCGCCAGGCCGGTGATTGACGCGCTGTTCCCGCGCGGCCGCCGCAGCCGCATCCCGATCTTCGCGATCACCGGCACCAACGGCAAGTCGACCACCGTACGCATGGTCTCGCGCATCCTCTGCCAGGACGGGCGCAATGTCGGCATGACGACGACCAACGGCATCTATTTCAACGACCATCTGATGACCGAGGCCGATGCGAGCGGCCCGAAGAGCGCGCGCATGGTGCTGCGCAACCCGAGCGTCGATGTCGCGGTGCTCGAAACGGCACGCGGCGGCATTTTGCGCGAAGGGCTGGGTTTCCCGGCGGCGGATATCGGCGCGGTGCTCAACGTCACTGCCGACCATCTCGGGCTGCGGGGCATCGACACGGTGGAGCAACTCGCCACGGTCAAAAGCGTCGTGGTGGAAAGCGTCGCCCGGCGCGGTCACTCGATCCTCAATGCCGACGATCCGATGTGCCTGCGCATCGCGCGGCATGCCCGTGGCACGATCGTCTGGTTCTCGCTGGAAGGCGAAGCGACGATGTCCCCGATGCTGCGTGCCCACATCGCCGGCCGCGGCATGGCGGTGCTCCGCGAGCCGGGGCGCGACGGCGGAATGATCGTTCTTCATCGCGACGGCGAGCGCAGCGAAGTCATGCATGCGGCGGAGATTCCCGCGACGCTCGGCGGGATCGCCGAGTTCAACATCGCCAATGCGCTGGCCGCGGTCGCGATGTGCGCGGCGCAAAAGGTGGCGCTCGACGTCATCGCCGATGGACTTCGCGCGTTCAGCTCGTCCTTCGCCGATTCGCCGGGACGGCTCAATGTCCACGACGCGCACGGGATTCGCTTCATCCTCGATTACGCGCACAACCCCGCGGGGCTCGCCGCGCTCGGCCAGGTGATCGACAGTCTGCGCGGCGACTATAAGCGCGTGCTCGGCATGGTCAGCATCCCGGGGGATCGTCGCGACGAGGACATCCTGGAAATGGGCCGGCTCGCCGGTGTCATCTTCGACGAGATCATGTTCCGCGAAGCGCCTGACGGACGCGGACGCCCCCGCGGCGAAACCAACGGCCTGATGTCCCAAGGCGCCATGCTGGCGGGCATGCCGGCGGATCGGGTGCGTCGCATCCTCGAGGAAGAGGAGGCAGTCGAGACGACCTTGCGCATGGGCGAGCCGGGCGACCTGATCGTGGTGATGCCCAGCGCGATCGATAAGGTGTGGCAGCAGATCCTCGACTTTCGGCCCGAGCCCAGGCGCGAAGCGGGGACAAGTACCGCGATATCGCAATCGACGCGACCGGGCGAATTGGAGGCGTTGCTGGATGGCTGAAAGTGCCGGCCCGTTGATCATCATCGGCGGCCATGAGGACAAGGACGGCGACAAGCTGATCCTCAAGGAAGTGGCCGACCGAGTTGCCGGCGGAAAATTGGTGATCGCCACCGTCGCCAGCCATGAGCCCGAAGGCTATTTCGAAACCTATCGGAAGGCGTTCGCCTCGCTGGGAGCCACCACTCTCGTCGAGCTCTATGTCAACGAACGCAGCGAAACGCTGGACGAGAAGGTCGCGGCGATCTTCGCGGATGCCGCCGGCATCTTCTTCACCGGCGGCGATCAGCTGCGCATCTCCAGCCAGATCGGGGATACCCCCGTCGAGAAGATGATCCGCGAGATTCACCGGCGCGGCGGCGTCATCGCCGGCACCTCGGCAGGCGCGTCGGTGATGAGCGAAACGATGCTGGTCAAGGGCGCTAGCCAGGAGTCGCTCCGGATCGGCGACCTCCACATGGCACCGGGACTGGGCCTCGTGCGCGACGTAATCATCGACCAGCATTTCGCCGAACGCGGGCGCATCGGCCGGCTGCTCGGCGCCGTCGCCCAAAATCCGCGGGTACTCGGCATCGGCATCGACGAGGATACTGCGATCGTGCTCGAGAATTGCCATTTCCGCGTGATCGGCGCGGGCGCGGTCTATATCGTCGACGGCTCCGGGGTCACCCATTCGAACATCGCCGAGGCGAGCCCCGAGCGTACCCTGTCGATGCATGAGGTCCGGCTGCACGTATTGAGCGACGGAGATGGCTTTGATCTCGAACGCCGCGCCCCCGCGGGAAGCAATCAGAAGACGTCGCCTCAGCCACGAAGTGATGAGCGGCGGCCTGCCCCCGCTCAGCCTGTCGGCAGCGTTCCCTCGGGCGCGAACTGCGTCGCCCATTCGACAACCTGATACGCGCCGAACGGCTTTCGCAGCACGGATATTCCCGTCAGGTCGGGCTCCTCCTCCCAGGGAGGGCCGATCAGAAGCAGATGCGCGATATCGCGTCCGCGCAGCGTCTCCACCAACTCCCACACCGGCCCGTCGGAAAGGTGGTTGCCAAGGATCACCGCGCGGGGTGCCGGTCCATGGTCAAGCAGCGCGCGAACCTCGCCGCCCGATTGCAGCGGGCCGATAACGCTCGACCCCGCCGCTTGCAGGGCCGAGACGACGTAGCCGCTTTCGAAGCTGTCCGCGTCTGCGAGGAGGATGGCATTGCTTAAGATCGTCGCCGAGCCTCCTTGGTTCTGGGTCAAGCCGCCTGCGTCGCTGGAAGCTCGAGCGCATCCTGCTCCGCCCAGCGCGCGGCAAGCCGGCGATAGGTTGCGAGCGCCTGCCCCACCACCTGGTCCATATTGTAATAGCGATAGGTCGCGAGCCGCCCGACGAAGCTCACGTCTCCCTGGGCGAGAGCAAGCGCTTCGTAGCGCTTGAACAGCGCCTGATTCTCCGGGCGCGGGATCGGGTAATAGGGATCGCCCTCGGCGCTCGGATATTCGTAGGTGATGCTGGTCCGGTCGCTGACCTGTCCGGTCAGATGCTTATACTCGGTGATCCGCGTGTAGGGCGTGCTCTCCGAGGGATAGTTGATCACCGCGACGGGCTGGTGCTGCTCGACATCCTTGATCTCGTGGCGGAACTCGAGCGAGCGGTAGGGCAGCTTGCCGTAGCAATAGCCGAAATATTCATCGATCGGCCCGGTGAAGACCAAGTGCTTGTGCGGATACGCCTCACGCGCCTCGCAGAAATCGACTCCGAGCAGCAGGTCGATATTCGGGTGATCGAGCATCCGCTCGAACATCTTGGTATAGCCTTCCGCCGGCATCGCCTGGAATGTATCGGTGAAATAGCGATCGTCGGTGTTGGTCCGCGTCGGCACGCGCGAGGTGACCGACTTGTCGAGTTCCGACGGATCCATCCCCCATTGCTTGCGCGTATACCCCTGGAAGAAGGTCTCGTAGAGCTCGCGGCCGACGGCCGAGATCACCACGTCCGCCGAAGTGCGCACGACATCAACCGGTTCCGCGCGCGAGGCAAGAAACGCAGCCGCTTCCTCCTCGGTCTCGAGGTTCAGCCCATAGAGCAGGTTAAGCGTATTGCGGTTGATCGGCATCGGCACCAGTTTGCCGTCGACGTCGGCAAGTACGCGGTGCTCGTACTGCCGCCACTCGGTGAATTGCGACAGATAGTCGAAAACATCGGCCGAATTGGTGTGAAAGATGTGCGGGCCATATTGGTGGATCAGCACGCCCGCGTCATCGAGCCGGTCGAAGGCATTACCTGCCACGTGCGGCCGGCGATCGACGACCAGCACGCGCTTGCCGGCATCATTGGCGAGCCGCTCGGCCATTACCGCGCCGGCAAAGCCAGCGCCGACGATCATCACGTCGTAAGCCTGCGGCCGCTCGGAGGGCCAGACGACCGGCGACACTACCGGCTGGACATGCTCGCTCGTGGCGATCGCTTCCTCGATCAAATTGGCCATCGCCCGGAAGCTGAGGTCCCAGCTGATCGTCTTGAGCATCACGTCGACAGGGCGGAGCCACTCGGGATCCTTCCGCAGCGCCAGCGCAGCCTCGCAGCCGGCAATGAACTCGGCGGGTGTCCCGGCGATCTTCACCGCTTCCAGGTCGCCATAATGGCGGATCACGTCGGTGATCGGAGTCGACACCACCGGGCAGCCCGCGGCGAGATATTCGGGGGTCTTGGTCGGGCTGATGAAGCGGGTCGCCTCGTTGATCGCGAACGGCATCAGCGCGACGTCCCAGCCGCGCAGATAATCGGGAAGCTCGGCATATTGCTTGCCGCCGAGATAGTGAATGTTTGCGCGGCGCGGCAGATCGGCTTCGCTGATCTTGACCACCGGCCCGACGATGACGAGCGACCATTCCGGCCGCGCATCGGCGATCTCGGCAAGCAGTGCGAGATCCATGCGCTCGTCGACGACGCCATAGAAACCCAGCCGCGGACCCAGGATGTTCGCCTGATCCGCCGGCTCGACGCCGACGGTGCGGGCCACGGCAAAATGGGCCGCATCGACGCTCGACGGGAACGGATGAACTGCAGGATGACGATCGCGTTTTGCTTCGTAGAGGCTGTAGCCACCCGTGAAAACCAAGTCGGCTTGCTCGATCAGCCGTTGCTCCAGCGGTAGCAGCTCAGGGGGCGCGCCCTTGAAGTTGGCAAGCTCGTCCATGCAGTCATACACCACGCAATCCGCAGCGACATGCTCCGAAAAGGGCAGCATCATCGGCGTGTAGTACCACCGAACCACCGGCTTGCCAGGCGAACCGACCGCCTCGTCGACCAGTAACTTGAGTGCCGCGGCCTCCTCGGCGCGGCTCAGCCCGTGCGGCAATTGCGGAGTGGCGACGCTCACCCCGGTTTCCTGACACATCGTCGTCACGAGGTGCGGCTCGGCAGCGCCGTAATCCGGCTCTTCCCAGAACAATACCTGCCAGCTGCGAGCGAACCGGCTCATCAGATGCTGCGGGCGCTGAAACACGAAATTCCATCGAAGATGACTGAAGCAGAGCAGCGTGCCATTCTCGCGCTCGGCGATCTCGGTAAAGAAAACTGGAGTATCGGCGCGCTGGTCGCTCATGCGTGAAACCTTGCTCGAGGATGAACAGGAGCAGAACCCCGAACCCCCTGCCAAGTTCCCGTAAACACAACCAAATTGCAGAATTGACCTATGTTAATCGGTAGTTTTAACGCGGGCTCGGCAACTCGCTGGGCGCGAGAGTGTTTGTGCGCCATTGGAGATCGTTGGATGGCGCGCGAACTGGAATTATGGGGCGGGCCGGAATGTACGGTCAATCGCATAGGCGATAGTTTCGCAGATCAGTTTGAGCGCTGCGGACACACGCAACGGCTCGAAGATCTCGAACTGTTCGCGGATCTCGGAATAAAAGCGATCCGCTATCCGGTACTGTGGGAACGCATCGCGCCCGATCGCGCCGATCAGTGCGACTGGAGCTGGATCGATCCGCGCCTTCGCCGCTTGCGCGAATTGGGCATCGACGTGATCGCCGGGCTCGTCCATCATGGAAGTGGCCCCGTTTACACAGATCTGCTCGACGATGCGGGTTTTGCGCGCGGCCTCGCCGAACATGCCCGGCGCGTTGCCGAACGCTATCCGTGGATCGACCGCTACACGCCGGTCAACGAGCCGCTGACCACCGCGCGTTTCTCGGCGCTGTATGGCCATTGGTACCCGCATCGCCGCGACGAGCGCTCCTTCTGGCGTGCGTTGCTCAACCAGATCGATGGCGTGCGGCTGTCGATGGCGGCGATCCGGCAGATCAATCCGCGCGCGCAACTCGTTCAGACCGACGATGTCGGCCGCACCTTCTCGACGGCGGAAGTCCGCGGCCAGGCGGGGTTCGACAATATCCGGCGCTGGGCCGGCTGGGACCTATTGTGCGGCCATGTGACGCGCCATCACCCGCTTTGGGACCATATCGCCGCCTTCGGTCTGGCAGCGCGGCTCGAGGCGATCGCCGATGCGCCGTGCCCGCCGGACGTGATCGGGGTGAACCATTACCTTACGAGCGATCGATTCCTCGACCACCGTCTGCATCGCTATCCCGCCAAAGTGCACGGCGGCAACGGGCGGCAGCTTTACGCCGATGTGGAGGCGATCCGCGTGCTCGAGCCCCCTCCGCCCGGTTTGGAAGGCGTGCTTCGCGAGACCTGGGACCGCTACGGGATTCCGATTGCGATCACCGAGGTTCATAACGGTTCCACGCGCGACGAGCAGATGCGCTGGATGGCGGAGGCGTGGGACACCGCCGCCAAATTGCGCCGCCAGGGCATCGACATGCGCGCCGTGACGATCTGGTCGCTGCTTGGAAGCAGCGATTGGAACACGCTGCTGACCGCTCCGGGCAAATACGAGCCCGGCGTATTGGACGTGAGTGGCGGCAGCCCGCGGACAACGGCGTTGGTCGGGTTGATGCGCGCCCTGCCCGATGACCAACCCCGCCACCCCACTGCCCAGAGCGCAGGCTGGTGGCGGCGGCCGATCCGGCTGCACTATCCGACCGTGCACCGCCCGGCACCGCTGGAGGCGCACCGGCGGGAGGCGAGCACTCAGCCCCAATCGCCTCCCATCCTGATCCTCGGCGCGACCGGAACGCTGGGCCAGGCATTCGCCGGCGGCTGTCGGCATCGCAATCTTGCTCATGTCCTCACTGACCGGCACGGAATCGATCTTCGCAATCCCGACAGCATTGCCCGCGCACTCGATCGCCATCAGCCCTGGGCAGTGATCAACGCCGCAGGCTGGGTTCGCGTCGATGACGCGGAGGTCACGCCGCAGGAATGCTACGAGGCCAATGCCGATGGCGCGATCCGCCTCAGCGCCGCGGCCGCCGAGCGGAATATTCCAACGCTTAACTTCTCCAGCGATCTGGTATTCGATGGCCAGGCGGCGGCGCCCTATGTCGAGACCGACACGCCCTCCCCGCTTGGGGTCTACGGGCATAGCAAGCTGCGCATGGAAGACGGCATTTCAGCCTTGCCGGGAGCGCATCTGATAGCCCGTACCGCGGCGTTCTTCTCACCGTTCGACGTGCATAATTTCGCGGTCGCGGTCTCCACTGCGCTCGCCCGCGGCGAACGATTCCGTGCGGCCAGCGACCTGGTGGTGAGCCCGACCTATGTGCCGCACCTTGTCGATACTGCGCTGGATTTACTGATCGATGGCGAGACCGGGCTGTGGCACCTGACCAACGATACGGCTCTATCCTGGGCGGAGTTCGCCATCGCCATCGCGGACGCGCTCGGGCTTTCCGGGGAATTGATCGAACCGGTTCCGGCAGAGGCGCTGGGCTTTCGCGCACCGCGGCCGGCGTTCGCGCCGCTGGCGACGGCAAGAGGCGCGCGACTGCCCTCGATCCAGGCTGCGATCGTCGCGTTCGCCCTTCATTTGCCGCTGTTGAAGTCCCAGCGTTCACAAGCCGCGTAAGAGTGGCTAGGCGCCGGGTGCAGCGCGGGCGGGGTTCTTCGCTTCGGCCGCATTGGCCGGGCAGCGAATGATCGCGGCATGCTCGGCCTTACCCCCGGCAACGCTGACGCGCTGCACCTTGCAGCCGCGCTGCAGCGCCCCGGACACATCGTGCGAGCGATATTGAACTTCGGCCGCGGGAGCGGCTTGAACGGAAATGGCAGCGGCGACTAATGTCACGAACATTGGTAATTCCTTTTCGACAATGATTGTTCGCTACGGTGCTCGCGTTGCTGCTCGCTGCCGTTTCCGTAAGGAAATGTTGCTGCGCCGTGTTTTGTGCAATGCAGCGCGCCGCGCGCGTTGACCGACCTGTGACAGCTTCCTAGGTCCGGCGGCGATGTTGCAGTATACGACGATGACAATGACCAACGCCCCCACCATCATCCTGGTGGAAGACGATCCGCCGCTGCGGACCCTCACTTCCCGAGCGCTCCAGGAGAACGGCTTCGTCGTGCGCCCCGCTGCGACCGGCGCAGAAATGTGGGTCGCGCTGGAAAGCGGCCCGGTCGACCTGATCATCCTGGACATCATGCTGCCGGGGACCAGCGGCATCGATCTCTGCCGGATGCTGCGCGAGCAGAGCCAAGTTCCGATCATATTCATCTCGGCGCGCGGCAGCGAGACCGATCGCGTAGTCGGCCTCGAACTCGGCGCCGACGATTATCTGACCAAACCGTTCAGCACCCGCGAGCTGATCGCACGGATTCGCGCCGTGCTGCGCCGCGAAGGCGGCAAGGCCGAAGGCAAGCCGCGCAGCCTTGGGCTGCTGCGTTTCGATGGCTGGACGATCAATCTGCCGCGCCGCGAATTGCTGTCGCCCACCGGTGCCGTGGTCGAACTGACCGGGGCGGAGTTCGACCTGCTCGTCAGCCTGTGCGACCATTCGGGGCGGGTGATCGCGCGCGAGCGGCTGATCGAGCTCTCGCGCACGCGGCTGGGTGACAGTTCGGACCGCAGCGTCGACGTGCTGGTCAGTCGGCTGCGGCGCAAGCTGACGGTCGGGAGCAAGCCGCCGATCGTCACGGTCCGCGGCGTCGGCTATATGTTCAACGCGCCCGTGACTCGCGAGTGAAGCCGCTGGTCAGGGCGCCGCTCGGGCTGATCGGGCGGATCTTCGCGATCCTCTTGCTGGCGATCCTGATCGAATTCGGCGCCAGCACCTTCTTCTACGAGCGCGCGAGCCAACTCTCGGTCCGCGACGACGAAGCGCGCCGGCTTGCCGAGCATCTCGTCATAGCGCGCAAGTTACTTGCGGAACATCCCGCGATCGAGCGTCCGGCGCTCGCCGCCGACCTCACGACGACTCGATACAAGATTACGTGGAGCAAGGAACTGCCCTCGGCGATGCGCGTCACCCCATCGCTCGACCGTATCCATCGCCAGGTAATCGCCTGGGAGCCGAGCCTTCGCCCGGCGAACCTGCGGCTGCGGCTGGTGGGGCCGGCCCGCGACGCCGTGATCGTCGGCAGCACAACCTTGCCCGACGGCAGCTGGATGAAGTTTGCCACCCGCGAACCGGTCCACGATCTTAGCTTCTCGCCCGAGCGCATCCTGCTCGCGCTCGCGCCCGCGGTGGCGATCATCCTGATCGGCGGCGTGCTCGTACGCCAGACCCTGCTGCCGCTGCGCCGCCTCGCGCTCGCCACCGAGCGCGTTGGCGCGGGCACGACGCAGGAAGTGGCCGAAGGAGGCCCACGCGAAGTGCGCCGGGTGATTCACGCCTTCAACCGGATGCAGGCGCGCATCCATCTCCTGCTGACCGACCGGACGCAGGCGCTCGCCGCGGTCGGCCATGACCTGCGCACGCCGCTCGCGCGGCTGCGGCTGCGCGCCGATGCGATCGATGACGCGGAAATGCGCGACGAGATGGAGACCGATATCGTCGAGATGCAGACGATGATCGATTCGCTGCTGACCTATCTCGCCGGCGAGGGCAATGGCGAGCCGCGTCAGATAGCCGATCTCGCGGTGATCTGTTCGACGATCGCCGACGCGGCGCGCGATCTGGGGCACCATGTCGATTATGCCGGCCCCGATCACTGCGAACGCCAGCTTCACCCGATCGCAATCAAGCGCGCGCTGAGCAATCTCGTCGAGAACGGGCTGCATTACGGCGACCGTGTCCGGCTCACTCTCGAAGATCGGGGCGGCACCACGATCGTCCGCGTCGAGGATGACGGGCCCGGCATTCCCGAAGAGTCGATCGAACAGGCGCTCCAGCCGTTCGTCCGGCTGGATAGCGCGCGCGCGCGCGACACGGTTGGGTTCGGGCTGGGGCTTTCGATCGTCAGCCGCGCCGTCGAAGCCGAAGGTGGCACGCTCAGGCTCACCAACCGCGCCGAAGGCGGATTACGCGCAGAGATCCATCTTCCGGCCTAAGCGCGCTGCAGCAATAATTCGTTACACCGGCGCTGCGCCGCAGCAAAACTGCATGGCTATCTGTCCCCTGCCCGCATTCCCCCGCGGGCCGGTGACGGAGCAAGCACAGTGAATGAGCTGATCGGACGAGTCTATGGCTTCTCGAAACAAGTGTTTCCGAACCAGAGCGCCCTTTATTCCAAACTCGCGGCGGACGGGCAGAGCCCCAAGGCGCTGATGATCGCCTGCGCCGATTCGCGCGTCGCCCCCGAACACATCATGCAGGCCGCCCCCGGCGACCTGTTCGTCTGCCGCAACGCCGGCAACATCGTCCCGCCTTATGCGATGCAGAATGGCGGCGTCACGTCGACGGTCGAATATGCAGTGATGGTGCTCGGCATCCGCGACATCATCATCTGCGGCCATTCGGACTGCGGCGCGATGAAGGCAGTCGCCGATCCCACGGGGCTCGAAAAGATGCCGAATGTCGCTGCCTGGCTGAAGCATAGCTGCGCGGCCGAGCAGGTGGTCAACGAAGCCTATCCCGAAATGGAGAATGGCGACCGCGTCCACGCCATCTGCCTCGAGAACGTCGTCGCGCAGCTCAACCATCTGCGCACGCACCCGTCGGTCGCCGCCGGCGTCGCGCGCGGCGAGATCGCGCTCCACGGCTGGTTCTTCGACATCGGCGCGGGACAGGTGCTCGCGCTCGACGGCCGTACCGGACGTTTCCTGCCGATCACCGAAGGCGAGGATCTGCCCGTGGCCCAGGCCGCGACGCAGCGCCTCGCCGGCGAAATCCAGCTCGAGGCTGCGGAATGAGCAGCGCCACTACAGCCGACGGCGAGACGCGCGCGAGCGGATGGTTCGCGCGCGATCTCACTGCCTCGGTCGTCGTCTTCCTCGTCGCGATGCCCTTGTGCATGGGCATCGCCATCGCCTCGGGCGTTCCCCCGGAGAAAGGCCTGATCACCGGCATCATCGGCGGCATCGTCGTCGGCGCGCTGGCGGGTTCGCCGTTGCAGGTCAGCGGTCCTGCCGCGGGGCTTGCCGTCATCGTCTTCGAGCTGGTCCGCGATCAGGGCCTGTCGGCGCTCGGCCCGATCCTGATGCTTGCCGGGCTGATCCAGGTCGTCGCGGGCATCTTCCGCCTCGGCGGCTGGTTCCGCGCGATCTCGCCGGCGGTGGTCCACGGCATGCTCGCCGGCATCGGCGTGCTGATCGTCATCGGCCAGTTCCACGTCCTGTTCGACGAGAAGCCGCTGTCGAGCGGACTCGAGAATTTGATGGCGATGCCCGGTCGGCTGCTCGGCCTGTCTCCGGACCTTCGCGCCGCCGAACTGGCCCTGATCCTCGGCCTCACCACGATCGCCGTGATGATCGGCTGGGAGAAACTACGCCCCGCCTCGCTCAAGCTGGTGCCGGGCGCTTTGCTAGGCGTGGTGGCAGCCACCATGGTCGCATGGCTGCTCGGTCTCGACGTCACCAAGGTCACGGTGCCGGAGAACATCGCCGCGGCGGTGTCGCTGCCCCAGAGCGGATTCCTCGCGCAGTTCGGCAATCCTGCCGTGCTAACCGCGGCACTGGCGATCGCTTTCATCGCCAGCGCCGAGACACTGCTTTCCGCGGCCGCGGTGGATCGAATGCACGACGGCACCCGCACCGATTACAACAAGGAGTTGCGCGCGCAGGGCGTCGGCAACCTGCTCTGCGGCGCGGCCGGTGCGCTGCCGATGACGGGCGTCATCGTGCGCAGCTCGGCCAACGTTCAGGCCGGCGCCACGACGCGGCTGTCGGCGATCCTCCACGGCGTGTGGATCCTCGGCTTCGTCGCATTGTTGCCCTGGCTGCTGCGCGAAATCCCCATGGCGGCGCTCGGCGCGGTGCTCGTCGTCACCGGCGCGCGGCTGGTCAATTTCAACCACGCGAAGCACTTGTTCAAGGATTACGGCATCCTTCCGGCGCTGATCTGGGCAGTGACGCTGACATTGGTCGTCGCGGAGGATCTGCTTACCGGCGTGCTGGTCGGCATCGCGCTGTCGCTGCTCGAATTGCTGCCGCATCTCCGTCGCCTCAAGCTCAAGGTCGACGCGCATGACGACGCCGATGGCCGGACGATCAGCCTGGTCGGCGCCGCGACATTCGTGGCCCTGCCCAAGCTGTCCGCCAAGCTCGACGCGGTCCCCGGCGGCGCGGCGGTCCGGCTCGACCTGACGCGCTGCTCGGCGGTCGATCACACCTGCGCCGAATTGCTTCGCGACTGGAGTGCGCGGCGTCGCGCGAGCGGCTCCGCCGTGGCATTCGACGGCGCCACCGGACGACTGGCGGCTTTGGCCGCCTGATCCGGGCGGGAGTGCGCGGCGCGCACTCCCGCTTGAATTGCCCGACGATTGGAGCCATTGCGGCGCCCCGGCCCGATGCGCCGGCAGTCCGGGACTCCGTCATCCGCCAGATCGCCGCCCTTCCCTATCGTACCGAAGACCCGGCAGTCGATGCCACGGTTCGCATCCTGCTGATCACCTCGCGCGGCACAGGCCGCTGGGTAATCCCCAAGGGCAATCCGATGTCGGGCATGGCGCCGCACGCCGCCGCTGCGCAGGAGGCCGAGGAAGAAGCCGGCGTGCTCGGCCCGGTATGCCCCACTCCCCTTGGCTCGTACCGCTATCGGAAACGCCGCGGCAGCGGCGCATCGCTGATGATGGACGTCGACGTCTTCCCGCTCGCGGTCTTGCGCGAACTCCCCGATTGGAAAGAAAAGCGCGAGCGCGAGCGCCGCTGGTTCACCCTTGCCGAAGCGGCGGACGCCGTGGAGGAACCCGACCTGCGCGATCTCATCCGCTCGTTCGGCGCATCCGAGTTCAAAGCTGCCACCCAGCGCACCGGCGTGCTAGGCGCCGTCGCCGAAAAATCGAGGTTAGGTCCGATGTTCGCCTGGTTTCAGCGCCTGTTGCCCCGCACAGGCAATTTCTTCGAGCTGTTCGAGGCGCATGCGACCACCGTCATGGCGGCGGGCGACGCGCTGGCGCGGCTGCTCGAGGGCGGCCCCGCCGGCAAGGAGCATATCCGCGAAGTGATCGAGCGCGAGCATGACGCTGACAATATCACTCGCGAAGTTCTCCAAACGGTACGCAAGACCTTCCTCACTCCGTTCGATCGCGGCGCGATCACCAGCCTGATCGGCGCGCTCGACGATTCGATCGACGAGATGCAGGCGACGGTCAACGCGATCGCGCTCTACGAAGTCGAAAGCTTCGAGCCCGAGATGAAGGACATGGCGGGGATCATCGTCGATGCCGCGCGCATCACCGCCGAAGCGATGCCCCTCCTCCGCAACGTCGCGCAGAATGCCGGCCGCCTGCACGAGCTGACCGAGCGCATCGTGCGGATGGAGGGCCATGCCGACGAAATCCACGCGGCGGGCCTCAAGCGCTCGCTCAAGCAATATGGCGCGACCGATACGCTCAAGTTCGTCGTCGAGCGCGAGCTCTATAAGCATCTCGAGCGGATCGTCGACGCGTTCGAGGATGTCGCGAACGAGATCGACGGCATCGTCATCGATCACGCCTGACGCCGGACATGCATGAACTTGCTCTACCCCTGCTGATCGGCCTCATCGCCGTCGCACTGGCGTTCGACTTTCTGAACGGCCTGCATGACGCGGCCAATTCGATCGCCACGGTGGTCGCCACCCGGCTGCTGTCGCCGGTGCAGGCAGTTCTCTTCGCCGCAGTGTTCAACTTCGCCGCCTATTTCCTGACCATCGCCTTCCCGGCGCTGCACGCAGTGGCAGAGACTATAGGCAAGGGTCTGGTCGACAAGGACGTCGTCACTCCGGCGGTCATCTTCGGCGCGCTCGGCGGGGCGATGTTCTGGAACGTGCTGACTTGGCTCAAGGGCATCCCGTCCTCGAGCAGCCATGCGCTGATCGGGGGCCTTATCGGGGCTGGCGTGGCGCATGCGGGGCTCACCGGGATCCATTGGGGCGGGCTCAACAAGACCCTGCTTGCGATCGTCTTGTCACCGACGCTCGGCATGTTCCTCGCGATGCTGGTGATGCTCGCCAGCTCGTGGCTGCTGATGCGCGCGTCGGCACGCGGTGCCGAGCGCAGCTTCCGCGCATTGCACCTCGTCTCCTCGGCTGCCTATTCGCTCAGCCATGGCCTGAACGACGCGCAGAAGACGATGGGGATCATCACCGTCCTGCTCTATTCCACCGGCCACCTCACTGGCGACTTCCACGTGCCGCATTGGGTCGCGATCAGCTGCTACGTCGCGATCGCATTGGGCACGATGACCGGCGGCTGGAAGATCATCGAGACGATGGGATCGCGGATCACAAAGCTTTCGCAGCATCAGGGTTTCAGCGCATCGCTGGCCGGGTCCGTGGTGCTGTTCAGCGCCTCCGCGCTCGGCATTCCGGTATCGACCACGCACACCATCACCGGCGCGATCATCGGCGCCGGAACCGCGCGCCGCGCCTCGGCGGTGCGCTGGGGCGTTGCGCAGAATGTCGTGATGGCGTGGATCATCACGATCCCGGCATCGGCCCTGGTCGGCGCTGGCTTTTATTGGCTGACCCGGCTCTTTTAGCCCTTTGGGCCCGCGCGGCACTGGCTCGGCGTCTCGCCGAAGCGTGCGCGAAACAGCCGACTGAGATGCGCCGCATCGCTGAAGCCAAGGCGCTCGGCCATCGCGCCGATGCGTTCGTCGTTATCGGCGTCGAGCAATGCAATGCGCGCGGCATTGAGCCGGCAGTTACGGATATAGGTCTGTACGCCGCCTTCCTTCTCGAACAGCCGGTGCAGCGTGCTGCGCGACACCTTCAGGCGGCGGCACAGGCTGGCGACGCCGAGCGACGGCGATTCCAGATTGGCGTGGATCTCGACCCGCGCCCGCGCCGCCATGCCCAACGCAGGCTCCGGCACCCGTCGGGCGCTTCCCGCCGAGGCGTGAACCGCGACGACCAGCAGATCTAGCAAGGTCCGTGCGAGCCGCGGCGCATCCCCAATCGGGATCAGATGAAGCGCTTCGCTGAGCTTGTGTAGGTGGGTGTGGAGCAACGCCGCTTCGGCGCGGCCGATGACGAGACCGTGGAGCTCCGCCACCGGCCCCAGCTCGGCCTCGGCAAGTGCCCGCGGAATGGCCATCTGAATCGATCGGGCGATCGACATCGTCATGGTGATCGGCTGGGCGATGTCGAACAACAATATCTCGCCGGCACGCGTCTCGAACTCGCGCTTGTCGGCCACGCCTTGCATCTCGCCTTCGAGCAACAGCCCGACGCCCAGGATGTCGATCCGGTCGGCGGCGATCCGCGCCGGCGTGCGCTCCAGCAGCCGCGCAGTCCCCGTCGAATAGGATACTGCGATCGCGTCGAGATGGACATTCTCGGCGGACGTCGAAAACGGCCCGATCGGCGTGGATTCGAACAACGCGGCGATGCTCGGCCAGCCGCGATCGGACCACGCCTCGTGACGCTCGCCAGGCGCAATGCCCGAGGTCGAGTAACGGACGGGCTCGATGCCCCGCCTGTCCCCCATAAAAATGCTCCGAATCTTTTAATATCACCGCAGGACGCAGTGATTCTGGTTAGTTAGCGGGCGGTTCTACATTAAATTATGATTCAGGAAATATGATAGACACACATCCTTCAAATTTCTCGGCATAGCGCGCTATTGCCAGGCGGACGGCACGATCCTAGGCTTCCGAAAACCTGTTTCATAAATGAAAAGGGGGAGGATATGGGGCTCACCCGCAGGCAGGCATTGGGCGGTTTGGCGGCCGCTAGCGCCGCCGATATCGTGCCATCCGCCGACGCGCAGCTTGCACCGGTCTGGTCGAGCCTGGCCGGCGCGTTCCGTGTCCCGGACTGGTTCCGCGACGCCAAGTTCGGGATCTGGGCGCATTGGAGCGCCCAGTGCGTGCCCGAATTTGGCGACTGGTACGGTCGGAAAATGTATGTCCAGGACGACCCGTTCTACGAGCATCACCTCAAGCATTACGGCCACCCCGCCGATCGCGGCTTCCTTGAGATCGAGAATGCGTGGAAGGCGGAGAATTGGGATCCCGAGGGTCTGATCAAGCGCTACAAGGCGGCAGGCGCGCTATTTCATGGCGCTCGCCAACCATCACGACAATCTCGATACTTTCGACAGTAAATATCACGCATGGAACACTCTGCGTGTCGGCCCGAAGCGCGACATCGTCGGCGCCTGGGAGAAGGTCGCCCGCGCACACGGCCTGCGCTTCGCAGTCAGCAACCACAGCGCCCACGCCTGGCACTGGTGGCAGACCGCCTATGGCTATGATGCCGAGGGCCCGCGCGCGGGCGAGCGTTATGACGCGTTCAAGCTCGTCGAGGCCGACGGCGCCGGCACCTGGTGGGAAGGCCTCGACCCGCAGCAGCTCTATACCGGTCCGGCGATGGTCCCGCCCGAGGGGATCATGAGCGCGAAGGCGATGCGCGAATGGCACGACGTGCACAGCGGCCGCTGGATGGAGTTCGCCCCGCCCCAAAACCCGCACCATGTCGCCAAATGGCTGCTCCGCCAGCAGGATCTGGTCGAGAAATACCGACCAGACATGGTCTATTTCGACGATTCGGGGCTCCCCTTCGGCAATGTCGGGCTCGAGGCACTGGCGCAGTACTACCGCCAGAGCATCGCCCGCGACGGCCGGGTGGAAGTGGTCGCCACCGCCAAGCTGCTCACTGCCTATCAGCGCACCGCCTTGGTCGAGGATGTCGAGCGCGGAGTCAGTGATCGGCTACGCGCGGAGCCTTGGCAGACGTGCACCTGTATCGGCGACTGGCACTATAATCGCGCCCGCTACCATCGGAAATCCTACGTCCCCGCCGCCAAAATCATCCAGCGCCTCTGCGACATCGTCTCGAAGAACGGCAATCTGTTGCTCTCGATCCCGCTGCGTGGCGACGGCACGATCGACAGTGAGGAAGACAGGATCCTAGCCGGAATCACGCGCTGGATGCAGCGCAACGGCGACGCTGCGATCTTCCGCTCGCGCCCGTGGCGGATCTATGGCGAGGGACCAACCAAGGTCGTCGGCGGCGGGTTCAACGAAGGCAAGGCCGAATTCACTGCCGAGGATGTGCGCTTCACTACGCGCAAAGGCGCGCTCTATGCCGCGCTGCTCGCCTGGCCCGAGAAGCCGGTGACGATCGCGGCGCTCGGCAAGGCGGCGTTGCCCGATGCCGCGATCGAGCGGGTGACGTTGGTCGGCGGCGGAAGAGTGAAGTTCGCACGCGGCGCGGCGGGGCTGACGGCGACGCTCCCGCGCGGTGGACCGGACGACTTCGTGCCGGTCCTTCGCATCGATGGCCGCGGCTTGGTCTGATCGCGGATGCCGTCGCTTATTCGAACTCCAGTATCGCCGCGTCGACCGCCAGGCTCTCGCCCGGCGCGAAATTGGCGGCCTTGACCACCCCCGTCCGCTCGGCGCGGAGGATATTCTCCATCTTCATCGCCTCGACCACCGCAAGCGCCTGGCCCGCCTCCACCTTGTCACCCGGCACGACATGGAGCTGGGTGAGCAGCCCCGGCATCGGTGCGAGCAGGAATTTGGAGAGGTCAGGCGGCAGCTTGTCGATCATGTGATGCCGATATTGCGCGATATGCGGGGGGAGCACCTCTACCCGATGGGTCGCGCCGTGCGTAGTCAGCCGCCATGCCGCGCCCTTGCGCTCGACTCCGACGGTCAGCGTCGCATCGTCGATCCGCACCACGAACAGCGGCTCGCCCGGGCGCCAATGCCCGATCAGTTCCATCGGCTCGCCGGCGCCGCGGATGAGCTGTACGCCGCCGAGGCTCTCGATCGTCAGCGCGAAGCGCTCGCCGTCCACCGTGACGACGCTTTCGCCGCTCGGCTGCACCGGCCCGTTGAGCTGGCCGCTGATCTGCGCCGCGCGGCCGGCGCGCTCGAGATCGATCACCGCCGCCGCAGCCGCCAGCTTGCGCCGCAGCTCGGGAGAAGCCGGCGCGCCTGCAAACCCCTCGGGATATTCCTCGGCGATGAACCCAGTGGTCAGTGCGCCGGCGCGGAAGCGCGGATGCTGCATGATCGCCGAAAGGAAGTCGATATTGTGGCCGATTCCGTCGATGCGGAAGCGGTCGAGCGCCGCCACCTGCCGGTCGGCAGCCTCGGCGCGGGTCGGCGCCCAGGTCACCAATTTGGCGATCATCGGGTCGTAGAACATCGAAATCTCACTGCCCTCGGCCACCCCGTCGTCGACGCGAGTAACGCCCTCGTCGTCGCGCGTCTCGGCAGGCGGGCGATAGCGTACCAGCCGCCCGGTCGAGGGCAGGAACCCGCGATAGGGATCCTCGGCATACACCCGGTTCTCGATCGCCCAGCCGGTCAGCGTCACGTCGTCCTGGGCGAAAGCGAGCGCTTCGCCCGCCGCCACCCGGATCATCTGCTCGACCAGATCGACTCCGGTGACTTCCTCGGTCACCGGATGCTCGACCTGCAGCCGGGTATTCATCTCGAGGAAGTAGAAGCCCTCGCCGGTGAAGTCGGCACCGCTGACGATCAGCTCGACCGTGCCGGCCGAATAATAGCCCACCGCCCGCGACAGCGCGACGGCCTGCTCGCCCATGCGCTTGCGCATATCGGGGGTCACGAACGGCGACGGCGCCTCCTCGACCACCTTCTGGTGGCGCCGCTGGATCGAGCATTCGCGCTCGCCGAGATAGACGATGTTGCCGTGCTGATCGCCGAGTATCTGGATTTCGATATGCCGCGGCTGTTCGATGAACTTCTCGATGAACACGCGGTCGTCGCCGAAGCTGGCCAGTCCCTCGCGCTTGGTCGCTTCGAAGCCCTCGCGAACGTCCCGCTCGCTAAACGCCAGCCGCATCCCCTTGCCGCCCCCCCCGGCCGAGGCCTTCATCATCACCGGGTAGCCAATCCCCGAGGCGATCCGCACCGCATGCTCGGTATCGTCGATCTCGCCGACAAAGCCGGGGACAACGTTCACCCCCGCCGCCTTGGCGAGCTTCTTGGACGCGATCTTGTCGCCCATCGCCGCGATCGCGTTGGGCGGCGGGCCGACGAACGCGATCCCCGCCTCGGCGCAGGCCCGCGCGAAGCTCTCGCGCTCGGATAGGAAGCCATAGCCCGGATGGATGCAGTCCGCCCCGGTTTCCTTCGCCGCGAGCAGGATCAATTCGGCCTTGAGGTAGCTGTCCGCCGCCGGCGCCGGCCCCAGCCGCACGCTCTCGTCAGCCATTAGTACATGCGGCGCACGCGCATCGGCATCCGAATAGACCGCAACGGTAGCGATCCCCATCTTCTTGGCGGTGCGCATCACCCGGCAGGCGATCTCGCCACGATTGGCGACCAGGATCTTCTTGAACATCAGAGGTCCAACTTCTTCCAGCAATGTCGCGCGTAGAGCCAGAAGCTCGATACGGATATGATAAGTATGGCCGTTTTCCATGGCCAAAAGGGCACTTTGCCCGGTGCGGAGTCGCTGCCCCAACTCACGAGGAAATAGACCAGGCCGGTCAGCATCACCCACCCAAGGAAAGCGGCAATAATATTGGCGAAGACATCAAATGGCTTCACGCCGCCGCCTCCAGCTCGGCCTTCCCCTCGGCTCGCATCGGCACGATCCCCAGTCGCGCGAACAGCGCAGCGTCCTTGTCGTCGCCGGCATTGCCCGTGGTCAGCAACTTGTCGCCAGTGAAGATCGAATTGGCGCCCGCCATGAAGCAGAGCGCCTGCGTCGCCTCGCCCATGCTCTCGCGCCCTGCCGAAAGCCGCACCATCGCCTCCGGCATCGTGATCCGCGCCACTGCCACCGTCCGCACGAACTCGATATCGTCGATCTTGGCGAGCGGCGTATCGGCGAGCATGTCGCCGAGCACCGTGCCCTTCACCGGGACCAAGGCATTGACCGGCACGCTCTCCGGATGCCGCGGCAGCGTGGCGAGCGCATGGACGAAGCCCACCCGGTCAGCGCGAGTCTCGCCCATCCCGACGATCCCGCCGCAGCACACGTTGATCCCCGCCTCACGGACATTTTCCAGCGTGTCCAGCCGATCATCGAAGCTGCGGGTGGTGATCACTTCGCCATAGCGCTCGGGCGACGTATCGATATTGTGGTTATAGTAGTCGAGCCCGGCATCGGCGAGCATCGCCGCCTGCGAAGGTGTCAGCATGCCCAAAGTCATGCACGTCTCCATCCCCATCTGGCGGACGCCGCGGACCATCTCGGCGATGGCGGGCATGTCGCGGTCCTTGGGGTTGCGCCATGCCGCGCCCATGCAGAAGCGGCTCGACCCATTGTCCTTGGCCTGCGCCGCCGCCTGGAGCACTGCGCGCACGTCCATCAGCTTGGTCGCCTTGAGCCCGGTTTCGGCATGCACCGATTGGTTGCAATAGCCGCAATCCTCGGGGCAGCCGCCCGTCTTGATCGACAGCAGGGTCGACATCTGGACCTGGTCGGGCGCATGATGCGCGCGGTGGACGGTCTGCGCACGGAACACGAGCTCGCCGAAGGGCAGGTCGAACAGCGCGGCGATCTCGTCGCGGGTCCAGTCGATACGCACGTCACTCATTCGGCAGCCTCTTCGATCGGGGGCAAATTATGTCCGAGCAGCTTGAGCACTTCCGCGGCGGCGCTGACAAGGTTGGTGCCGGGCCCAAATATCGCCTGCACTCCGTGCGCGCGGAGGAACTCGTAATCCTGCGGCGGGATCACGCCGCCCGCGACGACCTTGATGTCTGGCCGCCCGGCCTGCTTGAGCGCGTCAACCAGTTCGGGGATCAGGGTCTTGTGCCCCGCGGCGAGGCTCGACGCGCCGACCACGTCGACCTGCTTATCGACCGCCAGCGCGCAGGTCTCGGCCGGCGTCTGAAACAGCGGCCCCGAGATCACGTCAAACCCAAGATCGGCAAAGGCACTAGCCACCACGTTCGCCCCGCGATCATGTCCGTCCTGCCCCATCTTGGCGACGAGCACCCGCGGCTTGCGGCCGATCCGGCGCTCGAACGCGGCGATCCCTTCCTCGGCGCGCAACCAGCCTTTGTCCTCGGCATGCGCCGGGCCATAGACGCCCTTGATCGGCGTCACCCCCACCGCGTGACGGCCGAACGCGACCTCCATCGCGGCAGACATCTCCCCGAGCGTGCAGCGCGCCCGCGCGGCCTCCACGCACAATGCGAGCAAATTCTCGCTACCCATGGCGCCGCGCCGCAGATTGCCCAACGCTTCCTCGGCCTTCGCTGCATCGCGTTCCGCGCGGGTGGTGGCGATCCGCTTGATCTGGTCGGCGCGGACACGGGCGTTGTCGATGTCGAGGAAATCGAGCGGCGTCTCTTCAGCGAGCCGGAATTTGTTCACGCCGACGATGACATCCTCGCCGCGATCGACGCGTGCCTGCCGGGCGGCGGCAGCACTTTCGATATGCTGCTTGGGCATGCCGCTTTCGACCGCTTGGGTCATCCCCCCCAGCGCCTCGACCTGCTCGATCAGCGACCAGGCCTTGTCGGCGAGTTCCTGGGTCAGCGCCTCGACATAATAGCTGCCGCCGAGCGGATCGACGACGCGCGTCATCCCGGTCTCTTCCTGCAGGATCAGCTGGGTGTTGCGCGCGATCCGGGCGGAGAAATCGGTCGGCAGCGCCACGGCTTCGTCGAGGCTGTTGGTGTGGAGCGACTGGGTGCCGCCGAAGGTCGCCGCCATCGCCTCGATCGTGGTGCGGATGACGTTGTTGTAAGGGTCCTGCTCGGTCAGCGACACGCCCGACGTCTGGCAATGCGTGCGGAGCGTCTGCGAGCGTGGCGATCCGCCGAAGCCTTTGATGATCCGGCTCCACAGCATCCGCGCCGCGCGAAGCTTCGCGACTTCCATGAAGAAGTTCATGCCGATGCCGAAGAAGAACGACAGCCGCCCGGCGAATTCATCGATGCTCAAGCCCCGTGCGATCGCGGCGCGGACATAGGCCATGCCGTCAGCGAGCGTGAACGCCAGTTCCTGCACCGCCGTCGCCCCCGCTTCGTGCATGTGATAGCCCGAGATCGAGATAGAATTGAACCGCGGCATGTGTTGCGCGGTATAGGCGATGATGTCCGCGACGATCCGCATCGAAGGCTCGGGCGGGTAGATATAGGTGTTGCGGACCATGAACTCCTTGAGGATGTCGTTCTGGATGGTCCCGGTGAGCTGGTCCTGCCGCACGCCCTGCTCTTCAGCGGCGACGATGTAGAAAGCGAGGCATGGCAGCACCGCGCCGTTCATCGTCATGCTGACGCTCATCTCGTCGAGCGGAATCCCGTCGAACAGGATCTGCATGTCGGCAAGCGTATCGATCGCCACCCCCGCCTTGCCGACATCGCCGGTAACGCGCGGATGATCGCTGTCATAGCCGCGGTGCGTCGCGAGATCGAACGCGATCGACAACCCCTTCTGCCCCGCGGCGAGGTTGCGGCGATAGAATGCGTTCGATTCCTCGGCGGTCGAGAAGCCGGCATATTGGCGGATCGTCCAGGGACGCCCTGCATACATCGTCGCCTTCACGCCGCGCGTGAACGGCGCGAAGCCGGGCAGCCCTGGATCGGGAGCGTCGGCGGCGGTGTAGAGCGGCTTGACTGCGATCCCCTCGGGCGTGTGCCAGGTGAGATCGGCGTCCTTCACTTCCTTGGCGGCGAGCGCGGCCCAGGTGTCGAGATCGCTCAAATTCCCTCTCCCATCGGCAGAGGGAGGGAGCCGCGAAGCGGCGGAAGGGTGAGGGCAGGAAGTGAGCGCGCGCTGCCCTCACCCTTCCCACTCGGCTGCGCCGAGCGGCCCCCTTTCCTCTCCCGACGGGAGAGGGAAATTAGATGCAAACCCTTCACCGCCCCTTGAACTCCGGCCTGCGCTTCTGGAGGAACGCCATCCCCCCCTCCATCGAATCCGCACTCCCGCGGGCAGCGCGCTGGTTGCCCGCCTCGCGCGCCATCGCCTCGGCATATCCTCCGTCGAGCCCCGCATGCAGCTGCCGCCGGATCATCCCCAGCGCCACCGTCGGCCCCACGGCGAGCCGCTCGGCCAATCGCCACGCCTCGTGATCGACGACATCCTCGTGCACCACTTCGTACACCATCCCCCAGTCGCGCGCCTTTTCGGCAGGCACGCGCTCGCCGAGCATCATCATCTCGAGCGCGCGGCTGCGGCCGATCAGCCGCGGCAGCATCCAGCTCGCCCCGCCATCGGGCACCAGCCCGATATTGACGAAGGCCTGAAGGAAATAGGCATTGCTCGCCGCGATGCAGAAATCGGTGGCGAGCGCGAGGCTGCACCCGATCCCCGCCGCGGGCCCGCGCACGCCGCTGACCACCGGCACCGAGAGCTCGGCGATGGCGAGCAGCGCGGGATTATAATGCTCGGTCAGCGCGGCATAGGTCACTTCGCCAGGGTCGCCCGCCGACAGCCCGCCCGCGACGTCGGCGCCCGAGCAGAACGCGCGGCCGGCCCCCAGCAGCAGCACCGCGCGCGCACCGTCCAGATCGGCCAGCGCCGCCTTGATCTCGTCGAACATCGCCGGCGGCGCGGCATTGAGCCGATCGGGCCGATTGAGCGTGATCGCCAGCACGTCGCCGCGCCGCTCGGTGAGGATATGTTCGTACTCGGCCATCAAGCCTTCCCTACGTCACCCCGGCCTTGTGCCGGGGTCCAGTGCGTAGCGAACGAAGTGCGCGCCACGATGCTTCTCGCCTGCCTTCCGGTGGACCCCGGCGCAAGGCCGGGGTGACGGGTTAGGGGGCAATCAATGCCCATCCTTGGGCGTCTCCATGATTTCGGTGAGCACGCCGCCCATGTCCTTCGGGTGGACGAAGAAGATCATCGTCCCGTGCGCCCCGATCCGCGGCTCGCCGAGCACGCGTGCGCCCTTGGCCTCGAACCACGCCTTAGCCTCGTTTATGTCAGGCACCTCATAGCACAGATGGTGCTGCCCTCCGCCGGGGTTCTTGGCAAGAAAGCCATGGATCGGCGAAGCGTCACCCAGCGGCTCGATCAGCTCGATCTGGGCATTCGGCGTGTCGACGAAGCACACCTTCACCCCCTGCGCGGGCAGGTCGAACGGTTCACCGATCGCCACCGCGCCCATCGTTTCACGATAGAGGGTAATCGAGTCCGCGATCGAAGGCGTCGCCACGCCGACATGGTTCAGGCGTCCGAGCTTCATGGCTTTTCGGATCCGAACAAGAGCGACACCAGCGCCGGCTTGGGCACAGCAGGGTCGATCCACAGAACGTCTGCGCGCATGGCGGCAAGCATCGAAGACAGGTCCTCTCGCGCCTCGACGGATTGAATGTCCGGGCCGTGCTCGAAAGCCTTGCTCATCGCGACGACCACCTCTTTTGATCCGTACAATGCTATACGGCCCCGAGCATCTGCGATTAGCGCATGCGCAGAGGACAGATCGGACCCGTGGCTAAGCTGCGCAATGCCTTTGAAATAGTCTGCATAGGCATCGTATCGGGCCTGGCGGCCCACCTTGATATACTCAGATCTTCTGCTGACGATCGCTTGCAGGAACGCGCCTGCAATCCCCGATGACAAAGCGATGATCGCGCCGATGATGGTGTCGTTGCTCATGGCTATAGCGGAATGTTGTCATGCTTCTTCCACGGGTTCTCGAGCTGCTTGTTCCGCAGCTTGCGCAGCCCCAGTGCGATCCGTCGGCGCGTCGAATGCGGCAGGATCACTTCGTCGATGAAACCCTTGCTCGCCGCCACGAACGGATTGGCGAAGCGCGCCTCGTACTCGGCGGTCCGCTCGGCGATCTCCTCGGGCGTCTTGCCCCGGAAGATGATCTCGACCGCGCCTTTCGCCCCCATCACCGCGATCTCGGCGGTCGGCCAGGCGTAATTCAAGTCGCCGCGCAGGTGCTTCGACGCCATCACGTCATACGCGCCGCCATAAGCCTTGCGGGTGATCACTGTGATCTTGGGCACCGTCGCTTCGGCATAAGCGAACAGCAGCTTGGCGCCATGCTTGATGATCCCCGAATGCTCTTGCCCGACTCCCGGCAGGAAGCCCGGCACATCGACAAAGGTCAGGATCGGAATCTCGAACGCATCGCAGAAGCGCACGAACCGCGCCGCCTTCTTCGAAGAATTGATGTCGAGCACCCCCGCCAGCACCATCGGCTGGTTGGCGACGACGCCCACCGTGCGCCCCTCGATCCGGCCGAAGCCGATCAGGATATTCCCGGCGTGGGTCGGCTGGATCTCGAAGAATTCGCCCTCGTCGAGCACCTTCCGCAGGCATTCGTGCATGTCATACGGCTGGTTGGCACTCGGCGGGATCAGCGTGTCGAGGCTGGGCTCGAGCCGGTCCCACGGATCGTCGCACGGCCGCTCGGGAACGCTCTCCCGATTGGATGCGGGAAGGAAATCCACGAAGTCGCGGGCCGCGAGCAGCGCCTCGATGTCGTTGTCGAAAGCCACGTCTGCGACCCCCGACTTCGTGGTATGCGTCACCGCTCCACCCAGTTCCTCCTGCGTGACGATCTCGTTGGTAACGGTCTTCACTACATCTGGGCCGGTGACGAACATGTACGACGAATCCTTCACCATGAAGATGAAGTCGGTCATCGCGGGAGAATAGACGGCCCCGCCTGCGCAGGGGCCCATGATCAGGCTCAATTGCGGCACCACGCCGCTGGCGAGCACGTTGCGCTGGAATACCTCAGCATAGCCGCCGAGCGACGCGACACCCTCCTGGATCCGCGCCCCGCCGCTGTCGTTGAGGCCGATCACCGGCGCGCCGACCTTCATCGCCATATCCATGATCTTACAGATCTTCTGCGCATGGCGCTCGGAGAGCGAGCCGCCGAACACGGTGAAGTCCTGGCTGAACACGAAGACCAGCCGGCCGTTGATCGTGCCGCTGCCAGTGACGACGCCGTCGCCGGGGACGATCTGCGTTTCCATGCCGAAATCGACGCAATTATGCTCGACATACATGTCGAGCTCTTCGAACGAATCCTGATCGAGCAACACCTCGACGCGCTCGCGCGCAGTCAGCTTGCCCTTGCCGTGCTGCGCGTCGATGCGCTTCTGCCCGCCGCCCAGACGAGCAGCAATGCGGCGGCGCTCAAGTTCCTCGATCGTCGACGACATGCAGGTCTCCAAGAGTGGCGCCTTCTGCACAGGGCATGCGCAGTCACGCAAATGCAATGTTGTAAAGTTGCGGCGGATAGGTTTGCAGAATATGACGAAGGAATGAGATGCACGCTCCGCTTGCCCCGAAACCTGCCCCTCACGCCCTTCCCTGAAAGGGAGGGGATGGGGGTGGGTGCGAGCGTAGCGAGCCCATCGACGCAGCTCGTAGGGCGCGACCCTACGGGCCGCGCCCCCACCCCTAACCCCTCCCTTTCAGGGAGGGGAATTTGATGAGCCAACCCCGCCGCCGCCTGTTCGAAGGCTTCCGCCTCCGCGATCTACGCCGGCGCCTCGTTCTCAGCCAGTCGGCGATGGCCGCGCGGCTCGGCATTTCGGTCCCCTATCTCTCGCAGATCGAGAATAACGGCCGCCCGATCACCGACGTGGTCCTCCTCGCGCTCGCCCGCGAATTTCCGATGGAGGCAGCCGACATCGGCGCCGAGGCCGAGACCTCGACTCTGCTGCGCACGATCGACGCTGCCACCGACACCAGCATCCCCGCGCATGCCCTGAGCGAGCCAGACGCTCGCCGCGGGCTCGAGCAGCAGCCCTTGCTCGCCCGCCGCCTCGTCGCGGTGCACGAGGCATGGCGCCGGAGCCAGGAGCAGCTCCGCGTCCTCGACGACCGCTTCGACAGCGGATCGAGCGACGCCGCGCCCTTGCCCTGGGAAGAGGTCCGCGACTGGTTCCAGGCCGAAGGCAATTATATCGACGCGATCGACCGCTCGGCTGAAGCCCTCGCCGACGCGATCGACGAAGGCCCGATCACCCAGGCACTCGAAGATCGACTGCGCCGCTGGCACGGCGTCGGCGTGATCGGCGAGGACAGCGACGGCAGCCAGCTCAGCCGATTCGACGAGGCGACACGGACTCTCGCGCTCAATTCGGGCCTCCCGCCCGAAAGCCGCGCCTTCCTCCTCGCCCACCGCCTCGTCCGCTACGAATTTGCCAATGAGATGCGCCACGTCGTCGCCGAGGCCGGGCTCGCCAGCCAGGCGTCACGCGAATTGCTCAGCGTCGGCCTCGCCAATTATGCGGCCGGCGCGCTGCTGATGCCCTATGGCCAGTTCCGCGCCCGCGCTCACGAAGTGCGCCACGATATCGATCGGCTGCGTCAACGCTTCGGGGTCAGCTTCGAACAGGCGTGCCATCGCCTCTCCACGCTCCAGCGCCCGGGCGCGGCGGGACTGCCCTTCTTCTTCTGCCGGGTCGACATGGCCGGCAACATCACCAAGCGCCACTCGGCCACCCGGCTGCAATTCGCCGCGCTCGGCGGCGCCTGCCCCTTGTGGATCGTCCATGAGGCCGTCGCGATCCCCGACCGCATCCTCGTCCAGCTCGCCGAGATGCCCGATGGCACGCGCTATGTCTCGATGGCCAAGGGGCTGGTCAAGCCGTCTGGCAGCTATGCCCGCCCGCCGCGGCGCTATGCGGTGGCTTTGGGCTGCGAAGAAGCCCACGCCGCAGACTTCGTCTATGCCGACGATCTCCGCCCCGGCGGGCCGGCGACGCCGATCGGCGCGAGCTGCCGCATCTGCCCGCGCACCGATTGCGACCAGCGCGCCTTTCCGCCGGCGGGCTCGGTGATCGAGATCGACGCCGACCGCCGCAGCGTGGTGCCCTACGCGTTTCGCTAGAGCGCCGGGACAATCCGGCATAAAGCGCGCAATCGCCTCGATTCCGGAGACTGCATGCCTTTCGTCAGCATCACGCGCCTTCGCATCCGATCCTGGCGCTTCCTCCCGGCATTCTTCCTCCACGCGTCGCGCTCGAACCGCCAGGTGTCCGCCGCGCCAGGCTTTCGCCGCGGGGCGCTGCTGCCCGATCGCCGCTGGACCTTCTGGACGCTGACACTGTGGGACAACGCCAAGGACATGCGCGCCTATATCACGGCGGGCGCCCACAAAAAGGCGATGCCCAAACTCATCCACTGGTGCGACGAGGCGAGCATCGTCCATTGGGAGCAACCCGATCTCACCCCGCCGAGCTGGCCCGAAGCCGATGCGCGAATGCGACGTGAGGGCCGGGCTTCGAAGCTTCGCAATCCGACCGCGGCGCATCTCGCAATGGCGTTCGCCCCCGTTCGGGACGGCACCGGGGCGCCAATCAAGCCGCGAGGATCGTAGCGAACGGTTGCGGGCCTGACCTCCGCCATGGCATACCCGATCCACGAAAAACCTTGGGAGAGGGTTCATGGCCACCGCGCTCGCGCAGACGCCCGGCATCAGCGAAGCCGAATCGGAAGCCCGCCAGCAGCTCGCCGCCTGCTACCGCGTGTTCGATCATCTCGGCTGGTCCGAGATGATCTACAACCACATCACCGTGAAGCTGCCCGGCGACGAGGGCGCGTTCCTGATCAACCCGTTCGGGCTGCATTTCAGCGAAGTGAAGGCGTCGAACCTCGTCAAGATCGACATAGACGGCAACAAACTCGATGATTCACCTTACCCGGTGAACCGCGCGGGCTTCGTCCAGCACGCGCTGTTCCATCGTCATCTGCCCGACGCGCATTGCATCATGCACACGCATACCACCGCCGGGATGGCCGTCAGCAGCGTGAAGGGCGGCCTGCGCCCGACCAATTTCTACGCCTGCAACTTCGCCGGCCAGATCGCCTATCACGATTTCGAAGGGGTGACGGTGCGCGACGAGGAGGGCGAACGCCTGCTCGCCAATCTCGGCGACAAGCGCGTGATGCTGCTGCGCAACCACGGCATCTTGGTGATGGGCCGCACCTTGCCTGAGGCGTTCGTCAAGCATTGGGCACTCCAGCGCGCCTGCGAGATCCAGGTCGCGACGACGGCGATGGGCGAACCCTTGCTGGTGGCGGACGACGTCGTCACGGTTCACCAGCGCGACCTCCACATGGCGCAAGTCCCCGGCGGCCCCGGTGCAGCAGACTTCGCCGCGATGGTCCGGCTGGTTGACCGGGTCGACAGGAGTTGGCGGGAATAAATCCTCTCCCATCGGAAAAGGGAGAATGAGCCTACCCAAACCGGAACCCGCTGACTGCCCAGCCCAGCACATGGTCGCGATAATCCGCCACCGCCGGCCCCTGCCCGCCAGCACCGAGCGCGACCATCAGCGGCAATAGATGCTCTTCGCGCGGATGCGCGAAATGCGCATGCGGCAAGCTGTCCCAAGCCGCCACCCGTTCCGCCCGGCGAGCCGGATCGGGATCGGTGACCGCATCGACCAGCGCCGCGTCCCATTCGTCGGCGACCGGCGTCACCTGCGGCCCCCGCGCGCGCAGATTGTGAAAGCTCATGCCCGACCCGACGATCAACACGCCTTCGTCGCGCAGCGGCGCCAGCGCCCGACCGATCGCGATATGCGCCGAAGCATCTAGATCCTCGCGCAGCGACATCTGAACCAACGGAATGTCCGACCCCGGCACCGCGACCATCATCGGAATGAACACGCCATGGTCCCAGCCACGCTCGCGTTCGACTCCGACCGGGAATCCCACCCCCTCGAGCAGCGCCTTGGCCCGCATCGCCACTTTGGGCGCACCGGGCGCGTCCCAGCGCAGCCGATAGGTATGCTCGGGGAAGCCGCCATAATCGTACAACAGCGGCTGGCCGCTGCCGGCATGCACGGTCGCGTCAGCCTCCTCCCAATGCCCCGAAACCAGCAGGATCGCCTTCGGCCGCTCGGGCAGGCTCTGGATCAGCCCGGCGAGATAGGCCTGCATCGGCTGCCACATCGGATCGGCAGGACCGCCATCCGGATCCATGAAGAAGCACGGGCCACCGCCATGCGGGATGAAAAGAGTTGGAAGTGTCATCGCAGATATGTCGAGCCGCAGCGCACCACACACAAGGTTCGTTTCGGAAACGCGTCGTTTCTGATCGCTCCCTCCTGCTTGCGGGAGGGAGTGCCAAGAGAAAGCCCGGGGGGCTTGCCCGAGCCGACACTGGGAGGGCATGATCGGAAGATGATCAGGCCGAACAGCCCCTCCCCTAACCCCTGCACGCGGAGCGGGAACAAGTGACTCGCTTCACCGTCAACAACCAGCCGGTCGAGTATAGGATGGACCCGCGCACCCCCCTGCTCTGGGCGTTGCGCGATGCCTCCAACCTAACCGGCACCAAATATGGCTGCGGCACCGGCGATTGCGGCGCCTGTGCGGTCGACGTCGACGGCGGGCTGCGGCTCGCCTGCCAGGAAACGATCGGCGCGCTCGAGGGGACCTTCGTCACGACGATCGAGGGGCTGTCGAAGGATCGCGGCCATCCGGTGCAGCAGGCGCTGCTCGCCACAAATGTCGTCCAGTGCGGCTATTGCATCCCCGGCATCGTCATGGCCGCGTCGGTCTTGCTGCGCAGCAATCGCAACCCGAGCGAAGACGACATCAAGGGCGCGATCCCGAATATCTGCCGCTGCGGCATCTATCCGCGGCTGATCGGCGCGATCACCGAGGCGGGGCGATCCGCGCGCGGCGATGCCGCGTTGCCGCAGGAGCCCGAACCGCAAGTCGAAACTCCGGCCGTCGAATGAAAATTTGCCCAATTCTTTCAGTCACCTTTCACCGCAATTCAGCAACCGCTCATCCGCCCGCGTTTAAAGCAATTCCACGATGTAGCCCGGCCTTTCGCCGGCCTCGACGGAGACAGTTGAGATGAAGAAGACCTTGCTCGCGGCGATCATCGCCGCAACGGCTCTGGTCCCGCCGGCGGCACTTGCACAGGACCGCGGACGCTGGGGCGGTCGCGACCGCTCGGGTGGGAGCCAGTCATCCGAAGTTCGCCAGAATCGCGGCGAATGGCGTCAGCAGCAGAGCCAGCAGGCCCGACCCCAAGCTGAACAGCAGGCCCAACCCCGGGCGCAGCGACAGTGGAATGGCAGCGGCGAACGCCCGCAGCGGCAGCAGCAGGCGCCGCAGCAACAGGCCCCGCAGGCCGTGCCGCAGCAATCCTTGCAACAGCAACAGCAGCAGCGCTGGGGCGGCAATCGCGGCGATCGCAGCCAGTGGAACAACACTGGCGATCGGTCGCGCTGGACGGGCAACCGCAGCCAATGGAACGGCGGCGACCGCCGTCCGGATGCGGGCCAGCAGCTCGACCAGCAGCGTCAGCAGCAGTTCCGCGGCGACCGCAACCGTGCGAACGGCGATCGCAGCCAGTTCAACCGCGGCAACCGCGACTGGAATGGCGAGCGCAATGGCAATCGCTATGACAGCAACCGCGGCTGGAACGGCGACCGCAACGGCAATCGCTATGATAGCAACCGCGGCTGGAACGGCGACCGCAACGGCAATCGCTATGACAGCAACCGCGGCCGCTGGAACAATAATTGGCGCAACGATCGCCGCTATGATTGGCGCGGCTATCGCAACGGCAATCGCAGCCTTTATCGCCTGCCGCGTTATTACGCGCCGAGCGGCTGGGGATACGGCTATCGCCGCTTCGGGATCGGCTCGATGCTCGATTCGATCCTCTATTCGTCGAGCTACTGGATCAACGATCCGTTCTATTATCGCCTGCCCGAAGTTGACGGCCCGTATCGCTGGGTGCGCTATTACAACGATGCGCTGCTGATCGACATCTACAGCGGCGAGGTGGTCGACACCATCTACGACATCTTCTGGTAAGGAAGCCCGCAGCCTTGCTGGAGATCTGGGGCCCGGCGGCGACGCCGGGCCCCTTGCAAATCTTGGCGCGCCGCGCGATTTCGCGAGCGTGAGCAAGAACCAGAATGACGGCCGGGTCTCGGGCGGCCCCTCCCCCGTCCGCGCCCGCATCGGCCGCGACGTCTCCACGCGGCTGGAGGCGAACCCCGCCGTCCGCCGCGCCAAGACCGACGCGGCGCAGATGTATACCTGTTCCGATTTCCTCAGCGCCGCCGAGTGCGACACGCTGATCGAGCTGATCGATTCGAATGCGCGCCCGTCCACATTGCTCGCGGTCAGCGAAGATCCCGATTACCGCACCAGCCACAGCTCGGACCTCCACCGCTGGTCGGCGGAGATATTGGCCGTCGACCGGCGCATCGCCGACCTGCTCGGCATCCCCGAGGAGCATGCCGAGACGCTCCAGGGCCAGCGTTATGCGGTGAACCAGCAATTCCGCGCGCATTGCGACTATTTCCACGAGTCGAGCGACTATTGGCCCAAGATGCAGGAGACCGGCGGCCAGCGCACCTGGACCGCGATGGCCTATCTCAACGACGTGCCCGAGGGCGGCGCGACCTGGTTTCCCCGCGCCGGCATCCGCTTCAAGCCCAAGCGCGGGCTGCTCGTCGTGTGGAACAACATGACACCTGACGGTACGCCCAATTACGATACGCTCCACGAAGGCATGCGCGTGCTCGAAGGGACCAAATATATCGTCACCAAATGGTTCCGCGAGGAGCCGTGGATCAAGGATTACATCCAGACCTATGTCGCCGGGGGGATAGAGAACGCCCCGGGAACAGCCTGAGCCGAGTCCCGCTCTCGACATCCCGGGCTGCCACGGCCAAACACCCGCAATGTCCGCAGTGCTCAACGTTCATCGCTCGATCCTCGGCCAGCCCTGGCGCTGGCGCGGACTGGCCGCCGACGCCCGCGACCCCGGCTTTGCCCCCGACGACATCGTCACCCAGCTGCTGCTGACTCGAGGCTGTCCTCGCGATGGCCTCGACGATCACCGCGCACCCAGCATCCGCGCCTTCATGCCCGACCCGTCGATATTCCGAGACATGAACAAGGGCGCAGAACGCCTCGCCGACGCTGTCGAGCGCGGCGAGCAAGTCGCGATCTTCGGCGACTATGACGTTGACGGCGCGACCTCCGCGGCTTTGCTCATCCTCCTGCTGCGCGATCTCGGGCTCGAGGCCCGGCCCTACATCCCCGACCGGCTGATGGAGGGCTACGGACCCTCGGGCGAGGCGCTGGTGCGGCTCCACAGCGAAGGCGCCAGCCTGATCGTCACCGTCGATTGCGGCGCGCAGGCGTTCGAGGCGCTCCGGATGGCGAAGGATGCCGGCGCGGAGGTCATCGTTTGCGACCATCACAAATGCGCCGCCGAGCTGCCGGTGGCGCACGCAGTGATCAACCCAAACCGGCTCGACGAAACCGAAGGCGCCGCGCACGGCCATCTCGCCGCGGTCGGCATGGCCTTCCTGCTCGGTGCCGCGCTGATCCGCGCGCTGCGCGCGCGGGGATGGTTCAAGACACGCCCGGAGCCGAAGCTGCTCGACTTGCTCGATCTGGTGGCGCTCGGCACCGTCGCCGATGTCGCCTCGCTCAAGGGCCTCAATCGCGCCTTTGTCGCGCAGGGCCTCAAGGTCATGGGACAGCGCCGCAACATCGGCATGAACGCCTTGATCGAAGCTTCGCGTCTGACCCGCGCGCCCACCTGCACCGATCTCGGCTTCGCGCTTGGGCCGCGGATCAATGCCGGCGGCCGGGTTGGGCGCTCCGACCTCGGTGTGCGGCTGCTCACCACGCGCGACCCGGAGGAAGCGCGGGCGATCGCCGTCGAGCTCGACTTGCTCAACGAGGAGCGCCGCGTGATCGAGGCCGAGGTTCAACTCGCCGCCGAAGCGCTCTGCTTCGCCAGGAGCAACCGCGCGGTAGTCGTGGTGGCGAGCCGCGGCTGGCACGCGGGCGTGATCGGCATCGTCGCCGGACGGCTCAAGGAGAAACTCGGCCGGCCGGCGATCGTCATCGCGCTCGACGAGAATGGTATCGGCAAGGGCTCGGGGCGGTCGATCGCCGGAGTCGACCTCGGCGCCGCAATACTCGCCGCGAAGGATGCCGGCCTGCTCCACGCCGGCGGCGGCCATGCGATGGCGTGCGGCGTGACGATCGCCGAAACCGCGCTCGATGGGTTCACCGATTTCCTCGAGGACCGGCTTGCCGAGCGCGTTACTGCCGCAATGGGCGGACGCGCGCTGCTCCTGGATGCGGTGCTCGCGCCTGGCGGCGTAAATCCCGATCTGGTGACGGCAATGGACGCAGGCGGCCCCTATGGCATGGGCTGGCCCGCGCCACGGATCGCAGCCGGTCCGCTGCGTGTGATCAAGGCCGATGTGGTCGGCAGCGGCGGACATGTCCGCCTCGTCGTGGCGGGCGAGGACGGGCGCAGTTTCAAGGCCGTCGCCTTTCGCCATGCCGAGACCGAACTCGGTGCCGCTTTGCTTTCCGCCCCCGCGCACCGCCGGCTCTGGCTCGCCGGCCGTGCCAAAATCGACGACTGGGGCCAACGCCGCGCGGCCGAGCTCCACATAGAAGATGCCGCCTGGGCCGATTGAGATGCTTGACCCGCGGCCGATCCTTGCCTAACCGGCGCTTCCACGCTCCGGCATGGCCCCTTCGTCTAGCGGTTAGGACGCGGCCCTTTCACGGCTGAAGCACGGGTTCGATTCCCGTAGGGGTCACCACGGCAAGCGAAAAGTGACGTTTTCCCGCCCTTTTGCCGCCGGTGTGACAAATACCAATTAGCATGGTGTGACATTTCAGCGTTCCGTGTCCGAGAATTTGTCCTGCACCCGATTGATCGCCACAGCGGCAAGACTCTCCTGATTCGCCGATGCGCTGTAGGTTGCAACTTCTGCGTCACCCGTCCACCCGCCGACCGCCTTCATACCCTGCTGCGTCGCCTCGCTTTCGGCCATGCGCCGTCCGATGGCGTGGCGCAGTCCGTGCGCTCGGCTGTGAGGAAGCCCAGCCTCATTGCAACGATCCGCGAACCAATTACCGAACCAGCCGCTGAGAAGGGCTTGCCGTATTCGGTGACAAGAAACGTGTGCAGCCCGACGCTCGGTAAAGCGTCGATCGCTGCGCGGAGGTCATCCGCCGCCGGAAGCCAAAGGTCGGCGCTGTTCTTGCTCGCCCGGAAATTGATCTTTCCGCGGATGATATGCTTCGGGCCGAAAAGGCGGGTGTCGCCGCGCCGCTGCCCGGTCCAGAGGATGATTTCTAACGCTAGCCTGGTCGTTTATCGATTGGGACACGCTGGCTAGCGCATCGAGCACTATTGCTTGGCCCAACCTGACGTGCGCCCCTGAAATGTGACCGATTTTGAGTAGAGTCCGACGCGAAGGAGTCGGACGAAGCTGCGCAGCAGCAGGTTCAGCGAAGAGCAGATCATCGCGATTTTGAAGGAGCACGAG
>NZ_SRXT01000020.1 GCF_004792685.1 Sphingomonas gei
CGGCGCCTATGTCCCGCTCGACCCCGCCTATCCCTCCGAACGCCTCGCGTTCATGCTGGCCGACGCCGGGCCGCGCGCAATCCTGACCCATGAAGCGGCACGCGAGGCGCTGGATGCGGCATGCGCAGGGCTGGACCATGTCCCAACGGTACTCGACCTGAACGAGACCGCCCCATGGACCGAGCAACCCTCGACCAGCCCCGATCCCACAAGCCTTGGCCTCACCACCCGCAACCTTGCCTATATCATCTATACCTCAGGCTCCACCGGTACCCCCAAAGGCGTCATGGTCGAGCATTGCAATGTCGTTCACTATCTAAATTGGGCACGCGAGGCTTATCGCCTTGCGCCGCACGACACAGTTCCCGTAAATACCTCTATCTCATTCGATGCGACCGTGACCAGCCTGCTGGCGCCGCTTGTCTCTGGTTGCCAACTCATATTGCTGCCAGAGCATGATCTAAACCTGGCGGCACTGGCAAACCTTCTGGCAGAGGGGCGCGATCTTGCTCTAGTCAAGTTAACGCCGTCACACCTCGGTCTATTGGAAAAGCATGGGCCTGAAGTGTTGCACGCCAAAGCGGCCAGGATGCTGGTCATTGGCGGCGAGCAATTGCTCGCCCGGCAAGTGGAAGACTGGCTAAAGCACACCCCTGAGACACAGCTGATCAACGAATATGGACCGACCGAGGCTACCGTTGGCATGGTTGTCTACCGAATAAAGCCGGGGACACTTTCAGGAGAAATCAGCCCCATTGGTCGTCCGATATCAAACACGCGCATCTATCTTCTGGACGCGTACCGGCAGCCTGTGCCGTTGGGTGCGGCGGGAGAGATCTACATTGGCGGCGCGGGTGTGGCGCGCGGCTATCTGAACCATCCCGAGCTGACCGCGGAGCGGTTCATCGCAAGCCCGTTCGTGGACGACGACCGGCTCTACAAGACGGGTGACCTTGCGCGCTATCTGCCCGACGGCAACATCGAGTTCCTGGGCCGCAACGACCACCAGGTGAAGATCCGCGGGTTCCGGATCGAGCTTGGCGAGATCGAGGCCAGGCTTGCCGAGCATCCCGCTGTCGCCGAGGCGGTGGTGACCGCCCGCGAGGACACTGCCGGCGACAAGCGACTGGTCGCCTATGTTGTGCCGGCTGGACACTCACCAGGAGATGAGCAGACCCGCAGCGCGTGGATCGCGGCCCTGCGCGCGCATCTGACGGGGGTGCTGCCCGACTATATGGTGCCTTCGGCCTACGTGCTGCTGGACGCACTGCCGCTGACCCCCAACGGCAAGCTCGATCGCAAGGACCTGCCCGCACCCGATGACGACGCGTTCGCCCGCCAAGCCTATGCGCCGCCACAAGGCGCGCTGGAGCAGGCGCTTGCCGCGATCTGGTCCGAGCTGCTCGGCATCGAACAGGTCGGACGCCACGACAACTTCTTCGAACTCGGCGGCCACTCGCTGCTGGCGGTGCGGATGCAGAGCCGACTGCAAGCGGAGTTGGACCTATTCCTGCCGCTCTCCGCGATATTTGCACATGGAAGACTCTCATTATTGGCAGACGATGTCCTTCGGCGTCTTCTCGAAACAGAACTCTTTGATCGGAATCGCTGAATGCCTGAACCGGCAATAGAAGATTCGCTGGCTTCGCCCAACGATAAACTGGAACAGTTGCTCGCGCGTGCACGGATAAGAGCTACAGCTTCTAAATCTGCCATTGTTCCTATCTCGCGTGGTGGGCCGCTGGCCTTGTCGTTTGCGCAGCAGCGGCTTTGGTTCCTGGACCAGCTCGAGGGTGCGAGCGCGACCTATAACATACCGATGGCGCTGCGGCTTGGTGGGCGCCTCGATATGGCG
>NZ_SRXT01000021.1 GCF_004792685.1 Sphingomonas gei
CGCCATATCGAGACGCCCACCAAGCCGCAGCGCCATCGGTATGTTATAGGTCGCGCTCGCACCCTCGAGCTGGTCCAGGAACCAAAGCCGCTGCTGCGCAAACGACAAGGCCAGCGGCCCACCACGCGAGAATTTATTTATAACGAGGCCAGCCTGTCCTCGCTTAGTTATGCCAAGCTTCTTTACGAGGCTCCGCAGATCTCCATCCTTGCCAATATCCGCAGATCCGGACGAGGTTCGTAAATTGATCATTGGATAACCTCACCCACAAAAGTCAAGCAAATGCAGCAATCACTTTTCTAGCCCCAGAATATGGAGACCAGTTTGTTGCGGAATGTGCCCACGTCAAATTATTATAAAATATTAGATCGCCGCTTCTAAGCCTACGATGTACTATTCCCTGAAATAAATCTTCAAACATCACCCCGGATTCCCAAATTCTACGAGGTGCGCAATTATCAACCTGAGTTAATCCTATTCCGCTCGCTGACTGTCTCAGCAAACCCATGTCTTGCAAAAGCGACATGTATTCCTCACCGCAAGTGCGATCAATGCTTGCTACTGAATCCAAGTACGAGTTAACTGAGCAATTCAAGATCGTGGAAAATGAAGTATTTGTCTTTGTTAATACATCAAAAATCCTTATTCCGTCGAAAACAGAAGGTAGTTCGCCAACAATCGTATCATTTTCGTCTACCATGTCGTTTGGACTTGCTATATTGTATCGCATCTTAAGTATGGATGCTTGGCCAGGTGTCAACTGCTGAGACCTCACATCGATTTTTCGAGAAAGTTCTCTTAGGCGCGTCCATCCGTCACGATGATTGTCTACATGAAACAATATGGTATCCCCGCCATCAGTGCTATTTTCAATGCAATAAAAAGAAGCAAATTGCATTCCGGCTGCGCGATTTCCTTCGGAATGAGCGGAGATAAATTGATAATCCTCTCTCTTGTTAACTGTCATAAAGGGGCCACTTATATTTTCTCTATGACCTAACATCGTGGCGAATCCGGATTGAATTTCCAGTGAATCTTTCAAGCCTAGCGCCGCTGCAACTTGATTTAAAATACATTCTGCTTCTTGAATGGTTAGTCTTTCAACAAGAATTACTAAATCAGCACGCAGTGCCTCAACTGCAGATTGACAAAGTGAAGGGTTTTCTTTGATCTCTGTGAGAAGCCATGATGGATCTTCGTTTATACGAGGCATATGGTCTTCCTTGTTGGGCGCCGCCGTCGACGGCGAAGTGATCGCAGTTGGAGTGACGGCATCAGAGACATCATGGCGCATCGGGGCAGATTCATGGTCTCATCCGGCGTCAATCAGCTGGGCGCGTTACGGCGAGGTCTCGAACATAGTAATACTTTCAGCAATTATCGCGGAAATAACGCTAAGTATCGGATATTCAAAAATAGTTGATAGCGGGATGTTCAAATGAAACTGGCTTTCTGCTCTGCTAAGCATGCGTACAACCGCAAGCGAGTGTCCGCCGAGTTCGAAGAAATTGTCGTGACGGCTGATCCGCTCGATGCCCAGAAGCTCGGACCAGATCGCGGCAAGCGCCTGCTCGATCTCGCCTTGCGGTGCCTCATAGGCCTGGCGGGCGAAGGCGTCGCCATCAGGCGCCGGCAGCGCGCCTCGGTCTAGCTTGCCGTTGGGGGTCAGCGGCAGCGCGTCCAGCAGCACATAGGCCGCAGGAACCATAT
>NZ_SRXT01000022.1 GCF_004792685.1 Sphingomonas gei
TTCGGCGGCACCGCCACTTCGCTGAAGCTGCCAAGCGTCGCTGCGAGCTCTGCCAGAACCGGCGTGACGAACAATGTGCGAACGTCGGTACTGAGGTTCAGCCGGCGCAAACGCGCCAGCAATTTTACGGCCAACAGCGAATGTCCGCCGAGTTCGAAGAAGTTGTCGTGACGGCTGATCCGCTCGACGCCGAGCAGCTCGGACCAGATCGCGGCAAGCGCCTGCTCGATCTCGCCCTGGGGCGCCTCATAGGCCTGACGCGAATAAGCCTCGCCATCAGGCGCCGGCAGCGCGCCTCGGTCTAGCTTGCCGTTGGGGGTCAGCGGCAGCGCGTCCAGCAGCACATAGGCCGCAGGAACCATATAGTCGGGCAGGTGGGTTCCAAGCCAGGCGCGCAGCAGCGCGGGCTCGGCCTTGTCGAGGTCGCCTGCGGGGACGGCATAAGCGACGAGGCGCTTGTCGCCGGGCTGGTCCTCACGCGCGACCACGACTGCCTCGCGCACGCCGGGATGCTCGGCCAGCCGGGCTTCGATCTCTCCCAGTTCGATCCGGAACCCGCGGATCTTCACCTGATGGTCGTTGCGGCCCAGGAACTCGATATTGCCGTCGGGCAGATAACGCGCAAGGTCACCCGTCCTGTAGAGCCGGTCGCCCGCCACGAACGGACTCGCCACAAACCGCTCCGCGGTCATCTCGGGCCGGTTCAGATAGCCGCGCGCCACACCCACGCCGCCAATGTAAATCTCTCCCACCGCACCCAACGGAACAGGCTGCCGGTACGCGTCCAGCAGATAGATCCGCGTGTTCGATATCGGACGACCAATGGGGATGTTTGGTAGGTCCTCATCTGCACTGTTATACTGTTTAACGGTGGTTGTTACGGTAGCCTCGGTAGGCCCATAGACATTGAAGAGATTGCGGCCCATGCTCCATTCTTGGATAAGTCCAGGCTTTGCCGCTTCCCCTCCCATAACCAAGCATGCGAGATGGTTTGTCTTATCGACTTCCAGACCTCTCAAGACGGAAGGCGGTACCATCAAATGTGTGATCGCGCCTTTGCTTAAGGCATGAGTCAGATCTTCTATGGCCAATTCAGATCTGGATAGATGCAGGGAAGCTCCCCCGAACAGGGAGGCAACGATGTCTCCAATAGACGCATCAAAGCTGGGGGATGTAAACTGGAAAAGGCGACCTCTGTCTGCAATTTCGAATAGAAAGGAGGTGGCGAGACCGAGGTTCACCACCCCTTTATGCTCGACCATGACGCCTTTGGGTGTGCCGGTGGAGCCTGAGGTATAGATGATATAGGCGAGGTTGCGGGTGGTGAGGCCCAGCGCTTGCGGATCGGGGCTGGTTGCGGACTGCTCGGCCCACAGGCCGGCCTCTTCGACCAGATCGATCACCGGGACATGGTCCAGCCCTGCGCGTGCCG
>NZ_SRXT01000023.1 GCF_004792685.1 Sphingomonas gei
GCCGCCGCGATGCTCCGACCGATACGGTGAGCACAGACGATGGCCTCCCGCCGCTGCCGGGCGCCGACGAGCCCGCTCCGCCTGCCGGCACCGATGGGCTGGGGGAATCCTCGGCCGAGGGCGGCTTCGCTGGCGCACCTGCCGGCGGTCGCCGTCGCCGCACGCCAGAAATGGCCGACTGACACACCCGCTTTACCCAGGGGTCACAGGGCTCGCTTCGCACCCCTCGCGAAGCGGGCCTTTTTTCTGTCCGTCGCCCAGGCCGCCCGCACGGTTGCGCTACCCGGCAGCCTTGTATATGTTCGTGTATATCCAAAGGAGGCCGCCATGGTCGGAAATTCCTCTCAGGCGTCACTGTCTCGTGAAGTGAAGCTCTTTCGAAACAACAAAAGCCAGGCAGTACGCATTCCTGCAGACTTCGAGCTGCCAGGCGACCGCGTCATGATACACCGCGAAGGCGACCGACTCGTGCTTGAACCGATCAGGCGCAAAAACATACTCGAAGTATTGGCAAGCCTCGAGCCGCTGGGACCAGACGATCAATTTCCCGATATCGACGACACGCTTCTGCCACCCAAAGCGATCGACCTGTGACCCAACTCTACATGCTCGACACGAATATCGTGTCCGAACTGGCGCGAAACCCTCACGGCATCGTTTCGGCGCGCATCGCCGAAGTCGGGCCCGATGCGATATGCGTCAGCATCATTACCGCGGCGGAACTGCGCTACGGCTGTGCCAAGAAGGGGTCGCCCAGACTGCTGGCGCAGATCGAAGCCATTCTCGCGAGTGTGCAGGTGCTCGCGCTCGATGTCCCGGCCGATACCGAATATGGTGGTATCCGCGCCGAGCTGGAAAGCGCCGGCAAGCCGATCGGCCCGAACGACCTCTTCATCGCCGCTCACGCCTATGCGCTCGAAGCGACTTTGGTGACGGCCAATGTCGGCGAGTTTTCACGTATCCGCGCGCTGACCGTCGAGAACTGGCTCGTTGACCGGCACTGACCGGGCGCGCTCTTCGGCTGTCGACCCACCATGGCGGCCGCGCCATGGACCGGACGATCCCGACGGCGCCGAAGTGGCGCGCTCGGAGCGGCGCTGGCGCGCCTAGCTCGGCCGAACGGCCGAGGAGCTGAGGAGGGTGAGAGAGTGTGTTCGGACAAGGGGTTCGAGCGCACAATCTCAGGAGACTTCCCATGAACATCGGCACCATCCAGCAGAACGCCAGTGGCACCTACACCGGCAAGATCTCGACGCTGACCGTCGCGATCGTCATCGCGCTGCGCACGGTCCAGTCCGTCAATCCGCGCGCACCCAAGTTCGAGATCCTCGCTCTTTCCGCCGCCCGCC
>NZ_SRXT01000024.1 GCF_004792685.1 Sphingomonas gei
GGTCGCGTTCCAGGTGTCGAGCAGCAGCGTGCGCTCTTCATCGCCCAACAGCGCGATCCGTTCTGCCGGCTGCTGTTCGTCGGCGACCATCGCCCGCAGCACCGCCAGCAGATAGTCGCGGTGTCGCTCGATCGTCGCGGCATCGAACAACGCCGTGGCATAGCCCAGGCTGCCGGCGATGATGCCGTTCCACTCGCCAAGGTTGAGGTCGAGGTCGAACTTGACCCGGTCGAATGCCACCCCTGCCGGCTCCACCTTGAGGCCCGGCAACGCGATGTGCTGCTCTTCATTGTTATGCCAGGCGAACATGACCTGGAACACGGGTGAGTGGTCGAGCCGGCGCGGCGGCTGGACGATCTCCACCACCTGCTCGAATGGCAGGTCCTGGTTGTCCTGGGCGGCAAGCGTGACTGCACGCACCCGGCCGAGGAGCTCGGATATGCTGGGTTCGCCCGACAGGTCGATGCGCAAGGCAAGCGTGTTGACGAAGAACCCGATCAGATCCTCGACCTCGCGCCGGCCGCGGTTGGCGCTCGGCGTGCCGATCACCAGATCATCCTGCCCCGACAGGCGCGAGAGCACCACCGACCAGGCGGCGAGCAAGGTCGTGAACAGGGTCGTGCCATGCCGCTGGGCAAGCCGCTTGAGAGAGGCTGTAAGCGCATCGTCCAGTTCGACCGGCAGGAACGCGCCTGTAAAATCCTGTTGTGCAGGTCGCAGCCGGTCGGTCGGCAGATCGAGCAGCGGCGTCGCCCCGGCCAGCGCCTGGCGCCAATGATCCGCCTGTACCTCCAGCCGTTCGCCCGATAGCCACTCGCGTTGCCAGGCGGCGTAATCGGGATACTGGATCGCCAGCGGCGGTAACGGATCCTCGCGCCCCTCGATAAAGGCTGCGTAAAGCGCGTTGAGCTCGCGGTTGAGGATGGCCATCGACCAGCCGTCCGACACGATGTGGTGCATCGTGAGCAGCAGCATATGGTCCTCGTCGGCCATGCGGATCAGCCGCGCCCGGATCAGCGGACCCGTCTCGAGGTCGAAGGGCGCCGCAGCCTCCTCGGCCTCCAGCCGCGCCAGCGCACCCTCCCGGTCCGCAGCCTCGCCAAGATCATGCAAGGTCAGTGGCAGGCCCACTTGTGCATCAAGCAGGCGGACCTCGGGCGTGCCGTCGCGGGCCGCGAACACCGTACGCAACGCCTCATGACGTGCAAACAGTGCATCGAGACTGCGCTGCAGCGCCGCCATATCGAG
>NZ_SRXT01000025.1 GCF_004792685.1 Sphingomonas gei
TGACGTGCGCCCCTGATTGTTACCACTCAGAGGTAGAGTCCGGCTCCTTGATGATGGTTGGTTGAGATGATGGCAACATGTCTGGGGGCATGCCCCCAGACATGTTGGCCGGCGATCTCGGCGGGGGTCTTCCCGGCCAGTTTCGAGTGCGGCCTGACGTTGTTATAATCGTGCTGCCAAGCATCGAGCACGAAGCGGGCGTGAGCCAGCGACGTAAACAGCGTCTCGTTGAGGCATTCGTCCCGCAGACGGCCGTTGAAGCTCTCGACAAAGCCGTTCTGCATCGGCTTGCCCGGCGCGATGTAATGCCACTCGACCCGCCGCTCCTGCGACCAGCGCAGGATGGCCGACGACGTCAGCTCGGTTCCGTTATCGCTGACCACCGTGTGCGGCTTGCCGCGCACCCCGATCAGCCGCGTCAGTTCCCGAGCGACCCGCAAGCCCGACAGCGACGTGTCCGCCACCAGCGCCAGGCATTCCCGTGTGTAATCGTCGACCACGCACAGGATGCGGAACCGCCGGCTGCACGTCAGCGTGTCGGACACGAAGTCCAGTGACCAGCGCTGGTTCGGGCCATCCGGCAACAGCATCGGTGCCCGCGTGCCCAACGCGCGCTTGCGGCCACCGCGACGGCGGACCCGCAGGTTCTCCTCGCGGTAAATCCGTCGCAGCTTCTTGTGGTTGGGCGTCATCCCCTCACGCGCCAGCAGATAACCCAGACGGCGATACCCGAACCGGCGGCGCTCTGCCGCCAGTTCACGCAAACGCGCCCGCAAGGGCGCATCATCAACCCTCGTCGGCTGATACCGGATCACCCGGCGGCTCACGCCGACAAGACTGCACGCCCGACGCTCGCTCAGGCCGTGATGCTCACGGGCATGGGCGACGGCTTCCCGCTTCGCGCCGGGCGTTACCATTTTTTTGATGCCAGATCCTTCAGCACCACGTTGTCGAGCATCGCCTCCGCAAGAAGCTTCTTCAGCTTCGCGTTCTCGTCCTCCAGCGCCCTTAGACGCCGCGCCTCGGATACCTCCAAACCGCCGAACTTGGCCTTGTACTTGTAGAAGGTAGCCCCGCTGATCCCGTGTCGACGGCATACCTCCGCCGTCGGCATCCCCGCCTCGTGCTCCTTCAAAATCGCGATGATCTGCTCTTCGCTGAACCTGCTGCTGCGCAGCTTCGTCCGACTCCTTCGCGTCGGACTCTACTCAAAATCGGTCACATTTCAGGGGCGCACGTCA
>NZ_SRXT01000002.1 GCF_004792685.1 Sphingomonas gei
GAACCACCCGATCCCATCCCGAACTCGGCCGTGAAACCAGACAGCGCCGATGGTACTATCGCTCAAGCGATGGAAGAGTAGGTCGCCGCCAGGCATTGCAGCCCGTGCAGCCGCGCTAAACCAAGTTCTTCATGAAAAACCCATTCACAACGTCAGAAAGTGCGCCCACCGGCGCGTCACTGGCAACCCAAGTGCCGCGGGATGGAGCAGCCCGGTAGCTCGTCAGGCTCATAACCTGAAGGTCGTAGGTTCAAATCCTACTCCCGCAACCACAAAGCCCGCAGGCAAAAGCCCGCGGGCTTTTTGCTTGTCCGCCAACCCAGGTCGTGGCGGAAACCCGAGGATCGCGAAAGCTGCGACAAGGGATCACCGCGCTCTTCGCAGCGACGATGGTCGATCGAGCGTGTCACAAGGCACTCGCTTGCTCCGGCGATCGAGACCGGCCTGCGGCATCGTCATATACTCGCCAGAGGTCGGCATAGATGCCCCGCCGAGCGAGCAACTGCGCGTGGTGGCCGAGTTCGACGATCGCGCCGTCGCGGATCACGGCGATGCGGTCCGCATCGCGGATCGTGGCGAGGCGGTGGGCGATGATCATTGACGTGCGGCCGTGGCAAAGCCGGCGTAGCGCCGCCTGAATTCGCCGCTCGGTGCTGATGTCGACCGCCGACGTGGCTTCGTCGAGAACGAGGATGACCGGGTCGGCAAGATAGGCTCGGACGAAGCAGACGAGCTGACGCTGGCCCTGGCTGAGATTGGCGCCGAGCGGCCCGACTGCAGTCAGATAGCCATGCGGCAAGGCGCGCAATACTTCGTCGGCATCCAGCGCGCGTGCCGCGTCGATCAGTTCGGCGTCGCTCGCGCCCGGCCTGGCGAGGCGGAGATTGTCGAGCACAGTGCCGCCGAACAGGACATTGTCCTGCAGTACGACACCGACCTGCTTGCGCAGGCTCGCTTCGGAGACGTTGCGGATGTCGTGTCCGTCAACCAGCACCGCGCCGCTGTCGACGTCGTAGAAGCGAGTCAGCAACTGGACGAGCGTGCTCTTGCCGTGGCCGGTGGGGCCGACGATCGCGAGCATCTCGCCGGGCGCGACGCGCAGGTCGAGGTCGCGGATCACTGGACGGGCCGGGTGATAGCCGAAGCCGATATTGCGGAAGTGGATCTCGCCGCGCAGACGGGGCAATTCGATCGCGGCGGGGAGCTCGCGGATTTCGGGCTCGGTATCGAGCAGCAGGAAGATGCGCTGGGCGCAGGCCGAGCCATTGGCGAAGCGTTCGAACAGGTCGCCGAATTCCTGGAGCGGCCCGAGAAACAGGAAGACGTAGAACAGGCTCTGGGTGAGTTCGCCGAGAGTGAGCGTGCCGAGCGCGATGCCGCGGCCGCCGATGACGAGGGTGAGCGCCAGCCCGGCGGTGGTGAGCAGCCCGGTGAACGGCGCGAACCAGCCCGAACGCGCGCTGCCGGCGATCAGCGACGTGTTGAAGTCGCGGAGCAGGCCGCGATAGCGCGCGAGATTCTCCGCCTCGCGCCCGACCTGCTTGATCAGCCGCACGCCGGCGACGGTCTCGACGAGGTGCGCAGTGAAGCGGCTGCGATTCTCGGCGACGCGGCCCCAGCTGCGCTGCGCCAGCCGCTTGAACGCGATCGTGGCGAGCAGCAATACCGGCACCACGAGAGCGAGCCCGAACAGCAGGACGGGGGCGATAGCCCACAGCAATGCCGCCGCGAGCACCAGCCGCAGAACCGCCGAGAGGAGTTGCGGCGGGCATTGGATGAGCATCGGCTCGAGCGTGTCGACATCGCGATCGGCGCGCGAGATGATCCGGCCCGCCTTGGTACGATCGAAATAGCCGACGCTGAGCGACTGGACATGCGCGAAGACGCGGCTGCGGATCGTATTGAGCAATTCGGTCGCGGCGCTGCCGGCGAAATATTGCGATAGGCCGCCGAGCGCGAAGCGCAGCGCCCAGGTCCCTGCGAGACCGGCGCAGGCGATGGCGACCAGACCGGCGTCGAACGGCTGGAGGGCGCGATCGATGACCAGCCCGATTAGCAGCGGGCGCGCGAAGATCGCGAGGACCTGCACCAGTTCGATCGCGATCACCGCTGCGACCAGCCGGCGCACCGGGTGAAGCAAGGGCAGGAGCCGGCGGACCATGCCGCGGTCGAGCGCCTTGTTGGCGAGCTTCTCCTCCAGCTCGAGATCGGAAAGCGGGCGATCGCCCGCGAGCACGTTCATAGCCCCATCAGCGCGCGATAGGCGGGGCTGGCAGCGATCAGTTCGGCATGCGTCCCCTGCGCAGCGATTCCGCCATCTGCGAGCATCACCACCCGGTCCGCGGCGAGGATCGTCGGCAGGCGGCTCGATACGATCAGCATCGTCACCGGGCGCGCCGCGGTGTCGCGGCGGCCGCGAATATTGTCGATCGCGCGGCGCTCGGTAGCGGCGTCGAGCGCGCTGGTCGCATCGTCGAGAATCAGCAGATCGGCATCCGCGAGCAAGGCGCGGGCGAGGCAGAGGCGCTGGCGCTGGCCGCCGGAAAGCGTGATGCCACGATCGCCGACTTTGGTTTCGAGCCCGTCGGGCAGCCGTTCGAGCAGTTCGCCGGCCGCGGCCTGCTTGAGCGCGGCTTCGAGTTCGGCGTCGCTGGCATGCGGGGCCGTCACGCGCAAATTGGCGGCGAGCGTGTCCGAGAACAGGAAGCATTCCTGCGGCAGTACATGGATGCGGCGGCGCAATTCGCGCAGGTCGAGGTCGCGCACGTCGTGCCAGCCGGCAGTGTCGGAACCGATTTGCACCGGGCCTGCCGCTGTCTCGATCAGGCGTGGAAGCAGGGCGGTGAGGATGCTCTTGCCCGCGCCGGTGGCACCGACCAACGCGACGATCTCACCTGGTGCGATGTGGAGCGACAGGTCACGCAGCACCGCGGCGCCGTCTCCAAGCGGGGCGACCGCGACACCGTCGAGGCGGCAACCCAGCGGGCCGGCGGGGAGTGGCTGCTTGCCGGAGACGATTTCGGGCGCGGCATCGAGCACTTCCCAGATCCGTGCTGCCGAGGCGCGCGCATCGGCGACGATCTGGAGCAAGGCGGCGATGCCCTCGATCCGCAGCACCAGGGTGTTGACGACGAGCAGCGCGCCGACCAGCGCGCCGAGATCGAGCCGCCCATGGCCGACCAGCCACGCGCCATAGCCGAGTACCCAGGCATGGCCGATCGCGATCACGGCCTGGGGGAGCGGCACGCTGCGCGCGGCATGCGCGATCGCCCTGCGGGTTTCGCGCCGGAAGGTGGCGAGATGCGCGTCGAAGCGGGCGATCCGTGCGCCCTGCAGCCCGAAGGCTTTGATCACGCGGACGCCGTGCACGCCTTCGGACAGGTCCTGCGTAACGGCGTCATAGGCGGCGCCGATCTTGCGATCGAGCAGCACCAGCGCGTCGGCCTGCGCCGCGAGCATCGCGATCCCAACCAGCATCAGCGCAAGCGGCACCACGCCGAGCCACTGCGAATACCAGCACAGCAGCGACACCGAAATCAGCACCACCACGCCGGTCTCGAACATCTGCCGCCAGAAGTTGATCAGCGCGTCGCGCACCTTGTCGGCGTCGCGAGTCATTCGCGTCACCATCTCGCCGACACCGTGGCGCCAGTGATAGGTGAGATCGAGCCGCTGGACTTGGATCATGATCCGCTCGCGCAAATGGGTGAGCAGTTCCTGGCCGATCCAGAGCGACATCAGCCCGGCGCCGTACTGGACGATTGCGCGTGCCGCCGACAGGCCAAGCAGCAATACGACCCAGAACCAGGCGCGCCCGTAGTCGAGCCCCGCAGGGCCGGCGACGATGAGCTTGCCAATGCCCGCCTCGTGCACCGCGCGCCCAACCAGCCCCTGCTGCGCGATCAGCGCGAGGTTGACCCCGAACAGCATCATCGCGGTCAGCGCGAAGCGGATCGGCATGCGGCGATAGATCGCCAGGCAGCGCAGCAAGGGCGCGCCGGAGGCGACCGTCTCCGGCGCGCTGGTCGTCATCAGCATATCGGTCGCTTTGCCTTGAGGGTTAGGGTCCGTACCCAAGTCATCCCGGAATTCGATTTTCTTCAAATCTGTGATTTGACAAGAAAATCGAGCTGTCCGGGGATCCACCGCGCGGCAAGCCTCCAGCGGAGAGGTGGATCCCGGAATGAAGGCTTTCCAGCAGAAAATCTGCGGTTTTCCGGGGAAGCCTAACATCCGGGATGACAAAACGGCTTATTGAGTCCCGACGCTAGACCGCGATGCGGCTGGTCTGCGCGGCGTCGAGCGGGCGGGCATCGGCCCATTGCCGCACGTCGAAGCTGGTCGGGATGAACTTCCAGCGATGGAGGAAGTCGGTGAAGTCCTGCAGCGCATTCAGCGATTGCTCGGCAAGATCGGTGCGCAGCCGGGTCTGGGCGTCGTCGCCATAGGCGACCGACACCCAGTACTCGCTCGCATTGGTCTCGCGCGCCAGATAGCGGCGCACTTCGCTCGGATGGTCCTGCGCCCAGGCCTCGGCGCGCAGCACCTGCTCGACGATCGTCACTGCCGCGTCGAAATGATTGTCGAGCAGATGGCCGTCGACCGCGAGCGTGCGCGGGGTGCCGTTATTGGCGCGGATCAGCGGCTCGGGATGCGCGCCGGTGTCGATCACCGTGGTCAGCCCGAACTGGTGGGCGACCTGCGCGCCGTGCGCGCCCTTGAGGAAGATCGCGTCGACTTCGCCGCGCAGCAAAGCGACGACTTCTTGGTTGTTGTTGCGCCCGCGTCGCCCCGCAAGCGTTCCCGCGACATTCGCGGCGGGTTCGTCGCTGTAGTGGCTCTCGATATCCTGATCGACCAATTCGACATCGCCGACGCTGAGCCCTTCTAGGCTGAGCGCGTTCTCGAGCCCGCGCAAAGCCTGGGCACGAGTGAAGTCGATCTCGACATGCTTCCAATTGGGCAGGCCGAAGCGACGGCCCTTGAGGTCGCGGACACTCTCGATCCCCGATTCGGGGCTGGCGAGGATCAATTGGCTCTCGTCGGCCCAGGACAGGCCGAGCAATCGGGTGTCGCGGCCTAGCGCGCGAGCGCTGATCGCCGGGATGTTGCCGCCGTGGCGAACCGAATTGCGCACCTTATGGCTGAAATGCGATTCACGCGTCGCGAAGTCGTTCGATTCGAGGATCGATTCGACGCGGGTGCCCTGCACCTTGAATGCGTCCTCCAGCCAGCCTTGCTGAATCGCGATCCCGAGCCCGGTCGGAACCGGGCAGCGGGTATACCAGAGCGTGTCGAGCGAATTTGCCATGGGGATTCCTTACGTCAGGCGGCGGAAAGGAGGTCGGCGGGCGCGGCTCTGCCGATCGCAGGGCGCGGCAGCGCGAGGTGCTCGCGCAACGTCGTGCCTTCGTATTCGGTGCGGAACAGCCCGCGGCCCTGGAGCTCGGGGACGACCAAGTCGACGAACTCGTCGAGCGAGCTCGGCAGCAGCGGCGGAATCAGGTTGAACCCATCGGCGGCGTCGCGTTCGAACCAGTCCTGGACCTGGTCGGCGATGTCGATCGGGGTGCCGATCACCACGCGGTGCCCGCGCACGGCGTTGAAGCGCAGGAAGAGCTGGCGGATCGTCAAATTCTCGCGGCGAGCGAGCGCAGTGAGCTGGCGCCAGCGGCCCTTGCCGTTCTCGGGCTCGGGCAGATCGGGCAGGGGCCCGTCGAGCGGATAGCCGCTGACGTCCTGCCCCATCAGATTGAGGTCGCCCGAGAAGTCGACCGCTGCTTCGAGCGCGCCGAACTTGTCCTGCGCCTCCTGCTTGCTGCTGCCGATCGCGAAGGACAGGCCGGGCATCACCTTGAGCGTGTCCGGATCGCGGCCATAGCGCGCCATCCGCCGCTTCACATCGGCATAGAAGCTCTGGGCGTCTTCGATGAACTGCGCCGCGGCATAGATCATCTCGGCATATTTGGCGGCGAATTCGCGGCCGACTTCCGAATTGCCCGCCTGCGCAAAGACGGGGTGTCCCTGGATCGGGCGAGCGACGTCGAGGACGCTGTTCAGATGGAAATAGCGGCCGTCGTGGTGGACCGGGTGGACGTCGTTGGGATCGAGATAGAGCCCGCTCTCGCGATCGGCATGATCGAACGCGTCGTCCTCCCAGCTGTCCCACAAAGCGCGCGCCACATCGACGAACTCGGCGGCGCGCTGGTAGCGCTCGGCATGGCTCGGCGGCTGATCGATCCCGAAGCTGCTCGCCGCGCCGTCGGCGAGCGACGAGACGATGTTCCAGCCGATCCGCCCGCCGCTGATATGATCGAGCGAGGCGAAGCGCCGCGCGAGCGAATAGGGGTGATCGAAATTGGTGTTCACCGTCGCCACGATCCCGATCCGCTCGGTGACCGCGGCGAGCGCGGCCGAAAGCGTCAGTGGCTCGAAATCGAGAAAGGCGTGGCGCCGCTCGATCCCCTTGGTGCTGCCGCCCGCCTGGCCGACGAAATCGGCGAAGAAGGCAACGTCGAACTTGCCGCGCTCGGCGGTCTTGGCCAGTTCGGCCCAATAATGGAAGTCGGGCCTTCCGCTATTGGCCGCGCCGGGCTGGCGCCACGCACCAGGATGGTGGCCGTGGCGGGTCAGGAAAACCCCGAGGGCGAGCTGGCGGCGTTTGGTGGTCACGATCAAATTCTCCCGATCACTCGGCCGCGACGGCGGTGGCATACTGGATCGTGCCGTCGTCGGAGACGCTGGCATCGGGGGGGACGAGCTTGCCCATCTTCCATTGCTGCTCGAGCACGCCGGGGCCGAAGGGCTGCGAACCGCCGAGCGCCTGGCTAAGGATCTGGAACTGCGCACCTTCCTCTAGCAGCACGATGTTGTTCACCAGATCGCGCAGACCCTTCCAGCTCCACACCGTCGCGCCGCCATTGGCCTCGACGATGCCGGGGACTTCGCGGTCGGCCCCGATCGAATCGAGGATGAAATCGACTTCGGGCTGGCGGCGGTTGATGTAGACCGGCAGCTCGCTGGTGAAGCGGAAGCGGCGATTGGGGACGTAGAGCAGAGGCAGTTTGGCGTGCGCCTGCGAATAGGCGCCGAGATGCGGGGTATGGACGTGGCTTACTGCCTGAACGCCCTCATGCGTGCGGAACAATTTGGCGTAGCGCGCGGCGCCGCCTGGCTTGTTGTGCCAATAGCTGTTCCCGTCGAAATCGATCACCGCGGTCTGCGGCGCGTCGGGATCGTCGGCCCACAGCCCGAGATAGTTGAAGGTGATGATCTTGTCTTCGCCGGGGATGCGGACGGCGATGAACAGGGTCCCGCTCGCCGAGATGGTGCGCGTCTCGCGCAGCAGCCGGAAGGCGCGCCGCGCGTCCTGCTCCTGCTCGACGATGAAGGCGATGGTTTCGGGCGAAAGACCGGATTGCGCGGACATGATGGAATCTCCTCTCAGGCGGCTTCGGAAATGGCGTGCTGCGCGGCGAGCGCGCGGGCGGCTTCGAGCGGTTGCGGGTCGATCCAGTCGGCCAGCGCGAAATCACTGTCGAGAAAGCCGTGGGTGAACAGGAACTTCTTCTGCTGCTCGAACAGGCTGAGGCGCTCGGCATCGAGCGTGGGGTGCAGCCCCTGATGGAGGTGGCGATAGGCCTGATCGACTGCCGCTGGGCTGCCCTCGGTTTCGAATTCGAGGATTGCGCCCAGCTTGCCTGGCTCGGCCTTGACCCAATCGGCGGCGCGCAGCGTCACTGCGAGGAAGCGGACCAGCACGTCGCAATGTTCGTCGAGCAGATGCTGGTGGACGGTGATCGGGCGCGGCGTGCCGTTGTTCACGCGGAAGCGGCGATCGGGCAGCGCATCGAGATCGACCGCGACCGTCAGCCCGGCGTCGCGCGCGCCGTCGAGCGCTGAGGCGCCCTTGACGTAGATCGCGTCGACATGGCCGGAGACCAGCGCCTCGATCGGCCAGAGCCGGTTGAGCCCAGACCGGCGCGGCGCGAGGTCGCGCCCGGCGCCGCCGATGTTGCGCAGCCGATCGGGCACCTCGACCAGATCGACATCGTCGAGGGTGAAGCCCGCGAAGGCGAGCGCGCCCTTATAGCCGGCGAGCGACATGCCGCGCGCGATGCTGGTGCCGCGGACATGGCTGGGAATATGGTTGTGCGACCAGCCGGGGAGCGCGAGCCGGCGGCCTTTGAGATCGGCGGCGCTGGCGATGCCGGTGTCCGGCCGGGTGAGGATCAGCTGGCTCTCCTCGATCCAGGTGAGGCCGATCAATTTAGTCGGTTCGCCCTGCGCGCGCGCGGCGATCGAGAGCATGTTGCCCCCCTCGCGGATCAGCGTCGGCAGGCGATGGTCATAATGGTGCCGGGCGAGCTCCGAGCCCGATTCCTGCAACGTGCGCAGCGCGATGCCATCGGCAGCGAATTCCTCGGTAAGCCAGCCGAGCTTCCAGGCGATGCCGGTCGCGGTCGGGACCGGACAGCGGGTGAACCACAATTCGTCGAGCGTTGGTGTCGCCATTGCCTTGCTCCCGGGATGTTGCCCGAAACAAGGAGCAAAGAGCGTGCCAAGGCGGGTCTGGAGAGGGATCGCGTCCGACGCGGTCCGTGACGGCTCGGCATTGCGTGATATTGATCAGCCGGAATGCTGCGTTTTCACCGGGAGGTCAGATCAGCCCGAAATTCTTGAGGTGCGTGCGCACGACATTGCGCGTGACACCGAGCATCGCGGCGGTCTTGATCTGGTTCGATCCGCAGCGTTCGAACGTCTCGGTGACGACGGTGCTGACCAAGCGGTCGAGCAATGCGTCGTGCCCGCCCGCGAGCAAGATATCTACCAGCGGACGGACGATGTCCTCGAGATCGGCCAATGCCGGGTCGATCGCCGCCAGCGAGGCGACGGGCTCGCCATAGACCACTCCCGACAGCCCGAGATCCTGGACCTGGATCACGCCGTCCTGGCAGACGAGTGTGGCGCGGAAGATCGCGTTTTCGAGTTCGCGGATATTGCCCGGCCAATCGTGGCGGTAGAGCGCTTCCTCGGCTGCGGGGCCGAGGTCGAGCCGGCGCGGCTGGATCTTGTCGCCATAGACCATAAGGAAATGGCGGGCGAGCGGCAGGATGTCGGCGCGGCGCTCGCGCAGCGGCAGCAGCGGCAGCGTCACCACCTGTAGGCGATAATAGAGGTCGGGGCGGAAGCTGCCGTTCGCCACCGCGCGGTGCAGATCCATATTGGTCGCGGCGATGACGCGCACGTCGAGCGGAATCGGGGTGCGCGAACCGAGCCGCACGACTTCGCGCTCCTGCAGCACGCGCAACAGCTTCACCTGCAGCGACAGCGGCATCTCGCCGATCTCGTCGAGAAACAGGGTGCCCCCATTGGCCGCCTCGAACCAGCCGGGGCGGGCGAGATGCGCGCCGGTATAGGCGCCCTTCTCATAGCCGAAGAGCTCGCCTTCGATCAGCGATTCGGAGAAGGCGCCGCAATTGACGGCGACGAAGGGGCCATTCGCGCGGTCGCTGAGCGAATGGACATAGCGTGCGACCAGCTCCTTGCCGGTGCCGGTCTCGCCGATCACGAGAATATTGGCCTCGCTCGGCGCGGTCTTCTCAATGAGCGGGATCAGCGCGCGCGATTGTGGATCGGAGAAGACGAAGGCGCGGGCGCGTGGCCCCACCGAATGATGCTTCTCCGAATCGAACGCGAGGACCGGGCGTCCGCCCGGCCGCTTGCGCTCCGACAGGCCGATTTCCAGGTTTTCGACCGTTTCGGTGTACGGGACTGCGACCATAGATCCCTCCAGATCCGTTGCCGCCATGGTACCAGTAAATATCCCACTGGATAAGTAGGAAATACGTGGCGAGCCCTAGCTGAGCTTTATACCGGCTCCAGCGAACCGGCATCGGCCGCGGCCCGGCGGCGTAATGCGGCCTCCATCGGGCGCGCATCGATCCAGCGGTCCACGTCGACAGCCTCTTCGAGAAAACCGTGGTGCCAGAGGAAGTTGGCCTGATTGCGCAGCATCTCGACGCGATCGCCGGACAGGTCGGGATGCAGCGATCGGTGGAAATCGTTGCGATAGGCGGCGTCCACCGCGGCGATCCCGGCCAGCGTTTCCTGCGCCAATATGTGCTGCAGCCGGGGCAGGTTGGTCGACGCCCAGTCGGCCGCGCGCAGCGTCTGTTCGAGGAAGCGTACGACCAGATCGAAATGCTGCTCGATCATATGCGCGTGGACGGTGATCGGGCGCGGCGTGCCATTGTTCACGCGCGCGAGGCGGCTGGGATAGGCGTCGAGATCGACGCCCACGGTCAGGCCGAGCCGCGCTGCGGTCTCGGCGGCTGCGGCGCCCTTCACATAGACTGCGTCGACGCGGCCTTCCGCCAGGCATTCGAGCCCGAGCCACAAGCGGCGCATGCCGGCCGAGGTCGGCTGCTCGACCGGGGGCGCGGGAAGATCGACCATCCGCACGTCGTCGAGATCGAGCCCGCCGAGGGTGAGCGCGCCCTTGATCCCGTGCAACGCCATGCCGCGAGCGATGCTCTCGCCGCGGGTGCGCGCGAAGCCGGGCAAGGCGAAACGCAGTCCCTTGAGGTCCGCCGGCTCCATGATCCTGGTGTCCGGGCGGACCATGATCGCCTGCCGCTCGTCGATCCATGTCAGTCCGATCACGCGGGTGGGGGCGCCATCGGCGCGCGCGGCGAGCGCCTGGATGTTGCCGCCCTCCCGGAACAGAGTGCGCGCCTGCCGCTCCGGATCGAGGGAGACGAGGTTCAGCCCCGCCTCCCGGACGCGCCTGACGGCGATGCCGTCGCGGCCGAACGCCTCGGTCATCCAGCCGAGCGACCACGCGACGCCCGAGGCGGCGGGCACCGGGCAGCGGGTGATCCAGATGCACTCCGGCCCGGGGGCAGCATTGTCTGCCGACATTCTGTTCCGTCTCCCGATATCCGGCGGTTCTCGGTGCGAGGCTCAGCAAACCGCATGCCAATCCGTTCGGCAAGCCGTGCGGGCGGGGACCCCGGGCAAATCGCTGCATTTCGTGCAGCCGCGGCGGTCAAGCTGCTCGGAATTACGCAATTGTCCCGCTCGAAAACCGTGACCGGCGCTCGCTTCCCTCCTGCGCGGCGCTTGGCACGTGAAGTGCATCGATGGAGGCAAAGGAGTGCAAGCGTGGCGATCCAGAAACCCAAATCGATCAAGGCATGGGCAATCGGCGCGGTGGTGGTGGTCGCCGTCGCCCTGCTCGTCGCCTTTCAGTTCCGCGGCGAGGGCGGCAGCGCGAAGGCGAAGACCGTGACGATCGCGGGGATCGCCTACCCGTTCGAAGGCAAGCAGGTGTATAATGGCCTTACCGGCGTGGTCATCCGTGACGGCTGGCTCAAGGCCGAGCTGGCCAAACGCGGAGTCGCGCTGGCACTGACCCCGGTGCCTACCGCGGTGGGCGGGCCGCTGATCAACGAGGGCTTTTCGGGAAAGCGGATCGACTTCGCCGCTTATGGCGATTTCCCCGCGATCATCGCGATCTCGGGCGGCGTACCGCTCAAGCTGGTCGCGCCGATGGGGCAGGGGCTGCATTCCTATCTGGTCGTCCGCAACGGCCTTGCCGCGACGAGCATCGCCGAGCTCAAGGGCAAGCGCGTCGCGCTGCACCGCGGCCGGCCGTGGGAATTGCCCTTTTCCAAGCTGATTGATGCCAACGGCTTCAAGCAAAGCGACTTCAAGATCGTCAACATCAACCCGGCCGCCACACCGGCGGCGCTGGCTTCGGGCAACATCGACGCAGCCTTCCTGCTCTCAGACGGGCTGCTGCTCGAGCAAAAGGGCGCCGGGCGAGTGATCTGGTCGACCAAGCAGGCGCCGGCCGACTGGCGGATGCGCGCCGAACTGTTCGGGCGTGGCGATTTCGTGGATGAGAATCCGGAGCTCACCCAATTGGTGGTCGACGCCTATATCCGCGCCGCGGCCTGGTCGGCGCAGGAGGCGAACCGCGATCGCGTGATCCGCGATTCGGCACGCGGCGCCATGCCCGTCGAGATCATCGCGCGCGATTATGCCGATGACGGCATTCCATGGCGCGAGCGCTTCTCGCCGACCTTCACCGCCGAATTGGTCGATCATTACCGCTCGGTCGCGGACTATGCCTTCGCGCGCGGACTGGTGCGCAACAAGGTCGATGTAGACAAATTGATCGACCGGCGTTTCGTGGCGCCGGCGCTCCGCAACGCGAAGCTCGACGGCTTCTGGAGCCTCACCGCGCCAGCGCCGGCTCAGGCGCAGGCCGCCGCGCCCAAGGCGTCCTGATGGCCAGTGCTGCGCTACCCGCGCTCGCCGCGCCGACTATGCGGCGGCGGGCGCCGCTCGCTTCCTTCCTTGCGCCGGTCGCGCTGCTGGTATTGTGGCAGCTCCTCTGCCTGAGCGGGGCGTTTCCACCCCAGGTTCTCGTCCCGCCGAGCGAAGTCGCGCGCACGCTCTGGCAGCTTGCCGAGACCGGCGAGTTGCAGCGCCATGTCGGCGAGAGCATGACCCGGCTGGCGCTGGGCTTCGCGATCGGGGCGCTGGCCGGGCTCGCTTTCGGTGCGGCGATCGCCTTGTCGCGGCTGGCGGAGGTGGTGTTCGGGCCGTTCTTCTTCGCGGTGTGGCAGGTGCCGGTGATCGCGTTCGTGCCGATGCTGGTGATCTTCTTCGGCATCGACGAGCAGTTCAAGGTGGCGATCGTGATCCTCGCCGCCTTCTTCCCTGTGGCGCTCGCCGCGTTCGACGGGATACGCGGCGTGCCCCGCGCCTGGTTCGAAGTCGCGCGGGTCTATCGCACCCGGCTTCCCGACCTGATCTGGCGGATCCTCGTCCCCGCAACCTTGCCCGCGGTGGTCACCGGGTTGCGCGTTGCGCTGACCCGCGCCTGGGTCGTGCTGATCGCCGCCGAGCTGCTCGCGGCGGACAGCGGCATCGGCCAGATGATGGAGATGGGTCGCCAGATGTTCCGCATCGACGTGGTGCTGGCGGGCGTGGTGGTGAGCGGCGTGATCGGCTTCCTGCTCGATCGCGGCGCCAAGGCGATCGAGCGCCGGGCGTCGCGCTGGAGGGCGGCATGAACGCATTGCTTTCGCGCAGCTGGATCCGCGCCCTGATCGGGCTGATCGCGCCGGGGCTGTTCCTGATCTGGTGGCAGATGCAGGCACAAGCGGGCGGGGCGCATGCGCTCGCCTTTGCGCCGCTCCAGTCGGTCGGCGCCGCCTTTGTCGAGCTGGCGGTGCGAGGAAGCCTGTTCCCCGACATGGCATCGACGCTGTCGCGCAGCCTCTCGGGCCTCGCGATCGGCGGGACCTTGGGGATCGCGCTCGGCGTGGCGATGGCGATCTGGCGGCCGCTCGATCGCGTGCTCAATCCCTTGCTCCAGGCGATCCGCCAGGTCCCGCTGATGGGCTGGCTGCCGTTGCTCGGTCTGTGGGTCGGCACCGGGCAGGGCACGGAGCTGATCGTGGTCAGCCTCTCGGCCTTTTTCCCGACATTGCTCAACAGCTTCGAAGGCGTCGCCGGGGTCGAGCGGCGCTTCGTCGAGGTCGGCCAGATCTATGGCTTCACCCCGCTCCAGCGCTTTCGGCTGATCCTGTTGCCCGCGGCGATGCCGCTGATCCTCACCGGGCTGACCCAGGGGCTGGCTTTCGCGTGGATCGCGTCGATCGCCAGCGAGATCCTGCTTGGGGTCGGCGGCGGGCTCGGGGTAACGATGCAACTCGCCCAGATGCAGCAAAGGATCGACATCATCCTCGTCGCGATCCTCGTCACCGCGGCGCTCGGCTTCACGATCAATCGCCTGTTCCTGCGTCTCCGCCAGCATCTGCTGCGCTGGCAGGCGCCCCTGCGCTGAGAAGGAGAGTCCCATGATCCACGAAGTGCTCGCGAGACCGGCGCCCGCCGGCGCCCCGGCGGCCAGCGGCGCGCTCGCGATCCGCGACCTGCACAAGAGCTTCACGATCGGCGGCGCGCCGCGGACGGTGCTGGAAGGAATCAACCTCGATATCCGGCCAGGTGAATTCGTCAGCATCGTCGGCGCCTCGGGCTGCGGCAAATCGACCTTGCTGCGGCTGATCGTCGGATTGGACGACGATTATCGCGGCGAGATCCGGCTGGACGGCGAGCGGGTGTCGACCACCAGCCTCGATCGCGGGATCGTCTTCCAGGATCACCGGCTGTTCCCGTGGATGACGCTCGAGCAGAATATCGAGCTGGCACTGCTCAACACCGACGTGCCCAAGGCGCGCCGCGCACAGATCGTCGCCGAACATATCGCGCTGGTGAATCTGACCGGCTTCGAGAAAGCCTATCCGCACCAGCTCTCGGGCGGGATGGCGCAGCGCGCCGCGATCGCGCGGGCGCTGGTCACCGAGCCCAAATTGCTGCTGCTCGACGAGCCGCTCGGCGCGCTCGACGCGCTTACCCGGGTGCGGGTGCAGAACGAGCTTCAGCGCATCTGGATGACCCAGCGCTCGACGATGCTGATGGTCACGCATGACGTCGAGGAGGCGCTGTATCTCGGCGACCGGGTGGTGGTGATGGCGCCCGATCCGGGCCGCATCCGGCGCATCGTCGAGGTCGACCTGCCGCACCCGCGCGACCGCGCCGCTCCTCTGCTCCATCGCCTGAAGGACGAGATATTGGCCGAACTCACTGCTGCGCCCAGCGCGCCGTCGAACCTCGTGCATCTTCCCGGCCGGGAGGTGCGCTGATGGCCCGGACCCCCGATCATCCCGTCGAGCCCTTGTTCGTCGATCGCTGGTCGCCACGCAGCTTCACCGGCGAGCCGGTGCCCGATGCGGTGCTGGCGAGCGCGTTCGAAGCGGCGCGCTGGGCACCTTCTGCCTCGAACGTCCAGCCGTGGCGCTTCCTGATCGCGCGGCATGGCGACGCGCATTGGGAGACCTTCGTCTCGCTGCTCGCGCCGCGCAACGCGCTGTGGGCATCGCGCGCCTCGGCGCTGATCGTTGTGCTGTCGGAGCTGAAGCTGGAGCGGCGCGGCGCGATCGTCGACAATCACTCGCATAGCTTCGATACCGGCGCGGCGTGGACCAATTTCGCGCACCAGGCGCTGCTGCTCGGCTGGCACACCCACGGCATTGGCGGCTTCGATCGCGAAGCGGCACGCGAGCGTCTGGCGGTTCCTGCGGACTTCGCGATCGAGACCGTCGTGGCGCTTGGCCGGCAAGGCGCGCTCGACACGCTCCACGCCGATTTCCACGCGGGCGAGAGCCCCAGCACGCGCCGGCCGATCACCGAAAGCGTGTTCGCGGGCAGGCTGGGCCAGCCCGTCTTCGCAAGCGAGAGGGATGCGGCATGACGATCCAGACCTATTGGCAACTCGATGTCGCCGAAGACGCCGCGCGTTCCGAATCCGGAGCCCGGCGATCCGGGTTGTTCCGCGATGTCCGCACGCCCGGACTCAACCGCTACGATTATTACGCGCAGGTCGCCCAGGCGGCGGCGCAGACCGCGTTCGACGGCCTGTTCCTGCCGCACCGCCCGCAATCCGACGACAGCACGATCGTCACCGCGGCGATCGCGCGCGAAGTCCCTCGGCTCATGCTGGTTCCCGAATTCCCCGCATCGGCGGGGTCCGCAGTCTATGCCGCCAAGCAGGCCGTGAGCTTCCAGCGCCAAACGCGCGACCGGCTCGGCTGGGCGATCGCCAACCCGGCCGACGGTGCCACGCGCGCCCGCGACGGCGATCATGTTCCCGAGGAGCAGCTGCACGCCCGGACCGAGGAATTCCTGACGGTCGCGCGTGGTGTGCACGCCGAGCGGCCGTTCGACTTTTCCGGCGAACATTTCGAGGTGCAGGGCGGCGGGTTCCAGGCGCCGCTCAAGCGCGTCGCTTTCCCCAAGGTGTTCCTGCAGGGCGAAAGCGAGGAAGCGCTCGACCTTTCCGCGCGCACGGCTGATGTCCACCTGTTCGCGGCGGCGCCCCTGCCCGCGCTTCGCAACCTCGTCGAGACGCTCGACACACTCGCCGCGCGTGCCGGCCGTGCGGTCGCGTTCGGTGTGATCCAGCCGGTGCTGGCGCGCGATGATGCCGAGGATGCGCGGCGCGACGCCAGCCGCGTCGGACTTCCCGACACGGCGATCGTCGGCACCTACGCCGAGGTCGCCCAGCGGCTGGCGGATCTCGCCGCGCTAGGCCTCCGCCATTTCGTCCTGGCCGCGCCGTCCTCGCTCGAGGAGGCCTATCGCATCGGCCAGCATGTGCTTCCCCGCTTCCGCGCGCTCACCGAGCGCGTGGCGGCCGCTGCCTGAGGTGTTCGCATGACCATCGATTTCTACTGGCGCCTGCCCAGCCATGGCTGCCACGGCAGCCTGCGCGACACCGCTTATGACCGTGGCGACTGGTCGCCCGCCAGCCCACGCAATGTCGCCCCGGGGCTCGACCGTAACGGCGAGGACGACGGCTTCCGCTATGTCGACCACCTCAGCGCGATCGCCAAGGCGGCCGAGAGCGTCGGCTTCATCGGCGGGCTGATCCCGTCCTTCCCCAACACCGACGATCCTTGGGTGATCTCGCCCTTGCTCGCACGCGAGACCAAGGCTTTTCGCTTCATGATCGCATTCCAGCCGGGTTTCCTGAACCCCGTCCACGCCGCGCGCATGTCGGCGAGCCTTCAGCGTGCGACCGGCGGGCGCACGGTGTTCAACATCATCACCGGTGGCGGCGGCCCTTCGCAGCTCTGGTGGGGCGACAGCTTCAGCCATGACGACCGCTATGGCCGCACGACCGAGTTCCTTGACGTGTTCAAGGGCGTGTGGGGCGGGGAGGGCTTCTCCTATGACGGGCGCTTCTATCAGGTGCGTGACGGCGGGCTCTCGCCATTGCTGGCGCGCGAGGAGATACCCGAGATCTGGTTCTCGGGCTCTTCCGATGCCGCGCTGCAATCCGCCGCGAAGCATGCGGACTATTACCTCTCATGGCTCGAGCCGTTCGACCAGCTCACCGACAAGTTCGCGCGGGTCAAAGAGCGCACCGCAGCGCTCGGCGGCGAACAGAAATGCGCGGTGCGCGTCGACCTGGTGGCGCGTCCGACCGAGGAGGAAGCCTGGGCCGAAGTCCGGGCCGGCTTCGAGAGCCTCAGCCCCGAGCGTCGGCAGCAGGCGCGCGGCGGCCCGACCGATTCGATCGGCGCCGCACGTCAGCAGGCGCTCAAGCCCAGCGAGGCCACGCGCTATGACGAACTGATCGTCGCGCCCAATTTGTGGGGCGGGTTCAGCCTGCTGCGTGGCGGGCCCGCGCTCGGCATCGTCGGTAGCTACGAGCAATGTGCGGCGCGGCTCGACGAACTGATCGCGCGCGGCACCGACGCCTTCATCCTTGCTGGCACGCCGCATCTCGAGGAGGCGTACCGCGTCGGCGAGGAAGTGCTGCCGCTGCTCGGCCGCAGCGAGGGCTTTTTGCTGCAAGCCGCGGAGTGAAGTTGCCAAAGCAATGAAAAGGGCGCCGGTGGTATATCACCGGCGCCCTTTTTGCGCTCTGCGAAGTTCAAAAGCGGACGATGAACGACACCCCGTAGGTACGCGGATCGGCCCAGGCGACGGTATCGCCGGTGATCGCCTGCGCGGGGTTCGCCGCGGGCAGCGCGTGGTTGAGATATTCGGTGTCGAGCACATTGTTGACGAAGGCCGACACCGTGTAGCGATCGTTCGCCGGGGTGTAGCTGATCCGGGCGTTGGCGATCGTATAGCCCTTTTGGGTCAGGAAATAGCGATTCAGGGCGTCTTGCGGGGTGATGTAGTAGAATTGTCGAGAGGTGTAGCGCGCGTCGGCGGCGAGATCGACGCTGCCGCTGCCGCCCAGCGGGATGGTGTAGGTCGCGCTGCCGTTGAGGGTCAGCTTCGGCGCACGGACGAAGCGGGCCCCGGACAGGTCTGCGCCGCCGTTGACGACCTGCAGTTCGTCATATTTGGTGTCGAGAATGCCGACCGCCCCAGTCAGCCGCAGCCCGCCGACCGGCGCCGCCTCCAGCTCGAGCTCGGCGCCGTTGACGTGCGCCTTGGCTGCATTCTGCAGGTACGATACCGTCGCGCCGCCCACGGCGCCGGGGTTGGGACCGACCACGTTGATCTGCACATTGCGATAGTCATAGTGGAAGACGGTGGCATTGAAGGTCAGCCGCCGATCGAACCATTGCGATTTGTAGCCGAGTTCGAAGGCGTCGAGTTCCTCGGGTTCGACCGTGGCGAGCGCGACCGGCAGAGTCGCGGCGGTGTTGAACCCGCCCGATTTCACTCCGTGCGAATATTTGAAATAGAGCAGATTGTCCGGCGCGACGGCCCAAGATGGCGTTACGTCATACGTGAAGGCGTCCCAGGTCTTTCGGAGATCGCCCGAGAAGGTGCCCGCACCGCCGAAACTGCCGGTATAGCTGTCCCACCAATGCGCGTAATTGCTCCACGATGCCGCAGCGGCATTGGCCGAGGCGCTGCGATCGAAATCGAGCGTCTTGGTCTCGCGGGTCCAGCGCGCGCCGACGGTCAGCTTCGCGGCTTCGGTGAAGTCGAAGGTCGCGCTGCCGAATGCCGCGCCGCTCTCGGCCCGGTGGTCGTAGCGGGTCAGGCTATAGGCGGCGGGCGCGGTGCTGCCCGGCTGGGCAAGGACCGAGCCGGCGGGAAGCGTCGCGGAATAGGCGTTCGAGACGATCTTCTCGTTGAAATAATAGAGGCCGAGGATCCAGTTCAGCCGGTCCGCCTGCGGCGAAGCCAGCCGCAGTTCCTGCGTCCATTGCTGGCTGCGCGCCTGGGTGTAGCTGCGCGAGATTTCGAGCGGGGTATAATCACCGTCACCGGCGCCGCGGGTCTTGAAGCGTTCATAGCCGGTGATAGCGGTGAGCGAGAGCCCGCCCAGATCCCAATCGAGATGCAGCGCGCCGCCGAACTGCGAGGAGCGGCCATATTCCCCCGCGTTGGTGCTGATCTCGTCCTTGTCGCTCGATGGCGCATAGCCGTTCCGGAACACGCCGGTGGGGGCGTAGCTGGCGGTGGTCCAATAGGTGCCGTCGGTTTCATAGTCGCGATAATGGAGGCTGAGCAGCGCCTCGAACCCCGGCGTGGGCGCGAGAAGAAACTGGCCACGCACGACATTGTCACGGACGGCGTTGGACTTCTCGCCAGTGAACAGATTGTCGAAACGGCCCTTGCGATCGTCAATGCGTGCCGAGATGCGGGTGGCGAGCACGCCCGGTACGATGGCTGCGCCCACGCCCGCCTCGGCGACCTTGTTGTCGAAGCTGCCATATTCGAGCTTCACGTAATTCTGGTCGACGCCGTCGGTCAGCGAGGGGCGCTTCGAGATGACGTTGATCGCGCCGCCGGTGGTGTTCTTGCCCCACAACGTCCCCTGCGGGCCGCGGAGCACTTCGACGCGCTCGATGTCGAACAGCGGCAGGCCGGTGGCGCTGGCGTTGCTGATATAGACGTCGTCGAGATAGAAGCCGACCGGATTGGCGAGGTCGAGCTGCTGCTGGCCGGCACCGACGCCGCGGATCCACCAGCGCGGACGGCCATGCTGCTGGGTGCCCGCAGATGCGTTGGGCACCAAGTTGAGCACTTCGTTCGCCGACCGCCCGACCCCGCCCTCGGCGAACAGTTCCGGGCTCAGCGCAGTGACGGCGGTCGGCACGTCCTGGAGGCGCTGCTCGCGCCGCTGGGCGGTGACGACGATGTCGTTCGTACCGGCCCGGCCGGGGTCGTCCTCGGGATCGGGAGTCGCGACTTCGTCGGTCTTCGTCCCGGTCCCGGCCTTGGGTTCGTCGCGCGGCGCGGCGACGGCCGGCGTCACCCAGGCCAGCGTCAGAGCCAGCGCGCTCGCGTGCGCGGCGAGAGACAGGAGAGGACGACTGGGCAGGTTGGGCAAGGTATATCCCCCGATGGTTCGGCGCAGTCGCGCCAGGTCGACGAGATGTCAGCAAGGGATGTGCCACAAAGGTAAATATTTGAAATCGCGTCAGTATCCATGCCTCCTGGCGCGATCTCGACGCGTTTGGGTGGTGGTAACCCAACAGCAGCCGACGCCCGCTGCTGCGTCTGCAACACCGGCGAACGGCCGCTATCCGTCGCCAAAAGCCTGCCGGCTTTTGGCTCGTCGGCGCCCCTCGCGCGGCCAGACCCTTGCCGTCGAGCCCAACCTCGCGATAGTGCCCCCGGCGGGAGCTGCGACGGCGTGACCACGACCCTTGATGATGCGCCGGAGCAGGCGAGAGCGACAGCAGCGCCCCCCCGTGCATGGGGGCGGCTCCTGCTCGCGCTGGCGATATTCGTCCTCGTCGTGCTCGCCGCGGCATGGCTGCAGCGACGCACGATCGCGCGCGAGTTCGTCGATCGCGAGCTGCGGCGGCGCGGGGTGGCGGCCGAATATCATATCGAACAGCTCTCGCCGTGGCGCCAGCGGCTGACCGACGTCGTCATCGGCAACTCGCGCGATCCTGATCTGACCGCCGACTGGATCGAGATCGGCACCTCGCTGTTGCCATGGCGCGCGGAAGTGCTCGAGGTTCGCGCCGGCCGCGTCCGGATGAAGGCACGCATCGCCGGCGGCAAGCTCTCGCTCGGCGCGATCGACCGCCTGCTGCCGCCGTCCTCGGGCAAGCCCCTTGCGCTGCCCCACGTCAAACTCGACGTCGCCGACCTCCGGTTGCGGCTGGACAGCGGTCATGGCGTGATCGAAGTCGCCTTGGCCGGACGTGGCCTGCTCGACGACGGCTTTGCCGGCAAGGCGCGGCTGTCCGCGCCCCGGCTCGATCTCGCCGGCTGCTCGGCGTCGGGACTCGCCGGTGCGCTGGACGTGCGGATCGCCAAGGCGCGGCCGACGCTCGCCGGGCCGCTATCTGCGTCACGGCTCGACTGTGCCGATGTGCACGTCGCGGCGCCCCGGCTGACGGTTCAGGCGACGCTGGGCGCCGCGCTCGACAGTTGGGCCGGGGCGGCCGACGTGGCGGTGGCTGGGCTCGAAACCGCGGGTCGGCAAGTCTCCGGGGTCAGCGGGCGAGTCTCGTTCGATGGCGGCGCCAAGGGAACCCGCGGCCGGCTCGCCTTGCGGTCCGGGCGCTTCGCGGCGCCCGAAGTTTCGGGCGGGGCATTGCAGATCGCGGGCGAATATCGCCAGGCGCCGGGCGGCTTGGATTATCGCGGGACCCTGGTAGCGCAGTCGGCGAGCCTGCCTGCCGCGTTGCGCGCCAGGGTCGCCGGCTACCGGACCGCGGGCCAGGCCACGCCGCTTGCGCCGATCGTCGCGCGGCTCGCGCAATCCGCGGCCGACGCGGCGGCGCGTTTCGATGCGAGCGCCGGCCTGTCGTTCGGCATCTCGTCCGCCGGGATCCGCTACAGCGTCCCGCGGCTGGCGCTCGTCACCACCAGCGGCGCACATTTGTCCTTCGATCGCGGCCGGGGGATCACGAGCGGCAATGCGTCGCCGCGCGTCGACGGCACGCTCGTCCTGCGCGGCGGTGGAATGCCCGAGACGATTCTGCGGCTGTCGCAGAAACCGGGGGACGATCGGCTGCGTGGAATCGGCTTCGTCCGATCCTATGCGGCGAGCGGCGCGGCGCTGTCGCTCGCGCGCATCGCAGTCGCCCTGGGGCGGGACGGCGGCACGCTGCAGACCGTCGCGACGTTGTCCGGCCGGCTGGCGAACGGGCGCATCGAGGGGCTGACCTTGCCGTTGGACGCGCGCTGGCGCGGCCAAAGCGTGACGCTCAACCCCGATTGCGTGACGCTGCGTTATCAGCGCATCGCCCTGGCTGGCGCAGTGCTGGCGCCGGGAAGCGTCGCGGCGTGCCCGATCGGCGGGGCAATGGTCGCCATCTCGCCCGGCGCCTTTGGCGGCGGCATCCGACTCGTCCGGCCGGAACTCACCGGGCAGATCGGTGCCAGCGCGCTCCTCCTTGGCCTGGCCGAAGCCAGGGTCGACTTTGCCCGGCGCAGTTTCGCCGGGAGCGGCGCGCGGGTGCGGCTTGGCGGCGAGCGTGTCACGCGCCTCGATGTGGACTCGCTCACCGGCAGCTTCGGCGCCCGTATCGCCGGGACCTTCGCCGGGCTGGGCGGGCAGATCGGCGCAGTCCCGCTGATGATCTCGGGCGCCGCCGGCAACTGGCAGATGCGCGACAGCGCGCTGTCGCTCGGCGGCAAGTTCCAGCTTTCCGATGCGGCGACTCCGCCGCGCTTCCACCCGCTCGCGAGCGACGATGCCGAGCTACGCCTTGCCGACAACCAGATCGTCGCGACCGCCGGATTGAAGACGCCGACAGGGGTGCCGGTCGCGCGCGTCGAGATTCGCCACGATCTGGGGAAGGGGCGGGGTACCGCTGCCCTCCGGGTGGCCGGACTGCGCTTCGCCGAGGGCGGGCTCCAGCCGAGCGACCTCACCCCGCTCACCTTCGGCGTGATCGCCGACGTGGTCGGCAGTGTCGAGGGGCAGGGCGACATCGCCTGGACCGCGGACGGCGTGACCAGCACCGGCCGCTTCGGCACCCGCGCCATGGACCTCGCCGCGGCGTTCGGCCCTGTGCTCGGCCTCGCCACCGATGTGCAATTCACCGATCTGCTCAACATGCGCACCGCGCCGGGACAGCTGGCGACGACGGCCGAGATCAATCCCGGCGTTCCCGTCCGCGACGGCAATATCCGCTTCCACCTGCTCGACAGCCAGCGCGTGCAAGTCGAGGGCGCGCGCTGGCCGTTCGCGGGCGGCGAGCTGGTGCTAGAGCCGACGCTCCTCGATTTCAGCCAGAGCCGCGAGCGCCGGATGACCTTCCAGGTGATCGGCGCCGACGCGGCCTTGTTCCTCAAGGAAATGGCATTCGACAATCTCGACGCCACCGGCACCTTCGACGGAACGCTGCCGATGACCTTCGACGAGAAAGGCGGCCGTATCGAAGGCGGATCGCTGCGCGCGCGCTCCGGCGGATCGCTTGCCTATGTCGGCGAGATCTCGCAGCGCGACGTCGGCTTCTGGGGCAACATGGCGTTCCAGGCGCTGAAGGCGCTCGACTATCGCAGCCTGACGATCGACATGAACGGGCCGATCGCCGGCGACATGGTGACCGAGATCCGCTTCGCCGGGGTGAGCCAGGGCAAGGGCACCAAATCCAATTTCGTGCTGCGTCGGCTGGCCAGGCTGCCTTTCGTGTTCAACGTCCGCATTAGCGCGCCGTTCAAGCAGCTGCTCGACTCGGTGCAATCATGGTACGATCCGAACCGGCTGATCGAGCGCAATCTGCCGGCCTTGCTCCAGGAGCAGGAAGGTTCCGGCGGTGAGGCCGACGCGAAGCCGCCGGTTCAGCCGCGCGAAAGCGAAAAGCTGCGATAAAGGGAGCTGCAATGAGGTTGAAGCGAATGACAGGGCTTTTGGCGATGCTCCCGATCGGAACGACGATCGGCGGGTGCGTCAACGTGACCGCGCCCGACAAGCCGATCGTGATCAACCTCAACATATCGATCACCCAGGAAGTGGTGTATCGCCTCGACAACAAGGCGAAGACACTGATCCAGCAAAATCCAGGGATATTCTGATGCGCCCCATGTTCTTCGCCGCCGCGCTCGCAGCAATCACGCTGATCGCAGCGCCCGCATCCGCCCAGCGTGATCCTGCCTATGCGGCCGCGCGGGCCGCGGGGCAGGTCGGCGAGCAGCCCGATGGCTATCTCGGCGTGGTCGGCGCCTCGACTCCGGCGCTCCAGGCATTGGTCAACAACATCAACATCCAGCGCAAGAAGCAATACACCGCGCAGGCGGCGGCGGGGTCGACCGTCCAGCAAATGGCATTCGTCACCGGATGCAATCTGATCCTGCGCAGCGCGCCCGGCGAAAAATACCAGGCGCCCGACGGCCGCTGGCTGACGCGCGGCGCCGAGGCCCCGGTGCGCGATCCGCGCTGCTTGTAACAAACCCGATCGTCATCCCGGCGAAAGCCGGGATCCAGCGCCACGAATGCTGTCCGTTTTGACCCTGGATCCCGGCCTTCGCCGGAATGGCGTAGGCGCTCAGTGCGCAGCCCCCATCTCCACGGCGCGGGTGGGGCGCGGAGTCAGCCAGATGATCATCGCCGCGAATACGAACACGATCGCCGAGATCAGGAAGATGTGCGTCGTGGCCAGCGCCATCGCTTCCCTGTCGACTAGTTGCGCGATCACCGCGCGGACCTGATCGACCGAGAAGCCCTGCGCCGCCAGCGCGTCGCTGGTGCCCTGGGTGTTGAGCTTCGAGACGATCTCGCTGCGCGCGACCCGGCTGCTATTGTCCCACATCGTCGCCGAGATCGAGGTGCCGATCGCCCCCGCCATCGTCCTCAGGAAGCTCATCACGCCCGCGGCCGACGCCGTCTCTTCGGGTTCCACCGCGGCCAGCGCGAGCGTGGTCAGCGGGATGAAGAAGAACGGCATGCCGAAGCCCTGGAGCAATTGCGGGAAGGCAAGCGTCCAGAAATCGGCGCCGCTGTTCCAATGCACCCTGAGCAGCGACGCCATCCCCAGCCACAGGATGCCGAAGCAGACCAAAGCCCGCGGATCGACCCGCGTCGATAGCTTGGCGACGATCGGCGACATGATCACCGCCGCCACGCCGGTCAGCGCAGTGGCATAGCCCGCATAGGTCGCGGTGTAGCCCATGCTGGTCTGCAGCCATTGCGGGATGATCACCGCCGAAGCGAAGAAGGTCGCGAAGGCGAACGACAGGCTCGCCACCGCCACGCTGAAGCCCCGGTGCCGGAACACCCGGAGGTCGACGATCGGCTGGTCCTCGGTGAGCTCCCAGGCCAGGAACACCAACAGCCCCACCGCGGCGATCACCGCCAGACCGATGATCGTCGGATCGCTGAACCAGTCATGCTCGCGGCCGAGATCGAGCATGATCTGCAGCGCGCCGATCCACAGCAGCATCAATGCCAGGCCGACTCCGTCGATCCGCAGCTTCTCGGTCCTGGTCTCCGATGATGCCAGCATCCGCATCGCGCCGAACGCGCAGAGCGCGGCGACCGGGATGTTGATGAAGAAGATCCAGTGCCACGACCAGGAATCGGAAATCGTGCCGCCCAGGATCGGGCCGAGAATCGGCGCGGTCACCGTGGTCATCGCCCACACCCCCATCGCCTGGGCGCGCTGCTCGGGCTTGAAGATGCGCATCAGCAAGGTCTGGCTGAGCGGCATCAGTGGGCCGCCGCACAATCCCTGCCCGATTCGGCAGGCAACGAGCATGCTCAGCGAGGTCGACAGCCCGCAGAGCACCGAGAAGATGCCGAAGCCGATCATCCCGAAGGTGAAGGTGCGCACCGTCCCGAACCGCGCGGCGAGCCAGCCGGTGAGCGGCACGCACACGGCTTCGGCGACCGCATAGGACGTGATGATCCACGTCCCCTGGCTGGCAGAAATGCCGAGGCTGCCGGCGATGTGCGGCACCGATACGTTGGCGATCGTGGTATCGAGCACCACCATGAAATTGGTCAGCGCGAGCACGGCGCCCGCGATCAACAGGCGCATGCCGGTGAGCGGCGCCGCCACTTCAGCCTTGGCGTTCATCGTGCCGTCCTCAGTTCGCGGAAACGTCGATCTCGGCGTCCATCGAGAGACCGACCCGAAGCGGGTGCGCCTGCAATTCCTTGGGATCGAGCGCGACTCTGACGGGCAGCCGCTGGACCACCTTGATCCAGTTGCCGGTGGCGTTCTGCGCGGGGATCAGCGCGAACGACGAACCGGTGCCGCCCGAAAGCCCGACCACCTTGCCGTGATATTCGACATCGCCGCCATACAGGTCCGAGGTCAGCGTGACCGCTTGGCCGACCTTGACCTGGGTGAGCTGGCCTTCCTTGAAATTGGCATCGACATAAAGCTGGCCGACCGGGACGATCAGCATCAACGGCGTGCCGGGCGCGACGCGCTGACCGATCTGGACGTTGCGGCGCGTGATCACGCCGTCGATCGGCGCGCGGATCAACGTGCGCTCGAGCTCGAGCTTCGCCTGGGCAACCTTGGCCTGCGCGGCGAGCACTTCGGGCGCGCTGGAAGCAGTGGTGCCGCTGATCAGCGCGTCGTTCGCGGCGAGCTGGCCGCTGGCGGCGCCGCGCGTCGAGCTCGCTTGCGCGATGCCCGCGCGGGCCAGTTCGAGATTGGCCCGCGCCGAGGCGAAGGCATTGACCGCCGAGCTCAGTTCGTCGCCCGACACCGCGCCGTTGGGCGCGAGCTTCTGGCGGCGGGTAAGATCGACGCGCGCTTTCTCATACGCAGCCTGCGCGGCGCCGAGCTGGGCGCGCGCGCTGGCGATGTCGGCGCCGCGCGCCTCGACCTGCGAGGCGAGCGCGGCGCTGGTCGCGGTGGCCTGGCCGTATTGGCGGCGCGCCTTGGCCATGTCCGCCTCGGCCTGGGCGAGTGCGATCCGGGCGTCGCTGTCGTCGAGCTGGACGAGTATGTCGCCCTTGCGCACGGCCTGGGTGTCGGAGACGCGGACATTGAGCACCTGTGCAGCGATCATCGGGGTGACGCTGGCGGTGTCGGCGCCGACATAGGCATTGTCGGTGCCGATATGATGGCTGCCGACCAATGCGTACCACCCGCCATAGCCGGCGCCGACGAGCAGCACCGCGCCGGCGATGCCGCCGAGCAGCCGCTTGCGCAAGGTGTTGGGCTTGGCCTGTTCGGTGCGGAATTCGTGGAGCGCTGCGGGATCTGCGTCAGCCATGCGTCGAGTCCTTGGTGGCGGCCGCGGCCGCAGTGTTGCTGGAAAAGCCTCCGCCGAGCGCGCGGACCAATTGGACGTCGAGCGTGAAAGCCCGCGCCTCGAGGTCGGCGACGATCTGGCGGTTCTGCAGCGCCCGGTCTTCGGCGGTCAGCACATCGAGAAAAGTCGAAAGCCCGCCCTCGAAGCGTTGCTTGGCGATCGAATAGGCGGCTTCCGAATCGGCCAGTGCCTGGCGGCTTTCGGAAAGCCGCGTGGCCAGCGCACGCTGGCTGGTCACGGCGTCGGCGACTTCGCGGAACGCCGTCGCGACCAGCCCGTCATAATTGGCGACTGCTTCGTCATAGCCAGCGCGGGCGCCTCGATACTGGCCGGCTAGCTGCCCGCCGCGGAAGATCGGCAGGCTGATCGCGGGGCCGACCTGGCCGAAGGTCGAGCCGCTGTCGAACAGGTTGGACAGGCCGAGTGACTGGAACCCGACCAGCGCGCTGAGATTGACCGACGGGTAGAAGTCCGCGCGCGCCACCTTGATCCGGCTGGCGGCCGCCTCGACCCGAGCGCGGGCGGCGGCAATGTCGGGGCGGCGCCCGATCAGATCGGTGGTGACCCCGCCGGGAAGCGTGCGCGCTACGGCAGGGCCGCCGGGGAGCGCGATCGTCAATCCGCGATCGGGCCCCTTGCCGAGAAGGGCGGCGATGCGGTTGCGGGTCAGCCCGATCGCCTCGTCGGTCGCGGCCAGGGTTGCCCGGGCGTTAGGAACGGCCGAATCTGCCTGCTTGAGTTCGGCGCGGGTATCGAGCCCGGCGGCTACGCGGTCGGCGACGAGCTTCTGCGTCTGGCTGCGCAGGCTGAGCGCCGTCTCCTGCACCCGGTGTTCGGCGGCGAGCCGCGCGAGATCGGCATAGGCACTGGCGATGTTGGTCGACAGCACGAGCCGCGATTGCTCGAGCTCGATCCGCGCAGCATCGGCTTCGGAAGTCGCGGCGGCGAGCGCGGCGCGGTTCTTGCCCCACAGGTCCAGGTCGAAGCTCAGGCTCGCGGCGACGCGGCCGCTGTCGTTCCAACCCTGTGGCACGAACGCCGGAGGGATGCCATTGTTGTAGCTCTGCTTTGCTTCGGTCGCGCTGGCATCGAGCCCGATCGACGGAAGCCGCGCGGCACCCGCCTGCTGGGCATAAGCCTGCGCCGAACGCAGCCGCGCGGCGGCGGCGGCGAGGTCGGGCGAGTCGGTGAGCCCTTCCTCGATCAAAGCAGTCAGTTGCGCATCGCCGTAATCGGCCCACCAGTTGCTCGCGGGCCAGGCCGAGGCCCTAACCGAAGGCGCGAACGTCTGGCGCGCGGCATAGCTGTCGCTGGCGCGGACCTCGGGGCGCGCGCCGAGCTGCGGCACCGGCGCGCAGGCGGAAAACATAAATGGAGTGACGGCGAGCGTTGCGAGAAGCGCGGGCCGGAAACGGGAAGTCATCATGATTTAAATACCGTACTGTAGGGTACGGCAGCGCAGATGGTCCCGGCATCGCGGCTTGTCAATAGAAAATCGTACCCTATAGTACGGTTATGGAAACCCTAATGGAAAAGGCGCCCGGCAAGCGCGAGGCGCGCAAGGAAGAGCGGCGGCTGGCGATCCTCCAGGTCGCCAAGCGCTCGTTCCTCGACAACGGCTATTCGGGGACGTCGATGTCGGCGATTTCGGCCGAGCTCGGCGGTTCCAAGGGCACTTTGTGGAGCTATTTCCCGTCCAAGGAAGAGCTGTTCGCCGCGGTGCTCGATCACGCGACGACCTCCTATCGCCAGGAGCTCGGCGACTTGCTGGCGCCCTCAGCCGATCTGCGCGCGACGGTCTTCGCCTTTGCACGAAGCTTCATCGCCAAGATCACCTCTCCCGAGGCGATGCGCCTGCACCGCCTCGTCTCGGCCGAATCGGGGCGTTTCCCCGAGGTCGGGGAAATCTTCTATCGCCGCGCCCCGCAGCCGACCCAGCAATTGCTCGCCGGCTTCTTCGCCGCGCAGATGGACGCCGCGCATATGCGCCGCGACGATCCGCTAGCGGCCGCGCGCGTGCTGGCCAGTCTGTGCATGGGAGGCGCGCATCAGCGGTTGCTTTGGGGGATCGACACCAGCCCCGGCGATATCGAGGTCGAGGCGCGGTATGCCGCGGATATCTTCGCCCGCGCCTTCGAGATCGCCTAGTTGCGCTCTCGCGGCTGTTGCGGCCCGAAATTGAGCCGCCGCGTGACGTTATAGTCAAGCACCGCCATGACGAAATAGGCCGCGAACTGCTTGACGCGTGTCCACAGGCCGGTCCGGGCCTTGTAGATTTCCGGGGTGATCAGCTCCGAATGGCCGATCTCCTGCTCGACGAAGCTCCGGACATGCGCAGCGAAGGCGCGATCCTCGATCCGCAGCATCAGCTCGAGGTTGAGGAACAGGCTGCGAATGTCGAAATTCGCCGAGCCGATATGGACGACATCGTCGATGACGAACAGCTTGGTGTGCAGCTTGGTCGGCTGATATTCGTAGATCCTGACATTCTTGCGAAGCAGGCCGGCATAGGTGAAATGCGCCGCCCACAAGGAAGCGGTGTGATCCACCTTTGACGGCAGCACCAGCCGCACCCGCCCGCGTTTGCCCGCCCGGTCCAGCCGGCGCAGCATCGCCGGGTTCGGCGCAAAATAGGAGGTGATCATGTCGATCGTCCGGGCGCGTTCCATCTCGCGCTTGACCACCCGCGCCCAGGGCGAGAGCCGCCGCATCGGCCCGCCGAGCAGCCAGCGCGCCGCGCCTTCGGGCTCGCTCCACGAATTGAGCGTCCGCCCCAGTGCGCGCATCGATGCGCGCGGGTTGCTCGTCCAGCGCCATAATGCGTCGAAATAGCCCGCCAGCCGCGCCGCGGCCGGTCCTTCCACCAGCAGGCCGAGGTCGCGCCACGCATCCTGCTCGGGCGTGCCGAAATAGCTGTCTTCGATATTGAATCCGCCGATCAGGACGCGCTCTTCATCGGCGAGCGCCAGTTTCTGGTGGTTGCGCAGCAGATAGCGCCGCCCCCAGCGCGGCACGAAACGGCAGACATGGACGCCGGCGGCGTGCAGCGGATCGAAGAAATGGTGTGCGGCCGCCTGTTCGCTGCCGAGCCCGTCGACGATGAGGTGAACTGCCACGCCGCGTCCGGCGGCTTCGATCAGCGCTGCGCGCACCGCTGCCCCGGCGCCATCGTCGACATAGATGTAATAGAGCACGCGGAGCGACCGTTTCGCCGAACCGATCAGGCCGAGCAGCGCGTCCATCCGCTCGGGTCCCTCGGGTAGCAGGGTCAGGCGATTGCTGTCGACGGTGAAGGGCTTTGACCAAGGATCCATGCGGCGGTCATGGGCTGTGGCCGCGTCGGCGGCAAGGGCAGCGGTCTCGCGGGGCGTATCCGCGGCGGGTGGTCCCGGGGCGACGAACTGGCGTTTTTCTTGACATTCCACCACGTCCTGCCTAAGTGCCGCCCCTCTCCCGAATTCCCAAATCAAGGAAGCGTAGATGGCGCGCGTCACAGTCGAGGATTGCGTCGACAAGATCCCGAACCGGTTTGATCTGGTGTTGTTCGCAGCCCAGCGCGCCCGGCAGATCTCGGGCGGCGCCGAGCTGACCCTCGATCGCGACCGCGACAAGAACCCGGTGGTCGCGCTTCGCGAAATCGCCGAAGAGACCGTCCATCCGGCGCATCTCGAGGAATCGGTCGTCTCCGGCCTCCAGCGTGTCCAGATCGACGACGAGGAAGCACCCGACGAAGTCGGCTCGCTGGCCCAGTCGGCCGAGGCGCTCCGTCTCACTGCCGCGGCCCCGCCGCGCAACCAGAATCTGGGCGCCGACTACGAAGGCTGAGCCTTCAGGCGACCAATCGAAAACGGCCCCCGGAGCGATCCGGGGGCCGTTTTTCATTCCGGGGTTTCGACCGCCAGTCCCTTGAACCCCTGCGCCACTACGAACCACTCGACCGAGCCCTTGCGGCTGGCGGGTGGCTTGGCGTGCTTCACCGTAGTGAAATTGCGTTTCATTTCGGCGACCAGCGCCGAATCGGCGCCGCCGGCGAACACCTTGGCGACGAAGCCACCGCCCGGTGCCAGCGTGCGGATCGCGAAATCGAGCGCGGCTTCGACCAGGCCGAGCGTGCGCAATGCGTCGGTCTGGGCGTGGCCCACCGTATTGGCCGCCATGTCCGACAGGATCAGATCGGGTGCGCCGCCGAGCTCCTCGATCAGGCGGTCGGGTGCGGCATCGTCCATGAAGTCCATCTGGAGGATCGTCGCGCCGTCGATCGGATCGACCGGGAGCAAGTCGATCCCCACCACCGCCGCCTTGGGCAACCGCTTGCGCACCAACTGGGTCCAGCCGCCCGGCGCGATGCCGAGGTCGATCACGCGCTTGGATCCCTTGAGGAAGTCGAACTTCTCGTCGAGCTCGAGCAATTTGTAGACCGCGCGGCTGCGATAGCCCTCGGCCTTGGCGCGCTTGACATAGGGATCGTTGAGCTGGCGCTCGAGCCAGCGATTCGATTGCGGGGTGCGCCCCCGCGAAGTCTTGACGCGGGTATGCCCGCGTCCGCCGCCACGGCTCATAGCCGGTCTCCATTCATCAGACGCCGCAATATGCCTTCGCGAATGCCGCGATCGGCGATCCCGAGCCGTTCGGCGGGCCAGAAATCGATGATCGTCTCGAGAATCGCGCAGCCCGCCACCACCAGGTCGGCGCGCTCGGCGCCGATGCACGGCACCTGCGAACGCTCCGCCATGCTCATTCCCGCGATCCGCCGGCTGACGTCGCGCATCGCCGCGGCGGGCACGATCAGCCCGTCGACCACCGAGCGATCGTACGCCGGCAGGCCGAGATGGACGCTCGCCAGCGTGGTGACGGTGCCCGACGTGCCGAGCAGGCGCCGCGTGCCCTTGGGGGTCCGCAACCGCGCGACGAACGGCGCGAAGCTCTCCGAGACGCGCGCGCGCATATCGGCATAGACCGCGGCGCCATGGTGGGCGCCGTCGGCGAGGCCGGTGGCCTCGGTCAGCGATACCACCCCCCACGGCGCGCTGTGCCAGTCGAGGATGCGCGGCACCGCCGCGCGCGAATCGACCAGCACGAGTTCGGTCGAGCCGCCGCCGATATCGAACACCAAAGCCGGCCCGTCGCCGGGCTCGAGCAGCGCATGACAGCCCAATACCGCGAGCCGCGCTTCTTCCTCGGCCGTGATGATGTCGAGCGCGATCCCGGTCTCGTGATAGACGCGCTCGATGAACTCGGCGCCGTTCGAGGCTTGGCGGCACGCCTCGGTCGCCACCGAGCGCGCCAGCGCCACGTTGCGCCGCTTGAGCTTGTCGGCGCAGATCCGCAGCGCCGCAAGCGTGCGATCGATCGCCGCGTCGGAAAGTCTGCCGCTGGCGGCAAGGCCTTCGCCCAGCCGCACGATCCGCGAAAAGGCGTCGATGACGGTGAATCCCGTCCCTTGCGGCTTGGCGATCAGCAGCCGACAATTGTTGGTGCCGAGGTCGAGCGCCGCGAAATGGCGCGATTCGGGCCAGCGCGCACGCCCCTGCCGCTCGACTGGTGCTTTGGGTATCGGCAGAGCGGAACCGCCGCTCTGGCCACGGGGCACTCTGGCTGGGCCATCCCCCATTACAATCACTCGCTTATATTCTGTTCCGTCTCGGCCACATGCGACCGTCCGGTGCTTGGCAGCATGGCTAGCGCAGCCGCGCGGGTGGAGCAAGGCGCGGTCGAGAGCGGCGTTGACACCGCCGAGATGTCGCCCTATTTCGCCGGCCCTGTTGCCCCGTCGTCTAAAGGTAAGACTACGGACTCTGACTCCGTTAATTGAGGTTCGAATCCTCACGGGGCATCCAGACTTTCCTGCTCATCGCGCCTCGGCGATCAGCTTCGCGGCGGCGTCACCGGTCCAGTCGGTGTCGCCGAGTATCCGCCAGACTTCGCGGCCCGCCGAATCGTAGAGGATCGTAGTCGGCAGATTGACGCCCAGCTGGGTGCTGAACGCCGTCTCGGTGTCGATATAGGGCTGGAGCTTCTTGAATTTCTTCTCGGCGAAGAACGGCGCGACCTTTGCGGGTTCGAAATCCTGGCTTACCGTCAGCACTTGAAGCGTGTCGCCGGCTCGCACCGCCAACGCGTCGAGCGTCGGCAGTTCCTTGACGCAGGGCGCGCACCACGTCGCCCACAGGTTGAGCAGCACCGGCTTGCCGCGAAAATCGGCGAGCGTCCGCTTCTTGCCGCCGGCGTCGACAAAGGGAATCGCGGGTGCGGCCTCGCCCTTGTGGCTGCGGTCGAGCTTGTCGAGCTTGATCGGCGCGGCGGCGGGGGCGGCGACATTCGTGCCCTGCGCTTGCTGCTTGGTCCCGGATTGCCTATCGCAGCCGCCGATCAGGCCTGCTGCCACGAGGAGAAATGCGATAGTCGAGCGCAAGCATAGCTCCAATGCGATGTGGGGGGGGCGGTTCGCCGAAGGCCCGTCCGCCGTCATGCGTGAGATAAACGCGTCCATCCCCTTCGACAAGCGGATGTGGCGGCAGGATTTGCGCGGCTCGCAAGCGCATGTCGCGATGCTCGGCAGGCAGGGCATCGTTTCGGCCGAGGACGCTGTGCGCATCGCCGAGGGGCTGGCGCAGGTCGCCGCCGAGTTCGAGGCCGAGGGCGTTCCCGACGATCTCGCGCTCGAGGACATCCACATGCTCGCCGAGGCGCGGCTCGCGGACCTGATCGGGCCCTCGGCCGGCCGGCTCCACACCGCACGCTCGCGCAACGACCAGGTCGCGACCGACTTCCGGCTGTGGGTGCGCGACGCGATCGACCAGGCCGAGGCGGCATTGGGCGTGCTGCAGGACGCCTTGCTGGCGCGCGCCGAAGAGCATGCCGAAAGCGTGATGCCCGGCTTCACCCATCTCCAGAGCGCGCAGCCCGTGACGCTCGGCCATCATCTGATGGCCTATTTCGAGATGTTCGCGCGCGATCGTTCGCGGCTGGCCGACGCACGTGTCCGGATGAACCTGTGCCCGCTCGGCTCGGCCGCGCTTGCGGGCACCGGCTTTCCGCTCGACCGCGACGCCACCGCCGCGGCGCTCGGCTTTGACGGCCCGACGCGCAATTCGCTCGATTCGGTGTCGGACCGCGACTTCGCGATCGAATATCTCACTGCGGCGGTCCAGTGCAGCCTGCACCTCAGCCGCCTTGCCGAGGAATTCGTGATCTGGGCGAGCCAGCCCTTCGGCTTCGTCAGCCTGTCGGACCAATGGTCGACCGGCAGCTCGATCATGCCGCAGAAGCGCAACCCCGATGCCGCCGAGCTGGTACGCGGACATTCGGGGCGGATCGCCGGCGCGCTGGTCAGCCTGATGATGACGATGAAGGGCCTGCCTTTGGCCTATTCGAAGGACATGCAGGACGACAAGCCGCCGGTATTCGAGGCGCATGACCTGCTCGGGCTGTGCATCGCCGCGATGACCGGGATGATCGAAAGCGCGACCTTCCGGACCGATCGCATGCGCGGGCTCGCCGAATCGGGCTATGCCACCGCCACCGATCTCGCCGACTGGCTGGTACGCGAGGCAGGCGTGCCGTTCCGCGAGGCGCACCATATCACCGGGCGCGCCGTCGCCGCTGCGGAAGCGCAGGGCACCCGGCTCGATCAGTTATCGCTCGATGCACTCAAGGAAATCGACGCGCGGATCGACGATCGCGTATATGGCGTGCTCAGCGTCGATGCTTCGGTGAACAGCCGGACCAGCTTCGGCGGGACTGCGCCGGTGCGGGTTCGCGCGGCGATCGCTGCGGCCCGCAAGGGTCGCGAGGAGGAAGGACGATGATGCGCGAGCTGTTGCTGCTCACCGCGATGCTGGCGCTGGCCGGCTGCGGCGCGCGCGAAGGTCTCAAACCGGCGGAAGGCGCGTCGCTGCCCCCCGCGCCTTATGGCGCGACTGCGACTCCCACGCCCGATGACTTGCTCAAGCCGCCGGTGCAGACGCGTCCGGCGCGGAGCGACGACCTCATCGAAAGCACGGACAAGCGGCGCACCGACAAGTTCGACTTGCCGCCGCCCAACTGACGGAATCCCATGGACCATTTCAATCTGATCGACGGCGAACTGCACGTCGAGGAAGTGCCGCTCGCGCGCATTGCCGAGGCAGTCGGCACGCCCGTCTATGTCTATTCGGCTGCGACTTTCCAGCGGCACGCCCGTGCCTTTCGCGACGGCCTGGCCGCGATCCCGCGGGCGCATTTCGCCTTCGCGGTGAAAGCCAACCCCAATCTCGCGGTGCTGCGCCTGCTCGCCAATGAAGGCTTCGGCGCCGATGTCGTCTCGGGCGGCGAGCTGGCGCGCGCGCTGGCGGCGGGGATGGCGGCGAAGGATGTCGTCTTTTCGGGAGTCGGCAAGACCCGCGCCGAGCTCGACCAGGCGCTCAGCGTCGGCATCGGCCAGTTCAACCTTGAGCTCGAAGAGGAAGGCGTCGTGCTGTCGCAGCTCGCCGCCGCGCGCGGTCTTCGCGCGCCGGCGACGATCCGCGTCAATCCCGATGTCGACGCCGGGACGCACGAAAAGATTTCGACCGGCCGCGCCGAGAACAAGTTCGGCCTGCCGATCGACGAAGCGCCGGCGATCTTCGATCGGCTGGCGCCGCTGCCCGGCCTCAACCTGCGCGGCATCGCGGTCCATATCGGCAGCCAGCTCCAGAGCCTCGCGCCGCTCGAGCGCGCCTTCGAGCGGGTGGGCAAGCTCGTCGCCGATCTGCGGGCTGCCGGGCACACCATCACCCATGTCGATCTCGGCGGTGGCCTCGGCGTGCGCTATCGCAAGGACGACAATCCACCCTCGCCGGCGGAATTCGGCGCGATGGTCGCGCGGGTCACGCGTGGCTGGGACGTCGAATTGATGTTCGAGCCGGGCCGGGTGATCGCGGCCAATGCCGGGGTGCTGCTCACCGAAATACTGTGGGTCAAGCCGGGGGCGATCCATCCCTGGGTGATCGTCGATTCGGCGATGAACGATCTCGCGCGTGTAGCCCTCTATGACGCGTATCACGATTTCGAAGCGGTGCGGCCGAGCGGCGAGACGATGATCGCCAACGTGGCCGGCCCGGTCTGCGAAAGCAGCGACGTCTTCGCCAAGGCGCGCGAGATCGACCTGGTCAAGTCTGGCGATCTCGCCGTCCTGCGCAGCGCGGGCGCCTATGGCGCGACGATGGCGAGCACCTACAACAGCCGCCCGCTCGTCCCCGAAGTGCTCGTCTCGGGCAACAGGTTCGAGATCGTCGCGGGCCGGATCTCGGCCGAGGCGATCATGGCCGAGGAACATGTCCCGGACTGGCTGAAATGAGCCTCGCCGCCTTGCCGATCTTCGTGAAGCTGGCGGGGCGGCCGGTGATCCTGATCGGCGAAGGCGAGGCTGCAGACGCAAAACGTCGCCTGCTCGAACGCGCCGGCGCGCAGGTGGTGGGTGAGGCGGTGGAAGCGGCGCTGGCGATCGTCGCGGTCGACGACCCCGAGCCGATCGTCGCGCGGCTGCGCAGCCGCGGCATATTGGTCAACGCCGTCGATCGCGCGGAGCTTTGCGATTTCACGCTTCCGGCGATCATCGACCGCGATCCGGTGCTGATCGCCATCGGTACCGGCGGGGTTTCGGCGGGGCTCGCCGCGGCGCTTCGCCAGCGGCTCGAATTGGCGCTTCCCGCATCGCTTGGCCGGTTGGCGAGAGGACTGGCGGCGGCAAGGCCGGCGATGCGGAGCCGATGGCCCGATGGCGGGGAGCGTCGCCGCGCATTCGGCGCCGCGCTCGCCGGGCCGCTCGATCCGCTCGTCGATCAGCCGGAGGATGCGGTGGAGCGCTGGCTGATCGATGCGGCGGCGCCTCCCGTCGCGCTGCTCCGTTTCCGGCTTGCCTCGCCCGATGTCGACGATCTGACGCTGCGCCAGGCGCGGGCGCTTGCGCAGGCCGATCGGGTCTTCCATCATCCTGATGTGCCCGAGGCGATACTCGACCGCGCGCGCGCCGATGCGGTGCGAATCGCATGCGACGCGGCGCCGATTGCGCCCGGCACCGGGCTGTCGGTCTATCTCGAGATGCACGCGTGAGCGGCTTCGCTTATGTCGTGCGCGGCGGCGCGGTCGAATCGCCGCCGCTCAAGCAGGCAGTGGGGGTTCATGCCGATCTGGTCTGGACCCACCTCACCACCAATGACGAACGCGCCAAGGCATGGCTGGAGGGCGAGGCCGGGCTCTCGCTGTACGTCGTCGAGGCGCTGACCGCGGTCGAGACGCGTCCGCGCTGCGATTCGGTGGGCGACGGCGCAGTGATCAACCTGCGCGGACTTTCCACCGAAGCGCTCGCCGCCTCGGATCCGCTCGCCTCGATCCGGATCTATGCGCAGGGCGGCTCGGTCTTCTCGGTCACGCGCAACACGCTGAATGCGCTCCACCCGGTGCGCGAACAGGTGGCGGCGGGCAAGATCCTCGATCCCGGCGATCTGATCGCCGCGCTGGCGCAGGCGATCACGGAGGAGCTCGATCCGGTCGTCGCGGATCTCGGCGACTCGCTCGACGATTGCGAGGAGCAGATTGCGACGGGGCATCTTTTTCAGCTGCGGCGCGTGGTCAATCGCACGCGCAGCCAGGCGATCGGCTTTCGCCGCTTCCTCAATCCGCAGCGTGCCGCGCTCGAAAGGCTGGCGGGGATCCCGGGCGACTGGTTGGGCGACGACGATCGGCTCCATTTATCTGCCGCCGCCGATCGTGCCGCGCGGATGGCCGAGGAGCTGGAGGCAATTCGCGAGCGCGCCGCGCTGACCCACGAGACGCTCACCGATCTGCGCGCCGAGCAGATCGATCAGCGCTCGCTGATCATCGCGATCGTGGCGATGGTGTTCCTGCCGCTGACCTTCATCACCGGGCTGCTGGGGATGAATGTCGCCGGCATCCCGTTCGCGCACGAGGCCTGGGCATTCTGGGGCGTGTTCTGGATCTGCGTAGTGATTGCCGTGGTGATCACGGCCTATTTCGTCGCGCGGCACTGGTTCGAGCGTTAGGCGGCGGTCCGCCGGCTGGCGAGCTCGTCGTTCAACTCGGCTATCGCGCCCAGCAGCCGGACGCGGTCGGCGCGGGCGGCGGCAAGCTCGGCCTGTGCCTCGCCCAGTTCGATTGCGCGCGCGGCGATCCGCGCGTCGAGCGCAAGATTGGAGCGCTTGAGTTCCTCGATCCGACCGGCGCGTGTAAGCGAGCGTTCGATGCGCGCGGCGAGGACGTCGAAGGCGGCGGGCTTGGCAAGCCAGTCATCGGCTCCCGCGGCAAATGCCTCGACGGCGCAGTCATGGCTACCGAGTATGATGACCGGCAGATCGGCGGTCTCGTGCGATCCGCGAATCTCTTTGAGCATGTGCAGCGCCCCGGTCTCCGGCACGAGCCCGTCGATCAGCACGAGGTCGAAGCCGCGGGCGGAAACGAGTTCGAGCACCTGGCACGCCGAATCGCCGAGCACGACGAGATAGCCGAGACTACCCAGCCGCTGGGCGATCTCGTTCAGGCTCGTCCGGCAGCTGCCTGCCGCGAGCACGGTGCGTACTGCCTTGCGGCGCGCTCCGGTGAAAGCCTGGCTCGAAGCCTGCTTCATTTGCGTCTCGAACCCCCCGGTTTCAAACCACGTTGTTAGCCGAGCAGCCCTCTCGAAAGCATTAAGCGCAGCGATCAGCGCCGCAGAAAGTCGAAGATCTGCCCGACCATCGCCTCCATCTGCGGCTGGCATTTGGCAACTGCGTCGCCTGCCTCCGCGGTGTTGATCGCCAGCCCCATCGGCGTCGGCCAGCCGCGCAGCGAATGGGTGATGGTGCGCAGCGCCTGCAGCGTCGACACCGCCGCTTGCCAGCCGGCCGCGGTTGCGATCAGCCCGACCGGCAGGCCGTCGAAATAGACGCGTTCGTCGCCGCGCAACTGCTCGATATAATCGAGCGCGGTCTTGACCAGTCCAGACAGCGTTCCGTGATAGCCCGGCGAGCCCACGATCACCGCATCGGCGCTGCGCAATGCCTCCAGGTAGCGGCCGATCGACGGATTACCTTCGGCATTGCCCGGCTCGTAATGGGGAAAGGCGATATCGTCCCCGGTGAGCAACGTGGTGCGCGCGCCGCGTGCTGCGGCGATATGCAATGCTTCGGCGAGGAGCCGTCCGGTCGCGGATTCGGATCGTAACGTTCCGCCCAGGGCGACGATATGGGGTGCGCTCATGCCATTCGCGCTAGCTCAAAGCGAGACGGCGCGCCAGCATGCAGCGAAGAGTCTCGGAACGGATAACCGGCCCGACTCGATCGTTGATGGCTCGATAGACAGGAGACGCCGATGCTCGAACATGTTCCCCATTGGCTGGGCAGCGCGCTCAAGGGCCTGCGCGCCGGCTCGGACAAGCTGGCGATTGCACAGGCCGACCTCGGCGGGTTCGAAGCGCTGCATCTCGCGAGCCCCGCTTTCGCCAACGGCGCGCGGCTACCCGAGCGCTTCACCGCCGATGGCGAGGGCGTATCGCCGCCCTTATTCTGGACGGGCGTGCCGGAGGACGCCGAGCGGCTGGTGTTGATCGTAGAGGATCCCGATGCGCCCGCGCCGCAGCCGCTGGTGCATGCAGTCGTCTGGGATCTGCCGCCGCACGAAGGCGAGCTCAAGGAAGGCGCGATCCGGCCCGACGGCGCAGGGAGCATCAGCGGCAGCGATGTCGGCCGCAACAGCTATCTCGGCGAAGGCTGGCTGCCGCCCGATCCTCCGACCGGGCACGGGCCGCACCATTATGCCTTTCAGCTGTTCGCGCTCGCCGCAGGCCCCGATGTCGGCGAGACGCCCGGTCGCGGCGCGATCGTAAAGGCGATGGCCGGGCGGGTCCTCGCCGCCGGGCTGCTCACCGGAACGTACTCGCGTGGCGAGGAGGCAGGGGTCGGACCCATTGGAAGCCTTGTCCCCGCCTAGCCGTTGACGATGGTACCGCCGTTCGGGTGGAGCACCTGGCCCGACATGTAGCTGGCATCCTCGCAGGCGAGGAACAGGAAGCTCGGGGCGACTTCGTTGGGCTGGCCGGGGCGGCCGATCGGCGTGTCTTCGCCGAACGTCTCGAGCTTTTCGGGACTTGCGCCGCCCATCGGATTGAGCGGAGTCCAGATCGGCCCGGGGGCGACAGCGTTCACGCGGATCTGCTTTTCGATGAGGTTCTCGGAAAGGCTGCGCGTGAAGGCGGTGATTGCGCCCTTGGTGCTCGAATAATCGAGCAGCTCCTTCGAGCCCTGATACATGGTCACCGAAGTGCAGTTCACGATCGCGGCGCCTGGCTTAAGATGCGGCATCGCGGCCTGGACCATGAAGAACATCCCGAAGATGTTGGTTTGGAAGGTGCGCTTGAGCTGCGCCTCGGTGATGTCGGTGATCTCTTTGTCGGGGTGCTGCTCGCCGGCATTGTTGACCAGCACGTCGATGCGGCCGAATTTCTCGATCACCTCGGCGATGGCGCGGTCGCAGAACGCCTTGTCGCCGACATCGCCGGCGATGGTCAGCGCCTCGCGGCCTTCGGAACGGACGATGTCCGCAGTCATCGCGGCATCGTCATGCTCGCAGAGATAGAGGATCGCGACATGCGCGCCTTCGCGGGCATAGAGCGCGGCGACGGCGCGGCCGATGCCGCTGTCCGCGCCGGTGATCACGGCCACCTTGTCCTGCAATCGGCCGGAGCCGGGGTAACGCGGTTCCCAATCGGGCTTGGGCTCGAGCGCGCTCTCATGTCCGGGCAGCGCATCCTCGTGGATCATTTCGATCGTCTCGGTATCGCTCATCGGCTTGCTCCAGAAGGGAAACTTCGCCGAGAGAAATGGTGCGGAACGCCGGAGGTTCCGTTCAAGGGCAGGGTTCAGCCGAAGAGAGCCGAACCCTGCGTCGTGGTGGCGACGATCATCGTCGCGGTGAGGCCGAAAGCGGCGAGCCCGAGCAGGGCGCTGCGGATCATGGTGATCTTTTCCATGGTCATGCGATCGGCAGGACGGGCGTCGAATAGACGACGAAGGCGGCAGTGAAGAGCAAAGCGCCGACGACGGAGAGCGCTTGGTGGAACGAAGAAAGACGAGCGGTCATTGAACTAACTCCCTGGTGATCGGCGGGCCGGACCATCCGGCTACCGATGCCAGAGTGTTAGCAGGGAGCGTGCCAACTTCGTTAAGTGGCTGTAAACGCTAGAAGTGCCGTAACGTGGAGCCGCGATGTTGGGAAAACTCACATCCGAGTTGGCGTAAATTACCAATCGGAAGTGAACACTGCGTGTTCGGTTCCGGTCAGTCGATGTGGAGGCGATTCCGTCCCGCGGTCTTGGCGGCGTAGAGCAGGCGATCCGCCCGGTGGAAAACCGTCGACAGCCCGTCGCCGGGCAGCGCCGCCGAAATGCCCGCCGAGAACGTGATCGCCCCCAACGGCGCGTCGCTCTCGCGCAGCCGATAGCGTTTGGTCGCCACCTTCACCCGGGCGGCATCCAGGATCTCGCGCGCCGCCATCAGATCGACACCGCTGAACAGCACGGCGAATTCCTCGCCGCCGTAACGCGCGACCAGGTGCCCGGAGCAGGTGTTGCTCAGCGCCTCGGCGATCGCCTTGAGAACGCGGTCTCCCACCGCGTGGCCGAAGCGGTCGTTGACCGACTTGAAGTGGTCGACGTCGCACACCCCGACGCAGATCGGCGCGCCCGATGCCGACTGGGCTTTATAGGCTTCCTCGAGAGCGCGCCGGTTGGGCAGATCGGTGAGCGGATCGCGCCGGGCATTGTCGCGCGCTTCCTCGAGCTCGCGGCGCAGCTCGCTGGCCTCCTGCGTCGCCGATTCGAGCCGCGCCTCGGCGCTGCGCACGCGCCCGAGCATGCCCGCGGTGATCCGCGCGACTTCGTCGATGAGCGGCGCGCCGCTGCCGGCGGTGGAGCGCGAGATCGCCTCCGCGCTGGCGGCGAGATCGCGGCCGAAATCCTCGGTCTCGGCGCGCATCGCCGTCACCATGTCCTGAAAGCCCTCGACTTGCATCTGGGTCCGGGCGACGAGCCCGTCGGCTTTCTCCTTGGCGCCCTTGGCGGCGGCACTCGGCTGGATCTCGCAGCCCAGGGTCTCGATGTCGCGCTGGGTGAGGCGGACGCCGCCGTCGGTCAGCGCAGTGACCGCGCGGGCCAGCGGCCCTTCCGGGTTGGCGAGCAAATGGTAAGCGAACGCATAATTGGCGGGATCAGCGTCGAGGCGCTGATCGACCAGGAAATCGCCGATTCGGTCGTAAAGGCGGCGCGACGTATCGCTTTCCCGTGCCGCCCGGACCGCCCTTGCGCCGGCCATAGGCTCTAACCTCTGCTTCTCAAGTTGCGGACGAGCTTGCGGTCCCGCCCGCATATTCTTGAACCAGCGAATTAGCGGCAAACTGCTAACATACAGTGAGCGAAGCTCCCCAAGCGTGGCGGGCGGGGCCCCGTCAGCCGCGCTTGGCAGCCTTCAGCTTGCGCACTGCGGCCAGCGTCAGCCGGATATGGTCGGCCGGGTTCATGTCGGTATGCGCGAAGACGATTCGGCCACCCGGCGCGATCACATAGCTGGTGCGGCTGGTGACCGTCGTCGGCGTGCCGTCGGGCTTCCTGAGCAGCACGTCATAGCCCTTGATCACCGCCGGGCTCGCCGCGGCGACGGCGAACTTGCCCGCGCAATGCTCGCTCGAGAATCGCGCGAGCTGGTCGACATTGCCCGCGGTCATGCCGATCACGGTTGCGCCGGCCGCCGTGAAATCGGGGAGCGCCGCGGCAAAGGCTGCCGCTTCGGCATTGCATCCGCCGGTGAATGCCGCCGGGAAGAAATAGAGCACGACAGGGCCCTTCTTGAGTGCGGCGCTGAGGTTCACATTATACGGCTTGCCGGCCATCGCGCCCGGCGCGGCGAAGGCGGGAGCCACTGCGCCAGGGGCGAGCGCCGCTTCGACCGGCAGCGCCAATGGCAGCAGCAGCGCAGCGAGGAGAAGCTTGATCCGCATGGCATCACTCCTTGAGTGCACGGCCGGCCTATCGCGTCAGTGCGATGCCGATCCGCGCGTGGGTACCGTTGCGACGATAATCGTCGAGCGCTTCACCATAGCCGGTAAAGGCCTGGCCGAAGAGATAGAATCCGACGCCGCCGCCCAAAGGTGCCAGCGGGTAGGAGGCGAACAATTCGGCGCCAGCGCGCCTGGTGTCGAAATTGCCGCGGCCGGTGAGCGCGATCTTGAGCCCGTCCTTCTGGCGGATCGCGGCGGTTATCGCGGTATAGCCGAAATAGTCCTTCACGTCGGGCGCGACGCCGAGCTTGCCGACATAGAACCATGCCTGCGGCGCGACATCGAGATGCCAGTCGCCGCCGAGATCGAAGCTCTTCTCGACTCGGGCGAAAACGCGGTTGAGATCAACCGAGTCGCGCGCGCCGCGACCGTTCGAATCGTGGCGGAAGCCGAGCGCGACCCGTGTGGACTCGTCGAAAGGAATGTCGGCGTAGATTTCGGGGGCATAATTGGTCGAGCGAAACGGGCCCGAGGCCTCGCGCAGCGCCCAGAACATCGTCTGGGTATAAGCGAAGCGCAGATTGCCGAGCTTGAGCGGCGCATCCTCGGCGAACGGCCGGAAGGCGAAGCTGACTTGCAGCTTGCCGCCCGCATCGCCGGTGCCGAACACGCCGTAGATCGGCTCGTGCGGCTCGAAGCGATCTACGAAGCCGGCGGAGGTGCCGGTCGAGCTCTGGACCACGGTTTCCTCTGCCGGGATCTTCGCCGCCGCGTGCTGATCGGCAGGCGGGACCGCAATTCCGGCGATTCCCACGGGGACATAGCGCGCCTTAGCAAAGCCCCCCGGGGCGATGGTCGCCGTCGGGCCTGGTGCGCGTTCGAGCACCAGGCGGGTGCCGTCGACTGCGGTGACTTCGATCTGGCGCGGCCCGGCTTCGGCGATCGGTGCCGCGGTCTCGTTGACCAGGAACACCTCCACCCCGCGCAGCGCCTCGGCTTCGGAAGCCGGCTGCGCGGGCACGGCACGCACCTGCGCGAGCGCGGACGGGGCAGCGACGAGGCCGAGAAACACGAGGAGCAAGCGCATGGCCGAAACGACTGGCAGCGCTTTGCGGCCTTGGCGAGTCAAAAACGGGCGCGTAGGGCGGTTGCCATGCCCGTTTCCGCCAATGACGTCGCGCTCGCCGAGCGCCTTGCCGAAGCCGCCGGCGCCGCGATCCGCCCGCGCTTTCGCGGCTCCTTCGGGCTCGAGGCCAAGGAGGATCTGTCGCCGGTGACGCTCGCCGATCGCGAAGCCGAAGAGGCGATGCGCCGGCTGATCATCGCCGAACGTCCGATGGACGGCATCATCGGCGAGGAATTCGGCACGCGCGACGGCAGCAGCGGCCGGCAATGGGTGCTCGATCCAATCGACGGCACCCGCGCCTTCATCGCCGGGCGGCCGATCTTCGGCACGCTGATCGCGTTGATCGAGGACGGCTGGCCGCTGCTCGGGATCATCGACCAGCCGATCATCGGCGAACGCTGGCTCGGCGTCACCGGGCGACCGACTCTGTTCAACGGCAAGCCCGCCCAGGCGCGCGCCTGCCGCGATCTCAAGCATGCGATCCTCGCGACGACCTCGCCCGCCTTGTTCGACGATGCGCAGCTCCATGCCTTCGAGCATCTCGACGCCGCGGTGACGAGCACGGTGCTTGGCGGCGACTGCTACAATTATGGATGCGTCGCCAGCGGCTGGATGGACGTGGTGGTCGAGGCCGGGCTCAAGCTCCACGATTTCGCGGCGTTGGTGCCCGTAGTCGAGGGCGCGGGCGGGCGGATGTGCGACTGGCAGGGCGATCCGCTCCATGCCGGCAGCAACGGCGAAGTGATCGCCGCGGGCGATCCGGCGCGAATCGAGGACATCCTCGAGGCACTGGCCTGCCGGGGGCATTGAGCGCGGCACGGTAGCGACCGGCAATGCGCCCGACGTTGCGCAGCGCGGGCATCAAAGGTCACACCAAGGTCACACTGTCGCGCACGTTTCGCGGAGGTGCCTGCTATGTCAAAGAGCTTGCGCTGGGCCACGCCGCACACAAGCAGGCGAAATCCTACATTGCAAGCGGTGACGGTCCGGAGTGCGGGGTGACGCCGGATAGGTTTCGTTCTTAGCGACGCTTGCGCTCGACAGTGACAGGCGTGCACGGGTTCAGAAGATCCCGAGGAACTTCTTGCGCTGCTTCTGGCGATCGCCCTTCGAGCGCTTGCCGTCTTCGGACTTGGCGGTGGTGCCCTTGCCGACATCGTCGCGGGGCTTGCCCTTGTCGGTGCGCTGGCCGCGCGCCGAGGCGCCGGCCAGCACCGGGCCGCAATCGGCGGCCTTCGCATCGCCGACGTCGACGAATGCGATCACCGCCGCGAGCGGGCTGGCGACGAGCGCGAGGCCGAGCCCGGCACCGGCGCGGCCGAGCAATTCGGGGCTGACCACGTTGAAGTTCGGCCGCGCGAAATAGCCGCCGATGCCGACCGGCGACTGACCGGCGAACAGGCTGAACTTCTTGCTGTCGGCGCGGAAGGCGAGGTCGAGCGTCTCGTTCTTGAAACTGAACCCGCCCCGGCCCAGCATCACGCTCTTTTCGGTATCGATCAGGATGGGATCGGCGGCGGCGATGCCGCCCCGCACGCTGAATCCGATCAGCCCGCAATTGATCTGCACCGGCTCCTTCAATTTCTTTTCGAACATCTTCTGGACGAAGGTGCCGATGTCGAGCTCGGCGAGCTGGATGTTGCGCGTCCAGAAGCTCCCCTTGGGCAGGATCACTGCGATGCGGCCGTTCGAATTGGCGAGCGAGTCATGGACGCTGTTGCCCGTCCCGGTCAGCTGGACGCGCGCCTTCAGAGTGCCGGTGGTGCCCGATTCCTCCACGCCGAAGCCGGCCAGCAGCACGCCCATCGGGGTGGGCGAAAGGCGGATGTCGTAATCGGTGAAGACGGGGCTGCGGCGGGCGTTGATCGTGATGTCCGAATTGACCGTGCCGCGCGCGAGGCTGAAATTGAGCGGACTGAGCTTGAGCAGGCGGTTATCGAGATCGAGCCCCAGCGTGATGTTCGAAATCGGCAATTTCTCGGCGCGGACAGTGCGCACCGTCCAATTGACCTTGGCGTCGAAATTCTTGAGTGCCTCTACGCGCAGCGGCGCATCGGGCAGGATGCGCGGCGTGCCCGCGGTCTGCACCACCACCGCGCCCGCCGCGGATTGCTCGGGCGTGTAGCCGATGAACGGCCCGGCATCGATAATGTCGAGCACGCGGGTCGAGAGATCGGCGGTGAGCAGCAGCCGGGGCTCCTTGAGCGCCGCGGTGAACTTGCCCGACAAGTCGCTGTCGCCGAAGCGGCCGCGCATGCCCGTGAAGCGCCATTCGTCGCCTGCCTTGGTCAGCGCCGAACGGAGGCGATAATTGCGCGTGTCGGGGACGGCGATGCCGAACACTGCGAAGATGTCGGCAAGGTTGCGGCCGCGTGCGTCGACATGGAGGTCGGCGCCTTCGATCTCGGTCGCGCCGGGCAGCGTGCCCGAGACGTCGATCGCGGTGCGCACGCCCTCGACATGGAGCTGGAGCTTGTTCGAACCGCCCGAGACGGTGGCATTGGGGCTGAGCAGCGCGCCGTTCAGCGTGAAGCGCGTGCCGCGGGCGGTGCCGTTGCCGTCGAAGCGGATGGCGCTGTCGACCTTGGTCTCGGTCGCCTCGACGGTGTGGACGCGGATCCCAGCCTCGATTTGCATCCGCGGATCGAGATAGCGGACCAGCGTGCCCTGGATCAGCGCGCGGCGAATCGCAGGGAGCTCGAACGGATCGCCTTTCTCCTTCTTCTCGTTGAAGGTCCAGGTGTTGCGCTGGTGCGCCTTGTCCCATTGCAAGTCGACATGGCCATCGTCGAGGCCGACCCAGTTGAACCGGTATTTGTGGGTGAACAGGCTCCAGGTGGAAATGCGCGTGTCGATTTTCCTGGCCGAGAAGAAATTGCCGCGGCCTGCCCATTCGGGGTTCGAGATGGTCAGCCCCTCGGCGAGGAACTTGACGTTGAACGGCGCGAAATAGAGCTGGAAGTCGCCCGCCACCTTGACCTGGCGATGGGTCTGCCCGGCGGCGATCTTCTCGAAGCTGTGCTTGAGGAAGCGGCCCTTGGTGACGAACAGCACCGTCCAGCCGAGGACGAGCAGGCCGAGGATCGTCGTGACCACCGCGATGACGCTGGCCAGCGGCGTGCCGAGCGTGCGGGCAGGCTTTGCCGGTGGAGCCGATTGGGCAGTGGTAATGGATTCGTCACGATCGGTCATCGAGGGGAAAAGCTTGTAGACCCTGAGGGTTCCGCGCTCGGCCTGCCTGAGCCAACCAGACTGTTCGCCCTGCGCTTCGAAGGGCGGCTATCCGCGCATGCATCGCGCGGAGTGGTGCTTCGACAGGCTCAGCACGAACGGTGTAGAGTCAGGTTGCATTCCCGCACTTCCAAGGGTATGCGCCCCGCTTTCCTCGAACGTCAGGAACACGCCCGGCCATCAAGGGCTGCCGCGGCTGTTCGCACGTTCGAGATTGCAAGGAGACCAAAATGCCCAAGCTCAAGACCAAGAGCGGTGTGAAGAAACGCTTCAAATTCACCGCCACTGGCAAGATCAAGCACGGCTTCGCCGGCAAGCGCCACCGTCTGATCAGCCACAACGCCAAATATATCCGCCAGAACCGCGGCACCTCCGTGCTCGCTCATGCCGACACCGCCCGTGTCGTCGGCTGGGCTCCGTACGGTCTGAAGTAAGGAGGGCCCGGAACCATGGCACGCGTCAAACGGGGTGTAACCACCCGCGCCAAGCACAAGAATATCCTCGAACAGGCGAAGGGCTATCGCGGCCGTCGCAAGAACACGATCCGTGTCGCGCGGCAGGCCGTCGAAAAGGCCGGCCAGTACGCGTATCGCGATCGCAAGGTTAAGAAGCGGACCTTCCGTGGCCTGTGGATCCAGCGCATCAACGCCGGCGTCCGCGCCGAGGGCCTGACCTATTCGCAGTTCATGCACGGCATCAAGCTCGCCGGCATCGAACTCGACCGCAAGGTCCTGGCCGATATCGCGATGCACGAAGGCGAGGCATTCACTGCCATCGTCGCGCAAGTCAAAGCGGCTCTGCCCCAGGAAGCCTGAGGCGGCCTGCAGCATGCAATCAAGGGCGTCGGAGCTTGGCTCCGGCGCCCTTTTTGATGGGCCGTCACGCGTTTGCGGAGTTGACAGCGGGGGCGTGCGGGCCGGATAGCCGGGGCATGGTTCTCCTTTCGTTCGGCGGTCATGATTTCGCGGCGCTTGCCGAGGGCGCGCTCTATTGGCCTGCCCGGCGGGCATTGCTCGTCGCCGACCTGCATTTCGAAAAGGGCAGCTGGTTCGCCAGCAAGGGCCAGATGCTGCCGCCTTATGATTCGTTGGCGACGCTCACCGAGCTTTCCGCGCTGGTCGATCGCACCCGGGCGACCGAACTCTGGTGCCTGGGCGACAGCTTCCACGATTCGGCGGGCTGCGAGCGGCTTCCCGCCGACGCCCGCGCCTTGCTGACCGGGCTGACCGGGCGGCTCGACTGGCGCTGGATCACCGGCAATCACGATTCGCTGCTCGTCGATCATTGCGGCGGCACGATCCTCGACGAAGCCGAAGTCGACGGGCTGGTGCTGCGCCACGAAGCCGTGCCCGGCGAACCGCGGCCCGAGCTTTCGGGGCATTTCCATCCCAAGCTGCGGATCAGCGTGCGCGGGCGGCAGGTTGCGCGGCGCTGCTTCGTTGCCACCGCGACCAAGTTGATCCTGCCGGCATTCGGGTCGCTCACCGGCGGGCTCGACGCGCACCATCCGGAGATCGTCCGCGCCGTCGGTCGCGGCGCGCAGGCACTGGTCGCGCTCGAGGACCGGCTGCTGCGCTTTCCGATCGCCGCCTAGCGGCGGATCGTCCCGGTGCACGTCATCGGCCCGGGACCGCGCAGCACGCATTCGGGATTGCCGGTAATGTCGATCGCGCCGCTGCCGACCGCATTTGCCCGCGCGGTGAAGCGCACATTGATCCGGATGCTGCCGCTGCCCGCCGAGTTCAGTCTCGCATCGCCCGCGGTGAGCCCGCTCGCGTCGATCGACCCGGTGCCGTAATTGCGCACCTGCGCTCGCGCGGCGGTGCCCGCCAAGGCCATCGTGCCGGTGCCGTTGAGATTGGCGGTCAGATCGTCGGTGCGGATCGACGCCACGTCGAGCGAGCCAGCGCCTGCCTGCAGCAACTCGACTCGCGCACCGTGCATTTCCGCCACGCGCACTCTCGCGCCACCGCTGAGCGCCACGCCGCGCAGCGACCGCGCCGAGATGCGCACCGTCGGCAAGGTCGCGCCCTTGCGGCCGGACCAGGACAGCGGTCCGCCGCTCACGATCAGAATGTCATCGCTGGTCCGCACGGTGACCTGGTCGAGCGCCGCGCGATCGCCGACCGCGATCGCGCCCGGAATGCCCGGCACGACTTCGACTTCGAATGGCCCTTCGACGCGCAGACGCTCGAAGCCGCCGACCATGAAGCGGCGTTCCTGCGCCGGCGCGGCGGCGGTGAGCAGGAGCAACGGGACGAGGAGGAGCGAGCGCATCGCACACACTCGCGCGCCGGGGCTGGTCAGGCAAGCGTTAGCTGCAATGTGCCTCGCCCGAGCCCAGCGCGTTGACCGAGCATTTCGCTCCGCCGCCGAGTTCGGCATCGCCCGAGCCCAGGATCGAGACCGACGCCGGGCCTTTCACCGTGCCGAAGACATTGCCCGAACCGGCGATCGAGATGTCGGCGCTGGCGGCGGTGAGGCGCTTGGCGTCGATGTCGCCCGAACCGGCGACCGAGACGGAGAGCTTCGATGCGCTGCCGGCGACGGTCAGATCCCCCGATCCGGCCAGCGAGAGATCGGCACTGCCGGCGCGGAGATCGGCGATGGTCAGATTGCCCGATCCCGCCGCGGCAGCGTGGAAATCGCCCTCCGCGCGGTCGATGGTGAGATCGCCCGAGCCGCCCAAAGTCGCGGCACCGAGCTTGGGCATGACGACATGGACGCGCGCGCCGCGATCGTTGCCGACCCAATTGCCGTCCTTGCGCGCGACGCGCAGTGCGCCGTCAACGACGCGGATGTCGAGCTGGTCGAGGACCTTGGAGTCGCCCTCGGCGGTCACTGCGAAATTCGTTCCCGTCTTTACGTCGACATCGTCCGGACCGCGCAGATCGACCTTGGTGAAGCCGCTCGCCGCGAAGCTGCGGGTGGCGCCGGTGCCGCTAACCTCGGTAGCGTTGCCCTGTCGTTCGGCGTTGGACTGGCACGCGGCCAGCGGCAGCAGCGCGGCGATCAACAACATACGCATTTTCTTCTCCCCATTTGTGTGTTGCATATACAATACACTAACCGCCGGGCAAGGAAAAGGGGCGGCGGTTTCCCGCGCGCCCCTCACCCGTTTCGACCGGTCCGCCCAGGGTCAGGCGGGAACCTTGTCCTTGTTCCAGATCGCCGCGGCCTTGCGCAGGATGTCGAGGATCTTCTCGAGTGCAGTCGGCTCGTCGACTTGTTCCATCGCGGCGAGTTCGCGCGCGAGGCGCGATGCGGCGGCTTCGAAGATCTGGCGCTCCGAATAGCTCTGCTCGGGCTGGTCCTCGGCGCGGAACAGATCGCGGACCACTTCGGCGATCGACACGAGGTCGCCCGAATTGATCTTGGCTTCATATTCCTGCGCGCGGCGCGACCACATGGTGCGCTTGACCTTGGGCTTGCCCTTGAGCGTCTCGAGCGCCTCGCGGAGCGTTTTATCGGACGACAGCTTGCGCATGCCGACGCTCTCGGCCTTGTTGGTGGGCACGCGCAGCGTCATCTTCTCTTTTTCGAAGCGCAGCACGTAGAGTTCGAGCTGCATCCCCGCAATTTCCTGTTTCTGCAGCTCGATCACACGGCCCACGCCGTGCTTGGGGTAAACGACATAATCGCCGACGTCGAAGGACAGCGCCTTGGCAGCCATGGGCTAGAGACCTTTCCGTGAATAACAGGCCCCGAACGGTTGCGGCGTCGGCCCGGACGTGCGGAACGTCGGGCAGGCGGTTCGGGGCAAGAACGTATGCTTCTCCGTGCGGAAGGGCGATACAATCGCCTCCGTCCCGGACTGTTTAACACGGTTGCAATAAAATTACCAGTCGCGCGTCATGCCCACAGCGCATTTATGTGCACTGCGGCGAAGATTCCGGACGGTGGCGCGCCGCGGCGGCGCGGCGATCAGCTGCCGGTGCCGGGGGCCGCCGAGAAATACTTGTCGAACTTGCCTTCCTCTCCCTTCAGGGCATCGGCGTCTGCCGGAACGTCGCCCTTCTGGGTGATGTTGGGCCATTCCTCGGAATAGGTCTTGTTGAGCTCGAGCCATTGTTCGAGGCCGTTCTCGGTATCGGGCAGAATCGCCTCGGCCGGGCATTCGGGCTCGCAGACCCCGCAGTCGATGCATTCGCTGGGATTGATGACGAGCATGTTCTCGCCTTCGTAGAAACAGTCGACCGGGCACACTTCGACACAGTCCATGTACTTGCACCGGATGCAGGCGTCGGTGACGACGTAGGTCATGGCAGGTCGGCTCCCTCGCGCGGCAAAGTCTGGTACGCAGGGCCCCTGCTATGCCCCGGATTCTGCGGCGTCAACTTGCTTGGGCGCCTGGGTTTGCAGCCGGGTGTAGAGCAAGGCCGCCTCGCCCGGCGGGCCGCGGCGCTTGGGCAGCGCCTCGACGCGGAGCGCAAGCACCTTGCCGTAGAGCGGGAAGACGAGGATCGCGCCGACGCGCACCGGCGCCGCCGAACGCTCGATCCGGCGGCCGTCGAGGCGCAGCGTCCCCTTCTCGGCGATTGCCTGCGCGGCGCTGCGCGACTTGGCGAGCCGGGCGAACCACAGGAAGCGGTCGAGCCGGATGGCGTCGGCGTCAGCCACTGCGCAATCCCGCCAGCGCCGCGAAGGCATTGTCGGTCGGCGCGGCCTTGGGCTTGGCGACGGGGGTCAGGCCCTGCCAGATCCAGCGCTGCGGCTCGCCTTCGCGCGGCTTCGCGGTCTTGAAGCCGAGCTGGGCCATCAGACGGGCGAGGGTTTCGCCGGTCAGGCCGATCGAGGTCGCCAAAGCCGGATCCGGCGTGAACGGTTTGCGGCCCTGGCGCGCATCGTGCGCGGCACGGGCGATGCGCTCGACCAGATCGACGCGGACCGCCTGCGCACCGAGCGGGCGGAAGCCGTAAGCGAGGTCGGCGCCGGGCGTCCCTCGCGCCAGCACCGTCGCGCCTTCTGCTGGCACGTCGGCCAGCCACATCAAGTCGCGGCGCCAGCGGGCGGCGTTGGGCTTGAGCAAGGCCGGGGTGAACAGATCGAGCGTGCCGATCGTCACGCCGATCATGCGCAGCCGCTTGCGCGCGTCGCCGTCTAGGGCTTCGACGAGCGCGGCGGCAGCGCGGCGCGGGAGCAGTCCGCCGGCGTCGAGCAGCGCGTTCGCCAGCGCGCGGAGCGGGCCGCCCGCGGCGAGGTCGCGGCTGGTGAAATCGAGCTTGGCGAGAACCGGAAGATGGCGCGCGACTTGCGCGGCGAACCAGGTGTCGAGCCGGGCTTGGACTGCATTGCGAGCTTGGGGGTCAAGGACATCGAGCGCACGATCGAGCACGATCTTCGGGCGGACGAGGTTGGCGCCCGGCTTTAGCGTGGCGATGGCTACGCCCCGCCACCACACCGTTCGCCCTGAGCTTGTCGAAGGGCCGTTCTTTTCATCGGCGACGGGAGCGAAGCAGGACGGTGCTTCGACAAGCTCAGCACGAACGGGAGAGAGGGCAAGTTCCTCGTCGGTCGCCTCGATCAAGGCTTCGCCGCGTTTCCGGAACTCCCCCGCCAGCCGTTTCTCCGCCGCCGCGAGCAGCATGCGCTTGTCGCCAGCCCGCGCGTCGGCCTGCACCGTGAAGCGGAAGCCTTCGAGCTTGCCGAGCGGATGCTCCTCGACGCTGACTTCGCCTTCGGGGCCGATCGTCACCGGCAGGTTGGAGGCGTCGGCGCCGATCTGGCGGAGCAATACCGTGGTGCGCTTGTCGACGAAGCGCTGGGTGAGGCTGGCATGGAGTGCGTCCGAGAGCTTCTCTTCGATGGCACGGGTGCGCTCGGCCCAGTGGATCGGGTCCTCGAGCCAGTCGGCGCGGTGCGCGATATAGGCCCAGCTGCGCGCGGCGGCGATCCGCCCGGCGAGGGTCTCGACATCGCCGGCCATATTGTCGAGTCGTTGAATTTCGTCGGCGAACCATTGGTGCGGGACATGGCCATTGGCTTCGGAGAGGTGTCCGAACAGCCGCCCGACGAAGCGGGCATGCGGATCGACGCCGAGCTTGCGGAAATCGGGCAGCCCGCACGCCGCCCATAGCCGCATCACCATCCGCGGCGAGCGCACCCGCGCACGCACCCAATCCTCCTGGGCGAGATGCTTGAGCACGGCAAGGTCGGTGGCCTGCGGCGCGGCACGCAGCACGTCCGCACGCGGCTTGGCTTCGAGGCTGGCGACCAATGCGTCCACGCTGGCGAAATCGGGCTCGCCTTCGCGCCAATAGAGATGTTCGAGCCGGGGCACCTGATGCGCCTCCAGCGCCAGCACTTCCTCCGGGGTGAAGGCGCTGGGCCCATCCTCGTGCAGCGCGCCGAAAGTGCCGTCGCGCTGGTGGCGCCCGGCGCGGCCGGCGATCTGCGCCATCTCGGCGATGGTCAGCCGGCGCTGGCGGCGGCCATCGAATTTGGAGAGGCTGGCAAAGGCGACATGGCTGACGTCCATGTTGAGCCCCATGCCGATCGCGTCGGTGGCGACGAGATAATCGACTTCGCCGGCCTGGAACATCGCGACCTGGGCGTTGCGGGTGCGCGGGGAGAGTGCCCCCATCACCACCGCGGCGCCGCCGCGCAGGCGGCGGAGCGCTTCGGCGACGACGTAAACTTCCTCGGCGGAGAAGGCGACGATCGCCGAGCGGCGGGGCAGGCGCGAGAGCTTCCTGGCGCCGGCATAGCTCAAGGTCGAGAAGCGCGGGCGGCCGATGATCTCGGCATCGGGAACCAGCGCCTTGAGCATCGGCTTCATCGAATCCGATCCGAGGATCATCGTTTCGGCAAAACCGCGCGCGCGCAGCAGCCGATCGGTGAAGACATGGCCGCGCTCGGGGTCCGCGCCGATCTGGGCTTCGTCCAATCCGACAAAGGCCACCTCACGTTCGAGCGGCATGCTTTCGGCAGTGCACAGCAGCCACTTCGCCTTCGGCGGAAGGATCTTCTCTTCGCCGGTGATCAGCCCGACCGATTCGACCCCCTTCATCGTGACGACGCGGTCATAGACCTCGCGCGCCAGCAGCCGCAGCGGGAAGCCGATCATGCCGCTGGCATGGCCGCACATCCGCTCGACCGCGAGGTGGGTCTTGCCGGTGTTGGTGGGGCCGAGCACCGCAGTGATCGACGAACGCGCGAACTGGCTCATGTCGGTTGCCAACATCGTTCCGAGTCAGCCCTTAAGCAACACCCCCTGATTGCGATCCTTCCTTAACCATGTTGAATTATAGGGAGATTTGACGACCGACTTCTCTTTGTCCCGGCGCCTGCACAGGTCGCCGCAGGCAGGGGAACGAACCGGGGTGCTTAATTTGACTTTAAACCCTCTCTTCCACAGTGATTTGGTGTTCGCCGGGGGTGGCGGCGCATTCGACGACGGGGTTTTCGGGGGGCATCGCGCCTTGTTCCTGCGTAACGATCATGGCCTGGAGCTTGGCGGCAGCGCGGTGGTCACGCCTGCATTCCCGCCTGTGCCCGGCACTGCGCTCAGCACCCGGCTCAAGCGCCGCGTCTTCGCCAATCTCGATCTCGCACCCGATCTCGGTGCACGCATCGGCACGCTGACCTGGTATCGCGGCGTCGCGACCTGCCTCGGGCTGTGCGCGGTGACGTTCCTGATGGCGCCCGGATTCGAGACTCCGATCTACGGCACCGCCGCGCCGGCGCTGACCGGCGCGGAGCTGGATGCCGCGCGGGCGCAGGCGATCAAGCCGCTCGCGATGGGCGCGACCACCGGCTACCGGGTCGCCGCGACCAACCTCGTCGCGCCGCTGACCGACACCCCCGAGCGCCCGATCATCAGCCTCGACGGCGTCAAGCTCGCTTCGGGCGATGCGCTGCTCAGCGTGCTCAAGCGCTCGGGCGTCGGCGCCAAGGATGCCGAGCAGGTCGGCGCATTGGTCACCAAGGCCGTAGCGTTCGACGACATCCAGCCGGGCACCACGCTCGATCTCACGCTGGGGCGCCGCACCGACAAGGCGCAGCCGCGCCCGCTGCAGAATATGGCATTCCGCGCCAAGTTCGATCTGAAGCTCGAAGTCGCGCGCAACGGCACCGGCCTGGCGCTCAAGCAGATTCCGATCGCGATCGATCACACGCCACTACGCGTCCAGGGCGCGATCGGATCGAGCCTGTATCGCTCGGCGCGCGCCGCCGGGGCGCCGGCCAAGGCAGTCGAATCGTTTATCCGCACGCTGGCGACGCGCGTGCCGGTCTCGCATCTCGGCTCGGGCTGCAAGTTCGACATCATCGTCAAGCAGGCGCGCGCCGCCACCGGCGAGGTCCAGCTCGGCAATCTGCTCTATGCCGGCGTCAGCAGCTGCGACAACAAGGTCCAGCTGATGCCGTGGGAATCGAACGGCAAGACCGAATGGTTCGACGGTGGCGGCAAGGGCAACAAGACCGGGATGATGGCGATGCCGACCAATGGCCGCTTCTCCTCGGCATTCGGCATGCGCCGCCATCCGATCCTCGGCTATACCCGGATGCACAAGGGCATCGACATCGCCGCCGCCTGGGGCACCCCGGTCTATGCCGCGACCGACGGCGTGGTGCAGTTCGCCGGGCGCAGCTCGGGCTACGGCAATTTCATCAAGCTCAATCATGGCGGCGCGTTCGGCACCGGCTATGGCCATCTCAGCCGGATCCTCGTGCATGGCGGCCAATCGGTGCGCAAGGGCCAGGTGATCGGCGCGGTGGGCAATACCGGCATGTCGACCGGGCCGCATCTCCATTACGAGCTGTACAAGAACGGCGTCGCAGTGAACCCGCGCTCGGTCGCGTTCAGTTCGCTGCGCCAGCTGACCGGGAGCGATCTCGGCGCGTTCCGCTCGAAGCTGAGCCAGCTGCTGTCGGTGCCGGTGGGGCGCGGCGCGGCGAAGGACTCGGACTGATCCTCGTGCGGCTACCTTGGCGGCGCGGCTGGCAGACAGCTCGCCGTCGCCGACCATAAAGTGCCGAACAGGTGATGCGTGGGGCCATGGTCCTGCCACGAATTATGCTCCAGCGTCGCCCGCGTATCGACAGGGCCGGCCGGCATGTCGGGCGTCTCGAGCTTGAACCGGCAGATCGCCCGGTTGCGCTGTGAATTGATGAAGCCGCATTTGAGATCGCTCACCGCATAGGCCGGGATCGGGGAGCCCGCGACGATCTCGCCCTCTTCGTCATAGCTCGGTGATCGATATCCCGGCGAACGAGTCACATCGTGGACTGCGCACGACTGCGCCACCCGTTCGGCATCGGGAAGCGCGCATGCTGGCGGATGCACGCGCAGTTTCTCGGAGGCGCGAAAATGGAAGGCGGCACTCGTACCGCACAGGCCCGGGATCGAATCGAGTTTGCCCCGTTCCAGCGGGCGCGGCGCGCAACTGCCGCCGGCGAGGCACAGGCTTGCTATCAGTATCCGACGGAACGGACGGCATCGCATCCCGCCATCGTGACTCCGAAACCGAGGGACCGCAAGGCAGTGCTTACCGCCCCTGCGAGCGCCAGCGCTTGATCGTGCGCTCGAGCATCTGTTCCTCGCCGCCGCTTTCGCGCCACAGCTCGGAAAACAGAGGGTCGTCGGACGCCGGGCGCTTGCCGTCCTCGAGGCTGTCGAACAGCAAGCGGATCGGCGTCGCGACGCCTTCGCCGACCGCGATGCATTCGCGGTTGCGCAGCGCCGGGATCGAATCGAGGAAGCCGCGCGCGCCCTCGGGCATCGCCGCCCTGACGAACGCCTGGTCGCGCTCGTTGTTGAGCCGCATCGCCAGGATCGTGCCGCATTGCGAGAGTACGCCCTCGGCGAGATCCGAGGGGCGCTGGGTGATCAGCCCCAGCGATACGCCGTATTTGCGGCCTTCCTTGGCGATCCGGCTGAGGATGCGGCCGACCGACGAATTATCGGCGTTGCGCTCGTTGGGGACGTAGCGGTGCGCCTCTTCGCAGACGAGCAGCACCGGGCGCTTGGATTCGCCGCGCGACCAGATCGCGAAGTCGAACACCATGCGCGACAGGACGGCCACGACCACCGACGTGATTTCGCTCGGCACGCCCGACACGTCGATGATCGAGATCGGCTTGCCGTCGCCCGGCAGGCGGAAGATGCGCGCGAGGAAATTCGCCATCGAATCGGCGACGAGCATCCCCGAGAACATGAAGGTATAGCGCGGATCGCCCTTGATCTCGTCGATCTTGCTGCGCAGCCGCAGATAGGGCGCGGTGTCGGTCGCCTTGTCCATCTTGCCCATTTCGAGCTGGAGGATCTGGGTGAGGTCCGACAGCAGATAGGGGATCGGCGCGTCGACGGTGAGCTTGCCGAATTCCTGCGCGAGCCGGTTCTTGCCCTTGGCGAGCAGGATGCATTTGGCGAGGATGTCGGCATCGACCTGACGATCCGAGCCTTGGGTGGTGAGGAACACTTCGCAATGCTCCTCGAAATTCATCAGCCAATAGGGCATCTGCAGGTTCGAGACGTCGTACAGCGCGCCGGTGATCTTGAACGCGCTGGCATATTCGCCGTGCGGATCGATCATCACGATATGGCCCTGCGGCGAAAGCTCGCAGATCCGGTGGAGGATAAGTGCCGCGGCGGTCGACTTGCCGGTACCGGTCGAGCCGAGCAACGCGAAATGCTTGCCGAGCATCGCATCGACATAGAGCGCGGCGCGGATGTCCTTGGTCGGATAGACGTTGCCGATCTCGATATGCGCGCGATCGTCGGCGGCGTAGATCTGCTTGAGGTCGGCGGTGGAGACGGGAAATACCGCGCAGCCCGGCGTGGGATAGCGGGTGACGCCGCGGCGGAACTTGTAGAGCTTGCCGGTGAGCTTCTCCTCGTCGCCCTCGCCGAGAAAATCGACTTGCGCGAGGATTCGCTCGCCGCTGGCATCGAGGCGTAGCGAGCGGACATTGGCGAGCAGCCAGGTGCTGCCGACGCGCATCTTGACCTGGCTGCCGACCTGCCCGGAATTGGCGATCGCGGCGTCGCTGCTGGCGCCCAGCGCCTCGATCTCGGCAGGGTCGAACATCACCTGGCTCGACGAACCTGCGATTTCGAGCACCGCGCCGATCGCGCGCGCGCCGGCCCGCGGCGCGACCGGTTCTCCCGACAAAATGGGCGGGGCATTATCGAAGACGCGCGCGCCGAACTGACCGTCCATCGGATACTCCCCGGGGGTTACGCCGAGCCTTGTGCCCGAAGAGCGTAAATATTGGGTTGTTCGTGAACGGCTTGTCCGAGGATCAGAACCGTCGCCAGAGCGCTCCGGCGCCCCAGCCGAACAGCACCGAAAGCGCGACCGCGACCAGGCCATAGGGCACCGAATAGCGCTCGGCGCTGGTGGCGACGAATTGCTCGAGCCCCGATTTGCGGATCTCGATCGGCCGCACCGCGGCGGCGAGGACCCGGCCCTTCTGGATCAGGAAGGTCTCGGCAGTGAAGCGCCCCACCGGCACGCGCGCGGGGATGTCGATTCGCGCCCGGTACAGCACGCCGCCGGTGATCTCGACTGCGTTCGAATCCTCGTAGAACAGGCCGCTGCGCGTGCGCAGATCGACCAGCCCGCGATCGAACCGCGCCTGCACTTCGGGGACGGCGCCCGAGGCAGGGGAAAGCTGAAGGCTGTCGACTCCGAGTTCGTAGATCGCGCGGGTGCGCTCGTCGACGATGCGCCGGATCGGACGCGACGAGGCGACCGCGTAGAAGCTCGGTGCCGAACGGTAGCGCGTCGATTCGGCATTGAGCCAGATGCCCGCGAGCTTTTCCTTCTCGCGCACCAGCACCGCCTGGGTGGGGCCGCGCACGACGATCACGATGTCGGCGGGCCCGTCTTCGGGATCGGGTGCCTGCCCGCGCGGATAGAGAATCGCGCCGAACAGAAGCAGCTCCGCGCCGGTGAACGAATACGCGATTTCGATGTTGCGCTCGGACACGTCGGGAACGAGCACCGGCTTGGCCTGCCCCATCAGCAGCGGCGCGGCGAGCATCAGCAGCGCGGCTGCGGGGCGCTTCACAGCAATTCGACCGAATAGATTTCGTCGGGCCGCCACGCCAGCCCGAGCAGCATGCGCAGCGCCACCGCGAGCACGATCAGCGCCAGCGCGAGGCGGAGATATTCGGGCTTGGCTTTCTGCGCGAAGCGCGCGCCGAGCTGCGCGCCCGCCACCGAACCGATCAGCAGCAGCACGGCGAGGACGATGTCGACGGCCTTGGTGGTGGTGGCGTGGACCATCGTCGCCGCGGCAGTGACGAACAGGATCTGGAACAGCGAGGTGCCGACCACGACCTGCGTCCCCATGCCGAGCAGATAGAGCATCGCAGGGACGAGGATGAACCCGCCGCCGACGCCGAGCAAAACGGTGAGGATGCCGGTCAGGAAGCCGAGCAGCAGAGGCGCGAGCGGCGAGATGTAGAGCCCCGAACGATAGAATCGCCAACGCAGCGGCAGCATCGCGACGAGCGGGTGGTGGCGGCGCTTGCGCGCGCGCGGCGCCAAGGCGCCGCGGCCGACACGCACCGCAGTGATCGATTCGTGGAGCATCAGTCCGCCGATCGAGCCGAGCATCAGCACATAGAGAATCGCGATCACCGTATCGATCACCCCGCTCGCCTGGAGCAGCCGGAACACCCCTGCGCCGACCACGCTGCCGACCACGCCGCCGGCGACGAGCACCAGCCCCATATGGACGTCGACTCCGCCGCGGCGGAAATGCGCGAATACCCCCGAGACGCTGGCGCCGGTCACCTGGCTGGCGGCGGAGGCAGCGGCGACGGTGGGCGGTATGCCGTAGAAGATCAGCAGCGGCGTGGTGAGGAAGCCGCCGCCGACGCCGAACATGCCCGAGAGCAGGCCGACGCCGAGGCCCAGAGCCACGATCACCAGTGCATTGACCGAGAGGTTGGCGATTGGAAGGTACAGATCCATCGGAGCAGGCGATACCGCGTTTGCCCAGGGGTGCAAAAGCCCGCGTGCCTAGAAATCGCTCCCGAGCGTGAGCGCGAGGCCCGAGCCGGGACGCGCAGTGCCGGCGACGCGCTGGCGCCAGTCGAGCGCGAGGCGGACATTCTGCTTGCCGACCGGCAGCGCGAGAGTGGCCGAGGGTCCCATGTCGAAGCGCGCCGCATCGCGCTGCGCCGCCCCCCAGGCGCCGCCGCCCAGCCCGAGACGCACGCCGCCGGCTTCGGCCAGGGTCCGCGTCGCGCGGACGGCGCCGTCGGCGTAGGTTTCGGTGCGGAGGCGACGGATCGCCCCGGCCTGACCATAGGATTCGAGCCGGAAACCCGCGACGGGTCCGTAGAAGCCGCCGACGACGCCCAGCCCGGGTCCGCCGCGAGTGCCGTCGAGCCCGAGCCTGTGTTCGACGACGAGGCGTACCGGCACGCGTGTCGGCTGCCATTCGAGACCGATCGACGCTTCGGCGCCTTTGCCGCGGAGCGGAGTGACCAGTCGACCGAAGCCGGCCAGGCGTCGCTCGGGCCAGAACAGCCACGCGACGCGGAGCCCGGCCTGGCTGCCGCCGAGCTGGCTCGCGCCGGGCGCGGCGCCGAGGCCGGTGCCGGCACGGGCGACCAGCCACGCGCTGGCCGACCAGCGCGAGGGCAGCGCCGCCAGAGGTTCGGGCTGCGCGGCCGGCGGAAGGGGGATGGCGGCAGCGCCGGGCGCCGGCACGCCGTATTGGATCAGCCCCATCAGCGCCATCTGCACGCGATAGGGGTCGGCCGCGGGTGGAGCTGCCTTGAACGAGGGTGTCTCGCTGGTCGGGCCCCGAACGCCGGGAGGCCGCGCCGGAGCAGGATGCGCGGGCAGGGTGGCGCGGAGCGCCGGCGGCGGGGGGGCAGGCCTATGGCGGGGCGCGGCGGTCGGCACGAAGGCGCGGATCGCCGCCGGAAGCGAGCCGGTCTCGGACCAGAGCAAGGCGATGCGGACGCCGACCCAGCCCGATACGACCAGCGCGAGGAATCGGATCGGCCGCCCCCGGCCGGTCACTGCGCCGCCTGCTGCGGCGGCATGTCGGGGAATTGATGCGCGGTCTTTTCCCAGCGCGGCGCGGCGCCGAGCAGCATCCGGACGTAGAGCCCGATCGCACGCCGCGCCGCGAACAGCGCGATATAATTGCCGACCAGCACCCGCGGCGCCGACCACACTGCCTCGCGCCAGCCATAAGCGCGCCAGACGAATGCCGCACGCACCAGCAGCCGCCAGGCAAGCAGCGCGAAATTCGCCCACAATACCAGCCGCACCGCGGGAGCGAGCGCGGGCATCGGCGTCGCGCCGAGCAGATGGAGCATCGCCGAGCCGCTCCACAGCAACAGCGTGGCGTAAGCGAGCGCGAGCACCGGCAGCGCGAGCGTCGCGCGGCGGTCGCGCATCCGCATCCAGTGATCGCCGAGGTTGAGCGTCGCGCGCCAGCCGGTGCGGTCCCAGCCGGCGAGCGCGATGCCGGTCAGCCAGCGCGCCTTTTGCCGGACCGCGGCGCCGAGCGTGTCGGGGAAATAGGCACGGACCGCGACGGGCGGTCCGCCGGGCCGCTCGGCGACGCGGGCGAGGCAGACCCGGCCACCCATGGCGCTGATCGTCAGGCCGAGCTCGTAATCCTCGGTCAGGCTCGACGCATCGAACGGGGGGCCGCCGCGCGCCGCGGCGATCCCGCCGAGAATGTCGCGCCGGATCGCGCAGCCCACTCCGGCCAGGGGCAGTCCGGCGCCGAGCGCCTGGCGCACGACGAGAACCTTGGCGTGCGCCTCGGCGAACTCGTCGCAATAATGGCCGGAAACGAAGCGCGATTGCGGATGCGGCAGCGGCAGCACCGGCAATTGCACCGTCGCGCAATGCTGGAGCCAGCGTGCATAGACCTGAAGTTCGAGCGGATGGACGATGTCCTCGGCGTCGTGGAGTGCGATGCCGAGCGTGGCGAAGCCTTCCGCCACCTCGTCGCGCAGCAGCGCCCGCCACAATGCGTTGAGGCAATCGGCCTTGGTTGTCGGGCCGGGCGCGCCGCCGATCACCAGCCGGACGCGCGCATCCTCGCACGCGACGTCGGCGACGGCGGCGATCGTGGCGGGATCGTTGGGATAGGTGCCGACATAGATCCGGTAATCGTCGTGCGCGAAGCGGGCGAGCGCGGTGCGGAGCATCTGTCCGATCACGCAGGCTTCGTCCCAGGCGGCGACGAATATGACGATGCGGCCCGGCGGCACGACCGTCGAAACGCCAGTAAGCGTACGAAACGGGAACAAGAGTTTCAGATAAGTCCGACGGGCCAGGTAGATCAGATCGACCAGAAGATCGTCCAGCCCGCCGACGAGGAACCAGATCGCCGCGAACAACGTCGCCTCGCGGGCAATCGTGTCTATCGCGGTGATCAGCACGACCGTCCCAGCACCGCAATATCTCCGATTCGGATGCAGTCATCTTCGGAGTTGTTTATTAAATGATCAAGTTGACTGGACGGCGGCCCGATCGATTTCAATCCGTTTCGGAGTCACTCAATTGGACGTTGGCGTGAATCGCCGCCGAGGCTAGGGTGCGCGCGCCTTTGGGGGAATTCGGTACCATGAAGCTCGTTGCCCGGCTCGGGATCCTGGCGCTGATCGCCGCGCCGCTCGGCGCGACGCTGGCGATGGGCGACAATAGTCCGCAAGTCGAAATGGCCACGCCCGGCGTTGGCGGCGGCGCGATCGAGCGCTTCACCGCGCGGTTCAACCAGCCGATGGTGCCGCTGGGCGATCCGCGCGCGGCCGGCCCGTTCACGGTCGAATGCCCGGTCGGCGGCGAAGGCCGCTGGGTCGACCAGCAGACCTATGTCCACGAATTCGCCAGCCCGCTGCCCGGCGGGGTGACCTGCACCTTCACGTTGAAGGACAAGCTCAAGAGCCTCGCCGGCTATGCGCTGACCGGGCAGACCAAATTCACTGTCGACAGCGGCGGGCCGATCGCCCGCGCGGTATTGCCGAGCCGCTATGGCGGCCAGATCGAGGAGGACCAGACCTTCCTGGTTGCCGCAAACCTCGCGCCCGATCGCGCCTCGGTGGGCGCCAATGCCTATTGCGCGGTCGACGGCGTCGGCGAGAAGATCCCCGTCGACGTGCTTCCCGCCGACGTGCCGGGCAAGGTGCTTGCCGGGCTCGGCACCGATCGCTGGGAAGTGCAGAGCTTCCTAGAGGAAGCCGGGCTGCCCAAGGCGCTCCCCGCCAGCGATGCCGACCGCGCCAAGGCGACCGCCAGCGTCGTCGCGCTCAAATGCCGCCGGCCGCTGCCGCCGGGGCGCGACGTCGCCCTGGTCTGGGGCAAGGACGTGGCCAGCGCCACCGGCCGCGTCGCCGGCACCGACCAGCGCTTCGACTTCACCGTGCGCAAGCCGTTCGCGGCGCGCTTCGAATGCTCGCGAGTCAATGCGCAGGCCGGGTGCAGCCCGGTGCAGGACGCCTGGGTGCGCTTCTCGGCGCCGATCCCCCGCGCGCAGGCCGAGGCGATCCGCATCACCTTGCCCGACGGCAAGGCGCTGACTCCGATCTTCTCCGCCGAGGAGAAGCGCAAGGCAGTGATCGCCGATATCAAGTTCAAGGCGCCGCTCCCCGCCGCGGTGATCGCCAAGCTGAGCCTGCCCGCCAATGTCGTCGACGAGAGCGGGCGCAAGCTTTCCAATGCCGAGCGCTTCCCGCTCGACGTGCGTTTCGACGAGGCGCCGCCCTTGGTGAAGTTCGCCGCCGATTTCGGCATCCTCGAAGCCGCCGAGGGCGGCGTGCTGCCAGTCACCGTGCGCAACGTCGAAGGCCAGCTCGGCGGATCGCAGATGGCGGTCGGCGGGCAGAGCCTCAAGGTCGAGGGCGGCGACGGCGAGATCGCCAATTGGCTGCGCGCGATCGACGATGCCGCCGAGACCAAGAGCGACGATATCAAGCGCGGCGAAGAGACGATCCGTGTCAACCAGACCGGCGCCAAGCCATTGCTCACCCCGGCGACCGGCAAGCCGTTCCAGGTCTCGCTGCCCGGCAAGGGCAAGGAATTCGAAGTCGTCGGGATTCCGCTGACCAAGCCCGGATTCTATGTCGTCGAGCTCGCCAGCCCGCGGCTCGGCAATGCATTGCTCGGCCGCAACGCGCCGCGCTACGTCGCGACCGGCGCGCTCGTCACCAATATGAGCGTGCACTTCAAATGGGGCCGCGATCAGTCCTTGGTCTGGGTGACCGCGCTCGACAGCGGCAAGGGCGTCGGCAGCGCCGAAGTGCGCATCACCGACAGTTGCACCGGTCAGATCCTGGCAAAGGGCGTCACCGATGCCTCGGGCCGGCTCGGCGTCCCCGCCGGCCTCCCCGAGCCCGAGACCTATTCGAGCTGCGAGAATGAGAGTTCCCCGCTGATGGTCTCGGCGCGCAAGGCCGACGATTTCAGCTTCACGCTGACGCAATGGGGCGAGGGCATCCGCCCGTACGACTTCGACTTGCCGTATGGCTGGCAGAAGCAGGGGCAGATCTTCCACACCGTGTTCGATCGTGCCCTGGTCCGCCAGGGCGAGACGATCCACATGAAGCATATCGTCCGCCAGCCGATCGCGGGCGGATTCGGGGCGTCGCCCGCCTTCACCGGCACGCTGCGGCTGTCGCATCGCGGGTCGGACACCAAATACGACCTGCCGCTGACGATCGACGCCAACGGCGTGGGCGAAACCGAATGGACCGCGCCGCAGGGCGCCAAGATGGGCGATTACGATATCCAGGTCGTCGCGACGCTGGACGGCGAAGAAAAGACGATCGACAGCAGCCAGTCGTTCAAGCTCGACGAATATAAGCTACCGACGATGAAGGCTTCGGTCGCCGGGCCGAAGGAAGCCGCGGTGCGCCCGAGCACGCTGCCGCTCGACTTGTTCGTCGGCTATCTCTCGGGCGGCGGCGCAGGGAACCTGCCGGTCGAAATGCGCGTCGGCTGGTTCGAGGGGATGCGCACGCCCGACGGTTACGAGAGCTACACCTTTGGTGGCCGCGCGCTGACCGAGGGCGTCAAGGCACTCAACGGCGACGACGAGACCGACGAGGAATCGACTCCGCTGCCGCCGACCCAGACCTTGCCGATCACGCTGGGCGGCGACGGCAGCGCGCGGACTTCGGTCGAAGTGCCCAAGAGCCTCGACCAGCCGACCAACATGCAGATCGAAATGGATTATCAGGACGCCAATGGCGAGATCCTGACCGCGTCGCGGCGCATTCCGATCTACACCAGCGCGGTGCAGCTCGGCATCAAGACCGACGGCTGGCTGATGAAGCAGGACGATCTGCGGCTGCGCTTCGTCGCGGTCGATACGTCGGGCAAGCCGATCGCCAACCAGGCGATTTCGGTCGAGCTCTACAGTCGCGAGATCCTCACCGCGCGGCGGCGGCTGATCGGCGGCTTCTACGCATATGACAACCAGATGAAGACGACCAAGCTTGGCGCGACCTGCTCGGCGACGACCGACGCGCAGGGGCTGGCGACGTGCCAGCTCGATCCGGGCGTGTCGGGCGAAGTCTATGCCGTGGCGACGACCAAGGACGCCAATGGCAATGTCGCGCGGGCGACGCGCTCGACCTGGCTGGTCGGCGACGACGATTGGTGGTTCGGCGGCGACAATGGCGACCGGATGGACGTCATCCCCGAACAGCTCGAGTACAAGGCCGGCGAGACCGCCAAATTCCAGGTCCGCATGCCGTTCCGCGAGGCGACGGCGCTGGTGACGGTGGAGCGCGAGGGCGTGCTCTCCAGCTTCGTGGTGGGGCTGAGCGGCAAGGATCCGGTGATCGAAGTGCCGATGCCGGCGAGTTACGCGCCTGACGTCTATGTTTCGGTGATGGCGGTGCGCGGCCGCGTCTCGGGCATGTCCAATTGGGGATCGAGCCTCGCGCGCGACTGGGGGCTGCCCTTCTCGCAGGACGGCGGCAAGCCGACCGCGACGGTCGATCTCGCCAAGCCCGCTTATCGCCTCGGCATCGCCAAGGTGAAGGTCGGCTGGGAGGGGCATCGTCTCGGGGTGGCGGTCAAGGCCGAGAAGGCCACTTATGCCGCGCGCGACGTGGCGAATGTCGATGTGCAGGTGAAGAACCCCGACGGGTCGCCCGCGCGGGAAGCAGATGTCGCCTTCGCCGCGGTCGACGAGGCCTTGCTCCAGCTCGCGCCAAACGAGAGCTGGGACGTGCTGACCGCGATGATGGGCGATCGGCCGATCTCGGTGCTGACCTCGACTGCGCAGACGCAGGTCGTCGGCAAGCGCCACTACGGCAAGAAGGCAGTCGAGGCCGGCGGTGGCGGTGGCGGTGGCGACCTTTCGGGGCTCAATCGCGAGAATTTCCAGCCGGTATTGCTGTGGAAGGGCAAGGTGCCGCTCGACGGCAACGGCCGTGCGCGGGTGCAGGTGCCGCTGTCGGATGCGCTGACCTCGTTCAAGCTGGTCGCGATCGCCACCAATGGCGCGCAATTGTTCGGCACTGGCGAGGCCAGCGTGCGCACGCATCAGGACCTCAGCATCTATCCGGGCGTGCCGCAGGTGGTGCGCACCGGCGACAGTTTCGGGGCGATGTTCACGCTGCGCAACGGATCGGACAAGCCGATGAAGGTGACCGCAACGGTGGCGCTCACTCCTGCGGTCGCGCAGGGCAAGCCGCTTACCGTCGAGATCCCGGCGGGCGGGGCCGCGCCGGTGAGCTGGAACCTGACCGCGCCGAATCAGGCGGGCAAATTGAGCTGGACGGTCTCGGCGAAGTCGGCGGACGGCAAGGCTGTCGACAAGGTGACGGTGGCGCAGGACGTGATCCTCGCAGTGCCGGTCGAGACGTGGGCGGCGACGCTCGCACGGGTCGGCGAAGGCACGAGCTTCTCGATCGCGCCGCCGGCGGGGGCGCTGCCCGGCTTCGGCATGGTCGATATCAGCCTTGCCGACACGCTGGCGCCGCCGCTGCAGGGGGTGCGCGACTATATGGCGGCGTATCCCTATGGCTGCCTCGAGCAGCGCACGTCGCGGGCGATCGCGCTCGGCGATACGGCGATGTGGAACGGCATTGCCGGCGAGCTTCCCGCGTATCAGGATGGCGACGGGCTGTTGCGTTACTTCCCCGGCGAATGGGCGGGATCGGAAGCGCTGACCGCGTATATTCTGTCGATCACCGGCGAGGCCGGATTGCCGCTTCCCGAGGGCGCGCGGGCCAAGGCGATCGACGCGATGAAGGCAGTGCTCGACGGGCGGCTGCGGCGCGAGGATTATGGCGATGTCCGGCTCCAGCGAGTCGCCGCTTTCTCGGCGCTCGCACGGCAGGGCGCGGCGACCAGTGCGATGCTCGGCCAGCTCGGCATCGCGCCGGCCGAGATGCCGACGGCGTCGCTTGCCGACTATCTCTCGGCACTTGGACGCGTTTCGGGGCTGGCCAATGGTGCGCAGCTGCGTGCCGATGGCGAGAAGGTGCTGCGCACGCGGCTGGTCTATGAAGGCACGCGAGTCGATCTCAGCGACAAGGGCAATATGGCGTGGTGGCTGATGTCGTCGGACGACGAAGCGGCGATCAAGGCAGTGATGGTGACGCTTGGCCGGCCGGGGTGGCAGGCCGATACGCCCAAGATGATGGTCGGCGTGGCGATGCGCCAGCAGCGCGGCCATTGGGATACCACCACCAGCAATGCCTGGGGAACGATCGCGGCGCGCAAGTTCATGGCGGCCTATCCGGCCGAGGCGATCGCCGGGGTGACCACCGCGAGCCTGGGCGCTTCGACGGTCAGCCGGCCTTGGCCGCTGCTCGAGCCGCAGCGCAGCTTCAGCCTGGCGCTGCCGCCGGCGACCACGCCTTTGGTGCTGCGCCAGTCGGGCGGGGCGGGGCCGTGGGCGTTCGTCCGGGTCAAGGCGGCGGTGCCGCTCACCCAGCCGCTGATGGCGGGGTACAAGATGACCAAGCAGGTCAGCGTGGTGCAGGGCATGGTGCCCGGGCGCTATACTCGCGGCGACGTGATCAAGGTGACGATCAGCGTCGAGGCGTCGGCCGAGCGCAACTGGGTGGTGATCAACGATCCGGTGCCGACCGGCGCGACGGTGATCGGCAGTCTCGGCGGGCAATCGGAGATGCTCAACCAGCAGGCGGGGACCGCGGAGGGCGTCTCGCCCAATTGGATCGAGCGCGGCCAGGGTTCGTGGCGGGCTTATTATGGCTGGGTGCCGCGGGGGAGCTTCACCATCTCCTATGTGATGCGGCTCAACGCCTCGGGCCGGTTCAGCCTGCCGGCGACGCGCGTCGAGGCGATGTACTCGCCGGAGATCCGGGCGCAGTTGCCGAACGAGATTATGGTGGTGGCGGAGCGGTGATCGCCCCCTCTCTCGTCACCCCGGCGAAAGCCGGGGCCCAGAGTCCCATGCGAGACGGCAGAGAAACCCTGGGCCCCGGCCTTCGCCGGGGTGACGAATAGTGAAGCAGCGCCTTTCGCGTCTGATTCAGCGTGTCGACGACTTCCCCACGACGCTCGCCGGCTGGGCCCTCCGCCAGCGCGGCGCCTATCGCGAGCGCGGCTGGCGCGGGGTGTTCACCCCGATGCGAGTGGTGCTCGCCGCCGCCGCGTTGCTCATCACCACTTTCGTCGCGTTGTCGTGGATCACCCGCCCGCCGCCGCTGCCCAGCTACGCAGCGGTGGTGGCAAATTGGCGCCCGTCCGAGGCCTGGCTCTACGATCGCAACGGTCGGCTGATCGACAGCAGCCGCGTCGACTATCAGGCGCGCCGGCTCGGCTGGGTGCGGCTCGACGATGTCGCGCAAGTGGCGCGCGATACGCTGATCGCCGCGGAGGACCGCCGCTTCCGCAGCCATAAGGGCGTCGACTGGTGGGCGCTCGGCGGGGCGCTGCGCGATCGAATCGAAGGCAAGCGCGCGCGCGGCGCCTCGACGCTGTCGATGCAGGTGGCCGCCTATCTCGCGCCCGAACTCGCCGCGCCCGGCCATCGTGGCAGCTGGGACAAATTCCGCCAGATGCGCGCGGCGCGTGCGCTCGAGGCGCGCTGGAGCAAGGACGAGATCCTCGAAGCCTATCTCAACCTCGCCGGCTTTCGCGGCGAGGCGCAGGGTATCGCGGCCGCCGCGCTCGGGCTGTTCGGCAAGACACCCGCGACGCTGACCCGCGACGATGCGCTGCTCCTCGCGGCGCTGCTGCCCAATCCCGGCGCGGGATCGACCGAAGTCGCGCGGCGCGCCTGTGCGCTGGGGCATGACCCGGATTGCAGCCGGTTCGCCGGGGCTGCCGCGTCGATGCTCGGGCCGGCGCGCAGCCTGGCGCTCGATCCGGGGCTGGCGCCGCACCTCGCGGCGAAGCTTCTCGACAAGCCCGGTGCGAAAATCACCACCACGCTCGACGCGCGCATCCAGTCGGTCGCGATCGCCGCGCTTCGCCGCCAGCTACAGGGGCTGGGCGGCACGCGTGCACGCGACGGCGCGGTCCTGGTGGTCGACAATGCCAGCGGCGACGTGCTCGCTTATGTCGGCGGGATCGGCGGCGAATCGACTGCAGCGGCGGTCGACGGGGCGTCGGCGTATCGGCAGGCAGGGTCGACGCTCAAGCCCTTCCTCTACGCGCAGGCGATCGAAAAGGGCTATCTCACCGCCGCCTCGATCCTCGACGATTCGCCGGTCCAGCTCGACACTGCGTCGGGGCTCTATGTCCCGCAGAATTACGACAAGGCGTTCAAGGGACCCGTCTCGGCGCGCGTCGCGCTCGCCGGATCGCTCAACGTGCCTGCGGTGCGGACCTTGCTGCTCACCGGAGTCGAGGCGTTCCGCGACCGGCTGTGGGACACCGGCTATCGCGGGCTGGTCGAGGACGGGCAATATTACGGCTATTCGCTGGCGCTGGGTTCGGCCGAAGTGACGTTGCTCGAACAGGTCGCCGCGTATCGGAGCCTGGCGCTGGGCGGGCGCTGGTCGCCGCTGCGGCTTGCTGCGGCAGCGCCAAAGGAGCGGGCACGGCAGATCGTATCGCCGCAGGCCGCCTGGATCGTCGCCGACATCCTCGCCGATCCCAATGCCCGCGCCGGCACGTTCGGAGTCGATTCGGCGCTGCGGCTGCCGTTCTGGGCCGCGGCGAAGACGGGGACGTCTAAGGCCATGCGCGACAATTGGTGCGTCGGGTTCAGCGATCGCTTCACCGTCGGCGTGTGGGTCGGCAATCTCGAGGGCGATCCGATGCGCGCGGTCTCGGGCACCAGCGGCGCGGCGCCGGTCTGGCGTGACGTCATGATGGCGCTGCATGCCGGAGTGCCGAGCCGGCAAGCGCGGCCCCCGCTCAATATCGAGGCACGCACGATTCACTTCGCCGAGGGCATCGAGCAGCCGCGCCGCGAATATTTCATGAAGGGCACCGCGCTCACCGAAATCGCCTCGGCGCCCGCGGCGGCGCGGCGGCCGCGGATCGTCAATCCGGTGGCGGGAAGCGTCTATGCGCTCGACCCCGATATCCCGATCGATCGCCAGCGGCTCGCGGTCGCCGTGGCGGGCCAGGTCACCGGGCACCGGCTGTTGCTGGACAGGCAGGATCTGGGAAGTGCCGACGCCCGCCCGCTGATCCTCCCGCGGCGCGGACAGCATCGGCTGAAGCTGGTCGATCTCGGCGGCCGGGTGGTCGACCAGATCCTCTTTACGATTCGTTGAGATTCGAAGCCCGCACGCGGAGCGGAATGCGCGTCCGCGCGTTCAATCGCGCGGTCCCTTACCCTTTCGGGGCTGTGCTCACGGGCACCGGCCGCGCCGCCGCATCGGCGCGGCCGAACCCCGGAGCGACTTTCGCCGCTCCGGGTGAACCGATTTACCAGTAAAAGCCCGGGATCGTCCGGATGACGATGCCGCGCCGCGTATCGATCAGCAGCACGTCGTCATAATGGCGCACCCAGCGCTGATAACGCCCGGCCGACGGCAGGCGATAGCGCCACGGATCGGCGATCACATAACGCGAACCCCAATAATTCGGCGCGATCCGCCCGCCGCTGCGGAAGCGGGTATAGCCGAACGGCGCGCGCCAATTGCCACGGGCATAGACGCCGCGGTTGCGGCCGCGATAGTCGCGCCAGTCATTGTCGCCCCAGCGGCGATCACGGTCGCGCAGATCCTCGCGATACTCCTGGCGAGCACCGCGCACGTCGCGGCGCTCCTCGCGAATGTCGCTGCGATCGCCGCGGCGGCGGGCGTCGCGCAATTCGCGCTGTTCTTCGCGGATGTCCTGACGGTCGCGGCGCAGTTCGCGCTGCGACTGAGCGCTCGCCGCGGTCGGCAGCGCCACCGCCGGCATCGCGACGGCAGCGAGCAAAGCTGCGGTGATGAACTTCTTCATGTGGATTCCTCCAGATTTACAGGCCGGTTGTCTCCGGCACCGTCGCACTCTGGAGCAGGCTGGCTGAACCGCGCGGGAATAACGCGGTCAGCAAGCAGCAAGCTTGATTACTGGCCCTGGCCGCCGCCCGGCGCGCCGCCACCGGTACCCGGTGCGCCGACCGTGCCGATATTGCCGAACAGATCGCTGAAGAAGCTGCGCTTGCGGCCCAAGGTCGGGGTGGTCTTGCCATAGGGATCGACCGACGCGATCAGCTCCTTGCCCATCCGGTCGACGGCAGTGACGTTGCCGGCGGTGTCGAAGCGAACGCGGATCGTCTGCTGCTCGCGAACCTTGGGGTCGCTGTACCCGAAGTTCCGGCTTTCGCGGGACACGTAGTACCATTCGCCCTGGTTGAACTGACTGGTCAGCGTCGGGCGGCCGAGCGTCTGGAGCACCGATTCGCGATTGTCGATGCCGGGCTGGACCGCATCGACGAGCTCCTTGTCGATGACATAGCCCTGGTGCGTACGGATCGGCGAGCATGCGGTGCTGCCCATGACGATGAGGAGCGCGGCGCAACCGGCTAGGCGAACGGGGAAGGGCATCGAAATCTCCAGGGCAACGCTAGCACCGGCGCACGCATTGCATCGCGCGCCATTCGCCTCAATATGCGGCAAAATGCGGCCAAACAAGGTCGCCCCCGCTTTCACACGGACGAAGAACCAAGATGGGACTGCTCAAGCGCCTGTTCGGCGCCCCCGATCGCGGCACTGCGCCGCAGCTTTACACCGCAATCGTCGCGCGCGGCCGTGCGCCGCATTGGTATGTGGAGGGCGCGGTGCCCGACACGATCGACGGCCGCTTCGACATGATCGCGGCGATCCTGTCGCTGGTGCTGCTGCGACTCGAGGACACGCCTGAGGCGATCGCGCCGAGCACTGCGCTGGCCGAATGCTTCATCGACGACATGGACGGTCAATTGCGCGAGATCGGCATCGGCGACATCGTCGTCGGCAAGCATATGGGGCGGATGATGGGGATGATCGGCGGCCGTCTCGGCGCCTATCGCAAGGGTCTCGCGGGCGAGGGGCTGCAGACGGCGCTGGTGCGCAACCTGTATCGCGGGCACGCACCGAGCGACGCCGCGCTGGCGCATGTCGAGGCGGAGCTGCTCGCTTTTCGCGACGGTCTCGCCGCCACGCCGGTAACTGCGATCCTGGCCGGAGAGCTGCCGCGATGACTCCCGAATTTACGCGGCCGCACCGGCTCGATCAGCTCGGCGTCGGCGAAACCGCGGTCGAGATCGAAGCAACGCCCGACGAACGCGCGGCGCTGGCCAGGCGCTTCGATCTGGTCGCGATCGATCGGCTGGCTGCCCGGTTCGCGCTGGTTCGCGACGCGATCGGGGTGCGCGCCAGTGGGCATTTGTCGGCCGCGGTCACTCAGTCCTGCGGGGTCACCGGGGATCCGCTGCCCGCCGAGATCAAGGAAGATTTTGCGATTCGCTTCCGTCCCGAACCCGCCCAGGACGAAAGCCATGACGATATCGAGCTCGACGAGGAGGAGATGGACGTCGTTTTCTACACCGGCAGTGCGCTCGATCTCGGCGAAGCCGCGGCGGAGACGCTCGCGCTCTCGCTCGATCCTTTTCCGCGCAGTCCGGGTGCCGCGGAAATACTCAGGCAGGCCGGGGTGATCAGCGAGGAAGAGGCGGTTCCGCTCAGCCCGCTCGCCGCGGCGCTGCAGGGCAAGCTGAAGAACTGACTCGCCGAGCGGCTTGACCCGAGGCGGCGGTTGCGGAAACAGTCCCTGGGATCGGGAGGGCGGCATGGCAGTCAATCGCAGGGACGTGGTGAAGGGCATGGCAATGGGCGGCGCGGCGATCACGTCGAGTGCAGCGGCGGCTGCCCCGGGCGGCGATAAGATCGTCCATCACGTGTTCTTCTGGCTCAAGCGCCCCGATTCGAGCGCCGATCGCGACCAGTTGATCGCCGGACTGCGCACGCTCGCCGGGGTCGAAGTCGTCCGCAGCCTGCAGATCGGGGTGCCCGCCTCGACCGAGCAGCGCGACGTGGTCGATTCGAGCTTCCACGTCTCCGAACTGATCGTGTTCGACAATGTCGTCGATCAGAAGATCTATCAGGACCATCCGGTCCACCAGGCGTTCGTCGCGAAATGCGGGCATCTGTGGCGCAAGGTGATCGTCTACGACATGAAGACGGTCTGAGCGGGCGAGCCTGGCTAGAGGTGCAAGTCGAGGCAATTCAGTTCCCCTGCGAAGGCAGGGGCCCAGGGTCCAGAGCGCACCGCTTGTGACTCTGGACCCCTGCTTTCGCAGGGGAACGAACTAATCCGCGCTTGTCGCGATGCCGCGCGCGAGCATCGCCGCCACGGTCTCCGCAATCGCCTCGGGCGCCACGTCTTCTTCCCATACGCTGTAGCGCAGCCCGAGGAAGACGTTCATTCCCATGATCGCCCAGGCGTGGACCTCGCTGACGTCGTCGCGCACTTCGCCGCGGTCGGCGGCGGCGCGCAGGCGCTTGGCGATGCGGTCGGCCGTCGTCGCATAATGCATGCGGAAGCTCTCGGGATCGACGAACTCGGCCTCGTCGATGATCCGGTAGATTTCCTTGTGGGTGCGCGCGAAGCGGATGAAGGCGAGCAAGGCCGCCTGCTCGGCGGCGATCTGGCCCGGGGCATCTTTCATCGCGGGGGCGACGTGCTCGCGCACCTGATCGGACATGTCGCGGACGAGCGCGCGGAACACCGCGTCCTTCGAATCGAAATAGGTGTAGAAGCTGCCGAGCGCGACGCCGGCGCGGCGGGTGATCCCGCTGATCGAGCCTTCGTGAAAGCCCTTCTCGCCGAATTCCACCGCCGCCGCGTCGAGGATCGCGCGCAGCGTCTTGCGGCCGCGTGCAGTGCGCGGTTCCTTGCCCAGGCTCGCTGCCTCGCTGTCCATGACTCCGCCCCAATTCTTCCAAGTTGAAACCCGGTTCAGGTTTCAGTATAGGCTCTCTCGACAGCTTACAACCCGCACAAGATCGGGTCGATTCTGGGGAGGAAAACCATGTCACGCCTGATTCCGTCTGCCCGCACGATTCTGCACGCCGGCGCCGCCTTCGCTGCACTCGCCGCCGCGCCTGCCTTTGCGCAGGAGCAGGCCGCCGCCGCCGCCGCGCAAGCTGTCGAACCGGAGCAGCCTGCCGAGGGCGAGATAACCGTCACAGCCCGCCGCCGCGAAGAGAGCCTGATCGACGTGCCGATCTCGATGTCGGTGGTCACCGGCGACGCATTGGTGCGCAGCGGCGCCCCTGATATCACGGCGCTGCAGGACAAGACCCCCAATCTCACCCTTCAGATCGCGCGCGGCTCCAATTCCACTCTGATCGCATTCAGCCGCGGCGTCGGCCAGCAGGACCCGCTCTGGGGTTTCGAGCCGGGCGTCGCGCTCTATCTCGACGATGTCTATGTCGCGCGGCCGCAAGGCGCGGTGCTCGACATCTTCGACGTCGAACGCGTCGAAGTGCTGCGCGGGCCGCAGGGCACGCTTTATGGTCGCAACACGATCGGCGGCGCAGTCAAATACGTCACGCGCAAGCTCGGCAATCAATACCGCGCTACGGCGCGCGCCTCTTATGGCTCGTACAACCAGCTCGATCTGGTCGGTCAGGTGACGGTCCCGCTGACAGACAGCCTGTCGATCGGCGGCGCCGTGACGCGCTATACCCGGGACGGGTTCGGCGAGAACCTCACCACCGGTGCCGAGCATTACGACAAGGATGTCCTCGCCGCGCGGCTCTCGGCCGAATATGCGCCGACCGACCGCATCTTCTTCCGCGTCGCGGGCGACCGCACGCTCGACAAGTCGAAGCCGCGCCACGGCACCCGCCTGCTGCCCAACGGCACCGATGTGCGCTATCTGCCCACCGACAGCGTCTACGACACCCGCGCCGGGATCGGCGACGACAACCGTGTCGAGACCCGCGGCGTCTCGGTCACCGGCGAGATCGGGCTATCCGACGCGCTGACCTTCAAGACGATCACCGCGTGGCGCGACGGCAGCACCGATACGCTGATCGACTTCGACAACACCGTCCTGCCGACGCTCGACGTGCCGGCCTTCTATGACGACCGCCAGTTCACCCAGGAGCTGCAATTGCTGTTCGAGGGCGAGCGGCTGCAGGGCGTGGTCGGGCTTTATTATCTCAACGGCAGCGCCAGCGGCGCGTTCGATACCGTTGTCGGGCTGCTCAACACCACCACGCTGACTTCGGGCACCGTCGACACCAAGAGCTATGCCGCGTTCGGCGATCTGAGCTTCGACTTGACCGACAAGTTCAAGGTCTCGGCCGGCGCGCGCTACACGCGCGACGAGAAGACCGGGACGGTGTTCCGCCGCAATTACACCGGCATCCGCAGCCCGGTGTTCGGCAATGCCGGGGCGGTGCCGGGGCTGCTGCGCACCGATTATACCAATGACCGCAGCTTCGAGAAATTCACCCCGCGGGTGAGCATCAGCTACGAACCGCGCCAGGACCTCAATTTCTACGCGAGCTATGGCCAGGGGTTCAAATCGGGCGGGTTCGACATGCGCGGCGACGCGATCCTCACCCCGACCACGGTCAACGGCTATGAGCCCGAGACGATCGACTCGTGGGAACTCGGCATGAAGGGCGCGTTCCTCGAGAACAGCCTGTTCGTGAACCTCGCCGGCTTCTTCTCCAATTACAAGGACCAGCAGGTCACCATCCAGGTGCCGGCTTTGCCGAGCGGCATCACCAGCTTCGTCGACAATGCCGGCAAGGCCGAGATCTACGGCTTCGAGCTCGAGACCCGGATGGTGCCGTCGCGGCATTTCTCGGCGAGCGTCGTGCTTGGCTACACCCATGCCGATTACAAGGAATTCCTGACCTTCATCGGCGGCGGCACCACGCCGGTCGACGTCGCCGACCAGCGCGCGTTCCAGAATACCCCCGAATGGACCGCCAACGCCTCGGCGACCTGGTCCGAGGATCTCGCCGGCGGCACGATCGCATTCACCCCCGCGGTTTCGCTGCGCAGCGACACCCAGATGTTCGAAATCGCGACGCCCGCGCTCGATCAGGACGGCTATGCGCTGGTCGACGCGTCGCTCAACTGGACCTCGGAGGGCGGCCGCTACCGGATCGGCGTCGCCGGCCGCAATCTGACCGACGCGCGCTACCGCGTCGGCGGATACAACTTCCCCGGCGCGCTCACCGGCAATTCGGTGATCGGCTATTACGGGCCGCCGCGCACCGTGATCGGCACGGTCGAAGTCCGCTTCTGATCCGATCCAGAGCCGGGTGTCGCGTGACGCCCGGCTCTTTCGCTGCCAGGGAGCCTCGCATGGCCGAACCCACTCCGCGCACCCGCGGCGTCGTCCTCGCGATGCTGCTGCTGGTCTACACCTTCAATTTCCTCGACCGGCAGATCCTGAGCATCCTCGCCCAGCCGGTGAAGAAGGATCTCGGGCTCGACGATGCCCAGCTCGGCATGCTCGGCGGGCTGGCCTTCGCGGCGCTCTATTCGACGCTGGCAATCCCGCTCGCATTGCTCGCCGACCGGACCAGCCGGACCTGGGTGATCACGGTGTCGCTCGGGGTGTGGAGCGCGTTCACCGCTTTGTGCGGATTCGCGCAGAACTTCACCCAGATGTTCCTGTTCCGGCTCGGCGTCGGGGTCGGCGAGGCAGGCGGGGTGGCGCCGAGCTATGCGCTGATCTCGGACTATTTCCCGCCCGAGCAGCGCGCGCGGGCGCTGTCGATCTATTCGCTCGGCATTCCGCTGGGTGCCGCTGGCGGGGTGCTGCTCGGCGGCTATATCGCGCAGAATGTCGAGTGGCGAACGGCGTTCGTGGTCGTCGGGCTTGCCGGGGTGGCGATCGCGCCGCTGTTTCGGCTGCTGGTCAAGGATCGCCCGCGTCCCGCCGCCACTGCGGCGAACCAGGTGCCGGTGCGCGAGGTGTTCGGGATCCTCGCCGCCAAGCCGGGCTTCTGGCTGATGGCGTTCGGCGCGGCGGCGGGATCGATGTGCGGCTATGGCGTGGCGTTCTGGCTGCCGAGCCTGATGCAGCGCAGCTTCGGGCTGAGCCTCGTCCAGACCGGCCAGTTCTTCGGCGCATTGCTGCTCACCGGCGGCGTCGCGGGAATCCTGATCGGCGGCTGGCTCGGCGACCGGCTGGGGCCGCGCAACCGCCGATGGTACGCGCTGGCGCCGGCGATCTGCTATGTCGCGGGGGCGCCCCTGTTCATCGCCGGCGTGCTGGCGGACAGCTGGCCGATCGCCTTCGCCTTGTTCCTGCTGCCCCAGGCTTTGGTCTATGTCTGGCTGGGGCCGGTGCTCACCGCCGTTCAGCACCTCGTCCCCGCGCACATGCGCGCGACCGCCTCGGCGAGCTTTCTACTAATCAACAATCTGATCGGTTTGGGGCTGGGCAGCTGGGCGATCGGATCGCTGTCGAAAGCGCTTACGCCGGTCTATGGTGACGAGGCGCTGCGCTATGCGATCGCGGCGGGGCTTTGCCTGTATGTGGTCGCGGGCGCGCTGATGGCACTGGCGAGCCGGTTTTTGCAGCGGGACTGGGTAGATTAACCGACGCTGCGCACACCGGCGAGAAATGCTCTGGAAGCCGCGCAGAGGTCGCCCGAAAAATGGCTCCCGGCGGCGAGGCGCAGCGCAGTGCGCCCGTCATCGCCACGCTGCGGCATCAACGCGACGACGTTGCGCTGAAGGGCGATTCCGCCAACTTCGTACCAGACGAACCAGATCGCGCCGACGCGATAGGCGCGCAAAAAGCGCGCACGGGGTGCGTCCGCTTTAAGAACCGAGTCCGAGGCCTCGAAATAGCTGCCCGCCTCGGCGATTCCCCGGTTGAATTTGAATTGTCGATCGAGTTCGCCGATCGCCTCCGGCGGAAGCTCGCTCGGCCTTGCGCGCGGCGGCCGTCGTCGGGCGATCGAAGGCGCATGCTGGCAAGTCCGGCATAGGCGGGATTGGCGCGGCTTGCAGCAACAGGAACGACAGCACTGGCGTCTCCGGGGCAAAGCGTAAGAGACGCCAAGGCTATAGCGTTACCGCTCCCTTGTCGCCGCGAACTTCACCTTCGAATAGCGGTCGACGATATAGCCGACTTCCCAGGCCGACTTGGCCATGAACACCGGGTTGCCGTCGCGGTCCTTGGCCATGGCGCCGCGGTTGAGCCCGATGAATTCCTGCAGGTCCTTGGGATCTTCGGCCGAGATCCAGCGCGCGGTTTCGAACGGTGCCATCTCGAGCCCCGCGGCGACCTTGTACTCGGCGTCGAGGCGGCTGAGCAGCACGTCGAGCTGGAGCTGGCCAACCACGCCGATGATCCAGTTCGAGCCGATCTCGGGATAGAAGACCTGAGTCACGCCCTCCTCGGCCATGTCGTCGAGCGCTTTCCGCAGCTGCTTGGTCTTGGTCGGGTCCTTGAGCTGGACGCGGCGCAGGATTTCGGGAGCGAAATTCGGCAGGCCGGTGAAGCGCACATCGGCGCGCTCGCTCAGCGTGTCGCCTACCCGCAAGGTGCCGTGGTTGGGTATGCCGATGATGTCGCCGGGATAGGCCTCGTCCGCGAGCTCGCGTTCGCGCGCGAAGAACAGGATCGGCGAATGGATCGCGATCGGTTTGCCATGGCCGGTCGGGGTCAGCTTCATCCCGCGCTTGAAGGTGCCCGAGCACAGCCGCATGAACGCGATGCGATCGCGGTGGTTGGGGTCCATATTGGCCTGGACCTTGAAGATGAAGCCGGTGACTTCGTCGCGGTCGGGCTCGACAGGCGCGGGCTCGGCGGGCTGGGCGCGCGGCGGCGGTGCGAAGGTGGCCAGCGCCTCGATCAGCGAATCGACGCCGAACTCCTTGAGCGCCGAGCCGAAATAGACCGGAGTCAGATCGCCGTGGCGATAGGCGACGGGATCGAATTCGGGATAGCCGGCCTGCGCCAGCTCGACATCGTCGCGCAGCTTGGCGAGGTTTTCGGCACTGACCATTTCGTCGAGCTGGGGATCGTCGAGACCGCTGGTCTGGATCACCTTGCCGTGGAACTCGCGGCTATTGCCCTCGGGCAGCAGCAGGCGATCGGTGGCGAGATCGTAAATCCCTTCGAAATTGCCGCCCATGCCGACCGGCCAGGTCATCGGCGTCACGTCGAGCGCGAGCAGATTCGCCACTTCGTCGAGGATGTCGAACACTTCGCGGCCTTCGCGATCGACCTTGTTGACGAAGGTGATGATCGGCACGTTGCGCAGCCGACACACTTCGAAAAGCTTGCGCGTCTGGCTCTCGATGCCCTTGGCGACATCGATCACCATCACCGCCGAATCGACCGCGGTGAGCGTGCGATAGGTATCTTCGCTGAAATCCTCGTGGCCCGGCGTGTCGAGCAGGTTGAAGGTGATCCCGTTGCGTTCGAAGGTCATCACCGACGAGGTGACCGAGATCCCGCGTTGCTGCTCGATCTTCATCCAGTCCGAGCGCGCGCGCCGTGCCTGGCCACGCGCCTTGACCTCGCCGGCCAAGTGGATCGCGCCGCCGAACAGCAGCAGTTTCTCGGTGAGCGTGGTTTTGCCGGCGTCGGGGTGCGAGATGATCGCGAAGGTACGGCGGTCGTTGATATGGTCGGAAGGCATCGGTTTTGGAGTATCCGTTCGGCCCCGGACTGGATCCGGGATTGTCGAAGCCCCTGTACCGGTTTTCGGTGAAGAAGAAAGAACGGCCCTTCGACAAGCTCAGGGCGAACGGGGAATCAGACCAGCGTCACCTGCATGCTGAAGCTGCGCGCCGCGCCGGGTGCGAAGCGGAGGATGCCGGGCTTGTCCCAAATCTCGCCGGCGAAGCCGATCGGGTCGGCGATGCCGTGCCACGGCTCGATGCAGACGAAGCGCGCGCCGGGCTTGGTCCAGATGCCCAGCTTGGGCATGCCGGCAAAGCCGATCTCCAGCCCCGGTCCGTCGCCGCCGTCATAGCGAAGCGACTGACTCTCGAGTCTGTCCCATATCAATGCGTCGCGTTCGAACATTTCGTCGGTGAGCCGCAGGTCGCGGCCGTCGAGCGGGCTCGGCCAGGTCTCGGGGGCGATCCAGCCGCCCTTGATGATCGCGGTGAGCTCGGCCGGCTCCAGCTTCTCGAAGACGATGCGGTGGTCTGCGCGCGGCCGGCCGAACGGCAGCGGCCAGGCGAAGGCGGGGTGGAAGCCGAAGCTGGCGGGCATGTCGCGCTCGCCGGTGTTGGTGACGGTGATGTCCATCGCCAGCGTCGCGTCGGTTAGAGTGAAAGCCGCATCCAGGGTGAAGGCGAAAGGATAGACCGCGCGGGTTTCATCATTGTCGGCGAGCTGGAAGACCGCCCGGTCGGCCGCCCGGTCGATCAGCGCGAAAGGCTGGCGGCGCGCGAAGCCGTGCTGCGGCAGCGGATATTCCTTGCCGTCGAGCTGGTATCTGTCGTCCATCAGCCGCCCGACGATCGGAAACAGCAACGGCGCGTGCCCGCTCCAGAAAGCGGGATTGGCATCGGTCATCAGTTCGGCACCGTCGTGGGTGCGCAGCGAGGAAAGCTCGGCACCGAACGGGTTGATCGCGGCGCGCAGCCGATCGGAGGCAATCTCGAAGGGTTCGGTCATGCGCGTAGCCACGGCGCCATGCGCACCAGCACGCGGTCGTGCAGCGCATAATGATGATAGAGCGCCGCCAGCGCGTGGAGCAAAGCGAGCACGACGATTACCCAGCCGACCTGCTCGTGCCGCTCCATGATCGCGTGGTGCTCGGCCTTGCTCCACGCGGGGAACGCCGGCTGGATCTGCAACCCGAAGAAGCTCATCGCGCGGCCTTCGGACCAGCGCGTGATCCAGCCCAGCACCGCTTCGCTGAGGAGCAGCAGATAGAGCAGCCAGTGCACTGCGCGCGACGCAATTACCATCCAGCCGGTGGCGATCGGCGCCATCCGGTGCCCCGGGGTCAGCCGCCAGACCAGCCGAATGACGATGACCGCGGTTAGCAGCACCCCCATCGTCATGTGCGCGACGACGAGGGTGTGATGCGTCGGCCGGCCGAACCAGCCCCAGGTCTGCGAGGTGACGAACTGCGCGAGAACGAGGAAGGCGGTCGCCCAATGCAGCGCCACCGAGAAATTGTCGTAGCGCGTCTTGTCGTCGCCCGCGGCGATCCGCGTGGCGGCGTCGAAGGCCGATCCACTGTTGGTCATGTTCTGCTCCCGCGCATTCAAGCCTCGCGGTGCACGAGGAAGGGCGACCAGGCCTGGTTGACCGGCATCAGCTCGAGCGAATTGATGTTGAGATGCGGCGGCTGTTCGGCGACCCACAGCATCGTCCTGGCGATGTCCTCGGCGGTCATCGGGTCGACTCCGGCATAGAGTTTGTCCGAAGCTTCCTGGCTGCCGGTTCGTACCAGGCTGAACTCGGTCTCGACCATGCCCGGCTCGATCGAGCAGACGCGCACCCCGGTTCCGATCAGGTCCGAGCGCAGATTGAGGCTGAACTGGCGGACGAACGCCTTGGTCGCGCCGTACACATTGCCGCCGGGATAGGGGTAATTGGCGGCGACCGACGACAGGTTGATGATCGCGCCCTTGCGCGCGATCAGCTGCGGCAGGAGCTTGTGTGTAATCGACACCAAAGCGCTGATGTTGGTGTCGATCATCGTCGTCCAGTTGGACAGCTTGGCGTCCTGGGCGGGCTCGAGGCCTAGCGCGAGCCCGGCATTGTTGATCAGCAGGTCGATCTCGGCGAACGGCGCGGGCAGCGCGTCGAGCGCCCCGTCGCGCGCGGCCTCGTCGCGCACGTCGAACCGCGCAGCGTGGAAACGCTCGCCCAGTTCACTCGCCAGCGCCTCAAGCCGATCGGCGCGCCGGCCCGTGCCGACGACATGCCAGCCCGCCTCGACAAAGGCCCGCGCGGCGGCTTCGCCAATGCCAGCGGTCGCGCCGGTGATGAGAGCGGTGGGCATAGGTCAAAACTCCTCGATGCTGCGGGGTTCGCCGAGGTGCCAGCGTTCCCCATCATAGCGGTCCTCACACTCGCCATATTGGACGAGCGTTCCCTCGGGCGCGCCGAGTTCGGGCATGTGCAGGCGGATCAGCGCGCGGGCACCGTCGACATCGGTGGCGTCGACGTCGAGGATGCACGAGATGATCTCGTCCTCGCCGTCCTCATCCTCGTCTTCGTCCACCCCGCGGTACAGCGTGCCGCCGCCGACGCTGCATCCCAATCCGGCGAGCCGCAGCTCGGCGTCGATATGGATGCTGAAGCGATAATGGCGATCGAAGGGGTCGAGATCGCCGGGGACGACCACGATCATCGGCTCATAAACGTCCGGGTCCTCCATCTTCTCCTGAAGACCGTGGAGGAACCGTTCGATCACGCGATCAGCCCCGCAGGCTCGCGCCGAGCTTCGCCGCCGCGGCGACGATTTTGTCGGCCACGCCCTTCAGCTCGGCGTCGGTGAAGCTCTTCTCACCCGGCTGGAGCGTAACTTCGACCGCGAGGCTCTTCTGCCCCTCGGGCACGCCGGTGCCGGTAAAGACGTCGAACAGCCGCGCATCGACGATCATCGCCTTGTCGGCGCCCTTCACGGTGCGGACGAGATCCCCCGCAGCCAGCTCGGCCGGCACGAGAAAAGCGAAGTCGCGGGTGACGGCCTGCAGCGCGGGCGGGGTATAGGCCGGGCGCACGAAGCCGGTGCCGCGTTTCGCGGGCAATGCATCGAGATAGATCTCGACCGCGGCGACTTCGCCGTCGAGATCGAATGCCTTGAGCACCGAGGGGTGGACCATGCCGAATGCGGCGAGCACGGTCTTGGGCCCGAGCCGCAAGGTCGCCGACTGGCCGGGGTGATAGACTTCGCCCGCCTCGCCCATCACCTGCAGATTGGCGACCGGCGCGCCGGCGGCTTCGAGCAACGCCAATGCTTCGGCCTTGGCGTCGTATGCGCCGAAGCGTTGGCCCTTGCCGCCCTGCCAGCCGCGTGCCGAGCGGTCGCCCGCAAGCACCACGCCGAGCGTCAGCCGCTCTCTGTCGGCGAGATAGCGACGCCCGATCTCGAACAGCCGGATGCCGCTCGCGCCGCGCTTGACGTTGCGCTCGGCCGCGGCGAGCAGGCCGGGGAGCAGCGAGGGGCGCATGACCTTCATGTCTTCGCTGATCGGATTGGCGAGGCGCCATGCGCCGCCGCCGAACGGCGCCGCCTCCTTTTCGGAGATGAAGCTCCACGTCACCGCTTCGTTGAGCCCGCGCGCCGCCGCGGTGCGGCGCAGCTTGCGCTCGAGCTTCTGCTCGGTCGTGGCGGTCGGGCGTGCGACGCCGGGAACGCGATCAAGCGGTGTCGAGGGAACCTTGTCGATGCCTTCGATGCGGATGACTTCCTCGACGAGATCGGCGGGGCCGTCCACGTCGCGGCGCCAGCTCGGCACGGTCACGTTCCAGCTCGAGTCCACAAGGAAGCCGAGGCTTTCGAGGATCGCCTTCTGCCGGTCGGCCGGCACGACGAGGCCGCCCAAGGTCGCGGCGAGATCCGGATCGTAGAGCGTGCTGCGGGGTTCGGTCGGCGCGTGCCCGGCGCGGGTGACTTCGCTCGCGCTGCCGCCGCACAAGTCGACAACGTAGCGCGCCGCGATCGCGATACCGTCTTCGAGGAACGCAGGGTCCACCCCGCGCTCGAAGCGCGAGCGCGCGTCGCTGGTCAGGTTGAGCTTCTGGCCCGTCTTCGCGATATGATCGGGATCGAAAAAGGCGCATTCGATCACCACGTCCGTGGTGGCCTCGGACACGCCGGTATCCTCTCCGCCCATGATCCCGCCGATGTCGTGCACGCCTTGTGCGTCGGCGATCACCGTCACGCTCTCGTCGAGCGTATAGGTCTTCTCGTTGAGCGCGAGCACCTGCTCGCCGGCCTTCGCCTTGCGGACGACCAGCGCGCCCGAGAGCCTGGCCTTGTCGTAGACGTGCAGGGGACGGCCGAGATCGATCATCACATAATTGGTGATGTCGACCAAAGCCGAGATCGGGCGCTGGCCGATCGCCTTCAATCGGCGCTGCATCCAGTCGGGCGACGCGCCGTTCGTCACGCCGCTGACCGTCTGGCCGAAATAGGCCGGGCAGCCCTCGGGCGCCTCGATCCGCACTTCCGGCCCCGCGCCGCTGGTCGGCACCGGATCGACTTTGAGCGGCTTGAGCGTGCCGAGCCCGGCAGCAGCGAGGTCGCGCGCGATGCCGCGCACGCCCATGCAGTCCTGGCGGTTGGGGGTGATCGAGACGTCGATCACGGCGTCGTTGAGCCCGGCATAATCGGGGTAGGGCGTGCCGATCGGCGCATCGGCGGGAAGCTCGATGATCCCGTCATGATCGTCGCCGAGTTCGAGCTCGCGCGTCGAGCACATCATCCCGTTCGATTCGACTCCGCGCACTGCGGCGACCTTGAGCACCATGCCGTTGGCCGGAACCACCGCGCCGGGAAGCCCGAGCACGCCGACCAATCCGGCGCGCGCATTGGGCGCGCCGCACACCACCGTCAGCGGTGGGCCTTCGCCGGTATCGACGGTGAGCACCTGCAATTTGTCGGCCTGCGGGTGGCGCTCGGCGGTCAGCACTTTGGCCACACGGAAGGCGGCGAGCTTCGCGCCCGGATTCTCGACGCCCTCGACCTCGAGCCCGATGCGCGTCAGCGTCTCGACGACTTCGTCGAGCGCGGCGGTGGTCTCGAGATGCTCCTTGAGCCAGTTCAGCGTGAACTTCATGCGCCCACTCCCCCGCTCAGCGTGGGCACGTCGAGCGCCGAGAAGCCATAATGCCGCAACCAGCGCAGATCGCCGTCGAAAAAGGCGCGCAGATCATCCATCCCGTATTTGAGCATCGCCAGCCGGTCGACGCCGGTGCCGAAGGCGAAGCCCTGCCATTCCTCGGGGTCGAGCCCGCAGGCGGCGATCACCTTGGGGTGCACCATCCCCGAGCCCAGCACTTCCATCCAGCCCTCGGACCCGCCGATGACGCGCTTCCCGTTGACCACCGAATAGCCGACATCGACCTCGGCCGACGGCTCGGTGAACGGGAAATAGCTCGGGCGCAGGCGCAGGACGATATCGTCGCGCTCGAAAAAGGCTTTCAGGAAGGTCTCGAGCGTCCATTTCAGATGGCCGAGGGTGATCCCCTTGTCGATCACCAGCCCCTCGATCTGGTGGAACATCGGCGTGTGCGTCGCGTCGGAGTCCGAACGGTAGACCCGGCCCGGCGCGATGATCCGGATCGGCGGTTTCTGCGTCATCATCGTGCGGATCTGCACCGGGCTGGTGTGAGTGCGCAGCACCATCTTCGGCTCGTGCTCGCCGGCCAGATAGAAAGTGTCGTGCATCGCCCGCGCCGGATGGGTCTCGGGGATGTTGAGCGCAGTGAAATTGTGCCAGTCGTCCTCGATCTCGGGGCCGGTGGCGACCGCGAAACCGAGATCGGCGAAGATCTCGGCGAGCTCGTCCATCACCTGGCTCACCGGGTGGACGCTGCCCGGCGGCACACCGTCCACCGGCAGCGTCAGGTCGAGCGTCTCGCTGGCCAGCCGCGCGTCGAGCGCCAGCCGCTCGAGCACGGCCTTGCGCTCCGCCAGCGCGGCGGTGATGGCCTCGCGCAGGCCATGGATGCGTGGGCCCTGCTCCTGGCGTTCCTCGGGGCGCATCGCGCCCAAGGTCTTGAGCAACCCGGTGATCGCGCCCTGCTTGCCGAGCGCGTGGACGCGCAGCGCTTCGACGGCGTCGAGTCCGGCCGCGGCCTGGATCGAGGCGAGCAGATCGCCGCGCAATTGTTCGAGGTCGGTCGTCATGGATTTCCGTTCATGGTGCGAAAAGGCTCGAACCCCAGTCGCGGCCTCAGGTCAAGCCTATACCCGGCTGCCGAGCAACACGCCGCCAAAGCCGATGAACATCACGCCGGTTGCGCGGTTGAACAGCTTCTGGCGGTTGGCAGGAGCCAGCCATGCGGCAAGCGAGCGGCCGCCGAACGCATATGCACCGTACCAGAAGCCTTCGATCACCACGAAGCTGGCGACCAGAATGCCGAGCTGGAGCCAGAATGGCCGGTGCATGTCGAGGAACTGCGGGAACAAGGCCGCGGCGAAGATGATCAATTTGGGGTTGGACAGGCCGGTGGCCAGCCCCGTCGCGTAGAGAGCGCCCGCCGAGCGCCGCGTATGCGGGGCGTTCGCCGCGGCGCCGACCGGCGCGCGCCACGCCTTGATCCCAAGCCAGACGAGGTAGGCGACGCCGGCATAGCGCAGCACGTCGTACAGGGCCGGCGAGGCCTTGAGCAGTGCGCCGAGCCCCGCGGCCGAGGCGAGCAGGCATAGCAACACCGCGCTCATCAGACCTGCCATCGAATAGATCGCGCGGCGTGGCCCGTGATGGATGCTCTGCACCATCACGTGAAGCATATTGGGTCCCGGTGTTCCCGCGATCAGGAACACCGCGGTGACGTAGAGCCACCAGGTCTGCATAGCCATCGCTGTACCCTTCGGTCAGGCGGTTGCGGTCTCCGGGGCTTCCGCCTGCACCATCGTGCCGAGCCGATCGAGGATCCGCACCCACGAGCGGATGCCCTTGTGGAAGCTGTTGAGGTCGTATTTCTCGTTGGGCGAGTGGATATTGTCGTCGTTGAGCGCGAAACCGACCATCACGCTGTCCATGCCGAGGATCGAGCGGATCGAATTGACCACCGGGATCGAGCCCCCGCTGGCGAGCAACGCCGACTTGCCCCATTCGGCATCGAGCGCGGCGCGCGTCGCGGCGAGCGGCGGGCTGTCGGCGGCGAGGCTGATCGCGCGCGAGCCGCCGCGCACCTTGAACTCCGCGGTGCAATCGGCAGGGAGATGCGAGCGGACATGGTCCTCGAACGCCGCCCAGACTTGGTCGGGGTCCTGATCGCCGACGAGGCGGAAGCTGATCTTGGCATGCGCTTCGGCGGGGATGACGGTCTTGAAGCCCTCGCCGGTATAGCCGCCCCAGATGCCGTTGATCTCCGCAGTAGGGCGCGCCCAGCTCTGCTCGAGCACGCCGACGCCGCTCTCGCCGGCGGGCACGCTGAGGCCGACTTCGCCAAGAAACTGCGTCGAGTCGAAGCCAAGCGCGTCCCAGCTCGCCTGGACCTCGGCGCTCAGCGGGCGGACGCCATCGTAGAAGCCGGGGAGCGTGACGCGGCCTTCGGCATCCTTGAGGTCGGCGAGGATATTGGTGAGCACCTGGATCGGATTGCGCGCCGGGCCGCCATAGAGCCCCGAGTGCAAATCGCGCGCGGGCCCGCAGACGGTGACCTGGCCGCCGGCCATGCCGCGCAGCCCGATGGTGAGTCCCGGAGTCGCGGTGTCCCACATCGAGGTGTCGCAGATCAAAGCGAAATCGGCGCGGAGCTCGCCGGCATGCTCGTGGAGGAACGGCTCCAGGCTTTCCGAACCCGATTCCTCTTCGCCTTCGAACAAGATGGTGACGCGAACCGGGAGCTTGCCGGCGGTTTCCTTCCACGCGCGGCAAGCCTCGATGAACGTGCGCAGCTGGCCCTTGTCGTCCGAGGCGCCACGGCCGACGATCGCCTTGCTGCCGTCGCCGCGCGTCTCGAGCACCGGATCGAACGGGTCGCGCTTCCACAATTCGAGCGGGTCGACCGGCTGGACGTCGTAATGGCCATAGAACAGTACGTGCGGCCCGTCGCCATCATGATGCGCGACCACCATCGGGTGTCCCGGCGTCGGGGCGACCCGCGCCGTGAAGCCGAGTGCGGTCAGTTCGTCAGCCAGGACCTGCGCGGCGGCGCGGCATTGCTCGGCATAAGCCGGGTCGGTGGAGATCGAAGGCACGCGCATCAGCGCGAACAGGCGGTCGAGGCTGTCGTCGAGGTGGGCCTCGACATAAGCGAGCGCAGTGGCGGAGTCGGTCATGGTCCGGGGCTACGCCTGGACGGGCGGCGGAGCAAGGGACGGGCGGGCCGGCGCGAAGGTCCGGGCATGCATCTTCAATAAATTGTTATGAAGAATTAACCGATTGTTAAACTATTAAGTATAGATAACTTCATTGAGCTAATTGTTTCGCTCTTGCGTCATTCATGAGAATGGCGGAATGTACCTAGCAAGAAACGAGCGCTTTGAGGCGATCTATCTTCAGACGGGTAATGGCTTACAGTGATAAAAGTTGCGTCGGATTTGCCGCAGGCGGCATTCATAGATTTCAGCAACCCCCCAAAGGTTGTCAAAGAATCGCTGACCAACCACGCCCACAACTTCAGGTGCCGCCCCCATGCCGGCCGCTAGCGAATCGCTTGCCGGGCTGCTGCGCGACTGTGAGGCGCGGTTGACCGAGAGCAAACGCAGCGTCGACGATGCGCTGGAACTGGTCCGGCGCGCATCCGCACTGGCACAGCAAGCGCCCGCGAGCGGAGAAGCGCCGGCGCTCCATGCGTTGCTCGATTCGCACCGCGACGAGCTGGTCGGTCTTGTCCTGTCCGCGCTCGAGCAAGGCGGCAAGACGCGCGAGACGCGCAGCGACTATCTCAATTCGCTGATCTATCGCGAAGAGGAAAACCAGTACCGCGTCGGCCGGCGCCAGGTCGGGCTGACCGATTCGGAGAAGCGCGTGCTCGATCTGCTGTGGCAGGCGATGCCGCAGCCGGTCGCGCGGCGGACCATCCACCAGGCGCTCTATGCGGAGGGCGAGCAGGCGACGATCGGCACGATCGACGTGTTCGTCTCCAATCTTCGCCAGAAGCTCAAGCTCGCAAGCGGCGGCCGCGACTTCATCCAGTCGGTCCGCGGCCAGGGATGGGCGCTCAAATCCGATTATTGTCGAACCCGCTCCGCCAATGGCGACGCGAATGCCGAGCCCGGCCGCCAACGCGCCTGAGCGCGCGGCTCAGGCCTTGCCGCCCTGGACCAACTGAAGCTGAAAGCGCGGACGCGAACCGCTGCGATGCGCACGCTCGAGCCCTTCGGCATAATCGCGGATGCGGGCGCCGAGCGCCTCGGCAACTGCCGGATGGCGCTGGAGCGGGCTCGCCGCGATATCACCCAGCGCGTGGAGGCGCCGTGCGGCGGCGTCGGTGTCGAGCAGGCCGAGATTGACCAAATCGACATAGATGGAGGAAGCGAGCAAAGCCTGCGCCTCAATCAGCGTTTCGACGATCTCGCCGAGATCTTCGGAATGAACGGACGTATCCATCGGTTCAGTTAAGAGCCGATCGGGAATTCGCGCAAACGGATTCCCGATCGTGGGAGGTTCAATCCGGGACAGTCCCCGTCACGATGTTTCGATCACGAGGCTTCGAGGTTGAACTCGAGGCGATCGGTATCGAAGCCGGCAGCGCCCGGCTCGGCGAAGATCTCGCGGTCGCGGATGCGCGGACCCGGAGTGCGGCTGACCACGGCGCGGCCCGAGCCGTCGAGCACGACGCGCTCTTCGCCGACGGCGACCACCGCGCCTTTCATCGAGCCCGGCGCGTAATTCACCACCAGCGCATAGCCGCGCGGCGAATTGCAGAACTCGCGCAGCTCGCCGAGGCGATAGCCGTCGCCCGCGGCGCTGATCGCGCTCTGGTGACTGACCGTGCAGACCAATGGCACGGTCAATTGCAGGTGGAAGCTGCCAGAAGCCACGGATTCGGCGCTTGCGGCAGACCCGCACAACAGCAGGAGTATCGCGGAGAGTTTGGGGAGAGATCTGATCGGCATCGTAATACCTGTCGCTGGCTGATCAGGCCTGATCGCATGTCCCTTTGAAAATATGATTGATACGGAAGGTTAATGATCTAAGAATAGATCAACGCCACGGGCAAAGAGGCTGATCCGAGTCGGTCCGCAGGTTGCGGCGAAGCGTTAATACGACTCGACGGGACGCCGAGTCGCGCAGGGGGATGGGGCTTCGACAGCCTCATCGGCCCTTGATTCGGTCGTCTTCCGCAGAAAATATTGAAGCACAACTTGCTGGAAACATTCCGGAAAAGTACCGATGTGCACTCCTGGGACGAGTTAACCACTTAATTCGATCGACTCTCGCCGCGTTAAAATATTATTAAAGCTTTAACGAGGGACTGGGGGAGTTGAGGGTATGTGCTCCGGGGGGAGCCGCCCACGCCATCCGCAATCCGGGAGCCTGCGTGCCAGAACTGGTGCGCAGACGTCCGGTTTTGTGGGTGCTGCGGCGGACTATCGGGTTGATGCGGCGCCGCGGCGCACGCAGCCTGCAACCGTTCCAGACAGCTTTGCGAGCGCGCTCTTCGGCTCGACGCGCACCCTTCTCGCCAGTGCCGCAATTGGTGCTGCGCTTGTTTTGGGCATCTCGGCCTCCCCTGCCTCGGCGCAGGAAATCTCGAACGTCAAGTCGATGGACATCGCCGTGCAGGGCAGCATTGCCCAGCGCTGCCAGATGGGCGCGATCCCGACTGCCGACTTCGGCGACCTGACTCGCCCGGGCAAGTCCGCCGCCGCCAAGGTCGCGCTGGACTGCAACATGCCGTTCACGATGCTGATCAAAGCGCAGAACGGCGCGCTCACCCATTCCGAAATGCCGCACGGCCAGGGCCCTTACGCGGGCTCGGTGCCCTACAGCCTCGACGTCGAGCTGCCGGTGCGGCGGCCGACGACCGAGATGATCTCCAAGGTGTTCGAGGGGCGCTCGCTCGTCGGCGGGCAGGCGATCTCCAGCGCCGGCGGCATCGCGATCGACGGACTGCTGCTGCGGCTCAGCCTGGGCAGTGTTTCCAGTGAGGCGGGGCTTCTCGCCGGGCAATATGGCGAAGTGATCGAGATCACGATCGCACCGAACTAGTAACGGCTTTGAGTAATATTGAGTTTAGTGCGCCGTACCAAACATATCGCGGCGTCTAAAAGGCATCATTATTGTTTCTAAATTGAAACAATAGTGGTTAACGTAAGCTAATTAAATATTGAATGCTTGCGGATAATTGTTAAACGTCAATCGTCGGTGAACGACTCGGCAATAACGTCGGGGGGGCGCCGAACCAGAAGTGGGGATTTGCACATGAAGAAGCTTCTCTCGGCAGCCGCTCTCGCGCTGCTCTCGACCGCCGGCGTCGCGCAGGCTGACGACATCGCATTCTCGGGCCAGACCCCGGGCGTGTTCGGTGGCACCACCAACCATTCGTCGCTGCTCGGCTATGCCGTCGGCGTGGTCCTCAGCGGCGGCGTTGGCTACAACCAGTTCGGCCTGAACGCCGGCAACACCCAGACCGCGTCGCCGACCGTCACCAACACCTGGCTGATCAAGGGCACCGTTACCAAGGATTGCTCCTATTACGGTGGCAGCAGCACGGCGCACACGCTCGACTTCGGCACGATCGGCGTCAACACCAACTCGAACACCAACGTGAGCAGCGCGTTCGACATGGTTTCGCCGGCCACCGCCGTCGTCAACTCGACCACTGCAGGCTGCAACTTCAACAACACCGTGACGCTCTCGAAGCAGAACGGCGCGCAGGGCCTGCTCAACGGCGCAGCCGGCGGCTATGACTCGAACGAGTTCCAGGCGAACATCCCCTATTCGGTGGCTGCTTCGTTCCAGGGCACGACCAACACCTCGGCCGGCGCTGCCGGCAGCCCGCAGACCGTGACCGCCGCCACCGGCGACGCGTCGAAGGTCTGGACCGGCGGTGCATGGCGTTCGGACATGACGCTGACGATCAACGCGCCGACCCCGGGCAAGGCCCTGGTCGCGGGCAACTACCAGGACACGCTGACCGTCGAGCTCAAGGCTCTCTGATCCGGCTGGTCCGGCAGAATGCCGACTTGAGGAAGGGGGAGGATACAATCCTCCCCCTTTCGAGTATTGCGTAACAATGCGTGCCGAGGAGCGCGCAGTCATAGGGGCGGGGGCCTTGCCAGTGTATAGCAGTTTCCAACGGGCGGCTGTCCGTTCGGCCATTGTCGCGACCGCGCTCGTCGCCGGTGCGGCATCGGTCTATGCAATGCGCGTCTCGCCGATGATCGTCGAGATGACCACTACCGGCAGCGATTCGGTCGCGCGGGTGGAAGTGCAGAATCTCAACGCCGGCAAGCTGCCGTTCGAGACCCGGATCACGCGGCTCGCCTTCGACGAGAACGGCGTGCCGAGCGAGACCGCCGCCGACGCCGACTTCATCGTCTTCCCGCCGCAGGGCATGCTGCCGCAAGGCGCGCGCCAGGTGATCCGCCTGCAATGGGTGGGCGGCGCCGACATCCCGACCTCGCAAGCCTATTATCTCTCGGTCAACCAATTGCCGATCCCGACCGAGCCCGGCACCGGCGGCCAGGCCGCGCAGGTGCAGGTGGTCTATCACATGAAGGCGCTCGTCGTGGTCGCGCCGCCGAATGCGCAGCCCAATGTCAGCGCGACTTCGGTCAAGCCGATCGACTATCAGCCGCCCGCCGCCAAGCAGGGCGACCCGCTGCCGCCGATGGTGCCGGGCCTCGAAGTCGTGATGAAGAACACCGGCCGCCGCCATGCGATGATGTCGGCGCTGAAATGGGTGATCGAGGGCAAGGATACCGCCGGCAAGTCGCTGCGGATCCTGATCTCCGAAGAGGATCTCAATCGCGGCATCGGCAGCGGCTATGTTCCCGGCGGCGGGGGCACGCGCGTGTTCCGCTTTGCGGTGGTGAAGGCGTTCGGGCCGGGGCCGATCAACGTCAAGTTTGTCAAATGAAGCGCGGCAGGCTGCTCAGCGCCACGGCGTGGTTCTGCCTGACCGGCGGGACCGCCGCGGCGCAGGTCTCCGTGCCGCTGCCGCGTACCCAGCCCGCCCCGCAGAGCGCGCCGCCGACCTCGCCGCCGCCCCAGAGCATCGTGCCGCTGCCCGGCGGCGCCAAGCCGAACATCGATGCGCTGCCCGTGGTCGGGCAGACCGGAACGGCGTCGCTGCCGATCGGCAAATATGGTCGCCCGGACATCAATCCGTACGATCGCGACATGGATCTCACCGTGCCGTTGCTGTTCAAGCAGCGCGCACTCGGCGACATGCCGATCCGGCTGACCTATGACGATCGGCTGCTCGCCGAGCGCAAGCCGTTCGAAGGGCTGATCGGCCCGTTGCTCAATCCGCAGGCGCGCGACCAGCTGCTCAAGGCGGCGGCGGGCAAGGACCGGCTCGAATCGGACGATCTCAAGCCGCTGGGCATTTCGTTCGAATATGATCCGAGCAGCCTCGCCGTGGTCGTGCTGACGATCGACCCGTCGAAGCGCGCGCTCGAGCAACTCTTCTCGCCGCCCAATCCCGGCGACGACAATATCGACCTCGCGCCCGCCGATTTCGCCGCCTTCCTCAACATCAACGGTTATTATGCCCGGTCTTGGGAGGGCAATTTCAACAGTCCGCCCTCGATCGCGCTGAACGGCGCGATGCGCTATGGCGGTGTCGTCCTCGAGGCCGATGGCCAGTTCGGCAATCAGGGGTTTGGCGGCGGCGCCTATCGCTTCGATCGCAACTATGCCCGCTTCGTCTATGACGAGCCGGCGGAGTATCGACGCTGGTTTCTGGGCGACCTGACCCCCGAAGTGCGCGGCCAGCAAGGCTATGTGCAGATCGGCGGCGTCGGTGTCAGCCGACAGCGCCAGCGTTTCGATCCGTATCGGTCGTCGGTGCTGCAGGGCAATCGCCAGCTGGTGCTCCAGCGCGACGCGAGCGTTCGCATCCTGCGCAACGGCGTGCTGTATCGCGAGCTGCGGCTCGATGCGGGATCCTATGATTTCAGTTCGCTGCCGCTGCTCGCCGGCAGCAACGACGTTCAGATCGAAGTCCGCGACAATAGCGGATCGGTCCAGTCGATCGCCTATAGCCAGTATCTCGATCCGATCGATCTGGTGCCGGGCGACTATGAATATGCCGCCTATATCGGGCCGACGAGCAACAATTTCGGTCGCTCGCCCGCCTATAACGGTCCCGTCGCCTTCTCCGGCTTCTTCCGCAAGGCGTTCGTCGACGCGCCGGCGATCGGCGTCGGGCTGCAGGCCAGCGCGCAGGTTCAGACCTTGACCGGGCAGACCCAGTTCGTGCTCGGCGGCGGCTCGCGGCTATTGCTCGACGGCGGGCTCAGCCATTCGCGCGAAGTCGGCGAGGGATATTCCGCAGGTGTCGGCTTCGATCAATTGATCGATCGTGGCGGGCTGGTCGACTCGGCGAGCATCCGCGCCGATTATCTGTCGCGGCATTATGCCTTTTTGTCGTCGCCCGAGGCGGACAATTCGAGCTCGGTATCGATCAGCGGCCAATATACCCGCCAGATCAACCAGCGCCTGTCGGCGCTGATCACCGGCAGTTATCTCAAGAGCCGCAACCGCAACGACAGCTATCGTATCGGCGTTTCGGCGAATTACTATTTCGATCGGCGCGTCAGCGTGCGCGCCGGGGTCGAATATTCGAGGTTCGACAGCACGATCGGCCGTGGGCGCGGGCTCGGCTTCAATATCGCTTTGGTGTTCCAGCCGACGTTCCGCGATCGCTTCGAGGCGCGGCACGAGAGCAGCACCAACACCAGTTCGCTCTCGTACCTCCACTCCTCGTCGAACCAGATCGGCAGCGTCGGTTATGGCGCGGTGGCGAGCCGCGACGATCGCACGGTCGCGCTGCAGGGCTTCGCCGATTATATCGCCAATCGCTTCGACGCGACGGTGAGCCATTCGAGCTATGGACCCAATATAGGCGGGTTCGGCCAGGTCAATGTGTCGTCGGTGCGCGTCGGCACTTCGATCGCGTTCGCCGACGGCGTGGTCGGCGTCGGACGCCGCGTCAACGACAGCTTCGCCTTGCTCTACCCGCACAAAAATTTGAAGGGGCACAGCGTCGTCGCCGGCCAGTCGCTGGTCAGCAGCGACTATATGAGCAAGAGCGGCACGTTTGGCGCGGCGGTCAACGGCTATCTCAACAGCTACGTCAACCAGCCGGTCCAGTACGACGTCGAGAACCCGCCGGTCGGCTACGATATCGGCGCGGGCACGGTGCGGGTGAACCCGCCTTATCACAGCGGCTACAAGCTCAAGATCGGCACTGACGCGTTCGTCAGCGCTGCGGGCGTGCTGGCCTTCCCCGACGGCAAGCCGGTGGCGCTTGCCGGAGGCCGCGTCATCGCCAAGGATGGCAAGGACAAGGAGCCTTTGCCGTTCTTCACCAATTCGGTGGGACGCTTCGCGATCCAGAATCTGCGCCCCGCAGTCGATTACCGCGTCGAGCTCGGCGCCGGGCCGACTGCGTTCGAGTTCAAGGTGCCTTCCGACACCACTGGTCTCGTCGATCTTAAAACGATAGTCCTGAAGCCGGCGAATTGAGGTGACCATGACGACCCTGATTTCGGCCACTCTGGCAGCAGCTGCGGCGCTGGCTTCGGCCAGCCCGGCTTGGGCGCAGTCCGCGTCGATCGCGTCGCGTGCGGATTGCGCGCTGCGCATCGAAAGCAGCGCGAGCAACTGGATCATCCAGGGCTATGACCCGTTCGCGACCAACGTTCCGCTGGGAACCTTCGACGTCGTGTTCAACAACGAAGGCGGCGCGGCCTGTGCGTTCAACCCCGTCTTTCTCGTCGACCAGGAGCCGTTCGGACTTGCCAAGGCCGGCCACACCGGACGCGTCACCTATACGTTGCTCGATCAATTCTCGAACAGCAACGCGACTCCGCTCTCCGGCCGGACGATCGCGCGCGCGACGCAGCGCCCGGTGGTCGTCCAGCCGCATAGTCAGCAATTGGTGCGCTTCCAGTTCGCCGCCGACGAGGACGGGCTGGTAGCCGACGGACTCTACAGCCAGCGCGTGACGCTCGTCGCCGAGCAACAGGGGCGCGGCGACATGCTGGCTTCGCGTTCGCTGGTGCTCGGGGTGAACGTATTGCCTTCGGCGGTGCTCGGGCTGTCGGGCCAGTATCGCCGCAATGGCGGCCAGGCCCTGGTCGATCTTGGCGAGCTGGCCGAGGGCATCGCACCGGTGCCGCTGCAGATGACGGTGGCGAGTACCCGCGCCTATCGGCTCGAATTCGTTTCGAAAAACAATGGGGTGCTCAAGATGGCGAATGCCGATTGGAGCGTGCCCTATCAATTGATGATCGGCGAAAACACCCTGTCGCTGGCATCGACGGCGAACTATAATTCGGCAGGAACCGATCCGACGCGCGATTCGCTGCCGATGCGCTTCGTGATCGGGAGCGTCGCAGGCAAGCGCGCCGGGCTGTATAGCGACCTCATTACGGTTTCGATTGCGCCGCGGTGATGGACTGACCTGACGCGTACCGTATTGCGTTGCCGCGCTTCGGCGTGGTCCGACCGTCCGTTGTTCCGATAGCTGTCGCGCGTCATTTCCCCCCGGATGACTCGGACGCGGCAGCGCGGGCGCTCTCCTTGCCCCACGCAGAGAGAGCGCCCGCATACTTGCCGGACAAGGGTTAACGCCGGATTGACGCGAGCGGCTCAGCGCAACGGCTTGCCGCTGTCCTTCCATTTGTCGAGGATCTGCGAGTCGGGCAGCGTGGCCTCGGCATAAGCCGCGACCGGCGCGCCGCTCTCGGCATAAGCCGGCTGGACAGCGACGCTGGCGGCTTTTGCGATCCCTGCCGACGCGACAACGGGAAGCGGAGCGACCGCGGTCGGCGCCGCGGCAAGGTGCGGGGCGGGGAAGGGCTCGCCGCCCTGATAGGGTTGGCGAAACGCTGCGGCCATTCCCCACCAGCCCTTCCAGCGGTGGAACAGATGCGCGCCGAACATGCCGGTCATCACCAGCCCGCGGTTCCAGGAAGGGGTGACCGCATAGGTGTGATAATGCGTGGCCATGCCGACCGGCGCGAACACGCTGCCGGCAAGGGCTGCGCCGGCGACGCGTTCGGCGCGCGCCCATGCGCTGCGCGACGGGATGCGCGCCATCGCGCCGTCGCAGGCGAAGCTGAACTGGCAGCCGCGCTTTTCCGAACCCTGAAAGACGACGCCGCAGACCGTGGCGGGGAAGGCAGGGTGCCGGACGCGATTGAGCACGACCTGCGCGACCGCGCGCTGGCCGTCATCGGGCTCGCTCGCCGCCTCGTAATAGATCGCCTGGGTGAGGCACTGGAGCGCGCGGACGTGATCGACTGCGGTGCCGGCGAGGCGGAACGGCGCGGCCGGCTGGATCGACGAATCGATCACGGCATTCTCGGGCACCGGCAGATCGGGGAGCGCGATCGTGCCGGTGGTGCCGGTCGCCACGGCGGCTTCGTCGGAGACCGCCGTATAAAAGGCTGCGCCGGGAAAATGGTCGTCGGCTTCATAGCCGGTGGCGGCGGGTTTCGGGGCCGTGCTCGGCGTGTCGGGGCTCAATGCATGTGCGGAGAAGCCGGCGCCGACCAGCGAGACGATCGCCCCCGCCGCCACGCCGCGCATCTGCATTCGAGTGAACCGCCGCCAGAACAATATGCCTGCCCCAAGCGAGCCGATGGGCCCGGAAGGCGCTCCATATATCGCGAAATCGCGAACACGGCGCCCCCCGATTCGGCGGCGTCCCGCCGCGGAACAGAAGATGGTTAAGCTAAGGGCTTGGGCACGGCGCGATAGTCGCGGCGGAAGGCATTCGCGAAATCGGTCAGCCGCCCATCGCCGATCGCGCTGCGCAGATCGGCCATCAACTGCTGGTAGAACCACAGATTATGCTCGGTCATCAGCATCGCGCCGAGGATCTCGCCGGCGCGGACGAGATGGTGGACATAGGCGCGGCTCCAGCCGGCGCAGGTCGCGCAGGCGCAGGCCGGATCGAGCGGGCCCTGATCCTCGGCGAATTTGGCATTGCGGATGTTGATCGGGCCGGTGCGGGTGAAGGCCTGGCCGGTGCGCCCCGAGCGAGTCGGCAGGACGCAGTCGAACATGTCGACTCCCCGCTCGACCGCGCCGACCACGTCGTCGGGCTTTCCGACCCCCATGAGATAGCGCGGCTTGACCGGGTCGAGCTGGCCGGGGGCGTAATCGAGTACGCCGAACATCGCCTCCTGGCCTTCGCCGACGGCGAGACCGCCGATGGCGTAGCCGTCGAAGCCGATGTCGAGAAGTGCGTCGGCCGATGCCTTGCGGAAGCTTTCGTCTAGCGCGCCTTGCTGGATGCCGAACAGCGCATTGTTCTCGGCATGATCCCCGCCCGCATCGAAGCCGGCGCGGCTGCGCCTGGCCCAGCGCATCGAGCGCTCCATCGCCGCGGCCTGAACCTCGCGTGGCGACGTAGTGGGCACGAGTTCGTCGAACGCCATGACGATGTTCGAGCCGAGCAGCCGCTGGATCTCCATCGAGCGTTCGGGGCTGAGCATGTGGCGCGAGCCGTCGAGATGCGACTTGAAGACGATGCCTTCCTCGCTGCGCTTGGTCAGTTCGGAAAGGCTCATCACTTGATAACCGCCCGAATCGGTGAGGATCGGGCGATCCCAGCCCATGAATTTGTGCAGCCCGCCGAGCTTGTGCACACGCTCGGCGGTGGGGCGGAGCATCAAATGATAGGTGTTGCCGAGCAATATATCGGCGCCGCTCGCGCGCACGTCCTGCGGCTTGACTGCCTTGACGGTGGCCGCGGTGCCGACCGGCATGAAGGCCGGGGTGCGGATCTCGCCGCGCTGCATCGTGATCGTGCCGAGCCGGGCCTTGCCGTCGGTAGCGTGGATGGTGAACTGGAACCGGGGAGCCGAGGATGCCATGGGGCGTTGCCCTAGCGGCCTCAATCGCCTTGAGTCGAGGGATCATGCCAAACGAGACGACCGACAAATTGCGCGAGATGGCGACGCATCGCGGGCTCAAGCTGATTGCTTCGCGGCGGCGCAAGCCGGGTGGCGACTTTGGCAAATACGGGCTGAACGACGCCAAAGGCGCGCCGGTGTTCGGCGTTGATGTGAATGGCCTTGCCGCCAGCGCCGAGGAGGTCGAGGAGTATCTTCGCGGCACGGCGAGCAACGCGTGGAGCAAATCGGCGGGTTCGGTGAGGGCGCGCCAGAAACCCAAGGCTGCACCGAAAGCCGCGCCGGCGCCCAAGCCCAAGCCCAGGCCCAGGCCCAGGCCCAGGCCGCGTCTCGAGGTGAAGGTGGCGAATCTGCTCACCGGGCTGCCACCCGCCGGGCACGCCGAAGCGTTTACCGAATTGCTCGCACGGCCCGGCATTCGCGTGGAGCGGATCGTTTCGCGCGGCCAGTCTACGCCCGAAGACGCGCCGATGGTGCAGGAACAGGACGAATGGGTACTACTGCTCGAAGGTGCAGCGGGGCTCCGCATCGAGGATTCGGACGAAGTGACGCTGCAGGCAGGCGATCACGTCTGGATCGCGCGCGGGCAGAAGCATTGGGTGACATGGACGGCAAAGGATCGCCCCAGCGTCTGGCTGGCGGTGCATCTCGATTGAGGTGCGAATAGTCAGCAGCGATGCGTGGCGACGTAGTCGATTATGTCCTGCGGCCCGCGAAACAAGGTGTCGGGCGCGTGGGCGGTGAGCACCGCCTCGCTGGCATAGCCCCATAGTACCGCGCCGGCGCGCATGCCGACTTCGCGCGCGGCATCGATGTCACGTGTCTCGTCGCCGATCGCCAGCGCGGCGATCGGGGGGATTGCCATCTTCTTGAGCACCCGGCGGAACTTGGGTGCCTTGCCGAACAAGGAAGAGCCGCAGGCGTAAAAGTCGATCCGGGCGGCGTGCTTTTCGCCGAGGATTTTGCGGGCATTGGCCTCGGAATTGGAGGTAACCAGCGCGATCTTGACGCCCGTCTCGGCCAGCCGCTCGAGCAGATCGGGGGTGCCGGGGAAGAGCTCGATCTGGTGCGCGTTGAGCCCGACCAGTTTTCGGAGGTGCCGTGCGATCAGCGGCATCTTCCAGCGCGAGATGCCGAGAAAGTCGATCACTTCGCGCGAGCTGCGATGCCGCAGCATCTCGACTTCGTCAGGGCCGACGGTGCGGAAGCGGAAGCGGCGAGCGAGCTGGTCGACGACCGACAGGAACCAGTCGCCGCTGTCCGACAGCGTGCCGTCGAAATCGAAGATCACCAGCCGGATCGGGGGTGCCGCCTCAACCATGGGCATGGCCGTGCATGCGGCATTCGGCACCCTCGCCAAGCTCGATCTGCACCGTGGTGTGATCGATGCGGAAATCGTGCGCCAGCCGGTGCTGGAGATCGATCAGAAAGGCGTCGCCGGGATGGCCACCGGGCATCACCAGATGCGCGGTGAGCGCAGCCTCGGTGGTGCTCATCGGCCAGATGTGCAGGTCATGGACGCGCGCCACGCCGGGAAGCGCGACCAGCGCCCGCTCGACCGCTTCGGCGTCGATCCCCGCCGGTACCGCCTGGAGCGCCATCGTCACCGATTCGCGCGCCAGACCCCAGGTGCTCCACAGGATCACCGCGACGATGACGAGGCTGATCGCGGGATCGATCCATGCGGCGCCAGTGAGCAGGATCAGCCCGCCGCCGACTACTACCCCGGCCGATACCGCGGCGTCCGCGGCCATGTGGAGATAGGCGCCGCGGATGTTGATGTCGCCCTTGCGCCCGCGCGCGAACAGCAATGCGGTGGACAGGTTCACGGCGATGCCGATGGCGGCGACGATCATCACCGTGCCGCCCTGGATCTGGGGCGGATCGGCGAAGCGCTGGATCGCCTCGAGTGCGATCGCCCCGACCGCGACCAGCAGCAGCACCGAATTGGCCAGCGCGGCGAGGATCGAGCTCCCGCGCAAGCCGTACGTGAAGCGGCGCGAGGCGGGGCGCTTCGCCAGCTCGGCTCCCGCCCAGGCGACGAGTAGCCCGAGGACGTCGGAGAGATTGTGCCCGGCATCGGCGAGCAGCGCCACCGAATCGGTCAGGAAGCCGGCGGTACCTTCCACTGCGACGAAGGCGATATTGAGCGCCGCACCCAAAGCGAAAGCGCGGCCGAAATCGGCCGGGGCATGCGCGTGATGATGATCGTGGTCGTGTCCCGCCATTCAGGCCGTTTAGCCGGGCATGCGCATGAGATGCTAGGACCTCAATTGCGCGGCTGCTGGCCGGGCTTGCCCATCGGGCGTCCGCGCCGGTCGCGATCGAACAGCTGCGGGCGCAAGGTCAGCAATTCGCTGCGTGTGAGTGTGCCGTCCTTGTTGGTGTCGAACCGCGTGAAAAGCAGCGCGAACCGCGCGGCGAGCTCGTCCCAGCTGATCTTGTTGTCGCCGTCGCGGTCGGTCTCGAAGGGGCTCGGCAAGGTGTTGCGGTCGCCGAGCCAGCGTTCGGACCAGTCGGAAAAGGCAATATAGCCGAGCGCGCCGGTCTTGCCGGTGTCGATGCTGTCGAAGCTGTGGCGCAGGCCGGTGTCGAATTCGGCGCGGGTGACTTTGGCATCGCCGTCGCTGTCGAACCCGGCGATCATCATTCCGACCGGCTCGACCATGACCGTCGCCGCGGGTTGCGCCTGCTGGCCGGGCACGATCGGAACGATCGGCACCTGCTGGGCCAGGGCGGGAGTCGCGCCGAAGGCGGCGAGGATTAGGAACAGGCGCATCAGCGTCCTTTCAGGGGCAGCAACAGGCTGGCGTCGCCATAGCTATAGAAGCGGTAGCCGGACGCAATGGCATGGGCATAGGCGGCCTGCATCCGATCGAGCCCCATCAGCGCCGACACCAGCATGAACAGGGTCGAGCGCGGCAGATGGAAATTGGTGACCAGCCCATCGATTCCCTTGAAGCGATAGCCCGGCGTGATGAAGATCGCGGTATCGCCTTCGAAGGGGTGGATGACGCCGTCGTTGCCCGCGGCGCTCTCGATCAGGCGCAGGCTGGTGGTGCCCACTGCGACCACGCGACCGCCCACGGCGCGGACCGCGTTGAGCCTGTCGGCCGTCGCGGCATCAATCCGGCCCCATTCGGCGTGCATCCGGTGGGCATCGGTATCCTCGGCCTTGACCGGCAGGAAGGTGCCGGCGCCGACATGAAGCGTCAGCGTGGCATGGCCGATGCCGGCGGCGTCCAGCGCCGCGAGCAATTCGGGCGTGAAATGGAGCGCCGCGGTGGGCGCGGCAACCGCGCCCGGCTCGCTGGCGAACATCGTCTGATAATCGTCGGCATCGCGCGAGTCCGTGGGGCGCTTCGAGGCGATATAGGGCGGCAGCGGCATCCGGCCGCAGCGTGTCAGCAGCAGCTCGACCGGCTCGTCGCCGGCAAAGTCGAGCGCGAAGCTGCCGTCCTCGGCTCGGTCCGAGGCGATTGCGGTGACACCTTGGCCAAAGTCCACGCTGTCGCCCTGGCGCAGGCGCTTGGCATTGCGGATGAAGGCGCGCCAGCGCCGCGGGCCTTCGCGCTTGTGCAGAGTCGCGCCGACACGCGCTTCGCCGCGCAGTCCCTCGAGCTGGGCGGGAATGACGCGAGTGTCGTTGAAGACGAGCAAGTCGCCCGCGCGCAGGCACGACGGCAAGTCGCGCACCGAGGCGTCGCGCGTATCCGCTCCGTCTAGGACGAGAAGCCGGGCCGAGTCACGCGGGCTCGCCGGGCGGAGCGCGATCCGCTCCGCCGGCAGCTCGAAATCGAAAAGGTCGACGTTCACCTGCTCGTATCTGGCACTTACTGGGGGAGCGTGACCTTGGTCTCACCCTCCGGCAGTTTCGCCGCAGCAATCGGCGCGGCCTGATACGGCGGAGGATTGTCCGACGCGATATAAGCGTGGAGGATCCGCGTCGGGTTGGCCGGCGGCTCGCCGCGTTCGATCTTGTCGACCCAGGGCATCCCGTCGACGACGCGGCCGAACACCGTGTAATCATGATCGAAGCCGAGGCGCGGGCCGAACATGATGAAGAACTGGCTGTTGGCGCTGTTCGGATCCTTGGTCCGCGCGGCCGAAATCGCGCCGCGGACATGGGGAAGATTGCTGAACTCGGCGGGCACGTCGGGAAGATCGGACTCGCCCGCGCCGGTGCCGGTCGGGTCGCCGCCCTGCGCCATGTTCTCGGGCGCATCGATCACCCGGTGGAAGATCGTGCCGTCGTAGAATTTGCGGCGCGTGAGCGTCTTGACCTGCGCGACCATCTTGGGCGCGACATCGGGGCGCAGGCGGATGGTGACGCGGCCGCCGGTCGACAGATCGAGCACCCAGGTATTCTCTGGGTCGGCGGGCACCGCGGTGGTGACGCCGAAATTGAGATCGGCGGCGACGCCCTTGAGCGTCTCGATCTCGGGCTTGGCGGGCGGGCCCTTCTGTGCGGCGACGGGGACGGCAAACAACAAGGCGGCACCAGCGGCCAGGGCGGCAACGAAACGCATCAACTTCCCCACTCGGATCTTCTCGTGACCCACGAGTCTAGAGCAAAGGTGTGGCGGCGGAAAGGCAGCGATTCAGCTGCCCTTGCGGCCGATTTCCGACACTCGGCGGGCGACGTCGATCTCGACCGCGGGGCTGACGAACTTGCGGATCGCGCCGCCATAGAGCGCGATTTCCTTGACCAGCCGGCTGGCGATCGGCTGGAGCGAGACATCGGCCATCAGGAAGACCGTCTCGACGCGGTCGTTGAGCTGCTGGTTCATGCCCGCCATCTGATATTCATATTCGAAATCGGCGACGGCGCGGAGTCCGCGGACGATCATGTTGGCGCCTTCGCGCTCGGCAAAGTCCATCAGCAGCGAATCGAAGCTGACGACGTGGATGTCGCCGCGGATGTCCGCGACCTCGCGCTTCACCATTTCCATTCGCTCTTCGATCGTGAACATCGGCGACTTGGACGGATTGGTGGTCACGCCGATAACCAGCCGGTCGACCAGGGTCGCGCCGCGGCGGATGATATCCATATGGCCACGCGTGATCGGATCGAAGGTGCCTGGGTAGACGCCGGTGCGGGTGGTGGTCATCGATCCCTCTCGAGCGTGTAGCGCGCGATATCGCGCAGGAGGTCGGCTTCGGGACCGAAGGGCTTGAGATGGGCGATGGCCTGGTCGACGAGGAGGCGGGCCTGCTCGCGGGCGCGGTCGAGGCCCAGCAAGGTTAGGAACGTCTCCTTGCCGGCCTGATCGTCCTTGCGCAATTTCTTGCCGGCGAGTGCTTCGTCGCCCTCGGCATCGAGAATGTCGTCGGCGATCTGGAAAGCGAGCCCGACATCGCGGGCGTAACCGCGCAGCCCGGTGCGGCCCTCGGGGGGCAGGCGCCCGAGGATCGCACCGCTCTCAACCGCGCAGCTGATCAGCGCGCCGGTCTTCATCGCCTGGAGCCGCGTCACGGTGGGCAAGTCGAAGCTGGTTTTCTCGGCCTCGAGGTCCATCATCTGGCCGCCGGCCATCCCCGCGGGGCCCGAGGCATGGGCGAGCGCGCCGATCAATTCGATGCGCACGAACGGATCGGGGTGGGTGGCGTCGTCGGCGAGGATCTCGAAGGCGAGCGCGTGGAGGCAATCGCCGGCGAGGATCGCGGTCGCCTCGTCGAACGCCTTGTGCACGGTGGGCTTGCCGCGGCGCAGATCGTCATCGTCCATCGCCGGCAGATCGTCATGGATCAGCGAATAGACGTGGATGCATTCGAGCGCGGTCGCCACGCGTGCCATCGCGGCGCGGCTGACTCCGAACAGCCCGGCGGTGCCGAACACGAGCAACGGCCGCAGCCTTTTGCCGCCGCCGATCGCGGCATGGCGCATCGCGCGGTAGAGCCCCGCGCGGGGATCGTCGGGGACCGCGAGCAGCAAGTCGAACTGCCGGTCGATCTCGGTGGAGACCTGCCGGAGCGCCGCCTGGAGCGCGAGGGACGCATCGGCCATGCTCGCCACCCGATCAGCCGGCGGCGAAGGGCGCGGTGCCGACGGCACGGCCCTGCGCGTCGGTGCGGATCGCCTCGATGCGCGCCTGCGCCGAATCGAGCCGGGCGGCGCATTGGCGGCGAAGCTGGTCGCCGCGCTCGTACAAGTCGATCGCCTCCTGGAGCTGCGCGTCGCCGCTTTCGAGCCGCGACACGATTCGCTCGAGTTCCTTGAGCGCGTCCTCGAACGAGAGTTCCGCGATTTGCGCTTCGTCTGCCATGGCGCCGCTATGCGGCAGGGTGGGCGGGGATTGCAACCGCCGAACCACGCCACATGTTGGAGCCCGGGTTTAGAGGAGACGCCGCCATGTTCACCAGCATCAATCCTGCAACCGGCGCGCCCGGCGAACGCTTCGAGGAGCTCGATGCGGATGGCGTCGAGCTGGCGCTCGCCCGCGCGCAGACCTGCTATCGGGCGTGGCGCAATTCGCCGATCGAGCAGCGCACGCAATTGCTTTCGGCGATCGCCGATCAGTGGGAAGCGAACAAGCAGCACCTCGCCGAGACCGCGGTCCGCGAGATGGGCAAGCCGATCACCGGGGCGATCGCCGAAGTCGAAAAGTGCATCGCGGGCTTTCGTCATTATGCCGAGCACGGGCCCGCCTATCTGGCGCCGACCGACGTGAAGACCGCGGGCGGACGCGCGGTGGCGCGCTGGCTGCCGATGGGACCCGTGCTCGCGGTGATGCCATGGAACTTCCCCTATTGGCAGGCCGTGCGCTTTCTCGCGCCGACGATCATGGCGGGCAATGTCGCGCTGCTGAAGCATGCGTCGAGCGTGCAGGGCTGCGCGGCGCTGATGCAGCAGCTGGCGAGCGCGGCGGGCGCGCCCGACGGGCTGTTCCAGAACCTGCCGATCAAGTCGGACAAGGTCTCCGACATCATCGCCGACAAGCGCGTGGTGGCAGTGACGCTGACCGGCAGCGAAGGTGCCGGCGCCAAGGTCGCCGCGGCGGCGGGCAGGGCGCTCAAGAAAGTGGTGCTCGAGCTCGGCGGATCGGATCCTTTGATCGTGATGCCTTCGGCCGATCTCGATCTCGCGGCGAAGACCGCGGTCACCGCGCGGGTGCAGAATGCCGGGCAGAGCTGCATCTGTGCCAAGCGGATGATCGTCCATGCCGAGGTGTATGACGCGTTTCTGGAGAAGTTCACTGCCGGCATGCAGGCAGTGAAGATCGGTGATCCGATGGACGCGGCGACGGTTATGGGGCCGCTGTCGAGCGTCGAGCAGCGCGACACCGTGCTCGAGCAGGTCGAGCGCGCGAAGGCGGCGGGGGCGAGCCTGTTGTTCGGCGCGGAAAAGATCGAGCGCGATGGGGCGTGGATGAATCCAGGCGTGCTGGTCGGGCTCGACCCGGAGAGCGACGTCGCCAAGGAGGAAATCTTCGGGCCGGTCGCGGCGGTGTACAAGGCCCAGGATCTGGACGCGGCGATCGCGCTGGCCAACGACGTGCCTTATGGCCTCGGCTCGGCGGTGTGGACGAACGACGAGGCGGAGATCGAGCGGTTCGCGCGCGAGGTGGAGGCGGGTATGACTGCGGTCAATTCGCTGCTTGCCTCGACTCCCGAGGCGCCGTTCGGCGGCGTCAAGCTGTCGGGGCATGGCCGTGAGCTGGGGCCGTGGGGGATGCACGAGTTCATGAATTTGAAGGCGGTGATGTACGGCGGCGGCAAGCCGGGGGATTGAGCAGCGCGGCCGTCTGGCCACGCCGTCATTTGATCCTTTTGCTGGAAGGATTAGGAGCTAGCCCGCCGCCTGCACCTCGGCGATCAAATCCTTGCGGCTGAGCTTGCCGATCATCGTTTTGGGAAGGCTCGCGCGCACCACCACCTGGCTGACGCGCTCGTGCTTGCCGAGCTGGGCGTTGAGCCACAGGCTGAGCTCGGGGCCCGTAACGGCAGGCGCTTCTTCGTCGAGCACCACATAAGCGTGGGGGAGCTCGCCGTGATACGCGTCGGGCAGGCCGATGACGAGCGCTTCCTTGATCGCGGGGTGGCGATAGAGCACCGCCTCGATCTGGCTCGGGAAGACCTTGAACCCGCCGACCGCGATCATGTCCTTGAGCCGGTCGACGATGCGGATATAGCCGTCCTCGTCGATCGTGCCGACATCGCCGGTGCGCAGCCAATGCCCGCTGCCTTCGACGTGGACGAAGGTCTCGGCATCGGCCTCGGGCCGGTTCCAATAGCCCCTCATGATCTGCGGGCCCGAGACGACGATCTCGCCCGGCTCACCCGGCGGCGGCGGGCGCGTCGGGTCTTCCTTGTCGACGAGCCGCACGCGGGTGGCGGCGAGCGGCTGGCCGATCGTGCCGGGCTTGTTGAGCGCCTCATAGGGATTGGTCGAGACCACGCCCGAGCTTTCCGACAGGCCATAGCCCTCGATCACGCGCGCGCCGGTGACGCGTTCCCATTCTTCCTTGAGCTGCGCGGAAAGCGGCGCGCCGCCCGAGATGCAGGTGTGCAGCGAGCTGAAATCGCTCGGCTTCATCCCCGGCGCATCGAGCAGGGCCTGGTACATCGTCGGCACCCCCGGCAGCGAGCGCGGGCGGGTGCGGCGGAGTTCGGCAAGCGCCTGCTGGGCGTTGAAGCGCGGCAGCATGACGATCTCGCCGCCGGCGATCACCGTTCGGTTGAGCACGCAGGTATTGGCGAAGACGTGGAAGAAGGGGAGCACGCCGAGGATCGAATCCTTGACCTTGCCGTAGTTCGGATCGAGCTGCGCGACCTGGCGGGCATTGGCCGACAAGTTCTGGTGCGTGAGCACGGCGCCCTTGGGCGTGCCGGTGGTGCCGCCGGTATATTGGATCAGTGCGACGTCGCGTTCGGGGTCGAGCGCGACGGAATCGCAGCCGCCCTCGTTGGCGATCAGCTTCGAGAAGGACAGGATGCGCGGGTCGGCGGGGCGCGGCGCGACTTCCTTCGACTTGAACCAGCGATAGAGAAGCGACTTGAGCGGGGGCAGCCCGCCCGCGACCGAGCCGATAACCAGCCGCTCCAGCGCGCTCTGCTCGAGCACCTCGAGCGCGGTGGGGAGCAATGCCGTCGCCGAGAGCGTGAAGAGCAGTTTGGTGCCCGAATCCTCGACCTGCGCCGCAAGCTCCTCGACCGAGTAAAGCGGCGAGAAATTGACGGCGATCGCGCCGAGCTTGAGGATGCCGTAATAAGCCGCGACATAATGCGGGACGTTGGGGAGGAAGAGCCCGATACGGTCGCCGCGGCCATAGCCGAGCGCCTTCAGGCCGCAGGCTACGCGGTCCACGGCGTCGAGGGTCTCGGCATAATCGTATTTGCGACCCATGAAATCGAGCAGCGGCGCCTGCGGGTGCGCAGCGGCGCTGGCTTCGAAAAGATCGACCATCGTGGTCGGCGGGAAGCTGGTATCCCATTGGCCGGGATGATTAAATGCGGTGCGCCAGACGGTCTCGGGATCGGTCATTGACACGGGTGTAAGCAAGCCTCGACCAAGGTTCAATAGCGGAGCCGCCTGCTCCAGGTGACGAGCACCGAAACCGAGGCGAGGCCGATATCGACGATCGCCTGCGCCCGTTGCGGGGCGAGGTCGCCAGGGCGATGCGTTAGGATGCGGATATCGGCGCGGGGATGGGGCGAGGCGAGCAGGGTCAATGCCAGCAGCGCCGCGGCGGCGATCAATGGGCTCCGGCTGCGCTTGATCATCCCCATTTCTCCCTGCCCCGCGCATAGGCCCGACGCCCGTGCGCCGCAAGCGAATCAGGCAGCTTCGCGCAACGCGTTGCGGACGCGATCGCGCCCGGCGGACTTGGCGTCGAACAAGGCGGCGTCGGCGATGCGATACAAGGCCTTCCATTCGACTTCGCTGGACAGCATGCCGCGGCACGTGCCGATGCTGGCGGTTACCTGGATGTCGAACGGCATGCGCATCTGGCGCAGCCGGGCGAGCACCGCTTCGGCTTCCACCGGCGCCGCAATCGGAGTGAGGATCGCGAACTCCTCGCCGCCGATCCGCGCGACCAAGGTACCCTGCGGCACCGACGTGCGCAGCATCCGCGCGAACACGCGGAGGACTTCGTCGCCGCCGTCATGGCCGAGCGTCTCGTTGACTCGCTTGAAATGATCGAGGTCGATGATCAGCAGCAATTGCTCGTCGGCGCGGCCGATCGCCTGCTGGAGGAAGGCGCGGCGATTGAGCAGCCCGGTGAGCGGATCGGTATCGGCGAGCCGGCGCATCATCACTTCGCGCTCGATCGCATCGTCGCGCTCGTCGCGCAGCAGCCGGATGCGATAGGCGACCGCGAGCGACGAGACGACGGCCTCGATCATCATTGCGAGGATCGTCGAATTGTCGATCCAGAAGCTCCACCGGATCAGATGGAGATTGGCGAGCGCGCGCAGCGCCGCGGTGAGGATCGGCGCGCCCCAGGCAAAGGCGAACAGCCAGAGATAATTGCTGCGCAGCCGCCACGCGCGCCACAGCAGCGGGAACACCGCCGCCGAAAGCGCGACGAACGCGCAAGTGAACGCCGCGTCGACCAGCCCGATCGCGAAAGGCGCGGTGAGGAAATAGAACAGGCCGACCCCGCTCGTCGCGCATCCGACGACGGTGGCGTAGCGGCCCAGCCAGCCGGCGAAGATGCGCTCCTCGAAGAAGCTGCGCGCGAAGACCAGCGCGGCGGTGCCGGTGCCGCCGAGCAGCAGGAAATTGGTCCGCAGCCGGGTGTTGTTGGCGATCTCCGGCCACGCCCAGGCGAGCGCACCCGAGGTCGAGAAGGTATAGGCCAGCAGCAAGGCGACCATCAGGCAGTAATACAGCTGAAAGCGGTGGCGCAGCGCACCCCACAAAGCGAGATTGTAGATGATCAGCGCGATCGCGAGCCCCGCAAAGCCGGCGTAGAGGGCGGACATCGTCAAATTTGCGTGGGCGCTTTCGGCGGCGGTGGACAGGCGAGCGCCGAGCAGGACGCCGCGCAGGTTGGTGGCGCCCTGGACATGCCAGAGCAAGCGGACGACCTTCGCCTGCCGCGCGGGGATCGGCTGCTCGGCGATCGCGCCGAGCTGGATCAGCGGGGCGATGCCGCGCGAATCGGTGGTCTGCGAGACGACCGCGCCGTCGGCATAGAGGATATGGAGCGTGAGGGCGTCCTGCCACAGGCTCGCGATGCGGACGTTGAGCGGCAGATGCGGGTCCGAGAACCGGTCGATCTCCTGCGAGATCACCCAATAATTGCCCGGACCGAGGCGATATTGTTCGCTGGCGCAGTCGAAGCGGCGGCCGGGTGCGCGGATCAGCGCCGCCGGATCCATCCCGCCGGTGTCGCGCAGCACGCACACCGCGAGCGGCGCACCCGCGACGCCCTTTTGGGCATGCGCCGGCACGCCGCCAAGCAAGACGACGCAGCCGACAAGCGCCAGCAACAACCTGATGATCCCCCCGACCATGCCCGACAGCTACCCCAGCATGACGAACAACCGGTAAAGATCGCAGGGAAACATACGTGATTTAGGGCGCTGGCTTTCGAGGGGTGCCGTCCCTAGGGGCGGCGCAAAGGAGTCGCGAATGCAAGGAGCAACCGCCGGGCGCGCTGCCGGTGACGGACGATTGGAATCGGTGGACGTGGTGCGCGGTTTCGCGCTGATGGCGCTGTTCCTCGTCCACATGATCGAGAGCTACGAGCTCTACTGGGCCGACCCCAGGAACGGGCCCGTCTCGGACACGGTGTATCTGCTGTTCATGGGCAAGAGCTTCTCGCTGCTCGCGCTCTGCTTCGGGTTCAGTTTCTTCATCCTGATGGCCCGGGCGGCACAGCGCGGCGTGGATTTCACTGCGCGCTTCGCGTGGCGGCTGACGATGCTGTTCGCGATCGGGCTGGTTCATGCGCTGATCTATCGCGGCGACATCATCCAGTTGCTCGCATTGATCGGCTTCGTGCTGCTCGTGTTCCACCGGGTGCGCGACAATCGGGTGCTGATCGCAGTCGCCGCCTTCGCCTTTCTGGGCCCCGTCATGCTGGTCCAGCTCGGCGCGGCGATGGCCGGCGCGGGCTGGGCCAACCAGCCGCCGCACCATTTCTCCGACCCCGCGATGGCGGTGTATCTGCACGGCGACTTCGCCGACTATCTGCGCGCCAATCTATGGGACGGGCAATTGCCCAAATGGTGGTTCATGCTCGAATCGGGGCGGGTGCTGCAGATCCTCGGGCTGTATCTGGTTGGGATGGTGCTCGGGCGAATCGGCTTCTTCGCGCGGCTGGGCGATTTCGCCCGGGCGCGGTGGATCGCGCTGGCGATCGCGGCGGCGCTGGCGGTGGCGCTCTATTTCCTGCGCGACGGAATCAAGGCGGGGTTCGCCGCGCAGCAGCACGGCGCGGCGTCCGAGCGACTGCTCTCGTATCTGCTCGGCAGCTGGTTCGAGCTGGCGGGGACGGCAGTCTGGTTCCTGCTCCTGCTCGCTGCGTATGAGAGCCCGGCGCGCGTGCTGATCCGCCCGCTGGCCGCAGTCGGGCGGACGACGCTGACCCTCTACATCCTCCAGTCGCTGGTGTTCGTGCCGGTGTTCTACGGCTTCGGGCTGGGGCTGTACGACGATTGGAACCAGTTGACTCGGCTGTGGGTCGGGCTCGCGGCGATCGCGGCGCAGCTCGTGCTGGCGCATTGGTGGCTGCGGCGCTTCCGCTACGGGCCGGTCGAATGGGTGTGGCGCGCGCTGACCTTCTGGCGGCGGGATGTGCCGTTCCGGGGGGCGGCGCTGGGGTAGGGGCGGTGGGGTGGGTGGCTTGGGCTGGGCCGAATGCTGAATTACTGCTTTCGCTGGGTGCGGGCGATAGCCGCTGTTGCGGTCTTGGTGTCAGCCGTTCGAATCAACATCGCTTGGCGCATTCGGCTGACGCTTGCGCGGTAAATAGGGGCGCACCCGAATGGCGTTCAGTCGGCTGCGCTTTCCTAGCTCCTCCAATGCGGCCAGCATCTTGTCCCCGATGATTGAACACGCCGGGTCATCGCCTTCAAGCCTGCTGAATCGAAGGCCGATTCGAACGACGGCGCTCAATTCCTTGCCCTTCAAACTTTGGAGGAGGTGCACATAGTCTTTCTCCGACATAGATGCGAGGAAGTCCGTGTCGCTTGGGCCCCAGCTTCCATCCTCGTCGATCTTGGCAAGTATGCTTTTGGGATCGTGATCGAGGGTCAAGCCTGACAGCTTGTCCTCTAGGGCCTTTGCCAAATTCACGTCGGGAGCCTCTGACAGATGGTGTTGCTTGATGTCGAAGAACCCCCGCGACTTCCCCGCGTTCGCTTCCACGAACACCTTGATCAGTCCGTCAGCCTCATCATCCGCGTCGAGTTCACGTAGGTGCTTTACAATGCCGTCAACCTGCCCCACCCCCAGGTCGGATCCGTGGTTTTCGATTGACTCTATCAAAGCGGCCTTGAAGGACGACTCGTCGTCGCCGAAGCCGCCCTCGAGGATTTCCCACGGGCGTCGCAGGGCCTGGTGCACATCCGCCTTGCCGGCCGCCTCATGCAGAACGGCTGCCTCACGCCGAACGGCTTCGAGGTCGAAGCCTCCCGCAGTCAGCCCCGCGAGAATGACATCGTCGAATTCACTCATGTGAGTGAAGCCGTAGCGGTCCAGGAGCGCGTTGCATTCTGCCTCTTCCGGTGACGTTTCCTCCTTGGGGAAGTAGGCAGAATATTCATTCCGCTGTCTGATAGAATCGAGCGGCGGGGCTAGCATAGGTTCGAAGACCGCCCACCCAAGCAGTGCAAGTCCTGCCACCGTCTCTTCCATAACGACAGGGTGTAGCTGCGCCAGATCCGCTTCGATGAAACTCAAGAAACTTCGAATCCGCTTAATGACGCGGATGTTGGTGATCCCAAGTATCTTGGTGCGCTGCGCTAGCAGCTTGTCGAGCGGATTGGAGATATCAAGTGCAGTCCCGGCCGCTTCCTCAGGCGTCGGTGTGTACCTGACTGCCTGATCCACCACCTTTTCGAGATGCGTCCTAAAGTCCTTGTCGCGCGCCTCGTTGAAACCCTCCTCATTGAGCAGCAGTACTACCTTGCAGTCTTTCTCCTCGCGGAGAGACGAGACAAATCCGAGTATGTCGGCTAGATCGAGACCGCTGCCCGCGCGCTCGAGGTCGTCGATGCAGATCAGCTGGTTCCTGATCAGAAGCGCGGCCCCAGGAAGGATCAGCTCGGATGCCTTACCGACCCATGGCAAGGCCGAAATGCCCGTCACGATAGCGTTGAGTCCCTTGCGACTGCCCGCCTCCGCGTAGTTTGTGGCCGAGTTGACCAATTCTCGGAAGGAGGCGATGCTTGGTTGAACTTCAGTCGAATCCAACTTCACCGTCGACTGGAAGATGGCCGCCTTAAGTGCGTCGATGTTGCGCAGGCCGAAAACCGACACGTAAGCGTAGCGCTCGCGTGGGAAGTTGCCGTTTTGGCGCATCTCCTGCAGCGCCTGTCTCCAGCCGAAAGTCTTACCAACGCCCCAGCGTCCGCTTACGCTGAGCACGCCCGGGCGGGTGTCGGCCAGGAAGCGGTGCATTTCCTGTCGAGCGAGTTGGGTCGACATTCGGTATCCCTCTTTTGGGTCCCCAACTGTACTTCATCAAAGCGCGCCGTGCATCCTCCTCGATTGGCGGCGGCCTCGCGTTCCCTCAGCCGTCGCAGCAAGCAAAACCTCCAGTGCGGTCCCGTACGGGACCGGAGGGGCTGACTGGAATCGACTAGCGGGCGCGCGTAGCCGCTGGATCCCGGCGGCGAACACGAGGACGATGAGGATCGCGGGTGTCGGCGATCTAGTCGCGCCCAGTCTTGCAGCGACGCGAAGAGACACGCAGTGGTGATAACCATATAGGTTATTAAAATTTGACATCGTAACGCTGATATGGCACAAAGAGCGCGATTATGTAGTTTACAAACCCACTCGTTAGGTGCATAAGGATGCATCAACGGAGCACTTCACCATGTCGGTTCTTTCCTCTCCCCACTTCCACGACGAAGCCAAGGCCTTCGCGTATCTGGAGAGCATCGTGTGGGCTGACGGGGTTGTGTGCCCGCACTGCGGCGTGGTCGGCTCGCGCGTCTATGATCTGGCGGGCGTTCGCTCCAAGGCTTCGGTGAAGAACCCCGAGGGCGTCGTCCGTCACGGCCTTAAGAAGTGTGGCGAGTGCCGCAAGCAGTTCACCGTCAAGGTCGGCACCGTGTTCGAACATGCCCGCATGCCGCTGCACAAGATGCTCCAGGCCGTTCACCTCATGGTGTCGAGCAAGAAGGGCATCAGCGCCCACCAGCTCGGCCGGGTTCTCGAAGTCCAGTACAAGAGCGCGTGGTTCCTCGCCCACCGCATCCGCGAAGCCATGCGCTCGGGCGACCTTACCCCGTTCGGCGGCAACGGTGGCGCAGTCGAAGTGGACGAGACCTATTTCGGTCAGAAGCGCGACGTTAAGAAGGCTCGCGCCGGCACCGCGCATAAGTTCGGCGTTCTGGCGCTGGTCGATCGTGAAACCCGCACTATGCGCACCTTCACCTTTGACCGCTTCCGCGCCGAGACGGTTCACCCGATCGTGCTAGCGAACATCAGCCGCGAAGCCCGCCTGATGACGGATGAGGCCCGCATGTACAGCAAGATCGGCAAGCAGTTCGCCGAGCATGGCACGACGCTCCACGGCATCCGCCAGTACGTCGATTACAGCGACCGCACGATCCACACCAACACCGTGGAAGGCGCGTTCTCGATCTTCAAGCGCGGCATGAAGGGCGTTTACCAGCACTGCGGCGAACAGCACCTTCACCGCTATCTGGCTGAGTTCGAGTTCCGGTATAACAACCGCATCGCCAACGGCGTGGATGACAAGCAGCGCGCTCGCAACGCCGTGGCCGGTATCGTCGGCAAGCGCCTGACCTACGCAAGGCCTGACCTCTCAGACGCCGCCCGAGCCTGATAAGGGATCGAAGCGGCGGCGTTTGCGCTGGATCACCAAGTCGCGTCGAAGGTGGATGAATTTTGCCTTTGCTAACTTTATCGGTTATAAACGCACAACGGCGCGCCGCCGGTTGGACTGGAAGCGCGCCGTTGCTCTTACCCCTTCTGGAAGGGGGCAGGGAGTGGAGCGGCCCAAGGGCCGCTATCTACCTCCTATGAGTGGTCAGCCAGATCACTTTGTCCCTCCTTTCGTCGGTGTGGGTGGCTTCGCACGGTCCTTTGGTGAGGTGGCGTGCGTTGCCGGGATATTGGGCGGCGGCTGATTATTGGTCAGCCGCCGTTTCATCTTCGCGATAGTCGGTGCGATCACTGAGAGTGCGCTCAAAGTCGCCCAAGCGCTCTCTAAGCGCTACCTTCATACCGTTCCGCGAGACCAGACCTTCCGATTTCAACAATGACAGAGTGGGCGAGATAGAGCCCATTGGGACTTCACTCCCACGCGACGCGGAAGCGATCTTTTGGATCTCTGTCGCATCAGTCCAAACTGCGGGCGCATCCTTCAGTGCCTCAAGCACTAAGTCTCGTACGCTGCGCTTTGGAGGGGGAAAGGGGATGTCGTCGCGCACCTCTATGACGTTAGGCATTACCGGCGCCCCGTGGTGGCCGCTATCATCGCCGACAGACTGGCCAAACTTGCTGACAAGTTCTTCCGCAGAGTCGAGGTCCGCAAGCAGGGACTGCAGTTCACCGAGACGCCGTCGCACGCCATCAATCTCATGACTGACAGAAGCTTTGCGTTTTCGAATCGCGCTAAGGCTGAGCACCTGTTCCATTGCTCGCTTGTACCAAGGCTTGATCCATTCCGCAAGCTTGATCAAGCCGGCGACGCCCTTTGTTCCTTCCGTCAGAACAATAAGGGAACATTGAGGCTTGAGGTCGAGGCTTGATCGGGAAGCCGAATCATGCTTTAAGGCGGCTGTCGGTCCGCCGGCTTCTCCTACACTGCCCCATGGCGCGCTGATGCCGCCCGGGGCGCATGGGGCGTCCCGGAGCCCGGGGCTTTCACCCCGGACCCACGTAGGAGGCTGTTATGCGGATTGCATGCAGTTGGCCGAAGGCGGTGTCGGTATGCCAATACCACCGCTTCCGGTTCGGTCGGTGGGAGCAAGTCTGCTCCCATTGCCGGTCATTCCCTCGCCGCTAACGCGGTCGATTGACTCAACTCGCGGCGGACCGGCACCTTCTAGCATGCAGCGATTCTCGTCGTCAAATTATATGCTATGATCGAACCATGACCGACGATCCCAAAACCCAGCTCGACAAGTTCAAGGAAGCCGCGCGCGAGCTAGAGACGGACGACGACCCCGAGCGCTTCAAGGAGCGGCTTGGGAAGATCGCGAGGGCCAAGCCTAAGCCGGAGAAGCCGGAGTGAAGCTAGGACGCTTGGCGAACATCTCCTTTGTTCTCTCTATCGTCGTGGGAGTGCCATTGGCGATCTTGGCCTACACGAAGGGCGGGCCGATGTGGCTGCTCCGCCCCGGCGTGGTTGTGATGTTCGCGCTCTCCGTGCCGCTGATGATGGACCGGCTGCTCGTCCACGTCCGGCAAAAATAGGACCGCACTAACCAATCTGGTTATTTTCCTTGACACAGCGTCACGCTCGTGCTAGAGGAATCGGCATGCTGGTGAACCACGCCCGGCGGATGACAAGCGCGAGCGGGCTGAAGGCATCGCGCGCGAAAACGCGATGGCGTGGGCAATGCAAACGGCGGTGATAGGCGAAGACCCTATGGCCATCCTCGCCAGAGCGCAGCTTTATGAGGAGTACGTTTTAGCGGCCAAAGCTGGATCCCGGTTGCGGCCTGAGCATCTCGCGAATGTTGCGTAGCTCAGTATTCGACTGAAGCATTTGCTTTTGGATCTGAGCTAGGGCGCTAGCAATTGATTCGAGGGCCTCGGCTTGCCTCACTTCGGGGCTCTTACCTTCGGACTGCTGGGTATACATCCCTTCAGGCAATTCACGTTCGGACACACGCCTCTCCTGTCTCTTGTCGAGCAGGGAACATGCACAACCTCAGTGGGTGTGTAACTACATATACGCCACAAAGAGGAACGCTGAAGAATTGCGAGTCGGGGCCTTCGGGTTCCAGGGCGGCCATCGCGCGATGGGCCGCCGCTTTGCTATCGAGGAGCGACCAGTGGCGGACATCTCTTCTTTGTTGGGAAAGGAGCGGCGCAAGCCGCGGCAATCCTTTACGCCGGATCTCCGGCAGCGCTTTCTCGATGCGCTGGCGCTGACCTGCAACGTCCACGCGGCCGCGGCCTATGCAGGAGTCGATCGGACGACACCGTATAATTGGCGCCGCCACGATCCGGAATTTCTCGAGCAATGGCGCGATGCGGTCTGGGCCGGCTTCGATCGGCTCGAAACCATGGTGCTCGAAGCGGGCGGGGCGGGGCTGCCGCTGGAGGTCGCGCCCGGCGATGCCGATCGCGTCGAGGCCGATGCGCCGAACGCGCCGCCGTCCTTCGACTTCGACAAGGCGATGGCGGTGCTGCGGCTGTATCGGGAGAAACGGCATGGATCCGCGCCCCAACGGGGCCGCGCACCGCGGCAGTATCCGACGCGCGAGGAAACCAATGCGGCATTGATCAAGGCGCTGACGGCGGCAAAGAAGCGGCTGGACAAGTCCGATGGCGATTGAAACGGTGACCGCCGAGGATGCGGCGCTGGTCCGCGCGCTGGTCGCGATTCCCGCCGAGGTCTGGCCGCGCGTGCTCGGCGGTCTCACGCATGGCCAGGCACTCGAACTAGCCGAGCGCTTTCCGTGCTGGGCGCACGATGGGCAGCTCGAGCCGGCGGGGATGCCGTTGGTCTGGCTGATCATGGCTGGTCGCGGTTTCGGCAAGACGCGGGCAGGCGCGGAATGGCTGAGCGCGATGGCGCGATGCAATCCGGACGGGCGCTTCGCGCTGGTCGGCGCGACGCGCGACGATGTCCGCCGCGTGATGGTCGAGGGACCGAGCGGGCTGCTCGCCGTGGCGCGCGCCAACGAGGATCCGGTCTGGCGCAGCGCCGCGGGCGAGCTGCGCTTCGCTTCGGGTGCCGTCGCTTATGCGTTTTCCGCCGAGTCGGCGGAAGCTTTACGCGGACCCGAGCACCATGCCGCCTGGTGCGACGAAGTCGGCAAATGGGGCAGGCGGGGCATGGCGGCATGGGACAATCTGATGTTCGGGCTGCGCAAGGGGGAACGGCCGAGGGTGCTGGTCACCACCACCCCGCGGGCAACCGCTCTGGTTCGCAGAGTCGAGAAGCTGGCGAGCGCCTCCGACGCAGTGGTCCGCGGGCGGACGCGCGACAATGTGCATCTGCCCGAGAGCTTCGTCGCGGCGATGCTCGAGGCCTATGCGGGGACGCGGCTGGGGCGGCAGGAGCTGGACGGCGAATTGCTCGAAGATGTCGCCGGCGCCTTGTGGACGCGGCGGCTGATCGAGCGGGCGCGGGTGGGCGTGGCGCCCGAGCTCGAGCGCGTGGTGGTTGGAGTCGACCCGCCGGCGAGCGCCGACGGCGATGCCTGCGGGATCGTCGCGGTCGGGCTGGGGCGCGACGGCCGCGGCTATGTGCTCGAGGATGCGACGATCGCGGGGGCATCGCCCGAAGGCTGGGCGCGCGCGGTGGCGGTGTGTGCGGCGCGGTGCGGTGCCGATCGGGTGGTCGCCGAGAAGAACCAGGGCGGCGACATGGTGGCGAGCGTGCTGCGCAGTGCCGATTCGAGGCTGCCGGTGCGGCTGGTCCATGCGTCGCGCGGCAAGAGCGCGCGGGCCGAGCCTGTGGCGATGCTCTATGAGGCGGGCAAGGTGCGGCATGCGGGGGTGTTCGCCGCGCTCGAGGACGAATTGTGCGGGCTGCAGGTGGGCGGCGGCTATGAAGGGCCGGGGCGCTCGCCCGATCGCGCCGACGCTTTGGTATGGGCGATGACCGAATTGATGCTGAGCAAGCGGGGTGCGGCGCGGATCACGCTGATGTAGGGCGGAGTGCAACCAAGGAGCGAAGATGGTCCCGCGCGAACTGATCGATACGGCGGACGTGCCCGGCGGCGAACCGCTGCGGCTGTTTCGGCGGGGGGACGATTTCATGATCGTGCTCGACCGCAACGAATTGATGAACAGCCGGATGAGCGGGTCGGAAGAGGCGCTCGCCGAGATGACGATCGACCGGCTGCGGGTGCCCGCGCCGCATCTGCTGATCGGCGGATATGGCATGGGGTTCACCTTGCGCGCGGCATTGCGGCGGCTGGACCAGGACGCGCGGGTGACGGTGGCCGAGCTGGTACCCGGGATCATCGACTGGGCGCGCGGACCGATGGCAGAGATGACCGGGGACTGCCTCGACGATCGCCGGGTGGAAGTGGTGATCGACGATGTCGGGGCGCGGATCCGGCACGGGCGGGGCGGCTATGACGCGATCCTGCTGGATGTCGACAATGGCCCCGACGGGCTGACCCGGCCGGGCAATGACGGGCTCTATTCGATGCGCGGGCTGGCGGCGGCGCGGAGCGCGCTGCGCACCGGCGGGATATTGGCGATATGGTCGGCGGCGCCCGATGCGGCGTTTGCGCGGCGGCTGGCGGATGCGGACTTTGCCGTGGAGGAAGTCGGCGTGCGGGCGCGGAGCAACGGCAAGGGCCCGCGGCATGTGATCTGGTTCGCGACGCGGCGGTAGAAAATCCCTCTCCCATCGGGAGAGGGAGGGAGCCGACGCAGTCGGCGGAAGGGTGAAGGGCAGGTCGCCACACCTTCTGCCCTCACCCTTCCCTCCGCCTTCGGCGGCGGGCCCCTTCCCTCTCCCGCTGGGAGAGGGAGCGACGTTTCGGGAGACAGGCATGAAATGGTTCGGACGCAAGTCCGGGCGCGAGGGCGCTCGGCTGCCTTTGGCGCGCGGCGGCAGCATCACCGGCTTCGGCGACTGGCCGCGCAGCTACGAGGCGCAGGTGCGCGAGGGCTATTGCCACAATCCGGTGGCGCAGCGCGCGGTGAAGCTGGTCAGCGAAGGCGTGGGGAGCGCGCCGCTCAAGGCGAGCGATCCGGCGCTGGCGGCGCTGGCGACGGCGCGGTCGGGCGGGCAGGTGCTGATCGAGACCGTCGCGGCGCATCTGCTGCTCCACGGCAATGCCTGGGTGCAGGTGCTGACCGACAGCCAGGGCCAGGTGCGCGAATTGTTTGCGCTCAGGCCCGAGCGGGTGACGGTGGAGGCCGATGCGGGCGGCTGGCCGGTGGCATATCGCTACCGGGTGGGCGAGCATGTCGCGCGGCTGGCGGCGGAGGATGCGGCGGGCCGGGTGGCGGTGGCGCATATCAAGGCGTTCAACCCGGTCGACGATCATTACGGGCTCGGCTGCCTCGGCGCGGCGGCGGGGGCAGTCGCGATCCACAATGCCGCGACGCGCTGGAACAAGGCGTTGCTCGACAATGCGGCGCGGCCCTCAGGGGCTTTGGTCTATGACGTCGGCGATGGCGGCGCGCTGAGCGCCGACCAGTTCGCGCGGGTCAAGAACGAGCTCGAGGCGGGGTTCGCGGGCGCGGCGAATGCGGGACGGCCGATGCTGCTCGAGGGCGGGCTCAAATGGCAGGCGATGAGCATGACCCCCGCCGACATGGATTTCGTCGGGCTCAAGGCGGCGGCGGCGCGCGAGATCGCGCTCGCCTTCGGGGTGCCGCCGATGTTGATGGGGCTGCCGGGCGACACCGCCTTTGCCAATTACCGCGAGGCCAACCGAGCCTTGTGGCGGCTGGCGATCCTGCCGGTGGCGGACACGATCCTGGCGGGGATCTCGCAGGCGCTGCGCGGCTGGTTCGCCGACGCATCGCTGGCGATCGACTTGGACCGGGTGCCGGCGCTGGCCGAGGACCGCGCGCTGCTGTGGGGACAGGTCAGCGCGGCGGACTTTCTGAGCGACGACGAGAAGCGGGCGATGGTGGGAATCGCCTGAGCGCGGGGCAATCCGGGCGGGGACTTCAGGAGAGTAGGATGCGTAACGAAACAGTGCTCGCGCAATTGATCGAGCAGGCGAAGGAAGACGGCGCCGACATGGCGACCTTGCGGGCGATCGCCGAGGAGGCGGGCGAAGCGAGCGCGCAGCGGGCGCTGGCGCGGCTGGGGCTGGAGGATGTCGGCGCGGCGAAGGACATGGCCGAGCTGCGCGAGCTGCTCGGCGCGTGGCGCGATGCCAAGCGCTCGGCGCTCAAGGCGGCGTTTTCATGGGCCGGGCGAATGGCGGCGGCTTTGGTGCTGGTCGGGCTGGCGGTGAAGCTCGGGTTTCCCGGGTGGCTCAAATGATCCCCTTCGACGCCGCCTGCGGCGGCGCTCAGGACAGGCTTCGACAAGCTCAGGGCAGGGCGGTGCGCTTCGCCGGCTATGCGGCGGTGTTCGACGTGCCCGACCGCGGCGGGGACGTGGTGCGGCGGGGCGCGTTCCGGCTGGCGGGGCCGGTGCCTCTGCTATGGCAGCATGACGGAGCGCCGGTGGGGACCGTCGAGCGGCTCGCCGAGGATCGCCGGGGCCTGCGCGTGATCGGGCGGGTCGAGACGCCCGAGCTCGCCGCGGCGGTGGCGAAGGGCGGGGTGACCGGTCTGTCGTTCGGCTACCGCGTGACCGAGGCGCGGGGGACGACGCGGCGCGAGATCAAGGCGCTCGAATTGCTCGAAGTGAGCCTGGTGGCGAGCCCGATGCAACCGCTGGCGCGGGTGCACGCAGTGGATTGCGCAGCGTGGCGCGAAGCTGGCACAAGCGCGGGATGACCGAGCCCGATTATCTTCCACCCTCGACCTTCCTCCAGGCGCTGATCGACGAGGACGAGCCGGTGCTGGCCGGCAGTGCCGAAGCGGACGCCCGCGCGGCGGAGCTGATCGCACTGACGCGCGATGCCGACAGCGCCAATCGCGACTGGGCACTGATGATGCTGTCGCAATCGGAGCTGGAGACGCCCGAAGCGCTGGCTGCGCTGGTGCGCGGGATGGACGACGAGCATCACGAAGCCGCACTGGAAGCGACGATCGGGGTGGCGATGCGCGTGCCGGCGCTGGCACTGCCGCGAGTGCGCGCGCGGCTCGACGGCGATACCGTCGACTCGATGACATTGGAGGCGGCGGCGTGGATCGCCGATGCTTCACTGCTGCCGGCGCTGGAAGCGATCGCGGAGGAAGTCGAGGAGGATCCGGCGGAGAAGGGCGACCTCTTTGCGGTGGCGCTGCGCGAGGCGATCGAGGCCTGCACGGAGGGTACGGTGCCGCACTAAAGGGGGTGCGGCTGCTGCGCAGCCGCACCCCCTCACCCAGCTTCGACTAAGGCTCGGCTAAGCCGACCCTAAGTCTGCGCAACCCTCTCCCCCTTTCAGGGGGCGAGGGAGGAAAGGGCCGGCCCTTGCCGGCGCCGTGAGCAATGACGGGAATTTTCAGCCCGGCGGAGGTCCCGCCGGGCTTTTTCGCGTGGACGGGAGACGGACATGGACGAAGTGACGACGGACGCGCTCGAGGCGAGCTTCGAGGCAGTGGAGAAAGCGGGACTGCCGCCGGTGCGGCCGATGCTGGCGGGCGGGCGGCCTTTGGGCAGCGCGGCGTTCGAGGGGTTCCTGCGCACCGGCGGCGGCGGGCTCGAGATGAAGGCGCTGTCGGGGGTCAGCGATGCCGCGGGCGGCTATGCCGTGCCCGAGGAAATCGACAGCCGGATCGATGCGACCTTGAAGGCGATTTCGCCGATCCGCAGCATCGCCAATGTCGTGAAGGTGGGATCGAGCGGCTATCGCAAGCTGGTGGCGAGCGGCGGCGTGGCTTCGGGCTGGGCAGCGGAGACCGCCGCGCGGCCCGAGACCGCGACGCCGGTGTTCAACGAAGTCGCGCCGCCGATGGGCGACCTTTATGCCAATCCGGCGGCGAGCCAGGCGATGCTCGACGATGCGGCGTTCGACGTCGAGCAGTGGCTGGCCGCCGAAGTCGCACGCGAATTCGCCGCGGCGGAAGGCAGCGCCTTTGTCAGCGGCAGCGGGGTCAATCGGCCCAAGGGGTTCCTGGCGGCCGCCAATTCGGCGCTGGGAGACGGCACGCGGCCGTTCGGGACGCTGCAATATCTCGCGAGCGGCGCCGCGGGGACCTTCGCGGCCAACCCCGAGGAGAAACTGATCGACCTGGTGCAGAGCCTGCGCGCGCCGTATCGGCAGGGCGCGAGCTGGGTGATGAACAGCGCGACTTTGGCCAAGATCCGCAAGTTCAAAACGGTCGACGGGGCGTTCCTGTGGCAGCCGAGCCTCGCCGCGAGCCAGCCGGCAACGTTACTCGGCTATCCGGTGGTCGAGGCCGAGGACATGCCCGACATTGCGGCGAACGCGCTGGCAGTCGCGTTCGGCAACTTCAGGGCGGGCTATCTGATCGCCGAGCGCGGCGAGACCCAAATTCTGCGCGATCCCTATAGCAACAAGCCGTTCGTGCATTTCTATGCGACCAAGCGCGTCGGCGGGATGGTGAGCAATTCCGAGGCGATCAAGCTGCTCAAGTTCGCGGTTTCCTAGGGGTGAAACTCCTCCCTCGCGCAAGCGGGGGAGGGGGACCGCCGCGAAGCGGTGGTGGAGGGGGCCTCGCCGCGAGCAGTTTGCTTGGGGTGAGGCCCCCTCCGTCGCCTTCGGCGCCACCTCCCCCGCTGCGCGAGGGAGGATTTTTAGACGAGGAGATTCCGATGCTTGCTCCGCCCTTTCCGGCGGCGGCGATCGCGGCTGCGCGCGATGCTGCCAGGGTTCATTTGCGGATCACGGGAAATGCCGAGGACGCGCTGCTCGACAGCCATGTCGCGACGGCCCTGGCCCTGTGCGAGGCGTTTACCGGGCAGGCGCTGATCGTCCGCGCCTGGCAGACGGTGCTGCCGGCGCATGCGGCGTGGCAGCGGCTGCCCGCGGCGCCGGTGGCGGCGATCGACAGCGTCGAGGGTCTGAGCATGTCGGGCACCGGCTTCGCGCTGCCCGCCGATGCCTATGGCGTGGACATCGACGCGGCCGGCGAAGGCTGGGTGCGGGGCAGCGCCGCGATCGCCGCCGGGCGGCTTCGGGTGGGATATTCGGCGGGACTGGCGGCGGAGTATGGCGGGCTTCCGGCGCCGCTGGCGCAGGGTGTGGTGCTGCTCGCCAGCCATTTGTTCGAGGCGCGCGCGAGCGGCGGTGCGCCGCCGGCGGCAGTCGCGGCGCTGTGGCGGCCGTGGCGGCGGGTGCGGCTCGAGGCCGTGCGGCGATCGGCATGAACGGACTGGAGGCGCGCGCCGAGGCGGCGGGCGAGCGCGCGGCGGCACGGGCGGCGCTGCGGCTGCGCGATGCCGCGCGCGGGGCTCTGCCCGGGCTTTCGGTCGAGGCCGAGGCGGGGCGCGTGGTGATTTCGGGACGCGGATTGTGGCGGCGCTGGCTGCGCGACGGCGCGCTGCGCTGGCCGGGAGGATGGCTGCGATGAGCGCGCATGTGAGATTGACCGAAGCGGTCGAGGCATTGCTGGGATCGCATTCCGGGCTGGGCGTCGTCGTCAACGGCGTGTTCGATTCGCCGCCGCAGCGCGCGGTGCGGCCATTCGCGGTGATCGAGGACGCGGTGCTGGTCGACTGGAGCACCAAGGACATGATCGGGCGCGAGGGCCGGCTGGCGGTGGCGCTGTTCGAGGCGGGCGAAGACCGCAAGCGGCTGCGCGCGCTCGCCGACCGGATCGCCGCGGCGATCCCCGAGCTGCCGCGCGAGTTGGGCGAGGGGTGGCGGATCGCCAGCCTGGCCTTCGTGCGCAGCCGGGTCTTTCGCGAGGGGCCGGGGCTGTGCGCGGCGATGGTCGAGTTCCGGGTGCGGATGCTGCAGGCGAATTGAGGAGAAAGAATATGGCGGCGGAGAAGGGTAGCGCGTTCCTGCTCAAGGTGGGGAATGGCGGGTCACCGGTGAGCTTCACCACGGTGGCGGGGCTGCGCACGACGCAGCTGAGCGTCAATGGCGAGGCGGTGGTGATCACGTCGAAGGATTCGGGCGGGTGGCGCGAATTGCTGTCGGGCGCCGGGGTGCGTTCGGTGAGCGTGTCGGGCGCCGGGGTGTTCACCGGATCGGCGGCGGAAGGGCGCGTCAAGGCCAATGCGCTGGCGGGGCTGATCGACGAGTATCGGCTGAGCTTCGAGAGCGGCGAGAGCATGACCGGGCGCTTCCTGGTGACTCGGCTCGATTATGCCGGGGATTTCAATGGCGAGCGGAGCTACACGCTGAGCCTCGAGAGTTCGGGGCCGGTGGTGTCGGCATGAGCGCCAACCCCGTGCGCGGCGAAGCGGAAGTGCGCATCGCCGGCGAGATCCTGGTGCTGCGGCCGAGCTTTGCGGCGCTGGTCGCGGCGGAGGGCGAGATCGGGCCGTTGTTCGCATTGGTCGAGCGCGCCGCCGAGGGGCGGCTGGGGCTGGCTGAGATGGTCGCCTTGTTCTGGCATTGCCTGCGCGAACGGCCCGAACGGCTGACGCGGGAGGCTTTTGCCGAGGGCGTGACGGCGCGCGGGCTGGCGGCGAACACGCCGGCGCTCAAGGCGCTGCTCGGGCAGATATTGGCGGGGCGGTGACGTTCGTTGATGCGGCCCTGCGCCTGGCAGGTGTGTCCGGGCTCGCGTTCGGCTGGACGCCGGACATTTTCTGGAATGCGACTCCGGCGGAGCTCGGCGCACTGGTGCAGGCGCTGGTCGGCGAGACGATGGCGCCGCCCGCGGCCTCCGACATCACGCGGCTCAAGGAGCTTTTTCCCGATGGATGAAGAGATCGAACGGATGATCGTCAGCGTGCGGGCGGACACGCGCGGCTTCGCCCGCGACGTGGCGGAGATGCGCGGGCAGATCGAGGGACCGCTGGAAGCCGGCGCCGACCGCGCCGGACGCGCGATCGAGGCGGCGCTGCTACGCGCGGTGCGGACCGGCAAGTTCGGGTTCGAGGATCTGCGCAAGATGGCGCTGTCGGTAATGGACGCAATCGCGGAGGCGGCGCTGCGCCAGGGACTGGCGGCGCTGGGCGGCGGCGGGTCGAACGGCGGGGGATTGCTGGGCGCGATAATCGGTGCGCTCGGCGGATCGCCCGCGCGCGCGACCGGCGGGCCCGTGAGCCCCGGGCGGCCTTATTGGGTCGGCGAGCGCGGGCCGGAGCTGTTCGTGCCGGCGAGCGCGGGCGCGGTGGCGGCGCCGGTGGCGGGCGCGGCGCGCGAGGTGCGGGTGGCGATCACGATCAATGCGGGTGCGGGCGAGGCGCCGCGGGCGCTGGCGCAATCGAGCCGGCAAGTGGCGCGCGCGGTGAAGGCGGCGCTGGCGGGAGTGGAATAGCAATACGGGCTCCCCTCCCTGCAAGGGAGGGGCAGGGGGTGGGTGCGCCGCGACAGCGGCGCCCGGCGGCAAGGTCGAAGACGAGGCATCGAGCCTCGCCTCCGACACCCACCCCCGACCCCTCCCTTGCAGGGAGGGGAGATCGAAGCCGGGGAGGGTATATGGCGCATTGGCTGGCATCCGGGCGGCGTGGGCAGATCGAAGGCGTGATTTCGCGCTTCGACCCTGTCTATTGGACCGTCAATTTCCCGCGGCCGATGATGGCGAGCGTGGTGACGATCGCGCCGGACGCGCTGCGCGTCGATGCGGTCTTCTATCGGCAGGATGATCTCGCGGGGCTGATCTGGGAGGCCGAGGATCGGCACGACCACCCGCTGCTGCGCTACGACACCGACCGCGACTTTCGCGGGTGCCGGCTGCGGTTTCGCTGGCGGTCGGCGGGGGTGCTGGCGCTCGACCAAGTGAGCGGGCCGGTGCTGACGATCGAGGGGCGCGACGCCGCAGGCAACCCGCGCGCCTGGTATGTGCGGTTGTGGAATTATGCCAGCGGCACGCCCGAGGATGCGCTGGTGTCGATCGACTTCGCCAGCGTCCAGGGCGGCTATCTGTTGCCGGGCGAGGCCGACCCGGTGTTCGCTGGCGATGTCGACCGGATGTTCGTGTCGCTGGTGCCGGACGGCTATTCGGGGGCCGACGCGGCGCTGGCGGGGCCGGTCGAGGCCTGGGTCGAGCTGAGCGACATCGCCTGCGACGGGCCGGGCTCGGTGCTGGCGATCGGCGATGTGGTGGTGCCCGAGCACGGGTTGCAGATCGCCAATGGCTATGACGATTGCTACCATCTGACGCCGGCGCGCGTGCTGCGCAACGCGCTCCAGCTCGGCTATCGCGGGAGCATCCTGCATTATGTCGGGATGAGCCATTATTTCCGGCTCGAGCCCAATTCGGGCGGCTATTATGTCGGCCTGGCCGGGGGCACGCTCAACGTGGCGTGCGCGGCGTGGCATGCGGATTTCGCGGTGCGGGCGAAGGCGCTCGGCTATGACGTGATCTGGTCTTTGTCGTACGAATTGCTCGACCGGCATTGCTGGAACGACTGGAAGCAGCGCGCCGCCGACGGATCGCCGGGGCTGACCGGCTGGAGCCCGCCTTCGGCCCTGCTGTCGCCGGCGCATGCGGGGGCGATGCAGTATCTGCGGGTGGTGGCGCTGGCATTCGTCGGGATCGCGCAAGGTGCCGGGTTGGCGGTCAAGTTCCAGATTGGCGAGCCGTGGTGGTGGGTGATGCCCGACGGGCGGCTGTGCATCCATGATGCCGCCGCGAAGGCCGAGCTCGACGATCCGCCGGAGCAGAATGTCCGCGGGGCAGTGGACACCGCGGTGCTCGACGCGGCGGGCGCGCTGCTCGCGGCGTCGACACTGGCGCTGCGCGACGTGGTCCGCTGGGCGCCGGGGGCGGAGGTGCTGCTGCTGGCCTATCTGCCGACGGTGCTCGACCGCGCGATGCCCGAGCTGAAGCGCGCCAATCTGCCGCTCGGCTGGGCGGCGCCGGCATTCGATGTGCTGCAGCTCGAGGATTATGACTGGGCGGCGGCGGGCAACGCCTCGGCCAGCGCGAAGGGCGTCGCGCTGGCCGAGGCGCGGCTCGGCTATCCGGCTGCGGCGCAGCATTATCTCGCGGGGTTCGTGCTCAATACGGCGGACAAGGCGCAGTGGCGGCCGATCGCGGCGGCGGCAGCGCGGGGACGCGCGCGGGGGGTCGCGGCGACCTTTATCTGGGCGCTGCCGCAGGTGCTGCGCGACGGCTTCGTGCATTTCGAGCAGGAGGATGAAGTGGACGCATTCGACGATGTGCTGTTCCCGCTCGCGCTGGGCCGCGAGGCGGAGGTGGCGCCCGAAGTGTCGACCGCGATCGTCACCAGCGCGGGCGGGCGCGAGAACCGCAATGCCGAATGGGCCGAGGCGCGGCTGCGCTACGATGTCGGGCCCGGGGTGCGATCGGAGAGCGACATCGCCGCGCTGCTCGGGTTCTTCCGGGCGCGGATGGGTCCGGCGCGCGGGTTCCGATTGCGGGATCCGTTCGATCATCACGGCGAGGGCGAAGTGCTCGGTACCGGCGACGGCGTCGAGGCGCGGTTTCAATTGGTCCGGCGCTATGGCGACGTCGTGCGGCGGATTACCCGGCCAGTGGGCGGCAGCGTGCGCGTTGCGGTGGATGGGCTCGCGACCGAGGCATTCGCGCTTGCTGGTGGGGTGGTGACGCTCGACGTGCCGCCGGCGGCGGGAGCGGTGGTGACCGCGAGCTTCGATTTCGACGTGCCCGTGCGCTTTGCCGAGGACCGGCTGAACGTGAGCCGCGCGACCTATCTGGCGGGGGCGGCGGCTTCGGTGCCGCTGGTCGAGGTGCGCGAATGAGCTGGCTCGATGGCGAACTCACCAGCCTGGCCTTGTGCTGGCGGATCGACCGGCGCGACGGCGTGACGATCGGAGTCACCGCGCATGACCGCGACCTGGAAATCGACGGGCTGGTCTATCGCGCGGCGCCGGGGATGACGCCGAGCGCGATCAGCCGCAGCGCGGGGCTCGACGCCGACAGCATGGACGTGACCGGCGCGCTGACCAGCGCGGCGATCGGCGAGGCGGATCTGCTGGCCGGGCGCTGGGACGGGGCGCGGGTGGCGTTGTTCATGACCGACTGGAGCGGGCCTGGCGAGAAGGTGCCGCTCGGCGAAGGCAGCATCGGCGCAGTCGAGACGCGCGGCGATGTGCTGACCGCCGAATTGCGCGGGCTGGCGGCGGCGCTCGAGCGGCCGGTGGTCGAGGAGACGTCGCCCGAATGCCGCGCGATGCTCGGCGATCGGCGCTGCCGGGTCGCGATGGCGGGGCGGCGGCGGTTCGCGCGGGTGACGGCGGCGAGCGAGGCGGTGCTGACACTGGATGCAGCGGAGCCGAGTGCCAATGCCTATGGCGGCGGGCGGCTGCGCTGGTTCGGCGGAGCGAATTCGGGGCTGGAGGATATGATTGCGCGCTCGGAAGGGGCGACGGTGACCTTGCGGCGCCCGCCGCGCTTTGGCGCTCTGGGTGCGTTGGTCGAGATCGAGCAGGGCTGCGACAAAAGGCTGGCGACCTGTGCGGCGCGGTTCGGCAACGCGGCGAATTTCCGCGGCGAACCGTATCTGCCGGGGATCGACCTGCTGACTCGCTACCCCGGCGCATGAGCCCCGGTGAGCGCACCGTGGCGGCGGCGCGGAGCGCGCTCGGCGTGCGGTTTCGGCTGCATGGGCGCGACACCGAGGGACTCGACTGTGTCGGGCTGGCGGCACTGGCGCTGCGCGCGGCGGGGGTCGGCGCCCCTGTGCCGAGTGGCTATGCGCTGCGTTCCGACAATGTCGCGCGGGTCGTCGCCATGATCGAAGCGGCGGGGCTGGTGGCGGTGACCGACGCGCGGGCCGGGGACTTGCTGTTGCTCCGCGCGGGGCCGGGCCAGCTGCATTTCGCGATCCAGACCGAGGATGGCGTGATCCATGCCGACGCGATGCTGCGGCGGGTGGTGGAGCGCAGCGCATTGCCCTGGCCGGTGCTCGGGCGCTGGCGGCCGGAAGGAGACTGAGATGGCGACGGTGATATTGACGGTCGCCGGCAGCCTAATCGGCGGGCCGGTGGGCGGCGCGATCGGCGCGATGATCGGCAACAGCATCGACCGCGAAGTGCTGTTCAGGCCCAAGGGGCGGGAGGGCCCGCGGCTGACCGAATTGCGCGTGCAGACTTCATCCTACGGCACGCAGATACCGAAGCTGTTCGGGACGATGCGCGTCGCCGGATCGGTGATCTGGGCGACCGACCTGATCGAGCATCGCAGCAAGCAGAGCGGTGGCAAGGGCCGGCCGAGCGTGACGAACTTCAGCTATACCGCGTCGTTCGCGGTGGCGCTGTCGATGCGGCGGATCCTGGGCGTCGGGCGCATCTGGGCGGACGGCAAATTGCTGCGCGGCGCGGCGGGCGACTTCAAGACGCGCTGCGGGTTCCGGCTGTATCTCGGCGGCGAGGATCAGCAGCCGGACCCGCTGATCGCCGCGGCCGAGGGGATCGCGATGACGCCGGCGCATCGCGGGCTCGCTTATGCGGTGTTCGAGGATCTCGAACTCGCCGATTTCGGCAATCGCATCCCCTCGCTGAGCTTCGAAGTGATCGCCGATGCCGATGCGCTGCCGGCCGGCAGGATCGCCGCCGAATTGAGTGCGGAGATGCTCATGGCGCCGGAAGCCACGGTCCTGCTCGCGGGCTTTGCTGCTTCGGGCGCGAGCGTGCGCGCCGCCGTGGAGACGCTGGCCGGGGCCGCGGGGGGCTGGTTCCGCGCCGAGGCGCGAGCGCTGACGCTGCTGAGCGGCGCCGGCGTGGCGCTGCCGCTGAGCGATGCGGCCGTCGGCGACGCGCAGGGCGGCCGGGGGCGGCGCGACATCGCGGCGGCCGAGGCGGCGCCGCGCACGCTGACGCTGGCTTATTATGAGCCGGCGCGCGACTATCAGGCCGGCGTCCAGCGCGCCGTCCGCCCCGGCGCCGGGATGCGCGAGGCGCGGATGGAATTGGCCGCGGCGATCGACGCGACCGGCGCCAGGGCGATGGCGGAGGCCGCGCTGATGCGGTTCGATCTGGAGCGCGAGCGACGCACGCTGGCGCTGCCCTGGCGCGCGCTGGGAACGCGGCCGGGCGAGCGCGTGACGATTGCCGGAGCGCCGGGGACATGGCGAGTCGATCGCTGGCGCCTGGAAAATATGGTCGTGTTGCTCGAATGCGTCGCGGTAGCCCCGGCAACCCCGGCGGGGGAAGCGAGCGGCGGGCGCGTGCTGCCGGCGCCGGACCTCGCGATCGGTGACACGGCCGTCCATGCCTTCGAGCTCCCGCCGCTGGGCGCGCTCGCCACCGTTCCGCAGCTGGCGATCGCGGCAGGCGGGACCGGGCCAGGCTGGCGGAATGCGGCTTTCCTGCTGAGCACCGAAGGCGAAAGCTGGGTGCCCGCCGGGGCTTCGGCAATGCCCGCGGTGCTCGGGCAGATCGTGACGCCGCCGGGGGGCGCGCCGGCGCATCTCGCCGACCGGATCCACACGATCCTGGTCGAGCTCGCAAACGGCGCGATGCTGTTGGACGACACCGACGATGCCGGGCTTGCCGCCGGCGGCAATTTGGCGATGGTGGGCGACGAGCTGCTCCAATTCGCGCAGGCCGTGCCGCTTGGCGGGCGCCGATGGGCGCTTCGTGGGCTGTGGCGGGGCCGTCGGGCAACCGAGCCGGGGATCGGCAGCCAAGTGGCGGGCGACCGGTTCGTGCTGCTCGACGCGGAGTCGCTGACCATGATCGACTTGCCGCTCCAAACGATCGGCGGCGTCGCGCGCGCGCTCGCACAGGGCGCGCGCGACGAGGAAGCCGCCGAAGCGCAGGCGCAAATCCGCGGCGTAGCGCTGGTGCCCCCGGCCCCGGTTCACTTGCGGGCCCGCCTTTTGCCTGACGGCACCACCGAGATTCGCTGGGTACGGCGCAGCAGGAATGGTTGGGACTGGATCGACGGCGTCGATGCGCCGCTCGGCGAAGAAACCGAGCGCTATCGGATCCTGCTTACGGATCCGGCCGGCGAAATCAGCACGATCGAGACGAGCGAATCGCGGATCGCGCTGAGCGCAGAAACACGGTTTGCGACCAGGGCGGTCGGCGTGCGCCAGATCGGCGCGCACGGGCTCTCGCCGTCGACGATTCTGGAATTGCCGGACCCGGGAGAAGCCTGATGACCGAAGAAACGACACCCCGCCTCGCATTGCCGCTGCTTCAGCCCGGCCAGGCGCAAAAGGAGATGACGCACAACGAAGCGCTGGCACTGCTCGATCTCGGCGTGCATGCTGCGGTGATCGACGCGAATGTCGACACGCCTCCAGCGAGCCCGGTGCCGGGCGCGTGCTGGCTCCTCGGCGCCGCCCCGGTCGATGCGTGGGCGGGGCATCCGCGGGCGTTGGCCGGATGGTCCACTTCCGGCTGGTATTTCTTCGAGCCGCACGAGGGAATGCAGGTATGGCTCGGGCCGGAGCGCGGAAACGGAGTGTTTTCGGGGGGCGTCTGGCGCCTCGGCGCGGTCCACGGAAAACTATTTGTCGAGGGAGATCAGGTGGTTGGACCAAGAGCCGCAGCCATCATGGAACCCTCGGGCGGCATGACGGTTGATGGCGAGGCACGGGCAGCGATTGTTTCGGTGCTGGAAGCGTTGCGCACGCATGGTTTGATCCAGGGAGGTTGAATCTGTGGCGCATATGCAACAGTCCCGGTTTTGTGTGCTTGCGCAGAAACCATCGTTTCGGTAGTGAGTTTGTCGCTGTCCGTAGTGACAACTTTGAAAGGGGATTAATATGCGGAAGCTTGCCGTAACTCTGGCACTTGCGACGACCGCGCTCAGCACGCCCGCACTTGCACGCGACGATGCGTGGTACGTGGGTATCGAGGGCGGCGCCATGCTGGTCGAAGATATCGATTGGGACGTTGGTGCAGCCATCGACAGCACGACTGTCGACCATCGCGCCGGCTATGACGTCGGCGGAACCGTCGGCTACGACCTCGGTGTCGTTCGCCTCGAAGCCGAAGTAGGCTATCGCAAGGCAAACGTGACCGGTCTTCGCTCGACGACGACGTTTCCTGTCGTGACTGGTGCGGGTGCCACGGTGCTCGCACCTGGTGGCACCTATGACTATGCTGCCGGCAGCACTTCGGCGCTCAGCTTCATGGTCAACGCGCTCTGGGACTTCGGCGATGATGACGGCGTCCAGGGCTTTGTCGGCCCCGGTCTCGGCGTTGCTCGCGTGAAGAGCCGTCTCGCGCTCAACACCAACGGCGCCGGTCTCGACGATTCGGACACGGTCGTTGCCTGGCAGGCGATTGCAGGCGTTCGCGCCCCGATCTCCGACAACATCGACGTGTCGCTCAAGTATCGCTTCTTCAACGCCCCGGGCGTCGAACTCGTCGATATCGCGGGCCGCAACGTGTATGGCCGTTTCCGGTCGCACAGCATCATGGGTGGCCTGGTGTTCAACTTCGGTGCGCCTGAAGAGCCGTTGCCTACTCCGGAGCCGACCCCGGCACCGACCTACACCCCGCCGCCCGAGCCGACTCCGGTCGCCCCGGTCGTCCAGTGCACCCCTGGACCGTACATCGTGTTCTTCGACTGGGATAAGTCGGACATCACGCCGGAGGCCGGGAGCATTCTCGACAACGCCATCAGCAACTACCAGAACTGCGGTAACTCGCAGGTCATGCTGGCGGGCCACGCCGACCGTTCGGGTTCGGCGAGCTACAATGTCGGTCTGTCGCAGCGTCGCGCTGACGCGGTTAAGTCCTATCTGTCTGGACGTGGTATCTCCGACGGTGTCATCTCGACTGAAGCGTTCGGTGAAAGCCGCCCGCGCGTCGAGACCGCCGATGGCGTCCGCGAACTGCAGAACCGTCGCGTGGAAATCATGTACGGGCCGGGTTCGGGTCAGTAATCCACGGTTCTTCGGAACAGGAATTGGGGAGGTCGGGAAACCGGCCTCCCTTTTTCTTTGTCTGCGCGCTTGAGAGACTCGCTGTGGCAACACGTCGATAACGAGTTTAGGGGCGAGCCGTTCGGGAGGCGATCTACGGGCTCAGCTCCCCTGCAAAAGCAGGGTCCCGGGCTCGGAGCACGGCTTGTGCCTCTGACCTCTGCTTTCGCAGGGGAACGATGACGCGACCTAGTCGGTGGTCGGCAGGAGTGCCTGCTGGAGCCAATCCGGCTGCAACGCGTCGCCCAGCGCCTCTATGCGACGCAGTTCCACCATCAGGCCCAGTTCGGGATAGACTGCGCGCGTCCGATCACCGGGCTCACCGAGCTGGGCGACGATGAGGCGCCGATTGACCTTGGCGCGATAATGCATGCGCGCGGTGTTTTCCTGGCCGATGTAACAGCCCTTGGTGAAGCTGACTCCGGCCAACTCTGCGGCATTGCATTCGAGCCAGAGCGTCTTGTCCTGCCCGAGTTCGGCGGCACCTTCGGTCACGCCCAACCTCAGGCGGTGCGCCACCCAGCCGCTCGCCGCAATCCCGGTCGGTGGCCCCAGCCAGCGCCGGCCGAGCGCCGCCAGACGCGGATCGGCGAGGCCCTCGTCTCCATCCAGACGCCAGTGGACGCCGCCTTCTAGCGGCTCGATCGCGATCGGGCGGCGGAGGCGGTAGAGCGTCAGGCGGCGGGCAAGCGCCTCGCGCTGCGCCTCTTCGCAATCGATCAGAATATTCTCACCGTCATCCCACAGGATGAAATCGAACAAGGCCTTGCCCTGCGCGGTCAGCAGCCCTGCCCATTGCGGCCTGGCAGCGGTGACGAGTGCCAGATCCTGCGTCACCAGCCCCTGGAGGAACCCGCGTACGTCTTCGCCGCTTATCCGCAGCAATGCGCGATCGGATAGCCATGTGCCGGGACTGGTTTCGCTCATGGCGAACAGGTAGGAGCCGGGGAGGCAAGACGGAAGAGGGCGATATGACGAGCGTCGATCTAAAGCTCAGAGGCGGGCGCGTGCATCTGCCCGGTGGACCTGCCGATGTGGACGTCGGCGTCAGCGCCGGGCGCATCGTCGCGATCGGCCAGGTCGGCGATGCCGGCGAGACGATCGACTGTACCGGGCTCGACGTGCTTCCCGGGGTGATCGACAGCCAGGTCCATTTCCGCGAGCCGGGGCTCGAATATAAGGAAGATCTCGAGAGCGGCAGCCGGTCGGCGGTGCTCGGCGGCGTGACCGCGGTGTTCGAGATGCCCAACACCAAGCCCAATACCGACAGCGCCGAGGCGATCGCCGACAAGCTCGCGCGCGCAAAGGATCGCATGTGGTGCGACCATGCCTTCTATGTCGGCGCGACTGCGACCAATGCGCCGCAATTGCGGGAGCTCGAGCGGCTGCCGGGCACGGCGGGAGTCAAGATCTTCATGGGCGCTTCGACCGGCGACTTGCTGGTCGCCGAGGATTCGGAGCTGGCGCGGGTGCTCGCCTCGGGCAAGCGCCGCGTCGCGATCCACGCCGAGGACGAGGCGCGGATGAACGCGCGGCTCGACGAACGCGTGACCGGCGACCCCGCCTCGCATCCGGTGTGGCGCGACGATGAAAGCGCATTGCTCGCGACGCAGCGGATCCTGCGACTGGCGCGCGAGGCGAAGCGGCGGATTCACGTGCTCCACGTCACGACGCCGGCCGAGCTCGAATTGCTCGGCCAGAACAAGGATATCGCGACCTGCGAAGTCACTCCGCAGCACCTGACGCTCGCCGGCGAGGACGCCTATCCGCGGCTCGGCACCTTTGCCCAGATGAACCCGCCGATCCGTTCCGGCGCGCATCGCGACGGGCTGTGGCACTGGCTGGGCCAGGGCGTTCCCGACGTGCTTGGATCGGACCACGCGCCGCATAGCCGCGAGGAAAAGGCCAAGGAATATCCGGCGAGCCCGAGCGGCATGCCGGGGGTGCAGACCTTGCTGCCGCTGATGCTCAACCATGTCGCCGAGGGGCGGCTGAGCCTGCAGCGACTGATCGACCTGACCAGCGCCGGCCCGCAGCGCATCTTCGGCATCGTCGGCAAGGGGCGCATCGTCACGGGTTATGACGCCGATTTCACCATCGTCGATCTCAAGGCGCGCTGGACGATCGAGGAAGAATGGCTCGCATCGCGCTGCGGCTGGTCCCCGTTCACCGGGATGACGCTGACCGGGAAGCCGGTCGGGACGATCGTGCGCGGCAATCGCGTGATGTGGGACGGCGCGCTCGCGAATGCGGCAATCGGGCAGCCGGTGCGGTTCGAGGCAGTCGAATTCGGCTGAGCCGTCGGGCCAGCACAGGTTAATGCTACTTATGCTATTGGGAAATCGCGTTTTCCGACCAATGGCGGTGACATGGGTTTTGTGCGATCGACGCGAGCGGAGCGAGCGAGAGCGGGGCTGGCTGCAGCCGCGCTGACCGCGGCGCTCGGCTATGCGCTAGTCGCGGGGCTGGCGCTCGGCAGAGGGGCGACGCCGGCAGCCGCGCTTCAGATCTTCGAAGTCGGGCCCGAGCCGCCGCCGCCGCCGCGCGAGAAGCTGCGGCCGCATCAAGTGCGCAGCAGCCGGCGTGAAGGCGCGGCGTCGCCGCCCAATCTGCGCTCCGAGCCGACCGAGATCGTCGCGCCGGCGCCGGTAATGCCGGTACCTTCGCCGGTAATCGCGGCGCCGATCGCAGGGGTGGGAAGCGATCCGTCCGCGGGCAGCGCCGACATAATCGGGCCCGGCACCGGCAGTGGCGGCGAAGGCAATGGGCGCGGCAGCGGCGGCGGGGGGGACGGCGACGGCGACGGCGGCACCGAGACCGCGCCGCGGCAGATCCGCGGCGACCTGCGCGACGCCGATTATCCGCCCGGCGCGGCCGAAGCGGGGATCGGCGGGACGGTGAGCGTGCGCTATTATGTCGAGACCGACGGCCATGTCAGCGATTGCGACGTGACCCGATCGAGCGGAAATGCCGAGCTCGACGCAGCCACTTGCGGATTCATCGTGCGACGCTTCCGCTTTCGTCCCGCGCGAGACGGCCGCGGCCGGCCGGTGCCTGCCGCGATCGTCGAGAACCATAGCTGGATGATCCATCAGGAGCCCGCCGAGGCGCCGCCGCCCAGACCCCGGCGGCGGTTCGGCTGGTGATGGCGGTCAGGTTGGCTTCACGCTGGGGAACTGCGCTGCTTCGACGCAAGGGGCATCGAACCTAGAGCGACAAGCCGATCGCCACGCCCATTTGCACCGTCGCGATCAGCATCAGCCAGGTCGAAAAGGGCTGCTTGCGGGTCTTGTGGCGGAAGAGGTGGCGCGCGGCGAAGGCACCCGGCGTGCCGCCGATGAGCGCGAGCGCGAGCAGGTCGGCTTCGGGAATCCGGCGCCTGCCGGCGATCGCGCGTTGCTTGTCGTCACGGAAGCCCAGCATCGTCCAGAGATTGACGAGCAGCAAAGCAGGGATCGCATAGACGAGCATGCGCGCAACTTGCCATGCCATGCCGTGCTTAGCGAAATGCTACCAGCGCCTGCGTTCGGGAAACTTGACCACTTCACCGCCCGGGCTGCTCGCGGCGACGGTGAATGCGACGCAGCGCAGCAACTGATCCTGGCGGAAGGGCTTCGCCAGCTTGGGCAGATCGGCAGCGGCGCCGGCGGGAAGCTCGGCATAGCCCGACACGAGCAGCACGGGGAGGCCCGGCCAGCCCGTCTGCGCAGCCTCGGCGAGCTGGGCGCCGTTCATTTCGGGCATCGCGAAATCGGTGACGAGCAGGTCGACGCGGTTCTCGCTCAGCAGCTTGAGCGCGGCCCGGCCCGAAGTGGCCTGGAGCACCCGATGCCCGCCCTCTTCGAGCATCGCCGCGGTATTGGTGAGCACGAGCGCGTCGTCGTCCACTGCCAGCACCACCAGTTGATGGCCGGGGATCGGCGCCTCCGCGGGACCGGCGTCCGCCTGCGCCTCGGTGGCCACTTCCTGCGAAACGGGAAGCCAGAGTTCGGCGGTGGTGCCCTTACCGGCGTGGCTGCGCAGCGTCAGCTTGCCACCGCATTGCTCGGCGAACCCCTGAACCATCGACAGTCCGAGGCCCGTACCCTTGCCGACGCCCTTGGTGGTGTAGAACGGCTCGGTCGCGCGGGCGAGCGTTTCGGGCGCCATGCCCTGGCCGGTGTCGGCGACCGACAGGCAGACATAGGCGCCCGGCTTCAATCCCGTTCCCGGAGCGACCTGCTCTTCGCGCGCGGCGATGACGATGCGCCCGCCATCGGGCATCGCGTCGCGGGCATTCACGGCAAGGTTGAGCAGGACGAGCTCGAGCTGCGCGGGATCGGCATGCACATGGTCGACCAGCAGCGGGAATTGCGTATCGATCCGCACGCCGCCACCGATCGTGCGCTGGAGCAGGTCCGCCATACCGCGGACCAGAGCGACCGGGTCGACGGTCTCGAGCTTGAGCTCCTGCTTGCGGGCGAAAGCGAGCATCCGCTGAGTGAGCGTCGCGCCGCGCTCGGCCGCCTTCATCGCGTTGTCGATGAAGCGCGAGATGTCGCCGCCATCGGCCATTTTCCGCCGTGCGAGGTCCAAGCTGCCGACGATCGCGGCGAGCAGATTGTTGAAATCGTGCGCGACGCCGCCAGTCAGCTTGCCGATCGCCTCCATCTTCTGCGACTGGTAAAAGGCTTCCTGCGCCTGTTCGAGCGCGAGCTGCGATTGCCGGCGTTCGGTCAAGTCGCGGGTGATCTTGGCGAAGCCGATCAGCGTGCCCGCGGGGTCGCGCACCGGATCGATCACGACATTGGCCCAGAAGCGCGTGCCGTCCTGGCGCACCCGCCAGCCCTCCGCTTCGAACCGGCCCGCATTGGTGGCAAGCTCGAGCGCGCGGCGGGGTAACCCCGCCGCGCGATCCTCGTCGGTGTAGAAGCGCGAGAAATGCTGGCCGATGATCTCGTCGGCGGCATAGCCCTTGAAGCGTTCGGCGCCGGCGTTCCAGCTGACGATGCGGCCATCGAGGTCGAGCATGTAGATCGCGTAATCGGTGACGCTCTGGACGAGCAGACGAAACCGTTCCTCGCTGCGCCGCAGCGCCTCGTCGGCGATGCGGCGTTCGGTCAAATCGCGGGTGACCTTGGCGAAGCCGATCAGCGTGCCGTCGGCCTCGCGGATCGGATCGATGACGACGCTCGCCCAGAAATGGGTGCCGTCCTTGCGGACGCGCCAGCCCTCGGCAACGAACCTGCCTTCGTCCTCCGCAGTGCGAAGCGCGCGCGCGGGCATGCCGGCGGCGCGATCCTCGTCGGTATAGAAGCGCGAGAAATGCGCGCCGAGGATCTCGTCCTGGGTATAGCCCTTGAAGCGCTGGGCGCCGGCATTCCAGCTCGCCACCTTCCCATCGATGTCGAGCATGTAGATGGCGTAATCGGTGACGCTCTGGACGAGCATCTCGAAGCGGTTCGCGCCGGTTTCACTGGAAGTGGCAATCGGGGTCATGGATGTCCCACGGGACTCATGCGCAGCCCGGCTCACGGCCCCAAACGGCGAAGTCGGAAATTTGTTCCTAAGGCGCGGAACGTCGAACGCTTTTCCGCGTCAGAAAGGCAGCCAGCGCTGCTTCTCGCTGAACTTCATATACCCGGCGTTCACTCCGAGCCGCCAGCCTACGCCGAGCCGGACCGGGATGAGCACCACGTCGCCGCGCCGCATATAGCTCGCCGAGAAGCCGCCGACGAAATAGACGCGGCCCTCGCCCGCGGGGAAGCGCTTGTAGAGCTCCTGGCTGTCGTAGAGATTATAGACCAGGACGAACACCTTGTTGGCGTCGCCGCCCAGATCGAAACCGATCGACGGCCCGGTCCAATAGACCTTCCGCTGGCCCTCGACCTTGTGGAACATCTCGCCCGAACCATAGCGCAAGCCGACGCCAATCGCGCCGCCAGCTTCGCGTCCGGCGATATATGCGTTGGGCTGGCCCTGATCCTTGAGAATGTTCTCGATGAGCCCGGCGAGCCCCGAAGCGCCTTTGCCGAACACGCCTTCGGCTGCGCCGATCAGATCGTCATGCTGATAGGTATTGGTGGCCTGTGCGCGTGCGCTGGCCGAATCGTTTGCCTCGGCGGGCGGTGGCGCCGGCTGGGGTTCGATGGCGCGGTCGTCGCGGGGAGCCTCCTGATAGGCGCCCTGATCGACTGGCTGCGGATCGTCTCGCGGCGGCGGCGGCGTCTGCAGGTCCGAATCGATCTGGCTGTTCGGGTCGATTGTAGTGATCTGAGCCGAGGCGGGGGCCGCGCCGAGCCCGAGCGCGGCAGTAGCCGCCCACAGCATCAAGGTCCGCATGCGCATTCGATAACCCCCGGAAATCCAGCTTCGCACGCTACGCGGGCACGGCTGACCCTGCAATGAACGGGCGATAAGCGGAATCGATTTCGCGTCGAGGCGGTTCTTCCGTTGATCGCGCAAAACTCCGTCGCTATAGGGCTCGACTTCGGGCCTTCCCGGAGACGTGGGTGAGTGGCTGAAACCAGCGGTTTGCTAAACCGCCGTAGGGGGATTACTCCTACCGAGGGTTCGAATCCCTCCGTCTCCGCCAGATTTCCAGCTTTTGCTGGATAATCAACGGCTTACGAATTTCGGGTTGTGAGCCATCGTTTCGTTGGTACACAAGCTGGTACACAAAGGTCGATAAGACCTCCCGTGCGACCGAGGGAACAGTTTCGGTTGAGCCGACCCAAGTTTGGTGGGGTCGTCACTTGGACGCGCCGCAATGAGCGGAAGCCGCGCCCAGCACCTGCAACGTCGATCGGGCATATTCCACCTGCGCATACGGGTGCCCGCCGACATTCAGACGCTGGTCGGGCTGACGGAGGTGCGGCGTTCGCTTCACACCTACGAACTCTCCCGAGCACGGATCTTGGCCGCAGTGTGCGCTGCGCGCGTGTTCGAGGTTTTCGCCATGGTAAGAGTGAAAGAGTTGTCGAAGGATCAGGTACGCGGTCTGATTTGCAGTTTGTTCGAAGTAATGAAGCGGGAGGTAGAAGGGGCAGCCGGCCACCGCCTCTCCGATTGGGAGCGCAATGAGCAGCTATACTGCTCGTCGGAGGTTTCCACCGCCGTGCTCACCCAGCGTATGATGGGGGTTTACGACCGCGAGGTGAAGTTAACTGCCACGCGGGCGCTTTCTCCATCGAAGCTGCGCATGTCCGATCTGGCGGAAACGACCCGTGATGATCTGATGGACGGTGCGGCTCGCGCACTGATCGAGAGGGAGCGGCTGTATCAGTTGCGGCTCTCCGACCGCATTGCGCCCTTCGTGCCGAACGATCCGATCTTTGCTGAACCGGCAGTGGCAGCGCCCCCGTCGGCAGTAGAAGTGCTTGGCCCGACGCTGGGCGAAGCTGTCGACACCTATCTCTCCACCAAGCAGCGTAGCTGGACCCACAAGACACATGTCATCCGGTGCCGCTATCTCGGCTACCTCCGTCAGCATTTCGGGGATGAACGGCTGCTTGCCTCGATCGTCGCGGCGGATGTTCGTGGCTACCGCGACGCCATCGCCCGCCTCCGCAAGAATAGCGGCAAGGCGGTTCGTCAGACGTTCGCGGAGAAGCAGACGACGAGCGCCACCCACAGGATCGGCGACAGCACGGTCGCCTTGATCTTCGTTCCGACGCAGGCCTTCTTCCGTTGGTGTCTGTCGGAGCAGGGGTATATTGAGAGCAACCCTGCCGAGAACATCCGCGTGCAAGTCGCCAAGCGGCCCAAAGGCAAGGTGTCTCGCCGTCCGTTCACGGCGGATGAATTGATTCAGCTTTTCACCGCCCCGGTCTTCACCGGATGCCTGTCCACGAAGCGTCGGTTCATGGCGGGCAGCGCGTTGATACGAGACGCCTATTACTGGGTGCCGATCCTTGGATACTACACGGGGGCGCGGCTCGGGGAGATCATTCAGCTTCACCTCGCCGACGTGGACGGTGTGGACGGCATCTCGTTTCTTAAGATCACGGAGGAAGGAGGCGAGGGCAACCAGCCGGACGCCAAGCATGTGAAGTCCGAGGCGGGGGTCCGCAGGATACCGCTGCATCCCGATCTCATCGCGATGGGGTTTCTGCAGTTCGTTGAGAAGCGCCGCCGGTTGCAGCGGAAGGGTGCAAAGCGCTTGTTCCCGGAAGTCAAGTTTGGGGCGGACGGGCAGGCGTCGACGGTTTTCAGCAAGTGGTTTGGCAGGCTGATGAGCAAGGCAGGACTGCACGACGCCGCCCTGGTTTTCCACAGTTTCCGCCACAATGCGGAGGACGCTTTTCGCGATGCCCTCCAGCCGCAATATGTGATCGACCGTATTATCGGCCACAGCGACGGCGCGACCAGCGCAATGTACGGCGAGGGGGCCTCGCTGGCGACCCTGAACGCGGCCGTGGAGGCCATGCATTTGAAGGTCCGGCTTCCTGTCAACGTGGGGAAGGTCGAGGCATGAAGGTCAACGCCTCTGAACAGGACATCTTCCGGGCGACCACGGGCCTCGCGATCCATGCATCGCTTGCGCGCACCCTGGCCTACTGCCTCTATTGGTGCCAGCACGCCACCCATTGGGATGGCGATGCACCTGCGATCTGGAAGACCGGCCCTGAACTTCGTGCCGAGCAGCGGATCGCCGCCAGAACCGCGAACCGGCATTTCAAGGAACTGGCTGCGCTCGGCTATTGGACGATCAGCTATCGACCTCGCCCCGGCACGATAGGCAAGGTCACGTGGCTGACGATGACTACGCGCGGGCTCGATCTCGTAGCTTTGGCACGGCAGCAAGCCGTTCTCAGGTCAGCCAAAAAGAGCAAGAAAGGAACACCCGACGGTACTAGTGAAAGCCAGCCGGATGCCGCAGTTCCTGTCGATCCGTCGTCGTACGATGTGACATCAAAGCAGGTTCACCACTCAGCGAAAACTACAAAAAACGGGAAAGGCTTCATTCTTCCCAGCGAAGCCGGGAAGAAGGGAATGAACGAAGCCTACCCTTCTGGATATTCGGGAAAAGATGGGAAAAAAGTACCAAAGGCGCCCGGCTATGTGAAAGCCTGCCCCGCCGATTATGCCTTTGCAGCCATCGTGCGGGAAGTTTGGACTTCTGCCACGCTTCAAGAATGGGACTGGTCGAGCAAGTTCACTTGGGAGAATATCGCCGAGATCAGGAGTAAGGCAGGCACGATCGGCGTCCCTGAAAGCGACATGGCTGACTTCGTGCATGCGTTAGTACAGAACTGGAGTTGGCTCCGTTGGTGCATGGCCCAGCGTTTCGTCGATCACCCATCAAACCTCCATGCCCCCAGTCCGATGGCACTGGCGCATGAATTCGATGTTCTCGGGAAGAAAATGCTGGATAGGATTGCGGAGATGAAAAATCCGCCAAAGAAGTCCAACTTAAACGACGATTGGTAAGGAGGCACTTTCCTCTTCCAAGGTGACGCCACAGGACTACCGTTTCACGGGTTATCCACCCCTAACTCGGGAAGCACCCTGTGGCAGTTAACTTCACGGCGTACCTGAGAGTGTCGACCGACCGCCAAGGAGCCTTCGGCCTCGGCATCGAAGCTCAGCGAAAGGCAGTTCAGCGGTATGTCGCCAGTGTGGGCGGCAATCTCATTGAAGAGCATGTCGAGGTTGAAACGGGACGCTCAGCAACCCGGCCGGTGCTGCTGCAGGCGATCGCTCAGTGTCGCCGGCAGCGAGCGGTTCTGCTGATCGCGCGCCTCGATCGCCTCGCACGGTCCGTCTCATTCATATCGTCGCTGATGGAGGGCGGGGTCGAATTCGTCGCGGTGGACAATCCCGCAGCGAACAAGGTCATGTTGCAAATGCTGGCCGTATTCGGAGAGTACGAGCGTGATCAGATCGCAACGCGCACGAAGGCGGCACTGGCCGCGGCGAAATCGCGCGGCGTCGTTCTCGGTGCGCACGGAAAGGTGCTCGCGGCGAACCACCGGGCGGCAGCTGAGCATTTTGCTGAAAGCCTGCGTCAGCCAGTCGAACGAGCCGTCGCGACAGGGGCGGCGACGCTTTCCGAGATCGCCAGATGTCTTAACGACGAGGGGCATCGAACCCGCGAAGGTTCGGCATTCTCTGCCGGGACCACGCAGAAAATCATGTTTCGCCTAGGCCTCCGAACAGCTGGGATGGCACTACCCGAAACCAGGGGGGGGCCGATGCTATGAGGACGGCAATTTTGGCTGTTTCGGGTGCCAAAGGGCCGAATTCTGTGGCTCTCGAAGAGAGGGCAATGATAGCTCTGTGGCTGGCGAGACGAACGAAAACCGGACCGCTTCGCGGAAGGTGAGACACAAGGGAGATCGCGCATATCCAGTAGGCCAAGCGCATCGTCTTGACATGCTCATTGGCTCTCGAGGAGATACGCATTGGTCAAAATCGACCCGCACCTTGCGTGCAGTTAACTTCACCGTCTCAGCTCACACTGGCGAGCTTAGGTGGCTAGGACCGCGAAGAAGGCGGAGATGGTGTCACAACGCCTCAACGGCGCCCTTTGAGGGCGGAGGTCAGCAATTCACTCACCCAGGCGAGGTCGCTATCCGACAATCCTGATAATCGCACGGTTAGCTCGATCAGCGGGCGGCGCATGTCGCGACCCGGTGCGGGATCAACAATGAACAATTCGGCCGGATCGACTTCCAGCGCTTCCGCCAGCTTTTCGATGGTGGGAAATCGGAGCCCCGTTCCGCCAGTCTCGATCCGAGATATCATGTCGGGGGACATCTCGATCATGTCGGCAAGGGCCTGCTGCGTAAGCCCCCGCCGCCGCCGGTGAAGGGCGACCAAATTTCCTACGCGTTTCCGAAGGTCCATCAGTAGCTCCCGCCACTGAGCCTACGAACGGCGTGCGGTCGGAAACCATGGCCGCGACCTGCGGAAATCTCGAATATCCGTAATACACTTGCGGAAGCCCGACTTTCGGATACGGTTTCGGCTCAAATCACGAAATGCAATCGGGGGTGATGATGAGCGACGGGGTGAAATCAACGGGGAACCGGGCTCGGCTTCGGTGGTGGGGGAAAGCGTATCTCGGGGGTGTTGCCGTATCAGCAGTCGTTTTCGGTGCAGCTCATATGCTATCCGCAAACGCGGACAGACCGGGTTTTATAGCTAAACCCGTCAACCCCTCGCTTGTGCCGTCTCAGCCTGCCTCTTCACCTTCGCCTCAGTTCCCCTTGCCCATTCAGGATGCCGCGTCCGCGTACGTGGAACGCGTCCAAAACTATTGGTTGCCGGAAGCCCGAGGGCTGCCTGACGCGGCACCCGTCGATGACAGCGCGTTCGGGAAGCTACTTACTCAGATCGACGGCTTGGCGACTAACATCGAAGACGGTTCAACTCTTGCGCTCTCGGCACAACAACAGAAGGCACAGGGCCAGCTGGTTGCGGCTCTCTCCGCGAAACAGAAAAGGCTTCTTCCGACAATGCGCCGCAAGTATGCCGACATGCTTGATGGAAAGCTGTTCCGGCGAGACATCAGGGTAGAGATGGTGGGCGGCGCGACGTTGCGGCTGACTGGTCCCATATTCGTCCGCAATGCAAACGTTGAAGATATGGAGGCCGAGCTAGAGCCGGTTCTTGCCAGATTGCGGTTTCGCGGGGTCGAGTATCGCTGGAGTTCGTACGTTGCAGAAGGTTTAAAATATGATCTCGCAGCCCCTGCGGATGGCGAGATCGCGCGGTGGACTGGAAACGGCTTCGCAAAGATGACGGGCTTTGAGCCGCTCGAGGGCAGTTCGCGACGCTGACCCAGATCCGGACCGCGCTGGAGCAACCCATTAACGTGATGGACTATCCGGAGGTCAACCTGAAGAGCTGGCGCCGGTATCGATGAAGTTAATTGCACGGCTCCAGCGTCGCGCTGCGCAATTAACTTCACCCAGCAGACCCTTGGGATATACTCGTGGTGGGGCAGAAGTCCTGAGGCCTCCTCATGAGGAGGTCTCAAATGTTGTTTTCAGAAAATGCCCCGTTCGAAAGCGCTTTGTCTGGTTTTGCGGAAGACATCCGAGCGCACCCAGTTCCCCAACCTGCTCCGCTTCCATGTGATCGTTGGATCGCTCGTAGCGTTCTCCAAAAGGCGATCCGGCGCGCCGAACCTGTGCTGGCTCAGCGAGCACTAGCCAATTTGTTCGATCATGATCGCCGCGCGACGTGGCGTGCGCTGGTAGTCATTGCCCTAGAAGACGTCGGAATAGCGAACACTGAGGTTCTGGCGCGGGTGGTCGCTGCCCAGCGTGCCCGGACATGGCGCGCAGGGGTGGGCGGTGACTGGGCCGTACTTGCGGAGTTAACCCGGCAAATGGCCGACAGCAATCACTGTCAGGCTGCGTGCGATTTGCTCCTGCGTGCAACGAACGACACGGCGCTCCAGCGGGCGCGAGCTGATGCCTTGGAGATGGATATCGGCAGTTTGATCGCAACAATGGCGGATAGTGCCCAGCCGATGGTCATGCGCGGCTTGTCCGCGCTGGCGGCTGGAGGAGGGCTAATCGAGGGGCACGTCGGCCGAGAGCCAGTAGCGATCTTCGAAACCTTAGCGGAGCTTTGTCATTTCTCCCCCCTTGTTACGATATGTCGAGATGCGTTGAGGATTAGCCGCAACCCGATGGCGCTCCTCTTTCCCCTGATCTTGCAGGAGCACGCGACGGCCGATGAACCCTCGATCGCCGACGATCCGATGCCACCGGTGCAGTTCATTTCACACATTCCCGGCTACGCCTTGGACCAGTTCACACGGCGGGGCAACGCCGTGTCCCGCGCGGTCCTCGCGGAGAGTGGTGAGCTAACTGATCTACTCACCGGAGCCGGGTTTCGAACTGGCGAGCACGCCTCGGCTGTAGGCGATCTGATCTTTCTCCGAGAAGGCGGAAACATTCGAAACCGAATGGTTTGGCCAGTCGGCGATCAACTGCGCCTGCCATACCGCTGGCTGCCCGCCGTACCCCGGCTGGGGTCCAACCTCGCTCAGGCCCTGCGGCTAATCGAAGCTCAGGGCAGCCAAATCGAAAACCTGCGTCACGGGCACCTAACAACCGGATCGCGCTGACTAGAACCACGGCGCATTTTGGGCCCAAGTTGGCGAGCGCGGATGTTCATCACGCAACCTCTCGGCATGCGGTTTAGATGTAGTGACGAAAGGGAAGTGGCGGCGCGGTAACCGTCCGGGGTGAGGCCATCAATATCTCACCTACGCGATCTGCGAACTTTAATGTCACCGGCAGCGCGCTGGCAAAATCGCAGGCATTGTAGTTGACCTTCGTCAGCGCAAGGACGTCGCTGAGAACCTCGACGATGTCACCACGCCCGTGGGTAATGTCGATTGTCAAAGGTTTGGGAGTCTCGAAGCCTTGATATGCCGCTAAGCGGGGCACGTATCCTCGCGCCCAAAGAAAGCCCGAATAACGGCCGACAGTCAGGGCGGTGCCTCTCAGGACCGGCACCGAGGCATCCGGACGGAAAAGGCGCACGTCGTCGAGCTGCTTTATCTTGACCCCGACCAGCTGTGTTTCGGCGGGCACCGAACTTGAGAAGCCCTGCCACTCGTCGTCCGAGAAGCGATGGCGACCGTGTATGAAAAGTTGGGTCGGGGCGCAACCATGCTTCGCACTATAGCCCGCGACGACCGAGTCCATCAGCGCTGCGGCAGCAGTTTCCGAAAGATGATATTCCTTGGTCTTGTCCGAGTACCACGGACCAAGCGCTCCACGGAAAACCAAGCCATCGCCCGAATTCAGAAACATCTGTGCCGCGCAGCAGGCCTCACCCGTTGCCGCCGGCGTGTCGTCTTTCTTGAAGACTAGCCCGACGTAGCAGACGCCGGGCCTGACATCCGCCAGCGCCCAAGGCTTCGCGTCCATCTTGAAATAGAGAGTGGTGCAGAAATTCCACGCGACCGTGGCCTCGTCCTGCAGGCCGCGGCGGCGATCATCGGAAATCCCTAGGCTGCGGTCGACAAGTGTACTCTCCAGGATCAGCTGAAGGACGACGCCATCTTGGAGTAGCTCGGCCTTGAGCTGGTGGTGGAAGTTGTTAGAGAATAGGTAGGTTTCTGCGTCTTTCACGGTCTCAGGGAACAGGTCGCCACCCTGTTCGAAGAAGCGCTTGGCGTCCTTGAACGAGGTTATGTCCGACGCCGTGCGTTCATCCCTCGGCGGAGCAGCGACCTCTGGACGACCGTATCGGTAGACAACGTCGGGCACGACGACGAGCCAGACGTCAGGTCGCCGCTCCTCACCGCGTATGTGCGTGCGAATGGCGTCGGCGAACAGCAGCACGGTCGAACGAACGGCGTCTGCCCGGTTGTTCTTCTTGATGCAGTGATCGATGTCGCCGCTCTTTAGTCCCAGCTCCACCATGCCACGCGTCGGCATCGAGATGCCGAAGCACGTCTCGAATCCGGGCCAAGCCGGAGCCCAAAGAGTCGGGCGGCCTTTCCGGTCGGTCTTGCCGCCAATATGAAGGCCGATCCGCTCCAGCCAGCGGCGCGACAGGCCGACGCCGCTGTCAGTGCCGATCACGCCGAGACGGACCTGAGAGCGACCGTCTGGCCCTTCGAGAGGCCCGAACAGGAAGAGACCGTCCTTGGGCGCCTCCATCCGCTGGCCATGTCCGAATTCGAGCAGCGGCTCCGGAATGCGATGTGTAGCGATCCTCATGCTGCGGCTTCCTCCGCATCCGGATCGGAGTCGAAAGCGGAATCGAATTCCTCGGAGAGCGTGATCTGGCCCGTCTCGTCCTCCTCGGTCTGCCGGTCCTCCTCGGCGACGAAGCTGACTGGGAAGTCGAAGGTCATCGGCAGGCTCGCCACAGACAGACGCTCGCCCATCGCCGCGAGGTCGAGGGTGTCAGCACCCTCGCTCAGCCACCCCATTGCCGCCAGCAGCATATCGCGCCACTTGTCATTGAACCAGGAGCGGGTCAATCGGAGGCGGATGCGTTGCAGCTGCTCGCCAGGCAATGGGGTCTTGCCGTCGATAGTCACAGCTACATTGGCGTGGACCCGATAGAGCGCATCGGGCCAGAGCTTCGGCTGTGCGACGAGGCAAAGGTGCCAACGGCGCTCCTTAAATTTTCCGCTAAGCACGCGGTCGACCTTGTGGCCGTCAGGCAACGCAATCTTGACTGACTTCGAAATGAGACCGTCCGGAAAGAACCAGCCCCTTGCGCCGGAGGCGAAGTTCACCGGCAGAAGGCCTCGGCTGTGCATTGCGAGATCCCAATGCTGCCGCATTAGATTCACCATGATCCGCCGCGTGTTCGATCGCTCGCCGAAGACATGCGTGTAGGCGCCGTCCACCACGGAGTTGAACGGCAGGCTCGCCCTAGCCTTCAGGGGCGGCGGAGCACCGTCGAGCCCTTCGATCGCGACCGGACCGCAGAAGGCAATGGCGCCGCCACTGTGAAGGACATGTGGCACCCGCGTGAATTCCCCCCAAGCCTCGAGCTGGGCTGTCGTCCCCTTGGCCTCCATCACCCAGACGTCCGGGCGTGCCTCTAGCTCGAACCAATTGCTGTAGAGCGTCTCCGGAATGTCCGCGACCAGCTTGCGACCATCCTCTTGGGCCGCGACGATTGTGGAAAGCAATGCAGCGTCGGGGCCGGAGACCTTCGGAACGGCGGCTGTGTCGAGCGTCTCAAGCAATGGTTCGAGGCAGGCGGCCCAGTTCGGAAATGCGTTGTGAGAGTTCTGCCGAAGGATCTCCGTGGGCAGCTCGCCATAATCGACATCGCCGATCCGTATGGGTATCATGAACGTTTGGTCACCAAGCTTCCGCCGCATCACATCTCCCAATGCGAGCTCTTTCTTCACGCCCTGTTTCCCGATGTGCTCCGATACGACGACGACCTGTTTCACTGTCTCGTGGCGAAGGACATGCTCGATTCTGTCCCAGAAATCGTCACCTCCGCGAAGTGAACGGACGTCGACCCACGTCTTGTAGCCTGCGGTCGTCAGTCGAGCGGCAAGCCAACGGGCGAACCGATTGTCCTCGGGGTTCGCGTGCGTGATAAGGATAGTGTCTCGGGCCGCAATTGCAGGTTTTGTCATTCTTCGAGAGTAACCGGCTGCGATAGCGCTGAGAAGTCAGGTGATCATCTTCTCCACAGAAACTATAATCGCCTTTATGCGATTCTTGCTGCGGGTTTGAGAATGCGGCGGCCGAGCGGCATGACGTCTTAGCTCCACTGGAACATCGATTGAAGCCGTTGCCGAACCCGGATTCGCGATCCAAATCCAGAGCGTGATCATTGCGGACCTCACCCATCTCCTGGCCGCCGAAAGCATCATCCTTTGTACCTTGCTGCCAGTAACCACGGGCCGCTTCGTCCATCGTCAGCCCCAGCGGCGAGTGCCGAGCGCGACGATCTTTCAGCTACGCGTCCGGGTTATCCAGGCAGGCTTTACCGGCGTTGACGCGATGGCGCTCTTTACCGGCATCGAGCGATAGATCGGCTATCGCTGCGAAGGCTGGTGCCGGGATCGGCAACCTTTTACCGTGAGCAAGTGTCGGTCGGGCGTTGCTTCGCGTCCCACTTGACCTATGAAATAGGTTTCACGAACGCGGGGGTCATCGTGTCACGCCAGTTGCGATTGACAAAATTCAGCGCGTTATCGCCTGCCGATCCGTTCTTCGACAGCCTCAAGGCTGGATATGACGAGTTTCCAGACTGGTTTGCTCGAAAGGCCGATCAGGATGTCTATGCTGTCATCGACGACGTGACGGGCGAACTCAGCGGCATGGTCTATCTTAAGGAGGAGCATGGGCCGGTCCCCGAGGTGGATCCGCCGCTGCCGGACCGCAAATGGCTTAAGGTCGGCACGCTCAAGATTGTGGGGCGCGGGACGCGCCTTGGCGAGCGTGTCATCAAGAAGATTTTCGATACGGCGATCGCAACAGGGGCCGATGCGATCTATGTTACCGTCTTCGAGCTACATGATCAGTTGATCGCTCTTTTCGAGCGTTTCGGCTTCGTACGGCAGGGCACCAAGACTACTGACAACGGGACCGAGCTAGTTTTGGTGCGATCTTTTACTAATTTAACCGGAGATCGACTGAAGGATTATCCATTCATCCATTTAAGCGGCCGGCGCGCCTGGCTGCTAGCGATTTATCCCGAATATCACACCGAATTGCTGCCAGATTCAATACTGCGAAACGAACCCGCCGAGATGGTCCAGGACGTGTCGCACACAAATTCCATCCACAAGGTTTACATCGGTAAGCTTGCGTTAAAGCGGATGTCTCCAGGCGATGTCGTCATTTTCTACCGAACCACCGACATTCAGGGGCGCGCCTATTTTCGCTCCGTCGTAAGCTCGATATGCGTCGTGGAGGAGGTCAAGGGGAAGAAGGATTTTGCAAGCGTCGATGCCTTTTTGGCCTACGCGTTGCCCCGAAGCGTGTTCTCGGAAGAGGTTCTCCGGGGGTACTGGGCAAGCTGGAAGCGGCTTTACGTCTTGAAGATAACCTATAACGCCGCTTTCGGACGGCGCACCACTCGGGGACAGCTGCTTGACGCGGGTGTGATGTCGGAGCAGCCGCGCTGGGACCTTCGTGAACTCAGTCGTGAGCAGCTTGATCGTATTGTTGAAATGGGAGAAGTAAATGCGCGTCTTATTGTCGATTAATCCGGTCCATGTCGACAATATCTTAAGAGGAATTAAGACATATGAATTCAGGCGCCGGATTTTTGCACGCCGAGATATTACAACGGTATTGATCTATTGCACCAAGCCGGTTGGAAAGCTGGTGGCGGAGTTTGACATCGCTGGCATCATCGAGGACGAGCCGGAAGCGCTGTGGGCCGCTACCGCGACCGGATCGGGTATCTCGAAGGATTTTTTTGACGTATATTTTAGCGGTCGGTCACGGGGCTTCGCGCTTCAGATCGGCGCCCTGAGGGTCTTTGACGAACCGATCTGCCCGACCGAATGGTTCGACGATTTCACGCCGCCACAATCTTACATGTATGTCCCTCCGACGGGCTCCAAAGGCGTGCCGGTTCGCCAGCTCGCCATGCTGTAACATGTGCTCGTGCATTCTGGTTTTTGGTGTCTCCGGCGTTGGCAAGACGACCGCATGTGAAAACTATGTCGCGCGTCATCCTGGTTTCCTTTTCGTCAGCGCCAGCGCCCTTCTCAAAAGCATCCAGGCGGCGTCCGCCGAGGAGCTGCGGACCGCTAAGCGCGAGCAGATCATCGAAAATCAGGCTCTGTTGCCTGACGCCCTCAAGCGTTATCGGCTCGGTCGTCGTAACCATCGGATCTTGCTCGATGCCCATGCGGTGATCGACAATGACCGGGCGTTAGTCGAAGTGCCGGTATCAGTGATCGGCGCGCTCGAACCAACGCTGCTCGTCCTGCTGGAAGCGACTCCAGCCGAGATCGCCAAGCGCAGATCGGCCGACGCCCGCCCCCGGCCCTTACGCGATCTGCAGGCTATCGCACGAGAGATTACCGCCGAAAGGACGGCGGTCGAGGCTTATGGTGTGCAGCTTGGCCTGGACGTGGCAGTGGCCACTGTAGGGCCTCACTTCAGCTTGGACGACATTCTGGGCCGATGAAAGCCGGCTTCTCGTGCGAAGCCACCATCGGGGCAATGCTGGAAAACAACGCCTCGTTATAGCCTAGCTCGACGGCCCGCGGCGTATACAGTCCCTCATGGGCCGAGGTGACATCGAATCCGTAATGATCGAAGATCCGTTCGAAGACCGGAAGCTTGGTCGCGCTGACCGTCAGGTGGGGGCGGTCGTCATCCAACCACTTAAGCAGGCCATCAAACAGCCGAACGCCAACGCCACGGCCTGAATAATGCGGCGAAACGCGAACGGTGCAGATCTTACGCTCATCGAGCTCGTTCTTGGCGATGCCGAGACCGACCAGCCTGCCGTCCCGCTCAACCGGCAACAGGAAGCGCGTGCCGGAGCGTAATCCGGGCACCACCTTGCGGCGGAACCAACAGTCGATACCGGGATAATCGTCCGACAGCGGCATGAGGAAGGCGAGCGCTTCGGCTTCGCACGCGGTGAGGCCATCGAACGAGCCGGTGAGCGGCAAAGCGCTGGAAAAGGGGGACAGGTTGTTCACAGTCTGTTTCCTACCTCAGTCGGCGCCGGAAGCCTAGGGGGCGGTGCGCTAGGCGGCGAAGCGATGATTTTATCTTGCTTGGTCGTCCTAGCCTGATGATGCTCCCAAGCCACACCGACCACCCATTGCAAACCGGATGCTATAAAATTGCCGAGCAAGCCGATCAGGAAGGCGATCACGAGATACTTCGCCAAAATCTTGCGGCTGCTCCGGCGAGTCTCCAGCTTCACGAACGCCGAAAAATCGGCGATCGGCCGGTTCGGATCATGCTCGCGCTTCCAGTGATAGACAACCATCCCGTCAGGTATGCCGGCAGCATAGCTGTTCCATAGGCGGTGTTCGAGCAGACGCATCTTATGCGAAGGTGTGTTGGAGACAGTCAGTTCGGAATGAACTGGCACAGCGGTCAGAAACGCGACCAGTTTGAGCAGGACGGCGCCGCCTGCTGCACGATCGGTCTTCATACGCAATTCAATCGGCATCGGCAGAGTACGAGCTTCATTGACGCGAAAATCCAGGTACTCGATCTCGTCGAAGCCGCTTTGGAGCAGTCGGTCGGGCGTAGGGACGACCTTCACGAACGGGTTCTGGTCGCTTCCGCGATTAAGATGGAACCGTAGGCGGAAATAGGAGCGCACGGCGGGCGTGGTGTTGAGGCAGGCTTCATCGACCGCAGCGCGTGTGATGCTGAGCACGGTTCCGCCATGCTGTGGGCTCACGTCGAGTTCGCTTGGATCAATGACGCCCCCGTTGATACCGAACTGGTGAACGCGGCAGAAGATCGAACTATTCTGATCAAGCAGAACGACACAACGCGCGCCACCTGGGACGGGGGCAGTGGTCGCGAGAACCTCGTTGAAGATGCCTTGAGCAAATTCGCCCTTTGCCAGAAACGGTGCGCAATCCTCGATGCTGGCCCGATCGACTTCGGCCGGAAAATAGATGCAGATTCGGTCAATTTGCGCAATATCGGTGACCATTAGACCGACTTCGACAAAATCCGTGCTTGCTCGCTTTCCTCGGGCTACTTTGCCTCCCGCAATGTGCCAATAGTTGAAGTGGGCTTCAAGCTCTGTGGGGAGAGAACTGGCACGAGGAACGCACCACACTGCCATCGTACCATTATCCCGCATCGCCGTCCCCCAACCCCATGTTTCGCATTTACGCCTAGGCTCTCTTAAACGTGAATTTTACTGGAGCAACACTACGCTTCAATGCGAGCACGTGTCGCTCGCTTGAATGCGCATCCGCCCGTCATATTCTGATCACTTCGCCTCTAGATCGCTCATTACGTTCTACGATCGCTAGTTAGGTTGTTCCGCAAGCGTGGATTTGCCCCATGTCCGCCCGGCATCATTTCCAATGCATCGCAAATCGTGCCCCTGATGGATGAATGGCAGCAATCCTGCCTTTGGCGCACAAAGCGGCCGTTACGCCATCAGCCCTGTCAGTCGACGCTTCTGAGCAAGCAGTTTTGCTGTCCGTCAGTTTGCGGGCAGTCAAATCGCCGGGGAGGGGACATAGTAGTGAAAGCAACCTCACACGGGAGTTGTTCATCCACGCACAATCTGTTGGATGCCGTTGGATGCATCATTACTGCTTCGTACTCGACGGGAAAGTGGTACACTTCCCCGGTACATAGGTTGGTACGCAAAGTAGAGGGAAAGGGCATTCTTCCAATATGTTACGAGTATCACGACCGGTACACATCTTCTCCCTCCGTCTCCGCCAGGGCCTTGCCACCCTGCATGTCCTGGTGGCATTCTCTCCCGCCCGCTTTTGCGGGATCTGCTGCCTATCTGCACATCGCTCGACAAATCCCCGATTGCATCATGCCAACCTATGCGGTGACGGCGCTTGCGTGTCCTCAATCCGCGCGCTAAAACTGAACCATATGGCTCAGTATGCAAACGCCCGCCTCGACGCGTCGTTCGCCGCGCTTTCGGATGCCACACGACGGGGCGTCCTGGAGCAGCTTGGACGGGCGGAGGCTTCGATCAGCGACCTTGCGGGCAAGTTCAACATGACTCTCACCGGCATGAAGAAGCATGTCGGCGTGCTGGAGCAGGCGGGACTGGTCACGACCGAGAAGGTCGGGCGGGTGCGGACCTGCAGACTCGGGCTTGGCGGCCTGGCGGCGGAGGCGGCGTGGATCGAGACGTATCGGCTGCTCTGGGAAGAACGCTTCGACGCGCTGGAGGCGGTGGTCGCGGAATTGAGGCTGAAGGAGGAAAGCGATGGACGAGAGAGATAGTGCGCCCGACACACAGGACCGCACCACGGTGGAACGCACGTCCGACCGCGAAATGGTCGTCACGCGAATCTTCGACGCGCCGGCGCGCATCGTGTTCGAGGCCTGGACCAAGCCCGAATTGTTCACGCGCTGGTGGGCACCCAAGTCGATGGGGGTGCCGTTGCTTTCGTGCGAGATGGATGTTCGTACCGGAGGCAGTTACCGGATCGAGTTCGGCCAGGATGCCTCGAACGCCTGGGCATTCTTCGGCAAATATATCGAAGTGACCCCGGGCGCGCGCCTCGTCTGGACCAATGAGGAAGGCGAAGACGGCGCGGTGACCACGGTGACCTTCGAGGACAAGGGCGGCACGACACTGCTGACCTTCCACGAACTCTATCCCTCGAAGGAAGCGCTCGACGAAGCGCTTATCGGCATGGAGGGCGGGATGCCCGAGCAGTTCGCGCAGCTCGATGCGCTTCTCGTCGCATTGGGTGCGCTGGGATCGAGCTGACGGCCGGTTCGCCAGCCGGGGGACCCAAGGGGCGGGCGGCCTATTTAACCGGCCGCTTCTCGAGCTTCCGCGCCAGCGTGCGGCGGTGCATTCCGAGCCGGCGTGCGGTTTCGGAGATGTTGAACCCGGTGGCGGCGAGGGTTTCGTTGATCATCTCCCATTCGTGGGTCTTGATCGAAGAGGCGCGGTTGGTCAGCGGCACCGTGGCGTCGCCGGCGGGCTTGTCGAACGCCGCCTCGATATCGTCGGTGTTGGACGGCTTGACCAGATAATGGCAGGCGCCGAGCTTGATCGCCTCCACTGCGGTCGAGATGCTGGCATAGCCGGTGAGCACGACGATCAGCATCGCGGGATCGCGGGCGTGGAGAAGCTGGATGCACGGTAGGCCGGAGGACGTCGCCAGCTTGAGATCGACCACGGCGCGCTCGGGGATCTCGGCGTCGAGCAAGGCCTTCAGCTGGCCGATATCGGCGGCGACCCGGACGCGGTAGCCGCGCCGCTCGAACGAACGCTGCAGCGTGCGCGCGAAAGTCTCGTCGTCCTCGACGAGGATCAGGCTGGGACCGTTCATCTCAATGCTCCCCTTGTCGCTGGGCGAGCGGCAGCAGCAGGCGCACTTCGGCGCCCCCGCCGACGCGATTGCTCGCCTCCAGCCGCCCGCCGAGGCGCCGCGCGACATTGATGGCGAGGAACAGCCCGACGCCGTGCCCCGCGCCCTTGGTCGATTGGTACAGCTTGCCAATCTGCGCGAGGGCTTCGGGGCTGAACCCGTCTCCCCAATCGACTACGGTAACGGCAAGCATCCGATCGTCGGCCGACGCGGTCAGCCGTACGCCGGCGGGGGATGCCTCCGCCGCATTGTCGAGCAGGTTCCAGATCGCCTGGCGAAGCGCGGCGTCGACGGCGATCACCGCGCCGCCGGCGGCGTCGCGGACATAATCGAGCGGCACGTGCGGGTGCGTGGCCTGCCAGGCCTCGGCGACGGCATCGAGATAGGGGCCGGCGGGCTGGCCTTCCATAGCCTCGCCGCGCGGTTGGCCGGCCGAGTGGAGGATGTCCGATACGATCGCCTTGCAGCGCTGGACCTCGGCGCGCATTTCCTCGACTTCGGAAGCGAGTTCGGGGTCGCCGATCACCGCGGGCATGCGGCGCCAGTCGGCGAGGATCACCGCGAGCGTGCCAAGCGGGGTGCCCAGTTCGTGCGCAGCGCCCGAGGCGAACAGCCCCATGCGGACGATGCCGTCTTCCTGCGCGGCATGCTGGCGCAGGTCGGCGACATGGGTGTCGCGCGTGCGCAAATTGCGGCTGATGCGGGTGATGAACAGCACCAGCAGGCTGGCCACCATGACGAACGCCAGCCAGCGCCCGGCCGCGAACAGCGCGGGGCTGTCGACGAGGAGTCCTTGCGGGAGCGCCAGCGGGACATAGCTGACGCTGAGCAAGGCATAGCTGAGCGCGGTCGCCGACACGAGAACTGCAACCGCGGCGGACGGCAACAGGATCGCGCCGAGCACGACCTGGAGCAAGTAGAGCGAGATGAACGGGTTGGTCGCGCCGCCGCTGAAATACAGCTGGAGCGTGAGCGCCGCCATGTCGAGCAGCAGCGCGACCATGATCTCGCCGTCATATACCCGGTGCCGCGGCAGTGCGATCGTGCCGAGCAGGTTGGCGCAGGCGAGCGCCAGCACGACGCCGAGCATCTCGATCACCGGCAGCGGCACGCGCAGCCCGAAATGGACGAGCAGGATCGTCAGGGTCTGGCCGGCGACGGCGATCCAGCGCAGTTGGACGAGCTGGCGCATATTCTCCGCGGCCGCGGTCTCGAGCGTGCCGGCGGCGCGGCGAGTTAGCGCGAGAAGAGGCGCGTCCATCAGCGCCGGCGCATGCGCAAGGCGAGCACGGCCGCGGCTCCGCTCAACGCGGCGAGCGCGAACCAGGTCAGCGCGTAGACAAGGTGCGAATTGCGGAACTGGATCACGGTGAGACCGCCTACCGGATAGCCGCCGGGATTGGGAGCGGCGTCGGCGTCGATGAAGAAGGGGGCGACCGAACCCAGGCCGCGCGCCCGGGCGATCGCTGCGACATCGCGCGAGTACCAGCGGTCGGCGGCGGGGTCGTTGGTGCGCAGGAACCCGCCACGCGGTTCGCTGACGCGCATCAAGCCGGTCACCGTTGCCTGGCCTGCGCTTTGCCCGGCAGCGCGCGTCGCCGGGTCGCGCCGTTCCTGAGGGACGAAGCCGCGGTTGACGAGGACGACGCCCTCCGGCGTGCGCAGCGGGGTGAGCACCCAGGCGCCGGCGCCACGCTCGGTCAATGCCTGGACCAAAGCCTCGCGATCATGACGGAATATGCCGGTGACGCGCACCCGGCGATATTCGTAATCGCGCGGATCGATGCTGGCCCATTGCCGAGGGTCGGGCAGCGGCGCCGGCGCTGCGTGGAGTCGCGCGTCGACTCGCTCGATCAGGTCGAGCTTCCAGGCGCGGCGCTCGACTTGCCAGACGCCGAGCGCTGCGAACCCGATCGCGGCGAGCAAAGCGAGCGCGACGAACAGCGCCCGGGGCATGCCGCTCAGGGCTGCGCGCTCGTTTCCGCCGAGGGCATCGGCATCATGTTCGAGTTGAGGTGGTACATGATCCATAAAGAGCCTGCGATCACGATCAGCACGATCACCGCAGTGAAGGCATAGGCCATCAGCGTCCAGCCGCCCTCGCCGCGCGTGTTGACGTGGAGGAAGCACACTGTGTGCACCAGGATCTGCACCACCGCGAAGGCGATGATCACGATCGCCGTGGTCTGCGCGTCGTGCAGCGCGCCGGTCATCACCAGCCAGAACGGCACCGCGGTGAGCACCACCGAGAGCAGGAACCCGATCAGATAGCCGCGACGGGTGAAATGGCCCGGGCCGTCGCCATGATCATCGAGATGTTGGGTGGCGTCGTTCATCGCAGGACCCCGAGCAGATAGACGAAGGTGAAGACGCCGATCCAGACGACGTCGAGGAAGTGCCAGAACATGCTGAGGCACATCAGCCGGCGCTGGTTTTCCGGGTGGAGCCCGCGCTGGCCGAGCTGGACCAGCATCACGCCCAGCCAGAGGATCCCGAAGGTGACGTGCAGCCCGTGCGTCGCCACCAGGGTGAAGAACGCCGAGAGGAACGCACTCGTCTGCGGCGTCGCGCCCTCATGGATCAGATTGGCGAACTCGTAGAGTTCGATCCCGACGAAGCCGATGCCGAGCAGCCCGGTCACCACCAGCCACAATTGGGTGCCGCGAAGCTTGCCCTCCTGCATCGCGATCATCGCGAAGCCATAGGTGATCGACGAGGTCAGCAGCAACGCGGTGTTCACGGCGACCAGCGGCAGCTCGAAGATTTCGCGCGGCGAGGGGCCGCCGGCATAGGCGCTGCTCAGCACGCCATAGGTGGCGAACAGAGTGGCGAAGATGAGCGCGTCGCTCATCAGGTAGATCCAGAAGCCGAGCAGCGTGCTGCCGCCCGCTTCGTGGTGATGACTGTCCTCGATATCGTAGAAGGACGGCTCGGCCTGGGGTTCGGTCAGTGCATCCGCGGCCATGGTCACGCTCCCGCCGCGAGCAGCTTGGTGCGCGCGTCCTCGCTTTGCGCCACTTCGTCCGCGGGGATGAAGTAATCGCGATTATAGTTGAAGGTGTGGACGATCGCGACGACGAACAGCCCGGCCACGGCGGCGATCGCCAGCCACCACATGTACCAGATCATCGCGAAACCGAGCGCCATCGCCAGGCCCGACAGGATCACCCCCGCGCCGGTATTGCGCGGCATGTGGATCGGCTTGAAGCCGGTGGTCGGCCGCTGGGCATGGCGATCCTTCATGTCGTACCAGGCGTCGAGATCGTGGACCTGCGGCGTGAAGGCGAAGTTGTACGCCGGCGGCGGCGACGAGGTCGACCATTCGAGGGTGCGACCGTTCCACGGGTCGCCGGTGGTGTCGCGCAGCTTTTCGCGGTTGAGGATGCTCACTGCGATCTGGATGACGAAGGCGAGGATGCCGATCAGGATGATCCCCGCGCCGATCGCGGCGATGACGAAATAGATCTGCAGGCTCGGATCGTCGAAATGGTTGACCCGGCGCGTCGTGCCCATCAGCCCGACGATGTAGATCGGCGTCCACGCGACCCAATAGCCGACTACCCAGCCCCAGAAGGTGACCTTGCCCCAGAAGGGATCGAGCCGGAAGCCGAAGGCCTTGGGGAACCAGTAATCCATCGCCGCGAACAGCGCGAACACCACGCCGCCGATGATCACGTTGTGGAAGTGGGCGACTAGGAACAGCGAATTGTGGAGCACGAAGTCCGCCGGCGGCACCGCGAGCAGCACCCCGGTCATCCCGCCGACCACGAAGGTGATCATGAACGCGATCACCCACATCATCGGCAGCTCGAAGCGGATCCGGCCGCGATACATCGTGAACAGCCAGTTGAAGATCTTGGCGCCGGTCGGGATCGAGATCACCATGGTGGCGATGCCGAAGAAGCTGTTGACGCTGGCGCCCGAGCCCATCGTGAAGAAGTGGTGCAGCCACACCAGATAGCTCAGGATGGTGATCACCACGGTGGCGTAGACCATCGACGAATAGCCGAAGAGCCGCTTCCCGGTGAAGGTCGAGGTGATCTCGGAATAGATGCCGAAGGCGGGGAGGACGAGGACGTACACCTCGGGATGGCCCCAGATCCACACCAGGTTCCAGTACATCATCGGGTTGCCGCCGAGATCGTTGGTGAAGAAGTTGGTCCCCACATAGCGATCGAGCATCAGCAATGCGAAGGCGCCGGTGAGCACCGGGAAGATCGCGATCGCCAGCACGTTGCTGCAAAGCGCGGTCCAGCAGAAGATCGGCATCTTCATCATCGTCATGCCGGGGGCGCGCATCTTGATGATCGTGGTGACCATGTTGATCGCGGAAAGCGTGGTGCCGATTCCGGCTATCTGCAGCGCCCATAGATAATAATCCGGCCCGGTGTCCGGACTGTTCTGCAAGTTCGTGACCGGCACGTAATTGAGCCAGCCGCCGCGCGAAAACTCGCCGACGAACAGCGAGATCATGACGAGCAATGCACCCGCCACGGTGAGCCAGAAGCTCAGATTGTTGAGGAACGGGAAGGCGACGTCGCGCGCGCCGATCTGGAGCGGCATGATGTAGTTGACCAGCCCGACGATCAGCGGGATCGCGACGAAGAAGATCATGATCGTCCCGTGCGCCGAGAAGACCTGGTCATAATGGTGCGGCGGGAGGTAGCCGGGGTTGTCGCCGAACGCCATCGCCTGCTGGAGGCGCATCATGATCGCGTCGGAAAAGCCGCGCAGCAGCATGATGATGCCGAGGATCATGTACATGATCCCGATCTTCTTGTGATCGATGCTGGTGAACCATTCGCGCCACAGCCAGCCCCACAGCCGGTATTTGGTCACGACGCCGACCAGGCCGAGCCCGAGCAATCCGACGACGATGAAGGTCACGAGCAGGATCGGCTCGTGGAGCGGGAAGGATTCGAAGGTCAGGCGACCGAAGATCGTGCGCGCCAGCGATTCGGTGAACATTTAACGCTCCTGGTGCGAATGCGGTGCGGGGCTGGGCTGCGCGCCCGGCGGTGGGGTGAGGCTCTCGCCCCGGCCCTTCTCCTCGCCCTGCTTCATCAGCGCGCCCTCGGGCTTGCCCTTTTCGGGCATGGCGCCGTGGCCACCGCCCTGCATGCCGTGCATCCCGGTCCCGCAGGGGGTGCCGGGCTTTACGCAGCGCTTGAAGATGCGGTCGAACAGGTCCGCCTCGGCCCCCGAGAAATACATTGCCGGGACCTTGTCGGTAGGCTTTTCGAGCTCGAGGAAGCGCGCGGTGTCGAGCACCGGGCCGCTTGCCTTCACCCGCGCGACCCAATTGTCGAACCCGCCCTGGGCGACGCCGTAGAGCTTGAAGTGCATGTCCGAAAAGCCTGCGCCGCTGTAATTGGCGGACATGCCGTCATATTGGCCGGGCTTGTTGAGCACGGCGTGCATCGTGCTGCGCATGCCGGGCATGGTGTAGATCATTCCCGCCAGCGTCGGCGCGTAGAAGGTGTTCATCATGTTGGTCGAAGTGAGGTCGAAGCGGACCTGGCGGTCGATCGGGAGCACCAGTTCGTTGACCGTGGCGACGCCCTGCTCGGGATAGATGAACAGCCATTTCCAGTCGAGCGAGACGACCTGGATGACCAAAGGCTTGGCCTTGGGATCGATCGCCTTTTCGGCCGAGATCCGATTGATCGGGCGGAACGGGTCGAGCAGATGGGTGCTCCACCAGGTCAGCGCGCCGAGGCAGATGATGATCAGCAACGGCGCCGACCAGATGACCAGTTCGAGCGCAGTCGAATGGTCGAAATGCGGATCGTAGGTCGCGTCCTTGTTGCCGTCGCGATAGCGCCACGCGAACACGACGATCAGCGCGAGCACCGGCACGATGATCAGCAGCATCAGCGCCGTCGAGATATAGATGATGTCGCGCTGCTGGAGCGCGATGTCGCCCGCGGGATTGAGCACCGCGCGATCGCACGCCGACAAAGCGGCGAGCGGCAGCAGGGCGAGGAGCCGGCGTGCTGGGGACGTTGATATGACTTCGCGCATGGCCTCCGCCTATCCCGGCGCGCCCGTGCGCCGACAGTGGACATTTTGTCCTATCCCCGTCGCGGCGCTTTTCTGGTGCAACGCGCGTTCAAACGCAATAACACAGCCATAGGCTGCCGGAGCGAAAAGAATGAGTGCACCGATCGCCGCGTCGAACTCGACGCCGCTCGAACGCGATGCCCGGCTCGTCACCGCGCGCGATCACAAGATCGCGCCGGGCGAGATCGCCATCGGCGTGATCGTCGGCCGAACCAGCGAGTTCTTCGACTTCTTCGTCTATGCCATCGCCTCGGTGCTGGTGTTCCCGTCGGTAGTCTTTTCGTTCGTCGATCCGCTGACCGGCACGCTCTATTCGTTCGCCTTGTTCTCGCTGGCGTTCCTCGCCCGTCCGCTCGGCTCGGCGATCTTCATGTGGGTCGATCGCAAGCATGGCCGCGGCGTCAAGCTGACGATCGCATTGTTCCTGCTCGGCGGCTCGACCATGTCGATCGCCTTCCTGCCGAGCTACGACCAGATCGGATTCGCCGCGATCTGGCTGCTCGCCTTGTGCCGCGTCGGCCAGGGCGTCGCGCTGGGCGGCGCCTGGGATGGGCTGCCGTCGCTGCTCGCGCTCAACGCGCCCGAGAAGAATCGTGGCTGGTATGCAATGATTCCGCAGCTCGGGGCGCCCTTGGGGCTGATCGTCGCGGCGGGGCTGTTCGCGTTCTTCCTGTCGACCTTGTCGACCGAGGACTTCCTGTCCTGGGGCTGGCGCTATCCGTTCTTCGTCGCCTTCGCGATCAACGTGGTGGCGCTGTTCGCGCGGCTGCGGCTGGTCGCCACGCCCGAATTCGAGCATCTGTTCGAGAGCCGCGAGCTCCAGCCCGCGCCGTTCTGGGAAACCGTGCGGCTCGAGGGGCGGACGATCGCGCTCGGTTCGTTCGCGCCGCTCGCCAGCTTCGCCTTGTTCCATCTGGTGACGGTGTTCCCATTGTCCTGGGTGACCTTGTACCGCGGCGAGGCGGCGGAACGCTTCCTCGTCATCGAGATCATCGGTGCGGTGTTCTGCGTGCTGTCGATGCTCGCTTCGGGAATCATCGCCGATCGCGTGGGGCGGCGCGCGGTGCTCGGCGTGTCGGCGGCCCTGATCGCCGCCTATAGCGGGTTCGCGCCGCAATTGCTCGGCGCGGGCGGCTTTGGCGAGACGGTGTACATGCTCGCGGGCTTCGTCCTGCTCGGGCTGGCATTCGGCCAGTCCTCCGGCGCGGTCAACAGCAGCTTCTCGAGCGAGCGCCGCTATACCGGGGCGGCGACCACCGCCAATCTGTCATGGCTGCTCGGCGCCGGCTTCGCGCCGCTGGTCGCGCTGGCGCTTGCGAGCAATTTCGGATTGTGGTCGGTCGGCGTCTATCTGCTCTCGGGGGCGCTGTGCACGCTCGCTGCGCTCGGCATCAACAAGGAATGGGCACGCCGCAGCGAGTCCGCGCGCGATGCGGAGCCGGCGGCGCAGGGCTGATTGGCGTTTAGGCGATCCGTTCCCCTGCGAAAGCAGGGGCCCAGGGGCCACAGCGCACTGCTTGTCACCCTGGACCCCTGCTTTCGCAGGGGAACTGGTTGTCTTCAATTGAATGGGTCAATGCTGGACGTCACAAATCCGGCAGCGTCTGTTCGGCTTCGCCCCAGCCCTGGAGCGCGGGGCTGGTGGCGCGTTCGAGCAATTTATCGGCGTCGCGGATCGTATAGGCCTTGGCCGCTTCGAGTTTGCCCAGCTCGGTCCAGGTGATCGGCGCGGCGACGGGGGCGTTTTCGCGGGCGCGGGCTACATAGGGGAGGACCGCCGTAGCCCCGCGCTGGTTGCGCAGATAATCGAGGAAGATCTTGCCCTTGCGCGTCACCTTCTTGAGGTTGGCGGTGAAGCGTTCGGGCTCGGACTGGGCCAGCGCGCGCGAGAAACGCTCGGCGAAGCTGCGCACCGCCGGCCATTCAGCGGAGGGGATGAGCGGCACGACGACGTGCACGCCCTTGCCGCCCGACAGCAAAGGCCAGCTGGTCAGGCCGATATCGGCGAGATGGCCGTGAATGTCCTGCGCGGCTTTCTTGACCATCTCGAAATCGAGCCCCTCGTCGGGGTCGAGATCGAATACCAGCCGATCGGGCTTCTCGATATCGGCGACGGGCGCACCCCAGCCGTGGAATTCGATCGTCCCCATCTGGACGCAGGCCATGATCCCGTCGAGATCGTCGACATAGAGATAGGGCTCGACGCTGCCGTCCTTCTCGCGGACGTCGACATGGTGGACGTCGTCGCCGAAGCTGCCGGCGTCGTGCTTCTGGAAGAAGCAATGCTTGGCGCGGCCCTGCGGGCAGCGGACCAGGCTGATCGGGCGATTGCCGAGCCAGCGCAAGGCGATCGGCGCGACCGCAGCGTAGTAGTCGGCGAGCTCGCCCTTGGTGAGCCCCGATTCGGGATAGATCACGCGATCGCGGCTGCTGATCTTGATCTTCGACTGCGCGGCGGGGGCGGGGGCGGGGGTTTCGGGGAGCGGGGCGGGCTTCTCGGCGACGATCTCGCTCGGCTTCTTGTCCTCGCGCAATGCGACGAAGCTGGCGTGGCGGACGACGTTCTCGGCAGTGAACTCGGCGAAGGCGACTTCGGCGACGAGCTTGGGCTCGATCCAGTGCGCACCGCGCGCCTCCGGGCGCGGCACCTTCACCGGCGCCTTGTCCACGGCGATCTTGTCGAAGCGGTCGCGCAGGTCCTGGAGCTTCGCCTGGTTGAAGCCCGTACCCACCTTGCCGGCATAGACGAGCCCGTCGGGGCTGTTGACGGCGAGGAGGAGCGAGCGGAAGCCGCGACCCTTGGCGTCGCTCGGCGACCAGCCGACGATGACGAACTCCTGGCGGCGGATGCATTTGACCTTGAGCCAGGATTTGGTGCGGGTGCCGCGATAGGGCGCGTCGGCGCGCTTCGAGATCACGCCTTCATAGCCCTCGCGGCACATCGTCTCGAAGAGCTTTTCGCCGGCGCCGACGATATGCTCGGAGAATTGGATGCGTTCGTCGGCGCCTTCGAGCAGCGCGCGGAGCTTTTCCTTGCGGGCGAGCTGGGGAAGCTTGGTGGTGTCCTCGCGATCGGCGAGCAAGTCGAAGGCGAAGAAAGTCAGGCCCTCCCCACCGGTGGAGATCGCTTCCTGCAAGGTCGAGAAATCGGGCTTGCCGTCCTTATAGGCAATGATCTCGCCGTCGATCAGTGCGGGGGCTGGCAGGCCGGCCGCGGCTTCGGCGATTCCGGGAAATTTGTCGGTCCAGTCGAGGCCCGTGCGGGTGTAGATTTTTGGGCCCTTGGCGCCGGTGGCGATCAGCGCGCGATAGCCGTCATATTTGACTTCGTGGAGCCACTGGTTGCCGGCAGGGACGGCGTCGACGAGGGTCGCGAGCTGGGGTTTCTGGAATTCGGGGAGAGCCGCTTTCGATGGCGCGCGGAGTTTGGTCACCCGTGCCGTCGCCTGCGGCGATGCCTTGGCCGGCCGCTTCTCGGCCTTCTTGCCTTCGGCGATCTCCTGCATCGTGCGACCGGTCTTGACGCTGGTCAAAGCGGTCTCGACCAGAAAATCGGTGGCGCCGGCATGTTCGTCGGTGACCTTGCGCAGCAGCCAGTTCTCGCCTTTTTCCTTGCCGCGCGGCTTCAAGCGGATGAGCATCCACTCGCCGTTCATCCGCTCGCCTTCGAGGCGGAAATGGAGATGGCCCTGTTCGAGGTCCTTGGCGCTCTTGCCCGCGATCGGCTCCCAGACGCCGTCGTCCCACAGCATCACCGTGCCGCCGCCATATTGGCCCTTCGGGATGGTGCCTTCGAAATCGGCGTAGGAGAGCGGGTGATCCTCGGTGCGCACGGCGAGGCGCTTCTCGTTCGGATCGAGGCTGGGGCCGCGGGTGACCGCCCAGCTCTTGAGCACGCCGTCGACTTCGAGGCGGAAGTCCCAGTGCAGCCGCGACGCGTCGTGCTTCTGGACCATGAAGCGATTGCCGCCGGTATGCGCGATCTTGCCCGCGGGCTCGGCGGTCTGCGTGAAGTCGCGCTTGGAATTATATTTGGCGAGGAGGTTTTCGGCCATTAAATCGTCATCCCGGCGAAGGCCGGGACCCGGAGTCCCGAGCGATGTCCCATGCGGCGCTGGGCCCCGGCGTTCGCCGGGGCGACGGCAGAAAGGATCATGCCCGCTTCCTCGCCGGCGCCTTCTTCGCCGGGGCGGCGGGCTTGGCCGGGGCCTTGGCCGCGGTCTTCTTCGCCGGCGCCTTCTTGGCGGTGACCCCGGTGCTCGCCCCCGGCTTCTCGAGCGACTTCTTGAGCGCGGCCATCAGGTCGACGACGTTCGAGCCGCGGTTCGGCGGCGCGTCGGGATCTTCCTCGATGATCTTCTTGCCCTTGGCCTTCTTCTTGCGCTCGATCAGGCCCTTGAGCGCGTCGACATAGCGATCGTGGAACGCCTGCGGATCGAACTTGCTGGCTTTCTTGTCGATCAGCGTGCTGGCCAGATCGAGCAATTCGGGATCGGGCTCGCTATCGGCGATGTCGCGGAAATAGCCCTGCGCCTTGTTGACTTCGTCGGCGTAGCGCAAGGTCTCGAGCACCATGCCGCGGCCGCAGGGCTTGAGGCTGACGACATATTCGCGTCCGCGCATCGCCAGCTGGCCGAGCCCGACTTTCCGAGAGCGGCGCAGCGCCTCGCGCAGCACGATGAACGCTTCCTCGGCGAGGTCGTCGGCGGGGACGACGAAATAGGGTTTCTCGTAATAGAGCACGTCGATCTCGTCGGCATCGACGAACTGGGTGAGCTCGAGCGTCTTCTTCGATTCGAGTTTCACCGCGTCGATCTCGTCCTGTTCGAGCAGGACATATTCGCCCTTCTCGACTTCGAAGCCCTTGACGATCTCGTCGACATCGACCGGGCCGATGCCGGGCGCGGTCTTCTCGTATTTGATCCTTTTGCCCGAAGGCTCGTGGATCTGGTGGAAGCTGATCTGCGCGCCCGATTTGGTCGCGGAATAGATCTCGACCGGGATCGAGACCAGCGCCAGCCGGATCTGTCCTTGCCAATAGGCGCGCGCGGCCATGCGTTTAACTCCTCGTTGCGAAGCCGATTCAATTCGCCAGAGCGGAGTCCGTTCCTCGACACCAAAATGGTGTCGGCGTAGGAGACGGCTGCCATGACCATTGATCCCTTCCAGCTGTTCGATTCCTGGTTCGCCGAGGCGCGGGTCAGCGAGCCCAACGACTCCAATGCGATGGCGCTCGCCACGGTGGATGCCGGCGGCCAGCCTTCGGTGCGGATGGTGCTGCTCAAGGGGCACGGGCCCGACGGCTTCGTGTTCTACACCAACCGCGGCAGCCGCAAGGCGGGCGACCTGATCGCGAGCCCGCGCGCGGCATTGCTGTTCCACTGGAAGTCGCTGCGCCGGCAGATTCGGATCGAGGGTCCGGTCGTGCAAGTGACCGATGCCGAGAGCGACGCCTATTTCGCCAGCCGCAGCCGCGATTCGCAGCTCGGTGCCTGGGCCTCGGAGCAATCGCGGCCGCTCGACGCGCGGGCGACGTTCGAAGCGCGCTACGAAGACGTGCGCGCGCGGTTCGAAAGCGGGGAAATGCCGCGGCCGCCGCATTGGGGCGGGTATCGGGTGCGCCCGGAACGGATCGAGTTCTGGCAGGATCGCGAACATCGGCTCCACGAGCGCCGGCTGTTCCAGCGCCAAAGTGAGGGCTGGTCCGAAGGGCTGCTCTACCCGTGAGCAATCTTGCGCGGCGGGCGGCGCTGGCCAGCGTGGCGTGCGCAGTGCTGCTCGGCAGCCTCAAGGCATGGGCGGCGTGGCGGACCGGATCGGTGGCGGTGCTGGCCAGCCTCGCCGACAGCGTGCTCGACTTGGTGGCGTCGCTGGTCACCCTGGGCGGGGTGCATTGGGCCGCGCAGCCCGCCGACGACGATCATCGCTTCGGACACGGCAAGGCCGAGGCGCTGGCGGCGCTGTTCCAGGTCGCGGTGATCGCGGTTTCGGCGTTCGCGATCCTGCTGCGCGCGGGTCAGCGGCTGATGGCGCAACAGCCGAGCACCGACGCCGAATATGGCATCGGGGTGTCGCTGGTCGCAATCGCAGTGACGTTGGTGCTGACGCGCTATCAGCAATCGGTGGTTCGTCGGACCGGATCGATCGCGATCGGCACCGACCGGGTGCATTATCAGTCCGATCTGTTCCTCAACGGCGCGGTCATCGCGGCGCTGCTGCTCGAAAGCTATGCCGGGCTGGCCGGCGCGGACGCGGTGTTCGGGATCGTCATCGGGCTGTGGCTGCTGTTCGGGGCATGGCGCGCGTCGGTCGATGCGATCGACCAGCTGATGGATAAAGAATGGCCCGAGGCGAAACGCCAGCGCTTCGTCGAGATCGCCGCGCGCCACCCCGAACTGATCGGGCTGCACGATCTGCGCACGCGGACCAGCGGGGTGAAGGATTTCGTCCAGTTCCACATCTGGATGGACGCGCACATGACCCTGCTCGAATCGCACGACGTGGTCGAGCGGCTCGAGAAGGAGCTTGCCGAGGAATTCCCCGGCACCGAAGTGCTGATCCATGTCGACCCGGAAGGTCAGGTCGACGAACCCGGCAATCCGCTGGCCGAGACCGACTTGCTCAAGGATACGCGATGAAACTGCCCTTCACCCAGATCGACGCCTTTGCCGATCGGCCGTTCACCGGCAATCCGGCGGCAGTGTTTCCGCTCGATGCCTGGCTCGATGATGAAATGCTCCAGGCGATCGCCGAGGAGAACAATTTGTCCGAGACGGCATTCATCGTGCCCGATGCGAGCGACGAGGCCGATTACGAATTGCGCTGGTTCACCCCGGCGGCCGAAGTCGCCTTGTGCGGGCATGCGACGCTGGCGAGCGGGCATCAGGTGCTGACCCGCGAGCAGGATCGCGATCTGGTCCGTTTCCGCACGCGCCAGTCGGGAATCCTCGAAGTTGCGCGGCATGGCGATGGCTATCTGATGGAGTTGCCGGCCTATGCGGCCGAACCCGTGGCGGTTCCCGGGCTACTCGAGGCGCTGGGGGTGCAGGGCGAGACGCTGCGTCACCCGCGGGGCTATGATCTGATCGTGCTGGAGAGCGCCGAGGCGGTGCTGGCGGCCGCCCCCGATTTCCGCGCGCTCGCCGCGATCGGCGACACGCTCAACATCGTGACGGCGCCGGGCCGCGACACCGACGCGATAAGCCGCGTATTCGCGCCGGCGGCGGGGATCGACGAGGACCCGGTGACCGGATCGGCGCATGCGGTACTGGCGCCCTATTGGGCGAAGCGGCTGGGGCGGAACCACTTCACTGCATTCCAGGCGAGCCGGCGCGGCGGGTATGTCGGGTGCGAGCTGGCGGGCGAGCGGGTGATACTGGCGGGCAAGTGCGTGACGGTGATCGAGGGCGAGCTAAGGCTCTAAACTCCCTCTCCCATTGGGAGAGGGAGTCAAGCTACTGCCAATTCCGCGCGCTCGGTCTCGGCGATCCAGCCGCCGCCCAGCACGCGGTCGCCGGCATAGAGCACCGCCGCCTGTCCCGGCGCGACGCCATATTCGGGCGTTTCGAACATCACGCGCTCGCCATCGAATCGCGCCGGCACCGGCTTGGCCATCGAACGGACCTTGACCATGGTCGGCCCGACATGGTCGCCGCCGAGCCAGTTCACGCCGTCGATCCGCGCCGCGCGCACGGCAAGCGCGCGCTTCGGACCGACCACGACTTCGCGCGTCACCGGATCAAGCCGCAGCACATAATAAGGCTCGGCCGCGCCGCCGATCTCGAGCCCGCGACGCTGGCCTACGGTGAAGTGGATCAGGCCCTTGTGTGCGCCGAGCTTGCGGCCGGCCGCATCGACGATGTCGCCGTGCGTTTCGACTTCCGGGCGCAGTTTCTTGACCAGGCTGGCATAATCGCCGTCGGGGACGAAGCAGATGTCCTGGCTGTCGGGCTTGCCAGCGACGCCCAATCCCAGTTCGGCGGCGAGCTCGCGCACCCGCGGCTTGGGTAGCCCGCCCAGCGGGAAGCGCAGGAATTCGAGCTGCGCCTGCGTCGTGGCGAACAGGAAATAGCTCTGGTCGCGCGCGGGATCGGCGGCGCGGTGAAGCTCGGCGCCCGCGAGGCCTTCGACGCGGCGGACATAATGGCCGGTGACGAGGCAATCGGCGCCGAGATCGCGCGCCAGCGCGAACAGATCGGTGAATTTGGGCCCCATGTTGCACTTCACGCACGGGATCGGGGTGCGCCCGGCGAGATATTCGTCGGCGAAATCGTCGATCACCGTCTCGCGGAAGCTCGACGCGTGATCGAAGACATAATGCGCGATGCCGAGCTTGTCGCACACCGCCCGGGCATCGCGAATGTCGCGGCCGGCGCAGCAGCTGCCGGCACGCCCGACCGCCTCGCCATGATCATAGAGCTGGAGCGTCACGCCGATCGTCTCCGCGCCGGTCTGCGCCGCGAGCGCCGCCACCACCGATGAATCGACGCCGCCCGACATGGCGACGACGATCCGCCGCTTGGCGAGCGGCTCGGCCAGTTGAAAGTCTGCGGAGTTCACGGGTGCGCACATAAGCGCTTGTCGCCGCGCGATCCAGCCCGGGGCCGCAACGGATTGGAAAGGCAGGTTAAGCGAGCGTTCCCATCGGCTTTACGGCGCCTTCATCCCGATTGGCTAAAGCTGGCCGACTAAGAGAGAAGAGACTGGATTCGTATTCGTGGATTTGAGCTTTGCCAGACTGGATCGCGACGTGGCGGTCACCGCCATGCCGACCGAGCTGGCGGTATTGTTCGTCGGCATCGCCGCGCGTCAAGCGGCGAGTCCTACGGCATGCGCCCAGACCCGACTCGCTCTCGAGGCACCCGCCGACGCATTGCTCGCGCCGGCGCACGGCTCCTTCCACCGTGCTGCGGCAGTAATGGTGATGCGGTGGCAGAAGGAATGAAGGCGGCGTTTACCTAGGCGTTTTAGTCGTTGTTCAAGCGCCGGGCATAAAGGTGGTTGTGTTGAGTAACAGGGGCCCCCGCCCCGATGAGGCAAGTAGATGATTGAAAACCAGAAGATTCGTCCTGCGAAAGTGATCGGACCGCTCGGCGAGCCGCTGACGCTCGACACGCTGCCGCCACCGAGCACGACCCGCTGGGTCGTGCGCCGCAAGGCTGAAGTGGTCGCCGCGGTCAATGGCGGGCTGCTGAGCGTAGACGAGGTCTGCGAGCGCTACAGCCTCACCGTCGAGGAATTCGCCGGCTGGCAGCGTGCGATCGACCGTTCTGGGATGCCGGGTCTTCGCGTGACTCGCATCCAGCATTATCGTTCGCTTTACGAGCGCCAGCAAAAATACTGACCTAGCCGTCCCCTCTCCCATCGGGCCAGAGCGGCGCGTTTCCGGACAGCGGAAGCGCGCCGCTTTCCTTTCGCGCAGCGTCGATCGGCCGAAGTTCCGTGACCTGGATGAAATTCGATACGGAACCAATATGACCGGTCGGGAATTTTTGCTCCGTCGCCCGCCCGCCGGGCTCAACGGAGGGACTGTTATGAATCTTATCATTTGGCTCATCATCGGCGGTGTCGTCGGCTGGCTTGCAAGCATCATCATGCGGACCGATGGACAGCAGGGCATCTTCCTCAACATCGTGGTAGGCATCGTCGGCGCCGCGATTGCCGGCTTCCTGTTCGGAACCGGAATCAACCAGGCCGTCACCGTGACCACCTTCCTGTATTCGCTGGTCGGTGCGATCATCCTGCTCGCGATCGTGAATCTCGTTCGCCGCGGCTCCGTTCGCTAAGCATTGCGCACGTAACAAAAAGGGGCTGCCCGAAAGGGCGGCCCCTTTTTTTCATACGCGGCTATTTGAGCAGGAAGCGCACCGACAGCGATACGCGCAGTTCCTGCTCGCCCGGGGCAATCTGCGTTTCGGCCTTGTCGGCGCTGAAGCGCTGGACCTGCGCCATCATCGGCATCGGCGGCGGCATCGCACCCCCTTCGGAGATCGACAGGATCCGAACGACGCGCAGGCCCGCGGCCTTCGCATAGAGTTCGGCGCGGCCTCGGGCCGCCGCGACCGCCGCGGTGCGCGCCTCGTCCAGCGCCGCCTCGGGCTTGTCGATCGTCAGATTGGGGCCCGAAATGTTGTTGGCGCCCTCGCGCACCAGCGCGTCGAGGATCGTGCCGCTCTTGGCGATGTCGCGAAAGCGCACGGTGACCTGGTTGCTCGCCTGATAACCGGTGATCACCGGCGGCTGGTTCTCCGCGTAGCGATATTGCGGGCTGAGCGCGATGTTCGAGGTCTGGACGTCACGCTCGGCGACACCCGCCTTGCGCAGCGCGGCGAGCACCGCCGCCATCTGGATGCCGTTCTGGCGCATCGCCTCGCCGGCAGTGGCGTGCTGGGTGACGACCCCCGCCTGGATGTTCGCGATATCGGGCGTTCGCGTGCTGCTGCCGTCGGCCGACACTTCCAGCAACGTGCCATCGGCCGGCAGCATCATCGGCCGGACTTCCTGCGCGGAGGCCGAGAGGCTGGCGAGCGTCAGCCCAGCGGCGGTGGTGAACAAGGCAAGGCGAATCATCGATACTCTCCCGTAACAAGGTCTGTCGCCGCCATGGTGCAGTCAGGCCGCACGCAAGCTGAACGAAGCCGAAGGCTGGCGTTCAGATACGGCGGACCATGACCATTCGATAGAATAGCAGCAGAATCACTGCCCCTGCGGTCGCTGCCGCGTAGGCCTGCCACGTGCTGTCACGGACCTCGAGCCCGAGCAGCGGCGTCAGGTAGAAAGCGATCAGCGCCCCAGCGATCCCGAACAGGATCGTGACGATGACCCCGCCGGGATCGCGCCCGGGCATGATCAATTTTCCGAGCGCGCCTGCGACCAGGCCGATCAATAGCCAACCCAGGATACCATGGGGCATGCGATCCCTCCCGTGACGGCTCGTTTTCGAGCCCGGTTTAAGCGTCGCGCCGTGCCGCCGCCATTGCAACCGTTTCTTCGAACAAACGATCGCGAACTTGCGAAAAAGGTCCAGAACGGGCATTGCGCACTGCACAAAGCGAAACGGCGCTTGTCGACGGTGCTTTATTCATCTAATACAGTGCGATCAAGGGGGCATCGGCCGTACCGGCCGGATTCGAAAGCTCGCACATGAACTATGAGGCAGGGATGTTCGGACGGCAGGAGCGGCTGGAGTTCACCGGCGAGGAAACCGCGCGCAAGAGCCGTCGGTGGATATGGATCGTCGCCGCGGCGATCGTGGTGGTGGGCGCCATCGCCTTCTTCATGATGAGCGGCTCGAAGGGCGCGGCGCCGAAAGGCGCGGCGGCCAAGGCCGAGGGCGGCGCCAGCCAGTCGCAGATCCCGACCGTGACCGTCGCGATCCCCGCACGCCAGACGGTGCAGACCATCGTCAGCGGCACCGGCAGCCTCGCGGCGCGGCGCGAAATGCCGGTCGGCGTGGCGGGCGAGGGCGGCGTGGTCACGCGCGTTCTGGTCGAGCCGGGCAGCTGGGTGGGCAAGGGCCAGGTGCTCGCGACCGTCGACCGCAGTGTCCAGGCGCAGACCGCGGAAGCGCTCGCTGCCTCGGTCCGCGTCGCGCAGGCAGATGCGCGCCTCGCACAGGCCGAGCTCGATCGTGCCCAACGGCTCGTGGCCAACGGGTTCATCTCGAAGGCCGATATCGATCGCAAGACTGCGACCCGCGATCAGGCGCTCGCGCGCGTCCGCGTCGCGCAGGCGCAGTTTTCCGAGACGCAGGCGCGCAATCGCCGGCTCGACATCCGTGCGCCCGAAGCCGGGCTGGTGCTGACGCGCCAGGTCGAACCCGGCCAGATCGTCAGCGCGGGATCGGGCGTGCTGTTCCGCATGGCCCAGGGCGGCCAGATGGAGCTGCGCACCCAGCTTTCCGAAGTCGACCTGCAGAAGCTGCGTCCGGGCGCAGTCGCCGAAGTGACTCCGACCGGGACCACGCAGGTCTTCAAGGGCGAAGTCTGGCAGGTTTCGCCGGTGATCGATCCGCAGACGCGCCAGGGCATCGCCCGGGTTTCGCTGAAATACGATCCGGCGCTGCGTCCGGGCGGCTTTGCCAGCGCACGCATCATTTCGGGCGGGCTGACCGCAGTGATGCTGCCCCAGTCGGCGGTGCAGAGCGACAATGACGGCAATTTCGTCTATGTCCTCGACGCCAAGAACCAGGCGGCGCGCCGCGGCGTGACCACCGGCGACGTCACCGAGGCGGGCGTGGCGATCACCAGTGGGCTGAACGGCACCGAGCGCGTCGTGCTGACCGCGGGCGCCTTCCTCAATCCCGGTCAGAAGGTTATCCCGAACCTTCAAAAGTCGAAGTAAAGGCGAACAAAGATGGGCTTCCGGAACATCTCGGCCTGGGCGATCCGCAATCCGGTTCCGCCGATCGTCCTCTTCATCGCGCTGACGATCGCCGGGCTGGTCAGCTTCGCCCGGATGGACGTCAACAACGAGCCGGACATCGACTTCCCGATCGTGTGGATCGCGATCAGCCAGCCCGGTGCCGCACCCAGCGAGCTCGAGAACCAGATCACCCAGAAGGTCGAATCGGCGGTCCGCAGCCTGCAGGGCATCGACGAGATCACCTCGACTGTTTCGGAAGGCAGCAGCCAGACCGTCGTCCAGCTTACGCTCGGCATGCCGATCGACCGCGCGGTCGAAGACGTGCGCAGTGCGATCCAGCAGATCCGCGGCGACTTGCCCGATGGCATCCTCGAGCCGCAGATCGGCCGCGCCGATACGTCGAGCGACGAGATCGCCAGCTTCACCGCGGTCGCCACCGACATGACGGTGTCGGACCTCAGCTGGTACATCGACAACAGCGTCGCCAAGGAGCTGCTCGCGGTTTCCGGCATGTCGGCGGTCGAGCGCAACGGCGGCGTCGACCGCGAGATTCGCGTGGTGCTCGATCCCGCCAAGCTCCAGTCGGTCGGGCTCACCGCGAGCCAGGTCAACCAGCAGCTCCGCCAGGTCAACATGAACGCGGCGGGCGGCCGCGCCGAGATTTCGGGCTTCGAGCAATCGGTCCGCGTGATCGGCAATGCCGACAGCGCCTATCGCCTCGGCCAGTCGCAGATCTCGACCGGCAACGGACGGACGGTGCGGCTCGCCGACATCGCCAACGTCAAGGACGGCTATGCCGAGCAGCGCAGTATGGCCAAGTATAATGGCCATCAGGTGATCTCGTTCGACATCAAGCGCGCCAAGGGCGCGTCCGACGTGGTGGTGTTCCACGATGCCCAAAAGGCGCTGAAGAAGCTCGAGGAGCGCAATCCGAAGGTCCGGTTCGAGCTGCTCAACAACAATTCCAAATATGCCGAGCAGCAATATCACACCGCGATGGAAGCGATGATCGAAGGTGCGGTGCTCGCCGTGATCGTCGTGTTCATCTTCCTGCGCGACTGGCGCGCGACGGCGATCTCCGCGCTCGCGATCCCGCTATCGGCGATCCCGAGCTTCTGGTTCATGGACATGATGGGCTTCACGCTCAACCAGATGACGTTGCTCGGGCTGTCGCTCGTCGCGGGCGTGCTGGTCGACGACGCGATCGTCGAGATCGAGAATATCGTGCGGCACATGCGGATGGGCAAATCGGCCTATCAGGCGTCGATCGACGCGGCCGACGAGATCGGCGTGGCGGTGCTCGCCACGACCATGTCGATCGTCGCGGTGTTCCTCCCGGTCAGCCTGATGCCGGGCATTTCCGGCGAGTATTTCAAGAATTTCGGAATGACCGTGGTCGCCTCGGTGCTGATGTCGCTGGCAGTCGCGCGGCTGCTGACGCCGATGATCGCGGCCTATTTCCTCAAGGCCGCGGGTCATGCCAATCATGGCGAGGGCCGGATCATGGACGCCTATACCGGGCTGCTGCGCTGGACGCTGCGGCACCGCTGGGCAGCGATCGCCGGCTATGTGCTCTCGCTGGCGGCGACGCTGCTGATGTTCGCCACGTCGCCATCGACCTTCCAGCCGGCGCAGGACCAGGACAGCGTCACCGCGACGATCGAAATGGTCCCCGGCACGCCGCTGGCGGATACCGAACGGGTCGTCGCGCAGGTCGCGGAGATCCTCCGCCAGGAGCCGATGGTCACCGACATCTACAGCCGCAGCTTCGTCGGCAACGGCCGGGTTACTGCGCAGCTGCGCGAGGACCATGACGAGAAGAGCACCGCGTTCGAAAAGCGCGTTGCGCCCAAGCTGATCGCGATCGCCGACGCACGCGTCAATTTCCGCTCGCAATTTGGCTGGGGGTCGAGCGGGCGCGACTTGACGATCACGCTGGGCGGCGAGGATCCGGCGCTGCTCAACCAGACGGCGAATACGCTGGTGAAGCAAATGGAGGGGATGAAGGAAGTCGTGGCACCGCGCGTCGCGGGCGATCTCAACCGCCCCGAGATCGTGATCCGCCCGCGGCTGGACCTGGCCGCCAATCTCGGCGTGACCACGGCCGCATTGTCCAGCGCGATCCGCATCGCGACCCTGGGCGACATCGACCAGAACAGCGCCAAATTCTCGCTCTCCGATCGCCAGATCCCGATCCGGGTGGCGCTCGACGAGGATGCCCGCGCCAAGCTGTCGACGATTTCGAACATGCCGGTGCAGACGCAGAACGGCGGATCGGTGCCGCTGTCGGTCGTCGCCGATATCGGCTTCGGTGCCGGCCCGACTCGCATCCAGCGGCTCAACCTCCAGCGCCGGCTCGTCGTCGGCGCCGATCTCGCCATGGACCCGGCGACCGGCAAGCCTTTCATCAACAACGAAGTGATGAAGAAGGTCAACGCGCTGCCGATCATGACGAACCTGCCGCAGGGCGTCGGCCAGATGACCGTCGGCCAGGCCAAGTGGCAGGCGGAGATGCTCAGCAACTTCTTCGTCGCGCTCGCCTCGGGGATCTTCCTCGTCTTCGCGGTGCTGGTGCTGCTCTATCGGCGCTTCGTCTCGCCGCTGGTCAACATGGGATCGCTGCTCAACGCACCTCTGGGCGGGCTGATCGCGCTCAAGCTGTTCGGCATGCCGCTGTCGTTGCCGGTGTTCATTGGCATCCTGATGCTGTTCGGCATCGTCGCGAAGAACTCGATCCTGCTGGTCGATTTCGCGCTCGAGGAGATGGCCAAAGGCGTCGACAAGTTCACCGCGATCGTCGACGCCGGGCACAAGCGCGCCCAGCCGATCGTGATGACCACGATCGCGATGGTCGCGGGGATGATCCCGACCGCGCTTTCGCTGAGCGGGGATTCGTCGTGGCGTGCGCCGATGGGCGTGGTCGTCATCGGCGGGTTGATCCTGTCGACGATCCTCACGCTGGTGATCGTGCCGGCGCTGTTCAGCCTCGCGGTCGGCCTCGAAACCTGGCTCGGGCCGCGGCTGTCGCGGCGCCTGCTCACCTTCAAGCCCGGCGATGACGGCGCCCGCGTGCTCGGCCACGCGCACGACGGCAAGGCGATCGATCACAAGCCCGGAGACGAACCGCAGCCCGCAGAGTGAACTTCGGCGCGGTTCGGGTATTGGGGAGCGTGTGACCAGGTCGCGCGCTCCCCTTGCCGTTGAAGCCGTCCCCGCGGGGCTTCGCCGCATGCGGCTGGTCGCGACCGGGCTGCTCGTGCTGATGGCCGTGATCTTCCTCGCGGCGCGCCACTTCGACCCCGTCCATCCGGCGATCGGCTATGTCCGCGCCTTTTCCGAAGCGGCGATGGTCGGCGGGCTGGCGGACTGGTTTGCAGTGACGGCGCTGTTTCGCCATCCGCTCCATCTGCCGATCCCGCACACCGCGATCATCCCGCGCAACAAGGATCGCATCGCGGAGACGCTGGCCGCGTTCCTGCGCGACAATTTCCTGATTCCGCGCGTCGTCGCCCGGCGGATGCAGCGCGTCGACGTGGCGCGAGCGGCCGGACGCTGGCTCGCCGATCCCGGCGCGGGCCGCGGGCGGCTGCGGGCGGGAATCGGCCGGCTCGCCGCCGACATGCTCGAAGCGCTCGACCAGGAGCGGCTGGGCGGCATGGCCAAGCGCGCGCTGGCCGAGCGGCTGCGCGGGCTCGAGGTCGCACCTTTGCTGGGGCGCGCGCTCGAGACCGCGATGAAGGAAGACCGGCATCGGCCGCTGCTCGACGGCATCGTCCATTGGGCGGCCAAGGTGCTCGATGCCAACGAGCATCTCATCCGCCAGATGGTGCACGAGCGCTCGGGATCGGTGATGCGCTGGACCGGGCTCGACGAGACGCTCGCCAACAGGATCATCGCGGGTCTCGCCAAGCTGATCGGCGACATGGCCGAGGATCCCGGCCATCCGCTGCGCGCCAAGGCCGACGAGGGGCTGGCGCAGCTCGCGCACGACTTGCAGCACGATCCCGAGAAGCGTGCCCGCGTCGAGGCATTCAAGAACGAGTTGCTGGTCAACCCCGCGCTGGGCGACTGGTGGATGGGGGTGTGGGAATCGGGTCGCGCGGCGCTGTTGCGGCTGGCCCGCGATCCCGATCGGGTGCTGGGGGGCGAGTTGAGCGGGGCGCTGCGCCAATTGGGCGAGACATTGCAGGGAGATGCGCGGCTCGCCGACACGATCAATCGCTTCGTGCGCCGCGCCGCGGTGGGCGCGGCCTCGGACTATGGCGACGGCATCGTTCGATTGGTCTCGGACACGATCCGCGGCTGGGACGCGCAGACGATCACCGGGCGGCTGGAGAATGCCGTGGGGCGCGACCTGCAATATATCCGGATCAACGGGACTTTGGTCGGCGGGCTGGTGGGGGTGGCAATCCACGCGGCGGATGCGGTGCTGTGACCGCTCCCCTCCCTGAAAGGGAGGGGCTGGGGGTGGGTGCGAGCACAGCGAGCCCAACACTGCAGTGGGAATAAAGAAAAGGCCGGGCATCGAGCCCGACCTTTTCTTACCCACCCCCTAACCCCTCCCTTGCCGGGAGGAGAATTTCACTCCGTCGCAGTCGCCCGCGTCTCCGGCGTGGCGCCGGCCAGCACGAACTCGCCCTGGTCACCGCCGTCCCAATAATGCGCCCGCACGCCGCGAACCTGGATCAGCGTGAGCCCCGGTGTGTCGGCCCCCTGCTCGAACCACAGATCGAGATCCTTGGCCCAATGCGCCTCGAACTGCGCCTTGTCCCGGATCAGTTCGGCCTCGCCTTCGATATGGACGAACAGCGGTTTCATGCCGAGCAGCCCGCTCTTGCCGTGGAAGCTCAGCGCGCATTTCGGGTCGGCGCGCAGGTCTTGCACCGTCCTTGTGGCTTCGAGGGCGAAATACCAGCTGTCGCCGTCATAATCGACGTCGCGGTTGTTGCTCATCGGACGCCCGGCGATGGTGCCGCCGGTCGAATGCGTCGAGAGCGTCGCGAAATCGATGTGCTTGATGATCTCCGCCAGCTCGGCGAGTGTCTTGGTCACGCATCGTCTCCTTGGTTTGCGGAGGAAGAACGCAACGAACCTGGATTATCTCCAGTCGAGCTGCGGCCAGCCGCGCGCCTGTGCCAGCGCCCGCAGCGGGCCATGCGCATTGACCGCAAAAGGCTCGTCCGCCCATTCGAGCAGCGGCGCGTCCGATACGTGATCCGAATAGGCACGGACGTGCATGTCCTGCCGCGAGACTCCCGCGGCCTTCATCCAGCTTTCGATCATGCGGAGCTTTACGGGGCCGTAACAGTTCTCTCCTTCGATCAGTGAGAGAATACGGCCTTGCCCATCGCGTTTCGCCTGCGTGGCGATGACATCGTCAAACCCGAGCAGCCGGCCGATCGCCGCGGCATAATAGCCGTGCGACGCCGTGGCCATCACCAGCCAATAGCCGGCGGCGCGATCGGCGGCGATCCGTTCGCGCGCGCCGCGAAGGACCCCCTTGTCGACTTCGGTCGCCGCGAATTCCTCGGCGACGCCGGCCAGATCGGCCTCGGTCAGCGTCTGGCCGAGCAGCACGCGATGGGAGAGCTGCTTCAACCTTCCGCGATCGACCAGCTTGAGCAGATAGCCGAGCCCCGCAACGCCGACGAGCGGCATCAGCGCGAGACGCCACGGCGTCCGCATCCGCGCCGCGTGAACGAGGAAGCGCGTCCAGGTCGCCTCCGCGGTGATCGTCTTGTCCATGTCGTAAATTGCCAGGTGCTGCATTGGCGCATCTAGGCTTTCACAGCGTGCCAGAGCAAATCCTTGCCGTTCCAGCGCGAATCGCCGAAAGGTGGCCGCGATGAGGGGAAGCGCAGATTTCGAACGAGTCGATGAGGGCGGCGGCACCACGCTGCGCTTCACCGGCAACCTGTCGCTCGCGTGCCTGCGCGACCTCCCCGACCGGCTCAACGCCGTCGACGGCCCGGTGGCGCGGCTAGACCTGAGCGATGTGGAGCGACTCGACACCGTCGGCGCATGGCTGGTCCACCGCTTCGCGCGCGATCACGGCTCCTCCATCGACGGGCTGGAGGCCGACGAGCAGCATCTGCTCGATCAGGTCGCCGCAGCCGAGCATCCGATCGAATTGCCGCGCAAAGCGGCGGATCCGTTCACGCGGATGCTGGGCGAAGTCGGCGACGCGATCTACGTCGCCGGCAGTACCATGTATGGCCTGCTGGGCTTCATGGGCGCGACGACGATCGCCTTCTGGAACGTCTTCACGCACCCCCGCCGCTTTCGCTTCAATGCCACGGTCCACCGGTTCGAAGTCGTCGGCGTCTCGGCACTGGGCATCATCGGGCTGATGAGCTTCCTGATCGGCATCGTCATCGCCCAGCAGGGCGCGGTGCAGCTTCGCCAGTTCGGCGCGGAGGTCTATACGATCAACCTGGTCGGCCGGATCACGCTGCGCGAACTCGGCGTGCTGATGACTGCGATCATGGTCGCCGGCCGCTCGGGATCGGCTTTCGCTGCGCAGATCGGCACGATGAAGCTCACCGAAGAGATCGACGCGATGCGGACGATCGGCGTCTCGCCGATGGAGGCGCTGGTGGTGCCGCGCACGCTGGCGGTGGTGCTGATGATGCCGCTGCTCGGCTTCTACGCTTCGCTGATCGCGATCATGGGTGGCGGGCTGCTCTGCTGGATCAGCCTCGACATTCCGCCGATCACCTTCATCCAGCGGATCCGCGAAGTCGTGCCGCTCACCGATCTGTGGGTCGGCATGATCAAGGCGCCGGTGTTCGGCGCGATCATCGCGATTTCCGGCTGTTTCCAGGGCATGCAGGTCGAGGCCGATGCCGAGCAGGTCGGCGCCCGCACGACCACCGCCGTCGTCCAGGCGATCTTCCTCGTCATCGTGCTCGACGCCTTCTTCGCGGTGTTCTTCAGCGAAGTGGGCTGGATCTGATGGCGCGCCGCGAACGCGAAGACGTCGTCATCCGCGTCCAAGGCCTCAGGAACGGCTTTGGCGAGCAGATCGTCCATGAAGGGCTCGACCTCGAGGTGCGCCGCGGCGAGATTCTCGGCGTGGTCGGCGGATCGGGCACCGGCAAATCAGTGTTGATGCGCTCGATCATCGGGCTGCAGACTCCGCTCGAAGGCAGCATCGAAGTGTTCGGCGAGAATACGATCGGCCGCGAGGAGACCGAGGCGACCAATATCCGCAAACGCTGGGGCATCCTGTTCCAGGGCGGCGCGTTGTTCTCGACCTTGACCGTGTCCGAGAACGTCCAGGTTCCGATCAAGGAATTCTACCCCGGGCTCGACCAGGCGCTGCTTGAGGAAATCGCGGCGTACAAGGTGGTGATGACCGGGCTCTCGCCCGACGCCGGGCCCAAGTTTCCGGCCGAGCTTTCCGGCGGGATGAAGAAGCGCGCCGGACTGGCCCGCGCGCTGGCGCTCGATCCCGAACTGCTGTTCCTCGACGAGCCCACCGCCGGGCTCGACCCGATCGGGGCGGCGGCGTTCGACGAACTCACCGCATCGCTTCAGAAGACTTTGGGGCTGACGGTTTTCCTGATCACGCACGACCTCGATACGCTATATGCGATCTGCGACCGCGTCGCGGTGCTCGCCGACAAAAGGGTGATCGCAGTCGGCACGATCGACGAACTGCTCGCGCTGGATCATCCGTGGATCCAGGAATATTTCAGGGGACCGCGCGGGCGCGCCGCGGTCGCCAGCGCCGAACGGGCGCAAGCGAGGACATGAGGCTCTGATGGAAACGCGATCGAACCATGTACTCGTTGGCGCCGTGGTGCTGATCCTGCTCGCGGTGCTGTGCCTGTTCATCGTCTGGCTGGCGCGGATGAGCGGCGGCAGCGAGCGCCAGTACGACATCTTTTTCAAGCAATCGGTCGATGGGCTCAATCCGGGTTCGCAAGTGAGCTTTTCGGGCGTGCCTTCGGGGCAGGTCAAGGAGATCAGCTTCTGGAAGCCCGATCCCAGTCTGGTCCGCGTCCGGGTGAGCGTCAACGACGACGTGCCGATCCTCGAGGGCACCACCGCTTCGATCCAGGGCAGCTTCACCGGGCCGAGCACCGTCCAACTCGACGGCGCGGTCAAGGGCGCGCCGCCGATCGTCTGCCCCGAGGCCAATCCGCGCGCGGCGTGCCCGCTCGGCGTGCCGGTGATCCCGACCAAGCAAGGCGGGCTCGGCGCGCTGCTGAGCTCGGCGCCGCAATTGCTCGAGCGCATCTCGACGCTGACCGAGCGCCTCGGCGACCTGCTCGGCGACAAGAACCAGAACTCGATCGCGGGCATCCTCGCCAACACCAATCGGCTGACCGATGCGCTCGCCGATCGCGGTCCCGAGATCGCCGCGACCCTGGCCGAGACCCGGATCGCCATCCAGAAATTCGGGCTGGCGACCGAGGAGCTCGGCAAGCTCGCCAACACCACCAACGGCGTGATTGCCGAGGACGTTCGCCCGACGATCGCCAATCTCAACCGCACGATCGGCTCGGCGCGCAAGTCGATGGAGACGCTCGACGCGACGATCGGCGACGCCCGGCCCGGGCTGCAGGCGCTGTCGAAGAAGACGATCCCCGAGATCGGCCAGCTCGTCCAGGACCTGCGCGTGATGTCGACCAGCCTCGCCTCGGTTGCCGAAAAGCTCGATCAGGGCGGCGCCTCCAGCCTCGTCGGCTCGCCCAAGCTGCCCGACTATAAAAAGAAGTGAGGATCATGATGAACAAGCGCGCTCTGCTCCTCGCCTTGCCGCTCCTGGCCTCGCTCGGCGGCTGCATCTCGTTCGGCGGCAAGCCGCCCAAGTCGCTGCTGACGCTGACTTCGACGGCGACGCTGCCGGTCGGCGAATCGCAGCGTTCGAACGTCGCCGCGACGATCACCGTCGCGGTGCCGTCGCTGCCGCAGGAGCTCGCCTCGTCGCGGGTGCCGGTGCATTCGGGCGGCACCGCGATCGCCTTCGTCGAGGACGCGCAATGGGTCGAGCGTCCGTCGCAGCTGCTCCAGCGGCTGCTCGGCGACACGATCACTGCGCGCACCGGCCGGCTGGTGCTGAGCTCGCGCCAGTCGCTCACCGATCCCGGTGCCTATCTGATGGGCGAGCTGCGCCGCTTCGGCGTCGAGGAAGAAACCAGGGAAGCGGTGGTCACCTATGACGCCGCCTTGATCCGCGGGGCGGAGACCGTGGTCGAGAAGCGCCGCTTCGAAGCGCGCGTGCCGGTGACCGAGATCGAGGCGGCCCAGGTCGGCGCCGCGCTCAACCAGGCTGCGAACCAGGTTGCGGGCGAAGTCGCCGACTGGGTCGGGAAGTAGATTTCCTCGGTTCGCCCTGAGCTTATCGCAGGGCGGTTCTCCTCTTGGCGGATCGCTCGTGGACGGCCGGCCTTCGACAAGCTCAGGCCGAACGGGGATTGCGGCCAGTAATCAAGGTGCGCGGCGGATCGGCGCCTGCGCGTTGCAGATGTCGGCGCCGCCCGCGGGCACGGTGAAGAAAGGCGGCTTGCGGTTCTCGCGCTCGCTCAGCCAGGCGGCGAAGCGTTCATTGTCGGTCGCGCGATATTCGAAATGCGGGCGCTCGTCGTCGGGCAGCTGGCTGGCGAGGCGAACCGACAGGATCGGCACGCGCTCGGCCGGATCCTCATAGACCCCCAGCGCGCCGCCGCCGCGCGGCAGCGTCGAGAGCCACTGGATTCCTTCGACGACCCGGCCGATGATTGCGATGTTGCGATCGAGATGGCGTGGCGCATGGCCGATCACGGCATAGAGCTCGGCGCCGCTGCCGGTGCTCGGTGCCAGGTCGCGCGCGACGCCGACCATGCCGTAGCAATGGGTGAGCCAGCTCGCTTTGCCGTCGGTGGCGAGCGGCCAGCCGTCGGCGCTGTGCCCGGTCCTGGTGGCATAGGGATCGGTGCGCGCGAAATGCGTGACGCCGTCATAGCGGCTCCATTCATATTCGGCGGGCGGGTTCTCGATCACCATGGGGGGGAGCGTCGTCGGCTTGTCCTCGCCGCCGCCCCATTGCGCGACATAATTGTCCTGCACGCGATAGACGCTGGTGCCGTCCCACCAATGCGCTTCGGCGAGCTTGCGGATATTGGCGACATGCGCGGGCGCAAACCGCGGGGCGAGCCGGATGAAGACCTGATGCCCGCCGCGCAGCGTCATCACCAGCAGCTCCTTGTCGGGGATCGGCTGCCAGTCGGACGCAGCGGCGTCGGACGGAGCTGCCGGCGCTGTCTGGGCGATGGCGGGGACGGCGGCGGCGAGCGCGGAAAGCGCGAGCAGGGGCTTGAGCATGACGCGAGACTGGCACGCGCGCCTGCGCTTGCCTAGCCCGCCCGCACGGGCTAGGGCCGCGCCTTCCCGGTATGCGGAGCGGTGGCCGAGTGGTCGAAGGCGCTCGCCTGGAAAGTGAGTATACGCCAAAAGCGTATCGTGGGTTCGAATCCCACCCGCTCCGCCATTTCCCCGTTTCAGGGGTCCGCAAAAGGCCACCGGTATCGACTTTTTCTCCGTGATTACCCGCGCTTAGCTCGCGCCTTGGCCATGGCGATCCATGTACCTCCACTCAAATCGAGGTACTGATTCGTGGCATCGGCGGTCGAAAATCGTGATACTTTGGAGAAACCCGATGCTGAGTGATGCGAAAGTCCGCGCGGCCAAGCCGCGCCCCAATCCTACAAATTGTCCGACGCCAATCGCCTCTTCCTGCTCGTGACCCCGAGCGGCGGAAAGCTGTGGCGCTACGGCTATTATTATGACGGCAAGCAGAAGACGCTCACTTTCGGCGCCTACCCTCTGATCTCGCTCTCGGAAGCCCGCGTGAAGCGCGACGAGGCCGCCGGCCTCCTTGCCGAAGGGCACGACCCTAATCTCGTCCGGAAGCTCAGGATAAATGCAACGATCGAGGCGGCTCGCCTGACCTTCGAGAAGGTAGCACGCGAATGGCACTAGAACGCGAAGTCGCAATGGGCGTCCGTCCACGCCGCCGACGTGATCCGCAGCCTCGAACGCGATGTCTTTCCAACCATAGGGGAGCTTCCGATCGGGCAGCTCACGCCGCCACTGGTCTTTGGCGTCCGGCGCGAGATCGAGGCTCGCGGATCGATCGAGACCGCGAAGCCCGTTCGCCAGCGCATCTCCGCCGTTTTCGTCTACGGGATCGCCAGGGCATAGTGAGGGACGATCCCGCCGAAGGGCTGGGTGCCGTACTGAAACCACTTCGAAAGGGTCGCCAGCCGGCGATCACCGATCTCGCCCCGCTCCAGAAGATGATCGTCGCGGCGGAGGAGGATTATGCCCGCCCGGTGACACGACTGGCGCTGCGCCTGCTTGCGTTGACCGCGGTTCGCCCCAGCGAACTGCGCGGCGCCGAATGGGCCGAGTTCGGGGATCTCAACGGACGGGCGCCATTGTGGCGCATCCCTTCCGCACGAATGAAGGGGGACCTCGATCGAAAGGAAGAATCGAACGGCGATCACCTCGTTCCCCTCGCGCCCCAGGCTGTCGCCGTTCTCCGGGCGCTGGGGCCATTGACGGGATCTGGGCCGCTTCTGTTTCCGAGCAACCGCCATGCGCATCGGCCGATGAGTGAAAACGCGATCGGGGCAGTTCGCCAAGCTCCTTACGGGTGTCCTGAAGCGATTGTTCGAGCTGGTCGTACACCCCCGGCCGAAGGTCTTTCAGGCAAGGCCAGGGGCCACCGCCGTGGTGCGGACCGAGGACGGGGGCGCCTTCCATGCGCGAGCGCGCGACGTGCTCGCCGATGTCGACGACCTGCAATCGATGTTCGCAGGAGATCGCGTGGCGTAGCGGGGACGGCTTCCGGTCGATCTGCCAACCGAGCTTGCGCGCACGACGATCGTCCCGGCGTTGCCGACGTTCATGGCCGCTCATCCCCAACTGGAGCTCGAAGTCTCAAGCACGGACCGGCAGTTCGATCTGGTCCAGGAAGGGTTCGATTGCGTGCTGCGGATCGGGCCGGTTGGCGACGAGACGCTGATCGCCCGACCGCTCGGTAGTTGCGCATGGTGAACGCCGCCAACCCCGCCTATCTGGCGCGCCACGGCCTCCCGCGGTCGCTGGACGACTGGACGCGTCAGGAGCATCGGACGGTCCACTACAGTCGCACGCTCGGCGGGAAGTCTTACGAATGGGAGTACCCGGTCGCGGGTACGGGCGACTATGCGACGCTTCAGGTGCACAATCATTTCAGTCTGGAGCGCCACCTCATCGATCGACAGATTTACAAAGACCGCCGCTCACTGCCCTGGCTGAGTGGCAGTCGCTCGCGAGTTAGGCTGCCAGCTTCAAAGATCGAACTGCATCTGCCGGAGAGCGGTTCGCGTTAGACTGACAGCACCCCGCAAGGTCATGGGGCCGGGCTGCTTTGTCGCATGCTTACTCCCGGGGAGACGACATCGATGCGTCGCACAGCGACTTCGCCGACGATCATAACTCAGACAAGATTGACATGTTTGGTTGTGAATCTTATGCAGGCGTTAGCGCTACCACAAATTTCGTCGTCACCTGCAAAGCAGGGGCCCTGGGGAGGATTGACAATGATTTCTCGTGTCGAGCTAGTTCGGCGGGCGCTTTTGAGCGCTGTCGCGGTGTCGGGTCTTTCCCTGCCAGTGGTTGCAGCGGCACAGACCGCCGGCCCGCCGACGACGTCTTCGAACAACAGCGCAAACGAGCCCGCAAATCAGACGCAGGATGGAGCTGGCCAGACCGCTCCGGCTCAAGTCGACGCTATCGCTCAGGCTCCCGCCGATTCGTCTGTGGACGACGATGAGATCGTCGTGTCCGGGTATCGCGCCTCACTCGAGAGTCAGACCAACGCCAAGCGCAACTCGATAGGCTTTACAGATACGATCTTTGCGGAAGACATCGGCAAGTTCCCCGACACCAATATCGCAGAGTCGGTAAACCGTATTCCCGGCGTCACGATCAGTCGCGAGGTAACCGGTGAAGGCACCAACGTCGCGATCCGCGGCCTGGGAACGAACTTCACGCGGGTGTTGCTGAACGGCGCGCCGGTGGCGGTCGCCTCGGTCCGCTTCGATGCGCAGAGCACCAACCGCGAAGTGGACCTCGACCTGCTTCCCACCGAATTGTTCACTCAGCTCACGGTCAGCAAGTCGCCGGTCGCGAGCCAGATCGAAGGGGGAGCGGCCGGAACCGTGAACCTGCGATCGGCAAGGCCATTCGACAATTCGGACACCTATGTGAGCTATTCGCTACAGGGGCAGAAGGTCAGTTCGGCGAATAAATGGGGATATCGCGGGCACCTTCTGGCCAGCACGACCTTCGGCAATTTCGGTATTCTGGCAGGCGTCTCGGTGTCAAAGACCGAGTTCCAAATCGACGGCTATGAGACGATCGGCTGGACGAACCCCAATTTGTCGGCGGCGCAGCGTATTAACGGCACCTTGAACGGGACGGGGGGCGGCAATTTCAGCATCCCGGCGACCGTTCCGGCGAATGCCGGTAACGGTTTGACGACCGGCGCGGCCATCAACCAGGCGTTCCTTCTCGCCAACAATCCCGGCGCGACGATCGACCAGATCGACAACGGCCTGATCCCCCGGCTCAGCCGCCCCCGCACGGAGGTCGGCTCGCGCGAGCGGCAAAGCTATCTCGCGTCGCTCGAGTGGCGTCCCAGCGACGCCCTGCATTTCTACGTCGATGGGATGTACGGCAAGCGCGACACGGAATTCACCCGTACCTCGATGAACTGGGTAGGCCGCAACGGCGCGGCTATTCCGCTCAACACGACTTACGACCGCGCCGATTGCGCCACCGGCTGCGTCGTTACGAGTGGAACCTACGCGAATGCGCAGTTCTTCCTCGAATATCGTCCGTATAAGGACACGCAGGACTATTGGGGTGTAAACCCGGGCCTGGACTTCATCGTCAACGACTGGATCAGGGGCGACCTCCAAGCCAATTACACCAAGAGCAATTTCCGCCGCGAGAGCCCTACCGTTCTCGTTATCACGCCGCCGAGCAGCGGTATCACCGCAACCTATGTCAACGATGGGCACGTCCCCGTCGTCACGTCGAACGTCGATCTCAACAATCCTGCCAGTTTCGGCTGGGCGGGCGGGGGCCGCGTCAATCTGAACGGCGAAGAGCGCGAGACCGAGACCAAGGGTGTGCGAGGCAGCCTGCTGTTTGGAGATGCTTCGCGCTTCAGTGTCCGGGTCGGCGGGGCGTATGACGATACACGTCGCCGGATCACGCCGTTCGACAATACCAACGTCTGGCAGAACGCGATTTGCGGCAATGGCCCGAACGTCACGCTTCCAGCGCCGAACACCAGCACCACCCCGTGTACCGGCCTCAATCAGCCGGGCACCGCGACGCCCGCCGGCTTCCCTGCATTCCCCGGTTACGGCACCAACTTTACAGCGGGTGGCCCCCCGATCAGCTATGCGGGCTCGCTCATCCCCACTGCCGCGGTGCCGACCTACCTGGCGCCCGGGAACAATGGATTCATCACGGTCAATTGGGACAAGTTCAAGGCCGATACGAATTACGATGCCCTTCTCGCCAATGCCAATGAGACGGGCAGCGGCAGCAGCGGCGCCAACGGCGGCCTGATCCGGGAGAAGGTGACGGGCACGTTCGCCGAGGCGAATGGCGTCGTCGATGTCGGCCCGAACACGCTACGCCTGAATACTGGCGTTCGTTATGTCCGGACGGAGCAGATCATCGGGGGCAGGGTGAGCGTTCCCGATGGTCGCAATTCGACGATCGCCGACGGCGGTCGCTATCCCAACACGGTCATCTTTCCGACGACGACGACGCTCTATTCGAAGTTCCTGCCATCGGCGAGCCTGGCGCTAGACTTCGAGGGAAAGGCGGTCGTGCGAGGTTCGGTTTCGCGCACGATGACGCGTCCCGATCCGAACGCGATGCTGCCGGGGGCGAGCTTCGTGCAGCCGTCAGCCGATACTGGCACCGTCGGCAACCCGGCGCTCGATCCGTATATCTCGACCAATATCGATCTCGGATTCGAATATTACACAGGTGGCGAAGGCGTCATCGCTTTCGCCGCGTTCCGCAAGTCGATCACCGGCTTCACGGTGAATGGCCTACGCACCGTCCCGTTCTCGTTCTTCAACCAATACGGGATCACGGTCGACTCGCTCACCCAGGCGCAGCGCGATGCGCTGGCTACCCGTGCCAACGGCGGCTCGCTCAATGACGTGCCGGTGGTCGTCCAGCAACAGGTCAACTCGGACGGCAAGCTAAAGGTCAACGGTCTCGAATTCCAGATCACCCAGCCGCTCGATTTTCTCACGAGCTGGGCAGGCGTTCGCGGCTTCGGCTTCCAGGGCAATTTGACCTTGATCGATCAAAAGGGCGAGGGCTCGGGCGCGCCTGCGATTGCGATTGGCGTGGCACCGACCACCTATACCTTGACGGGCTATTACGAGGACAAGGCTCTCTCGGCGCGGCTCACCTACACCTATAACGAAGGGTCGCAGGGATCGGGTACGAACCAGAACGGCATCCCGGCTGCCGCGATTTTCGGACGGTCGTACACGCAGCTCGATTTCTCGGGGAGTGTCGATCTCGGAGATATCCTCGGCCAGAAATATCTGCCGGCACTCGTGCTGAACATCATCAACATTACCAAGGAAGCGCAGAGCAGCTACTTCCAGTTCGAGAATGCGACGTTCAACGAATATAATCCCGGCCGAACCATCCTCGTGGGTATCCGGGGCCGCTTCTAGCTTCTCCTCCCGGACGGTCGAGCGACCCCTCGCTCGATCTTTCCACGCCTCGAGCCGCCGCTACGCGGCTCGTTTTTTGACGCGCGACGCGCGCCGGGTGCCGGCAAATAGGGCGCGAGGCTGGCGAGATCCGTCGATGTTCGGTCTCGGTGCCTGAACACCTAGTTGATCGCTCTATCGGCGGCGCTTCGCAAGATATGCGGCGGCGACGCTGTCCTCAGCGGCCAGTTGGCGCCAGCGATTGAAACGCTCCGATGTCAGCATGCCCTCGGCGATCGCCGCTTGAACGGCGCAGCCAGGCTCGCTGCCATGCGAGCAGTTTGAGAAGCGACAGCGCTGTGCCACCAGGAGAAAATCGTCGAAAATCTCCGATATCCCGGCGGCCGCGTCGGACAGTTGCAATTCGCGCATGCCCGGCGTGTCGAGCAGCCAGCCGCCCCGATCGAGCCGGTGCATTTCGCGCACGGTGGTCGTGTGGCGCCCGGTATCGTCACTCGCGCGGATTGCCTGGGTGGCAATGCTGTCCGAACCGCGCAAGGTGTTGACGAGCGTCGATTTGCCCACGCCCGAAGAACCCAGAAGCGCTACGGTCTTGCCTTTGCCGCACCAGGCGGCGAGGCACGCTGCGCTGGCGGGGTCGCGGCCGTTGACAGTTTCGACCTGCAACCCTGGCTCGATCGCGCGTGCCGCCGCCGCGAACGCGTCCGGGGTTTCCGTCAGGTCGGTCTTGGTGAGAACGACAACCGGGTTCACGCCCACGTCGCGCGCCAGCACCAGATAGCGCTCCAGCCGCGCGACGCTGAAATCCTGATTGCAGGAGGCAACGATGAACAGCGTATCGACGTTTGCGGCGATCATCTGCTCCTTGTGCCGATCGCCCGCGCGCCGTTTGAACAGGTTCAGCCGACGAAGGACGCGTGTCGGTTGCAGCGTCGCGTTATCGATCAGCAGCCAGTCGCCGACCGTCGGATGATCGTCCGAGGGCAAGGCGCCGGGAATATAGGGTGTAACCGAGTGCTGTAACCCCGCGCCCGTGACTGCGATCTTACCGCGATGGACGGCCATTACCCGGACGGGATGGCATTGCTCCGCCTCCTCGGCCGAGACCTGTTCGCTGAAAAAATCAGTCCAGCCGAGCTCTTCCAAGGACTCATCAGTCGATTTCATAGGGCGGCAGCACCGTCTTTCTTTCTGACCCGACAAGCAGTTGCCCCGCATCCGGGACCTGCCGGTCTCCGCTAACATGGACCATCGCCAGGTCCTATCCAAGGCGTGCCAGCTTCTGACGCGAGGGCAGCCGGCGTTCAGCGGTGCAGGTTCGCGGCAGGACCCTGGAATGGAGATGCCGATGTAGTAATGTCGATTGCAGCGCTATAGGGGCAGCGCAGGATTAGGCATTCAGATAGACGCATGGCCCGCAAGCATTCGAAACAGGATCCCTATGGAGACTTGCATCGCGCGGAGGAGGCTCCGGCGACGGTTATAGTGTGCTGGCTGTGCGGCCGGCCTGCCGGCAAGACCATCGTCTGGCACCATCCCGTGCCCAAGAGCCGGGGCGGGCGTGACGTAGTGCCCATGCACCCCATCTGCCAGCAGACGCTGATCGCCAATTTCACCAATTCCGAACTCCAGCGCCACGGGATGGATGTGGAGGGCCTGCTGGCCAACCCCAATGTGCGCAAATTTGTCGATTGGGTGGCGAACAAAGCCCCGGATTTCACCGCGACCACGGCCAAGAAGCAACGCTGATCAGCTTCGGCGGACGAGCCAATTCCGGGCTCGCGGCCGGTTAGTCGCCGGCCGGCATGCCCCCGAGCGTGCGCAGGAAGAAATCATATTGCCGCCGCTGGGCATACGAAACCGGACCGCTGGATCGGCCGGCGCTGTGCTCGCCATTGGGGATGACGAGCAGCTCGAAGTCCTTGTTCGCGCGGATCAGCGCATCGACGACCTGCAAGGTGGAGGCGGGATCGACGTTGGAGTCCTGCTCGCCCACCACCAGCAGGAGCTTGCCCTCGAGCTTGTCGGCATGGACCACGCCGGATGCATCGAGGTAGCTCTTGTCGACCGGCCAGCCGAGCCACTGTTCGTTCCAGTCGATCTTGTCCATGCGATTGTCGAAGCAGCCGGCAAATGCGACGCCCGCTTTATAGAATTCCGGGTGAAAGAGCAGCGCGTTCAGCGTGCTCTGCCCACCCGCGGAGCCGCCGTAAATCCCGACCCGGCCGAGATCGAGCGACGGGTCCTTGGCGGCCAGCGCCTTCATCCACAGGATGCGGTCGGGGAATCCGGAATCGTCGAGATGCTTCCACGCGACGTCATGGAACGCCTTGGATCGGTTGGCGGTCCCCATCCCGTCGATCATCACGACGATGAACCCCAGATCGGCGATCTGCTGCATACCCATCGCCTTGTCGCCGCCCGAGAACCCGCCAAACGGCCAGAAGCCCTTGGGGACGAAGCTGTCGTGCGGGCCGGCATAGATGTTTTCGATCACCGGATAGCGCCTGGCGGGATCGAAATCGCGCGGACGCACGACCAGCCCCCAAATGTCGGTAACGCCGTCGCGGCCCTTGGCGACGAACGTCTGCGGCGGGCGGAAGCCGGCGGCGGCGAGCGCAGTGGCATCGCCCTGCTCCAGCGTCGCGATCACCCGGCCGGTTTCACCGTCGCGCAGTTCGGCAATCTCGGGCCGGTCGGTGCGTGAATGCACGTCGACGAAGAGCCGCGCATCGGGCGAGAAGCTCGCGTCGTGGGTTTCGTCGCCCTGGGTCAGGCGGACGAGGTTGGTCCCGTCGAAATCCACGCGGAACCAGTGCTTGTGATAGGGATCCTCCCCCGGCGTGACACCGCTCGCCGAGAACCATATGCGGCGCTTCGTGTCATCGACGTGGACGATGTCGCGCACCACCCATTGCCCTGTGGTGATCGGCGTCGCCTTCCCGGTTGCGCCGTCGATCAGGTACAGATGCCGCCAGCCACTGCGTTCCGAGGCCCAGATCAATTCGCGGCCTTCTCCGCCGACGTCGTGCAGGAAGCGGCGTTCGTCGAACACGAAGGTATTGCTGTCCTCGCTTATCGCGGCGTGCGCCGCGCCGGTGTCGGCGTCGACGGCAATGACTTTCGCTGCGCCGAATCCGCGGCGCATATACCCGAAGGCAAGGCTGCGTCCGTCCTTGCGCCATTTCAGATCGGAGAGCCGCCAGGGATTGGGAAACAGCGCCTCGGCAACGTGGATGCGCCGGCCCGAACCGGTATCGAAGATCACCGGGCGCTCCTGATCCACTGCGTCGCCGGGCTTGGGATAGAGCTGCTCGACAACCTCGGGCTGGACGCGGCCGGGAGGCGCCGCCACCACGCGAGTCACGACGCGGCGATAGCCTGGGCGAACGCGATATAGCGCGAGATGACGCCCGTCCGGCGCCCATTCGATGCTCTCGGGATCGTAGAAGTCGGCGGCGCTGCCGTCCTGGCTGTGCCAGAGCTCGCGCCCCCCGCCCGCCGCGCGCACGACGAGATTGTCGTCCAACACCAGCGCTTCCAGCCTGCCGTCGGGCGAGCGGTGCGGATCGTTGCGCGCGGGCATTTTCAGATCGCGCACTACGCCGAAGCCGCGCGGGCGGCTGCGATCCACTACCTTCTCGCATCGCGGAACCGCCAGCGTGCAACGAATCGGTGCGTAGTCGATCATCGCGACGATCGCGCTGCGATTGTCGACAAAGGCGAAGTGCTCGAACGGCAACCGCAACGGATCGACGGGGGTGCCGAGCAGCCTGCCCAGCGCCCGCGCGAGCGCCGCGGCGTCGAAGGCCGCACGCTTCCTGCGCGTCTTCGCGTCCATATCGACAAAGGCGAAACCGCCCGCGACTGTCTTGCGATAGTGGAAGCGGCGCCCATCCTCGTCCCATTCGGCGGGAAACGCGATGTCCCGGGTGAGCCATTGCCATTGCTCGCGCAGATCGATCGAACGCTGAATGCGCGCTTCCCTGGGCGACTGCGCGGCCGCGGGTCCGGCGAGCAAAGCGAGTGCGAGCAACAGCTGCCTCATTGCGCCGCGCCCAGCGTGAACGACCAGCGGATCGGCTTGAGCGGCACGCGGTATTTCATATGCGGTCTTCCATCGAGGCTCCATCCGGTGTCGCCGCCGACGCCGGCTTGCGCTGCGTCGACCAGCAGCGTGCCCTCGTCATGCGGGCGGATGTCGGAACTATGTGCTTTGCCGGGCGGCTTCTGCGCGAGATCGGCATAGGGGAAAGCGAGCGCGTTCATCGCCAGGGGCTGCGAACCGGTCAGGCGGAATCCGCGCCCGCGCGCGTCCGCCAACTCGATCCAGCGTACGTCCTGCTTGGTGCCGCTTTCCTGCGGGCGGGCATAATCGTGATATTGGTCGGCCAAGGCGCCGCTCCACAGGCCGAACAGGCCGCTGGTCTTGCGATCGACATAGGTTTCGTACGGGCCCCGCCCATACCAGCGCACGCGATCCAGTACCGGTGGGGTGCGAAAGGCCAGGCCGACGCGCAGCGGATCCGGCAGGTCGTCGCGCAGCGGCACGAACGCCACGTCGGCGCGGGCGGTGCCGTCCCCGCCCATCGTCCAGCGGGTCTCCATCTGGACCGAGCCCACCCCCATGCCGTGAGTCACGACGATCGCGTCGCCTTCCACGCGCAGTGCGTCGAGCCGGCGGTTCTCGCTGAAATGCTTCCACATCGCGTGCGTCGTAGGGATGCCGGTGCCGATGTCGTTGTCGGTCGGCGCGCGCCAGAAATCGGGCGCCCCGCCGGTGACCAAAGTCGTTCCGCCGCGCGCATAGCGCCGGACCAGACCGGTCTTCTTGTCCACCTCCAGCACCGCATCCGCAGCAGACAGGCGCAGCACTTCGCCTTGATCAACCGGCCCCACGGCATTGAACAGTGCCGGAAGCGCGCGCGGCCCCGTCAGCGCGAACTGCTCCCAACCGACGACATGGCCTGCCTCGACCAGTGGTATCGCTCCGCCCCTGGCGCGGGCGCGCAATATCACGATGCGCTCCGCTGCAGGGTCCTTCGTCTCCGGCAATGCCAGTGCGAGCGGCGCGCGCCCACCCGCCGCCACTTGTGGGGTGACCAGCGTGCCGCGCGCGCTTTCCTTGCCATCCTCCAGCACCGCCCAGTCCAGCGCGAAGCGCGACAGATTGATGTGATCGTGGCGGTTGAGGATCGCAAAACCTTCCCCCGTCCGCTCGAAGGCGATCGGCGCATAGACCTTGGCCATCTCGAAATATGCCGGGTTCGGCGTGCGGTCGGACTGGATCACCCCGTCGCCGACCGGGCTGTCGTCGCCGCCCACATTGGCGAAGTCGGGGCCCTGCGCCCAATAGTCGCGGCCCCGCGCGTCTTTCCGGATCAGCGTCTGATCGACCCAGTCCCAGACGAAGCCGCCCTGCAGCTTGCGGTGCGCGCGGATCGTGTCCCAATAATCCTGGAAATTGCCGAGGCTGTTGCCCATCGCATGGGCATATTCGCACAGGATCAGCGGCTGGGTGAATTCGCCGCGCTCGGCATAGTCCACCATCTTCTCAATATCGTCGTACATCGGCGCGAAGATATCGACATAGGCGTTCACCGGGTGGCGCCAGCCGCTCATGCTCCAGCCGAGAAAGCTGACCAGCCGCGTCCGGTCGCGTGTCTTCACCCATTTGGCGGCCGCCTCGAAAGCGGGCCCGACTCCGGTTTCGTTGCCGAGCGACCAGAAGAGGATCGACGGATGGTTCTTGTCGCGCTCGACCATGCGCTGGACCCGGTCGAGATGCGCCGCCGCCCATTCGGGCTTGTAGCCGAGCAGATGCTCGGGCGCGTTGCCGTTCTGCTGCGACAGGCTCAGATAGCCATGGCTCTCGATATTGGCCTCGTCCATCACGTACAGCCCGATCTCGTCGGCCAGCGCGTAGATCCGCTCGTCATTGGGATAATGCGACAGCCGCAGCGCGTTGACGTTGGCCGTCTTCATCAACTCGAGATCGCGGCGCAGCGTCGCGTCGGACACGATGCGCACCGTGCGCGGATCATGCTCGTGCCGATTGACGCCGCGGATCATGATCCGGCGCCCGTTCACCCGCACTTCGCCCTCGGCGATCTCGACCGTGCGGAAGCCGATGCGGCTGCTGGCCGCCTCGATCAGCCGGCCTCTGGCATCGAGCAACTCGATCAGCAAGGTGTAGAGCGCCGGGCTCTCCGCGCTCCACTGCCGCGCGCGGGGGACGTCGGCTCCGATTCTGACGTTCCGGGCGCTGTCGGGAGTCGCTTCGCGCACCAGCACCGCATTCTTTCCGTCCAGCAGCGTGGCGCGAAGGCGGACCGCGTCAGCGGCGCCGGCGACCGCCACGGTCAGGTCCAGCCGTCCGTCGCGATAGCCATTGTCCAACCCGGCTTCGACGGAAAAGTCGCGGATTCGCGTGGCGGGGGCGGCGTAGAGCGTTACGCTGCGTTCGATGCCGTTGACTCGCCAGAAGTCCTGATCTTCCAAATAGCTGCCGTCGGCATAGCGATACAGCTCGATCGCGACCGTGTTGCGGCCAGTACGGGCATAAGCAGTGACGTCGAACTCGGCCGGAAGCTTGGAATCCTCCGAATAGCCGACCCGCCTGCCGTTGACCCAGATATAATAAGCCGCGCCCGCCGCCCCGACGTTCAGCAGCAGGCGACGCCCGGCGAAATGCGCGGGCATCGTGAAGTCGCGGCGGTACGAAGCGACCTCGTTGCGCTTGTGGTCGATCCACGGCTGGTTGCGCGGAAACGGATAGCCGCTGCCGACGAACACCGGCGCTCCAAACCCCTCCGCCTGGAGGATGCCGGGCACCTTCATGGTGCGCCACAGGGAAACGTCGAAGTCCGGTTGCTCGAAACCCTGCGGCCGCGCTTCGGGGCTGGGCGACAAGCGGATGCGCCAGTCGCCGTCGAGCGAGAGATGATATCGTGATCGCCGGCGATCGCCCGTGATCGCGCCGGCTCGGGATTCGAAGCCCGCGAAAGTCGCGTGCATCGGCTCGGCGCCTTCGCGGAATACGCCGGGTTGCTCCCATTCCCTGGGTTCGGTCTGCGCCGCTGCCGGCGCCGCCAGTATCGCGAGAGCGACACCAAGGAGTGAGCGGCAAAAAATGAGCGGGTCTCCTTATCTATGTTCGGCCGAGCGGCCGAGCCGCCCGGCCTTTCGCCTCACCAGATCCGAGCGCGAATGCCCAGCCGCAGCGTGCGGCCCCACGAGTCGTACTGGGGATAGGTATTGAACCAGCTGCCGGTGCCGGCGTCGGCATTGCCGACCATCGGCGGATCCTTGTCGAACAGGTTCTGCACGTTGAAGCGTATGTCGACCGCGCGGCTGATCGGATAGCTCACCGCCAGGTCGAACAGGCTGAGCGCAGGCATCTTGGCGATCAGCGGGTAATTGTCGGTGTTGCTTGGCGACGGCCGGGCGGCCAGCGGCGCGTTGGGCGCGAGTTTCGAGTTCCTGGTCGACGACGCATAGCGCCACAGCAGGTTGATATTGCCTTTCCAGGGCATACCCCAGCCGATCGAGGCGTAATGGCGATATTTCGGCGACGGCTCGGTGCAGAAGAAGCCGAAATAGCCGAGGCACGAATAGACCGGGGAATTAGGCGCGAACTGCCGGTTGTAGGTGGTGTTGATCGTGCCGTTGATCCCGAAATTGAGGCTGCCGATGTTCATCCCGATCAGCTGGGACGGGTTCGCCCAATTGTAGCTCAGCGCGAAATCGTAGCCCTTGGTTTCGACGAAGCCCGAGTTCATGTAGCGCGCGTTGATCTCGGTCACGGCGCCGGTCGCGGGATCGCGGGTGATCAGTCCGCAATAAAAGGACACCTTCTGGTTGTAGCACTGGTCCGCGACCAGATCGGTGCGGATCCATTCGAACGCGCCGGTGATCTTGATCGCGAAATAATCGAACGAAGCCGTCAGCCCGCGCAGGAAGCGCGGCTGGGCGACCACGCCCAGCGTGACGCTGCGCGACTTTTCCGGCTGTAGTTCGGGGTTGCCGCCGGGCCGGTAGAGAACCTGGCACAGGCCATTGGTGTCGCAGCCGTTATAATTGCCCAGCGCGTCATATTGCGCCTGGGTGAGTCCGCTCGCGGCGCATTGTTCGAAGGTGTAGCGCGTGAGCGTCGAGCCAGGCCCAGGCGGCGCGCAGAAGTCGCGGAAGGTGCCGTTATACGGGTTGGCGGTCTGCAGCCGCTCGAGCACGCCCTGGCGCAGCGCCTTGTTGAGGCTGCCGCGGAAGCCCAGTCCGTTGAAAGGACGATACGTGAAGTCGGCCTTCCAGGTATGCACCATGCTGTCGAGCGAGCGATAGTCGGACAGGCGATAGGCACCGCTGACGGTGAGTTCCTGGATGAACGGCTTGTTCTGGATCAGCGGCAATTCGAGCTCGCCGCCCAGTTCGTCGACCACGTCGGACGAGGCATAGCGCGACCACCAGTCATAGGCGCCGCTGCCCGATTCCGACACGCGATTCCAGCGGTGCTCTGCGACGATCGCGAAGCCCAACGCGCTGTCCGCGAACGGGCTCTTGAGGCCGAGCGCACCGAGCGTGCCCGAGACCGAGCCGTTGAGCACCATCTGGTCGATCTGGACACGGCTGCCGCCGGTCCGCGTGACATAGTCCCACACCGCGGCATCGGGACCGGCGGTGCTGAAGGCGTCGAGGGGGACGCAGGCCGGATCGCTGCCGTCGATCACCGAGGTGCAGGTCGGCTTGCCGTTGGAATTCACCACTTGCATTGCCTTGGTGAAGCGATCGACCATCACCCAATAGTCGAAGATATTGGTGCCCTCGTACTTCTCGATACGGCGTGATTTCTGGCCGCTCAGGTCGAAGCTGATCTCGTCGGTGATCTTGCCGCTGAGATGCGCGGCGCCGCGCCAGTCGCTGATGTCGTTGTAATAGTCGTTCGCATAATCCGGGCGGAACACCGTCATCGAGAAGGTGCCGGTCTCGCCCGCGACGCCAGCGTTGGCGCCGCACACGATGGTCGCCTGCTGCTGGCTCATGAACGGATTGTCGCACGGCATCTGGAAATCGGGGGCGTAGAAGCCCACCGCCTGGGCGTTGCGGCCGTGCTGCTTGTAGCGGGTGTAGAGGAAATTGGCGTCGAACTTCAGCGCGTCGCTGAAATCGAAGCTGGCGAAGCCGCCGGCATTATAGGTGCGGGTGCTGCGCTGCAGATAATCCTTCTGCGGATTGCGGACGATGTCGGCGACATCATAGGGCCTCCAGTTGCGCGAGCCATCGGTGGCGTTGGTCCATTCCTGCCCGCCGGCATAGAACCAGTTATACGGGTTATACTCGGTATAGCCGCACGCCCATTGATCGTTCTGCTGCACCGCAGGCAATGGATTCTGCGGGTTCATGTAGAGCGGGCAGGCGGTGTGGTCGAACGCACTGAACTCCATCGGCTCGGTGCGCCGATAGCTGCCGAACAGGCTGATATTGCCACGATTGTCGGCGAAGTTGGTGCCCGCGGTCAGGCTCGCGAAATATTGCTGGCCGCCCCATACGTTGCGGTCGGGGCGCGGATAGCCTGCCTCGTCGAGCAGGTTGAGCATGGTATCGTTATCGTTGGTGCTCTGCTGCGTGCTCGCCTCCGCGTTGAGCTCGATGCCCTGGAAGCGCCGCTTGACGATGAAGTTGACCACGCCCGCGATCGCGTCCGAGCCATAGACCGCCGAGGCGCCGCCGGTCAGCACATCGACGCGCTCGATCAGCGCCGAGGGGATGATGTTGACGTCGTTGGTCATCCGCTCGCCGTTGAGCAGGTTGAGCGTGCGCCCCGCGCCGAGCTTGCGCAGGTTGATCCGCGCCGGCCCGAGCCGGGGATCGTTGCTGCCGCGCTCGCCCAGCATCGGTGCGATCTGCGGAATGGCGCTCAGCGTCTCGTCGAGCCGGCCGAGCCCGCGCTGGGTGATCATCTCCTTGTCGATGACGGTGATCGGGGTCGCAGTGGAAACGTCGGTACGCCGGATGCGCGTGCCGGTGACGAGAACCTCGCGATCCGAATCGGCGTCGCCGCGTGCCTGGCTCTCGTTTTCGGCAACCGCGGCGTCGCGGGCTCCGCTTTCCTGCGGGACCTCCGCGCTGGTGGTTTGCTGCGCCGAGGCGGGGTGCGCGAGCACCAGTGCCAGGGCAGTTACGCTAACGCCGTACCATTCACGATCAACCTTCATACCGATTTTCCCCTCATTATTCCCGCGGCCGCCCAGCATGTCCCTACCGATGCGGATATGGGATAAGATACGGTATACTAAATACGGTGCAAGCGCATTTTGCGTCGCCGCACCATCGGTTGGGTCGTGCAAGCCAGCGGATAAAGGTCCGCGGTTCATTCAATTTCAGGGGAAACGGCGGAGCTATACCTCCAGCCAAACCCGCCTAGAGTGGGTTCGCCACCCAGTATCGATGAAGGCCGGCCCAGGATTGCCAAAACCCAATTTTGGCAACGATACCGAAACGATCCGCAGAGGTGCGTGGGGCGACCGTGTCGCAATAACATAGGCTAGTATTTAAAATTTGATTGTTGAGCAACTACATAGCGCCGCTCTTGTTCAGTCTCTCGCATAGGAGACGACATCATGTTCATGCACAATAAACGCCTGCAATATACCGTTCGCGTATCCGAGCCCAATCCGAGACTGGCCTGCATGATGCTGGAGCAGTTCGGCGGCGCCGATGGCGAGCTCGCCGCGGCCATGCGCTATTTTACGCAAGGGCTGGGCGAGGAAGATGCCGGCCGGCGCGATCTGCTGCTCGACATCGCCACCGAAGAGCTGAGCCATCTCGAGATCATCGGCACGATCGTCACCATGCTCAACAAGGGGGTGCGGGCGCAGCTGTCCGAGGCGCAGCAGGACGAGGCCGAGCTGTTCGCGATGGTCGGGCAGACCGGCACCAGCGCGAAGGAATCGCTGCTGTTCGGCGGCGGGCCGGCACTGGTCGATTCGGCCGGCGTCCCGTGGACCGCGGCCTATGTCGACACGCGCTCCGAGCCGACGGTCGACCTGCGATCGAACATCGCCGCGGAGAGCCGCGCCAAGATCGTCTATGAGCGGCTGATCAACATCACCGACGATCCCGGGATCAAGGAGGCGCTCGGCTTTCTGATGACGCGTGAGATTGCCCACCAGAAGTCGTTCGAGAAGGCGCTCTATTCGATCGAGAACAACTTCCCACCGGGCAAGCTGCCGGGGATGGAGCAATATGCCAGCGTCTACGTCAATGCCTCGCAGGGCGAAGGCGATATGGAAGGTCCGTGGAATTCGGGCGAGCAGTGGGAGCGTATCGACGATCTCGAGCAGGCCATGCCGATCGACGACGGCGACGGCACTGCAACGGTGAAGCTCGACAAGGACGACAAGGCCGCGCTGAAACAGATGATGCTGCGCAACCAGTCTGACCCCACTTCCGATCCGACGACGGGCGCCGATCTCGGTGCCGGTCCTGGCGCCGGCAAGACCAAGCCGGTGGAGCCTGCGCTGCAGGATTGAGGCAGCGGCCAACGGGCATCGAAGCTGTGGGCGAGACTTGTTATCAGCCTCGGAGTTTGTTGAAATGCCCCGCGTCGTGTGACGCTGAGGATAAATGAGATACCGACGGGGGTGTCGACGGTAATGCCGGCGATGCCCCCGCCAGTTTCAGAGCCGACGCGGTCCATCTGTCCTGCATCGCTTGTTGCCTTGCACCATGGTTTCCCCCATCAACGCCGCCCTCGGAGGAAGCATTTTGGCCAGCCGCGCCGCGACAACCTTGTTCGACGCCGCCACCATCGCGCACCGGTGGATCGTCGACTATTGCGCGCATGTCGCGGAGAGTGACGTGCTCTGCGTTCAGGGCGGCGACCCTGCCTGGACTGCCTTGTTCGAGGAGCTTGCCGCGCTTTCGGGCGAAGGTCTCGCCAATGCCCGTGAGCGCGCGCAGCGCCACGCCGAGGATATCGGCACGGGGTTCCGGATCGTAGATGAGGGCGAAGAGCGCCCCTGGCCGCTGTCGCCGGTTCCGCTGCTGATCGAAAAGGCCGAATGGGACGGGATTGCCGGGGGGATCGTCCAGCGCGCCGACCTTCTCGAAGCCGTTCTCCAGGATCTGTACGGCGAAGGGCAGCTGGTCAGCGACGGGCACGTTCCCGCCGCTCTGGTCACCGGCAGCCCGTATTTCCTGCGGCCGCTCGCCCGGCTCGAGCCGCCCGGCGGTCACCACCTCCAGTTCGTCGCCGCCGATCTCTGCCGCGGGCCGAGCGGGGAGTGGCGCGTGCTCGCCGATCACCTCCGCGCGCCGGCGGGCGCCGGCTATGCACTTGAGAACCGGCTGGCAATGGCGCGGACCCTGGGCGAGTTGCCGGGGCGGCTCAACGTCGAGCGCCACGCGCCGTTCTTCGCGGCGTTTCGCGAAGGCTTGGCCGCGGCGTGCCGGCGCGCCGAACCGCGTATCGCCTTGCTCACGCCGGGGCGGCTCAATCCCAGCTATGCCGAGCAGGCGCATCTTGCGCGCTATCTCGGATTCCTGCTGGTCGAGGGTGCCGATCTCGCGGTGCTCGACGACAAGCTCTACGTCCGCACCATCGCGGGGCTGAAGCGCGTGGATGCGCTGTGGCACCGGCTCGATCCGCGGCTGCTCGATCCGCTCGCGCTCGACTCGCATTCGACGATCGGCGTGCCCGGGGTGATCGACGCGATGGTGGCGGGAAATGTCGTCATCGCCAACGCGCCTGGCGTGGGACTGCTCGAATCGCCTGCGTTCGCCGCCTTCCTGCCGAGGCTTGCCGAGGTGCTGACCGGCGCGCCGCTGACCCTTCCGAACATCGCCACCTGGTGGTGCGGGCAGGAAACCGAACGTGCGCACGTGACCGCCAATCTGGATTCGCTGCTGGTCGCGCCGGCGTTCGGGGTCGCGCCGCTCGGCTTGCCCGAGGGGAAGCCCGTGCTCGGCGCTGCGCTCGACCCGGAGCAGCGTGCTGCGTTGCTCGACGATATGACTCGCCGGTCGCAGGACTATGTCGGTCAGGAAGTCGTCCGCCTCTCGACGATGCCCGCAATTGCCGAGGACGCGCTTGCCCCGCGCCCGTTCACCCTGCGCGTCTTCGCCGCGCGCGGCGAAGACGGGCGCTGGACGGTGCTTCCCGGCGGCTTCGCGCGGATCGGCGAGCATCCCGACCCGCGCGCCGCGGTGATGGGCGAGGGGATGTGGTCGGCCGATGTCTGCATTTATGGGCCTGAGCCGGTCGCGCCGGTCTCGTTGCTGCCTTCGGGCGATACCACCCAGCTGCGCCGCAATCCGGGGACGTTGCCCAGCCGCGTTGCCGACAATTTGTTCTGGCTCGGCCGCTATCTGGAGCGCGGAGAGGCGCTGCTGCAATTGCTCCGCGTTCTGCTCGGCCATTCGATCAGCGCCGACACCGGCGCCGCGCTCGCCGCTGACACGGTCGCGCGGCTGATCCGGCTGGTCGTCGCCTCGGGCGCCGCTCCGGAACCCAAGGGCGTCAAGCGCGCCGACCTGACTCAGCTCGCCCGCACCGCGCTGGAAGGCGAGGAGGATTGGTCCAGCGTCCGCGCGATCAATCGGCAGGCGCGGCTGATCGGCGCGGTGTCGCGCGAGCGGCTTTCGGCCGACATGATCCGCCTGCTCGATGCGCCTTTCCCGCAGCGCGGCGTGCTGCTCGACAAGGCCGGCTCGCTCCAGCGGCGCTATTCGGCACTCAACGGCCTCGCCAGCGAGCACATGACGCGCACCGATGCCTGGCGTTTCCACGATATCGGGCGCCGGATCGAGCGCGCTCTGAGCGCGATCCGCTTCATCCGCAATTTTGGCGGGCCCGATGCGACGAGCGACGATCTGTCGACGCTGCTCGACCTGATGGACAGCCAGATCAGCTATCGCCAGCGCTATCTCACCGGGATGGCGCGCATTCCGGTGCTCGATCTGGTGACGCTCGACCCCAACAATCCGCGCGCGCTCGTCTTCCAGGTCGCGGCGATCTCGGCGCACCTCAACAAGCTGCCTTTGCTTTCAGACGACGGTCTCGCCGAGGCCCAGCAGGAACAGGCGCGTGGGATCGCCGCGCTGCTGGTGACGACCAATGCGCAGCGATTGGACGATGCGCTGCTCGCCGATCTGGAAACGCGGCTCGGGCGGCTTTCGAGTGCGGTCGCGCGGCGCTATTTCCTGCAGGGCGCCGAGCCGCTGCGCGCTGCCGGCCTCGTCCTGGCCTGAGCGCGATGCTGTACCAGATCCGCCACGTCACGCGCTTCGCTTATGCCGAGCCGGTAGGGTTCGCGCGCAACAATCTCCGCCTCAAGCCGATCCACTGGTCCGGGCAGACGCTCGAGGATCATGCGCTGATCATCGAACCCCAGGGTCGTGTTTACCCCACCCGCGCCGAGGCCGGGCTAGCCAATGTCGTGCGACTGGTGGTCGAACAGCCTGCGCGTACGCTCACAATCGAGAGCCGCGCCAGGGTTCGCGTCGATCGCCCGATCCCGATCTTCGCCGATACCGATCCCAGCGTCGCGGAGATCGCCGAGCGCGCGCGCGCCAGCCGCGATGCATCGCCCGCCGGGCCGGCCGCCTATCTCTTCCCGTCGCCGCGCATCCCGCTCGACCGCGACATCGCCGAATGGTGCGCCGCCGAGCTTGATCCGCGGCGCGGGGTGCTCGAGGCTGCGCTGGCGCTGGCGCTTCGCATCCAGCGCGAATTCGCTTTCGACCCCACGGCGACGCTGGTCGATACCTCGCCTGTCGAAGCGTTCCGCCAGCGCGGCGGGGTCTGCCAGGATTTCGCCCAAATCATGATCTCGGGACTGCGCGCCGCCGGCCTGCCTGCCGCTTATGTCTCGGGCTATATCCGCACGCTGCCGCCGCCGGGGCAGCCGCGGCTGGTCGGCGCCGATGCGACGCATGCCTGGGTGCTTGTCTGGGCGGGGCCGCAGCTCGGCTGGGTCGGCGTCGATCCCACCAACGGCATCTGGATGGCGGGCGATCACATCGTCGTCGCGATCGGCCGCGACTATGCCGATGTCGCGCCGATCGACGGGATCGTGCTCGGTTGGGGCGCGCAGGAGATGCACGTCTCGGTCGATGTCGAGCCGCTCGAACTAGCGCCGGTCTGAGCCGGACTTGCGCAAAGCGCATGGCGGGCCGATGTTCGCGGGCGGAAAGCACCTGTAAGGGCGCTGCAATCTAGTGATTATCGAACGGGGAATTTAGTGGCCGATCCGTATGCAACTCTGGGCGTGGCGCGGGGCGCGAGCGAGGCCGACATCAAAAAGGCCTATCGCAAACTCGCCAAGGAGCTGCACCCTGACCGCAACAAGGACAATCCCAAGGCGTCCGAGAAATTCAGCCTGGTGACCGCGGCATATGATTTGCTGAGCGACAAGGACAAACGCGCGCGCTTCGATCGCGGCGAGATCGACGGCGACGGCAATCCCACCGCGCCGTTCGGCTTCGGCGGCGGCGGGCAGCAGGCCGGCTTTCGCCCGGGCGGCGCCGGCGGCTTCGATTTCGGTGGGGAATCGGGTGATATCGGCGACATCTTCGAAGGGCTGTTCGGCGGCGGCGGCGGCGCCCGACGCGGCGGGGGCGGCTTCAGCGGCGGTTTCGGCGGGTTCGGGCGCAAGGCCGCGGCCAAGGGGGCGAACGTTGCCTATCGCCTCGCGGTGTCGTTCGAAGACGCGGCGAAGCTCGCGCCACAGCGCGTCACCTTGCGCGACGGCAAGTCGCTCGACCTCAAGCTTCCCGCCGGAGTCGAGACCGGCACCCAGATGCGGCTCGCCGGCAAGGGCGAGGAAGGTCCTGGCGGTTTCGGCGATGCGATCGTCACCATCGACGTCCAACCGCATCGCTTCTTCGTGCGCGAAGGCGACGATATCCGGCTCGATTTGCCGGTGAGCCTGTCCGAAGCGGTGCTTGGCGCCGAAGTGCGCGTGCCGACACCCGACGGCGCAGTGATGCTCAAGGTTCCCAAGGGTTCGACCTCGGGCAAGGCGCTGCGGCTCAAGGGTCGCGGCTTCCACAAGAAGGCCGGCGGCCGCGGCGACTTGCTGGTGACGTTGATGGTCGATCTGCCGGTCGATGACGACGCGCTGGTCGAGTTCGTCCAGGGTTGGCAGGACAAAGGGAACCCGCGTGGCCGCATGGGCGTCTGAGCCCTTGTGAAAAAAGGGGAAATCACCGACGCCGCCGAGGCGAGGCCGGGCCGCCGCGTCCGCATCCGTGCGGCGCTCGGCAAAGTCGGGATCGGGGCCAGGTTCTTCTACGTGGTCAAGCGCGTCGCGGTGGACACTTTCAACGAGGGGTTCACCTATGCCGGCAACCTGGCGTACCTCTCGCTGGTCACGCTGTTCCCGTTCGTGATCGTCGCCGCGGCGATCGCGCAGTTGGTCGGGCGGAGCAGCGAAGGGATCCGCACGCTCGAGGCATTCCTCCAGACCGTCCCGCCCGACGTGGCCGAAGTGCTGCGCAAACCCGCTTCCGACGTGCTCCAGGCGCGCACCGGCAATCTGTTGTGGTTCGGCGCGATCGTCGGGCTGTGGACCACTGCGGGTTTCATCGAGACATTGCGGGGGATTCTGCGCCAGGCGTACGGCGTGCAATCGAGCACGCCCTTCTGGCGCTATCGGCTGGGGGCGATCGGAATGATCGTCGCGTCGGTGATCCTCGCAATGGCGGCGTTCAGCTTCCAGGTGATCCTGACCGGCGTCGAGCAGTTCATCTACAAGTTGCTGCCCTGGGCGTCGCAGGCGCAGTCAATCGTCGCGCTGACCAAGTTCGCGCCGGCGCTCGCCTTGTTCGGGGCATTGTACATATTGTTCTATTCGCTGACCCCGAGCCGCTACCGCCACTCCAAATGCCCCAAATGGCCCGGTGCGGCCTTTACTACCGCGTGGTGGTTGTTCGTCACCGCAATGCTTCCGTTGGTGCTGAGCACGCTCGGCAGCTATGACCTCACTTATGGCAGCCTTGCCGGGGTGATGATCGCCTTGATCTTCTTCTATCTGATCGGGCTCGGGATGGTCGCGGGCGCCGAACTCAACGCCGCGCTAGCCGAAACGCCTCCGGTCGGGCTAGAGGGGGCGCACGATAAGAAGGACAATGCTTCGTGACGGGATTGATGCAGGGTAAGCGCGGGTTGATCATGGGACTGGCGAACGATCGTTCGCTGGCCTGGGGCATTGCCCAGAGATTGCGCGAGCACGGCGCCGAACTGGCGTTCAGCTATCAGGGTGAGGCGATCGAAAAGCGCGTGCGTCCGCTCGCCGAGCAGCTCGGCAGCGACTTCCTGATCGAGTGCGACGTCTCGGACATGGCCGAGCTCGACAAGACCTTCGTGACGTTGGCCGAGCGCTGGCCGACGATCGACTTCGTCGTCCACGCGATCGGCTTTTCGGACAAGAACGAGCTGCGCGGCGGTTATGTCGACACCAGCCTCGACAATTTCCTGATGACGATGAACATCAGCGTCTATTCGTTCGTCGCGGTCGCCAAGCGCGCGGCGGCGATGATGCCCGATGGCGGCAGCCTGCTGACGCTCAGCTATTACGGCGCCGAGAAGGTGATCCCGCATTACAACGTGATGGGAGTCGCCAAGGCCGCGCTCGAGACCAGCGTCCAGTATCTCGCGGTCGATCTCGGCCGCGACAATATCCGCGTCAACGCGATCTCGGCCGGGCCGATCAAGACGCTCGCCGCGAGCGGGATCGGCGACTTCCGCCTGATCCTCAAGTGGAACGAGCTCAACAGTCCGCTCAAGCGCAACGTGACGATCGAGGATGTCGGCGGGGCGGGGCTCTACCTGCTCTCGGACCTCGCCTCGGGCGTTACCGGCGAGACGCACCATGTCGATGCCGGCTACAATGTCATCGGCATGAAGGCCGAGGACGCGCCGGATATCGCACTGGCTTGACGATAGCAGTGATCACTATTATCACCGTGATCATAATGATCATGGGGTTAGTGATGGCTAGTCAGACGAATGTGTCCGTGCGTGAGCAAGTTTGGTTGGGAGAGGCTGGAGATTGGCGGCTGGGCCTGCAGTGGTGCCTCTACGTGCATCCTCAAGACGACCCTGAAGAGGGGTATCGTTTTATTTGGCAGCGACCTGATGGTTCGCTTCAAGCGGCCAGGGGACAGGCACGGCTGCCTTCGCTGGCGATAGTCGGGCGACTTATCGCGATGGCCGAGGCTGCTGGTTGGGGTCAAAAAATGGCGGGCGACGCCAATCGCTTCGAATAGGGGCGTCGCATGAGCTTCAACACCTTCGGACGCGTGTTCCGCTTCACCACTTGGGGCGAGAGCCACGGGCCTGCGCTCGGCGCGGTAGTCGACGGCTGCCCGCCGGGGCTGGCGCTGTCCGAAGCCGATATCCAGCCGTTTCTCGACAAGCGCCGCCCCGGTCAGTCGCGTTTCACCACCCAGCGACAGGAGCCCGATCGGGTCCGCATCCTCTCGGGGGTGTTCGAGGGCCGCACCACCGGCACGCCGATCAGCCTGATGATCGAGAATGTCGACCAGCGCTCGAAGGACTATAGCGAAGTCGCGCAGGCCTATCGCCCCGGCCATGCCGATTATGCGTATGATCAGAAATACGGCTTCCGCGACTATCGCGGCGGCGGACGCTCCTCGGCGCGCGAGACGGCGGCGCGGGTCGCTGCCGGCGCGGTCGCGCGGCTCGCCATCCCCGGAGTGAAGATCCGTGCGTGGGTCGAGGCGATCGGCGGCGATGCCATCGATCCGGCGAACTTCGACGCGGAGGAGATCGATCGCAATCCCTTTTTCTGTCCCGATGCCGCGGCCGCGGTGCGCTGGGAGACACTCATCGACGATGCGCGCAAGGCGGGCTCTTCGCTAGGCGCCGTCATCGCGTGCGAGGCCACGAGCGTGCCGCCGGGCTGGGGTGCGCCGCTTTACGCCAAGCTCGACAGCGAGCTCGCCGCGGCGTGCATGTCGATCAATGCAGTCAAGGGCGTCGAGATCGGCGACGGCTTCGCAGCGGCGACGCTCACCGGCGAGCAGAATGCCGATGCGATGCGGCCCGGCAGCGACGGGATACACTTTCTTGCCAACCACGCCGGCGGGATCGCCGGCGGGATTTCCACCGGGCAGCCGGTGTTGGTCCGCGTCGCGTTCAAGCCGACCAGTTCGATCCTCACTCCGGTGGAAACGATCACCCGCGAAGGCGAGGCGGCCGAGATCCGCACCAAGGGCCGGCACGATCCGTGCGTCGGCATCCGCGGGGCGCCGGTGGTCGAGGCGATGGTCGCGCTGGTGCTTGCGGATCAGAAACTGTTGCACAGGGCGCAGTGCGGCTGATCCCGCATTAACGTCGGCTCGCGGTCGGCCGGTTTCGTTACAGCGGCGAGGCGACCTCGGCATACGCAACCCTGCGTACGCCGAGGCCGTTCAGTTCCTGCCAATTTGGTCAATTGCAGGAGTATACAACATGCGTAAGCTCACCTTGTTCCTCGCCGGCGCCATGCTGCTTCCGACTGCCGCGATCGCGCAATCGACGCCGCAATCGAGCGATCCGAGCACCAGCCAGGATCATCAGAAGCACAAGAAGGACAAGAAGTCCGGCGACGAAGCGAGCGCAGACACCGCTGCGCCCGCTCCCGAGAGCGGCACGACGGGCAGCGGAACGACCGAACCGGCGCCCGAAACGGCTCCGACGACCGATCCGAGCACCACGACGCCTCCGACCGCACCGGACGCAACTGCTCCGACGCCGCAGCGCTAACCGACGGCAAGGCCCCGGCGGCGCGACCGCCGGGGCTCAGTCCGCGAACGGATCACGGACGAGGATGGTGTCTTCGCGCTCGGGGCTGGTCGAGACCAGCGCCACCGGGCACTGGATGAGTTCTTCGACGCGCCGGATATACTTGATCGCCGCGGCCGGCAGATCCGCCCAGCTGCGCGCGCCCGCAGTCGATTCGTGCCAGCCGGGGATGGTTTCATAGACCGCTTCCACTGCCACCTGGTCGGCTGCGTTGGCGGGATAATAGTCCAGCGCCTCGCCGCGCAGCTTGTAGCCGGTGCAGACCTGGATTTCGTCGAAGCCGTCGAGCACGTCGAGCTTGGTCAGCGCGATTCCGGTGATCCCGGAGACCGCAACCGATTGGCGCAGCAGCACCGCGTCGAGCCAGCCGCAGCGCCGCTTGCGCCCGGTGACGGTGCCGAACTCGCGCCCGCGCGTGCCGAGCCGCTCGCCGACTTCGTTATCCTGCTCGCTGGGGAAGGGCCCGGAGCCGACGCGCGTGGTGTATGCCTTGGCGATTCCGAGCACGAACCCGACTGCGCTCGGCCCGAGGCCCGAACCAGCTGCGGCGGTGCCGGCGACGGTGTTGGACGAAGTGACGAACGGATAGGTACCGTGGTCGATGTCGAGCAGCACGCCCTGCGCGCCTTCGAACAATATGCGCCGGCCGCGGCCGCGCGCTTCGTTGAGCATCCGCCACACCGGCTCGGCAAAGGGCAGGACGAAGCCGGCAATCTCGCGCAGCTCCTCGACCAGCCCGGCGCGGTCGATCGGCGGCTCACCGAAACCGGCGCGCAGCGCGTCGTGGTGCGCGGCGAGGCGATCGAGCTGCGGGCCGAGCTCGTCGAGATGCGCGAGGTCGCAGACGCGGATCGCGCGGCGGCCAACCTTGTCCTCATAAGCCGGGCCGATGCCGCGCCGCGTGGTGCCGATCTTGCCGGCGCCGCTGGCATCCTCGCGCAGCGCGTCGAGATCGCGGTGGAAGGGCAGGATCAGCGGGCAGGTGTCGGCGATCTTTAGCGTGTCCGGGGTAATGTCGATCCCTTGACCGCGCAATTTCTCGACTTCGGCCTTGAGCGCCCAGGGATCGAGCACCACGCCGTTGCCGATCACGCTGGGCGTGCCGCGGACGATGCCCGAGGGGAGCAAGGACAGCTTGTAGACATTCTCGCCGACGACGAGCGTGTGGCCGGCATTGTGGCCGCCCTGGAAGCGCACGACGACATCGGCGCGCTCGGCGAGCCAGTCGACGATCTTGCCCTTGCCCTCGTCACCCCATTGGGCGCCGATCACTGCGACATTTGCCATGAATACGATTCTCCGCCTGCCGGGGCGGACCCTGGCCGCCCTTCGACAGGACTCGACGGCAGGGCGGTTTTGGGGCCGAGGTCAGCGCCCCGAAGCCGCGGGGCCAATGGCGCTCGTGACGGCCTGCGTCAAGTGTCTTTGGGTTCGTCGAGCGCAGCGCGCACCCGGCGCGCGAGCCGATCGATGTCGAACGGCTTGGTGAGAATCGAATCGTCGAGCCCGGCAATGTCGGGGCTATAGCCGCTGGTCAGCAATATCTTGAGGTCGGGCAGCCGCGCGCACGCGCGCCGGGCGAGTTCGCGGCCGCTCATCTCGGGCATCACCACGTCGGTGAACAGCAGCGACACGCTCAGGCCGCCCTCGATCATCGCCAGCGCCTCGACTCCGTCGGCAGCGGAGACGACATCGTAGCCGAGCTCGCGGAGCGCTTCGACCGAATAGCTGCGCACGCGCTCCTCGTCCTCGACCACCATCACGGTTTCGCCCGGCCGCGCGCGTTCGGCGTCGGCGACGTCGCCGGCCTGGGCGGTCGCGTCGATCTCGCCTTGGTAGACGGGCAAATACAGACTGACTCGTGTGCCCTGGCCCTGTTCGGTCTCGATACGGACCATCCCGCCCGATTGCCGGGCGAAGCCGAACACCTGGCTCAGGCCAAGCCCGGTGCCCTTGCCGACGCCCTTGGTGGTGAAGAACGGGTCGAAAGCGCGCGCGGCGACTTCGGGTGGCATGCCCGAGCCGGTATCGCGCACCGCGATCGCGACATAATCGCCGGGTTCGACGCCGAGTGCCTGTGCCTCGCTTGCACCCGCTGCGACGTACGCCGTCTCGATCGTCAGCCTACCGCCGCCCGGCATCGCATCGCGGCCGTTGACGCACAGGTTGAGGATTGCATTCTCGAGCTGGTTCGGATCGGCGAGCGCCGGCCGGAGGCCGTCGGCGAGGCGAGTCTCGACGGTGACCGCTTCGCCGAGCGTGCGCGCGAGCAGTTCGATCATCCCCTCGACCATCGCATTGGCGTCGACCGGGTTGGGTGCGAGCGGCTGCTGGCGCGAGAAAGCGAGCAGCCGCTGCGTCAGCGCTGCGGCGCGGGTGGCGCCGTCCCGCGCCGCGACGATATAGCGGTCGATGTCGGTACGGCCCTGTCCGATCCGCCGCTCGAGCAAGTCGAGCGCGCCGATCACCACTGCAAGCATGTTGTTGAAATCGTGCGCGATGCCGCCGGTCAATTGCCCCACCGCTTCCATCTTCTGCGCCTGGCGCAGCTGCTGCTCGGCCTGCATCAGCTGCTCGGTGCGCTGGTGGACCGCCGCCTCTAGCTCCTCGCGCGAGCGCGCCAGCACTTCGCGCGCGTCGACGATATCCTGGATGTCGGTGCAGGTGCCGAACCAGCGGATGATGCGCCCGCTGTCGTCGCGCACCGGCTGGGCGCGGCCGAGCACCCAGCGATAGGCGCCCGAATGGTGCCGCAGGCGATATTCGATATGATAGGGATCGCCGGTGACGAGGCAGTGCCGCCACAGCGCCCAGGTCCGCTCCTGATCGTCGGGATGGAAAACGTCGGCCCAGCCTTCGCCGTCGGTCGAGCCGTACGGCACGCCGGTGAATTCGTACCAGCGATCGTTGTAATAATCGTGATAGCCGTCGGCCAAGGTCGACCACACCATCGGATCGATCGAATTGGCGATGGCGCGGAATTTCTCTTCGCTTTCGCGCAACGCCGTCAGCGCGCCGGCGCGCTCGACCGCGTCCCACGACATTTCGGCGATCGCTTCGATGAACGCGATCTCGTCGGGGCCCCATTGCCGCGCAGTCGCTTCGTTGACGAACATCGTCGACACCCACTCGCCGCCGCGCAGCAGCGGCACGCCGATCGCTGCCGCGGTGCGCTGCGCGATGTCGCTGTCGCTCAGCGCGGGATCGCGTCCCGTATCGTGCGAGATCAGCGTCCGGCCTTCGCGATACGCTTGGATCGCATGGGTGCCGATCCGCTCGAGCGGGATCGTCCCGTGCAGCAACGGCAAGTCGCCGCGCGTCGCGGAGGGACCGAACAGGATCGTGTCGCCGCCGACGATCCGGTAGAAGCCGACGCGGCTCACGCCGAGCTGATCGACCAGCGCATCGGCAGTCACGGCCATCACCCCGTCGGGCGTGTCGAGCGCCCGCTGCTTCTCGGCGAGCGCGTAGACGAAGGACTGTGCCTCGTTCGCTTCGCGAAGCTCCTCGGCCGCGGCGCGCGCAGCCTGCTCGGCGAGCTTGCGCTCGGTAATGTCGAAGCTGACCCCGGGAAACCGGAGCGGCCGGCCTTCGACGTCGAGGATGGGGCGCCCCTGCGAGGCCACCCAGCGCACCGAGCCCCCCGGCTGGAGCAGCCGGTACTCCTCCGAAAAATGTTCGCCGCTGGCCAGGGATCGGGCGATTGCCGCCTCGAGTGGCGAACGGTCTTCGGGGTGGACGTTGACGAGGAACGCCTCGATCGGTGCGCCGATGCCTGCCAGCGCCTCGTCGACGCCGTACAGCCGGAGGAAGCGCAGATCGGCGACGACGCGGTCCGCGGGCACGTCCCAGAACCAGGTGCCCACCCCGATCGACGAGTCGAGCGCCAGCTGAAGCCGCTCCTCGCTCGCGCGCAACGCCGCTTCGGCAGTAGCGCGCTCGGTCACGTCATTGGCGAGGACGAAGATGTCGGTGGTCTCGCCGTTGGCGCCCTTGATCGGCTGATAGACGAAATCGATCAGCCTCGTCTCGGCCTCGCCACCCGCAATTCGCCGGAGCAGGATGGGCACCGAATCGGCACGATAGGTCGTGCCGCTCTGGAAGACCCCGTCGAGCAGTTCGATAAAGCCCTGGTCGATGACCTCGGGAAGCGCATCGCGGAGCGGCCGGCCGAGCACTTCGCGGCCACCGATCAGATCGAGATAGGCCGGGTTCGCGATCTCGAACACATAGTCGGCGCCGTGCAGCAATGCGACCGCACCCGGCGCCTGTTCGAACAATTCGCGCAGCCGCTCGACTTCGGCAAGCCGGGCGCGCTCGGCGAGCACGGTCCGCGTGGTTTCGCTGCCCTGGTTGAGGATCCCAACCACCGCGCCGTGCTCATCGCGGATCGGCGTGAAGCTGTAGTTCCACCAGGTTTCCTGCGGCCGGCCGTTCCGCTCCATCGGCAGCATCTGGTCATAGGTGGAGAAGCCCTCGCCGGTTGCCAGCACGCGCCGCATGTCAGGTTCGACAAGATGCCAGATGTCGGACCAGACCTCCGCACCTGGCCGGCCCAGCGCCCAGGGGTGGCGGTCGGCGGGGATCGGTGCCCAGGCGTCGTTGTAGAGGAGGTGGAGTTCGGGGCCCCAATAGATCGCAGTCGGGAAGCTCGACCCCAAGGCGATGTTGATCGCGAAACGCAGTGATTGCGGCCAGTTTTCGATCGCGCCGATCGGCGTGGAAGCCCAGTCGTGCGTTCGGATCCGGTGGGCCATCTCGCCGCCGTGATCCAGAAAGCGAAGCGACGAGAACATCGTCGAGCGATGAAGATGCCGTTGCCGGGAGTCAACCGCTCGACTTGGCCGCGCGCGGCCCTATGCTGGCCAAAACAGGAGAGAATTGCATGAAGTTGGCCAGCTTGAAGCACGGTCGTGACGGCAAGCTCGTCGTGGTGTCCAACGATCTCGCGTGGTGCGCCGACGCAACCGCAGTCGCGCCGACGTTGCAGGCGGCGCTCGACGACTGGGAGCGGGTTGAGGGCGATCTGCGCAACCTCGCGACCGACCTCGATCACGAGACGATCCCGATGCTGCGCTTCCACGAGCGCCAGGCGGCGTCGCCGCTGCCGCGCGCCTATCAATGGGCCGACGGCTCGGCCTATGTGAACCATGTCGCCTTGGTCCGCCAGGCGCGCGGCGCCGAGATGCCCGAGAGCTTCTGGCAGGAGCCGCTGATGTATCAGGGCGGCAGCGACGGCTTTCTCGGCCCGCGCGACCCGATCCCGCTCGCCGACGAGGCATATGGCTGCGATCTCGAGGCCGAAGTGGTGGTGGTGACCGGCGACGTCCCGCTCGGCGCCGGCCGCGACGAAGCGCTGGCCGCGGTCCGGCTGGTCGGGTTGACCAACGATGTGAGCCTGCGCAACCTCATTCCCGGCGAACTCGCCAAGGGCTTCGGCTTCTTTCAGTCCAAGCCGGCCAGCGCGTTCTCGCCGGTGTTCGTCACTCCCGACGCGCTTGGCGACTGGTGGAAGGACGGCAAGCTCCATCGCAAGCTGATGGTCGACTTGAACGGCCAGCCTTTCGGCCGCGCCGAGGCGGGCGAGGACATGACCTTCGATTTCGGCACGCTGATCGCGCATGCCGCCAAGACCCGCGCGCTCGGCGCGGGAACGATGATCGGATCGGGCACCGTTTCGAACCGCGACGCCGATGGCGGCCCCGGCAAGCCGGTTGCCGAGGGCGGCGTCGGCTATTCGTGCCTTGCCGAGATCCGCACGATCGAGACGATCCGCGGCGGCAAGCCCGAGACTCCGTTCCTCAAGAGCGGCGATACCGTGCGTATCTGGGCCGAGGACGACAAGCACCATCCGATCTTCGGGGTGATCGAGCAGATTGTCGGGGGTTAGTTTCGACGGTCGACGATCTTACCGCTTCAGCGCGTCGTTGACTTCGATCCAATAGCCGTCCGGATCCTGGAGGAAGATCTGGCGGATGCCGTCGGTGCGCATGTTCTGGATCGCGCCGGGATTGCCGGCGACGTCGCTCCAGCTCTGCCCGCGCGCCTTGAGCTGCGTCAGGATCGGATCGAGGCTCGCAACCGCGATCGCCATGTGCACGCGGCGCGGCTGGGTCACCGGCGCGTCGCGGCCCGGCTGGATGTGCAGCTCGACGCCATTGGCCAGCTGCATCCAGCGCGGCCCGCCGGGCGGAAAGGGCGCGGGGATTTCGTTCAGGCCGAACATCGCGCGATAGAAGTCTATGCTCTTCTGCTGATCCGCGACCCAGATCCCGACATGGTCGAGCCGCGCGACAGGCGCAGGCTTGTCCTGAGCGAGCACCGGCGACGTCAGTGCGAGAAACGATACAGCGAAGAGTGGCGCGTGCAAATTCATTCGGTATTCTCCCCTTCACCGAGCCTATCATCCCTGCGCGCCAGTGGAAGGGGCACCATGCGCTAAAAGAGCAGCGACCCTTGGCGCGGTTCGAGCGCCCAGCTGTCGAGCAGCGTGTGGCCTTTGCCGTGGATGCTGTTGATCAACAGCAACTGCCGGACGCGCCAGGCGATCGGCGAAACCGGGATGTTGCGCTGCTGCCATGCTTGGTAGGTGAGCGACGCATGCGGGTTGAACGCGTAGTTGGGGAGCTCGATGCCGAACGCTTCGAGACGCGCGACGAGCGCGCCCTGAAAATCGCGAAGCGCCTGCATCCTGTTGCCGACAAGCGCATTGCCGCGGATCCGGTTGAGCGCGACTTCGAAGGGCTCGGCCTGCAGCGATGTCGCGGCACGCCGGATCAGGTCGAGATTCTCCGCAGAGATCAGCCGGATGTCGCCGAATGGGACGAGCGTGATGTGAATGCGCTTCGTGGCATATTTGCGCGCCAGATTGTGCGCGTGCCGAAGACCGTCCATCGCAGCAGCCTGCTCCGGGCCGGGCTTGATCATGAAATAGAGCATCTGGTCGTCGCGGCGCATCTGCTGGCCGGACACCGTTCCCCCGGTGGTTGGAAACATCATCGGTCATTCTCCTAGTGAAAGTCGCGCGACTTGACCGGGATCAGGTCCGGCGCCTTGAGGCTGCCGCGGGGCGGCCAGCTTTCGAGCGCGCGCTGGCGCGGGAGCTTGAGGCGCTCGCGCGGGTCGATCGTCCCGCCGTGGGTCGCGCCGTCGCCGGGGATCGTCATGCGTGGCAGATCGATCTCGCCGATTTCGCGCAGCCATGGCGTGAGGTCGGTGATCGCCTCGGCGACGAGATGGATCACGATCCCCTCGCGCTGCACCTTGCCGCGGATCGCCAGCATCGTCGCGGTCATCACCGTGCGCCTGTTGGCCTCGAAGCGGTCGGCCCAGAAAACGGCATTGGCGATCCCAGTCTCGTCCTCCAGCGTCACGAACACCACGCCCTTGGCGCTGCCCGGCCGTTGGCGGACGAGGATCAGCCCGGCGACCTCGACCCGCGCGCCATCCTTCATGTTGAGTAGGTCGCCGCACTTGGCGATCCGCCGTTCGGCCAGCCGCTCGCGCAGGAAGGTCACCGGATGGGCACGTAAGGAGAGCTGAGTCGCGCGATAATCCTCGACGACTTCGCGGCCCTCGGTGAGCGGCACCAGCGCGACATCGGGCTCGACGCTCTCGGACACGGTCACGCGCTCGCGCGCATCGGCGGCGCTGAACAAATCGAGCGGCTTCTGGCCGAGCCCCTTGATCGCCCAGAGCGCTTGGCGCCGGTTGAGCCCGAGCGCCTGAAAGGCATCGGCGCGTGCCAGCCGCTCGAGCGCGGCGGGCTTTACCCCGGATCGCCGCCAGACATCCTCGATCGAGACGAAGGGGGCGTGCTCCCGCGCCTTGAGGATTTCGATCGCGTCGGCCTGCGCCAGGCCCTGCACGATCCGCATGCCGAGCCGTAACGGATGCAGATTTTGCCAATCCTCGGCGGTGCCGCAGAATCCCTCTCCTCGGCCCTCCCGCAAGCGGGGAGAGGGGGATTCCATCCGTGTGTCCCAGTCGCTGTGGTTGATGCACACCGGCCGTGCCTCGACACCGTGCGCACGCGCATCGCGGACCAATTGCGCCGGGGCGTAGAAGCCCATCGGCTGCGCATTGAGCAGCGCGCAGCAGAATATGTCCGGATGGTGGCACTTCATCCACGAAGAGGCATAGGCGATCTTGGCGAAGCTCGCGGCATGGCTTTCGGGGAAGCCGTAATTGCTGAAGCCTTCGATCTGCGCGACCAGCCGCTCGGCAAAATCGTCGCTGATGCCGTTCGCGCGCATCCCGGCGAGCAGCTTGGGCCCGAACTCGCCGATGCCGCCGGTCGACTTGAACGTCGCCATCGCACGGCGCAGCCGATCGGCCTCGCTGGGCGTGAAGCCGGCGCCCTTGATCGCGACCTGCATTGCCTGTTCCTGGAAGAGCGGCACGCCGAGCGTCTTCTTGAGCACCTTCTTCAATGCCGGCGAGGGATAGTCGACCAGATGCGGGTTCTGCCGCCGCTTGAGATAGGGATGCACCATATTGCCCTGGATCGGCCCCGGCCGGACGATCGCGACCTGGATCGCGATGTCGTAGAAATTGACCGGCAGCATCCGCGGCAGCATCGACATCTGCGCGCGGCTCTCGATCTGGAACACGCCGAGCGTGTCGGCCTGCTGGATCATCGCGAAAGTCAGGGGGTCCTCGTCCTGCATCAGCGGCGAGGCCATGCTGAGCTGCGTCGCCTTGTGATCGGCGAGCAGGTCGAAGGCGCGGCGCATGCAGCCGAGCATGCCGAGGCCGAGGATATCGACCTTCATGAAGCCCAACTCCTCGATGTCGAGCTTCTCCCATTCGACGACGCGACGATCGACCATCGCCGCGGGTTCGACCGGGATCAGGTCGTGCAGTTTGTCGCGAGTCAGCACGAAGCCGCCCGGATGCTGCGACAAATGCCGCGGCGTGCCGATCAATTCGCGCGCGAGCTGCAGAGTCAGCGCGAGCCGCGGATCGCTGCGATCGAGATTGAGCGCATCGGCATGCTTGTCGTCGACTTCGTTCGACCAGCCCCAGACCTGCGAGGAAAGCGCCGCGGTCAGATCCTCGGGCAGGCCGAGCACCTTGCCGACCTCGCGCAGCGCGCCGCGCGAGCGGAAGCGGCTGACCACTGCAGTCAGCGCGGCATGGTCCTGGCCATAGCTCTCATAGATCCACTGGATCACTTCCTCGCGCCGCTCATGCTCGAAATCGACGTCGATGTCGGGCGGCTCCTTGCGCTCGGTCGAGATGAAGCGCTCGAACAGCAATTGGTGCTTGATCGGATCGATCGAAGTGATCCCGAGCGCGAAGCAGATCACCGAATTGGCCGCGCTGCCGCGTCCCTGGCAGAGGATCTGCTGGCTGATCGCGAACTGGACGATCGAATTCACCGTGAGGAAATAAGGCGCATAGCCCATCTGCTCGACCAGCCCGAGCTCGTGCGTGAGCAAGTCGCGATAGGCTTGCGATGGAGTGCCGCCGAATTTCTGCTTGAGCCCGCTCCACGCCAGCCGGTGCAATGCTTCTTGCGAGGTCCGGCCGTCGAAGACATGCTCCTCGGGATATTGGTGCTTCAGCTCACGCAGCGAGAAGGTGCAGCGCTCGGCGACTGCCTCGGTCGCGCGCAGGGCCTCGGGATAGTCGCGGAAGCGCCGCGCCATTTCCTCGGGCGATTTGAGATGCCGGTCGGCATTGCGCTCGCGGCGGAAGCCGAGCTCGTCGATCGTGCATTTCTCGCGGATCGCGGTGACAACGTCCTGCAGCATGCGGCGATCGGGCGTGTCGTAGAGTATGTCGCCGGTTGCGAGCGGCGTCAGGCCGAAGCGCTCGGCCGCCGCGTTCAGCGCGTGCAGCCGCATCACGTCGCCTGGGCGGCGGTGCTGGGTGAGGCAGACATGCCCCCGCTCGGCAAAGACGTCCGCCATCCATTGCAGCGACAGGGGATCGCCGGGGTCGGCAAGCCCGGGCACCAGCGCGCCGAGCAGCCCTTCGGCATGCATCGCCACATCCTCCCAATGGAGGAAGCATTTGCCCTTCTCGCCATGCTGGGGATCGGCGCGCGACTTGCCGAGCGTGAGCAGGCGGGTGAGGCGCGACCAGGCCGCCTGGTCCTCGGGCCAGACGAGCACCGCGCTGCCGTCGACCAGATCGAGCCGGCAACCGGCGATCATCCGGATGTCCGCGCCGAGCGCGGAGAATTGCTCGGCGGCGACCAGCGAACGCACGACTCCGCCCAATGAATTACGGTCGACGATGCCGAGCGCGGGCAGGCCGAGCAACGCCGCCTGCCGGAACAGATCCTCGGGCGAAGCGGCGCCGCGCAGGAACGAGAAATGCGTCGTCACCTGGAGTTCGGAATAGCTCATCCGAACACGCCGTGGAGATACCAGCTGAGATCGCCGGTCTCGACGTGTTCGCCGTCGCCGCGGCGAAACAGCCAATAGCGGCGGCCGGCATCGTCCTCGACTCGGAAATAATCGCGGACATAAGCGGCTTCGGCGACATGCTTCCACCATTCGCCATGGATGCGCTCGGGCCCGTCGGCGCGGACGATGCGGTGCGGCTGCCCGCGCCAGGTGAAGCGGCGCGGGGCATGATCGGGCAATTCGGCGATGACATGGTCGAGCCGCTCGGGACGCCGCAGCAGCCGTGCCGGCTTGGGCCATTCCGAATGCCAGGGGTGGAGCGCGGCGCTGCGGACGAGCTGGCCGACCGCGTCGATCCTGGGCCGCACGCCGCCGCGCTCGGGCGGATCGAGCACGTCCATGCGCGCCACCGAACGCTCGGGCACGTCGCTCTCGACCGGCCGGTTGCGCCACATCGCATCCAGCCCGATCCGCGTCGCCAGCGTATCGACCAAGGTCGCGATGTCGGGCGCGGCTTCCTCGTCGAGCCGCTCGGTGAAAGGTTCGGGGCCGAGCGGCAGCGCGCGGCGGACATGCAGGGTCAGCGCGTCGATGCCATAGCCCGGCTCGATCTGTTCGATCCGACGGAGGAGCAGCCGCAGCAAATGCACGCCGTCGCGGCTGGGCCTGGCGAGACCGATGCGGATCCGCTGCGGCACGCCATCGACGCGCTCGGCGACCAATTCGACTCGGCTCGCCCCCAGCCCCTGCTCGGCCAGCGCTGCGACGAGGCGAGGGACCAACGTCCCCAGCCAGTGCGCGATCGCATCTGCAGTGCTGATCGGTTCGGCGAAGCGCTGCGCGATGGCGATCGGATCGGGGGGCACCACCGGATGCAGCGGCTCGGGCAGCCGGCCCGATGCCTGTTCGAGCCGGGCGGCGAGCGCCGCGCCGAACCGCCGGACCAAAGGCGCGCGCGGCATCGCCGCGAGCTGGCCGATTGTCTTCACCCCGAGCCGGTCGAGCAGCTCGATCGCCGTGGCCTCGACGCGTAGCGCTGCGACGGGGAGGGGCGCCAAAGCCGGGCCATGTCGTCCGGGTGCAACTACCAACCCGTCACCCCGGCGGAAGCCGGGGTCCAGAGCCAAGCGGGACACCGCGTGTGACTCTGGGCCCCGGCCTTCGCCGGGGGGACGATGCGAGGCGAAATGCGCCAGCGCCCAGGCGGCGCCCGGCGTGTCGGCGACTGCGATCCGCGCGGAATAGCCGAGGCGTGCGAGCATGCGCCGCAGCCGCGCCGTCATCCTTGCCTCGCCGCCATGCAGATGCGCGACGCCGGTGAGATCGAGGAACAAGGTGTCGTCGCCTTCGATCGCGACCGTCGGGGTCCAGCGGCGTGCCAGCGCCATCGCGAGGCTGGCGAGGTGCGCGCGATCACCCTCGGGATCGGCCGGGCGGATGTCGAGCCCCACCACCTGCGCGCGCGCCTGGGCCAGCGCCATTCCGGGCCTCAGTCCCAAAGCCTGCGCTTGCGGGCAGGCAGCGGCGATTTCGATCCGGCTGCCGTTGCGGGTGCTGGTGATGCGAGGCGCAGATTCCTCCCCCAGCTTGCTGCGGGAGGGTCCCTCTCGAGCGAGCTCGGGGAGGAATGCAGGTCGTCCGCCATCATCGGGCGGCATCGCGCGGAACGGGTTCGCCGCCGCTTCGTCGCGCCGGCCGATCTCGTGCTTGGCCGGCTGTCGCGCCACCGGCGGCAGCGCGACCTGGCCGAGTTCGTCCTCGCGTGCCCAGCGCGCGCCGGGACGCCAGCCGCCGCCGCGCGGGACCGAACAGGCATGCTCCTGCTCCCTCGCCACCGCATCGCGCAGCGGGTTGAGCGAAGCGGATGCGCGGTGCGGCTCAGGCCGCGTGGCGGTTCGCGCTTCCGCCCGCCACAGCCTTTCGATCGGCCACAGCGGAAGGAAGAGCGCAGCGACCCGTTGCATCGCATGCCTCCACTTCGATTTCGAAACCCTCTCCCCCCTTTTGCCGCGCCAGCGCGAGCCGCCAGCGCGGCCGTCCGACGCCCTCCACCGGCAGCGGCGTCGACGGTGCCGAAGTCACCCGCCAGCGCGTCACCGCCGCCGACGGCATGCCGATCGGGTCGCTGCCTTCGCGGGCGGGGCGCTTGAGCAGCAATGCGATCGTCCGTCCGCCCTCGGCGGCGAGCTGGAGCCGCCGCGTCGCGGTCATGTCGGCGCGCTTGGCCTCGCCGATCACGGCGCCGAGCCCGCGATGGCGAAGCCCCTCCTCCATGATCGCGAGCAACTCCGAATCGTCGGCCGCCTCGGCATAGATCAGTCGCTTATGGCTGATCCCTACCTGAGCGACTCCGGGCGCGAACAGATCGCGCCGCCGCACCACCCAGAGCACCGGACCCCAGGCGCGCGCCGCGATCCCGGCAAGGAACAAAGTGGCCGCGCAATCATCGGCCATGTCGCTGGTGCCGCCCGCGACTTCGTGCAGTGCGTCGAGCCGAAGCCCGCCATCGGCAAGCCGCGAATCGATTGCGCCGAGCCCGAACGGCAGCGACGGCCGGCGACGGAAACCCTGGGTCTCCATCGCGCGCAATTGCTCGCGAAGCTGGGAAAGGACGGCAGGGTCGGCCATAGGCGGCAGCGGATACTCACGACTCGGGAAACGAGAATGTTCCTATTCTGTTCCTATGCGCTGCGGAGTCAATGCATTGTTTGACAAGCGCTTGCGCTCCGCCGCGCTGCGCCCCTAATGTTTGCCATTCTATCGCAGTCGGGAACCCGCTTCATGACCCATTCGCTCCGGTTCGCGTTGATCGCGTCCACCGCGTTCGTCGCCGCCTCCTCGCTTCCCGGAACCGCAATGGCCCAGACCCCAATTCCCGCCGCCAAGCCCGATCCCACGCCGCTGCTTGCCAAATGGCCCGGCGCGCACGAAGGGGTGCCGCAGTGGGACAAGGTGACGCCGGCGATGTTCGCCCCCGCGTTCGAGCGGGCCATGGCCAATGCCCGTGCGGAGATAGCCAGGATCCGCGACAATCCTGCGGCGCCGACTTTCCAGAACACGATCGAGGCGAGCGAGCGCTCGGGCGAGGAGATGAACCGGCTGTTCGCGGTGTGGGGCGTCTATCAGAGCAACCTCGCCAGCCCCCAGGTCCAGGCGATCGCCAAGGAATGGAGCCCCAAGCTCTCGGCCTTCTTCACCGAGATGAACCTCGATCCCCGGATGTTCGCGCGGGTCAAGGCAGTCTACGATCATCGCGCGCATGCCGGGCTCAATCCCCAGCAGACCCGGCTGCTCGAGCGCAGCTATCGCGATTACGTCACCTCGGGCGCGTTGCTCGACGAGGCCGGCAAGGCTGGCGTCAAGCGGATCAACCAGGCGCTCGCCACGGCCTATACCGAGTTCAGTCGGAAAGTGCTCGCCGACGAAGAGAGCGCGATCCTGCTCAACAGCGAAGCCGATCTTGCCGGACTGGCGGACAGCTTCAAGGCGAGCCTGGCGGAAGAGGCAAAGGCGCGCGGCGCTGCGGGCAAATGGGCGATCAAGAACACGCGCTCGTCGGTCCAGCCCTTCCTGATGTATTCGACCAACCGGGCACTGCGCGAGAAGGTCTACAAGGCATTCGTCAATCGCGGCGACAATGCCGACGCCAACGACACCAATGCGACGATCGCCGAGATCCTCAAGCTGCGGCAGGAGCGCGCCAAGCTGCTCGGCTTCAAGAACCACGCCTGGTACCGGATGGATGACACCATGGCCGAGACGCCGGAGAACGCGACGAAGCTGATGATGGCGGTGTGGCCGGCGGCGGTTGCGCGGGTGCATGAGGAAGTCGCCGACATGCAGCGACAAGCGAACCAGGAAGGCGCCAAGCTGACCATCGAGCCGTGGGACTATCGCTTCTATGCCGAGAAGGTCCGCAAGGCGAAGTACGACTTGGACGAGAATGAAGTGAAGCCGTACCTCCAGCTCGACAATATCATACAGGGCGCTTTCTACGCCGCGGGGCGGCTCTACGATCTGGATTTCAGGGAAAATACCGGCAGCATTCCGGTGTTCCACCCGGACGTGCGCACCTTCCTCGTCACCAATCGGACGACCGGCGCCGAAGTCGGCATCTTCTATTTCGACGGCTTCGCCCGCGCCGGCAAGCGCTCGGGCGCCTGGGCAACGAGCTATCGCAGCCGCAACGGGCTGCGCGGCACCAAGATCGTGCTCGCTTCGAACAACAACAATTTCACCAAGGGCGCGGCGGGCGCGCCGACCTTGATCAGCGTGGACGACGCGACCACGCTGTTCCACGAATTCGGCCATGCGCTGCACAGCCTGCTCGGAAATGTCTATTATCCCGGCCTCGGCGGAACCCCGCGCGACTTCGTCGAATATCCGAGCCAGGTGAACGAAAATTGGCTGCTCACGCCCGACGTGCTCAACCGCTATGCCAAGCATTACCAGACCGGCGCGCCGATGCCCGCTGCTCTGGTCGCCAAGATCGAAAAAGCGCAGACCTTCAACCAAGGTTTCGACACGGTGGAATATCTGTCGTCGGCGATCATCGATATGAAGCTGCACGACCGCGATACACCGGTGACCGATGTCGACGCGTTCGAGCGCGAGACGCTGGCGAGCATCGGGATGCCCAAGGAAATCGTGATGCGGCACCGGCTGCCGCAGTTCAATCACCTGTTCTCGAGCGACGCCTATTCGGCGGGCTATTACAGCTACCTCTGGTCCGAGACGATGGACGCGGACACCTGGGCGGCGTTCGAGGAGACCGGCAATGTCTGGGACAAGGCGACTGCCGACAAGTTCCGCACCACCTTGCTGATGACCGGCAACGAGACCGATCGCAAGGCGGCGTACAAGGCGTTCCGCGGGCGCGATCCCGACGTGAAGGCACTATTCAGGCGGCGGGGATTTCCGGTCGAGTGATCACCTGCTTCGCGTTTTACGCGTTGCCGGTGACAACAAAGAAAATGCGGAACATGTACACGCCGATGTTGGCACAGTCCGTGGAGATCGATTCCGCTTCTCGCTAAGTAAATGCGGACTAAAGCTTTTCCGCGACCGGCAACGTCGGTTCCTCATCCGAAGGGGCCTTGCGGAACAGCGCGCGATCCTCGTCGCTGAAGCCGAACTTGATCATCACGAACAGGAAGGTAACGAGGATCGCCGGCATGCCGATGCTCAGCTCGGCCCATTCGTAATGGCGGGGCAACGAGGTGAAGGCCGCGCCGACCAAGGCCGCCGCGCCGATCGCGAGGAAGAAGCTCGCGCGGATGCTGACCACCGACGCGCCCAGCAGGCGTCGCAGCATGATCGCCTTGGCCGCCGAGCTGATCGTCAGCGACAGTGCGAGCGCCGCGGCCGGACCGGCGGCCTGCACCGGCTGGGACCAGCCCTGCTTCCGCGCAAAGATGACGAAGGCGAAGCTCAATGCGATCTGGAGCAGCAGCACCGCGACCGAGATCATCAGGTTGCGGTGGCGGGCGATGTAGATCAGCCCGGTCTCGCACACCGCACCGGTCGAGGCGAGCACCTCGGCCACCAGCAGGATGCACATCGCACTGGCGCCGACGACGAATTCGGGCCCGATCAGCCCCATCACGCCCTCTGCCGGAATCCCGAACACGACGAGGCAGGCCGCCTGCGCACTGACGATCCAGAAGCCGACCTGGCGGACCTGCTTGGCGACCGACTTGCGGTCGTTCTCGGCGAGACTGTGAGTGACCACCGGCGCGAGGATCGGGTCGAAGCTCGACTTGAGTCGCTGCGGGATCGAGGCGACTTGCTGCGCCATATAATAGATGCCGACCACCGCGGGGCTGAACAACAAGGCCAGGATGAAGCGATCGACGTTGCGCGTCCCCCATTCGATGGCATCGGCACCGGCGAGCGGCGCGTTGCGGCGCGCCAGCGTGACGATGTCGGACACCCGCGGATGCCAGCCCCGTGGCACGCCATATTCGCGCACGAACGGCACTACCGAGGCGACGAGCGCGGCGAGCATCGACAGGACATAGGCGTACATCAGCCCGTCGCGCGCGGAAACGAACGAGAAGCCCCATGCCGCGATGCTGATCGTCCATGGCTCGACGATCGCGCGCGCGGTCACCGAGGCGCGGATATTGTGGCGATAGGCGAGCGCGGCAAGCGTGACGTCGGATATCGCGACGGCGAACACTACCAGCGGCACCAGCCGTTCGAGCCCCATCACCGGGCTGTTGGGGTACATCACTTGCGGGAAGGCGATCAGCACCGCGCTGGCGATCGCCGAAGCGATCAGCGCGACCAGCACTGCGTCCCATACGACGTGCGCGTGGGGGCGCTCGGTGGAGGCCAGGGCCTGGGCGAGCCCGCGCTTGAGCCCCAGAGTTGCGAGCAAGGCAGCGACTTCGACGACCAGGACTGCGATCGCATAACGCCCGACGATATCGGGACCATAAGCGCGCCCGGCGATGAACAGGAACGGGAGGCGTGCCGCGAGCCGCAGCAGGAAGCCGAGGATGTTGGTCCGACCGCCCTTGGCGAGCGCGTTGATATCGTCGGTGGGGGCGGCAGAGGTGGGGGCGGACTCAGCCATTCCGTTCGCCCTGAGCCTGTCGAAGGGCGCGGGCCAACCATCCTGTTCGTCCCCGGACTAGATCCGAAGTTCTCGAAGCACGGCCACCCGCAAATGCGCCGCCTTTGGCAAGGCGCCCTTCGACAAGCTCAGGGCGAACGGTAAGGAGGGTCAATGCGCCGCGCCCCAGCTCGGGCCCACTCCGATCTCGACGCCGAGGGGGACGGTCAGCTGGATCGCGGGCTCGGCGGCGGTGGCCATCACGCGCTCGATCACTGGCTTTGCGGCTTCGACATCACCCTCGGGCAATTCGAACACCAGTTCGTCGTGGACCTGCATCAGCATGCGGACGTTCGGCAGCCCGGCCTCGACGAGCGCCGGGCCCATCCGCGCCATTGCGCGCTTGATGATGTCGGCGCTGGTGCCCTGGATCGGGGCGTTGATCGCGGCGCGCTCGGCGCCCTGGCGCTCGTGCTGGACGCTCGACTTGATCCGCGGGAAATGCGTCTTCCGGCCGAACAAGGTGGTGGTGTAGCCCTTGGCGCGGACCTCCTCGATCGTCGAGACGATATAGTTGTTGATCCCCGGGAAGCGCTCGAAATAGCGGTTGATCATGTCCTGCGCTTCGTCGGCGGTGACGTCGAGCCGGCCGGCGAGACCCCAGCGCGAGATGCCGTAGAGGATCGCGAAGTTGATCGTCTTGGCGCGGCCGCGGGTGTCGCGATTGACTTCGCCGAACAGCTCCATCGCCGTCATCGAATGGATGTCGTCGCCATTTTCGAACGCCATGCGGAGCGCCGGCACGTCGGCGATGTGTGCGGCGAGACGCAATTCGATCTGCGAATAATCGGCGGCAAGGATGACATTGCCCGGCTCGGCGACGAACGCGTCCCGGATTTGTCTGCCCACTTCGGTGCGAATCGGGATGTTCTGGAGATTCGGGTCGGTCGACGACAGCCGCCCGGTCTGCGCGCCGGTGAGCGAGTAGCTAGTGTGGACGCGCCCGGTCTCGGGGTTGATCTGCGCCTGGAGCGCGTCGGTATAGGTGGATTTGAGTTTGGTGAGCTGGCGCCAGTCGAGCACCTTGACCACCATCTCGCGGCCGGGCGAATCCTTGTCGGCGGCGATCCGCTCTAGCTCGTTGACGTCGGTCGAATAGACCCCAGACTTGCCCTTGCGCCCGCCTTTGATGCCCATCTTGTCGAACAGCACGTCGCCCAATTGCTTGGGGCTGCCGATGGTGAACTTGAACCCGGCGATGGCGTGGATCTCCTCCTCGAGGATCGCCATCTGCTTCGAGAATTCATCGGACAGCCGCGCGAGCACCGCGGCGTCGACCTTGACGCCCTGACGCTCCATCCCGGCGATCACCGCGACGAGGGGCCGGTCGACCATCTCGTAGACGCGGGTGACGCTCTCGAATGGCAGACGCGGCTTGAAGCGGCGCCACAGCCGCAGCGTGACATCGGCGTCCTCGGCGGCGTAGCGCGTCGCGGCCTTGAGATCGACTTCTCGGAAGCTCAATTGCTTCTTGCCCGTGCCGACCACGTCCTTGAACGCGATGCAGCTGTGCGAGAGGTGCGTCGCGGCAAGCTCGTCCATGCCATGGCCATGAAGCCCGGCGTCGAGATCGAAGCTCATCACGATCGTGTCGTCATAAGGGGCGACGGTGATCCCGCGCCGGGCGAAGACGATCATGTCGTATTTGAGGTTGTGCCCGATCTTGAGCACGGCCGGGTCCTCGAGCAGAGCCTTGAGCTTGGCCAGCGCCAGTGGCTTGTCGAGCTGGACCGGCTTTTCGGCGAACATGTCGCTGCCGCCGTGGGTGAGCGGAATGTAGCACGCCTTGTTGGGGGCGAGCGCGAGGCTGACGCCGCACAGGCCGGCGCGCATCGCGTCGAGCTCGCTGGTCTCGGTATCGACCGCGACCCAACCCTGGTGGATGGCGTCGGCGATCCAGCGGTCGAGATCGGCTTCTGTGACGACGGTCTCGTAGCCGTCGTGATCGCAGGGCGGATCTTCCTCGAAGCCGGGCGCCTCGTGCGTCTCCACGGGCGCGTCGGCGACTGCCGACAGCCGGTTGAGCAGAGTGCGGAAGCCGTGATGCTCGAGGAATGCGCGCAAAGGCGCGTCGGGGATGCCTTTCAATTCGAGCTCGTCGAGCGGATCGGGCAAGGGCACGTCGCAGGCGAGCTCGACCAGCTTGCGCGAAAGCCGCGCCATATCGGCATGCTCGATGAGGTTGTCGCGGAGCTTGCCGGGCTTCATCGAGGGTGCGGCGGCGAGCACGGCCTCGACATCGCCATGCTCGAGGATCAATTTGGCGGCGGTCTTGGGGCCCACGCCGGGAACGCCGGGGACATTGTCGACGCTGTCGCCCATCAAGGCGAGCACTTCGCCGAGCTTGTCGGGCCCGACGCCGAACTTCGCCTCGGTATCCGCAGGCCCGAGCCGGCGATTGTTCATCGTATCGAGCATGTCGACCGACGGATCGGTCATCAGCTGCATCAGATCCTTGTCGGAACTGACGATCGTGACGGACCAGCCCTGCGCCAGCGCCGCCTTGGTGTAGCTCGCGATCAGGTCGTCGGCTTCCCAGCCTTGCTCCTCGATGCAGGGCAGCGAGAAGGCGCGGGTGGCGTCGCGAATCATCGGGAATTGCGGGACGAGATCCTCGGGCGCGGGCGGGCGATGCGCCTTGTACTTGTCGTACATCTCGTTGCGGAAGGTGTGCTCGCTCTTGTCGAGGATCACCGCCATGTGAGTCGGGCCGTCGGCCTTGTTCAGCTCGTCGACGAGCTTCCACAGCATGGTGGTATAGCCATAGACCGCGCCGACCGGCTCGTTGTGCTTGTTGGTGAGCGGCGGCAGCCGGTGATAGGCGCGGAAGATATAGCCGGAGCCGTCGACGAGATAGAGATGGGGCATCGCCGCGGGGATAGCCGAGGCGCGCGGCGCGGCAAAGCCTTCGCGTGAGATCGGACCGGGCCGGCTGAAATCATTCCCGTTCGCCCTGAGCCTGTCGAAGGGCGTCTGCCCCAACGGAATCGCGCGTGGATGGGCGCCCTTCGACAAGCTCAGGGCGAACGGATCGAGTCCGAGCGGCCTAAGCCGCGTCGTGAAAGATGATGCCGAGCGTGTGGCGCCGCCCGATATGTACTGCGCTGACGCCGTGGCGCATCGTCACGCGATACTCGCCCTTCATGCCGCGCACCGGGCGCTGGTTGACGGCGAATATCACTGCGTCGCCCTGGGTGAGCGGGACCACCGCGGCGCGCGATTGCATCCGCGGGCGCTGCTCGGTGAGGACGAATTCGCCGCCGGCGAAGTCGCGGCCGGGTGCGGAGAGCAAGACGGCAAGCTGGAGCGGGAAGACGTGATCGCCGTACAGGTCCTGGTGGAGGCAATTATAGTCGCCGGGGCCGTAGCGGAGCAGCAAGGGCGTCGGCCGGGTCTGGCCGGCGGCGTGGCATTTGGCGAGCCATTCGGCATGTGTCGCCGGGAAAAGGCGGTCGAGGCCCATGCGGGCGTGCCAGCGATTGGCGATGTCGGCGAGCGGGGGATAGAGCCGCGTCCGCAGCGCCTGCACCGGATCGGGCAGCGGATAAGCGAAATAGCGATATTCGCCGCGGCCGAAACCGTGCCGCGCCATGATCACCTGGCTGCGGAAATGTTCGGGGGTGTCGTAGAGGTCGGTGGTTCGCATGCAGGTGCCGGGGTCGAGGAGCTTGGGCAGCACCGCCCAGCCATTGGTGTCGAGTGCTTCGGCGGCGCAGGTCCAGTCGATGTCTTGGGTCATAAAGCGGCGCTAGACCGACACGGCGCACGACGCGCCCCGTTGCTTGCGGTCTAACGGGGAGGATCAGCGCGAGGAATAGCCGTCCGGCATCATCCCCGAACCCGAAGGCTCGTGATACGCGACGACCGCTCTCGCCACTGCCTGCATCAGCAGCTGGCGCTCCCGGATCGGGCGCGACGTATCGCCGATCATCACCGCCAGGGCATAGGACCTGCCGTCGGGCGCGGTCAGGATGCCGACATCGTTGAACCCGGCGGTGCGGCCGCCGAGATCCTGGCCGGTTCCCGTCTTGTGACCATAGAGCCAGCCCGGCGGGACGGCGCCGCGCACCCGCGCCTTGCCGGTCTTGGCGCCGCCCATCGTGGCGAGCAGCCAGTCGGTCGAGCTCGGCGACAGCAGTTCGCCGCGCTTGAGCCGCGCCAGCGCCTCTGCGATCGATGCGGGGGCGGCGCCGTCGGGCGGATCCTTGACGTAGGAATCGAAGGCGGCGCGGCGCACCTCGGGCGAAAGCTTTGCGCGGGCGACTGCGAAGGAATTGCCCATCGAATATTCGGGCCGCCATTGCAGCCCCGCGGTGCCCGCCTGGAGCAGTTTCTCGCCGGGGCCGAAACGGATCGTGCCGAGCTGCTTGCGCGCGATGAAGTCGCGCACCGCCTGCGGCCCGCCGACGAGGCGCAGCAATTTGTCGTTGCAGGTATTGTCGCTCATCTGCATCGCGCGGCGCATGATCTCGGCGACGGTGGTGGTGTACCCGGTATCGCCCTTGACCAGCGACGCGATCGGCTGGTGGAACAAGGTGAAATCGGCGCGGGTGATAGTCAGCGGATCGTCGAGCCGTACGGTGCCGCGATCGACCGCGTCGAGCACGGTCATCGTCACCCATAATTTGCTCACGCTCTGCTGCGGCAGCGGGCGGCGGGCAGTGACGTTGCTGGCCATCCAGCCATCGTCGATGCTGGTCACCGCGATCCCGGCCAATCCGCTGAAATTGCGCGTGATGGTGTCGATCGACGCGACCAGGCCGAGCGGGGCGGGCGGGCGCGGCTTGGTCGGCGCGGCGACCGCGGCAGGGAAGGGCATCAGCACGCTGTAGCTCGGTGCCGGCAGATAGGCGGCGAGCTGAATATCCTCGTGCACGGCGCAACCGAGCAGCATCGCCGGACCGAGCCCCGCGACGGTCAATGCCCGCTCTACCTTGGAAAAACTCTTGAATTTACGCACCAATGCAGCCCCTTGCGCCTTTTCCAGCATGCGGCGACCGCGACTCGGCTCAAAGCCCGACAACAGCTGGATGCGACGAATCCGGTAACGATAGCGACGAATGGTGAAAGGAGAGCAAACCGGCACCGCCATAGCGCAACATAGGAAGCGGGCCGCGGTTTCGCTATCCGGACAAACCCTTTAGCGGCGATCGTCGTTCCGCTGGAGGCTCGCGCGTCAGCCGGTCGACCCGAGTCATCGCTAGCGCGGCGAGCAGCAGAGTCACGGCGGCGAACGCCATCGTCCAGATTGGCTCGCCGGGGAAGAAGCGCTTCATGATCGATCCCATCGCCGTGGCGACGAGCAATTGCGGCACCACCACGAAGACGTTGAACAGCCCCATATAGATTCCGAGCTTCTGCTGCGGCAGGCTCGAGGCGAGGATCGCATAGGGCATTGCGAGGATCGACGCCCAGGCGATCCCGATGCCGATCTCGCTGAGCAGCAGCCAGCGCGCGTCGGGCATCGCGAAGAAGCTGGCATAGCCCGCCGCGCCGCAGAGCAGCCCGACGATATGGGTACGCGCCTGCCCGATCCGCGCGGCGAGAGAGGGCAGGAGGGTCAGGGCGGCGATTGCGGCGGTGCCGTTATAGGTGGCGAACAGCAGGTCGACCCAATTTGCCCCCTGCTGGTAGCGCGGGCTCGCCGCGCTTGCCGCACCGAAAAAGACCTGGGTGACGATCGGCGTCGTGTTGATCCACATGATGAACAGCGCCGACCAGCTGCAGAACTGGACCAACGCCAGCCGCTTCATCAATTCGGGCATCCCCGAGAAATCGCCGACGATGCTGCTCAGCATGTTGCTCGCCGCGCCGGATCGCGCGAGTGCGATGCCGATCCCGCTGGCGATGCCGTACGCGATCAGCAGGCCGCCGAGCAGATAGACTTCCTTCTCGAGCGCGGCGGCGCCGACCGCCCAGACGATGATCGCGCCGGCGACGATCCAAATCGCGCTCGACCCGTAATTGCGCGTGGCAAGTGCGGAATGGCTTTGCGCTTCGGGCGCATTGGTTTCGAAGGCGGCCATCTCGTCGGGCGGATATTCGCGGGTGGTGACCACCGTCCACAGCATCGCGAGGAACAATGCCGCGCCGCCGAACCAGAAGGCGTAGCGCACGGTGTCCGGTATCGCGCTGCCGGCCGCGTGGTTCGATACGCCGAGATGCTCGAGCGCCCAGGGGAAGATCGAGCCGACCACCGCGCCGGCCCCGATGAAGGCGGTCTGCACGGCATAGCCGGCGGCGTGCTGGTCTTTGCGCAGCATGTCGCCGACAAACGCGCGGAACGGCTCCATCGAGATGTTGAGCGACGCGTCGAGCACCCACAGCATCACCGCGGCGAACAGCAGGAAAGGCGCGAGCGGCATCGACACCAGGGCAAGCGCCGCGAGGATCGCGCCGGCGACGAAATAGGGGCGCCGCCGCCCCAACCGGCCGAGCCAGGTGCGGTCGCTCAGATGCCCGATGACCGGCTGGATCAGCAGTCCGGTGAGCGGTGCCGCCACCCACAGCCACGGCAGATCGTCGATCCTGGCGCCGAAGGTCTGGAAGATCCGGCTCATATTGGCATTCTGCAGCGCAAAGCCGATCTGGATGCCGAAGAAGCCGAAGCTGATGTTCCACAGCCCGGCAAAGGACTGGCGGGGTTTTTCGGCGCTCAAGCGCCCCTCCCTTTCAGGGAGGGGGATAGAAGATCCGCTCACGAGCCGCAGGACCGGCGCACCACCAGCCGCGTCGGCAGCAGCGCCGACCCCACCGGCTGTTCGCGGATGCGGCCGATCAGTGTTTCGACCAGCTTGCGCCCGGCGAGCCGGGGGTCCTGCATCACCGTGGTGAGCGGCGGGCTGGCCGAGCTGGCGGCCGGGATGTCGTCAAAGCCGACGACACCGACATCCTCGGGAATCTGCAGCCCGGCGGTGGCGAGCGCGCGCATCGCGCCGATCGCGATCAGGTCGCTCGCGGCGAGGATCGCATCGAATTTCTCGCCGCTGGCGAGCAGTGCGTTGGCCGCCGCAGCGCCGGACTCTTCGGTGGTAATCGCGTCGAACTGCAGCTTCGGCCGCGGAATCACGCCGGCTTGCTTGAGCGCCGCGAGATGCCCGCGATAACGATCGTGGAATTCGGGATAATGGCTCGACGCGCTGCCCAGAAAAGCGATGTTGCGCCGCCCGAGCGAAAGCAGATGCTGCGTCGCGTCGCGCCCGCCGCCGCGATTGTCGCAGCCCACCGTCAGCCCCGAAGCCTCGGACTGGACCGAGCCCCAGCGCACGAAATGGGTGCCGGCATCCTCGAGCGCGCGCAGCCGGCTGCGATAGAGCTCGTAATCGCCATAGCCGAGCAGGATGATCCCATCGGCCTTGCGCGAATCTTCGTAATCATTGTGCCAGTCGCTCGACAGCTGCTGGAAGCTGATCAGCAGATCATGGTCATGCTGGGCGCAGGCTCGGATGATCGAGCCGAGCATCGAATGGAAGAAGGGATTGATCAGCGAATCATCCGCAGTCGGGTCCTCGAAGAACAGCAGCGCCAGGGTCCGCGAATGGCGGGTGCGCAGGTTCGAGGCGGCCTTGTCTACGCGGTAATTGAGCTGCTTGGCGATCGATTCGATGCGCAGCCGGGTCGCCGGGTTGACTCCAAGCTCGCCGCGCAACGCCCGGGACACCGTCGGTTGCGAGACGCCCGCCAATTGGGCGATGTCGAACGAAGTCGGCTTGCGCTGCATGCCCCGGCTCTCCCTTCCCTGCGCGCGGTCTGTGCCGCTTCGCATAATATGCAGACAGCGCAGATCGTTCGCTGCGTCAACGCCGCGAGCGCGGCAAATCGGCCGCCCCAGGCAGGTATCGCCACTGAATACGTATGTGGCCGGCTGGTCGAACCCGGGTGTTTCGGAAGAAGTGGCGCGGCGACGACGCGCAGCCTTTTGCGCGACACAGGGTGCGCATCCGAAAACGACCAGCCGGCAGAGCTGGAGGAGCGCAGTTTAGGGGAGATGGACTTTGACCAGCAATGATCGTGGCCGCACGGCCACTCGTGTGGCGCTTGGGGTGAGCGCTCAGGCACTTGTCGCAGCGCTTGCACTGGCGAGCTTTGCCGCGCCGGCATTTGCACAGGACGCGACCGCAGGGGACGCGCAGCCTGCGCAGGATAATGAAGAGATCGTCGTTTCGGGCATCCGCGCCTCGCTGCAATCATCGGCGAACATCAAGCGCAACGAGGCGATGATCGTCGATTCGGTTTCCTCCGAGGATATCGGCAAGCTGCCCGACGTCTCGATCGCGGACTCGCTCGCCCGCCTCCCCGGCGTCACTGCGCAGCGGCTCGAGGGCCGCGACCAGCGCCTGTCGATCCGCGGGCTCGGCCCCGATTTCTCCACGACCCTGCTCAACGGCCGCGAGCAGGTCACCGTCGGCGACAATCGCGGCGTCGAATATGATCAGTATCCGTCCGAATTCTTCAAGACCGTCAATGTCTACAAGTCGGCCGACGCGTCGCTGGTCGCCGCGGGCATCGCCGGGACGGTCGACCTGCGCATGCTGCGTCCGCTCGATTCGCGGCGCGCCTTCGTCGTCTCGGCGCGCGGCCAGATGAACGAGAAGGACAAGCTCAATCCGGACGGCAGCCGCTATGGCTATCGCGGCTCGGCGACCTATGTCGACAAGTTCGCGAACGACACGCTGGGCATCGCGATCGGCGTCTCGGCGCAGAGTACCCCCACCCAGAACGAGCGCTACGCCGCCTGGGGCTTCCCGGCGGAGCCGCTGGCCGGCGGCAATCATTTCCTCGGTGGCGCCAAGCCCTATGTCCAGTCGAGCGTGCTCAAGCGCTATGGCGGCGTCGCGACGGTCGAATGGGTGCCGAGCGAGAATTTCCACTCGACCTTCGACGCGCTCTATTCGAATTTCGAGGAAGTCCAGCGGCTGCGCGGCATCGAATTCCCGATCGCGCCGACCTGGGGCTCGAATGCGGTGATCCAGCCGGGCTACACCGTCCAGGACGGGCTGGTCACCGAAGCGACGCTGACCAATGTCGTCGGGGTCCAGCGCAACGACTACAACAAGCGCACCGCCAAGAACCTGTCGCTCGGCTGGAACAACGATCTGCGCCTGAGCGACACGATCCACCTGGTCGTCGATGCGAGCTGGAGCCGCGCGACGCGCACCGATTTCCTGCTCGAGACCTATTCGGGCACTGGCTACAACCAGTCGGGCGCAAAGGATACGATCCACATCTCGCAGAACAGCGACGGCACCTACGACATCGTGCCGACGCTCGATTACACCAATACCGGGATCATCAGCCTGACCGATCCGCGCGGCTGGGGGTTCAACGGCGTCGAGACCGTCGTCCAGACCGGCTTCCTCAACCGTCCCGACTTCACCGACGATCTAAAGGCGTTGCGCGCCAGCCTGAACGGCGAGATCGGCGGCAGCATCTTCAGCCGCTGGGAAGTCGGCGCGAATTACAGCCGCCGCGAGAAGCAGAGCCGGTACAAGTCGTACTTCCTCTGCCCCAAGGGTGGCGGCACGAACTGCACCGTCGCCAGCGGCACCCCGCTCAGCGTGCCTGTTCCCGCCGATGCGTTGCTCGATGAGCAGGTCTCGCTCGATTATCTCGGCGTGCCCAGGATGCTGACCTATGATCCGCTCAAGGTTTATGCGCTGCTTGCGCCGTATTTCGACGGCCGCCCGGGCTCGCTGGTCCGCGACAACGTCATCACCGAAAAAGTGCTCACCGGCTATGCCAAATTCGCGATCGACGGCACCGTCGGCGGCAAGGCGCTCAAGGGCTCGCTTGGGCTGCAGGTCGTGCACACCAAGCAGGGCTCGTCGGGCGCGATCGCCGCGCTGCAGGACGGCGTGGTCACCGCCTCGCCGGTCGCGGGCGAGACCAGCTATACCGATTTCCTGCCCTCGGCGACGTTCAGCGTCGAGCTCGACGACGGTTTCTTCATCAAGCTCGGCGCGGCGCAGACGATGGTCCGCCCGCGGCTCGACCAGGAGCGCATCACCCAGGCAGTCAATATCGATTTCGCCAAGATCGGCACCGGCAGCCAGCCGCAGAACAGCCCGTTCAGCTCGACCGGCGGCAATTTCGCGCTCAAGCCCTATAAATCGGGCAATATCGACGTCTCGTTCGAGAAATATTTCCACGGCGGCGGCTATCTGGCGCTGACCGGCTTCTTCAAGCACCTCACCGACTTCGTCGATCCGAACGACAGCGTGCTCTACGATTTTTCGCCCTTGCTCTCGGTGCTGCCGCCGGCGCAGCGCGCGATCGTGGTGGCGCAGAACGCGCAATTCGGGCTGGTCTCGCAGCCCGCCAACACCGGCCGCGGCGAGATCCTCGGGGTCGAGGCGACGGCGTCGCTGCCGTTCAGCGTGTTCAGCCAGGCGCTCGACGGCTTCGGCATCTTCGCCAGCGGCTCCTATGTCGACAGCAAGATCCTCTATGCCAACAACAGCCCGGTCACCCTGCCGGGCCAGTCGAAATGGATCGGCTCGGGGACGGCCTATTTCGAGAAAGGCGGCTTCCAGGCGCGCGCCACCTATCGCTGGCGCGACGAATTCCTCGCCGAGCTGGCGGGCCTGTCGGCCAATCCCGAATACCGGACGGGCAAGGCCGAGGGGGTGCTCGATGCGCAGATCGGCTATGAGTTCCAGAGCGGGCCGCTCGCCGGCTTCTCGATCCTCGCCCAGGCGAAGAACCTCACCGATGCGCCGTTCGTGACCACCGAGGCGGACGATACCCGGCTCGTGCGCGAATATCAGCGCTACGGCCGCGATTATTATCTCGGCATCACCTACAAATTCTGAGCCGCGGCTTTCGGAGAAACTAGCGTGGCGTCCGGAGAACCCTATCGCATCGTCGTCGCCGGGGGCGGTACCGCGGGGTGGATGACCGCCGCCGCTCTGGTGCGGTTCCTCGGCCCCGGCTTCGCCGTGACCCTGGTCGAATCCGAGGAGATCGGGACGGTCGGCGTGGGCGAGGCGACGATCCCGCAGATCCGGCTATTCAATGCCGGGCTCGGGATCGACGAGGATGCCTTCGTCGCCGCGACGCAGGCGAGCTTCAAGCTGGGGATCGAGTTCGTCGGCTGGACGAAAGGCGGGCGCTACATGCACGCCTTCGGCGATGTCGGGCGCGATCAGGGCGGGGTCGCCTTCCAGCATAGCTGGCTGCGCGGATTGGACGAAGGCGTCGCGCAGCCGCTGGCTGCCTATTCGCTCAACAATGCGGCGGCGCGCGCCAACCGGATGCAGCGCGGGCCGGCGCGCACTGCGGCGATGCTGCCGGAGATGCCGTACGCGTTCCACTTCGACGCGGGCCTCTATGCGCGGTTTCTGCGGCACTATGCCGAGGCGCGCGGGGTCACGCGGCACGAGGGGCGGATCGTCGAGGTCCTGCGTGACGGCGAGAGCGGCGATGTCACTGCGCTGCGGCTGGAGCGGCGATATAGTGCGTCGAGCCCACCTCCCGTTCGGGCTGAGCCTGTCGAAGCCCCGTTTTTCACCAGCGCATCGCCTGCGGAAAGCTGCCCTTCGACAAGCTCAGGGCGAACGGAAGGGGGGGCATCAACCCAGGGCGATACCGACACCACCAAGATCCCCGGCGACCTGTTCATCGACTGCACCGGCTTCCGTGCCCTACTCATCGGCGAAACGCTGGGCGTGGGCTTCGAAGACTGGTCGCACTGGCTGCCGTGCGACCGCGCCTTGGCCGTGCCCAGCGCCCGCGCGACCGATTTCACGCCCTATACCCGCGCCACTGCGCACGCCGCCGGCTGGCAATGGCGGATCCCGCTCCAGCATCGCACCGGCAACGGGATCGTCTATGCCGGTGCGCACCTCTCCGACGATGAAGCCACCGCGCACCTCCTCGCCAATCTCGACGAACCCGCGCTTGACGAACCGCGGGCGCTGCGCTTCACCGCGGGCAAGCGGCGGGCGTTCTGGCGGGCCAATGTCATCGCCGTCGGGCTGGCGAGCGGCTTCCTCGAGCCGCTCGAATCGACGAGCATCCACATGATCCAGTCGGCGGTCGAGCGCGTGCTCAAGCTGCTGCCCGGGCGCCGCATCGCCGAGGCGCAGCGCGCCGAATATAACCGGCAGGCGGACCGCGAGATGGATCGGATCCGCGATTTCCTGATCCTCCATTATTGGGCGAACGACCGCGACGCGCCGTTCTGGCGCGCCCGGCGCGAGACGCCGCTGCCCGAGGGCCTCGCCCACAAGATCGCATTGTGGCGCGCCGCCGGGCAGATCGTCCGCGAGGAAGGCGACCTGTTCAGCGAAGTGGCGTGGCTGCAGGTGCTGGCCGGGCAGGGCGTCGCGGCGGAGGGTCACCACCCACTCGCCGACCGGCCGGGCCGCGCCGAGATCGCCGAATATCTCGATCTGCTGGGCAAGCTCGCTGCGCGTGAAGCGGCGCAGATGCCCGATCACGCTGCCTTCATTCGCCAGAACTGCGCTGCGCGCGAGGAAATTGCCGCATGAAACTCGCCGCCTTCGCCTTGCTCGCATCGCTGCTCGCCGCTCCCGTCGCGGCGCAGAGTTTTCGCGACCGGCTGCCCGAGGACGAAGTGCTGTACTTCCTCCTCCCCGACCGCTTCGAGAATGGCGACACCGCCAATGATCGCGGCGGGCTGAACGGGGATCGGCTGGCCACCGGGTTCGATCCCGCGGCCAAGGGCTTCTATCATGGCGGCGACCTCAAGGGACTGATCCGGCGGCTCGATTATGTCGAGGCGCTGGGTGCCACGGCGATCTGGGTCGGGCCGATCTTCAGGAACAAGCCGGTGCAGGGGCCGAAGGGCCACGAATCCGCGGGCTATCACGGCTATTGGGTGACCGATTTCACTCGAGTCGATCCGCATTTCGGCACCGACGCCGATTTCAGGGCCCTGGTCGACGCGGCGCACGCCCGCGGGATCAAGGTCTATATGGACATCATCGCCAACCACACCGCCGACGTCATCCAGTATCGGGAATGCGGCAACTGCGGCTATCGCAGCCGCGCCGAGTTTCCGTACGCCCGCAAGGGGGGGCTTGCCGGCGAGGCAATCAATGACGGTTTTGCGGGCGACGGCGTCCAGACGCCGGAGAACTTCGCCAGGCTGACTCGCCCCGATTACGCCTACACCCCGTTCGTGCCCGCGGGCGAGAAGGACGCGAAGGTCCCGGCCTGGCTCAACGATCCGATCTATTATCACAATCGCGGCAACTCGACCTTCGCCGGCGAGAGTTCGACGATGGGCGATTTCGCCGGGCTCGACGACGTGATGACCGAGCATCCGCGCGTGATCGCCGGGATGATCGAGATTTTCGGGAAGTGGGTCGACCGCGGGATCGACGGCTTCCGCATCGACACCGCGCGCCACGTGAACCCCGAATTCTGGCAGGCCTTCGTCCCCGCGATCGAAGCGCGCGCCAAGGCCAGGGGGATTCCCAATTTCCACATCTTCGGCGAAGTCGCCGATCCCGATACCTCGGCGCTGGCGCGCCACACCCGCGTCGATCGGCTCCCGACGGTGCTCGACTTCGCCTTCGCCCGCGCAGTCAATGCAGTGAGCGCGGGCGAAGCGGGGACCGACCGGCTCGCCGCGGTGTTCGCCGCCGACTCGCTCTACGAAGGCGGTGAGGCGACCGCGCGCAGGCTGCCGACCTTCATCGGCAATCACGATCAGGGCCGCGCCGCCTTGTTCATCCGCAGGGCCAATCCGCAGGCGAGCCCTTCGGAACTGCTCGCCCGCACGCGCCTCGCCCACGCGATGCTGCTGCTGCTGCGCGGGGTGCCGACGATCTATTCAGGCGACGAGCAGGGCTTTATCGGCGACGGCGGCGACCAGGATGCCCGCGAGGACATGTTCGCCAGCAAGGTCGCGGTCTATAACGACAATTCATTGCTCGGCACCGACCGCGCCAACGCCGTTTCCAATTTCAACCTGGATCATCCGCTGTTCCGCGAGATCGCCACGCTGGCGAAGCTTCGCCGCGCGCATCCGGCGCTGACGCGGGGCCGGCAGATCACGCGCTTCGCCGGCGACAAGCCCGGGCTGTTCGCCGTCTCGCGCTTCGATCCCGTCGACGGGCGCGAAGTGCTGATCGGGTTCAATTCGAGCGCGCGGCCCTGGACCGGCAATGTCGAGGTCGACGCCGGATCCGCAGCGTTCACTGCGCTCGCCGGAAGCTGCCCCGCCACCGCCACCGCGCCGGGCAGCATCACTCTTTCAGTACCTGCGTTCGGCTATGCCGTCTGCGCCGCCGGAAAGCCGCAATGAACGAACTGCTTGCCCAGTATCCGGATGCCGACACGCGCGAATGGTGGCGCGGAGCGGTGATCTACCAGATCTATCCGCGCAGCTTCGCCGATTCGAACGGCGACGGGGTGGGGGATCTGGCGGGCGTTACCGCGCATCTCGATCACGTCGCGTCGCTCGGCGTCGACGCGGTGTGGCTGTCGCCCTTCTTCACGTCGCCGATGCGCGATTTCGGCTACGACATCGCCGATTTCTGCGACGTCGACCCGATCTTCGGCACGCTAGCCGATTTCGACGCGCTGATCGCGCGCGCGCACCAATTTGGGCTGCGGGTGATCATCGACCAGGTCTATTCGCACAGCTCGGACGCGCATCCCTGGTTCCGCGAGAGCCGCGCGAGCCGGAGCAATCCCAAGGCCGACTGGTATGTCTGGGCCGACGCGAAGCCCGACGGCAGCCCGCCGAACAATTGGCAATCGGTGTTCGGCGGCCCGGCCTGGACGTGGGACGCGCGGCGCGGGCAATATTATCTGCACAATTTCCTGCGCGAGCAGCCCGACCTCAACTTCCACAATCCGACGGTGCAGGACGCCGCGCTGGCGGTCGCGCGCTTCTGGTTCGAGCGCGGAGTCGACGGCTTCCGGCTCGATGCGATCAACTTCACGATGCACGATCCCGCGCTGCGCGATAACCCGCCCGCCCCCGACACCGGCGCGCCGCGCACCCGCCCGTTCGACTTCCAACAACACATCCACAACCAGAGCCACGCCGATATCCCGCGCTTCCTCGAGAAATTGCGCGCGCTGGCAGACAGTCTCGGCGGACGATTCACCGTAGCCGAAGTCGGCGGCCCCGCGCCCGAGCCCGAGATGCACCTGTTCACCGAGGGCGAGGCCCGGCTCAACAGCGCTTATGGCTTCAACTTTCTCTACGCCGATCGGCTGACCCCCGCATTGGTCCGCGATGCGGTCGAAGGCTGGCCGGACGCCCCGGGTATCGGCTGGCCGAGCTGGGCGTTCGAGAACCACGACGCCCCGCGAGCGCTGTCCCGCTGGATCGGGCCCGAGCATCGCGATGCCTTTGCCCGGCTCAAGATGCTGCTGCTGCTGTCGCTGCGCGGCAATGCCTTCCTTTATTATGGCGAGGAACTGGGGCTTACTCAGGTCGAGATCGGCTTCGAGCATCTCCGCGATCCCGAGGCGATCGCCAATTGGCCGCTGACGCTCAGCCGCGACGGCGCGCGTACGCCGATGCCGTGGTTCGCCGAGGCGCCGCAGCTCGGATTCACCCACGGCCAGCCCTGGCTTCCGCTCGGCGCCGACCATGCCGCACTCGCTGTCGACCGGCAGGGCGAGGATACGGACTCGCTGCTCAATTTGACACGGCGGCTGATCGCGCTGCGCCATGCGAGCCCGGCGCTGACGGCCGGGTCGATCGACATCCACGAGGCCGGCGCGACATTGCTGGCGTTCGAACGCAAGGCGCTGGGTCAGACATTGTTCTGCGCCTTCAATCTCGGCGAGCAGCCGATCGCGCTGCCGGAGGAACTGCGCGGCAGGCGGATCGTCCAGTCGGTCAATGGTGCGACGCTGGCGCAACTGCCGGGCTTTGCCGGGCTGATCGCCGAATAGAAGCAATTGCCTCTCCGCAAAGCTGCGGATAGAATATCTGCAGGGAATCGCATCCTTCCGGAAACTGCCGGTTAGCTTCCACGATGAGGAGCCTGCGATGCCCGAATTTACAGGACCAGCGACTCGTTTCAGCCCCGACGCCATCCAGCGGGCGGCCGACGATATCGGCTGCGACGTCGCCGCCGTCAAAGCCGTGATCGATGTCGAAAGCCGCGGCGGCTTTCTCCCCGACACGCGTCCGAAAATCCTGTTCGAACGCCATGTGTTCAGCAAGCGCACCGGCGGCAGGTTCGATCAGTCGCACCCCGAAATCTCTTCGCGCGAGCCCGGCGGCTATAGGGGCGGAGCCGCCGAATATGACCGGCTCGGCCAGGCGATCCCGCTCGATCGCAAGGCCGCGCTCGAATCGGCGAGCTGGGGCGCGTTCCAGATCATGGGCTATCACCACGATTCGCTCGGCATGCCCGACGTGGAGGATTTCTGCCGCCGAATGTCCAATTCGGAGGACGACCACCTCGCCGCCTTCGTCCGCTTCGTGAAGCTCAACAAGCTCGACGACGAACTGTGCCGACGCGACTGGGCGGGGTTCGCCCGCGGCTATAACGGCCCGGGCTTTCTCAAGAACCGCTACGATACCAAGCTCGCTGCCGCTTACACGGTGCACGCGATTTCGCCGTCGCGCACCGACGGCGGCATCCAGCGCACGCTCAAGATGGGCGACGACGGCCCCGATGTTGTGTTGCTCCAGAAGAAGCTCGGGCTCACGCCCGATGGCGATTTCGGTCCGGCGACCAAGACGGCGGTGGTCGCGTTCCAGCGATCGCACGATCTGGGTGACGACGGCATCGTCGGCTCGAAGACGCGGCAGGCGCTCGGCCTCTGATCTCGCCGGGCGCGCGGTGCGGCCTTGCCGATGCCGCAACGCTGGCGCGCTATCGGGCGATGGTCGACAAGTTCGCGCCGGCCGGGCGGAAAAGGTGCGTGGCATCGCCGGGCGGCTGGCGAAAGCGGCGACGGCCGACTAGACGGGCCGGCCTGCCAGAGGAGCCGCCAATGCCCGCCACGCTGACGATGAACGACGGTCGCGCGATCCCCGCGATCGGCTTCGGCACCTATCTTGTGCCTGATGCCGAGGCACCGCGGATCACCCGCGAGGCAGTCGATGTCGGCTATACGCTGGTGGACACCGCCGCTTTCTATGGCAACGAGCGCGGCGTCGCCGAAGGGTTGAGCGGGCGCGACGACATCTTCGTCACCACCAAATTGTGGCGCGATTCGCTTGGTTATGATTCGGCGCTGCGGGCGTTCGACAACAGCCTCGCCCAACTCGGCCGCGAACAGGTCGACCTCTATCTGATCCATTGGCCGATGCCGTCGCTCGGCAAATATATCGAGGCATGGCGGGCGCTGGTCCGGCTGCACGAGGAGGGGCGCGCCAAATCGATCGGCGTCTCCAATTTCACCGCCGAGCATCTGCGCACGATCGTGGACGCTACCGGCGTGGTGCCGGCGCTCAACCAGGTCGAGCTCCATCCGGGCTTCCAGCAGCGCGCGCTCCGCGATTTCCACGCCGAACAGGGGATCCTCACGCAGAGCTGGGCGCCGCTGGGGCAGGGGACGTTGCTCGCACACCCGGCGATCGTTGGCATCGCCGAGGCGCGGGGCTGCACGCCCGCGCAGACGATCCTCGCCTGGCATCTGCACCACGGGCTGGCGGTGATCCCCAAGGCCTCGGCGCGCGAGCGGCTTGCGGCGAATCTGGCTGCCGGGGATGTGCGGCTCGAAGCGGCGGATATCGCGGCGATCGATGCACTGGATGATCTGGGCGGGCGCCTCGGGCCGGATCCGGACCGCTTCTAGGGTTCGATCCCGCTGCTTCGCACCCCTGGGCCCCTGCCTTCGCCGGGGAACAATGCTGTTCTATCGCAGCGCCTTCGCCGCGCCCTTCAGATCCTCGACGAACGCGGCGAATTCGTCCTCGGCGCGGCTCCGGTCGGGCAGGCGCAGCAGGAAGCTGGGGTGGATCGTCACCCAGCCGATTGCGCCCTCGGCCAGCTCGATCGCCCGCCCGCGCGTCGCGGTGATCGTCACTGCCTTGCCGAGCATCTGCCGCGCGGCGGTCGCGCCGAGCGCCACGGTCATCTCGGGCTTCACCAGCAATCGCTCCTGCTCGTACCACCAGCGGCAGGCGCTGATCTCGCCGGCATCGGGCTTGGCGTGGATGCGCCGTTTGCCGCGCGGCTCGAACTTGAAATGCTTGACGGCATTGGTGACGTAGACCGTGGCGCGATCGATCCCCGCCGCATGGATCGCCTTGTCGAACATCTGCCCCGCCGGCCCGACGAACGGCCGCCCGGCAAGATCCTCCTGATCCCCCGGCTGCTCGCCGACGAACATCATCCGCGCATCGATCGGGCCCTCTCCGAACACGGTCTGGGTGGCGTGCTGGTAGAGATGGCAGCGCGTGCAGCCCGCCGCCTCGTCGCGCAACGCCTGCCACGCCGCTTCGATATTGCCGCCGATCGCGGTCCGCGCCTTCGCCACCATGCCGGTCTCCCGCTGCCGCGCCGTCGCGATCAGCTCCTTCACCAACGCCGTCTCCGGCATGTTTTTCCAGTATTTGCGCGGCATCTCCTTGAGCATCATGCCGGTCTTCAGCCGCGCCGGATTGAAGGTCGAGGCGTAATAGGTCTTCCAGACATCCTCGACCGGATCGTCGCCCGGGGCATCGGCCTTGGTCGCGCCGGGCCCTTCGGCGAGCGTCTCGCAATCCCAGTGAAGCGACAGCGCGGGGGTAAGGATCGACCAGCGCATATTGGCGAAGCGATCGACAAAGAAGCGGGCATTGGCGCGGACGATGTGATGCTCGGGCTCGAACCAGGCGACATAGCGCGCGCCGGCTTCGTCCTGGACTTCGCGGAAGCGGACGAAGGCGCGCATCTTGTGGATGTCGCGGCGCACCGCCTTCGCCATTTCCTCGAGCCGGCGGACCAGGGGATCGGCGGCATCGTCGATCCGGCGCGGTTCGGCGATCAGCCCGGCGAGCAAGGTGTAGAGCAAGGCGAAGCGCTGCGAGTCGGCGTGGAGCACCACGCTCTGCGCGAGATCGAGGAAGGCGCGCGGCACGCGAAAGCCGGCCGGCGTGGCGGGGGCGAGAACTGCCTCGTCGCCGAACAAGTCGACGGCAATTTCGCCGACCTGCCACACCAGTTCCGATGGCGGCACGCGCGCGCCGGCCAGCGCCCGCGCGGCATCGCGCCAGCCCTCGAAATCATCCTCCGCCGTCAGCGCTACGACCCGCATCGGCGCCCTTGGCGGTTATTCGCGCTCGTCGCCTGGAGCATTTTCCTCGGCGCGTTCCAGTTCGGCGGGCTTGCGCTCCTCGAACACTTGCGCGAGCCGCTCCTCGACTTCGGCGGGCAGGCGTTCAGACGCAGCGGGGAACATATCTTCCTCTTCCTCGTCGATATGATGCTCGTAGCGGTGGCGCATCTCGCCGAACTTGGCGTCCCATTCGGGCGAGCCGAATTCCAAGTCGAGCAATTCGCCGAGGAAATCGTCGACTTCCTTGTGCTCGGAGACCGAATGGCGGGCATCCTCGCGCAATTCGGGATCGGCGAGCATCGTCGAATAGAGCGATTCCTCCTCGGCCGCGGCGTGCGCCTGGAGCTCGAGCCGTAGCGTCTCGAAAGCCTCGCGGCGCGGGCCGTCGGTACCCGGATTGTCGCCGACGCGCTTGAGCAGGGCGCGCTGCCGATTGTGATCGGCCTTGAGGTCCTCGAAAATGCGTGCGTCGGCCATGGGAATCTCCTTTGCCGGTCCAACCGGCGAATGCCGCGCTTGTTTCAGCCGCGAGTCATTCTCAGGCGGCGAACAGTTCGAGCTGCTCGCGCTTGGGCGCGACGAGCGGGCGCAGGTCGGCGCGGTCGGCGAGCGCTACCGGGCGCCAATCCTCGGCGATCAGGAACGGGCGAACCTTGGCGATCGAAGCGGTCAGCCGCGCCACATCGGCGAGCTTCAGCCGCCGCCAGCGGCGGGTGGCGAGGATCGCGTCGACTGCCTTCACGCCGAGCCCCGGCACGCGCAGCAACGCCTCGCGCGGCGCGCGGTTGACGTCGACCGGGAAGCGATCGCGAAAGCGCAGCGCCCAGGCGAGCTTGGGATCGATGTCGAGCGGCAGCATCCCCGTCGCGGGATCGGCCGCGTCGGCGACTTCGGCGGGCTGGTAGTCGTAAAAGCGCATCAGCCAGTCGGACTGGTAGAGCCGATGCTCGCGCATCAGCGGCGGGCGCTGGAGCGGGAGAACGGCGCTGGCGTCGGGGATCGGGCTGAACGCCGAATAATAGACGCGGCGCAGCTTGAAGCGGTCGTAGAGCCCGGCAGCGCGGGTGATGATGTCGCCGTCGGTCGCGGCGTCGGCGCCGACGATCATCTGGGTCGACTGGCCGGCGGGGGCGAATTTCGGCGCGGACTTGAAGCGCTTGCCGGCATCTGTCGAATTGTCGAGATCGTGGCGGACATTGCCCATCGCGGCTTCGATCCGCGGTGCCGATTTTTCGGGCGCCAGTCGGGTCAGCCCGGCGACGGTGGGCAATTCGACATTGATCGAGATGCGGTCGGCGAACAGCCCCGCCTGGTGGACCAGCGCGGGATCGGCGTCGGGGATCGTCTTGAGGTGAATATATCCGCGGAAGTCATGCGCCTCGCGCAGCAGCTGGGCGACGCGGACGATCTGCTCCATCGTGTAATCGGGCGAGCGGATGATGCCGGACGATAGGAACAGCCCCTCGATATAATTGCGCTTATAGAAGCTTAAGGTGAGGTCGACGATTTCCTCGGGGGTGAAGCGCGCGCGGCGGACGTTCGAGCTCTTTCGATTGATGCAATAATGGCAGTCGAACACGCAGCTGTTGGTCAGCAGGATCTTGAGCAGGCTGATGCAGCGGCCGTCGGGGGCATAGGCATGACAGATGCCCATGCCTTCGGTCGAGCCGATCCCCTTGCCATCCTTCGAATTGCGCTTGGCAATGCCCGAGGACGCGCAGGACGCGTCGTATTTCGCCGCGTCCGCGAGGATCGCCAGCTTCGCGCGCATGTCCAATTGTGCCATTCGTTCTATCTATGTTCTTGTTGTCGCTGAGTCCAGCGATGATGGACGCGGTTCGTCGCACGCGATAAGCACCCCGGCATGGGCTGGGCTCTTCCGCGGGACGTGAACTGGCGCATCGCCGCGCTTTGGCTCGCGCTGGCACTCACGTGCAGCGCCGGCTGGCTGTTCAAGGGGCATTGCGTGCCTGGCGGCTGGACCGAGGCCGAGCAATATACCACCGGTTGCTACAACGACGTGATGCCCTTCTGGCAGGGTCGCGCAGTCGACCAGGGTAAAATCCCCTATTTCGAGACGCGGATGGAATATCCGGTGGTCACCGGGGCGCAGATCTGGGCCGAGGGGAGCGCCACCCGGCTGCTGTTCGGCAAGCACGCGCGCGACTTCCACTTTCTCGGCGTGGCGGTCATCGCCAATGCGCTGCTCGCCGCGCTGGTGCTCAAATGGTTTCTCGCGGCGGGAATGGACGCGCGGCGCCTGTGGGGCTGGGCGCTGGCGCCACCGTTGGTCCTCTATGTCGGGCATAATTGGGACATGGCCGCGACCGCGCTGGCAGTCGGCGCAGTGCTGCTGGCGCGCGACGGGCGGCTGGTGCCCGCGGCGGCGGCGGCGGGATTGGGCACCGCGGCCAAGCTGTTCCCGGTGCTCGCGCTGCCGCTGATCGGGCTGAGCGCATTGTTCGGCGACGCCCGGCCGTGGCCGCAACGCTTGGTCCGCGCGGCGACGCTGTCTGCCGCTGCCATCGGGGTATGGGTGCTGGTCAACTTGCCGGTAGCGCTGTTCGCCCGCGAGAATTGGAGCGAATTCTATCGTTTCTCGCAGGGGCGGGCGGGGACCGTCGCGGCGACATGGGACGTCCTCGCCAACATGGGCTGGTGGTACACCGGGATTGCGGAGCGCAACCTGTATGCCGCGATCGCCTTCGTCACCGGCTTCGCGCTGATCGTCGGGCTCGGCTGGCGCCGGCATCGCGCGCATCTATGGGTGCTGTTCACTCCGGTGCTCGCCTGGTTCATGCTGACCAACAAGGTCTATTCGCCGCAATTCGATCTGTGGCTGTACCCGCTGCTGCTGATGACGGCGCCGCGGCTGTGGCCGGTGGCGCTGTTCGTGCTTGGGGACGTCGCCGCCTATTTCGCGGAGTTTTGGTGGTTTGCCGGGATGGAGCAGGGTTGGCCGGCGACCACACCGACGCATGTCGCGATTGTGGCGGGGGTGCGCGCTGCGGCGATGCTGTGGATCATCGGGGAGTGCGTTTTGCGCGCGCCGCCGGTGTGGCTGGTCGATGGGCCTCCCCTCTCTCGTCGAAGGGGATGCGCAGACTGAATCTCTGCGAAGCATAGGCTTAGTCGGAGTTGGGTGAGCCCGAGCCGCTCGCCCTGAGCCTGTCGTCAGCGCTCAATGGGAAGCCGCTCGCGAGCAACGTGAGGGCGATCGCGCCGCCGCGCGCGCATCCTGCGAAGCGAAAGTCACACCAGGGTCACACTATCGCGCGCGTCCGAGCGGCGACTGGGCCGTCCCGAATCACAAAGGTCTGCGCCAGACGCGCGTGGTGCTCCGGTAGGGATCCATATTGTCAAAGAGCGACCGCAGAGCGGCGCATCGATCTCAGCAAACGAAATCCTACATTGCAAGAGGTGTTCAGACCTGCACTGCAAACCTGGCGAGCCAAGCGCCACCGCCTAGCCGGGAACTATTGATATCTAACTGAAATCGACTCCAGCTCCGCGAGGCAGCAAGCTACCTCTCCCGCAGGGAGAGGAAAAGCGCGCCTCAAGGCAGCGGCAGGTCGGTCTGTTCGTCGCGGCGTGCGTTCGATTCGGCGCGGGCGCGGGTTGCCTGGCGGACGAAGCAGCCGGTCTGGCCGCCCGGGCCGACGGTCGAGCAACTGCCGGTGCCGGTGCGGCCGGCCTCGAGCGCGTCCTGCGAGCGCACTGCCCAGCTCTGGTTCGCCTGCGGGCGGCCGGTCTGGTTGCGCAGGGTCTGCGGAATGCGGAAGCGCTCGGCCTCGTCGAGCCGCTGGCAGATGACGACTTCCTCGCCATTGTCATTGGTCGGGCATTTGTCGCTGCCATAAATGACCAGGACACCGCTCTGCGCAGCGTTCTGCGCCTGCGCGGCCGGCACCAGCAGGGGCGCTGCGGCCAGCGCTGCTCCGATTACAATCCGCTTGAGCATCCTGGCTTCTCCTTACACCCAATCTGGCGCGTCAACGCTGAACCGGGCCTGTCATATCCGTTTCGACACGGCAATCGCAGCACGGCAGCCGAGCCGGATCAATCCGGACAACAGGGGATAGCCGATCGCCGCCTCCGCGCCATGGGCCAGCGCCGTGTCCAGATGCTCGAGTTCCTCGTCGCGAAACTCGGCCACCGCGCGGCTGAGCTCGGGATCGCCGTCGCCCAGCTCGGCGAGCTGGCGCTGGTAATGCAAATCGATCTCGGTCTCGACGGCAGCGGTGCAGGCCATGGCGGCATTCGGCCCGATCGCCGCGGTGACGGCGCCGAGCGCGAAGCCGGCGACATTCCAGAACGGCTGGAGCGCGGTCGGGCGGACGCCGCGCGCTGCGATCATCGAATCGAAAAAGGCGCGGTGGCGCTCTTCCTGATTGGCCATGCCGTTGATCATCCGCGCGGTGGGGGTGCGGTCGCCCATCACGGCCAGCTGCCCGGCATAGATCCGAGTCGCGCCATATTCGCCCGCCTGATCCACGCGGACCATCGCTTCGGTGCCTTCGCGGGGGTCGCCCGGCTTCCAGCTCATCGCCGGCCCCTGCGCGGCGCCAGCGCGAAGATCGCCGCTGCGCCGCCGAGCGACAGGATCGCGTTGAAGCCCGCGAGGCTGATCCCAAAGAGCGTCCATTGCGGCACATCACACCGTATCAGCGGGCGGCGCAGTGCCTGGTTGAGCATCTCCATCGCGTCGCCGTGGCCGATCGGGGCGGTGCAGGCAGTGATCCCCTGCCACCAATGATATTCGACGCCGGCATGGAATACGCCGATCGCGCCGCTCACCGCGATCAGCACGCCGGCGAACAGCACGAACAGCATCTGCACCGGGCGGGGCAGCGGCGCGAAGGACAATGCCGCGACGACGACGGCGGCATAATGCGGCCAGCGCTGCCAATGGCACATCTCGCACGGTACGAGCCCGAACCATTGCGATCCCCAAGCGCCGGCGAGCAACCCCGCCGGCAGCAGCAGCGCGATCAGCCGCGCGGTGCGGAGCTCGTCCCGGCGCATCGCTCAGCGGCCCTTGATCGCGACCTGCGGCTTGCCCGCCGAGCGCGCGATGGTCTGCAGCGCATAGTGGAGCTGGAAGTCGTCGATGCCCTGCTTCTTGAGCTGGTCGGGAGTCGCCGCGAAGCGCGGATCGGTGCGCGCGTCCTGCTCGAGCGTCGCATCGTCGACCTTTTCGGCGTTGATCAGATGCTTCCTGAGATCCGCCTCGCGGATCACGGTGCGGTCCTTGTAATCGGGATCGGACAGCTGCGGGACGAGCAGGTCGGGCTTGATCCCGCCTTCCTGCACCGAATGGCCCGACGGGGTGAAATAGCGCGCCGTGGTGAGCCGCAATGCCGCGCGCGCGCCCATCGGCAGGATCGTCTGGACCGACCCCTTGCCGAAGCTGCGCACGCCCATCACCAGACCGCGATGATGATCCTGCAGCGCGCCCGCTACGATCTCGGAGGCCGAGGCAGTGCCCGAATCGACCAACACGATCACCGGCAACCCGCGCGCGAGATCGCCCGGCACCATCGATTCGGCATAATAACGCTCGATATCGTTCTTCTCGCGGCCGCGCTGCGAGACGATCTCGCCATGGCCGAGGAACACGTCTGAGACCGCGATCGCCTCGCTCAGCAGCCCGCCGCCATTCTCGCGCAAGTCGACGACATAGCCGAGCGGCTTGCGGCCGAGCTTCTTGTCGATTTCCTGGATCGCCTTGACCGTATCGGCGCCGGTCTGCGCAGTGAAGGTGTTGATGTTGATATAGCCGACGCCGTTCTTGACTTCCCACTTCACCGGCTTCTGGATGATGATCTCGCGGACCAGAGTGAGCTGGAGCGGTTTTTCGGCGCCGGGGCGGACGATCGTCAGGTTGATCTTGGTGCCGGGCTGACCGCGCATCTGCTCGATCGCCTCGTCGAGGCTGCCGCCGACGATGAACTTGCCGTCGATATGGGTGATGAAGTCGCCCGACTTGATGCCGGCGCGCGCCGCGGGAGTATCCTCGGTCGGCGCGATGACCTTCACCGCGCCTTCCTCCTGCGTCACGGTCAGGCCCAGCCCGCCATAATTGCCTTCGGTCTGGATCTTGAGATTGTCGAAATCGAGTCCGTCGGCGAAGCTGGAATGCGGATCGAGCGCGGCGAGCATGCCGGCGATCGCGCCCTTGACCAGCGTCTTGTCGTCGACCTTCTCGACATAGTTCGCCTTCACCTGGTTGTAGACTTCCATGAAGGTGTCGAGCTCGCGGTAGCTGTTGGTGTCGACGCCGGCCATCGCCCCCGAAGCGACGGGAACCAGCGCGAGCGCGCTGACGGCGGCAGTGACCTGAAGAAGCGGACGCAGCATCATACGACTTTCGACAAAAACGAGCTTACTGATTTAGTGCAGGATAACGGCATTTACACGGCCTGTCAGTCGAGCAATTGCGCGAGGTCCATCGGCTGGCCCCGGCGGCGCAGCTCGACGGTGACGCGCGGCTCGCCGCTTTTCCAGGCGCGGCCTATCACTTGGCCCTGCGCGACCCGATCACCGACGCGCACCGCGAGCCCGCCGAGCCCCGCGACGAGCGAAGTCCAGCCGTCGCCATGATCGACGATCACGACGCCGCCATAGCCGCGAAACGGTCCCGCATAGACGACGCGCCCCGCGGCGGGGGCAACGGCGCGGGCGCTCGGCGCGGTTGCCAGGGTCAGTCCGCGGGCGCGCACCCCGGTGGCGGAGAGCTCGCCCATGCCGGTGATCAGCTGGCCGGAAACCGGCAGGCGATAGGCTGGCATGCGCCTGGGCAGCCGATCCGCCTCGTCTCCGGGGCGCGGCAATGGGCCGGGCAGGCCCAGGAGCGCACGCTGGACCTGGCTGGCCTCGTCCTGCGACTGCATCTGGTCGACGAGGTCGCGGGCGCGCTCGCCGAGCGCGAGCGCGCGATCCGATTCGACCAATGCGCTGCGCCCGAGTTGCTGCGATCGCGCGCGGTGGGTGGCTTCGAGCCGGACCAGAGCGATGCGCTCGGCCTCGAGCCGGGCGCGACCGTTGCGCAGGCTCGCCACGGCGCCCGCCGCATTGGCGCGCAATTGCTGGACGCGGGCGAGTTCGGCGCGAACCTCGGCGGTGCGCCGTTCGACCACCGGCAGCGTCGTGCCGAGCACGGCGCGGACATGGACGATGTCCTCGGTCGAGCCAGGCTGGATCAGCCCGAGCACCGCCGGACGCCGCGTCATGGATTGCAGCGCGGCGATCAGCCGGACGATCGGACCCTGCCGCTCCGCCACCTGGACGCGCTGCGCCGCGAGAAGCCGGTCGACGATCGCGATTCGCGCCTCGGCGGCCGTGATTTCGGCCTGGGCCGCCTTGATCCGCTCGGCGGCGGCGGCTTCCTGGCCGCGCGCCTGGGCCGCGCGGTCGCGCTCGTTGGCGGCGGCGGCTTCCAGTGCGCGCGCGCGCGCCTCGGCGGCGGTCGACGCCGCGGTCGCGGATTTCAGCCGCGCCTGTTGTTCGCGCAATTCCTGGGCAGGCGCCATGCTCCCCGCGACGAGCATGGCCAGCAAGGCGGCGGCGATGGCGATGCTCCGCGCGGGTCCCATCGCTCACCCTTCGCGGTGATAGGGGTGGTTGGCAAGGATCGAGGTGGCGCGCCACAATTGCTCGGCGAGCATCGCGCGCGCCATCAAGTGTGGCCAGGTTGCGCGCCCGAAGGAAAGCAAAAGGTCGGCTTCGGCGCGCTGCGCGTCGTCGAAACCGTCGGCCGCGCCGATCAGGAAGCGCGTTTCGCGCGCCCCGTCGTCGCGCCATCGCCCCAGCCGCTCGGCGAGGATGCGCGAGGGCAGGTTCTCGCCGGTCTCGTCGAGCAGGATCAGGCGAGTGCCGGTGCCGCGATCGGGCATCTTGCCGCCGCTATCGGGAAGCTCGGTGACACGCGTCGGCCAGGCGATTCGCTTGAGATAGCGCTCGACGAGCTCCGCCTCGGGACCACGCCCGATACGCCCCCGCGCGACGATATGGAGCAGCATCGCCGCTCCTAGGGTCTGGGCCCGATACCGGCAATGGCCGGGACGGAGCCGATTTTGGCGCACGGGGAGGAAAGAGGAGGGAGCGATGCGGTGTCATCGTGACCGACGAATGACGTGGCCGTGCGCCAAAATCGGCCCGCCGCTTCGCGGTCGTCCCTGGAAGCCTCCTGGACTGCGTTGGACCGCTTGCGCGTAGCGCCGCTACGCGACTGCGCGATCCGCCTTGCCAGCAGACTTCCAGGGACGATCACGGCCGTTGCCGGTATCGGGTCCAGACCCTTAGCCGCTCAGGCCTGCCCCGCCGTTTCCCCGAACGACCACATCCGCTCGAGGTTGTAGAAGCTGCGGACCTCGGGCCGGAACAAGTGGATGATCACGTCGCCGGCGTCGATCAGCACCCAATCGGCAGTCGGCAGCCCCTCGATCCGCGGCGAGCGGCCGAACTCGGCCTTGATCTTCTCGGCGAGCTTGGTCGCCATCGACGCGACCTGCCGGGTCGAGCGGCCCGAGGCGACGACCATATAGTCGGCGATGCTGCTCTTGCCGGCGAGCGGGATCGAGACGGTCTCGACCGCCTGATCGTCGTCGAGCGAAGTCATCACGAGTGCATGCAGAGCCTCGACGCCATCGGCGGGGGTGCGCTGCACATTGGGGGAAGTTGCCAAGTTAGTTCCTCAGGGTTGCAACAAGTCTGTGCGCGGCTGTGGAGACGGCACTAGCGGCGTGGATATGGGTATCCCACGCGCGTTCGAAAAGTGCCGGTGCCAGACAGGATCGGCGGCGCGAAGGGCGGTCGCCGAGGTCGGATCGGGGCGGAAGCGCAACAGCACGAGGCCGGGCAATCTCCAACTCGTCCATTTCTTTGCCTGGCCTGCGGGCCGCACAGCGCGCCGCAGCCAACTCATCGCGGGACTAGCGTGAGCCCGCGCATCATAGCCCGGACGCGCGATGACCGCAATCGGAACCTGTCGGGCGATCCGCCGCCAGTCGCGCCATTGGTGGAACTGGGCGAGATTGTCGGCGCCCATCAGCCAGATGAAGCGGTGCTTGGGGTAGAGGCGGGGGAGCCTGGCCAGCGTGTCGGCGGTGTAGCGGGTGCGGAGCCGGGCCTCGACGTCGCTGACGCGAATCGGCGCGTGGCGCGCCATTTTGCGCGCCGAGGCGAGCCGGGCGGGGAAGGGGGCCATACCCTTGTCTGGCTTGAGCGGGTTGCCGGGGGAGACGAGCCACCACACCTCGTCGAGGCCGAGCGCGCGGAGCGCGTGGAGCGAGAGCCTGCGGTGGCCGCGATGCGCCGGGTTGAACGAGCCGCCGAGGAGACCGATGCGTTTCATTCGGGGAAGCGATGCGTGACTTCGATCGCGCCAATGATAGCCGCATTGAATGCCGGGAGGTCCTTGGCGGGGATCCAATATTCGCGATGCGCACGGCCGCCGGCTTCCTCGACTCGATAGCGGGAGAGGAAGTCGCGCTCCACCTCGAAGCGCGTGACGAAGCCCGATCCGCTCTCGGGGAGGTTCCAATCGCGCGCGATCTTGATCGCATAGTCCTCGCTGGTGACCGGATAGAAGATAGGCTGTTCGGGAAGGCGTGGCGGGAAAGCCCGCATGTCGCTTGCTTCGATCAGCTCCAGCTCCTTGGGACCGATGGGACGCCAAAGCGTCACGGCGTCCGTCAAGGCCGTGCCTGGCCGGTGCCGCGTACGACCCATTTGTAGGTCGTCAGGCCCTCGAGCGCGACCGGGCCGCGGGCGTGGAGGCGGCCGGTGGAGATGCCGATCTCGGCGCCGAGGCCGAATTCGCCGCCATCGGCGAACTGCGTAGAGGCGTTCCACATCACGATCGCGCTGTCGACTTGCGCGAGGAACCGCTCGGCGGTGGCGGCGTCTTCGGTGACGATCGCGTCGGTGTGGTGCGATCCGTGCGCGGCGATGTGCGCGATCGCGGCGTCGGCGCCGTCGACCAGCTTCACCGAGAGGATCGCGTCGAGATATTCAGTGTCCCAGTCCTCGGCGCTGGCCTCGCCGACGCGGGGCTCGATCGCCTGGATTTCGGCGTCGCCGCGCACTTCGCAGCCGGCGTCGGCGAGCGCGGCGAGCACCGGCGCGGGATCGGCAAAGCCGCGGTCGATCAGCAGGGTCTCGGTGGCGCCGCAGATGCCGGTGCGGCGCATCTTGGCGTTGAGCGCCAGGCTCCGCGCCATCGCCGGATCGGCGGCGCGGTCGATATAAGTGTGGTTGAGCCCGTCGAGATGCGCGAGCACGGGGACCCGCGCTTCCGCCTGCACGCGCGCGACGAGGCCCTTGCCGCCACGCGGGACGACCATGTCGATCGCGCCCTCGGCGGTGAGCATCGCCCCGACCGCGGCGCGATCGGTGACGGGGACGAGCTGGACCGCGTCGGCCGGCATGCCGCCGGCTTCGAGGCCTCGGGCGAGCGCCGCGTGGATCGCGCGATTGCTGCGGATCGCCTCCGATCCGCCGCGCAGGATCGCGGCGTTGCCCGACATCGCACATAATGCGCCGGCATCGGCGGTGACGTTGGGGCGGCTCTCATAGATGATGCCGATCACTCCGATCGGAATGCGCACCCGCGTCAGCACCAGCCCGTTGGGGCGCTCGACGCGCTCGATCATCTTGCCGACCGGATCGTCGAGATGCGCTACGGCTTCGACCCCTGCGGCGGTCGCCGCCACGCGCGCCGCGTCGAGCCGCAGCCGGTCCAGCAATGCGCCCGACAGCCCCGAGGCCTCGGCCGCGGCCATGTCCTCGGCATTGGCGGCGACGATCGCGTCGCTGGCTTCGCGGATCGCCGCGGCGGCGACGACCAGTGCGTGGCTTTTGTCCGCGCGCGGCATCGCGGCGAGCGCCCGCGAGGCAGTGCGGGCGCGGGCGGCCATGTCGGCGATCAGCATCGGGATATCGGCGTCGGCCATGCTGCACCCGCTAGCACGACTTGGCACAAGCTGGTAGGTCGTGGCGGATGGGGGAATTCGAAGCAGCCGGCGAAATCGTCACCGGAGGATTGCTCGGCCGCGCGCTGGAGCCGCGGGCGGGTGAGGGGCATGACGATGCACACGAGATGTGCCTCAATTGCGGTACCGCGCTGATCGGGCCGCATTGCTACCGATGCGGGCAGGCGGGCCACGTCCATCGCTCGCTCCACGCCGTCGGGCACGAGATCGTCCACGGCGTGTTCCATTTCGAGGGCAAGTTCTGGCGCACCTTGCCGCTGCTCGCCTGGCGCCCGGGCGATCTCACCCGGCGCTACATCGCGGGCGAGCGTGCGCGCTTCGTCTCGCCGATGGCGATCTTCCTGTTCTCGATCTTCGCGATGTTCGCGGTCTTCTCCTGGGCCGGGCTTTCGCCGCCTACCGACCTGCGCGCGGGCGGACCGAAGGCGCGGATCGAGGAGGCGCGCAAGGAGCTGTTGCGCCGCCGCGCGGACACCATCGCGGAACTCAAGGACCTCGAGCCTGCGCCGGCGGATGCGCGCCAGCGGGCCAAATACGAGTCGCGGCTCGCCGAGATCGATACGACGCTGAAGAAAATTCCGACGTTCGAGAGCGAATCCAAGGCGGCGGAGGCCGAAGGCTTCCGCGCCACCACGCGCTTCAGCGGCTGGGCACCGCTCGATCACGGCATCGAAAAGTGGAACAAGAACCCGTCGCTGATGCTCTACAAGCTCCAGTCGAGCATCTACAAATTCTCGTGGCTGCTGATCCCGCTGTCGCTGCCCTTCCTGTGGCTGCTGTTCTGCTGGAAGCGCGAATACAAGCTCTACGACCACGCGATCTTCATCACCTATTCGATCGCGTTCATGTCGCTGCTGTTCATCGCGATCACGCTGGCCGCGGCGCTGGGCGTTTCCTCCGGATGGCTGGTGACGGCAGGACTGCTGATCCCGTTCGTGCACATTACCCGGCAGTTGCAGCAGGCCTATCGGCTGCGCTGGTGGTCGGCGACGCTGCGGGCGATCGTGCTGACCCATTTCATCACGATCGTGCTGACGCTGTTCGTGGTGATCCTGTTGGCGATGGGGATGACCGGCTGAGCGCTCACCGGCACGGATAGGTGCGCTTCATATAGGCGTAGACCGCGGCCTTCATGCTCATGCCGCGCTTCGCCCGCGGGATCTTCTCGAGCTCGGCGAGCATCTGCCGGGGGTTCAGTTTCGGCTTGCCGGTTTCGGGCGGGCAGCTGTGCGGGGTTCTGCCGGCCGCGCGGGCGGCACGGAGATCGGCGGTGTAGGCGGCGCGGATCGCCGAGACTTCGCGCTTGAGCAGTTCGGCGTCGGGCGAAAGGAGCGCCAGCGCGCCTTGCGCCTGCAGCGCCTTCGCCTTGGCGAGGAATTGCGCGACGCTCATCGCCTGTGCCGCGGTCGGCAGGACCGCCAGGCTTGCCGCAACAACCGCACCCATCAAACGCCGCATACGAAAAACCCTCCGATTGCTCGGAGGGCTAGTCGCGACGCGTTTAACGTCAACTGAACTTACGCACCTTGCGGCGCGGGATTTCCGAACGGACCCTTGGGCTTGCGGATCTTGGGGATCGAAGTCCCCGCAGCTGCGACCGGAGCGGCTTTCGAACCGGTATCTTCACGGTCGAGAGTCTCGCCCGCGATCAGCCGCTTGATCTCTTCGCCGGTGAGCGTCTCATATTCGAGCAGCGCCTGTGCGAGGCCGTGGAGCTGATCGATATGGTCGGTCAAGACCTGCTTGGCGCGGTTCAGCCCGCCTTCGACGAGCTTCTTGATCTCGCCGTCGATCAGCTGCGCAGTTTCGTTCGACATCGGTGCCGCGCGGCTGCCGCCATAGCCGAGATAGCTCTGCTCGTCCTCGGCATATTCGAGCGGACCGACCGCTTCGGACATGCCCCATTTGGTCACCATCGAGCGTGCCAGACGCGTCGCCGACTGGATGTCCGACGATGCGCCCGAACTGACCCGATCATAGCCGAAGATCAGTTCCTCGGCCACGCGGCCGCCCATCGCGATCGACAGATGCGCATACATCTGGTCGCGGTGCATCGAATTCTGGTCGCGCTCGGGCAGGCGCATCACCATGCCCAAGGCGCGGCCACGCGGGATGATCGTCGCCTTGTGGATCGGATCCGAAGCCGGCTCGTGCATCGCGACGATGGCGTGACCGGCCTCGTGATAGGCGGTCATGCGCTTTTCGTCCTCGGTCATCAGCATGGACTTGCGCTCGGCGCCCATCATGACCTTGTCCTTGGCATCCTCGAACTCGCTCATCGCGACGAGGCGCTTGCCGCGGCGCGCCGCGAGCAATGCCGCTTCGTTGACCAGGTTCGCCAGGTCGGCGCCCGAGAAGCCCGGCGTGCCGCGCGCGATGGTGCGCGGATCGACGTCGGGCGCCAGCGGCACCTTCTTCATATGGACCTGGAGGATCTTCACCCGGCCTTCGATGTCCGGACGCGGCACGACGACCTGGCGATCGAAGCGGCCCGGACGCAGCAGCGCCGGATCGAGCACGTCGGGGCGATTGGTCGCCGCGATGATGATGATGCCTTCGTTCGCTTCGAAGCCGTCCATCTCGACGAGGAGCTGGTTGAGCGTCTGCTCGCGCTCGTCATTCTGGTTGCCCAGCCCTGCGCCGCGCGAACGGCCGACCGCGTCGATTTCGTCGATGAAGACGATACACGGCGCCGATTTCTTGGCCTGCTCGAACATGTCCCGCACGCGGCTCGCGCCGACGCCGACGAACATCTCGACGAAGTCCGAGCCCGAGATGGTGAAGAACGGAACGCCTGCCTCACCCGCAATCGCGCGGGCGAGCAGGGTCTTGCCGGTGCCGGGCGAGCCGACGAGCAACGCGCCCTTGGGGATCTTGCCGCCGAGACGCGCGAATTTGGTGGGATCGCGGAGGAACTCGACGATCTCCTGCAGCTCCTCGCGCGCCTCGTCGATGCCGGCCACGTCGTCGAAGGTGACCTTGCCTTCCTTCTGGGTCAGCAGCTTGGCGCGGCTCTTGCCGAAGCCCATCGCGCCCGAGCCCGAATTCTTCTGCATCTGGCGCAGCACGAAGAACGCGATGCCGAGGAAGAGCAGGAAGGGGAGCGACTGATAGAGGATGTAGAACCACACCGAGGGCGGCTCCTCGGGGCGCGCGTTGATCGCGACGCCCTTCGCGCGCAGCGTCGAGATCAGCTGCGGATCGTTGGGCGCATTGGTGCGGAACTTGGCTTCGCTGGAAAGCGTGCCCGAGACCAGGCTGGTGCCCGCCGAGCCCGCGGCGATGTTGACCGCCTTGACCTCGCCGGCCTGCACCTTGTCGAGGAAGCTCGAATAGGACATCGCGTCGCCGGCGCTCTGGGCGCTCGGGCGATCGAACATCGTGACGAACAGCGCCAGCGCCGCGAGGATGCCCACCCAGATCAGGAGGCTCTTCATCCAGGGATTGCCGCCACCGTTTTCGGGACCCTGCGGCTTGTTGTTGTCATTCATATCGCGCTCGATACCTTTCGCCCATCAAGATAGGCACGGCCAAGTTAATGGCAATGGAACAGCGCGGATGTTTGGGTCAATCAGTGTGATCGGCGCGGCGGGGCTGCGCTGAAGCGCCACTCGGCATGTCTTGCGCTGGCCTTCACTCCCGCGATCGTACCAGTGCCGCCAGCATCGAGCGTGGCGAGGAGGCGGTCGAGGCTTTCGCCGCGGAGGGGCGCGCGTTCGGAGAAAGACGGCGCTTCGACAAGCTCAGCGCCAACGGTGGAGAGGACAACGCTCTCTCCATTCGCGCTGAGCTTGTCGAAGGGCTGTTCTTCCTTCTCCCTCGTGCGCACGGCATCGATTGCGAACTGAGTCAGCCGGCGCAGCAGCCCGCGTGACAGTCCGACAGGATCGAACGCCACTTCGCGGAGATCCCACCGCCGACGCAGCAGCCACTCGTGGCTGGCGATTTCCATCAGTGCATGCTCGGCCTCGGCGGCATGTGCCGCGCTGGCGGCGAGCGCGGGTACGTCGAGTTCCGGGCTGTGCGCGATCAGTTCGCGAAAGCGCGTGCGGTCATAGGCGGGATCGGTGTTGCTCGGATCGTCGACGAACGGCGCTTTGGCGGCTTCCGCGATTGCACGAAGCTCGTCGCGTCGCCACTTTAGTAAGGGCCGCACGATCAATAGTTCGCGATCGAACCAAGTCGCGAGGCGCCGTGCGCGAATGCCCGCCAATCCCGGCGTGCCCGAGCCGCGTGCGGCGCGCATCAGGAAAGTCTCGGCCTGATCGTCCGCGTGATGCGCCGTGGCGAGCGCACCGGCGCCGGCATCAAGCGCCCATTGGAGCAGCTTGGCATAGCGCGCATCGCGCGCTCGCGCCTGGATGCTCGCGCCCTCGATCGGCTTTTCCACTGTCAGGATAGTGTGGGGCACGGCCAAGTCGCGGCAAAGCTCTGCCACCATCGCCGCCTCGTCCGCCGCGGCTGCGCGAAGGCCGTGATTTACCGTGGCGGCGCAGAGCCTTCCGGACACCGCGGCCCTGGCGAGCAGCAGCATCGCAATGCTGTCCGCGCCGCCCGAAACTGCCAAGGCAAGTGCGCCGGGTCCGGGCGTCAACGCCTCCAGATCGCGTCGGAAGCGCGCAATCTGCTCCGCCGGGGGCGTCAATTCATTTGCACTTTTGCGCGACACGTCCCTCGGCAATTCCGGTCTTCATCTCGGCAGAGAGCCGCGCGCCGTACAACTGGTCGAGCTCGGTATAGACCTTGCACACTTCGCCGGCGGGCTTCTTGAGCTTGGTGAGTGCCTGCGCGAGATAATAGAGGCTGTCGGGCGCGCGCTCGCCATTGGGGTTCTTCTTGTAATTCTCGTAGAACGCCACCGCGGCGAGGCTCGGCGCGCCGGCGTCGAGATAGGCGCGGCCGAGCAGGTTCTGCGAGAAGCTCGCCCGGCGGTGCTGCGGATATTTGGTCGCCACGCCCTCGAGCTCGCGGCGGGCCTCGGGGTAGAGCTTGGCCTGCCACAGCCGATAGCCATAGGTGTATCCATCCTCGGCGGGATCGCCGCTATTGGGCTTTTCCACCGCGGCGACTTGCTGGGCACGGGTGCCGCTCGGCTTCGGCGCGGCGGTGTCCTCGGCCGGCGCAGGGCGTGTATCCGTTGGCGCAGGGCGCGTCGGCCGGGTCGGCCGTGCCGGCGCTCCGCCGAGGTCGACCGGGGCAATCACCGGATCGGCATCGGAGCCGCCAGGGCTCGATCCGCTCGCCTCGAGCGCCTTCAGCCGCGCATCCGTCGCGCGCTTATAGGCGTTGAAGCCGTCCTCGAGCTGCTTCAGCCGATAGCCGTCCTGCTCGACCTGTCCGGTCAGCGTCTGGACCTGGTTTTCGAGCGCGGCGACGCGCTGGGTCAAGTCGCTGATCGGGGTGCCCGCCGGGGTTCCGGAGACTTCGGTGCTGGTCTCTGGCACGATCTGCGGCTCGATCGTCTGGCCGGCGCCGCCCGGGAAAACCTTCCGCTGCACGGCGCGCATCTCGCGTTCGAGCCGGTCGACCCGGCCTTCGACCGCCGTCGACTGGGCATGAGCGGAGCCTGTGCCCGCGAGGAGCGCCGACAAAGCCGCCGCAGTCATCCAATAACGCATTCGTCACACCCCCCGGTGCAGGATTTCGGGAATTAAGCTACGCACCGCCGCTATAGCTGACACGCCGCGCCTGTCGCCAGCCTTAAGGTATCGCCGTCGTGTTGCCAGCCGGGACTTGCCCGGGTGCGGCAGACGGCGTTGCCGGCGCGCCCGATTGCGCGCCGCGCGCCTGCAGCGCCGCCGCGCTGATATCGGCTTCGACGGTCTCGTCACCGGTGCCGAGCGGCGCGACGTTCGAGCCATTGACCAGCACCTGCAGACGATCGGGCCGCCCGGTGCGGATGCGCGGACGATCGGCGGCGGCAGGGACGTCATAGCGTTCGCCCGCCGCCATTTCCTTCTCGAACAGCCGCTTGCCGCTGGCGTCGCTGATCCGCAGCCAGACGGTGTCGGTCGCTACCAGAGTCACTTGCCCGCCGGCGATCGGCGCAGGCGTCGGTGCCGCCGCGCTGGCATTGCCGCCATCGCCGACATTCTCGATCGCGACGGGTTCGTCGCTCGGCGCGGTACCGCGGAACCAGTCGGTGCCGTACCAGAGGCCCACGCCGATCAGCACGAGGATCGCGACGACCGCGCCCACCCAGGCGATGCTGCGCGACGGCACGCGCGAGCGCTCGTCGAAATCATAAGCCGGCGGCGGCGCGGGGCGCTCGGGCTGGTCGCCCAATTCCTCGCGCAGCTGGCGGCCGATCGCCACCTCGTCGGCGCCGACCGCGCGGGCATAGGCCTTGGCGAAACCCATCGTGTAGGTGATCGAAGGCAGGCCGATATAAGTGCCGTTCTCGATCGCCTCGAGATGGCGCTGCGGGATACGGGTACGGCTGGCGACTTCGCTCAGCTCGAGCTTCTGCGCCTCGCGCGCCGCACGGAGTTTCTCGCCCACGGTGGCGGGAAACAGCGTCGCGTTATCGGCGGATTCGCCTTCCATTCTTTTCTCCGGCAGAAGGGTTGCGGCCCGAAGCGCTCCCGCCTTTGCGCGGGTGTCTCCCAGCAGAATGCGCGTGTCAACGCCGCCTTCGGGAAATCGGGCGAAAGATCAGGCGAGTTCGACCGAATGCTCGACTGCCCAGGCGGCGAGCGGCTCGCGCAGCGACCTGCCCGGATCGGCGAGCCAGACTTGCATCGCCTCGATCAGCGGCGCGCGATCGAGCGAGCGGACCATCGCCTTGATCGGTCCGACCGCGGCGGGGGTGATCGACAGCCGGTCGATGCCGAGCCCGATCAGCGCCATCGCCTCCAGCGGCCTGCCGCCCATCTCGCCGCATACCGCGATGGGCACGCCCGCCGCGTGTGCCTGATCCACGACGCGTTTGAGGAAGCGCAGGATCGACGGGCTGAGCCAGTCGTAGCGCAGCGCCAATTTGGGATGCGCACGATCGGCGGCGAACAGGAACTGGGTGAGGTCGTTGGTGCCGATCGACAGGAAGTCGACACGCGGCAGCAATAGGTCGAGCACTTCGGCGAGCGCCGGCACTTCGAGCATCGCGCCGTAGCGGATCTCGGTCGGCAGCTTCTTGCCGCGCGCCGCGAGCCAGCCGCGCTGCGCCTCGAACAGCTCGCGCGCCGCGTCGAACTCCCACGGTTCGGAGACCATCGGGAACATGATGTTGAGTGTCTTGCCGGCGCCCGCCTCGATCAGCGCCCGCGCCTGCGCCTTCATCAGGCCGTCGCGATCGAGCGCGAGGCGCAGCGCGCGCCAGCCCATCGCCGGATTCTCTTCCTCGCCGTCCGCGTCGTGATTGAGATAGGGCAAAGCCTTGTCGCCGCCGATATCGACGGTGCGGAAGGTGACCGGGCGCTCGCCGGCGGAGTCGAGCACGTCCTTGTACAGCCGGCGCTGCGCCTCGCGCTGGGGCAGGGTCGCCGAGACGAGGAACTGGAATTCGGTGCGGAACAGCCCGATCCCGTCGGCGCCGGTGAGATCCAACGCGGCGAGATCGTCGCGCAGACCGGCATTGATCATCACCGTTACGCGGTGCCCGTCGCGCGTGACCGGCACTTCACCGCGCAGCTCGGCAAAGGCGGCGCGGCGCTTCTGGCTGACCACCAATTTGGCTTCGAACACCTCGATCATCGCCGGGCTCGGGCGGATGAACACGCTCTCCTCGCCGCTGTCGAGCAGCAGCATGTCGCCCTCGGCGATCAGCCGGCGGATGTCGCGGACCCGGCCGAGCACGGGTATCCCCATCGCCCGCGCGACGATCGTGACGTGCGCGGTGAGCGAGCCTTCCTCGAGGATCACGCCCTTGAGCCGGCGCCGGTCATATTCGAGCAGTTCGGCGGGGCCGAGGTTGCGCGCGATCAGGATCGAATCGTGGCGCAGCCCCATCTGCGCGGCGGTGCCCAATTGCCCCGAGACGATGCGGAGCAACCGGTTCGACAGATCCTCGAGATCGTGCATCCGATCGCGGAGCAGCGCATCGTCGATCTCGCGCATGCGCTGCCGAGTGCGCTGCTGGACGCGCTCGATCGCCGCCTCGGCAGTGAGGCCGCTGTCGATCGCCTCGTTGATCCGCCGCGACCAGCCCTCGTCATAGGCGAACATCTTGTAGGTCGCGAGCACTTCGTCATGCTCGCCGCCGCCGCCGAATTCGGCCTGGCTCGCCATGCGCTCGATCTGGTCGCGCATCTTGTCGAACGCGGCATAGACGCGGTGGCGCTCGACTTCGACGTCCTCGGCGACGGTATGCTCGATGGTGATGCGCGGCTGGTGGAACACCGCGACTCCCGCCGCCATCCCGTCGACCAGCTTGAAGCCATGGGCATGCGCCGCGGCGGTTGGTTGCAGTCGGGTGGTGGCGCCGCCGGTCGAATCGACCAGATCGGCATTGGCGATCAGCTCGGAAAGCACCATCGCGACGGTCTGCAGCGCCTCGATCTCGACATCCGCATAGCGCCGCGGCTCGACATGCTGAACCGCGAGCACGCCGACGGCGCGTTCGCGGCGGATGATCGGCACGCCGGCAAAGCTGTGGAACCGGTCCTCGCCAGTCTCGGGGCGATAGGCGAAATCGGGATGCGTCGCTGCCTCGTCGAGGTTCAACGTCTCGACATTCTTGGCGATCGTGCCGACCAGGCCCTCGCCGAGCGCGAGCTTGGTGACGTGGACCGCTTCCTGCGCGAGGCCGCGGGTGGCGAACAATTCGAGCAGCCCCTCGCGCAGCAGATAGATCGAGCAGACTTCGCTATCCAATACCGTCCCGATGATCTCGACGACCGAATTGAGCTTGGACTGCGCGGGCAGTCGTTTCGCCATCACGTCGTGGAGGCGGGTCAATATCTCGCGGGCGGAGGCAGCGGCAGTGAGGGCCATGCCTTCGCGCTAACAGATTGCATCGGCCCGCGCTATTCTCCCCGCGGCGCCGATGATCTCAGGGAACCAGCGCGCTCAACTGACGCGGTGCGATGTCTGCGGATGCCATCTCTGCCGGCGCCGCGTCACCGCGCTGCCATGCGGCATACGCGACGCGATACGTCTCGTAGTTGCGATAGAAATCGGTGAAGGGCGCCTCGAGCCGGGGCAGCGCTTCGGCGGCGAAGTCGGCGAACTGGATGGGTTCGACGGTGTCGGCGCGGGCGAGTACTTCGCGCGCAGCCAGGCAGAAGCCGTCATGTGCCGTCGGCTGGGCGAAGAAATTGTAGAGCCGCGTCATCTGCCGATCGTGAATATCTTCCCAGCCGGCGCCGTGGCGCTCGCGATAAAGCGCCTTAACCCCGGCGTCCGCGGCGGCGAGGCTGTCGCGCTGCGCGCGAAGCAGCCGGTTATAGGCGGCGACGGTCTCGATTTCGGCTGCATCGCGGCAGCCGAGCGCGGCGACGTTGAGCGCGGCGCGGACGTGCCAGCTGGCCTCGTCACGGTTGAGGTCGCGATTGGGCGTCGAATAGCGATTTTGGCCATCGCGGACCGGAATCGTCTGGTTCGGCGCGGCACCGATGGGCGCCACCGGCGGCGCATCGAAACGCTGCGCGACAGCCGGCGCCGCGAACAGTGCCAAACCGCAAAGCGACAAAAGGACTCGTGCGAGAAGTTTCATGAACCTCACCCCGCCGATCGACGTGGTGAGTCACGCGCCTCGGTCCCTCATTATAGAAAGCGGTGACAAGTCAGTGGGTTGGTCGCCCTCCGGATAATCACGATGTGCCCCTTGCATTTGTACATACTGTTTGTCATACAGTGTGTGACACATACCATGTGAGACACGGCAGTGCCCATTGAAGAAGACCTGTTCGAAAAGCTGCGCGTCGAGCTTCGCCGCGGATCCTTGGTGCTGGCGGTGCTCGGGGCGCTGCGCGAGGAGCGCTACGGCTATACGCTGCGCACCAGCCTGGAAGCGGCGGGGCTGCCGATCGACGAAGGTGCGCTCTATCCGTTGCTGCGCCGGCTCGAGACGCAGGGGCTGCTGACCAGCGAATGGCGCGAGGAGGCCAAGCGCAACAAGCGCTTCTACCGCCTCTCGCCCGGCGGGCTCGAGATCCTCGCCCGCTTGCTGGGCGAGTGGAACGCGATTTCCGAATCGATTGTCCGCCTGACGGAGGGAGACAAGAAGTGAATTTGATCGAACGCTATCTCGGCGCAGTGCGCTGGAACCTGCCCGCCGAAAAGGCGGACGACATCGTCGCCGAGCTCGCGGACCTGATCGCCGCGCGCATTGAGGATCGCGAGGAGGCGCTGGGCCGGCCGCTCGCGCAGGGCGAGCTCAGCGCCCTGCTCCGGGAATTCGGCCATCCGCTCGCGGTCGCCGGCCGCTATGGCGAGCAGCGCGCGCTGATCGGGACCGAAGTCTTTCCCTTCTACTGGTTCGCGCTGCGTGTCTGGCTGGCGGTGGTCGCAGTGATCGAGGCGATCGAGATCGGCGGACGCGTGCTGTTCGGCGCGCGCGCCTTCGCACAGGCGCTGGCGCAGGGCATGGGCAATGCGCTCCACACATTGCTGTTCCATGCCGCGATCGTCACTTTGCTGTTCGCGGTGATCGAACGCACGGGATGGCTGACGCGCTATCTCGAGCGCTGGAAGCCCGAGGAACTCCCCGAAATCCCGCCGCTGCGCGTGGCGGGGCGGCCGCAGCGCTCGCGGCTCTGGGAACCGGTGTTCGGGATCGCGTTCGGCATCGCCTTTCTGATCTGGTGGAGCGGCTCGATTCCCGTCCTGCTCATCCCGCATGACGCCGAGGTGCGGGTGCATTCCGCAGCCGTCTGGACCAGCCTCTATTGGCCGGTGGTGGCGCTCGTCTGGGTGCATATCGTCCAGAATCTCGCCGCGATCGTCCGTCCGCGATGGAAGGCGGCGCGCGCGATACTCATCGTGCTCGTGACGGGCGGAACGATGGCGATCGCTGCAATGCTCCATCAAGCGGGTTCGCTGGTCGTCGTCACTGCAGGCGATGCGGCGGAGACGCTCCGCCTCCAGGAAAGCCTCGACACGGCGCTGTTCATCGCAGTGCTGGTAATTCCCGCCATCGCGATCGTGCAAGGCGCGGTCGAGCTATGGAAGCTCTATCGCGAGCAACCCGCCCGCTGATATTCGCGCGTCATCCGGCGAAGGCCGGGATGACGCGCAGTTCCCCTACGCCGCGCGCTTCTCCAGCGCGTGCGCCGCCTCGGCCATCAAGGTCGCGATGATCTCGGCGACCGGCTCTTCCTTCTTGACCATGCCGACCGACTGGCCCGCCATGACCGACCCATGCTCGACGTCGCCGTCGATCACTGCGCGGCGGAGCGCACCCGCCCAATAATGCTCGATCTGGAGCTGGGCCTCCATCATCTCGACCTTGCCGTCGTCGAGCAGTTGGGCGACTTCGCGCTGCTTGGCAGTGAACAATTCGCCGGCGGCGTTCTTGAGCGCGCGCACCGGGATGACCGGCAGCCGCGGGTCGATCTGGACGCTGGCGGTCGCGTCGCGGGCGGAAGCGCGGATGAACGCCTTCTTGAAATTGGCGTGCGCGATGCTCTCGGTCGCGCAGACGAAGCGAGTGCCGAGCTGGACGCCGGCGGCGCCCATGTCGAGATAGCCGGCGATCGCCTCGCCGCGGCCGATCCCGCCGGCGACGAACACCGGGACCTGCTCACTGACTTCGGGGAGGATCTCCTGCGCGAGCACGCTGGTCGAGACCGGGCCGATATGCCCGCCGGCTTCCATCCCCTCGACGACCAACGCGTCGACGCCCGAGCGGATCAGCTTCTTGGCGAGGCTCAGCGCCGGGGCGAAGCAGATCAGCTTGGCGCCGAATTCCTTGATCGCATCGAGGCTGCCAGCCGGAGGCAGTCCACCGGCGAGCACGACGTGCGTGACCTGGTGCTGCTTGCACACTGCGATCAGCTCGAGCAATTGCGGGTGCATCGTGATCAGGTTGACGCCGAACGGCTTGCTGGTCAGCGCCTTGGTCGCGGCGATTTCCTTGTCGAGCAGTTCGGGACTCATCGCGCCGCACGCGATCAGCCCGAAGCCGCCGGCGTTCGACATCGCCGAGACGAGATGGCGCTCGCTCACCCACGACATCGCGCCGCACAGGATGGCGACCTCGCTGCCGAGGAACTCGCATCCGCGCGCCATCCGGCGGGCCAGGCGCTCGGCGCCGATACTGGTGTTTGTCGTCATGGCGGCAGGGCCTAGCCGGGTCGGCGGCTCCGGGGCAAGCCGGATCGCGGCTCATTCGCTGCCCGGTTTGCCTTCGTTGAAGGTGTAGGTGATCTGGATCCGGACCCAGGTACCGAGCTTTTCGCGGCCGCCCACGCGCGGCGCGCGCACCCGGAACTGCCACGCCGCTTGCCGCACCGACCCTGCATAACCGGAGCCGCGCGGGTTCTCGGAGAGTTCCTGGCAATCCTCCACCATGTGATTGGCGATCATGCGACAGGCGATGAGTCCCTCGCCTGTCCGATTGAGTCCCCGGGCCGAAATATAAGGCTGGAGCTCGGCATGCGTCGGGTGGCGATACCATTCGGCGGCGTAGAGCGGCTCGCCATTGGGGGCCTTGCCGACCACCGCGGTATCGCCGGCGCGGCTTCCCGATGCCGCGCTGGCTTCGCCTTCGGACGGCGCGGCAGGCCCGGCAGACTTCATCCCGGCGATATCGGCGGCGGCATAATCGCGGCGAGTCATCTTGATGAAGGTCGGCGGGAGCGGCTCGACCGGCGGTTTGGGCTCGGGCGGAGTTTCTACCGGCTTGGGAAGCTCGGGCCGCGCCTTTTCGCGGCCGTCGGTCTTCGCCGCGGCCTTTTTCTGCTCGGTGCGCGCGGGTTGCTCGGTCTCGCCGGGTGCGGTGTCGATCCCGAACGTGGTCGTGGTCGGCGGCGGCTTCTTTTCGTCGAGCATCGGCGCGATGAACCAGAGCAGCAGCGCCACGAGCAGCTCGACCGCGAGCGCGAGCGCGAACGCGATGCCGCGCTGGCCGAGCGACGCGCGCAGCCGGGCGGAGGCGCTCGGGCGCGGTTCGAAGGATTCGGCTACAGGCAAGGCGAGCGAGCGATGCCGTGCGGATGCGGCGGAAAAATGTCAGCCGCGCCGGGGATCAGAAGCGCCGGGCGACGCCGATGTAGAGCTCGACATCGGGACTGTCCGAATTGAGCCCCGCCACCGCGCCGGCGTCGAACTGGAGATCGTCGCCCGGCTGCAGCGCGAACGACAGGCTGGTGAGCGCTTCGGTATGCGGTGCCAGCGGATCGTCGTCGCGGGTCACCTGGAATTCGAGCGCGGCATCGAGCGAATCGGTGAGCGACGTGTCGAGACCGACGACGCTGCCATAAGCGAGGTGGCGGCCGTGGCGGTCCTCGTCGACCGCGGCCTCGACCTGCGGGGTGAGCGAGAGGCCGATTTTGCCGGTGAGGTCGAAATGGACCGGCGCGATCACCCCGGCGCCCCAATCGCCCGCGCCGATCGCCGCGCCGCCGACCGGCAGCGTCGCGAAGGGCATGACCGCGATCGAAAAGCTCGATCCGTCGGGATTGGCGAGGTTCTGGCGCAGCGCGACGCGGATGTCACCGACGCCGCTGGTGCGGGTGACGGCGCCCGCCGCGTCGCGTTCGCGGACATGGCCGAAGGCAGTCCAGCCGATCTGCGCCTCGAGTGTCGGGGTCAGCCCGGCGCGGACGAGGAGGTCGCCTGCTTCAACGGTATCGGTGCGCGTGTCCGTATCGCGCTCGAGCGTCCAGTCGACGGCGCCGGCCTCGACCACGACATGCCCCGCATCGACGGTGCAGCTCGGCGTGCCGAGCCCGGGCCGGTCGGCGCAGAAGGGACGCAATTCCTGCGCCTGCGCCACGCCGATCGCGCCGAGGCCGATCAGCCAGCCCGCCGCCCATTTCACTGCAATCCGCATGTGCGCTCCCGTCGCGATCCGGAAGCACAAGTCCGTGCGCGCCAAATGGTTGCTCAGGCGGCGGTGTCTTCCGCGTCGAGGCCGTAGGCAGTGTGCAGCACGCGGACGGCGAGCTCGGTATAATCCTCTTCGATCAGCACCGAGACCTTGATCTCGCTGGTGGTGATCGCCTGGATGTTGATCCCGCGCTCGCCCAATGTCTTGAACATCGTCGCGGCGACGCCGGCATGGCTGCGCATTCCCACCCCGACCACCGAGATCTTGGCGACCCGCGTATCCTGGATCAGTTCGGCGAAGCCGATCACCGGCTTGGACTGGTTGAGCGCCTCGATCGAGCGGGCGAGGTCGGCGGCGGGCACCGTGAAGGTCACGTCGGTGGCGCTCGCCGAGCCTGCGCTCTGGTGCGCGATGTTCTGGATGATCATGTCGACGTTGATATTGGCGTCGGCGAGCGGGGTGAAGATCGACGCCACCGCGCCGGGCTTGTCGGGCACCGAAGTCAGCGTGATCTTGGCTTCGTTCTTGTCGTGCGCGATGCCGGTGATGAGCTGGCTTTCCACGTCCTGTATCTCCTCTTCGCCGACGATCATCGTGCCGGGCAATGTATCCGCCATCGGTGCGGTGTCGCCGGTGAACGACGACAGCACCTGGACGCGGACCTGTTCCTTCATCGCCAGACCCACCGAACGCGTCTGGAGCACCTTGGCGCCGACGCTGGCGAGTTCGAGCATCTCTTCGTACGTCACCTTCTTGAGCTTGCGGGCCCGGGGGACGATGCGCGGATCGGTGGTATAGACGCCGTCGACGTCGGTGTAGATGTCGCAGCGATCGGCCTTGACCGCCGCCGCCACCGCCACCGCCGAGGTATCCGAACCGCCGCGGCCGAGCGTAGTGACTCGGTTGGTGCCATCATTGGTGATGCCCTGGAAGCCGGGGATCACCGCGACTTCGCCGCGCGCCCAGCCCTCTTCGAGTCCTTGCGAATCGATCGACTGGATGCGCGCCTTGGCATGCGCCGCGTCGGTCCATACCGGCACCTGCGATCCCAGCCACGAGCGCGCCGGCACGCCGATCGCCTGGAGCGTCATCGCGAGCAGCCCGCTGGTGATCTGTTCGCCGCTCGACACCACCACGTCATATTCGCGCGGATCGTAGAGCGAGCTCGCCTCGCGGCAGAAGCCGACCAGCCGGTCGGTCTCGCCGGCCATCGCCGAGACGACCACTGCAATCTGGTTGCCCGCATCCCATTCGCGCTTGATCCGCGCGGCGACATTGCGGATGCGCTCGATGCCGGCCATCGAGGTGCCGCCGAACTTCATCACGATGCGTGCCATGTCGGGGTGCTTGTTTCCGGGCCTTGGGAAGGATGGACCGGCCTGATAGGAGGCGGCCATGGCGAACGCAACCAAAGCAACTATTGACCGCAGTGAAGCTGAGCATTTCGGCCGGCTCGCCGCCGACTGGTGGAATTCCAAGGGCAGCTCGGCGATGCTCCACCGGCTCAATCCGGCGCGGCTCGCTTATATCCGCGAAGCGATCGACGCGCATTGGAGCGGCGACGGCATGTCGTTCGCGCCGCTCGCGGGCAGGAGCGTGCTCGACGTCGGCTGCGGCGCCGGGCTGCTCGCCGAGCCGCTTGCGCGGATGGGCGCCAAGGTCACCGGGATCGATGCCGCACCCGAGAATATCGGTGCTGCCCGCGCCCACGCCGCCGCGATGGGACTCGATCTGGAATATGTCGCGGGCGGGATCGAGGATCTGCCCGGCCGGCGTTACGATCTGGTCACCTCGATGGAAGTGATCGAGCATGTCTCGGACCCCGCGGCGTTCGTCGGGGGGCTCGTCGATGCATTGGCGCCCGGCGGACTGATGATCCTCTCCACGCCCAATCGCACCGCGCTGTCGCGGCTGGCGATGATCACGATCGGCGAGGGGACGGGCGCGATCCCCCGGGGCACGCATGACTGGAGTCAGTTCCTCACGCCGGACGAGCTGACTGCGCTGCTGGAAGGCGTGGGGCTCGTGGTTTCCGACCTGCGCGGACTGGGCTTCTCGCCCGCGCGCGGGTTCGTGCTCAGCGACGATACTAGCCTCGATTATCTGCTCACTGCGCGGCGGGCATAGCCCCAGATGTTCCCCGGCGAAGGCCGGGGCCCAGGCTCGACGAATTGGCGAGCGGGGGAGACCCTCTCAAACCGCATTGCAACTGGGCCCCGGCCTTCGCCGGGAACGGCTCGCTTCAACCGGATAGCCGCCTGCTCACTGCCCCATGTCGACCACCGCGACGGGGCCGAGATCGAGCACATGCTTGCCGGTATTGATGTGGAACGCCGCGCCGACCGCCCCGGCGGGATAGTCCTTGTCCGCTTTGCCGGCGACCTGCAGGAACTGCCACTCCGTCGTCGCGTCGAAGCTTTTCGAGAAGATCGCAGTGTAAGGCGCACTCGAAAGCTGGAGCTGCGCGCCGACCTTTGCCGTCGCTGCCTCCGCCTTGCTCAGCCGGACGTAGAAGGCGATGACGATCCTGTCCCCCGCCTTGACCGGCTTGATCAGCGGCACGTTGACTCCGACGCTCCACGGATCGCCCGATCCCGTCACCGGCAGCCGCAGCACCTTGCCGCCCTGCACGGCCTTGTCGCTCACCACCTTCGGCGCGGGCGTCAGCCCATAGACCTGGAAGCTCGCCGGATTGGTGTTGTTGGCGACCTTCTCGGCGAGCGCGTCCTCGCTCGATTGCGCCTGCTGGGCGATGGCCGGCATGGCAAGCAGCGCCGGCACGGCGGCGCCCAGCGCGAGTGCGATCCGCAAGTTCATGATCCCCCCTCCTTGATATTCTAAGGAGAGACTATGCGGCGCAGGTGCGGCGTCAATCCTGGTTCAGAAGAGTCTGCCTCCGTTCGGGACAGGCGCGTTCGGCCGCACGAGCACGACCTTGCCCGCCTCGTCGGGGAAGCCGAGCGTCAGCACCTCGGACATCACCGGCCCGATCTGGCGCGGCGGGAAATTGACCACCGCGGCGACCTGCATCCCGAGCAGTTCGTCGAGGGTATAATGTTCGGTGATCTGCGCAGAAGAGCGCTTGCGGCCGATCACCGGACCGAAATCGATGACGAGCTTATAGGCGGGCTTGCGCGCCTCGGGGAAAGCCAGCGCTTCGACGATTGTCCCGACGCGGATGTCGACCGCGAGGAACTGATCGAAGCCGATCGTATCGGCGGGCAGGGCGGCGGAATCGTGCGTGACGTGCATGCGCGCCTCATGCCGGAGGGGCGGTGGAGGAATCAAGCTTGGACGGGAGGTCTCGAGTTCGATCGAGGCAATCGTCATCCCGGCGCAGGCCGGGATCCAGGGTCGCGGGCGACGCCGCTTTTGGCTCTGGGCCCCGGCTTTCGCCGGGGTGACGGAGTTGTCTCAGCCTTCCGCCTCCGCCAAGGCTGCGTCGACCACCGCCGGCCGCGCCTCTTCGCCCAATTGCTCCATCGTGCATTGCCGCGGTGCCTTGTCGGGCCGCCAGCGCAGGAAGCCGGTGCCGTGGCGGAAGCGGCGGCCGGTGACATGGTCGTACCGTACCTCGGCGATCAGCTCGGGGCGCAGTGGCTGCCACTCGGCTGAGCGCTCGGTCGACCAGCGGCTCGGCCCGCCCGGCGCGTCGCCGGTGAAGCCGGGCGCCTCGACCAGAGCTTCGAGGCGTTCGGTGAGTGCCGGACGATCGGCGGCGGCAATCGCCGAAGTGAAGCCGACATGGTGGAGCAGCCCGGCTTCGTCGTAGAGCCCGAGCAACAGCGAGCCGACCTCGCGCTTTTTGGTGGCGTAGCGGAAGCCGCCGACGACGCAGTCCGCAGTGCGCAGCCGCTTGATCTTGCGCATCGCGCGCTCGCCGGGCCGATATGCCTCGTCGCGGCGCTTGGCGATCACCCCGTCGAGCGCGCCGCCCGCGGCGTCGAGCCAGCGTTGCGCGACGGCCAGATCCTCGGTCAGCGGCGACAGGCGCAAAGTCGCCGACCGGTGCTGCGCGTAGAACGCCTCCAGCGCCTTCCGCCGCTCGGCGAGCGGGCGATCGGCGAGGGACCCATCAGGCGACCACAGGCAATCGAACAGCATCAGCCGCGCCGGCGTCTCGACCGAAAGCTTGCGGATACGGCTCTCGGCGGGGTGGAGCCGCATCTGCAGCGCGTCGAACGACAGCGTCGGCCCCATCGGGATCAGCAACTCGCCGTCGAGTATGATGCGCTCGACGGGAAGCGCTGCAATCGCCGCGGCGACTTCGGGAAAATAGCGCGCGAGCGGCTTGCCCGACTTGGACTGGAGCTCGACTTGCTCGCCTTGCTTGAACACCAGGCAGCGAAAGCCGTCCCATTTGGGTTCGAACTGCCAGCCCGGACCGTCGGGCAGCGCGGCAACCGGCTGGGCTTCCATGGGTTCGATCGTCATGTACCGGCAACGCCGGGACGGCGCATTGGTTCTAGGATGAGAAATGGCTCTGGGATTGGAGCGCTTCGTCGAGGCGCAGCAAGGTGTCTATCCACAGGCGCTTGGCGAACTGCGCGACGGGCGCAAGCGCAGCCATTGGATGTGGTTCGTCTTTCCGCAGATTGCCGGTCTGGGCCGCAGCGAAACCGCGCGTTTCTATGCGATCGCCGACCTGGCCGAAGCGCGCGCCTATCTGGCACATCCGCTGCTCGGGCCGCGACTGGCCGAGGCGACCGACGCCGTGCTGGCGCATGCCGGCCGAACTACTGCCGATGCGATGTTAGGCGGGATCGACGCAATCAAGCTGCGCTCGTCGATGACTTTGTTCGAAGCCGCGGCGCCTGGCGAGGCGCGCTTCGCCGCGTTGCTCGAGCAATTCTACGGCGGCGCGCGCGATCCCGAAACGCTTCAGCGGCTCGCCCCGTCATAATGCCGCACTTCGAGCGCTTCGAGATCCACGCCGTCGGCGCAACGCAGATTGATCTCGACCATCGGCCCCTGCGGCCCCTTACCCTCCGCGAACGGCGCGACGCGCAGGTCGTGCAGAAATGATGGTCGATGGCATGCTTGTTGGACTGGTAGGTCGCCACGGCCTCCCGCGGCGGGCTTGCGAATGTTCTTGTAATGTTCTAATGTTTCGCAATGCAATCGGGCTTCAGCTTTTCGGGTCATGACGATCTGCTGCGCTGGCAGAAGGCGCTAGCGCCGGTACGAGCGCAGGTCGCCCCACTTCCGCGACGCCCGCCGATCGGGGCGCTGGTCAAGTCGATGATCAGCGGTCGCACGCGTGACCCGGTGTCGCTCGCGGCTTATGATGCGCTGGTCGCCGCATTCGGGACGCCGGGCCGCGTGCTTGCGGCGGGGCGCGAGGAAGTGCTGCGCCGCATCGCCGGCGTGACGCATGCCGAGGACAAAGCGGGTTATGTGATCGGGGCGCTCGGACGTATCGCGACGGAACGCAACGGGTTCGACCTCGCGTTCCTCGGCACGCTGCCGCTCGGCGAGGCGCTCGGCTGGCTCGAGCGCCTGCCCGGCGTCGGTCGCAAGGTCGCCGCAGCGACGCTCAACGCCAGCACGCTCGACCGGCCGGTGCTGATCGTCGACAGCCATGTCCTTCGCGTGCTCCGGCGGCTGGGGTTCGTCGATCGCCATGCCGAAGCGCGCATGGCGAGCGAGGCAGCGACCGCGACGATGCCCGAATGGAGCGGCGGCGACTTTCTCGATTTCCACATCGCCACCAAGAGGCTCGGCCAGAGCATCTGCCGTTTCGACACGTCCGATTGCGCCCATTGCCCGCTCCGCACCGATTGCCGCTCGCATTGTTGACAGCGCCGCCGTGCTTTCCGACACCAAGGCGATGGGCGACGTCAAACTGCATCCGAGCTGGCTCGAACCGCTGAAAGGCGAGTTCGACGACCCCTATATGATCGCGCTGCGCCAGTTCCTCGTCGCCGAGAAGGCGGCGGGCAAGCGCATCTTCCCCGCAGGCGGCGAATGGTTTCGCGCGCTCGACCTGACTCCGCTCGATCAGGTCCGCGTGGTGATCCTCGGCCAGGACCCTTATCACGGCGAAGGCCAGGCACACGGCCTGTGCTTCTCTGTGCGCCCCGGCGTCCGCACGCCGCCGAGTCTCGTCAATATCTACAAGGAGATGGAGGCCGATCTCGGCATCCCGCGCGCGCGCCACGGCTTTCTCGAACATTGGGCGCAGCAAGGCGTGCTGCTGCTCAACGCCGTGCTGACCGTCCAGATGAGCATGGCGGCCTCGCATCAGGGGCGCGGCTGGGAGCGTTTCACCGACGCGGTGATCCGGCTGGTCAATGCCAGGCAGGAGCCGGTGGTGTTCCTGTTGTGGGGCAGCCATGCGCAGAAAAAGGCTGCCTTCGTCGATTCGGTCGACAAAGGCGGGCGGCATCTCGTGCTCAAGGCGCCGCATCCTTCGCCGCTTTCGGCGCATTCGGGGTTTTTCGGCTGCGGGCATTTTTCGAAGGCCAATGCTTTTCTGGCCAGCCATGGGCAGAGACCGATCGATTGGGCGCTTCCCGCGCTTGATTGACGCCGCGCATGCGACCGCGCACACTGCTAAGCATCTGAACAGGCGGAAAAGAAACCGAAGATGCGTAAATCGGTCACTGTCGCACTTGGTTTGTCGATGATTCTCTCCGCTTGTGGCGGGGGCGGCGGCGGAAGCGGTTCTGTAGTCACGCCACCGGCGACGGGCGGCGCGCCGAGTCCGACACCGGCCACGGCGGGCTGCTCGCTGCGCGAGCGGCAGGACTGGGCGGCGGCGCAGCTCAAGGAATGGTATCTCTTCCCCGAGGCGCTGCCGGCAAACCTAAGCCCGGCGTCCTACGCGACCGTGGACGACTATATCGATGCGCTCACCGCCACTGCGCGCGGGCAGGGGCGGGACCGCTATTTCACCTATCTGACGTCGATCGCCGAAGAGAATGCCTATTATGCGTCGGGATCGAGCGCGGGCTTCGGCTTCCGTCTGTCGTATGATTCGGGGGCGGGACGCGTCTTCGTTGCCGAGTCGTTCGAGAACACGCCCGCGCTGAATGCCGGCATCGATCGCGGCGCCGAGATCGTTGCGATCGGCACCAGCGCGGCCGACCTCCGCACCGTGGCGTCGATCATGGCGAGCGGCGGATCGGCCGGGGTTTCGGACGCGCTCGGGCCGACGACCGCGGGTACCACGCGGGTGCTGCGCGTCACTGATGCGGCGGGCACTCGCGACCTCACCGTCGCCAAGGCCGATTACGCGCTGACTCCGGTCTCGTCGCGCTACGGCGCCAAGATCCTCGACGATGGCGGGCGCAAGGTCGGCTACGTCAATTTGCGGACCTTCATCGATACCGCCGATCCGGCGCTGCGTGCGGCATTTGCGCAGTTCAAGGCAGCCGGAATCACCGAAGTGATCGTCGACCTGCGCTACAATGGCGGCGGCCTGGTCTCGATCGCGCAACTGATGGGCGATCTGATGGCCGCCAATCGCGCGACCAGCGACGTGTTCGATTACATGGTCTTCCGTCCGGAGAAATCGGCGGAGAACGAGACGCGCTTCTTCCAGCCCAAGACCCAGTCGATCGCGCCCACCAGGATTGCGTTCATCGGCACCGGCGGCACGGCGTCGGCGAGCGAGCTCGTGGTCAACGCCTTCATTCCCTATCTTCATGCCAATGCGGCGCTGATTGGCACCAATACCTATGGCAAGCCGGTCGGTCAGGTCGCGCTCGACAAGGTGGCGTGCGACGATCGCTTGCGGGTGATCGCCTTCGCCACGCAGAATGCCGCGCGGCAGGGCAATTATTACAACGGGCTGGCGGGAACCGTCGAGGCGAGCTGCCGGGCGGGTGACGACGTGACGTATCCGCTCGGCGACGCGCGCGAGGCCTCGACCAAGGCGGCGCTCGATTTCCTCGCGGGGCGGAGCTGCACGGCGATTGCGGCGGGCGGGCAGACGACATTGGCGCTCCGCAGCGCGGCCACGCGCGAGCTGCTCACGCCCGAACGTCCGAGCACGGTGCAGCGCGAAGTGCCGGGGGCCTATTAGGGTCGGCTCGACTTTCTCATCCGTTCCCCTGCGAAAGCAGGGGTTCAGGGTCACAAGCGGTGCGCTCCGGGCCCTGCTTTCGCAGGGGAACGGACGGTTTCAGCTTAAGTGGAACACGCCCCGGGCGCCGATCGCAGGATCTCTCGCGAGCGGGGGAAGAATTCTTTCTACGCTTCCGAATCCTCCGACGGCTCGGCCGCTTCCACCTCCGCAGCCGGCACCAGCGCGCGCACCTCCTCCATGAAGCGCGCCAGCGAGATTGGCTTGGAGACATAGGCATTCGCGCCCGCCGAGCGGATGCGCTCCTCGTCCTCGCGCCCGGCATAGGCCGTCACTGCCATGATCGGGATCGCGCGCAGTTCGGGATCGCGCTTCAGCTCGCGGATGAGGTCATAGCCGGTGACATGGGGCATCTGGATGTCCATCACGATCAGCTCGGGCGCGAATTCGCGTGCCTTGGCGACGGCCTCGCGCCCGTCGCTGACCGGCTCCGCCGCGAAGTCGTGCGCGCGCAGCAAGTCGCAGAACAGCTTCAGATTGAGCTCGTTATCCTCGACAACCAGAACCCTTTTTGCCACGCGCTCAACCTCATGCAGTTGGAGACGGTTTAGGCGATGCCGCGGATGGAGACAAACGCAGAGGCACTGGCGCTCCAGGCCCTGGTCTGGACGCTCGGCGATCCGGCGCGCGCGTCGCGGCTGCTCGACTTGACCGGGCTCGATCCGGCGGAGCTGCGGGCGCGGGCGGGCGAGCCGGCATTGCTCGCCGCGACGCTTGGTTTCCTAGAGGCGCATGAGCCCGATCTCATCGCCTGCGCCGAGGCGCTGGACGTGACGCCGGCCGGGCTCGTCGCGGCTCGCGGGGAGCTCGAACGCGCATGAAACCGCTGCTGATCACCGATTGCGACGAAGTGCTGCTTCATATGGTCCGCCATTTCGGGACGTGGCTCGACGAGGCGCACGCGATCGATTTCCGGCCCAACGGCACCAACTTCACCGATTCGATGCGCCGACGCGGCGACGACACTCTGGTCGAGCCCGAGGCGATGTGGTCGTATCTCGACGGCTTCTTCCCCGGCGAGATGGATCGCCAGACGCTGGTGCCGCACGCCCGCGAGGCGCTCGCCGCGCTGGCCGAGCAGGCCGAGATCGTCGTGCTGACCAACCTCAAGGACCATTGCCGCAGCCACCGCATCGCCCAGCTCGCGACGCACGGCATCGCACACCGGGTGGAGTGCAATCAGGGCGGCAAGGGCGCGCCGGTGGCCAGGCTGGTCGCCGAGTTCGGCAACCCGGTGACGGTGTTCGTCGACGATCTCGAGCATCACCACGAATCGGTCGCGCGCCACGCGCCTGGGGTCCACCGGCTCCACATGGTCGCCGAGCCCGATATCGCCGTCCAGGCGCCGCCGGCGCCGCACGCGCATGCCCGGATCGACGATTGGCGCGAGGCGCAGGCGTGGATCGAGGCGCGTTTCGCCGCGGGCTTGACCGCCGATGCCGCCGGTGGTTGATCGCAGCATGACCCAGAAAATCGACGCGAAGCTGGCCGAGCTCGGCCTGTCCCTCCCCGAAGCCGCGGCGCCCGTCGCCGCTTATGTACCCGCGGTCGAGGCCGGCGGGCTGCTCCACGTCTCGGGGCAGCTGCCGTTCAAGGACGGCCAGCTGATGACCGGCCGGCTCGGCGAGGATCGCGACCTCGATTACGGCCAGGAGGCGGCGCAGCGCTGCGGGCTGATGCTGGTCGCGCAGATCCGCAAGGCGCTCGGCGGCGATCTCGGCCGGGTCGAGCGGATCGTCAAGCTCGGCGTGTTCGTCAATTCCGCGGGCGATTTCACCGATCAGCCCAAGGTCGCCAACGGCGCGTCCGAGCTGATGCAGGCGCTGTTCGGCGAGGCCGGCCGCCACGCCCGCAGCGCGGTCGGCGTGCCGACCTTGCCGCTCGGCGCAGTGGTCGAAGTCGACGCAGTGGTGGCGATCCGCAGCTGATCGCTGTTGCGGCTCAGCCACAGTTCGTCACGAACGAGCAACAATTCAGCAAATAATGTTGTGCAGCGCAGCGCGTTGCGGCACTAATCTTGTGCCGAAGTAAGCACGCGCATGGCTTTTTGAGCTGGAGACGCAGGCGACGCCGGCAGCAGGCGGGGACCCTTTGACGTGGATAAGAAAGGGATTCCATGCGCTATTCTATGATCAGCCTCGGCGCGCTCATGCTCGCCACCACCGCGCCAGCCATGGCGCAGGACGCGAGCGAGACCGAACCGGCGAGCCCCATCACCGTCACCAGCGCGGTGACGCTGACCTCGGACTATCGCTTCCGCGGGCTCAGCCAGTCGAACAAGAAAGTGGCGGTGCAGAGCACAGTCAACGTCAACCACGAATCGGGCCTCTATGTCGGCACTTGGGTGTCGACGATCGACGACGAGGTTTCGCTGCCGGGTTACGGCGATGTCGAAGTCGATCTTTACGGCGGCTATACCAAGACGCTCGGCAACGGCGTCGGCTTCGATGTCGGCGCGCTTTATTATTACTATCCGGACGGCGCCAAGGGCCTCAAGACCGATTTCTTCGAGCCCTATGCCTCGGTGATGTACACGGTTGGGCCGGTGACTGCCAAGGTCGGCGCCAATTACGCGTGGAGCGGACAATCGGGCCTGGCCGACAATGACAGCCTGTACCTCCGCGGCGATCTGACCGTCGCCGTTCCGAACACGCCGGTCAGCGTCATCGGCCATATCGGACGCACCGACGGCCAGTTGGGCGTGCTCGCGGTGGACAGCAAATATACCGACTGGTCGCTCGGTGCCGAAATCGCGCAGAAGTTCGTCAAGCTCGGCGTGCAATATGTCGATACCGACATCACCAACGACTCGGGCTATGCCGATTCGATCGGTGCCGATCCGCGGGCGGTCTTCTACATGACGCTCAGCTTCTAACAGGTCGCCTTCCGGACGGCACGAAAAGGCCGGCCCGCTCACCGAGAGCGGGCCGGCCTTTTTCGTAGCGCGCGTAACCGCGCTTACTTGGGCGTCGTGCTCGCGCGCGCGGTCTGGCCGTCGCCTTCGGGCGCGGCGATGATGTCGCGGGTGGTGCTGCCCTTGTCGACGACATTGGTGGTCGGGCTGCCGGCAGTGCTGCGCGCGCCGGGCTCGGCAAGGGTGCGGCCGGCGGCGTCGAGCGTGGCATTCTCCGAAGCGCTGCGCGCCTGCGAGCCGCCGTACAAGGCATCGAGCGCCTGCGCCGAAGGCGAAGTGTCCTGCGGGCGCGGCGCGCCGGGCCGCGGCGGGACCAGCGCGAAATCGGGCGGGATCACCAGGGGGGCCGCGCGGGCGACGGCGAATTCGTCGGGACGCGCGCGATCGTACCCGTTCTTGCCGCAGGCGGAGAGCGAGCCGACGAGCGCGATGCCCGTAGCGATCAGAACCAACTTACGCATTGACTTCATTCTCCACAGGAGCAGGCGTCCCGGCCTGCGTATCGCGCACGAACAAGGCGCGGATCAACAGGATCAGCACGCCGATGGTAATCGCCGCATCGGCTACATTGAAGACCAAAAAAGGGCGCCACGTGCCGAAATGCAAATCGGCGAAGTCGACGACATAGCCCAATCGGGTACGATCGAGGATATTGCCCAGCGCGCCGCCGAGCACCAGCCCCAATGCGATCACGTCGGGCCGCTTCTTCTCGCGCAGCATCCACCAGAGCACGCCCGCGGCGATCGCGCCGGTGAGCAGCACCAGCAGCCAGCGCATCGTCGCGCCGCTCGCGGGCAACAGCCCCAGCGACACGCCGACATTCTTGACGAAGCGCAGGTCGAAGATCGGCAGGACGGTCAGCGACATGTCCTGGACGTTGAGCCCGAGCGGGCCGGTCACATAATATTTCATGCCCTGATCGACCAGGAACACCGCGGCCGCGACGAGCAGCCCGAGCAAACGCAGATTCATCACTTCACCACCCCGGCGCAGCGGTCGCACAGCGCGCCGTCCTCGACAATCTCGGGAAGATGCCGCCAGCATCGGCCGCATTTGAGGCGTTCGGTGGGCGTAACCGTGACGTCCGCGCCCTGTTCGACCTTCGAGACGATGAACAGCTCGGCCAGATCGGCGCCCGAAGCGGGCAGATCGGGCACGGTCACTTCGGCCTCTAGGCTCGAACGCACCTTCTTCTCGCGGCGATAGGGCTCGATCGCCTCGGTCACCGTCTGGCGCAGCGCGCGGATCGCGCTCCAGTCGGCGGTCGTCGCGGCACCCTCGGGGAGTACCGGCCAGTCGAGCAGGTGCACCGAACCGTCCTCGCTCGGGAAGCGCGCCTGCCACACTTCCTCGGCAGTGAAGCTGAGGATCGGCGCGGCGTAGCGCACCAATGCGTGGAACAGCGTGTCGAGCATCGTGCGATAAGCGCGCCGCTTCGGGTCTGACGGGGCGTCGCAATAGAGCGAGTCCTTGCGGATATCGAAGAAGAAGGCCGAGAGGTCTTCGTTGGCGAAATCGGTGAGCGCGCGCGAATAGCGGTTGAACTCGAAATCGTTCGCCGCCGCCTTGAGCTCGGCATCGAGCTCGGCGAGCTTGGCGAGGATGTAGCGTTCGAGCTCGGGCATCTCGGCCACGGCGACCCTCTCGCTCTCCTCAAAGCCTTCGAGCGCGCCGAGCAGATAGCGGAAGGTGTTGCGCAGCTTGCGATAGGTGTCGCCGGTGCCGGCGAGGACTTCCTTGCCGATGCGGACGTCCTCGAAATAATCGGTCTGCGCGACCCACAGGCGGAGGATGTCGGCGCCGCTCTCGCCGATGATCTTGAGCGGATCGACGACGTTGCCGAGGCTCTTGCTCATCTTGCGGCCATTGCCGTCGAGCGCGAAGCCGTGGGTGAGCACTGCCTTGTACGGCGCCTGGCCGCGGGTGCCGCAGCTTTCGAGCAGCGACGACTGGAACCAGCCGCGATGCTGGTCCGAGCCTTCGAGATACAAATCGGCGCGGGCGTCCTGGCCGTAGCGCGCTTCCATGACGAAGGCGTGCGTCGAGCCGCTGTCGAACCACACGTCGAGGATGTCGGTGATCACTTCGTAATCGGCGAGGGTGTATTTCTCACCGAGCAATGCCTGATGATCGGCCTGGAACCAGGCGTCGGCGCCGCCGGTGGTGAAGGCCTGGAGGATGCGGGCGTTTACCTCGGGGTCGCGGAGATAGTCGCCGGTTGCGCGGTTGACGTAGAGCGCGATCGGCACGCCCCAGGCGCGCTGGCGGCTGATCACCCAATCGGGACGGCCCTCGACCATCGAGCGGATGCGGTTGCGCGAACGCTCGGGGACCCAGCGGGTGGTTTCGATCGCGTCGAGGGCGATGGCGCGGAGGGTGGCGCCGTTATTCCCCTCTCCCGTCGGGAGAGGGGCAAGCTGCGCAGCAGCGCGGGGTGAGGGCAGGCGCGATTCGCTGCCCTCACCTTCCCACTCGGCTTCGCCGAGCGGGCCCCTTCCTCTCCCGATGGGAGAGGAGAGTGGCGGCGCGCTTTGCGCGCCGATCTCGACAGTGCGATCCGCCCCCGGCAGATCGCCGGTCGCGCTCCGATCCATCGGGATGAACCATTGCGGGGTGGCGCGGAAGATGATCTTGGCCTTGCTCCGCCAGCTGTGCGGATAGCTGTGCGCGAAGTCGTCCGAGGCGGCGAGCAATGCGCCGGCTTCGCGCAGATCGGTGCAGATCGGGCCGTCCGAGGCGACGAACTTCTTGTTGATCACCGAACCCTGGCCGCCGAGCCACAGCCAGTCGGGCCGGTACATCCCCGCGCCGTCGACTGCGAATACCGGATCGATGCCGTGCGCCTTGCAGAGCAGGAAATCGTCCTCGCCATGGTCGGGCGCCATATGGACGAGGCCGGTACCGGCGTCGGTGGTGACGAAGTCGCCGGCGAGGAACGGGCGTGGCTTCGCGAAGAAGCCGCCGAGATGGTGCATGGGGTGGCGGGCGATTGCGCCGGAGAGATCGGAGCCTTTTACCTCCCCTTCCGGGATCAGACTGCTTCCGATTCTGGCTGCGACTGATTCCCAAAGCTCGGTTGCGACAAGGATACGCTGATCGCGCAGAGGCGAGCTGTCCCGGCCATCGCGCGGTTCTCCAACGCGGCAGACTCGATATGAAACCTCCGGCCCATAGGCGAGCGCCTGGTTCACCGGGATCGTCCAAGGCGTGGTCGTCCAGATCACCGCATGCGCGCCGACCAGCTCGGGCGCGTTGGGCGCCTCCGTGATCTCGAACGCCACGTCGATCTGCGTCGATACGACGTCCTCATATTCGACTTCGGCCTCGGCCAACGCGGTCTTCTCTACGGGCGACCACATCACCGGCTTGGCGCCGCGATAGACCTGGCCGCTCTCGGCGAACTTGAGCAGCTCGCCGACGATGATCGCCTCGCTCTGATAGTTCATCGTCAGATACGGCGTGTCCCAGTCGCCCATGATGCCGAGCCGCTCGAACTGGCCGCGCTGCACGCCGACCCATTTCTCGGCATAGGCCCGGCATTCGGCGCGGAAGGCGACGGGGTCGACTTCGTCCTTGTTGAGCTTCTTGGCGCGGTACGCTTCCTCGACCTTCCACTCGATCGGCAGGCCGTGGCAGTCCCAGCCGGGGACGTAGGGCGCGTCCTTGCCGAGCAGGGTCTGGCTGCGCACGACGATGTCCTTGAGGATCTTGTTCATCGCATGGCCCATGTGAATGTCGCCATTCGCATAGGGTGGGCCGTCGTGGAGCAGGAAGCGCTCGCGCCCGGCGCGGGCCTCGCGCAGCTTGCCGTAGAGCCCGATCTTCGCCCAGCGCTCGAGGATCGCCGGTTCCTTGGCGGCAAGCCCGGCTTTCATCGGGAAATCGGTCTTCGGCAGGAAGACGGTGTCGCGCCAGTCGCGCGGGGAGTCGGGGGTGTCGGTCATTTGGCGGCGGGGATTAGCTGGTGTGGAGCGATCGGGGAAGCGGCTTTGCTTGTCCGTGCCGCTGTGCGGTTGACTCGGTTGACTCGAAAATGGGTTTTTTGCGGGCTGCCCCTCCGCGATGGCATGGGTTCGCGCCTGCGACGCGGCAGGTTCGCGGCACGGACGCGGCACCCACGCGCCGGCGACGCGCGGCAGCGGTGCGTTGACGGAGAGCGGCGGAGAGAGTCGGTTGCATCGACCAGAATAGATCAGACGAAATCCTACATTGGAAGGGGGGCCGCGGCCAACGCCGTCCCGCCTCGCACCGCGCTTCTTCGTCATCCCCGCGAAAGCGGGGATCCGTCTCCACCACGCGCCGCGAATACCACGGTGGTCGTCATGGCAAGTCCAGGATGGATCCCCGCTTTCGCGGGGATGACGGTTGGGGAGAGGGGGCGCGTCAGCGCAGCAGTGTGCGCGCCTTCGCGGCATCCGCGTCCATCTGGACCTTGAGCGCGTCCATCGAATCGAACTTCGCCTCGGGGCGGAGATAGTCGATCAGCGAGACTTCGATGACTTGATCGTAGAGGTCGCCCTGGAAATCGAAGAAATAGCTTTCGAGCAATTCCTCGGGCGGGTCGATGCTCGGGCGGATGCCGAGATTGGCGACGCCGTCGAGCACCCGCCCGTCGGGGAGGCGTCCGCGCACGGCGTAGATCCCGTAGGCCGGGCGGATATAGTGCGCGAGGTCCATGTTGGCAGTGGGGTAGCCGAGCTGGCGGCCGAGCTTGGCGCCGTGCTGCACCGGGCCCTGAATCGCGAACGGCCGGGTGAGCAGCCGCGCCGCGCCGCGCGGGTCACCGTCGCGGAGATAGTCGCGGATGCGGCTCGAGGAGACGATGTCGCCGTCGATCGTCACCGGCGCGACGATCTCGGCTGAGTAACCGATCTCGCTGCCCAGCGCCGCCAGCGTCTCGACATCGCCTTCGCGGCCCTTGCCGAAGGTGAAGTCGCCACCGGTCACCACCCCGGCCGCGCCGATGATCCCGACCAATTGGCGCTCGGCGAATTGGCGCGCGCCGAGCCCGGCGAGCGCCGCATCGAAGCGGAACACCAGCATCGCGTCGGCACCTGCCGCCGCGAACAGGCGTTCGCGCTGGTCGAGCGTGGTCAGCCGGAAATGCCCGGTCTGCGGCTGGAAGAAGCGCTGGGGGTGCGGATCGAAGGTGGCGACGATCGCCGGCCGCCCCTCGGCGCGCGCGCGATCGACTGCGCGGCCGACCACGGCCTGATGACCGAGGTGAAACCCGTCGAAATTGCCGAGCGCGACGATCCCGCCGCGAAGATGCGCCGGCACCGGCGAGCCGTTGTCGAGACGCTCCATGGAGGGGGCTATAGGGAGAGGGTGCGAGTTCTAAAAGCCCTCTCCCTTTGGGAGAGGGTTGGGTGAGGGCAGGGTGGGAACAGGTGCCGATTCGATCCTCACCCTTCCCACTCGGCTTCGACGAGCGGGCCCCTTCCCTCTCCCAAAAGGGAGAGGGAGTTTAGTTTGCCGCAATCCCCGCGCGAATCACGCGCAGGACGTTGCCGCCCATCACCTTGCGTATCTCGTCGTGCGAGAAGCCGCGGTCGACCAGCGCCTGGGTCACCGCCACCAATTGCGACGAATCGAACCCGGTGGTCACCGCGCCGTCGAAATCCGAGCCGAGCCCGACATGGTCGACTCCGACCAGATCGCGGACATGCTGGATCGCGCGGGCGATCTCGGCCGGGGCAGTCGAGCAGATCGCCGCGTCCCAATAGCCGATGCCGACCACCCCGCCGGTCTTCGCCACGCCGCGAATCTCGGCGTCGGTGAGGTTGCGGTTGACCTTGCACGTCGCCTGCACCCCGCCATGGCTGGAGACCACCGGGCGGCGCGCCATCCGCAGCACCTCGGCGACCGCCTGGTGGCTCGAATGGGCCACGTCGACGATCATGCCGAGCGTCTCCATCCGGCGCACGACCTGAACGCCGAGCGGCGTGAGCCCGCCTTTGCGCACCCCGTGCATCGATCCGGCGACGTCGTTGTCGAAGAAATGCGCGAGCCCGGCCATGCGGAAGCCGGCCGCGTAGAGCCGGTCGAGATTGCCGAGCCGGCCCTCGAGGTCCTGCAGCCCCTCGATCGACAGCATCCCGCCGACGACCCTGGTGCCCGCCGCACGATCGGCGAGCAGGCGATCGAGCTCGGCTGGGGTGCGGATCACGCGCAGCCCGCCCTCGGACCCGTCCGCGGCGCGCGCGAGCTTCTCGGCATGCCATAATGAGCGCTGGAGCAAGGAGCTCCAGGTCCGCGGCGGCTGGAGCTGCGCGACGGTGAGCGGAGTCAGCGCGTCGGTATCGGCGCCGTTCGAATCGTAATTCTGGCCCTTGGGGGTCTTGGTCACCGACGAGAAGATCTGCAGCGCGACATTGCCTTCGCTCAGCCGCGGCACATCGATCTGGCCGCGCGACGCGCGGTCGAGCAGGCTGCGTCGCCAGAGCAGGGTGTCGCCGTGCATGTCGGCGATCTGAAGCGATGCGTGGAGCTGGCGGGTCTGCGCCGTCACCCTGGGCAGGGCCGCGGGCACGACCTTGTTCATCCCCGATTCGACGATCGCCGGGAGGATTGCGAAGAAGCCGATCGCGGCGAGCAGGAGGAGCGCGGCCAGGCCCCACAGGATCTTCTTCATCGCGCCCGCTCCAGCGTGACGAAGCTGTAGGCCGGGCGCCCCGCTTCGCTGGCATGTTCCTCGCGCGCCACTTCGCGCCAGCCGGTGAAAGCGGGGACGGTCGCGTCGCCTTCGGCCGGGATATGGACTTCGGTCAGCTCCACGCGGTCGGCGCGGTCGAGGAACAAGGCGAAGACCGCGGCACCGCCGATCACCGCCACGTCGCCGCCGGCGAGCGCCAGCGCCTCCTCCGGCGAGTGCGCGACTTCGGCGCCTGCGGCCGCCCAGCCGGCATCGCGGGTCAGCACGATATGGCGGCGGCCGGGCAGCGGCGACGGGAAGCTCTCGAAGGTCTTGCGCCCCATCACCATCGGCTTGCCCATCGTCTGCGCCTTGAAGCGCTTGAGGTCGGCGGGCAGGTGCCAGGGCAATTTGCCGTCGCGGCCGATCACGCCGTTGTCGGCGCGGGCGAGGTGGAAGGTGATGCGGGGCATCGGCTCAGCTCGGCTGGCAGCGCATCAGCGCGGCGGCCTGGTCCTGCGCCGCGCCGTTGGCGGCGCCGTCGCTGACGCGGACTTCGTAGAGCTGGGGCCACATCTTGCCGGTGACGAAGATGCGTTTGGCGGCCGAATCATACGCGATGCCGTTGGGCACTTCGTCGTCGCTCGGGGTGGGCGGGCCGAGCGCGGAGACGTCGACGAAGCTTTTGACCTTGCCGGTGGCAGGGTCGATCCGCGCGATCAGGTCGGTGCGCCAGATATTCGCCCAGATCTCCCCCTGGATCCATTCGAGTTCGTTGAGGTCCTTGACGGGGCAGCCATTGGCCGTGACCGTCAGGGTCGATTGCTGCGCCATCGTCTCGGGATCGAGCAAGCGCAAAGTCGCGCTGCCGTCGCTCATGATCACCGACTTGCCGTTGTGGGTGAGGCCCCAGCCTTCGCCCTTATAGGCGAACTCGCCGAGCGGCTTGAAGTCGGCGCGATTGTAGATGAAGCCTTTCTGGTCCTTCCAGGTCAGCTGGTAGATCCGGTCCTTCCAGCCGATGATCCCCTCGCCGAAATAAGGCGCGGACAAGGGTGCCTGCGCAGTGACTTCACCGGTGTCGAGGTTGACCTTGCGGATCCCCGAAGTGCCTTCCTCGCCGGTGCTCTCGAACAAAGTGCCGCCGTCGAGGAACAGCCCTTCGGTGAAGGCCTGCGAATCGTGGGGATAGGACTTTACCACGGTGACGGTCTCGACCTTGGGCATTTCGTCCTGCGCGCCGCAGCCAGCGAGGGCGAGCAGCAATGCGATCGGCGTGCTCCGCATCAGGCCGAGCGCCTGGTGGGTACGAAGGCGGCTGTCATTTGGCTTTTCCTCGGCAATGTGCCCGCCATATTGCGCAGGCCGCGGCTGCGCGGCAAGCACCGGCACGCTTCACGAGATTGTAGCAATCGGAGCCGAGGGGGATTCCGACATGGAATCCTCCATCGCGCAGACGATCAAGCGGCTTCAGCGTGCCTTGCAGCGGCGAGGCGTGTCGCGCGAGGATTCGGAGGATCTGATCCAGGAAGCCTATCAGCGCCTCGAAATCTACCGCCGCGACAAGGCCGTGGACCATGCCGAGGGCTTTCTGGTGCGCACCGCGATCAACCTGTCGATCGACGCGGTGCGCAAGCGGCGGCGCGCCAATCACGCCGACGAGCCGATCGAATCGCACATCATTGTCGATGAATCGCCTTTGCCTGATGAGGTTTATGCCTCGCGCAGACGTCTAGACAGGTTGAACGAAGGGTTCGCGGCGCTCGATCCGATCACGCGGCAGATGATCCGGGCGCAGCGCATGGAGGGGTTGAGCGTGGCGGCGATCGCTGCGCAACATCGCTTGAGCCTGAGCGCCGTCGAGAAGCGGCTGGCCAAGGGGATATTGTTTCTAGTGAACTGGATGGAGGGATGGTGAGCCCGGCAGACGCGGCCGAGACGCAGCACGACGACCGGCGCCAGCAGGCGCGGGCCGAAGCTGCCTTGTGGGTTGCGCGCGGGTCCGCCTCCGATGTCGCCGCATCCCCCGGTCTCGACGCGTGGCTGGGCAGCGATCCGCTGCGCGCCGAAGCGCTCGGCCGGACGCTGGGGGTGTGGGACGAACTCGGCCAGGTGCTGCCCGACTGGAAGCGCGACGGGCCCGTGGTCGCGCCGCCCGCGCCGGCGCGGCGCCGGGTGATGGCGATGGCCGGCCTGGCCTGCGCGCTGCTGGTCTGCGTGCTCGGCCTCAATCATTATTGGTCGCCGACGATCTATCGCACCGGCATCGGCGAACAGCGCGCATTGGTGCTGGCCGACGGCAGCCACGTCACGCTCAATACCGGCTCCGAACTGCAAGTGTACCGCCAGGGAAGCGAACGGCGCTCGAAGCTGGTCAGCGGCGAAGCGATGTTCGACGTGGCGCACGATCCCGAACATCCGTTCATCGTCGAGGCGGCGGGGCGCTATGTCCGTGCGCTCGGCACTTCGTTCATCGTCCGCAGCGACGCGCAGCGGCTCGACGTCACCTTGCTGACCGGCTCGGTCGATATCGGCAGCATCGCCGATGCCGCGACGACCCGGCCGGTGCGGCTGACCCCCGGCGAACGCTATCGTCGCTCCGGCACCGGGGCACCGTCGCTCGACCGACCCAAGCTCGACATGGTCACTGCCTGGCGCAACGGCGAGCTGGTGCTCGACGAGACGCCGCTGCCCGAGGCCGTGGCCGAGATGAACCGCTACAGCAGTCGCCCGATCGTGCTGCAGGGCGCCGAACTCGCGCGGCTGCGGCTGAGCGGGGTCTTCCAGACCAGCGACAGCGTCAGCTTCGCCACCACCGTCGGCGCGATCTATGGCGTGCGCGTCGTCGACGGGCCCCGCGACCTGCGCATCGTCGCCAAAGGCGCGCAACCGCGCTGACCCGCGCCGGCAATTTGCCGGCGCGCGGGCCGTCCGAAAAAAATTGTCGATTCCTGGTACGGTTCCGTGCCGGCCAAGCGTCCTTGGGATATCGAGGGATCGGATGATCTCCACAGAACGATACTCCACGGCTTCGCGCCGTGTGGAGTTATTTTCTGTATAGATGCGGAATGCAAGTCATCCGCAAATATAGACTCGCGCTAAATCGCGACTAGCCAACAGTATTGAATCCGAATGGATCTGATAAAGATTCACATCACTTCGAAAAAGTTTGGAACTTTTTCGGTTTTTCACTGAAGAGTCACAATAGGCAACTAGCGGAACCTCAACGAGTGAGGGCTGAGGCGCGGCGGGGAGCATTCTCCGTGAGGGCGCCCGGCGACGGGGGATTTTGAATGACGTTCGCGCTAGCGCGGTCGGCGGGGGCGTTTGCCCTTTGCTGCTGCACGACCAGTCACGCTTATGCACAACAGGCCGAGGCGGCGCCCGCCGAAGCCGTCGCCGATGCCGGCACCGATGGCCGCGTCGTCGACATCTATAATTTCCGTATCGAGGGAAACACCGTCCTGCCGCGCATGGCGGTCGAGAAGGCAGTGATGCCGTTTCTCGGCCCCAAGCGGCCGATCGGCGATGTCGAGGCCGCGCGCGCCGCGCTGGAAAAGGCGTATCGCGGCGAAGGCTATGAGACCGTCTCGGTCGAGCTTCCCGAGCAGGAAGTGAAAGGCGGAGTGTTCCGCTTCAACGTCGTCGAGACCAAGATCGGGCGCGTCCGCGTCACCGACGCGCGCTATTTCTCGCCCGAGGACATCAAGAAGTCGCTGCCCGCGCTCGCCGAGGGCTCGGTGCCCAATTACAAGGCGGTGTCGCGCGAGATCGCGGCGGCGAACAAATCGGGCGACCGGCTGATCATGCCGACGTTGCGCGCCGGCGATCTGCCGGGCGAAGTCGATATCGATCTCGCGGTCGAGGATCACGCGCCTTATCACGGCTCGTTCGAAGTCAACGATCGCAGCAGCAGCCGCACCGAGCGGCTGCGCGCCTCGGCCTCGGTGCGCTACACCAATCTGTTCCAGCTCGGCCATTCGCTGTCGCTGCAGGGGCAGATGACTCCGACCAAGCCCGACCAATCCTATGTGCTGTCGGGCTCCTATGTCGCGCCGATCGGCGGCGAGGGCTTCTCGCTGCTCGGCTATGTCGTGCGCTCGAACAGCGACGTCGCGGCGATCGGCGGAATCGGCGTGCTGGGTACCGGCACGATCGTCGGGCTGCGCGGGCTGTACAGCTTCACCAGCGGCGAGGGCGCGAGCCAACTGGTGCACCAGTTCACCGCCGGGATCGACTACAAGAATTTCGAGGAAAATCTGATCCTCGGCGCCGATACCGCGTCGACGCCGATCGATTATTACCCGATCACCGCGCAATATTCGCTGGCGCGCCGCACCGACAGAGACGAGCTCGATCTCTCGCTGGGCGTCAATGCCGGGCTGCGCGGGCTGGGCGCCGGCGATCGCGGCTTCGGGCTCAAGCGCTTCAACGCCAGCGCCAATTGGGTCACGCTGCGCTCGGACCTTTCCTATCTCTACAAATATCCGGGCGACTGGCGCGCCGGGATCAAATTGTCGGCCCAGATCGCCGGCGGGCCTTTGATCTCGAACGAGCAATTCTCGGCGGGCGGGCTCGACAGCGTGCGCGGCTATTACGAGAGCCAGGAACTCGGCGACGACGGCGCCACCATGCAGTTCCAGGTCGACAGCCCGTCTTTCTCTGACGGGGTGAAATGGATGAACGAGATGCGCGTGTTCGGCTTTGTCGACGCCGGCATCCTCCACGTCCGCGACGCGCTGCAATCGCAGCAGAGCGTGACCAACCTGCTCAGCGTGGGTGCCGGGCTGCGCTTCCGCGCCTTCAAATATTTCAACGCATCGACGCTGCTCGCGGCGCCGCTGCGCAACGAAGCCGGCCTGCCGATGGACGTGGGCGACCGCCTGCGCGCGCAGGTCCGCTTCTGGGCCGAATTCTAAGCTTTTTTCTTACCGGGTGACGGGGAACATCGATGGCTAAAAAGAATCTTCTGACGGCGGCATTCCTGCTTGCTGCGCTGACGCCGAGCACGGCTTCCGCGCAGGATTGGTGGAATTCCGACTGGAGCGAGCGCCGCAAGATCACGCTCAATGCACCCGCGGTGCGCGGGCTGACCGAGGAAGTGAAGCGCGCGCCGGTGCTGGTGCGGCTCCATTCGGGGGTGCTCGATTTCAGCAAGGTCAAGCCCGACGGCAGCGACCTGCGCTTCGTCGCTTCGGACGACAAGACCCCGCTCAATTATCATGTCGAGCGCTTCGATCCTTCGGCCGAGATCGCTCTGGTGTGGGTCGACGTGCCGTCGGTCGCGCCGGGCGCCAGCCAGAACATCTGGCTCTATTATGGCAGCGCCGCGGCCAAGCCCGTCGCCAATCCGGCCGGCACCTATGACGGCGAGCAGTCGCTGGTCCAGCATCTCAGCGACAATGGCGCGCCGACCGACGCCACCGCCAATGCCAACCGCGTCACTGCGTTCAGCGCGAAGCCGACCGTAGAAGGCGTGATCGGCGGCGGCGCGACGCTGACTGCCGCCAGCCAGATCCGCATCGCGCCGAGCGACTCGCTCAGCGTCGCGGCCGAGGGCCGGATGACCTTCTCGAGCTGGATCAAGCCGGCCAATGCCGGGATGCCGGCCGATGCGGTGCTCTACACCAAGCTGGGCGCCGGCGGCGAAGCTGCGCCGCAGCGGCTGACGGTCGGGCTGCGCGGCAGCGTGCCCTATGTCCGCCTGGTCGGTGCCGACGGCGCGCCGGTCGAAGCGCTGTCGGGCGCGCCGCTGCCGGGGGGCAGCTGGGCGCATCTCGCGGTCACCGCCGGCGACGGCAAGGTCACGCTCTACGTCAATGGCGGTCCGGTCGCGACGCTCGACGCCAAGCTGCCGGCACTGGCCGGCGAGGACGTGATCGGCGCAGTCGGCGGCCAGGCCGGCTTTGTCGGCGATGTCGACGAGATCGGCCGCGCCAACACGGTGCGCTCGGCATCGGCGATCGCGCTTGCCGCCGGTTCGCAGGATCGCTCGGCGAGCTTCGCCAGCGTCGCCGCCGAAGGCGAGGGCGCCAGCGCCGGCGGGCATAATTACTTCGGCATCCTGGTCAGCGCGCTGACTCCCGATGCCTGGGCAGTGATCCTGCTGCTCGGCGTGATGGCGCTGATCTCGTGGTTCATCATGATCCTCAAGGGCCGGCTGCTGCTCAAGACCGCGGGCGCCAATCGCCGCTTCCTGACCAGCTACGGCCACGCCACGCGCGGACAGGGCGCGCATTCGGGGCTCAACTCCTCGGAGCTGGCGACGGCCCAGCCGGACTCGTCGCTGGCGCGTCTGTTCGAGATCGGCCAGCAGGAACTCAAGCCCCGGCTCGCCGAGGCGGCCGCCGCGCGCGGCACCGACCGCCACGCCATCGCGCCGCAATCGATCGCGGCGATCCGCTCGGCGCTCGATGCCGGCCAGGCGCGCGAGGAGCAAAGGCTCAACAAATGGATGGTGCTGCTAACCATCGCGATCTCGGGCGGGCCGTTCATGGGGCTGCTCGGCACCGTGGTCGGGGTGATGATCACCTTTGCCGGCGTGGCTGCCGCCGGGGACGTCAACATCAACGCGATCGCCCCGGGCATCGCCGCGGCGTTGCTCGCCACCGTCGCCGGCCTGGCGGTCGCGATCCCGGCCTTGTTCGGCTATAATTATCTCCAGAGCCGCCTCGACGAAATCTCGACCGACAACCAGATCTTCGTCGACGAGCTCGAGAAGCGCATCGCCGAGACCTATCGCCCCGGCGCGCCTGTCGCGCTGGCCGCCGAATAGGGGGCGGCGATGCAGGTCAAGGGCAAGGGCAAGAAGAAGCTCTACGACGATATCAACATCACGCCGATGCTCGATCTCGCGTATGTGCTGCTCGTCATCTTCATCATCATGACCACTGCTTCGGTGCAGGGCATCAAGGTCAACGTTCCCAAGGCCAGCAGCTCGGTGAGCCTGGCCAAGCCGACCACCAAGGCGATCACCGTCGACAGCGACGGGCAGGTCTATCTCGACACCTTCCCGGTGACGATCGACGAGCTCGAAAGCCAGCTGCGCTCGTTCAAGGCAGTGACTCCGGACTTTCCGGTGGTGATCAAGGGCGACCGCGTCGCGCAGTTCGGCCGGATCACCGAAGTCCTCGACGCCTGCTCGCGGGTCGGCATCTCCCAGCTCGGTATCGTCACCGAGCGCGTGAAGCCGAGCTGAGCGATGGCCGACGCCCTCATCCAACGGCGCCCGGACCGGATCCTGCCGATCGTCACCGGCGTCGGCCTGATCCTGATCGCGGCGCTGGCCGTCTACTTGCTCTGGCCGACGGCGAACCCCGCCGCCCAGCGCGAGCGGGTGATCCAGGAAATCACCGTGCTGCAACCGCCACCGCCGCCTCCGCCTCCCGAGCCGGAGGAGAAGATCATGGAGGAAGAGCCCGAGATCGTCGAACCGACCGACGATCCCAAGGTCCAGGAGGATGTCGACACCCCGGTCGAGACGCCGACCGATGCGCCGCCTTCGCCGACGCCGTCTTCGGAAGCGGCCGGGCTCGATCGCGCCGCGGATGCCGGGTCGGACAGCTTCCGCCTGGCCGCGGGCAAGGGCGGCGGGCTGTTCGGGCGCGGCGGCGGCGGGGGCGGCGGGGGTGGCTGGGGGGCGTTCGTCGAGACGCATGTCCGCCGCGCGCTGCAACGCGATCCGCGCACCCGCAGCGCCAACGGCTTCGTCCGCGTCGCCTTGAGCATCGATCCCAACGGGCGCTTCGTCGGCGCCGCGCTGCGCTCGACCACCGGGGACAACAAGCTCGATGCCGCGATCCGCGACGTGCTGTCCGGATTGCCGCCGCTGGGCCGCGGCCGGCCACCCAAGGTGGAAGGCCTGACCAACGCCACGATCAACATGAAACGCACCGACGGCTGAGCCGGACGGCAACAAGAACGGAAATTCCCATGTCCCTTCGCACCCATTTGCTTGCCGGCGCGGCGCTGCTGGCCGCGCTCGGTTCTCCGGTCCAGGCCCATGCCCAGACCACCGACGATATCGGCATCGAACTGCTCCAGCTGCTCGTCGACGAAGGCGTGCTGCCGCGCGAGAAGGCCGATCAGTTGCTCGCCAAGGCCCGCGACGCCGCGGCCTTGCGTGCCCAGCGCGAGGCGCCACGCACCGCCGCGACGATCGACGTGCCCTATGTGCCCGAAACGGTGCGCGCGCAGATCCGCGACGAAGTGAAGCAGGAAGTGGTGGCGCAGGCGCGCAGCGAAGGCTGGATCGCGCCCAACACGCTGCCCGAATGGACCCAGCGGATCAGCATCAACGGCGATTTCCGGATCCGCTCGGAGCTGCAGAATTTCTCGAAGGACAATTTCCCGTTCTTCCCCGATGTCGGCGCGATCAACCGCGCGCGGGGCGTCACCAATTCGGGCGGCTTCCCGCTGCTCAATTCGCTGATCGACCGGCGCCGGCTCAATTATCGCGCGCGGATCAACGTCGACGCCAACATCACCAAGGAGGTCCAGGTCGGCTTCCGGCTTGCCTCGGGCAACGAGCCCGGCGCGGTTTCGACCAACGCCACGCTCGGCAATTTCTTCCAGAAGGACGAGTTCTGGCTCGACCGCGCTTATATCGCCGTCACGCCGCTCAAGGGCCTGACCTTCACCGGCGGGCGCATCGCCAATCCGTTCCTCGCCACCGACATGGTGTGGGATGCCGATATCAACCCCGAAGGCGTCGCGGCGACGGCGCGGCATGGCTTTTTCGACGACAAGGTCGCGGTGTTCGGCACGGCGGCCTATTTCCCGCTCGAGGAACGGCTGCTCTACAGCGACAGCTTCATGGCGGGCGGCCAGCTGGGCGTCGAGGCGAAGCCTGCGGACAATCTGACCTTCACCGTCGCCGGTTCCTATTATAACTTCCAGGGCATCCAGAGCCGCAAGAACGCGCCCGACGGGTCGCGGCTCAATGACTACACCGCGCCGCTTTTCCTCGAAAAGGGCAATTCGGTGTTCAACGTCCGCACCGACGGACTGACCACGCTGGCCGGCCTGGCATCCGATTTCGATCTCGCCATCGGCCATGCCAATCTGGCGTACGATCACGGCGACCTGCGCTTCGGGCTGACCGGCGAAGTCGTCAAGAACCTCGCGCTCGATCGCGCCGAGATCGCGCGGCTGCGCGGCGAGCCCGGCGTTCCGGCGGGCGATCTCGGCTGGCAGGTCCGCTTCGACGCCGGCTATCCGATCATCCGCAAGCTCGGCGACTGGCATATCTCCGCCGCCTACAAAAGGATCGAGACCGACGCGGTGGTCGACATCTTCGCCGACAGCGACTTCGGCCTCGGCGGCACCGACGTGAAGGGCTACGCGATCGAAGGCGCGGTCGGCATCTACGACAATACCTCGATCGGGGTGAACTGGCTCAGCACCGACGCGATCAACCGGCCGCCTTTCTCGGTCGACGTGCTCCAGATCAACCTCGTCTCGCGGTTCTGAGGGGCAGTGATGCGCAACATCCTCATCGCCGCCGCCTTGCTCTGCTGCGCGGGCGCCCCGGCGCTCGCCCAGCAGGCAACCCCTACCGCCAAGCCGCAATCGGCGGCCGAGCGCATCGCCGAACTCGAAGGCCAGCTGATCCGCCAGGAGCGCATCGCCGACAATGCCCGCCAGTCGATGGAGGCGATGCGCGCCGAGATGAAGCTCAAGGACGAACTGCTGGTGCTCGGCCGCGAACGCAATGCCGAACTCTATACGATCGCGATGGAGATCGCGCAGAAGTATGTCCGGCGGAAGGACTGGGAGCCCTTCACCCAGCATTCGCGCGTGCGGATGGAAAATCTGAAGCAGTCCTATGAGGACCGGCTTCGCGCCGCGCGGATCACCGCCGAGACGCTGCCGCCCAGCGTCCAGCAGCGCATGGATGCCGAACTCGGCGCCGGCGCCGCGGCCAAGCCCGCCCAATAACGAACTAAATGACTCAGCGCAGGATGCCCGCCATGACCCGCCTACTTCGTCGCCCCACGCTCACCGTGCGCGCTTCCACTTTGCTCGGCGGGGGCAGCCTCGCCGCGCTCGCGCTGGCGGCGAGCTTCGCGCCGGCACCGGCGCGCGCGCAGGATTTCGGCAGCATGGTGGGCATGCAGGCCGGCCGGATCACCGGCCCCAACGGCCAGGTCTCGGTATGGAGCGGCGCCAACCGCCCGGTGATCGGCAGCGCCGCGGACGGCCGCCCGCTGATGACGATCAAGCAGACCCAGGAAAAGGCTTTGCTCGACTGGGAGGATTTCCGCCTCAAGACCAACGAGGTGCTCGAATTCCAGCAGCAATCGGCCAATTGGATCGCGGTCAATCGCGTCCATGGCAACCAGGCGGCGGAAGTGAATGGCGAGATCCGCGCGCTCGGCAAGGTCTATATCTTCAACGACAATGGCGTGTTGATCGGCAAGGACGCCAAGATCAACACCCGCGCTTTGGTCACCGGCCGCGGCTTCTCCGACGTCAACGTCGCCGGCAACACCACGACGATCGTGCAGTCGTCGGAAAAGGCGTTGCTCGATTGGAGCAACATGAGCCTGCAGGCGGGTGAAGTGCTCAAGTTCCAGCAGGAAAAGGCGAGCTGGATCGCGCTCAACCGCTCGTACAGCAAGGACGTGACCAAGATCGCCGGCGACGTCCAGGCGACCGGCAACATCTACCTCGTCGCGCCGTCGGGCCTGTCGGTCGAAGGCAAGATCGACGCGCAGCAGGTGGTGCTGTCGTCGCTGTTCATGCGCGACGACCAATTGTTCGGAGTCTATGAGCCCTTCTCGAAGACCTATATCGGCGGCGGCCTGACGTCGTTCCCGCGCGATTCCAACCAGCGGACCGACCCGACCTTCTCGAACAGCTGGTCCTATCCCGCCGGCCAGAGCGGGTACAACCCGCTTGGTCAGACCGTCTGGGCCAATTCCCCCAACTATTACGATCTGATGGGCGACGGCCCGACCGTCGTCGACCCCAATGATCCGCTGCGCTACAACGTCACGGTCGGCCGCAACAGCGTGATCAACGCCGGCAAGTTCGGCAAGGTGATCCTGGCGGGACCGCGGGTCACCAACAAGGGCACGATCAACGTCCGCGACGAAGGCCAGGTGATCCTGGCAGCGGGCGACAACATCTATCTCACCGCCACGACCGGCGGGATGCTCGATGCCTTTGCCGGTGCGTATAACGGCCTTGCCTTCATGCGCGCCAACATCCCGTACAGCTGGCCGACCCAGACCGTCACCGACGAGAAATGGCGCGATTTCTATTCGATGCTGCTCGGCAAGGAACTCGCGGTCGGCGATGTGCTGAGCGGGCAGGACTATAACAAACTCGTCCAGAATTCGTTCGAGAACGGTCAATATGTCGAAGGCGGCCTGATCGGCGCCTATCTCAACGCCCGCCAGGCCGAGCGCGCCCGCGCAATCGGCTTCACCGCGCGCAACGAAGGCATCATCACCGCCAAGCGCGGCGGCAGCATCGATTTCCGCGGTCTCAGCCTCGAGCAGGCGGGCGCGATCGACATGACGTCGACTGCTTTGTTCCGCGGTAAGATCAGCTTCGCTGCGACGATCTATGACTGGCGCGAATATGCCAATGGCGACACGCTGGGCTTCGGCTATGCGGCGCCCGGCAACGGCACCGTCACCTTCGGCAAGGGCAGCCTGACCCAGATCACGCCCGATCTCGACTCCACCGACATGATCCCGGTTTCGGGCGGCGCGCAGAGCGTCGGCTCGATCAAGATCAACGCCAACAGCGTCTACATGCTCCAGGATTCGATCATCTACATGCCCAGCGGCAAGATGAACGTCCTGCTCGATGCCGGCCAGTTCATGTACGACAACAACCGCGGCAACGGCGCCAATGCCGGCAACGAGGACGGCACGCGCTTCCTGATGGAATCGGGCGCGACGATCGACCTGTCGGGCTGGAAGACGACGCTGGCGATGGGCTATCATCAGGTCACCGGCAAATTGTTCGCGGCGCAGCTGTCGGACTCGCCGATCCAGAAGGACGGCCCGCTCTATCGCCGCGAGATTTCGATCGATCGCCGCTCGGGCACCAATCTCGCCAATTGGGGCAGCTTCGACAATCTGTCGCAAGGCACGCTGGCGCAGTTCCTCACCGACGGCGGTTCGCTAGTGATGGACATCGGCGACGATTTCATCATGAAATCGGGCTCGGTGATCAACGTTTCGGGCGGCGTTACCACCTATCAGGATGGCTTCGTCTATACCACGTTGCTGCGTCGGCTCGACGGCACGATCATCGATATCCGCGAGGCCGATCCCGACGAGCTCTATATGGGCCTCGCCAACGAATGGGTCGATTACGACACCAAATGGGGCAAGCAGACCGCTTATTACATTCCGCTGATGTCGTCGGTGCAGGGCAAGTACGAGACCAGCTATCAGCAGGGCGGCAAGGGCGGCAAGATCACGATCCTCGCGCCCGACACCGTGCTCCAGGGCACGCTGCGCGGCGAGACCGTCGCCGGACGCTATCAGCGCGGCAACATCCCCGCCGGCGGCGCCTTCCTCCTCAATAATGCGGGGGAGAGCGAAGGCGAATATGTCAGCAACAACATCCTGATCACCGCGCAGGAAAAGGCGCTGAGCGCGCAGTTCGGCTTCGCCGACAAGCTCAGCAACGAATATGGCGAGCTGTTCGGCGACGAATATGATCTCGAAGAGGACGGCTATAGCCGCGACGCGCCGCGCCGTTACGACAACACCACACTGACCTCGGCCGATTTCTTCAACCGCTCGACGATGGGCAGCTATTCGTTGAACCAGGGCGGTCGAGTCGGCGACGAGCTGGTCAACAACACCTTCGTCCCGCTCGACGGCGCCGCGGTCATCGTCGAGGCCGGAGTCAATCTCAACCTCGCCAATGGCGCATCGTTCGAGCTCGGCGCCGACCAGCGGCTCGAGTTCCTCGGCAGCATCCGCACCGAGGGCGGCGACGTCTCGCTCGCGGGCATGGGCCTCAAGCTCGGCGCGACCACCAAGATCGACACGCGCGGTTCGTGGTACAGCGACTATGAGATCGACGAGCCGATCGCGCTGACCAGCGTGCCCCGCATCAACGGCGGCGACATCACGCTCGTCGCCAGCGGCAGCGCGGCGCAGGCCGACGATGTCGGCATGATCCTGCCCGCGACCGCATTGCTCGATTCGAGCGGCGGCGCCTGGGTCAACCGCAACGGCATCCTGACCGGCGGCAAGGGCGGCAATCTCAACATCACCGTGTTCAGCATGGACAAGAAGGACGCGCTCGACATCGGCGCGCTCGACCATGCCCGCGCATACGGCCTGGCCGGCAACGGCGCCTTCTCGCTGACCGTGTCCAAGCCGCTGGTGATCGGCAATGCGCTTCCCGCGATCGATCCCGAGGCCGACGAGAACGCGCTCGAGAACATGCTGATCCGCCCGGAATTCTTCCAGCGCAGCGGCTTCTCGGCGATCTCGCTGATGGCGCCGACGATCACGCTGCTGGACGGCGTGTCGGTGTCGGCGTCGAGCGCGACGCTGCAGCTCAAGGACCAGACGCTGTACAACGGCCTGCCGCCGTCGTTCTGGACGGTGTCGGGCACCGACATCTACGACGTCGCCGATATCGGCTATCTGCCGCAGGACGTGCGCCCCGCCTCGCTGCGTCGCGGCATGGATATCGCCTTGATCGGCACCGTCGATCTCCGCGAGGGCAGTCTGCTCGCCACCGAAATCGGCGGCAAGATCTCGGTGACGGGCAACGCGGTGATCGCCGGTACCCTTCTCGCGCCCGGCGGCGCGATCTCGATCCTCGCCGGCAACAACACCAACGAAGCGACCTTCCTCCATCTCACCAAGACCGGCAAGCTGCTCGCCCCCGGCGCCTCGTTGATCACCAACCGCACGATCGACGCGCTCGGCAAGGAACTGGTCGACGGCGTCATCTACAATGGCGGCAGCGTCTCGCTCGAAGCCTATGACCTCAAGATCGACGGCGGCTCGCTGATCGACGTCTCGGGCACCAGCGCGGTGTTCGACCTGCAGGTCGACGACGGTCGCGGCGGCGTGCTGCGCCGGCCGACCACTTTGGCCTCGAACGGCGGCTCGATTGCGATCAACGGCACGGTGCTGGCGATCAACGACGCGACCTATCGCGCCCAGGCCGGCGGCATCGGCGCACGCGGCGGCGCCTTCTCGCTCACCTGGCAGGCGCAGCTCGCCGCTGGCGGCGGCGGGCGCGGTTCCACGGCGCAGGAAGCGATCGATCAGCTCGAACAATATGCCGGCTGGGGCTTCTTCGTCGATTTCCAGGGCAACCCGATATCCTCGCTGGTCGGAGTCGATCTGAGCACGATCGATTGGTCCTACGCCTTTGGCACGCCGCTCGATTTCGCGCCGGGAACGACTCTCTCGCCCGAAACCGTGGCGTTGCTCGGCCAATATGAAGCCGCGGCGAAGGGCGTGCCGCCGATGCTGGTGATCGGCGATGCATCGGGCCTCGATCTCACTGCGCCGCCGATCCCGGACGTTCAGGAGGCATTGCTCACGGCGTTGGGCTTCGTCGGCTATCAGCCGCCGACTCCGCCGGAAGGCCCGCCGAGCATCACCCTGCTGTCGCCGACCAAGATCGGCGAGGGCGGCTTCTCGTCGCTGTCGGTCGACGCGACCCCGGGAATGATCTTCGCCGGCAATGTCTCGCTCGGCGGACGCAAGGCCGACGGCTCCTACGTGTTCGACACGATCAAGCTGGCCGGCCCGCAATTCCTCGCGATGGAAGGCGCCAAGGTCAGCCTCGAAGCCGGCGTGGTCCAGCTGGACGGCCTGGATGCCGGCGTAACCGGCGAGAGCGGCTATCTCACCAGCCTCGGCGCGTTCGGGGTCAACCGCGACAATGAAGACACCAGGATCGAGCTCAAGGCCGGGACGTTGCTCCAGGTTTCGAGCGGCCGCTTTTATGGTTTCTCGGATACCAAGTTGACCTCGGGCGGGGATATCCGCTTCTCGGGCTACACGCTCGATCCGCTGGCTGCGCCGCGCGGCACGCTGAGCAGCACCGGCAAGCTCACCCTCAAGGCCGACCAGGTCTATGCCGGCACCGGCCGGACCTTCAACGTTCTTTCGGATGTCGGGATCGAGATCCAGGCGCAGGATGATGGCGGCCCGATCAATGCGAGCCCCTATGAAGCCGGCGCCAAGCTGACCTTGCGCGCGCCGACCATCCTCCAGGGCGGCACGCTGCGCTCGCCGCTCGGCACGCTCAATCTCGAAGTCTATGACAACGGCACCGAAGGCGCGGGCAAATTGGTCCTAGCGGCGGGCAGCCTCACCTCGGTTTCGGCCGAGGGCAAGGTCATCCCGTACGGCTATACGTCGAACGGCGATACCTGGCTGGATCCGTTCACCGGGCTCGAACTGACGACGCTGCCGACCAAGACGATCAACCTCACCGGCGACAGCGTAGACATCGCATCGGGCGCGGTGCTCGACGTCAGCGGCGGCGGCGATCTGTTCGCGCGCGAATTCGTCCCCGGCGTCGGCGGCACGGTCGATTGGCTGACGGGATATCGCGATGCCGACTTCAACTGGGTCGCGTCGCCCGGCCAGATCTATGCCGTGCTCCCCGATTATGCCGGCAACATCGCCCCGATGGGCTTCGGCGCGTCGCAGGTCGGGATCGGCGACAAGGTCTATCTGTCGGGCGGCAGCGGGCTCAAGGCCGGCTATTACACGCTGCTTCCGGCCGAATATGCGCTGCTGCCCGGCGCATTCCGCGTCACCGCCAACCATCGCTACGGCAATTTCACCGACGCGCCGATCGGCAAGGTCGCCAACCTCACCGACGGCTCCACCGTGCAGAGCGGCTACCGCGTCGACGGCGCCTCGGGGGCGCGCGACCAGCGCGATATCGGCTTCCACGTGATGCCCGGCACCGCGCTGCGGATGCGCTCGACTTATATCGAGACCACCGCCAACAAGTTCTTCACGTCGGACGCCTTCCTGCGCAAGGCGCTGCGGGTCAATCGCCCGGTCTCGGAGATTCCGCGCATCCCGCTCGACGGCGGCTCGGTGGTGTTCAAGGTCGGCGAGGAACTCAACCTCAACGGCACGCTCAAATCGGCGGCGGCCAAGGGCGGCCGCGGCGGCTTCGCCGACATTGCCGGCGGCAAGATCCTCGTCGCGGGCAGCGACACCGATCTGACTCGCTATGACGGCTATCTGGTCCTCAAGAGCGACCAGCTCAACGCGTTCGGCGCCGAGAGCCTGCTGATCGGCGGCGTCCGCAGCCAGGGCGCGACCAACATGGAACTGACCGTGTCGAGCAGCGACGTGGTCGTCGATAACGCCGGATCGGTGCTCTACGGGCCCGAATTGCTGTTCGCCTCGCAGGGCGATATCCATGTGCTGGCCGGCGCGAAGATCGAGAATCGCGGAACGATCAGCGGCAGCTCGGGCGATCTGCGCATCCTTGCCACCACCCCGGCCTTCATCCACGACAACGACACCAGCTGGACCCCTGCCGACGATTACCAGGTGCACGGCGCGCTCGATCAGGGCGCGGTGTTGCGGGTGTCGAGCGGCAAGCAGGTCGATATCCTGCGCAACACCGCCGCGGTGACCGCGATGAACGCGCTGCGCGCCGATCCGCAGGCGCTTGCGGCGATCAATGCCGCGCGCGCCGGCAAGGGGCTTGCCCCGATCCAGGTCGGCGGCGGCGTGCTCGACATCGCCGACGGCGCCTCGATCGTGAGCAGCCAGTCGGTCGCGCTCGACGCCACCGACGATACCTTGCTCGCCACCGGCGCGACGCTCCAGGCCAAGCAGCTCAGCGCCTCGGCATCGCAGATCAGCATCGGCGCGGTGCCGACCGGCACCGGCGGGCTGGTGTTCGCCGGCGGGGCGCTCGGCCTGCTCGGCAACGCCACCGATCTGACGCTCAAGAGCTATGGCTCGATCGATCTCTATGGCGGGGTGACGCTGGCGGCGGGCGGCGGGCTGCGGCTCGACACCAGCCGGATCAACGTCATCGGCGGCGGCGAGGCGAAGATCGGCGCGACGACGCTGACGCTCGCCAATTCGAGCGGTGGCACCGCCCAGGCGGTGGCCGGCGATGCGACGCTGCGGCTCGACGCCACCAATCTCTACATCGAAGGCGACGACAAGTGGCTGTCGGGCATCGCCAAGCTCGACGTGCACGCCACCGAGCGGGTGATCGGACGCGACGACACCACGTTGTTCGTCCCCGGCCAGATCGCGATCTCGTCCGGCGGGCTGACCACCGAGAGCAGCGCGCGGCTGTTCCTCGACGCCACCGGCGCGATCGACGTCGCGTTCAACGGCAACACCAAGCTGCCGGTGTTCCAGTCGTTCGGAGGCACGCTCGGGCTGGTCGGGTCCTCGGTCAATTATTCGGGCCAGACCCGGATCACCGGCGGCACGATCAGCCTGCAGGCACGCAGCGGCGATGTCGTGCTGGCGCAGGATTCGATCCTCGACGTCACCTCGAACGTCAGCCGTTTCTACGACAAGAGCGTCGGGGTCAGCGCCGGCACGGTCAATCTCATCGCCGATGCCGGCGACGTGGTCGCGCAAAAGGGCTCGCTGATCGACGTCTCGGGCACGGCGGCGGGCGGCAATGCCGGCACGCTGTCGATCCGCACCGGCCAGGGCGAAGCGCGCCTGGGCGGTACGGTGCGCGGCACTGCCGAGGCGGGCTATGCCAGCGGGTCGTTCAACCTGCTGACCCAGAGCCTCGGCGACTTTGCGGGGTTCAACAACCTGCTCGACGCAGCGGGCTTCCGCCAGAGCCGCCGCTTCGAGATCAACAGCGGCGACGTCACCGTGGGCGGCACCGTCGACGTCCAGAACTTCGCGGTCATCGCCAATGACGGCGCGGTCAACGTCACTGGCACGATCCGCACCACCGGCCACAATGGCGGAACCATCCAGCTCTCCGCCGCGGAAGATGTCGTGCTGGCATCGACCGCCAGGCTGCTCGCCAGCGGATCGGCCGGCGGCGCAGGCGGCACGGTGCTGCTCGAGACCACGGGCCGTAACGGCGGCACCATCTCGACCGCGGCAGGATCGCTGATCGATGTCGGCGGCAGCGGCGAGGGCGGCCGCCTGGTCCGCTTCCGCGCCCCGCAGCTGGGCAGCGACATCGCCATCGGCCAGCTCGGCGGGACGATTTCGGGCGCGCGTTCGGTGATCGCCGAAGGCTATCGCGTCTATGACGGCATTTCGGTGGTCGACCAGAATGTCATCGATCTGGTCCAGGGCGATGCGGTCGCGTTCATGGCGGCCAATGCCGCTGCGATCCGCAACCGCCTCGGCACCGGCGTCACGCTGACCGCCGGCATCGAATTGCGCAGCGACGGCGACCTGACGCTCGCCACCGACTGGGACCTGTCGGGCGTACGCTTCGACGGCGCCGCGGGCGTGCTGACATTGCGCGCCGCGGGCGATCTCAAGATCGACGCCGATTTGACCGATGGCTTTGTCGGCAACACGCTGATGAACGGCGACAGCTGGGCATTCAATCTGACGGCGGGCGCCAATATCGAGAGCCCGGATTCGATGGCGGTGCTGTCGCAGGGGATGCTGAACGGCGCCGGTTCGCTGATCGTCGGGGGCACGCCGGACACGATCGAATATTATTACGATCCCGCATTCGGCAACGAGAACCGGCTGTACCTGATCGACGCATTCGGCCGCTTCGTCCGCAACCAGGACCAGAACGCCCAGGTCGGCTATTTCGAGCTTACTCGGGACGCCAACGGCCAGTATCTCGATCCGCTGACCGGCGTGCCGATCGCCAAGGATCCGCTGACCGGCGACTATGTCGATACCAGCTCTTATGCGCGGCGGCCGCTGCCCTGGCTGGTGCTCGAGAATAGCGGCTATCCGTCGATGCGGGCAGATGGCAGCCTCGGCTCGGTCAATGTCGACGGCAACGGCAATATCGACAGCGATCTGCGCGACTTCATCCAGTGGAACAATTCCACCGGGCATGCCGTGCGCACCGGCACTGGCGCGATCAACCTTGCCGCCGGACGTGACCTCACGCTCCAGGAGCGTGCCTCGGTGATCTACACCGCCGGGCAGAAGGCGGCCGACCTGGCTGGCTTCACCGTTCCGACCGATGCTCAATATGGCCAGAGCGGCGGCGATCTGCGCATCCAGGTCACCGGCGACATCAATGCGAGCCGGCTCACGCCGCAAATGCCGAGCGGCTATCAGAAGCGCGCCGGCAGGATCGATGACGTCACCGGGCTGTTCGTCGAGGACGGCCAGGGCGGATTCCAGCAGAGCAGCTGGTGGATCGATTATGGCGCGTTCCAGGGCGGCATCGGCGCGCTGGGCGGCGGCAATGTCGATATCGTCGCGGGCGGCGATGTCGACAATCTGGGCGTCGCCATCCCGAATAGCGGCCGCGTCACCGGCAACACGGCCAAGCTCGACAACGGGCTCAATGCGCCGATGGCGCTGACGCTCACCGGGGGCGGCAACCTCGCGCTGCGTGCGGGCGGCAACCTGTATGGCGGCGCCTATTATGTCGCCTCGGGCACCGGCGATCTCAATGTCGGCGGCAGCATCCTGGCGGGCTCGACGGTCTATGCCACCCCCAGCCTGCAGTGCACCGGCGGCTGCGACCTCCAGGCGGACTACCGCCTGACCGCCGCGCACTACGATCTCTACACGATGTTCTTCACCTCATCGGGCCAGCTCGACATCAAGAGCGGTGGCGATCTCAACGTCGACAGCGTGATGGATCCGCTGATCAACTATGCGGGCGACTGGGCGGACAATCGCTTCGTCAGCTATACGAAGGAAGCCAGCGTGCGGCTGTTCTCGGCGGGCGGCGACGTCACCTTGTGGAACAACGGGCTCAACATCAGCCTGGCCTATTTCGCCTCGGGACCGACCCGGGTGTATAACCGCCCCGAGCCGGTGCTGTTCTACGGCAATACCAGCCGTCCGGTAACCGGGCGCGATTCGGTGGGCTGGGACCTCTATCCCTCGACCGTCGCGGCGATCGCAGCGACCGGCGATGTCCGCGTGCTCGGCGGCATGACCCTGCTGCCCTCGGCGACCGGGCAGCTCGATCTGCTCGCCGGCGGCAACGTCTATATCGGCTATGGCACCCAGGCGGTGGATCCGTTCCTGCCCAACCTCACCTTGGGCGAGGAAGCGCAGAATTATCGCGGCGCCTATCAGGGCATCTTCATGAGCCAGGCCAAGATGGCGCTGATCCGCACCCCGACCAACCAGGGGGCCAATCTGGCTCCGACGATCAGTCGTTCGATGTTCCTCGCCGCGGGTTCGGGCAGCGCCTATCCGGGGGTGACCTATTTCACGATCGACAACGTCCCCGATCTGCATGTCGGCGATACTCAGCCGGTGCGCATCTATGCCGCGGGCGGCGATATCGTCACGTCGAACCAGGCATTGCTCGAAATTCCCAAGCAGACCTGGCTGCAGGCCGAGGGCAATATCTATTTCCCGTCCTATGACCTCCAGCACAACAACTTGAACGACGTCAGCATCGTCCGCGCCGGCGGCGGCATCTATTTCGATCGTAACTTCCAGGCACCGACCGACGCGCCGACCGCCAACAGCTTCGGTCACATCACGCTGAGTGGTCCTGGTCGCCTGGAGATCGAAGCCGGCACCGATATCTGGCTGCCGAGCAACGGGCTGGGCATCACAACCCAGCGGATCAAGGTGTTCACCTTCCCGGGCAGCGCCAACCAATGGCCGTCGGGGCCGCAGGATTGGCATGCCGACGAAAAGGCCGCCGACATCGCGATCAGCACCGGCTTCAACCAGGCGCCATCCTACCAGGCGTTCGAGGATGCCTATCTCAATCCCGGCAAGGCCGCCGGAATGGCCGACTATCTGCTCGAGGACGGGCTGTCGCTCTATCTGTTCGACCGCGAATATGCGCGCGCCCAGGGCGCCACCGGCGAATTCGCCACCCCCGAGCCGCGCGAAGGCCTAGTCAATTATGTCCGCCGCCTGCAGGGGCTCGATCCGCTCGGGACCAAGGCCGAGCAGCGCGCCTATCTCGATACCGCGTGGAGCTATTGGAACGGACTGTCGAGCGACTTCAAGACGCCGTATTATCGCAGCGTGCTGTTCCTCGAACTGCGCACCACCGGCCGCGAAGCCAATGATCCCGACAGCGATCGCTTCGACACCAGCTTCCGCGGCTACAAGGCGATCGAGACCTTGTTCCCGGGCGCGCAGAAGGACGGCAAGACCGCGCTTGCCGCCGGCGAATCGCGCTGGGCCGGCAATTTCGAGACCTATGCCAGCCGAGTGCTTTCGAACGGGGGCGGCAAGGTCGAGTTCGTCATCCCCGGCGGCGCGATGACGCTCGCCAACGTCGCGGCCAGCGCCGCCGAGACCGGCCAGCCGGCTTTTGAAGGCGATCGCGGCAATGCGCTGCGCGCCGGAATCGTCACCAACGACGGGGGCGAGATCAATATCCTGTCGCATAATAGCGTCGCGGTGAACCAGTCGCGCATCCTCACCAGCAAGGGCGGCAACGTCCTGATCTGGTCGTCCTGGGGCGACATCGCCGCGGGGCAGGGGGCCAAGACCTCGATCAGTCCACAATTCTACAACTACGCCCTCGACAATTGGGCCCGCATGGTGCGCGAGCCCGCCGGCCTGCCGACCGGCGCCGGCATCGGCACGCTGGCGACGCAGCCGGGCACCCCGCCCGCCGACGTCGACCTGATCGCGCCGGCAGGTATCGTCGACGCCGGCGATGCGGGCATCCGCGTCTCGGGCAATTTCAACGTCTATGCGATCGAAGTTCTCGGTACCGACAATATCGACGTCGCCGGCGTCCAGACCGGCCTGCCGGTGCCGCCGGCAGCGCCGCCGACCTCGCTCGATACCGGCGAAGTCGGCGCCAAATCGGCCGCGGTCGACAAGGCACTCGACGAAGCGGTGTCGCAGGTCCGCAAGAATGCGGCGATCGTCTCGCCCTCGCTGATTGAGGTGCACGTCACCGGCTATGGCAATTGCGGCGGTCCCGAAGATCCCTGCGCGGGCGATCGCGACACCAGTTCGCAAACGACGGTGCCGGCCCTGCCCGAGGGCCGACCGGCACCGACCCAGGTGGCGATGCGCGGCGATGTCGTGGCGCAGGTCGCCTTCGACATCGGCGAGCAGCCGCTCGACGATGCGATCCGCGCGGTCGGCCGGGCGTCGGGGCTCAACATCCTCTACGACGCCGCCAAAACCAGGACGCGCACGACGCCGGCATTGCGCGGCAACATGACGCCGGAGGAAGCGCTGCGCCGCTTGCTTTCGACCGAGGGACTGGTGCCGGTGCGAATCGGACCGCGCACCATCATGCTTCGCCGTCAGACGATCTGACGGCGAGCGGGCGGAGTTTACTCCCTTTCTCTCCGCCCGCGAACCTTCCTGACATCCGAGGAAATCATCGTGTCCGAATCGCCGCCACTGCCGCTTTTCTATCGCGCGCCCGAAGCGCTTTCGTCGCAACGGCACCAGGATTGGCGCCTCAAGGAGGGCGATTACGGCTTCGCCGCGGCAACGACCTATGTGCCCGTGGTGGTCGGCGAGTTCGTCGCCGCGGCGCGCCATTATCCGATCCTGTTCGCCGATGCGGCGGTGCCCTCGCCGGTCGTTCTGCTCGGGCTGGCCGACGACAATCTGTTCGTAACCGACGGGGCCTGGGCCGAGGGGCTGCACATCCCCGCTTATGTCCGCCGCTACCCGTTCGGCTTCGTCGCCACCGACGATGCCGAGCAATTCGCGCTGATCGCCGATGTCGGTTCGGATCGTTTCGCCCCGTCGGGGGACGAGGGGGTCGCGTTGTTCGAAGACGGCGCGCCGACCGCGCTGACTCGCCAGGCGCTCGAATTCTGCGAAGCCTATCGCCGCGACGCTGCCGCGACCGGCGCGTTCTGCGCGGCGCTGAAGGCGAGCGGCCTGCTGGTCCCGCGCCGCGCCGACGTTACTTTGCCCGATGGCCGCAAGCTCGCCGTCGACGGATTCCTGGTGGTCGATGCCGGGGCATTCGCCGCGCTCGACGACGCGACGATCCTCGAATGGTACCGGAATGGCTGGCTGGCGCTGGTCCAATATCACCTCGCCTCGCTCGACCATTTCAATGCATTGCTGGCCCGCCAGGGTGCGCGTGCCGCTGCCGCTGCCGCTGCGCCGTCACATAGCGACGCTATTTCGAACCCCGCCTGATCTTTGCCTTTTGCATGAGAGTTGTTGCCATGATCCTTCGTACCGCGCTGTGCGCCACCACTTTGCTCCTGATCGGCGCGCCCGCCTTCGCCCAGACCGCGCCGGCGGCCGCCTCGCTGGGCGGCCCGATCGTCCCCGGCGTCTGCCTGCTGTCGCGCGAGGCGATCTTCGCCAACGCCGCGATCGGCAAGGCGGCGGCCGCGCGCCTCAAGAAGATGTCGGACGACGCCCAGGCCGAGATCGCCGCCGAGCGCGCGCCGATCGAGACCGACCTCAAGGCCTTCCAGGCCGAGGCCGCCAAGCTCACCCCCGAACAGCGCCGTACTCGCGACCAGGCGCTGTCGGCCCGGCTCCAGCCGCTCCAGGCCAAGGCACAGCAGCGATCGAGCGCGATCGAGGCGGCGCGCGCCAAGGAAATGCAGCAGATCGCCGACGCCGCCCAGCCGGTGATCGCGGCGGCCTATCAGCAGAAGAAGTGCGGCCTGTTGTTCGATCGCAATTCGGCGCTTGGCGGCAATTTCGCCAACGATTTGACCGCCGACGTGGTCCGGGGCCTCGACGCAAAGGCTGCGCCGGGCGGATAGTCGCGCGACGGCACCGATGCGCGCCCGAACGACGATCGCTTGCGCGCTCGGGCGCGCTCATGCCGATGCCGAACCGTTACTGAAGCGGCAGGATGGCGCTTGGCGTCTCCTGCTACGCGAGCCTGGGCGGCATGACGCGCCCCTGGCGATCTAGAATGCACGTTCCCAAAGGTCGTACGGACGTGTCGAAATCGACATAATTGATTGACCGTTAAGTGTTTGTAATCAATCGGCTGCGTCTTAGGCCTGAGAAGCAGCACGGGGTCTTGATCAATGTCGAACGTATCGGGCCTGCACAGGCGTGTTTCGCGCCGGGCGCGTGGGGAACCTTTGCTGAAAACATGAAAGGCAGATCACAGCCGGCGCGGTGCGTCGGCACGTGGAACTCTGCGTAACGGGCGGCTTACTTTGCCAGCCGCTCGCTGGTCCTGCCGTGCGCGGCGAAAATCTAGGAAATCAAGACGATGAACGCGACGACGACTCACGCCCACGCCCGACCAACCCGCGCGCTGATGCTCGCCGGCAGCGCTTTCGGCGCCTTGCTCGTGCCGTTTGCGGCGCAGGCGCAGAATGTCAGCGCCAACACCAACGCCGATTACGCACTGACCGAGACCGGCACGCGATCGGGCGGCCCGCGCACCGTCGACGTCACCACCAGCGGCGGCAACATCGCGCTGAGCCTCGGCACGATCCAGAACGCCAATAGCAGCGTCAACAACGGCGCGGCGATCGCGGCGACCAACACCGGCAGCGGGGACATCACGATCTCCGCAAACGCGATCAGCGCCACCGGGACGGCATTGTCCTACGGCGTCGACGCACGTGCGCAGGCCGGCGACGTCCACATCACCACCGGCACGATCGATTCGAGCAGCAATCCGAACAGCCGCGGCATTTCCGCGATCAGCGCGGGGGGTGCGATCACGATCAACGCCGACGTCACCAATGGCGGCCTGCGCGGAATCTTCACCGGCTCGAACGGCGGCGTCTTCCCGACCTCGACGACGATCACTAGCAATGTCGCCACTGCCAACGGCACGAACCAGGTCAACGCGATCATCGCCCAGGGCGATTCGGTCAACCTCACCAGCGGCATCGCCCGCCTGACCAACGCCAATGCGGCCGGCGGCACCGGACTCTACATCAATTCGGGCGATGCGACGGTGCGCGCCGGCACCACCGAGGCGCTGGGCAACAACCAGGCCGGAATCTGGGCCTATGCCGACCGCACCCTCAACATCACCAGCGACGTCGTCAACATCACCCAGACCTCGTACGGCTTCCACATCTTCCACGCCGGCGACCTGGTCATCGACAGCGGCACGGTGACTTCGACCGGCGGCTACGGCGCGACCGGGATATACGTCGCCACGATCACCAACAGCGCCAAGATCACCAGCGACACGATCAGCACCCTCGGCCGCGAGTCGTTCGGCATCTGGTTCGATCGCAGCGGCGGCGATCTCACCATCGACAGCGGCACGATCACCACCGGCGGCAACAATTCGCACGGCATCAACATCGTCGGCGCAACCGGCACCACCAAGATCACCAGCGATACGATCACTACGGCGGGCAGCGCATCCTCCGGCATCTCGGTCGCCTCGACCGGCGCGATCGCAATCGACAATACGGGCAGCATAGCGACGCAGGGCGCGAACGCGTTCGGCATCGATGCGCGCTCGACCATCGGCGCGATCACCATCAACAGCGACACCGTCCGCACCGTGGGCCTGGGCGCGCAGGGCATCTGGGCGCAGACCACCGATGGCGACATCGCGATCAACGCCGGCACCACGATCACCACTGCAGCAGGCTCGAACACCGCTACCGGCGCCACCCAGGATGCCGTGTTCGGCTATGCGTCGGGCGCAGGCGCGGTCACCGTGGTCAGCGACCATGCCGAGACCGCGGGCGACTATGCAACTGCAGTCGGCGCAGTCGGCGGCGGCAAGGTGACGATCACCAGCAACGTCGCCAAGAGCGCGGGCTTCCAGCTCGCGACGGTCTATGGCTCGAGCCGCAATAGCGACGTCACGATCAACGCCACCGACTCGGCTGCCGACGGCGTCAATGCCTATGCTGTCGAAGGCCACGCCGCCAACGGCGCGCTGACCATCACCAGCGGCGCCGCCACCGCCGCGCACGGCAATGCGATCTACGGCACCGCCGGCGGGCTGGTGACGATCAACGCCACCACCGCGGTCGCGCATGGCGATGGCGGCACGGGCGTTGCTGCGACCGGTGGTAGCGTGGCGCTGAACATCGGCTCGGCTTCGTCGGACGGCGGGATCTCGGTCAACCAGTCGACCGGAATGGTCTATCGCGGCGACGCAGTGTTCGCCGAGGCGACCAGCGGTACGATCGACGCGACGATCGGCAATGCGACTGCGACTGGCGCCGGTTCGGATGCGGTGCACTTGCTCGCGAACGGCGCGAACGGCGCGGTCACCGTCCGGATCACCGGGGCGGCCAGCGCCGCCAACGGCACCGGGTTGTGGATCGATCCGCCGGGCAATGTGAACGTAGCGGTCGCGGCCGGCGCGAGCGTCTCGGGTCTCACTGCGATCGACGTGACCGCGGGCGGCACCAACACTATCATCAACGCGGGCACCATCTCGGGCAGCTTCGGACCGGCAATCCTCGCCAGCGGCAAGACCGTGCTCGACAATAGCGGAACCCTCGCCGGTGGCCCGAACTCGGTCGTGGTCGAGCTCGGCGCGAGCGACGATCAGGTGATCCTGCGCACCGGCTCGATCGTCAACGGCACGATCTACGGCGGCGGCGGCACCGACGGCGCGGTGCTGATCGGTACCGGCAATGCGGCAGCCGCCAACCAGACCGTCGCGGCTTTCAGCGGCTTCGACAGCCTGGCCGTGCAGAGCGGCTATTGGACCGCCGGCGCGACCAGCGGCGCGTTCAGCCGCGCGACGATCGGCACCGACGCCTCGCTGGAGCTCGTCAATGGCGGTGCCGGCATCGCCGGCATCACCACCCCGAGCATCGTCAGCAACGGCACGCTCGTCGTGCGCAGCGGAGCCGATGCGGGTAGCACCACCTTCGGCGATACCATCGTCACCGGCACCGGCGGGGTTCGCTTCACCGGCACCGGCACCGCAACGCTGGACGGCACCAACAGCCTCGCCAATAGCGGCGCCAACACCGTCGATGCCGGCGCCAAGGTCGTGGTCACCGGCAGCCAGAACGGCAGCTTCGTCAACAACGGCATCTTCCAGATCGGCACCGGCGGCACCACCGGCACCTTCATCGGCGATCTGGTCGACAACGGCACGCTGATCGTCAACCGCTCGGATGCATACAGCTTCGTCGGCGTGCTCAGCGGTTCGGGCATTTTCGTCAAGGAAGGCACCGGCACGATCACCTTCGGGACGGGCTATGCCTTCACCGGCACCACCGTGCTCAACGGCGGCGGGATCAAGCTGACGGGCGCAGTCGCCGAGACCACCGAACTGGCGGTCGAGGGCAACGGCACGGTCGACTTCTCGGGTACCGACCAGACGGTCGCCGAGCTCGCCGGCACCAGCAAGACCGCGGGCGTCAACATCGCCGGCGGCTCGCTGACGGTGAACCAGGACACCAACAGCAGCTTCGCCGGGTCGATCAGCGGCGATGGCGGCTTCACCAAGACCGGCAGCGGTTCGCTGAACTTCACCGGCAACAGCACCTATACCGGCAGCACCACGGTCGACGAGGGCCGGCTAGCGGTCAACGGCAGCATCGTCTCGCCGCTGACCGTGAACACCGGCGGCACGCTGGGCGGCACCGGCTCGCTCGGCAACACCGTGATCGGATCGGGCGGCACCTGGGCGCCGGGCAATTCGATCGGCACCCAGACCGTGATCGGCAATCTCGCCTTCGCCAAGGGTTCGGTATTCGCCGTCGAAGTCGATGCGGCGGGCAATGCCGACCGCGTCAACGCCACCGGCAGCGCTGCCATCCAGGGCGGCACGGTGCAGGTACTGGCCGGCGCGGGCACCTATGCCCAACTCACCAATTACACCATCCTTTCCGCAGCAGGCGGATTGACCGGCAAGTTCGACACGGTGACGTCGAACTTCGCCTTCCTCACGCCGTTCCTCAATTACGCCACCGACCGCGTCACGCTCAGCCTGGTCCGCAACGACATCAGCTTCACTTCGGCAGCGGTGACTGCGAACCAGGGCGCTGTCGCCCTGGCGGTGAACAGCCGCGGGTTCGGCGATGCGCTCTATAATGCGGCGCTCGTCCAGAGCGGCGCGAGCGCGCGTGCCACGTTCGACGGATTGTCGGGCGAATTGCACGCGTCGCTCGGTTCCGAGCTGATCGACGGTGGTCGTCGTGTCCGTGATGCCGTGCTGGCGCGCGGGTTGGTCCGTGGCGACGGCATCGGCATGTGGGCGCAGGCGCTGCAGGTCTATGCCAATTCGCGCGCGCAGGACGGCCTCGGCGATCTGTCGAGCAATCGCAGCGGCGTGATCGGCGGCGTAGACTTCGCGACGGGCAGCTTCCGCTTCGGGATCAACGGCGGCTATGTCGACTCCGACGTCACTGTCGGGGATCGCGCGAGCAACGCCGAGGTCAAGACGCGGCTGGCCGGTGCCAGTCTCGCCTGGCAGCCCGAAGGCGCGTTCGGCGTGCAGCTCGGCGGCAATTACGCCTGGCACGATATCGACACGCGCCGCGTGCTCGGTACCGTTGGCATCGCCGGCACGATCGTCGGCGAGACCGATGCACATTCGGCGCAGGTCTTCGGCGAAGTCGGCTACGACGTCATCGAAGGTGCCCTCGATCTCGGACTGTTCGCCCGAGTGGCGCACGACTGGACCGATGTGGACGCGTTCGCCGAAACCGGCGGCGCGGCGGCACTGACCGTCGACAGCGACTCGCGCCAGACCAGCAGCGCATCGGCGGGCTTCCGCTTCGGCGGTTCGGCACCTGTATCCGCGGGGCTCAGCCTCGCGCCGCGCGTGTCGCTCGCCTATCAGCATGCCTGGGGTGACCTGTCGGGCAGCCGCAACGTGCGCTTCGCGACCGGATCGGGCTTCGGCGTCAGCGGCGCGAGCCTCGGCAAGGATGCGCTCGATGTGGATCTCGGCCTCGATCTTGTCACCGATGCCGGCCTGCGTTTCGGCATTGGCGGCTTCGCCAACGCCTCGCGCGAGTGGAGCGACTATGGCGGCAAGGCGAGCATCAGCTTGCGCTTCTGATCTGAAACGCGCGGCCGCGTGCTTTGCGCGGCGCACAATTCTGTGATCGTCCAGCGGGCATCGGCTTCGGCCGGTGCCCGTCTTGCACTGCGCCTCCGCTGACGCAGACGGCAACGGTTGCGGCGGCCGCCGCTGCGAGAGCTTCGAGTGGTGGGTCCGATGGGATTCGAACCCATGACCTCTCGATTAAAAGTCGCTTGCTCTACCAACTGAGCTACGGACCCACGCTGCCGCCCCTAAGCGCGGGTTCCGGGCGGGTCAACCGGGGGATGGGAACCCTTTGGGCTCCACGCGCCTTGTCGCGCGCAAGGAGAACGGCGTGCGGATAGCGACCTATAATGTGAACGGCGTCAACGGCCGTCTGCCGGTGCTGCTGCGCTGGCTCGAGGAGAGCGCACCCGATGTGGTGTGCCTGCAGGAGCTCAAGGCCCCCGACGAGAAGTTTCCGGAGCAGGCGATCCGCGATGCCGGCTATGGCGCGATCTGGCATGGGCAGAAGAGCTGGAACGGCGTGGCGATCCTCGCGCGCGGCTGCGATCCGGTCGAGACTCGCCGCGGGCTGCCCGGCGATCCCGAGGATGGCCAAAGCCGGTACCTCGAAGCGGCGGTGAACGGCGTGCTGGTCGGCGGGTTGTATCTGCCCAACGGCAATCCCCGGCCGGGGCCCAAATTCGACTATAAGCTAGCATGGTTCGATCGGCTGATCGCGCATGCCGCGACGCTGATCGGCATGGACGTGCCGGTGGTGATCGCAGGCGATTACAATGTGATGCCGACGGACCGCGACGTCTACAAGCCCGAGCGCTGGCTCGACGACGCCTTGTTCGCGCCCGAAGTAAGGGCCGCTTATTTCCGGATGCTCGACCAGGGCTGGACCGACGCGCTGCGCACGCGGCACCCCGACGAGACGATCTACACCTTCTGGGACTATTTCCGGAACGCCTATGCGCGCAACGCGGGATTGCGGATCGACCATCTCCTGCTCAATGCGCCGGCGGCCAGGATGCTCGAAGCGGCGGAGGTGGATGCACATGTCCGCGGCTGGGAGAAGAGCAGCGATCATGCGCCGGTGTGGATCGAACTCGGCACGTGAGGACGGTGCCGAACCCGCACGCCACCGCTCGCGGGAGCGGCTTTCCGGATCACATCAGCGTATCGATGACGCCGCCATCGACGCGCAAGGCGGCACCGGTGGTGGCCGAGGCGAATGGCGAGGCAAGGTAGACGACCATGTTCGCCACTTCCTCGACGCGCGCGGCACGCTGGATGATCGAGCCCGAACGGTGCTCCTGGACGAAGGCAGTGGCGACTTCCTCGATCGGCTTGCCCGATTTGACGCGTTCGGCTTCCAGCATCGCCTCGACGCCTTCGGATAAAGTCGGGCCGGGCAGCACCGAGTTCACCGTCACTCCCGTTCCCGCCATCCGCTTGGCGAGCCCGCGGGCGAGCGCGACATCGGCAGTCTTGCTGACGCCATAGTGGATCATCTCGACCGGGATGTTGAACGCCGACTCGGATGCGAGCAGCAGGAAGCGTCCCCAGCCCTTCGCCTCCATGCCGGGCAGATAGGTGCGGGCGAGGCGCACGCCGGCCATCACGTTGACTTGCCAGTGGCGATCCCAGGTCGCATCGTCGGTGTCGAAGAAGTCGGCGGGCTGGAAGATGCCGAGATTGCTGACGACGATATCGGCCTGCGGCACCGCGGCGACGAGCGCGGCATGACCCTCTGCACTACCGAGATCGGTCGCGACGCCGCGCGCGTTGCCGCCGATCCGCGCGACGGCGGCGTCGACATTCGCCTGGGTTCGACCGTTGACGATGGCGGTCGCGCCCGCCCGGGCTAGGCCCTGTGCGATGGCGAAGCCGATGCCTTCGGTCGAGCCGGTGACGAGCGCGATCTTGCCGCTGAGGTCGATGTTCATGAGGTCGGTCCTTCGATCAGAATGGAGAGGGGGACTGCATCGGCCATCGCCCGGTTGCCGGCGTCGCCGGGGTGGAGATGGTCGCCGCTGTCATAAGCCGGTGCGAGATGGTGTGGCCGTGCGGGGTCTTGAAGGACCCTGTCGAAATCGACGACGGCGTCGAACGCGCCAGAATCGCGGATCCAGGCATTGATCCGGCGCCGCAGCGCTTCCTTGGCGGGGCTGTGATAGGTGGCGTGGAGCGGCGAGCCGGGCAGCGCGTCGGCAAAGGGCGCCAGAGTCGTGCCGACGACCCGAATCCCGGCACCATGTGCGCGGGCGACCAGCGCGCGATAGCCGCTCGCCAATGTGTCGAATTCCATTGCGGCTGCCCCCGGGTCGAACGGGGTGCCGGGCCAAGCGATGTCGTTGATTCCGAGCGCGAGCACCAAAGTGGCGATCCCCGGCTGGGTCAGAACGTCGCGGTCGAACCGGGCGAGCGCGCCAACCCCCATGCCGTCGCGGAGCAGGCGGGCGCCGGAAATTCCGGCGTTGACTACGGCGATGCCCTGCGGCGCGGCGCGCGCGGCGAGATAATCGGGCCAGCGCGCCTCCGCGTCCAAGGTTGCGCCCGCGCCATCGGTGATCGAATCGCCGAGCACCACGATCGTACCCCTGGCGGCAGGAGCGTCGACCAGCACGCCGGCGAGGAGCAGTCGCGCCGTTGTAGTCGTCTCCACCGCGGGATCGGACGTGGCGATGCGGTCGCCCGCGATGACGTAGCCGGTGCGCCTGCCGTCCCAGTGGAAGCTGCCGATCTCGGGCGCCGCGGCGAAGCGGATCGAGATGGCGAGGTCGTGTCCGGCCGCGACGGTGATCGGCAAGGGATCGCTGGTAACCGTCGCACCGGGCGCGATGGTCACGCCGTCTTCGCCGCCGAAGTGAACGATCCGATCCGCGGTGGAGTCGATGCGGCTGCCACCGCGCGAGGGGGCGGCATGCACGCCGACCAATGTGACCGGCTGCGCGCCATAGGTATTGGCGAAGACGATACGGACGTTCGTGCCGCCGATGCCGAGACGGACGATCTGGCGCAGCGTGCGTCCGCCGAGCTGCGGGATATTGGTCGGGAACAGGAAGTCGGCGCCCCATACGGGTTGCTGGCTGGCGGTCCAGGCCGGCACGACCTGCGGGGAGGAAGACAGGAGCGCGGCGGCGAGCAACAGGTTCATGCCAGGGCCGCATGCGATGGGCGGCGCACCGCGACGAGCGCCACGGCGATGGCGGCGAGCGGGAAGACCGCGGCGGTCCAGGACACCGCGCCGAGGCCGATGCGGGACAGCGCGACGCCACCCGCTAAGGCGCCGATCGCGTTGCCGAGGTTGAACGCGGCGATGTTGACGCTGGACGCGAGGCTTTCACCGGCGCCGCGCGCGTTCGACATCACCCAGAGCTGGAGCGGCGCAACCGTGGCGAAGGCGGCGAAGCCGAGCGCGGCGACTCCGATCAGCGCCCCCGTCCTGGTGGTAAGCAACGGCGCCATCAGCACGAGCACCCCGAGGAGCCCGGTCAGGCTCGCGAACACCGCCGGTACCAGCGCGCGATCCGCGAACCGGCCGCCGGCAAGGTTGCCGAGCACCAGCCCGCCGCCGAACAGCAGCAGGATCGGCGAGATCGCGGCGGCAGCGAAGCCGGCGCGTTCGACCAGCAATGGAGCGATATAGGTGAACACCGCGAACACCCCGGCATAGCCGAACACCGTGGTCGCAAGGCCGAGCAGGACCGGGCGCCGGCCGAGGACGCGCAGGTCGCGCCGCCAATCGGCATGCTCGGGCGTGTCGCGATCCGCCGGGACCGCGGCGGCGATCACCGCGAGCGCGACCACGCCCACGACCGCTACTGCCCAGAAGGTCGCGCGCCAGCCCGCCTGCTGGCCTAGCCACGTGCCCATCGGCACGCCGAGGATGTTGGCGACGGTGAGGCCGGTGAACATGATCGCGATGGCGGATGCCTTGCGCTCGGGCGGCACCAGCCGCGTTGCGACGACCGAGCCGACGCCGAAGAAAGTGCCATGTGCCAGCGCCGCGACGACGCGCGCCGCCATCAGCAGGCCGTAGCTTGGCGCCAGCGCGCAGGCGGCGTTGCCGATTACGAAGATCGCCATCAGCGCGAGCAGGACCTGCTTGCGCGGCCAGCGCGCAGTGGCGACCGTCAGGATCGGCGCGCCGACGACCACGCCGAGCGCATAGCCCGAGATCAGCAAGCCGGCGGCGCTGGTCGACACGCCGAGATCGGCGCCGACTTCGCGCAGCAGCCCCATGATGACGAATTCGGTGACGCCGATGCCGAAGGCACCGGCAGTGAGCGCAAGCAGCGCGAGCGGGGGGCGGGAGCGTGTCATGCCGATCATTATGGCGCCGGCTGCATCGATGAATTAGACCGAGAATAGGAACATCATTTGTGAACGCTGGGAACAGGCATGGCGAAGGAGCCCAATCGGGCGGCCGAAATGGCGGTGTTCGTCCGGGTGGTCGAGACGGGCGACTTCTCCGGCGCGGCGCGTGCGCTGGGGCTTAGTCCGTCGGCAGTGAGCAAGCTGGTTGCGCGGCTGGAGGCGCGGCTGGGCACGCGGCTGCTGCGCCGCTCGACGCGGCGGCTGGCGCTGACCGCGGAGGGCGAGGCGTTTCACGCCCGCGCCGCCGCGATCCTCGCCGATATCGACGCCGCCGAGCGCGAGGCCGGCGGCGCGCGCCTGCCGGCGGGGCGCGTGCGGGTCGCGAGCAGCGCCTCTTATGTCGCACATGTGCTCGCGCCATTGCTTCCGGATTTCCTGGCGCGGTATCCGGATATCGGCGTCGACATTCTCCAGAGCGACGCGATCAGCGATCTGGTCGCCGACCGTACCGATCTGGCGATCCGCGCCGGGCCGTTGCGCGACTCCAGTCTGATCGCCCGATCGCTGGGCGAGACGCCGCTGATCGTCGCTGCCGCGCCGTCATGGATCGCCCGCCACGGCATGCCCGCGACGCCGGAGGATCTCGCCGCACATGACCGGTTGGGCTTTTCCTATCCGCGCGCGGCGGGCGACTGGTTGCGGCCGGGGCGCAACGAGGTCGATCGGGTGCGCGTGAACGACGGCGAAGGCATTCGGCAATTGGCGCTCGCCGGGGTTGCGCCGGCGCGGCTGGCGGGCTTCACGATTCACGACGATCTGGCGGCGGGCCGGCTGGTGGCGCTGCTGCCGGATCGCCTACCGCCCGCAAGCGAAGTGTTCCACGCCATCTATGTCGGGCGATCCGAGAACCTGCCGCAGCGGGTGCAGGTGTTGCTGGACGAGCTGACGTTGCGCGGGAGCGTGGGCTACCGCAACCAAAGCCTCCCATAGCCGCTGTCCTTACCGCATGGATTGGGGCAGGGCGGATTCCGTCTGGAGAGAGCAATGACGAATCCGCCTGGGGCATGGGATGGCGAACGGGTCCGCAAATGGCTGGAGCGCCGCTTCGAGGCTTCGCGGCTGGATCAGGCGGCGGCGGACAGGCGCGGCTACGCGGCGCAGGACGATTACGACAAGGCCGCTGCAGAGGAATGGATGTGCCGCGCGCTAAGGGCCGCGGATTGCACCAACGATCAGGAAGCATTCGCCAAGCGCGTCAAGGAACTGACCCGCCAGGACGAATATCAGGCTACGGGCATCTACGACAATGTGCGGTTCGAACGGCATGTTCGCGGCCATCTCCGCAATTTGGCCAAGATGACCAAGGCGAACGAGGGGTTCGAGAGGACGCTGCGCTACCAGTGAACCTAGCGAGAGGCGCCGCCCGCGCAGCCAGGACGGTGCCGGAGAACTAGGTCCCCCGGCCACGCATCACTGGTCGAGATCATTCTCGCTCACGACGATGATTTCGCGATCCGAATCGCGCGACAAGGCAGCCAGGCTCGCGTCCTTGACGGCATCGATCATCTGATTGAACTTGATCTCGGCATCGCCGTCGGGCGCTTCGCCGGTCAGCGCTTCGAGGACGCTGTACTGCACGGCGAATTGATAGTCGTCGCCATCCACCTCGGCTTCGAATTCAACCTGCCGCGCATCGATATTGTCGAAGACGCTGCGCGTATCGATTTCCAGTTGGTCGGCGGTCATTTGCGAACATCCCATATTGGCTGACGCAACGCGCGCAGCCCGCATTAAGCGCCGGCCCCCCGATGATGTTCCCGCCGGCTGGTGGATGTGTCGGCGGGGAGCATGCTCGACGCAGCCATGGTCTGGGTGGCGAATCATCTCCATTATCGTCATCCCCGCGAAAGCGGGGACCCATCTCCCGCGGTGTCCGCGAACGCACCGGTGCATCTGCCGCGCACGCAGGAGATGGGCCCCCGCTTTCGCGGGGGTGACGATTTTGAGATCATCAACCTAGCGATATACGCCCATCGTCACCTTGAGCATCACCGGCTCCCCGGTGAAGTTGAGACCGTAATCGGTCTGGTCGCCATTCCATCGCCGGCGCGTCGTCCATTTGCCCGCTACGAACGTGCCTTCCTCGGCGGCGAGGATCTGCGCCTGCTCGTTCGGCGCGGGGCGGGCCTGCGCCAGCCGGACCCGGACATGGCTTCCGCTGATCAGGAACGTGTCGGGTTCCAGCTGTGCGACGACCATGCCCCCGACCGGCGCCTCGGCCAGCGGGTGCGGATCGACCTTGGTCCAGCTCGACCAGTCTGGCTCGCCCATCTGCCATTGGCCATATTCGGCGGCGATCCGCCAGCGGCCGAAAACCACGGCTTGGGTCTTGGCGCCCTTGGCCGTACCCCAGACGGGCTTTTCGAAGGCGATGCGCGCCCAGTCGCGCGCCATCGGGGCGAGCAGGGCGTAGGGGCCTGAGAATGCCGCCATCGTCGCGGGGTCGAGCGCCTTGGCGCCGAGCGGATAGTTGAGGAAGCCGGTGGCATCCATCCCGAAAGGCGCAAAGCCGATCGCGCCGCGGCCGAGCGCCGGCCACAGGAAGCGCGCATAGTCCAGCGCGTTGCCGATTTCGGGCACCATCAATGCGTTGTCGGGCCGCGCATATTTGTCGAGGAAGCTCTCCACCGCCGGCGCATTGCGCGTGTAGATGTCGGGCGCGAGCAGATCGATGTGCGGCGCCGCCGCCTTCCATAGCGGGATCACGTTCCAGTTCGGCCCGCCCGAGGGACCGACATTGCCGCCCTCGTCGGTGAAGGCGTCGCCCAGTGCCGCGTTGACATACATCGGCAGCGGCTTCGCGGCCTTACCCGCGGCCGCGACCGCGTCGATGAAGCGGGCGAGGTGCCAGGTCTGGAAATATTGCTCGGCCCGCTTGCCGAAGACGGCGGTCCAGGTCCCCGGTTCGAGCTCGAGCGCGCGGACGAGCTCGGCAGGGACCGCAGCGTTGAACAGACGGTCGGCCTCGGGTGCGTGGTCGCGCGCGAGGCGATAGCTGCCCGCCTCGTTCTCGGGCTGCACCATGATGACGACATGGCCGGGATCGATCCTGGCGAGATGCCGCAGCATCGCGACAAAGGCGCGCTTGTCGGCTTCGAGCGTGTTCCGCCCATGCGGGCTCAGCGCATAATGCGCCGTGCCGTCGGGCTTCTTCATCCGCGGGAAGCGCGCGGGGTCGCGTTTCACCCATTCGGGCGCGTAGCTGGCGCCGGTATTCTTCCACGTCGCGAACCACAGCAATACCAGCCGCAGCCTCCGCGCGCGCGCCTGCTCGACCAGCGTATCGAGGAAGGAGAAGTCGAATTGTCCCTCGACCGGCTCGATTTGCTCCCAGGCGATCGGCATCTCGAGCGTGTTGGCGTGCATCGCCTCGATCACCGGCCAGACCTGGGGCAGCATCGCGGGATAGTTGCTCGAATTATTGGCCTGCGCCGCGAGCATCAGAAACGGCGCGCCGTCGACGAACAGCGCATGGCGACCGTCGCGCGTAACCAGGCGGGGCGCCTCTTGCGCGCCCGCAGGCACAATCGCGAATGTCGCGAACGCCAGCGCAAGGGCCGCCAAAAGTCGCGCCATTCGCGCCGTTCCTTTTCCCGCATTGCTCATGGCGCGGGAGCGCTCATGATCTGCACGAGTGGCCTGACCTCCTGCCCAAGCGGCAGCCTGGTCGCGCTGGAAAGCTTCCGACTGCGCTCGTCCCAGACGAGTTCGGTCTTGGTTCCGCCGCCCCGGCGATAGGCATTGGTGGTGCCGTCATCGTCATACAGGATGAACCGCGCGTCGCGGCCTGGATAGACGCGGATCGCCTGCAGCTTTTGCTTTTCCGCGGTGCTCGATACCGCCGCACCCATCGGCACGATCGACCCGGCGCGGACATAGACCGGAATACGGTCGATCGGCGCCGCCGCGTCGATGGTCTGGCCGCCGGTATAGCGACGGTTGGTCCAGTAATCGTACCAGTCGCTTCCCTTGGGGAGATAGACGCGGCGGCTGGTGCGCCCCTGATCGGTCACCGGCGCCACCAGGAAGGCGGGCCCGAGCATATATTGGTCGCCGATATTCACGACGGCCGGATCATCGGGAAAGTCCATGAACAGCGCGCGCATGAACGGGGCGCCGGTCTCATAGGTCTGCCGGCCGAGCGAGTAGAGATAGGGGATGAACGCGTAGCGAAGCCGCAGATAATCGGCGAGGATCGGTTCGGCGGCGGCGCCATATTCCCAGATCGCGGTTGCCGGGCGCTGTCCATGGATGCGCAATGTCGGCGTGAAGCTGTTGTACTGGAACCAGCGCACGAACAGCTCGGGATAATCTTTATAATCCTGCCCCATCGCCGTCGCCCCGTCGGGATCGATCAGTACCGGGCGCTCGGCCTTGGGACCGTGCGGCCATTGCCAGCCGCCGGTATCGCTGCTCCAATAAGCATGGCCGCTGGCGGCGAAGTTGAGGCCCGTCGGCACCTGCCGGCGCAGCGCCTCCCAGCTGCCCTCGGTGTCCGACGACCAGAAAATCGCGCCGCTGCGCTGCGTGCCGAGATAGGCGGCGCGCGCGAGGATCAGATTGCGCTTGTTGGGGCGATCACGCGCCGACCCGTCGGCCACCCCCATCGTGTGCACCAGCGGATAGAGATTGTAATAGCGATCCCCCGAACCGATCGAATAGAAATGGCCGGCTGGCACCAGATCGGGCTCGGTCTCGTCTAGCCAGAACCAGTCGAAGCCTTCGCTGGCGATATTGTCGCGGATCTTGCCCCAGAACCATTCACGCGCCTCGGGATTGGTGCTGTCGAGCAACGCCCCGGCGCGATCCGAGCGGATCGGCAGCCCGTCGGCGGTCTGCCCATCGGCATCCTTGAGCAGCCAGCCCTTGGCCGAAAGCATGTTGAAATAGCGCGATTCGCGCTCGTAGCGTGGCCACACGCTGATCATCGAATGCATCCCCCAATCGTGGAGTTGTCGATTCATGCCCGCGGGATCTGGGAAGGCGTTCCGGTCGATGTCCATCTGGCCCATCCGGGTCCAGTGGAACCAGTCGAGCACCATCACGTCGAGCGGATAGTTGCGGCTGCGATAGCCCTGCGCGATCCGCATAAGCTCGTCGCGGCTCTCGTAGCGCGCCTTGCTCTGGATCAGGCCGAACGCGGCCTTGGGGGGCAGCGGCGTCGCGCCGGTGAGCCTGGCATAGCCGGCATAGATCTCGTCGGTGGTCCGGCCGGTGATCACGAAGAAGGACACCCGTTCGCCGACCTGCGACTGGAAGCGCGTCGCGCTGTGCAGCCCCGGCGATACGGTCGTCGCCGCGGGATTGTCCCAGACGATGCCATAACCCTTGTTGGTGACGAGGAACGGCACGCACACGGTTTCGCCCGCCGGCGCATCGTAATTGTGGCGGCAGTCGATCGTGCGGCCGCGGAGATCGAGAATCCCCTCCTGATTCTGGCCGAGGCCGTAATAATGCGTGTCCGGCGTGTCGGCGAAGCTCGCGCCGACGCGGAAGGTCTTCTCGCCGTTCACGGTCTGCGGCGCGAGCTCCCATCCGTTCATCCGCGTGATGTCGCGTCCGTTGGCACCCGCGACCGAGATCGAGACCGGCGGGAGCGACGGCACGAAATAGCGCTCCATCTGAGTCGGCGGCTTGGGCCAGGGCTTGGCATCGACGGTCACGCGCAGCGCCGAAGAGGTAAAGACGTCGCCGGTCGCGTCGCTGCGGTGCGTCCAGCCCACCGGATCGGGTGGGGCGTCAATGCCGTAGCCCGGTCCCCGATCGATCTCCTTGGGGTCGAGTGCAATCGTCACATGGACGATGTTCGGGCCATAGGCCTCGACCGACACCAGGCCGCCGTTGCGATCCATGGTCGCGAGCGACTGGGCGGCCGCCGGTGTCGCCACCAGCGCCGAACCGGCGAGCAGAAGACGGCGTAGGATCATGGCTTTTCCCTTGTTGTTTCGGAACGCGCGCGCATTGCGCTCACGATGTGGTCCCCGCCGCTGCGCAATGACGGGCGATATACTCCTCGTGCCGCGGCATTGCCTCGGCGGTCTGCGCGATGATGTTCCGCATATGCGTCAGGAACCGCGTGGTTTCGTCGACCGGGAGCATGGCGACCAGCGGATCCGAATCCGCGGGCATGACCCCCTGACCCAACAGCACCGCGGTCCAGCTTTCCTCAGTGAAAAGCGCATTGAAGCCGCGGAAGACGCGTCCCTTGCCGCGCCAGAGATCGAGCCTGGCGGCGAGGCTGTCGGGGATGTCCATCGCCCGGCAGTCATTCCAGAAGTCGGAATCGCTGCGGGTGCTCGCATGATAATGCAGCACGATGAAGTCGCGGACATTCTCATATTCGTCGATGAGCCAGCGATTATATTCCGCGATTTCCACGGCCGCGAAATTGCGGTCGGGAAACGATGCCATCAGCCGGACGATGCCCGACTGGATCAAGTGGATGCTGGTGGATTCGAGCGGTTCGATGAACCCCGCCGATAGCCCGATCGCGATGCAGTTCTTCTCCCATAATTTCTCGCGGCGTCCGGCGGTGAAGCGCAGGGTACGCGGCTCGGCCAGCGGCGCGCCGTCGAGCCTGTCGAGCAGCGCCCGCGCCGCCGCTTCGTCTTCGAGATGCGCGCTCGAATAGACATGGCCGTTGCCGACGCGGTGCTGCAGCGGGATGCGCCAGCGCCACCCCGCCTTGTCCGCGGTCGAGCGCGTATAGGGCACCGGCGGCGCGACTGCCGCGCTCGGCACCGCGACGGCGCGGTCGCATGGCAACCAATGCCGCCAGCTGCGATACGGGACTCCGAGCGTTTCGCCGATCAGCAGCGCGCGAAAACCGCTGCAGTCGATGAACAGATCGCCCTCGATCCGCCGGCCGCCCTCGAGCACCACGGCGCTCAGGAAGCCAGTGTCGCTCGATTGCTCTACTCGTACCACCTTGCCTTCGACTCGTCGCACGCCCTGTGCCTCCGCACGCATGCGCAGGAACTCTGCATAGAGCCCGGCATCGAAATGATAGGCATAAGCGAGACCTTGCAGCACTCCCTCGGGGTCGCCGGCGGGCTTCGTGAAGCGGCCGCGCGCCGCGGCTGCGATCGAGATCGCGTAGAGATCGAACGGTCCCGGATCGGTCTCGGCGACGCCGAGAAGGCGCTGCCGGAGCCAGATCTGGTGGAAATTGATGCCCTGGGTCTGCCGGCCATAGTTGCCGAAGGGATGGACGTAGCGATTGCCCGGATGGCCCCAGTCCCGGAACTCGATGCCCAGCTTGAAGGTGCCCTGGGTCGCCGCGACGAACGCATTCTCGTCGATGCCAAGAGCCGCGTTGAAATCGACCAGTGGAGGAATGGTCGCCTCGCCTACTCCGATCGTGCCGATCTCGTCGGATTCGACGAGCGTGATCGCCAGGCCGGCCGCGACCAGCCGCGCGAGCGCCGCCGCGGTCATCCAGCCGGCGGATCCACCGCCGACGATCACGATGCGCGACAGCGGCGCCTCCGGGATGGGGCCGGTCACGCGGCGTGCGCGCCCTTGCCGAAGCCCGAGCCCTGGGCGAAGCGGACCAGCTCGCGGTTGGAGGGAAGCTGGCGGATGGCAAAATCGCCCTGGCGCCGGATTTCGGCGAACGCGGCACGCGCCTCGTTGGCGAACCGATAGACGCCCGCCTTTGCCGACAAATCGGTCTTCCAGCCCATCCCGTACAGCACATATTGCCAGCTCGACTCAGTGAAGATGTCGACGTTGCGGTCGATGTCGATTTCGTTGGGCGGCCGGAACCGCCAGCGATCGAGCAGTTCCTTGAGGCTGTCGGGCGCCGAGGATGGATCCGTATTGTCGGTCCAGAAAGCGCTGTCGCGCCGCGCGCTGAGGAAATAATGCAGCTTGATGAAGTCGAGCGCGCGCGCGTAGCGGCGGCGCATGTTGGCATTGAACTGGCGCGCCGAGGTCTCGAAATCGCCGGCCCAGGGGAATAGATTTGCGATCATGCCGGCGGCGACTTCGGAGAAGACGATCCCGGTCGCCTCGAGCGGTTCGAAAAATCCGCTGGAGAGGCCGACCGCGACGCAATTCTTGACCCAATTCACTTCGCGATAGCCGGCATCGAAACGGAAGCGGCGCGTTTCCAGTGCGGCGCCTGCGGGACCGACATAGTCGCGTAGCGCCTTTTCCGCCGCTTCCGCATCGCAATGTGCGGACGAATAGACATGGCCGATGCCGCGCCGGGTCGCGAGCCCGATGTCCCAGATCCATCCCGCCTGCTGCGCGGTGGAGATGGTGTAGGACGCAATCGGATCGTCCGGCTGGGCGTAAGGAACCTGGATCGCCACTGCACCGTCGCAGAACAGCGTGTCGCGGCAGGACTTCCACGGCTGGCCGAGCGCCTTGCCGATCAGTTCGGCGCGAAAGCCGGTGCAGTCGATATAGAGGTCCGCGGTCAACACGCCGCTCTCGGCGCCGCGGACGCCGGCAATCGCCCCGTCCTCGCCGAGCAGCACTTCCTGCACCGTATCGACCAGATGCGTCACGCCGTTGGCGACGCCCTGCTCGCGCAGCAGCACGGCGAGCGACACCGCATCGAAATGAAAGGCGTAGTTGAGCGGGCCGAGAAAATCGGCGTGGCTCGGCAATTTGGGCGCGCGGTGCGCGTCGGCCGCGCGCTTCTGCGGCGTGTTCACGTCGTCCCAATTCGCATCGCCGGCCAGGCCGAGCAGCCAATAAGGCAGCAGCTCGGGCCCGGCGTGGTCGTCGGTTTCCTGAAAGGCGTGAAGATAGTGATCGGGTCCCGGCGTGCCGGGCGCGTGCCGCCAATGAACGAACTTGGCGCCCTGCTTGAACGTGGCGCCGCAGCGGCGGACCAGCGCGGCTTCGTCGATACCGATCCGTGAAAGCGTCTTGCGGATCGTCGGAAACGTCCCCTCGCCGACGCCGAGAATGCCGATATCGTGCGATTCGACCAAAGTGATCGCAACCCCGCCGGGGCGGTCGGCGCCGAGCATGCGGGCGAGATATCCGGCGGTCAGCCAGCCTGCGGTCCCGCCTCCCACGATCAGGATTCGCCGGCGATCGGAAACCATCAATGCACTCCGAGCAAAAGGTGGTGGCGGGCTGGACGCGCCCGCCACCAGGGAGGGTGTCAGAATGCCAGATTGATCCCGGTGCTGATACGCCTGTCGGTCTGGAACCAGCTGCGCCCGAGCAGCTTGCCGCCGGGATATCCTCCCATCAGCGTGCGCTGCATCGAATTGAGAAGGTTGGTCCCCTGGATCCCGAAGGAGAAATTCTCGGTGATCTTGAAGCGCACCCCGGCTTCGAGCTGACCATAATTCCCGCCATAGACCGGCAATGCGATCTGGACGCCGCCATTGTTGACGTTGGCGGCGGTGTAGAAAGTGTAGGTCGGGTTGGTGCCGTTGCTGTTGGTCGACTGCAAATAGCGCGAGCGCCACGAATAGGCGATCCGCGCCGACACCGTCTTGCGCTCGTACAGCAGGGTCGCGTTGAAATTGTGCTTCGACAGACCCACGAGCGGCGCGTCGTTGCGTATCACGCCGTTGATATCGCGATACAGATCGCCCGGATTCTTGCTGTCGATGAAGGTATAATTGCCCTCGAACCCAAGGCCGCCGAGAAGGCCCGGCAGCATGTCGAAGAAGATGCGGCCGCCGACCTCGACGCCCTTCACCGTCGCCGCCTCTGTCGAGTTCAGATAGTCCGATGCCGTGGCGGTGACGTTTTCGCTGGTCCCGTTGGTGAAGACCACGGTCACGTCGCGCGTCGTCAGCGAATAGATCGGCAGGTTGGTGAGTCGCTTGTAGAAGGGCGCCAGATGGAAGGTGGTGCCCGATCCCGGATACCATTCGAACGACAGGTCGAAATTGTTCGACAGCGTCGGCTTGAGCAGCGGGTTACCGGTGTCCGCAGTGAAGTTGGTGAACAGCGCCGGTGCGTTGCCTCCGGCGGGGTTGGCGGTCGTCGCCACGCCGATCGAGCCCGACGCGCGCAGTGCCTGGAAGGTCGGCAGGTCGAGCGTGATATTGTAGCCCGCACGGATCTTGGTGTCCGCGCTCGGCGCGAACTCCAGATTGATCGAGGGCAGGGCATAGGTGAAATTCACCTTGCCGCCGCGCGGGATCGCCTGCGCGCCCAGTGCCTGGGTCTGGCCGTTGCGCACGAAGGTCGCGGCGTTCTGCTGGATATAGCCGCTCCCCTCGTTGCGGATATTGACGACACGGACGCCGACATTGCCCGAAATGCCGCCCCGCTCGGTCGAACCGAAGCGGGCGAGCACATAGCCGGCCGCGGTCCGCGTCTTGTTGTCGACCTGGTCGCCGGGGAGGACGAAGCCGACCGGCCGGATGCCGGCGCCGCCATAGGTCGAGTTCTGCAGCGGGCCCGCGGCCGAACAATCGAACTCAATGCCGGTGCAGAATCCGGTGGGCGGCGGCGAGTGGAGCAGGTTCCGGTCGAACTGGCGGACCAGATCGTCGGTGGCGAACATCAGATTGGCGGGGAGCGCCGCTTGCCCGTGGAAGAAGTTCTTGAAGACGTGCAACTCGACATCGCCGGGCGCGGCATTGGCATAGGTCAGCTGCGGATCGCCGTTCCAGCCACGGCCCAGCGCCGACCAATTATAGCCGTTGGCGAGGTCGCGTTCGGTCCGCTCGGCATAGCGCCCGCCGGCCTTGATCGAGCGGAAGAAGCTGTTGTCGAACTTGTATTCGAGATCGAGGCTGGCTGAATCGAGGCGGCCCTGATTGTCCTCGTCGTGCGGCATCGTCGCCGTCCAGAAGTAATTGGCCGGATTGAGGAACGCCGCCTGCGTGCCCGCGGGCACGCTGACTTTGGGCAGGTCTCCGCTCAGGTCGAGTCCGAAGCCCGACGGAAACGCCACGTCGCGAAACACGTCGAGGCGCGTGAATATCTGCGACGATTCGACGCGCTGGAGCGCGCCCCTGACCGACAACGGGCTGTCCGCCGGCGACCAGTTGAAGCTCAGCGAATAGTCGCGCGTGCGCGTATTGCTGGCATAGGCGCCCTTGTTGCCACCGGTGGTGATCGACCCTCCCGGCAGGAAGGTGGCGGGATCGCGATTGAAGAGCGACGGCGACGAAATCAGGATGTTGTCGGCGTCGAAGCTGCTGTTCGCCGGATCGACCGCCAGATTTTGCGACGCGACGAACGAGCCCCAGTCGCCCGACCGGTTCTTGTACCGCGACTGGAAGAAGGTACCGGTGAAGGTCAGGTCGGGCGAGGGCGCCCATTGCACCGCGCCGTAGATGCCGATCCGCGTCCGCTGGAACTGCTCTTCGCCGAAGGTGTAGCCGCCGGGAACGTAATAGTCCGTGCCGCTGATCCGCGTCCTGAAATACGGCTCGACGCGAAAGAAGTGCGAGTTCGAGCTGAGCCGGCTATAGGCATAGTCGCCCAATATGCCGATCTCGCCGATCGGCGTGGACCAGCGCGCGGTCGCGAGGATCGAGCCGGAGAAATCGGCTTCGCGCGCAAGGTCGCCCATGCTGAGATCGCCGGTGGCGGCAACGTGGAATCCCTTCGAATAATCGAATGGAACCTTGGTGCGCAGGTCGATCTGGCCGCCGGTGCCGCCTTCGATCAGATCGGCCGTCGACGCCTTGTACACGTCCACCGCCGCCATCAGCTCGGGCGTGACATCGGCGAACTGGAGCGCGCGGCCGTTATTGGCGCTGAAGATCTCGCGGCCATTGAGCCGCGATGCCACTCCGGTGAGGCCGCGGACCTGGATGCCCGCGCCTTCGACCGAATAGTGATCCGGATCGTTGAGAGCGGCGAAACGGACGATGGTGACGCCGGACACGCGCTGCAGCACTTCGGTGATCGAATTGTCGGGAAGCTTGCCCGCGTCGTCGGCGACCACCGAGTCGATGATCGTCTCGGCATTGCGTTTGCGGTCGTCGGCGGACTGCAACGCAGCGCGCCGGCCGGTGACGACGATGGCGCCGCTCTGGTCTTCGCTCACCGCCGCGGCGTCTTGCGCGAATGCCGGGGCCGCGCCGATCAGCGCGAGAAGCGACACGCCGCCCTTTGCAGTCACGCGCCAACCGAGTCGTGAATTCTTCCCCATCATACACCCCTCCTGTGCGCCGCCCATTTTGGCGGTCGCGGTTTCTCGCCCGTAGGCACAGAGGCCGGGCAGGCGGGTCCGCTCACACGTCAGGACAAAGGCCACAAACTCCCACCCAAGTCTATGGATGTTAGCGCGAACAACAGGGATAATAGTATGATTTTTAAGGGTAATTACAATGCTGTGATCCGGCTCGCAAACTTTGGGGCCGTTCTGCCAATTACGGGGCCGCTTCATAACATTTCCAGAGATGTCTGCTGCCGGATGGCTCGCACGGCCTGTGCCGACCGGCGATGATAACCTTGTGCCAAGCCCCTTCTACCCGCTGCCGGATTGATCGATAATGCCGTTTATGAATCGCGCCTCTCAGAAGCTCGCGTCCGGTCCCGTCGTCCCGCATCCGTTGGAAATTCTCTCCGTGCCCGATGGGATCTCCGCGATCAAAAGCTGGCGAGAGAAGCTGATGCCGGCGCTTCTGATCTTCCTGTTGTGGACGGCAGTGGGCGTCTTCATCGCAGTGCCGGACATGGTGGATGGCTTCCAATGGAACGAGACCATCGGCAAATTCGTCGAAGCCTGGAGCTGGGCGCTACTCACCCCTGCAATATTGCTGGTCGATCGCAAACTGACGGCGCGCTATCAAAGCGTCGTTCGGGTAGCAGCTGCACATCTGGTATTGAGTATACCGTTCAGCCTTGTGCACACCTATCTCGCCGGGCTCATATTGTATCCGATACCATCGGTATCCTGGAGTCCGATCAGGAGCACCGAATTTGCGGTCTACTTCTATCTGGGGGGCTGGGGTACCTATTGTGCCATCATCGGCGTCCTTCAGACTTTCAAATATTATAATCGCTACATGAGCAGCCAGGTCGAATTGGCGCGGGTCGAGAAGCGGTTCGTCGAGTCGCACCTGAATGCGCTGCGTCTGCAGCTCGAACCCCATTTTCTGTTCAATACGCTGAACGCCATATCGTCCGAGCTCGGGGCGGATCCCGAACTCGCGCGGGAGATGATCGAGGATCTCGCCGTGCTGCTCCGGCAATCGCTCGATTGCCAGGGCAGCAAGGAGATAACACTGGCGCAGGAGCTCGCATTGCTCGATCGCTATCTCGCCATCCAGAAGCTCCGCTTCGGCGACAGGATCCAGGTTCAGATCCAGGTGGAGTCCGCGACGCTCTCGGCAATGGTGCCGTCGATGTTTCTGCAGCCGCTTGTCGAAAATGCCATTCGGCATGGGCTCGAGGGACGCCTGAACGGCGGAAGCATCCTCGTATCGGCCGAGCATGTCGACGACCAGCTGCACATCAAGGTCCTCGACGATGGCGTCGGCCTGCCGCCCTTATGGGGGATCGAGACATCGGCCGGTCTCGGCATAAGCGTGACGCGCGAACGCCTGCGCGCGCTCTACGCGGAGCCCGGCGGTCACGCGTTCGCTGTCGCGCGGCGCAAGGGCGGGGGCACCGAGGTGGCGATCCGCATCCCCCTCCACGGCAATGGAGCCGAGGCACGTGGCATCGCAGCCTAAGCCCCTTTGCGCGCTGGTGGTCGACGACGAGGCACCGGCGCGTCGGCGGATCTGCGACTTGCTGGCGCGGGATGACGATGTCGCCAGCGTTTTGCGTGCGGAGAACGGAGTCGCGGCGATCGACATGATCCAGCGCAGCCGGCCCGACATCGTGTTCCTCGACGTGCAGATGCCCGGCGTCGACGGCTTCGGCGTCGTCGAGGCGATTGGCCCCGAGAACATGCCGCTCACGGTGTTCGTCACCGCCTATGATCATTTCGCGATCCGTGCGTTCGAGGTCGAGGCGATCGACTATCTGCTCAAGCCGTTCAGCGGCCGACGCTACGAACAAACGATGGAGCGCGTGAAGGAGCGGTTGGCCGATCCCCGACCGACAGAGGGGGACAGCGCCGGTGGCTTTGGTCCCGAGCTGCTCGAGCTGGTCGCGAAGCGCGCCACGCCCGGTGCGATCTGGGACTGGATCGCCGTGAAATCGCGCGACACGACCCGGCTGTTGATGAGCGAGGATATCGACTGGATCGAGGCGGCCGGAGTCTATGTGACGGTGCATTCGAAGGGCGATGCATTTCTCTATCGCGCGGGCCTCGCCGCAGTCGCAAATCGCCTCGACCCATTTCGCTTCGTCCGCATCCATCGGTCGCACATCGTCAACGTCAGGTCGATCGCATCGCTCGAGCGCCGCTCGCACGGGGAGTTCGAAGTGATGCTCAAGACCGGAACCCGGCTGATGATGAGCCGGACGTATCGCGGCGAAGTCGAAGCGATATTGGGGCAGCCTCTTTGAGGCGCTGCGCTAGGCGCGCCGAAAAACGAAGTACCAGACCTCGTGGCCCTGCCGCCGCGCCTTGCGCTCGTAGCGCGTCTCGGGCCAGTCGGCCGGGCGGGTCAGGAAGTCAGCGGCGCTTTGTGCCTGCCAGGCGAAGTCGCGGCGGCGGTTCATCACCATCATCGCCCAGCGGCAATAGGTCGGATCGTCGGTGCCGAGGCGGAATTCGCAGCCGGTCTTGAGCTTGGCGGCGATCATGTCGAGCGGACCGTCATTGACCATCCGGCGCTTGGCATGGCGCGCCTTGCGCCAGGGATCGGGGTGGAGCAGATAGACGCGGCTCAGGCTGGCGTCGGGTAGCCTCTCGAGCGCATCGAGCGCGTCGCCCATGTGGAGGCGGACATTGGCGAGGCCGTCGTCGCGGATATGGTTGAGCGCGCCGACCACGCCATTTAGGAAGGGCTCGCAGCCGATAAAGCCATGATCGGGGCGCATCGCGGCCTGGCCGGCAAGATGCTCGCCCGCGCCGAAGCCGATCTCGAATTCGAGCGGGCGATCGTCGCCGAACAGCGAAGCGGCATCGAGCCGGCCGGTTTCGGGCACGCTCATGCGCGGGAGCATTTCCTCGACAAGGGCCGCCTGGCCCTGGCGCAATTTATGTCCCTTGGCGCGGCCATAGAGGCGGCGGATGGTGATCGGATCAGGCATGCCGCCTGTTAGCGCCGCTGGGGCGCGGCGCAACCTAGACCGCGCGCGCCATCTCGGCGGGACGTGCCGTGCGTAGCGGGAAGGCGGCGCGGCCATGATGCGCGAGACGGCGATGCGTCGGCGCGCTAATCGGGTTTCGCGGTTCGCGACGCACCCGGTCGGCCTGGGGGATCGCTGCGGTGCCGATCTGGAAATGACGCACACCCATCGCATGGAGCACATCGTGTTCGCCGCGATTCTCGACTCCGCGCGCGATGACGGTGACTCCCATGTTGCGTGCGAGCCGCATCACGCCTTCGGCGATCAGCCGGCGCGAGACGCTGCCGCCGATGCCGCGAACCAGCGAAGGGTCGAGCTTGACGAAATGGGGGGTGAATCGAGCGAGCAGCTTGAGCGCGACCGGCCCGGCGGCGAAGCCATCGAGCGTGACTGCGATGCCGCGGCGGCCGCAGGCTTCGGCAAGCGCCGCGGCCTGATCGAAGTCGCCGCGCTCGTCGGCATTGATCTCGACCACCAGCCGGTCGGTCCCCACGCCGTTGGCCAATGCGGCGCGGAATAAATGGGAAAGGAGCGGTTCGGCGAGCCCGGCCGCGGCGCCGAGCGGCAGCGCGATCAGCGCGCCGCCGCGATGCAAATTGAGCGCGGCGGTGCGTTCCAGCGCCAGGGTGATGCGGCGCGCCTCCAGTGCCGAGCGCTGCTCGGGGAGCAGCGACGCGGAAATCGCCGCAAAGCTGCGTCCGTCCCTGCCGCTCGCCACGGCCTGCCACGCAAAGGGTCGATCGGCGCCCTTGGCGATCATCGCGCAGAAGCCGATGGTGAGATCGAGGCGGGGATCGGCGCGGTTGATCGTGGCGATGGACAGGGTGGCAGGCTGGATGGCGGTCATGCGGGCTCCTCGTTCAAGCACCGAAATATTGGTTAATCCGCCTCTCGCCCACTCCGTGCGTCGCCGCGTTGGGTTCGCACGCATAGGGATTCTCCCGGGTACCGCGCAGCACCGTCCGGAGTCTCCGATTCATACCCCTCGGCAACCGGCGAGTCGTCGCGCTATGACGGGAATAGGAGCTGCGCGTTCCAGGCTCGGAGAACGGCCGCGCGGCCTGAAGGTCAGGCCGCAGCGCGGCGCAGCGTCGGCGTGGGAAGGCTGCGCAAGGCGGGGCTGGCAATCTCTTCGCCCTGGACCAGCGTGATGCCGAAGCCGCGCAGCCGCTGGAGCACGGCTTCGCTGTCAACTCCGGTGGCGATTACCTTGAGGCCGAGCTGGCGGATGCGCGGAGTCAGATCCTCGAGCACGAGACGCCGTGACCAGCTGCTCGCGATCGCGCTGACGAGTTCCGATTCGAGCGTCACCAGATCGGGGAGGTAGCGGCCGCACAGCGCGAGGCCGGCGTGGCCCGGGCCGAGGCCGACGAACGCCGTGAGCGGGCCTGCCTTGCGATGGACGTCGATGATCTCGGCGAGGTCGCGTCCCGCCACCTGGCGATAGCCTTCGAGGCCGAAGATCAGGCGCTCCGCGATCAGGCCGGCATGGCGCGAGACGCGCAGGATCGGCTCGAGATGCTCGGCGGGCTTGTCGATCGACTGGGCCTGGACCGGGATCAGCAGGCGCGCCCCGCTGTCTCCAAGGCCCACCGCCATCGCCCAGCGAATCGCCCCGGCGGCACAACGCTGATCGAAAGTGGCCTTGGCTTCGGGCGGAAGCGATTCGAATATCTGAGCGGAGGTCTGGCCTTTCGGGCCGCGGATGATCGCCTCATAGGCGTAGACGCGGCTGGCCGAGACGTCGGCGATTGGCTGGAACGCGACCGTGAGTCCTGAGTCGGACACCAGCTTGCGTTCCCCTTCCGATGTCACTGGCTGCGACTCCAACGTTTCCGCTCCTTTGCCCCGTAGCTAGTGAACAAGTGCGGTTACCCGAGGGTTAACGACCCCTACGCAAATCTGCGGAGACTAACGAAAAAGGCCGGAGGATTGCTCCCCCGGCCCGTTTGGAATCGTCTGGACCCGATTCAGGCCAAAGCGGCCTTGAGGTCGTCGACAAGGTCGGTCTTCTCCCAGGGGAAGAAGTCGCCCTCGGGCTTGCGACCGAAATGACCGTACGCCGCGGTCTTCTGATAAATCGGCTTGTTGAGGCCGAGATGGGTGCGGATGCCGCGCGGGGTGAGCCCGCCGAGCTTCTCGATGCCCTGGATCGCGGCTTCGATCTTGTCGTCGCCGACCGTGCCTGTGCCGTGGGTGTCGACATAAAGTGACAGCGGCTTGGATACGCCGATCGCGTAGGCCAGCTGGATCGTCACGCGTTGGGCAAGGCCGGCGGCGACGATGTTCTTCGCCAGATAGCGGGTGATGTACGCCGCCGAGCGATCGACCTTGGTGGGATCCTTGCCCGAGAACGCGCCGCCGCCATGCGGGGCAGCGCCGCCATAAGTGTCGACGATGATCTTGCGGCCGGTCAGGCCGGCATCGCCGTCAGGGCCGCCGATCTCGAAGCTGCCGGTCGGATTGATGTGATAGACGGTCTCGTCCGAAAGCAGCTCGGCTGGCAGAATTTCTGCGACGACCTTCTTCACATAAGCGTGGAGCTCGGCTTCCTTGTCGCCTTCGTCATAGCCCTTGCCGTGCTGAGTCGAGACGACGATCGCCGTTGCCGCAACCGGCGTGCTGCCTTCGTAGCGCAACGTGACCTGGCTCTTGGCGTCGGGCTCGAGGAACGGTGCGGCGCCCGAATGACGGTCGGCCGCCATGCGCTCGAGGATCTTGTGGCTGTAATAGAGCGTCGCCGGCATCAGATCGGGGGTGTCGTTGGCCGCATAGCCGAACATGATTCCCTGATCGCCCGCGCCTTCGTCCTTGTTGCCGCCGGCGTCCACGCCCTGCGCGATGTGCGCCGATTGCGGATGCAGATTGTTCTCGAAGCGCAAGGTCTCCCAGTGGAAGCCGTCCTGCTCATAGCCGATGCGCTTGACGGTATCGCGGACGGCCTTCTCGACCTCTTCCTTGACGCCCGGGGCCCAATTGCCCGCTTCGTCCATGATCCCCTTGCCGCGGATTTCGCCGGCAAGGACCACGAGCTGGGTGGTGGTGAGTGTCTCGCACGCGATGCGCGCTTCGGGGTCCTTCGACAGGAACAGGTCGACGATGGCGTCGGAAATCTGGTCGGCGACCTTGTCGGGGTGACCTTCCGAAACCGATTCGGACGTGAAGAGATAGCTGGAACGCATGATTTTCCTCGAGTCGTGGGAAGGACAGCCGGGCCGTTGCCATGCCCATATAAAGCTTTCCTTATATCTGGCCCCTAGCGGGCCAGGCGTCGGAAGGCAATCGCGAACAAATACAGTGCGCCGGTGACGAGGAAGGCCAGCCAATTGCCGGCCCTTGCAAACAAGGTGGGCGGGAGCGGGCGGGGCAGCGCCAGCTCGATCGCGCCCTGCTGACCATGCGGGATCGCTTCGAGCACCTGGCCGCGCGCGTCGATCACCGCCGAGATGCCGGTCGGAGTCGAGCGCAGGATCGGCAACCCCTCCTCGATCGCACGCAGCCGCGCCTGGGCGAGATGCTGCGGCGGACCCCATTTGCCGAACCACGCGTCGTTCGAGGGATTGAACAGGAAATCGGGCCGGTTACGGCGATCGACTACCTCGCCGGAGAAGACGATCTCGTAGCAGATCTGGATCCCAGCCTTGCCGAAGCCGGGGGTGGCGATCGCGCGCGGGCCTGGGCCAGGAACGAAGTCGACGTCGCCCATCACCAGCCGCGCCAGCCCGAGCGGGGCGAGCAATGTGCGCATCGGCAGATATTCGCCATAAGGAACCAGGTGCGCCTTGTCGTAGCGCTGGCCGAGCGCGCCGTTCGCATCGAGCGCCCAGACCGAATTGCCGGCACCGCTCAATTGGCCGTCCTTGCCGAAGAACAACGACGTCCCGCCGATCAGTGCGATGTCGCGCGGCCCGAGTTGCGCGGCGATGCGCGCGCGCACCCAGCGCGGATCGCCGCGGCCATAAAAGCGCGTGTCGGGATAGCCGTCCTCGACATAGTAATTGACCGTACCCTCGGGCCAGACGAGCAGCCGCGGCGCGGCGCCGGGACGCCCGCTCCATTCGAGCAATTTGGCCAGCACGCGCTCGGGGTAGTCGGCGTCACCGACGCCCTCCTGCCCGATATTGGGCTGGACCACGCGTACGCGCGGCGCGGCGGGGTCGGGCAGCGGGGGCCGCGAGAAGTCCATGTTGAGCGCGGCCAGCACGATCAGCAGCGGCGCGCCGATGAGCAACGGGCGATAATGGCGCTGCGACGCGAGGAAGAGCAGGCCCGCGGCGAGGATCGCGACTCCCGACAGGGCATAGGTGCCGATCCATGCGGCGATCTGGGCCAGCGGCGTCGGCAGCCAGATCACCCCGAGCGGGTTCCACGGATAGCCGGTGAACAGCACGCCGCGCAGATATTCGGTCAGGATCCATGAGCCAGTGGCGGCAAGCACGAAGGCGAGATCAGGCTCCTGCCAGCCGGCGCGGCTCTTCACCAGTCGGGCGAAGCGCCAGGCAAGTCCCATCGCGAAGGCCGGATAAAGTGCGAGGTACAATGCCAGCACCACCACGGCGAAATAGCCGAGCACCGGCGGCATCTTGTCCTGATAGTCGAAGGCGTGCTGGATCCAATTGTTGCCCAGCGTGAAATGCCCGACCCCGAATATCCAGCCGCGCAGCAGCACGCTCTTGAGCGTCGGCGCGGACCAAGTCAGCCAGAGCAGGATGGCGAAGGCGAGCAGGGCGAGCGGCCACAGGTTCAGCGGGGCGAAACCGGTGGCGGAGATCAGGCCGGCGAGGAGGGCGGTGAGCAGGGGACGGGAGAGCATCCGTCTTCGCTTACCCGATCCGTTGCGGGAGGGGGAGGGGGCGGCTCCCCCAAACCGTCATCCCCGCGAAGGCGGGGATCCAGGGTTACTCTGCCCTGCCGGTCCCGCATGGCTCTGGATCCCCGCCTGCGCGGGGATGACGAGGGAGGGTATGAGCGACATTGTTCGTTGCGTGTCGCATCGCTAGACCGCAGCGATGCTCCGTCCCTTCCATCTCGCTTTCCCGGTCCACGATCTCGAAGCCGCGCGCGCATTCTACGGCGGCGTGCTCGGCTGTTCCGAGGGGCGCTCGTCCGACAGCTGGGTCGACTTCGACCTGTTCGGCCACCAGATCGTCGCGCATCTCGATCCCGCGGCCAGGCCGGTTGCGGGTGCCAACCAGGTCGACGGTCACGACGTGCCGGTCCCGCATTTCGGCGTCGTGCTGACGATGCCGGACTGGGAGGCGCTCGCTGCCCGCGTCGAAGCGGCGGACATCCGCTTCGGAATTGCACCTTATGTCCGCTTCAAGGGCCAGGTCGGCGAGCAGGCGACGATGTTCTTTCGCGATCCGAGCGGCAACGCTCTCGAGTTCAAGGCGTTTGCCGATGATGACATGTTGTTTGCACGCTGATGGCTGATCCGGTCATCGTCGATATCCCGCATAAGCTGGGACGAGAGGCCGCGCGCGCGCGGATTGCCGGCGGCGTCGGCAAGATCGCCGAGATCGTCCCCGGCGGCGGGCATGTCGAGCAGCGCTGGGAAGGCGACACGCTCCACTTCACCGTCAGTGCGATGGGGCAGCAGGTGGCGAGCCGGCTCGAAGTGCGCGACGACAAGGTCCGTGCCGAAGTCGATTTGCCGCCGATGCTCGCATTGTTCGCGTCGAAGATCCGCGAGAAGCTGGCCGAGAAGGGCACCAAGCTGCTCCGCTGACCGTCATCCCGGCGAACGCCGGGATCTCAGGCGGCAGGCGAGCGGTGCGTGGCACGAGATCCCGGCGTTCGCCGGGATGACGGTTGCTACTTCGCGCTGACCCGCCAGATCACGTTGCCGACATCGTCCGACACCAGTAGCGCCCCGCTCGCATCGGTGATCACCCCGACCGGGCGGCCGCGCGTCGTCTTGCCGTCGGCGCTGAGGAAGCCGGTGAGCAAGTCGACCGGCTTGGCATCGCGCACCGGAAAGCCGTTGTCGGCGAAGGGGACATAGACGACCTTGTAGCCCGATTTGGGCTCGCGGTTCCACGATCCGTGCAGCCCCACGAACGCGCCGTTGGCCCAGCTTCCACCAAGCTTGGCGTCGCTGGCGAAGCTCAGCCCCAACGGAGCGACGTGCGCGCCCAGCGCGAAATCGGGCCGCCTGACATATTCGAACAGGTCCGGCCGCCCGGGGCTGACTCGCTTGTCGACATAGCCGCCCCAGTAAAACCACGGCCAGCCGTAGAAGGTGCCGAAATCGACCTGGGTCAGATAATCGGGCGGCATGTCCGATCCGAGCATGTCGCGTTCGTTGACCACGGTCCACAATTCGCCGGACTTCGGCTCGAACGCCATGCCGTTGGGATTGCGCAGGCCCCAGGCGAAGACGCGGGTGTATTTGGTGTCAGGCCAGACCTGGAGGATCAGCGCGCGGCCGTCCTTGGGAAAATTGGCGCGGGGACCACCGGCATAGAGCGTGCCTTCTGCGTCGAGCCCGTTTTCGGCGATGTTCGACGAGGAGCCGATGCTGACATAGAGCGTCTTGCCGTCGGGCGCGGCGACCACGTTGCGCGCCCAATGATTGCCGCCGCCGGGATAGGCGATGATCTTCTCGGGCTTGGCGGTGACCCTGGTCTGACCCGGGGTGAACGGATAGCGGACCAGAGCGTCGGTATTGGCGACGTAGAGCCAGTTGCCGACCAGGGCCATGCCGGTCGGCGAGTTGAGCCCGGTGATGAGCGTGGAACGCTGGTCGGCGACGCCGTCATTGTTCGTGTCGCGCAATAGCGTGATGCGGTTGGGCGAGGGGACGTCGGCGCCGGCCTGGCCGAGTAACAGCCCCATCACCTTGCCGGTGATACCGCCACCCTTGCGTGGCGGCGAATTGGTCTCGGCGACCAGCACATCGCCATTGGGCAATCGATAGAGCCAGCGCGGATGCTCGAGCTTGTCGGCGAACGCCGCGACCTGGAGGCCGGCGGCAGGAATTGGCTTGGCGCCGCCCGTCCAGCCCACCGGCTTGGCGATGCCGACGGTGGGGAAGGTCTGGCTGCGCGTCACGGTCAGCTGGGGCACCCGCCCGGTCACTGCCTGCTCGCTCAGCTTGGCCTTGTCGGGCTGGCTGATCCAGAACCAGCCAGCGATCGCCAGCACGACGAGCAATGCCAGGACGATCAGGATACGCTTGAGCATGGGTTTCATTCCTCGAGCTCGGCGAGCTGCTTGGGCGGGTGCAGGCGCAGCCGGGTGACCTTGCGCGAATCGCCCTCGGTCACTTCGAGCACCCAGCCGCTGGGATGGGCAAGGCATTCGCCCGGCGCGGGGACATGCCCGGCCAGCACGAAGGCCAGCCCGCCGAGCGTGTCGATATCCTCCTCGACTTCGCCGAGCCGCGGGTCGACGGTTTCGGCGACATCCTCGAGTTCGGCGCGGGCATCGGCATCCCAGCCGCCGCCGTCGATCGGGATGAGCAGAACCGTCGGCGCGTCGTCATGCTCGTCTTCGATCTCGCCGACGATTTCCTCGATCAGATCCTCGATCGTGATCAGCCCCTCGGTCCCCGAATATTCGTCGACGACGATCGCGAGATGGGTGCGGTTGGCGCGCATCTGCGCGAGCAGGTCGAGCACTCCCATCGATTGGGGGACATAGACCGGCTGGCGGATCAGCCCAGCGATGCTCGGTGGGTGCGGTGCGCCGGTGGCGAGGATCGCGAACACGTCCTTGACATGGACCATCCCGATGACGGTATCCAGCTCGTCGCGATAGACCGGCAGGCGGCTGTGCCCTGCCTCGGCGAACAACTGGACGAGATCGGAAAAGCTGGTCGCCTCCTCGACCGCGACGATGTCCGCGCGCGGCACGCCGACATCGCCGGCATCGCGCTCGCCGAAGTGCAGCAGGTTCTTGAGCATCTGGCGCTCGATCGGCGCGAGATCACCGGCGGGCGACTTGCCGCCTTCCTCCTCATGCTCGTCGATCGCCTCCTCGATGCGGTCGCGCAGCGTCTCTTCCTGGTCGTCGCCGAACAGCAAGGTGCGGATCGCCCGCCATATGCCGCCGCTTTCGGAAGGGGTCTCGTTGGTGCCGGCATTATGTCCGGTACTGGGGCCCTCGGGCATGTTCGTGTTCAGTCCTCGCGCACGGAATACGGATCGTGCAGGCCGAGACTGGCGAGCGCGGCGCGCTCCATGTCTTCCATCCCCTCGGCCGCAGCGTCCTCTATATGGTCATAGCCTAGCAGATGGAGCACGCCGTGGACAATCAGGTGCGCGGCATGATCCTCGACGCTGACTCCGCGCTCCGCGGCCTCGGCCGCGCAGATGCCGTGCGCGAGGACGATGTCGCCGAGGATGACTTCGCCATCGTCGCTGTTCTGGGCGACGGCTTCGAGCAGATCGGGCTGGACCATCGGGAAGGACAATACGTTGGTCGGCTTGTCCTTCTGGCGATATTGGCGGTTGAGCGTCCGGACCTCGTCGTCGCTGGTCAGGCGCACGGCGATCTCGATGACGCTCGGCCAGTCGCGCCACTCGCCATAAGGCGACTGGGCGATCGCCGCATCGGCGGCGCGCGTGGCGAGCGCTTCCCAATCGTGCTCCGGCCAGGGTTCTTCGCGGAGGGCTGCGACGTCAAGCATCGGGTCCCTCATACGCCATGACGATCCGACCGACGATCGGGTGCCGCACCACGTCCGCCGCGGTGAACCACGAGAAGGAAATTCCCTCGACTCCCTCGAGCCGGCGGACTGCGTCGTTCAGCCCCGAGGCGGGCGGGCCGCCGGGCAGGTCGACCTGGTTGGGATCGCCGCAGATCACCATCCGGCTGTTGGCACCGAATCGCGTCAGAAACATCTTCATCTGCGCCGGCGTGGTGTTCTGCGCCTCGTCGAGGATGACGAAGGCATCGGCCAGCGTGCGCCCGCGCATGAACGCGATCGGTGCGATTTCGATCTCGCCGCTGGCGATCCGCCGCTCGACCTGCTCGGCAGGCAGGCAATCGTAGAGCGCGTCGTAGATCGGGCGGAGATAGGGATCGACCTTCTCCTTCATGTCGCCGGGCAGGAAGCCGAGCCGCTCGCCCGCCTCGACCGCGGGACGCGACAGGATCAGCCGCTGAACGCTGCCGGTGATCAGCTGCGCGACTGCCTGGGCGACGGCGAGATAGGTCTTGCCGGTGCCTGCTGGTCCAAGCGCGAAGATCATGTCGTTCGACATCAGTTCGCGCATGTAATGCGTCTGCGCCACCGAGCGCGGCACGATCGTCTTCTTGCGCGTGCGGATCATGATCGGCGGGGCGCCGCCGCCGCTGCCGGCGGGGACCTCGGCCTTGACGATATCGGTGAACATCGGCTCGCTCGACATCGCGATCACCGCGTCGATCAGCCCGGTATCGATATCCTCGCCGCGGATCACCCGGCTGTGGAGCTCCTGGAGCACTTCGCGGGCATGCGCGACCGCTTCGGCCGAGCCTTCGATCACCACGCGCTGGCCGCGGGCGTGGATATAGACGCCCAGCCGCTCCTCGAGCGCGAGGATGTTGCTGTCATATTCGCCGAAGAGCTGCGGGAGAAGCTGGGGCTTGTCGAAATTGACTTCGGTGCGCGAGCGCTCCCCGGACTGGGCTTGGACAGGCTTGCGGCTCATGCGGTCCTTTCGGGATTCGGGCAGGCGAAGCGGTCGCCACCAAAGGGGAGACATTGACAGCGCGTGGAAAATGCGCGGCCTGAACAGGGGAAACCGGGGCGAGTGCGAGTGGTTCCGTGGCGCATAAGTCGGCTGTGACGATGGCAGATGCGGCGGAGCTAGGACAGGGGGATTCGCGCCGGCGGCGCGCATTTCGGCCGCCATGTGGCACCGCGAAGCATCAAGTTAACCTTTCACTGCCACCCTCGCCGGCGTTGCACAGGCTGGGGGATCGGCTGTGGGGGATATTTCGCGAACCGCATTATGGGCCGGCGTGCTCGCTTCGGCGGCATCGTTGTCGGCCGTCCTGGCGCTGCTCGGGCTGCGTATCGACCTGTCGCATGCCGTGCTGCAGGTGTCGCTGGCCCTGACGGGCATCGGCGCGGCGTTGATTCGCCCCCGGCTGCGCAATACGCGCGAGACGCGGCTGGCAGACCTCGCCGAATGCTGGGGGCTGCTGACGCTGATCAGCACGATCGGCGCGCTGACGAGCTACGTCGTGATGCTCCGCACTGTCGGCTATGCCGATCCCTGGCTGGCAGCGGTGGATCGCGGGCTGGGCTTCGATTGGGTCGGGGCGTACCGCTATATCGCCGAGCGCCCGCTGCTCGCGCGGCTGAGCGAGCTCATCTATCTGAGCATCTTCGCGTCGCCGATCCTCCTGTTGTCGGGGCTCGCACTTGCCGGCCGGGCCGATCGGGCGCGCGGCTTCATCGCGGCGTTCGGGCTCTCGCTGGCATTCACCTTGCTCGTCTTCCCTTTCTTTCCCGCGCGATCGGCACTCGCTTATCATCTCGGGACCAACGTGGCCTACATGCCCGCCACCGGAATAAGCCACCTCGCCGCCAGCGACGCGCTGCGTTCGGGAGCCTTGCGGGTGCTCGACATCGGCGCGCTTTCCGGGATGATCACCTTCCCGAGCTTCCACGCGGCGGCGGCGGTGCTGTTCATCTGGGCGGCGTGGCCGCTCGCGCGGCTGCGGCTGCCGTTGCTGGCACTGAACCTGGCGATGCTGGTCGTGACGCCAGTGCAGGGCACGCACTTCCTGATCGACGTGATCGCCGGGGTCGCAGTCGCCTCAGCCGCGCTTGGCCTGCTCTATCTGCGGGCCGGCCGGCCGCGGAGGGCGGCGCTCGTCAGCCGGCCCCTGCGGCGGCCGCCTGATCAGGCGGCGATCTTCACGCGCTCCACGCCGGTCAGCGAATTGGCATAGCCGGCGCGGATCTCGACCTGGATCATGTCGCCGATCGCGGCATCGGTCTCGAGATAGACCGATTGGAGCCAGGGCGACTTGCCGAGCATCTGGCCGGCAAACTTGCCGCGCCGCTCGACCAGCACATGGCAGGTCTGGCCGATCGTCGCGCGGTTGAACGCTTCCTGATCGCGGTTGAGATGCGCCTGGAGCCGCTGGAGCCGCTCGTCCATCGCTTCGGCCGATACGAAGCCGTCGACCATCTCGGCAGCAGGCGTGCCGGGGCGCGGGCTGTATTTGAAGCTGAAGCATTGCGCATAGCCGACGGCATCGACCAGGCTCAGCGTTTCTTCGAACTCGGCATCGGTCTCGCCGGGAAAGCCGACGATGAAGTCGCCCGAGAGCGCGATGTCGGGCCGGGCGGCGCGGACGCGATCGAGGATGCGCAAATAGGAGTCGCGGCTGTGGCTGCGATTCATCGCCTTGAGCACGCGGTCGCTGCCTGCCTGCACCGGCAGATGGAGGAAGGGCATCAGTTTCTCGACTTCGGCATGCGCGCGGATCAGCCCTTCGCGCATGTCGTTGGGGTGGCTGGTGGTGTAGCGGATGCGGTGCAGCCCCTCGACTCGGTCGAGCGCGCGGATCAGGCCGTGGAGGCCGCGGCCTTCGGCATCGTCCCACGCATTGACGTTCTGGCCGAGCAGAATGATCTCGCGCGCGCCTGCATCGACCAAAGCCTTGGCCTCGTCGACGATCGCATCGAACGGGCGGCTGATCTCGGCGCCGCGGGTATAGGGCACGACGCAATAAGTGCAGAATTTGTCGCAGCCTTCCTGCACGGTGAGGAAGGCCGACGGGCTGACTTTGCGGCGCGCCGGCAATGCCCCGAACTTGGCAGTGGCGGGCATGTCGGTATCGACCGCGGCAGTGCCTGCGGCGGCCTGTGCGACCAGTCCGGGCAGATTGTGATAGGCCTGTGGGCCGACCACGACATCGACCTTGGCGCGGGCGACGATGTCAGCGCCCTCGGCCTGCGCGACGCAGCCGGCGACGGCGATCATCGGGTCGTTGCCGTGCTTCCTTAGTCGGCCGATGTCCGAATAGACCTTCTCGGTCGCGCGCTCGCGGATGTGACAGGTATTGAGCACCACGAGATCGGCGGCATTGGCGTCGTCGATCGGCGTCATGCCCTGCGCGGCCATCAGCTCGCCCATGCGCTCGCCGTCATAGACGTTCATCTGGCAGCCGAACGACTTGACGTGGAAGGTCTTGGGATTTCTTGGGGCGCTCATCGCCGCGCCTGTACACCAGCCGTCACCCTGACGAAAGCCGGGGCCCAGAGCCACATGCGCATCGCTCGAACCTTGGATCCCGGCTTTTGCCGGGATGACGGTCAGGATTGGGAGGAGGAAACCGCGGGTTTGTACCCGATCGCTTCCTCGGCGAACCGGAACGGCCGCAGCGGATGCCCCAGCGCATCCACCAGCGCCGCCTCCAGCCGCCGCCGGCCCTCCGCCGCGATCGCCTTGCGGCCGGGGAAGTCCGCGGGAAGGAACGGTTCGAGGAAATGCACCCGCAGCTCGAAGCTGCCCTTGCGCGCCAGTATGCGGCGGGCATTGTCGACTCCGCGTTCCTGGCCGATCCAGGCGATCTCCTCGCCGGCTTGGCCGTAATCGAGCAGCACCGGCTGGACCATCACCCCTGGCGGCGGCGGTTCGAGCACGCGCAGCATCGGCGTCTTGAACGGCAGCAGCGACTGGCCGTCGGTGGTGGTGCCTTCGGGGAAGATCGTGATCGCCCAATTGTCGGCCAGCGCGTCGCGCAACTGGTTGATCTGGTCGGCGACGCCGAGCCGGTTCTCGCGCTTGACGTAGACCGTGCGGTTCATGCCCGCGAGCCAGCCGACCACCGGCGCGGTGCCGATCTCTGCCTTGGCGACGAACGCCGTGCCGCTGGCGCCGCCCGATGCGAGGATGTCGATCCAGCTGAGATGGTTCGAAAGGTAGAACACGTCGCGGCGCAGCGGCGTGCCGACCTTGACGACGCGCGCGCCGGCGATGCGCGCGGCGCGGCCGAGGAACCAGCGCGGCCAGGGCGAGGACAGCCGCAGCAGGCGCCAGAGATAGTGCATCGGGACGTGAGTCAGCACCGCGAGCAGCAGCAGCGCGATACGGCGCCACATCCTCGCTTGTTCCCACGCCGTCAGTCGGGGGGCCACCCCCGCGGCGGCCTGGGCACGCCGCTGGTCCACGATCAGATCTTCCGGTCGAGCGCGACGCCGTAGAGTTCCATGCGGTGATCGACGAGGCGGAAGCCGAGCCGCTCGGCGATCTGCTTCTGAAGCAGTTCCAGCTCGGGATCGACGAACTCGATCACCTTGCCCGATTCGACATCGATCAGATGGTCGTGATGCGCTTCGGGCGCAGGTTCGTAGCGGGCGCGGCCGTCGCCGAAATCGTGGCGGTCGAGAATGCCCGCCTCTTCGAACAGCCGGACGGTGCGATAGACCGTGGCGATCGAGATGCCCGGATCGATCGCCGAGGCACGCTCATAGACCTTCTCGACGTCGGGATGATCCTCGGCGTCGGAGAGGACACGCGCAATTACCTTGCGCTGTTCGGTGATGCGCAGCCCCTTGTCGTGGCAGAGCTGTTCGAGATCGATTTTGCGCGGCATGGCGCCGATGTAATGGCAATGCGCGCCAGGGGGAAGAGGCAGCAGAAAGCCGGCCGAAGCGATTGCTCCGGCCGGCGTGCGATCTCACTGCCCTGCGGCGAGACTTTAGCGCTTGCGGCGCTTGGTGCCGAGACCGATCTTCTTCGCGAGCGTGCGGCGCTGCTCGGCATAGTTGGGCGCGACCATCGGATAGTCGACGGGAAGATTCCACTTCGCGCGATACTGTTCCGGGGTCATCTGATAGTGCGTCATCAAGTGGCGCTTCAGCATCTTCAGCTTCTTGCCGTCTTCGAGGCAGACAATGAAGTCCGGCTTCACCGAAGAACGGATCGAAACCGCAGGTTCCTGCTTTACTTCCGGCTCGGCAACAACGCGACCAAGGCCAGTCAAGGCGCCATGTACGTTCTGGATAAGAACTGGAATATCGGAAACAGCAACGCTATTGTTGCTCACATGTGCGGCAACAATATCCGCAGTAAGTGTAATTAGTGTTTCCTGAATGTCAGCTGAACCGTCCATCTATATTTCCTTCGACCCATTAACGGCGACTATAGATGCCACCTGCGGCGGCCCTATCGGACCATATTAGAACGAAGGCAAGTCGTTAACCTTCAGTTACGAAAAAAATCAGCGAAGCTCGCGCGCATAGGTGTGAGCGTCGAACGCCTGCCCCATCTTGCCTCTATAATAGTTCTTTCGCTCGCCGACCTTCTCGAAACCTTCGCGACGGTATAGCCGGACGGCATCGTTGCCCTCGCGAACTTCGAGATGCAGTTGCACGACTCCGCGTCCTTGCGCTTCGGCAACCACGGCGCGGAGCAGCGCCCCGGCCACCCCCCGTCGGCGCGCAGACGGGCGAGTCGCGAGCAGCAGCAACTCGGCCTCGTCGGCGATCACCCGGGCGAGTGCGAAGCCCACATCCTGGCCATCGAGGCTGGCGATAACCAGCCACACTCCGGGAAGCGAAAGCATGCCGAGGCATTGCGCGCCGGTCCACGCCTCGCCGAAGCGCGCGTCGAACGCGTCTTCCATGATGTGGCTGACCTCGACCAGGTCCTGCGTGCCGCCTTCGCGCAATTCGGTGAGCGTCATGCGAGGCCGCGCTCGGCGAGCGTCCTGGCGTCGGGCGCGCGGCCATAGATCGGGCGCGGCGCCAGGCTGGCCAGTGTAGGGGGAAGCAGCCGCGCGTCTTCGGCGCGGGGAAGCGCCTCGATCAGCGTACGGCCGGGATCCAGCGCGGCGAGATGACGGACGCCGCTGCCGATCGCGGGCCGCTGCCCGAGTGCCGCCAGCGCGGCCGCGGGAAGCAGCGATTGTAGCGGACCTACGGGGGCGAGCGGTGATGCGATGAACGACTGCATGAAGACTTCACCGTGCCCGCCCTCGAGTATCGCGGCAAGTGCGGTGGTTTGCGGAGACGCTGCGAATTGCGAAGCGGCGAGCAAGGCGAGTGACGAATAACCCTGGACTTCGGCCTCCCAGCCGATCGCGAGGCCGAGCGCCGCGGCGAGCCCGACGCGCACCCCGGTGAAGCTGCCCGGGCCGACATCGACGAGGATGCGCGGCGCGCGGCCCTGATCGGGCAGCGCCGCGATCATCGGCACCAGCCGCTCGGCATGGCCGCGCCCGACGACCTGGTGCGCACTGGCGATGACTTCGACGCCGCGCAGCAGCGCCACCGAACAGGCGGCGGTGGCGGTCTCGATGACGAGCGTCAGCAACGCCTCAGACGACGCGGTTGAACTGATCGAACTCGGGGCGGGGAAGTCGTCCGAAAATGGTGGAGGGGTCGCCATGGCCCAGCGTTGAAATGAAGTTGGATTTCAGATTGGGCTGGTCGCTGAAAAAGGCTTCGTCAACCTTGGCGTTGTCGAATCCCGACATGGGACCGGTATCGAAGCCCAGTGCGCGCGCCGCGATCAGGAAATAGCCGCCTTGCAGCGTCGAGTTGCGAAAGGCGTGGGTATGGCGCGCGACATCGTCGGCGAACCAGTTCTTCGCGTCGGGGACGTGCGGGAAAAGCCAGGGAAGCTGCTCGTTGAACGCCAGATCCATCGCGACGATCACCGTCGCGGGCGCCTTGCGGATCTTGTCGGGATTGTTGCCGGTGGCGAACTCGGCGAGCTTGTCCTTGCCCTCCTGGCTCAGCACCCAGACGAAGCGCGCCGCCTGCTGGTTGGCCGAGGTCGGCCCCATCTTGACCAGATCGTAGATGCGGCGGATGTCCGCCTCGGTGACCGGCGTGTCGTCATAGCCGTTATAGCTGCGTGCGGTACGAAAGATCGTATCCAGCCCCGCATCATCGAGGGGACGGCCCATGTTGCAATCCTTTCGGTAGCGCGCGACTAGATCGCGCGGACTTCGGTTACTTCGGGAACATAATATTTGAGCAATTGCTCGATGCCGTTCTTGAGCGTCGCGCTCGAAGACGGGCAGCCCGCACAGGCGCCCTGCATCTGGAGGTAGACCTTGCCCGCGTCGAAGCCGCGATAGACGATGTCGCCGCCGTCATTGGCCACTGCGGGGCGGATGCGCGTCTCGATCAGCTCGCGGATCTGCGCGACGATCTCGGCGTCCTCGGGATTGTCGCCGAAATCGGCCGACTCGGCCGGGACCGAGAAGCCCGCGGCCGTGCCGGCGGCGAACAATGGCATGTTGGCCGAGAAATGGTCCAGCAGGATTCCCAGCACGTCGGGCTTGAGGTCGCGCCACTCGACGCCGGGACCTGCAGTGACCGAAATAAAGTCGCGCCCGAAGAATACGCCGGTCACGTCGCCGAACGAAAACAATGCGCTGGCGAGCGGCGAGGCCTCGGCATCCTCGGGCGTGGCGAAGTCGCGGGTCCCCGCGTCCATCACCGTGCGTCCGGGGAGGAATTTGAGAGTTGCCGGGTTGGGCGTGGCTTCGGTCTCGATCAGCATGGCTGGCATGTGGCGTCTGAGCGGGCGCGGATCAAGCCAGCGGCGGGAAACGAAAGGTTTCGCGCGGGAAATCAGCCACGCGGTTCGTCGTCATGCTGCGCGGCGCTGCCGACATTCGCGTCATGGCCGCTCTTGTCGCTGAAGAAAGCCGCGGCAAACAGCCCGCAGCCGAGCAGAGTCGACAGGAATACCCCGCCGATCGCCGCGAGGATCGCGGAAGGGTAAAGCGCGTCGTAGAGCGAAAGATACCAGAGCGCCCCGATGACCATCACCACGCCGGCGAGCGCGATCCACACCAGCATCCGGCGAAACTCGCTCCAGGCCTGGGCATTGTCGGTCGGCATGTCGAATTCCTCTGGGCACCAAGATGGTGGTTTAGGGCTTCCTGCACAACCGTCGACTGGACGAATCGTCCTACGCCGACAACGCCGTACACCTGCGCGAAAGGTAGCCGGTGGCAAGCGCGGGGTTTCGTCATTAGATGGGGGTCCATGCTTCGTTTCCTGCGGTCGCCGCTCCTCGCCTCCTTCGCCCTTCTCACGCTCGCACCGGCGCTGCCGGTCCAGGCCCAGACCGCGCCGCGCCCGGTCCAGACCGCGGAGGATCCCTGGCTCTATAAGGGCAGCGACCTCGTCCATGACGAGGAATGGAAGTTCGGCCGGCTGTCGAACGGCGTGCGCTACGCCGTCCGCAAGAATGGCGTGCCCCCCGGCCAGGTCTCGGTCCGCGTGCGGATCGACGCCGGCTCGCTGTACGAACAGGATAGCGAGCGCGGCTTCGCGCATTTGCTCGAGCATCTCTCGTTCCGCGGGTCGACCTATGTGCCGGACGGCGAATCGAAGCGGATCTGGCAGCGGCTGGGCGTGACCTTCGGTTCGGATTCGAACGCGAGCACCACGTTCACCGAGACCGTCTACAAGCTCGATCTGCCGACCGCGACGCCGGCCGGGCTCGACGAGAGCTTCAAGATCCTCACTGGCATGCTGTCCGCTCCGGCGATCACCCAGGCCTCGCTCGATGCCGAGCGCCCGGTAGTGATGGCCGAAGCTCGCGAGCAGCCCGGCGCGCAGGAGCGGCTGCAGGACATGATGCTCGGCCTCATGTTCGCCGGCCAGCCGGTTGCCAATCGCAAGCCGATCGGCACCACCGCCGCGCTCGCCGCGGGGACGCCGGCCACGGTGAAGGCGTTTCACGATCGCTGGTACCGTCCCGATCGCGCCGTGGTGATCGTGATCGGCGACATGGATCCGGCGGTGCTCGAAGCGCTGGTGCAGAAGCATTTCACTACGTGGAAGGCGGACGGCCCCAACCCGCCGAGCCCCGATTTCGGCAAGCCGTCGTCCGAGGGCCATCCGGTCGCCGCGAGCATCGTCGAGCCGGCGGTGCCGACGATGGCGATGATGACGATCGTGCGGCCATGGACGGTGTTCAGCGACACGGTGATCTTCAACCAGAAAAGGATGATCGACCTCGTCGCGATCCGCATCATCAACCGCCGGCTCGAATCGCGTGCGCGTTCGGGCGGCACCTTCGTCGGCGCGGGCGCCGATCTGAGCGACGTCGCGCGCTCGGCCAACGTCACGACGATCAACGTCATGCCAATAGGCGAAGATTGGGAGACTGCGCTCCGCGACGTGCGCGGCGTCGTCGCCGATGCGCAGACCACGGCGCCGACTCAGGCCGAGATCGACCGCGAGCTCGCCGAGATCGAATCGTCGATGAAGCAGCGCATCTCCACCGCGCCGGTCGAATCGGGCGCGAAGCTCGCCGAGGATCTCGTCGAAGCGGTCGACATCAACGAGACGGTGACCACCCCCGAGGCTTCGTACGACATCTTCAAGGCCGCCGTCGCCGCCAAGATGTTCACCCCCGCTACCGTCCAGGCCGCCGCCAAGCGCGTGTTCGAAGGCACCGCGACGCGCGCTTTGGTCAACACCCACACCCCCGATCCGCAGGTGATGACCAAGGTCACCGCCGCGCTCCAGGCCGATGTCGTCGCCAATGGCGGCAAGCGCCGCGCGCTCGGCAATGTCAGCTTCGCCCAGCTGCCCAAGCTCGGCGCGCCGGGCAAGATGGTCAGCCGCACCCCGCTGCTGCCCGAGCTCGAGATCGAGAAGGTCGTCTTCGCCAACGGCGTCAACCTGCTGATGCGCAAGGATTCGTCCGAGGTCGGCAAGGTCTATGTCAATGTCCGCTTCGGGCGCGGGCTCAATGCGCTGCCGAACCGGCCGAGCCCGGCCTGGGCCGGCGAGATGGCGCTGGTCGCGGGCGGCATCGGCAAGCTCGGCCAGGAAGAATTGGATGCGCTGATCGGCCGGCGCCAGATGGGCTTCGACTTCGACATTGCCGGCGACGCCTTCCGCTTCAACGGCCAGACCAACAAGGAAGACCTGCCCGATCAGCTCCGCCTGTTCGCCGCCAAGCTGACCGCGCCCGCCTGGGACCCGAACCCGATCGTCCGCGCCAAGACCGCGGTGCTCTCGGGCTATGCTGGACTGTCTTCGTCGCCCGACGCCGTGCTCGGCCGCGATCTCGAGAAATTGCTCCATTCGGGCGATCCGCGCTGGGGCATCCCCGCGCGCGAGACGATCGAGGCGACGACGCCGGCGAGCTTCCGCAAATTGTGGGAGCCCTTGCTCGCCACCGGCCCGATCGAAGTCGAAGTGTTCGGCGACATGGATTCGGACGCGACGATCAAGGCAGTCGGCGAAACCCTCGGCGCGCTCAAGCCGCGCCCGGCGAGCACTGCGCCGGTGCCCGTCGTCGCCTTCCCGGCGCATGCCGACAAGCCGGTCGTCCGCACCCATAGCGGCAAGGCCGATCAGGCCGCGGCGGTGATCGCCTGGCCGACCGGGGCGGGCAGCGCCGGGATCACCGAGAGCCGCAAGCTCGAAGTGCTCGCCGCGATCTTCCGCGACCGGCTGATCGATCAGCTGCGCAGCCAGGCCGGGGTGAGCTATTCGCCCAACGTCGCCAGCCAATGGCCGCTCGGCATGGAATCGGGCGGCAAGCTGATCGCATTGGGCATGGTGCCTCCCGACAAGACCGAGTTCTTCTTCAAGCTCGCCCGCGGAATCGCTTCGGATCTGATCGCCAAGCCGGTCGATGCCGACGAACTCAACCGTGCGCTGACTCCGATCAAGCAGATGCTGATCCGCCAATCGAGCGGCAACATGTTCTGGATGCGGCTGGTCGAGGGCGGGGCGTATGATCCGGCGCGGGTTTCGTCGGTGGCGACGCTCGCCCGCGATGTCGCGACGACGTCGCCGGTCGAGCTCCAGGGGCTCGCGCAGAAATATCTGCGGCCCGATCGGGACTGGTCGATGGTAGTGGTGCCGGGGGCTGACGCGAAAGCCGGGGGCTGAATTAGCTCCCCTCCCTGAAAGGGAGGGGCTGGGGGTGGGTGCGAGCGTCAGCGAGCCCATCGAGATGCCCTCGACGAAAAGAAAAGGCCGGGCATCGAGCCCGACCTTTTCTTACCCACCCCCACCCCTCCCTAAGAGGGAGGGGAGTTCCGTCGCTCAATACAGCGCGTCGAGCCGTTCGCCATATGCCTGCTTCAACACATGCCGGCGGATCTTCAGGCTCGGGGTCAATTGCTCGTTCTCGATCGTGAACGGCGCGTCGGCGATGATGAATTTTCGCACGCGCTCGACCACCGACAGATCCTTGTTGACGCGCTCGACCGCGGCACCGATCGCCGCTTTGTAATCATGGTCCTGCGCCAGCACGCGGAAGTTGCACCTGCTTGCGGTGTGCGCGCAATATTCGGCGGTCCATTCGGGATCGGGGACGATCACTGCGGTCATGTAGGGCTTCTTGTCGCCGGCGATCATCGCCTGGACGATCTCGGGCTGGAGGGTGAGCATCCCCTCCACCTTTTGCGGCGCGACATTGTCGCCCTTGTCGTTGACGATGATGTCCTTCTTGCGGTCGGTGATCTTGATCCGGCCCTTGTCGTCGATCTCGCCGATGTCGCCGGTGTGGAGCCAGCCATTCTTGAGGACGCGCGCCGTCTCTTCCTCGTTGCGCCAATAGCCGTGCATGACCAGCTCGCCGCGCACCAGTATCTCGCCGTCTTCGGCGATCCGCACTTCGACGTCGGGTAGCGGCGGGCCGACCGAATCGTGGCGGAGCCCGGCCTTGGGGCGGTTGCACGAGATCACCGGCGCCGCCTCGGTCTGGCCATAGCCCTGGAGGAAGGTCAGCCCGATCGAATCGAAGAAGATGCCGACTTCGGGGTTGAGCGGCGCGCCGCCCGATACCATCGCCTTGATCCGCCCACCGAATCGCTTCGAGATCTTGGGCAGCAGAGTCGCCTTGAGCAAAAGGTTCATCGGCGTGTCGAGCAGGCTGGTGGTGCCCGCGGCGCGCTTGCTGCCGAGATAGACCGCGCGGTCGAGCAGGATGTTGGCGAAGCGGCCCTGCTTCTCGATCTGCTTGGTGATCCGCGTGCGCAGCACTTCGAACAGCCGCGGCACCACCACCATGATCGTCGGGCGGACCTCCTCGATGTTCGAGGCGAGCTTTTCGAGCCCTTCGGAATAATAGATTTCGGCGCCGAGCCCGATCGGGAAAAATTGCCCGCCGCTATGCTCATAAGCGTGGGAGAGCGGCAGGAAGGACAGGAACACTTCGTCCTCCCAGCCGAAATCCTCCGAGATGATCGTGCAGCAGCCGTTGACGTTGTGGAGGATCGCGCCGTGATGCTGCATCACCCCGCGCGGGCTTCCGCCGGTGCCGCTCGTATAGATGATGCAGGCAAGCTCCTCGCGCCGGAACGAGGCGCGCGCGGCCACCGCCTCGGGATCGGCCGGATGCTTCGCGATCAGGTCTTTATAGTCGTGGAAGTCCATTGCGCCCGATTGACCGGCGCGGACATCGTCGATGCCGATCACCATCCGTGCCGAGGAAGAGCGGATCGCCGCGGGAAGCAGCGTCTTGGCGAGCTTGGTGTTCGAGACGACGATCGCGCAGGCGCCCGAATTCTCGATGATGTGCTGGTGATCGCGCTCGGTATTGGTGGTGTAGGTCGGGACGGTCACGCAGCCCGCCGCCATGATCGCGAGATCGGTGATGCAGAATTCGGGGCGGTTCTCGGAGACCAGCATCACCCGGTCGCCATGCTTGAGCCCCAGCGCCTGCAGCGCGGTGGCGAGGCTGGCGACCTGGCGCGCAGCCTCCGCCCAGCTGGTCGGCTGCCATTTGCCGCCCGCTTTGTGCCAAAGGAACGGCTTGTCGCCCTTCTCGCGTGCCCGCGTGAAGAACATCTGGACCAGATTGTCGAACCGCTCGAGTGTACGCATCGCTCTCCCCTTGGGCGCCGCTCTGGCGGCGTCCCTTTATTCCGATGGGCGCTTCGGCACTGCGTCGAAGCGCCGTATCTCCGGCACGCGCCCGTCCTGGTGCATCACAACGCCTTCGCTTCGCGGATCGGCGGCGCCGGCCCAGCCGCCGTTCACCCGCTCGATCGCATTGGCCTTGAGCCCGAGCGGCGCAATCTGGACCTTTTCGCCCAATGCCTCCAGCGCCGGGACCATCGCCTCGCGCTCGGTGCCCTCCTCGATCGTCGCGACCTGCCCCGGCGCATATACCAGACCGAGTGCCACTGCGTCCTGTGCGCTGAGCTTCCAGTCGATCACGCCGATGATCGCCTTGGCGACCTGCGCGATGATCGTCGATCCGCCCGCGGCGCCGACCGCGAGGCGGACTGCGCCGTCGGGTCCATAGACGATCGTCGGCGCCATCGAGCTGCGCGGGCGCTTGCCGCCCTCGACTCGGTTCGCAACGAGATATCCGTCCTTCTCGGGGACGATGTCGAAATCGGTGAGCTCGTTGTTGAGCATCGTGCCGTCGACCGACAGCCCTGAGCCGAACGGGCTCTCGATCGTGGTGGTGACCTGCGCGACATTGCCGGCGCCGTCGGCGACCGACAGCGAGGTCGTGCCGGCAACTTCGCTGCTGGCCACGCGAACCCGCGGTGGGGCGCCGCGCGGGGTGCCGGGGGCGATCGTCTGCATGCTGCCGATCGGGCTGATCAGCGCCGAGCGGCGGGCGATGTATCTGGGTTCGAGCAGCCCCTTGAGCGGGATGCGCACATAATCGGGATCGCCGAGATACATGTCGCGATCGGCATAAGCGAGCCGCGAGCTTTCGGCGAACAGGTGCCAGGCGACCGGCGAATCCTTGCCGAGCTTCGCCATGTCGAAGCGCTCGAGCTGCTTGAGGATCATCAGCACCGCGGTGCCGCCCGAGGAAATCGGGGCCATCGAGCAGATCCTGTAGCGGCGATAGAAGCCGCACAGCACCGGGCGTTCCTTGGCTTCGTAGGCGGCGAGATCGCCGACGGTCATCTTCGAGGGATTGCGCGCGGCATTGTTGACGGTCGCAACCAGCTTGGCCGCCTGCGGGCCGACATAGAAGCTGTCCGGGCCGAACTTGGCGATCCGCGCGAGCAATGCCGCCTGTTCGGGATTGCGGATGGTGGTCAGCGGCTTGCCTGCGGCGTCATAGAAGATCGCGCGGCTGCCGGCATCTCCATGGCCAAAGCGGCCGAGCGCAGCATTCATGCGCGGCGATACCGCGAAGCCTTCGCGCGCCAGCTTTATCGCGGGCTCGAACAAGCTCGCCCAAGGCAGCTTGCCGCCGTGGCGATGCGCCAATTCCATTGCGCGCAGGGTGCCGGGAACGCCGACGCTGCGCCCGCCGGGGATCGCGGCGCGGATGCCGAGCGGCTTGCCGTCGGCATAGAACCAGCGCGAGTCCGCGGCCATCGGCGCCGCCTCGCGGCCGTCGACCGTAGTGGTCGCCTTCCGCTTCGCGTCATATTGCACGAAGAACGCGCCGCCGCCGATCCCGGCGCTTTGCGGCTCGACAACATTCAAGGCGAGCATCGTCGCGATTGCCGCGTCGGTAGCTGATCCGCCCTTGCGGAGGATTTCGACTCCCGCCGCGACGGCCCGCGGGTCCGCCGCGCTGACGATTCCCTGCGCCGATGCGGCGAAGGGCAGGAACAGGGCAACGAGCAGCGCGACCATTTTTTTCATCGGGCCGACCGTAGCTCGCTTTGGCGTGGTGGCAAACCCGCTACGTCAACGGCTTGCGGCCAATCCTCGGACGATTTCGCGCGCCAGTCCCGGTCCGCGATACACCAGCGCGCTATAGATCTGGACGAGCGCCGCGCCGGCATCGAGCCGCCTTCTGGCCTCCTCGGCGCTATCGATTCCGCCCGCCGAAATCAGCGGCAGCATGCCGCCGCTGGCCTCGCGCGCCTCTACCAGCTTGGCGGCGGCAAGTTGGCGCAATGGTGCTCCCGAAAGGCCGCCCGCCTCGCCCGCGAACCTCGAAAGCAATGACGGCCGCGCGATCGTCGTGTTCGAGACGATCAGCGCGTCGACCCGATTGTCGATCGCCGCGCGCACCGCGCCGTCGATTCCCGCACGATCGAGGTCAGGCGCGATCTTCAGGAACAGCGGGGTACCGCCGCGCGCGGCGTCGCAGCCGGCGAGCAGTTCGTCCAACGCCGGACGCGACTGGAGATCGCGCAGGCCGGGCGTGTTGGGCGAGCTGACGTTGATCGTGATATAATCGGCATGCGGCGCGGCCTTGCGCACCCCCTCGGCGTAATCGGCGACTCGATCCACCGAATCCTTGTTCGCCCCGACATTGATGCCCAACACGCCCGCGCGCCGTTTCAGCCTGGCGATTCGCGCCAGCGCGGCGTCGATCCCGTCATTGTTGAAGCCCATGCGGTTGATCACCGCCTCGTCCTCGGTCAGCCGGAACAGCCGCGGCCGTGGATTGCCGGGCTGCGGGCGGGGGGTGAGCGTCCCCACTTCGACGGCGCCGAAGCCGAGCCCGAACAGCCCGGCTACCGCCTCGGCGTTCTTGTCGAGCCCCGCAGCCAGCCCCACCCGGTTGGGAAAGTCGATTCCCGCCACGCGCACGCCCGCAGATACCTCCGATCCGGAGCGACTCGCGAACGGCGTGCCGAGGCTGCCCCAGGCGCCGAGCGCGGCGATCGTCGCGCGATGCGCAGTCTCGGGATCGAGGCAAAATAGTGCGGAACGGAGCGGATATTTCATGTCGACGCCTTCGCATCGCGGGGACCGCGCGTCAAAAATCATGCGATGTCGATTCCGTCCAATACGTAGTCCTACGGGTGGTCTAGTCCGTTTTTGCGACCCGAGGGGTTTCCGCTTCAACGGGGGGAACCCTTTCCACTGGCCCGGCCGGGTAACACCGGTCGGGCCACTTTTATCTGCGCGCCCCCATGTCTATAGACATGAGCGAGACACAGATTCGGGAAACCGGGGGGCTCGGGTCGTACATGCGGGGCGCAACTACACGTAAGGCCATCATCGCGGACGCGCACGCGCATTCCGCGGTCGATTATATTTCGTCGTCGGGGCCGACGATCGAGCTCAAGCGCGCCAAGGGGCGGCTGCTTCCGCACGTAGAATCCTATTATCTGTTCCGCTGGGACGGCGAAGGCGATCTGGAGCGCTCCGAGCGGATCGATCTCGGCCATATCCGCTTCCTGATCCACGGCCAGGGCGAGATGACCTTCCCCGATGGCCATGTCGAGTCGCTCAAGCCGATCATGGTCGCGGGCCCCGGCACCGCCGCCGCCAGCTATCGGATGCAGGGGCCGGTGCTCTGCTTCGGCGTGGTGCTGCGCGCGATCGGCTGGAAGGCACTGATCGGCATTCCCGCGCACAAGGTCACCGATCACATCATCGACGGCGAGAAACTGTTCTGCGAGCGCGCGCCGCGACTGCTCGAGCAATTGCACGAGATGACCGAGCTCGACGAGATGATCTCGGCGATCGCGCCGCAATTGATCATGCGCCAGGAGGAAGTGAAGCCCGTCCCCGACGCGCATTTCCCGTTCCTCGACGCTGTGCGCGAATGGGCGGCGAGCGAGGATCCGACGATCGATGCGCTCTACGCGACGATCGAGACCAATTCGGGCCTGGGCGAGCGCCAGGTCCAGCGGCTGTGCCTCGAATATTTCGGGGGGCCGCCGACCAAGCTCAAGCGCAAGTTCCGCGCGATCCGCGCCGCGATGCAGATCTTCCAGGGCGCGCCGATCTCCGACGTGGTCGGGCCCTTCGCCGATCAGTCGCACATGATCAACGAAGTCAAACACTTCACCGGCCACACCCCGACCAGCCTGCGCGGCAATTCGGATCCGACGCTGACACTGACCTTGCAGAACGAGGGGCTGCACTTCCTGCCCGAAGTCATCCTCGAACCGGTTGACCTTCGCGCCGCGTGAGCCCATTTGCAATCGGACAAGATCGTTCCGATTGTGAGTAGATGCGTCTTTCGAGCCTCGCCGACTATGCCGTAGTGATGATGGCCGCCGCCGCGCGCCATTGCGGCGCGTCGTGCCGGCTCAATGCGACGCTGCTCGCCGGCGAGACCGGGCTGCCGCTGCCCACCGTGCAGAAACTGGTCAGCAAGCTCTCGGCGGCAGGGCTTATCGAAAGCGCGCGCGGCACCGGCGGCGGCTTCCGCCTGGCGCGCCCGCCGGCGGCGATCACCGTCGCGGACATCGTCGAGGCGATCGAAGGCCCGATCGCACTGACCATTTGCGTCGACGCCGCACGCGACGATTGCGCGATGGGCGGCACCTGCCGGGTCATGCCGCATTGGAGCACCATCAACGGCGCCGTCCGAGGCGCGCTTGCCGGGGTGAGCCTGGCGAGCCTCACACATCCCGTTCGCCCTGAGCTTGTCGAAGGGCCGTTCTTTTCTTCATCGTCTTCGCAAAAGGAGGGTGGGGCTTCGACGAGCTCGGCCCGAACGGTTTATTGATGGCTACCCGCAACGCCGAGGCGCTCGCCGCCGCGAACAAGAAATATGAATGGGGCTTCGCCTCGGACGTCGAACAGGAATTCGCGCCCAAGGGGCTGAGCGAAGACACCGTCCGCTTCATCTCGGCCAAGAAGAACGAGCCCGAATGGATGCTCGAATGGCGGCTCAAGGCCTTCCGCATCTGGCAGGAGATGGAGCTTCCGCAATGGGCGAAGCTGCAGATTCCGCACATCGATTATCAGGACGCTTATTATTACGCCGAGCCCAAGGCGAAGAAGACGATCGGCAGCCTCGACGAGCTCGATCCGGAGATTCTCCGCGTCTACGAAAAGCTCGGCATCCCGATCGAGGAGCAGAAGGTCCTCGCCGGAGTCGAGGGTGCGCGCAAGATCGCAGTCGACGCCGTGTTCGACAGCGTCTCGGTCGCGACCACGTTCCGCAAGGAGCTCGAAGCCGCGGGCGTCATCTTCCGCTCGATCAGCGAGGCAATCCGCGAATATCCCGAGCTGATCCGCAAATGGCTGGGCAAGGTCGTGCCGGTGCGCGACAATTTCTTCTCGGCGCTCAATGCGGCGGTCTTCTCCGACGGCACCTTCGTTTACATTCCCGAGGGCGTGCGTTGCCCGATGGAGCTGAGCACCTATTTCCGGATCAATGCCGAAAATACCGGCCAGTTCGAGCGCACGCTGATCGTCGCCGACAAAGGGAGCTACGTCTCCTATCTCGAAGGCTGCACCGCGCCGATGCGCGACGAGAACCAGCTCCATGCCGCAGTAGTCGAACTGGTCGCGCTCGACGATGCCGAAATCAAATATTCCACCGTGCAGAACTGGTATCCCGGCGACGAGAACGGGCTGGGCGGGATCTTCAACTTCGTCACCAAGCGCGCTTTGTGCGCCGGCAAGAACTCGAAGGTCAGCTGGACCCAGGTCGAGACCGGCAGTGCAATCACCTGGAAATATCCGAGCTGCATTCTCCAGGGCGACGGATCGGTCGGCGAATTCTATTCGGTGGCGGTGACCAACGGCCGTCAGCAGGCCGATACCGGCACCAAGATGCTGCATATCGGCAAGAACACCCGCTCGACGATCGTGTCGAAGGGCATTTCGGCCGGCCGCAGCGACAATACCTATCGCGGCAAGGTGCTGGTCAATGCCGGCGCCGAGAATGTCCGCAACTTCACTCAGTGCGACAGCCTGTTGCTCGGCGATCAATGCGGCGCGCACACCGTGCCGTACATCGAAGTCAAGAACCCGACCGCACAGATCGAGCACGAGGCCACCACGTCGAAGATCAGCGAGGACCAGATGTTCTACGCGATGCAGCGCGGGCTCGATTCCGAAGCCGCGGTGGCGCTGATCGTCAACGGCTTCGCGCGCGAAGTGCTCAAGCAGCTGCCGATGGAGTTCGCCGTCGAAGCGCAGAAATTGCTGGGGATCAGCCTCGAGGGGTCGGTGGGATGACCCGTCTTCCTTCCACCCGTCATGCCGGACGTGTTCCGGTATCCACCGCGCCGCGGGGTGAACGCGAAGCCGCGCATGCCTCTCGCTCTGCCGCGCGCTGGACCCCGGACCAAGTCCGGGGTGACGATGGGTCGGTGCCCACCCGGTGATCCTCGCGCTCCTCCTCCTCTTGCAGTCCACGCCTGCCGCGCCCCCTGCGGACTCTCCCGAAATCGAGGAAGTCGTCGTGCAGGCGAAGCTCGGGCTCACCACGATGCTGTTCGACAAGGGCAATGACGGGCGGCTGCGCAATTGCCGGGTGATGGTGTCGAGCGGCAGCCAGAAGCGCGATACCGCCGCGTGCCAGGCGACTCCGGTCTGCTATGCCAAGACCGCCGACGAAGTGACCGATTGCCGCGAACTCGGCATGCTCGAAATGGCGTCGATCGCGTTGCCGGCGGAGAAACGGCCCGTTGGTACCGGCGCGCCGCAGACCTTCACTTTGCCCCAGCTGCTCGATCTCAAACCCGCGCTGACCGACAATCAGGCCGGCCCGCTGACGGTGCAGGAGCCGAGCCGCGAGACCGAGCGCCAGCGCGTCAAGCTGCCGCCCTTGCCCAAGGCACCTTCGGATGGGCCGGTGATCCGCCTCGTCCCTGCGCGCGAGGCCGGGGAATGAGCGTTGCAAACCGCCCGTGCGGGGCTCGCCGCAATTTGGGGCAAATGTTCGCGCCCCCTGGAGTATTCGAATGACCTTCGCAATCTTGCTCGCAATCGCCGCCCAGGCCGGCGGTGGCGTCGCGGTCGACAGCGTGCCGCAGATCGGCATCGCCACGCGTTATGCGCGCTGCATCGTGCGCCAGATCGGCGTCGCTCCGGCCGAGGACAGCGCGCGCGCCGCGAAGGTGCAGGACGCAGTCAAGGGTTGCCGCACCTTCATCGAGAGCGATTACACGCAGGGCCGGATCATGCTCGGCGACCGCCCGGTGAACAAGCGCTGGTGGGGGCGGATGCAGAGCATCCTCGATTCGGTCGAGGCGGACGTCACTGCTGCGATCGTCCAGCCCAAGCAATATAAGATCATCTGGGAATTGCCCGGCGGTGGCCGCGTCGACGCGTACAATGCGCCCGAGCCACTCAAGACGATCAAGCTGCTGACGGTGCCTTTGTGAGCCTGTCGCTCGCCGCTTTGCTGCTGGCGCCGGCGCTACAGGAAACGCCGCAAGAAGAGATCGTCGTCACGGCGCGGCTGCGGGCGCTAGACGTTCATCTCCAGCTCGATCGCAAGAAGCACATCCGCGCGTGCTCGATCGCCATGACCAGCGGTGACAACGGCTTCGATCGTACCGCATGCGAGGCGACGGTCGCCTGCGCGCGGTCCGGAATCAGTGAAGCGGCGGCGATGCGCACCTGCGTGCGGCCGAAGCTGCTCGCATACGCACGCACCCAGCTCGGGGAAGAACAGGAATAATGCTCGACATCCAAGACCTTCGTGCCGAAATCGCCGGCAAGGAAATCCTCAAGGGGCTCAGCCTCCGGGTGAACGCGGGCGAAGTCCATGCGATCATGGGCCCGAACGGTGCCGGCAAGTCGACGCTTGGCTATGTGCTCGGCGGCCGGCCGGGCTATACACCGACCGGCGGCAGCGTGACCTTTGCCGGTGCGGACCTGCTCGAAATGGATCCGCACGCGCGGGCCGCGGCGGGGCTGTTCCTCGGCTTCCAATATCCGGTGGAAATCCCCGGCATCTCCAACGTCCAGTTCCTGCGCGAGGCGCTCAATTCGCAGCGGCGTGCGCGGGGCGAAGCGCCGCTGTCTGGCGGCGAATTCCTCAAGCTCGCCCGGGCGCAGGCCGACGCGCTCGGGATGGATCAGGAGATGCTCAAGCGACCGGTCAATGTCGGCTTTTCGGGCGGCGAGAAGAAGCGCAACGAGATGGTCCAGATGGGCATCCTCGGCCCGAAGCTGGCGATCCTCGACGAGACCGATAGCGGGCTCGACATCGACGCGCTCAAGGCGGTGGGCGAGGGGATCAACCGGATCATGCGCGCGCCCGACAAGGCCGTCTTGCTGATCACCCATTACCAGCGGCTGCTCGATTATGTGCAGCCCGATTTCGTCCACGTCCTCGACGCTGGGCGGATCACGCGCACCGGCGGTCCCGAACTCGCGCACCAGCTCGAGCGCGAAGGCTATGGAGTGGCGGCGTGAGAGGGCTTCCTAAAATCCTCCCTCGCGCAGCGGGGGAGGATTTGATGATCAGCACGCACCAGCTCCCCACTCCACGCCTGGAGGAATGGCGTTGGGCCGACATGGGCGCGCTGCGTGCCGCGGCGGACGCCGAGCCGCGCGATTTCGGCATCAAGCCTGCCGATCTGTTCCTCGACATGGAAGGTCCCCGCCTCCTGTTCGTCGATGGCATGTTCGAGCCTGCGCATAGCCGACCCGGCCCGGTAACGATCGCGCGCTTCGCACCCGAGACCCCGCACCCGCTCGGCAGCATGGCCGAGGGCGAGGGCTGGGCGCTGACGCTCGACACAGGGGCCGCGGTCACCGGCATCCAGATCGTCCATCTCGGCTCGGGCGGCGAAAGCCATGTGCCCGCGCGGATCATGCTTGCCGAAGATGCAGTCGCGTCGGTGGTCGAGACCTATGCCGGATCGGGCTGGGCCAACCGCATCACCCAGATGACGCTGGCCCATGGCGCGCGGCTGATGCGCTCGGTCCGGCTGTTGCAGCCGGACGGCTTCGTCTCGATCCGCGACGAGGCCGAGATCGGCGAGGCCGCGAGCCTCGTTTCGGTATTCCTCGGCGCCGGTGGCATGGGCAGCCGAATCGACGGCGCGCTGACGCTCATCGGAAAGGGTGGCTTTGCCGAGATGGGTGGGGCGCTGCTCACCTCGGGCACCCAGAAGCAGGAAGCTGCGGTCAGCGTGCGGCACGAGGCGATCGAAGGCACCTCTCGGCAATTGTGGCGCGCGGTCGCGGCGAACCGCTCGGTGGTGAGCCTCGCGGCACGCGTCGAAGTCGCGCGCGGCGCGCAGCAAACCGACGGCGGGCAATCGCTGCGCGGGCTGCTGCTAGATCGCGGCGCGACGGTGAACCTCAAGCCCGAGCTCGAGATCTTCGCCGACGACGTCAAATGCGCGCACGGCGCGACGGTCGGCGAGCTCGATCGCGGCGCATTGTTCTACCTGCAAAGCCGCGGCGTTCCCGAGGCGCGCGCCAAGGCGCTGCTGACGCGCGCCTTCGTGGCCGACGCGGTGTCGCGGATCGGCGAGGAAGCGGTGCGGGCGGCGTTCGAAGCCGATGCCGAGCGGTGGCTGGAGAAGGGGCTATGACAGTCGCAACCGCCACGCGTCCCCTCGACCTGCTCGCCGACTTCCCCGCGATCCCCCCCGGCTGGGCCTATCTCGACACCGCCGCCACCTCGCAAAAGCCGCGCCCCGTGCTCGACGCGATCGCGCGCGGTTATGGCGAGACCTATGCCACCGTCCATCGCGGCGTATATCAGCGCAGCGCCGACATGACGCTGGCGTTCGAGGCCGCGCGCGAGCGCGTGGCGGCGTTCATCGGCGGCAAGCCCGGGGAGACGATCTTCGTCCGCGGCGCGACCGAGGGGATCAACCTCGTCGCGACATGCTGGGCGGGTACACAGCTCGAGGCCGGCGACCGCATCCTGCTCTCCACGCTCGAGCATCATTCGAACATCGTGCCGTGGCAGATGGTCGCCGGGAAGGTCGGCGCCGAAATCGACGTGATCCCGCTCACCCCCGACCACCGCATCGATCTCGACGCGATGGCGGCGATGATCACGCCTGCGCACAAATTGGTCGCGCTCGCCCACGTCTCGAACGTTCTCGGCGCGGTGCTCGACGCGAAGCGGGCCTGCCAGATCGCGCATTCGGTCGGCGCCAGGATCCTGCTCGATGGCTGCCAGGCAGTGCCGCGGCTGCCGGTCGACGTCGCGGAGATCGGCTGCGACTTCTACGTCTTCTCGGGCCACAAGCTCTACGGCCCCACCGGTATCGGCGTGCTGTGGGGGCGCTCCGAACTGCTCGAAGCGATGCCGCCATATCAGGGCGGCGGCTCGATGATCGATCGCGTCACCTTCGCCAGGACTACCTATGCCCCGCCGCCGGGCCGCTTCGAGGCGGGGACGCCGCACATCGTCGGCGTGGTCGGGCTGCATGCCGCGATCGACTATGTCGACGGTATCGGGCTCGCGCGGATCCACGCCCACGAGACCGCGCTGGTAACCCAGGCACGCGATGCACTGTCGCAGATCAACAGCGTCCGGCTGTTCGGTCCGGACGACAGCGCCGGGATCGTCAGTTTTGCCGTCGGGGGGGTGCATCCGCACGATGTCGCCACCATCTTGGACGAAGGCAATGTCGCGATCCGCGCCGGGCATCACTGCGCGCAGCCGCTGATGGACGCATTGGGCGTGCCGGCGACCGCGCGGGCGAGCTTCGGAGTGTACAATCATGCCGGCGACATCGCCGCATTGGTCAAGGGTATCGAACGCGTGACGAGGATTTTCGGGTGAACGAGGAACGCAGGATCGCAGTGGAAGAAGTCGACGCCGTCGCCGCGCCGCCCAAGGCGCGCGTTGAGGACGTCACCGAGACGTTCGAGCGCAAGCGCGACTATCTCACCGGCTTCCTGACGCAAAAGCCCGAGGCGCATCCGGCGGGTGAGCCCGGCGGCGAACTCTATGAAGCGGTGATCACTGCGCTCAAGGAGATCTACGATCCGGAGATCCCGGTGAACATCTACGATCTCGGGCTGATCTACGGCGTCGACATCAGCGCCGACGGCCATGCCGCAGTTCAGATGACGCTGACCACGCCGCATTGCCCGGTCGCCGAATCGATGCCCGGCGAAGTCGAATTGCGCGTCGGTTCGGTGCCGGGGATCGGCCATGCCGAAGTCAATCTGGTCTGGGATCCGCCCTGGGACCCGCAGAAGATGACCGACGACGCCAAGCTCGAACTGGGGATGCTGTGATGGCCACCGTTCGCCAACGCCCCGCCGCGCTCAACCTCACCGAGCGCGCGCATGCCCGCATCGCCGAGTTGATGGCCAAGGCGCCCGACGGTACTGTCGGCGTCAAGCTGTCGACCCCGCGCCGCGGTTGCTCGGGGCTGGCCTATTCGGTCGATTATGTCGGCGAGGCCGCGCCGTTCGACGAGCGGATCGAGACTCCCGGCGGCACCTTCTTCGTCGACGGTGCCTCGGTGCTCTACCTGGTCGGATCGACGATGGACTGGGTCGAGGACGATTTCGCCGCGGGGTTCACCTTCGAAAACCCCAATGCCAAGGGCAGCTGCGGCTGCGGCGAGAGCTTCACGGTTTAGAGTTGAGCACAGCAGCTTGAATCGTCATCCCGGCGAAAGCCGGGATCCAGAGTCAGGCAGGTGGCCCTTGCGGCCCTGGATCCCGGCCTTCGCCGGGATGACGAGGGGTCTACGCCGCCAGCCGTTCGCGCATCTCGGCCGCCATCGCCGCATAGGATTGTGCCTCGTCGTCGATGCCCAAAGTCTCGTAGAGCATTGCGAGATTCTGCGCGGCGAGATGGCTGCCGCAGCCCTCGACCGATCCGTCCAGATCGGGCCGCTCGCCGATCTCGAGGCAACGCTTCCACGCCCCTTCGACGATCGGGAGCAGCTCCACCATCGCGATTCCCGGATTGCGGCTGGCATGTTCGAGATAGAGGTCGGCGACGGCGAAGAAGAAGTCGGGCGAGCGCTGCCAATGCGCGTGCTCGGCATCGGCAAAGGCCAGCGCCTCGTCGAACCGTTCGGCGCGCTTGAGTGCCTGCAACGCGGCGACCACAACGCCTTGGCGCCATGCCGAATCGGGCGTGCCGGTGCGGTGCGCGGTCATCAGCGCGTCGGCGGCTTCATCGGGCTTGCCGCGCACGAGATGCTCGCGCCCGAGCTGGAACCAGAAATAGGAATCGCCGGGATCGGCGTCGAGCTCGGCGCGCAGCAGTGCCTCGTTGCGCCCCGCCTTGCGCGCGAGCTGAGCGCCGTCGAAACCGTCATGGCGCACCGCGAGCGGCAACACCTTCATCGGCAGCGGCGACACCGGCTGCTCGTGGATCCGCCCCTCGTAGCGTACGCCGCGGGGCAGGATCCGCGGGACGAATTTCCGCGCCACCGGCTGGTCCGACGCCGTCCGGTTCACGATCCTGACGCAGCCGATGAAGCGCGCCGGCGCGGGGGCGGGGGGCAGCGTCGCGCGGCCGAGCGCACCGACATCGCCTTCGAGCCACTCGTCGGCGTCGAGGATCAAGTTCCAGTCGGCGTCCGAATAGTCGAGCGCCGCGTTGCGTGCCGCCGCGAAGTCGTCGCACCAGTCGAAGTGATGAACCGTCGCGCCGCATGCTTCGGCAATCGCGACGGTGTCGTCGGTAGATCCGGTGTCGAGCACGATCATCGCGTCGACATGGCCGCGCACGCTGTCGAGGCAGCGCGCAATGCAGCGCGCCTCGTTCCGTACGATCATGACGAGCGCCAAGCATGGCATTGCGGTGATATCCTTCGCTGGCACGGCGGTGCCAATAGCCATTATAGGACGTTCGACAGCCGGGCTGCGTCGCGCCGCGCGATCGGCTACAGCCTCGCTCTCTCTATTTGCCGGAGTTTCCCCACGCATGTCCTATCCGCAGCCCTGGACCGCCGATCCCGCCCGTTACGACGGGCGCATGCCCTATCGCCGTTGTGGGCGGAGCGGGCTCGATCTGCCGGCGATCAGCCTCGGGCTCTGGCAGAATTTCGGCGGGACCGATGTGTTCGAGACCGGCCGCGCGATGCTGCGCCGGGCGTTCGACCGCGGCGTCACCCATTTCGATCTCGCCAATAATTACGGCCCGCCTTACGGTTCCGCCGAAGAGAATTTCGGGCGCGTCCTCGCGGCCGATTTCGCGCAGCATCGCGACGAATTGGTGATTTCGACCAAGGCCGGCTGGGACATGTGGCCGGGCCCGTACGGCGATGTCGGCGGATCGCGCAAATATCTGATCGCTTCCTGCGACCAAAGCCTCGAGCGGATGGGAGTCGATTATGTCGACATCTTCTATTCGCACCGCGTCGATCCGAAGACGCCGCTCGAGGAGACGATGGGCGCGCTCGCGCACCTCCACCGCCAGGGCAAGGCGCTCTATGTCGGCATTTCGTCCTATTCGCCCGAGCTGACGCGCCAGGCGGCGGCGATCCTGGCGGACTATAAGGTGCCCCTGCTCATCCACCAGCCGAGCTACTCGATGCTCAATCGCTGGATCGAAGACGAACTGCTCGACACGCTCGGCGATCTCGGCACCGGCTGCATCGCCTTTTCGCCGCTCGCACAGGGGATGCTGTCGTCCAAATATCTGAACGGCGTCCCCGCCGATGCCCGCGCCGCCAGGAGCGGGTCGCTGAGCCAGGGGCTGCTGTCGGACGCGAACATCGCCCGCATCCGCGCGCTCAACGTAATCGCCGGGCGCCGCGGCCAGACGCTCGCGCAGATGGCGATCGCCTGGGTGCTGCGCGATCCGCGCGTCACTTCGGCGCTGGTCGGCGCGCGCACCGTGGAGCAGCTCGACAATTCGCTCGACGCCGTGAACAATCTTGCTTTCAGTTCCGAAGAACTCGCCGAAATCGATACGTATGCAACCGAAGGCGCGATCGATCTTTGGAAGGAATCATCCACGCTAGAGGATTTGCCGCAACGATGAGCGTCGCCTTCCGCCGCGACAGCGACGAGGAACATAAGGAGCCGAAGTTCGAGATCCCGCTCGCCTCGGGTCCCAATCTGGTGACTGCGCGCGGGCTCGCGCTGATCGAAGCGAAAGTGACCGAGCTCGAAGGCGCGATCGCCGCCGAGGCGGCGGAGGAGCCGCGCGAAGTGCTCAAGCGCGAGCTGCGCTACTGGAACACCCGGCGGACCACCGCCGAGATCGCGCCGCCGCCCGAGGACGGCGTGGTCGGGATCGGCTCGCGCGTGCGAATCCGGCTGGCGGGCAAGGAGCGCGTGATCGACGTGGTCGGCAATGACGAAGCCGATCCGCATGCCGACCGGCTCGCATTCTCGGCACCGCTGGCGAACGTCCTGCTCGGCGCGGAGGCAGGCGAGCGGGTCGATTTCAACGGCCGGCCCGAGTCGATCGAGATCCTGGAGGTTTCCGCGATCCCGGACTGATCGGGCCAACTGTCCAACATCCGTTCGCACGAACGGAAGCTGGCCAAGCCGATCACAAACGAAACGGGCGCCGGCCGAAGCCGACGCCCTTTTCTGTTCTTGCGAAATCGCGATCAGAACGAGAAGCGAGCGCCCACCCGGATCAGATAGAGCGAACGGCGCACTTCGATCGTGCTCGCGTTCGGCTGGATGAAGCTCGAGTAGCGATACTGCGCGCAGGGCTGCGCCGACGAGCTGTTGATCACTGCCGCGCCCGGCGTGGTGCCGGTAGCGATCGGCGCCGAGAGGCACTGCACGCGAACCGCGTCCTCGACATAAGGGAACAGCGCCTGGCGGAAGCCGCCCCAATCCTTGTTGATCAGGTTCGGCAGGTTCTCGATATCGGCGAACAAGGCGATGCGCGACTTGCCGATGAAGGTCGGGATTTCCTGCTCGAGATGCACGTCCATGCGCGTGTAGGCGCGCGAGCGGGCGACGTTGCGCGGCGCGATCTTGCCGCGATAGTTCTTCAGGTTGCTGTTCGCGACGAGGTTCTCGAGCGATGCCTGGGTCGCTGCGGTGTCGTAGCTCACGATCGGATCGGTGCCGCTGGTCGGCACATAGAGCAGGAAGCGATCGTCACGCCCGGTGACGCCGAACACCGCGCTGCGGGTCGCCGAGCCGGCATCTTCCATCGTGTAGCTGTACGGACGGCCCGCCTGGGTTTCGCCGAACAGCTGGATGCGGGTCTTATAGTCACCGTAGAAGGCGTGGTTGAAGCCGACGCCGTACTTGAACGACCAGGCGACCTGGTCATTCGCAGTGCCGTAGGCGGCGCCGCGGCCGTCGACGAATGCGCCGTTGCCATAGTTCGAACCCGCGGTCGACGACGTCGCCGGGGCCTGATCCTTCACGTCCTGCTGCGAGTAGTTGAAGTTCAGGTCGAGGCCGAAGTCGAAATGCTTGTCGACGCGGATGACGCCGATGTGGCTGCGGCCCTTGGACGAATTGGTCAGCAGGATGTCGGTGTTGGTGTTGGTGCCGACCAGCGGGCCGTAGCGAGTGCGGCCGTCAGGCAGCGTCCCGATCGGGATCGAGCGGATGTCGGTGAAGAACACCGATGCATTGGTACGGCTGAAATAATAGTCCGCACCGAAGCGCCAGCCGCCGCCGAGGAAGTTGCGCGGCGTCCAGTCGGCCGACAGGGTCGCCTTCCAGACATTGGGCACTTCGAAATCGGGGTCGAGCGCGTTGATATTGGCAAGACCGTTGGCGCCGGTGTTGGGGATCTGCGCCTGCAGCCCCGCCGGGATCGAAGTGCCCGAGACGTTGCTCAGCAGCGGCAGCGCGGTCGCTGCCGCGACGTTGGCGCCATTGATCTGATATCCCGTGGTGCAGTTCGCGCTGATCACGCAGCGCTGGACGGTCACCGAGTTGATCGCCACGCCACCGACGCCGGCACCGGCATTCGAATAGCTGTTCGACAGATAGACGTCGGGGGTGCCGCCGCCGAAGATGCCGACGCTGCCGCGGAGCTTGAAGTCGTCGATCGGCTTCCAGTCGGCGCCGATGCGCGGCTGGAACAGGCCCTTGCCGGCGATCGTGTGGGTATTCGAGAAGCCGTAGCGGCTGGTGAAGCCCGGGTTGAGCGGCACCGGCGTATCGGCGTCGAACAAGTCGTAGCGCAGGCCGATATTGACGTTCAGGCGATCGGTGACCGCGATGTCGTCCTGCAGGCCGAAAGTGTACTGGCGGTACTTGAAGTCGGCTGCCGCCTGGTTCTGATCGCCGGTCGCGGTGTTCTGGTAGGTCACCTGGCTGGCGAGGCGGTTGTTGAAGTCCGCGAGCGAGTCGAAGTAATAATTGCCCAGCGTGTTTTGCAGGAACACGTTGAAGATCCGCACTTCGTTCATCTCGGCGAGCAGGCGCAGGTCATGCGCACCCTGGCTCCACCGCGCCTGGACCGAGCCGCCATAGGTGTCGGTGTAGAACTGGTTCGCCTGGGTCGAGTTCTCGACGCCGAGCGAGTAGAACGGATTGTTGGTGCCGCAGGTGGTCGGCTGGTCGTTGGTGGTGTTGGCCGGCGAGCCCACCGCCGAATCGTTGGTCGCGTCGCCGCACACGCGGAACTGGGCGAAGCCGCCCTCGCCGCCGGGAAGCCGGCCGCGCTCATAGCTCTTGTAGAGGAAGCGCGCCTCGGTCGAGAAATTGTCGCTCCAGTCCGAGTTCAGCTGGAGGATGCCCGCGCGGAGCAGCTCGGTGTTGCTGTAGCTGTTCGATTGCAGGCCGAAACTCGGAGTCGAAGCGTTGGTGCTGACGTTGCCGAGGATATCGATCGTGTCATAGGCGTTGATGTACGAAAGCGACAGGCGCTGCCCGTCAGTGATCTGCCAGGTCAGCTTGCCGACGATCTTCTCGTCCTTCTCCTGCGAGATGTCGAGAATGCCACCGGCGTCATAGCCATAGACGCTCTGCGCGGCCGCCGCGACCGCGGTGGCGGTGGCGGTGCTGCTGCCCGGAATGCCCGAGAACGGCTGGAGCGGGTTGCCCTGCACGTTGCGCTCGGCCGAGAGCATGAAGAACAATTTGTCCTTGATGATCGGGCCCGAGATCGTCGCGCCATAGGTCTCGCTCTTATAGTCGAGCGGGATCGTCGTGCTGCCGATCTTGGTGCCCGAGAGCGAATCGTTGTTCTGCGAGTAGAAGCCGGTGCCGTGGAACTCGTTGGTACCCTGCAGCAGAACCGCGTCCACCGCGCCGCCGAGGAAGTTGCCCTGGCGGATGTCGACCGGAGCGAGCGAGACGGTGAACTGCGCGATCGAATCGATCGGCACCGGGCCGCGGCGGGTCGGGTTGGCGTCGGGGTTGAGGCCGAAATTGTCGCTGACGACGACGCCGTCGATCGAGAAGCGGTTGTAGCGCGGATTGACGCCGGCGAACGAGATCGAGCGGCCGCCCGACGACGTGTCCTCGATGCGCGCGAACGGATCGCGGCGCATCAGGTCGCGGATGTCGCGGTTGACCGAAGCGACTGCGGCGATGTCCTCGCGGCGCAGCAGCGTCTGCGGACCGGTCGAGGTGCTACCGGCACCGGCAAGCGACGAAGCGGTGACGACGATCTCGGCCGAATCGCTCGACGCGGCGATCTCGATCGGCACGTCATAAGGCTGGCCGACGACGGTGTAGATGTCGGTGACGGTGACGTTGCCCGCGCTGCTCTGCACTTCGACCGAATAGGGGCCGCCCGGACGGAGGCCGCCGGCATTGAAGCTGCCGTTCGCATCGGTGGTCGCATTGGTGCGCTGCCCCGTCGCGGTATCGGTGATGGTCACCGTCGCGCCACCGACTGCGGTGCCTTCGGAAACCACGGTACCGCGGATGCTCGAGGTGGTTTCCTGCGCGCTCGCGGCGGCAGGAATCATCAGCGCGGCAGCTGCCACGCCAGCGAAGAGCTTGGTGCGCATTTTAGAAGTCCCTTTCGGAGTGCCCTGGTGCACGAATACACGCGCGGTGTCGTTCACCGTCGCGCCGCCCTTGGAATTCATTTATGTCGACTCGATGACAGTCAACGGGGAGCGGCTGTGCAAGCTGTTGGTAACAGTTGATTCATTTGTTGCGTTGCAAAAAGGTCACTTGGCGGTAGCGACGATCTCCGCCCATTCCGCCTCGCTGATCACCCGGATTTCGAGTTCGGCCGCCTTTTTGAGCTTCGATCCCGCGCCCGGCCCGGCGATCACCAGATCGGTCTTCGCCGATACCGATCCGGCGACTCGCGCACCGAGCGATTCGGCCTGTGCCTTCGCCTCGTCGCGGCTCAGCGTCTCCATGCTGCCGGTAAAGACGAGCGTCTTGCCCGACACTTCGGACTCGCGCGTCTCGACTACGAACGGCGGCGGCGCGACCTCGGCCAGGAGATCGTCCCACACGGCGCGATTGTGGGGCTCGTGGAAGAAGTCGGCGAGTGCCTGGCCGACGGCGCCGCCGACATTCTCGACTCCGATATGCTCGGCGACGGCCTTGTCGAGCCGCGCGCGGTGCTTGGCGTCGCTCTCGCCGATGACCGCCGGAGCCCCGTCGCGCAGCGCGATGACTTCGTCGGCGAGCGCCTTGAGCGCGTCGAGCGTGGTGTAACGCTTGAGCAGGTCGCGCGCGGTGATCGCCCCGATGTGGCGAATGCCCAGCCCGAACAGCAGCCGGGCCGCATCGGGCGCGCGTTTGGCCTCGATCGCGGCGAGCAGTGCGTCGACGGACTTCTCTTGCCAGCCTTCGCGCCCGAGCAGCGCGTCGCGGTGCGCGGCGAGGCGGAAGATGTCCGCGGGCTCGGCGATCCAGCCGAGGTCGAGAAATTCGACCAGGGTCTTCTCGCCGAGCCCCTCGATGTCGAGCGCGCCGCGGCTGACGAAATGCTTGAGGCGCTCCAGCCGCTGCGCCGGGCAGATCAGCCCGCCGGTGCAGCGGACATCGACTTCGCCTTCCTCGGCGACCGCTTCCGAGCCGCAACGCGGGCAATGGTCGGGAAAGGCATAAGCCGGCCGGTCCTCGTCGATCGTGAGGTTCTCGACGATCTGCGGGATCACGTCGCCGGCGCGCTGGAGCATCACCCGGTCGCCGGGGCGCACGCCCAGCCGCGCGATCTCGTCGGCATTGTGCAAGGTCGCGTTGGTGACCACGACCCCGCCCACCGTCACCGGCTCGAGCCGCGCGACCGGAGTCAATTTGCCGGTCCGCCCGACCTGGATGTCGATCGCGCGAAGCGTCGTCTGCGCGCGCTCGGCGGGGAATTTGTGCGCCAGCCCCCAGCGCGGCGCGCGCCCGACAAAGCCGAGCCGCGCTTGCCAGTCGAGCCGGTCGATCTTGTAGACGACGCCGTCGATATCGAACGGCAGATCGGCGCGCTGCGCCTCGATCATTCGATATTGCGCCAGCGCCGCAGCCAGATCGAGCGGACCGGCGAACAGATCCGACACCGGAAACCCCATGGTGCGGATCGCGGCGATCACTTCGGTCTGCGTCTCGCCCGGCAGGTCGCTGGTCTCGCCCCAGCCCCAGGCGAGGAAGCGCAGCGGCCGCGATGCCGTGATGCTCGCATCCTTCTGGCGCAGCGATCCCGCGGCGGCGTTGCGCGGATTGGCGAACTGGCGCGCTTCCTTGCCTGCGGCCTCGGCCTCGGCGAGCAGTCTCGCGTTGAGCGCCGTGAAGTCCGCCTTGGCCATGTAGATCTCGCCGCGCACTTCGAAGATGTCGGGCGCGCCGGCGATTGCGTGGGGAACGTCGCTGCCGATCGTGCGGGCATTGGCGGTGACGTCCTCGCCGACCTGGCCGTCGCCGCGAGTCAGCGCCTGGACCAGCGTGCCGCGCTCATAGCGCAATGAGCAGGACAGCCCGTCGATCTTGGGCTCGGCGGTCAGCGCGATCGCGGCATCCTCGGCCAAATTGAGAAAGCGACGGACGCGGCCGAGAAAGTCGGTCACATCCGCGTCGGCAAAGCCGTTGTCCAGGCTGAACATCGGCCGGGCATGCGCCACTTTCGACAGATGCCCCGCAGGCGCGGCACCGACCTTGCGCGACGGCGAATCGGCGCGGACCAGCGCGGGATATTCGGCTTCGATCGCGGCGTTGCGCTGCATCAGCGCGTCGAACGCGGCGTCGCTGATCTCGGGGGCGTCGTCGGCATGGTAGCGCCGGTTGTGATAGGCGATTTGCTCGGCAAGCCGCGCCAGCTCGGCGGCGGCTTCTTCCTCGGTCCGGGGCAGCGCGGATGTCATGCCCGTCGGTTAGGGGAGGGTGGCGCCGCCGATCAAGCTTGATTGCGTCCCGAGGCGCCGCGATAGGGGCAAATGCGCCCGCTCAAGCTCCTCCTCGCCGCCTTGCTCTGGGCAGTCGTGATCCTCTGCCTCGGCCTCACCGCGCTGCCGCGCTTCCTCGACCGCATCTATTATCGCGGACCCGTGACCGCGCATTTCGACGGCGCGCATTTCTTCAATCCCGACGACGACGACGATCGTCTGCCCGCGGGAAGCAGTCGCCTGCGCCTGATCGCGCAGCGGATCTTCGGCGATTCGACTCAGCCGGCCTGGCCCGATCGAGTCGCGATCCACCCGTCCAGGCCAAGCGCGCGCGTCGACGGGAACGCAATGCGCGTCACCTGGATCGGGCATGCCAGCGTGCTGATCCAGACCAACGGCCTCAACATCCTCACCGATCCGGTGTGGAGCGAAAGCGCCGGGCCGTTCGGATTCGGCCCCAGCCGCGTCGCCGAACCCGGCGTGCGCTTCGAGGACCTGCCGAAGATCGACATCGTCCTCGTCAGCCACAATCACTATGATCACATGGACCTAACCACGCTCAAGCGGCTCTGGGATCGGGACAAGCCGATCATCGTGACCGGCCTCGGCAACGATGCGCCGCTCCGCGCCGCAGGCATTCCGGGGCGGCACGACCAGACCGATTGCGGCGATTGTCCCGGCGTCGAGGCGCTGGACTGGGGCGAATCGACCGGGGCGACCCGCTTCGACAATCCGTGGAGCGGAGAGGCGCCGAAAACGCCGGTCACGCCGGCGATGGTGCATGTCACCCGCAACCATCACTGGGACAGCCGATGGTTCAGCGACCGCAACCGTGCGCTCTGGTCGAGCTTCGTCGTCCAGCTCCCCGGCGGCAACCTCTTCTTCTCGGGCGATACCGGTCTGGGCGACGGCAAATGGCCCGCAGAGGCCGCCGCGCTCGGCCCGATCCGCTTCGCCGCGATCCCGATCGGCGCGTTCCGCTTCGAAGAGGATCAGATGGGCAGCGGCAGTCATATCGGCCCGCGGGATGCGCTGCGCGTGTGGGACGGGCTCGGCCGGCCGTTCGCATTGCCGATCCATTGGGGCACCTTCCGGCTGTCGCGCGAAGGCTATGCCACCCCGCCGCGAATGCTCGCCGCGATGCAGGCCTGCGCCGGCAGCGACCCGGCGCGCTTTGCACCGGTGGTGATCGGCGTCCCGTTCGACGTGCCCGCGCTCGGCGGATCGCCGTCGCGCCCCGATATGGCACGAGTCGAAGCCTGCGCGCGCGCCGGCCGGTTCGACGCGTTCCGCTGAGCGGCTTGAGGCTCCGCCCGGACCGGCGTATCTGATGCGCAGGAGAGGGGCTCTGGAACAGATCAACCGCCGCGCGATGCGCGCGCCGCGCCGATACGAGACGACGATCGACCGTACCGGGCTGGCGCTCGGCGCGGGCAGCGCGCTCGCCGGCGGAATCATCTTCGCGCTGCTGCTGCTCGGTGGCCAGCGCGATCCGCTCAGCCTGCTCGGCGGCTGGCTGATCGGCAGCCTGTTCTCGGCGATCGGGATCACCGCAGTGGGCGGCCCGATCTGGCTCACTCTCCATATCGCCGGGCTGCGCCGCGCATGGCACGCCGCCGCGGTCGGCGCGATGACCGCGATGCTGATCTTCGTCGGCGCGCAGACCTATGGCTTCGGCGTGCTCGACATGCCCGCGATGGACGCCCGCACCCTGCTGTACCGCTGGCTGAGCGCGCTCGCGTCGAGCGCGATCCTCGCCGGCATCGCCGCGGCGATCGGCGGGGTGATGTGGCGCATCGCCTATCGCCGGGGGGTGGAGCGCTGAGCCGCGGGGCTCAGCCCTTGGCCTGCGCCGGGCATTCGCCGACCCGCGCCCCGGTCGAGCGCATCCGCACCCGCGAATAGCCGGGCTGGCCCGCTGCGCCGGTCAGATTGTCGATCGCCACGTCGAAGCCGGTCGCCGAAGTGGTGCCGTTGATCAGGATCGCAGTCGCGGGCGCATCGGGCTTGCTGCACTGGATCTTGGCGTCGACTTTCCCGCCCTTCGCGACATAGCGGATGAAGGTGCATTTGCCCGCGGCGCTTTCGAGCTTTTCGATGTCGAACGGCTTCAATTGCTCGGCGGTCTTGCACTCGGTCGCGTCGCGCTCGAGCCGCTTGGCCAGCGCAAGCTGCCGCGCATTGTCGCTGTCCGGGCCGGTATCGACCGATTCGATACGCAACTCGGCCTTCCACAAGCCGGGCCTGACCGCGGTCTTCGGCGCGGCGGCCTTGATCAGCTTCGAAACCTGATCGGTGGATGCATCGGTGACCTCGATCTCGCCGGTCTCGGCGGCGTGCTTCTCCGCGGCGGATTGGCACGCGGAGAGGGCGAGGGCGGCTGCTCCGAGGACGACGATGGCGCGCATGTGGGATTCCCTACCGGTTCTCCGCTCCCAAAAGCCGAATTGGCAGCGCTTGGCAATCCGGGCGGTAACCGGATTTGGTATAGACGATCAACGTTTAATCGCTCCGTTCAGGCGCTCCTGCGAAGGCAGAGCCCAGGGTTGTCCAGCCCTTCCCTACCCCCAAGCTCATCTCTTCGCAGGAGCAAGGCTTGAGGTTGGCAAAGGGCCGGCTTCCGCCCCAAATGCAGGCATTCAGCGGCAATCAGCCACTCGCCGCAACCGGACGCCCCGTTCGGGCCACACCCCACGGCGCGTACTGGGCCGACTGCGGACAGGCCGCTTTGTCGTGGTAATCCCTGGCCGCTGCCGGGCGCCCTCCAGCCGCCGACTTCCGACGCGCCAGCAGTGCGAATCCAGATGGCACCGCCCTCGTTCTTGGCCTCGTACATCAATCGATCGGCAACGCCGATATGGGCTTTGTCGACACCGGTTTCGCTCAGGTTTAACACCAGGGCGCCGATGCTGCAGCCCAGCGCGAACGGCGTCTGCATACAGTTCATCTGCAGATGCAGTGTCTTGGCGAGCCGGTAGCCTTCGGCTTCGCTGTCGACCGGCAGGAACAACAGGAATTCGTCGCCCCCAATCCGGGCGAACACGTCGCTCGATCGAATCAAATCACGGACCCCGCTCGCGAAGGCCTGTAGTGCTTCGTCCCCCGCGGCATGGCCGTGGCGGTCGTTGATCTGCTTGAAGCCGTCGAGGTCGACATAGGCGAGTATGCCCCACGCCCGATGCCTCGCAGCCGCACCGGCGTTGTCGTAGAAGGCCTGCTCGTTGACGAGCCCAGTTAATGGATCGCTGCGCGCGCGATGCCATTCGCGATCGTACGAGCGGCGCGTGCCGGACATCAGTACGATGATGATCGTCACCGCCAAGATCCGCATGGCGATGTTCCAAGCGATTGCAGTGTGACCGAGCGGATAAGCCTCCAGCCCGTTCGCCCCAAGCGATACCGCCACGCACGCGGCGCTGGTCAGCGCGGCCTCGCGCCACCCCAAGGTCCAGGCCGGCATGCAGACGATCAGCAGGTACATCGGGCCGAACCACAGGGCATTCCCGGTCGCACAATCGGCGAGGCCGGCGATGACGACAGCTGCGGCGGTCACGATGCGTGCCTGTGGGCGCGATAGCGCCGTCGTCCAAACAGTCAGAGCGTCCAGTCGATCATGCCAACACCGGGCGGGCGGAATCGCTTGAGGGGACCAAGGTACATTCATTCTGTTGCCGTAATGATAAGAACGTAAAGCTTGTATTACGATGGTCAGCCAGGCGGTATCGAGGTGAGAGCTGCATTGACGCAGCTTCAGATGGCAGCTTCCTGGTTCAACGGCGCGAGCGCTCGACGACCCAAATTAGGGCGAGTAGCGGACGTCCTAAGGCGCGACAGCGAATATCCGCTTACTCAAACCGCCGCAAAGCGGCCATTCCGTTTTCCACCCCATCACCCATTTGCTGTCATCTCACGCGGCATCAAATTGCTGGTAAAATAGGATTTGATCTGCTTTTGTTCTATCAATGAGCAACGTGGAGAATCTTTTCTCACTATGCCGCACTCGCTGCCGTAGCTTTGCCGCCGCGTGCGAGGCGCGAAACCGGCGCGTGGCTGGCGCGTGCGTGGCGCATAGGTGTGGCGTCTGTGTCGCGCCGGTGCCGCGTACCTGCCGCTTCGCCGCCGCGTCGCCGGCACCTTCCCTCCTGTGTCCCGCTAAAAACACGCTTTCGAGTCAACCGGAGTCAACCAGTCAACTAATTGCGTCCCCCGATAGAGGCACCATATTCCCACCATGGTCATCCAGATCCGCACCACTCTCGACGAGCCCGATACCGGCCAGTCCTTCGTCCCGCACCGCCCCAATCGCCCCGACAAGCTCGAGGGTGGCCGGGCGTTCAAGCTGGTCAGCGACTATCAGCCCTCGGGCGATCAGCGCTTCGCGATCCCCGAACTGGTCGAGCAGGCCAGGAATGGCGAGCGCGATCAGGTGCTGCTCGGCGTCACCGGATCGGGCAAGACCTATACGATGGCCAAGGTCATCGAGGAGCTCCAGCGCCCGGCGCTGATCCTTGCCCCCAACAAGATCCTCGCCGCGCAGCTCTACGGCGAGTTCAAGAGCTTCTTCCCCGAAAACGCCGTCGAATATTTCGTCAGCTATTACGATTATTACCAGCCCGAAGCCTATGTCGCCCGCTCGGACACGTACATCGAGAAGGAAAGCTCGGTGAACGAGGCGATCGACCGGATGCGGCATTCCGCCACCCGGTCGCTGCTCGAGCGCGACGACGTGATCATCGTCGCCTCGGTGTCGTGCCTCTACGGCATCGGCTCGGTCGAGACCTATTCGGCGATGATCTTCGACTTGAAGAAGGGCCAGGTCGCCGACCAGCGCGAGATCATCCGCAAGCTCGTCGCGCTCCAGTACAAGCGCAACGACCAGGCGTTCGCCCGCGGCAATTTCAGGGTGCGCGGCGACAGCCTCGAAATCTTCCCGTCGCATTATGAGGACAGCGCCTGGCGCATCTCGTTCTTCGGCGACGATATCGAGGAGATCACCGAGTTCGACCCGCTCACCGGCAGCAAGGTGGCGAATTTGGACTATGTTCGCGTGTTCGCCAATTCGCACTATGTCACGCCCGGCCCGACGATGAAGCAGGCGATGGGGGCGATCAAGCACGAGCTGACCGAGCGGCTCAAGGAGCTCGAGGCCGAAGGCAAATTGATCGAGCACCAAAGGCTCGAGCAGCGCACCAATTTCGATCTCGAGATGATCGCGGCGACCGGCTCCTGCGCCGGCATCGAGAATTACAGCCGCTTCCTCACCGGCCGGTTGCCCGGCGAGCCGCCGCCCACCTTGTTCGAATATCTGCCCGAGAACGCGTTGCTGTTCGTCGACGAGAGCCACCAGACGATCGGCCAGATCAACGGCATGTCGCGCGGCGATCACAAGCGGAAAATCACGCTGGCCGAATATGGCTTCCGGTTGCCCTCGGCGATCGACAACCGGCCTTTGCGCTTCAACGAATGGGACGCGATGCGCCCGCAGACCACTTATGTCTCGGCGACTCCGGGCGGGTGGGAGATGGAGCAATCGGGCGGCGTGTTCGTCGAGCAGGTGATCCGCCCGACCGGACTGATCGACCCGCCGGTCGAGATCAAGCCGGTCGAGGAACAGGTCCAGGACCTGATCCAGGAGTGCAAGAAGACCACGGCGCTCGGCTATCGCACTTTGGTCACCACGCTGACCAAGCGCATGGCCGAGGATCTCACCGAGTACATGCACGAGGCGGGACTGAAGGTCCGCTACATGCACTCGGACACCGAGACATTGGAGCGGATCGAGCTGATCCGCGACCTGCGCATGGGCGTTTACGACGTGCTGATCGGCATCAATCTGCTGCGCGAGGGGCTCGACATTCCCGAATGCGGGCTGGTCGCGATTCTCGATGCCGACAAGGAAGGCTTTCTGCGCTCGGAGACCTCGCTGATCCAGACGATCGGCCGCGCCGCGCGCAACGTCGACGGCCGCGTGATCCTTTATGCCGATCGCATCACCGGCAGCATGGAGCGCGCGCTCGCCGAGACCGGGCGGCGCCGCGAGAAGCAGCACGCCTATAATCTCGAACACGGCATCACCCCCGAGACGATCAAGCGCAGCATCGGCGACATCATCGCGCACGTCTCGAACAAGGACGGCGTCACCGTCGAGATCGATGCCGATCGCCCGCACATGGTCGGCCACAATCTGCGCGGCTATATCGAAGAGCTCGAAAAGAAGATGCGCGACGCCGCCGCCAATCTTGAATTCGAGGAGGCGGGCAGGCTGCGCGACGAGATCCGCGGGCTCGAGGCCGAGGAACTCGGGCTGCCGCCTGGCGAGCACAAGGCGCCGATCATGGGTCGCAGCAACGAAGGCAAGCCGGGCACGCGCAAGACGCGCTACGGCAAGCAGAGCAAGACGCGGATGGGCGGCGCGCGGCGGAATTGATTTACGTTAGAAATTCAAGAATATCAAATAGATAGAATCGCGTAACCATACGTAGTCGTGACTCTACGGACTGACTGTTCTATAATGAACGTGCTTGAGTAGACTCCAGATGGAGGCGAGTGCGTGATCGAAGGGCTTTGCGCGGAACATCGAGCCCTCGAGGCTCAGGCTGCGCGATTGCTCCAGATCGTCTCCGCGAGCGTGCCGGATGCCGCCGCGGTCGCGGTGATGCGCTGGCAGATGGCGCAGGCGCTGCGCGACCATTGCAGCCGCGAAGACCAGTTGGTCTATGATCGGCTGCTCTCTTCGGGCGACGCGGTCGCGACCGACCTCGCCTGGTCCTATCGCCAGGAGCACGGCTTGCTCGGCCCGGCATTCGCCAATTACATGGCCGCCTGGCCGGTCGGCCGGATCGCGCACGAATGGGAGCGGTTCCGCGCCGAGACGCGAATCCTGATGGCCGATCTCGCCGAGCGGATCGCGCGCGAGGAGCAAGTGCTCTACCCCCATGTCGAGCGAGTCATCGCGCGCCAGCGGGCGGCCGCCTGATCCAAGGTTGAGGCGGCGGGGGACTTCCCGCATAAGGCGGCATGCGTCTTCTGTCCGTGTTCGCCAGCCTATCCATCGCGACTCTGGTTGCCGGCTGCGTGGCGCCCAGCCAGCCTCCGCCGCGGCCCGCCCCGCCGGTCGCGGTGCCCGCTCCCGCGCCGACTCCGGCGCCCGCCCCGCCGCCGAGAAGCGCGGACTGGCGCGACTGGCCGCCGACCCCCGGCAATTGGAGCTGGCGGCCGGAAGGGCAGGGCAGCGTCGCCACATTCGGGTTGCCCGGCCAGGCCCCCGAGCTGACGCTCCGCTGCGACCGTTCCCGCAGCCGCATCCTGCTGTCCAGGCGCGGACAGCTATCGGCGCCGACCCTCATCGTGCGCACCACCAGCCAGGCCCGGACGCTCGCCGTCACTGCCGCCACGACCGGTGCGAGCGCGGAGCTCGGTGTGCGCGACGCGCTGGTCGATGCGATGGGCTACAGCCGCGGACGCTTCGTCATCGAGGGTGGCGGCATGCCGATTCTGGTGGCGCCTGCCTGGGCCGAGATCCTGCGGGTGGCAGAGGATTGTCGCGGCTGAGCGCGTCGGGCGAACCACAGACCTTTGAGAATCGCACTATCTTTCTCGTAAAACAAGACTTGTTCTGCGACTCGCAATGATTCAAGATTCCTCCGTGGCCGCAAGTCACGCTCGTTCTTCAACTAGCGAAAGGAGGTGATCCGATGTCTCATGGTTCAGCAATGGGGTCGGTTCAGTTCGTTCGGGAGACGCGCCGCTGAGTTGAAGGCGCGGACGGAAGCCCTCCGTCCGTAGATGCGCGGGAGGTATTCTCCTCTAGTCAACGCGCATCGCCCTTCGCGAAGCGGCCCGCATGGTCTCCCGAGCTGGAACTCTCCGGCCGCTGACCATGTCGGAGGTCGCCGGGCACCCTGATGGGGCCCGGCGGCCTCTTTCATTTTGGGAAGACGGACGGCCGATTCACGAAGCATGTCCGATTCCCGCATCCCGCGCGTCTTAGGACTGAATGGAGATCCGGAAAGCCGATGCCGAGCCTAGCTGAGATGCTGGCCAGAGCCAGACGGGCGGTGCTTCGGCACGGGGTCTCGGAAGAGGATGCGGACGAATTGGTGCAGGATGCCTTCCTGAAGGTCGAGCAATATGAGCGCACGCATGCTGCGCGCTCGCGCGAGGCGTTGCTCGTCACTGCCGCGGTAAACCTGTCGATCGACCGCAGCCGCCGCCGTGCGCGCTCGCCGTTCGTCGATATCGACGATTTCCATGCGATCGCCGATGCGACCCCCGATCCTTCGCAGATCGTCGAGCAGCAGGCGCGTCTGCGCCATGCCGCGGAGGGGCTGGCGACGCTGCCTGAACGGACGCGGCGCATCCTGCTCAAGCGCCGGCTCGAGGATATGAGCTATGCCGAGATCGCCGCTTCGGAGGACATGTCGGTCGCCGCAGTCGAAAAGCAGGTTGCCCGCGCGACGCTTCAGTTGATGAAGTGGATGGCGGAATGGTGATGCCGACCCCGCTCTTTCGCGCCGAAGTCGATGCCGACGCGGCAGCCTGGCTCGCACGGCTGCAGGCAGAGGGGCGCAGCGAGGCCACCGAAAGCGCGTTCAAGGCGTGGCTCCACGCCGATCTTGCGCATCAGGAGGCATTCGAACGCGCTACCGAAATCTGGGCGATGATCCCGGGCGCGATGCTCTGCTCCGGGGTGTCCACGCAGGCGCCTGCTTCGCTTCCGATCCGCCGCACCCGTGGCCGCGCCGCCGGGTTCGCGATGGCGGCTTCGCTGCTGATCGTGCTCGGTGCGGGCGGCGGCTGGTGGCTGCTGACGCGTCCGATCGACTATGCGACGAGAGTCGGTGAGCAGAAGATCGCGACGCTCGAGGACGGCAGCCGGATCGCGCTCAACACCGACAGCGAAGTCGATGTCTCCTATGAGAAGGATGTCCGCCGGGTGACGCTCGAGCGCGGAGAGGCGATGTTCGAAGTCGCGCCCAATCCGAGCCGCCCGTTCGTCGTCCGCGCGGGCGACAAATTGGTCAAGGCGATCGGCACCAGCTTCATCGTCCGCCGCGATGCCAGCGGCGTGATCGTGACGCTGATCCAAGGCAAGGTCTCGGTCAGCGACGTGACCAAAGCCGCAGTTCAGCCCACCTTGCTGGCGCCCGGAGAGCGGCTCACGGTGCCCGCGAGCGCGCCATCGGTGATCGACCAGCCGCCGATCGAGGCGGCCACGGCGTGGCGTCGCGGGCAGGCCGTGTTCAACGATACGCCGCTTTCGTCCGCGGTTGCCGAGCTCAATCGCTACGGCGGACCGCGCGTCACGGTCGACGATCCGCGGCTGGCTGGCCTGCGCATATCGGGGGTGTTCGCAACCAACGACACCGCCGAATTCGCCAATGCCGTGGCGGCCTTGTATCGCCTTCGTGTCCAGAAAGCCGGCCGCGAGCTCCATTTATTGCGCTGAGTCCGCGTGCAGTGACATTTTTGTTTCCCGGCCGTGTCGGTTTTGCATTGCAGCATCGTCTGGTTAACTGAGGGGTCGCAAACCTCGCGGGCCCGAACGGGGGGAATCGATGGTATCGAGAGTCACGCTTTCGGCGTTGGCCGCAACGGCATGTGCGTTCGCCGGGCCGGTCAGTGCATTCGCGCAGCCAAGTTATGCGTTCGATCTGCCTGCGCAGCCGCTCGAGAAGTCGCTCCGCGCGGTCGCCGGCCGCACCGGCTCCAACATCGTCTTCTCGGATGACGCGGTTCGCGGCAAGACCGCCCTGGCGCTGCGCGGGGAGTTCGGCGCCACCGCCGCCTATCGCCAATTGCTCGCCGGATCGGGGCTGACGCTCAGCGTCACCAGCGGCGGCTCCTATATCGTCAACCGCCCCCAGTCCCAGAGCACCAGTGGAGCCGCTGGCGCCATCCAGGGCCACGTCGCCGAGGCCGACGGCACGCGCAACATCGCCGGCGCACTGGTCCGCATCGTCGAAACCGGTCAGACCACCAAGGCCGATGATCTCGGCAATTTTCGCTTCGTGAGCGTTCCGGCTGGCAGCTATACGCTCGAGGTCTCGTTCCTCGGCTATCCAACCGTCACGCGCACCATCAACGTCGCCGCTGACGGCCATGCCGCAGTCGAGCTCGCCATGGGCGATACTGCCGAGACCGCGCCCGACGTCGTCGTCTACGGCTCGCGCAGCGCCCGCGCCAATGCGCTCAACCTCCAGCGCACCGCCTCGAACAATTCGGACGTCATCTCCGCCGACGATCTCGGCAACTTCACCGGCACCACCTTTTCGGACGCGCTGCGCCGCACCGCGGGCGTGTCGTTCCAGCGCGACAGCGTGACCGGCGACGGCACCAACGTCATCGTCCGCGGGCTCGATCCGGACATGAACAGCGTCAAGCTCAACGGCCTCCAGCTGCCGGTGGGCAACGGCACCGGCCGTTCGGCGGATCTCAGCAACCTGCTCGCGGATTCGGTCAGCAAGATCACGATCAGCAAGAGCCTGCTCCCCAGCCAGGACAGCGCCGGCACCGGCGGGCTGATCGAGATCGAGACGCTGTCGCCGCTCAATCGTCCGCGTCGCTATGCCAATTTCCAGCTCGAGGGTGGGCTGAGCGGGAAGGATTTCAGCAAGGACGTGCTCGCCTCGGGCACGATCGCCGGGCGTTTCGGCGCGCAGGACAATTTCGGCATCAGCGCCTCGGTCCAGTATCGCCGCAATTCGGTGCGCAACGTGTCGTACAACACGGTGACTCGCTTTGGCGCGTTCCTGCCCAACGCCGCGGACGGCACACCGACGCTGACTACGACGGAGGGCCTGGATCCGCGTGCGACCTTTCCCTTCGTCGCAGGCGATGACGATGCCTATGTCCTCCAGCTGGCGACCAGCTTCAACCATGTGAAGCAGACCACGCTGGCCGCGACCGTCTCGGCCGAGTGGCAGGTCGCCGACCATACCAACTGGAAGTTCGATTTCCAGCACGCCGAGGCGAACCGCACCACTTATGACATGCGGGACACCTTCGGCGCGCTGAGCGAATATTCGGACGTTCCGGGGGGCGATGCCATCTCCGCGCTGAACCTCAGCCTGGCGTCCGGCAACGCCGCCCTGCAGCGTCAGCAGGCGTATCACTATGATCCGAACGCCAAGACGATCACCGACACCTACAGCTTCAACGGCAAGACCACGGCCGGCAAGCTCACCTTCGTCTACCTGGCCGGCTATGCGCACGGCAGCGAACGGCACCATAAAAATAGCACGCTCGACATGCGCACGCCTGACATCGACGCGACGGCAGCCTATTTCCAGCCCGGCGCCACCGATGCATCGCTCGGCTACATCGTCAGTCCGTTCGGCCGGCGCGGCGGCGATGCCATTCCGATCCCGCTGCTCACCGATGCCGGCTGGGCATTGATCAACGATCCCTCGCTCTACACGATCACCGTCGGCACCGGGCAGATCGACTCCAGCACCGGCAGCAATGATCGCTACACCGGCGATGTCAGTCTGCGCTGGGACGTTGGCGTCGGCCCTCTCACGTACATCCAGGTCGGCGCCCGGTATGAACGGGCCGAGTTCAAGAACGACAATGCGCGCACCCAGTTCGGCGGAAACGCATCGCTGGCAGACCTCAAACTGCCGTTCTCGCCGACCGACCTCACTCGCGTCGGCGTGACCGGTGCGAACTTCACTGCGTTGAGCGAGAATACGCTGATCAACTTCATCGACAATATCGGCGACTATCCGGCGGTGATCCTGTCGCCGATCGCGCCGGTGGCGGGGCAGGACGAGCAGGGGACGCGCGAGGACAATTATGCCGCTTATGTCCAGACCAGCCTGCAGTTCGGCAAGCTCGAGCTGGTCGGCGGGGTGCGCTACAACCGCACCGATCTGCGCGCCTCCAATCTGCTCTTTCCCACGTATATCGGCCCGATCCTGCCGGAGAACGGCGGCGGCTTCGGCGTCGACTTGGCCTTCCAGAACCAGTTCAGCAAGCTGGTGACCGAGACGGCGAAGTCCGAGGACTTCCTGCCGCGCGTGCTGTTCAATTTTCGCCAGAGCGACAATCTGATCTTTCGCGGCGGCTATTTCCTGTCGGTCGCGCGGCCGCAGATCACCAATTTGTCGAATCAGACGCGGATCACCTTCGTCAATATCCCGATCCCCGGCCCGAATGGCGTGCAACCGATCCTCCAGCTCAATTCGGGCAATCCGAACCTGAAACAGGCGACGACGCACAATTTCGATCTGAGCGTCGAATATTATCACAAGATCGGCATCATCAAGCTCGGCGGCTTCTACAAGCGGATCAACAACCTGCTCCAGGCCAACGAGACCAACGGCCCGGCCAGCCTCGCCAATGTGACGTTGCCCGACCACCCTTATTTCCAGGGCCCGCCCTATTTCGATCCGGCAAATCCGCAGAACTTCTTCATCAACGGCGGCTCGCCGATCAACAGCGAGCATGCGGCGACGATCTGGGGCGTGGAAGGCCGGTTCGAGCGTCAGTTCGATTTCCTGCCCGGCGCGCTGAGCGGCCTGGGCGTGATCGCCAACTATACCTACACCAAGAGCAGCCGCTGGCAGCGCTACAGCTGGGCCTCGGCCCCGGCGGGAGAGGACAATCTCTACGAATTCTCCGGCCTGCCGTTCAACCAGCAGCCCGAGCATTCGGGCACGGTCGCGCTGAACTACAACAAGTTCGGCTTCGACGGCACGCTAGCCTACAGCTTCCAGTCGCGCACGCTGAACAATTTCATTCCGCGCGGCCTCTCGGTCTATGAAAAGGGCGTGCAGACGCTCGATCTGCGGGCCGAATATTATGTCGACCCCCGGACCCGCAACTACCGGATATATTTCGAGGCGTCTGACTTGCTCAAGGGCACCGAGACGCCCGACGTCCAACAGCTGATCGCCGGCTATTACACTCGCGCGACCTATCTCGGCGGCCGCAAGTTCAAGATCGGCGCCGCCGTCACCTTCTGAAGAACCCGTGCAGAATACCCATTGCCGGCGCCTACCCGTGCGGGAGCCGGCGCTTCAAGGAAAGCCATCGTTATGAAGTCCTCCAAACTGCTCCTCGCGGCGGCAGCGCTCGCGATTGCCGCCGCGCAGCCCGCAGTCGCGCAGGAGCTCGCACCCTACCAGCAGTTTACGCTCGCCAACGGGCTGCGGGTGGTGGTGCACGAGGATCACAACACCCCGAAAGTGGCGGTGTCGGTCTGGTATCACGTCGGATCGATGAACGAGCCCGAGGGCAAATCGGGCTTCGCGCATCTGTTCGAGCATCTGATGTTCAACGGCTCCGAACATCACGACAAGGAATATATGCCGCCGCTGCAGGAAGTCGGCGTCTCCGGCGTCAACGGCTCGACCGCGCTCGATCAGACCTGGTACTATGAGATCGTGCCGACCGGCGGGCTCGAGCGGGTGCTGTGGCTCGAATCGGATCGGATGGGCTATCTGCTCGGCGCGGTCACCCAGGCCAAGCTCGACGAGCAGCGCGCCGTTGTCCAGAACGAGAAGCGTACCCGCGAGAACCAGCCTTATGCACTGATGAGCGAGCGCGAGGGCGCGGGCGTGTTCCCGCAGGGGCACCCCTATCACCACTCGACGATCGGCTCGATGGAGGATCTCAATGCGGCTTCGCTCGAGGACGTGAAGTCGTGGTTCCGCGAATATTATGGCGCGTCCAATGCCGTCGTGACGCTCTCGGGGGACGTCACCGTCGCGCAGGCAAAGGCGCTGGTGGAGAAGTATTTCGGCAGCATCCCCGCGGGTCCGCCGACCGGGCGGGTGACCGCGTGGGTGCCGGTGCTCGAGCGCGACAAGACCGAAGTGATGCAGGAAGCGGCGCCGCAGACCGCGATTCAGTGGAGCTGGCCGGTCCCGGGCCGCGGCACCGCCGAGGCGCCGTCGCTGCGCATGGCGGCGCAGATCCTCGGCCGCGGCAAGACCTCGCGCCTCTACCAGGCGCTGGTCCACGACCAGCAGATCGCCACCTCGGCCTCGGCCAGCTACAATAGCTATGCGATCGCCGGCACCTTCTCGATCGACGTGCGGCTCAAGTCCGAAGCCGATCGCGCCAAGGCCGAAGCGGCGATCAAGGCAGTGATCGCCGAGTTCCTCGCCAAGGGGCCGAGCGAAGCCGAACTCAAGCGCACCAAGACGACGTCCTATGCCGACACCGCGCGCTCGATGGAGTCGATCTACGTCAAGGCGATGGCGCTTTCCGATGGTGCATTGTTCGCCGGCAATCCGGGGCAATATCGGATCGACGAGCAGAAATTCGCCGCGGTCACCGGGCAGGACGTCCGCAGCATCGCCGACGGCTGGCTGACCAGGCCCGCTTACCGGCTCACCGTGCTCCCTTATGGCAGCCATAATGTCGTTGCCGACACTGCCGATCGCACCAGGCTTCCGCCGCTCGGCGCGTCGCCCGATCTCAAGCTGCCAACGCTCCGCGAGGCGAAGCTCTCCAACGGCATCCGCGTGCTCCTGTCCGAGCGTCCCGGCACCCCGACGGTCGAGCTCGCAATGGTATTCGATGCGGGCCAGGCCGCCGAGCAGCACATGAAGCGCGGGCTGCAGGGCTTCACCCTCGGCGCGATGGACGAGGGCACTAGGACGCTGAGCGCGCAGGCCTTTGCCGAACAACAGGCGATGCTCGGCGCGCGCCTCTGGGCCTATGGCGATTCGGATACTGCGGACTTCGCTTTGTCGGCGCTGCCGCGGTCGCTCCCCGAATCGGTCGCGCTCTGGGCCGATTACATCCGCAATCCCGGCTTCCGGCCCGATGATCTCGAGCGTGACCGCGCGCTGCATCTCTCCGGCCTGTCGCAGTCGCTGGTCGATCCCGGCGAAATCGCCCAGCGCACCTTCGGCTATCTGCTCTATGGGCCCGATCACGCTTACGGCACCGCGCTTGCCGGCCGGGCGGAAACGATCAAGTCGCTACGTCGCGAAGACCTGATCGCCTTCCACGAAAGCTGGATCCGGCCCGACAATGCCGTGATCTATGCCTCGGGCAACACCGATCTTGCCGCGCTGACCACAGCGCTAGAAAAGGCATTCGGCGACTGGAAGGCGCCGGCCCGCCCCAAGGGCATCAAGACGCTCGATGCCGTCTCGCCGCAGCAGGCGGCGCGGATCGTGCTGGTCGACAAGCCCGGCGCGATCCAGTCGGTGATCCGAGTCGGCCAGACCGCGGCCAGCGGCCTCGATAGCCACGATTTCGAGCTCGGCGCGATGAACGACGTGCTCGGCGGCAACTTCACTTCACGCCTCAACATGAACCTGCGCGAGGGCAAGGGCTGGACCTATGGCGCCAACAGCTACGTCGCCGAAGCGCGCGGCCCGCAGGCGTTCGCCGTGGCCACCAGCATCCAGACCGACAAGACCGCCGAAGCGCTGGGCGAGATCGACAAGGAAATCCGCGCCATTCAGAAGGGCCGCCCCACCACGCAGGAAGAACTCGATCTGCTTACCAAGGGCCAGGTGCTGGCGCTGCCCGGCCAGTTCGAGACCAATCAGGCGATGGTCGGCTATCTCCAATATGTGAACCGCTTCGGCCGGCCCTATGAGTACGTCACCACGCTGCCGAAGAAATACGCGGCGCTGACCCCGGCGACGATCACGGCAACTGCCGCAATGCTCCATCCGGATGCGCTCACCTGGGTGATCGTCGGCGATCTCGCAAAGGTCGAGCAGAAGGTCCGCGCATTGAAGCTGGGCTCGGTCGAAGTCTGGGATGCCGAGGGCCGCAAGCAACGCTGAGCCGGGCTTCGGCGGTCAGCTTTGCTCCGCCAGCTTGGTCGCGGCGGCCCGGTCGGTAAAGCGCGGATCCGCCAGCGCGGCCTTGGCCTGCCGGCGGGCCTCGGCCGCGCGGCCCAGATCGGCATAGATCTGGGCAAGGTGCCAGCGCAGCCCGGCATGGTGCGGCGCGAGCACCACGGCCTTTTGCAGCAGCTCGACCGCCGCCTGTACATCGCCATTCCGGTAGAGCGCCCAGCCGTAGGCGTCGGCGGTTACCGGATTGGCAGGCGCGAGCGCATAGGCTGCCTCGCCGAACTCCGCGGCGGTGTCGAACGCGTCGGCGCCTGAATAGGCGACGGCAAGATTGGCGTTGAGTGCGGCGTCGCCATCGCCGATCCGTGCACGCAGCAGTTCGAGCGTGTCGATTGCGGCATCGTAATCGCCCGCCGCGAGCTGCCAGCCGCCCGACAGGCGCAGTGCGGCAACATTGACCGGGTTTTGCGACAGGAAGAGCGCGAGAACATTGGCCGCATCCGCCCGACGGTCAGCGCGGTCGAGCGCTTCGATCAGCCGAAGCATTGTCGATTCGTCGAATCGCAGATCGGCGGCGCTGCGATAGGCGCCGGCGGCGTCGCCGAAGCGGTTCATCAGCATCAGCGCATCGCCGACCAGCAGATGCGCCGCGGGCGCGCCGGGGTGACGCGCGACGAGGCCCTGCGCCCTGGCGAGCGCACCGGCCTTGTCGCCCTGGCCGATCAGTCCGCGGATCAGCGGGATCAACGCCGCGGGATCGTCGGGGCGCTGATCGGCATCGGCGGCGAGCACGCCGGCGCTGTCGTCGGTGGAGAAGGCGCCGGCCTGGCCTTGCGACGGCCACGCCGCGCGATCGAGCAACTGCGCCGCGGCGGCAGGGTCACCGATGCGCTCCAAGCCGCGCGCCGCGAGGATGAGCGAATAGCTGTCGGCATCGCCGCGCGCGATCACCGGGCGAAGCAGGTCGATTGCGTTGCGAGCCGAATCGGTGCGCAGCAGCGCGATCGCGAGCAATTTGCGTGCCGCGAGGTTCATCGGCTGGTTGGCGACGAGCGGCTTGAGTTTCTCCATCGCCTGCTCGTAATCGGCGCCCTCGATGTCGAGCGCGCCGCCGAGCAGCATCGCGGCAGGGAGCGCGCTGATCCCCGATCCGGCACGGGCGATCAGGTCGCGGGCGAGATCGGCATTGCCGGCCCGCGCGGCGATCACTGCCTGCAGATACAGCGCCTGCGCGCTGCCCGGTCGCACCGCCAGCGCACGGCGCGTCGCGGCGAGCGAGTCGAGCGCCCGCCCCGCGTCGCCGAGAGTCGCGGCATATTCGATCAGCGCGCCATAGTCGTTGGGGTCGCGCGCCAATGCCGCTTCGAACCAAGGCAAAGCCGCGACCAGCCCGAACTGGCTGCGCACCATCTCGCCGCGCAGCACCAGTGCGTCGAGATTGCCGCCGTCCAGCCTGACTGCCTGTTCGGAGGCCCGGATCGCGCCGAGCACGTCGCCGGCATTGAGCTTGAGCCGTCCGGCATCGGCCCACAAATCGGCATCGCGCGGCGCGATGCGAACCGCTTCGTCCACCGCGGCGAATGCCTCGGGCCCTTTGCCGAGCGCGGCGAGTGCGCGCGCGCGAATGCGCAGCGCATAGGCACGGTTCTGCGGGGCGGCCTTGGCGGCGGCGGCAAGCGCTTTCTCTTGGTCGCCTTGGAGCAGGAATGCATGCGCGCGCAGATGCATTATCTGCCCCGGCTTGTAGCCCGCCTCGATCGCACGCTGCAGCTCGGCATCGGCGCCGACGCCGTCGTCGAGCGCCAGCATCGTGCGTGCCAGCATCAGATGCGCCTGGGCGTTGCCCGGATCGGCGCGGACCGCGGCGAGTGCCTGCGCGCGTGCGGCCGTGGCATTGTCCGCGTCGAGCAGCTTGCCGCTTTGCTCGACCGCCTGTTGCGCCGCGGCCGGATCGAGCCGGGCAGGGGCCAGCGTCCACCACGCCGCGAGCACCAGCGCGAAGGCGCCGATCGCGGCGCCGATCACGATCAGGCGGCGGAGGCCGGGCTTGCGGCGGGCGGAGCGGGAGCGCTTACGGCTGGAGGTCATAGGCCTTCATCAGATCGTAGAGGGTCGGGCGGCTGATCCCGAGCAGCCTTGCGGTGCCCGAGATATTGCCTTCGGCGCGGGCGAGCGCGTGGCGGATCGCCTTGCGATCGGCCAGTTCACGCGCGGCCTTGAGGTTGATCGGGATCGGGTCGGCCTTGTCGGCAAGGTCGAGATCGGCGGCGCTGACCATCTTGCCCTCGGCCATGATCGTCGCGCGCTTCACCCGGTTCTCGAGCTCGCGGACATTGCCCGGCCAGCTCCACGCATCGATCGCGGCCAGCGCGTCGGGGGCGAAGCTCTTCGCCCCGGTCTGCATCGCCGCGGCATATTTGGTCAGGAAGTGGCGCGCGAGCAGCCCGGCGTCGCCGGGACGCTCGGCGAGGCTCGGAATCCGGATCACGATCTCGGCGAGCCGGTAATAAAGGTCCTCGCGGAAGCGCCCATCGGCGACCATCGCGTCGAGGTCCTGGTGCGTCGCGCAGACCACGCGGGTGTCGACGGCGATCGGCTTGCGGCTGCCGATCCGCTCGATCACGCGCTCCTGCAGGAAGCGCAGCAATTTGACCTGGAGCGGCAGCGGCACGTCGCCGATCTCGTCGAGGAACAGGGTGCCGCCCTGGGCGAGCTCTATCTTGCCCTCGGTGGTCTTCACCGCGCCGGTGAACGCGCCTTTCTCGTGCCCGAACAATTCGCTCTCGAGCAAGGTCTCGGGGATCGCCGCGCAGTTGATCGCGACGAACGCATGCTTCTTGCGCGGGGATGCGTCGTGCACGCCGCGCGCGAGCAGCTCCTTGCCCGTCCCGCTGGCACCGAGCAGCATCACCGAGACATCGGCACCGGCGACGCGCTCGATCGTGCGGGTGACCTTGAGCATCTCGGGCGCGCCGGTGATCATGCCCCCCAGCACCGCGCCGGCTTCGGCGCGCTCGGCGAGCCGGCGGTTCTCCGCTTCCAGCGCGTGCACGTGGAAGGCGCGCGCGACGATCAGCCCCAGCGCGTCGATGTCGATCGGCTTCTGGTAGAAATCCCACGCGCCGAGCGAGATCGCCTTGAGCATCGACTCATGCGCGCCGTGCCCCGAAGCGACGATCACCTTGGTGTCCGGACGTAGCTGGAGGATCGTCTCGAGCGTCGCGAATCCCTCGCTGGTGCCGTCGGGATCGGGCGGCAGGCCCAGGTCGAGCGTCACGACTTGCGGCTCCTCCGCGCGGATCACGGTGACCGCCTCGTCGCGATTGGCCGCGGTGTGGATCTCATAGCCCTCATAGGCCCAGCGCAGCTGGCGCTGCAGCCCGGCATCGTCCTCGACGATCAGCAGCTTCTTGAGATCGGTCATGCCGCGCGCTCCCGCGGCAGATCGGCGGCGTGCGCAGCCTTGAGGATGACGCGGAACCGCGTGCCTTCGCCTTCGCGCGACGCGACTTCTATCCGCCCGTCCATCGCCGCAGCGAGCTGGCGCGCCTCGAACGCGCCGATGCCGAACCCGCCGGGCTTGGACGAGACGAACGGCTTGAACAATTTGTCGCGCACGAAGGCGGGGGACATGCCGCAGCCCTGGTCAATCACGTCGATCGTCACGTTGACGCCGTCCGCGCCGATCGCGAGCGCGACGGGCGCGTCCGCCGGGCTGGCGTCGATCGCATTCTGGACTAGATGATTGAGCAACTGCTCCAGCCCTGCCGGATCGGCATGCGCCACGGCGCTGCGCGTGCCGCTCACGGTAACCGGGTGCTGGCGTTGCCGGGGGCTCGCGACGCGCTGAACCAACTCGAACGCCGCCACTGCATGCGGCGTTTCGCTGCGTCCGCGATGATGCTGCGAAAGCCGGGCGAGCAGTGCGTTCATTCGCTCCGCCGAATCCTGGAGCGTCGCGATCATGTCGGCGCGGAACTCCGGCTTGTCGGCGTGGCGCTCGGCGTTGCGCGCAGTGAGAGTCAATTGGCTCACCAGGTTCTTGATGTCGTGTAGGATAAAGGCGAAGCGCCGGTTGAATTCGTCGAAGCGCTGGGCGTCGGCCAGCGCCTCTTGGGCGCGGGCCTCGGCGAGGTAGCTTGCCACCTGCCGGCCGGCGACCTTGAGCAGGTCGAAATCCTCCCAGTCGAGCGCGCGGTCGAGCGGCGGGCGGGCGAGCAGGATCGCGCCGGCAAGGCTTCCCATGTGCGGCAGCGGCACGATCGCCCAGGCTTCCGCGGCGTCGAGCATCCAGCGCGGCACCGCGGTGGCATCCTCGGAGTGCGGATCCTGGCGGGCGCGATCGAGCTCGATGATGCGCCCAGTGCCGGCGAGATGCGCGGCAAGCGCGGAATCCCCGGCGATCGGCAGCTGGCTGCGATCCCAGTTCCAGCTGGCGCCAGCCTCGAGGCCCGATTCCTCGAGCACCAGCAGCAACCCCGCTGGGGATTCGGTCAGATCGGCGATTGCCTTGACGATGCGTTCGTCGAGCGGCGCGGTGCCGTCGGGCGCGCCGAGCGTGTCGGTGAAGCGCATCCATTCGGCGCGATAGTCATAGCGGTGGCGAAAGAAATGCTTGGCGAGCTTGACCTTGGCCCAGGCACGCAGCCAGCCATTGGAGACCAGCGTGAGGATCGCCGCAGTCGAGCCGAGCACGAACGCAGTCTGGAACAAGCGCGCGTTGCTGCCGCCGATCGTCGCCAGCGCGCTGGTGGCGAGCGCCAGCAAGGCGAAATAGGCGCCGATCGCGACGAGCGACAGCGACTGATAGGCGACCGCGCGCGAGACCTGAACGTTGAGCTGGCCCCTGCGCTGGAGCGCGGTGACCATCGCCAATGCGACTGCAACCGCTGCGACGCCGCGCGCCGCGATCGATTGCAGATGCGGCTGCGCGCCGAGATATTCGGTGCAGAACAAGGCGAAATCGGCGAACCATAATCCGGCCAGCGCAGCCAGAATCCAGCGCAGCCCGCCGCCGGCCGGTGGATTGAGCGCGGAATATAGCGCCTGCATCAGCACCAGGGCCGCGACCGCGACCAGCATGCGGAGCAGCAGCACTGCGCTTTCGATCGGCTCCGCCGCCTCGGGGTTGCCGACGTTCGCCGCGACGTGGAGGACCATCGCGGCGAGGCTGACCAGCGCCACCACGCCATAGACGGTGCCGAGCGCCAGCGGCGGACGGACATTGGCATCGCGCCGATGCAGCGTGACCATGAAGCCTAGCCAGCCGAGGTTGCGTAGCGTCTCGAAGAGGCGCGTCACCATCTCGCCTGCGCCGATTCCCGCCACTGCGAGTGCCCATAGCGCCGTCAGTGCCAGCGCCGCGCCGAGTGGCCGGCGGGGCAGCCCGCCTGCCGACGCGCGTATCGTCCAGACGGTCAGGCCGCCGAACAGCAGCGCCGCGAAGGCATGACTCCACAGGATCAACGTCGCGGTCATCAGCGCGCGCCTTCTGGGAACAGCACGACGCGGATCGTCTGGAGCAGGATCAGCAGGTCGAGGAACGGCGAATAGTTCTTGGCGTAGAACAAGTCATATTCGAGCTTCTGGCGGCTATCCTCGATCGAGGCGCCATACGGATAATTGATCTGCGCCCAGCCGGTGATGCCGGGTTTCACCATGTGGCGCTCGGCATAATAAGGCAGCTTCTGCTCGAGATCCTCGACGAATTGCGGCCGCTCGGGGCGCGGGCCGACGAAGCTCATCTCGCCTTTGAGCACGCTCCAGCATTGCGGCAGCTCGTCGACGCGGATCTTGCGGATAATCCGGCCGATCCGGGTAATCCGCGGATCGTCCTTCTCGGCCCACACCGCCTGACCCCCGATTTCGGCATCCTGGCGCATCGAGCGCAATTTGATGACGTCGAAGCCCACGCCATACAGGCCGACACGGCGCTGGCGATAGAATGCCGGGCCCTTGCTCTCGAACCGGATAGCAACTGCGGTGACCAGCACCAGCGGCAGCGTCAGGACCAGCAGGATCGAGCTCGCGCCGATGTCGAACAGCCGCTTGAACGCGCTCGACACCATTCGCCCCGACGAGAAGCCGTCGGAGAAGATCAGCCAGCTGGGATTGACGCTGTCGAGATCGACTCGTCCCGTCTCACGCTCAAGGAAGGTCGAGGTGTCGTTGACATGGACCCCAGTGGTCTTGATCCGCAGCAGATCCTTGAGCGGCAGCGCGTTGCGCCGCTCCTCGAGCGCGAGCACGACTTCGCTGGCGTTGAGCAATTCGACATGGTCGGCGAGATTGTAGATCGCGTCGCGCGCGATCGCTTCGGGGATGACGCGGTTGGCCTCGCTCATCGCGACATAGCCGACCACCGCGAAGCCGGCACCGGGTGCCTTGGACAATGTCTTGAGGCGCGCGGCACGCGGGCCGGCGCCGAGCACGACGATGCGCCGCTTGAACGCCTGGCTGCCGAGCGTCTTACCGAGCAGGATGCGCAGGAAGATCAGCAGCACGACCGACATGCCCATCGCGTAGAGCAGGTTCGAGCGCCAGAAACTGATCTCGGGGATCATGAAATAGAGCACGCTCAGGCCGATCACCCCCAGCGAGATCGCGACGATCAGCCGCGCCATGGCGTAGCGCAGCGACTGGAGCGCATCGGCGCCGTAGACGCCCACCGCGATCATCGCCACTTCGATGAACGCCATGTAGCTGAGCAATTGCGGCGCGCGCTCGACCATCGGCGTGGCGCCCATGCCCAACTGATGCGCGCGCAGGATCCAGCCGAGCTCGCCCGCCACCACCAGCAGGATGATGTCGAGCAGGCCGAGCAGCAGCACGGCATTGGGCACGTAATGCTTGAACAAGCGGATCATGGCATCCGCAGCACTAGAGGCTAAGTGTAAACAAATCCGACATGCAGCGATCGCCTCACGAAGATACGCCGAGTCCGCCGGTCCGACGCAACCGTTTCGCCTCCACATCGTTTCAATCCGCGGGGCAACTACCTATATTCCAAGCCTGAAACAGGGAGCCGTTCGCAATGCCGGAAGCCAAGCCGATCATTCCCGTAATACTCTCGGGAGGATCGGGAACCCGGCTGTGGCCCTTGTCGCGTCCGGAGCTGCCCAAGCAGCTGCTGCCGCTGACCGCCGAGGAGACGATGCTGCAGCTGACGGCGCGGCGGACCGGCGGCGAGCGCTTCGCCGCGCCGATCGTCGTCGCCAACGCGCTGCATGCCGATCAGGTCGAGGCACAGCTGGCCGAGGCGGGGGCCGTCCCGCAGGCACTGGTGCTCGAGCCGATCGGGCGCAACACCGCGCCGGCAATCGCACTGGCAGCGATCGCGGCGGGCGGCGGCAGCGATCCGATCCTGGTGATGCCGTCGGATCATGTGATTGCCGATGTCGAGGCGTTCCACGCCGCGATCCATGCGGCGCTGCCGCTCGTCCAGGAAGGGTGGCTGGTCACCTTCGGGATCACCCCGGATGCCCCTGAGACCGGCTATGGCTGGATCAAGGTCGGCGAGCAGCTTGGCGGGCGCGTCCACCGAGTCGAGCATTTCGTCGAGAAGCCGCCGCTCGACAAGGCGCAGGCGATGCTCGCGGCCGGCAATTATGCCTGGAACGGAGGCATCTTCCTGTTCCGCGCCGACATGTATCTGGGCGCGCTGAGCGTCTATGCCCCCGAGATGCTGGTGGCGACGCAGCAGGCGATGGAGCGCGCCCGGCGCGAGGGCATTCGGATCTGGCCCGAGGCCGAAGCCTTTGCGCGCTCGCCGTCGGACTCGATCGATTATGCGGTGATGGAGAAAGCGCCGCGGGTAGCGGTCGTCCCCGTCGCGATGGGCTGGAGCGACGTGGGCAGCTGGGACGCGCTGCATGCGATCAGCGAGGCCGACGGCGATGGCAATGTCCACCGCGGCGACGTGATCGCGATCGAAACCGCGAACTGCCTGGTGCGCAGCGAGGCCGGCAAGCGTGTCGCGCTGGTCGGGGTCCGCGACCTGATCGTGGTGGCGGTCGGCGACGACGTGATCGTGCTGCCCCGCGGACGCAGCCAGGAAGTGAAGAAGATCATCGAGGCGATGAAGCGGTGACGCGACGCGCGCGGCCTATGAACGGCGGACTCTAGGCGAGCAGCGCCTCGGCCTGATCGAGCGTGTCCTTCATTGCCGCGACCAGTGCCTGATACGGCGCGGGCGACGCCATATCGAGCCCGGCGCGCTTGAGGATGTCGACCGGGTAGTCCGACCCACCGGCCTTGAGCACCGAGAGGTAGTTGTCGCGCTCCTTGGCGCCGCCCTTGAGGATCGCCTGGGCGAAGTAGGTCGCGGCGGCGATGCAGGTGGCGTATTGGTAGACGTAGAAGCTGTTGTAGAAATGTGGAATGAACGCCCACTCGTTGCCATAGACCGGGTCGAGGCGCACGTTGGGGCCGTGATAGCGCTTGAGCAGGTCGAAATAGACCTCGGTGAACTTGCTTCCCGACAGGCCTTCGCCCGCCTCGGCCAGATCGTGCGCCTTCAGCTCGAACTCGGCGAACATCGTCTGGCGATAGAAGGTGCCGCGGAAATTCTCCATCTGCTGGCCGAGATAGAAGAGCTTCTCCTCCTTCGATTTGGCGTTCCTGAGCATATGGGCGACGAGCAGTTGCTCGTTGAGCGTCGAGGCGATCTCGGCGAGGAAGATCGGATAATCGGCTTTCTCGAAGGGCTGCGCGGCGTTGGCGAGCAGCGAATGGAGCGCATGGCCCCATTCGTGCGCATAGGTGCTCAGCCCGTCATATTTCTCGGAGAGGTTGAGCAGCAGATACGGGTGCACTTCATAGGCGCCGGGGTTCATATAGGCGCCGGGGCTCTTGCCCGGGCGCGGCCACGGATCCATCCACTTGCCCGCGGTCGCCCTGGCGATGCGCGCTTGATAATCGGGCCCGAGCGGCTTTACGGCCTCGAGCGTCAGCGTGCGCATCTGATCGAGATTGAACGGCCGCTCGAGTGACACCAGGGGCGGATAGATGTCGTAATAAGCGATGTCGGGCAGCTTGAGCATCCGCCGGCGCAGCTCGAAATAGCGATGGAGCTCGGGCAGGCCCTTGTTCGCCTCCGCCACCAGCGTGCGATAGACCGCCTCGGGAACGTTGTTCCCCGAAAGCGCTGCGGCCAGCGAAGTCGGGTATTTGCGCGCCTTGGCGTAGAAGATGTCGCTCTTGACCTTGGCGTTGTAGGTCGCGCCGAACGAATTCCGGAACTTGCCGTGCGTGGCCCAGAAGGCGTCGAACACCGCCTTGCGGTCGGCGCGGTTGGGCGCGTCGCGGTTGAGCGTATAGCCCTGGCTGTCGAGCCGGACTTGCTTGCCGTCGGAAAGCTCGATCGTCGGCCAGGGAATGTCCGACGAGCGCAACTGACCCGCGATTTCTCCCGGCGCCTGGAGCGGCGCACCGGCGCCGGCGAGGATCGACTCGCCTTCCGACGAGAGCGTGTGTTCGGCCTGGCGCACGATATTGGCGAGGTAGAAGTCGAAGCGCGTCTTGAGCGCCGGGTTGGCGGCGATGAAGCCTTCGACCTTCGGCTTGCCGACTGCGAGGATCTCCGGGGCGAACCAGGCAGTGGCTTCGCCGAACGCGGTGTAGAGATCGGTCGCCTGCGCCTGCTTCTCCTGCCAGGCGGCGACGCGCACGTCTTCGTCGCTCTTGAGGGCGACATAGGTGTAGATCCGACCGATCGTCTTGCCGAGATCCGATTGGAGGGCCAGGGCCTCGGCGAGCAATGCGGCGCTGTCGCCAAGCCGGCCCCTATATTTGGCGATGGCCGGCAGCGCCGCGAGCGCGCGCTTGCGCGCTTCGTCCCAGGCCGCATCGGTCGGATAAATCTCGGTCAGATCCCATGCCGGACCAGCGGCCGATGGCGCGGCGTTCTGCGCCCATGCGGGCAAGGCAGTGGCAAGGCTGGCGATCGCGCCGGCAGCCAGCGCATCGCGGCGGGACAATTCGGTCATTCAAGGCTTCCCCGAAGAAGCGCCGCCGGGCTCGGCGCGCAATTGAAGCCGGCAATCTGTCGCGCTTTTCCCGCCAAAGAAAGCGCTTTGTTGATCTAGGAGGCTAACACACCTTTCGTGCATCGCGATACTCGGCCCGCGAGATCACGATCCAGTCGCGCTTGGCGCGGCGCCGCATCGGCGTACCGCAAAACCGGCATTTGCTCACGTAGCGATCCTCCTCGCCTGCACGTGCAATGTGTTTCTCCGAACGCTCATGCTTTCCGCTGAAGCAGCGCAGCCGCCCCACAATCCAACTGAACACCTATGCGGTCCCTCATTTCATTTTAAGCGGTCGTTCCCCAATCCGGCTCGCAAGGTCAAGGCCATGGACCGTCTTGGTTGCAAAGTTCGTCGCAAACAGCAGAAGGGCCGGGGGTCGCCCCCCGGCCCTTCGCATGTCAGTGAAGCGAAGGACTTAGAAGTCCATGCCGCCCATGCCGCCCATGCCGCCGCCGCCCATGGGCATGGCGGGCTTGTCGTCCGGCAGCTCGCTCACCGCCGCTTCGGTGGTGATGAGCAGACCGGCGACCGAGGCTGCGTTCTGCAGCGCGGTGCGAACGACCTTGGTCGGATCGATCACGCCAGCGGTGACGAGATTCTCATAGGTGTCGGTCGAGGCGTTGAAGCCGAACGACGTGTCCGACTGGTCGAGCAGCTTGCCCGAGACGACCGCGCCGTCATGGCCGGCGTTCGCCGCGATCTGGCGAACCAGCGCAGTCAGCGACTTGCGGACGATGTCCACACCGCGGGTCTGGTCCTCGTTGACGCCCTTGAGGCCGTCGAGCGCCTTGGTCGCATACAGCAGAGCCGTGCCGCCGCCGGGGACGATGCCTTCTTCGACGGCTGCGCGGGTTGCGTGCAGCGCGTCGTCGACGCGGTCCTTGCGCTCCTTGACTTCGACTTCCGAAGCACCGCCGACCTTGATCACGGCAACGCCGCCGGCGAGCTTGGCGAGACGCTCCTGGAGCTTCTCCCGGTCGTAATCGCTGGTGGTGTTCTCGATCTGCTGGCGGATCGCATCGGTGCGGCCCTTGATCGCGTCATGCTCACCCGCACCGTCGACGATGATGGTGTTGTCCTTGTCGATCGACACGCGCTTGGCGGTGCCGAGCATGCTGAGCGTCACGGTCTCGAGCTTGATGCCGAGATCTTCCGAGATCACTTCGCCCTTGGTCAGGACAGCGATGTCCTCGAGCATCGCCTTGCGGCGATCGCCGAAGCCCGGCGCCTTGACCGCTGCGACCTTGAGGCCGCCGCGCAGCTTGTTGACGACGAGCGTGGCCAGAGCCTCGCCTTCGATGTCCTCGGCGATGATCAGCAGCGGGCGGCCCGACTGGACGACTGCCTCGAGGATCGGAAGCATCGCCTGCAGGTTCGACAGCTTCTTCTCGTGGATCAGGATGTACGGATCGGCGAGCTCGACCGTCATCTTCTCCGGATTGGTGATGAAGTACGGCGAGAGATAGCCGCGGTCGAACTGCATGCCTTCGACGACGTCGAGCTCGAAATCGAGACCCTTGGCTTCCTCGACGGTGATCACGCCTTCCTTGCCGACCTTCTCCATCGCTTCGGCGATCTTCTCGCCGACGACGGTGTCGCCATTGGCCGAGATGATGCCGACCTGGGCGATCTCGTTGGTGCCCGAAACCGGCTTCGAGCGCGCCTTGATGTCCTCGACGACCTTGATGACCGCGAGATCGATGCCGCGCTTGAGGTCCATCGGGTTCATGCCGGCGGCGACCGACTTCATGCCCTCGCGAACGATCGCCTGGGCGAGCACGGTAGCGGTGGTGGTGCCGTCACCGGCAACGTCGTTGGTCTTCGAAGCGACTTCGCGGACCATCTGCGCGCCCATGTTCTCGAACTTGTCCTTGAGTTCGATTTCCTTGGCGACGGTGACGCCGTCCTTGGTGATGCGGGGCGCACCGAACGACTTGTCGATCACGACGTTGCGGCCCTTGGGGCCCAAGGTGACCTTGACTGCGTCGGCGAGGATGTCGACGCCGCGCAGAATGCGCTCACGCGCGTCGCGGCTGAACTTTACGTCTTTGGCTGCCATGTTGGCTATTCCTTACTGGTTCGTGCTCCTGCGAAAGCAGGAGCCCAGGGTGCTGGATACGTGGCTCTAGGCTCCTGCTTTCGCAGGAGCACAGGCGGGGGTCGGTTGTTAGCCCAGGATCCCGAGGATGTCGGATTCCTTCATGATGAGGAGATCCTCACCATTGACCTTGACCTCGGTGCCCGACCATTTGCCGAACAGGATGCGGTCGCCGGCCTTGACGTCGAGCGGGGTCACCTTGCCGTCTTCGGCCTTGGTGCCGGTGCCGACGGAGACGACTTCGCCTTCCTGTGGCTTTTCCTTGGCGGTATCGGGAATGATGATCCCGCCGGCGGTCTTCTCTTCGGCTTCGACACGACGGACGAGCACGCGGTCATGCAACGGACGAAAGCTCATTGCGCTGCGATCCTCTAATGGTTTGAAACAGGGTTTAGCACTCACTTGAGGCGAGTGCTAACGCAGCCGGATATGCGCAGGCAGATGGGATTCGTCAACGGGCTTGCGGCGGAATCTTTCGTGCGCCGGTCAGAGCGAGGCGTTCAGCCGCGTGTGGCGAGCAGGGCCTGGATGGCCACGCCGACACTGGGAAAGGTCTGGTTGACGTCGCTCGACACCTTGTCGCGGAGCACCGGTCCGGAGCCGTCGAGGTTGACCGTGAACAAGTCGATGTCGGTTTCGCCGAGCACCAGCCACGTCTCGTGCCCCGGGCCCTGCCGCCACAGCCGGTTGGCCGCGACCAGGCCTTGCCAGAAGCCGGCGGGGCCGGGGTTCGCTTCGCTCTGCCAGCTGCCATAGAGGACGAGCCCGTCGAAATCGACGCCGTCGGAGCGGCGGAGCAAAGCGGCATAGTCTTCGGGCAAGGTCGCGCCGAACTCGCGCTGGAGCGCCGCGCGCAGCGCAGCGATCCGCGCTTCGTCGGCGCCCGCCTGGACCGTCTCGCCGACCGCCACTTGCGCGTCGCGCGCCGCTACAATCACTGCGTCCATGCCATCGTCTCCGGCCATCAGCGTTTCAGAGTCCATTCAGTCGATCACGGTGCGGGAGGATAGACGAAGCCGCGGGGGATCGGGAAGTCCACCTGGCGGCTCTGTCCGACGCCGAGATCGCCGACCAGCGTGCGCTGGGCGTTGGTGAGCGCGATATGGTGCGGATCGTTGCGGATCAGCACGAGATTGTCGAAGCTGTTGGTGCCGCCGTCGTCGAGCGGCAGCTTGTGATGAACCTGCCAGCCCTGCGGAACCCGGCCCGACGCGATGCGATCGATCGCCGTCTGATCCAGCCCGGCGCGGCGCAACGCGTCGACCTTGGCGGGATCGCCGGCGAGGTCGCGCAGGAAATCGCCACGCACGGTCGAGTCGAAATCGCGGCGGAGCGCTGCATATTCGACGCGGTCGCGCTTCACATAATTGACGGAGACCGAGTCGACACCGCGCAGCTCGACGCCCTGGCCGCGCACGGTGCCCTGATAAATGCCCTCGTCGGCCTGTCGCGTGCTCGCGCCGAAGAACTCGTCGAGCTGGCCCTTCATCCGGTTGATCGCATCGCGGGCGCTGCCGGGGAGCGCATCGATCGCGCCCTGCGGGATCGCGTCGACTGCGTTCTTGACCTGGCGTAAGGCGGGTTCGAGCGCGCCGCGCAGCGCCGGATTGGCGACGACCGCGCCGATCGACTCGCTGATCGTCTCGGCCCATTTGCCGACCTTGCCTGCCTTGGCCGCGTCGCCGAGATAGGGAATGATCCCGGCGGCGGAGAGCACGCCGTTGAGCGCGTGACCGCCCGCGCCGCCAAAATCGCCCGAGAAAAGCGAGCCGATCGCGCGGCCTGCCGAGATGATCGTGTTGCTGCCGTCGGAGATCGGCGTCGGTTCGATGATCCCGGTGATGTCGAGCGCGAGCTGGGTGAGATCGAGCCCGAGCGTGACCGGATCGGGGCCGGCGTCGTTCGCCGGAGCCGGCGCACTTCCGCCTTCGAGCGTGCGGGCGAGCTCGCCGCGTTCGACCGGGGTCAGGTTGCGGTCGATCTCGGCTTCGACCCAGCCGGCGGATTGTGGATTCTCTTGCCGCACGCGCGCGACGCTGGCTGCGAGGCCCTGCACATCGACGCCGCCGCCGGGCAGGCGGTTCGCGCTAAGGGCGAGCTGGGCCTGCGTCGCGAGCTGCGGCGAGGGCGGCCCGATCGGGTTGTCGGCACCGGTGGAGCGGGCGGGATCGACCATGTGGGCCTCCGTGGCTTGTGCTTCTTCATTAGCCGGAGGCGATTGGGGTGGCTGTAATCGATTCGGTTACGGCCACGTTGCCGCGGGGCTGCAACAGGCGTACATTCGCCGCCACCGGGGACATCGAAGGAGCGCGTCATGACTGTCGCTCGTATCGCCGCTGTCGAGCGCCCTGCGGAGGCGTTCGAAGTCCGCACCATCGCTGTCGCCGATCTGCGCGACTCGCTTCGCCAGGGCTGGGCGGATTTCCTCGAACATCGCGGCGACCTGCTCTTTGTCGGGATCATCTATCCGCTGGTCGGTTTCGCCGTCGCGGCGGTGGCGCTGCAGGACTCGCTGATACCGCTGTTCTTCCCGCTCGCGGCCGGCGTCGGCCTGATGGGCCCCGCAGTGGCGGGCGGCTTCTACGAGCTGGCGCGGCGACGCGAGCAGGGCCTCGAATCGGGCTGGTCGCATTTCTTCGACGTCGTCCGGCGTCCGTCGTTCGACGCGTTCTTCGCGGTGGCGGCGCTGCTGCTGGTGCTGTTCTTCGCGTGGCTGACGGTCGCTGCCGGACTCTATGTCGCATTGATCGGAGTGACGCCGCCCGAAAGCCTGGGTGCATTCGCGACGCGCCTGTTCACCACGCCCGAAGGCTGGGCGCTGATCGTGTTCGGCAATCTCGCCGGGCTGGTGTTCTCGGCGGCGGTGCTGACGGTAAGCGTCGTGGCGATGCCGATGCTGGTCGACAAGGATGTCGATGCGCGCACCGCGATCCACGTGTCGCGGATGGCGGTCGCGGCGAACAAGGGAGCGATGCTGCGCTGGGGCATCACCGTCGCGGCGCTGCTGGTGCTGGGCTCGATCCCGTTCTTTGTCGGGCTGGCAGTGGTGCTGCCGGTGCTCGGCTATGCGACCTGGCATCTGTATACGCGGCTGGTGGTGCGCTGAACCGGCCTGTATTGGAGCCATAATACACGGGCCGTTTACTCGTCTTGCGCCATCCGGTAGCAGGAGGGCGCAATCGAGGAGCGGCGCAAGGTGAAACTGGTTCGAGGCGCGTGGAAAATTCTGGTCGGGATCAAGGATTTCCTCGTCCTTGTCCTCATGCTTCTGTTCTTCGCGGGGCTGTTCACCGCGCTGTCGTACAAGCCCAACAAGGCGGCGATCCACGATGGCGCACTGGTCGTCGCGCTCGACGGGACGATCGTCGAGCAGCCCGAGGAGGCCGATCCGTTCGCCGGGTTCGGCGGCGGCGAAGTGACCAAGCAGCATCGGCTGCGCGATGTGGTGCGCGCGCTCGACACCGCACGGACGGACACGCGGGTGAAGGTCGTAGTGCTCGATCTCGATCGCTTCATGGGCGGCTATCCGGCAGCGGTCTCCGAAGTCGCCGCGGCAGTGGGCAAGGTCCGCGCGAGCGGCAAGCCGGTCCTCGCTTACGCGACCGGCTATACCGATCGGGGCTATGTGCTCGCGGCGAACGCCAGCGAAGTATGGGTCAATCCGCAGGGCGGCACGTTGTTCGCCGGGCCGGGCGGCACGCAGCTTTATTACAAGGGGCTGATGGACAAGCTCGGCGTCAATGCGCACGTCTACAAGGTCGGCAAGTTCAAGTCGGCGGTCGAGCCCTATATCCGCAGCGACATGTCGCCGGAGGCGCGTGCGGCCAATGATGCGCTCTACGGCGCGCTGTTCACCCAGTGGCGTGAGGCCGTCGCCAAGGCGCGGCCCAAGGCGCGGGTCGCGGATTATCTGGCGCAGCCCGACGCAGTGGTGGTCGGCGCGGGTGGCGATATCGCGGCGTCGAACCTCGCCTACGGACTGGTCGACAAGGTCGGCGACCGGCTCGCTTTCGGCAAGCGCGTCGCCGAGATCGCCGGCACGCCTGCGGGCAAGCCGGCGGGGAGCTTCAAGGCGATCAAGCTGGCCGACTGGATCCAGGCCAATCCGGCGCCGACCGGCGGTGACGCGATCGGCGTGATCACCGTCGCGGGCGAGATCGTCGACGGCAAGGCCGGGCCGGGCCATGCCGGCGGCGACAGCGTCAGCGCGCTGCTGCTCAAGGGGCTCGCCGAGAAGAAATTGAAGGCTCTGGTGGTCCGGGTCGATTCGCCGGGCGGATCGGCGATGGCTTCGGAGCAGATCCGCCAGGCGATCCTGCAGGCCAAGGCGCAGGGGCTGCCGGTGGTGGTGTCGATGGGCAGCCTCGCGGCGAGCGGCGGCTATTGGGTGTCGACCGCGGGCAACACGATCTTCGCCGAGCCCGACACGATCACCGGATCGATCGGCATTTTCGGGGTGCTGCCGTCGTTCGAGAACAGCCTCGCCAAGATCGGCGTGACCACCGACGGCGTGCGCACGACGCCGCTCAGTGGTCAGCCCGACGTGATGGGCGGGATCAACCCGGTGACCGACCGCATTCTCCAGTCGGCGATCGAGGCGGGCTATGGCCGCTTCGTCAATCTGGTCGCGCAGTCGCGCAAGCTGACGCCGCAGCGCGTCGACGAGATCGGCCAGGGCCGGGTGTGGATCGGCGGGGTGGCGCACCAGCTCAAGCTGATCGACCGTTTCGGCGGGATAGACGATGCCATCGCCGAGGCGGCGCGGCAGGCGAAGCTCGATCCCGGCAAGGTCAACGCCGTATATCTCGAAAAGGAGCCGAGCGCCTGGATGCAGTTCGCGGAGTCGGTGATGGGCGGCGACAAGGATGACGACGACTGGGCCGACCAGCCCGCCGGCGCCGATCTGTTCGCGCGGATCGCGAGCGAGCGGCGCGCGCTGCTCGGCCAGGCGCTGGGCGATGCGCGGCGGCTGGCGCTGGGCGGATCGGTGCAGGCGCGCTGCCTCGAATGCGTCGCGATCGGGCCGCCGGTGGTGCGCGCGGAGGACCGCAGCCTGCTCGACCTGCTGATCGCGAGGATCGGGCTGTGATCGCGATCCGCCCGGCAACGCCCGAGGACGCCCCATCGATTGCGGCGATCTATGCGCCGCACGTGCTGACCGGCACCGCGTCGTTCGAAATCGAGCCGCCCGACGCACGCGCGATGCGCACGCGGATGGCGGCGAGCGACGGGCTCTATCCGTGGATGGTCGCGACGACCGGCGATCCCGACGGCGGGGTGATCGGCTATGCCTTTGCGAGCAAGTTCCGCGATCGTCCGGCCTATCGCTATGTCTGCGAGACGTCGATCTATCTGACCGACGCGTCGAGCGGCTCTGGGGTCGGGCGGCTGCTCTACGAGGCGCTGATCGATACCTTGCGCGCGCAGGGCTTCGTCCACGCGATCGGGGCGATCACTTTGCCGAACGACCGCTCGATCAAGCTCCACGAAGCGACCGGCTTCCGCCGCGCCGGGGTGTATCGCGAAGTCGGGTTCAAGCACGGCCAGTGGATCGATGTCGGTTTCTGGCAATGCGTGCTCAACGACCCCGCCGTGCCGCCGGTGGAGCCGAAGAAGTTCAGCGACGTGGGCGTGGTGCGGGGCTAGGGCGTATCGACGAGGAGGCGCTGGGCGATCGGCCTCGCGAAAGCAGGACCCAGAGTCTCAAGCGGGCCTCCCGTAATCCTGGGCTCCCGCTTTTGCAGGGGCATTAGAGCTCCGCCCAGTCTACTGGCGCATGCCGATCCAGCCACCGCGACGCATCTGCCAGCGGATATTTCAGCCCCGTCGCGCAATTGAACAGCACGACCTTCTCCTCGGCATCGACCAGCCCCGTCGCCAGCGCATCGCGATACGCCGCCAAGGTCGCGCCTCCCTCCGGGCACAGCAGCAGCCCGTCGCGTCGCGCGCTATCGTCCGCTGCCGCGATCAAGGCCGCGTCGCTCACTGCCAGCGCCTTGCCCCCGCTCGCGCGCACTGCGTCGAGGATAAGAAAATCGCCCACCGCCTGCGGCACGCGGATCCCCGCCGCCACGGTATGCGCGCCTTCCCAGCGGGTGGCGTGCCGCTCGCCGGTCTCGAACGCGCGGACGATCGGCGCGCAGCCCTCGGCCTGCACCGCATACATCCGCGGGCGCCTCGAGCCGATCCAGCCGAGCGCTTCCATCTCGTCGAACGCCTTCCACATCCCGATCAGTCCGGTGCCGCCGCCGGTGGGGTAGAAGATCGCATCGGGCAATTCCCAGCCGAACTGCTCGGCGAGCTCGAGCCCCATCGTCTTCTTGCCTTCGATCCGATACGGCTCCTTGAGCGTCGACAAGTCGAACCAGCCGCGTGCCTCCTTGCCTGCGCCGACGATCTTGCCGCAATCGTCGATCAGCCCGTTGACGCGGTAGACCCGCGCGCCCTGCGCCGCGATCTCGCGGACGTTGATCTCGGGCGTATCGTCGGGGCAGAAGATCACCGCCTCGATCCCTGCACGTGCGGCATAGGCCGCCGCCGCCGCGCCGGCATTGCCGTTGGTCGGCATCGCGATCGTGGTGACGCCCAGCTCCTTCGCCATGGCGATCGCCATCACGAGGCCGCGCGCCTTGAACGATCCCGTAGGCAGCCGCCCCTCGTCCTTGACCCAGACATTGCCCGGTTCCTTGTCGAGCGGCACGATCGGAGTCGCACTCTCGCCGAGGCTGACGATGTTGCGGGTGTGCCGCACCGGCAGCAGCTCGCGGTATTTCCAAAGATCCGCCGGCCGGGCCGCCAGCGTCTCCCGGGCAAGCGCGCCGCGGACTCCCGCCAGATCGTAGCGCACCAGCAGCGGGCGACCGACTCGCGACAGCCCGTGCAGCCGGTCGGCTTCGTAGCGCTCTCCGGTCATCGCGCATTCGAGATGGCTGACGAAGGTCGGCCGATCGGCGGTGAGGTTTTCGTCGTGGGGCATATCGTGCAATCCTATCTCGAAGCGACGCAGCTGCTCCTGCAACCGTAGCGAATGCGCAAGCGCGTACGCGATGCGCTATCGAAGGGAACCAGATCGATGCCCGGCGCTGGCCCGGCAAGGAGGAACCGGTGATGCTGGCGAATGTTGTCCGCTAGTGAAACAAGAGCCGTCCGTAATATTGATCGGTGCGTCGGCCGGTGGGGTTGAAGCCTTGCGCACCCTCGTCGGCGCATTGCCTGCAGATCTTTCGGCGGCGTTGTTCATCGTTCTTCATATCGGCAGCCACAAAAGCGAGTTGCCCTGGCTGCTCGGCAGTTTGGACGGACTGCCGGCAAGCCACGCGATCGATGGCGAATTGTTCGAGCCTGGTCATATATACATAGCGCCGCCCGACCATCACATGGTGATCGAGCCGGGCCGGATTTCGCTTACCAAGGGGCCACGCGAGAATTGGGCGCGTCCGGCGATCGACCCGCTCTTTCGCAGCGCGGCCTCGGTTTATGGCGCTAACACGATCGGAGTCATCCTGACCGGCGCGTTGAACGACGGCACCGCGGGACTGTATGAAGTTGCGCAGGCAGGCGGCGTGACGATCGTCCAGGATCCTGTCGAGGCAGTCAATCCGAGCATGCCGCGCAGCGCGCTTGCCTATGTCGCGGTCGATCATTGCCTTCCGCTGGCCGGCATCGCCGAGATGTTGACGAGGCTCGTCCGGGCGAGGACGACGGACGCGCCCCAAGCCGTTTTCGAAATACCTCAGGAACAGCCACAGGAGGACGCGATGGCTGCCGAGTTCACCCAGAACATTCCGGTCGCCGTCACGTGCCCCGATTGCGGCGGCGCGCTTCGGCGCAAAGAGCTGGGAACACTGACGCAGTTCGCCTGCCATATCGGCCATATCTACACCGCCGAAGTGATGCTGGCAGCGCAGTTCCTCACGCTCGAGCGCTCGATCGAGACGGCGATGCGCTCGCTGGACGAGCGCGCGGAACTTTGCCGCCAGATGGCCGAAAAGGCGCGCCCGGACGACCTGGACCATGTCGAGACCTCGTGGGGAGCGGCGATGCGCCAGGCGCACGAACGCGCCGAGCCGCTGCGCGATATACTTACGCGCGAGTGGATCCACCCCGATGGGATCGGGGTGATCTCGGACACCAGTTCATGACGCGGCGCTCAATTAATCTCCTAACTGCAATATCATATCTATTTCTTGGCGGCGCGCTAATCTAACCGGATGGGGGATGATCCGACTCAGTGGCAAGACGACGAGCTACTGCCGGTCCAGGCGCCTGAAAGCCTGTCTGCAGCAGGGCCGAGCGTCGCCAACTCGGGCTCGAGCCCCGGCCTGATCGTCGGCATCGGTGCGTCAGCCGGGGGCCTGGAAGCCTATCGCTCGTTCTTCGCACACATGCCTCCGGATAGCGGCATGGCCTTCATATTGGTCCAGCATTTGTCGCCGGATCACGACAGCCTGCTGGCCGAACTGCTCGGCAAAGTCACCGGGATGCGGGTGATCCAGGCTGCCGACGGCGTCACGGTCGACCCGGACTGCGTCTTCGTCATTCCTCCCGATGCAACGATGACAATCACCGGCGGGCGGCTGAAGGTGGTCAAACCGGCGCCGCCCCGCGACCAGCGTCGGCCCATCGACACTTTCTTCGAGTCGCTTGCGATGGATCGTGGCGAGAACGCCATCGGGATCATTTTGTCGGGAACCGGGAGCGACGGATCGATCGGAGTCGTCGCGATCAAGGAGCACGGAGGCCTGACGCTGGCTCAGGCGGAATTCGATCATCAGGCGCTTCAGGGTATGCCGCGGAGCGCCAGCTTGACCGGCCATGTCGATGAAGTGCTCGCCGTCGAAGAGATGCCGGCACGGATAACAGCGTACCAGTCGCATCTTTCCAGCGTAGCCGACAAGAAGGATCGCGAGGGCGCGCGCCAGGATGCTGCCAGCCATCTCTCGACGATCATGAAAGCGTTGCGCGCGCGTACCGGCCATGACTTCGGCGAGTATAAGGAGAAGACGCTGTTGCGGCGGCTGCAGCGGCGAATGCAAGTGCTCCAGCTCGATACGCCGGACGCCTATATCGCACTGTACCGCGAACAGCCCGAAGAGCTCGATCTGCTGTTTCGGGAACTGCTGATCGGCGTCACGCAATTCTTCCGCGATCCGGCGGCATTCGAAGCCCTGAGCGCCACCGTGCTCAGCGACCTCGTCGCGGCGAAGGGGGCGGACGAAGATCTCCGCATCTGGGTTCCCGGATGCGCCACGGGCGAGGAGGTCTATACCATCGCTATCCTGGTGCGGGAGGCGATGGCCGCGCGCCGGTCCAGGCCGCGGGTTCAGATATTCGGCACCGACATCGATGACCGCGCCGTCGCCATTGCAAGGCAGGGTCGTTATCGGTCGCCAATCGCTGGTGTTTCCGGTCCGCGCCTCGAACGCTGGTTCACGGACGAGGACGATGAATGCGGCGTCGTTCCCGAAATTCGCGACATGTGCGTGTTCTCCGCCCACAGCGTGATCAAGCATCCGCCCTTTTCGCGGCTGGACCTGATCTCGTGCCGCAACTTCCTGATCTATGTCGATCCGCCGGTGCAGGACCGCATCATGCGGACCTTTCACTATGCCTTGAAACCGGGCGGACACCTGTTTCTGGGTTCTTCCGAATCGGTGGCGCGTTCGAGTGGGTTGTTCCTCGCGCGGGACAAGAAGCATCGCATCTTCGAACGGCGTGCGATCGAAGGCCTGTCGTTGCCGGACGTGTCGGGCGGGGGCAGAGGCACGGATCAGAAGCCCGCGGCGCATGCCTCCGCGGCGACTGCGGAGGACCATCTCGACAAGAGCGCCCGCCGGGTTATGGAGCGCTATTATCCGCCGCACGTGGTGATCGATCGGCGCCACCAGATCGTGCGCTTCTCGCCGGGTGCCATCGGCCAGTATCTCGAACCGTCTCCCGGCGCGCCGAGCTTCGCGCTGTTCGACATCCTCCACAAGGCGCTGCGAGGCCCGGTACGGGCCGTATTGCAGGAGGTTCAGGCTTCCAACGGGGCAGCGCGGCGGGAGCATCTCCCCGTCCGCGTCGCGGGGCTGCCGCGCCTCGTCACGTTGATCGCCGAGCCCATGGGGGATCGCGGGGCCGAAGCGGGTTTGATCGTCCTTGCGTTTCAGGACGGGGGGGCGGGCGTTTCCGAAGGAACGACAGTGCAATCAAGCGAAAGTTCGCTGGCGCTCGAACAGGAATTGCGGACGACCCGGGCGCAGCTCCAGGCGACGATCGACGAGCTCGAATTCGCCAACGAGGAAATGAAATCCTCGAACGAGGAATATCAATCGGTCAACGAGGAGCTGCAATCCTCCAACGAGGAACTCGAGACCGCGAAGGAAGAGATGCAATCGGTCAACGAGGAACTTCAGACCATCAACGTCGAAATGGCGAACAAGAACGACTTGCTCGGCCGCCTCAACAGCGATCTCAAAAACCTGCTCGAGAGCACCGAGATCGCGTCGCTGTTTCTCGACAAGGATCTGCGCGTACGCAGCTACACCGCAGGGGTGACCGACATCTTCCACTTGCGGGATGCGGATATCGGGCGGCCGATCACCGAGATCGTCAGTCTGCTCGATTATTCGGATCTGGCGCGCGACGTCCGCTCGGTTTTGCGCAAATTGGCGGTGGTCGAGCGGCAAGTGGCGCTGCTGACCGGCGAGATGACCTTCGTCTTGCGGATGCGCCCCTATCGTACGCTCGACAACGTGATCGACGGAGTGGTCCTAACCTTTGTCGACATCACCGAGCGCGACGCGGCGGATGCCGCGCGCCACCAGACCGAGGCGTATCTACGCCTGCTCGTCGATTCCACCGCCGACGGAATCTATTGCGTCGACCGCGACGGCGCCACCACGCTTTGCAACGCCTCGTTCCTGCGGATGTTCGGCTTCGAACGCGAGGAGGACGTGATCGGCCGCAAGCTCCACGACCTGATCCATCACGCGCATCCGGACGGATCGCGTTATCCGATCGGCGACTGTCCGATCGATCAGACCGCGCGGACGGGCAAGCCCGCGCACCGTGACGACGAGAACTTCTTTCGCGCCGATGGAACCGCGTTTCCCGTCGAATATTGGTCGCGGCCGATCGTGCGCGGCGGCGAGCTCGCCGGTGCCGTGTGCAGTTTCGTCGACATCACCGACCGCCGCCTCGCCGAGGAGCAACAGGGCTTGCTGCTCAAGGAGATGGACCACCGGGTCCAGAATCTGTTCGCGATCATCGGCAGCGTCGTCACGCTCAGTGCGCGATCCTCGAAAACGCCGGGCGATCTCGCCGCGACGATCCAGGGGCGCCTGGGTGCGCTTGCAAGCGCGCACCAGCTGATCCGTGCCGGCACGCCCGGGGTCGACCTCAAACAGCGAAGCTCGCTCGGGGAACTCGTCCACGCGATCCTAGCGCCGTATCTCGATCCCGGCTCGGACACGGCACGCGTTCTGGTCGAAGGGACGGAGCTCGCAGCCGGGCGCGAAGCGGTGACCAGCCTTGCGCTGGTACTTCACGAGCTCGCCACCAACGCCGCCAAATATGGCGCCTTGTCGCTGCCGGACGGTCGCGTCCGGGTGCGCTGGGTGGTCGACGGGGCAGATCTGGTGTTGACCTGGGAGGAAAGCGGGGGGCCGCCCATCCACGGTGCCCCGACGCGCAAGGGCTTCGGGAGCATGCTCGCCAACCGGAGCGTGACGGGCCAGCTGAGAGGCAAGCTGGCCTTCGACTGGAACGGGGGCGGCCTGATCGTGCGCCTCACCATTCCCGTGGAACGCCTGACGCCCTAACCGGTTACATAGTCGCGATCTCGCGCCGGAAGGGTTTCATTGCTGAAGCAACAAGCCATTTTCATCGCCGAGGACGAACCCTTTATTGCGCTGGATCTCGCTTTGGCAATCGAGGATGCCGATGGGCAGGTCATCGGGCCGGCCGCTAGCGTGGAGGAGGCTCTGGAACTGCTCGGCGCGGGACATGTCGACGGGGCGATCCTCGACGTGAACCTGGTCGATCGCGACATCACTCCCGTCGTTGTCATTCTAGCCGAGCGCGGCGTTCCGATTATCCTGCAATCGGGCGTGGGACTGCCGGCAGAACTGTCCGCGCGGTTTCCGCATCTGACGGTGCACCTCAAGCCGTGCAGTCCCAAGCAGCTGATCGACGAACTGGCCTTCATGCTACGGGGATAGTCGGGCTGCGCTCGCCGACCCCTGAGCGATTGGCAAGCGGCCGGCTATTGATTCAAATGCGAACGCGTTCGATGCGGGCCTCGACGATGGTGCTGAACCGATCGGGATCATCAAATGCGCGGGCGACGAGCATCGCGCCGTAGACCGCCGCCATGAAACTCTCCGCCTCCAATTTTGGCGACGTTTCCAGACGCATCGTCCCCTGCTGGATACCCAGTGTCAACACGCCCTCGAGCCACGCCGCGAGATCGGCGAAGTGCCCGCGAACCGCCACCGCAATCTGCTCGGGAAGGCTGGGCAGCTCGGCGGCCAGAACCGCCGCGAGGCAGAAGGGGGCGCTCTGATCCTTGATGCAGCGCTCCCAATAGCCGGTGTACATGCGCAGCTGGTCCATCGCGATCGGCGCGTTCTCGAGCGTCGCAATCTGCGCCTGGATCCGCGCACGTCCCTGCTCGACGACCGCCACGACGAGGTCGACCTTCGACGGGAAATGATGATGGATGCTCGGCTTGCGGATGCCGAAGCGCTCGGCGAGATCGGCGTAGCTGAAGCCGTTATAGCCGCCGCGCATGATAAGCTGCGCCGCACCGTCGACCAACTTTCCCGCGGTACCGCCGAGTGTTGCGACCACAAACCTACCTCCTGATAGGTCGGATATAGAGCAGGGCTGGCGAACTGCAACTCGGTCTGCCGCAGCGCTCCGCGCCGCGTTTGCACGGGTTGACGGCGTTAAATCTACCTTCTAGTAGGTAGATATCCATAGAGGAACTGCCATGCCGTCTCAGACCATCGATCATCGCCCGCCATCGACATCCAGCTGGCTCAAGCTTTATTATTTCACGCGCTTCGCGTTTTCGGCTGCCTGGGTTGCCGCCGCGTTCACGATCGCGAAGGATGCCCCGCTGCTCGCGGCCATCCTGCTCGTCGGCTATCCGGCTTGGGACGCCATCGCCAACTATGCCGATGCCAGCCGCAGCGGCGGCCTTGCCCGCAACAAGAGTCAGTTGCTCAACGTCATCGTCAGCCTGGTGACGGCGATCGCCGTCACTGCGGCTCTCGGCCACAGCATGAATACAGTCCTGCAGATCTTCGGCGTGTGGGCCGCGCTCGCCGGCCTGTTTCAGCTGGTGACCGGCGTCCGGCGCTGGAAATCCTACGGCGCGCAATGGGCGATGATTCTCAGTGGCGCACAATCGATCCTAGCGGGCGGCTTCATGCTCAAGATGGCGGCCGGCGCCGAGCCCGTCGGCATCGCCAACATCGCCCCTTATGCGGCGTTCGGCGCCTTCTACTTTCTGGTGTCGGCGATCTGGCTGACGGTGAGCGGCGCCCGTCGCAGTTCGCGCGTCACCGCCTGAGCAACGCGCCCATAGGCCCAGCCGCGCCGCAGATGCCCGCCGGCGGCGGTTGGGTCAGGTGGCGGTCAGTCGAACTCGGCCATGTCGGCGGGCTGCATCGCGATGAAGGCGTTCTGCGCGATCCCTGCTGCCGCCAGACCCGCGGCGAGCCGCGTCGCGGGGTCGTCGCGCGGCTCATCGGTCAGTTTGAAGGTACCCCAGTGGATGCCGACCGCAGCGCGCGCATCGAGGTCGCGCACGATCTGGATGGCTTCTTCCGGATCGGTATGCTGGGCCGCCATGAACCAGCGCGGATCATAGGCGCCGATCGGAAGGAGCGCGACATCGGTCGGGCCGAAGCGCGCACGCATCGCCCGGAAAATGTTGCCGGTGCCGTATCCGGTGTCACCGGCGAAATAGACCAGCCGTCCCCCGGCCCGCACCATGAAGCCCCCCCATAGAGCCATGCGCCGATCGCGGATGCCACGTGAGGACCAATGGGTGGCGGGCACGATATGGACTTCCGCCCCTGGCCCGATTGCGAACCGATCGCCCCAATCGCCTGCCTCGATCCGGGCGGCGGCAATATGGCGACGTACGATACTATCGTTTCCGAGCGGCGTAACGATCAGCGGCGCGTGCCGTTCGTGCAGTGCCTTGAGCGTGGCGATATCGAGATGGTCGTAATGATTGTGCGACAACAGGATCGCATCGATCGGCGGCAGGTCCTCGATCTTTACCCCAGGCGCGGTGACGCGCCTCGGTCCTGCGAAAGCCAGCGGGCTGGCGCGATCGGACCAGACCGGGTCGGTCAGGATATTGAGACCCGCGAGCTGGATCAGCAATGTCGCGTGGCCGACCATCGTCACGCGCAATCCCTGAACCCTGGTATCCGGAACCACCGGCATCACCCCGATGCTGCTCGGCCAGGGGTTGTCCGGAACCGAGCGCCGCCAGCGCAGCACCTGCGACAGCGAGCGGTCGGTGTCGGGCTCGCCCGGGTTGAAGAAGCGGGTGCCGTCGAAATGATCGCTGACGGGCCCGTCATGATACGGATTGCGCGGCATTCAGCGAAGACCTTCGGCGGTGCGTGCGATCGTGGCGGAACCGATGACGTGCCGACCGGGGTCGCCGTCAAGCGCTCCGTCGACCAGCAAAGCCGCGACAGTCGCCGCGGGACTGGTGCGCGCCGCGGCCGGCAGAACCGGTGCGGCGATGTCGAGCAGCCGGCCGAGGATCCGTTCGCTCGGCCGATCCTCTTCGCGCGATCCGCCGAGGAAGCCCGGACGCAGGATCGTCAGCGAGGGGAAACCAAGGCGGCCGATGCCGTCTTCGAGCTCCCCCTTGGTGCGCGTGTAGCGAAACCAAGACTGCGCATCCGCGCCCATCGAGGAAGTCAGCGCAAAGCGCGCCGCGCCGCCCTGGCGGACGCGCGTCGCGATGGCGAGGGCATAGTCATAGTCGATCGCGCGATAGGCGGCGGGGGAGGGGGTTTTGGCGCGCGTCGTTCCCAGTGCGCAAATCGCGCCATCGACTGCCCACCAGTCGGCATCGACGGGAATATCGCTGTTGTCGGCGATCGGGTTCAGCAATTTCGGATGCGGCGGAAGCGGCCGGCGCGTCGGGGCGACGACCCGCGTCACGCGCGCGTCCGCGAGCAACAGCCTCAGCGCCGCGCTGCCGACCAGACCTGTGGCACCCGCCAGGAGAAGCTTTGTCATCGCTCGCCATTTAGGGACGGGCCGGTGGACATATAAGGCAGTCCGTCAAAGCGAAGGCAACGACTCAATGGTGATTTTGGATCGGGCCGCGGCGAAGTGGCGCGGCAGCGCCGGTATCGACGAGCAACGACCAAGGCGCCGGCAGATAATCCAGCGACATGTAGAAGTAGAAGGCGCACGAGCCGTCGCGGCGGTAGCTCGCTCCCTTGACGACACCGAAGGCAGTGGTGCCGCTGAACACCGGCCCGCCGCTGTCCCCGCCCTTGCAACCGGGACCCGCGACGGTGACCCAGGTTGGCAGACACGCGCCGCCGCACAGCTCGCCCGCCGGGGCGAAGTCGAGAAGCTCGACTTCGGCACAGCTATAGCCGGTGCTTTCGCCGCGATGGCAGACGAAGTCGCCTGCGCGTGTGCTCGGCTTGCTCCGTTGCAGCTCCACCGGTCGCTCGATCGTCCGCGCGGTATCCGAATAGATCAGCGGCCGCTCGGGTGCGGTGCCGGAATGGATTTGCACGTCATGATATCCCCAGCCCCATTGGCCGATGAAGCTGAGCGGGGTCGAGCGGCGCTGCGGGTCGTAATAGGTCATATCGTCGAGGCAATGGGCGGCGGTGGTGATGCCGGTGCGCATGCCGTCGGTCACGGCGAAGCCGGTCGTGCATCGGTAGCGCTTGCCGTCGCTGGGACTGATCCCGTCGAGCCGCCCGCCGCCATGAAGATCGAGGTTCACGTCCGTGTGCTCGAGCACGCGAACCTGGACGGGCACGCCGGTCAGCTCCTCGAGCCGCGCGTCCAACGCGGCGGCGCCGCCATCGGCTGCGGCAACGGCATTGCCGACGATGACGACCAATTCGCCGGTGCGCGGGTCCAGTCCCATCGACGGCGGGCTCGGCAGCGCGGCGCGGATCGCCGCCTGATGATAGGTGATTGCCCAGATCACCCGGTCCCGAGTCGCTTTCGCGCCGGTTCGGAAGGTTACGGGAACAGTCGTGCCGGCTGCGGGGATGTGCAGCTCCGCTACTGGGAGGTCGCCGGTCAGATATACGATGTAGCGATAGTCCGGGCGGTGCTGGACCGAGATGCCTGCCAGCCGATCGCGATAGCGGCGGGCGATCGCGTCGGTGGCGGCGACGCTGTCGTTCTGGGCGCGAAGCCTGCGGAGCGCTTCGTCCGGGGGCACATGATAAAGGCGGGCATATTCGCCTGCGTCCTGTGCCAGCGCGGCTTCGCGCGTTTGCACCTGCGCCGCGGCGGGATGCGCCAGCACCAGCGCGAACAACCCCGGCAGCGATCGGAAAATTCCATTCAGATGCATTAGTCGTCCTGTAGCGCCGCGGTGATCCTGGAGCCAGAGGGCGCAACGGCGGCTGACCGCCGCCACACCCTCTGTCTCGACAGTCAGTCGCTCAGACCTGCGCCAGCCCGCCATCCACGAACATCTCGCTCCCCGTCATGAAGCTGCTGTCGCCCGAAGCGAGGAACGCCGCGGCGGCGGCGGTCTCGGCCGGGTCGCCCAGCCGCCCGATCGGCGTGGTCGCGCCCATCGCCTCGAAGGCCGCCTCGCCGACCACGTCCAGTGCGAGGTCGGTCCGGGTCGGCCCCGGCGACAGCACGTTGACGCGGATGCCGGTGCCGCGCAGGTCCTGTGCCCAGCTGCGCGCGAAGTTGCGGACTGCCGCCTTGGTTGCGCTGTAGACGCTGAACTGGGGCGTTCCCATCTCGCCCGTCGTCGAACCGGTGAGGATGATCGATCCGCCCGCCTTCATCAGCGGCAGCCCCTTCTGCACGGTGAAGAGCACGCCCTTCACGTTGACGTCGAAGATCTGCTGATAATGCTCGGGCGTGATCTCGCCGAGAGCCGCGAAAGCGCCGGTGCCGGCGTTGGCGAGCAGGATGTCGAGCTCGCCGCGCTCCGCCTTCACCGTCGCATAGAGCCGGTCGAGATCGTCGAGGTCGCTCACCGAGCCCTGCACCGCACGCGCATTGTCACCGAGCGTCGCCAGTGCGGTATCCAGTACCTCCTGCCGCCGCCCGAAGATATAGACGAAGGCGCCTTCCTCGATGAAGCGCTTCGCCGACGCCAGGCCGATGCCGCTTCCGCCGCCCGTTACCACCGCCGTTTTGCCACTAAGTCTGTTCATGCCGTGTCTCCTTTGAGGTGACGCTTAGCTGGACAGTCACAAACCTATCGACAAGTATACACCTTTTGGTAAGTGCCTAATATGGCTGATATCGAACCAACCTCCGCGCCCGCCTTCACTTGCGGGCTAGACGCCACGCTTCGCATCATCGCGGGAAAGTGGAAGCCGCTGATCGTCTATTTCCTCGCCCAGGGGCCCTGCCGCTATGGCGAGCTCCGGCGCGCCGTCCGCGGCGTGAGCGACAAGATGCTGATCCAGCAGCTTAAGGAACTGGAAGCCGAAGGGATCGTCCGGCGCACCGACCATAAGGAAGTGCCGCCACGGGTCGATTATACTCTCACGCCGCTCGGGCACAGTCTCGCCGAAGCGCTTGCCCCACTCTGCGTCTGGGGCAGCGACAACATGGCCGCGGTCGCCCGGGTGCTCGCGGAGCGCGAGACTTGGTCGCGGTGAGGATGATGGACCGGCCGGCGGGATCGGCGCGGCGTGGCTCAGGGCTTGTTCGGCGGCAGTAAAGTCCGCCAGCGTGCGTCCAGCTTCGCCTGCGCCGCCGCGGTCTTAACCCGCGAGATCAACGAAAGGCCCCGGAGGGTGACCTTGTGGCCGCTGAGGAACTTGCCGGATATCGTGTAGCCGACGTCGTATAGCGCGACGTCCTCATGCGGTTCGCCGTCCGCGAGAAAGCGCGTGATGATGACCATCGGCAGCCGCTCGTCGCCGCGGCTGTTGTCGGGGAGATGCGCGGCTTCCCGGGCTTTCTCGAGGGGGCGCTCGAACCATTTGGCTTCGATTCGCGATTCGCCGGTGGTTTCTACCGGGGCTACGCCCAGCGAGGCGGGGAGGAGGATCCTCTGGCTTTGCACGGTCTGTTCGGCAGACGCCGGCTTCAACACCAAAGTCTCGTCACCGCTATTGGTCGCGATCAGCACCAGCGTGGCGACGCGGGCGGAGGCGCGCTGCGCTTCGGCCTGCTGGTCGGCCTTGCTGTCGCTCCGCTCGCTCCAGCTGTTCCACAGGGTCAGCGCGGAGATGAATGCGGCGATCACTGCCAGCACTTCGCCCAGCGTTATCCAGCGCCGCCGGATCGCAGCGGACTCCGCCGCGCGGGCCTCGGCTTTCGCGCTGGCCGCTGCCTTGGCAATGTTATCGGACGCAGGAGGATCTTGGTTCACGCCGCCTTCCACCATCTGCAGCGCATACCGTCAAGAAGCGCGTCCGCTCCCGCGGTCAGAGCGGCGGCACGGTCTGGCCGATCCGGACGGCATCGAGCTCCAGCCATGCGGCCATCCGCTCGAGTTCGATCGTGAGGCGCTCGATCGTATCGGCGGGCGCACCGGGTTCGAGGGTGATGCGGTGCGCGAGCAGGATTCGGGCCTGGCGGTCGGCCTTGAGATCGACGCGTGCCACCAATGCCTCGTCCATCAGGAAGGGCAGGACGTAATAGCCATGCGTGCGCTTGTCCTGCGGCACATAGATTTCGATGCGGTAGCGGAATCCGAACAGGCGTTCGGCGCGGCTGCGCTCCCAGACCAGGGGATCGAACGGGGCGAGCAGCGCCGCGCCGCGCACCGGCCGGGGCGGGGCCACGGCATGGTGCATCCAGGCCTTCTGGCTCCACCCTTCGACTCGGACGGGGATCAGCGTGCCGATCTCTGCCTGGGCGGCGATCGCATGATCGGCTTCGTCGGGCTTCAGCCGATAATAATCGCGCAAGTCTGCGGCGGTCGCGATGCCGAGCGCGCGGGCGCTGCGTTCGATCAGGGCACGCTGCGCGCTCGCGGCATCGGGGGTCGGCAGATCCAGAATGGCCCGGGGCAGCACCCGTTCCGGGAGATCATAGACCCGGGCAAAGCTGCCGCGGCGCGTCGCGGTGGTGATCCTGCCCGACCAGAACAGCCATTCGAGCGCGTGCTTGGTGTGGCTCCACTCCCACCAGCCGCTTTTGCTCGACCCGTTTTCGAACGCGGCGGCGGTCATCGGGCCCTCCGCGGCAATCCGGTCGAGTATCGCCTGCGCTTCGGGCCTATGCTCGGCGGCGAAGCGCTTCAGGCTCTGATAGCCGATCTCGCCCCGTTCGGCGCGTGCCATCCGCCAGCGCAGCAGCGGGTGTAAGTCGAGCGGAAGCAACGAAGCTTCGTGCGCCCAATATTCGAACAGGCGCCGCTGGCTTTTGGGTCCCCAGGCCGCGCGCTCCAGCAGCGTGCGATCATAGCTGCCGAGCCGGGAAAAGGCGGGGAGATAATGTGCCCGGGTCACGACGTTGACGCTGTCGATCTGGAAGAGCCCGAGACGATCGAGTGCTTTGCGCAGATGTGCCGCGGTCGGCCTGGCAGGGTGGCGCACGCCGAAACCCTGCGCGACGAGCGCGATCCGTCGCGCGTCTTTGAGAGAGAGGAGTATCGACACCGCCGGCTGGCTTGGCTGCTGGCCGTCGGGACCGTCAACCCACCAATCTCGCCGGCGACTATTTCCGGCGCGTTCGACTGGTTGCCTTGGTCATCGGATCGGGCTTTGGCGGCGGCTTCCAGCCCGGCGGCGGCGTGGCGCGCTGGCGGCTGGTGCCCAGCCCCATCGCGCCCGGCTGCTGCCGGATCAGGCCGGAGGTGTCCGCTTCCGCCGCCGCATCGCGCGTCGCGCCGCCGCGGATGAGATTGATCCGGTCGCGAAGCCGGCGCGCCTCTTCGAAATCCATCGCTTCGGCGGCGGCTTCCATCTGCTCGTGCAGGTCGTCGATCGAGTCGCTCATCCGACTGAAACGCGAGTCGCAGTACGAAGCTCCGCCCGATCCTGCGTCATCAGCCTTTCGAGATAGGCGCACAGCATGTCGGCGAGCGCATCGGCATAGGCGGCAATCTCCGCTTGCGCGCGGGGGGTTTGGGAAAAGCGGCTGCCGACCTGGCTGAGCGTCGTCCGGATCAGGTCGGCGGCGAGCAATTGCACATCGGCGGCGGCATTCGGAAGTGCGTTGCGGACGAAGATCTCGAAAATGTTCGCGCCGGCGTTCCGCACTTCGGCAGCTTCCGGCGCGTCGCGGTAAAGCGGAGCCGCATCGTTCAGTGCCATGCGCACCTGTGCCTCTTCGCATTCGGAATGGAGGAAGGCGTGAGTCAGCTGCCGCAGCCGCATCAGGGGCGGGCTTCGCGCCTCTTCGAGAAGGCTCCGGAGCAGCTCGCTCGTCCGGCGCCATTCATCGCTCTGCAGGCGAAAGAGGATCGCGGCCTTGTTGGGGAAATACTGATAGAGCGAACCGACGCTGACGCCGGCGCGCTCGGCGACTCGCGCGGTGGTGAATCGCTGTGCCCCTTCCTTCGCCAAAACCTGAACAGCTGCGTCGAGCACGGCCGCGACGAGATCGTTCGAGCGCGCCTGCCGCGGCTGTTTCCGCGAGGTGACGGAGGGGCTTCGACGAGATGTCACGGGCATCACCAGCCAATGCGAATAGGAAAGGCGACGAACTAATCGTATTTTCCCCGGCGAGCAATCACCGCTCGAAACCGGAGAAAATCCATGACCACACTCACTGCGGCGCCGGTGGCGCCGCTGCTCGATCGCCTGTTCGCCGCGGCCGCGGCCTCGTCGCCGTCGGCGAGCCCGGCCCTCGCTTCCCTGTCCAGCGAGGAACGCTATCGGCTGATGCGGAGCAAGACCGATTATGCCGAACTCTATGCCAATCTGAAAGAGTTCGCGCTGCCGGTCTCTCCCAGCACGGGGAGGCTCCTCTACATGTTGGCGCGCGCGACCAGGGCCCGCTCGATCGTCGAGTTCGGCACATCGTTCGGCCTGTCCACGCTGCACCTCGCCTCTGCGCTGCGGGACAATGGCGGGGGCCGCCTGATCACGAGCGAGTTCGAGCCTTCGAAAATGGCCCGGGCAAAAGCGAATCTGGAAGCCGGCGGTCTCGCTGACCTCGTGGAATTCCGCGAGGGCGATGCGCTGAACACGCTGGCATCGGACCTCCCGGAGACGATCGACTTGCTCCTGCTCGACGGCGCCAAGTCGCTATATTCCGATGTCCTCGACCTGGTGGAGAGCCGCCTTCGGCCAGGTGCAGTGATCGTTGCCGACAATGCCGATTTTTGCCCGGAATATCTCGAGCGCGTCGGTTCGCCTGCCAACGGCTATATTTCGATGCCGTTCAGCGACGATGTCGAGCTGACGATCAAGCTCGGCTGAGCTGCATCGGCCGGACCCGCATGGGAACTCCACGTTAGGCTTCGCTACCCGACCGACAGGATCGGTCGGGTAGCAAGCGGCCCCATCTAGAAAAATGGGCGAGGCGTCTACTTGCCGACCTCACGCCAGCTCTTCTCGGTCAGCTCTACGTCGAACTTCTTCGCCGCGGCCTCGATCCGCTTCCAGGCAGCATCGCGCTCCTCGTCGGTCACATTCTTGACCTGGTTGAACCGCGCGACGGCGTTCCGCACGTGGCTGGCGTTCTCGAGCGGCTCTTTTCGCTGCTCGGGAAATGCGAAAGAATTTTTGGCCAGTTCGTTGCGATCTTCGGTGCTGAGCTCTATCATTGCCATCTCCGTATATTGATGGCCGCATAACGCGCACCGGCGGGCAGGTGGTCCATCGCAACGAGGCGCAAAGCAGACGCCTAGCATGGACTGAACCGAGCAAGTCCCCACGACAATGCTTCCCTGTCGCACCAGATCAGGTTAAGTCGCTGAGAGTGGCTGGTTGTCCGGGGGCGGGTAAACGTCTTGAGCGATGTAAGCTTCAATGACGTGATACGCACCCATTCGGGGCTGCTTTCGCGCATTGCACTCGCTTACGAAGCCGATCCGAGCCAGCGCGAGGATCTCAAGCAGGAGATCGTGCTGGCCGTGTGGCGCGCGCTGCCGTCGTTTCGCGGACAATCCTCGCTCAAGACCTATGTCGCCAGCATCGCCCAGAAGCGCGCGGTGACGCACGTCTCGCGCCGTGCGCGAAATCCTGTTACGGAAGAATTGGGCGAAGAGCTGCCCACTGCCGACCTGCAGCCCGACGAAGCGGCGATCGTCGCGGATCGGCGGTCGCGACTGGTGGCGGCGATGCGGCAGTTGAGCGTGGCCCAGCGGGAGACGGCAACGCTGATGCTGGAAGGTTTTTCGTTCATCGAGATCGGCGAGACATTGGGGATCACCGCCAATGCCGCAATGCTCCGCTGCCAGCGGGCAAAGGCGGCGCTCGTCGAGCAAATGGGGGCGGCGCATGGCCGGTGAGTTCGACGACCTCTCCGAATTGTGGCGCGGCAGCGTGCGGCATGCCGCGGACGAAGTGTCGGCGCTGTCGGAACGCGTGCTGCGCCGCGCGCGCTGGGTCGAGCGCGCGGAGTTGCTGGTCGCCGCCTGCCTGACCGTCTTCGTCGTGTTCGGAATCTGGCGCAAATTCACGCTCGGCTCGCTCGCTGTCGGCGTGATGATCCTGTTGCTGCTTTTATGGTCGGCACGGACTCGATATCGGCTGCGCCGCGTCGAATGGGGCGCCGAGCAGGGCGATCGGGAGACCTACCTCGAAGGCCAGATCCGGCGATACCGCGCGCGTGTCCGCCGCACTGTGTTCGATCTGATATTGTTCGGCCCGGCGACCTTTCTGGGAATGACGTTCGCGATGCTGCGCCAGCGCGACGGGCGTCCGCTCGGTCCGCATCTGGCGGAAACACTGCTCAGCTGGTCGACCTTGCTCGGCGTGGCGGTGATCGCCGCGACGATCGTTTTCCTGTTCGTGCGGCTGCGGCGCCAACGCGCCGTGATCCGTCAGCTCGCGGACGTGCTGGCCGGCCATCGGCATGAGAGCGCGATAGACCGGTTGATGCTCTACAACTGACGGCGCGCGCCTGGAGGTCTTCCCTCCGAAAAATTTTTTGAAAAATGTGCGACAGGTTTTCCGCCGCCGCGGGACTAATTGATTGACGGCATTGAACAGCCGTTCTCGTCGAAACCCAGACGGACACCGATCCGCCGAACGCGACATCACGCGATCGGCGAAGCGGAGAGCTGTGCGCCGGGGACGCGACTTGGGAGGTCCTGGCCGATACTGCCGGCCGCTTTCGGGGGAATATCGATGACGAAGATCAGCACCGTACCCGCTTCCGCTTTCACTCTGCGCACCCCGGTTGGATTTTGCGGGCACGTCACGCGGCAGGAGGTCGGCGGGCCGGTCTGCATCGGCGTGATCGTCGGAACCTACCTCATCGGGGGATAGCGGCCGGGCAGGCGCCGTGGCCAACCGGCCACGGCCCGTCCATCGCCGTTCGAACCCGACATTTGCGTGCAAGCCAGAATCGATCCCGCTGCATCCATGAGACGCGGCGAACGCGGAATCGTGCGTGGCGCTGGAGGACGTATGATTTCCAGACAGGAACTTCGGCAATATTTCATCCGGGCCGAGCAGGCCCGTGGCGGCGCGCTGCCGACCAGCCTGCCGGTGCATCACTGGCGCCTGCAGCCTGCACTGGCGGCGCTGCATCAGGCGCTCGACGCGCTCGCCGATCCGACCGCCGACAGCGTTCGTGCACTGGTCGAGGCCGCCTTTGCCGACACCGACTGGATCGACGGCTGGATCGCCGCGATGGCGCAAGACGCGCTTCGCGACGCCTATTTCGAACCGCCGCTCGCGCCGACCGGCAACGGCTTCCAGCGCGGCATCGCGGTGTTCGCGCACCGTCATGTCAACATCGCGCTGAACAGCCTGCCGGTGGACGCGCTCGCCGCGAAGAAGATGCAGCGCCGCGGCCCCGCGGCGATCACCTTTACCGGCACCGTATCGGTGCAGAAATTCCTGCGCGCCGGCGGCGCCCTGCTGCGGATGTGGGACGCACCGCAGGTTTCGGGCAATTTCAGCCTGGACGACGGCCTGGCATGTCGCCCGGCGGGGCATCGCGCGCTCGAAGACGCCGATATCCTGACGCTCGACGGCCGGACCCAGAGCTATGTCATCGAGCACGCAATCGCCAACATCGTCGTGCTGCAGGCCGAGATCCTGCTCGATCGCGCGCCGCTGCTCGTGGAATATGATTCGGAGGATCTCACTGCCGTCGCGGCGTGCAGCACCAGCGATGGCGCCTCGCGCAGCCAGATGCTGCTCAGCTTCCTCGCCACGCTGGGGCGCAGCGAGGACGACGCCATAGTCGAGCCCTTCACCCATGACGAGAGCTTCTTCCTGCGCTGGCACGCGACCGCCGAACTATTCCGCCTGAATGAAGGCAGCGCGCGGGCGCGGCTCCACGCGATGGCCGAGCGGGATCCGCATCCCGACCTGCGCGCGGCGGCGCGAAACGCGCTCGGCGTGCTCGTGACGGAGGCCGGCGCATGCCTCGCGTGATCGAGACCGCCACGCAGCACCGCGCCGAACTCGGCGATCTCGTCGAAGCGCTGGAAACCGGGCGGTTCGACGCGCGCGACGAGGATTGCTTCGCGTCGTTCGGCGATCGCCTCAAGGCGCTCGCCAACAACCGCGACTTCCTCGCTGACCTGATCGTCGCAGAACTCCAGCAGCGCTGCCGCGATCAGAGCGCGCAGAATGTCTATGGGCCGCAGGTAGTGATCCTGCATCAGGCACGCGACTTCTTCATCCGCGCCAATTTCTGGCCATCCGAGGGCGATCGACTGCTCCAGGAGAACGGCCCCGAGGCATTTTTCTACCATGTGCCGCACGACCATAATTTCTCGTTCCTTACCGCGGGCTACATGGGTCCCGGCTATTGGAGCGATTATTACGAGTATGACTATGACAGTTTTGCCGGCGCCATCGGCGACGAAGCCGATCTGCGCTTCGTCGAGCGATCGCGGCTCGAGCAGGGCAAGATCATGCTCTACCGCGCGCATCGTGACGTCCACGCCCAGCTGCCCGCCGATGAACTGTCGGTCTCGCTCAACATCATGGAGCGCGCGCCGCATCTGAGCTTTCGCGACCAGTATCGCTTCGATGCCGAAAGCAAAACCGTCGCGGCGCATCTGACCCGCAGCGCCGTCGAGCCGCTGCTGGCGCTGTGCGCGCAACTGGGCGGCGATGACGGCCGTGATCTCGTCGAATCCTATGCCGCGCATCATCCGAGCGACCGGATACAGTTCAGCGCGATCACTGCGCTCGCCTCGGCGCAAATCAGCCTGGAGGACCGGCTCGCGGTGTTCGAACGCGGTGCGCGCGAGCCCAACCCGTTCATCGCCCGGATGGCCGCGCGCCAATGCGCCGCGATCGAAGCCGGGCGCTCATGGATCCAGCGATCCGTTCATTGAGGAGGTGCTGCAATGCTCGTGCATATCACCCTGCCCACCAATGCTCCGTTGCAGGCCACGGTCGGCTGGGACCCCGCCGAGAGCGAGCCGTCCCAGTCCGAATGCTGCGGCCGCGTCGCGGCGGACATAGCGCGCTCGCGTGGTCTGCAGCGCCGGCTCCTCGCCGACTTCCATATGGCCGATCCGGTGTGGGACATGCTGCTCGATCTCTATCTGTCCGAGCGGAAGGGCGTGCGGGTCTCGATCTCGGACCTTGCTCTGGCCGCGGGCGTGCCGCGCAGCACCGGGGTGCGCTGGGTCGGCAATCTGATCGAGACGGGTGCGCTCAGCAGTGCGCCCGACGCCTGCGATGGCCGCCGTACCTGGGTGGAACTGAGCGCCGAATCGCGCGCAGCGCTGGAGCGCTATTTCCTCGAAGTGGCGCGCACGTTTTCGCGTCGTCCCGGCGCACCGCGGAACTGGTCTCAAGTTGAGCGCAACAACGGCCTCGAAGTATTGACCGTATAGTTTGATGATGACACATTCAAATTGTCAGCAAAAGTTGACGAATCAACAGCTAAACTAGCTTCTAGCTAAATAACTGGAGAATGAATATGAGCAATCATCAGGTGCATAATTTGCCTTCCCTGGACTTCGAAGTCGGGATGCTCGTCGAGCAACGTGGAGAGGCCGTAATTTGCAGTCTCACTGCCGGCATCGCTTCGATTATCGGCGCGATCTTCTTCGCAGACGCCGACCAACTCTGACACGCTCTATAAGGGGAAATTCCATGTTCGATACCAACAACCTGCCCGCCCTGGACCTCGAAGTCGGTGCTCCCGGCTCGGCTCGCCACACGCCGGTCGTCGCCGGCCAGGTCATCGCCGGCATCATCATCGGCGTCGTGATCGCAGTCACCAACGACGCAGTCAGCGCCGAATAATCGCTTGCGGGCGCGGCAGCTTCGCCGCGCCCGCAAACACCTGACGGGATCGGGTGAACCGTTCCGATCGCATGAGGGAAACGACATGAAGAATCTCAAGGACATCATGGCGGTGGTGACGGCTCCTGAATTCCGTCCCGGCCTGCTGGAAGATAACAAGCGCAGCGTCAGCTACTACAATGATTATCTCGGCTTCGGCGATCTCAAGCGGGTCCTGGCGGCGAACGAAGACATGACGCCGGCGGAAGTGTTCCGCCTGTGCGACGTCTTCTTCACCGAAGACCGTATCCAGTCGGTAGTTGCCGAAGAGCAGCGCTGCGCCGACCGCAATCCCTTTTACGGCTCCTCGTTCCAGCCGATCGGCGGTGAGTTTTTCGGCGGCATGGTGCTCGCCTCCACCGACCAGTTCACTGCGATGTTGTTGGCGCTCGACGGCTTCGAGATTGATCTCGCCAAGCAGCGCTACGGCGAGCGCCGCACGCTGACCTTCGGCGGGCAGGAGACCTATCTCAAATTCTTCCGCGCGCACGAATTTCCGCTGCAGTCGTGGAAGATCCCGACCTTCGGCGACGATGACGATCTCCACACGCTCGATCTTCGCTTCGAGGAAGGCGATCGCTTCGACTGCAAGGCCGGCGACTCGCTTCACTTCAAGGCCAATGAATCGTTCGAATATTCCGCCAAGGCGGGATCGCACGCGCTGGTGCTGCAGATCCAGATGTACCGCGGCGGGATGCCGATGGCGCTCGAATTCGACTTCGATACGCGCCGCATGGTCGGCGCCAGCTCACCCGCGCAGGAACCGACCCGGCTGCAGATGCTCGCCACTGCGATGCGCCTGTTCGGCCGCCAGGACAGCTGCGACCAGCTCGAGCGGCTGCTCGAGCATCCGTCGCATTATGTCCGCTGGCACACGATGCGCGAATATCTGGGGCTCAATCTCGAGCGCGCATGGCCGCATCTCGAGCGGATGCGCGACCGGGATCCGCAGGCCGCGGTGCGCCGCGCCGCGCAGCGCACGATCGAAATGCTCAGCGACGAAATGCCGGCCATCGCGGCCGAATGACACTCACCGATAGGAGACGCCACCATGCCCCTAGTCATCGATTCTCCGCAGACCGACGCGATCGAGCTCGGCGAGATCATCGAATATCTGCACGACGAGAATATCGACACCTCGGATCACGATCAGATGATTGCGGCGGCGCCGATGCTCAAGCGGCTCAGCAACAATCGCAGCTTCCTCGGCGACATGGCGCTCGACGAATTGAAGAAGCGCACCGGGATCGGCAACGGTTCGAACAATTACGGACCACAGGTCATCATGCTGTACGCGCCCACCAAGCGTCAGCAGACCTTTTTCCTGCGCGCCAATTTCTGGCCGTCGAACAACGACCACATCCTGCGCGCGAGCGGGCCCGAGCAGTTTTTCTATCACCACCCCCACGACCATTCGTTCAACTTCCTGACCGTCGGGCATTTCGGCCCCGGCTACAGCAGCAACTATTACACCTATGACTATGAGGACACTGCCGGCTATCCCGGCGAGCCTGTCGATCTCAAGTTCGTGGAAAAGAGTTCGCTCAGCGAGGGCAAGGTGATGCTCTACCGCGCCTGCTACGACATCCATGACCAGCTCCCGCCCGAGAGCATGTCGATCAGCCTCAACATCATGGAGCTGACCGTGCGCGGCAGCGTGGTCGATCAATATGGCTTCGACGTCGAGCGCAACTTCGTCGGCAATATGATCAACCGCATGTCGATGTGTTCGCTGATGCCGGTGATCGCGCAGGTCGGCGGCGAAAACGCGCAGGACTATCTGGCCGAGACCGCACGGTCGCATCTCTCGGAGCGCGTGCGCTTCGCCGCGCTCAAGGCGATGGCCGCGAAGCAGCCGGACCTCGAAACCACGATGGAAGTGTTTCAGCAGGGCACGCGAAGCGAGAGCGCGCTGGTCGCGGGCTGGGCCCAGCACAAGCTCACCCGCCTCGAGAGCCTGCGCGCGTGACCCGCGCGGCGCCCACCGAAGCGAGCCCCAGGACGGGGCCTGCATCCTATGCCGATCTGTTCTCGGTATTGCGCCATGTCCGCATCGATCGCGGAGCTTTGTGCTTCGCGGCGTTGCTGACTCTGGTGGAGGTGGGCGGCACGCTCGGCTTCCCGCTGCTCACCCGCACGATCGTCGACGGCTCGGGCCAGATGGCGGCGACCGGCGGGCTGTTCGGCCGCCCGGTGATCGTCCAGCTGGTGCTGGTCCTGCTCGCCGCCGCGGCCGCCGCCGCGGTCGCGCGCTACCTTACCAGCCGGGCGGGCCTATCGCTCGGGGCCCGGCTGCGCAGCGCGGCGATCGAGCGGCTGGTGGCGGCGCCGGTCACCTATCTGGACGGGCTCGCCAGCGGCGAAGTGACCAGCCGCGTGATCAACGACACAAAGGCGGTCGCCCAGCTCATCTCGCGCGAGAGCCTCAACGCGGCATCGGCAGTGCTGCTGCTCGCCGGTGCCGCGCTCGTGCTGTTCTCGATGGACGCCGCGCTCGCCGGTATCTTGTTCGGCGTGATCGGCGCAGCGTTCCTCGCGATGCTGCCGGTGATGCTGACGATGGCGGCAGTGGCCTATCGTACCCAGGACGAAACCGCGAAACTCAGCGGCCGCCTGACCCAGGTCTTCGCCGAGATGCGGATGGTCAAGACTTTCGGCGCCGAGGAGCGCGAACGCCGCCGCGCCGATACCGGCATTTTCGCGCTGTTCGCGCTCGGCTGCCGCTCCGCCCGGATCGAGGCGGCGCTCAGCCCGGTGATGACGCTGGCAGTGACGATCTCGCTGGTGACGATCCTCGCTTATGGCGGGATGCGCGTCGCGGCGGGGAGCCTGTCGTCGGGCACGCTCACTGCGTTCCTGCTCTACATCTTCACCGTGGTCGGGCCGCTGGCGCAGCTGACCAGCTTCTTCTCGCAGCTTTCGGTCGCGCGCGGCGCCTCGACGCGGCTCGCCGAAGTGCTGCGTCTGGCGCCCGAATGGTCGGCACCGCCAACGCCGCGCGCCGCCGCCGGCCGCACGCCCAAGGCGCTGACCTTCGACCAGATCCGCTTCAGTTATGGCGATCGCCTGGCGCTGTCGCTCGAAGGCCTGGTGTTCGCCCCCGGCAGCCGCACCGCGATCATCGGCCCCAGCGGCTCGGGCAAGTCGACGCTGCTGGCGCTGATCGAGCGCTTTTATACGCCCGATCAGGGCAGCATCCGCCACGGCGACGAGAATATCGTCGCGATCCCGCTGCGCGAGTGGCGCGCGCGGATCGGCTATGTCGCCCAGACCTCGGCAATGCTCTCGGGGAGCGTTCGCGACAATCTCCTCTACGGGATCGACCGCCCGGTTGGCGAGGAGGCGATCGCCAGCGCGCTCGCATTGTCGCGGTCGGACGGCTTCGTGGCGGCGCTGCCCGCGGGGCTCGACACGCAGATCGGCGAGCGCGGCGCGCGGCTTTCGGGTGGTGAGCGCCAGCGGCTCGCCATCGCCCGGATGTTCCTGCGCGATCCCGAGATCCTGCTCCTCGACGAAGCCACGTCGAGCCTCGACGAAGAGAATGCCCATCTCGTTCTGCAGGGGCTCGAGGCGTTGATGCGCGGGCGTACCTGCATTCTCGTCACCCACCGCATGACCGGGCTCGAGGCGATGGACCAGATCGTCGCGCTCGATGGCGGCGAATTGGTCGAGCGCGGCGCCCCCGAGGCGCTGCTGTCCGGCGCTGGTTTCTACCGCCGCCTCGTCCATCGCCAGTTCCTCCAGGAGAAGTCCGCATGACCGCGCCGCTGACACCGCAGGCTCGCGCCTCGGCCCTTACCGGGCTGGTGGCGCACAAATGCACGCTGATCGGATGGATGATCGCATGGGCGTCGTTCACCTATGTCTCTGCCGCGGTGCGGTGGCTCCAGGTCGGCGGCGAGACCGAGTTGCGCGGCGCTGCAATGGCGGTGTTCGCAGTCGCCGACAAAGTGCCGCCTTATGCCAAGATCGGGTTCGGCGGGCTGTTCCTGCTTCTGCTGTACGCGCTGCAGCGGCTGCCGCTTCCCGGCGGACGCGCATCGGCCGGGATGACGGCGGGCCTCGTCGCCGCGACGCTGCTGCTCTGGGTCGCGCCGTTCGACTATTTCGGCGGCACCGACGGCAGCGTGCTTTGGAACGCCGGATTGGTCGCGACCGTGCCGCACTTGCTGGTCGGGCTTGGCGCCGGATTGGTCTGGGCAACCGCACGCGCCCGCTGCGAGCGCAAGACGGAGGACGACCAATGACCGCGACCGTCGCCGACCGGCTGCGCGAACTCCGCCTCGATCGCGAGCCGACCAGGGCCATCCCCAAGGCGGCACCCGCCGTCTGCGTCGAACGCGGTAGCCGCCGCTCGCTGGTGCCGCTGCTCCTCACCGGGCTGGCGAGCCTCGCCGTAGGCAGCGTCGCGACGGCGGCGCTGCTGGGGGGCGCTGGCGGCAAGCCCGTGCCGATCGCCGCAGCGCCGGTCCCGCCGGCAGCGGCGGCGGCGCCCGCGGCGAGCCTGATCGCGGCCGGGTTCGTCGTGCCGCAGCGTGGCGGCACCGTCGGCTCGCAGGTTACCGGGCAGCTTCGTCAGGTGCTCGTAGCCGAGGGCGACCATGTTCAGGCCGGCCAGATCATCGCGCGGGTCGACGATTCGGATGCGCGCGCGGCGCTGGACCGGGCAATCGCGGCGCAGGCCGAAGCGCGCCAGACGATCACTGCGCTGGGCCACCAGCACCGTCAGGCGGTCGCTACGCTGGCGCGGCGCCAGGCGCTCAGCCAGCGCGGCTTCACCACCATGGCGGCGCTCGAGGAAAGCCAGGCCGAGAGCGGCATGCTCGGCGCACGCATCGCCGCTGCCCAAGCCGCACTGAGCGGCGCGACCGCGGGAGTGCGCGCGGCGCATGTCATGCTCGATCTCTATGCGATCCGCGCACCCTTTGCCGGGGTGGTGATCGAGAAGAATGCCGAAGTTGGCGAACTCGTCTCGCCGATCTCGGCGGGCGGCGGCTTCACGCGCACCGGTGTGGTGACTCTGGTCGACATGGCCAGCCTGCAGGTCGAGGCCGATGTCAACGAAGCCTATATCAGCGGCATCCGCTCGGGCCAGCGCGTGGTGCTGACGTTCGATGCGCTTCCCGGCGAGCGGTTCGAGGCGGCGGTCGCCGCGATCGTCCCCTCGGCGGACCGCAACCGCGCTACCGTGCGCGTCAATATCGCGTTCGTGCGCCGCGATCCGCGCATCCTTCCGCAAATGGCCGCCAAGGCGGCGTTCCTTTCCACAGGAGACCGGTCGTGAACTTCATGCAGCGCGTTCCCGCCGTCGACAACCTCATCGACATCGTCGATTTGTCGAAAAGCTATCGTCGCGGCAGCACCGAAGTGCCGATCTTCGACAAATTGTCGCTCTCGATCGAGCGCGGACGGTTCGTCGCGCTGATGGGGCCGTCGGGATCGGGCAAGACCACCTTGCTCAACCTGCTCGCCGGCATCGATCGCCCCAATAGCGGCATGCTCGCCGTCGATGGCGAGCGGATCGACGGCTATAGCGAGTCGGGGCTGACCCAGTGGCGCGCGAACACGCTCGGCTTCATCTTCCAATTCTACAATCTGATGCCGATGCTCACCGCAGCGCAGAATGTCGAACTGCCGCTGCTGCTCCACCGGATGAGCGCGAAGGAGCGCCGCCGCCGCGTCGATACTGCGCTCGACGTGGTCGGGCTGGCGGACCGCGCCCGGCATCGGCCGCGCGAGCTTTCGGGCGGACAGCAGCAGCGCGTCGCGATCGCCCGCGCGCTGGTCGCCGACCCCAAGCTGATCCTCGCCGACGAGCCGACCGGCGATCTCGACCGGCCCAGCGCCAACGCAGTCCTGGAAATCCTGCGGCTGCTCGCCGACGAGCTCGGCAAGACCATCGTCATGGTCACCCACGACCCCGTCGCCGCGCGCGCGGCCGACCTGACCCTCCACCTCGAAAAGGGACGCTTCGTCAACGAAGCGGTCGCGGCATGAGGGAGACCACGCTCGTCCGGCGCAACGCGCTGCGCAATCCGGTCCGCATGCTGCTGATGGTGGGATGCATTGCCGTCGCCTTCCTGATCTTCGGCGTGCTGAGCGCCGTCGCCACTGCGTTCCGGCTCGAGGACCAGCCGGGCGGGCACGAGCGGATGATGGTGGTCAACCGCAACGGCTTCCAGCAGACGCTGCCGATCGCTTATGCCCGCGACGTCGCCCGCCAGCCCAATGTCGCGGTGTCGAGCCCGGTGCGCATGGCATTGGTCTATTGGCGCCAGCCCAAGGACATCGTCTCGGCAGTGATGGTCGAGCCCGAAACCTATCTCGATCTGTCCAAGGATGTGGTGAAGGTCGCCGACGAGGACCGCGCCCGCTTCGTCGCCACGCGCGACGGCCTGCTGGTCGGCCGCGCATTGGCCGAACGCTATGGCTGGAAGCGCGGCGACCAGGTCACGCTGCAGAGCTTCACCGATCTGCGCGAGGACGGTAGCCGCGCCTGGCGCTTCACCGTGGCCGGCATCTACACCGCCGCCCAGCCCGGCGGCAGCGAACTCGCGATGGCCGGGCACTTCGCTTATTACAACGAAGCGCTGCTCACTGGGCGCGACCGCATCAACTGGGTCCTCGTCCAGGGCCGCGACTTGGCCGCCAACGATGCGATGGCGCGCACGATCGACGCCGGATACGCCAATTCGGCAGCCGCGACGCGCACCCAGAGCGAGGCGGCGCTGGGTCGCGCGTTCCTGTCGCAGATCGGCGATCTGATGCTGATCGTCCGGCTGATCGTCGGCGCGGCGTTCGTCGTCATCCTCTGCGTCGTCGGCAACACGCTGATCTTCATGGTCGGCGAGCGCACCGGCGAAATCGGCGTGCTCAAGACGCTCGGCTTCTCGCGGCTGCGTGTCGCGCGGATCTTCGCGGGCGAAGTCGCGCTGATTGCGGTGGCCGGCGCAGTCGCGGGCATGAGCGTGGCGGCGCTGATCGTCTCGGCGCTCGGCACCGCGCTGAAGGACGTGCTGCCCGGCATGACGATGGGTGCATCCACCCTCGCCATGGCCGCCGGGCTGGTGGCGCTGCTGATCCTGCTGACCGGCATCCTGCCGGTGCTCCAGGCCGGCCGGGTCAACATCGTCGAAGCATTGGGGAGGAAGTGATGACCGGCAGCGTCAAACAGATCGCCGCGGTAGCGCGCATCGCCTTGCTTGGGCTGCCGTCGCGTGCGCGCATGTCCTCGGCCACGGTGCTGAGCATCGCGCTCGCCACCTTGGTGCTGCTCGGCTTCCTGGCGATGGCGTCGGGCTTCCGCGCAACCGTCGCCGGCACGGGATCGGACCAGAGCGCGATCATCCTCGCCGAGGGATCGGCGTCCGAATTCAACAGCGCGATCGACACTGCGCGGCTCGCCCGGCTCGACAATGCGCCGGGGATCGCCGCGGGCAAGAACGGGCCGCTGCTCTCGGCCGAGAGCTTCGCAACGATCAGCGCAGTCGAGGACGGGGGCGGCGAGTCGAGCGTGACCTTGCGCGGCATGGGGCCGCAGGGGCTGGCGGTCCGCCCGCTGGCGCGCCTCGCGGGCGGCCGCATGTTCACGCCAGGCCGCAACGAACTCGTCGTCGGCAGCGCGCTCGCCGGGCGCTACCGCGACTTCAAGCTCGGCGGCAGCGTGCGACTTGCCGGCATGATGTGGCGCGTCGTCGGCGTGTTCGAAGCCGGCGGATCGGCGATGGAATCGGAGGTCTGGGCCGATCGCAAGCTGGTCGGCCAGTTCTTCGGGTCGAGCGCCGCGGTGCAATCGGTGCGCGCGCGGCTGAGCGAGGCTTCCGCGCTCGCCTTGCTCCAGCGCTATCTCGCCGCCGATACCAGCCTGAAGCTGGTGGCCCGCTCCGAGCGCGCCTATTTCGCCGCACAGGCCCGCAATATGGGCAAGCTCATCCTGTTCGTCGGCTGGCCGCTCGGCATCGCGATGGCGGTCGGCGCGCTCGCCGGCGCGCTCAACACGATGTTCACGTCGGTATCGACGCGCTCGACCGAGATTGCGACTCTGCGCATCCTCGGCTTTCGCGGGCCGTCGATCTTCGTGAGTACGATGGCCGAAGCCGTGCTGCTGGTGCTGCTCGGCTCGGGGCTGGGCGTGGCGCTGGCCGGCCTGTTCCTGCAAGGTCGCAGCGCGAGCACGATCGGCGGCAACCTCACGCAAGTGATGTTCAAGTTCGATCTCGCCGCGAACGACATTGTCCAGGCCGTGACCCTGGCACTGATCGTCGGGGTGCTCGGCGGCGCGGTGCCGGCATGGCGCGCCGCCCGACGGCCGCTGGTCACCGCCGCGGCGGAGTGACCGGGGCCAAGGGGGTTACGAAGCTGCCAGATCCAGCGCGGCGAGGACGTCCTTGAAATGAGTCAGCGCCTCCGGGCTCGGACCGGGATAATCGCCGGGGGTCGGCTGATCGCCGATAAAGCCCATGTCCGCTTTGCCTTCGGGCAGGCTGTAGAAGCCGAGCACGAAGAGGTAGCGCAGCCTGTCCATGAACGCGACCGGCTTCGCCATTTTCGCGACGGGTGCCGTGACGGTGAGTGCATCGAGCAGTGACGCGCGCTGGGCCGGGGCGATCGCATCGAACGCGGCGCCGTGCAGCGCCCGGCTCTGCGCATCGAGCCAGATCAGCCCGCTTAGTATCTGCTCCCGGTCCGTCCGCTGGGCCGGATACGGCGCGCTGATCCACTCGTCCACGAACGCCCCGACGCCGAGCTTGCCGGCCCCCGGCGACTGCGCGTCGGCGGGAAGGATCAGGTCGCCCAACAGGTCGACCGTCGCACGCTGCGCCGTGGTCAGCGTCAGCGGCCAGGGGACCTTGGGCGCCATGAGGTCCGGATCGCGGCCATAACCCTGCGCTGGCGGCGGCGGCGGCACCGCTACCGGCCAGTCCGTGATCACGAACGGCGGCGGCGTGCCCTGACCTGCCGCCATGGCGGGTGGCGTCCAGCGCGCGAACGGCAGCGCCGCCGCAGTCATCATCCACTGCAGCGTCTCGCGGCGCGACGGCGTCATGCGAAGGCTCCTGATTTGAACCGGGCGGCAAGCCGCTCGGACGCGCGCAGCGCCAGCGCGAGAATGGTGAGGGTGGGATTCTTGTGCGCGCCCGACGCGAAGATCGCGCCATCCATCAGCACCAGATTGCCGACGTCCCAGGTCTGGCCATAACTGTCGACCACCGACGATCGCGCATCGGCGCCCATCCGCGCACTGCCCAGTTCGTGGATGATCTCGCCCCCCGCGGTGATGAGCTGTTCAGGCGGCAGCTCGGGGTCGAGGATCGTGGCGTTCATTCGCTTGAACACGGCATGCGCGGTGCGCTGGCCGTGCGCGACCTGGTTCAGTTCGTGCTGCGACCAGCGGAAGGCGAAGCGCAGCACCGGGATGCCGAACCGGTCCTTCACGCCGGGATCGATCTCGCAAAAAGTGTCTTTGTTGGGGATCATCTCGCCGCGCAGCGTCATCCCGATCGTCGCGCCCGAGGCGGCGCGGACCGCTTTCTTCAGCCCCGCACCCCACACCCGCGGCAGCGCCGCGGCGGGCGGGATGCCGAACCGGCCGCCAATCTCGAAATGATAGCCGCGCGCAAAGTCCAGCTCGCCGCGCTTCTGCTCCTGGTACAGCCAAAACGGGATGTAGACGTGCTGCCCGCCGATGCCGTCCTCATTGTAGCGCGGACGATCGGCGAGTGCGGGGACGAAGGCGCGAAACGACGCGCCGGTCGAATCGGTGAGATTGCGCCCGAGCTGGCCCGAGGCATTGGCGAGGCCGGCGGGCGTGTCGCCCGAATTGAGCAGCAGCCGCGTCGTCTCGCAGGTTCCCGCCGCGAGGATCACCGCCCGCGCCTTGACCTGGTGGCGCGCGCCGGTCTTGCGATCGACATATTCCACTCCGGCGGCGCGGCCCGCGGCGGCCATCGTCACCTTCGAGACCATCGCATCGGTGACGACCGTCAGTCTGCCGGTCGCCTTCGCCATCGGCAGGAACGAGGTCGTCGTCTGGAACATCGCGCCGATCGTGCAGCCGCGGGTGCACGGCGTCGCGTTGAAGCAGGCGCTGCGCGGCGCCACTTTGTCGGGCATGTCGCGCGTGATCACCGCGGTGTGCGCCGTCCGCACCGGGATCCCCATGCTCTCGCACGTCGCCTTGAGCAGCATTTCCGGAACGCGCGGCTTGGGTGGCGGCATCAGGCAGACCGGCGGCGAATCGGGATGGTTCTCCAGCTCGATCCGCCCGCCATTCACGCCGATCATCCGCTCGACGCGGTCGTAGAAAGGCGCGACATCGTCATAGCTGATCGGCCAGTCCGCCCCGAGCCCGTCGCGCGAGAAAGGCTTGAAATCATAGGGGCCCCAGCGCGGCACGTGCCGGCCCCAATGATTGGTCCGCCCGCCCAGCATCCGCGAGCGATACCAGCGAAAATTCGTGCCCTCGCGCATCGTATAGGGCTCGCCGTCGACTTCCCAACCGCCCGCCACGGTCGCGTCGAAATAGCCGAACGGCTTGTCGGGCGTGCTTGCCCCGCGCAGCGGAGCGTCGCTTTCGGGTGCGAACATGTTGACTTCGGCCTGGGGGTCATAGTCGCGCCCCGCCTCGAGCATCAGGCAGCGCAGGCCGGCTTTGGTCAGGCTATAGGCCGCCATGCCCCCTGCGGCACCCGAGCCGACGATGATGACGTCGGCCGTAATTGCCGCCGGATCCAACGCGGCGGCCGTCATAGGGCGCTCGCGCCGAGCTTGCGGATTTTTATGTTTCGGAACGCGACCGTCTCGCCATGATCCTGCAGGCCGATCACTCCGCTCGGGAAGGTGCCGAACAGCGGCATCGTGGCGAATTTCGACGCCGCCACCCGCTTGCGCCAGGCGTCGTTGCCGAACGGCACGTCGGCGGTGAGCGTGCCGTTCAGCCATTGGCGGATGCGGCCCCGCTCGACGCGCAGCCGCGCATGGTTCCAGCTCCCGGCCGGGCGCGCCGCGCTTAGTGGCGGCACGGTGATGTCGTAGAGCGAGCCGGCGCGGTGCGACGGGATCTTGCCGTCGGGATGGCCTGCATTGTCGAGCACCTGCATCTCGATGCCGGTCTCGTAGATGTTGCGGGTCCCCGGCGCGTTGCGGGCGAGGTAGAATACGCCGCTGTTGCCGCCGCGCTCGACCTTCCAGTCGAGCGTCAGGTCGAAAGCGCCGTAATCGTCGGCGGTGACCAGGTCGCCTCCGCTCATCTCGCCGGTTTTCGAGGCCAGAACGAGCGCTCCGTCGCGCGCCACCCAATTGGGCGATGCCGCGCCGCCGCCAAAGGAGCGCCAGCCGCTCAAGTTGCGGCCGTTGAACAGCAGCTGCCAGCCTTGCGCGCGTTCGCTGGCGGTGAGCGTGTTCGGTGCCGCCGCCTTCTGACCGGCCAGCGCCGGCATTGCCACCAGCGCCACAAGGCAAATGCCCGCAATCGACAATCTACGCATCAGGTCTCTCCCATCGCTCGACCGTCTCCACGCGCGGGCGATCGCTTGCACAATGGCGGTCGCCGCTATTCACCGGGCGTGCCCCAATGAAGCGAAACTGCCCCGCCGCGTGGCGAAACTCTCATGAAGTCCGCCGCCTCGCAATAATAAACGAAGTTGTTTTCGTTTTTCCCGCCGATACCGCCCGCATATCGGCGATGCGCCATCGTGCCCGGTCGCCGCGCGGATTGGGGCTATGACGAGAACACCAATTCGGTACCGACATAGGGCCTGACGACCTTTTGCGGCATCACTCGCATCGCCTCCTGGATGAACACGTCCCCGGTACAGTGCATCGGCACCACATAGGTGGGATCGATCGCGGCGAACTCGGCGACGGTGCGCTTCGCCTCGTCCTCGGTACGCGGCCGCACGAGATGGAACCCGCCGACCACGGCATGGACCTTGTCCACGCCGGACACGATTTGCGCCCGCCGCACGGTATTGATGACGCCGCGGTGGCTGCACGACGCGATGACGACCAGGCCGAGCCCCTTCACCGCGAAGCAGGTGGCGAGCTCGTGCGCGCCATCATCGGGAAGCAGCGTGGCGGCACGCTTCGCCGGATCGAGCGCCGCCCTGTCGCACCCCTTGCCGGGGCGCATCCGGGTCGGGATGGCGGGGCGCTCGAAGCTGGAGAGCGGGATGGTCCCGGTCGTGAATGCCTGTCCCCTGATGATTTCCGGCTGCGCTGAAATGTGGACTCGGAACCCGGCGCTCGCCAGCGCGGCGCGATCGAGCGCACCCATGACCGGCGGCGGATTGCCGATCAGCGCGATCCGCTCGCAGAACGCCTCTTCGCCCCCGACATAGAGCGGTACCGCGTGCGTGCTGCCGGCGCCGAAAAACCCGGGAAAACCGCCATAATGATCGAGGTGACCGTGGCTGAGCACCGCAGCGTCGAGATCCGACAGATCGATGCCCAACATCGCGAGATTGTTGCGGATCGCCTCCGGCGAATAGCCGAAGTCGATCAGTACCTTCGCGCTTGAGCCGCCCCGTCTCGAGATGGCCAGGATGGAGAGGCCGAACTCCGCATGCAGCGCATGTCTCGACATCACCGGCGCGCCGGCATCGCCGGTGTGGCGCAGGACCTTCAAGCCGGGCAGCATCAGGTCCGGCAGGAACGGACCAAAGCTGGCATTGTCGTCGAGGACCTGCAGTGTCAGCGAGTCGACGATCGGCATGACGGGCCGGGCAACCGCCGACCCAGCACCCAGCGCGCCCAGGCCGGCCGTCGCCGCGCCGATGAAGGATCGCCGGCTGAAGGTGTGACCATGTCGGGTGAGGGACGCATTCAAGAGCCGGCTCCGGGATCGCGTTGATCATGGGAGATTGCATCGACCGCAATGAGAAAGCGAGATGCTTGTTGGCGTTGCTTTGCGCCGCGCGACGGAACTGGACTAGGCGCCCGGAAGGCGCTTGAGGATGGCCCGACCAATCACCCCGCCAAACGAGAACGCTTTTATGCAGACCGTGCTGCCGATCATCCTAGCCATCATTGCCGGGCTATGCGTGGCGACGCAAACGCCGAGCAACGCCATGCTGGCGCGCAGCACCGGATCGCTTTGGCTGGCGGCGTCCATTTCCTTTGGCGGCGGCACGGCGCTGGTCGTCGCGGCCTGGCTGCTGATCGACAGGACGCCGCTGGCCACTGCCCGGCAAGCGCCGCCATGGGCCTGGATCGGGGGCCTGTATGGCGCCTTCTTCGTCGCGGCGGTGGCCTTCGCTGCGCCCCGGCTCGGGCTCGCGCTGACTCTCACGCTGACGGTCGCGGCGCAGCTCACCGCGGCGGTCATTTTCGACCATTTCGGGTTGCTGGGCCTCGATCGCACGGCAATCACCTTGCCGCGGCTCATCGGCGTAGGCCTGATCCTGACCGGAGTTCTCCTCGTCCGCAGATGAGGCCTCGAATGCCATTCCGGTAGACGGCGAGCGTCCTGTCGGTGCCAAACCGCAAGATCGGTCGAGCATGCCAGTGCCGACAACGGCTAATTGGTGCCGCCACTGAGGAGGGACGATGAAGGCGGCGCTTCAAAACTACCATGCCAGGATGCAGCGAGTGCTGGACTATATTGACCAGCATCTCGACAGCGATCTGGATCTGGAAACGGTGAGCCGGATCGCCGCCTTCTCGAAATTCCATTTCCACCGGCAGTTCACGGCGACCTTCGAATTGTCCGTGCATCGCTATGTCCAGCTCGCCCGCATGAAGCGTGCTTCGAACCAGCTGGCATCCCGGGGCGCCGCCAGCGTCACGGAAATTGCGATGGATGCCGGCTACGATTCGCCGGATGCCTTCGCCCGCGCTTTTCGGCGAAGGTTCGGGCAATCGCCTTCGTCGTTCCGGAAATCGCCCGATTGGGCGCCTTGGCTTGCGGCCTTCGGGCCTCTGGAAATTGCGAGGAGCAAGCTCATGCAGACGACCTATACTCGAGACGACGTGACCATCCGCGAAGTGTTACCGACGCCGGTGGCGATCCTGGAGCATCGCGGCGATCGGGCGACGCTCGGCGATACCATCGAGCGGTTCATCCGCTGGCGAAAGGGCGCCGGCCTGTCCCCCGAGACGAGCCCGACGTTCAACATCTTCCGCTCCGAGCGGACTCCCGAGAACCCGGCCGAATATAGCATGGACCTGTGCGTCGGGACCGGGCGGCCAATCGATGCGCAGGACGACGTGATGAAGGCCGGCGTGATCCCCGGCGGGCGCTGCGCGGAGCTGCGGGTCAACGGCGCCTCGCATAATCTGGAACCGGCGGCGCTTTATCTGTATCGCGAGTGGCTCCCGGCCAGCGGCGAGGAAGCGCGCGACTTCCCGATCTATTGCCAGCGATACCTCACCTTCCCGCCGGGAGAAGCTGCGCATGCAGTGGTCGCGGAGATGTTTCTGCCGTTGAAATAGCGCCCCTGGATGCGAGCGGCAGAGGTCGAGAACGTCCATGTCGCTATAGCTCTGCCATCGCCTCGCGATACAGATGTGACACGCGATCCTGTTCCCGCGTGACGGTGCGATACGCCGGGGTGAAGTCCAAGTCCTTCATTTACCTATATTTCACATCTGGCCCGCGGTTTGCTTGCCAGTCGCGTGACATGGGAGGTCGTACCTCGGTGGCGCAGCGGCCCGTGCCGGCTGCAAGCCCGGCAGCGTCGCGCACTGCGCCACGCAGCGTGGCGCCCCTGCGCAACTATGGTGACACCAGCCCCAGCTACACGCCGATGCCCGCCATGCGGTGGAAGCCGATCGATGATGCGGGCTTCGCTACCTATGACGGGATGCTCGGTGTCGAAGTGTCGCAGACGAAGACCTATGGGCAGCTGCTGCCGGCGCTCCCGTCGCCGCGGTCGGTCCCGCCGCCAAAGGCGCCGCCCACCGATAAAGCGAGGTCGGCCGATTCGCCCCCCGCCGCGGGTCCGGATCCCGCCGGCAACGAAAAGAAGGCGGCGGCCGACAAGGACAAGTCGGAGGATGGCGGCAAGGAAAAGGGGGACAAGAAGGGTGGCACCGCGACTAAGGCTGGCCCGGGAGCCGATGCTGCGCCTGCGGGCAGCGGCAAAAGCGACGGCAAAGCAGGCGCGAAGGCCGGGCAGCAGCTCGCCAAGCTGGCCGGACTGGAGAAAGCGCCGGCAGTGCCGCTGCCGATGCCGAGCCCAACGATCGGTGGCCATCATCTCGCCCGCCCCGGGTTTCGTGCGCGGATGCCGGTCGGCAGCTTCGACGCGGAACGCGAGCTCGATGTGCACCCCGCGGTCGCGTCCGCCAATTCAGCGGGCGCCGCGCAGGAGCCCGTCGCCGATTACCGCAGCCTCTATACCGGGGCGGTCGATGAGAGCTTTGGCCTCTATCGCCGCCTGATGCACGAGGCGGAGCTGATCGTCGCTTCCGCCGATCGCCGCAATCGCGAGCTGGAGCTGCTGCACCAGTCGAAGCTCGACGCCTCGCTCAACCTGCTCGACACCACCTTGCTCTCCAACCGCGCGCGGCTGGCGCACGGAAGCGAGCAATTGCGGCTTACGCTCGATACGCGTGCCGATAGGCTGCGGCGGCGCATCCGCGGCGCCTGCGCCACCGGCATTGGCCGGCTCGAGCAACGGCTACGCGACTATAACAAGCGTATCCAGCCGCTCCGCGATCAGGCCGCCCCCATCATCGACGAATCGAAGACCGGCCCCAAATCGGTGTTTGATACCGCGACTGCGGCGATGACTGCGCTTGACGGCGTCATCTCCAGTCCCGGCAGCAAGATTCCCGAGGAATATGGCACGATGTCTGCGGCGGGTCGCGAGGCCAAGGTCGACTACGCCCCCGGCTATGCCACGTGCGACAAGGAGCTGGTCCAGAAGACGCAGGCCGCGATCAACGAATTTCTCGTCAAATCCTTCGCCTGCATCGAATGCGACTTCACGCTCGCCTTCCAGGGGCTGGAGGGACAGGTCGCCAACATGGACGGCCCCGGGCGCAAGGCGATCTACGCGGCGCAGGACGGCGCGCTCAAATCGGTCGGTTCGACGGTCAAGTCGCTGCGCGAGGCGATCGACGCCAATGAGGATGCGACCGAGCGCATGCTGATCCAGCAGCATGATCGCACGCGCGAAAGCCTGATCGAGGCCTCGGAGAATAATTCCGAGCGCGAAGCCGAAGCGGTGTCGGAAGGGGCGGAGCGCCAGAGCGCGACGCTCGCCGGCATGGCCGCGGGCCAGCCACGCGCCGTGCAGGCGATGCACGACCTGCTCGCCGAACAGGCGGGCAGCCCGCCCGCGGCGTTCGCGCGGAGCGTCGATCGTGCCGCGATCCGACTCAAGGCCAATCTTGCCGGCATCGCCGGGCGCCAGCCGCGCACCACGGCCGACACCGCCGCCCGGATCGGCGAGGGCCAGTTCGAGCGCGCGCGGCAGTTCGGGGCGCGGCAGCAGGCAATCGTCGCGGGCTCCAACGCCACGCTCGAAGAGATCGTCGCGCAGGCAATGCTGCATCTCGACAAGCAGGTCTTCGACAGCATCGCAAGCATGGACGATGTCCCGGGCAACGTGCTCAAGCAGGCCGATGCCGTGCTTGCGCCGCTCGGCCCGATCTTCGAAGGCGCGGTGCAGGATCTGTCGGATTCGGTCGGCGCGCTCGGCGCGCAGGTGCATCAGGTGCTCAACGGCGGTGAGGCGATGGCCAAGCACGATGCCGGCGTGGCCGCGCGCAAAAAAAACGAAAAGCCCCCACCGCCGCCGAAGGAGCCCAAGACGCCCGGCGGCGCGAAGGACAAGGCTCCCCCCGAGCCCGCGCCGGTGCCGGCCAAATGCGCCGGCGACTGCGCCACGCGCGGCGCCGACAAGGGGAAGGACAAGCCGGGGGACAAGGCAGGCCCCGCGCCGACCGCGCCGGACGGCTCCAAGCCCCCCGCTGGCCCGGCCCAGGCCGAGGCCAAGGGCCCCGAGGAGGGCGCCGACAATACACCTTACGGCTTCAAGAAGCTGTGCGAGAAGATCAAGGCGGACCCGCTATCGGCACCGCAGCTCGCCGGCTTCCTCAAGCGCGCGCAGCGCGAGGTGACCCAGAAGCTTGCCGATCGCGCTGGCAATATCCAGAAGGCGCTCGCCACGACGTTCGCACCCGAGACCGGGCTGCTGATGGAGAGTGTCCGGGGCCTGTCCAAGATCCAGGGTCAGGCGGTCTGCTACCAATATTATCTGCTCGATTCGTCGATGACGCTCGAGGAGAAAATCACCAAGAAATACAAGGATGCCGTCTGGTCGGCCGAGAAGACCGACAATGCCAATCGCGATGCGGCGATCGCCATGCTCCGCGGCGACCCCAAGGGCGGCGCGATCCAGGAGCTGATCGCGGCGTTCAACTTCTCGAACGAGAATCAGCGGATCCGCGACATCCTGCTCAATCTCACCCCCGCGCAGCTCGCCGAGCTCAAGAAGGACCCGCGGCTGCTGGAACTGGCCGCGCAGCTCGACGGGCGCGACCGCGAGATATTCGACGCGTTGCTCAACGAGAATAGCGCGCCGGCCAAGGCCGAGGGGCTGGCCGACCAGTTCGACACGATCAACAAGGAGAATCGCGGCGAGAAGCGGGGCGACGAGCTCGCCAAGAAGTTCACCGACGCGAGCAGCGATTTCCACAGCCCGCTCGAAGGCGACAAGAAACGCTGGAATGCCGACATCTTCGGCTTCGAAGCCCCGACCGCGGCAGTGCGCGAGCGCAATGCCGGCCATTGGGCCAAGATGCAGACCGAGTTTGCCGGGCTCGAACGCGTCCAGAACATCGTCGGCAAACAGGCCGATCCCCAGCAGGCGATGCTGCGCTACGCCACGCGCGAGATCACGCATCGCGACAGCACCGGGCATGGCAAGTCGCGGCGCACGAAGATCGTCACGGACACGGTCAATCCTTATCACAAGGAATGGCTGGCCATGATCCTCGAGAAGGGCGCCGAGAGCCCTGAGGCCAAGGGCGCGCGCGTGCTGGTCGAGGAGAAGCGGGCCAAGCCCGATCTGAAGGGGCTCGATTCCGCGACGCGTAGCGGGCGCGGCGATGCGCAGGTCGGCGGCGGCTATAACGAAAAGGGGCGCGAGCAGGGGCGCAAGGAAGCCGAGGAGGACCGGCTCAAGATCCTCAAGGCATCCGAGGCGGCGCGCGCGAAGATCGAGGGGGGCAAGCCCTCGGAGGACATGGAGGCGGTCAAGGCGCGGCTCGAGAAGAATTTCTCGGCCAAGCTCGTCAATGATCCGACGGGCAAGGCAGTCGCGATCGGCATGCTCAAGAGCGACGCCGGCGATCCGATCGCGGTGATGGAATATGCCGTCAAGCACGAGAATAACGAGCTCGCGCTGATGCAGCTCAAGCGGATGGACCGCCGCGAGATCCAGAAGTTCCTCGACAAATATAACCACGACCATCCGAACGGCCCCAGCCTCGAGCGCCAGCTCGGCGTGTTCGAGCATTTCGGCAAGAGCGGCACTGCGTTCGACGGCGACAAGGCCAACGACCTGACCATCGCGCTCAAGGGCGTGCCGCAAAATGATCGCGAGCGCGGCGAGGTCGCCTTGCTGTGGATGAAGCTGACCAAGGACCAGTCGGGCGCGTTGGGGCGCGGACTGGCCAATTCCGAATACAAAGCGATGATCGCCAATTTCGATCGGCTCAAGCAGCAGATGGGCGTCACCGACGCCGATATCGACGGGCGCGGCAACCTCAAGTTCAAGGACGGCGGCGGTACCGAATATCGCGGCAATTTCGACGGCGAAGGCAATTTCAAGCCGGCACTCGGGGGCAGCGTCAGCGGGTTCGAGACCGCCGTTGCGCTCGCGAAGATCAGCTCGACGGCGTATAACGAGGCGACCGACCGCATCGCCAGCTTCGTCACCACTGCGCTGATGGTGATCGCCGCGGTCGTCACCACCATCCTCACCGGCGGCGCGGCGGCCTCGATCTGGATTCCGGTGCTGGTCACGGCGGGCGCCGGGCTGATCGGCATGGCGCTGACCTATTCGATCCGCGGCGACCGCTACACCCGCGACGAGATGTTCCGCGATTTCGTGATGACGATGGTCCAGGCCGCGACCGCGGGCATCGGCGCGGCGGTCGGCGCGGGGCTGCGCGGCGGCGCCGGCGCAGTCAAGGCGCTCGCCACTTCGATGCGCGTGTCGGAGCAGACGCTCGCCAATCTCGTCAACAAGGGCGTGATGATGCGCGGCCTCACCTTGATGGAGGAAATGGCGATCGGCGCGGGATCGAGCGCAGTCTCCGGTGCAGTCGGCGCCGCAGTCGATCCCAATGCGCGCCACAGCGAGGATTATGGCAAGGGCATCTTCCACGGCTTCCTGCGCGGCGCGCTGGGCGGCGCCGCCGGCGCGGGTGTCACCCGCGGCGTCACGGCCGGCGTTGGTGGTATCGTCAAGGGAGTCGGCGCGCGTTCGGGCGTCAACGCGGTACTCAACCGCGGCGGCTCGATGGAGCTCGCGGCGCGCGTGGGCCAGATCCGCGCGCGGGCGCTGAGCACCAGCTTCCTCACCGAAGTCGGCACGCGTTCGCTCGCGTCCGGGGTCAGCGGCGCGACGACGCGCGTCGTCGACATCGCCTATAACCGCATCGCGCTTGATCAGAAGATGTCCGCCGGGCAGTTCTTCGAGGAAGTCGGCTGGGCGTTCGTCCAGAACGCAGTGCAGGGCTTCGCCGAAGGCGCCGGCGACCGCGCGATGCGGGCGATCAGCCCGCAGCGCGCGATGGAGCACGCCTTCACCGTAAAGGATCAGCCGCACGAGTTCCGCGAGGCCGCGCTCGGCGCGCTGATCGCCGAAGGGCGCGCGCGCGGGCTGATTCCGATGCCGCCCGAGCCGGGGGCGCTACCGGCCGTCGGACGTCCCAAGGTGGGCGGGACGTCCGAAGCGCCAGCGGTGCCAAAGGCAGCGCTCGAAGGGGCTACGCCGCACGCCGCCACTCCTGAAGCGCAGGTACCGCGTCCGATCACCGGCGTCGACGAGCATGGCACCATATTGCCCATGCCGCGCGCGGGCGAGGAAGGCGCGGTGCCGATGCCCCGCCACGAAGAGGAAGGCTTGACCAAATCGAGCCAAACCGAACCGGAGGCGCGCGCCAAACGCGCGCGCACCCCTGACGACGAGTCCGGCACGCGCACCATCACATCAGCCAACGACAATCCTGATCAACCGACGCATCTGCATATCTCTCTTGCCGATGTGGATGCCTCGGCGCTCCCTCGGATCGGAGTGGATTCGGTGCTGGTGCATCCGGATGCGCGGAGCCGCGAAGCTGCCAACGACAATTTCGGCCGGCTGCTCAACATCGACCCGACCCGTGAGGCGGCGGTCTATTTCAACCCGGTCACCGGCGAATATCTCGTCATTCAGGGCGATTCGGTCAGCGTTGCCTCGATCTCGGTACGCAACAAGATCGATGCCGGCCCGGGCAACACGCAAATGCCCGTGTCGCGCGACGGCGTGCCCGCACCGGGGGGCTTCTGGATCATCGAGCATCACTACCACCCGAATGCGCCTGGCGATAAGGGAACCAGCTTCCTCAGTCGCCTGCCCTCGGGGGACGATGGCGATTTCGGCGTGATCAAATACGAGGCGGATGTGCATGGCCTCGATGAACGAAGGTCGCGCATCTATTTCGTCGATGACGGCAAGCTCAGTTACACCGACTTCGGCTTCAATTCGAAGGATCCCGATGCGCGGTACTGGATCGATTTCCCGCATCCGGTGACGGGGGTGCGTACGCGCGAGCCGTTCAAGACGATCGAGGAATATCACGCTTTTGTCGGCAAGGTGATGAGCGACCCGGCGCTCGCCCGTGCCGGCGCCGCCGGTCGCGCACGCACGCCGGAAAGCGGCGGCGAGGCCGCGCCCGCGGGGCTCGATCCCGGTCGCCGCGTGGGCGCGGAATCAGCGACCATCCATGACAAGCTGACGCCGCGCAATGTCGAGGACCTCGGTGCGGTCTCGGAGCAGATGCAGCGCGTCAAAGCGTTCGAGGATCAGATCGCGGGCCGCGCGCCCAAGGGCGATGTCGACCCTGAAATGGGCCGCGCCGCGATGCTGGGCGACGCGATGGAGGCAGTGAAGCGTCTCGGACTGGTCGAGCGGCCCGACGCGATGATCCGCCTCACCGCGGTGCTCAACAATCCCGACGTGCCCGATCACGTCAAGCCGCTGATCGCGCGCGCTGTGCTGGAGGCATCGCGCGAAGCGCTGATCCGCGCGAACAAGCTCGATCCGGGCGACGAGCTGCTGATGTTCTTCCGCGGCGCGTCGAGCGAGCGGCTCGAGGATTACAAGCGCGCTGGCGTGGATCCCACCCTGGCGACCAATCGTGAGGAGGATGTCGGGCCGGGCCTGTACATGAGCCAGGATCTCGAATCCGCGAAGCGCTATGGCGGCGAGGAAAGCTCGATCCTGCCCTTCATCGTGCGCCGCAACGAGTTGGGCAATGTGCTCGACATCAGCCCGAACAGCCCGTTGCGCGCGCAATGGGAGAAGTTCGTGATGCAGAACTGGCACAAGCATCACCTCCATCCCGCTTCCGCTGCGATGTTCGGCAAGAAGGGGCCGGCCAATCCGATGGAATTCGGATCGCTGTGGTTCGAGCGCGCCAATCGCGTCGTCCTGTTCGATGCGTTTCGCGAGCATCTGATCGCGACGCATCCCGATGCGACGGTGCGGCAGGCGGCCGCCAATCCCGATATCGTGCTCAGCGATCTCGGCGGGCCGGTCACCTACGGCAACGACCGCGGCTTCATGACCGATCAGGCGGCGATGAAGACCCGGCTGGTCGGCGACCTGATGAACGATCAGCTCGGCTTTCCGCGCGCGGGCACGGCGCCCGTGGGCGGAGAGGGGGTGCCCGCTCCGCGCCGTGCGCGCACCGCCGACACGGGCGAGACACCGTCGACGAAACTCCCCGCGCCGGTCGTCGAGGTCCTGCCTGCGCCGGTGAAGCTGCCCGTGCCCGAGCATATGGACACTGCCATTGCGCGGGTGCTGGCGCGGATGGGCGAGGAGAGTCTGTGGGACGTCTCGGCCCAGATCATGATCGAAGCCGATCCGGCGAACGCCTTCGCCGCGTTGATGGCACCCGACAAGGAAACGCGGCGCGCGGCGCTCGAGCGCTTTCGCGAGGGGTTGGTGGAGAAATTGGGCCCCGAACATGCGGAGCGGCGCATGCGCCAGCTCGATCATCTCGCCGCCAAAGGCGGCCAGGCGTTCCGCGTCGAATATGAGCATTCGGAGCGGCTGAAGACCGTCACCACGCATCTCGACAAATTGCCGCCCGCGCTGCGCAGCTGGGCGCGCGAGTCCCCGGCATTGCTGGTGTTCGCGCTCAAGGATCCCGTGCGCCTGCAAGCGCTCTACGATCGATATATCGCCAAGAACACCGAAGCGTCGGCGTTGGCCAGCCTCGAATTCGAGCGCCATGTGCTCGCCAAGGAACGCAAGGGCGATGCCGCGCTCTACGACGAACTGCGCAGCCTGCGCACCAATTACCCCGGCGAGGACAAGGCGCTGGCGGAAATGGCCACGCGGCTCGATCCGCAGGGCAAGACCTACCGCGAGTCGCAAACCCCGGCACCGCTCTCCACCGAAGCACCGCCCGTGCGGCCGCTTGCGGCGGACAAGGTCGTCAAGGGACTTCGCGTCGATCACCCCGAATTCGGACGCGGCACCGTGCAGGGCGTCGAAGGCGGCACCGTCACGATCCATTTCGACAACGAGGCGCCGGACGCGACGCGGAGCCTGCCGCATGGCGATGACCTGTTGTCGCAGGCGGGTGACCCCGATCCGCGCTTCGGCGACGCGCCGCCCTTCCGCTCCGCCGACAAGATCAAGGACGAGATCGACAAGCTGATGGAGTTCCGCGCAACCGCGCTGCTGCCCGATTTCTCGCAGGATGCGGACGCGGGCACCGTCGCGCGCATCGCGCTGGGCGGCGAGGAATTCCACGGCACCAGCGCAGGACTCGATCCGCCCAATTATTCGCTGCGCAACGAGCGTCGGCAGAAAATCTACAAGGAGCTGATCGCAAAGTTCGGGCTCAAGGATACCGGGCCCACTTCGCAGGATGCGATGTTCCTCGGTCATGCCGAGGCTGAGGCGATGCTGCTCGCTTACGATCATTTCGGGCGCTTGCCCGAGGTGCTCGAAATCTATGTCGACCGCTCGACCTGCAACGATTGCCGCAACAACATGATGCGGCTGGCGAAGATGCTGGGTGTGAAGGAATTGCGCGTCTATTATCTCAACCAGACCAATCCCCCGCTCGTGAGGCGCTGATCCCATGGAATTCCGTTTCCGCATCCCGACCGGCGAAACCGAGGAACTGACCGATCCCGCGCCGATCCTCGCGCGCATTCGGGAGGACGGCAGCGCGTTCTGGAACATCGGATCGGGCGATGCCGGGATCGAGACCGGGTCGCCTTACGCCCCGCTCACCCTCGAACTCTATTTCGACGGCGAGGCGCATTTCCAGCTGCGCTACACCACGCCGGACGGTGACTCGGTGACGGCGCGGGATCCGCGCCACGGCAAGGCGAGCGCTACGATCAAGGTCGGCGGCACGCCGATGAAGCTGGCACCAGGCACGTTGCAGCCGCGCGAGGCGGCCGCCGAAATCGTCCGCCATTTTTGCGCGACCGGCGAGAAACATCCCGATTATGCTTGGGAATGACGCGCAGCGGACTGCGCGGATTCTTGCGCTTCTGCGAGCCGCCACGCCCGGGCAATGCCCAGCGGACTTGCAACCCGGTTGCGGCGATCAGCGCATCGGCACCGAATAGACCATACCCATCTTGCCGTCTTTCATCTGCCCGTCGGTCAGATCGCTGGGGCAATCGCCGGTGCGGCTGGCGACGATCTTCTGGCTGTCGCCCTCGATGCTCAGGTCGAGGACTTCATCCAGCGTATGGCCGGTCGCGACATCACCGGTCAGCGTGTCCTTGGTTGTCACCGGCTTCATGCCGGGCACGCCGTACACCGTGACGTAACTATAGCCGTCCGGCGTCTTGGTGAAGTTGCGCGCGGTGCAGTCGCCGCCATTGCCGATTTGCCGAAATGCCGTATCCTTCTTCGGGTTTCTCCCCGACGCACAATTTGTCGGTCCATAGTTCGTCGCATTGGCTGCGACATGGCTGAAGTTCCAGAGCTCGGTCCGGCGCTTCGGCGCGGAGATATTGAGGGCGGCGTCTCCACCTGCAGCGACCGCGGTTTCGGCCGGCCCCGTGGCCGCGGTGTCGTTGGCGGGCGGTGATACCGGTGACGGCGAGCAGGCGGTGGCGACGAGGAGCCCCGCAGCGGCAAGAGCGATGCGCATGAGATTGTCTCCGATCCGGAGGGTCAGCAGCCGTCGGCTTCGATCGACTTGCCCGGCGGCCCAACCGGCTATCGCTCGCTCGCCGAAGGGCAGGGCGTCGGCGGCTTCACCGTGGATCGGCTGATCGGGCGCGGGGGCATGGGCGAAGTCTATCTGGCGCATCGCACAACGGCTGTTTTCGAACAGCGCGTTGCTCAAGATGCTTCGCGCCGAAGCCAGCGACCGGGGCGACATGTTCGCCCGCGAACGCCGCTTGCTCGCGCGGCTGGAGCATCCCGGCATCGCCCGCCTGATCGACGCCGGGATTGCCGAAGACGGGCGCCCGTTCGTGGCGATGGAATGTGGATGGCGAGCCGATCGATGCATGGTGTCGCACCCGCAAGGCGGATCTGGACACGCGCCTGACTCTGTTCGCGACGTCTGCGAAGCGGTCTCCAGCGAACACCGGCGATCAAGGCGGGCCATTTTTTTAACAGATTTGCGTGGTTTTCTCAATCATTCGAAACGTTAGTGAATGAAGAAATGGTGCGCCTACAGGACTCGAACCTGTGACCCCCGCATTACGAAGGAGTGTTACGGCATGGCCGAAATACGAGGGTTTCTGCCAAAATTCGAGCGAAGTGAGACATGAGATTCACCGGCACCCACGCCGGACCCAAATCCAGCACAGATGGTGTCTGGCGAGCTTCCCAGCGGAAGATGCTTTGATAGAAAGCGACCGCCGAATGCGACCTGCGCCAGACCTCAACGGCCCGGCATCGACCGACGGCTTTGCGCGCGCCATTTCGGCCGGTCGAGGCGGGTTGGGCCACTCTTAGAAGCGGACATTCGTGAGATAAACGCAATATCGACGTTGGCGCTTAAGCACCCGCCCCCGCTAACCCTAGGGCGGACGACTATCAGCTGGGGCGAACCAATGGGCCGAACGCTGCCTGCAGTTCGTCCCACTCGCGTCTTGGGAGTCTTGAAGCTTCGAAGTCGATCGGCTCGCCAGTCAGCGCACGCCGGATCAGATCGGCGGCGGTGGCTGATAGCGAAACTGCGTCTAGCCGATATTCCAAGAATGCTTCGTGCGTAAGAGGCACCCACTGCGCCAAGATGTTGAGAATTACTTCCGCATATGCCCTGATTTCATATTGCGCATGCGGATCTGCTCTCAGTCGTAAGAAATGCATAAGATTATGCAGATCTACTTTCCAATACCATTGCGTATACGTATTCACGCCTAAGCCGATACGGGCGAGCTCGCGCGACAAACCTGACCTCGCCGGATCGGAGGCCATCCCCTTTTCGTCTTCGTTTAGCAGCCACAAATAGTGATCGTAGCTACGCTCCGCATCGTCGCGAAGCAGATCGATGATCGCTTGCGCCTGTTCAGGCGGGAGTGCTTCATCACGGCCCTGCTTATTCGTCGTCGATTGCGTAGCCAGATGTTGCGGAGCAGGGACGTAGAACTCGCGATCCAAAACGGAGTACCGTCCGGAATATTCGTTCACGTTGGCAGTACGGTGACGAATCCATTGTCTCGCGACGAAGATCGGCAGCTTCACGTGCAATTTCAGCTCGCACATCTCGAACGGGGTCGAGTGCCAGTGGCGCATGAGGTAGCGGATCAGTCCGCGGTCCTCGCTGGTGCGCCGCGTTCCCCGCCCGTATGAGACGCGCGCTGCCTGCACCACGGCACCGTCGTCACCCATATAGTCGACCACGCGAACGAACCCGTGGTCGAGCACAGGATGCTGAAGATGCAGCATCGCTTCCATGGCAGGGACTGTGGGGCGCAACGTCGTCGCGGTAGCCGCGCGCGCCTCTTCGATCTCGGTCGTATGTTCCATATGTGTTCTGTTACTCCTCGGCGGGGCCGACTGCAACTGTGTCGGGGTCGTCGAAGCCAATTTCACCGTTCGTCTCGTCCGTCTCAGTAGCCGCTTCACCGCCAGCCAACGCGCCCCCGACGGCTCTCGCCGCCTCTTCGGCCGCGTCCTTCTCGATCATGTCGAGAAAGAAGCGGATAGTGCCGTCTTCATCGATGGCTGCAAGGCCGTGGCGCAGGTCGGCATTGAGGTGAACCGTGGCCTTGCCCAACGCCGTCGCGAGCAGGATCTCTATAGCGATGTCATGTTGGGCGGGGGAGGGGTCAAGCAGGAGGTCGCGCAGATCCGTCGTGCGTTCTGCCTCGGTTGAAGGATCCGCATAGACGAGCTCCTCCGGGTGCGCGCCGCGCAGGAAGATCGAGCGCAGGATCGAGTCGGTCCATGTTTCCTTCAGATAATCGCCGTGCTTGAGTACCGTCGAAACGGGAAATCGGCGTGGACCAAGCGGAGGGCCATGTGCCGGATCTCTTGAGCGAAGTCGCTGCAGCGCGGACGAGACCGCAGCGAAGGCGTCAGCCTGACTGCTACCCTGATCGACGAAAAAGGAGGATGGACCAAGTGCAAGAGGCGTTCTGGCCGGCAGCGCCAAAAACAAGTCGTCGGACATACCGAGCGCCGCCGCACTGCCGAGCGCCTCAGTGCGGTTCGCCAACCGCGGGTGCAGCGGGCCACGACGCGCCCAGCGATTGTAAAGCGCAAGTTCCTGGCACCAAGGGCAGTCCTGGTCCCGCCAGTCGGGCAGCGGCAATTCCAGAATCGTGATGACCTCATGCGGGGGTAACCTCCCGCGGTGCCGCAATCGTCGCCTGGTGCGCTCCCAGGCCTTTGGGGAAGACGGGCACGCGACCCCTATCAGGTACCAGATACGCCCCGCGAAGCCTTCAGTCCTCAACGACCGTTGATACTGTGAGAGGCTGGCATCATTCACCCAGGCATCGACCAGTACGATAATCTCGTCGTCCTCGCCGGCGCCGCGGATCGCGGCTCTTGCTTTCAGCTCCGCTTCGCTGGCGTTGGCGGCGAAGTGCAGTGTGGGGTGCAGGAGAGTGGGAGCCTCGACCCCCTGATTGCGCAGCTGCTCATTCACTAGCGCAACCAGCTGTTCCGAGCCACTGCCGGGCGGGGCGACAAGCCGGACCGGCCTCTTCTGGATGGCTGCGAGTGCTTTGGTAATGCGGTCGCGCAGCCAGGGTAAAGCGGCGAGGTGCTCTGTGGCGACATGGACGCCGTGATGCCTAGCGCTCTGATTTCGGGTGATTGTCCTGTGAACCTGCAAGATACCATGGCCCGCCAGTGCGTCTACGACTTCGCGTGACGGCACCGTAACTGGCTGCGTTATCTCGACCGGCTCGTCCTGAAAGATCAGTGGGAAGTAGACCTGCCGGTCTATCCGGATGCGGTGGTCGGGCCGGCCTACGTCGACAGCGGGCTGAAGGAGACGGAAGCGCTGGTCGTGCACGAGTTCCCGCAGCGCCGGCATATTGGTCGGCCCGAGCGCGAAGATGGCGACATAGTGAGCGTGGAACCGGTCAAGGCCTCCCATGACGATTTCGCCGAGCGTATTTCTCAGGCTCCCGCTCTGCGTGGCGCTGATCAGGCAGAGGATGCGGTCCAGCTCGGGGTCCGTCGGCGCCTCCCGCACCAAGCGCTCAATCACCTCTCGCGCCCGGAGGTCGGATCCATGCGCCGGGTCGATATAGTCAGGCAGGAGCTCGACCCGCCTCGGCCCGCCACCGAAATATCGCTGACACAGCACCGAGATGTTGAAGGCGACAGAGGAAATCGACCAAGTGTCCACGAGAATGGCAGCACAGCGGTCGAGGTGCGGTAAAAGCCAATAGAACAAGGCATCCACTGCATCCCGGCTATACTGGATGTTACCGACCCGGATGAAGTGCCGCACCAGTCGGCCGCTTGGTGCTTCGAAGACCGTACCGGGCGCAGCGGTGATAACGGCGCGGGATTTCTCGAGCAGATGGTCTAGTTCAGCGGCTTGAATGTCCTCGATTGCTTCGTTCAGCGGCATGTCGGCAGGGAAGGTCGCGTGGGGAAAGCGCGGATTCACGTTCGCGGAGAGCAGATGTCGCCCGCGGAACGAATGTAGTAAATGCACTGGCCGGTCATCAACGCGGGCAAACGTGATGGCGACGTCTGTTCCGCCCAGCAACTCGACGAGAGCACCGGAGACCTTCGGGGGCATTTCGCCTGCGAACAGATCTGGATCCCACTGCTGCTCTACAGGGAGCCGCAGGACCAATAGGTCGGTCCCCTGACGAATGTCTGGGCCCGTATCGTAGACGTCGCCAAGAACGTCCTCGACAGTCCGCTTCGCGGGCATTTGAACGACCTCTGCGAGCATAAAATGCTCTGGGCGACCCAGGCCCGCTTGGAACCGGTGCATGGCGTCAACCGCCGCCGGCCGGGATTAGGTCCGGGTAGAGGATTTGCCAATGCGTGCCCGCGACCCGCTCGTACTTCCCCTCTCGAATTCTGAGCCGCGCATCCGTATCCCCCGCACTCCCATCCATCGTGAGCCAGAACTCGCCGGTTCTCAGCGAAACAAAAGCGTACATGGCCTTCGCCGCGCGTAACGCGTTGAGGATCCCAAGCCCGGCATTGGGATCGGCGATCTTCGAACTGATCTTGCCGTGCAGCAATTCATCTAGCAATTCGGCACGGGGGCGTTCGCGATGATTATGCCCAGCATCGGTCGCAAGAAACCCGTCCAAGATCCCGTCACCATAATCCGAAACGCTGGCCTCGACCAAATTGACGGCGCCGTGGGCCGGTTGTCGATCGATATAGTCGGCCAGTTCGTTGAACGATCCGGCCTTCGCCTTTAGGTCCTCGCGTCCGCCGTAAAGGTGCTTCGCCAGCCGCATAATCCGCACACCGCGCGCGCTGCTGGCGTGCTCCCAACCATTCATGTGCAGTTCCCAGAGGAATTCCAGTGCGGTCCGTTTGTGCCCGATTTCCTGCCCGCTCTGGCGCCGCCCCAGCGCACCGACTTGCAGCTTGTCGAGGACGCCCCTGACCAGTTTCAGAAACGCGCCTCGCCGATCACCGCCGACGTTCAGCGCAGCAGCCACTGCGGCCTCCGGATCGAACTCGACCAAGCTTCGCCATTGGCCAGAAGCCTGCCCGAGTAGCCCGCCGCGTCGCTCCGTGACGTATCGCCGGATCCGTGTCGCATCGGCAGCGGAGCTCCGATCTCCTTCCGGGGATACGACACCTCCATGCTGCAGGGTGAGGAGGGACGGTATCGAGACCTCGAAGGCTTCATCAAACTCGGCCAGGCTGCGTCGTTGTGGCCAGGCCGCCAGCCCCCAGGCCAGCAGCTGCGTTTTCTCCGCCGCCGCTAGGCCGGGCGCTATGGCTATTCCGGACCATTGCTCAAGGAAAAAGCGTCGGGACCACTCGCTCGCGACTTTTGCTTCAAAGGAAGCGATTTGGCCGCTCTCCGGATGCGCTGCGGCCGCGATCTTGCGAAGAAGCAAGCCGAGGTCGTCCTCGATCTTGGCCAAGTCGCCGGCCTTTCCGACCGACGTTTTCAAAGACATGGACGGCACCTCGCTACGATCGAGCGGTGCGTAGCCGAACCGGAGCTGCATTGGAACTCGCCGCGCATCCGTCAGATGCAGCGATCGCTTATAGCGCAGTAAAAGTCGACTATCGCCCCGCCCACGGTCCTCCTGCTAATCCGTGGCACCGATGTCCGCTTTACCCCGTCAGCCATCCAAAGCTGCCGGTCTGCATTCGGCCGGATTCGCCCCCACTCGCCTGAGACCATGAGGGCACCTCGTCAAAGCATGTTGCGCAAGATTCCGTCGGCGTCCCGCCGCCAGCGAACTCCCATGCCCTCCCTGATAATGCAGGCTACGTGGCGGCCGTTGAGTTCAAGTCGCATAGCGATATCGATAATTTGCCCTTGGGTGTCTCGCTTGCCGTCAATGCGGGCATGGACACCCTCGTGCGTTCTCCCCAAAGGATCGCGTTGCCATCACCGTTTGGGCTCAGGACAATCTGGTGCTTCCAAAGGCCGCCTTCGGATATTCGGCACCGTAGCTACGATACGGTTGCGAAAGCCATCCACCGAGCGCGCGGGCGGTATGATGAGAGAACTAGATCCAACCAGAATATATATGATGATCGTCGCTGATCAGAACGAGCGGATGCGACAAGTGCTTTCGACCGTATACGTGGTAAGTGACTCCATTTGCCCGGTTAGCGTGTTACATTGCTCGCTGGGCGCGAGTCGTCGTCCTGGGCATAATTGTAAAACGTTGTTGCGTTCCTGCGTTTCAGTGCTGCGTGTGTAGTTTTTCTACATCCTTGGTCTGGGGGACGATATGCAGGAATTTCCACGACGCTTTCATTTATCTGCGGTGTTTGCGCTCGCGCCGGTTGTGGGCGGATGTGCGATTTTCGGTGGCGAGCAGGTAGGCAGCACCTCGGCGGTCGTTCAAACTTCGATGCTACCCGCCAGCGTACCCTACTATCTCAATCTCTGCGGTCAGGACGAGGATCAGCAGCGATATCGCCTGTATTCTCCTTCGGCGCTTGGGCGTTGGGCAGAGGGCAAGGACGACAGCGGTCGGGGCGAGGAAAAGTATATCAAGGCAACTCGCGAGGCGCGGGAGCATTGCACGCATGATCGCAAGATCAACAACGGCGATCCGATTACCGTGCGCCTGCATCGCGTTGGCATCGGCGGCTTAGCCAAGTTTGCGGAGGATGGGCGTTGCAAATCCGGCTGCAAGCGCGACATCGCGATCGTCCTCGATTTCAACGGTAGTCAGACGCTCCAGAAGCCGATCGTTGCCTTCTATCAACGAAACGTGGCGCCAGATGGCAATCTTCAATTCGTCAATCAGACTATTTTCGCTCAGAATGAGTGGTTCTTCCGCTACCCGCCTAGTGTTCGCGTACGGCTTTACGATGTTCGAGATGACAAGGATCGGGCGCTCAAAGCTAACCTAGAGACTGTAGCGAAAGGTGCGAATTTCATCCGATCCTATATTGCCGGTGCGGCAATCGCTGGTCCGATTGTCGATACCGCGATCAAGGCAGCCGACCAGCTGATCGACGGCCCGCGGAATCGGCCGATTCTCGATATGTCGTTTCAGCTTTTTCCGCAGCAGCCACGGGGGACCGACGCAGTACCCGTAGCTAGTGCAACTCCGCCGATAGCGCCAGTGGTGACGGTCCCCGTTGTCGTCCAATCGCCGGCGAGCGAAGGCGCATTAACGGTGGTCGAAATTACCGAGCTGCAAAAGAAACTAAAGGTTGACACCAGCGGCGGCGGCGTCGGGCAGCTAGGCCCGAAGACTAAGGCGGCCGTTTCTGACCATATACCTGCCGCCAGCGCTTTGAAAGCTTTCGAACCCGCCTACAGCAGGGCTATCCGTCATTACCTAGTGGGGTCAGAATCTGCATCGGGCACGAATGCGAAGGACCCGGTGCCAGATCCCACCTTCGGATCGCCAATCTACGCATCACAGTTTATTGTTTTTGACGAAACAGCGCCGGGCGTTAACGATTGCGATCCCGCACGCAAAGCAAAGCTAAAGGCGCCGCGTACCCAACTCGGAAAGGAGCTGCCTGCTTACTACTTCGTCCCTGACGGCGTGCAGGGTGGGGGTGCGCGTGTCTATGCGATGCTGCCATCACCCAATCTGCCTGAGAAGCTTGAGCCGTGCCTTCTTGAGACGCCGTTTGTGATTTTTTCGATAACGAGAGAAAATGTCGCGGTTGCTGCGGATGTCGCGAAGCGCATTTCGGACCTCCAAACAAAATTCACCGCTGATAGTACCGTTAGCGAGGATGCGATTGCCTCTCTAGGTTCGGCCTATGTCGATGCCGAACTTGCGCTGGCGATCGACCGGGTGGAAAATACTTGGCGAGCAGATCAGCTATCTGCTTTACTTAAAAGGATCGAAAAACAGCGCGCCGACAACAAAAAGCTAGGAGAGGACGACACCGCCCCCAAACCACTCGCGAGCGCTTCCTACAGATATCGCGCTTATCGTCTTATTGAAGATTACACGGGTTGCCCGGCGAACGACAGCCTCCGGAACGGCTATTTCGTAGAACTCGCCGAATTACTTACTCCCCTCGCTCGCACGGCTCGTTCAGAGGGTGCGGGTATACCTTATCTACGAGCGAGCGACGGAGCCAAGCTCGTCTGCCCGGCACCTGATACCGGGTCGGCGGAGAGCGAATCGGCCGAGACATGAGATGAAACGCGTTCGAATAGCTTGGATGCTTGTCCTTGTTGGCACTATCTGGATGAGTTCCGGTCCTGCTGGATACCTGTCATCTTCGGCTCGATCGGCTCAAACGACTTGTAGAACGGAAGAGTTCGCACGATCCAACGATCAATTTCGAGTGCGGCTCCGGAGCCTCTCGGTGCCAGATTCAATCGAGCATTTGAAGCGATGGACAGCAGTCGTCCACTGCATGAGCCGAGTGGATGGCGGAGCCCGTTTGTCGGTTGGTACGCGCAAAGGGGTCATATTCGAGGTCGGCGATGAGTTCGCACGAAGAGGTCAGCCTTGTCTGGCTCTCCAAGCCGTAGGTATGGCAAGGATTAACAACGGACCGGGCCTTGCCGGTTTCTGGGGGTCAGCCAAACTGAGCCCCCCTCAGTCGCAATCAGTAAACGGCTTTCTGCTTTCCTGTCTGCGGGTCAGCCCCTCGCCGCTCGGTAGCGATCGATCCTCACTGTTTAGGGATGTTGTCGCCCGCTTGAGACACCCATCCCGGATCAAAGACGACCTCGTGACCGTGGATAACATACGACTCTCGGACGGGGCGCGACTTGCCCAGGCACTACTCGACACGCTCGACGCCATATTGATGCTCGATTTTCAAAAAATTCAAGGCGACCGCCGTGTATCCGCCACGGTCTCGGGCTTGCAAACAGTGCAAGCACGGCAAAATTGGCGAACCCTTTGGGTGGCCCTCGATGGTCCGAATCAGCGGCCAATGTCAAAATGCATGCCTGCCATAATAAGCGCCCGTTCACAGTTAGAGCGTGAAGTTATCACCGTGCGATCTCTTGCTGGATCACGTGGAACCTGCGGAAAATAAGATAATCGTAGAAAACTGATCAAACGATTGTTAACTATAAAATGACTAATATTGATTGCGATAATATTGTTCGGATATTCCGTTCTGCTGCAAGACTATATTCCCGATATAGTCAGATATAGTCAGATATGTTGCGCTGGACGGTCCCACGTGGAGCGAAATGGGTGCCTCATCGACCACCCTTGGGGGAATCGCGCTAATTCAACCGGAAAAAATACCTCAATAAGTGGCGCTTGGAATCGAGGCTAGCGCGCCTGGAATGCTGATAGCCGTATCTTTGACCTCATCTCCGTGAGCAGTTCAAATACTAGCTCATCGTGGTACTTACGCAGGCTTCCGCGACAACAAGGGCGGAGTGGTGATTGTGGATCGCAAGACGCGGGCAATCGGATATAGACCCCTCTGAAACGGGGTTCCATGACGCCGCAACAGTTCGTTTCTCAACTATGCAACCTGCGGTTTGCCGACGCCTTCAACCCTTACTTTGATCGCTGCTCAGTCCACGACCTTGAAGATGCGTCACAGCGACGTTCGGGGTCGCTTGAACACATGCTAGCGAAGGCGGTGTCGGCGGACATTGACGCAATTTGGATCGGGCGCGATCTCGGCTTTCGTGGTGGTCGCCGCACAGGCATGGCCCTTACAGATGACGTGCATTTTCAAACGCACTTATCTCGATGGGGGATCAGCCGGGCCAAGCCCACGATTGGGCAACCCGTTCCCGAACGCACCGCCACCTGCATCTGGGAAATGCTCGAAGAGATCGACGTTCCCATCTTCCTTTGGAACGTCTTTCCACTTCACCCCCATGAACCGGAGGCCTCTTTTACGAACCGGGCGCCTTCCGTTGGGAAGATCGCGAAATCCGACCTGCGCTATACCTCAACGGGCTCGCCCGGTGCGATCATCGTGGTCCGACCCCGGCTATCACGCTCCACCGGTCAATGCTCGAAAGCCCACCTGCTGCGGCGATCAGCAAGGTAACCCCTCTTGCCATCGCTCGCGGCGATAACGCTGGTGGTGCCGATGCAGATCTTGTGCGGTGCGCGTCGCGATTGCTCGGTTTCCGCCGCGTCGGCTCTGATCTCCAAGCACGGCTAACGGAGGGGCTGACAAGCTAGATCCAGATACGGTTTGAGGTCAGATGGAAACGTACACTCGGACGAGAGGGTGCGGTCGAGCTGCGACGACGCATTGGAGCATCAGCTATCGCTGACGGCGTTTTAACTGCCCATCCTTCGCTCAACGAACAGCGCAGCGATGGCGTGCTTTATCGCTCTCAGCAGGACCACGGCGGACAGCCTGCTGGAAGAGCTATGGCGTGGGTCGCACCGCTTTTTCTATCCAAAAGCCACCCAAGCAGGACCCAAACGCCCACCCAGCCGTACGAGCTTCGCCCGCAAGCTTCGGAGTTTCCTACTGAAAGGGGTGGTGCCGCTTACAGGACTCGAACCTGTGACCCCCGCATTACGAATGCGATGCTCTACCAGCTGAGCTAAAGCGGCCCGTCCAAAGCGTGTCGCTCCGGAAGAGAGCGCGCGCTTACCAGCAGGATCCCCGGCTGACAAGCGTTGCGATTTGCTTGCCCGCCACGAAGCCCGCACCCGCATCAATACGTACCCGTCGGGCTTTACGCGTCGTTTACCACACAGGGCGCACAAGCGCAGTTCAAGGACCGGGCCGTTCGCCCGTAATGGAGCACGCGCATGGACATGGCTCGCGGCATCAATGAGCCGCTCGACCCGGCCGCCAAGGTCTCGAACGACGATGCGGTCGAGCGCCCGCTCGACATCGGCGCGGATGAGCGCCGCATGCACGTGCGCGCCTATAATCACTGGGTTTCGCTGCTTCACGGGCGCGCCTACCCGCCGATCGAGGACCTCGATCCGGGCAACATCGCCGATTTCGGCCCGCACAGCGTGCTGCTCGACTTTACCCGCGGCGTCGAGGATCCGGCGATCCGCTACCTCGGCGGAATGCTGCGCGAGGAATGCGGCTTCACCCCGGCGATCCAGCGAATCGGCGAAGTGCCGAGCCGCTCCTTGCTGTCGCGGCTGACCGACCATTATCTCCAGATCATCGCGAATCGCGCGCCGATCGGCTTCGAGGCCGAGTTCGTCGGGCAGCGCGGGCACAATACGCTCTATCGCGGCATCCTCATGCCCTTCTCGTCCGATGGTCAGGCGATCGACTTCATCTACGGCGTGATCAACTGGAAGGAACTGGTCGACGCCGAGACACAGGCGCGGCTCAACGCCGAGATCGAGGAATCGCGTCGTGCCGCACCGGCTAATCCGGTCGCGGCCGCGGTGTGGGCCGACGGTCCCAGCGCCGGCTTTGAGGCGCCGGCACCGGTCGAGCCGCCGCTTCACGCGTCGAGCCTGGCGGACCAATTGCTGCTCGCGCGCGAATCGGCGGCGGCGGCCCGCGCTTCGGACACGCGCGGCCGCTCGGCGCTGTATCGCGCGCTCAGCCGATCCTATGATTTCGCCCGTGCCGCCGAGGAGTCTCCCGAGGATTATGCGGCGCTGCTGCGCGATTCGGGTCTTACCGTCCAGGCGCGCGCGCCGATGACTCCGGCCGTGAAGCTTGTCTTCGGCGCCGATTACGACAAGACCCGGCTGACCGAATTCGCCGCGGTGCTCAGCTATGCGCGGCGCCAGGACGTACCGCAGGGCGGGCTCGACGCGTTCCTCGAAGTCGTCGATGGCGGGATCAAGGGCGTGGTCAAGGCCGAGCGCGCGCATCGCCGCCCGGCGCCGAAGCGCGACATCTTCGCGCAGGCCGCGCAGGAACTGCGCAGCCGGCCGCCGCTCGGCCATGTCGATATTTCGGCAGGGCATGACGAATTCGTCGTGTTGCTCGCGCGGGCGGGCAAGCAGGGCCTCGATATCGTCGCGAGCTTTGAGGATGACGCCTCGCTGACCGAGCGCATGATTCGCAAGGCGGCCGCCTGAGCGCATAACTAGTCGCAACGGTTACTTTGTTGCGCGCCGAGCCTTGAGGTCGCGCGCCGGGCGGAGCATAGCGGCGCGCATGACAAGCATGATGACGTCGCTCACGCGGGCGTTCGAGGCGCGGCTGCTCGAAGGAGCGCTGCCGGGAGAGCTCGAAGATTTCAACGGGAGCGAGCGCGCCGAAGCCGCCGCCTTCGTCGCCGAGGCCGCGGCGGTGCGGCCGCCGGGCACGCCCCAGATCCGGCTCGAAACCTATCTCGACGAAGAGCGCCGCAGCATGCGGCTCGCGGTCGTCAACGACGACATGCCGTTTCTCGTCGATTCGATCTCGAGCGCGATCGCGGCACACGACATCGCGATCTTCCGAATCATTCACCCGGTGATCGCCGTCGAGCGCGACGGCGAGGGCAAGCTCGTCTCGATCGGTCCCGACGCTTCGGCGTCGCGGCGCGAATCGATGATCTATATCGAAATGGAACGGCGCGACGCGCGCACGCGCCGCGGGCTGGTCGCCGAGATCGAGCGGACGCTTGAGCAGGTACGCAGCGCCGTCGAGGACTGGCATGCGCTGCAGGCGGCGATCGTCGCCGATGCCGATGCTTTGGGCTCGGCGGAGGGCGCTGCGCTGATCCGCTGGTTCAACCAAGGCGCGATGACGTTGCTCGCGCACGAGAAGTGGCGCACCGACGGCAGCGTTTCGGACCAGCTCGGGCTCGCGCGCTATACGCTCGAGACGCCGATCCTCGCCGAGGCATCGCGCCAAGCCGCAGTGGAGCATTTCCGCGAGGGTGGCGAAGCGCCGTTGCTGCTCAAGTCCAACTCGATTTCGACCGTGCACCGCCGCGTGCCGCTCGACATCGTCGCGGTGCCGATCCTGACCGGGGCAGAGGTCACCGGACTGTCGATCCATGCCGGGCTGTGGACCAGCGCGGCCCTGTTCGCCGATCCGCAGGAAGTGCCGGTGCTGCGCGCGCGGCTCCAGGGGCTCGAGAAGAAATTCGGCTTCGACCCCAAGGGGCATACCGGCAAGGCGATGGCGCACGCGCTGACTGCGCTGCCACACGATCTGACCACGGCGTTCGATGCGGAGTCGCTCGAAAATCTGGTGCTCACCTCGATGTCGGTCGCCGATCGACCGCGTTCGAAGCTGGTGCTGGTGCGCAGCCTGCTCGGGCGGCATCTGTTCGCCTTCGTCTGGCTGCCGCGCGACGAAGTGTCGACCGGGCGCCGCGAGGCGATCGGCGAGATGCTGAGCGAAGCCGCCAACGCCAAGCTGATCAATTGGTCGATCGCGCTGGAGGACGGCGTCGTCGCCTTGCTCCGCTATACGCTCGATCTGCGCGGCGGCGGGGTGATGCCCGACGCCGACGAACTCGATGCTCGGCTCGAGCGGATGCTGCGCGGTTGGGTGCCCGCGGTCGAGGCGGCGCTCGCCGATCAGGTCGGCGCGGCCTCGACTCGGCTGGCGCTGCGCTTCGCCAATGCCTTTCCCGCGGTTTACCGTGCGACCAGCACACCCGAGGAAGCGGCGCGCGACATCCTGCGCATCGCGACGCTCGAAGCCGCCGGTGACCGTTCGGTGCGGATCGTCCCCGATCCCGAGACCAAGGGCCAGTATCGGATCAAGCTCTATGCCCAGGGCGGCGCGCTGGCCCTGTCGGATGCGGTCCCGGCATTCGAGAATTTCGGCTTCCGCGTCATCGAGGAAGTACCGACCGCGCTGGCCAACCAAATCTTCCTCCACGATTTCGAAGTCGCGCTGACGGGCGGCTCGCGGACGCTCGATTCCGAGCCGCAACTGGTCGAGGACGCGATTGCCGCGGTGCTCGAAGGGCGGGCCGAGAATGACTTGTTCAACCGGCTGATCGTCGAAGTGGGCATGCGCCCGACATCGGTGGTGCTGTTCCGCGCCTGGTTCCGCTATCTGCGCCAGACCGGGCTTAGCTATGGTATGGCGACGGTGGTCGACGCGTTGCGCCGCGCCCCCGCGGTCGCCGCGGCGCTGATCGAGCGGTTCGCGGCTGCGCACGATCCTGAGCGCGCCGGCAAGGACGACAATGCCGCCAAGGCGGCGACCAAGGCGATCGACGCCGGGCTCGATCAGGTCTCCGCGATCGACGATGATCGCATCCTGCGTACGCTGCGCGGGGTCGTGCTCGCGACGCTGCGGACCAACGCCTTCGCGCCTGCCGCTGCCGAAGCGCTCGCGTTCAAGATGGATTCGGCCAAGGTGCCGGGGCTGCCGGCGCCGCTGCCGTGGCGCGAGATCTGGGTCTATAGCCCGCGAGTCGAGGGCATCCATCTGCGCGCCGGCCCGATCGCGCGCGGCGGGCTGCGCTGGTCCGATCGGCGCGACGATTTCCGCACCGAGATCCTCGGTCTGATGAAGGCGCAGCGCGTCAAGAACGCAGTGATCGTGCCGACCGGCGCCAAGGGCGGCTTCTATCCCAAGCTGCTGCCATCGCCCGCGCAGAACCGCGACGCTTGGTTTGCCGAGGGTACCGAGAGCTATCGTATCTTCATCCGGGCATTGCTGTCGGTCACCGACAACATCGCCGCCGGCAAGGTCGTGCACCCTGAGGGCGTGTCGATCCTCGACGGCGAAGACCCCTATTTCGTCGTCGCCGCCGACAAGGGCACCGCGACTTTCTCCGACGTCGCCAACGCGCTCGCGATCGAACGCAATTTTTGGCTGGGCGATGCCTTCGCCTCCGGCGGGTCGCACGGCTATGACCACAAGGCGATGGGAATCACTGCCAAGGGCGCGTGGATCTCGGTGCGCCGGCATTTCCTCGAAATGGGCGTCGACGTGCAGTCCGAGCCGATCCGCGTCGCCGGTTGCGGCGACATGTCGGGGGACGTGTTCGGCAACGGCATGCTGCTGTCGAAAGCGCTGAAAGTCGTCGCCGCATTCGATCATCGCCACATCTTCCTCGATCCCGATCCCGATCCGGCGAAGAGCTGGGACGAAAGGGCGCGGATGTTCGCGCTGCCGCGGTCGAGCTGGGCCGACTATAATCCCGGATTGATTTCGCAGGGCGGCGGCGTCTTCGCGCGCACCGAGAAATCGATCCCGCTGAGCCCCGAAGTCCACGCGATGCTAGGGCTGGACGTGGCGGAAATCGATCCGACCAGCCTGATCTCGGCGATCCTCAAGGCGCGGGTCGATTTGTTGTGGTTCGGCGGCATCGGCACTTATGTGAAGGCGGCGGCGGAAAGCCATATCGACGTCGGCGATCCGGCCAATGACCGCCTGCGCGTCAATGCCGAGCAGCTCCGCGCCAGGGCGATCGGGGAGGGCGCCAATCTCGGCGTCACCCAGGCGGCACGCATCGCCTTTGCCGGAATCGGCGGACGGATCAATACCGACTTCATCGACAATTCGGCGGGCGTCGATTGCTCGGACAATGAGGTCAACATCAAGATCGCGCTCAACCGCGAAGTGATCGAGGGGCGGCTCGATTTCGAGGACCGCAACACCCTGCTCGCCGAGATGACCGACGACGTCGCGCATCTCGTGCTGGAAGACAATCGGCTGCAGACGCTCGCGCTCTCCTTCATGGAGAATGACGGCGCAGTGTCGCTGGCCAGCTATGTCCGGGTGATCGAGATCCTCGAAGCCGCCGGGCGGCTCGACCGCGCGGTCGAGGGGCTTGCCTCCAACGAGGAACTCCTGCGTCGCGCGCAGGACGGCAAAGGGCTGACTCGGCCCGAATTGGCAGTGCTGCTCGCCTCGACCAAGCTGGCGCTGCAGGAGGCGATCGAGCTGGGGCAGCTCGGCGCCGATCCCGAGCTCGAGGGCGAATTGCGCGCTGCGTTCCCGCAGGCGATGCAGGCCCGCTTCGCGACCGCGATCGAAGAGCATCGTCTGCGCAACGAGATCGTCGCGACTAAGCTCGCCAATCGGCTCGTCAACCGGCTCGGCGTGCTCCATCCGTTCGAGCTCGCCGAAGAGGAAGGTGCGGCGATGCGCGACATTGCCGCGATGTTCGTCGTCGCCGAGCGGCTGTTCTGCCTGCCGGACACCTGGGCCGCCGTGGAGTCCGCGCAGATCAGCGAAGGCGCACGGCTCGCTTTGCTCGACGAGATGGCAGTGGCGGTGCGCGGGCAGGTCGCCGACTTGCTCCGCGTCTGCCGGCCCGGTGCCAATCCTTCCGAAGTGATCGGACGCCTGCAGCCCGGCATCGACGCGCTCGACCGCGAGACCAAGGCGCTGCTGCTAGACGAAGTGAAGAGCCATAGCGGCCGAATCGCGGCCAAGCTCGAAGCTGCGGGCGCGCCCACCGAGCTCGTCCAGAAGGTTGTTCGGCTGTTCGAGATGGACGGCGCAGTGGGGCTGGCAGAACTCAGCACGCGCAAGGGGATCGACGAGACCGTGCTTACGCGTGCCTTCACGCATCTCGGCCAAGTGCTCGGGCTAGACTGGGCGCAGTCGACTGCAGCGCGGATCACCACCGGCGATCCCTGGGAGCGATTGCTCATCGCCGGCCTCGCGCGCGACTTCCAGCAGCTCCGGCTCGAATTCCTCAGTCGGTCGGAAGGCGATCCGCAGGCTGCAGTCGAGACGTGGCTCGCAGCGAATCGCGAGCGGGTCGAGCAGTTCGCGAACCTGGTGCGCAGGGCGCGGCAAGTTGCTGTGCCCAACGCGGCGATGCTCGCGCAGATCGCCGGGCAGGCGCGGGTGCTGCTAGGCAGGGTGACTTAGGGCGTATCGGCATTCAGCGCTTTATTTCCCCGCCCTGCAAGGGGGGAGAGTGCGCAGACTTAGGTTTTTGCACAGCAGAGCCTTAGTCGAAGCTGGGTGAGGGGGTGCCCCTCACCAAGCTACGCTAGCCCGGGCGCGGGCCGGGGTGCCAAGCTTCGCTATCCTTTCCCCTAGCAAGGAGAGGGGTTTCTAAGCTGCATGTCGATACAGCCTAGCGCCCGCCGCGATACGCCGGCAGGTGCAGCTTCCACACGATCGCCGCGGCCCTGAGCGCGAAACCGGCGGCGGCGGCGATCAGGCCGGCGGCGAGTGGCGTCAGGCCGGCGAGGCTGAGCCCGACATAGACCGCGGAGGCGAGCGCGGCGGCAGTGACGTACAGCTCTGGGCGCATCAGGATCGACGGCTCGCCGACCAATACGTCGCGGATGATCCCACCGAGACAGGCCGTCAGTACCCCCATCAGTGCGGCGGGGACGGGCGGAATGCCATAGCCGAGCGCCTTGGCGGCACCGAACGCGGCGTAGGCGGCGAGGCCCAGCGCATCGAGCCAGTCGAAGGTATGGTCGCTCCACCAGCGTTGGGGCGTGAGCCAGACTGCCGTCGCCACCGCCAGGATCAATGTCGCGAAGGTCGCGTCATGCACCCAGAATACCGGCGCGCCGATCAGCAGGTCGCGCACCGTGCCGCCGCCGACGCCGGTGATCAGCGCGAAGAACGCCACGGTGACAAAGGTCTGCGCGCGGCGCGTCGCGGAAAGCGCGCCGGTCGCGGCGAACACCGCGATGCCGAACAGGTCGAGCACGGGAAGGATCGGGCCGATCTGGGCGGCGACCTGGGATTGCATGACGGCCTTGTCTCCTGTCGGCGCGAACAGGTCAAACGCGGGGTAGCGGTGTGCGATGCGCTGCGGCATTAGGCGAGCATGGAACGGACTGAATCGCCGTTGATCGCCGTCGCCGTGTGCCTCGCGGCACTGGCCGGCTTTGTCGACGCACTCGCTTTCACCAGCCTTGGCGGCTTCTTCGCGTCGTTCATGAGCGGCAATTCGACTCGGCTCGCTGTCGGGCTAGGTCAGGGCATCGGTGATGTCGCGGCGACGGCGGGAGGGCTGATCCTCAGCTTCGTCGGTGGCGTGATCGTATCGAGCGTGCTCGTCCGTGCAGCGGGGCATCGCCACAAGGTTGCCGTGATGACGGTGGTGACCGGGTTGCTGACCCTCGCGGCGATCGTCGCCACGCTGATGCCGGGGCCGCTGGTGCTGGTGCTGCTTGCCGCCGCGATGGGCACCGAGAATGGGGTTTTCCACCGCGACGGCGAAGTGACGATCGGGTTGACCTACATGACCGGATCGCTGGTGCGGATCGGGCAGAAGCTCGGTGGCGCGCTGATGGGCGACCGCGATCGATGGGGCTGGGTACCATATCTGGCGCTTTGGCTAGGCTTCCTCGCCGGCGCGGTATCGGGCGCGGCGAGCCAGCTGCGGTGGGGATGGGACGCATTGTGGCTGGCGGCGCTGATCGCCGCGGCGCTGACCGTGGCAATTGCGCGGCTGACCGGTGTCAAAGCGCCCGTCCAACCGGCTGACTAACCTGTTCCCCGGCGAAGGCCCGGGCCCAGTTGCAGCGTCCTCGCCGCAGCATATCAGCGCTAGCCACCGGACGCCGAGCCTGGGCCCCGGCTTTCGCCGGGAACAGGCTGGTGGCTTACCAGCCGAACCTGTCGAGCATCGCGCGCGCTTCCGCGGCAGGCATCCTTGCGATCAGCACGCGCATCGTCGCGCCGCCGACCAGCGTTCCGGCATGCCAATATGCCCAGTCGATCACCTGATTGTCGCGCACGCTGACTTGCAGGCCCCGCGTGAAACCCGCCGAGCGCGGCGCGTTGAGCAAGCGGGCGATCGTCACGTCGCCCTTGTGCGAAATCACTTCGGCCCAGATGAATTCGGCGGGTGCGCCGGGGAGCAGGTCATATTTGATCATGTACCCGCCCTCGTCCGGGCCGGGCGCAGTAGCGTGGCCGAAAAAGACCGGGAGTCCGCCGCGCGCCTTGGCGATCGCCGCCGCCATTTCGGCATCGCCGGACGGGACCGCGATCGTCGCGTCCTGCAGCGCAGGCGCGAACGGCGCGGCGAGCCAGAGCAGCGCCGCGCCGAACTGCATCAGATGTGGATCGGCTTGCCGAGAACGCCCATCGCGGCTTCCTTGATCGCCTCACTGTGCGTGGGGTGGGCGTGGCAGGTATAAGCGATGTCTTCACTGGTCGCGCCAAACTCCATCGCCTGGGCGACCTGCGCGATCATCGTGCCGGCGGGCGCGGTGATGATCCACGCGCCGAGCACGCGATCGGTCTTGGCGTCGGCGATCACCTTCACCCAGCCGACGGTATCGTCGATCGCCTTGGCGCGGCTGTTGCCTGCCATCGGGAACTTGCCGATCTTGACCTCGCCCTTCTCGCGCGCCTGCTCCTCGGTGAGGCCGACCCCGGCGATCTCGGGATGGGTGTAGACCACCGACGGGATCACATCGTGGTTCACGATTCCGGTGAGCCCGGCGATGTTCTCGGCGACGGCGATGCCTTCGTCCTCGGCCTTGTGCGCGAGCATCGGGCCGGGGATGACGTCGCCGATCGCCCAGACGCCGGCGACTGCCGTGCGGAAGCTGTGGTCGGTCTCGATCTGGCCGCGCTGGTTGGTAGCGAGGCCGATCTTGTCGAGGCCGAGCCCGTCGGTATTGGGCTTGCGGCCGATCGAGACGAGCACGGCATCGGCTTCGATCGTCTCGGGAGTGCCGCCCGCGGCGGGCTCGACCGTCACGGTCGCCTTTTCGCCGTTGACCGCAACGCCGGTGACCTTGGTCGAGAGCCTGATCTCCATGCCCTGTTTCTTGAAGATCTTTGCGGCTTCCTTGCGGACCTCGCCATCCATGCCGGGGAGCAACTGGTCGAGGAACTCGACCACGGTGACCTTCGCGCCGAGGCGCTGCCAGACCGAGCCGAGCTCGAGCCCGATCACGCCGCCGCCGATCACGACGAGATGCTCCGGGACCTTCTCCAGTGCGATCGCGCCGGTCGAGTCCACGACGACCTTCTGATCGATCTCGACGCCGGGAAGCGGGGTGACCGACGAACCGGTGGCGATGACGATGTCCTTGGCGGTGACCGTGCGGTCGCCGACCTGGACGGTGTGCGGGTCGACGAAGGTGCCGAGGCCCTTCACCCATTCGACCTTGTTCTTCTTGAACAGGAATTCGATGCCGCCGGTCAGGCCGGTCACGGCCTTGTCCTTGTCCGCCATCATCGCCGGCAAATCGAGCTCGACGCTGCCGAGCTTGACGCCGTGCTTGGCGAGCGCGCCCGAGGCGGCCTCGTAGAATTTCTCGGAGGCGTTGAGCAAAGTCTTGGACGGGATGCAGCCGACGTTGAGGCACGTCCCTCCCAGCGTCTCGCGGCTCTCGACGCAGCCGGTGCGCAGGCCGAGCTGCGCGGCGCGGATCGCGGCGACATAGCCGCCCGGGCCGGAGCCGATCACGAGGACGTCGAAGTCGTATTCAGCCATTTTCTTCTCTTCCTCGTTCCCCGGCGCAGGCCGGGGCCCAGTATCGAGACGGATTTGGTGAGCGTCTCGCGCCTTTACAAATTTCGAGGCAACTGGGCCCCGGCTTTCGCCTGCGAACAGTGCCTATATCGAGCTCACAGGTCGATCAGCAGCCGCGTCGGATCCTCGATCGCGTTCTTGAGCGCGACGAGGAAGGTCACTGCCTCGCGGCCGTCGACCAGGCGGTGATCATACGACAGCGCCAGATACATCATCGGGCGGATGACGATCTGGCCGTCGCGGACCACCGGGCGGTCCTCGATGCGGTGGAGGCCGAGCACTGCCGATTGCGGCGGGTTGATGATCGGGGTCGACATCAGCGAGCCGAACACGCCGCCGTTGGAGATGGTGAAGGTGCCGCCCTTCATCTCTTCCATCTTGAGCGTACCTTCCTTGGCGCGCTTGCCGAAATCGCCGATCGTCTTCTCGATGCCGGCGACCGACAGGTCCTGCGCATCGCGGATCACCGGGACGACCAGACCCTGCGGCGCGGAGACCGCGACCGAGATGTCGGCATAATCGTGATAGACGATCTCTTCGCCTTCGATCGACGCATTGACCGAAGGGATGTCGCGCAGCGCCTGGACCGCGGCCTTCACGAAGAACCCCATGAAGCCGAGCCGCACGCCGTGCTTCTTCTCGAACAGATCCTTGTACTTGGTCCGCGCGGCGACGACTTCGGTCATGTCGACGTCGTTGAACGTCGTGAGGATCGCCGCGGTGTTCTGTGCTTCCTTGAGACGCTTGGCGACGGTCTGGCGCAGGCGCGTCATGCGGACACGCTCTTCCTTGCGGCCGCCGGAAGCCGGGGCTGCAGGCGCGGGGATCGGTGCTGCTGCCGGAGCGGCCGCGGGCTTGGCGGCCGCGGCGGCGACGACATCGTCCTTGGTCAGCCGGCCATCGCGACCGGTGCCCTGCACCGTCGAGGGGTCGACGCCGGTCTCGAGCACCGCGCGGCGCACCGACGGCGAGAGCGCGGCGGCGTCGGCACCGCGCTCGCGGACCTGCTCGCCCGGGCCGGTCTGCTCGCCGGTCGCGACGGCGGGAGCGGCGGGAGCAGGCGCAGGCGTGGCAGGTGCAGCAGCGGCGCCGCCACCTTCGCCTATGGTCGCGATCACTGCGCCGACCGCCACGGTGTCGCCGACCTTGACCAACTGGTCACCCATCACGCCCGCGACGGGCGAGGGGACCTCGACCGAGACCTTGTCGGTCTCGAGGCTGGCGATCGGCTCGTCGAGCTTGACCGGATCGCCCGGATTCTTGAGCCATTCGCCCAAGGTCGCCTCCGTGATGGACTCGCCCAGCACGGGCACTTTGACATCAGCCATCTTTTTTCCTTCTTGTTCCCCGACGAAGGCCGGGGCCCAGTTACGCAACGTTCATTGGAGAGCGTTGCGCGTAGTTACATCTATCGTCGCGACTGGGCCCCGGCCTTCGCCGGGGAACAATCCCTTACGACTTCCGCGTCCGCCGAATCTCTTCGCGGACATTGTGGCCGAGCGCTTCGGCGACGAGCGCCCCCTGCTCGGCGGTGTGGCGCTTCATCAGGCCGGTGGCGGGTGAAGCCGCCGCGGCACGGCCCGCATAACGCGGACGCTGCGGCCTGACACCGGCGTCGATCAGGCATTGCTCGATGAACGGCTCGACGAAGAACCAATAGCCGTTGTTCTTCGGCTCTTCCTGCGCCCAAACCACCTCTTCCAGGTTGGTCATGCGCTTGAGGCGCGCGGTGAGCGGCTCGCCTGGGAAGGGATAGAGTTGCTCGATGCGGACGATCGCAGTGTTCTGATCGTCCGCCGCGTCGCGCGCCTCGATCAGGTCGTAGGCGACCTTGCCGGTGCACAAAACGAGGCGCTTCACATCCAGATCCGCCGGGGCCGAGGGATCCGACAGGATGCGCTGGAAATGCGTATCGCCGAGGAAATCCTCCGTTTTCGACACCGCCATCTTGTGGCGGAGCAGCGATTTCGGCGTCATCTGCACCAGGGGTTTACGGAAATTGCGGTGCATCTGGCGGCGCAGCAAGTGGAAGTAATTCGCCGGGGTGGTGATGTTGACCACCTGCATATTGTCCTGTGCGCAGAGCTGGAGGAAGCGCTCGGGGCGTGCCGAGCTGTGCTCGGGGCCCTGGCCTTCATAGCCGTGCGGCAGCAGCATGACGAGGCCGTTGGCGCGCAGCCACTTGGCTTCGCCCGCCGCGATGAACTGATCGATCATGATCTGCGCGCCGTTGACGAAATCGCCGAACTGCGCCTCCCACAACACGAGCGCTTTGGGATCGGCCGAGGCATAGCCGTATTCGAAGCCAAGCACGCCATATTCGGAAAGCGGGCTGTCGAGCACTTCGAAATGGCCGTGCGGGATGGTCTGGAGCGGCACGTATTTGGCTTCGGTCTTCTGATCGACCCACACCGCGTGGCGCTGGCTGAACGTGCCGCGGCCCGAATCCTGCCCCGACAGGCGCACGCCGAAGCCCTCGGAAAGCAGCGCACCGAACGCCAGCGCTTCGCCGGTCGCCCAGTCGAAATTCGCGCCCGACTTGAACATCTCGCGCTTGGCGTCGAGCACGCGGCCCAGCGTCTTGTGGATTTCGAGATCGGCGGGGACTTCGGTCAGCGTGCGGCCGAGGCTGTCGAACAATTTCTTCTCGATGCCGGTGTCGACACTGCGCCGCGCAGTCTCGGCATCGGCAGGCGCGCCGAGGCCCGACCAGCGGCCGGCGAACCAGTCGGCCTTGTTGGGAAGGTACGACTTGCCCGCCTCGAATTCGCCTTCGAGCAAAGTGGTGAACTGGTGGGTCTTCTCGTCGACAAAGCCCTGATCGACCACATTTTCGCCGATCAAACGCTTGGCGTAGATGTCGGCCACGCCCGGATGGCCCTTGATCTTGGCGTACATCAGCGGCTGGGTAAACGAGGGCTCGTCGCCTTCATTATGGCCGAAGCGGCGATAGCACCACATGTCGATCACGACGTCGCGCTTGAACTGCTGGCGGAACTCGATCGCGACCTTGGTCGCGAAGGTCACCGCCTCGGGATCGTCGCCGTTGACGTGGAGGATCGGCGCCTGGACGCCCTTGGCGACGTCCGACGGGTATGGCGAGGAGCGCGCGAATTGCGGGCTCGTCGTGAAGCCGATCTGGTTGTTGATGATGAAGTGGATGCAGCCGCCGGTATTGTAGCCGCGGATTCCCGAGAATCCGAGGCATTCCCAGACGATGCCCTGGCCGGCAAAGGCCGCGTCGCCATGGATGAGGACCGGGAGGACCTGCTCATGCTCGGCGAGATCGCCGCGCAGCGTCTGCAGCGCGCGCGACTTGCCGAGGACGACGGGGTCGGCGGCCTCGAGGTGCGAAGGGTTGGCGACCAGCGACATATGGACGCTGATCCCGTCGAACTCGCGATCGGTCGACGTGCCGAGATGGTATTTCACGTCGCCCGAACCGGCGACGTCATCGGGGTTGGACGAGCCGCCGCCGAATTCGTGGAAGATCACCCGGAACGGCTTGGACATCACGTTGGCGAGCATGTTGAGCCGGCCGCGATGCGCCATGCCGTACACGATCTCGCGCACGCCCATCGCGCCGCCATATTTGATGATCGATTCCATCGCGGGGATCATCGATTCGCCACCATCGAGCCCGAAGCGCTTGGTGCCGACATATTTCTTGCCGAGGAATTTCTCCCATTGCTCGGCTTCGATCACCTTCGAAAGGATGGCCTTCTTGCCGTCGGGAGTGAACTGGATGGCCTTGTCCTTGCCCTCCATCCGCTCCTGGAGGAAGCGGCGCTCCTCGACATCGGCGATGTGCATATATTCGAGGCCGACATTGCCGCAATAATTGGCCTGGAGGATGTCGACGATCTCGCGGACGGTCGCCTTCTCGAGGCCGAGCACGCCGCCGAGATAGATCGGGCGATCGATATCGGCGGCAGTGAAGCCGTGATATTCGGGCGTCATGTCGGCGGGCAGATTCTGCCGGGCGAGGCCGAGCGGATCGAGATTGGCGGCGAGATGGCCGCGCACGCGGTAGGTGCGGATCAGCAGCATCGCGCGGATCGAATCGCCGGCGGCCTTGACGATATCGGCTTCGGAAGTCGCCGGAGCGGCCTTGGCGGCGGGCGCAGCGCCTTTGGCGGGCTTCGGCGCGGGCTCCATCTGGGTCGGGTCGAGCCCCGCGGTGAGCGCGTCGGTATCGGTGAGCGGCCAGCGCGGATTGGCCCAGCTCGGGCCCTGCGCGGTGTTGTCGAGGCCTTCGAACCATTGCCGCCAGCCCGGCTCGATCGCGTTCGGGTCGGTCTTGTAGCGGCGGTACAATGTCTCGACGAAGGCGGGGCTCACGCCGCCGGCGATGTCGTCGAAGTCGAGGCCCTCATAGCCCATGGTCAATTCCGTTCCGTGGTAGCGCTCACATCCTCATATAGGATGCGAGCGCAGCAATTTACCCCTTGAGCACTTCGACCAGCGTCGAGCCGAGCTCGGACGGGCTGGGCGAGACGCGGATCCCGGCGGCTTCCATCGCCGCGATCTTGCTCTCGGCGTCGCCCTTGCCGCCCGAGACGATCGCACCGGCATGGCCCATGCGGCGGCCCGGAGGCGCGGTGCGGCCTGCGATGAAGCCAGCCATCGGCTTCTTGCGGCCGCGCTTGGCCTCGTCGATCAGGAACTGCGCCGCCTGCTCCTCGGCGTCGCCGCCGATCTCGCCGATCATGATGATCGACTGAGTCGCCTCGTCGGCGAGGAACAATTCGAGCACGTCGATGAAGTTGGTGCCGTTAACCGGATCGCCGCCGATGCCGACCGCAGTGGTCTGGCCGAGCCCGGCATTGGTGGTCTGGAACACCGCCTCATAGGTCAGCGTGCCCGAGCGCGAGACGACGCCGACCGAACCCTGCGAGAAGATGCTGCCGGGCATGATGCCGATCTTGCACTGGCCGGGGGTGAGCACGCCGGGGCAGTTCGGCCCGATCAGCCGCGACTTCGAGCCCGACAGCGCGCGCTTGACCTTGACCATGTCGAGCACCGGAATGCCCTCGGTGATCGTGACGATCAGCGGGATCTCGGCGTCGATCGCCTCGAGGATCGAGTCCGCGGCGAAGGGGGGCGGCACGTAGATAACGCTCGCCGTGGCGCCGGTCATCGCCTTGGCCTCGGCGACGGTGTTGTAGACGGGGAGCCCGAGATGCTCGGTGCCGCCCTTGCCGGGGGTGACGCCGCCGACCATCTGGGTGCCGTATTCGAGCGCCGCCTTGGTGTGGAAGCTGCCGGTCTCCCCGGTCATGCCCTGGGTGATGACCTTGGTGTTCTTGTCGACGAGGATGCTCATTCCGGCTCCTGATACTTTCCTTGTTCCCCTGCGAAGGCAGGGGCCCAGATCCTAAAACAAAGACTCGAACAGATCGTCCCAGTCCGGATTCATCGTTTCAATCTCGCGCAGCTTCCACAGCCGCTTCCGCTTCTTCATCTGCATTCGCGGGCTCTGGCACCGTCGATCATATCGTGGCCCTGGTACCAGACGAGCAACTTGCAGCCATATTCCTTGGTGAAGACTCGATCAGACCGTTGCGGTGCTGGTGCGCCCTCGCAGGCAGATCGCTCGTCGCGCCGATATAGATCGTTCCGTTGCGATGGCTCGCCATGATGTAGACGTAGCCGGGCTTCTCCAACGTATCGTTTCACCTTCCCAGTCTGGACCCCTGCCTTCGCAGGGGAACGAGTCAGCCCAGCGAGCTATCGATCTCCTTGCACGCCACCAGCAATTCCTTGACCGCGTCGACCGAGACCGTGAGGTTGGTCTTGGCTTCGTCGCCCAGCTTGATCTCGACGATTTTCTCGACGCCGCCCGCGCCGATGATCACCGGCACACCGACATAGAGGTCGTCGATACCGTACTGCCCGGTCAAATGCGCCGCAGCGGGAAGGACGCGCTTCTGGTCGTAGAGATAGCTCTCCGCCATAGCGATGCCGGACGTGGCCGGTGCGTAGAAGGCCGAGCCGGTCTTGAGCAAGGCGACGATCTCGCCGCCGCCGCCGCGCGTGCGCTTGACGATTTCGTCGATGCGCTGCTGGGTCGAGAAACCCATTTCGATCAGATCGGGGACGGGGATGCCCGAGACGGTGGAATATTCGATCACCGGAACCATCGTGTCGCCGTGGCCGCCAAGCACGAAGCTAGTGACGTCCTTGACCGAGACCTTGAATTCCTCGGCGAGGAAGTGGCTGAACCGCGCCGAGTCCAGCACGCCGGCCATGCCGACGACCTTGTGGTGCGGCAGCCCCGAGAATTCGCGCAGCGCCCAGACCATCGCGTCGAGGGGGTTGGTGATACAGATCACGAAGGCGTCGGGAGCGTTGGCGGCAATGCCTTCGCCGACGGCCTTCATCACCTTCAGATTGATGCCGAGCAGGTCGTCGCGGCTCATGCCCGGCTTGCGGGCGACGCCGGCGGTGACGATGATCACGTCGGCACCGGCGATATCGGCATAGTCGTTGGTGCCGGTGATCCTGGCGTCGAAGCCTTCGACCGGGCCGCACTGCGACAGGTCGAGCGCCTTGCCCTGGGGCACGCCCTCGACCACGTCGAACAGGACGATGTCGCCGAGGCCCTTGAGTGCCGCGAGGTGCGCGAGCGTGCCGCCGATGTTACCGGCGCCGATCAGCGCGATCTTCTTGCGAGCCATGGAATCTCCTGAGCCTAGTCGAGCAACCGCGAGGCGCGGCTGTGGCGCCCCTGAAACGGGGGCGGCTTAGGCCCATAATAGGAGGGTCGCAACCCGCGAATGCCCTGCGCGCCGGATTATCTTTGCGACTAATTCGCAGGTGCAATAAGCCGGGCACATCCCCTTGCGGATCAGCGCGTCGACCCTGCGCGGCGGCGATATTCCTCCGCGAGTACGGAGAACGCCTGTTTGCGCGCTCCGGTTTCCGAGATCAGCCCTTTGCGGTTCCAGCCCTGCTGGAATACCGGATGCTGGCGGCGTGGCGACCGGAAATCCTTGAGCAGCCACGGGCTCAATCCGGCGAGGAAGGGCACCTTCGCCGCCATGGCGAGCGTCTGGCGGAAATATTCGGCCTGGAACTCCTCGCTGAACTTGTGCGGCTCCGCACCGGCGTCGTGATAGCCTGCCTGCGCGTCGGCGCCGAATTCGGAGAAGATCAGCGGCTTGTTCGTCGGCGAGCGCCACTCGAAGCCCTGCAGGTCGGCGAGCGGGTCCTGCGAATACCAGCCGTTATACGTGTTGATCGCCATCACATCGAGATCGGCGACGAGCGGGTCGTCGATGCTCATCACCTTGCCCTCGCGCTTGCTGAGCAAGGCGGCGGTGACCAACCGGCTGTCGTCGAGGGTACGAACCTCGTTGATCAACGTGCGCAGGAAGGCGTTGCGCGCGTCGCCGACCGGAGTCTCGTTGGCGACGCTCCACAAGACGATCGAGGCGCGGTTGCGGTCGCGGACGATGTTCTCGCGGAGCTGGGCCTGCGCGTCGGCGAGCGTTGCCGGGTTCTGCCAGTTGACGCGCCAATAGACCGGGACTTCGCTCCACACGAGCAGGCCGAGCTCGTCGGCCATCCGCGTCATCACTTCGCTGTGCGGGTAATGCGCGAGGCGGACGAAATTGCCGTTGAGGCCCTGCTTGATCTCGGTGAGCAAAGCGCGGGCCGCGGCTGGGGTGATCGCGCGGACCGGATCCTTGCCGAGCTCCTCCTCGTGCATCGAAATGCCGCGCAGGAAGACCGGCTTGCCGTTGAGCAGGATCTGCGTCCCGCGGGTTTCGATCGTGCGGAAGCCGACTCGGTCCTGCAGGACGTCCGCACCAGACTCGAACCGGACGTCATACAGCGTGGGCGTCTCAGGCGACCAGCGCTTGAGTCGGTTCGAGGCGGTGATGCTGGCGCTCCAGCGTCCTTCGGCATCGGTCCGCCCGCTCAGCACGGGGCCGAGCGCGGGGATGCGGACGCTGACGTCGCGGTTTGCCGCCTGGCTGCCAAAGAGGCGGATGTCGACGTGGATGTTGCCGTCGCGGCCGAGACGGATCCACGCATCGTCGATGAAGGTCTCGGGCACGGTGATCAGGGTTATCGAGCGCGTGATGCCGCCATAGGTTTCCCAATCGGTGACCGGCGGCGGGACATCGTCGTCGGTGCGGGCCGAATCGACGCCGACGGTGATCTGGTTGCTGCCGTCTCGCAGGAGTTCGGTCACGTCGAAAGCGAAGGGAGTGAAGCCGCCCTTATGGCTGCCTACCGACTTGCCATTGAGAAAGACGTCCGCGGTATAGTCGGCAGCGCCGAATCGCAGGAAGACCCGAGTGCCCGGGGCGGGCTTGCGCGCGTCGAAGGTCCGCTGATACCAGACGAGGCCCTGATAATAGCGCATTTCGGCGGCATGGCCGATCCAGCTGCCGGGCAAGTGGACGACCGGCGAGCGCTGCATGTCGAATTCGTAGAGCGCGCGCGGGTTCTTTTCCATGGCGTCGGTCTGGACCACATCGCCCCAGCGCCGGCTGCTTTCGCCCGGCACGCCGCCGTGGAAGCCGGCCTTGCCGTCGCGGAAGGGGTCCACCGACCAGTGCCAGGCGCCGTCGAGGTTTTGCGAAGGGCGCATGTCGGCGGCAGTGAGCACCGGCTGCGCGAAGGTGGGCGGGGCTAGGAACAGCGCGAGCACTAGTAAGAGCCTTGCGATCATGTTCCACTCTCTCCCCGTTCGCGCTGAGCTTGTCGAAGCGCGGTGCTGTTCGTCCGTACATGGTAGAGAAAATAACGGCCCTTCGACAAGCTCAGGGCGAACGTGGTGAAGTCAATGCTCGCCATGCCCCTCGGCCAGATATTCGTCGGATGCCATTTCGTGGAGCCGCGAGGCGGTGCGCTCGAATTCGAAGGCGCCGTCGCCGACGATGTACAGGTCGTCGGGCTCCGCGTCGGCGGCGGCGAGCAGTTTGACTCGGTTCTCGTACAGCGCGTCGACCAAAGTGACGAAGCGTGCCGCCTCGTTGCGGTTGTCCGGGCCCAGGCGCGGGATGCCGACGAGGATGATCGTGTGGAAGCGGTGCGCGATCGCGAGATAGTCGGGCGCGCCGCGCGCCTCGCCGCACAGCCGCTTGAACGAGAAGACCGCCACGCCCTTGACGCATTTGGGGACGTGGATCTGGCGACCGCCTTGCACCGGCAAGTCGCATGCCGGGACGCGGGCACGGTCCTCGACCGGATAGTCGGTGAGGCGGAAAAAGGCGGCGGAGAGCTGCGCCGTCGCCTCCGCGCCGTTGGGGACCAGCCAGGTCTCCATGCTGCCGAGGCGATCGAGCCGGTAATCGACCGGGCCGTTGAGCGCGAGCACGTCCATGCCGCTCTCGATCAACGCGATGAAGGGCAGGAACAGCTCGCGGTTGAGCCCGTCCTTGTAGAGGTCGCTCGGCGGACGGTTCGACGTGGCGACGACGCTCAGCCCGTGACGCATCATCTCGGTGAACAGCCGCGACAGAATCATCGCGTCGGCGGGGTTGTTGACCACCATCTCGTCGAAAGCGAGCAGGCGAATGTCATCCGCCAGCGCATCGGCGACCGCGACCAGCGGATCCTCGGTGTTCTTCTGGCGCTCGACATTGAGGCGCTCATGCACTTCGAGCATGAATTCGTGGAAATGGACGCGGCGCTTGCGGCGGATCGCGACGCAGTCGAACAGCAAGTCCATCAGCATCGATTTGCCGCGCCCGACGCCGCCCCACAGATATACCCCGCGCGGCGGTTCGGGCCGGCGGCCGAGCGCGCGCCAGAGAATGCTGCCCTTCCTGGGAACGGCTTCGAGCTGCTGGGCGAGTTGATCGAGGCGGTCGGCGGCGGCTTCCTGCTCGGGATCGAGGCGAAGCTCGCCCGCCGCGACGAGTTCGCGGTAACGCGTGAGGACCTTGGTCATGCCCGCCCTTTGATCCGTTCGTGCTGAGCCTGTCGAAGCACCGTTCTTCCTTGCCCGCGAAGAGAAGAGCGGCCCTTCGACAACCTCAGGGCGAACGGGGAGAGGGCGGTCATTTGACCGAGGGCTTGCGGATCGTGCCGAGGAAGCTGGCGACCATCACCTCGTCCTGCACCACCACTCCGCGCAGGAAGAGCAAGCGTCCAGTCTCACGGAGCAACTCGACATGCGCTTCGGTCGGCACCCCGATCGCGCCGCCGGTGATGAACTGAATCGACATGTCGAGCGTCGAGGCCGGCCCGCTGAGCACGCCGAAGCTGCGCCCCGCGGCGAACAATGCCATGTCGATGAACCCGGCGAGCGCGCCGCCGTGGATATGATCGCGCAGGTTCGAATGCTGGTGGGCGAAGCTCGTCCGCACCCGCGCGACCTTGCCATCGCGCTTGACCGACAACGCGCCGATGAAGCTGTTGAAGCGCCCCTGGTCGAGGATCTGCCAGCGCTTCCAGCCCGGCAGGTCGGGATCGTCGTCGTAGCGGAAATGCGTCTCGACGAAGTCGCTCAAAGCGCCCGCTCGGCCTCCAGCTTCTTGATCTCGGCGATCGCCTTGGCGGGGTTGAGGCCCTTGGGGCAAACGTTGGCGCAGTTCATGATCGTGTGGCAGCGATAGAGGCGGAACGGATCCTCGAGCTGGTCGAGCCGCTCGCCGGTCATCTCGTCGCGGCTGTCGGCAAGCCAGCGATAGGCCTGGAGCAGGATCGCCGGGCCAAGGAACTTGTCGCTGTTCCACCAATAGCTCGGGCACGAAGTCGAGCAGCAGGCGCACAGGATGCACTCGTACAGCCCGTCGAGCTTCTCGCGGTCCTCGGGACTCTGCAGCCGCTCCTTGCCCGACGGCGTGGTCGACACGGTTTGCAGCCACGGCTTGATCGAGCTGTACTGCGCATAGAAATGCGTGAAATCGGGGACGAGGTCCTTGATCACGTCCATGTGCGGCAGCGGCGTGATCCGGATCTCGCCCTTGATGTCCTCGATCGCGGTGGTGCAGGCGAGGCCGTTGCGGCCGTCCATGTTCATCGAGCACGAGCCGCAAATCCCCTCGCGGCACGAGCGGCGGAAGGTCAGGCTGCTGTCCTGCTCGGACTTGATCTTGATCAGCGCGTCGAGCACCATCGGGCCGCATTCGTCGAGATCGACTTCGAAATTGTCGTAGCGCGGATTCTCGCCGATGTCGGGATCGTAGCGATAGATTTTGAGCTTCTTGACGCGCTTTGCCGACGCGTCGGCCTTGTGCTCCTTGCCCTTGGTGATGCGGCTGTTCTTGGGCAGGCGGAAATCGGCCATTCCTGGGAGTCCTTAAAGGCACGGTGTTTGCGGGGCGGGCTATGCCTTTCGCAATCGCAGCGCAACCCCATAGGCGCCGCAAAGCTCAGCCTTTATTGGCCAGCACCGAAGCGAGCAGGCCGGGGAAGCGCGCGTCGAAATCCACGCAGCGCAACCGATTGATCCGCTCTCGGCCTTCGACCTTGGTCTCGACCAGCCCGGCGGCGCGCAGCACGTTCAGATGGTTGGAGATCGTGCTCTTCGGAGTGGCCTGGGCACAGGAGGCGCCGGCGTTGAGGCTCGGGCAATCGACCAGCCGCGCGATGATGTCCAGCCGCACCGGATCGGCGAGCGCATGCAGCGCCGCGGCGAGGCTGACGTCTTTGAGGTTGGGGTGCACGAGACGATCCATGGGTCCGATATAGGAATAGTTTGTCATTTCCATAGTTCGGAAATCTTGAACTATATCCGCGGCACCCCAAATCATTGCCCGTCCCGGCAGCCGGCGAAGCGATCGGCTGGGGATCGGAGATTAGTAGAATGTCGAAGAAGCTTCAGGGCAAGCGCGCGCTGGTAACCGGTGGATCGCGCGGAATCGGCGCGGCGATCGCCAGGCGGCTGGCGGCCGACGGCGCCGATGTCGTGATCACCTATGTCGGCAACCATGAGGCCGCTGCCGCGACCGTCAAGGCGATCGAGGGCGCAGGCGTCAAGGGGCTTGCGATACAGGCCGATGCGGGCGACGCCGCTGCGGTGGCCGCTGCAGTGAACCAGGCGGCCGACACGCTGGGCGGGATCGACATCCTCGTTCACAATGCCGGGGTCTTTGGCGGCGCGCCTGTCGATCAGGGCGGGTATGAGGACTTTCGCCGGGTGTTCGCAGTCAATGTCGATGGCGTGGCCGCAGGCACGGTGGCGGCGGTGCCGCATTTCGCCGATGGCGGCCGGGTCGTGATCGTGGGCAGCGTATCGGGCGATGTCTCGATGATACCCGGGATGGCCAGCTACGGCGCCAGCAAGGCGGCGGTGCAGGGCCTAGCACGCGGCTGGGCGCGCGATCTCGCGCCGCGCGGCATTTTGGTCAATGTGATCCAGCCCGGGCCGATCGATACTGACATGAACCCTGCCGATGGCGACATGGCCAAGATCATGCTGCCCAACATCCCCCTGGGACGCTATGGCCGCGCGGAAGAAGTCGCGGCGCTTGCATCGTTCCTGGCGAGCGACGAATCGTCGTTCATCACCGGCACCACGATCGATATCGATGGCGGCGCGACGGCGTAGGCCGCCACAGACAGTCCGTCAGATCAAATCCAGCACGAGGCCGAGGTCGCGCGCCTCCTCGGCCTCGATATACCAATTGGTGGGCGCGCGTTTCTGCACTTCCTCGAACGCGATCTTCGATCCGGCGACGAGCCCGCGAAAGCCCTCTTCCTCGATGCGGACCGATTCCTCGATCTCGTGGAGACTGGCCTTGAGCCCGGCGACCACGCTCTTGAGCGGTCCCGACAGCTCGATCGTCTTGGTCAGGATGCGCTCGTGGACCATGATCCGGGTCCCGCGGGTGAGGAAGCGCTTGTCGACCGGGAAGCTCGCCATGAAGGTGGCGCCCGCCGAATAGACCGCGACCTTGCCGAGGAAGAGCGTCTCGCGTCCGGTATAATCGCGCAGTAGGCGGAGTTCGTCTCCCATCAGCCGGGCGACCTCGGGATCGCCGCCGAGCGTCGAGATCGCGACGACCAACGGGCCATCCTTCGGCGCATCGGCCAGCTGCCGGCGGAAGCTCGCATACATGTCGTGATCCACCGGGCCGTGCAGCACGATATGCGGCTGGCTGAGCAGCGGGTAGCGGGTGGCGCGATTCTCGGATGTGTCGGTCACGCGTGCGCAAACCGCCATAGGCGCCGGCGGTTCCCTGATCAGGGTTTGAGCGCGTCGGTGGCGGGGGCGCCGACCGGCGCGGTGGCTTCCCTGGGCATGCGCGCCTCGAGCGGGCCGAGCCACGCCTCGACACCTTCGCCGACCGTCGCCTGCGGGTTCGACGAAGGCAGGCGGCTCGACATCTCCCACCCGCTGATCATGTCGCGTGCCTCGACGAGCGCGTCGCCGAGCGGCTGGGGCTTGCGAAGCGCGTGGTTGACCAGTGCATCGCCGAAGAAGGTCCAGTCATTCTCGGCACGGCAGCCGAACGAGGTGCGGTCCGACGACGCGGCGGTGAGCAAGGCGGTGGTGTCGTTCGACAGCACCGGCACGAACACCCCGGAATAGCAGGCAGACAGAATCAACAGTCGGTTGCGGATGCCGAGTTCGTCGAGGATCGCGGCAAGGCGGGTGGGGGAGAGCAGGCCATAGCCTTCGTCGCCGTCATGATAGGCGATGCCGACCTGCGCGCCGTGACTGGTGAGATAGAGCACCAGCACATCCTGCTTCTTGTCCATCAGTTCGGCGACGCGAGCGAGGCCCAGGGTGAGCGAGTCCAGGCTCCCCGCGGCGGTATCGGCGCCGCGCGTCAGCAGGAGCGCGCGGCCGGCGGCATCGTAGCGCCGGGCGAGCACCCTGGCCGCCTCGCGCGCCTCGCGGCCGAACACCGGATCGCTGTCGAGCGCGACCGAGACGACATAGGCGTCGACCTGCCCGGGTCGCTGCGGCTGGAGCGCTTCGACTGTGCGGAGCAACTTGCGACGATCGGCGAGCAGCCACTTTGCCGAACGTCCGCGCTCGAGCTGCGGGCCGGTCGCCAGCGCCTCGCCCATTTCGCGCTGGTTCGCCCCGCCGAGGATCTGGGGCCATTCCTTGGTATGCGTGCCCTGTGCGGCAGCGGGCTGAGCCCCAATCGCGAGTGCAAATGCAGTAAACAGATAGTTGAACCGAAACGGCATTTGGATCGCCTCCGCTTGATGCGGTACCCTTACATGCAAGGCGACCGAGTCAAGCGGATGGCCCTATCGCTCGGTATAGAAATTATACCGCCCTAGTGGTAACCTGCGGTGGTGTTCGAATTTGATCCGGCCAAGAGCGCAGCGAACCGCGCCAAGCATGGCATCGATTTTGATGAGGCACAGGCGCTATGGCTGGATGCGCACCTGCTGGAACTCGGGACAGTCTTGTATGGCACAGAAGAAAGACGACTTTACGTCGGAGAGATCGCCGGACGCCGCTGGACGGCGGTCGTCACCTTCCGCGGAGACGCGATCCGGATTGTCTCGGTCCGCCGTGCGCGAAGAAGCGAAGAAATGGCCTATGACGAGCGCTGAATTCGACCGCATGTTCGACAATGGCGAGGATATCGATCACCTGATCGACTGGGCGAGCGCGAAGCGGCCAGGCCTCAAGCTGCGTCGGGTCAATGTCGATTTTCCGGACTGGATGGTGCGGAGCCTGGACGAGCAGGCGCAGAAGCGCGGCGTGACTCGGCAGGCGCTGATCAAGATGTGGCTGGCGGACCGGCTCCAGGCGGCGGGGTGATGCTGCCGGTCATTCCACCTCTTCTTCGCACCTGGCGAGATAAACCTTCCAACCCATCAAAGGGGTCGTTGCCTTGTCAAATGACTCCAAGTGCCTTGACGCGGTGGTGTCATAAAGGCGCCTGAGGTCCATGTTGATAGAAAGAAGGCGCTCCATCGCATCAAGCCCTAAGGGGATATTTTGCTGACGCCGATAGTGCGAGAGCTCGGTTTTCAGCAGCAAGCGCCTCGAGAGCCCTGTAAACTACGATGTCTCTTGCGAAGTATCCGGCTAGACAACCTTCTGCCGCGGAGGCGTTTTGGTAAAGCAACATACGCTGCTCTTTTAGCCTCCTCCTCCTTAAGCCATCCTAGCATCGACTCTCCTGTCTGCTAGTAAACCCGCTTCTTCGGCTTGATATACTCGATCTCGTCGGTCAGCGTGTAGTCATGCACCGGGCGATAATCGATCGCCACGCCACCGCTTTTCCCGCCCCAGCCCTCGAAAGTCGCGACGGTGTGCTTCATCCAGTTCGCGTCGTCGCGATTGGGGAAGTCCTCGTGCATGTGCGCGCCGCGGCTTTCCTTGCGGTTGGCGGCGCAGCGGATCGTCACCACCGCCTGGCCGATCAGATTGTCGAGCTCGAGCGTCTCGACCAGATCGGTGTTCCAGATCAGCGAGCGGTCCTGGATGCCGACATGCTGGAAGCCCTGATAGACCGCGTCCATATGCGTGACGCCCTCGGCTAGCAAAGCGCTGTCGCGGAAGACCGCGCAGTGGCGCTGCATCGTCTTCTGCATGTCGCGGCGGAGCTCGGCGGTGGGTGTGCTGCCGGCGGCGTTGCGGAAGTGATCGAGCCGGGTGAGCGCGAACTCTTCAGAGCCCGCCGGCAGTGCCGCGTGCTTGGTGCCGGGCTTGATGATCTCCTTGAGGCGCAGGCCGGTGGCGCGGCCGAACACGACGAGATCGATCAGCGAGTTCGAGCCCAGGCGATTGGCGCCGTGGACCGAAACGCACGCCGCCTCGCCGATCGCGAACAGCCCGGGGACGACGGTATCCGGATTGCCGTCCTTATTATGGACGACCTCGCCGTGATAGTTGGTGGGAACGCCGCCCATATTGTAATGGACGGTGGGGGTCACCGGCAGCGGCTGGCGGGTCAGGTCGACGCCGGCGAAGATCTTGCCGGTCTCGGTGATGCCGGGCAGGCGCTCGTGCAGGATCTTGGGGTCGATATGGTTGAGGTGGAGGTAGATGTGGTCCTTGTCCTTGCCGACGCCGCGGCCCTCGCGCATCTCCATCGCCATCGAGCGGGCGACGACGTCGCGTGAGGCGAGGTCCTTCGCGCTCGGGGCGTAGCGCTCCATGAAGCGCTCGCCTTCGGAGTTGGTCAGATAGCCGCCTTCGCCGCGGGCGCCCTCGGTGATCAGTACGCCGGCGCCGTAGATGCCGGTTGGGTGGAACTGGACGAATTCCATGTCCTGCAGCGCGATGCCCGCGCGCAGCGCCATGCCGTTGCCGTCGCCGGTGCAGGTGTGCGCCGACGTCGCCGACTGGTAGACGCGGCCGCCGCCGCCGGTGGCGAGCACCACGGCGTGGCTGCGGAAGCGGTGGATGCTGCCGTCTTCCATGCACAATGCGATCACGCCGCGGCAGGCGCCGTTCTCCATGATCAGGTCGAGCGCGAAATATTCGACGTAGAAGTCGGCGTCGTACTTCAGGCTCTGCTGGTAGAGCGAATGGAGCATCGCATGGCCGGTGCGGTCGGCGGCGGCGCAGGTGCGCTGCACCGGCGGGCCTTCGCCCATATTCTGCATGTGCCCGCCGAACGGACGCTGGTAGATCGTGCCGTTCTCGTTGCGGCTGAACGGCACGCCGGCATGTTCGAGCTCGTAGACCGCGGCGGGCGCCTCGCGGACCATATACTCGATCGCATCCTGGTCACCGAGCCAGTCCGAGCCCTTGACCGTATCGAACATGTGCCACGACCAGTGATCGGGGGAATTATTGCCGAGGCTCGCGGCGATGCCGCCCTGCGCGGCCACGGTGTGGCTGCGGGTGGGAAAAACCTTGGTGATGCACGCGGTCTTGAGGCCGGCTTCGGCCGCGCCCATCGTCGCGCGCAGGCCCGAGCCGCCGGCGCCGACGACGACGGCGTCATAGGTGTGATCGATGATCTTGTACGCAGCAGGCATCAGAGCGTGGCCCCGGCAGTGAAGGCGACCTTGAGGATCGAGAAGATCGCGAGCGTCGCGGTGGCGATCGTGAAATATTTGAGCAGGAGCAGCAGCACGAAGCGGGTCTCGTCGTGCTGATAATCCTCGATCACCACGGTGAGGCCGTGATGGAAATGATAGAAGGTGCTGACGACGAGCAGGATCAGCGGAACCGCGGCCCAGGGCTGGGCCAGCCAGCCGCTGATCGTGGCGTAATCATAGTTCGGCAGCAGCGCGATCGAGAGCAGGAACCACAATACCAGGACCAGGTTCGAGCCCGCGCTGATCTTGTGGTGCCACCAGCCGTCGGCGCCTTCGTGCGCCGAGCCGAGCCCGCGGACGCGGCCGATCGGAGTGCCGTTACCCATTGGTCTTCTCCACGATCCACACCCAGAACGCTGCGGTCAGGACGACCGAGACCAGGAACGTCGCCAGCGCGGTGCGCTTGTTGCCGCCGAGCTCGAAATTCGCGCCGGCGTCGAGGAACAGATGCCGCACGCCGGAGGCCATGTGCTGGAAGAAGGACAGTGTCAGTCCGATACCGAAGACATAGCCGAGCAGATTGAGCTTGCCCGAGCTCAGCGTGAACACGTCGAGGAACGGCGCATAGGCCGCCGGGCCGGACGCCAATGCCGCGAGCCACCACACGAACAGGAGCGTGCCCACCGTCGCCATGCCCGAGCCGGTGACGCGATGGACGATCGAGACCGTCATCGACGGCCCCCATTTCCAGATCGATAGGTGCGGCGACAGCGGTCGCGCGGGGTTGCGGACGTTGGCCAAATGGCATTCCTTTCGGGTCGACGCCGCTTCCTTAGTCCCCGGTGCAACGGATGCAAGCCGGGATGCGCAGACGCGATGGGGTCCTAACCCGCTCTTAACCAGTCTCGCGCCATAGCAGAGGGAATAGCGGCCGAGCGTTCCCGCGGCTGCTCAAGGGGATCTGTTTACTGTGGCACCGACCAAGGACCTGCCGGCAGCCGGCACGATGAGCGCCCGGATCGACATTCGCGCACGGCTGCGCGTTTTCGATGTCGAGGGGTCGCTGGTGCGGTCGAGCCGCGAAGCCTGGGAAGCGCTCGAACCCGAAATCCAATCGGTGTCCGAAGCCTATTGGCAGCAATGGCTGCGATGCTTTGCCAACCAGCGCAATTGGGCGAGCGACGACACCGCCAAGATGATCGACGTCGGCGTGGTGTTCCTGAGGAATCGCTTCCTCGATCTGCAGGGCAGTGCCTGGATCGAATCGATCGAGCGTTCGGTCGCCGCGGCGTATGCCGCTGAAGTGCCGCCGATGGCGCTGCTCTCGATGATCAGCGCCAGCGATCGCGCCGCACTGCAAGTGCTCACTCGCCGCCTGGCGTCGGACGACAGCGATCTAGTCGGGCTGATCGATACGCTAATGCGGCTGTCGGCGCTCGAGGGCGACATCACCGTCGAAATCTACAATATGTATCGCGAGCACAGCTCGCAGACCGCGCGCGACCGGCTCGCCGCCGAGTTCCGCGACTCGATCGGACTGACCGTCGAGAATGCGTCGCGCGAGGGCGACCAACTCCGCATCCAGGCAGTGCACACTTCGGCCTCCGCACGCGGCATGCTCGGCAAGGCATCGGAAGTTGCTGCTGCCGCCGAGCAATCGGCAGTGGCGATGCGCGAAGCCGCGCAGACCGCAGCGGGGCTGATCCGTGCGATCGAGGATGCGCGGATGGAAGTCGAAGCAGCCGCCGATATCGCCACGCGCGCGTCGGGGCAGGCCGGTGCCGCGGTGGGCATGTCCGAGACGCTCTCGGACCATGCCAAGTCGATCGAATCGATTCTCGGGCTTATCCGCGACATTGCCGGGCAGACCAACCTGCTGGCGCTCAACGCGACGATCGAGGCGGCGCGTGCCGGCGATGCCGGCCGCGGCTTCGCGGTCGTCGCGCAGGAAGTGAAGAGCCTCGCCAACCAGACCGCGCGCGCCACCGACGACATCGCCGCCAAGATCGCGTCGATCCAGTCGGCGACGCGCAGCACCGTCGAAACCAATGCCTCGATCCGCGAAACCGTCGCCGAGGTGCAGGAAAGCGCCAATCGCATCCGCACCGCGATGGAAGTCCAGGCGCAGACGGTGACGGCGATCACCGCGGCAGTCGACGAGACCGCGCTCGCCGCCGATTCGATGTCGGCGACGATCGGCGCGATCCGCGAGGATACCGAGACGGTGGCATCCGAAATCGACCGGGTGGGCCAGGGCTTCGCCGCTCTCGACAGCCAGCTCGGCAGCCTCAAATTCAGCGCCAGCGACTTCGTGTCGAAAGTCGCGGCCTAGGAGAGAAGCACATGGTGGGACGGCGCGAACCTGGACGTTGGAGCGGGGGCAGCCGCTCGGTCGACGAGCATCGGCGAGTCTATGACTGGGACGATGCGGTGCTGCCCGCCTGCGCCGAGATTGGCGCATTGCTCGAAGGGCATCACGAGTCGATCGCGCGGGGCTTCTGGAAGCATTTCCTCGCCATGCCGGCGAGCACGCCGATGCGCGCCGCATTCGAGGATTCGCGCAATTTCGAGGAGCAGGTCCAGCTCGGCGCGCGTTATTCGCAGCTGAAATATGGCGCACCGTTCACCGAGGAATGGGTGGAGATGGCATGCGGCTATGCCGCCGACACCTATAAGGGCGGGGTTCCGCTGCCGGCAGTGCTCGCTTCCTTCGCTTATGCGCATAGCGCGACGATGGCGGTGCTGCGCGAGAACGTGGCCGATGCCGATCGGCTCGGCCGCTATTGCGACATCGTCCAGCGGCTGGCGATGGCCGAGGCCGATCTGATGGCGGGCCATCTCGGCGCGACCGATGCCGCGCATAGCAGCGAGGAGCGCCGCGACAGCTCGGCGCGCTTCCGCGCCAGCATCAGCGAATCGATCGAAGGCGCGACGGCGCTCGGCAACCGCATCCGGGTGCAGGCGCAGGGTGCGTCGAATTCGGCGCGCGGGATGCTCGGCAAGGCAAGCGAAGTCGCCGCGGCGGCCGAACAGTCCGCAGTCGCGATGCGCGAGGCCGCGCAGACCGCGGCTGGGCTGATCCGTGCGATCGAGGACGCCCGCATGGAAGTCGAGGCCGCTGCCGATATCGCCACGCGCGCTTCGGGGCAGGCCGGTGCCGCGGTGGGGATGTCCGAGACGCTCTCGGATCACGCCAAGTCGATCGAATCGATCCTCGGGCTTATCCGCGACATTGCCGGGCAGACCAATTTGCTGGCGCTCAACGCGACGATCGAAGCCGCCCGGGCAGGCGATGCCGGCCGCGGCTTCGCGGTGGTCGCGCAGGAAGTGAAGAGCCTCGCGAGCCAGACCGCGCGCGCCACCGACGACATCGCAGCCAAAATCGCATCGATCCAGTCGGCAACGCGCAGCACCGTCGAGACCAATGCCTCGATTCGTTCGACCGTCAACGAAGTACAGGAAAGCGCCAACCGCATCCGCACCGCGATGGAAGTCCAGGCGCAGACGGTGACGGCGATCACCGCGGCGGTCGACGAGACCGCGCTTGCCGCCGATTCGATGTCGGCGACAATCGGCGCGATCCGCGAGGACACCAAGACCGTGACCAGCGAGATCGACACGCTCCAGCAGGACGTCGCCGAAGTCGACGACCGTCTCAGCCAGCTGCGCGCGGCAGCCGAGACGTTTTCGAGTTCGGTCGCGGCCTGAATACTCCCCTCACGCAGGAGGGAGGGGAGCGATGATGACGACGGTCGGAACAGTCGCTACTGGCCCATCCCATGACCAACATCCTCCTCACCGGCGCGAGCCGGGGCATCGGCGCGGCGATCGCACAGTCGCTCACCGGCGAAGGGCTCAACCTCGTCGGCCAGGGCACGAACAGCGGCATTCCCGCCGACTTCGACGATCCCGCCGCGCCCCGGCAGCTGTGGCAGCAGGCGCTCGACGCGCTCGACGGGCGCATCGACGTGCTGATCAACAATGCCGGCATTTTCGAAGCCACGCCGCTCGATCTCGACCATGACGATTGGGTCGCCGGGTGGGAGCGCACGATGCGAGTCAATCTGACTGCAGCCGCCGAACTTTGCCGCCTGGCGGTGCGCCACTGGCAGGCGGAGGGGCATCCCGGCCGCATCGTCAATATCGCCAGCCGCGCCGCCTATCGCGGCGATTCGCCCGCACATTGGCATTATGCCGCGTCCAAGGCGGGGATGGTCGGCATGACCAAGTCGATCGCCCGCGGCTATGCCGGCCAGGGCATCCTCGCCTTCGCGATCTGCCCCGGCTTCACGATGACCGGCATGGCGGAGGATTATCTGGCGAGCCGCGGCGGCGAGAAACTGCTCGCCGACATCCCGCTGGGCCGAGTCGCCGCGCCCGAAGAAGTGGCGACGCTCGCGCGTTTCTGCGCGCTCGAGGCGCCGCCTTCGATGACCGGTGCGGTGCTCGACATCAACGGCGCCAGCTATGTCCGCTGAGCAGATCGACAGCTGGAAGGTGACCTTGCCGTGCACGCGCGCCGAGGCCGAGGCGATCGACGCCGGCGAATTCGCGCTCGATGCAGTGCTGATGACCACCGAAGTCGTCGAGGACGATAAGGAGCGCTGGCGGCTCGACGCCTATATGGAAAACGAGCCCGACGCGGCGATGCTCGCGGCGCTGCGCGCGCTGGCGCCGAGCGCGGGCGCGATTGCGCCGGTGATCGAGCCGCTCACCGCCGAGGATTGGGTAAAGATGAGCCAGGAGGGGCTCGAGCCGATCCGCGAGGGACAGTTCGTGGTCCATACCAGCGCGCATCCGGTCGACGCCCCCGAGGGCGGCCGCGCATTCCTGATCGACGCGGGGCGTGCGTTCGGAACCGGGCATCACGCGACGACCTCGGGCTGCCTGCGGATGCTCGACGCGATGGCGGAGCAGGCATTTTCCAGCGTGATCGATGTGGGGACCGGGACCGGGCTGCTGGCTTTTGCGGCCGCGCATCTCTGGTCCGAGGCGCGCATCGTCGCCACCGATATCGACCCGTCCGCGATCGAAGTGACCCAAGCGAACGCGGTTGCCAACGCGATCGCGGGGATCGAGCTCATCGTTGCTGATGGGGCGCTCAGCGATGCGATCACTGCGCGGGCACCTTATGACCTGGTGATCGCCAATATCCTGGCGGGACCGCTCGTGTCGATGGCGCCCGAGCTCGCCGCGATCGCCGATGTGCGCGCAACGATCGTGCTGGCCGGTCTGCTGGAGACCCAGCGCGAGCAGGTCGTGGCGGCGTTCGCGGGATGCGGCTGCACGCTGCAGGATGTCGATCGCCGCGGCGACTGGACGATCCTGCGCCTCCAGGCCGGCGCGAGTCGCTATGTGCCGAGCACTCCGCCCGATCCCAAGGGTCGCGACGGCTGGGCGCTCGACATCTGAGGCTCAGCCGGCGCCGGGATCGCGGATGCTGACTTCGCCATAAGTCATGAACACCAGCGCGTCGCCGGCAGGGCCGCGATAGGCACCTTGCGCGCCAGCGAGATAGCAAGCGAGCGCCGCGAAGGTCCAGCCGTCGGCCTCGCTGGCCTCGATCATGCGCGTGGTGAGTGCTTCGAGCCCGTGCTTCGCGCCGAAATCGCGGACGAGACCGGCATGTCCGGAGACCGGCGCAGGCACCGATGGATGGTCCCAGCCCCAGAGCCAGGTCCCGTCGGTGGTGTTGAGCGTGCCGACCACTTGCACCGGCGCAGTGATCTCCCAGCCCCTGGCATTGACGAAGGTGATCGTCCCGGCCTCGAGATCGGCCGCCCAGCTTTCGCCCGATCCCAGCCCCCACAATCCCATCGCAGCTTCGGTCTTGAGCTGCAGTTCGGCTTCGGCGCGCTCGAAAGTGGCGTCGACCGCCGCGTCGGCATCATCGACTGTGGCGGGTTCGCCGAGCTGCGCGGCGTTTTCCTTCTTGCCGAACAGCGAATCGAGGAACTTCATCAGGGGCGGCTCCTTGCATACTCCTGCGTACCTTGAGTGATCACCGCATCGCCTGGCAATATCTCGGCTACCGGAATGTCGGGAAGCGGCAGGATCTCCTCGTACAGCGGCGCGAAATCGGTCTCGATCGTCACCCTCAGCAGTTCGTCGAAGCTGGGGATGACGAAGTAGTTCTGCTGGAAATCGTCGATCCGATATTCGGTGCGCATTACGCGGGCGAGGTCGAAGCCGATGCGGTTGGGGCTGGGATCGTCTAGCGCGAAGCGGCTCTCGGCCGAGCTCGACACGATCCCAGCACCGTAGATTCGCAGGCCCTCGGCCTCCTGCACCAGCCCGAACTCGACCGTGTACCAATAGAGCCGGCCGAGCTGCTTGAGCGCGCCCAGCTCTATCGCGCGGACGCCGCCGCGGCCATAGGCTTCGAGATAATCGGCGAAGACCGGGTCGGCGAGCATCGGGACATGGCCGAACACGTCGTGGAAGACGTCGGGTTCCTGGAGGTAATCGAGCTGGTCGGGCCGGCGGATGAAATTGCCCGCGACGAAGCGGCGATTGGCCATGTGATCGAAGAACACTTCGTCGGGGACGAGGCCCGGCACCGCGACGACCTGCCAGCCGGTCAGCTTCATCAGCCGCTCGGACAATTCCTCGAAATTGGGAATGCCCGATTCGGAGAGCCGCAGCGCGTCGAGCCCCTTGAGAAACGCGCCCGACGCGCGGCCGGGCAGCAGCTTTGCCTGGCGCTCGAACAATATGTCCCAGGTCGCGTGTTCCTCGGCGGTGTACGCCTGCCAGTTCTGCGGTATCGTCCAGTCGGCCGAGGCGCCTTCGGGCGGACGGTCCAGTACATGTGTGTCTTGTGCCATGCCCACGGCATAGCATGGCGCGGGATGCGCCGAAACGGGAGCCGTGCTTGATCCGTTCACTCGCGCGAATCGTGGCTGGGCTGGCGGCGTTCCTTCGCGGCACTTTCGGCGCTGGGTCGCCTGCACGGGGGCGCTATGGCGCCGCTGATGCGTTCTTTGTCGCGCGGGGCGGGTATAGGCTGTTCCGAACCTGCAATGCCTGGACGGGCGAGGCGCTGCGCCGCGGGCGTCCGGGTCGGAATATGGACGCCGTTTCCTTCGGGAGTGATGCAATGGTTTTGAGACTGGCTACCCCCGCTTCTGCCGAAGTGCCGCCGCCGGCGCTGGCTTTGCTTTCGGAAGGGCCACGCGCCGCCTGGGGGCTCGGACGGTTGATTCGCGAGCGCAAGACGCTCGACGATGTGCCGCCGGGCGACGGCCGGCCGGTGATATTATTGCCGGGGCTGACCAATTCGGACCGCTCCACCTTCATAATGCGGCGCTATCTCAACCGCCTCGGCTATCGTGCCGAGGGCTGGCAACTGGGCCGCAACCTCGGCGTGCGCGCGATCGGGGCCGAGGGCGAGCGGCTGATGGCGCGGATTGCCGCGCTGCACACTGAGACCGGCGAGAAAGTTACGTTGATCGGCGTATCGCTCGGCGGGATCATGGCGCGGGTCGCGGCGCACCGGCATCCCGAGCATGTCCGCGAAGTGATCACGATCAGTTCGCCGTTCGCGGGCCCGCCGACCTCCACCAATGTCTGGCGCCCGTTCGAATGGTTTACCGGCGAGAAGATCGACGATCCTGCATTGAACGCACGGCTGGAAGAGGCGGCACGGCCGCTGCCGGTCCCGGCGACGGCAATCTGGAGCCGTAGTGACGGATTGGTCAACGGGCTGATCTGCCGCGAGCCCGAGGGTTCGGTCGGGCAGGCGATCGAAGTCAGCAGCAGCCATTTATGGGTGCAGATGAAGCCCGAGGTGCTGCGCGCGGTGGCGCGGGTGCTTGGGGGCGGTACGCCATAGGACGCAACTCCCCTCCCTAAGAGGAAGGGGGAATTAGCCCGGATCGCCGGCGCGGTAGCCGTCATAGGCGCCGCACGAATCCGGGCTCTTCCTGCATTCCTTCTCGCGCTTGCGGCGCTCCTTGCCCTCGCGCGCTTCCTTCTCGCGCATCTTCTTGCCGTAGTTGCGGTCGGATTCTTCCTGGCTGGTGGTGGTCCAGTCGACTGCCTGGGAGCCGGCCTTGACCGGCAGGGTGGCGACGTCCCACGCGGTCTTGGCGATGCAGCCGCCCGCGAGCAGCGGCAGCATGGCGACGATCGGAATGAGCAACTTGCGCATGAGCCTTACTTTCGATGTGCGGGCGAAGCCGAAGCAGCGCGCGCGGATACCGCTATATAGGGGTAATCGCTGAATATCCCGTCGACGCCAAGCCCGATGAAAACCGCGATTTCCTCGGCGAGCCGGCCATGGTCGGCGGGGCCGCCCGTCGAGCGGTAGGCGGGGAGGAGAAAGAAATTCTCGGCGCGGAAGGTCCAGGGGTGGACCTTGAGGCCCGCCGCATGCGCATCGGCGACGAGGCTGGTGGACGGACCCGTGGCCGGCACGATCATCGTGCGTTCGGGGCCGATGCCGGCGGCATATTCGGCGATGCGGCGCAGTCCTTCGGGCGTTACCATCGCAGCGTAGCTCGGCTCGGCACTATCGGCGGGTCCGCCGCTCGCGGCCATCAGCTGGATGAGCGGCACTTGGGTCATGCCCTTGAGCTTCTTGAGATTGGCGACTTCGAACGACTGGATGAACACCGGTGCGTCGGCGCGGTCCCAGCCGGCTTCGCGCAATTTGGCGACCAGCCGCTCCTCGAGCGGCAGGCCGATCGCCGCGAAATAGCTCGGATGCTTGGTCTCGGGATAGATGCCGATCGTGCGGCCGGTCTCGCGCGAGGCCTTCTTGGCCAGCGCGATGATCTCGTCGAAGGTCGGGATCTCTGCCTGCCCGTCATAGCGGGTGTTGCCCGGGCGCAGCTGGGGCAGGCGCTCCTTGGCGCGGAGCGTCTTCAATTCGGCGAGGGTGAAATCCTCGGTGAACCAACCGGTCACCGGCGCGCCGTCGATCGTCTTGGTGGTCTTGCGCGCGGCGAATTCGGGATGTGCGTCGATATCGGTCGTTCCCGATATCTCGTTTTCGTGCCGGGCGACGAGCACGCCGTCCTTGGTGGGCACCAGATCGGGCTCGATGAAGTCGGCCCCCTGCTCGATCGCCAACTGATAGGACAGCAAGGTGTGTTCGGGGCGTTCGCCGCTGGCGCCGCGGTGCGCGATGACGATCGGAGAGGCCATGCTTCTTTCCTGCACGCCGACACAGGCCGGCACCAGCAGCAGCGCCGCGATCGTCAGCGATCTTGCCACGAAACTTTCCACCGGCCAGGCGTTATCCCGCGGATGTGACGGAAGCGAGGCGAAGCGTGGCGGAAAACGACAGCGTATTGGCGGCCGCGCGCGCCTGGAAGGGCGCGCCGATGGCGCTTGCGACGGTGGTGTCGACCTGGGGCTCGGCGCCGCGGCCGCGCGGAAGTCATATGCTCGTCCATGTCGATGGCCGGTTCGAAGGGTCGGTGTCGGGCGGCTGCGTCGAGACCGACATTCTCGCGACTGCGGGGGAAGTGATCGCCGGGGCGTCGGCGGTGGTGAAGCGCTATGGCGTCGCCGATCCGGCGGCGTGGGAAGTGGGGTTGCCGTGCGGCGGCGAGATCGCAGTGCTGGTGCAGCCGGTCTCGACCGAGGGGTTTCCCGCGCAATTGTTCGAGGCGATCGAAGGCGCGCGAGCACAAGGCGCGGCGTTCGACGTGGTCACCGATCTGGCGACCGGGCGGAGCGCTCCCGGATCGGGAGGCGATTTCGTCAATCGCTACGATCCGCCGCGCCGGCTGCTGATCGTCGGCGCGGTGCAGATTGCGCAGCGGCTCGCCGGCCTGGCACGCGAATTGGGGATCACGACCCAGGTGATCGATCCGCGTGGGCGCTTCCTCACCGAAGAGCGGTTCCCGGGGGTGATCCTCGACGATCGCTGGCCCGACGAGGCGGTCAACGCGCTGCGGCCCGATGCCGCGACCGCGCTGGTGACGCTCAGCCACGACCCCAAGATCGACGATGCGGCATTGATCGCCGCGCTGGCGCACCCGACCGGCTATGTCGCTGCGCTGGGATCGCGCCGGAGCCATGCGGCGCGGCTGGATCGGCTGGCGGCGGCGGGAGTGGCGACGGCCGATCTCGCGCGGATCGAGGGACCTGCGGGCATCGATATCGGCGGGATCGGGCCGGCCGAGATTGCCTTGTCGATCGCCGCCGCAATGGTAAGGAGCTTCCATGCTCGCCCCTGAACGGACCGCCCTCATCCTGCTCGCGGCGGGTCGATCCCTGCGCTTCACCCACGCCGACAAGCTCGCCGAGCCGTTCCTCGACAAGCCGCTGGCCTATCATTTGGTGACCGCGCTCGAGAATATTCCGTTTCTCACCCGAATCGCCGTGGTGTCCTGTACGAGCCTCGATTTCGCGGCGCGGGGGTATCGCGTCGAAGAGAATCCGGACCCGATGCTCGGGCAGGCGCGCTCGCTGAACCACGGAGTGGCCGTCGCGCGCGAAGCCGGGGCCGAAGCGGTGCTCGTCGCGCTCGCGGACATGCCGCGGGTCACGGCGACGCACGTCTACCGGATGTTCGATGCGGCCAACGGCGCGGATACCAACGTCGCGTCGAGCGACGGCGTCCAGCCGCGCCCGCCGGCATTGTTCGGCGCAAATTTGTTCGACGACCTGCTCGCGCTAGAGGGCGACGAAGGGGCGCGCGATCTCATCCGGCGCGGGCATCATGTCGTGACGAGTCCGGCGGAACTGGTCGATGTCGATACGCGGGAGGATCTCGAGGAATTGCGCAAGCTGTACGGGCTGCCTACCGACGGCAAATGACTCACTCGTGCCTTAGCGCATCGATCGGGTTGAGGCTGGCGGCGCGGCGCGCGGGGAAATAGCCGAACACCACCCCGATCACCGCCGAGACGAGGAAGGCGATGACGTTGATCTGCGGCTCGAACATGAATTCGACTTGCATCAGCGGCGCCAGTCCGAAGACCACGAGCTGCGCCACCACCAGCCCGACCAGCCCGCCGAGGCATGACAGCACCACCGCTTCCATCAGGAATTGCATCAGCACTTCGCTGGCCACTGCGCCGATCGCGAGCCGGATGCCGATCTCGCGGGTCCGTTCGGTGACTGAGACGAGCATGATGTTCATGATGCCGATGCCGCCGACGACCAGGCTGATCGCGGCCACTGCCGTCACGATCTGGGTGAGCAGGGTGGTGATGCCGGTAAGCGTCGCGCTGATCTGGGCGGTGTCGAAGATGTTGAAATCGTCGTCCTTGCCGCCGCTGATCTGGCGCCGTTCGCGCAGCACCTGCTTGATCGATTCCTGGACCTGCGCGCTGTCATAGGCCGGGTCGACGCCGACCAGCATCAGCCTGATGTCGCGGCTGCCGGTGAACCGGCGCTGGACTTGCTTGATCGGCATGACGATCACGTCGTCCTGATCGCCGAACCCGCCCTGCCCGCGGGTCGAGAGCGTGCCGATCACGTCGCACGACACGCCGTTGACGCGCAGCCGCTCGCCCACCGCCTCGCCGCCGCGAAACAGGTTGGTGCGGATCGTGTTGCCGATGATGCAGACGGCCTTGCCCGCCTGCTCCTCCGCGCGAGTGAAGGTCCGGCCCGAGACCAACGGCCAGGGCTGGACCTGGAAGAAGGCGTTGGTGGTGCCGTTGATCGTCGTCGACCAATTGGCGCCCTGATAGATCACCGTCGCGGTCGACTGCGCCTGGGGGGCGACGGCGTTGACGCCGGCGACCTGGCGCGCGACTGCCTCGACATCCTCTTCCTTGAAGTCGGGCGGGCGCGGGCCGCCGCCGCCGCGGCCGAAGCCCTGGCCGGGGCGGACCTGCAGCACGTTGGTGCCGAGGCTGGCGACCTGCTGCTGCGCCGCCTTGGTGGTGGCCTTGCCGAGCGTGACCATCGCCACCACTGCGGCGACGCCGATGATGATGCCGAGCGTCGTCAGGAACGAGCGGAGCTTGTGGCGGAAGATCGAGCGGACCGCGAGCGAGAAGGTGGTTCCGAGCATCTAGCGCTGCATCCTTGGCGGGGTATTACCGCTCACGCCACCACCTCGCCTTGCAGGTGCTGCGCCTCGATCCGCTCGACCAGCCCGTCCTTGAAGTGGACGATCGTGCGGGCGAAGGCAGCCATGTCGGGCTCATGCGTGACCATCAGCACGGTGATCCCGCTGGTCTGGTTGAGCTCGGTCAGCAATTTCATGATCTCGACCGAGCGCTCCGAATCCAGATTGCCGGTGGGTTCGTCGGCGAGCAGCACGTCGGGGTTGGTGACGATTGCTCTGGCAATGGCGACACGCTGCTGCTGGCCGCCCGAAAGCTCGGCGGGCGTGTGGTCCCACCACTCCTTGAGCCCGACCTTGTCGAGCGCTGCCATCGCGGTCGCCCGGCGCTCCTTCTTGCCATCGCCGCGATAGAGCAAAGGCAGCTCGACATTCTCGAGCGCCGAAGTGCGCGCGAGCAGGTTGAAGCCCTGGAACACGAAGCCGAGATATTTTCGCCGCAGCAGCGCGCGCTGATCGCGATCGAGCCGCTCGACATGCAGACCCTTGAACAGGAATTGCCCGCTGCTCGGCACGTCGAGGCAGCCGAGGATGTTCATCGTCGTCGACTTGCCCGAGCCCGACGGCCCCATCACCGCGACGAAATCGCCTGCCGCGATGTCGAGATCCACGCTCTTGAGCGCCTGGAACGCTGTCGCGCCCTCGCCATAGACCTTGCTGACGCCGCGCAGCTGAATGATCGGCGGTTCATTGGGCGCCACGCTGGCCTCCCGCGCCGCCATTGGCGCCGGCACCCTGGCGCCGTTGGCCGCTGCCCTGACGGCGCTGGCTGGTGCCCCTATCCGCGGCAAGCTGGCCGGTGATCACCTTCATGCCGGGCTTGAGATCGCCGCCGGTGACTTCGGTGACGGTGCCGTTGGTGTCGCCGGTGGTGACTTGCACCGCCTGCGGCTGGCCCTCGTCGCCGAGCACGTACACGGTCTGCTGTGCGCCACGGCTCATCGTCGCCGACTTCTCCGCTGCACCGCCGCCGCCACGACGCCCGCGCGGCACGAGCGCACCGGCGATGCCGCCCTGGCTGCCGCTCGCGCCCGCTCCGCCGGCACCCGGCTTGAAGCGGAGCGCGGCATTGGGGATGAGCAAGACGTTGGGCCGTGCCTTGGTGATGATCTCTGCGGTGGCAGTCATGCCGGGGCGAAGCTGCTGGTCCGCATTGGCGACGCTGAGGGTCGCCGCATAGGATACGACCTGCGACTGCGTGGCTGTCGTGCTGGTGCTCGTCGCCGTCTGCCCCGAGAGGTTCGAGCCGAGATCGACGCGCGTGATCGTCGCCGGGAAGGTCTTGCCCGGGAAAGCGTCCACGGTAAAGCTCGCGAGCTGGCCATCCTTGACCGAGCCGACATCGGCTTCGTCGATCGCGACCTGCAATTCCATCGCCGAAAGGTCCTCGGCGATGACGAACAAGGTCGGCGTGTTGAACGAGGCGGCGACGGTCTGGCCGGCGTCGATCTGCCGGGCGAGCACGACGCCGTTCACCGGCGAGCGGATCACTGCCTTGTAGCGCCGCGTCTCGTTCGACGAGAGCCCGGCGCGCGCCGCGACGACATTGGCCTGCGCCGCGGCGAGGGCGGCGTTGGCGCGCTGGAAGGCCGCGCGCGCCTGTTCCATCTCGACCTTGGCGGGGACACGCCCCCCCGAGAGGCGGCTGACTTCCTCGAGCCGACCGAGCTGCGCGCGCGATTCGGCGACGGTCGCCTGCGCCTGCGCCACCTGCGCCTGCTGCGCGTTGAGCTGCGCGCGGCCCTGGGTGATCTCGTCGTCGAGCTGCGAAACGTCGAGCACGGCGAGCGGCTGGCCTTTCACCACGCGGTCGTTGACGTCGACACTGACGGTTTCGACCAGGCCCGAAAGCTCCGAGCCGACCTGCACCTGGTTGGTCGGCGCGAGCTTGCCGGTGGCGGAAACCGTGACGGTCAGATTGCCCCGCGCCGCCTCCTCGGTGGAATATTGTGTCGCGGTGGCGCCGCCGAAGAAGACCCGCGAGAGCAGCAGCACCGCGAGCAGGACGACCGCGCCGACGATGATCCACTTGAGCCAGCGCCTCCACCATGGGCGGGTGGGTGTGCCGAGAAACTCGTCGAGATTCTTGTTGGGATCAGTCGCCATTCGCGGAGCCGCCTGTGGTCGATGAGGCCCGCGCCGGGGCCGTGGGAGTGACATTGCTGTCCCAGCCGCCGCCAAGCGACAGATAGAGCTGGATCAACGCCGTCGATTGATCGGATTGCGCGCCGACAAGGCCATTGCTCGCCGAGAGCAATTGGCTCTCGGCCTGGTTGAGCGTGGTGAAATCGGACAGGCCCGAGCGATATTGCAGGCGCGCAAGGAGTGCCTGGTTGTCCGCCGCCTCGAGGGCGATGCGGAACTCGGCCTCGCGGCGCTGCGCCGTCTGCAGCGCGACGACTGCATTCTCGATGTCCTCGAGGCTGGTGAGCACCGTCTGCTTGTACGAGAGAAATGCGCCCTCCGCCGCGGCCTGCGCCGAGCGGACCTGGCTGCGGGTGCGGCCGGCGTCGAAGATCGTCTGAGCGATGTTGGCGAACAGCCGGCCGGTGATCACGTCGAAGATCGAGCTGAGCGTGCTGCTGCCCACGTCGATGCTGCCGCCGATGCCGAGCGAAGGGTAAAGCTGCGCCTCGGCGACGCCGATCTGCGCAGTGGCCGAAGCGAGGTTGCGTTCGGCGGCGCGGATGTCGGGCCGCTGGCGCAGCGCCTCGGCGGGGATGCCGGCGGCCACCTGCGCGGGCCCGCGCGGGATCGGCTTGACGGCTTCGAGCTCGGACTTGAGCGCGCCGGGCGCCTGGCCGGTGAGCACGCCGAGCCGCGAAACGAAACCGTTGTAATTGGCTTCGAGGCTGGGGATCGTCGCGGCGGTCTGGGCGCGCTGGGCGCGCGCCTGTTCCTGGTCGATCGTCGAGACCAGTCCGGCCTGGACGCGCCACTGGGCGATCTGGAGATTGTCTTCCTGCAGCGCCAGCGAATTGCGCGCATTGGCGAGCTGCGCCTGCGCCGCGCGGGCGAGAACGTAATTGCGCGCGGTCTCCGCTTCGATCGAGATCAGCACCGTCGCGTAATCGAAGCCCGCGGCCTCATAGCCGGCGCGGGCGGACTCAACGCCGCGGCGGACCCCGCCGAACAGATCGAGCTGATAATTGGCATCGGCGCCGAGCGAGAAGCTGTTGCGGCCGCCGGTCGAGAAGGACGTGACGCTGCCGTCGGGAAGCGTGGTGGTGGTCGTTCCGCCACGAAGCGATTCGCTGCGCGATGCGCCGCCCGAGGCACTGATGCTCGGTAACAGCGACGCGCGTTGCTGGACCAGAGATTCGCGCGCCTGACGCAGCCGGGTCACCGACTGGGCGATGTCGAGGTTCGACGTCTGCGCGCGCTGGACCAGCGAGGCGAGCTGCGGATCGTCGAATTTCTCCCACCAGCGCGTCAGATCCTCGCGGGCGCGCTGGTCGGCGGGAACCGAATAGCTGTCGGGCACACCCAATTCGGGTGCGGTGCGCGGACGATAATCGGGGCCCACCGCGCAGGCGGCGAGCGGCAGTGCGAAAACGAGCGTCAGGGCAATCGGACGTTTGACCATGCTGGGCTAGATGGTCGGAGGGCGCGATCAGTTCCACTGAAATAATGTCGCAGTTTGTCGCAGCGGCAGAAAATCAGGGCTCGGAGCGGCGCCGTAACGGATTCTGGTGCTTGCGCCGACAGGGTGGTTGGGGACAAGAGACGCGGACAAATGGGAGCGGATGAACGATGAGCGACAGCCTGTACCCGGTGCCCGAGCAATGGGCGCGGCGCGCGCGCGTCGACGCCGCCGGCTATGAGAAATTGTACGGTCGCAGCATCGCCGATCCCGGCAGCTTCTGGCTCGAGCAGGCGAAACGGCTCGACTGGATCCGCCGACCCGAACTCGCCGGCGACTGGTCTTTCGACGAAGAGGATTTCCACATCAGCTGGTTCGCCGACGGCAAATTGAACGTTGCGGCCAATTGCGTCGACCGTCATCTCGCGCGCCGCGGCGACGACATCGCCATCCTCTGGGAGCCCGACGAGCCCAGCGAGGAAGCGCGGCGTTACACCTACCGCCAGCTCCACGAAGAAGTCTGCCGCTTCGCCAATGTGCTCAAGGCCGAGGGCGTCGAGAAGGGTGACCGCGTCACCATCTACATGCCGATGATCCCCGAGGCGGCGTTCGCCTTGCTAGCCTGCGCACGGATCGGGGCGATCCACTCGGTGGTGTTTGGCGGCTTCTCGCCCGAGGCGCTGGCCGGGCGGATCACCGATTGCGACAGCAAGGTCGTGATCACTGCCGATGAAGGCCGCCGCGGCGGCAAGCGCGTGCCGCTCAAGGCCAATGTCGATGCCGCGGCGGCGCATGCCCGCGCGATGGAAAAGGTCATCGTCGTCCAGGCGACCGGCGGCGAGGTGGCGATGCAGCCGGGCCGCGACGTCTGGTATCACGAGGCGGCGGCTTTGGTCTCGGCGGAGTGCCCCGCCGAACCGATGGGTGCCGAGGATCCGCTGTTCATCCTCTACACCTCGGGGTCGACCGGCCAGCCCAAGGGCGTGCTGCACTCCAGCGCGGGCTATCTGCTGTGGGCGAGCTATACCCACGAGCTGGTATTCGATTACCGGCCGGGGCAAGTCTATTGGTGCGCCGCCGATATCGGCTGGGTCACCGGGCACAGCTATATCGTCTATGGTCCGCTCGCCAATGGCGGCACGACTTTGATGTTCGAAGGCGTGCCCAACTGGCCCGACGCCTCGCGGATCTGGCAGGTCGTGGACCGGCACCAGGTCGAGATCCTCTATACCGCGCCGACCGCGCTGCGCGCGTTGATGCGCGAGGGGGACGCGTTCGTCGCCAAGACCTCGCGCAAGTCGCTCACGCTGCTCGGCACGGTCGGCGAGCCGATCAACCCCGAGGCGTGGCGCTGGTATCACGAAGTGGTCGGCGAGGGGCGCTGCCCGATCGTCGACACCTGGTGGCAGACCGAGACCGGCGGGCAGATGATCACCCCGCTGCCCGGCGCCACCGCGCTCAAGCCGGGGTCGGCGACCTTGCCGCTGCCGGGGGTCGATCCGCAGATCGTCGATGCCGAGGGCAATGTCCTGCACGGGCCGACCGAGGGCAATCTGTGCATCGCGCGGAGCTGGCCGGGGCAGATGCGCACCGTGTGGGGCGATCACGCGCGCTTCTTCCAGACCTATTTCACTACCTATCGCGGCAAATATTTCACCGGCGACGGCTGCCGGCGCGACGAAGACGGCTATTATTGGATCACCGGCCGGGTGGATGACGTGATCAACGTTTCGGGCCACCGCATGGGCACCGCCGAAGTCGAGAGCGCCTTGGTGCTCCACCCCAAGGTCGCCGAAGCGGCAGTCGTCGGCATGCCGCACGACATCAAGGGGCAGGGCATCTACGCCTATGTGACGCTCAACGCGCATTGCGTGGGGGACGAAGCGCTGCGCACCGAATTGCGCAACTGGGTGCGCACCGAAATCGGCCCGATCGCCACCCCCGACGCGCTCCAGTTCGCGCCGGGGCTCCCCAAGACGCGCTCGGGCAAGATCATGCGGCGGATTCTCCGAAAGATCGCCGAGGGGGATGTGTCGTCGCTGGGCGACACCAGCACGCTCGCCGACCCGGCGGTGGTCGACGATCTGGTCGCGAATCGCGTGGGGTGATCGAAAACCGATTTGCCCGTTGCACCCGCCACGCCCCGGCGATACAGTTCGGTAATACACCTGCTTCCGGGGGAATAATTCGATGAAGATCAAGGCTTTGGCGCGTCTGGCGGCAGGCGTCGCGCTGGTGATGGTGACTGCGCCGGCATTCACTCAGTCGACGCAGACCACGGCGAGATACGGCACTTTCGGCGTCGACCTCACGGCGCAAAAGACCGGCGTGAAGCCCGGCGACGATTTCTGGACCTTCGCCAATGGCGGCTGGAACGAGCGCACCGAGATCGCCGCCGACCGCGCCTCCGCCGGTTATGGCACGCTGCTGACGATCGAAGCCGAGGCGAACGTCCGCGCGATCCTCGACGATATGGCCAAGAACCCCGCCGCGTACGGCAGGTCGGGCAAGCAGGTCGGCGACTTCTATGCGAGCTGGATGGATGCGGCCGGAGTCGAGGCCCACGGCACCGCGCCGCTCAAGCCCTATCTCGGCAGGATCGCCGCGGTGAAGGACCTGTCGGACCTGCAGGTGCTGTTCGCCAGCACCGGCTACGCATCGCCGGTCGAGCTGGGCGTGATCCCCGATCTCGCCGATCCGACGCGCTACACTGCGATCGCCGGCCAGGGCGACCTCGGCATGCCGCGCGATTATTATCTGCTAGACGGCGAGAAATACGTCGCGTTCCGCACCGCCTATCGCGGCTACGTCCAGAAGATCCAGGAACTGGCCGGCATTCCCGATGCCAGCGCCAAGGCTGACGCGATCGTCGCGCTCGAAGCCGCGATCGCCAAGCAGCAATGGTCGCCCGAGCAGAGCCGCGACATCGCCAAGCTCAACGATCCGCAGCCGCTTTCCGGGCTCGAGGCCAAGGCGCCCGAGTTCGACTGGGCGCTGATGCTCAAGACCGCCGGGCTCGATTCGTCGCCGACGGTGCTGATGACTCAGAACACCGCGATCAGCGCGATCGGCAAGATCTTCGTCGCGACCCCGCTCCCGATTTGGAAGGATTATCTCGCCTATCGCTTCGTCAGCGATCACGCGCAGTTCCTGCCCAAGGCGTTCGACGATGCGCGCTTCGGCTTCTATTCGACCACGCTCAACGGGGTGCAGGTCCAGCGCGATCGCTGGAAGCGCGGGGTGCAGCTCACCAACGGCGCGCTCGGCGAGGCGGTCGGCGCGATCTATGTGGCGAAATATTTCCCGCCCACGGCAAAGGCGCAGATGGGCGAGCTGATCGAGAATCTGCGCGCGGCCTATCAGGAGCGGATCACCGGCTCGACCTGGATGGACGATGCCACCCGCAAGGCGGCGCTCGCCAAGCTGGCGGCATTCGAGCCGCGGATCGGGTACCCGGACAAATATATCGATTATGCGCCGCTGACGATCCAGCGCGGCGACGTGCTCGGCAATGCGATGCGTTCGGGCGAATTCCAGCACCAGCTCCAGCTCCAGCGCTTCCCCAAGCCGGTCGATCGCGCGCTGTGGGAAATGACGCCGCAGACGGTGAATGCCTATTACAATCCGCTGGCGAACCAGATCACCTTCCCCGCCGCGATCCTTCAGCCGCCTTATTTCGATCCGAACGCCGATGCGGCGGTGAACTATGGCGCGATCGGCGCGATCATCGGCCACGAGATGGGCCATGGCTTCGACGATCAGGGCAGCATGTTCGGCCCCACCGGCAAATTCGAGAATTGGTGGAGCGACGCGGCCAAGAAGGGTTTCAAGGATCGCACCGCGGCGCTCGCGGCGCAGTATAATGCGTTCGAGCCGATCCCTGGCACCAAGATCAACGGTTCGCTGACTCTCGGCGAGAATATCGGCGATCTCGGCGGAGTCGAGGCGGCCTATGCGGCGTACCAGAAATATCAGGCCAAGCACGGCAAGGCGAAGCTCATCGGCGCGCTGACCGGCGACCAGCGCTTCTTCCTGTCCTATGCGCAGGCATGGCAGGCCAAGGTGCGCGAAGGTGCGCAGCGCCAGCAATTGCTCACCGACCCGCATTCGCCGGCGATGTTCCGAGTCAACGGCATCGTCCGCAACGTCGACGCCTGGTACAAGGCGTTCGACATCAAGCCGGGCGACGCACTCTATCTGCCGCCCGAGCAGCGCGTGCATATCTGGTAAGCGAAGGCGGGCGGTTGCAAGATATGCAATCGCCTGCCGGAGACATTGCATTTGCGACGAATGTCGCTGCGACCCAATGCGTCCTATGCTGCATTGCAGCAGAAACTTTCATAAGGGTTGTCCGATGTTTTCCTTGATCGCGCTTTATCTCTCGCACCGCCGCAATGCTGCGAAGGCTGGCTGAGCGAGCTTTCCAGTTCTACTGAAAAGGGGGAGCGGCGACGCTCCCCCTTTTCGTATCCGGGGCCGCTAGTTCCCCTGCGAAAGCAGGGACCCAGGATCACAAGCGGTGCGCTCCGGACTCTGGGCCCCTGCTTTCGCAGGGGAACTGACTTGCTTCAGTCCACACTGCCCCCCGCCGTCCGCGGAAAATGCGGCACTTCGGCGTTGGAGCGGATCCACGACAGCCGCTCGCCGATCCAGATCTCCTTCTCCGGCGGAAAGACCTCGGGATCGTCGAGCGTCGCGGCGGTCACGTCGAACAGCCCCGGCCGGCTCGCCCGGCGATAAGTTAGCGTGGATCCGCAGCGCGCGCAGAAGCCCCATTCCACTCCAGGCGACGACTCGTATATCGTCGCCTCGCCGGCAAGCATCTCCACTCTGTCCTCGGGGAAGATCGCCCAGGCGAGCGTCGGCCCGCCGGTGATGCGGCGGCAGTCGCTGCAATGGCAATGCGTGGTGGCGGCGGGTTCGCCGGTGACGCGGTAGCGCACCGCGCCGCAATGGCAGCCACCCTCGGTCGGTCCCATCCTATGTGACTCCGTGCATCCACTTCTTGAGCGGCCAGCTGAGCAATAGCAGGAGCACGCCCAGTCCGATCGCCCACTCGGCGATCAGCGTGAACATGTCGAGATAAGCGTTGAGGCTCACCTTGAGATTGGTCACCTGTCCCCCGACGGTCTCGACGCTGGCGATCTGCGCGATCATCCCGGCGAAATATTGCGCCACCGAGATCGACAGGAACCACACCCCCATCATCAGCCCGACCACCCGCGCGATCGAAAGCTTGGTGATCATGCTGAGGCCGACCGGCGAGATGCAGAGTTCGGCGAAGCTGTGGATGAAATAGAGCCCGGCGAGCCACCAGATCCCGACTTGGAAGTTCGCATCGGCGAACCGCGCGCCCCAGACGAGCAGCAGGAAGCCCAAGGCCACCCCGATCAGCGCGATGCCGAACTTGACCGGGATCGACGGCTCGACTCCGCGCCTGGCCAGCCCGGTCCACATCATGCTCATGAACGGCGCAAGCAACACTATGAACGCCGCGTTGAAGAACTGGGTCTGGCCCGCGGTGATGCCATAGGATCCAAAGATCGTCAGGTCGGTGTTGCGATCGGCGAACAGGGTCAGCGACGAGCCTGCCTGCTCGAACAGCGTCCAAAACACGACGTTGAACACGATCAGCGTCATCGCCGCGAGCATCATCTGGAATTCGGCGCGGCTGCCCGCGACGAACGACCAGATCATGATGCCGGGCACCGAGAGCAGGAAGGTGCCGAACAGGAACTTGCCCATCAGTGGCAGCGACGCGACATAGCCGACGATCCCCGATCCGGGCACCGGCTCGACCGAATTCATCAGATTGACGTAGAGGAAATAGAAGACCGGCACGATCAGCAGCGCGCCGCCATAGATGAACCATTGCTGGCGCTCGACTTCGGGCCGCGCCGGCGGCTCGCCATAGCCGGCGAGGGTGTTTCCGTTGAACTGGATCAGCGCCCACGAGATCATCATGCCGATCGCGGCAAGCCCGAAGCCGGCCCACCAGTCGAACACCACCGCCAGCCACGGGCAGATCAGCTGCGAGAACAGCGAGCCGATGTTGATGCCCATGTAGAAAATGGTGAAGCCGGCATCGCGCCTGCGGTCGCCGACTGCGTAGAGCTCGCCGACCATCGTCGAGATGTTGGGCTTGAAGAAGCCGTTGCCGGTTGAGACCATCGACAGCCCGATCAGCATCACCATCACGTAAAACGGGCTGCGATCGGCATCCGAATCGAAGCCACCCTTGGCGATCTTCCGCGCCGACGCACCGTTTTCGAGCAGGTCGACCGAGCCGTCGTCATTGCCCTTGATCTCGAGCTTGCGCGCGCCGTCGACGACATAGCGGACCTCGCGGTCGCCGGCCCTTTCGATCGAGACTTCGTAGCGCTGGCCTTCGATCACCGCGTGCGGCTTGGCAGTGGGCCCGCCGAAGCACAGGATCAGATAGCCCAGCGACATTACGATCGCGCCGAACTTCACCGCGCGCTTCGAGCCGAGGAACTGATCGGCGAGATAGCCGCCGACCAGCGGGGTCAGATAGACGAGGGCGGTGAACCCGCCATAGATGCCCGTCGCCTGGCGATCGCCGAACATGAAATGCTGGGTGAGATAGAGCGTCAGCAGCGCGCGCATGCCGTAGAAGCCGAAGCGCTCCCACATCTCGGTGCTGAACATCCGTGCGAGCTGGCGCGGGTGGCCGAACCAGGTCTTTTCCGCCGCAGGATTGACGTGGCTGATATCGGGTTCTGCCGGGCTGTCGGCGGTGGGGGTTTCTACCATGCGGGATTTCGACCTTTTATATCTGTTTCCGGGACTTGGCCCGGCGCATGGGCGGTCAAACTAGACGGAAAGGCGCAGGTGTAAAGCGTGTGGCGCTGACGCACATCCGCAGCTTACGAAAGGAAGTTGCGTGATCGCATTTCCGCCAATTGCGTCAAGCCAGGGGTACCTGAGGCGGGATCGCTAGTTCCCCTGCGAAAGCAGGGCCCCAGAGCCCAGAGCGCACCGCTTGTGATCCTCGAGCCCTGCGTCCGCAGGGGAACGGAGCGGTGGAGAGAAGGTCCGGCGGCCGTCGCGAGCGGCTTTCGATCACAAGCCGCAGTTGGCGCGCGTCGGATGGGTCCCTAGATCGCGGTCATGACCTTCAACGATCGCGCCACGCCGCTCAGCCTCCTCCAGACCCGCCGTTCGGGCAAACCCCGCGACATGGTGACCCCCGGGCCCACGCTCGCGCAATTGCACGATATGGCCGCAATCGCGGCCCGGACGCCCGATCATGGCAAGCTGGCGCCGTGGCGGTTCGTGATCGTGCCCGACGAAGCGCGTCCCGCGCTGGCGCTCGCGCTGGTCGAGATCCAGCGCGCCGAAAAGCCCGACTGCAACGCGCGCGACGACGAGGCGGCGGCGCAGTTCGTGACGCAGGCGCCGGCCTTGATCGTGGTACTGTCGGCACCTGTCGTGGGGCATAAGATCCCACTCTGGGAGCAGGAGCTTTCGGCCGGGGCGGCATGCATGAACCTGCTCCACGCAGCGCATGCGATGGGGTTCGTCGGCAGCTGGCTGACCGGCTGGGCGGCTTATTCGGACCGGGTCCGCGACTTGTTCGGTGTCGCGCCCCAGCGGATCGTCGGGTTCGTTTTCATCGGCACGCCGGGACGCGATCTGGAGGAGCGGCCGCGGCGCGAACTGTCCGAAATCGTACACCAGTGGAATCCCGGCTATGGACCCGATCGCTAATTGGTGTATTAAGGCAGCATGACAGCGCTCGAGCATGACGACTCACCGGTTTACCTCAAACTTCGCGCCACCATCGCTGCGGCCATCCTGCGCGGCGAATATCGCGCGGGCGACCAGCTTCCCTCGGTGCGCGCGCTCGCCGCCGAGCACGGCGCCAATCCGCTGACCGTCGCCAAGGCCTATCAGAGCTTCCAGGACGACGACTATGTCGAGGTCCGCCGCGGGGTTGGTATGTTCGTGCTGCCCGGCGCAGTCGAGCGGCTGCGCATCGCCGAGCGCGAGCGTTTCCTCAATGGCCATTGGCCGCGGGTGCGCGATCACATCGCTTTGCTCGGGCTCGATGTGCGCGAGTTGCTCGAGAGCCAGCCGGCTTAACTGCAGACCTCTCAACTACCAGCCAAACCGTCACCCGGCCTTGGGCCGGGGTCCACTTTCCGCACGTCAATCGCTAGAGGCTCGAGCTACTCGCCCAGCCGCGCGGCGGATCCCGGCTCAAGGCCGGGATGACGGATTCGGTTCTCAGCCCGCTTTCACGCTCGGGGTATTGACCCCCATCGACTGGAGATACTTGCGCACGTTGCGCGCCGCCTGGCGCAGGCGCTGCTCGTTCTCGACCATCGCGATGCGCACGAAGCCCTCGCCATTTTCGCCATAACCGACGCCGGGCGCGACTGCGACCTTGGCGTGGCTGAGCAATTGCTTGGAGAATTCGAGACTGCCGAGATGCGCGAGCGCCGGCGGCAGCGGCGCCCAGGCGAACATCGACGCGCGCGGGGAGGGGATGTCCCAGCCGGCGCGGCCGAAGCTCTCGACCAGCACGTCGCGGCGCTTGTGATAGAGCTGGCGGTTCTTCTCGACGATGTCCTGCGGCCCGTTGAGAGCGGCGCAGGCGGCGGCCTGAACCGGGGTGAAAGCGCCGTAATCGAGATAGGATTTCACTCGCGTCATCGCCGCGATGAGATCCTTGTTGCCGACCGCGAAGCCGATCCGCCAGCCGGCCATCGAATAGGTCTTGCTGAGCGACGTGAACTCCACCGCGACGTCCTTGGCGCCCTTGACCTGGAGGATCGAGACGGTCGGGTTGCCGTCATAATAAAGCTCGGAATAGGCGAGGTCGGAGATGATCCAGACCTTGTTCTCGCGTGCCCAGGCGACGAGTCGCTCGTAGAAAGCGAGGTCGACGGTTTCGGCGGTCGGGTTGGACGGATAATTGACGACGAGGATGCTCGGGCGCGGCACGGTGAAGTTCATCGCCCGCTCGAGGCTTTCGAAATAATGCTCGTCGGGCGTGGTCGGCACCGCGCGGATCGTCGCGCCGGCGATGATGAAGCCGAAGGTATGGATCGGGTAGGACGGATTGGGCGCGAGGATAACGTCGCCCGGGGCCGTGATCGCGGTGGCGAGGCTGGCAAGGCCCTCCTTCGATCCCATGGTGACGACGACTTCGCTCTCGGGGTCGATCTCGACGCCGAAGCGGCGGCCGTAATAATTGGCCTGTGCGCGGCGCAGGCCGGGAATGCCCTTGGACTGCGAATAGCCGTGCGCGTCGGGCTTGCGGGCGACTTCGCAAAGCTTCTCGATGACATGGTCGGGCGGCGGAAGGTCGGGATTGCCCATGCCGAGATCGATGATGTCCTCGCCCGCCGCCCGCGCCGCTGCCCGCATGCCGTTGACTTCGGCGATGACATAAGGTGGCAGCCGCTTGATGCGGTAGAACTCTTCGGACATTTCCACTTCTCTCTCGGGTTTGGCGCTGCATTGCGCCGTGAAGCGTTCCTACGCCATTCCTGCCTGTCCGGGAATGACGAGTTGGCTTGTCGGCGCTAAAGCGGCCGTACGCGCCGCTGGAGAGAATGCATGGCCGATACCCCGACACCGACGCCCAGCCTCGAGGACCTTCAGCATTGGACCTGGGTATTGGGGAAGGCGCAGCAGATGATGCTAGAGCACGGCTTCGACATGACGAAACTGCCCGCGGCGGGCCCGTTCGGCACGATGCTCGATCCGACCGCGGCGATGCGGGCGAGCGCGGGCTTCTGGGCCGACACGATGCAATTGTGGCAGCGCTTCCTCGATCCCGCCCATGCGGCGCCGTTCGAGGAGACGCCAGAACAGGCAAAAGACAAGCGGTTCAAGGCGCCGCAATGGCGCGAGGAGCCGGTGTTCGACTTTCTGCGCCAGAGCTATTTCGTCATCGCCGACAATCTGCTGAAGGGCGTCGACTCGCTCGACGGCGTGGATCCGAAGCAGAAGGAGCAGATCCGCTTCGCCACCAAGGGCTTCATCGACGCGGTGAGCCCGACCAACTTCCCGGCGACCAACCCGCAGGTGCTGGAGAAGATCGTCGAGACCAAGGGCGAGAGCCTGCTCAAGGGCCTGCAGAACATGCTGGCGGATATCGCCAAGGGACAGATGACGCAGACTGCCGAGGGCGCATTCGAGCTCGGCCGCAATTTGGCGATGACCCCGGGCAAAGTGGTCAAGCGCACCCCGCTCTATGAGCTGATCCAATATTCGCCGGTGACCAAGCAGGTCTATGCGACGCCGCTGATCATCTTCCCGCCCTGGATCAATCGCTTCTACATCCTCGACCTGACCCCCGAGAAGAGCTTCATCGGCTGGGCGGTGGCGCAGGGGCTGACGGTGTTCGTCGTCTCATGGAAATCCGCCGACGCCAGCATGAAGGATGTCGTGTGGGACGATTATGTCGAGCGCGGCCAGATCGACGCGATCGACACGGTGCGCGAATTGCTCGGGGTCGAGGGCGTGCATGCCATCGGCTATTGCGTGGCGGGGACGACGCTTGCCGCGACGCTGGCGGTGCTCGCTGCCCGCGGTGCGCCCGAGAAAGTAAAGAGCGCGACGTTCTTCACTGCGCAGGTCGATTTCTCCGAGTCTGGCGACCTGCAGATCTTCGTCGATGACGACCAGCTAGCGATGATCAAGAGCCTGAGCGGCGAGGGGTTTCTCGACGGCCGCTACATGGCGATGACCTTCAATTTGCTGCGCGGTCGCGACCTGATCTGGAACTACGTCACCAACAATTACCTGATGGGGCAGGATTATGTGCCGTTCGACTTGCTCCACTGGAACTCGGACGTCACCAACCTGCCTTCGGCCTGGCATCTGAGCTATCTCACCGACCTGTATCGCGACAACAAGCTGGCGGTGGCCAATTCGATGTCGATCGGAGGAACGCCGATCGATCTCGGAAAGGTGACGACGCCGAGCTATGTCCAGGCCGGCCGCGAGGATCATATCGCGCCTGCAGCAAGCGTCTGGAAGATCACCCATCACTTCAAGGGGCCGCTCAAATTTGTACTTGCGGGCTCCGGGCACATTGCCGGGGTGGTCAATCATCCGGGCGCGGGGAAATACCAATATTGGGTCAACGACGAGAAGGTCGAGACGCTCGCCGAGTTCATGGAAGGCGCCAAGGAAACCAAGGGGAGCTGGTGGCCCGATTGGGTGGCGTGGATCGACAGCATCGATGCCTCCAAAGTGGATGCAAAAGGCGCAATTGTGCCAGGAAAGGGCAGTCTGAAGGCGCTGGAGGATGCACCTGGGAGCTATGTGCGCACGCGCTGAACGGCTCGTTCCGTAGAGAAAACGACTTTTGTGCACTGCACAAAAATCGCGCTTGCAATCCACGCAATGGCTCCGTATATGCTGCGATGCAGCAATAGTCAGGGGACCGAGTCACATGGCCACCAAGGGACCGAAGGCACCGGCAAAGCCGGTCGCACCAAAGCCTGCGGCGCGCGCCAGCAAGCCGGCCGCGCCCAAGGCTGAGGCTGTCGCAACCAAGACCGAGAAGAAAACCGCGCCTGAAGCGATCATCGAAGCAGCAGCTCCGGTGAACGCGTCGGGACCGGCTCCGGTCGTGGAAGTCGCGCAGGAAGCAGTGAAAATCGTTCAACCCGCGGCAGAGCAGGCGCAAGCCGCCGTCGCGGAAACCGTCAACGTCGCCGAGGCCGTCAGCGAGACCGCCGCGGACACAATTGTCAAGGAAACCAGCACCATGGCTACCAATTTCGAGAACAACACCGCCGCTGCCGCCAACAAGGCTCAGGCTCTGTTCGGCGACTGGAACGACCGCACCAAGACCGCCGTCGAGAAGTCGACCAAGCTGGTCGAAGAAGCCAATGAGTTCGCCAAGGGCAACCTCGAGGCCGTCGTCGAGTCGAGCCGCATCGCTGCAAAGGGCTTCGAGACCCTCGGCCAGGATGCCGCCGAATATGGCCGCAAGACCTTCGAGAGCGCGACTGCCGCGATGAAGACCCTCGCGACCGTCAAGTCGCCGACCGAGTTCTTCAAGCTGCAGAGCGATTTCGTCCGCGGCGCGTTCGACGCGTACGTTGCCGAAGCTTCGAAGAACACCGAAGCCGTTCTCAAGCTCGCCGGCGACGCTGCCCAGCCGATCTCCGGCCGCTTCGCGGTTGCCGCCGAGAAGGTGAAGACCACCGCCTGAGCGCGCGCAAGCGCTCCCGTAAATGCGTAGATGGGCGGCTGCCGAGAGGCGGCCGCCCTTTCTTTTGGCCGGCGATCGGTGCTTTTCAGGATGAATGGCGCGGCTGCGGCCTTGCCTCGCCTCCGATGAGCCCATATTTTCAGCAAGATGTCCGAAACCAGCAAACACCTCACTCGAATGGCCGAGGACGGCGACGACGACACGGGGACGCGCGACCCGTCGGTGGGGCTGGCGACTCGTACCCGCACGCGCACCAAGAAGCCGACGCCGTACCGCGTATTGATGCTCAACGACGATTACACGCCGATGGAGTTCGTCGTTTTGTGCCTGCAGCGATTCTTCCGGATGACCATGGAAGAGGCGACGCAGGTGATGCTCCACGTCCACCAGCGCGGCGTGGGCGTGTGCGGCGTTTTCAGCTACGAAGTCGCCGAGACCAAGGTGAGCCAGGTGATCGACTTCGCCCGGCAGAACCAGCATCCGCTGCAATGCACGCTCGAGAAAGCCTGACGGGGCTTTCAGCTCAGCTGCGCGGCTGGGGTAGCCAGCTCAGATCGAGCCCCTGATAGCGGTTCACGTAGTTCGCAGCCTGCGCGAGCGCGCGTTCGTCGTTGAGCGTCACTCGCCCCGATTCGCGGGTGATCAACCCATTTTCCTCTAGCTGGCGCAGCATGCGGTTGACGTGGACTGCGGTGAGCCCCGTCGCATCGCCGATCTCCTCCTGGGTGAGGCCGAGCGCGAAGGCGCTGGCGATGCTCTTGTCGGTGTGCCGCAGGCGGTTGCGCAGTTCGAGCAGAAGCGCCGCGACGCGCGCCTTGGCGCTGGTACGGCCCAGGGCGGCCAATCGATCGGTGAGCGCGACGCGTTCGATCTGGCAATAGACCAGGATCAGCGCCGAGAGCCGCGGATGCTGGCTCATGATGCCGGACAAGGCCGCCCGGTCGAACGGCGAAACGACGCATTCGGACAGTGCGGCGAGCGATTCCGGGGCTTCCTGATATACCGCGCTCGACACCCCGAGCATGTCGCCCGGAAACAGGAACCGGAGTATCTGGCGGCTGCCGTCGTCGAGCAGCACATAGCTCATCATCAGCCCCTTGCGGAGGATGAACAGCTCGTTGCACGGCTCGTTCTCACGCTGCAGCACCGCCCCGCGGCGCACCGGCCGCTGGCGTTCCTCCAGCTTTTCGAGCGCGCTCTTCTCCCCTTGGGTAAGATCGACGAGCTCGCTCAATATGTCCGCAAAACAACTACCCGACACGAATTCGTATTCCCCCCACTCGCAATGCAAAGCAGTGCCGCGGAATCAATGCATTAAAGTCGATCAACCCGTTTCACGGCCTGTCGCGCTTGCGCCTGCGTCCGGACGAGCTAGAAGCTCGGCCATGGACCGTATTCTCATCCGCGGCGGAAACCGCCTTTCCGGAAAAATCGCCATTTCGGGCGCGAAAAACGCCGCGCTGACGCTGATGCCGTGCGCGTTGCTGACCGACGAGCCGCTCACGCTGCGCAATCTGCCACGGCTCGCCGATGTCGACAGCTTCGGACATCTACTGAACGAGTTAGGCGCCTCGACTGCGATCGAAGGGACCCGACCGAACGATTTCGGCCGCGTGATGACGGCGCGGGCAGGCCGGCTGACCTCCACGGTCGCGCCGTACGACATCGTGCGAAAGATGCGCGCGTCGATCCTGGTGCTCGGGCCGCTGCTCGGCCGCGCCGGCGAGGCGACGGTGTCGCTGCCCGGCGGTTGCGCAATCGGCAACCGCCCGATCGACCTTCATCTCAAGGCGCTGCAGGCGATGGGCGCGGAGATCGAAGTCGCCGCGGGCTATGTCAAGGCTAGCGCCCCCGGCGGGCGGATCGCGGGCGGGCGCTTCCGCTTCCCGGTGGTGTCGGTGGGAGCGACCGAGAATGCACTCATGGCAGCGGCGACTGCCAAGGGCACCACCGTGCTCGAAAATGCGGCGCGCGAGCCCGAGATCGTCGATCTGTGCAATCTGCTCGTCGCGATGGGGGCGCGGATCGATGGAATCGGTAGCGAGACGCTGACCATTGAAGGCGTCGATCGGCTGCACGGCGCGACTTATGCCGTGATGCCAGACCGGATCGAGGCGGGCAGCTATGCCTGCGCCGCGGCGATCACCGGCGGCGATCTCGAACTGGTCGGCGCCCACGCGGGCGACATGCGCGCGACGCTCGATGCGCTGATAGAAGCGGGTGTCACGGTGGAAGAAAAGCGCGATTCGGTCCGTATCGCGGCGCCGAACGGGATCAAGCCGCTGACGCTGTCGACCGCGCCGTTCCCGGGCTTCGCCACCGACATGCAAGCGCAGTTCATGGCGATGCTGTGCAAGGCGGACGGGGCGAGCGTGCTCACCGAGACGATCTTCGAGAATCGCTACATGCACGTCCCCGAACTGGCGCGGATGGGGGCGAACATCGATGTGCGCGGGCGCACTGCAGTGGTGCACGGCGTCGATCGGCTGGTCGGCGCGCCGGTGATGGCGACCGATCTGCGCGCGTCGATGAGCCTGATCTTGGCAGGGTTGGTCGCCGAGGGTGAGACCCAGGTCCAACGTGTCTACCATCTCGACCGTGGTTACGAGCGGCTTGAGGAGAAGCTCCAGGGCGTCGGCGCCGATATCGAGCGCGTCGGCGACGGCTAGGCGGCTTGCGCTTGAATTGACTCTTTTCACGGAAACGCAGTGCATCTCGCAATATTCTTTCGCGAGATGGGGCTGATTGTTGACGCGTCAAAGAGCGGCGGAGCTTGGCCCGACGCCGTGAGCGAAGCAGACGAAATCCTACATTTCAAGTGCAGGAATTGGGGTGGGTGATTTGGTCGGAAGGCCGGTTCCGCGACCTTGAGGATTTGTCGACTCCGTAACCAGCGTTCGATCTGCCATCGAGTCGAGGTTCCACGGCGGTGATATCGCCCGCTTGACCCCAAGCCTGCAGCGGTCTTCGCCGATCTGTCCATATCGAGATCGTGGTTAACGCGCGCTTCCTCGCGCCTCCGATAAAATGCGGAAGCGAGCAGCCTTTTCTCAGAGAAGGCGCAAAGATCTCGCATCGTATTGCCGGCAAATATGACAGTTCTGCGCCGGCTCACGCAGAGCTTCTCCTATAACGGATCGACGTAAATACCCGTTCAGGAGCTTAGTTAGAAATGAAACGCGCTACCCTCTTCCTTGCAGCTGCGCCCATCGCACTTGCGATGCCCGCTTATGCGGGGACGACGGCGAACGCTTCGGCGACGCCCAAGGCTGAAACCGAAGTAAAGCCAGCCGAGCCGGCTCAGGAAGTAAAGAAGCCGCAGCAGGAAGAGGTTTTCTCGACCGGTGTGGCCAAGGGCCGCGACCGTCTGGACAGCGCGACTTCGACCAGTGCGCTGCGCGCCAGCGAAATCGACAAGCTCGGCGCGCGTTCGATCGCCGAAATCCTGCGCGACATCCCCGGCATCCGCGCCGAAGCCGCCAGCGGCGAAGGCAATGGCAACATCACCATTCGCGGCCTGCCGATCGCTTCGACCGGCGCCAAGTTCCTGCAGCTACAGGAAGACGGCCTGCCCGTGCTCGAATTCGGCGACATCAGCCTGACGGGTGCCGACGCTTTCCTGCGCGCGGACCTCAACCTTGCCGCAGTCGAAGCAATCCGGGGCGGCTCCGCCTCGACCTTTGCTTCCAACTCGCCCGGCGGCATCGTCAACTTCATCTCGAAGACCGGTGACACCGAAGGGGGCTCGGTCCAGCTGTCGACCGGCCTCGACTATGACATGCGCCGCGTCGACTTCGACTATGGAGCCAAGATCAGCGATACGCTGCGCTTCCATGTGGGGGGCTTCTGGCGCGACGGCGAGGGCCCGCGCGCGACCGGCTTCACTACGGCCAAGGGCGGCCAGATCAAGCTGAACGTCACCAAGGAGTTCGACGGCGGCTATGTCCGCTTCTACGGCAAGTATCTCGACGACCGCTCGCCGATGTACGACATCACGCCACTTTCGGTGACCGGCACCAATTCCGATCCTGAATATGGCGCGCTGCCCGGCTATGACGCGCGGCATGATTCACTGTTCAACCGCAATTTCCAGCGGGTGACCGCACTTGACGGCGACAACAACGTCACGAGCTACCGCAACGGCAATCGCGCCGTGGTCAAGTCTTTCGGCATCGAGAGCAAGATCGAAGTCGCGGGCTGGGACATCACTGAGAAGTTCCGCTATGCGGACATATCGGGCCACGCCCTGAGCACGGTCTCCGCAACTTTCCTTCCGGCGGCGGCACTTGCGCCGGCATTCGGCGCACCCGGCGGTACGATCCGCTTCGCGACCGGCCCCAATGCTGGCCAGACGATCGCCAACCCCACCACGCTCAATGGCAACGGTCTCGCCGCATTGCTCCTGATTGGCGACGTCACGTTCAATAGCCTGGACAATGTCACGAACGACATTCGCGCCAGCCGGGTGTGGAACGTCGCCGGCGGCGAGTTCACCACCACGGTCGGGTTGTACAGTTCGCACCAGACGATCGACACCAACTGGGCGTGGAGCTCGGTGTTCGGCGACATCCGGGGTGGCGGCGACGGCAATCTGCTCGATGTCGTGACGCCGGGCGGGACCAAGCTGACGCAAGATGGTGTGTTCGCTTATGGCCTCCCCGGCGCCAGCACGCTGCGGCGTCGCTATGACGTCGGCTACACCACGAACGCGCCGTTCGGCTCGGTCAATTTCCGCATCGGCAAGCTCGCGATCGGCGGCAGCGTGCGATATGACATGGGCAGTGCCAAGGGTTCGCTGATCGGTGCCGACCTCGGCGATGGCCGTATCGGTCTGGCTCCCAAGGACATGAATGGCGACGGCGTGCTCTCGGTCCCCGAGAGGAACGTCGCGGTGTTGCCGCTCAGCCGCCCGGGCCTCGTCGACTATAACTATAAATATGCGAGCTATTCGGTTGGCCTGAACTACCGGCTCGCCGAGCCGCTCGCGGTGTTCGCACGTTATAGCCGCGGTGGCCGCGCCAATGCCGATCGCCTGCTGTTCAGCCCGATCGTCAATACCGAGGGCAGCCTGCTCTATCCGGAAGCGGCGGTTGACACGGTCAAGCAGGCCGAAGCGGGGGTGAAGTACCGCAATGGCGGGCTGACGATCAACGTCACCGGTTTCTGGGCCAAGGCCGAGGACACCAACATCGACTCGACCAACGGCGACATCATCGCCCGCGAATACAAGGCGATGGGTGCCGAGTTCGAAGGCGGCTACCGCCTGGGCATCTTCAGCCTGACCGCGGGTGCGACTTATACCGACGCGGAGATCGTCACCGACTTCATCAATCCGGCGGTGGTCGGCAACACGCCGCACCACCAGGCGAACTTCATCTTCCAGGCGACGCCGCAGATCACCACCGACAGCTTCAACGTCGGCGCGACCTTCATCGGCACGACGAGCAGCTACGCCACCGACAGCAATCAACTGAAGATGCCGGGCTTCGTCACGACCAATGCGTTCGTGCAGTTCCGCCCGGTCGATCGGGTGACGCTGGCGGTCAATGCCAGCAACCTGTTCGACGTGCTGGCGATCACCGGGATCGACGATCCGACCTTGCCCGCCAGCGGCGTGGCCAAGGGCCATGTGCTGACCGGCCGTACCATCTCGGCCTCGGTCCGCTTCGACTTCTGATCTGCGAACAACCCGGGCCGCCGCGTGCGGCCCGGGACTTCTTTTCGACCGCCCCAGGGGGGCTGTTTCAACAATGGCGTCACCTCTCGACGCTCGAACAACAAGGGGTTTGGTTACCGTGAAAAAGTATCTGTTGCTGTCCGTTGCGCCGCTCGCGCTCGCTGGTCCGGCCTTGGCCGAGGACAAGCCGGCAGCGCCTGCGCAGCCCCAGGCCGAAGTGCCTGCAAACGCTCCCGAGGAAGTCTTCTCGACCGGCGTCGCCAAGGGCCGCGACCGGCTCGACAGCGCCACCTCGACCAGCGCCATCAAGGAACGCGACGTACAGAAATTGGCGCCGAGGTCGCTTGCCGACGTCCTGCGCACGATCCCTGGCCTCCGCGTCGAGGGGTCGAGCGGCGACGGCAACTCGAACTACACGATCCGCGGGCTGCCGCTCGCCTCGGGCGGCTCGAAGTACATGCAGATCGAAGAAGACGGCCTCCCGGTCCTCGAGTTCGGCGACTTCTTCGGCGTCGCCTCGGACATCTTCATCCGCGCCGATTCCAACCTGTCCGCAGTCGAGGCGATCCGCGGCGGCTCGGCATCGACCTTTGCGTCGAATTCGCCCGGCGGGGTGATCAACCTGATCTCGAAGACCGGCGATACGGAGGGCGGCGCGATCCAGCTCAGCAGCGGACTCAATTATGACGAGCAGCGCCTCGACTTCGATTACGGCGGCAAGCTCTCGGATTCGCTGCGTTTCCATGTCGGCGGCTTCTATCGCGCCGGCGAAGGCGTCCGCGACATCGGCTATAACGGCGTCAAGGGCGGGCAGATCAAGTTCAACGTCACCAAGACCTTCTCCAACGGCTTCGTGCGCGTCTACGGCAAGTATCTCGACGATCGCTCGCCGCAGTACATGCCGGTGCCGGTGCGGATCTCGGGGACCCTCGACAAGCCGGTGCTGGAGAGCTTCCCCGGCTTCGACGTCCGCTCGGGCACCTTCCTGTCGCCGAATGTGAGCAGCGTGATCACGCTCGACGGCAACAACCGGCCGACGCGTTTCAGCGCCGAAGACGGCATGCACCCGATCGTGAAGTCGGTCGGACTCGAGGCCCAGTTCGAGCTGGCCGGCTGGACGATCACCGATCGCATGCGCTACTCGAGCATCTCCGGCGGCGTCGTCCGCAATCTGGTGAACACGATCAATACCACGGGCGCCCTGTCGACGACGCTAGCCGGCGCCGGCGCGACGCTGAGCTATGCCAGCGGCCCGCTGCGCGGCCAGCCGATCACCAATGGCTCCACGCTCAACGGCAACGGCCTGCTCGCCCAGATGTTGCTGATCAAATACAATATCCGCTCGCTCGACAATTTCAGCAACGACTTACGCGGCAGCCGCGTGTGGAATGTGGGCGAGGGCGATCTGACCGTCACCGGCGGCATCTACAAGGCGACGCAGGCACTCAACACCGAATGGTTCTACACCAACACGCTGCAGGACGTGGTGGACGGCGGTGATTCCGCGCTGGTCAACCTGACCAATGCGGCTGGCGTGCCGCAGACGCAGGACGGCTTCTACGCGTATAACCTCATAGCCGCCACGGGCATCTATCGCCGCACGTTCGACGTCGACTATGACGTAACCGCGCCTTACGGCTCGGTTAACTACCATGCCGGCAAGATCGCCGTCGGCGGCAGCGTCCGCTACGATGTCGGCAAGGTGCGCGGGCAGCTGATCGGGTCGGACCTCGGCGGGGGCCGCGTCGGCGTGACGTCGTACGACATCAACGGCGATGGCGTGATCTCGGCGGCGGAGACGCGCACCGGCATCCTTCCGCTCGGCAGCCCTGCTCCCGTCGGCTACGACTATCGCTATCTCAGCTATTCGACGGGCATCAACTTCCGCATCGCCGAGCAGCTCGCGGCATTCGCCCGCTACAGCCGCGGCGGCCGGGCCAATGCGGACAAGATCCTGTTCACCCCCGCGGTGAGCATGACCAGCGGTGAACTCGTGAACTCGCGCGACGGCTATGACGTGGTCAAGCAGGCCGAGGTCGGCATGAAGTTCCGTCAGTCGGGGCTTACCCTGAACCTCACCGCCTTCCTGGCGAAAACCAACGATACCAACCTGCAGAGCGGCGGCGTCCTGCTCAAGCGGACCTACCGCGCTTATGGTGCCGAGTTCGAAGGCGGTTATCGACGGGGGCCGTTCAGCCTCACGGCAGGGGCCACCTATACCCATGCCGAGATCAACAAGGACGAACTGAACAGCGCCATCGACGGGATGACGCCGCGTCACCAGCCGAAGCTGATCTACAACGTCACGCCGCAAGTCGACACGCGCTACTTCACCGTGGGTGCCAATGTCAGCGGCGTCACCTCGAGCTATGCGCAGGACGTGAACCTGCTCAAGATGCCCGGCTACACGCTCGTCGACGCCTTTTTGCAGTTCCGCCCTGCGGACAGGGTGCAGGTGATGCTCAACGCGAACAACCTGTTCGACAAGACCGCATTCTACGAGCTCTCGCAGAACGCGATACCGGCCAACGGGATCGGCTGGGGCCGGGCCGCCAACGGGCGCACTATCTCGACCTCGGTTCGGTTCGACTTCTGAGGCGCGACGGAAAACGGGGGCATTGGAGGCCGCTCCTTCGGGAGCGGTCTATAATGCAAGTGAAACGAGAAAGAGCAGAGTAGCCAACATGCTGAAGTCGATGAAAATCCCGAGGAAGCTGGGTCTGTCGTTCCTGACGGTCTGCGCGACGGCGGCGATCGTGATGCTGGTGTTCTACACCAATATCTCGTCGATCCGCAGCACGACCGATGCGAATAATCTCAGCCAGGAAATCCACGCCAAGACGCAGGCGCTGGAAACCTCGCTGCTGCGGCAGAACAGCCAGTTTCGCGGGTTCCTGGTGACGGCGGATCAATCGTACCTCAAATCGTACGACGAAGGGCGCGACGATTACGACAAGGCTTCGGCCGAGCTCGAGCAGACCCTGGTGGATCCGGCGCAGAAAGCCGCTCTGCTCAAGTCGCGCGAGGAAACGCTGGCGTGGCGCAAGGATTGGGGCGACCGGCTGATCGCCAAGGTCAAGGCGGGCCAGCAGGAGGCCGCCGAAGCCGATGTGCGCGCCGCCGGCAAGGCCGTGCTGACCAGCGCCGCGGTGCTCCCGCTCCGCGAGATCAAGGATGCGCAGAACAAGCTGATCGAGGACAATGGCGCACGCCAGGAAAGCGCGATCAAGTCGGCGCTGTTCGTGCTCGTCGTCGGCGCGCTCGCGCTGATGGGGATCGCGATTGCGCTCGCGGTGCTGCTGACCAAGCTGATCGCCCGTCCGGTCTCGGGTCTGACCCGTACGATGGCCGATCTCGCTGCCGGCAAGAACGACATCTCGGTGCCGGACACCGATCGCGGGGACGAACTGGGCGACATGGCGCGCGCGGTTCTGGTGTTCCGCGACGCCGCGGTCGCCAAGCAAGCCGCCGAAGCCGCAAATGCCCGCGCCGAGGCGGTGCAGAAAATGGTGGTCGAGACGGTCTCGTCGCAGCTCTCCGAGCTCGCCAACGGCAATTTGACCGCAGAGATCAATCGCGACTTCCCCGGCGACTATGCCGCGGTCAAGACCAACTTCAACGCGGCGGTCGGCGAACTGCGCAGCCTGATCGGCACGGTGATGCAGAGCGCGTCGACGATCCGCGACGGCTCGAACGAAATCGCCCAGGCGTCCGAGGATCTCGCACGCCGCACCGAAGCCAATGCCGCGAGCCTCGAGCAGACTTCGGCTGCGGTGACGCAGATGGACGGCCGCCTCAAGGCGACCGCCGAAGCCGCCGGCCGTACCGTGGGCCGCGCCGACGGCGCGATGGCGACGGTTTCGGGCGGACGTTCGATCGCCGACGAAGCGGTGCAGGCAATGAGCCGTGTCGCCGACGGCGCCAAGGGCATCGACAGCGTCATCGAAGGCCTCGACAAGATCGCGTTCCAGACGCGGGTTCTCGCAATGAACGCCGCGGTCGAAGCCGGCCGCGCCGGCGAAGCGGGCCGCGGTTTCGCAGTCGTCGCCGACTTGGTCTCGGCGCTGGCGATGCGCTCCGAAGAGGAGGCCGCCCGTGCCCGCGACCAGTTGACCGCCACCCAGACCGACATCGTCGCGGCGGTCGGGATGGTCCAGAAGGTCGATACCGCGCTTGCCGACATCTCGGGCGACGTGGGCGAAGTCCACAAATTGCTCGGCGAAATGGCGTCGGACAACCAGGCCCAGTCGACTGCGATCAGCGAAATCTCGATCGCGATCGGGACGATGGACCAGTCGACTCAACAGAATGCCGCGATGGTCGAAGAGACCTCGGCAGCCGCGCGCAACCTGAGCGGCGAAGTCGCCGCGCTCAGCGAGCAGGCGTCGCGGTTCAACGTCGGCTCGTCCGGGACGAACCGCCCCAGCAAGACGCAGGCCCGTTTCGAAGGACCGGTCAAGCAGCTGCCCGTCGCCGCCGTCGCCGCGCTCAAACGCGCGAACGGCCATGACGACTGGCAGTCGTTCTGAGCCAGTGTCGGGCCACCCTCCCAGTCGGAGCGGTGGCCCGAAGCTCGATTTGCGTAACATTTCGTCGGACTGCACATCCGGCGACCGGAGGAATATGACCGACAATCTTGCGACCCGGGGCGAATTTACGCGCCAGGCCGATATCGCGCGCGCGCTGGGCTCGCCGTTCGTCGCGTCGGTGCTCGAAGCGGGCGAGCGCCATATCCGCCGGGCGCCACGCACTGCGGCGCTGATCGAGAGCTGGCCGGGCGATCCCTCGGCGGCCGCACTGGCGATGCGGTTCAACGCCGCGATCCACGCCCTCGCGCGGCGCGGCAGGCCGCTGCGGCTGGAGACGCTCTACAAGCGCCAGCACGACGATTTCGACGGCGCGCTCTGTGCCGCGCTGGTCAGCGAAGACGAATTCATCGCGCACTGGATGCGCCAGCCCACCCAGACCAACGAAGTCAATCGCGCTGCGGCGATCCTCTCGGCGCTGATGGTCGCAGGCGGCAAGTTCGGGCTGCCGTTCGAATTGCTCGAACTCGGATCGAGCGCCGGACTCAACCTCAACCTCGCGCATTATGCCTATGATCTGGGCGGGGTCGCGGCGGGGACACAAGGTTCCGCGGTGCAGATCGCGCCGACCTGGCACGGCGCACCGCCGCCCGAAATCGCAGTCGAAGTGCTCGCGGCGAAGGGAGTCGACTTGCATCCGCTCGACGTGGCCGACGAAGCGACGCGCGACCGCTTGCTGTCGTTCGTGTTCGCCGACCAGCCCGCGCGCGCCGAGCGGCTGCAGAACGCGATCACGCTGGCCCAGCGTCATCCGCCGCAGATCGCGCGCGCCGACGCGGTGTCGTGGATGGCCGAGCAACTCGCCGTGCCCCAGGCCGATGGGCGTTGTCGCGTGGTGTTCCATTCGATGGTGCTGCAATATCTGAGCCCCGAAGACCGCAAGGTCGCGACCGACCTGATCGCCGCGGCCGGCGCGCGCGCCACGCCGGAGCGACCGCTCGCCTGGATCAGCTTCGAATGGACGCCGGACCGCAGCGAAGTGCAATTGTGGCTAACCTGCTGGCCGAGCGGCGAGGCGCGGCAGCTCGGCACCTGCCATCCTTATGGCACATGGATCGAGTGGCACGGCTAAACGCGGGTGGGCGAGCAAGACGGCCAGAAAGGGCAGGAACCTTGATCTGCATCAAGGGTTTGTAAGCCAGGTCTCCGAGCATGTCCGCCTCGGCGACCCGAAAGGCATCGCCTCAGTGTCTGGCTTGAATTTCATCGACCCCGAACGCGTCATCGACGCCGCCATTGCAGCGGCCCGGCGCGGCGGGGAGTCGCTTGCCGCCGCCCTCGATCGGATTCCGGCCGCGGTCTACCTCACCGACGCCGACGGAATGGTCACCCATTTCAACCGGGCGTGCATCGCGCTCGCGGGGCGCCAGCCAATGGCGTGCGAGGACCGCTGGTGCGTGACGTGGCGGCTCTACACCGAGGACGGACGATATCTGCCGCACGACCTTTGCCCGATGGCAGTGGCGATCCGCGAGGGCCGCAAGGTCCGCGGCGTGCGGGCGATTGCCGAGCGACCGGACGGATCGCGGATCGATTTCGCGCCGTATCCGACGCCGATCTTCGATGCGGAAGGCACTTTGGTCGGCGCAGTCAATCTGCTCATCGACTTGAGCGATCCGCGCTATCTCGAATTCCTTCGCAGCCAGAGCGCCCGCTGCCGCCGGCTCGCAGCGTCGGTCGGCGATGCGCGCACCAAGGAAATCCTGACCACGATGGCGGCGGACTATGAGGAACAGGTGCGCCAGGCGGCGCGACCCAACTAGGGTCTGCTTACTGTTCCTCTGCGAAAGCAGGGGCCCAGGATCAAGGCGGTGCGCTCCGGGCTCCTGGGCCCCTGCTTTCGCAGGGGAACAGACCTGTTTTTAACGCAGTTGTAATCGACTCTAGCCGCGCAGCGGATAGCGTTCGATCGCCTCGTAGATCGCGCCTTCGCGGCCGAGGGTGCTTTCGAACAGCAGGAAGTGATCGAGCGTGAAAGGCGCGCTGGCGAGCCCGGCATGGCTCTCGAGAAAGCGTTCGGCGGGCCCTGCCGCGGCGTTCAGCCGGGCTAGGGTGATGTGCGGCAGATAGGCGCGGCGCTCGGGTAAGAGCCCGCAGCGGACCAGCGCCTGATCGACTTTCTTGTGCAGCCCGGCGAGCGCGTCGTGCGGGCGGACCCCGGCCCACAGCGCATTGGGCCGGCCCCGGCTTTCGAACTGCCCGACGCCGGCGAGCGCGACGTGGATCGCCGGGAAGCGAACGTTCGACAGTGCGATTGCGACGTCTTCGGCCTGAGGGCGCTCGATTTCGCCGATGAAGCGCAAGGTGAGGTGGAGCTGCGAATCGTCCTGCCAACGGGCTCCGGTGACTCCGCCCATCGCCTGAAGCAGCTGCGCGCGGATTGCGGGGGGCGGGCGGAGTCCGACGAACAGGCGGTGCATGCGGGTGCTTAACCACGGATCGCGCGGGGCGCCCACCGGTTTCGCTTGAAAAGAACCGGCGCAGGAACGATATTCAGGACATTCCGGCACAGCGCCGGGCAAAGGAGTTCTCAATGGCGAATTGGTCGGATCCCCGGACTGGCGCGGCCTACGCAGCCACCGGCGCGCGCGCGGAAGCGCACGACGCGGGGCTCAGGGCATATATGCTGTCGGTCTACAACTACATGCTGTCGGGCGTGCTGCTGACGGGCATCATCGCATTGGTGGTCGGCAATACCAGCCTGATCCAATTGATGGTCCAGGAGACTGCGCGCGGTTATTCGCCGACATTGCTCGGCTGGATCGTCACTTTGTCGCCGCTGGCGATCGTCTTTGCGATGAGCTTCGGCCAGGCGCGGATGTCCGAGGGCACGCTCAAGACGCTGTTCTTCGTCTATGCCGCGCTGATGGGCGCGTCGCTCTCGACGATCTTCCTCGCTTATACCGCGACCTCGATTGCCCAGGTGTTCTTCGCCACCGCGGCCGGCTTCGGCGCGCTGAGCCTCTACGGCTATACGACGAAGCGCGACCTGTCGGGCCTCGGCACCTTCCTGATCATGGGTCTGGTTGGCCTGATCGTCGCGTCGATCGTCAACCTGTTCCTGCAATCGGGGACGATGAGCCTGGTGATCAGTGCGATCGGCGTGCTGATCTTCGCCGGCCTGACTGCCTATGACACGCAGAAGATCAAGAGCCTGTACGTCCACGTTGCCGGAACCGACATGATGGGCAAGGTCGTCATCATGGGGGCACTCAACCTCTATCTCGACTTCATCAACATGTTCCTGTTCCTGCTCCGGCTGTTCGGCAGCGCACGCGACTGAGCTGCGACGCAGCTTCGAGAAGCACGGCCCGGCGGCATCCCCGCCGGGCCGTTTTCTTTTGCGAGGAGTGGGATGCGGGAACGCGAATCGCGCGATGATCGTTACAGCAAGGCAACGCTCAGGAGAGTGACAATGACTGCGAACCCGATTGACCCGGCGATGGACAAGATGTCGGTGGCACCGGGACCCGACGATGCCGATACCGGTTCGGCATTTGCCAATGAGCGTCCCGCGCCGGTCGGCTCTGCCGATGCCGGCACCGATCGCTCGATCGTCGAGCGGCTCGAGCGCAACCCCGAGAGCAAGGAGGCGCGGCTCGATCGCGCGCTCGACGAATCGATGGATGCGTCGGACCCGCCCGCGTCGACTCAGCCGATCCATAATCACGGCCTGCCCGAAAGCTCGGGCTATAACGAAAAGGCCGAGGAGAAGCTCGCCGCCGGGCCCGCGGGCACTAAGGGCATCATCGGCAAGGTGATGCACAAGCTCGGGCTCGACTAAGCCGCAATGGCTGCGTCCCCGGCGTCGGGCTGGCGCGCCAATATCGTGCTCTATGCCGCGCTGGCGGCCAATCTCGGGATCGCCGTCGCCAAGTTCGTGGCGGCGGCGATCACCGGTTCGTCGTCGATGCTCACCGAGGGTGTGCACAGCCTCGTCGACAGCGGCAACCAGGGGCTGCTGCTCTACGGTCAGCACCGTGCGAAGAAGCCGCCCGATCCCGAACACCCGTTCGGCTATGGCCGCGAGCTCTATTTCTGGGCGTTCGTCGTCGCGATCCTGATCTTCGGACTGGGCGCCGGCGTTTCGATCTACGAAGGGTGGCAGCACATCGTCGCGCCCGAGCCGCTGCACGATCCGCTGATCAACTATATCGTGCTCGGGGTTGCGGCGTTGCTCGAGGGCACGAGCTGGGCGATCGCATTGCGCGAGTTCGCCGCGGCCAAAGGCACGCTCGGCTGGTGGCAGGCGGTGCGCGAGTCCAAGGATCCCTCCACTTTCATCGTATTGTTCGAGGATTCGGCGGCGCTGGCCGGTTTGCTCGTCGCGGCGATCGGCGTGTGGGCGAGCCATGCCTGGGGCGACCCGCGGATCGATGGCGCGGCGTCGATCGTCATCGGCTGCATCCTGGCATGTGTGGCGACGTTGCTCGCGCGCGAATCAAAGGGACTGCTGATCGGTGAGCGCGCCCGTCCCGAAGTGGTCGCTTGCGTACGCGCGATCCTCGATCGTCGGCCCGAGATCGTGCGCGTGAACCATGTACGGACCATCCACACCGCGCCCGAGCGGATTTTCGTCGCGGTCAGCGCCGATTTCGACGACGGCGTCACGATGGGCGCGGGGGAGACGCTGATCGAAAGCATCGAACAGGAATTGAAGGTGACGCTGCCGATGCTTTCTTCGATCTATATCCGGCCCGAAAAGGCCGAGGATGCGCCGGACGTAGCGGCCGTCGGCTAGCGCGGATCGCCACCCTCGCTGCGCAAGCGTTCGAGGCGCTCCGTCATCACGAGGTGCGCGTGACGGGCTACGGCGACGGCGCAATCACCGTGCAAACGGCATCTTGTTCGCAGCATCACTGCCGCAGCGCGCATGCAACAATGCGGCATCCGCATCGTCGATCGCGCGCAGCAGATCCTCGAATTTGCTGTCGTCCGTCACCGGAAAGCAGCGCTTGAAGCCGCTTCCCAGCCGTTCGAGGTCGCGATTGGTCAACAAGCCGACCGCGACGATATGTTCCTGCGCCAATACCCAAACTCCGGCGAACTCATGCTGTATTAACGAGAGTTAGCCGCGTTTGTGCCAGCCGCCTGTCGATTTAGCGGTGGAGAATGTCGAGGGCGGCGGCGGTCATCGCCTCGGTGGCGGTGCCGATCACCGCTTCGGCCTCGGGCGCCCAGAACGGACTGTGGAGCGAGGGCAGGGTGTCCTTGCCCGCTTGTGCAGCGTCCCATTTGGCCTTGGGTACGCCGCCAACCCAGAAGATCATGCTCTGGATCGATTTGTCGGCGAGGTAGAAGCGGCCGAAATCCTCGCCGCCCATCACCGCCGGGGTCTCGACGACGCGGTCCTTGCCGAAACGGGTGGTCCACAAGGTGTTGAGGCGGCCGGTGAGCGGCTCGGTGTTGAAGGTCGACGGGGTGCCTTCGTTGCGGACGGTGACCACCGGCATGCGGTCTTCGGGGATCCCCGCGGCGATCGCTTCGCCTTTGGCGATGCGGCCGATGCCGTCGAGCAATTTCTTGCGGACCTCGGGCGTGTAGCTGCGCACGGTGAGCAGCATCGTCACTTCCTTGCCGATGATGTTGTGCGTCGAGCCGCCATGGATGCTGCCGACGGTGACGACGGCGGCATCCTGCGGGTCGATTTCGCGGCTGACCAGGGTCTGGAGCGTCGTGACGATGCGCGCGGCGAGGACGATCGGGTCGCGCGTGGTCTGCGGATAGGCGCCGTGGCCGCCGACACCCGAGACCTTGATGTCGACCGAATCGACATTGGCGAGCGCATAGCCCGAGCGGACCCCGATCGTGCCGGCGGGGAGCGATGCGGCATCGTGGAAGGCGAGCGCGAATTGCGGCTTGGGAAAGCGCGTGAACAGCCCGTCCTCGAGCATCATCCGCGCACCCATGCCGCGTTCCTCGGCAGGCTGGGCGATCATCACGAGGGTGCCCTTCCACTGCGATTTCATCGCCGCGAGGTTGCGCAGCGTGCCGATCCACGACGCCATGTGGGTATCGTGGCCGCAGGCGTGCATCACGCCGGTTTCCTGGCCCTCGTCGCTGGTGGTGCGGACCTTGGAGGCAAAGGCCAGCCCGGTATCCTCGGTGACAGGGAGCCCGTCCATGTCGGCGCGGATCAGCAGGATCGGGCCGGGGCCGTTCTTGAGGATGGCGACGACCCCGGTGCCACCGACCTTCTCGGTGACTTCATAGCCCGCCTTGCGCGCCTCCGCGGCGAGCTTGGCCGCGGTCTGGACTTCATGGAGGCTGAGCTCGGGATTGGCGTGGAAGTCGCGGTAGAAATCCATCAGCTGGGGAAGAGATCGCTGGGTCGCCTCGCGGACGGGATCGGCGGCGAGGGCGGGAGCGGCGAGAGTCATGGCCAAGGCTGCCGTGAGGAGAGTGCGCATTTGGGGAGGGTATGCGGGGGCGGGGGTGGTTGTCGAGGGTGGGATTTGCGGCGAGGGCCCCTCCGTCATGCTGCGCATGTCACCTCCCCCGCTTCGCGAGGGAGGAATTTGGTGGTACTTATTCCTCCCTCGCTCCGCAGGAGCGGGGGAGGGGGACCGCGCCCGCAGGGCGTGGTGGAGGGGGCCTGGCGATGAGGCTGAAACGCTGGAATTCGGCGAAGCGGGCGGCGCGCGAGGAGCGCAAGAAACTCAGCCTGCCCGAGATATTGTTATGGCAGGAGCTTCGGAAGCAGCCCGGCGGGCATTATTTCCGGCGGCAGCATTCGGCGGGGCCGTACCGGCTGGACTTCTACTGCGCGAAGGCGCGGTTGTGCATCGAAGTAGATGGCGAGGCGCATGGCTTTGGGGAGCGGCCGGAGCGGGACGCCGCGCGGGATCGCTGGTTGGAGGGGCAGGGGGGTGGCGACGCTTCGGATTCCGGCTGCCGCGATATTGCGTGATTTGGAGGGCGTGGTGGCGCACATTCTTGAGGCTATCGCCTGCCGCTAGGCCCCCTCCGTCACGCTGCGCGTGCCACCTCCCCCGCTTCGCGAGGAGGAGTTGTCTAGCTGGCCGGCACCAGTTCGACCACATCGAGCACCGACTCGAACCGCGGCCGCGGGAACACCAGCCGCCAGCGCTTCGGCCCGATGCGCTCGACATAGCCGATCATGTCGCGATCGGCGTCGACGCCGTAGCGCAGCGGCGAAGTCTCGTCGCCAAGGACGAGCGTGCCGAGGAAGATCTGGCGAGTCGTGTCGTGCTGGAAGATCAAGCCGGTCGGGCGCTGCGAGCCGGTCACCTTGTGCAGGCTCCTGACTTCACCTTCATCGGCGACGCGGCAGTCGAACCACGGATAGGTGGTGAAATCGCGCATCGCCGTGCCCTTGCCGCCCAGCTTGAAGGTGCGGCAGCGATAGGCGCCCTGCGGCAATGCGGCGTCGGGGAGCGCGCGATCGGGGTCGAACAATTCGGGCTCGGCGGCGAGCGCCTTGGCGTCGGCCTTGCGCGCCAGCGGCAGCGCCGCGTCCCACGCGATGCGCCAGTCGCGCATCCGGTCGCGGTCGGCGGCGGTGGCGACGCTCTGCCAGCGAACATTGGTCGGCGGCGACGAAGAGGTCGCCTCGCGATAGACGCTGCAGCCCCCGAGCCCCGCGGCGAGGGCAATGGCGACAGGCAGCATCCATTTCATAGTTTCGACCCCATTTTTTCTCGGCTTACGCCGCAGTCCAGCCGCCATCCATCGAATAATTGGCGCCGGTGATCTGCGCGGCTTCGTCCCTGCAGAGAAAGAGCGCGAGCGCGGCAACTTGTTCCGGCTGGACGAACTGCTTGGTCGGCTGGGCATCGAGCAGGACGTCGTTGATCACTTGATCGCGGGTCAGGTTGCGCGTCTTCATCGTGTCGGGGATCTGGTTCTCGACCAGCGGGGTCCAGACATAGCCGGGCGAGATGCAATTGACCGTGATGCCATGCGTCGCGACTTCGAGTGCGGCGGTCTTGGTCAGGCCGGCGATGCCGTGCTTGGCGGCGACATAGGCCGATTTGTTGGGGCTGGCGACGAGGCTGTGTGCGCTGGCAGTGGTGATGATCCGGCCCCAGCCGCGCGCCTTCATCAGCGGGATCGCGGCGCGCATCAGATGGAAGGTCGACGACAGGTTGATCGCGATGATCGCGTCCCATTTCTCGATCGGGAATTCGTCGATCGGGGCGACATGCTGGATGCCGGCGTTCGAGATCACGATGTCGACGCTGCCGAGTTCCTCCTCGGTGCGGGCGACCATCGCGGCGATCTGGTCGGGCTTGGACATGTCGGCGGAGTCGTAGAGGGCAGTGGCGCCGGCCGTCGCTTCGAGCGCGGCGCGTTCGGTCTCGATCGCGGCGGCGACGCCGAAGCCGTTGATCACCACGCTTGCGCCTTCGGCAGCGAGCGCCTTGGCGTAAGCGAGGCCGATTCCGGAAGTCGAGCCGGTGACGATCGCGGACTTGCCCTTGAGGAACATGGCTGACTCCTAACGGTGCGTGAGGTCGAAGGCGGCGGTCTTGCCGTCGAGGATGTTCTGCGCGACGAGCTGTGCGCTCGCCATCGTCTCGGCGACCGCGGCGCGGCCGGCCTGCCAATGCTCGTGCATCGAGCGCGCGGAGAATTCGAAATCACGGCTGCCGCCCTCCCACGCATTGGCGCGGTAGATCAGGTGGACCAGGCTCAGCGGCTTCTCGTCGGCGAGTTGGCGCAGCGCGGCGACGTCGGGATCATCGGCCAGATCGGCCGGGAGCTTGGCGAGGACGCGGCGGATCGCCTCGCGTTCCTGGCGCAGCCGCAAGCGCTCGTCCGAGACTTGCCGCGTGCGGCTCGAGAAGCGGATCTCCTTTTCGCGGGCGAGCACGTCGGTGATCGTGCGCGGCAGATCGGCGGCGGCGGGGAAGAGATCGACCTGGAAGACGATGGTGCCCTCGGTCTGGCGGTCGAGGATGTGGGTGAGCGGCGTGTTCGAGACGAGGCCGCCGTCCCAATAGAAGCGGCCGTCGATCTCGATCGGGGGCAGCCCCGGCGGCAGCGCGCCGGAAGCCATGATGTGGCGTGCGTCGAGGCGCTCGTCGCTGGTGTCGAAATAGCGGAAATTGCCGCTGGCCAAGTCGACCGCGCCAACCGAGAGGCGGACCGGGCCGTTGTTGAGCAGGTCCCAGTCGACATGCGCGTCGAGCGTCTTGGCGAGCGGCGCGCTGTCGTAGAAGCTGAGCGCTCCCGGCGTGCCGGGCGTAGCGAATGCGGGGGGAATCGGACGCGGGCTGAAGAAGCCGGGGACCCCGCCCATCAGCACGGTCGCGGCCGCCCATTCATGCGCGAACTCGCGGGCAGTGTCGCTCAAGGGAATTGCGAAATCGGGAAGCGCGCCGGTGACGCCTTCCCAGAAGGCGCGGATCGCGGCGAGGCGAGTCTCGGGCGGGTTGCCGGCGAACAGCGCGGCGTTGACGGCGCCGATCGAGATGCCAGCGACCCAGTCGACTTCGATGCGCGCTTCGCCGAGCGCTTCGATCACCCCGGCCTGAAAGCTGCCGAGCGCGCCGCCGCCCTGGAGCACCAGGGCGACGCAGTCCGGCAGCGGCAGTCCGGCGACGCGGCGGCGCGGGCGGGGTTCGGCATCGGCCATGCGGGGGCTTTGGCGCAAGGCGGCGGCGAGGGCAATATCCTCCCTCGCGAAGCGGGGGAGGTGGCGCCGAAGGCGACGGAGGGGGCGCCTCCGCGAGCAACGTCCCTGCGGAGAGGCCCCCGTCAGCGTCGCTGACACCTCCCTGCTGAAGCGAAGGAGGATTGAAACGCGTGCAACGCTTGCCGCGCTCAGGCATTGTTGCGGCAAGCAAACGATGAAGGGGTTCCCATGCGGCTCGACGATCTCGATCCCACCGACAATGCGCGCGATCTGGGGTCTGGCGGAGGTGGCGGCGGTGGCTTCGGGCTGCTTGGCTTGCTGCCGATGCTGCTCGGGCGCGGCATGGGGTGCGGCGGGATCGCGCTGATCGGTATTGTCGCGTTGGTCTATTTCGCGATCTCGGGCGGCGGCGGGATGCTCGGCGGCGGGGGTGGCACGCAGGTCCAGCAGGGCCAGACGCAGGGCGCGGCCAAGGCATGCGACACGCAGGCGGAATTGTTCGCGTGCCGCGTGATGACCAGCACCGAGCAGGTGTGGGGCCAGGTCTTCGCCGAGCAGGGCAAGCGCTATCAGCCGGCGACGATCAACTTTTTCCAGAATTCGGTCCAGTCGGCGTGCGGCCAGGCTTCGGCCGCGGTCGGCCCGTTTTATTGCCCGAGCGACAAGGGCGTATTCCTCGACACCGCTTTCTTCGACGAGCTCGACAAGCGCTTCGGCGCCAAGGGCGACTTCGCCCGCGCTTATGTCGTCGGGCACGAAGTGGGGCACCATATCCAGAATCTCGAAGGTACTTCGGCGAAGGTCAGCCAGGCGGAGAGCCGCGGCTCGCGCGCCGAGGGCAATCACCTTTCGGTGCTGCTCGAGCTCCAGGCCGATTGCTATGCCGGCGTCTGGGCCAAGCGCAGCGGCCGGCTCGAGCCGGGCGATATCGAGGAAGGGATGACCGCGGCGAATGCGATCGGCGACGATACGCTGCAGCGCCAGGGTCAGGGTCAGGTGGTGCCCGACAGCTTCACCCACGGCACCTCGGCACAGCGCAAGCAATGGCTCCAGCGCGGGCTCGACAGCGGCGATCCGGCGCAGTGCGATACGTTCAACGCCGCAATCTGACGCACAATAAGACGAACGGAAGCGAGCGCTCGCCGATCAAGGCTTGACGAATCCCCCTGCGCTCGGCTCCATTCCGGGCGAGGGGGACTTAAATGGATCAGGAAACGCCGAACGCGCGCGCGTTCGAGTTCGCGGGCAACTGGCGTGAATTCGCGCCGATTGCCTTCACCAATTTGCTGCTGACGATCGTCACGCTCGGCATCTACACCTTCTGGGCGCGGACGCGCGAGCGGCGCTATTTGTGGAGCCATACGCGCTTCATCGACGACCGGCTCGAATGGACCGGCACCGGGCTCGAGCTGTTCATCGGCTATGTGGTGGCGATCCTATTGTTCTTCGTGCCGCTCGCGCTGCTCCAGTTCGCGATCCAGGCGCTGGCGATTCGTGGCCAGGACGGGGCGGCGGCGTTGCTGTTCGTCGTCCTCTACGTCGCGATCCTCTACATGGTCGGCCTCGCGATTTATCGCGCGATGCGATACCGGTTGAGCCGCACCTATTGGCACGGCATCCGCGGCGGCAGCGACGATCAGGGCTTCGGCTATGCGGTATCGCATCTGTGGAAGACCATCGTCGGGTCGATGGCGCTCGGGCTGCTCGTCCCCTGGGCGATGGTCAATCTGTGGAACGAGCGGTGGAACCGGATGAGCTTCGGATCCTACCAGTTCGAATCGGGTGCGCGCGTCACCGGGGCGGTGATCGGGCGCTATCTGCTCTATTATCTGGTGCCGATCCTGCTGTTCGTCGGCATCGCGGTGGGCGCCTATTTTTTCGGACCGGCGCTGAGCGGATCGGCCCAGCAGATGCAGGTGTCGCTGATCATCATCGGTGTGCTGCTCTATATCGGCTTCTTCGTGGTGCTCGGGCTGATCGCGGTGACTTTCTACGCCGCCTATTTCCGCGAAGTGGTGGGCAATCTCTCGCTCGGCGGGCTCGAATTCGAGTTCGGCGCGCGGACCAAGGACTGGTTGATCTTGTTCGTCGTCAACGTGCTGCTGGTGGTGGGCACGCTGGGGATCGGGACGATCTTCATCGGCTATCGCAACTGGGCGTTCTTCGTGCGCCACATGCAGGCCTATGGCATGCTCGATCTCGACGAATTCAACCAATCGACAACACGCGAACCAAAGCAGGGCGAGGGGCTGCTGGACGCGTTCGATGTCGGCGCTTTCTGAGCCTTCGGTCCGCGTCTGGCATTATGACGGCGCGAGCGGGATCCGCCGCGATCCGATGATGGTGCTCGCGGGCGACGGCTTCGTGCTGGTCGAGCCGGACCGCGAGGACGGGCCCTATGCCTTTGCCGATCTGATCGCGCAGGGGATCGTCAACGGCCATCCCCGCTTTGGCCTGGCCAAGCGGACCGGGTGGAGCATGACGCTCACCGAAGCGGCACCCGAGGAAATCGCGGCGCGGCTGCCGGGCGCGCGCCGCTATGGCGGGGTGATCGACCGGATCGGGCTGTGGCCCGCGGTGGGGGCATTCACTGCAGTCTCGGCATTGGCGGTGCTCGGGCTGATGACGATGCCGTCGGTGGTAGCGCGGATGATCCCGCGCTCGGTGGAGGCGCGGCTGGGATCGCTGATGGTCGGCGATTTCGGCGAGCGGGCATGCGAAGATCCGGCGGGCGCGGCCGCGCTGCAGGCGCTGGCGACGCGGATGCAGATGCAGGACGGCGTCGACCTGCGCGTGGTCGACGTGCCGATGGTCAATGCCGTGACCTTGCCGGGCGGGCACGTCGTTCTGTTCAGCGGGCTGCTGCGTCAAGCATCGTCGCCCGACGAAGTCGCGGGGGTGCTCGCGCACGAACTGGGGCATGTCGAGAATCGCGACGTGCTCGAATCATTGGTGCGGCAGTTGGGGCTAAGCGTGGTGCTGGGCGGGCTTGACGGCAATGTCGGCGGCTACACCAATGCCTTGCTGTCGGCGAGCTATTCGCGCGGTGCCGAGGCGCGCGCGGACGGCTTTGCGATCGATGCGCTGACGCGGGCGCAGATCTCGCCCCGGCCGACCGCTTTGTTCTTCCAGCGTCTGTCGAAGAGCGAGATCAAGGTGAAGGGCGCCGACGCGCTGCTCGGTTATCTGGCGAGCCATCCAATGTCGTCCGAGCGTGAGCGGCGCTTCGCGGCGAGCGCGGGCAAGGCGGCGACCGCGCCGGCGCTTGATGCGGCGCAGTGGCAGGCGCTCAAGGGGATTTGCGGGGCTGGCGGCGGCACGTGGAAAAGGAGCAGGCTGGGGTTTTAGGCGCGTAATCCTCTCCCGCGTAAGCGGGGGAGGTGGCATGCGCAGCATGACGGAGGGGGGCGTCTCCGCGGGCGGGGCGCTTGCGGCCGGGCCCCCTCCGTCGCCTTCGGCGCCACCTCCCCCGCTGCGCGGGGGAGGATTGATGAGCGCGCGCTCCGCCTATAAGTCCGCGACATGACCGAACCTGCCGAAGCCCCCGAACGCCCCAAGCTCGCTTATCGTCACACCCCCGGACGCGGGCCGACGATCGTGTTCCTGTGCGGATATGGTTCCGACATGAACGGCAGCAAGGCGCTGGCGCTCCAGCAATGGGCACAGCGTAATGGCCAGGCGTTCCTGCGCTTCGATTATGCCGGCTGCGGCGAGAGCGAAGGCGCTTTCGAGGACCAGACGCTTGCGCTGTGGCGCGACGATGCGCTGCGCGTGATCGACGCCGCAGTGCAGGGGCCGGTGGTTCTGGTCGGCTCGTCGATGGGCGGCTGGCTGATGCTGCTGGTCGCCAAGGCACGGCCCGGGCAAGTCGTGGGAATGGTCGGGATCGCCGCGGCGCCCGACTTCACCGACTGGGGTTTCAGTCAGGCCGACAAGCTGACCATTCTTCAGCATGGGCGGATCGAGCAGCCCAACGACTATGGCGATTCTCCGACCGTTACGACGCGCGGCTTCTGGGCGTCGGGCGAGGCCAATCGGGTGATGATCGGGCCGATTCCGTTCGACGGGCCGGTGCGGCTGCTTCAAGGCCAGCGCGACAAGGACGTGCCGTGGGAGCGCGCCGCGCGGCTGGCCGAATTGTTCCGTTCAGACGCAGTGCAGACATTGCTGGTCAAGGACGGCGACCACCGGCTCTCGCGCGATTCCGATCTCGCGCTGATCGTCCGGGCTGTCGAGGACGTGCTTGCCTTATGCTCTTCTACTTCCTGAGCCTTCAGGCGGCGACTGCCGCGGCGCCCCAAGCCGGGCAGGAGCCGCCGCGCTTCGCCGCGTGCATGGACCTCGCCACCGGCGACCCGTCGCAAGGTGTGACCGCGGCGGGACAATGGCGAACCGATGGCGGCGGGATGCTCGCGCGGCAGTGCCTCGGCGTGGCCTATGCCAATCAGAAGCGATGGCCCTCGGCGGCGGCGGCGTTCGAGGAGGCGGCACGCGAGGCCGAAACCTCGCGTGACGCGCGTGCGTCCAATTACTGGGCGCAGGCGGGCAATGCCTGGCTGGCGGCGGGCGAGCACGTAAAGGCGCGCGCGGCGCTCGATGCGGCGCTCGCGAGCGGGCATCTGGCCGGGCTGGCTTTGGGCGAGGCGCGTCTCGATCACGCGCGGGCGCTGGTTGCGGCGGGCGACGCGGACGGCGCGCGGGCGGATCTCGACCGGGCATTGCAGGATGCCGCCGCCGACCCGCTGGCGTGGCTGCTCTCCGCGACCCTGGCGCGGCGGCAGGGCGACCTGCCGCGAGCCAAGACCGACATTGCCGAGGCGCTCAAGCGCGCCGCCGACGATGCGCAGGTCCAGCTCGAGGCGGGCAATATCGCGGCGAGCGCCGGCGACGAAGCGGGCGCGCGCGCGGCGTGGGGGCAAGTGCTGACGCTGTCGCCGGGGAGCGCCACGGCGGATTCGGCACGCAAGGCGCTGGCGCAGTTCGGAGCGAGCGAGCGGTAGGATCGCTCCCCTCCCTTGCAGGTAGGGGAATGGAAGGCCTATCTCCCGGCCTGACAGCGACAGGAAGCCTCCATGCAGTATCTCCACACGATGATCCGCGTCACCGACCCTGAGGCGACGGTGCGCTTCTTCGAGCTGCTGGGCTTGCAGGAAGTGCGGCGGATGGAGAGCGAGAAGGGGCGGTTCACACTGATCTTCCTCGCCGCGCCCGAGGATTCGAACGGTCCGGGCAAGCGCGCCAATGCCGAAGTCGAGTTGACCTACAACTGGCCCGCCGAGGATGGCAGCGAACCCGAAGCCTATGGCGGCGGGCGCAATTTCGGGCACCTCGCTTATCGTGTCGACAATATCTACGAGACTTGCCAGCGGCTGCTGGACGGCGGGGTGACGATCAACCGGCCGCCGCGCGACGGGCACATGGCGTTCGTGCGGACCCCCGACGCCATCTCGATCGAATTGCTCCAGGCGGGCGAGCCGCTGGCGCCGGCCGAACCCTGGGCGTCGATGCCGAACACCGGCAGCTGGTGAACGACCCGGCGGCCCGCTTCCGCGCACTGACCGGCGCCGCGGTGCCGATCGTGCAGGCGCCGATGGCGGGGGCGGGTGGAGTGGCACTGGCGGTCGCGGCGATGCGGGGCGGGGCGGTGGGATCGCTACCCTGCGCGCTGCTCGATGCGGCGCAAGTGCGAGCGCAGGTCGCCGAAGTGCGCGCCGCGGCGGACGGGCCGCTCAACCTCAATTTCTTCTGCCACGAACTCGACGAAGCCCCGGACGATGCCGCGTGGCGGAGCGCGCTCGCGCCGTTTTATGCGCGCGAAGGGGTGGCGCCGCCAGCGGGCGCGGCAGGGCTGCGGCGGCCTTTCGACGAGGCATTGTGCGAGGCGGTCGAGGCGCTGCGGCCCGAGATCGTCAGTTTCCATTTCGGGCTGCCGGCGCCGGCCTTGCGCGCGCGGGTCAAGGCGGTGGCGAAAGTGTTCGGCAATGCGACGACGGTCGATGAGGCGCGGTTTCTCGAACGGCAGGGCTGCGACGCCGTGATCGCGCAAGGAAGCGAGGCGGGCGGGCATGTCGGCTGGTTCCTCGAAGGACATCGCCCGGTCGGCACGCTCGCGCTGGTGCGGCGCGTGGTTCGCGCGGTCGACATTCCGGTGATCGCCGCGGGCGGGATCATCGATGGCGCCGGCGTCGCTGCGGCGCTGATGCTGGGCGCGAGCGGCGCGCAATTGGGCACTGCCTATCTCGCCACGCCCGAGAGCCTGGCGTCAGCGATGCATCGAGCGCTGCTGTGCAGCGAGGCCGAGACGCTGTTCACCAATGTGCTGTCCGGGCGCGAGGCGCGCGGCTTCCGCAATCGGCTGATCGACGCGCTCGGGCCGATCTCGCCGGTCGCGCCGGCATTCCCGCATGCGGCGACCGCGCTCGCCTCGTTGCGCGCGGCGGCGGAAGCGGACGGGCGGGCGGATTATTCGCCTTTATGGGCGGGACAGGCGGCATCGCTCGCACGGGCGATGCCGGCAGAGGCGCTGACCCGATTGCTGGGCGAAGAGATGCTTGCAACGCTCGGTCGCTAGTGTATTATATTAATAATACACATGGAGGCGAGTATGGTGCGTTTGGGTGTTGCTGGGTTGGCCGCGCTGCTGCTCGGCGGGTGCGGCGGCGGCGAGCGCTCGGCGCTGTCGGTATCGCTCCGCGCCGAGTCGAGCGCGGCGACGGTGCAGTGCGTGGATACGAGCAGTGGGCTATGCCATGTCGCCTTCGCGACGGCGACTCCGCTGCGCGGGGATATCCCCAAGGGCGAGAGCCGGCGCTTCGAAGGCGTGGTGCCGGGCACGCCGATGTGCATCGAACCCGAGCCGGTCGACCTGTCCAAATGCAATCGCACTGCGATCAAGCAAGGCACGCAGAAGATTGCGCGCAGCCGCGTCACCAGCTGAGGCTGGCGCGGCCGCGTTCCGACACCTAACTTAGTGCCATGCTCGATATCGTCCGGATTCCCGCGCTCAGCGACAATTATATCTGGCTGGTCCACGACTCCGCCTCGGGCGAGACGATGGTGGTCGATCCGGCGCAGGCCGAGCCGGTGCTCGCCGCGGCAGAGGCACGCGGCTGGCGCATCTCGGCGATCTGGAACACGCATTGGCACCCCGATCACACCGGCGGCAACGCCGCGATCAAGGCGGCGACCGGCTGCACGGTGATCGCACCTGCGGGCGAGGGGGCGAAGATCCCGACTGCGGACCAATTGGTCGGGGAGGGCGATGTGGTACGGCTGGGCGAGCATGTCGCGACGGTCATGGAAGTCCCGGCGCACACCGCGGGGCATATCGCCTATCATTTCGCCGCGGACGGCGCGGTGTTCGTCGGCGATACCTTGTTCGCGATGGGCTGTGGGCGGCTGTTCGAAGGGACGCCGGCGCAGATGTTCGCCAACATGCAGCGGCTGGGCGCGTTGCCGCCCGAGACGATCGTCTATTGCGCGCACGAATATACCCAATCCAACGGCCGCTACGCGCTGGTCGCGGAGCCCGGCAACCCCGAGATCGTCGCGCGGATGGCCGAGGTCGATCGCGCACGGGCGGCGGGCGAGGCGACGGTGCCGACGACGATCGCGCTCGAACGCGCGACCAATCCGTTCCTCCGCGCCGCCAGCGTCGAAATTCTGGCGGAACGCCGCGCCGCCAAGGATGCTTTTCGCGGCTGAGCGGTTTATGCTCTCAGGCGGGGCATGAGGAGAGACCGAGATGATCCGCCGAACCCTGTCCGTGCTGCTTCCGATCGCCATGCCGGCGCTGGCCGGGTGCACCGGCAATGCCGAGCTCCAGGCGTCGCGGCAGGCCGAGGGACAGCGCGATCTTTCCGAAGCGCTGAAAGACCGCATCGCAGGCAAGCCGCAGAATTGCCTTTCCTCGCCGTCGAGCGTCAACGGGCCGCAGATCGTCGATTCGCGGACGATATTGTACCGCGACGGCAAGCGCGTGTGGCGCAACGACCTCGCGGCCGACTGCCCGTCACTCGATCGATACGACATCCTCGTCGTCGAACTGCATGGCTCGCAGATCTGCAAGAACGACCTGTTCCGTCCGGTCGACCCGGGAAGCCGGATCCCGGGGGCCTATTGCCGGTTCGGGGAATTCACGCCGTATGTGAAGGAGTAGCCGCTCCCCTCCCGGAAAGGGAGGGGGACGGTCACAACACGTAGCGGCTCAGGTCGGTGTTGCGGGCGATCGCAGCGAGCTGCTTGTCGACATAGGCGGCGTCGATCACCAGCGTGGTGCCGGCGCGGTCCTCGGCGTCGAAGCTGACTTCCTCGAGCAGTTTCTCCATCACCGTCTGGAGCCGGCGGGCGCCGATATTCTCGAGCTCGCTATTCACTTCGGCCGCGATCTTCGCGACAGCGCGGATGCCGTCGTCGGTGAAATCGATCTGCACGCCCTCGGTGCCGAGCAAGGCGGCATATTGCTGGACGAGGCTGGCCTTGGTGTCCGACAGGATCGCGACGAAATCCTCCTCGGTCAGTGCCTTCAGTTCGACGCGGATCGGCAGGCGGCCCTGGAGCTCGGGGAGCAGGTCGCTCGGCTTGGCGACGTGAAACGCGCCGCTGGCGATGAAGAGGATGTGATCGGTCTTCATCGGCCCGTATTTGGTCGCCACCGTGGTGCCTTCGATCAGCGGCAGCAAGTCGCGCTGGACGCCTTCGCGGCTGACCGATCCGCCGCGCACGTCCGACACGGCGATCTTGTCGATCTCGTCGAGGAAGACGATGCCGTTGGCCTCGGCATCGGCGAGCGCCTGGCGGCTGACCTCGTCCTGGTCGAGGCGCTTGTCGGCCTCTTCGTCGACGAGCTTGTCCCATGCCGCGCGGACGTTGAGCTTGCGCCGCTTGAGCGGCGTGCCGGCAAGCCCCTTCATCATTTCGCCGAGATTGATCATCTGCGGTGCGCCGCCGGGAATGTCGAACGGCATGGTCGGGGCCTGCTCGATTTCGATTTCGATCTCGGTATTGTCGAGCACGCCGTCGTGGAAGCGCTGCTTGAATGCCTCGCGCGTCGCGGTGCTGGCATCCTTGCCGGTCAGCGCATCGAGCAGGCGGCCCATCGCGGCTTCCTCGGCCTTGTCCTTGACCGCCGAGCGCCGGCGCTCCTTTTCGAGGCGGATCGCTTCCTCGACCAGGTCGCGGGCGATCTGCTCGACGTCGCGGCCGACATAGCCGACCTCGGTGAACTTGGTCGCCTCGACCTTGACGAACGGCGCGTCGGCGAGCTTGGCGAGCCGGCGGCTGATCTCGGTCTTGCCGCAGCCGGTGGGCCCGATCATCAGGATGTTCTTCGGGGTGACCTCGTCGCGCAGATCGGCGCTGAGCTGCTGGCGGCGCCAGCGATTGCGCAACGCGACCGCGACGGCCTTCTTGGCGTCGTGCTGGCCGATGATGTGGGCGTCGAGCGCCGCGACGATGGCTTTGGGAGTGAGGTTGTCGTTCATTGATCCATTCTCGTCATCCCGGCGGAAGCCGGGATCGCGTGCGGCGAGCGCACGTTTGATAACTGGGAGATCCCGGCTTTTGCCGGGATGACGTTTAATTCGCGCTGTCCAGCGTCTCCACGGTCAGCCGGTCATTGGTGTAGACGCAGAGTTCGCCGGCGATCTTCATTGCAGCCCGCGCGATCTTCTCGGCGTCGGTCTCGTAATCGACCAATGCCCGCGCCGCGGCGAGCGCGAAATTGCCGCCCGAGCCGATCGCCGCGACGCCGCCCTCGGGTTCGAGCACGTCGCCGTTGCCGGTGACCACCAACGTGATGTCCTTGTCGGCGACGATCAGCATCGCTTCCAAGTTGCGGAGGAATTTGTCGGTGCGCCAGTCCTTGGCGAGCTCGACCGCGGCGCGCAGCAGCTGGCCCTGGTGGCGTTCGAGCTTGGATTCGAGCCGCTCGAACAAGGTGAAGGCGTCGGCGGTCGCGCCGGCGAAGCCTGCGATGACCTTGCCGTCACCAAGCGGACGCACTTTGCGGGCATTGGGCTTCATCACGGTATTGCCCGCCGAAACCTGCCCGTCGCCCGCGATGACCACTTTGCCGGATTTGCGCACGGAGAGAATGGTCGTGCCGTGCCACGCGTTGCTGTTATCATTCATAGGGCGGCGATATGGGGAGCCATTCGGGTTGCGCAAAGGGGGGTAAGCGATGCGTTTGATCGTGCGACTGGTATGGGTGATGCTGCTGTGCGCGGGGGCTCCGGCCTGGGCGCAGGCTCCGCTCAAGGTGATGACCTTCAATATCCGCTACGCCAACCCGGCAGATGGCGTGAATGCGTGGGACAATCGCCGCGAAGTGACCGCGGCGATGCTCGAAAAGGCCGCGCCCGATCTGTTCGGCACGCAGGAGCTGCTCAAGGTGCAGGGCGATTATCTCGCCCAGAAGCTCAAGAGTTATAGGTGGTTCGGAGTCGGCCGGCGTGGCGGCGACGAAGACGAGCATATGGGGATCTTCTACCGGGCCGACCGGCTCAAGCTGATCGAATCGGGCAATTTCTGGCTGTCGGACACGCCGGAAACGGTGGGCAGCTCGGCCTGGGGCGCGGATTTGCCGCGGCTGGCGACCTGGGGCCTGTTCGAGACGATTCACGGGAAGCGGCGCTTTTACGCCTTCAACACGCATCTGCCGCACCGTGAACAGGACGAGGCCGCGCGCGAGAAGGGCGCGGCGTTGGTGCTGGCGCGGATCAAGGCGATGGCCGGCGATCTGCCGGTGGTGCTGACGGGCGACTTCAACACCATTCCCGGAAGCGGGACGTACCGGACGCTGAGCACGCGGCTGCAGGATGCCTGGACGCACGCGCCGAAGCGCGAGGGCCCAGACAAGACCTTCCACAATTTCACCGGCACGGCGGACCGGCGGATCGACTGGATCTTCACACGCGGCTTCGTGGCCAGGCGCGCCGTCACGATCACCGATCATCGCGGCGCGGTGCAGACTTCGGATCACTTTCCGGTGATGGCCGATTTGGGGTGGGCGCGGCGCTAGCGTCTGCGCGAGGCTCGCCGTCATTCTCGGAAATTCTGGTCGGGGCGACAGGATTCGAACCTGCGACCCCCACACCCCCAGTGTGATGCGCTACCAGGCTGCGCTACGCCCCGACCAAGGCGCGGCCTCTATTCCGGTCCGGCGCGGGATGCAAGGCACAGCGACAATAGTTGCACGGCTTTGTACGCCATGTTAGCGCGCGCCGCTTGAACGGGGCCGTTCCGCGCCCCGCAAATCCAGGCTCCGCAAACCCATGTTCGCCACCCCAGCATATGCACAGACCGCCGGCGCGGCATCCGGCGGAGGCACCACCGGCGCGATCGTCTCGCTGCTGCCGCTCGTCCTCATCTTCGTGGTCTTCTACTTCCTGATGATCCGTCCCCAGCAAAAGCGCATGAAGTCGCTGCAGGACGCAGTCGGCGGCGTGAAGAAGGGCGACACCGTCGTCACCGCGGGCGGGCTGATCGGCAAGGTCACCAAGGTCGACGAGACCGAAGTCGAGATCGAGCTGGGCACCAACGTCAGGGTCCGCGCGATCAAGGCGACTCTCGCCGAAGTGCGCCCGCTGGGCGGCGCCAAGCCCGCGAACGACTGAGATGCTCGATTTTCCCCGCTGGAAGGTCCTGACGATCACCATCGGCATCGCGCTGATGGTGCTCCTCGCCGTGCCGAGCCTCGTTCCCAAGAGCGTGCGCGCGACCTGGCCTTCATGGATCCCGCAGAAGGCGATCAATCTCGGCCTCGATCTCGCTGGCGGCTCCTATCTGCTGCTCGAGGGCGATACCAAGGACGTCGCCGCATCGCGCGTCGAGCAGATGCGCGAGCAGGTCCGCAGCGCGATGCGCCAGGATCCCCGCGTCGAAATCGGCGACATCTCGGTCCAGGGCGGCAAGCTCAGCTTCATGGTGCGCGACTCGTCTAAAGTCGACGCGGCGCGCGAGAAATTGCTGAGCATCACCGGCAGCGGGGTCGGCACCACCGGCCAGCGCGAATGGGATATTGCGGTCGTCGATACCAGCCGCTTCGTGCTGACCCCTACCCAGGCCGGGCTCAGCCAGGCGATCGACACCGCGATGGGCGATGCCCGCGAAGTCGTCGAGCGCCGGATCAACGCGCTCGGCACGGTCGAGCCGACCGTGGTGCGCGAGGGCGGTAACCGCATCGTCGTCCAGGTCCCCGGCCTCAACGATCCGACTGCGCTCAAGAATCTGCTCGGCAAGACCGCCAAGCTCGAATTCCGCCTCGTCGACACCACTGCCACCCAGCCGGGCGTGGCCCCGCCGGGATCGATGCTGCTGCCTTATGCCGAAGGCGGCGGGCAGATCGCGGTCCAGCGCCAAGTGATGATCACCGGCGACATGCTGGTCAACGCCTCGCAAAGCTATGACCCGCAGACCGGCGCGCCGGGCGTTACGCTCCAGCTCGACGGCGCCGGCTCGCGGCGCTTCGCCAAGGTCACCCAGGAGAATTCGGGCAAGCCCTTCGCGATCATCGTCGACAATGTCGTGATCTCGGCGCCGCGGATCAACGAGCCGATCCTCGGCGGCAGCGCCGTGATCAACGGCGGCTTCACCGTCCAGAGCGCCAACGAGCTCGCGATCGCACTGCGGTCGGGCAAGCTCAAGGTGCCGCTCAAGATCGTCCAGGAATCGACGGTGAGCCCCGAGCTCGGCGCCGATTCGATCCGCGCGGGCGTCACTGCGTCGATCATCGCGGTGGTCGCGGTCATCGCCTTCATGATCCTGACCTATGGCCGCTTCGGCTTCTACGCGACGCTCGCGGTGATCATCAACGTGCTCGTCATCCTCGCGGTGATGGGGATGCTCACCGCGACGCTTACCTTGCCCGGCATCGCCGGCTTCGTGCTCACCATCGGCACCGCGGTCGACGCCAACGTGCTGATCAACGAGCGAATCCGCGAGGAGCGACGACGCGGGCGCAGCGTGATCCAGGCGGTTGAATTGGGCTATAAGGAAGCGAGCCGGACGATCTTCGAGGCTAACGTCACCCACGCGATCGCCGGCTTCATCATGCTGATCCTCGGCTCGGGCCCGGTGCGCGGCTTCGCGGTGGTGCTGCTGATCGGCATCGCGACTTCGGTGTTCACCGCAGTGGTGTTCACCCGCATGCTCGTCACGATCTGGCTGCGCCGTAACCGGCCCAGCGAAATCCACATTTAAGGGACGCCCGAACCATGCGGCTCCTCAAGATCATCCCGGACAACACCAATATCGGGTTCGTCCGCGTCCGCCACATCGCCTTCGCGATCACGGCTTTGCTCACCATCGCCGCGCTGGCTCTGGTGTTTACCCGCGGGCTCAACATGGGCGTCGACTTTGCCGGCGGCGTGTCGATCGAAGAGAAGTTCACGTCGGCCCCGCCGCCCGACGACGAAGTGCGCGCGACGGTCAACGAGCTCGGCGTCGGCGAGGTAGTGCTCCAGCGATTGGGGGGCACCAACACCGTCACCATCCGCCTGCCGAGCCCCGACTCGACCGATCCCGCGGCGACCGACCAGATGGTCGAGAAGGTCAAGGCGGCGCTGGCGGCCAAGTTCCCCGGCGCGACCTTCTCCAATTACAACACCGTCTCGGGCAAGGTGTCGGGCGAGCTGGTCCAGAACGGCGTGCTCGCGGTGATCCTCGCGATCGTCGGCATCGCGATCTTCTCGTGGTTCCGCTACGAATGGCAGTTCGGCATCTCGACCGCAGTCGCGATCATCCACGACGTGCTGATGACCCTGGGCTTCTTCGCGCTGACCGGGTTCGTGTTCGACCTCAACATCGTCGCGGCGGTGCTCACGATCATCGGCTATTCGATCAACGACAAGATGGTGATCGACGACCGAATCCGCGAGAATATGCGCAAGTTCCGCAAGATGGAGATGGGCGATCTGATCGACTTGTCGGTCAACGAGACCCTCCCTAGAACGGTGATGACCTCGTTGACGATCATGCTCGCGCTCGCGGCGCTGCTGATCTGGGGCGGCCACGTGCTCCAGGGCTTCACCGCGGCGATGATGCTCGGCATCGTCGTCGGGACCTATTCGTCGATCTATGTCTCGTCCTCGCTGCTGATCACGCTCGGCCTCAAGCCCGGCTTCCGCGAGGACCGTAAAGCCGCGAGCAACGCAGAGCGCGTCGGCCCGCGCGAAGGATGAAGATGGAGCGCCGCAGCGCCGAGGGACCGGTGATCTCCGGTTTCTCGGGGCGCGGCTTCCGCGTCGATGAAGGCGTCTATGAGGGCCTGCTGATCAGCCCCCAGCGCGCCGATGGCTGGTCGCCGCCGCCGCTCGCCGAACTGACCGAAGCCGATCTCGCGCCGTTGCTCGCGCTTGATCCGCAGCCCGAATTCCTGCTGCTCGGTACCGGCGAAACGCTCGCCCGCCCCCCGCTTGCCCTAGTCAAGGCACTCGGCGCCCGCGGCATCGGCATCGAACCGATGGACAGCCGCGCCGCCGCGCGCACTTGGGGCGTGCTTCGCGCCGAGCTGCGCTGGGTCGCCGGCGCGCTCTATCCGCTCGGCTGAGGATTCCGATATGCAGCAATTGAATGGCCCGAGCCTCGTGCCCCCGTCCGGCGGTCCCCCCAAGCAGATCGTCGTGCTGCTCCATGGCTATGGTTCGAGCGGCGCCGATTTGATCTCGCTCGCGCCGATGTGGCGCCAGGTGCTTCCCGACGCATTGTTCGTCGCCCCCAACGCTCCCGAACCCTGCCCCGGGGCGCCCGGTGGCTATCAATGGTGGGGCCTCCACGACCTCGGCCGGCCCGCGCTCGCCGCCGGAGCGCTGCGTGCCGCGCCCGTGCTCGATGCCTATCTCGATGCCCTCCTTGCCGAGCATGGCCTCGACGAGAGCAGGATGGTGCTGGTCGGTTTCAGCCAGGGCACGATGATCGCGCTGCATGCCGGCATCCGCCGCGAACGCGCGCTCGCGGGCATCCTCGGTTATTCGGGAATGATAGCGGGTCCGTCGCTCGACGCGGCGGACGTGCGCAGCAAGCCACCCGTGCTGCTGGTGCACGGCGATGCCGACACCGTCGTGCCGCTCAGCGCGTATCGCCACGCGCATGCCGAACTGGAGCGGCTGGAGTTTCCGCTCGAAGGCCATGTGAGTCCGGGGCTAGGCCATGGCGTAGATCCGGCGGGCATCGAGCTGGGCGCGAAGTTCGTGTCTCGGGTATTGGGCTAACCGGTGCTCGTGCTTTCGCAATGTAGGATTTCGTTTGCTGGAATGGACGCGCTGCCCCGTGGCGGCCGCTCTTTGATAATAGGAATGCCGACCGGAACCCAAGGCGCGTAAGGCCGGACCTGCGTGAAGTGCGGCATGGCCAGTCTGTCGCTGGCCATGCTCGATAGTGTGAGCCCGGTGTGACCTTTGGTCCGTGAGAGGCACGCGCGATCGCCTCACCTTGATCGCGGCTCTGCTTTCGCAAAAGGAAGATGAGCTGAGGACTCGAACGAACGCTTTCGTGTCGGCATTACGTTGCAATTGCGAATCGTTCGCGTTATCCGCGGCGCTCCTGATTGTTAGAGTCCGCTCATCTCCATGCATGGTACCACAGCAGCGCCGGCCAAGGTGAAGCGCAGCCGGAAGAGCTTCTGGCTGAAGCAGCTCCATATGTGGCACTGGATGAGCTCGGCGATGAGCCTGATCGGGCTGCTGCTGTTCGCGATCACGGGCTTCACCCTCAACCACGCCGCCGATATCGAGGCTAGTCCCAAGTCGGTCGAGCGCGCGGCGCAGCTGCCGCCGACGCTGCTTGCGCAGGTCAAGCCCGACGACGCGCCCGACAGCAAGAAGCCGCTCCCCGCGGACGTTGCTAAATTCGTCGGCGACAAGCTGCAGATGCCGACCGCGGGCGATGCCGAATGGTCGGCCGACACGCTCTATCTCGCGCAGCCGCGGCCCGGCGGTGACGGCTGGATCTCGATCGACCGCGAGACTGGTGAAGTGACCAGCGAAGTCAGCTCGCGCGGCTGGATTGCCTATCTCAACGACCTTCACAAGGGCCGCAACGCCGGCACCGTGTGGAAATGGTTCATCGATTTCTTCGTGCTGGCTTGCGTGATCTTCTCGCTGACCGGTCTGGTGCTGCTGTGGCTGCATTCCAAGCACCGGAAGAGCACTTGGCCGCTCGTCGCGCTGGGGCTGATCGTGCCCGCCGCGCTCGCCATCTTCTTCATCCACTAAGGGATTCGCCATGCAGATCCGCCTGACCGGTCTTAGCTTCACTGCCCTGGGGGCCGGCGCGCTCGTCGCTGGCCCGGCGGCGGGCCAGACGCTCGACTTGACGGTCACCATCCCGAAGCTGAACGTCGCCGAATATCACCGGCCCTATGTCGCGATGTGGCTCGAGAAAGAGGGCGTGGCGCCGCGCACGATCCAGGTGTGGTACGATGTCGACAAGCGTGGCGGCGAGGGCACAAAATGGCTGCGCGACATCCGCCAATGGTGGCGCGCCGCGGGCCGCGGCATGACCTTTCCGGCTGACGGCGTCAGCGGCGCGACGCGCGCGCCGGGGCCCCAGAAGGTCCGTCTGATAGGCGGGCGCGGCGGCATGCCGGCGCTCAGCCTGGGCAATTACACCCTTGTGGTCGAGGCGGCACGGGAAGTCGGTGGACGCGAGCTCGTCCGCCTGCCGTTCGCCTGGAACGGAAATTCGGCGGCCGCCGCGGGCAAGGGCTCGACCGAGCTCGGCGCCGTGTCGCTCACGCTCAAGCGTTAACGGGGAAAGCATCATGAACATTCGCACGACACTCATCGCAGCCAGCGCGGTAGTCGCGCTCGCCGCGCCCGCGGCGCTCGCCCACCGCATGTGGATGATCGCCTCGTCCACCACCGTCTCGGGCGCCGACAATTGGGTGACCGTCGACGCCGCAGTGTCGAACGACCTGTTCTTCTTCGATCACCAGCCGATCCGCGTCGTGCCGACTGTGACCCAGCCCGACGGCACCGAAGGCACGGTCGAGAACCATTCGATCGGCAAGTTCCGCGCGACCTTCGACGTGCATCTGACTCAGCAGGGCACCTACAAGATCGGTGCGCTCAGCCAGAATGTGTTCGGCAGCTACAAGCTAAACGGCGAGAGCAAGATGATCCCGCGCGGTACTACGGTGGACAAGCTTGCCAGCGTGATCCCCGCGGGCGCGACCGACGTGCAGACCTCCGAAAGCGTCAGCCGCAACGAGATCTTCGTGACGCAGGGCGCGCCGACCAATACGGTGTTCAAGACCAGCGGCAAGGGTATCGAGCTGGTGCCGGTGACGCACCCGAACGACCTCGTGGTCGGCGAGGCCGCCACCTTCCAGTTCCTGCTCGACGGCAAGCCCGCGCCGAATCTGTTCGTCACGGTGATCCCGGGCGGCATCCGCTACCGCGACAATCTCAAGCAGCAGGACCTCAAGACCGGCGCCGATGGCAAGGTCTCGATCAACTGGCCCGATCCCGGTCTTTACTGGGTCAACGTCACGCCGAACCGTCCGCGCGAGGAAGGGCCCGGACCGGGCGCAGGTGCCCCCGGCGCCGGCGGTCCGCAGGGCGCAGGCCGTCCGTCCGGCCCGCCGCAGCGCCGGGTGAGCTACGTCACGACGGTCGAGGTGCTCGCTCCCTGACCGAAGCCAGGATCGCGATTCCGGCGGGGCTCTCGCCGGCGGCGTTTCATCGTCGCCGTGCGGGGGCCCCGCTCGTCCGTCTGGACGGCGCGACGATGGGGACGCACTGGTCGGTCCGCGCCGTCGACCCGCCCGGTGAGCTTCAGCTTCGCGCCGAGATCGAGGGCGTTCTCGCCCGCGTCGTCGGTGAGATGAGCCACTGGGAGCCCGGCTCGGACCTGAGCCGTTTCAACCGGGCCGAACCGGGCCGGTGGCAGCCGCTGTCGCGTGGGTTCGTGGACGTCCTCGCGGCCGGGCTCCGAGTTGCCAAAGCGAGCGACGCTGCGTTCGATCCGGCGATGGGGGCACTGTCCGATCTGTGGGGTTTCGGGCCGGGTGGGGCGAAGCCAATGCCTGACGCCGCCGCGGTTGCCGAGGGGCTTGGTCGATCGGGCCATCGCCATATCGAACAGGACGGCGCACGTGCCCGCCGCACCACACCCGCCGCGCTCGATTTCTCCGGCATCGCCAAGGGCTATGCCGTCGATGCCGTCGCCGAACGCCTGCGCGGGCTCGGCCTCGCCGATTTCCTCGTCGAAGTCGGAGGCGAATTGCGCGGCGAAGGTGTCAAGCCCGATGGGCAGCCCTGGTGGGTCGATGTCGAGCAGGTGCCCGGCGCCGCGGTGGCGCCGATCCGCGTGGCGCTGCACGGGCTGTCGATCGCGACCTCAGGCGACTATCGCCGATACTTCGAAGCGAATGGGCGGCGCTTCGCCCATACGCTCGATCCGCGAACGGGAATGCCGCTAGACAACAATGTGGCGTCGGTGACGGTGCTGCACGCGGTATGCATGTTGGCGGATGCCTGGGCAACGGGCCTGACGGTGCTGGGGCCGGAGGCGGGGCTTGGCGTGGCCGGGCGTGAGGGGCTAGCGATGCAGATGGTGGTGCGCGAAGGGGAGAGGACCCGTGAGGTGCTGTCGCCGGCGCTCATGGCGATGCTGACCTGATCGACGAAACCGAGTCCGTTCGCGGCTAAGCGTCCGCCCAAGTCCGCAGCAGGTTGTGATACACCCCCGTCAGCTCGATCACCGAGCGATCCGCTCCGCCGAGCTGCCCCGTCAGCCGCTGGACCGCCTGATCGAGGTCGAACAGAATGCGACGGTTGCCATCGTCGCGGATCATCGATTGGAGCCAGAAGAAGGAAGCGATGCGTACGCCGCGCGACACCGGGGTGACATGATGCAGGCTCGACGAGGGATAGAGCACCGCATCCCCCGCGGGCAGCTTGACCCGCTGGACGCCGAAATGATCCTCGACCACCAGTTCGCCGCCGTCATAGGCGGCGGGGTCCTCGAGGAAGATCGTGATCGAGAGGTCGCTACGGATGCGGAATTCGGTGCCGCGCTGGATGCGGATGGCATTGTCGACATGCGTGCCGAAGGTGTGGCCTACGCCGTAGCGGTTGAACAGGGGCGGGAAGACCTTGAGCGGCAGCGCCGCGGCGAAGAACAAAGGCGAGCGGCCGAGCGCTTCGAGGACGATTGCGCCGGCCTCACGGGCGGCGGGGCTGCTCTCGGGCAGCTGCTCATTCTGCTTGGCGAGCGCCGACTGCTGCCCCGACGTTACATTGCCGTCGACCCATTCGGCACCGTCGATGATGCCGCGCAACCGCACCAGATCGTCGGCCGAAAGCAGGTCGGGAATCGCGATCATCATGGCAGCGCGCGCTCGAGTTCGGGCCAGTGCGAGTTACGAAGCCACAACCGCGCCTTGGCGGCAAAGGCAGGGGTCGCTGTCTTGCCACACCGCGCCAGCCAGTCCCGCGCCGCTTCGATCTCGCCGCGCTCGGCGAGCATGCGGGCATGGTTGAACTGGCCGCGGAAATCGCCGCCCTCCGCGGCGCGCGCGTAGCAATCGGCGGCCTTGGCTATGTTGCGCGGGACCACCCAGCCGTCCTCGTGGAAGCTGCCGATATAATTGACCGCCTTGGCGTTGCCCGTTGCGGCCGCCTTTTCGAACCAGCTCAGCGCCGCCGCCTTGTCCTCGGCAACCCCGTCGCCGAGCGCTAACGCGGTCGCGTAATTGTACATGCCCCAATCGAGCCCGCGGGTCGCGGCGATGCGGAAGCATTCGGCGGCGCGCGGCTTGTTGACCGCAACGCCCCAGCCGAGATCGTAGCAGCGTCCGACCATGTTGAGCGCCATCAGATGCCCCTGTGCCGCCGCCTTGTTGAACCAGGTGAAGCCGGTGGGTGCGTCGCCCGCATCGAGCAGCATCTGGCCATAGACTGCCTGCGCCTCGGCCACGCCCACTTCAGCGCCTTCGCGAATTAACGCCGCCCGCTCCTCCGGCGAACCGGAAAGGCGAGCGACGATCTCCTGGGGGGAGATATGGTCGAGCGTGTCGCTCAAGGGGTCAGAACTTGAGCCCGATCGTCGCGAAGGCCGAGCGGCCCGGCGCGATCGCGGCATAATGCGAGGTATAGGCCTGAGTGAAATAGGTCTTGTCGGTGAGGTTGTTCACATTGACGCTCAGATCCACCTGGTCACTGATCTTGTAGCCCAGCCGTGCGTCGAAGCGCCAATATTCGGGGATCGTGCGCAGGATGACCTTGGTCGCCGGATTGACCGTGACGACGCCGGCCGCGGTCTGGGTCGCGCTGCGATTGTCCTGGTAGCCGCCGAACACGCGGCTTGTATAGAATGCGCCGCCGCCCACGCTGAGACGGCTCGTCGGCTTGAGGTCGGCCCACAGCGTGAAGCTGTCCTTTGCCGTCTGCGTCGCCTGGCGGCCGGTATTGACCGAGGGGACCAGCACCGGCCTGGCCGGCTGGATGGTCACGGTACCGGCCATGATCGCGGGGGCAGTGAGCGCAGTGAAGCCGCCATCGACGATTTTAGGGTCGAGATGGGTGTAGCCGCCGAACACGGTGAGCCATTTGGTCACGTTGCCGTTGAAGTTGAATTCGACGCCGCGGATACGGCGTTTGCCGATGAACTCGATGTTGTTGTTCGGACCGGTAACGCGGGCATTGTCGGTGTCGGTCTGGAAAGCGGCGAGGGTGAGCGACAGCTGTTCGTCGAACAAGGCCGCCTTGGCGCCGACTTCGTACGATTTAGTCTTTTCCACCTTCAGCGCATCGAGGATCGCGAGCGCCAGGGCGGTGTTGGTCGTGCCCAGGCCGTTGCCCTCCTGCCCTTCGCCGAGCACGCTGTTGGGTGGCGTCGCGGCGGTGGCGTAGCTGGCATACAGGCTGGTGCTGGCGGTCGGCTTGAAGACGAGCCCGGCCTGCCAGTTGAACAGCTTGTTGTCCTTTTCCAGTGTGAAGGTGCCGGTCGCACCGGCGACGAGCGGCGGGGTCACCCGGCTCGTGAAATGGTCGTAGCGCCCGCCGAGATTCAGGATCAGCGACGGCAGCAGCGTGATCGAGTCGAAGGCATAGGCCGACAGGGTATGCGCATCGTTCTGGGTCTCGGCTGTGCGGGCGCCCTTCACGATCGGCGTCGCCACGTTGGAGGTGTCGCTAGCGTAATTGACCCAGGGATCGTTGGGGTTCGGATTGAACAGGCTGGTGCAATAATAACGGGCGATGGTCGCCGCGTTGCAGCGTGGGCTGATGGTGGAGCCATTCGGCGAGACGAAGGTGCCGCGGCGCGACTTCTCCCAGCTGATTTCGGTGCCGATCGCGAAGCTGTGGGTGATCGATCCGGTCTGGAACTTGCCGTAAAGGTCGGTCTGGTTGGTCAGCGCCTCGACATAGCCATAGCGCGTGTTGCCGCGCCGCCAGACATAGCCGCCGGTCAGCACGTCGCCGCGCGTGCCCGCCGCCCCGGTGGTCGGGTTGGTCGTCGCGGTGCCGAAGACATTGCCCTGGCTGTCGTCGGGCAGCAGGAAGATATAGGCCTGATCGTTGCGGCTGTAGCGGGCGCTGTTGCGCAGCGTGATGTTGCCGAAATCATGCTCGAAACGCACCGTCGCCTGGTTAGTGGTGGCATCGCGGAAATCGCGCGACTTGAGACCGTAAAAGGTGCTGCGATCGACATGGCCGGTCACGCCCGCGATCGTGGTGATGTCGCCGAGCGCAGGCTCCGAATAGATCTCGCCGGTGCCGGGCGCGTTGGCGAGGGTGTAGAGGAACGGGATGCCGCTGTCGGGCAGTTCGTGGCTCTCGAGGTAATAATAAGCGATGGTCAACCGGGTGTCGGTGCCGAGGCCCAAGGTGAGCGAAGGCGCAAAGCCCCAACGGCGCGAGTAGATCGCATCGCGCCCGGCGACATCCTGATCGTGCCACATCGCCGCCAACCGTACGCCGATGGTGTCGCTGAGCTGCTGGTTCACGTCGAGCGTGGCGCGCTTGTAATCGGCGGTGCCGAAGCTGGCCGATCCCTTGACGAAACTCCCCGCGACCGGAAGCTTGGTGACGACATTGATCGAGCCGCCGGCGCTGCCGCGCCCGCCGAGCGTCGAGTCCGAGCCGCGGACGATCTGGACCTGCTCGATCGCGAATACCTCGCGGGTCTGCGCAGCGACGTCGCGGACGCCGTCGACGAAGCTGCTGCCCTGGCTGTCGAAGCCGCGGATGAACGGGCGGTCGCCGATGGGATTGCCGCCCTCGGCCGCGCCGAAGGTGATGCCGGGAACGGTCCGCAGCGCGTCGGCCAGGCTCGCCGATCCGGTCTGCTCGATCACTTCGGCGGGAAGGACGACAACCGATCGCGGCGTGTTGACGAGCTTGGCGGTCGCCTTAGGGCCGTCGAGTTCCTGGCGCTGACCGGTGACGGTGACCTGGTTCTGATCCTGTGCGTCATTGTCCGCATCAGGCCCGTCGGGGCCCGCATGAGCCGGCGCGCTGGCGATGAAGCCTACACAGGCGAGCGCAAGAAAGGCCGGAGATGCGGCAGGCATGGAACGCGTCACGAAAATCCCCCTGTGGTTCGTTACGCGTTCGCCTATTGCGAGCCGTTCGCAGTGTCAATGATAATGCGACTGGTTCTCAACTTTGTCGCAAGTTCGCGATCGGATCGGGTTCGACCAGCAGCCAAGTGCGCAGTGCACTGGCGAGATTGGGCGGGTCTTCGGCCTGGATGCGGGCGTGGTCGATCGCGGCGATCAAGGCATTGAGCGGCAGCGCGTAGCGGACGGCTGCAGTTTCCAGCCTTTCCCAAAAGAGCGGCTCGAGGCTGATTGACGTCTGATGCCCGGCGATCGTAACCGAACGCTTCACCGGCCCGACGAACCCGCCCGGGGGCGGATCGACCTTCATTCGGTGTCGAACAATGCCGCCAGCTGCTCGACCATCGTGCCGGCGAGCTGCTCGGCATCCATGATCGTCACGGCGCGGCTGTAATAGCGCGTCACGTCGTGGCCGATGCCGATCGCGACGAGCTCGACGGGCGAGCGCGACTCGATCCAGCCGATCACCTGGCGAAGGTGGCGCTCGAGATAGGAGCCAGAATTGACGGACAGCGTCGAATCATCGACCGGCGCGCCGTCCGAGATCACCATCAGGATCTTGCGCTCCTCGGGCCGCCCGATCATCCGCTGGTGCGCCCAGAGCAAAGCCTCGCCGTCGATATTCTCCTTGAGCAGTCCCTCGCGCATCATCAGCCCGAGTGCCTTCTTGGCGCGGCGCCAGGGCTCGTCGGCCTGCTTGTAGACGATGTGGCGGACGTCGTTGAGCCGGCCGGGCTGGGCCGGGCGCCCCTCGGCGAGCCATTTCTCGCGCGCCTGACCGCCCTTCCAGGCGCGCGTGGTAAAGCCGAGGATCTCGGTCTTGACGCCGACACGCTCGAGCGTGCGCGCCATGATGTCGGCGCTGATCGCTGCGATCGAGATCGGCCGGCCGCGCATCGATCCCGAATTGTCGATCAGCAACGTCACCACGGTGTCGCGGAATTCGGTGTCGCGCTCGATCTTGTACGACAAAGACTGCATCGGATTGACCACGACGCGCGCCAGCCGCGCGGCATCGAGCATCCCTTCGTCCTGATCGAAATCCCAGCTGCGCGATTGCTGCGCCATCAGCCGGCGCTGGAGCCGGTTGGCGAGCTTGGTCACCGCGCCCTGGAGGTGGACGAGCTGCTGGTCGAGATAGGCGCGGAGCCGATCGAGCTCTTCGGCGTCGCACAGCTCGGTTGCGGCGATCACTTCGTCGAACTGGGTGGTGTAGGGGCGATATTCGAATTGCGGCGGGAAGTCGCTCCACGGGCGATTGGGGCGGACCGGCATCATGCCTTCCTCGCCATCGTCGCCGGGCTCGCCGTCGCCATCGTCCATCGCTTCGGACTGGCTGTCTTCGCCCTCCTCGGTCTGGTCCGATTCGCGCTGTTCGCCGCGCGCCTCGACTTCACCGTCGCCTTGCTGGGCCTCGCTGTCACCCTCCTCGTCGCCGGCTTCGTCCTGATCGTCGGTGCCTTCGTCCTCGCCGCCGCCTTCATCGGCTTCGTCGGGGATCATGTCGCCTTCGACCAACTCGAGATCCTGGAGCAATTTGGTGGCGAGGCTGGCAAAGGCGCGCTGGTCGTCGATGGTCAGCGCGAGCGCATCGAGATCGGCGGCGGCGCGATCCTCGATCCAGTCGCGGATCAGCGCCATGCCCATCGCCGCTCCGGCCGGGGCCTCGCGCCCGGTCAGCCGCTCGCGGACCATAAGGCCGAGCGCGGTCGACAGCGGCACTTCCTCGCGATTGCGCGCGCGGGCGATCGGGTCCGAACGCAGCTTCACGTTCAGCGAGTGCTCGAGATTGTCGGCGATCCCGGCATAGCCGCGCGAGCCGAGCGCCTCGACGCGCGCGGCCTCGACTGCGTCGAAGACGGCGCGCGCCACCGGCTCGCTGGGCGCGATGCGCAGATGCAGGGCGGTATCGTGGTGGCGCATCCGCAGCGCGAAACCGTCGGAAAAACCGCGCGCTTCGGCGACCTGCTCGGGCGGAAGGCTGCGCGACGGCAGCGGCACCTTGATGCTGCGTCCGTCCTGCCGCGGCGCCTCGGACGTGAAGGAGAGCTCGGCCTCGGCCTCGCCTGAAAGGGCGCGCGCCGCGCCGCCCAGCACGTTGCGCAAACGCTCGAGTGGAGAATCGACAGCCATATCTGTCTTTGCGGGGAACGGGGGGCAGGATGCAAGCGGGCAACGCGCTGGCGTCGGCCGGTTAGCCAAATGCTAACCCGTCGCGCGCAAACTGCGGCAGATCGGCCTTGGGAGGCAAGAATGCGGACGAGGGGCAAGTTCGTTCTGGCGATCATCGGCGTCGCCACATTGTCTGTCGCGCTGGCCGAGCCGGCCGACGCGCGGCGGCGCATCCGCTTCGGCAGCTTCGGCGGATTCGGTGGCAGCAGCGGCTATGCCGAGAAGATCGACAAGGTCTACGACCTTCCCGACACCGGCACCTATTTCCACGACGGCAAATATTACGATCTCGGCGCCTTCTATCAGGTCCGCAACGGGATGGGGGTCTATCCCAAGGAGCCGAGCTTCGTGCTCTATAACGGCGATCGCTACGTCAAGCTGGGCGGGGCCGAACTTACGATGCTCACGGTCGAGCTTGGAATGGATCCAACCGCCACCTATCGCGCGAGCTATTCCACCAAGAGCCTCGCGGATGTGCCCAGGCCGAAGAGCGCCAACGAGATCGAGCGGCTGCCGGGCGAAACCACCGAACAGCTTCGCGCACGGGTGCGGAAAATGGCGCGAGAGCGGGGGGCTGGCGACGCCAAAGCGGCGAGGTCGAGCGGGGCGGCCCAGGTCGGCGTTGGCTGGGCCGGCGCCTTCTTCCTGCCGATGCTGCTGATCGGCGGGATATTTGTGTTCGGAATACGCAAGTTCCTGCGCAAGCGTGCGGCCGCGGCGATCGCGTCGGGCGGCGACGTGTCCGACCAAGTCAATGCAGCGTCGTTCGACCAGCGAGTCGCCGCGCGGCTACGCGAGCTGGAAGGCGGGCAGAGCGAGGTGGTGGCCGGACCGGCAATGCCGGCTCCGCGCACCTTTGGAAGAAAACTCGCTTAGGCCGACTTGTTGACCACGCTCTCGGGCAGGTCCTTGCCGAACACCCGCTGATAATATTCGGCGACCTGCGCGCGCTCGGCCTCGTCGCATTTGTTGAGGAACGACAGGCGGAAGGCGAAGCCGACATCGCCGAAGATCAACGCGTTCTGCGCCCAGGTTATCACCGTACGGGGCGACATCACCGTCGAGATGTCGCCGTTGATGAAGCCCTTGCGGGTCAGGTCGGCAACGCGGACCATATTCTCCACCGTCTCCTTGCCGCCTGGCTTGTCATATTCCCCCGACTTGGCGAGCACGATCTGTGCTTCGACCGCCGCGGGGAGATAGTTGAGCGTCACCACCACGTTCCAGCGGTCCATCTGGCCCTGGTTGATCTGCTGGGTGCCGTGATAGAGCCCGCTGGTGTCGCCCAAGCCCACCGTGTTGGCAGTCGCGAACAGGCGGAAGTAGGGGTTGGGGCGAATCACTCGATTCTGGTCGAGCAGAGTCAATTTGCCCTCGGTCTCGAGCACGCGCTGAATCACGAACATCACGTCGGGCCGGCCCGCATCATATTCGTCGAACACGAGCGCGGTCGGGGTCTGGATCGCCCAGGGCAGCAGACCCTCGCGGAATTCGGTGACCTGCTGGCCGTCCTTTAGCACGATCGCGTCGCGGCCGATCAAGTCGATGCGGCTGATATGCGCGTCGAGATTGATTCGGATGCATGGCCAGTTGAGCCGCGCGGCGACCTGTTCGATGTGCGTCGACTTGCCGGTGCCGTGATAGCCCTGGATCATCACGCGGCGATTGTGCGCGAAGCCGGCGAGCACTGCGAGCGTCGTGTCGGCGTCGAACACATAGGCGGGATCGAGGTCGGGGACGCGCTCGTCGGCCTCGCTGAACGCGGGGCATTCCATGTCAATGTCGATGCCGAACAGGTCGCGCACCTTCACCATCTTGTCGGGGGCGTCGAGAATCGTCGTCTCGCGGCTGTCGGGCTGGGTGTTGGGGATGTCGGCCATCGTCGCTTCCTGCAGGAACGCCTGGCGCGTTAGTGAGGCCTATGCCGCACCGCAACGTCAAAGCGCAGGGGGCCTCCGCCTATCAGTCGTTGGAGAAGACGGGAAGACCAAACAGGTCGACGAAGCGCTGGCCGAGCACGGAATCGCCCGTCACGCTAACCCGGCCCTCGCGCATCGACTCCGCCAGCAGGGCGCGGCCGTAGAAGGTGGCCGCCAGCTTAGTCGGTTCCCCGGCGAAGATGACCTCCGCGCCATCGGGGTCGCGTCGCTCGATCTCTAGCAAGCCGCCGACGATCTGCGCGCGAAACGGCTCGCCGCCGATTCGGAAGCCGATGTCAGGCGCGAAAGCGGTATCGACCTTGCGGTCCATCATCGTGCGCAGCGAGAGCATGAATGCGGTGTTGCTCAGCGGCATCGTCACGTCGTGCGCGGGCGATCCGGCCGCCCAGCGGCTCAGCGCGAAGATCGGCTCCTCGAGTGCACGGCCCCATTTGGTGAGCTCATAGGCCTGCGCATTAGCGGGCGAGGGGAGGGCCCGTCGCCGTAATATGCCGGCCTTTTCCAGACCCTCGAGCCGCTGGGTGAGGATGTTGGCGCTGAGCCCGTCCAGCGCGCTGCGGATCTCGCCGAAACGCCGCGGCCCGAGCAGCAGTTCGCGCACGATCAGCAACGCCCATCGCTCGCCGATCAGATCCATCGCCAGCGCCGTCCCGCACGCGTCGCGATACCAGCGGCGCATCTTGCTAAAATCACTAGTAGTTATTTTTTGTGACTCCATAGTTGTTTTTTGTAACCATATCGCGCATCAAGATCAAGAAAGCGATTCGCGACAATGCGAAAGCGGAGGTTTGCATGACGGTCGAAACGATCCCGCCCCCGGCGGATGTGCTTGCCGCGCGCTGCGAGGCGCAATGGGCGGGCGAGAGCGCCCAATATCGCGAGGCGCGCACCGCGCTGCTGGTCGAGGAGATCGAACTTCGCCGTCATATCGAGCGCGTTGCCGAACAGCGGCGGGCGCTTCCGCCAGGGCCCGCGGTCGGCCGTGACTACAGCTTCGAAGGCGCCGAGGGGCCGGTGACGCTGGCCGAGCTGTTCGGCGACAAGGATACGCTCGTCCTCTACACGTGGATGTTCGGCCCGCAGCGCGAGCGGCCTTGCCCGATGTGCACCTCTTTGCTTTCTGCGTGGGAGGGCGAAGCGCTCGACATCCAGCAGCGTGTTGCGCTCGCAGTGACGGCACGCACTTCGCTCGAGAAGCTCCGTGCGTTCGCCGAGGAGCGGGGCTGGCGACACTTGCCGCTCTATTCGGACACTAGCCAGGACTTCAGCCGCGACTTTCACGCGGTCGCTCCCGATGGCGGCGACATCCCGCAATTGCTGGTGTTCACTCGCCGCGACGGCACGATTCGCCTGTTCTGGGCCGGCGAGATGGACGACGCCACCGCCGATCCCGGACAGGATCCGCGCGGCGCGCCCGATCTGATGCCGCTTTGGACGATTCTAGACTCCACTCCGGAAGGACGCAGTGCAGACTGGTACCCGTCGCTCACGTACCCGATCAAATGAATCAGGAGAGAATGATGCCGCAGATGATCTTCGTGAACCTGCCAGTCAAAGACGTGGCGAAGTCGACCGCCTTCTACGAGGCGATCGGCTGCACCAAGGACGTTCGCTTCAGCAACGAACTGGCGAGCGCGATGCAGCTTTCGGAAGAGATCGTGTTCATGATCCTGTCGGAAGACTTTTTCAAAACCTTCACCGCGAAGCCGATCGCCGACGCGCACGCGACCACCGAGGTGCTGATCTGCATCTCGCGCGACAGCCGCGATGCAGTCGATGCGATCGTTGCGAAGGCCGTCGCCGCCGGCGGCAAGGGCGATACCCGGGAGAAGCAGGACATGGGCTTCATGTACGGCCGCAATTTCGAGGATCTCGACGGGCACATCTTCGAGCCGATGTTCATGGACATGGAAGCGGCGATGGCCGCCTTCCCTGAAGGCCCGGCGCACGAACCCGCCTGACCCCTCGAAAAGGAGAGATACCATGGCACAGAAGATCACCCCCGTTCTCTGGTTCAACATGACCGGGGAGGAAGCCGCCAATTTCTATGTATCGCTGCTTCCCAACAGCCGCGTCGACAAGGTCATGCGCGCGCCGGCGGACAATCCCAGCACCGGCGAAGGCGCCGCGATCGTCGTCGATTTCACGCTCGCCGGGCAGAAATACGCCGCGCTGAACGGCGGCCCGAATTTTACGCCGAACGAGAGCGTGTCGTTCCAAATCCTCACCGACGATCAGGCGGAAACCGATCGGCTGTGGAATGCGATCGTCGGCAAAGGCGGTGCCGAGAGCATGTGCGGCTGGTGCAAGGACAAATGGGGCTTCTCGTGGCAGATCACGCCGCGCCGCCTGATCGAGCTCGCTTTCGGCGGCGATGATGCGGACCGCCGCCGCCGTGCCTTCGAGGCGATGATGACGATGAAGAAGATCGACATTGCCGCGATTGAAGCCGCCGCCGCCGCAGGCTGAGGAGAGACATCATGTCGATCGAAATCAGCGGGTTCAACTGGGTACCCGATTTCGCCCGCGGTTATGTCCGCGACTTGCGCCCGCGCTGGGCGTGCGAGGAGATCGGGCTGGCTTATGCCATGCGGCTGATCAGCCCGATTCCGCCCAAGCCGGCCGCCTATTTCCACGAACAGCCCTGGGGCCAGGTCCCGGTGCTGCACGATAATGACGTCCAATTGTTCGAGAGCGGCGCGATCCTGCTCCATCTGGGCGAGCGCGACGAGCGCTTGCTGCCCCGCGACCCGCAAGCGCGCGCAACTGCGATCGCCTGGCTGTTCGCCGCGCTCAACAGCGTCGAGCCCTGGCTGTTCGAACTCGCCAATGTCGAGATCTTTTCGGCGAAGGAAGAATGGGCGAAGCTGCGCAAGCCTAGCTTGCTCAAGGACACCGGCAAACGGCTCGACGGACTGGCCAAGGCGCTGGGCGACCGCGAATGGCTCGGCGACGCGTTCAGCCTCGCGGACATCGCGATGGTCACGGTGCTGCGCAACGCTGATCACGCGGACCTGATGTCGAGCCGTCCGCGGCTCGCCGATTATGTCGCGCGCGGCATTGCCCGCCCCGCCTTCCGGCGCGCGCTCGCCGCGCAACTCGCCGACTTCCAGCCCGAGCCGGTTGCGGCATAACCAAGGAGAGAGACGATGTCGTACGTTGATGGATTTGTCGTTCCTGTGCCCGAGGGAAACAAGGAGGCCTATCGCGAGATGGCGGCTAAGGCGGCCCCGATCTTCCAGGAATATGGCGCGACGCGCGTGGTCGAAGCGTGGGGCAGTGATTTGCCGCGCGGCAAGACCACCGACTTCTTCATGGCCACCAACGCGGAGGAAGGCGAGAATGTCGTGTTCTCGTGGATCATCTGGCCGTCGAAGGAAGCCCGCGATTTGGGCTGGGAAAAGGTGATGGCCGACGAGCGGATGAAACCGGACATGGCCAACATGCCGTTCGACGGCAAGCGCATGTTCTGGGGCGGCTTCGAGCCGATCGTCGACGAGGGTGAAGGCTGAGCCCAAGCACAAACGGGGAGAGATATGATGACCAATCCGCACGGAACGCCGATCTGGTACGAACTGATGACCGCCGACCCGGACGTGGCTCGGCCCTTCTACGAGAAGGTGGTGGGCTGGAGCGCGGCCCCCTTCGCCAACGATAGCCTCGCCGATTCCGGGGGCTACACCGTGTTCAATGCGCCGGATGGCCAGGGCGTCGCCGGGCTGATGAAGCTCCCCGAGCCCGGGCCGCGGCCGGGCTGGTACGGCTATATCGGGGTCGATGACGTCGATGCCGCTGCGCAGAAGCTCGAGGCGGCCGGCGGCAGCGTCCACATGCCGCCGACCACGCTGGAAGGCGTCGGCCGCATGGCGATGGTCGCCGATCCGCAGGGCGTCAGTTTCTATCTGATGAAGGGCGCCAGCCCCGAGGAAAGCACCGCGTTCAAGCGGATGGCGCTCGGGCACGGCGAATGGAACGAGCTTCAGACCGCCGACGACGAGGCCGCACTCGGTTTCTATGGCGAACAGTTCGGCTGGACGAAGGACGGCGCGATGCCGATGGGTGAGATGGGCGATTACAGCTTCCTCAGCCATGACGGCGGCGTGATCGGTGCGGTGATGAAGGCGCCACCAGGCGAGACGCCGGGCTGGAATTATTTCTTCCGCGTCGGCGACATCGACGAAGCGCAGGCGCGCATCGAAGGGGCGAAGGGCAGCATCCGGCATGGCCCGATCGAAGTGCCCGGCGGTGACTTCGTGATCTATGCCACCGATCCGCAGGGCGCCCGGTTTGGCGTGGTCGGGTCGCGCGGTTGATGCTCGAGCTCTTCGCCCATCCCTTCTCGTCTTATTGCTGGAAGGTGCTGATCCCGCTCTACGAGAACGCCACCCCGTTCACCTATCGCTCGCTGGAAGAACCGGGGGCCGGCGCCGAGCTTGCGCGGCTCTGGCCGATCGGCAAGTTCCCCCTGCTGGTCGACAACGGCACGCCGATGATGGAATCGAGCGTGATCATCGAGTATCTCCAGCGTCACCATCCGGGGCCGGTGCGCTTCATCCCCGAAGGTGACGCGGCACTGGAGGTGCGGATGCTCGACCGCATCTTCGACAATCATGTCATGGGGCAGATGCAGCGCGTGGTGGCCGATGCGCTGCGCGGCCCCGAGCGCCATGATCCGGTCGAGGTTGAGGAGGCCAAGGCGGCGCTGCAGAAGAGCTATGCCTGGCTCGACGGCTGGCTGGAGGGCCGTGAATGGGCAGTAGCGAGTGGCTTCTCGCTGGCCGACTGCGCCGCCGCGCCGGCGCTGTTCTACGCCGATTGGGTCGATCCGATTCCGGAGGCGATGGTCAACCTCAAGGCCTATCGGGCTCGCCTGCTCGCGCGGTCCTCGGTCGCGCGTGCGGTTGACGAGGCTCGGCCTTACCGTCCTTATTTCCCGCTCGGCGCTCCCGACCGGGATTGAGAATCAGGCGAAGGCCGGCGAGCTCTTGAGCTGCTGATAGGCCTCGATCACTTGCTGCAGCCGGGTCTCGTAGCGGCGATCGCCGCCATTGCGATCGGGATGGTATCGCCGGACGAGTTCGGAATAGCGTTTGCGCAGCGCCGTCCGGTCCGAATCGACCTGGAGCGACAGCGTCCGCATCGCCTCGCGGTCGCGACCGGACAGTGGCCTGCCGTCCTTGCGCTCGGCCTGGTCCTTCATCCGGTCGCGGAAGCGCGCGCCGATCGCATCGAGCGGATCGGCGAAGTCGGCCCAGGGCGGGGGACGGTCAGCACCGCCGGTGGCGTTGAACGCACGAGTCTCGCGCTCCCAGCCGGCGAAGGGGCGCTGCGCGTCGTGGATCTCGTCGGGGCTCATGCCCTTGAAGAAATTATACCCCGAATTGAACTCGCGGACATGCTCGAGGCACAGCCAGCGAAACGGCGGCGGTCCGTCCCCGACGCGGCCGGTACCGTCGAGCGGCGGCGCCCGGAATTCGCCCGGTTCGGCGCATCCGGGATGCGCGCACAGCCTTCCCTCGGCCTCGACGCGGCCATGGAAGCGGGCGCTTGGACGATCTTTGCGGGGGTTGTTGGCAGGCACGCGACTCTCTCGAACAAACCGCTTATATAGGCGGCATGAACATGCCTGCCACCGGCTCGCTTGCCGATCTGATCGCAACCCGTCTCACCGCCGCGCTCGCCCCGACGCAGCTCGACGTTATCAACGACAGCCACCACCATAGCGGCCATCTCGGCGACGACGGCACCGGCGAATCGCACTGGACGGTGGCGATCGAAAGCGAGGCCTTTGTCGGGCTCTCGCGCGTTAACCGGCAGCGATTGGTCAACAACGCGCTCGCCGATCTTCTCGCCGGCCGCATCCATGCGTTGGCGATCAGGGCGCGCGCACCGGGAGAATAGCATGACGACCTACAAGCTCTGGTACTGGGCCGAAATTCAGGGGCGGGGCGAGTTCGTCAGACTGGCGATGGAGGCCGGCGACATCGCCTATGTCGATGTCGCCCGCGAGCGCGGCAGCGATGCGCTGATCGCCGACATGAAGGCGCGGACCGATCGTCCGCCCTTCGCGCCGCCCTATCTCGACACCGGGGATCAGGTGATCGCGCAGGTCGCCAACATCCTGCTCTATCTCGGCGACAGGCACGGCATTGCGCCCGCCGATCCGGCCGCGCGATACTGGCTCCATGAGGTCCAGCTGACCATCGCCGATTTCGTCGCCGAAGTGCATCAGGTCCATCACCCGGTGGGCATCGGGCTCTATTATGACGACCAGAAGGCGGAGGCGGCGCGCTTCGCAACGGAGTTCCGCGAGGCGCGGATGCCCAAGTTTCTGGGCTGGTTCGAGCGCTCGGTCGCGGGCGAATGGCTGGCGGGGGACCGCTGGAGCTATGGCGACACCTCGATCTTCCAGTTGATCGAGGGGCTGCACTACATGTTCCCCAAGCGGATGAAGGCGATCGAAGGCGGCTATCCCAAGCTGATCGCGATCCGCGACCGAGTCGCCCGGCTTCCCGGAATCCACGACTATTGCGCGAGCGACCGGCGGATCGGCTTCAATAGCCAGGGCATCTTTCGCCACTATCCGGAGCTCGACGCCGACTGATCGGAAAATCAGCCTTTCCAAACTGTGGCTGTCCGCTGTGGTCGTGCCGGGTTATGCCGGTGCCGAGCGGAGGACAGCATGCACGAAGACCTGATTACGATGACGATCGAGCCCGTCACCCACGATCTCGGCGGGTTCAAGGTCCACCGCACCTTGCCGTCGCGGCCGCGGACGATGGTCGGCCCGTTCATCTTCTTCGACCAGATGGGCCCGGCGCATCTCGAAGTCGGTAACGGTATCGACGTGCGGCCGCACCCGCACATCAACCTGGCGACGGTGACATATCTCTATGCCGGCGCGATCGACCATCGCGATTCGCTGGGTACTTTCGCGACGATCGAGCCGGGGGCGGTCAATCTGATGACCGCGGGGCACGGTATCGTCCATTCGGAGCGCTCGCCGTCGGCCGAACGCGCGGTGGGTCCCGAGCTTTCGGGCATCCAGACCTGGCTCGCGCTTCCCGAGCGGGACGAAGAGCGCGATCCCGCCTTCGAGCATGTCGCCGCTGCCGATCTTCCGGTGTTGCAGGCGGGCGGCGCAACGGCGCGGGTGATCATGGGCGAGCTCTGGGGGACGAAGGCGCCGACCACAACCTATGCCCAGACGATCTATGCCGACATCGCGCTGGAGCCCGGTGCGAGCATTCCGATTGATGCCGGTGCCGACGAGCGGGCGCTCTACGTGTCGATCGGCGAAGCGAGCCTTGACGGGATGCGGCTGGCGCCGATGACGCTTTACGTGCTGCGGCCAGGCATCGCCGCGACCTTGCGTTCGGAGCAAGGCGGGCGGGCGATGCTGTGCGGCGGCGAGGCGTTCACGACGCCGCGCCACGTCTGGTGGAACTTCGTCTCGTCGAGCCGCGATCGGATCAACCAGGCCAAGGAAGACTGGAAGGCGGGCAACTTCCCCAAGGTACCGAACGATGACAAGGAATGGATCCCGATCCCCGAGGTGCCGAAGACGGTGAGCTATCCGTGAGCGCTCCCCTCTCGCTTGCAGGAGGGGCCGGCGGAGGGCATGTCAGTTCCTGCTGAGCGGCGAGCGGGAGGGGAACGTGACTGAACTCCAGCGCATTGCGCTACCAACGGGCGTCGAACTCGACGTCGCCATCGCCGGCGATCCGGCAAATCCGCCGATCTTCCTGCTTCACGGCTTCCCCGAGTCGCACCGAACCTGGCGCCATCAAATCCCCGAGCTGGCCCATGATCATTACGTCATAGCGCCCGACCAGCGCGGCTTCGCGCGCTCGTCCAAGCCCGAAGGCGTCGAGAATTATACTCCCGACAAGCCCGTCGCCGATCTGCTCGCGCTGGCCGATCACCTCGGCATCGGGCATTTCACTCTGGTTGGGCACGATTGGGGCGGGGCGATCGCGTGGATGGCGGCGCTCCAGCACCCGCAGCGTATCAAGCGACTGATCATCCTCAACGCGCCGCACCCCAAGGTCTTCCAGAAATCCCTGTTCGACGATCCAGCCCAGCGCAAGGCGAGCCAATACATCACGCGCTTTCGCGACACCGGGATCGACAAGGGGCTGATCGGCGCCGGGCTCGAACGCTTCTTCGCCTCGACCTTCGCCCAGCACGTCGTCGGCGGGATCGCGGGCGCGGACAAGGCGGCGTACATGGGCGAATGGGGCCAGGCCGGCGCGATGACCGCGATGCTCAACTGGTATCGTGCGAGCAGCATCGTCGTGCCGGCACCCGACGAGGACGCCGAACGACCGGTATGGCTCGACGCGCCTTTCCCACCGGTGACGCAGCCGACCCTGGTGATCTGGGGCATGAAGGACTTCGCGCTGCTGCCGGTGCAGTTGAAACTCGACGGACTCGTGCCCGACCTGACCATCGCCCGCATCGAGGATGGCGGGCATTTCGTGCCTTGGGAAAAGCCCGAGGCGGTGACTTCGGTGATGCGGGAGTGGCTTGCGGCGCACGCTTGAGTTGACTCTTTTCACGGAAATGCGCGCAATCTCGCAACTTTCTTTCGTGTGAATCGATGGGGCAAAGAGCGGCCGGGTGCTGCCCGACAGGGCGAGCAAAGCAGGCGAAATCATACATTTCAAGTGCCGGGACGAACCCGCATGACATAAGGCCGCGTCTCGTAAGGCGGCTCGAGTGCTTCGACCCATGCGCCATGCGCCTGGGTGAGCGCGACCAATTGCATCGGCGTCTCGCCGGGCCAGCCGCGGACGCGGACCTCGTGGCGGTTGAGGTCGCGATTGGGCTCCATCATCACCCAGCCGAGCGGGCGTTCGGGCGTGGCACGTGCACCTGCGGCGGCCATCGCGGCGGCTATGCGCTGCTGGGTGGTGTCGGGGAGGTATTGCCAGACGACCGAGTGCATCAGCACGCGCGTGACGCCTCCCGCCTGCGGCTCGGCGAGGCAAGCCTCGATCCAGTCGGCGGCGTCGCCCTGTTCGAGGTTCACCCCTTGCGCACGGACGATCGCGATGGTCTTCTCCAGCCGCGTCTGTCGCTCGATATTCTCGACCCAGCAATAGGACTGCAGACGCTCGGCATCGCGCGCACTCGATAAATCGAGCGGTTGAATGTCGACTCCGCGCGTGGAGACGATCTCGATCGGTGCGTCCGGGGGCGGGGGGCCGCGCCACTCGGGCTCTATCTCGACCGGCGAGTCTGCCGGGCCGAATCGAATGTGGGCAAGATCGAAGCGATAGCGGCCGATCAGCAGGTTGAGGCCGGCGCTCGAGCCGATCTCGAGTATTTCGAACTTGGGGCCGTAACGTTGGGCGAGGTGAAGGATGCCGGTCATCAGCCCTGCCGAGCGGCCGGCCTCGTTGGTCTGGGGCGGGCCGTCGAGCCAGGGGAGCAATTCGGCATCGTGCGCGGCGAACGCCGCATTGAGGATTGCTCCAACTTCCGTCTCGTCGGAGACCATGCCCGTGAAGACGGGGGCGAGTTCGCGGACCCCGCGGCGATGCAGCGCGTGCAGTCCGCCGATCAGCCGCAGCACCAGCGCGTCGGCCACCGGTTCACCCGGCCAGTCGAGCACGCGGCGGCCGGTTTCGCTGTCTCGGGTCACGCATTTGCCGAGCGCGGTGGCGATGCGCGCAGTGATCGGCGCGGCCATCGCGGTGCAATAACCCGCCTGGATGCGGAAGCTGTCGCGGTTGGTCGGTTCGTCGGCCATGAGCCCCCCTTTCGGGAAGCTCTGTTGCGCCGGGGGGTGCCCCCAAGTAAAGCCCCCGCACTCATGCAAGAACCGCTCATCCTCGCCGTGCCCAAGGGCCGGATCCTCGACGAGGCGCTGCCGCTGCTCGCGGCGGTCGGCATCGTGCCCGAGCCCGCCTTTTCGGACCCGAACAGCCGCGCGTTGCGCTTCAGGACCAATAGCGCGGCGATCGACCTGATCCGGGTGCGCGCGTTCGACGTCGCGACCTTCGTCGCGCACGGCGCGGCGCAGCTCGGCATCGTCGGTTCGGACGTGCTCGCCGAGTTCGACTATTCGGAGCTTTATGCGCCGGTAGACTTGGGAATCGGGCATTGCCGGATCTCGGTTGCCGAGCCGGCAGACTTAGCCGCCAAGGACGATCCGCGCGGCTGGAGCCATGTGCGGATCGCGACGAAATACCCCCACATCACCCGCGCCCATTTCGAGGCGCGCGGGGTGCAGGCCGAATGCGTCAAGCTGAACGGCGCGATGGAGCTGGCGCCAGTGCTCGGGCTGGCGCCGCGGATCGTCGACCTGGTCTCCTCGGGCAGGACGCTCAAGGAGAATGGCCTGGTTGAAGTGGAAGTGATCGCGCAGGTGACCAGCCGGCTGGTGGTCAACCGCGCGGCGTTCAAGATGCGCGCGGGCGAAGTGGTGCCGCTGGTCGATGCGTTCCGGAGGGCGGTTGCTTGATCCGGCTCGACGCCTCCGCACCCGGCTTTGCCGCGAAGTTCACGACCCTCGTCAACGCCCGCCGCGAGGCGGACGAAGACGTCGCCCGCAACGTCACGCACATCATCAAGCGCGTGCGCGACGAAGGCGATGCCGCGGTCAGGGACCTTACCCGGCTTTTCGACAAGCACGATCTCGACCAGACAGGCTGGAAGATCGATCGCGCCGATTGCTTCGCGGCGTGGCGAGGGCTGACTAGCGAACTTCGCGACGCGCTCGAGCTCGCGGCCGAGCGGATTGCGGTATATCATGCCAAGCAGAAGCCCGAGGACAGCGACGGTATCGACGAACTCGGGATCCGCCTCGGCGCGCGCTGGCGCGCGGTGGATTCGGCGGGAATCTATGTCCCCGGCGGGCGTGCGGCCTATCCCAGCTCGGTGTTGATGAACGCGATCCCCGCCAAGGCCGCAGGGGTGCGACGGTTGGTGATGGTCACCCCGACGCCCAACGGCGAGGTCAACACGCTGGTTCTCGCGGCGGCGCATATCGCCGGCGTGGACGAGCTCTGGCGCATTGGCGGCGCGCAGGCGATCGCGGCGCTGGCCTATGGCACCGCTTCGATCGCGCCGGTCGATGTCGTCACCGGCCCGGGCAATGCCTGGGTCGCCGAAGCCAAGCGCCAGCTCTACGGCGTGGTCGGGATCGACATGGTCGCCGGGCCGAGCGAGATCGTCATCGTCGCCGACGGCAGGAACGATCCCGAATGGATCGCCGCCGACCTGCTCAGCCAGGCCGAACACGACCCGACCAGCCAGTCGATCCTGTTCACCGACGAGGCCGCTTTCGCCGACAAGGTCGCCGCGGCGGTCGACGCCCAGATCGAGACGCTGTCGACTGCGGCGACGGCGCGGGCGAGCTGGGATGCCAACGGTGCGATCATCGTCGTGCCGAGCCTGGTCGAGGCGATCCCCTTGTGCGATCGGCTCGCTCCCGAGCATCTCGAACTGGCCTGCGACGAGGCGGAAGGGCTGTTCGACATGGTCCACCATGCCGGCTCGGTATTCCTCGGCCGCAACACCCCCGAAGCGGTCGGCGATTATGTCGCCGGGCCGAACCACGTGCTGCCGACCGGACGTCGCGCGCGCTTCGCTTCGGGACTGTCGGTACTCGATTTCATGAAGCGGACCAGCTTCCTGGCCTTGGATGAAGCCGGGCTGGCTGCTATCGGACCTGCCGCAGTCGCGCTGGCCAATGCCGAGGGGCTGCCGGCGCACGCCAGATCGGTCGCGATCCGCCTCCGGAACCAAGAAGAGTAATCATGCCCAGTCCCAAGGCCCGCACCCGTTCCAAGGCTCGCGCCGCTTCGCGATTGGCTGCCGTGCAGGCGCTGTACCAGCTGGAAATGGAGGGCACCAAGCTCACCGTCTTGCTGACCGAATTCCATCAGCACCGCCTCGGTGCGACGATCGAGGATGTCGAATATGCCGATGCCGACGTCACGTTCTTCGACGACATCGTCAAGGGCGTCGACGCGCGACGCGAGGAGATTGACGGGCTAATCGCGGCGAAGCTTGCTGCCGATTGGTCGCTCGACCGGCTCGACAAGCCGATGCGGCAGATCCTTCGCGCCGGCACCTACGAGTTGCTGGCACGGCGGGACGTGCCGGTGGGCGCAGTGATCAGCGAGTATCTCGACGTGACCGACGCATTCTACGACCGGCGCGAGAAGGGATTCGCCAACGGCATCCTCGACGCGATTGCCAAGGAAGTGCGGGGTTGAGATCGATCCTCCCCGGAACGGGGAGGATCCAGTGAACGAATCCGATTTCATCGCTGCCCTGCGCACCCTGCCGCTGCATCCGGGCGCGCGGGATCTGCGCGACGATGCCGCGGTCATCGAGATCGGCGGCGAGGCGCTGGTCCTCACCCACGATGCGATCGCCGAGGGGGTGCATTTCCGCGCCGGCACCGATCCCGCCGACATTGCGTGGAAGCTCGTCGCCGTGAACCTGTCCGATCTCGCCGCCAAGGCGGCCGAGCCGATCGGGGTGCTGATCGGCGCGACCCTGGTCGAAGGCGCCGAGCGGTTCGTGGAAGGGTTGCGCGAAGTGCTCGAGGCGTACGGCGTCAAGCTGCTCGGCGGCGACACGATCGCCCATGCCGGGCCGGCGACTTTCGGTTGCACCGCGATCGGCCGCGCCACCGTGCGGCCGGTGCCGGCGAGGAGCGGGGCACGGGCGGGGGATACGCTCTACGTGACTGGCGCGGTCGGCGCGGCGATGCTCGGGTTCGAGGCCGGCGACGGCGCGGCTTATCTGCGTCCGGCGCCGCGGCTGGCGGAGGGGCTGGCTTTGGGACCGCACGTTCATGCGATGATGGACGTCTCCGATGGGCTGCTGCTCGACGCCCGGCGCATGGCCGAGGCGAGCGGATGCACCGCCGCGATCGAGCTCGAGGCGATCCCGTTTGCGCCCGGCACCACCGACCGGCTCGCAGCCGCCAGCTGGGGCGATGATTACGAACTGCTGTTCGCGGCCCCCGGGGACGCGGCATTGCCAGTACCGGCGACACGGATCGGCACGATGCTGGCAAAGACTGATCGAACTTTGCTGCTCGACGGCAAATCTCCCCCCGAGCGCCTCGGTTACGAGCACCGCTGAGGCGGGTTGCGCGCGCTTCGGGTGCCCGATACCTTCGCCGTCTCCGCAAGACCGGCACAAGACCGGCGCGGGATCCAGTTCTAGGGGAAGGACTTCGCCTGATGACGATAGTGTATCTCGCCATCGCCTGCGGTTTGCTGGCGTTGGCTTATGGCTTCTTTACGAGTCAGCAAGTGCTCAGGGCATCGCCCGGCAATGAAAAGATGCAGGACATCGCCGCCGCCATCCAGGAGGGCGCCAAGGCCTATCTGGCGCGGCAATATATGGCGATCGCCGTCGTCGGCGTGGTCGTCGCCATCGTGTTGTTCTTCACCCTCGGTGGGTTGCCGACGCTCGGCTTCGTGATCGGCGCGGTGCTTTCCGGCCTCGCCGGGTTCGTCGGCATGAACATCTCGGTGCGCGCCAATGTCCGCACTGCGGAGGCGGCGCGCCACTCGCTCCAGGCGGGGCTTACCTTGGCCTTCCGCTCGGGCGCGATCACCGGCATGCTGGTGGCCGGGCTGGGCCTCCTCTCGATCGCGGGCATCTTTGCCTATCTGGTCGAAGGCGCCGATCTCGCACCCAATTCGCGGCAGGTGATCGAGACGCTGACCGGGCTTGCCTTCGGCGCCTCGCTGATCTCGATCTTCGCGCGTCTCGGCGGCGGCATCTTCACCAAGGCGGCAGACGTCGGCGCCGATCTGGTCGGCAAGGTCGAGGCGGGCATCCCCGAGGACGATCCCCGCAACCCCGCGGTGATCGCGGACAATGTCGGCGACAATGTCGGCGATTGCGCGGGCATGGCCGCCGATCTGTTCGAGACCTATGTCGTCACGCTCGGCATCACCATGGTGACGATCGCCTTGCTGATGCGCGGGCTCGTCCCCGAGCAATTGCTTGCGCTGATGACGTTGCCGCTGATCGTCGGCGGGGTGTGCATCATCACTTCGATCGTCGGCACCTATTTCGTCCGGCTGGGCAAGAGCCAGTCGATCATGGGCGCGCTGTACAAGGGCTTCTGGGTCACCGTGATCCTGTCGATCCCGGCGATCATCGGGGTGACGCATTACACGCTAGGTGGGCTCGACACGCTGATCGGCGGCGTCGGCGATCCCTCGGCCTTCCTCGAAGGATCGACCGGTCTTGCCGACCAGGCCAATACCGGCCTCGCCACCGGCCCCAGCTTCACCGGCTGGGACCTGGTCTATTGCATGATGATCGGCCTCGCGGTGACCGGGCTGCTGGTGTGGATCACCGAATATTATACCGGCACCAATTATCGCCCGGTCCGCTCGATCGCCAAGGCATCGGAGACCGGACACGGCACCAACGTGATCCAGGGCCTGGCGATCAGCCTCGAATCGACCGCGCTGCCGACGCTGGTGATCGTCGTCGCGGTGATCGCGGCATATCAGATCGCCGGGGTGATCGGCGTGGCGTTCGCAGCGACATCGCTGCTCGCGCTGGCGGGGATGGTGGTCGCGCTCGATGCCTATGGGCCGGTTACCGACAATGCCGGCGGCATCGCCGAAATGGCGGGGCTCGATGACGAGGTGCGCCACAAGACCGACGCGCTCGACGCGGTGGGCAACACCACCAAGGCAGTGACCAAGGGCTATGCGATCGGCTCGGCGGCGCTTGCGGCGCTCGTATTGTTCGGGGCGTACACCACCGACCTGCGCGAGTTCTTCCCGGACGTGGACGTCGATTTCAGCTTGAGCAATCCGTACGTCATCGTCGGGCTGCTGCTCGGCGCATTGCTGCCTTACCTGTTCGGCGCATTCGGCATGACCGCGGTGGGCCGCGCGGCCGGCGCGGTGGTGCAGGATGTGCGCGACCAGTTCCGCGACAATCCGGGGATCATGGAAGGCACCAGCCGTCCCAATTACGGCCGCACCGTCGATATCGTCACCAAGGCGGCGATCCGGGAAATGATCATTCCGTCGCTGCTGCCGGTGCTCAGCCCGATCGCAGTGTATTTCCTGATCACTGCAGTGGCGGGGCAGCATGAGGGTTTCGCCGCGCTCGGCGCGATGCTGCTCGGTGTGATCGTGTCGGGGCTGTTCGTCGCGATCTCGATGACCTCGGGCGGCGGCGCCTGGGACAATGCCAAGAAATATATCGAGGACGGCCATCACGGCGGCAAGGGATCCGAGGCGCACAAGGCCGCAGTGACGGGCGACACCGTCGGCGATCCGTACAAGGACACTGCGGGACCTGCGGTCAATCCGATGATCAAAATCACCAACATCGTCGCGCTGCTGCTGCTCGCCGCCCTGGCGGGGCATGGCGTCGGGTGACAGGCGCCTGACTTTCGAACTCACCAACCCCGCCCGGAGCGATCCGGGCGGGTTTTGTTTGCCCAGCGCTGCTCTGCTAGAGGCGCGGCGTGACTCAGCCTGACTCTTCCGTTCGCGTTGCCGCATTGTACCAGTTCACTCGCTTCGACGATTGCGAGGCGATCAGGGCGCCGCTGGCCGAGCTCTGCGCGGCCGAGGGCGTGAAGGGCACCTTGCTGCTGGCGCGCGAGGGGATCAACGGGACGATCGCGGGAAGCGATGCCGCGATCGCCACAGTCCTCGCGCATATCCGCGGCCTGCCGGGCTGCGCGGACTTCGACGTCAAGCATTCGCGCGCGGCGACGATGCCGTTCCATCGCATGAAGGTGCGGATCAAGCGCGAGATCGTGACGATGGGCGAGCCCGATCTGGACCCGACCGATGCCGGCGAATATGTCGCGCCGCAGCACTGGAACGCACTGATCGACGCGCCCGACACGATCGTGATCGACACGCGCAACGATTATGAAGTCGCGATCGGCAGCTTTGCGGGGGCGATCGACCCGCAGACGCAGAGCTTCAGCGAATTTCCCGAATGGGTGCGCGCGCATCGCCACGAATGGCAAGGCGGGGCTAGGCCGAAGATCGCGATGTTCTGCACCGGCGGCATCCGCTGCGAGAAATCGACGGCTTTGCTCAAGGCCGAGGGCTTCGACCAAGTCTATCATCTGAAGGGCGGGATCCTCGCGTATCTCGAGCAGATCCCGGCGGAGGCGAGCCGCTGGCAAGGCGAGTGCTTCGTGTTCGACGAGCGCGTCTCGGTCGGGCACGGGCTTGAGCTGGGGTCTTACGGTCTGTGTCGTGCCTGCCGACGGCCGGTCAGCGAAGCGGACCAGCGTTCGCCGCTGTTCGTCGAAGGCGTCGCGTGTCCCGCCTGCCATGCCGAGAGGACCGACGCGCAGCGCGAACGCTATGCCGAGCGGCATCGCCAGACGGAACTGGCCGCGGCGCGGGGCGAAGCGCATGTCGGCGCGACGTTCGCGGAGCACGAGGCTGACTGAGCCGGTCCTCTACAGCTTCCGCCGCTGCCCCTATGCGATGCGGGCGCGGATGGCGCTCGCGGTCAGCGAAACCCGGTGCGAGATCCGCGAGGTCCAGCTGCGCGACAAGCCCGCGGAGATGCTTGCCGCATCTCCCAAGGGGACGGTGCCGGTGTTGGTATTGCCCGATGGACGCGTGATCGACGAGAGCCTCGACATCATGCGCTGGGCGCTCGGCGGCAACGACCCCGAAGGCTGGCTGGCGGGCGACGATTCCGCGCTGATCGCCGCCAATGACGGTCCTTTCAAGCAGCATCTCGATCACTACAAATATCCCGATCGCCACGCGTCGGATCCGGCCGAGCATCGCGCGCTGGGGCTGGGGATGTTGCGGACGTTGGAAGCGCGGCTGGCGGCGGGCGCGTATCTCCGTGGCGAGCGGCGCTCGCTCACCGATGCGGCGATCATGCCGTTCGTCCGCCAGTTCGCCGCGGTCGGTCGCGACTGGTTCGACGCGCAGCCATTGCCGGGGGTGCAGCGCTGGCTGGGGGAGCAGATCGCGTCGCCCCTGTTTGCCGTGGTGATGGTTCAGCGCCCGCAATGGAGTCCACCCCCGCCCCCTCCCTGAAAGGGAGGGGGCGGGGGTGGGTGCGAGCGCAGCGAGCCTAACGAGATCCATGGAATGAAGAAAAGGTCGGGCATCAAGCCCGGCCTTTTCTTACCCACCCCCTGCTCCTCCCTGGAAGGGAGGGGAATTCAATTCACAGCGACAGCGCGATCAGCAGCATCATGATTTCGTTCGACCCGCCATAGATCCGCTGCACCCGCGCATTGCGCCACATCCGCGCGATCGGATAATCGTTGATATAACCATAGCCAGCCACCTTGCGATCCGCTCGGGCGGGGCTTCGCGCGAAGAAGCGGGCGGCGCCGTCGGCCAGGGCAATCAATTCTGGGTCGTCGCGCCAGTTGCTCACCGCGGCGCCATCCGGATCGCGCCGTCGAGGCGGACGTCCTCGCCGTTGAAATAGGGATTGCGCAGCATTTCGAGCGCGAGGCTGGCATAATCCTCGGGAACGCCGAGCCGTTTGGGGAAGGGCACCGAAGCGGCGAGCGCCTCCTTCACTTGCGGCGGCGCGGCGTTCATCAAGGGCGTGTCGAAGATGCCGGGCAGGATCGTGTTGACTCGAATGCCTTCCGACGAGAGGTCGCGCGCGATCGGCAGGGTCATGCCGACGATGCCGCCCTTCGACGCCGAATAGGCTGCCTGGCCGATCTGGCCGTCCTCCGCCGCGACGCTGGCGGTGTTGACGATCGCGCCGCGCTCGCCGCCCTCGCCGGGTTCGAGCGTGAGCATGCCGGCGGCGCTCTTGACGATGCAGCGGAAGGTACCGACGAGGTTGACCTGGATCACCCAGTCGAACGCCGCGGCGGGAAATTGGCGGATCTCGCCGGTCGCCTTGTCGCGGCCGACGGTCTTGAAGGCGTTGCCGACGCCGGCGCAATTGACGAGGATGCGCTCCTGGCCGTGCGCTTCGCGGGCTCGGGCGAAGGCGGCATCGACTTCGTCGTCCGAGCGAACGTCGACCTTGCAGAAGATGCCGCCGATCTCGGCGGCGAGCGCCTCGCCTTTCTCGGCGTTCATGTCGAACAGGGCGACCTTGGCGCCCGCAACGGCGAGCGCACGGGCGGTGGCGGCGCCGAGGCCCGATGCCCCGCCGGTGACCACTGCCGCGGTGTTTTCGAAGTGCATGTCCGTCTCCTAACCGATCGTTCGCGCGGTCCTGAGCGCCGCGATTTTGGGTTCGTCAAATCCGAGGCCCGCCAGCACCCGGTCGGTCCATTCGCCGGGCTGCGCTGGCTGCGGCGTGGGCGCGGGGGTGGCGGCGAATCGCGGAGCGGGCGCGGGTGCGCCGTCGGCAAAGGTTCCGCGTGCGGCGTTGTGCGGATGTGTCGCCGCTTCGTCGAAGGTGAGGACCGGCGACACGCATGCGTCGGGGGCGAAATGCGCGATCCAGGCGTCGCGCGTGCGGGTGGCGAAGATCGCGGCGAAACGGTCGGCGCGGGCGGGCCATGCGGCGGCGTCCATTTGGTCGGCGCCGTCCTCGCCGAGGCCCGCGACGAGCGCCGCGTAGAATTGCGGCTCGATCGCGCCGACCGCGACGTATTTGCCGTCGGCGCAGGCATAGGCGCGGTAGAAGGGCGCGGCGCCGCTCAACAGGTTGGCGCCCGGCCCGTCGCGCCACAGACCCGCGGCCTTGAAGCCCCAGCTCATGCTGGCGAGCAAGGCGGCGCCGTCGGTCATCGCCGCGTCGACGACCTGGCCGGGTGCACCCATCTTTACGGCGAGCAATGCGCTCACCATCCCGAAAGCGAGCAGCATCCCGCCGCCGCCGAAATCGCCCAGATAATTGACCGGGGCGACCGGGGAATGCCCCGGCGTGCCGATGCCGTCGAGCAGCCCGGCGACGGCGATATAGTTGATGTCGTGGCCGGGGGCCTGCGCAAGCGAGCCGTCCTGGCCCCAGCCGGTCATGCGGCCGTAGACCAGCGCCGGATTGTCGGCGAGCAGCACCTCCGGCCCGAGCCCGAGGCGCTCCAGCACACCGGGGCGGAAGCCTTCGATGATCCCGTCGGCGTCGCGGCACAGCGCCCGGGCGATGGCGACGCCTTCGGGGGACTTGAGCTCGACGCCGATCGCTTTACGATTGCGGGCCAGCGCGTGCGGGCCGAAACTGGCGCCCGGCCGCTCGATGCGGATCACTTCGGCGCCGTGATCGGCAAGCATCATCGCGGCGAACGGTGCGGGGCCGATCCCGCCGAACTCGACGATGCGGATGCCGGAAAGCGCGCCGGGCATCGCCTCACAGCGCCTCGACGATCGTCACATTGGCGATCCCCCCGCCTTCGCACATCGTCTGCAGGCCGTAGCGCAGCCCACGCTTGCGCAGTGCGTGGATCAGCGTCGTCATCAGCTTGGTCCCTGAGGCACCGAGCGGATGGCCGAGCGCGATCGCGCCGCCATTGACGTTGAGCCTGGCCGGATCGGCACCGGTATGTGCGAGCCACGCCAGCGGGACCGGCGCGAAGGCTTCGTTGACTTCGTACAGGTCGATGTCGTCGATCGACATGCCCGCGCGCTGCAATGCCCGGTCGGTGGCGAACAGCGGTTCCTCGAGCATGATCACCGGGTCGCCGGCAGTGACGGTAAGATTGTGGATGCGCGCGAGCGGGGTGAGGTCGTGCGCCTTGAGCGCGGCTTCGCTGACCACCATCACCGCCGAGGCGCCGTCGCAGATCTGGCTGGCATTGCCCGCGGTGATCACACCGCCCTCGATCAGCGTCTTCAGCCCGCCCAGGCCTTCGATGCTCGCATCGAAGCGGATGCCTTCGTCCTGCGTGTGGATGCCGCCTTCGATTTCGAGCGGGAGTATCTCCTCGGCAAAGTCGTCGCGCCCGGCCGCGGCGGCAGCACGACGATGGCTTTCGAGCGAATATGCGTCAAGCGCTGCGCGGTCATAGCCGTATTTCTGCGCGATCATCTCGGCGCCGGTGAACTGGCTGAACCCGCGCACCCCGAAGCGCGCGAGCTGCTTGTCGCTATACGGCTTCATGCCGGCGACCGAAGTGCCCATGGGCACTCGGCTCATATGCTCGACCCCCGCGGCGATCACTATATCCTGCGTGCCCGACAGCACTGCCTGCGCGGCGAACTGGATCGCCTGTTGCGAGCTGCCGCACTGGCGGTCGATCGTCACCGCGGGGATGCTGGCCGGGAGGCCCGAGGCGAGCGCCGCATTGCGCCCGACATGGAGCGCCTGTTCGCCCGCCTGGCCGACGCAACCCATGATCACGTCCTCGATCGCGCGCGGATCGATTCCGCTGCGGGCTACCACTTCGGCGAGCACTGCGCCGGCCATGTCCACGGGGTGCCAGCCGATCAGCCGGCCGCCCCGCTTGCCGCCGGCGGTGCGCACCGCCGCGACGATATAAGCTTCCGCCATCTCGCTCTCCCGTGCAGCCTTCGCAGCCCGTCAACTTACATCAGTGTAAGTGGCGCGCGGCGGCGGAGGCAAGGGATCAGTCGCCGCGATCGCCCTGGTTACGCGGTTTCTTGTGCTCGCTATGGTGGCGCACGTCCTGGGCGAGGCTGCGGCCGGCATCGACCACTTCGCTGAATTGCCCCTTCTCGTCGCGGCGGACATAGCGCTTGTCGCCCTTGTGGGGCTCGATCAGTTCACGCTCGCTCATGGCTCTCTCCGTTGCTGGCGTGGGTAAGAATCCACGAGATTCGCGCATTGTTCCGCGCTGGACTTTTCGCTACGGGATACCCAACTTGGTTTAGTGGACGCAGCGGCCTGCCGTCCGCCTTCCCTTTTCGCGCATAGCAGAGTAAAGGCACCGCCACTTTTACTGGCGCTCACCCGAGAGGCATATTTTTGGCCAAAGAAGAACTCCTTGAAATGCGCGGCCAGGTCGTTGAGCTTTTGCCCAACGCCATGTTCCGCGTCCGGCTCGAGAACGATCATGAGATTCTCGGCCATACCGCCGGCAAGATGCGCAAGAACCGCATCCGCGTGCTGGTCGGCGACGAAGTCCTCGTCGAGCTTACGCCCTACGACCTGACCAAGGGCCGTATCACCTACCGCTTCAAGTGAGCGGCGGGCCTGTGCGGCTCGTCCTCGCTTCGACTTCGCCGCGCCGGCTCGATCTGCTTAGGCGGATCGGCGCCAAACCGGCGCGGGTCGCCGCGCCCGATATCGACGAGGATGTCCGCGCCGGCGAACTGCCGCGCGACTATGTGCTGCGCGTCGCGATCGACAAGGCGCAGGCGGTGGCGCGTGCCGCGGACGAGATCGTTCTTGCCGGCGACACTACGATCGCGGTTGGCCGCCGCATCCTCGCCAAGCCCGCGGACGAAGCCGATCTGCGTCGCATGCTGGGGCTGCTCTCCGGGCGGCGGCACCATTGCCTGTCGGCGGTGTGCCTGGTCGGGCTGGACGGCAAGCCGCGGACGCGCATCTCCGACACCGTGGTTGCCTTCAAGCGGTTGAGCCATGCCGAGATCGACTGGTACGTCGCGAGCGGCGAGGGGATGGGCAAGGCCGGCGGCTATGCGATCCAGGGCAAGGCCGAGGCATTCGTGCGCTTCCTGTCGGGAAGCCATTCGGGCGTGGTCGGGCTGCCGGTGTTCGAGACCCGCGCGCTGCTTGAAGGCGCGGGATATGCGCTTGGCTGAGTGGCTGTACGAGGCGGGGATCGGCGAGAACCGCGCCGCTCTGGTTTCACGTGGCGTCATCTGGAAGGCGCGGCTCGAGCTGGAAGGCACGGCGCCTCGCCACAATGCCGTGCTGAACGCACGCCTGGTCGACAAGAGTACCGGCAAGGTGGCGTTCGAGGGTGGTGAGGCTTTGTGCGATCCGCTGCCGCAGGGGATCTCGCAGGGCGCTACGCTGCGCGTGAAGATCGTTCGCGAGGCGATTCCCGAGGCCGGCCGACCCAAGCTGCCCAAGGCGGTGCCCGCTGGTGCCGATGCGCTGGCCGGGGACGGACCGGACCTGCTGGCCCGGATCACGGCCAGCGGTGTACCGGTGCGGGTGCTGCGCGCGCATGAGGCCGATGCGCTTGAAGATGCGGGCTGGTCCGAAGTGCTGGAAGAGGCGGTGACCGGCGAGATTGCGTTTCCCGGCGGCGCATTGCGGTTGTCGCCGACGCCGGCAATGGTCTTGTTCGACGTCGACGGCGGCGGACCGCTCGAGCCGCTCGCAGTCGCCGCGGCGCATGCCGTGGCGCGCGCGATCGAGCGGCATGACATCACCGGCTCGATCGGCATCGACTTCCCGACTCTCGCCAACAAGGCGGCGCGCCAGGCCGTGGCCGAAGCGATCGACGCCGCGCTGCCGCAGCCGTTCGAGCGGACCGTGGTCAACGGCTTCGGCTTCCTCCAGATCGTGCGGCGGCGGACGCGGCCCTCGCTTCCGGAATTGCTGCGCGCCGATCCGGTAGGCGCCGCGGCGCGCGCCGAGCTACGCCGCATCGAGCGCCTTCCCCCGCCGCCGCCGGCTACCCATATGGTCAGCAGGCGAATCGCCAACCGGCTGGCGCAGCGGCCCGAATGGACCGCCGAACTGGCCCGGCGCATCGGCGGCGCGACGGCGTTCGTCGCCCCCAAGGAGTAGACATTGGCAAAACGTGACGGCTGCCCGATCTGCGGCACACCGACCGAACTCGAATTCAAGCCCTTCTGCAGCCGCGGCTGCAAGGATCGTGACTTGCTGCAATGGCTCGGCGAGGGCTATCGCGTGCCGGGCGAACCCGTCGATCTGACACGCGAAAGCGGGCTGGACAGCGCGCGGGACGCCGACTAAGAGGCCCGCTCCCCGGCCATGCCGGGGCATGCCCGGGTAGCTCAGTTGGTAGAGCATGCGACTGAAAATCGCAGTGTCGGCGGTTCGACCCCGTCCCCGGGCACCATTTCCCCCACCGGCATATTCTTCATCGCGTTGGACAACCCCGGTTCGCGTGTTCAGGTATGCAGTGCTCCCGCGAAAGCGGCTAGCGAACTATGCTGTCACTCCGTGAGATGGGAGCAGCGAGGCCCCTTGCCACCCGCGCCACCCCGCGCTAGCTGGCCCGCATGCATCAAGAGTCGGGCGACGCCCGACACCAACCTGCTCCCGGGCAAGGTGGTGCTTGCGCACTTTGCGCAAGGATGTGGCCGTCGTGGCAACCCCCGGGGTTCTCCATCCAGCCACGCGTCGCAAGCCTCCTGGTGCCTCGAGCAACAAGGAAAGAGTGAACGCGTGACCAAGCAACCCCAGCAATTCGCCAGCGACAATTATGCCGGAATCTGCCCCGAGGCCTGGGCAGCGATGGAAGCGGCCAATAACGGCTATGCGCCGGCTTATGGCGAGGACGACTGGACCCAGCGCGCTTCCGACGCTTTCCGCAAGCTGTTCGACAGCGAATGCGAAGTGTTCTTCGCGTTCAACGGCACCGCGGCGAATTCGCTCGCGCTCGCCGCGCTGTGCCAGAGCTTTCACAGCGTGATCTGTTCGTCCTCGGCGCATGTCGAGACCGACGAATGCGGCGCTCCTGAATTCTTCTCGAACGGCTCCAAGCTGCTCGTCGCGACCACCTCGGACGGCAAGCTCACCCCGCGCGCGATCCGCGAGGTCGCCACCAGCCGTTCGGACATCCACTTCCCCAAGCCGCGCGTCGTGACGATCACCCAGCCGACCGAGACCGGGCAAGTCTATTCGATCGACGAGATCCGCGCGATCTCCGCCACGTGTCGCGCGCTCGGCCTAAAGCTGCACATGGACGGCGCGCGGTTCGCGCAGGCGTGCGCGTATCTCGGCTGCGATCCGGCCGACATCACCTGGCGCGCCGGAGTCGACGTGCTCTGCTTCGGCGGCACCAAGAACGGGATGGCAGTCGGCGAAGCGATCCTGTTCTTCGATCGCGCGTTGGCACAGGATTTCGATTATCGCTGCAAGCAGGCGGGGCAGCTCGCTTCGAAGATGCGCTTCCTCGCGGCGCCCTGGGTCGGCATGCTGGAAAGCGGCGCCTGGCTACGCAATGCCGCGCACGCCAATGGCTGTGCGGCGCGGCTGGCAGCGGCGATCCGTGACCTTCCGGAAGTCGAGCCGATGTTTCCGGTCGAGGCCAATGCGGTGTTCCTGCGCGCGCCCGCGGCATTGCTCGACGGTTTGCGGGCGCGGGGCTGGAGTTTCTACACCTTCATCGGCGGCGGCGCGCGTTTCATGTTCGCCTGGGATGCCGACCCTGCACGGGTCGACGCGCTGGTTGCCGACATCCGTGCAGCCGGCCTGGCCGTGGCGGACACTGCGGTCGCGGCTTAGCCGCGCGCGGGGTCGATCGTTGCACCGCGTCCCCGCACGAGCGCGCTCAAGACGATCCCGCTCAAAATCAGCGTCATACCAGCAAGCTGATGGCCGTGAAGTTGCTCGCCGAGCGTGAACGCCGCGAGCAGCGCGCCGAATAGCGGCATCAGCGTGATCGCCTGGCCGGCCTTCGCCGGGCCGACCGTGGCGACCGCGGCGTTGAACAAGGTGTAGGCGACGACCGAAGGCAGCAGCGCGACGTAGATCACCGCGCCGATCACTTGCGCGGTGAAGTGCATCGTTGCGATCTCGCGCCATTCGGTGGCAGCGAGCGGGAGCATCGTGACAACTCCGATCGCGAAGGTGACCGCGAGGAAACTCTGGCCGTGGAGTTTCGGACGCAGTCGGAGCAGCGAGGTGTAGAAGGCCCAGGTCACGACGCCGCCCAGGATCAACGCATCGCCGCGGTTGAAGGTGACTTGCGAGAGCGCCGTGAGTTGGCCCTGAAAGACGATGATCACGACGCCGAACGTCGACAGCATCACGCCAAGGATGGCGCCGATCCCCGCGCGGGCGCGGAACATCACGAAGTCGACGATGAGCACCAGCGCCGGAATCGCCGCCTGAAGCAACATGCCGTTGCTCGCGGTGGTGTAGCGCAGCCCTGAGTAGAGGAAGGCATTGAACGCCGCGACGCCGAGCAGGCCGAGCAGCACGATCACCGGCCAGCTTCGCGCGATTGCAGCGCGATCCGCGGCGAAATGGCGTGCGGCGAGGGGCGCGACCACCATCAATGCCCCGGTCCAGCGTAGCAACGCGAGGAAGAAGGGCGGAATTGCATCGTGCACTGCGCGCGCGACGATCGAATTGCCCGCCCAGAGCAGCATCACGAGCGCGAGCATGGCATAAGCGGCGGTCTGGGGACGCGGGCAAGTCACGCCGGTGCTCTAGGGGGCGTAGTCCGGGATGGCGAGCGGCGAACTCTCTCCACCGTTAGCCATCGCGACAGGGGCTCGCCGGCTGCGCTCGGCGCCAGCAGCCTTTTACAGCGCGCGGAAGCGGAAATCCCGGAAGCGCGCCTCGCCTTCGCCGGCCGAATAGAGCCCCGGCCGCAGCATCAGGAAACCGCCACGGACATTGTGGTGATAGCCTGAGACTTCCATCCCCCGGTCGAACCGTTTCCACGTCTCGCCGCCGTCGCCGGAGGTGTGAAAGGAGATGATGTGGCGGTTGTTGGTCACCCGCATTCGCATCCGCCGGCCGTAGGGATTGGCGGGCCGGCCGCGCTCGATGCCATATTGGTGCGTGACGAAGCGCTTCTCGTCGAAGCCGAGCCCGCAATACAGCTTCTCGTCATAGAATAGCAGTAGGCCCGCGGTGCCGCCTGGCGCGATCTCCACGTCGCATTCGAACTGATAGGCCTGGTCGCCGGCGATCAGCAGGAGCGGGGAGGAACTGCTCGGCGCAATGCCGCTGGCCTTGAGCACCAGCGCTTCGTCTTCCACGCGCTGGCGACGCGCCTCGTCGGGTACCGGCTTGAAGAAATTCCATTTGCTGCCGAGCAGTAGCGGCTTGCCGAAATTGTCCGAGAGTGGCTGGCCGTGGGGGAGGGCGCTGCCGCCCTTCGGCTTGCGGATCGGCTGCGACAAGTCGCCGCCCTTCATCCGGAACCAGCCGTCCCTGGTCCATTCGATCGGATCGAGCAGCGCCTGGCGGCCGAGCGTCCAATAGCCGTTCTCGAAGCCGTGATAGACCGACCACCAGCCGCCGTCGGGGCCCTCGACCAAGGAGGCGTGGCCGCGCGACCACCATTTCTCGGCCACGCTGGTGGTACGCACCAGCGGATTGGCCGGGCATTGTTCCCACGGCCCATGGATCGAGCGCGACCGCGCGGCGATGACCATGTGCCCCGTCGGCGGTCCGGCAGTGCCGCCAACCGCGGTGATCATGTAGAACCACTCGCCGTGCCGGTGGATCTTGGGTCCTTCGGGAGAGAAGCCCTCGACGTCCCAGTCGTCGGGGTAGCGCCACGGATCATAGACATGTTCGACTTCGCCGACGGTGGAGAGTCCGTCGGCCGACAGGCGGATGCGGTCCCCGCCCGACAGGAACAGCCAGCGCGAGCCGTCTTCGCCGACTGCGTGACACGGATCGATATGGTTCGGCAGTCTGAGGTCTACGGGCTCACTCCACGGCCCATCGATATGATCTGCCCAGATCACGAAGATCGCGTTCGGTTTCGCCTTGACCGGGATGTAGAGGAAATAGCGGCCGTCATGCTTTTCGAGGCTGACCGCCCAGACCGAGCCGATATTCTTCGTCAGCGCCGCCTTGCGCGGCTCCCAGTTCACCAGGTCGCGCGAATGCCAGATAGTGAGCCCCGGATAGGAATCGAAGCTCGAGAAGGTCATGTAATAATCGCTGCCGTCCTTGAGGATGGAAGGGTCGGGATGATCGCCCGCGATCAGCGGATTGAGGAACGTGCCGTTGCCGAGATCGGCGATGCGCTGATTGTCGAAGCCGCGCTTCCAGTCCGGCAATGTCGCGGCCGCGGCCTCGCCGGGGCGGACAAAAGCCGCGGCGCTTCCCGCCAGCGCCACCGCGAACGCTTCCCGCCTGCTGATCGCCATTCTGTCCTCTTTCAGTTTAGTGCGAAGGGCTGATTGCGCGCGACGCCCCCGATCAGAAGCGGAAGCGAACGCGGGCGCGAAAGATCCGCCCGAGCTGGCATATTGGGTGACGGCGTTCTGCCCCTCATAGGCATAACGGTCGCTGGTCTGGTTGGTGAGGTTGAGCCCTTCGAGGGTGAGCCGACACCCAGTTGGTGAAGTTGAAGCTCATCGACGCATCGTGAGGGGTCGGATTGGGATGATACCCGGGCTGCACGAGCCTGCCGCGATCGGTTAGGAGGTGCCGTAGCCCTTGCGCTGCGCAACCCAGACGCGCGCCCGGAAGAGCTCGCCCTCATGATAAAGCGTCGCATTGACCGCGTCGGGCGAGACGCCGAGGAACGGGCCCTTGGCGGTGGTCCGCGGCCCGTGCGCAGAATGGGTGCGATGGTGTTCATCTTGATCATTGCCCCCTCCCGTTTGCCGGGCGCCGCAATCCCCTGCGGCCCTCCCGTCGGCATTGATCCCTGAGGACGAGCGCGTGGCTTCGCCGCGCGACCACTGTTGTTCGCCTCCCTTTCGCCGCCTTTGCGGCCATCTGTCCAGATAGACACCGGTATCATCTGTTCCGTTTGAACGCACGGGGGCGATCGTCGCGAATCAAAAAAGATCGGTCAGGGCCTGGGCGGGGGGCGCAGCGTTGACCGCCATTTGCGGCGGAGCGCGCGGGGATCCGTGGGGATGCGGTCAGCGAGAAATATCACTGCGTTGATGCGGTCGAGCCGGAAGGTGCGGAAATCCTCGCGAAGTTCGCACCAGCCGATGAGTACGCGGACCGAATCCATGTAGCCGATCACCAACGGCCATAGAGTACGATCGGTCTCGCGGCCTGAGGGATCGGTGTAGCGGATGGCGATCTTGCGTGCGGCGCGGATCGCGTTGCGCAGCGCGCCGGCGTCGACGCGGTCGGCGGCTGACTCCCACGCAGGCGGCGTGCGCGCCGAAGGATCCTCGAGGGACCCGCGCATGTCCTCGGGCAGCACAGCGGCAAGCTTGGCGAGCACGTCGCGCGCGGCGCGGACGAGCGCGGGATCGGCATGGCCTGCCACCCATTGCACGCCCAGCGCCACGGCGTCGATTTCGTCGGCAGTGAACATCAGCGGGGGAAGGTCGAAACCGGTATCTAGGACATAGCCGATCCCTGCCTCCCCGCGGATCGGGACGCGCTGGCCGATCAGCGCGGCGATGTCGCGATAGACCGACCGCTTCGACGTCTCGAGTTCCTCGGCGATGGTATCGGCCGTCACCGGGCGCGACGACCGGCGCAGGATCTGGACGATCTGGAAGAGGCGGTCGGCCTTGCGCATCGAAAGCCTTTTACTGCCATGCTGCTGACACCATGCTGGCAGCAGCATGGCAGTAAGTCGAGCCTCGCAATCGAGGGAGACAGACGATGCAGAAGACTTATCACGGCAGCTGCCATTGCGGCGCGGTGCGTTTCGAGGCCGAGATCGACCTCGCTGCGGGGACGGGCAAATGCAATTGCTCGATCTGCACCAAAAGGCGCAATTGGGGGGCGCTGCTCAAGCCCGAGGCGTTTCGGCTGCTCAGCGGCGAAGACGCGCTCAGCGACTATTCGTTCGGCACCGGGCAGGGCAGCCATCGCTTCTGCAGCAATTGCGGCTGCGCGCCGTTCAGCCGGGGCGACGTGCCCGAGATCGGCGGGGCGTTCGTCTCGGTGCAATTGGGATCGCTCGACGATGCCACCGACGAAGAACTTGCCGCTGCGCCGGTGCATTACAGCAACGGCCGGGACAATGATTGGCGAAACCCGCCCGCAGTGACCAGCTACCTCTAGCTGGCGGCGGCGAGCAGCCGGGGGATCTCGCCGAGCAGTTCGCGGCCGAGAAAGCCGAGCGGGCCGATGCGTTCGGCGAGGCGGCGGCCTGCTTCGCCGTGGAGCCATACGCCCCAGGCGGCGGCGATCCGCGGCGGCGCACCGCGCGCCAGCAGTCCGCCGATGATCCCGGCGAGCACGTCGCCCGAGCCCCCGGTGGCGAGCCCCGGCCCGCCGCCGGGATAGCGCAGCAGCGCTTCGCCGGGGCAGGCGACCCAGGTCTCCGGGCCTTTCAGCAGCACGGGGGTATTGAAGCGCCGCGCCGCTTCCTGCGCAAGCCCGGCCGGATCGTCTTCGATCCGCGCGGGGTCGCAGCCCATCAACCGGATCATCTCTCCGGGATGCGGGGTGAGCACGATTCGCCCGTCATGCCCCCGGACCGCCTCGGTCAATTCCGTGGCGCCGGCGATCATCGCCGCGTCGAGCACGATCGCGCGCGACGCGCAGGGGTGGGCGAGGACCGCCTTGAGGACCGACTCCGCCGGCGCCTCCGCGCCGGTGCCCGGGCCGAGGACCAGTGCGTCGCAGCGCTCGAGATAGTCTGCGAGCACGGTGCCGGCATCGTCGCCGAGCTCGCCGGCGGGGTTGGCGGGAAGCGGATAGACCGCGGCTTCGGGGACGAGCACGCCGAGCTGTATCGCGACGCGCGCGACCGTGGCGAGCTGGAGTTTGCCCGCGCCGGCACGCAGCGCCGCCTCGCCAGTGAGCTGCAGCGCGCCCGGCACGGTCTCCGAACCGCCGGCGACGAGCACGCGCCCGCGGCTGTTCTTGTCGGTGTCGGCGCCCGGCGCGGGGACCGGGTGCGCAGCGAGCCAGCTGGTGTCGAGCGGCATCATCCGCGCGGCCCGACCAGCGCGTCGGGGGCGGATGTGGTTTCCGCGGCGGGATCTTCGTCGCTCGGCGCGGTGACATTGTAGCGGACGAGGGCCAGCCCGCCGTCCTTGCCGGCCTTCGGATCATGGGCATATTCGGTGATCGAGCAATTGGCGACGTCGCCCTCCTGGTCGATCGCCAGGATCTCGGCCTCGGACAAATTCTCGATGATGTAGCGCAGGCACAAGACCACTACCTGGTGCGCGACGATCATCACGTCACGCCCGGCATAATGGAGCGACACGGTGTCCATCAGCGAGCGCAGCCGGAAGATCACGTCGCACCAGCTCTCGCCGCCCGGCGGTCGGTGGTAGAATTTGCCGAGCAGCCGGCGGAACTCGGCCTGTTCGGGCTGGACCGCGCGGATGCCCGCGGTGGTCAGCCCGTCAAGGATACCGAACTCTTTCTCGCGCAGCCGCTCATCGGCGCAGATGCTCTCGTCCGGCTCGGCGCCGCCGGCGTCGCGGAACTGCCGCGCGGTCTCGCGGGCGCGGGCATAAGGCGAGCACAGGATCACGTCGGGTCGGCCATTGCCCTCGCCGCGCGCAAACCAGTGGCCGAGCGCCTGGGCCTGGGCATAGCCGAGCTCGGACAGCGGCACGTCGACGTCGCGGATATCGATCGCGATGCGATGCTCGCCCGATTCATGGGCGAGGTCGCGCGCGACGTTGCCCGCGCTCTGGCCGTGGCGGACGAGCCACAAGCGGGCGGGCCAGCGATTGGTCGTCATGCGGGGGGTCTCGTCAAGAACATGGCGAGGTAATGCGAAAGCGGCGGGGGTGTTCCCGATCTCCCTGGATCTAGGCCCCGGCAGCCGTCAGCCGGTCGAGCTGCTCGCGGGTCAACTCCACCTCCCAGGCCCCGACCAGTTCATCGAGCTGCGCGATGCTCGTCGCGCTGGCGATCGGCGCAGTGACGCCGTCCTGCGCGGCGAGCCAGGCCAGGGCGATCTGCGCGAGGCTGGCGCCGGTCTCGGCAGCGACTTCGTCCATCGCCGCGAGCACCGCGCCGCCCTTGCCGTCGAGCAGCGCCGCCATCCGGCCGCCGCGGACGCTTTTGCCGAAATCGGCTTCGCTGCGATATTTGCCGGTGAGGAACCCCGAAGCGAGCCCGTAATAAGGGATAACGCCGATATTGTGCGTCACGCACAGATCCTGGAGCTCGCCTTCGAACTTGTGGCGGCTGACCAGATTATATTCGGGCTGGAGCACGCGGTAATGCGGCAGCCCCTCGCGCGTCGCCACGTCGAGCGCGGACTTGAGCCGCATCGCATGGAAGTTGGAGGCGCCGAGCGCGCGAACCTTGCCCGCCTTGATCAGCCTGTCGAAAGCGGCGAGCACTTCCGCCTGCGGCACATCCTCGTCGTCCTGATGTGCGAAATACAAGTCGATCGTATCCACGCCGAGCCGCGCCAGCGAAGCCTCAGCCGCAGCGGCGATGCGTGCCGGAGCGAGCTTGCTGCCGCCTTCACCGTCGAGCATGCCGACCTTGGTGGCGATCAGCACCTTGTCGCGCTTGCCCGAACTGCGCAGCCATTCGCCGATGATGCTCTCGGATTCGCCGCCCCGATGCGCGGGTACCCATGCCGAATAGACGTCGGCGGTGTCGATCATCGCGCCGCCCGCATCGACGAAGCGGTCGAGGATCCGGAAGCTGGCCGCCTTGTCGGCGGTCCAGCCGAAGACATTGCCGCCGAGCACGAGCGGCGGTGTCATCAGCCCGCTGGCGCCGAGTTCGCGTGTGGTCATTGCTGGATCCCGTTGTCGGCGAAGGTCGCATTGATGTCGGTCGCCGCTGCCGCCGCGTTGAGCTGGCGGGCCTCGTCGGCGCTGGTTCCGCTATCGTCGCCGGACCCGCCGCAGCCGGCCAGCGCGAAGAACAGCAGCAGCGGCAGACCGCGCCTCACTCCTCGATCTCGTTGCCGGCGTCGGCGGCATTGCCCTCATATGAGTTTTCGGCTTGGGTGAAGGCGGATTCGGTGGCGGCATCGGCGGCGTTCACGTCGCTCACCGCTTCGCCCATCGTGTTGCTGTCGCCGCTGATCGTCTCATTGGCTTCGGCCGCCTCGTTCTTCGCGCCGCTGCAGGCACTGACTGCGAGCAAGGCGACGGGGAGGAGGAGCAGGGTCTTGCGCATGAATTCATCCTCTTGTTCGATGGGCAAGGGCTAGCCAGCGGCAGCCCGGCGCGCAACTGCGTTGACCTGATATAAAGATATCTTTATATCTATAATCGACATGGTCCAGGCTCTCGCCATCTTCCGCGCTCTCGCCGACTCCACGCGGCTGCGCATCGTCGCGTTGCTGCGCGCGATGGAGCTGTCGGTGGGCGAGCTCGCCCAGGTGCTCGGGCAGAGCCAGCCACGCGTCAGCCGGCACGTGAAGATCCTGTGCGACGCCGGGCTGGTCGAGCGGCGGAAGGAAGGCAGCTGGGTGTTCGTCGCATTGGGCGCGCAAGCCAAGGTTCAGCCGATTCTCGCCGCGCTCGACAGCTGGGACGAGGCCGATCACTGGACCGTCGCCGACGAGGCGCGGTTGGCGGCGGTGCGCGCCGATCGAGCCAGCGCCGCGGCCGAATGGTTCGAGGCGAATGCCGGCGAATGGGACGCGATCCGTTCGCTCCATGTCGCCGAGAGCGAAGTCGAGGCGGCGATGGCCCGGGCGCTGGGCGATACCAGGCTGGGGTGCCTGATCGACATCGGCACCGGCACCGGCCGGATGCTCGAATTGTTCGCGCCGCTTGCCGAGCAGGCGCTGGGGATCGATCGTTCGTCCGAGATGCTGCGGCTGGCCCGCGCCAAGCTTTCCGAGCGCGGGCTTACCAATGCCGAATTGCGGCAGGCGGATCTATATGCGCTGCCACTCGGCGATGGCGGGGCCGACGCGGCTATATTGCATCATGTGCTCCATTTCGCGCAGCAGCCGGGCGCGGCGATCGGCGAGGCGGCGCGGGTGTTGAGCGACGGCGGGCGGCTGCTCATCGTCGATTTCGCGCCGCACGATCGCGAGGATCTGCGGGCACGCGATGCGCATAGCCGATTGGGCTTTTCGGACGAGCAGATCCTCGGCTGGTTCGCCAATGGCGGGCTCGCGCCGGTTTTGGTCGAGACGCTCGAAGGCGGGGAGTTGACGGTGAAATTGTGGCTGGGTCGCAAGACCGGCGAGAAATTGAAGGAAGTGAAGGCGGCATGAGCATCGTGGACCCGCTGGCGGCGCCGCTGTTCGCGGACGTGGCCGGCGATATCGAAGTGAGCTTCGAATTCTTCCCGCCCAAGACCGAGAAGATGGAAGAGACTTTGTGGGAGTCGATCCAGACATTGTCGCCCTTGGCGCCGCGCTTCGTCAGCGTCACCTATGGCGCGGGCGGAACGACGCGCGAGCGGACGCACAACACAGTGGCGCGGATCGCGCGCGAGACCGGGATCCCGGCCGCGGCGCACCTGACCTGCGTCGAGGCGACGCGCGAGGAGATCGATCAGGTTGCCGAGGAATATTGGGCGGCGGGCGTGCGCCACATCGTCGCGCTGCGCGGCGACCCGCCGCGGGCGGGCGAGAGATTCCAGTCGCATCCGGGTGGGTATGAGAATGCCGCGGCGCTGGTGGCGGGGCTGAGCAAGCTCCATCCGTTCGAAATCTCGGTCGCCGCTTACCCCGAATGTCATCCGGATTCGGCCAACCCGACGGCTGATCTCGATAATCTCAAGGCCAAGATCGATGCCGGCGCGACACGCGCGATCACGCAGTTCTTCTTCGAGCCTGAGACCTTCTTCCGCTTCCGCGACGATGCCGCCAAAGCCGGGATCGCTGCCGAGATCGTGCCGGGGATCATGCCGGTGATGAACTTTGCCAGCGTCCAGCGGATGTCGGCGATGTGCGGCACCGCGGTGCCGGCGTGGATGGGCAAATTGTTCGAAGGCCTCGACGAGCATCCCGCGGCGCGGCAACTGGTGGCGGCGACGCTGACCGCGGAGCTGTGCCGGAAACTCTATGCCGGCGATGTCCGGCAATTCCACTTCTACACGCTCAACCGCGCCGAATTGAGCTACGCGATCTGCCACTTGCTCGGGCTGCGGCCGAAGGTCGGCGCGGAACTGGTGGCGGCATAGCCGTCATCCGGGCGAAGCCGGGATCTGGTGCCGCGAGTGCACGCCAAGATTAGGGAGGTCCCGGCTTTCGCCGGGATGACGAAAGATATGACACCACGCGAAACCCTGCTGGCCGAAGCCGCCAAGCGCATCCTGATCACCGACGGTGCATTCGGCACCGAGATCCAGAACTGGAAGCTCGACGAAGCGGCCTATGCCGGCAATCTCGGGCTCGGCCACGACCAGAAGGGCAATAACGACATCCTCGCGCTGACCAAGCCCGAGGTGCCGGAGACGATCACGCGCGAATATCTGGATGCAGGATCGGACATCGTCTCGACCAACACCTTCTCCGCCAATCTGATCAGCCAGGCCGATTATGGCGCTGAGCATCTGGTGCGCGAGATCAACCTCGCATCGGCGCAGATCGCGCGGCGCTGCGCCGACGAATATGCAGCGAAGGACGGCCGCCCGCGCTTCGTGGCAGGGGCGATCGGGCCGACCAACAAGACGTTGTCGCTGTCGCCCGACGTCAACGATCCCGGCTATCGGGAGATCGACTTCGACTATCTCAAGCAGGTCTACCGCGAGCAGATCGACGCATTGGTCGAAGGCGGGGTCGACTTCATCCTGATCGAGACGGTGTTCGACACGCTCAACGCCAAAGCGGGGATCAAGGCGGCGATCGAAGCAGGCGAGGCGCTCGGCCGCGACTTGCCGATCATGATGTCGATGACGCTGACCGATCTTTCGGGGCGTAACCTCTCCGGGCACACCGTCGAGGCGTTCTGGCACGCGGTGCGCCACGCCAGGCCGCTGACGATCGGGCTCAATTGCTCGTTCGGCGCGGAGCAGTTGCGCCCGCACGTCAAGACGTTGAGCGCGCTCTGCGACACGCTGATCATGGTCTACCCGAACGCCGGATTGCCCAACGAGCTGGGCGCTTATGACGAGGAGCCCGCGACGACTGCGGGGCTGGTCAAGGAATGGGCCGATGCCGGGCAGGTCAATGTGCTTGGAGGGTGCTGCGGATCGACCCCGGAGCATATCGCGGCGATCGTCGAGGCGGTGAAGGATCTGACGCCAAGGGCGGTTCCAGTGCCGGAAGTGCGGACGCGCCTCGCCGGGCTCGAACCGTTCACGATGGCGGCCTGAGTTGTTCCCCGGCGAAGACCGGGGCCCAGTTACGACCCAGCCCGAGGCTGGCCCCGGCCTTCGCCGGGGAACAAGGAAAACATGAAGTGACCACCGCCTCCTCCACCAGCTTCGTCAATATCGGCGAGCGCACCAACGTCACCGGCTCGGCCCGCTTCAAGAAATTGGTGATGGCGGGGGACTATGCCGCCGCGGTGGAGGTCGCGCTGCAGCAGGTCGAGGCCGGCGCGCAGGTGCTCGACGTCAACATGGACGAAGGCCTGCTCGACGCGCACGAGGCGATGACCACCTTCCTCAAGCTCATCCAGGCCGAGCCGGACATCGCCCGAATACCCGTGATGGTCGACAGCTCGAAATGGGACGTGATCGAGGCGGGGCTGAAATGCGTCTCGGGCAAGCCGATCGTCAATTCGATCAGCATGAAGGAAGGCGTCGACCAGTTCCTCGAGCATGCCCGCAAGTGCATGGCCTATGGCGCCGCGGTGGTGGTGATGGCCTTCGACGAGACCGGCCAGGCCGACACCAAGGAGCGCAAGGTCGAGATCTGCTCGCGCGCTTATGACCTGCTAGTCGGCATCGGCTTCCCGCCCGAGGACATCATCTTCGATCCCAACGTGTTCGCGGTTGCGACGGGGATCGAGGAGCATAACAATTACGGCGTCGATTTCATCGAGGCGTGCAAGGAGATCAAGGCGCGCTGCCCGCATGTCCATATCTCGGGCGGGCTATCGAATTTGAGCTTCTCGTTCCGCGGCAACGAGGCAGTGCGCAAGGCGATGCACTCGGTATTCCTCTATCACGCGATCCCCGCGGGGATGGACATGGCGATCGTCAATGCGGGCCAGCTCGACGTCTATGACCAGATCGAGCCCGTGCTGCGGACCGCGTGCGAGGACGTCATCCTCAACCGCGATCCCGACGCGGGCGAGCGGCTGGTGGCGCTTGCCGAAAAGTTTCGCGGCACCGACGCGGTCGCCGAAAAGCAGGCGGCGGAGTGGCGCGGCTGGCCGGTCGCCAAACGGCTCGAGCACGCGCTGGTCAAGGGCATCGACGCGTTCGTCGTCGAGGATACAGAGGAATGCCGGCTCGCCTTCGCCCGCCCGATCGAAGTGATCGAAGGCCCGCTGATGGACGGGATGAACGTCGTCGGCGACCTGTTCGGATCGGGCAAGATGTTCCTGCCGCAGGTGGTCAAGTCGGCGCGCGTGATGAAGAAGGCGGTGGCGCATCTGCTGCCCTATATCGAAGCCGCCAAGGAGCCTGGCGCCAAGGGCAAGGGCAAGATCATCATGGCGACGGTCAAGGGCGACGTCCACGATATCGGCAAGAACATCGTCGGCGTCGTCCTGCAATGCAACGGCTTCGACGTGGTCGATCTCGGCGTGATGGTGCCGTGGTCGAAGATCATCGAGGCGGCGAACGAGAATGACGCCGACATGATCGGGCTTTCGGGGCTGATCACGCCCTCGCTCGACGAGATGGTTACCGTCGCCGAGGAGATGCAGCGGCTCCAGATGACGATGCCGCTGCTGATCGGCGGCGCGACGACATCGCGCGTCCACACCGCGCTGCGGATCGAGCCTGCGTATAAGGGGCCGGTGGTCCATGTGCTCGACGCCAGCCGCGCGGTAGGCGTCGCAACGACGCTCGTCTCCGAGACGATCCGCGACGATTATGTCGCCAAGATCGCCGCCGAATATGAAGCAGTCCGCGTTGCCCGTGCCGGCCGCGGCCAGAGCGAATTGGTGCCGATCGACAAGGCTCGCGACAATGGCTTCGACGCCGACATGAGCCTCAAGCCGGGCAAACCGCGGATGCCGGGAGTGCACGAGTTCCTCGACTGGGACCTCGCGGACCTGCGCAAATATATCGACTGGACGCCGTTCTTCCGCGCCTGGGAGCTGGCCGGCAATTATCCTGCGATCCTCGAGGACAAGGTGGTCGGCGAGAGCGCGACGTCGCTGTTCGCCGATGCGCAGGCGATGCTCGACAAGATCATCGCCGAGAAGTGGCTGACTGCGCGCGGCGTCGCCGGTTTGTGGCCGTGCCGGCGGCGGGGGGACGACATCATCGTCCATGTCGAGGACGAAGTGCATTACACCCTGCCGATGCTGCGCCAGCAGATCGCCAAGCGCGAGGGCCGCGCCAATATGTGCCTCGCAGACTTCATCGATCATGACGGCGACTGGATCGGCGGGTTCGCGGTCGGCCTCCACGGCATCGAGCCGCATCTCGCGCGCTTCAAGAACGCGATCGACGATTATTCGGACATCCTGTTGAAGGCGCTGTCGGATCGATTGGCCGAGGCGTTCGCCGAGCGGCTGCACTTGTTCGTTCGGACTTCGCTGTGGGGCTATGCCGAGGGCGAGCAATTGACCAACGAGGCGCTGATCAAGGAGCAGTATCGCGGCATCCGCCCGGCACCGGGCTATCCGGCCTGCCCCGAGCACAGCCTCAAGCCGATCTTGTTCAAGATGCTCGATGCCCATCGGCGGACGGGGATCAGCCTGACCGAGAGCTTCGCAATGCTGCCGACCTCGGCGGTGTCGGGCTTTTATTTCGGGCACCCCCAGGCCGAATATTTCGGCGTAGCGCGCATAGGGCAGGACCAGCTCGCGGAATATGCGACGCGGCGGGGCATTTCGCTCGAACTGGCGACGCGCTATTTGCGTCCTAACCTGGACTGATCGTTCTCCTGCTTTCGTTGGAGCACGGCAGAGGCGTAGCGGTCGGTTGGAGTGTGATATGTTCTTCTGATGCTGTTCCCCGGCGAAGGCCGGGGCCCAGCATCGATTAGCCGGCGAGCGGCGACGAACCTCTCGAACATCATCGCAACTGGCCCCCGGCCTTCGCCGGGGAACAGGTCGTTTCGAACGCGCCGGATGACGCGCTATGCGCCGCTTGGACTGACGCGCGGTCCGGGCCAGCGGTCACACGGGTCCGGAGCCTCGACGGTCATGCTCGCCCCTTCGGTCGCGCGTACCGGGAGGCCGGCGAGACCCACATCGTGCAGGCAGCGGACGTTGATCCCGAAATGGTCGGGCGCCGCCCGCTTGCGGTGGAAGACGTAGATGCCGCAACGGCCGCAGAAATAGTGTTGCGCCCGGTGGGTGTTCCACTGGTAGAGCGTGAGCAGATCCTCGCCCGTGGTCACTTCGAGCGCAGTCTCCGGCACCTTCGCCATCAGCGCGCCGCGCATCGCGCAGAGCGAGCAATCGCACGTGGTGAGTTCGTCGATCCGCCAGTCGAGCTGAAAGCGGACCTCGCCGCAATGGCATGAACCCTGGATCATCGCGCCCTCCCCGGCAGGCAGGCGAATAGCGACCCGACGGGCCGGCGCCAAGCTGGTCGACTCGGCGCCGGCCGAGCGCGTTCAACTCGGCGTGTACTCGCCCTTCGTCCAGTTCGAGCCGGGATCGAAGCACCATTCGGTGGTGGTGTCGTCCAGGGTGGCATAGACGCGGATATGCTCGCCGGCAGAGTCGTTCCAGCACGTCGCCGAGACCGCGCTGCCCGGCATGCTGAAGCCCGTGGTCCAGCCCTGGCCGTCGGCGCAGCGCTCGGTGATGGTATAGCCGTCGGTCGAATAGACGCGGATGTGAAGCTGGCTCGAACTGTCGAACCAATTCACTGCCGCAGTGCCAATCGGATAGTTTGGATTATCAGCCATGAACTTTCCCCCGTCTTGCGAGTCGCGGCCGCGACTCGCCTGGGCAGCGTCTCATAGTTTCGCTTTCGGAACAAAACCGGCGCCGGTGATCGGGACAAGTCGCTGTTCTAGTTCGGATTACTCGCCGGCTCGGCATATACGGTGTCGGTCGGGCCGTAACCGGTGATGTAGACATGTGCGCCCTCCGGCCCGGTGCGCGCAAAATGCGGCACGCCGGCAGGCTCGGTATAGAAGCTCCCTGGGGGCAGCGGCTTGCGCAGACTGTCATCGGCCTTCGGTCCATAGCCGAAATGCCACATGCCCGAGACGACCGTCGCGGTGCGCTCGTCCTTGTGGCTATGCGCGGCGATGCGCGTGTTGGGCGGTACCTTGATCTCGATGGCGAACAGCCCCGGCTTGGTCGGGTCGCCGCTGAGCACACGTGTCTCGACCCCGGCGAGCCCCGAGGTCCCCGCGACTGCGCCGATCTGGGGCAAGGCGGCGACTTCGGCCGGAGTGAGACGGATCTCGCGCGGCGCGGGCGCGACGGCGAGGAGCGCGGCGAGCGCAAGCGCGGTGCGGATCACTTCGCACCGAGGAAATCAGTGACGAGCTTGACGGTGGCGTCGGGATTCTCCTCCATGATCCAGTGGCCGGAGGCGGGCACGATGCCCTGGGTGACGTTGGTTGCGGCGGCGCGCATGACCGTCGCCATCGTCCCGGCGAAGCTCTTCTCACCGCCCAGAGCGAGGACGGGCATCCCGAGCTTTCCCTGCGCGGCGAGGAATCCGCGATTGTCGATCGCGTCCTGGTCGAACGCGGCGAACTGCGCGAAGCCCGCATGCATGTGACCGGGGCGGGCGTAGATCGCGGCATAATGGGCGCGCGAGGCTTCGTCGAAATGCGCGGGATCGGCGGAAAATTCGTTCCAGAAGCGGTCGAGATAGATGCGCTCCCGGCCCGCGACGAGCCGTTCCATGTCGGGCCCGCCGAACCGGAAATGCCAGAGCAGAGGGTTTTTGAGGATTTCCTCCCACGGTCCGATGCCGGGGACGGGCGCGTCGATCAGGACGAGCCGAGTCACACGCTTCTGGTTCTGCACCGCGAACGCATAGGCGACCATGTTGCCGATATCGTGCGCGACCACGTCCGCCTGGGTCACCTTGAGCGCGTCGAGCAATGCGACCATGTCGGCGGCCTGGGTCTTCTTGTCATACCCGCCTGGCGCGACTGCCGAGAGCCCCATGCCGCGCAGGTCCGGGACAATGACCTGGTGATCGCGCATCAGCGCAGCCGCCAGCGGCGCCCACATGTCGCCGGTCTCGCCGTAACCGTGGAGGAGCAGAACCGCCGGGCCCTTGCCGCCGATGCGGACGTGAAGAACGGTGCCGTTGGCGGTGATTTCGCGCGTTTCGAACGAGGCGGGGTAGGCGGGCACTTCCGCGCGGACTGGGGGTGCGAACGCGAGGAACAGGGCGGACACGGCGACGAGGAAGCGCATAGGGGAACCCTCCGTCAGGGACCCCGAATCGGTCGCCTGTTCATATCGTCGAATGTATGCAGATGGCGGCGATTGTCATGCTGCAAATGCGAAAGACTTGGGTCCGGGCGCCGCAAGTGCTAGAGGCGCGCGCATCATGCTCAACCTGACCGACATCACGGTGCGCCTCGGCGGGCGCACGATCCTCGACAACGCCACCGCCAAGCTGCCCCCGCGCGGGCGGATCGGTCTGATCGGGCGCAACGGCGCCGGCAAGACGACTCTGGTCAAGGTCGTCGCGTCGCAGCTCGAGCCCGATACGGGCAGCGTCGACATGCCGCGCGGCGCCAAGCTCGGCTATATCGCGCAGGAGGCGCCGCACGGCGACGCGACTCCGTTCGAGACGGTGCTCGCCGCCGACCTCGAGCGCGCCGCCCTGCTCCACGAGAGCGAGACCAGCCACGATCCCGATCGGCTCGGCGAAGTGCACGAGCGGCTGATGGCGATCGACGCCTATACCGCGCCGAGCCGCGCGGCGCAGATCCTGGTCGGGCTCGGCTTCGACGAGGAAATGCAGCATTCACCGCTCGACAGCTTCTCCGGCGGGTGGAAGATGCGCGTGGCGCTGGCGAGTTTGTTGTTCTCGCAGCCCGACATGCTGCTGCTCGACGAGCCTTCGAACCATCTCGATCTCGAAGCGGTTTTGTGGCTCGAGGATTTCCTCAAGAGCTATCCGGCGACGATCCTGCTGGTCAGCCATGAGCGTGACTTCCTCAACAATGTCGTCGATCACATCCTCCATCTCGATCGCGGCAAGCTGACGCTCTATCCCGGCGGCTATGATGCGTTCGAGCGCCAGCGCGCCGAGCGGCAGGCGCAAATCGCCTCGGCCCGCGCCAAGCAGCAGGCGCAGCGCGAGCATCTGCAGGAATATATCGCCAAGAACTCGGCCCGCGCCTCCACCGCGAAGCAGGCGCAGAGCCGGCAAAAGGCACTGGCCAAGATGCAGCCGATCGCCGAATTGCTCGACGATCCGACGCTGAGCTTCGATTTCCCCAATCCCGACGAATTGCGCCCGCCGCTGATCACGCTCGATCTGGCGACGGTGGGCTATGGCGAGACGCCGATCCTCAAGCGGCTCAATCTACGCATCGACCCCGACGATCGGATCGCGCTGCTCGGGCGCAACGGCAACGGCAAGACCACGTTGGCGCGGCTGCTCGCGGCGCAGCTGACGCCGATGGAAGGCGCGATGAACGCCAGCGGCAAGATGCGGGTGGGCTATTTCACGCAGTATCAGGTCGAGGAGCTCGAACGCAGCGAGACGCCGCTCCAGCACATGACCGTGCTGATGAAGGGTGCGTCCCAGGGCGCGGTGCGCGGCCAGCTCGGGCGGTTCGGCTTTTCGGGGCAGAAGGCGACCACCGAGGTCGGCAAGCTCTCGGGCGGCGAGCGGGCGCGGCTGGCGCTGGCGCTGATCACCCGCGACGCGCCGCACATGCTGATCCTCGACGAGCCGACCAACCATCTGGACGTGGACGCGCGCGAAGCGCTGATCCAGGCGCTCAACGAATATACCGGCACGGTGGTGTTGGTCAGCCACGATCGCCACATGCTCGAGATGACCGCCGACCGGCTGGTGCTGGTCGACCAGGGCACTGCGAAGGAATTCGACGGCTCGCTAGACGATTACATCGCCTTCGTGCTGTCGAAGGACGGCGCGGGCCCCAAGCTTTCCAAGGCGGACAAGAAGGAAGCCCGCCGCCTCGCCGCGGAGGCGCGCGAAAAGGGCACCGAACTGCGCAAGGCAGCCAAGACCGCCGAGGCCGAGCTGGCGAAGCTGACCGAGCAGCGCACCGCCGTCGAGCGCGCGATGTTCGATCCTTCGACGGCGGACGCTTCGCTGATCAAGCTGAGCATGACCGAGCTGATGAAGCGCCGCGCCGAATTGAGCGACAAGATCGAGGCCGCCGAGGCGGCGTGGATGCAGGCGAGCGAAGCGCTTGAGGGCATCGCCGCATGAGATCGCTTGGGCAGGGATCAACGCTGCTTCAGCTGAGGGCTGCATTGGTCCATCTGGCCGCGACATCGCCTGGCGGCTGCGGGTGGAGCGCGCGCTAGCAAGCATCGCTTCTCAGAGAATGGTGACTTCGGTTACCGTGCACGACTGCATTGACGTGAGAGTTTTCTCCCGTCACCTTTCCTGGAATAGGCTAGGGGGACAGGATGCGGCTTAAGCTCGTGCGGCACGCCGCTATTACTTGCTGTGTCTCGGCGCTCCTGGGAGCCTGCGGCGGGGGCGGCGGGACATCGACCCCGGCACCCGCCGCGCCGACACCCACGCCGGCACCTGTTCCCACGCCAACGCCAAGCCCTACGCCGCTCGCACGCGCAGTAAGTACGGGCGCCAACCCCTGCTTCATGTATATGTATTCGTCGCGGGAGCGTATCGGCGACGCCAATACCTCGGGCTATTACTGCTCTCGGGATGGACGTTTCGGTCGAGGTGTCGTGGGCTTGCGAAGCTACGGTTTCGGTACGTTTTATCCGCTATGGTTTGACCATTATAATCTAGCCGCCGGGGTCGATTCCGCCGGTTCTACCTACTTTGCCTATGTTGCTCCGCTGGGGTCACTCATCTATTCGCCCGCAACATCCTTGATAGAGTTTGCGGACAGCCAAGTCGCAGTGAAGCGGGCGCTCGGACTCGACACCGGTATTTTTAAACTGATGACGGATCCCGATCTCACGAAATTTGATCCGGTGGTGGCGCTTCTCGATGCCGACGACGCGACTCACCGCGAAGGGGCGCGTGTGGCCGCGGCGAACCTGCGCGCGGGAGCCGTTGCGATTGGCGTCGACACGGTCCGACAAGGGCGCTTCGATCCCTATTTCCTTTTCGTGCAGCAAGGCAACGTAAAGTTCGTTGGGGAGTTCGTTGCGACCCGACAGGCTTTTCTCTTCGACAATTCGGTCATGAGCGATCTGCTTACCAGCGCCGTGCCAGCGGGAAAATACCGCGCCGACGTCTTAAGCGCCGCAGCCCACCTTATCGGTGCTTATGCTGCGGCCATCGGGGTCCAGATCGACACCACCACTAGCGCAACGCAGTTCAACCTCGGTTTGATCGGCTATCTTCGAACACGCCTGGGCGAATTGCTCGAGGCTAATACTGCTGAGGCGGCCGCCAGGGCGCTCGCGGTCACCGCCCCGCAGATCATTGACCAAACCGCAATATTCCGCGAGGCGCTGCCGCTCCCAACAACCGGGTTCTTTTTCCCCGGTCCGGATTTCTTCGTTGCATCGGCCGGCGCGCCTCTGATCATTACGGCAGATGGCCTGGATGTATCGACACTCGTATCAAATGATATTTACGCGAACGGCCCGACGGGCAGCATCGGTTTCTTTCCCGCGTCTTCTTCGGTACTTTCGGTTAGCGTCCCGTCGATCAACAGTGCTGAATTGACTGCTGTCTTGGCGTCCGGAAAGGTTACCGTGACTGCGCTGAACGGCTTCAAGGGCTACACTTATTTCGACTATGCGGTGCGTCATCCGAGTGGCGAGGAGGGCGCAGCCCGGGTCTATGTGAATTTCCAATAGGCCACGTACCTTCCTTCTCGGTGGCGACAGCACCTTTTTGCTCCGACCTGTGTGCCTAACCGCCTGCACGCGGGGCGGTTGCTGCCCGACGGTTCTGATCTCCGCTATCTAGCGAACCCGCTCCAATCGTCGCCCCAGCGGCGAACATGACTGGCCCGCCAAGCCTAGCGCAATTGGCTGTCCTTACTGCCGCGCCGGTTGATCCCGGCGCTGCGCACGCTTGCGTCGCGGCCCGCCTGACAGGGGACGCAAGTGCGCGTGCCGGGGAGCGCGCGGCGGCGCGCTTCTGGAATGTCGCCGCCGCACAATGCGCAATGCTCCGCGCTCTCGCCCGAGGGCATGCGTGCGCGCGCGGCCGATACTGCGTCGGCGACCGTGTCGTCGATCTGATCCTGCACGGCGCCGTCCTGCGCCCATCCGTTTGCCATCGTTCCTGTCTCGGCTAAAGCTTTCTAATCTATGTAAAATAGTCACAACGCGATCGGGTTCCAAGGCCACCCTTGCCGCGGCGCGCAGCCGCGCTACACCGTCTGCCAAACAGGAGGAGCGACAATGGCCAGTGCGGCGCCCGAACCGAGTGCCAGGGAGATGCGGCTGGTGATCAGCGCATCCTCGCTGGGCACCGTGTTCGAATGGTACGACTTCTTCATCTACGGCACGCTAGCCGCGTCGGGAATCATCGGACGGACCTTCTTCCCCGCGGGCAACGAAGTGCTCCAGACCTTGCTCGCCTGGGCAGGTTTCGCCGTCGGCTTCGGTTTCCGTCCGCTCGGCGCCGTGTTGTTCGGCTATCTCGGCGACAAGCTCGGCCGCAAATATACTTTCCTGGTCACGATCACGCTGATGGGCGTGGCGACCGCCGGCGTCGGTCTGGTGCCGAGCTATGCCGCGATCGGCATGGCCGCGCCGGTGCTGATCATCCTCCTGCGCATCGCCCAGGGGTTGGCACTCGGTGGCGAATATGGCGGTGCGGCGATCTATGTTGCCGAGCATTCGCCCGCCGGCCGTTCGGGCTTCCACACCAGCTTCATCCAAGCGAGCGTCGTCGGGGGATTCATCCTCAGCCTCGCCGTGGTACTGATCTCGAAGTTCGCCCTCGCCGACGTCTGGGCCAGCTGGGGCTGGCGCGTGCCGTTCCTGTTCTCGATTCTGCTGCTCGCCATCTCGCTGTGGATGCGGCTCAAGCTTTCCGAGAGCCCGGTGTTCAAGGCGATGAAGGAGGCCGGCGAGACCGCGGCCAACCCGTTCATCGAGAGCTTCACTTACCCCGGCAACGGCAAAAGGCTGTTCGTCGCATTGTTCGGCATCTCCGCCGGATTGACGGTGATCTGGTACACGTCGATGTTCTCGGTGCTGTCGTTCCTGTCGGGCCCGATGCGGCTCGATCCTACCGCGGCGCAGCTGATCACCGGCGGATCGGCGATCATCGGCATGGGCTTCTTCCTGTTCTTTGGCCACCTCTCCGATCGTGTCGGGCGCAAGGTGCCGATCGTCGTCGGCTATGCGCTCACCCTGGTGCTGCTCTTTCCGCTGTTCTGGGTGATCGGCAGCGCGGCCAATCCCGAACTGGCGAAAGCCGCGCGACGGGCGCCCGTAATCGTCTCCGGCCCGCACTGCGGCTATGATCCGTTCGCGGCGAAACAGGCCGATGAGTGCGGCCAGCTGCTCGATCACTTCTCGAAGAAGGGCGTCGCTTACAAGACGACGCGTGCCCCCGCGGTCACCGTGTCGATCGGCGGCGTGCCGACCGCCGATACCAGCCCCGCCGGACTCGACGCGGCGCTGGCCGCCGCCGGATATGATCTCAAGCCCTCGGTGCCGCCGATCGGCAATATCGCGATCATCATGCTGGCGATACTCGCGCTGATGGCGCTCTCCGGCGCGACCTACGGCCCGGTCGCGGCGTTGCTCTCGGAGATGTTCCCGTCGCGGATCCGCTACAGCTCGATGTCGATCCCCTATCATATCGGCACCGGCTATTTCGGTGGGTTCCTGCCGCTGATCAGCCAATATATCGTCGCGCGCACCGGCAATCCCTATGCCGGGCTGTGGTACACCTTCGCGGTAGTGGCGATGGCGCTGGCGGTGACTGCCTGGGGCCTCAAGGAGACAGTGGCGCGCGTGCCCGCCAGACGCTAACCGCGCTGGCATGACGCATTCCCCCCTGAGGCTGAAGCTCGACGGCGACGCGCTGGTCGCCAATTGGCGGTTGCTGCGCGAGATGAGCAATGGCGCGGCGTGCGGCGCTGCGGTCAAGGCCGATGGTTATGGGCTGGGCGCGCGCGATGTCGTGCAGCGGCTGGCCGGCGCGGGCTGCCGCGACTTCTTCGTCGCGGTGTGGAGCGAGGCGCGGGCGCTGGCCGATCTCGGGGTGGCAGTGTCGGTGCTCCACGGCATCCGTGACGCCGATATGGCCGAGCGGCCGGCCAATGCGCGGCCGGTGCTCAACACCGCCGATCAAGTGCGCCGCTGGCGCGCGGGCACCGGCGGCGCATGCGACGTGATGGTCGATACCGGCATGAACCGGCTCGGAATTTCGGTCGAGGACGTGGCGGCAGGGCTGCTCGACGGGCTCGAAATCGAAACGCTGATGAGCCATCTTGCCTGCGCCGACGAAGACGTGCCGCTGAACGCGCAGCAGCGCACCGCGTTCGCGGCACTGCGCGGGCGGACTGGGGCGCGGCGGATGAGCCTCGCCAATTCGGCCGGAATCGCCTTGGGTCCGGACTATGCCTTCGACCTCACGCGACCGGGGATCGCGCTTTATGGCGGGCGGCAGCGCGCCGAGCATGGCACGATCCGCCAGGTGGCGACTCCGCAAGCGCAGGTGATCCAGCGCCGGCAGGTGCGCGCGGGCGAGATCGTCGGCTATAATGCCACCTTCACTGCGCCCGCAGACATGGAAGTAGCGGTGCTCAATCTCGGTTACGCCGACGGCTATCTGCGCTGCTTCTCGGGGAAGGGCAGAGCGCGGGCCGGCGATGCCGTGCTGCCGGTGATCGGCCGCATTTCGATGGACCTCACGGCGATCCGCGTGGATGCGGCACCGGCGCTGGCCGAGGGGGACTGGGTGGCGATCGACTATGCGCTGCCCGAAACCGCGGCGCTGAGCGGGTTGTCGCAATATGAGCTGATCACGGGGCTGGGAAAGAGGTTCGACCGCTCGTGGGCCTAGGCGCCGCGGATCGTCCATGGATCGATCGGTGCGGCGCGGATCCAGCGAGTGGCGAGCCACTTGGCGCCGGCGGTGACGGGGGCTCCGGCGTGGAGCGAGCGCGTATCGGGCGCACCGTCGCTCACTAGGGTGTCGAAGACGATGGCATCGCCGCCCCGCGGCTGGATCGTCAGCCCCAGTAGCGGAAATTGCGTTTCGCCGCCGCCGAAACCCTGGTTGAGATAGATCAGTACCGTCCTGATCCGCTGGTTTTGCGCGCCGGCGATCGTGTCGAGATGGCGCCGATATTCCTGTCCCGGACTGTACCGCAGAATCGTGAGCGGCTCGCCCTGCTCGACTCGCGTGCCGCTGGCCGCGGCGATTCGCAGGTTCAGCGCGCGGATCACCAGATCCTCCCGGGTCGGGCCGATCGCGCCGCCGTCCGAAGTGCGGATCGGATGCGGGACCAATCGACTTGTCCGCGGGTCGATCACTTGCGCAGGTTCGAGCAGTTCCGCGCCGACCGATGCCACATGCGCGCATTCGCGTGGAGTAAGGAACGCAGGATAATGGACGATGCGCGGTGCCGCACTGAGCACCTCGCCCTTGGGAAGCAGAAGCGGTACCCCGTCCGCGGCGAGTGCCATCTCGTCGAGCAATGCCCGCTGCGCTGCTGCGACGGGATCGCCCATCGCCCGGTCCAGCAGCGCGACCGCCGACGACCAGTCCGGCGCGTCCGTGTTGCCATTGCCGTTGGCGCTCAGCGCGATTTCCATGAGTGCGCCATCGACATGGCCGATCTCGACCGCCCGGCGTAGTGCCGTGCGAGCGGCGACAAGATCGCGCGGAAGCGGCGCGCCGGCGAGGCGCCAGACCGCGAGCTGCATCCAGGCCTGGGCGTTGCCCGCGCTGCCTGCGGCCTCGAGCAGCGCAACCGCCGAAACCGCCTGGCCGCGGGACGCCAGCGAACGGGCCTGCTCGATTGAAGTATCAGCCATATGCCCTCGTCTAGCGCGGATGCGGGACAAAGAAAAAGGGCCGGGGAATTAACCCCGGCCCTTCCCTAGTTCAGCGTGTCGCTATCAGAACTTCGCGGTGACGCCCGCGTAGAAGAAGCGGCCACGGTTGTCGTAGATGCCCGAACCCGACCCGATGCCGGTGAGGCCGTAAGGCGGCTTGGCATCGCCGACGTTGGTGACACCGCCGTAGAAGTTGAACGCGTCGTTCACTTCCAGGTCGAAGCGGATGTCGTGGTATGTAACCGAGGGATACTGAGCGATTTCAGCATAATCGGGGTTCTGGGCCGGTTGGCCGTTCACTCCGTTATAGTCTTCCCAGGTGTTGATATACATCCGGCTGAGATAGCGGAAGCTGTGGCCGAGCGTGAGCGGGCCGAGCTTCAGATCGGTGCTGATGTTGAAATTGTCTTCCGGATCGCCGAGTTCGCCGACAAGCACGTTCTTGAAGGTCGGACGCGACGGATCGGTGAAGTTGTCGCGCTGGATGGTGTGCGTCCAGACGCCCTTCAAGCTCAGACGGCCCCAGCCGAAGTCGCGGTTGTAGCCGATCTGCGTATCGATGCCGCGCGCCTTGTACTGCGCATAGTTCTGCGGCGAGTCGATGAACGAACCTTCGATGATCTGGAAGGGCTGCTCGCCGTTCGGCCCACCGTTGGCACCCGCACGCTCGAACAGGCCACAGAACTGGTTGTTGAGGTCCGGCGCGTCGTAGCACGCGTTCAGGGCATTCTGGACCGAAGGCGAGGTGATCACGTCATCCACGGTGATGGAGTAGTAATCGACCGAGATCGCCAGGCCAGGCACGAAGCTCGGCTGGAACACGCCGCCGATGGTGAGCGACTTCGATGTCTCCGCCTTGAGGTTCGTGTTGCCGCCGCTGAGGATCTCCAGCGATGCCGTGTAGGCAAAATCGTAACCAGTCGGACGGCCAGCTGCGTTGCAGTTGGCTTCACGCGTCGCCGAACCGGTGTTGATATTGCGCGTCGAGCAGGGATCGTTCGGAGCGGGGGTGAAGTTCTGACCCGGCACCGTATAGAGATCGCCCAGATACGGTGCGCGCACCGACTTCGAGTAGGACCCGCGGAACATCAGGTCGCGGACGGGGCGCCAGGTGGCACCGCCGCTGAACGCGTACACGGTGCCGGCACCGCCCTTATAGTCGGCGATACGACCCGAACCGTTGAGCGTCAGCTCCTGGATGAGCGTGACGTCCTTGATCAGCGGCAGCGAGATTTCGCCGAACACTTCCTTCACTTCGAAGGCTGGCGACGTGAAGCTCGGGATGGCGTTGTAGAACGCATAGCCGGCCTGGGTCAGGTCATCGAGGTCGTAGGAAAGCGTCTCCTTGCGATATTCGGCGCCGATCGACACGCCGATGGCACCGCCCGGAAGCGTGATCGGAAGGTTGCCCGACACGAAGCCGCTGGCGACGAACTGGCTGGACTTGCCGGTGGCCATGGTCGGGGTGACAAGGTAGTTGAGCGCGGCCTGGCTGACCGAGCCCTGACCGAACGGGTTGAGCGGGACGCAAGCAGCGATATCGGAAGCGAGCTGCGCGTCGTTGCCCGCGATGTCGTCACCGGCATAGCGCCCGTCGACCTGCGAGCGGCAGACGACCTGGCCGGCCGCGTTGCGGGTGGTGTCGAGCGCCAGCAGATAACGCTGGGTGTTGACGTTCCCGGTGATGACGTTCGATTCTTTGTGTTCGCTGTAGTTTGCCGAGACTTCGTAGTTCCAGTCGGAACCGAGTTCACCGCGAATACCGACGACGGCGCGGTAAAGCTCGCGCTTCATCTCTTCGTCGCGCGTGCCGAGATCCACCCAGTTGCGACGCAGCGAGAAGCGGTAGGTACCCGCCGCAATCTGAGCCAGCGCGGCCGCCTGGTTAGCGGCGGTCTGTTGCCCAGCCAATGCAGTCGCCGCAGCTCGCTCAGCGTCGGTCATGCCCGTCCTGAACACCGGTGCGACGGTGAAGCTCGCGCCCGTGTTCGGGTTGACGCCCGAGTTGACCGCCGCCGTCAGCTGCGAGGCGAGCGTCGAACGCGCAGTTGCCGACAGGAACGGATTGTCGAGGCGGATGCCTTCGCGGTTGACCGCGGTGGCGCGCAGCGCCCCGGGATTGGTCTGCGCGAAGGGGGAGTTGTAGCTGCCGTTCGAATAGGAGCGATCATAAGTGCCCGCGAAGTCGCCGATTGGGCCGATGCCATCACCCAAGGTCTGTCCCTGCGAGAAGAACGGGCCGCTCTGCGTACCGAAAGCTTCGGTGCGCACATATTTGGCTTCGAAGAACGGCACGAATGCCGGCGAGATCTCGAAGTGCCCGAGCGCGTTGAAGACGTAGCGCTTGAGATCCGGCGAGAGGACCATCAGCTTGCCTTCGCGGCTGCTGGTGCCGTTGCCACCGATATAGTTGCCGTTCGGGCCGAGGCCGACGCGAAGGCCGGTCTGCGGAGTCAGCGCGCCGTCCGGCAGGAACTGGAAGCCGCAGGTGAAGGACGAGCCGACCGCGTCGTTCCCGCAGGGCGCGCCCGGCGTATTGGCGTAGCGGATTCCGACCTGACCGCCGAGGCCGATCGTCGCGCTGCGGATGTCGCGATAGTAGAGACGGTCCGGAACCGTGTCGAATGGCGAACCGGTGTCGGTGTCGACGACGACGAACGCGTTGTTCTGACGCAGGTTAGGGCGGCCCGAGGCGTAATAGTCGCTCTGATGCGCGAATTCGGCGTTGAACGCGATGTTGCCGCGGCCCTCGGCGAAGTTCTTGCCCGCGACGAGCGAGACATACTGGTTGCCTGCGTCGCCATAGGTGCTGACGCCGGCCTGTCCGCGCAGCTGGACGCCATCGTAGCTGTCCTTCAGGATGAAGTTCACGACGCCCGCGATCGCGTCCGAACCGTAGATCGACGAATTGCCGCCGGTGACGATGTCGATGCGCTCGATCAGGTCGGTCGGCAGCGTGTTGATGTCGATCGCGTTGCCGTTGTTGATGATGTCGGCAGAGGTCTGGCGGCGGCCGTTGATCAGTGCCAGCGTACGCGAAGTGCCGAGGCCGCGCAGATCGAGGAAGTTGACGCCACGGGTGCCGAGGCCCGAGGTCGAGTTCTGCGAGCCCAGCGACGAGCGCAGCTGCGGCAGATCGTTGAGAACGTCGCCGACCGAGATGCGGCCGGTCTCGAAGATCTCTTCGCCGGTGACGGTGGTCACCGGAACCGGCGAATCATCGTTCGGGCGGCGAATGCGCGAACCGGTCACGACGACCGTCGGACCTTCCTCTTCTGCCTGAGTCGTATCGGTCTGTGCGGCCTCGACGGGCTCGCTCGACTGCGCCTGCGCGACGAGAGGAAACAGGAACGCGGCGCTCGCCAAAGCGGTGGCACCGAGAAGTCGGCTGGTTTTCATGTCTAAGGGCCCCTGGGGCTTAATGCCCGATTGGTCCCATGACGCCCCAAGCGGGCCTCTCTGCGCAAGGCAGTTTGTGAACTACAGATTAATTACCGGCGCGCCTGTTGCAGATATGCTACAGCTGTTTGCCTATTGTTGCGTCGTGTTGCGACGCAACGCAATTTTGTAATATTAGTGACTAACCGTACCAGCACAGCGCATCACCCTCGTCCGCGACTTTGCGACGAACGCCGGAAAAATCGCGATCAGACGTCAGCGCTCGATGCAGATCGCGATGCCCATGCCGCCGCCGATGCACAAAGTGGCGAGGCCTTTCTTGGCATCGCGCCTCTGCATTTCGTAGAGCAGGGTGGTGAGCACCCGCGCGCCCGACGCGCCGATCGGATGGCCGATCGCGATCGCGCCGCCGTTGACGTTCACCTTGTCGGCGTCCCAGCCCATATCCTTGCCGACGGCGAGAGCCTGTGCTGCGAACGCTTCATTGGCTTCGATCAAGTCGAGATCCTCGACCTTCCAGCCGGCCTTCTCGAGTGCCTTGCGGCTGGCGGGGACCGGGCCGATGCCCATGATCGACGGATCGACGCCGACGCTCGCCCAGCTGGCGATTCGCGCGAGGATCGGCGCGCCGCGCTTCTCGGCTTCCTCGCGGCTCATGAGGACCAGAGCCGCGGCGCCGTCGTTGAGGCCCGAGGCGTTGGCGGCAGTGACGCTGCCATCCTTCTTGAAGGCGGGACGCAGCCCGGCGATGCCCTCGACGGTGGCGCCGGCGCGGATATATTCGTCGTCCGCGACGATCGTGTCGCCCTTGCGTCCCTTGATCGTGACCGGCGCGATCTCGTCCTTGAAGCGGCCTTCGGCGCGCGCCTTCTCGGCGAGGTTCTGCGAGCGGACGGCGAAATTGTCCTGGTCGCTGCGCGTCACCTGATATTGTTCGGCAAGATTCTCGGCGGTGATGCCCATGTGGTAGCCGTTGAACACGTCGGTCAGGCCGTCCTTGATCATCGTGTCGACCAGACTGAGATCGCCCATCTTGGTGCCCGGCCGCAGCGACTGGGCGTGCGGGCTCATCGACATGCTCTCCTGGCCGCCGGCGACGACGATCGTCGCGTCGCCGGTCTTGATCGCCTGATAAGCAAGCGTGACCGCGCGCAGGCCCGAACCGCAAACCTGCTGGACACCCCAGGCCGGTACTTCCTTGGGCAAGCCCGCTGCCATCGAGGCCTGGCGCGCCGGGTTTTGGCCCTGCGCCGCGGTGAGCACCTGGCCGAGAATGACTTCGCTGACTTCCTCGCCCTTCACGCCGGCCTGCGCGAGCGCGGCCTCGATCGCGATTCGGCCGAGCTCATGCGCGGGCGTCGCGGCGAAAGCGCCGAGGAAGCTGCCGACCGGCGTACGCTTGGCGGCGGTGATGACGACGTCGGTCATGGGGAAGGCTCCTGCGCAGATATTTTGTCGTTGCGCGCTATCTAGGGGCGGGAAGGGCGGTTAGCCAGTCCGCAAGCGGCTGCCACAGCGCAGCGCGTGCGCGGCCGCCGACGATCATCCCGACATGCCCCATCGCAAGCTCGTGCACCGTGCCGATCCGCGCGGCGCTGGCGGCGGGGACGATGCGATCGGTGGTCGAGACGAACGAGAGGACTGGGACGCCGAGCTTCTCCGGTTCGACGTGCTTTCCGGCAATCTGCCAGCCGCCGCTGCCGGGCAGGTCGGCGACGAAGAAGTCGTCGAACATCTGGCGCCCCGCGCCGAAGCTGAGCGGCGCGCCGCCATTGGCCCAGTCCTCGAGCGTCACGAAGGCGCGCGCCTCTGCGCTGTCGGGTTCGAGGCGCGCGAAGCGCTCGAACTTGGCGACGGTGCGTTTGGGATCGAGCTGCCAGAAGCCCGATTGCAGCACTTCCATCGGCACCAGGCCCAATTGCTCGCAGGTCGCATGCGCCTCGTCCCACAATGCCGAGATCGGATCGAGCGCGTCGCCGTAGCCGGCGAAGTTCCACGGGGCGGCGATGGTCGCGAGCCCGGCGATCTCGGCGACGGCGGCCGCGGCGGTCGCCATCGTGCCGCCTAGGCAATAACCGACCAGCGCCGGCCGCCGATCGAGCGTGGCGAGCAGCGGGAGCAGCATCTGCTCGATATGCGCCGTCACGTCCTGCGCGCGATCGTCGGGAGTCGGCGTGCCCCAGTCGACGAGCAACGGGCGCAGGCCTCGCCTCGCGAGCCAGCGCAGCAGCGAGTTCTCCTGGGCAAGATCGAGCACGAGGGGCGGGTTGATCAGCGACGGCACGAATACGACCGGCAGGCCCCCGCCGCCATAATCGCGCAGCACCGCGCGGCCCGCGCTGGCCACCACCGGCATCGGCGCCCGGGCAGCGGGCCGCGAGGCTTCCTGATATGCGCGCAGCCCGGCAAGTGCTGCGGCGCGTCGCTCGGGTGATGCTGCAGTCTCGCTGCGCAACAGTTCGAGAAACAACGGCAGCGGCCGAGGCCCTTGTTGCGATGCGGCAAAGGATGTTAGGGTATCATCATTCACGCGCGGGGGTGTCCATGAAGAAAGCTGCTGCGGGCTCGGGTCCGGTGATCATCAAGAAGTACGCCAATCGCCGGCTCTACAACACCGAAACCTCGTCCTATATCACGCTCGATCATCTCGCTGCGATGACGCGCGAGGGCCGGGACTTCAAGGTGGTCGATGCCAAAAGCGACGAGGACATCACCCACAACGTCCTCACGCAGATCATCATGGAAGAGGAATCGCGCGGCACCTCGATGCTGCCGGTCAACTTCCTCCGTCAGCTGATCTCGCTCTACGGCGATTCGATGCAGGCGATGGTGCCGGGTTATCTGGAGGCGTCGATGGACAGCTTCCGGCGCAATCAGGAGCAGTTCAAATCAGCGGTCGAGGGCGCGTTCGCCAACTCGCCGTTCGCCGAGATCGCCAAGCGCAACCTGGCGATGTTCGAGGCGGCGGCGGAAGCGTTCAAGCCCGGCGCGGCCGGCGGCATCGCGCCTGCGGCGCCGGCACCAGCGCCCGCGCAAGAAGGCGGCGACGACGTCTCGGCGCTTAAGGCCGAGCTGGCGCGGCTGCAGGACAAGATCGAGAAATTGGGGAAGTGATCGTCGCTCCCCTCCCTGCAAGGGAGGGGCCGGGGGTGGGTGCGAGCGGAGTGAGCCCTTCGAGACGGCTGAGAAAATAGAAAGGGCCGGGCGTCGAGCCCGGCCTTTCTATACCCACCCTTAACCCCTCCCTTGCAGGGAGGGGATCACGCTTGTTCGCTAGATGCGCTTGCGCGTCCCGAATCCCCCGAGCGCGGCCTGGATCTCTTCCATGCTGATCATCTTCTGCTCGATCACGCAGCGCAGCCCCAACCCGTCGAAGTCGTGATAGCTGGCGGCGGTGGCGAAGGCGATCGTCGTGTCGGCGCGCGCCTCGGCGCCGCGGACGGCTTTGGCCGGCAGCGCGATCGTCTCGCCGAAGCGCGTGCCCGATGAGTCGGCGACGATTCGCGCGGCCTGGTCGATGATCGAAATGCGGGTGCGCGCCCACTCCTTCTCGCCGAACAGCGAGCGATCCGAGATTATTGCCGGAATGCGCTCTTCCCAGTCGAATTCGACGTAGAAGACCCCGGCGGGACGGCCCTCGCTACCGCGCGCGCGGATGCCGGTGACAAATACCAGCACTGCGCGATGATCGGACCACGGATTCTGCCAGACTTCGTCGGTGAACCATTGATCGTGATGCGCGCTGCCCATCGCCTTGAGGAATTGCGCGGCGTTGGCGACATTGGTCTGGCGGACGCGGGCGTGCGGGTTGGAGCAGATGATGATGCGGCCGTCGCGGTCGGCGACGAAGGCGTTGAGATAATAAGGCGATGTCTCGGTAAATACCGCGAGCCGCGCCTGTGCGGCGGCGACCTTCTCGGGCGTCGGATCCAGCGTGGCGGCGATCACTTCCGAGTCGGAGGCCATCAGCCGCAGGTCGACGCTGCGGCCGTAAAGATGCCGCGTGACGTTCTGGATCAAGGCCTGGGCGAGCTCGACGAGGCGGGTGCCTTCGATCTCGCCGACCATCTCGTCGGCGATCCCGGCGCCCATTGCCAGTCGCTCGCGGACTTCGGAGCGGAATTCGCTGCTGGCGTGACGCGCCTGCTGGGCGAGCGCCTTCACTTCCTGCGCGACCACCGAGAAACCGCGACCCGCTTCGCCCGAGCGGGCGGCTTCGATCGCTGCGTTGAGCGCAAGCAGATTGGTGCGCGCGGCGATTTCCTCGCTCGTGCTGGCGAAGCTGTCGACCTCGTCGCGAAGGACGGAGAGCAGGGAGCGGATCCGGCGTGGCACGGATCCGATTGCTATAGACGATTGGTTAATGGAGCGTGGAGGCTTCGCTACCGCAGCGATAAAATGTTCAGGGCTTCCTGAACTTTAGCGTCATCCGGTCGCTCTCGCCGATCGCCGCATATTTGGCGCGGTCGACGTCCTTGAGCTGGTAAGTCGGCGGCAGCGTCCAGACGCCGTTCGCCCACTCGGTGGTGTCCTTGGGATTGGCGTTGACTTCGGACGAGGCGACGAACTTGAAGCCTGCTTGCTCGGCAAGACGACGCACAGTGGACACCTTGATGTAGCCGCTGCTCTTCTCGCGCTCGGCGCTGGCGCTCTCTGGCAGGCGATGATCCTCGATGCCGAGCACCCCGCCGGGTTTGAGCATCGCGAACATCTGGGCGAACGCCTTCGGCGAATAATCGCCTTCCTGATTGCCCATCCGCCAATTGTGGACATTGCGGAAGGTGAGCACGACATCGGCGCTGCCGTCGGGCACCTTGGGCTGGCCTTCGGACCAGGGGAAAGCGGCGAACTTCACATGGCCATAGGCCTTGGCGTCCTTCGCCTGAAGGGCCTGCACGCCTTTGACGCCATTGGGCAGGGGCACCGCCGCCCAGAGCGCTCCCTTGCCCGCAGTGAGCGGGCCGAGAATCTCGGTATACCAGCCGCCGCCGGGCCAGATCTCGACCACCGTGTCTCCGGGCTTCACTCCAAAGAAGCTCAGCGTTTCGAGCGGATGGCGATATTCGTCGCGGGCGACGTTGGACGGGGTGCGCGTGGCGGCGGACACCGCGTCCTGGAGCGCATGGCGCTGGGTTCGCGGCTCGCCCGCGGCGACGCTGGCGACTGCAATTGCAGTGGTGAGAAGGCCGAGCACGGTCAGGGTCTGGCGCATCACATTTCCTTGCCTAGATGCGATCGGCATGTGGGAGTTTTTCGAGTCGATGCAACAACAATTATGGGGCGGCGCGGCGGTTGCGATCCTGCTCGCGATCGGCAGCGGCCTGGGCGAGCATCGCCGTCGTCGTCGTCGCGAGATGGACCAGGTGGGATTCATGCCGTGGACGTTGATTCAAGTGCTGGCGATGCTGATCGCCCTGATCCTGGCGAGCGTGGCGCTCAACCTGCGCTAGGATCGGGCTGGTGCGTGTGGCATCCCTCCGTTCGGCCTGAGCTTGTCGAAGGCCCCCTCTCACAGGCGATACGTTGCGGATAGCAGCCCTTCGACAAGCTCAGGGCGAACGGATGTGAGCGAACCCGGCTGAGACCGTTCTAATAGAAATCGCTGAGAGCAAGGCTGCGCTCGCTGCCGTCGCAAAGCTCCAATCGGACGACTCGGCCGGGCGCCCCGATCGTCCATTCGATCACGCCGTCCTTCGCGTCGTCGGGCACTGGAATGCCGTCGGCGGAGCAGATCTGCTCGCCGGCCCGCCACCCCCCGGTCGCCGCGGGGGAGCCGCGCATGACGTGGACGATGCGCAGCGCGGTTCCGGTGAACTCGACGAGCAGGCCGCTGGTCGAGCGCGGGATCGGAACCGCGAGCGCCTTGCCCGGCTGGAGGATCATCCGGCCCGCGCGCGGATCGAGCAGGACGCGATATCCGCGGAGCAGGCCGTTGCCGAGCCGTCCGGCTGCGCCTACCGACGCCGAGAAGCCACCTTCGCCTTCGATCCGCATTTCGGCCTCGCGCGGCCCCATGCCGGCGATCCACAGCGAAGGCACGACCAGCGTGTCGGTGACCACGGGTCCCCCCATGCCCCAGCCCAGGGTGGTCGTGATCCGCGCTGCGCGATAGCCGGTGGAGGCCCAGGCGGTGCGGCTGAGCGTCAGCGCGCCGCCGTCGCCGGTGTCGACGATGATCGGCTTGAGCAGCTTGCCGGCGACGCTGATTTCCGATTGGTAGACGCCGTTCGGGCTTTTGCGCCGCAGTGATGCGGTGCTGCCGGTGAACGGCATCCGGCCGCTGGAAAGGATGCGGAAGCGGCGCGCGTCATAGTCCAGGTCGAGCGCGCAGCAGCTGAGGACGTCGGCGCCGACCAATATGTCCGCACCGAAATGCATGCCCCCCGCCGGATCGGCGATGCCGACGCGTCCGTGACTGCGAGTGAGGCCACCAAAGCGGATCGAAGCGACGTCGGCCCAGCCGACCTCGACTCCGCCGCCGATGGCGAGCGCCTGCTGGCGCCGTGCCGCGATCAGCCCCGCGGCGCGCGCGAACCGGCTGGTGACGATCGTGTCGCTTAGGCCGGTGTCGAGGATAGCCCAGCTGGAATGGCCGTCGAGCTCGATCGGAAAGCGGATCTGGTTGTAGGCAGTGAGCTCGAAATCGACCCAGTGCGCCTCGGTATCGGGCGCGAGCGTGGTCGCGGGCTGCAGCTGGGCAAAAGCGAGGATCGGGGCGAGCAGAGCGAGCACGTACGCAGCCTTACCGCCGAAACCTTGGGCGCCGCCAGCAAAGCGTCAGAGGCACGCCTCGAGCATCGCATGGTCGAAGCCGTATTGGCGAGCCTTGTCGAGCGTGTAAGGGCGCAGCCCCATCGAGCGATACTCGCCGATGATCTTGCCGTCGGCGGACTCGTCCAAATACTCGAACTTGAACAGCTCCTGGGTGACGATCACCGGGCCTTCCATGCCGATCACTTCGGTGATGTTGGTCACGCGGCGCGAACCGTCGCGCAGGCGCTTGACCTGGATGATCAGGTCGACCGAGTCCGCGATCTGGCGCGAGATCGCTTCCTTGGGGACCTTGATGTCCGACATCATCACCATGTTCTCCATACGCGCCAGCGCCTCGCGCGGGGAGTTGGAGTGGAGCGTGCACATCGAGCCGTCATGGCCCGTGTTCATGGCGGAGAGCATGTCGAAACACTCGCTGCCACGAATTTCGCCCAGGATGATGCGATCCGGGCGCATACGCAGCGCGTTCTTGACCAGGTCGCGGATCGAGATTTCACCCTGACCCTCGAGGTTCGGCGGGCGGGTCTCCAACGGCAGCCAGTGCGGCTGCTGGAGGCGAAGCTCGGCGGCGTCCTCGATCGTCAGCACGCGCTCGCCCGGGTCGATCATCTTCGAGATCGCGTTGAGCATCGTCGTCTTGCCCGAGCCGGTGCCGCCCGAGATGACGATGTTGAAGCGGCTGGCGCCGGCGATCTTGAGCGCGGTGGCCATTTTCTGGCTCATCGAGCCGCCATTCGCCATCATGTCGAGCGTGATCGGCTTGGCCGAGAATTTACGAATCGAGATCGCGGTGCCACGCAGGCTCAGCGGCGGGACGATCACGTTGACGCGGCTGCCGTCCTTGAGACGGGCGTCGGCGAGCGGGGTGGTCTGGTCGACCCGGCGGCCGACCGAATTGCAGATCCGCTGCGCGATCTGGAACAGATGTTCCTCGTCGCGGAACTGGATGTTGGCGAGCTCGAGCTTTCCCTTGCGTTCGATATAGGTCTGCTCGGGGCCGTTGACCATGATGTCCGAGATCGCCGGATCCGACAACAATTCCTCGAGCGGCCCGAGCCCGAGCAATTCGTCGACCAGCACTTTCTCGAGCGCAAACTGCTCGCGGCGGTTGAGCGTGAGCTTCAGTTCGGCGAGCACTTCGCCGATGATCGGGCGGAATTCCTCGGCGAGTTCGTCCTTGGTCAGCGTCGCCGCGGCTTCGGGATCGACGCGTTCGAGCAGGCGCGGCAGCACCTGTTCCTTGATCCGGTGGATCGAGGCCTCGAAGCCTTCGACGCGCGAATTACCGGCCTCGCCCGAGGTTGCCTGGCGATCGGCAAGGCGCTGCATCGCCTCGCTATTGGCCGGATTGCCGCCGGCCGGATCGCGCTGCTCCATCGCATCGGGCGCGGAGGCCGCACCGGGAAGCGGCACGCTGTCCAGCGGCGGAAACTGTTCGCCGCCCACCGGCATCGGATCGGAGGGACGCGGTGCCGGGCCGGGGCCCTGCATCGGCCGCGCGACGCCGAAAGCCGGCCGCCCGCCCGTTGCCCCGCCACCCAATCCGTTGCGTCGTCCGAAAGCGCTCATCGGTAAACCTGTAATCCCCGCGATTGGGCAGGCTTAACCGGCAAGGCTTTAGAATTGCCTAACCAAATCAGCGGAGGCGAGGTTCGCGGCGGATCCGTCGGACTGCAATGGCGCGAATCAAACCGTCATCCCAGCGAAAGCCGGGATCTCAGGCCGCGTGCGGGATGCGCACGAGATCCCGGCGTTCGCCGGGGACGACGGCCTATTCGGCCTTTTCGGCGAGCACGGTGAGGCCGCGCTCGTTGACTTCGGCGAAGCCGCCTTCGATGCGGATCGTCTCGGGCGTCGTGGCGCCGGTCTTGTAGATTTCGAGATTGCCGTCGCGGATCGTCGACATCAAAGGCGCATGCCCTTCGAGCACGCCGAAATCGCCCTCGGTGCCGGGGACGACGACCATGTGTACGTCCTCGGAGCGGACGAGACGTTCAGGCGTGACGAGTTCGAAGTGCAGCATTTCATAAAACTCCACCCCTCCCTTCCAGGGAGGGGCAAGGGGTGGGTCCAGCGGCGGCGGGGGCTCGATGCCCCCGATGTCGCTTTTTGGGGATGGCGTAGGAGAGCTCGCTGCGCTCGCACCCACCCCCAGCCCCTCCCTTACAGGGAGGGGAGCAGTCCAGTTTTACGCCTCGTCGGCGAGCTTCTTGGCCTTCGCGACCGCCTGATCGATGCCGCCGACCATGTAGAAGGCGCTCTCGGGCAGGTGATCGTAATCGCCGTTCACCACCGCCTTGAACGACTTGATGGTGTCCTCGATCTGCACGAACGCGCCGGGGATGCCGGTGAACACTTCGGCGACGTGGAACGGCTGGCTGAGGAAGCGCTGGATCTTGCGCGCACGCGACACGGTGAGCTTATCCTCCTCGGAAAGCTCGTCCATGCCGAGGATCGCGATGATGTCCTGCAGCGACTTGTACTTCTGCAGGATCGCCTGGACGGCGCGTGCGGTCTCGTAATGCTCCTGGCCGACGACGCGCGGCTCGAGCACGCGCGAGGTCGAGTCGAGCGGATCGACTGCCGGGTAGATGCCCAGCTCCGAAATCGCGCGGTTGAGCACGGTCGTCGCGTCCAGATGGGCGAACGAAGTTGCCGGTGCCGGATCGGTGAGATCGTCGGCGGGGACGTAGACGGCCTGGACCGACGTGATCGAGCCCTTGTTGGTCGACGTGATCCGCTCCTGCAGCGCGCCCATGTCGGTCGACAGAGTCGGCTGATAGCCCACCGCCGAAGGAATACGGCCGAGCAGTGCCGACACTTCGGCGCCCGCCTGGGTGAAGCGGAAGATGTTGTCGACGAAGAACAGAACGTCCTGGCCTTCGACGTCGCGGAAATATTCGGCGATGGTCAGGCCCGACAGCGCGACGCGGGCGCGGGCGCCCGGCGGCTCGTTCATCTGGCCATAGACCAATGCGACCTTCGAGCCTTCGGACTGCGCGTTGCCGTCGGCATCCTTGGCGATGACGCCTGCGTCGAGGAACTCGTGATAGAGATCATTGCCCTCGCGGGTACGCTCGCCGACGCCGGCGAACACCGAAGTGCCGCCATGACCCTTGGCGATGTTGTTGATCAGTTCCTGGATGAGCACGGTCTTGCCGACGCCGGCGCCGCCGAACAGCCCGATCTTGCCACCCTTGGCATAGGGCGCGAGCAAGTCGATCACCTTGATGCCGGTGACGAGGATCGAGCTTTCGGTCGACTGGTCGACGAACAGCGGCGCGGGCGCGTGGATCGGCATGGTCAGCTCGGCATCGACCGGGCCGCGCTCGTCGATCGGCTCGCCGATGACGTTGAGGATGCGGCCGAGCGTCTTCGGGCCGACGGGGACGCGGATCTGCGAGCCGGTGTCGGTGACCTTCTGGCCGCGGGTCAGGCCCTCGGTGGCGTCCATCGCGATCGTGCGAACCGTGTTCTCGCCGAGATGCTGGGCGACCTCGAGCACGAGGCGATTGCCGTTATTGTCGGTCTCGAGCGCCGAGAGGATCGACGGCAGCACGCCGCCGTCGAACGACACGTCGACGACGGCGCCGATGACCTGCGAGATGCGGCCTACGTTATTGGTGCCCGTGGCGGGGCGGTCGAGTGCGGCGGTTGCCATCGTCTGCTTCCTTGCTTCTGATTCGACTTAGAGCGCTTCGGCGCCCGAAATAATTTCCACCAGCTCGGTGGTGATCGCGGCCTGGCGGGCGCGGTTATACTGGATCGACAGCCGCTTGATCAGATCGCCCGCGTTGCGCGTGGCGTTGTCCATCGCGGTCATCTTGCTGCCCTGCTCCGACGCGGCATTCTCGCGCATCGCGCGGAACAGCTGGATCGCGACGTTGCGCGGCAACAGGTCGGCGAGGATCGCTTCCTCGTCGGGCTCGTAGATCACCGCGGCAGGGGCGGCGGTGCTGGGCACCGTGCCCTCGGGCACCGAGCTCGGCGCCACCGGAATGATCTGCTGCTCGGTCGGCTCTTGCGTCAGCACCGACTTGAAGTGCGAATAGAAGAGGTGTGCGACGTCGAATTCGCCAGCTTCGTAGCGCGCAACCAGATCCTCGGCATAGCCGCGCGCGTCGGCGAAGGCGAGCTTGCCCAGGTCGCCGGGCTCGATCGAGTGGACGAAGCTCTTGGGGAACAGCCGGTTGAGCACCGCGCGGCCCTTGCGGCCGATCGTGTAGAACTTCACCGTCTTGCCCTCGGCGATCATCTCCTGCGCGCGGCGGCGGGCGAGACGGGCGATGTTGGTGTTGAACGCGCCGGCGAGGCCCTTGTCCGACGTCGCGACGACGAACAGATGGACCTGGTCCTTGCCGGTGCCGGCGATGAGCTTGGGGCTCGATTCGCTCACCGTCACCTTCGAGGCGAGGCTCGCGACCACGCTCTCGAGCCGCTGGGCATAGGGGCGCCCGGCTTCCGCCGCCTCCTGCGCGCGGCGCAGCTTGGCGGCGGCGACCATCTTCATCGCCTTGGTGATCTTCTGGGTCGACTTGACCGAGTTGATCCGGACCTTGAGTGCCTTGAGGCTCGCCATCCTGGTTTCTTTACTTCCTTAATCCGTCATCCCGGCGGAGGCCGGGATCCAGAGCCACGAGCCAATGCGCTTTTGGCTCTGGGCCCCGGCCTTCGCCGGGGTGACGGCTATTGGTTTGCTCGTCAGTGCTTACGCGAACGTCTTGCCGAACTCGGTCAGCGCAGACTTGAGCTGGTCGCGGACGTCGTCCTTGAGGTCCTTGCTGTCGCGGATCGCGGTCAGCACGCCGGCATGCTTCGAGCGCATCTCGGCGAGCATCGCAGCCTCGTAGCGCACCACGTCCTGCGTCGCGACCGAATCGAGGAAGCCCTGCGTGCCGGCGAAGATCGACACGGTCTGCTCCTCGAACGGCAGCGGGCTGAACTGCGGCTGCTTGAGCAATTCGGTCAGACGAGCACCACGATTCAGCAGCTTCTGGGTCGATGCGTCCAGGTCCGAGCCGAACTGCGCGAACGCCGCCATCTCGCGATACTGGGCGAGCTCGAGCTTGATCGAGCCGGCGACCTTCTTCATCGCCTTGGTCTGCGCGGCCGAGCCGACGCGGCTCACCGACAGGCCGACGTTGATCGCCGGGCGGATGCCCGCGAAGAACAGGTCGGTCTCGAGGAAGATCTGGCCGTCGGTGATCGAGATCACGTTGGTCGGGATGTAGGCCGAAACGTCGCCCGCCTGCGTCTCGATGATCGGCAGCGCGGTGAGCGAGCCCCCACCCTTGGCGTCCGACATCTTGGCGGCGCGCTCGAGCAGGCGGCTGTGGAGATAGAAGACGTCGCCGGGATAGGCTTCGCGGCCCGGCGGGCGGCGCAGCAGCAGCGACATCTGCCGATAGGCGACTGCCTGCTTCGAAAGATCGTCGAACACGATCAGTGCGTGCATACCGTTGTCGCGGAAATATTCGCCCATCGCAGTGCCGGTATAAGGCGCGAGGAACTGCAGCGGGGCGGGCTCCGAAGCGGTCGCGGCGACCACGATCGAATAGTCCATCGCGCCGTTCTCGGTCAGCGTCTTGACCAGCTGCGCGACGGTCGAGCGCTTCTGGCCGACCGCGACATAGACGCAATAGAGCTTCTTGCTTTCGTCGTCGCCGGCGTTGACTCCCTTCTGGTTGATGAAGGCGTCGATCGCGACGGCGGACTTGCCGGTCTGACGATCGCCGATGATCAGCTCGCGCTGGCCGCGGCCGACGGGGACGAGCGCGTCGATCGCCTTGAGGCCGGTCTGCATCGGCTCGCTGACCGACTGGCGCGGGATGATGCCGGGGGCCTTCACTTCCACGCGCGAGCGCTGGTCGGTGACGATCGGGCCCTTGCCGTCGATCGGATTGCCGAGGCCATCGACGACGCGGCCGAGCAGGCCCTTGCCGATCGGCACGTCGACGATCGTGCCGGTACGCTTGACGACGTCGCCTTCCTTGATCTCGGCGTCCGAGCCGAAGATCACGACGCCGACATTGTCGGCCTCGAGGTTGAGCGCCATGCCCTGGATGCCGTTGGCGAACTCGACCATCTCGCCGGCCTGGACATTGTCCAGCCCGTGGATGCGCGCGATGCCGTCACCGACGCTGAGCACCTGGCCGGTCTCGGAGACCTCGGCATCGGTGCCGAAGCTCGAGATCTGATCCTTGATGACCTTGGAAATTTCTGCGGCGCGGATATCCATCGTGTTAGCCTTCAGCCTTTCATCGCGTGCGCGAGGGAGTTCAGACGGGTCTTGATCGACGAATCGATCATCTGGCTGCCGATCTTCACGACCAGCCCGCCAAGGAGCGAGGGATCGACCGAAAGGTCGACAGAGACGTCGCGGCCGAGGCGCTGGCGCAGCTGCTGCTTCAGCGCGTCGACCTGTTCGGCATCGAGCGGATGCGCCGAGGTGACTTCGGCCGTGGTCTCGCCGCGATGGTTCGCCGCCAGCAGGCGGAATGCGCGGATGATCGCGGGCAGCTGGCTGAGCCGGCGGTTCTGCGCGAGCACGCCGAGGAAATTGGCGGTGGTCGCGTCGAGCTGCATCTCTGCCGCCACGGCCGCGACTGCCTTGGTGGCATCGCCGCGGCTGACCACCGGGCTCGCGACGAGCAGCCGAAAGGTCGGCGATTCGTCGAGCGCCTGGCGCACGCCGCCGAGGCTCGCCTCGATCTGAGGCAAGGTCTTCGAATCACGCGCAAGCTCGAACAGGGCGGTTGCATAGCGTCCGCTGAGACTGGCCTGGATACCGCCGGAATTCTCCACGCGTGTCGGTTCCTCTTGGAGGGTTCGGAATTGGCCCCATGCAAAAAAGGGGCACGCCGAGTGGGCGCCCCGATGGGTCGCGGCGCGGTTAGCATCGGTGTCACGGGGATGCAACCCGACTCCTCTGGACAACTGCGTTCGGAGATGATGCTCTACGGCTGGGGAATGCAAGCAGGGGGGAAGAAATGAAGCGAAGGGCGTTGCTCGTGGCCTCGGTGCTGGCGTGGGCCGGCGTCGCGCAGGCCGAGGTGCTGGAGATCACCGGGGAGTTCCCCGCAAACAATCGCGAGGCCAGTTTTCTCGAATCGATATCGGTCGATCGCTTCGGCGGCGGCGACGGCGCGGCGCTCCAGATCGCGATCGAGCGCGCGCTGGGCGGAAGCCAGTTTCAATTGCTCGCCGGGCGCACTGGGCGCGACACCGCCGAGGGCTCGATTTCGGGAAGCGTGTCCTCCGGAGTGGATGAAAGCAGCTTCACCAAGAAGGAAAAGCAGTGCGTCTCGAAGGACGGCGACGGCAAATGCACCAAGGAGGAGCAGGTCGAGATCCGGTGCAAGCGCCGGATCATCGACATCAAGGCCGACATCCGGATCGTCCGCAACACCGACGGCCGCATCGTCTATTCGCAGCCCAAGCCGTTCCGCGAGGAAGTGAGCTGGTGCCCGGGCGGCAATGCCGGCCGGACTGCGGAGGACGTGATCGAAGGCGCGATCCGCGACATCGCCGGATCGCTGCGCGGCGATCTCGTTCCACATGTCGACACCTACAAGATCCGCGTGCGCGAAAGCACCAAGGGGCTTTCGAAGGAGACGGCAAATCGATTCAAGGGATTGGTCAAGCTGACCAAGCGCGATCCGCGCGGCGCCTGCGCCGGCTGGGAAGCGATGCAGTCCGAGGCGCCGGGATATCCGTCGCTGCTGTTCAACCTCGGGCTCTGCGCCGAGCAGCGCGGCGAGTATGAGCAGGCGCTAAGCTTGTATCAGGATGCGGCGCAGGCCGGCGCGAATGAAGGCCGTGTCGGCTTCGAGCGCGCGACGCGGCTGGTCGAGGGCCGCGCCGACGCGCAGGAGCGGGCAAAGCGGCGGCGGGGGTAGGCGGCCAACGGCCCAGCCACCCGTTCGCCCTGAGCTTGTCGAAGGGCCGTTCTGCTTACTGCCCGTGCAGGCAAGTACAGGGCTTCGACAAGCTCAGCCCGAACGGGAGGGAATAGTCCGCAAAACGAGAGCGGGCGGCGGTGCATGATAGCGCCGCCGCCCGCTCCCGCTCGCTTCAGCGAAGCTTAGCGCCCGCGGCCGCCGGCACCCGCCGGACGCGCCGGGCGGGCGTGGAACTTGCCCTGGGGACGCGCATAGTTGCGGGGGGCGTCACCGGCGGGTCGATCGCCGCGCGGCGCATCGTTGCGGCGCTGCTCGCCCGAACGCTCGCCACCCTGTGCCGGACGACGCTCGCCCGAGGGCTGACCCTCGCGGCGCTGGCCCTGGCCCTGGCCGGGACGCTGGCCGCCGCCGGAGCGGCCGCCATGCTGCATCGCGCGGCCGTTGCGGCCGTTGGTTTCGTCGCGGCCCGCCGGCATCGGCGAGCGAGTCGACTTGATCTTGTTCGATTCGTTGATGAAGTCGGCCGGCAGCGGCTGGATCGCCAGCTTCTGGCGGGTCAGCTTCTCGATGTCCTTGAGGTACGGACGCTCGTCATCGGCGCAATAGCTGATCGCGAGCCCGGTCGCCCCGGCGCGCGCGGTGCGGCCGATGCGGTGGACATACTGATCGGGCACGTTGGGCAGCTCGTAGTTGAACACATGGCTGACGCCCGAGACGTCGATGCCGCGGGCCGCGATGTCGGTCGCGATCAGGATCTTGACCTTGCCGCTGCGGAACTCGCCGAGCGCGCGTTCGCGCTGTGGCTGGCTCTTGTTGCCGTGGATCGCGTTGGCGGCGACGCCGTTGCCTGCCAGCAGGCGGACGACGCGGTCGGCGCCATGCTTGGTGCGCGTGAAGATCAACGCGCGATCGACAGCCGGATCGCGCAGAGCGATCGTCAGCAGCGCCTGCTTCTCGGCCTGCGCCACGAAAGTGACGTGCTGCTCGACGCGCTCGGCGGTGGTCGCCTCCGGCGTGACCTTCACTTCGATCGGGTTCTTGATGAACTGGCCGGCGAGCTCGCGGATCGTCTTGGGCATCGTCGCCGAGAAGAACAGGGTCTGGCGCTTGGCGGGAAGCTCACGGACGATGCGCTTGAGGGCGTGGATGAAGCCCAGATCCATCATCTGGTCGGCTTCGTCGAGCACGAGGATCTCGATGCCGAGCAGGATCGCATAATGCTGATCGAGCAAGTCGACGAGGCGGCCCGGCGTGGCGACGACGATGTCCATGCCGCGCGCCAGATCGGTCTTGTTCTTGTGGATCGAAGTGCCGCCGAAGATGGTGCAGACCGAAAGCTTCGAGCCCTTCGAATATTCGCGGGCGCTTTCGGCGATCTGGCTGGCGAGCTCGCGCGTCGGCGCCAGGACGAGCATCCGGCAGCCGCGCGGCTGGGCGCGCTTGCCGCTGGCGATCAGGCGGTCGATCGAGGGAAGCATGAACGCGGCGGTCTTGCCGGTGCCGGTCTGGGCGATGCCGAGAAGATCGCGGCCTTCGAGCAGCGACGGGATAGACTGGGCCTGGATCGGCGTCGCCTCGGTGTAACCCTTGGTGGCAAGCGCAGCGAGAACGGTCTCCGAGAGACCGAGTTGATTGAATTGCATTATGGACCTTAAGAATACGGCCGGCGGGCGCGCACGGAAAATGGGCGCACGGAGGCGGGGTCAAAAAATTGACGACCCGCGTGACTAGGGAAGCCGTGGTTTAACCGAGGCAGAGCCGGGGCGACGACCCATGGGCCGTCGTCCGATCACGCTGCATGATGCCTCGCTGGCCGCCATATGGCAGCGAGACTGACCAAAGTCAATGCGCGCTGGCTCCGCCGGCTCCGGCTAAGGTACTTGCCTGCGGGTGCGGCGGAGGACTCTATCGGCAACGAGCACGAAGTTGCCATCGATCACTGCCACAGCAGCACGCCCGCGCGTGCGAGGATCGCCAGCGACACGAGCGCGAGCAGGAGCCTGGCGAGTCCAGTGAGGGCCACGAAATATCTCCTGACGGTTGAGGCTGCACTGCCCGGGGGCGAGGTCGTTCCGAGCGAAGGAAATCACTGGAGACGACAGTATTTCGGTTCCGCCAGATGATTCGGTTTCACCGGTGGAAACCCGGAAACGAAAGGAATTCTTAACCAATTGCCGCGTAGCCCGAACATTCCGATTATTGGGGAATTGGACTGTGCTCGTCGCGCGTCTGGAAGTGCTGGGGGAAGTCGATCCGCGTGGCGCGATCCGCTTTCATGTGGCCAGCGAGAGTACCCTGCGTGGTGCCGATGGACGGCCGATCGAAGTGCTGGTCGATAATTTCTCGCGCACCGGCTTCCTGTTCGTCGCCGACGAGGAGTTTCCGTCCGGTACTCTGATTGCAATCGGCCTGTCGGGGGCGGGATCGCGCGAGGCGCAAGTGGTGTGGCGCGAAGGCCGCCGCCATGGCTGCGAGTTCCTCGTGCCATTGCCGCAATCGAAGATGGCGCGCGCCTTCGAGGGGCAGGCCGATGTGCTCGCCAACCTCGAGGCCGAGCTTCGCAAGCGGCTGCCGCGGGCGGAGCCAGCAACCGTCCCGCCGCCGGCGACGACGCTACGCCCCGCGCCGGAGACCGCACCCGCGCGCAGCGCCCGCAAGAAAAAGCTGGTCGACGCCATCCGACAGTTCCTCGATAATTAAGCGCGGACTTTGACCGCAAGCCGCGGGATGTAGCGCCGGCCGGCCACGGCTATATCGGCTACATGAGCAATCAGCACACCATCAGCGACGACACCGCCTGGGCGGCATTCGACGCGCGTGACCGCGCCTATGACGGGCGCGTGATCGGCGCGGTGACCACCACGCGGATCTATTGCAAGCCGAGCTGCCCGGCGCGGCGGCCCAGGCGCGAGCATGTCGTCTTCTATCCGGATGCCGATGCCGCACGCGCCGCCGGCTACCGCGCCTGCCTGCGCTGCAAGCCCGATGAAGTCGGACGTGATCGAGTCGCTGTCGCCGAGGCGGTAGCGCTGATCGAGGCGGCCGAGGAGCCGCTGGGGCTCGAGGGGCTGGCGGCGCGGGTAGGTTATGCTCCGCACCATTTCCAGCGGCTGTTCAAGCGCGCGACCGGTGTGACTCCGGCCGCTTATGCCCGGGGGCTGCGCGCGCGCCGTGCCGCCGCCGCACTGACCGAGGAGGATCGCGTGACCGATGCCATCTACGAGGCGGGCTATGCCGCGCCGAGCCGTTTCTACGAGACCGCTAACGCGCGGCTCGGCATGACCCCGAGCGTATGGAAACGCGGCGGCGCGGGAGCGACCATTCGTTGGACCGCCGCGGAGACCAGCCTCGGCCCGCTGCTGATCGCGGCGACCGACAAGGGGCTGTGCCGCGTCGCTTTCGACGAGGACCAGTTCGCGCTCGCCCGGCGCTTCCCCGCCGCCGAGATCGCCCCCGGCGGCGCGGCGCTGGCGGAACTCGCAGCGCGAGTAGTGGGCGAAGTCGAGACGCCGGGACGCGACATGGACTTGCCGCTCGACGTTCAGGGCACGGCGTTTCAGGAAGCGGTGTGGCAGGCGCTGCGGGCGATCCCGCCCGGCGAGACGCGCAGCTATGCCCAGCTCGCCGCCGAAGCCGGAAATCCGCGGGCGGTGCGTGCGGCGGGAACGGCGTGCGGCGCCAACCATGTCGCGGTGCTGATCCCGTGCCACCGTGCCCAGCGCACCGACGGCAGCATGGGCGGTTACGCCTATGGCCTCGATCGCAAGCGGGTGCTGCGCAAGCGCGAAGGCGTAACCGAGGGGGAAAACAAATGAGCTATCGAATCCAGGGGCTGGATGCCCAACTTTTCCGCCACCTTTTCGGCCAATCGGATGCGGCGCTCGCTGCGCAGGGGGTGGTGCGGGTTCGCGCCGATGCCAAGCCGGGCTTTCCGTGTCGTATCACGCTCGAGGATGCCGAGCCCGGCGAAACGCTGCTGCTGCTGAACCATACGGATCACGCAGTCGCGACGCCCTATCGCAACAGCTATGCGATCTATGTCCGCGAAAATCCCGGCGATGCAGCCGCGCTCGCGGACAGTCTGCCGCCCGTGTTGCAAGGCCGGCCGATCGCGCTGCGCGGCTACGATTCCGCCGGCATGCTGCGTGGAGCCATGTTGAAGATCGGCGACGTCGAAGCAGGCATCGAAGAGCTCTTCGCCCGGTCCGAGATTGCCTATATCCATGCGCATAATGCGGCCTATGGCTGCTTCGCGGCCCGCATCGAGAGGGGCTGAAGCGGTTGCCGAGACGCGGGCGCCGTTGAGGACGAGAGCACCGGAGCCTGCGTCTCGGCAACCGCTTCGCGACCGGCAGTTACGGTCTGATGACGATTATTGCTCTTCTGCGGCCGGGGGCGGGCCCGATGCGGCCGGGCTGCAGCTGTAGACGAGCTTCTCGTTATAGAGCGGCGGCAGCGCCGCGCGGAGCAATTGCTGCTGGGTGGCGAGGTTGGCGCGCGCCGCCTGGTCGGCCGAGCAGGATTTGAGCGGCACGCCGGTGCGAAGCTGGCGCGCCTTCGTCATCTGGGCGGACGACAGCAAATAGCGCGTATTGGTATAGGTTCGCGTCGCCGGATCGTAGTCGAGCACAGAGACCGACTGTTCCTGCCCGGGAACGAGGATCCGCTGCCAGTGCGTGCCCGATTCGGCATATTGGGTGCGGCCGTTGATGCAGCCGTCGGCACCGATGTCGAGATCGACCTTGTCGATCGCAGTGACCGTGACTCGGCTGCGTTCGGGAATGAGCTTGCACACCATCCGCCCGAGCGCGGCCTGGTTGGGTACGGCCGCCAAAGCGCTCGCCTGCGGCACCGAAACGATCTTCGACTCGTCGAAATCGGGCCGGCTGAGGAACAGCGCCACTGCGCCGAGCATCAGCACCCCGCCGCCCGCCGCCATCCAGATCGCCTCGCGGCGACGATCGCGCGAAAGCAACAGCCCGGCTCCGCCGAGCGCCAGCGCACCGAGCACGAGCAGCACCGCCGCGCCCGCCATGTAATTCTCCCGCGCGACCACGTTGCGGGCACGCGCCTGGGAGATCGCATCCTCGCGCGCGCTGGCATTCTTCGCGGCGTCGGTGCGGGCCAGCGCCTCGGCGTCGAGCCGCGCTTTCTCCTCGGCGCTGCGCTCCTGCGCCATCTGCTCCTCGACGCTGGTGCACGGGACGCTCACGCTCGCGAACGGCTGCCGTGCGCCCTGCAGGAACGCCGCCAGCTCGCGCCCCGCAATCGCGAAGGCAAAGCTCGAATCGCCTTCGTCGCCGCGGGTGATCGCCGAATTGACGCCGAGCACGCGGCCGCAGCGATCGAGCAAAGGACCGCCCGAATTGCCGCGCGCGATGCTGGCGGTGTGGAGCAGCACGTTGACGCCCTGCAGCGTGCGGTTGCCGGCGAAGCCACCCTGCGAGCGCACCGGCGATTGCGGCGTGATGAAGTCCGCCGCCGAGCGCGCCGTCGCCAGATCGACATTGCCGGGATAGCCCAAGGCGATCAGCGCCTCGCCGTCGCCGGGCGCGCCGGTGAACAATGTCAGTGGCGCGAGTCGCAAGCCGCTGAACTCGATCAGTGCGAGATCGCGCTGCTGGTCGATCGCGATCAGCTTGCCCTGATAGGATTTGTCGCCTTCGGACGGCACGATGCCGATGACGACGTTGCCCGGATAGCGATCGGCGAGCTCGACGACATGCGCGTTGGTGACGATGCGGTTGGGCGCTACCGCGAAGCCGCTGCCATGGCCGAAGCCGACGACTTCGTCGTCTACCACGGCGATCGTGACGATCCGCACCACGCCGCGCGCCGACGCCGAGATGTCATCGGCGCGCGCCGCCTGCGGAAACGCCGCGAGCAGCAACAGAAACAGCCAGAACCGCGTCATCACCCTGCTCTCCGGCTCGCGCCGATCCATTGTCCCGTCGTGGCATAGGCACAGCGGGTCGCCGATGGAAAGAGTGTGCCGGCCCCGGGGCACCGCCGGCGCCGAACTATTTCGCCGCTTCGCCCTCGCTCCCGGCGCCGTCGGGCTTGGCATCGAGCGTTCCGAGCGCCTTGTCGATATCGCCCTTGTCGATCATCGCGATCAGCTCGGCAGCGACCTTCGCAAGGCCCTCTCCATGCGGCTGATAGGCGAGCGGCGCGAGCATCTCGCGCGCAATCGCCTTGTCACCGTGGCGCAGCACGATCGCGGCGGCATTGAACCGCAAGCCGGGATCCTGCGGCGCCAGCTCGAAAGCGCGCATCAGACCGCTTTTGGCATTTTCGGTCGGCGGGGTTCCGCTTTCGACGAAGCTGCGGAAATAGAGCATCAGCGGCTCGGGATCTTCGGGATCGATCTTGTTTCCCGTCGCGATGATCTTGCGGATGCGCGTCCAGGTCTTGGCAGTCGTGTCACCCGCCTTTGCAGCAACCGCCATCTGCGACATCGCCTTGTAGACATAGCCGTCGACTGCCTTCGGATCCGCGGCGAGCGCCCGGTCCGCCGCGGCTTCCGATGCCGCATAGTCGCCGGCGTCGTACGCCGCCTCGGCGAGGACCAACTGCGCACCGCGATCGTTCGGATACGGCGCCGCAGCTTTTTTGGCCCGCTCATAGGTGCCCGGCGCGGTCTTGGCATTGACCCCGACCTTGGAGCGGACGCGGACGTCCATCGTCGCGGCTTCCCCCGCGCTGAGCTTGCGGAGCGTCACCGCGCCGCTCGGTACCTTGCCCGCAGGGATTCGCGCGCCCCTGAACTTGCCCGTCTTGTACTTTTCCAGTTCGCGGTCGAGCTGCTTGAGGTCGCCGAATGCGGCCGCCGCCTCGTGCGCCGATTTCCCTTCGTTCAGCGCATTCAAATAGCGCGTCAGTTGGTCCGCGCGTTGCCCGGAGAACAGCAGATAATGCGACAGTAGCCAGCCGCGGCCGTAAAGCCCTTCACGCTGTTCGTTGGTCAGCTTGAGCGTGTCGGCGATCATCAGCTTGTCGACCGGCAGCCAGTTGCCGCTGAGCAACCCGTAGCCGCGATATTGCGGGGGATTGCCGAGCACGATCGCGCCGTCCTGCTCGAACTTGACGGTGGCGAGCGCCTCGGCAAATCCTTCGATGTACCAGGAGGGATAGACGGTGTTCGGCGAGAAGCTCCACATCAGATGGTGGGTATATTCGTGGAGCAGAATTGCCTGCGGACTGAGATCGTTGACGCTGGTCGATCGGCTCCTGCGCGGCACGATCGCGAGCGAGCCGCCGGCGCGCGGCACGTAGAAGCCGGCGACAAAGCTGTCCGACACCAGCTTGGCGACATCCTCGCGATCGTCGACCATGTAGATGGTGACTCGGTTGGCGGGGCCGATCGGCTCATCGGGGACTTTGCGCAGCAGCCGCATCGTGCCGTCGAAGCGCTCGAGCTTGTCGGCGAAATCCTTGAGCTTGTCGGGGTCGAGTTCGGAATAGACGACGAAGTGCCTGGTGCCCGCCTCGTACCACTCGGCGCTCGCAGGCGCGGCGGCCACGAGCAGCAGCAGCAATCCCAGCAGCATGCGAACCATCCCCAGCCCCCCTTTGCCACGCGATCCTATCGCGCTTTCCCGCGCCACATAGAATGGAATCGACATTTCATTGTCGATCTCCTGCTGGAATCGGGCCCCGGCCAACCGTTCGCCCTGAGCCTGTCGAAGGGCGCCATCCGGGGGCATACCGCCTGCGGCACAATGCCCTTCGACAAGCTCAGGGCGAACGGATTGGCTCAACCTGAGTGAAATCGACCCTACAGGAAGCTGTACGGATCGACGTCCACCGCGACGCGCACCTTGGCGCTCCATTCGAGCGCGCCCAGCCAGTCGCGGATCATGTCCTGGACGTCGAAGGCGCGGCGGGCGTGGACGAGCAGGCGGAAGCGGTGACGCCCACGCAGCATCGCCAGCGGCGCGGGCGCGGGGCCGTAGACGTGCATCTCGTCGCGTTGCGGCGCGGTGCGGCCGATCATCCGCGCGGTTTCCTCCGCCGCGGCCTTGTCCTCGCTCGACACGATGATCGCGGCATAGCGGCCATAAGGCGGCGCGCCGGCCTCGCGCCGTGCTTCGGTCTCGGCTTCGTAGAAGGCGGCGCTGTCGCCCGAGACCAAAGCCTGCATCACCCGCGCCTCGGGGGCGTGGGTCTGGATGAACACCTTGCCCGGCTTCTCGCCGCGCCCGGCGCGCCCCGATACCTGCATGATCTGCTGGAAGGTGCGCTCCGCCGCGCGCAGGTCGCCGCCGTCGAGCCCGAGATCGGCGTCGACCACGCCGACCACGGTCAGGTTGGGGAAGTGATAGCCCTTGGTGACGAGCTGGGTACCGACGACGATGTCGATGTCGCCGTGCTCCATCCGGTGGACGAACTCGGCCGCCTTGGCGGGCGACCACATCGTGTCGGACGTGACGATCGCGATCTTGGCGTTCGGCCACAGCAACGCCGCTTCGTCGGCGATCCGCTCGACTCCGGGGCCGCAGGCGACGAGGCTGTCGGCCTCCTCGCATTCCGGGCAGATCTCGGGGGTCGGTACGGTATGCCCGCAATGGTGGCAGGCGAGGCGGCGGATCAGCCGGTGCTCGACCATCCACGCGGTGCAGTTCGGACATTGGAAGCGATGCCCGCAATGCCGGCACAGCGTCAGCGGGGCATAGCCGCGCCGGTTGAGGAACAGCAAGGATTGCTCGCCGCGCTCGAGCGCCGCATCGATCGCGAGGATCAGCCGCGGGCTCAGCCAGCGCCCGCGATCGGGCGGCTCCTGGATAAGGTCGATCGCCTCGATGTCGGGGAGCTCGGCGAGGCCGAAGCGGCCGGGCAGCTTGAGTTCCTCATAGCGACCGAGCTCGACCTGGTGGCGGCTCTCGATCGCCGGGGTCGCCGAGGCGAGGATCACCGGGCAGTTTTCGAACCGTCCGCGCATCACCGCAACGTCGCGCGCGTGATAATGGACGCCTTCTTCCTGCTTGAAAGTGGTCTCGTGCGCCTCGTCGACGACGATCAGCCCCAGCTTGGGGTAGGGGAGGAACAATGCCGAGCGCGCGCCGACGGTGACCAGGGCCTCGCCGCTGGCGATTGCGCGCCACGCGCGGCGGCGCTGCGAGGTGCGTAGCCCCGAATGCCAGGCGACCGGCTCGCAGCCGAAGCGCGCGGCGAAGCGCGTGAGGAAGGGCTCGGTCAGCGCGATCTCGGGGAGCAACACGATCGTCTGCTGGCCCGCGGAAATCGCCGCGGCAATCGCCTCGAAATAGACTTCGGTCTTGCCCGATCCGGTGACGCCGTCGAGCAGGAAGGGCTGAAAGCGCGCCGCCTCCACCGACTGGCGCAGGATGCCCGCCACATCGGCCTGTTCGCGGCTGAGCTCGGGCGGGCCGAAAGCCGGATTTGGAAGCGGGTAGGGGCTGTCGGTATCGACCGTCACCGCTTCGATCGCGCCGACCTTGCACAGCCCGCGGATCACCCCTTCGGAGACGTCGGCGATCGTCGCGAGCTCGCGCACCAGTCCCTGCCGTTCGCCGATCCGCTCGAGCGCCTGCGCGCGCTGCGGAGTCAGCCGCTCGGGCACCACCCCGGTCGCGCGATATTCGGTGATCGTCGGCGCGCTCTCGAACGCCGCTGAGGTACGTACCGCCATCGCCAGCACGGCGGAGGGCGGGCTCAGATAATAATCCGCGGTCCATTCGACGAGGCGGCGCACCGGTTCGGGGATCGGCGGCGCGTCGGCGACCGCGATCAGATTGCGCAGTCGATTGTCGCCGATCTCCTCTTTCTCGGACGGCAGCCGCTCTGGCTCCCACACCACGCCGGGATATTGCCGCGGTCCGATCGGCACGACAACGATCGATCCCGGCTCGACCTGCATGCCCTGCGGCACGCGATAATCGAGCGGGCCGAGCGCGGGGTGGAGGACGAGAATGCGGGCGCGAGACGACATCGCGCCTCATGTAGGACCGGCTTCGGCGACGCGATAGCCTGCGCCTAGGGTCGATTTAATTCAGGTTGAACGCGCCCAACCGTTCGCCCTGAGCTTGTCGAAGGGCGGCTATCCGCGCGCGGATCGCTTGGGCAACGCGCCCTTCGACAGGCTCAGGGCGAACGGAAAAGAAAAGCGACTCCGTCAATCAAAGATCGACTCTAATCCCCGCTGCCGCCGATGCTCGCGACGTTGAACGACAGCGTAAAGGTGGCGGCGTGGTCCATCTGGTCGCGGCGGCCATCGCGGCCGAAGCGGTATTGGTTGAGATAGCCGACCTCGCCGCGCAGCTTGCCGCCGAGCCCGATCGACAGGCCGGCAGCGTTGCGCATCCGCTCATAGCCGCCTTGCTGGCCCCAGCCGGTGGTGTTGAGGTTGAGGAAATGCTCCTGCGTGGCGAAGAGCTTCAGGCCCTTGTCGTTGAGCGGCGTATCGAAGCCGAGCCGCGGGCGCAGCCGCACCCCGATTTCGCTGCCGCTGCTGTTGAACCGCTCTTCGAGCCGCAGCCGGCCCGAAAAGCCACTGCCCAGCGGCATCAGCACCATCTGCCGCAATCGCTCTTCGTTCGGCAACGCCACGCCGCGATTCCAGTCCGCGACATGCCGATAGCCGATCGACAGTTCGATCCCGCCCGCCGTCGTGTGGGTGAACAATGCGCCTGCCTCGGCGTGCGAGAAACCCTCGGCACGATCGCTGAACCGGCCGATCCCCTCCAGCGTGACCTTCTCGCGGCTGCCGATGGTGACGGTGCCGTTGGTCTGCAGCCAGAGCTGTCGGTCGACCTGCTGGGCATGCGCCAGCGTGGGGACGAGCAGCAGGGTTGCCGATAGAAGCGATAGGCGCAGCACGTCGATATCCCGCAGACGAATCCAGTCCCGGCGGCTCCTAGCAATATTGCAGCAACACTGTCACGGCTTCGCATCGGCCGCGATTGCCACGCGTCTGCGGTCCGCTTATGTTCCCCGCGGTCGGCAGGGGCCGGCAAGGGGGGGAATTGGCCATGTTGCTGACCGCGCTCGCACTGTCGCTCGCCACGCAAAGCTGCAGATCCTATGACACCGCGCTGCCGAGGTCGCTGCGCGGCTGGACGCGATCTGGGCGCGTGCTCGATACCGGCCATGCAGTGACGTTGCCGCGAACCGGCGATTCGATCCGCACCCTTCTGCGCATCCGCAAGGCGGGCACCTTCGGCATCGCGCTCAGCGAGCCGGGCTGGATCGATGTGTCGCCCGAACGCGGCAAGCCGCTCGACTCGGTCGCGCACGGGCATGGCCCGCAATGCTCGACGATCCGCAAGATCGTCCGCTACAAGCTCCGCCCGGGGACCTATCGCGTCACGGTCAACAAGCTTAAGGCGACCCGCGCACGGCTGATGCTCGTCAGCTACTGATTCGCCTGGGGACTGCCATGAAATTCTTCGCCGACACCGCCGACACTGCCGACATCCGCGACCTCGCCGATACCGGCCTGCTCGACGGCGTCACCACCAATCCGTCGCTGATCCACAAGGCCGGCCGCGACTTCCTCGAAGTGGTCGCGGAGATCTGCCAGATCGTGCCGGGCAAGCCGGTGTCGGCCGAAGTCGTCGCGCTCGATTTCGAAGGCATGATGCGCGAGGCGGAGATCGTCCGGAAGATCGCCGACAATATCGCGGTCAAGGTGCCGCTGACGATCGACGGGCTCAAGACCTGCAAGGCGCTCACCGACGACGGCACGATGGTCAACGTGACCCTGTGCTTCTCGGCGAACCAGGCGCTGCTCGCCGCCAAGGCGGGCGCGACCTTCGTCTCGCCGTTCGTCGGCCGCCACGACGATAATGGCTTCGACGGCATGGCACTGATCAGCGACATCCGGCTGATCTACGACAATTATGATTTCGCCACCGAGATCCTCGTCGCCAGCGTGCGCCATCCGATCCACGTGCTCGAGGCCGCGCGCATCGGCGCCGACGTGATGACTGCGCCGCCCGCGGTGATCCGCCAATTGGTCAAGCATCCGCTGACCGACAAGGGAATCGAAGGCTTCCTCGCCGATTGGGCGAAGACCGGCCAGAAGATCGGCTGATCGGCCGAGCGTGCCGGCCCGGTGGAGTTCACCGGACCGGCGCTGACGGTCAGGCGGCGAGCGTCACCTGGACATCGACATTGCCGCGCGTCGCGTTGCTATAGGGGCAAGTGCGGTGCGCGGCGGCGAGCAGCGCCTCGGCGGCTTCGCGCTCGATCCCGGGGATGGCCGCTTCGAGCGACACGGTGAGGGCGAAGCCTTCGCCCTTGCCCGGATCGATCGGGCCGATACCCACCTTTGCAGTGACCGTCGCCTCGTCGGCGATCGCCACCTTCTGCTGTCCAGCGACGAACTTGAGCGCGCTCAGGAAGCACGCCGCATAGCCGGCGGCGAACAGCTGCTCGGGGTTGGTGCCCGCGTCGCCCTGGCCACCCATTTCGCGCGGCATCGCCAGCGTGACGGTCAGCGCGCCGTCGTCGCTGCGGGCAGTGCCGGTGCGGCCGCCGGTGGCCGTCGCGCTCGTGGCATAAAGCGTTTTCATCGTCTTTCTCCTTGGTTCGATGGAAGGATATATCGCGCACGATATAATCGCACAAGACCTTAAATTCTGCCTGGGATACCCTATGTCGATGCGATGACACGCCAGGACCCCGCCAGCGCGCTGCTCGCGCTCGACAATCAGCTTTGTTTCGCGGTCTATTCGGCGGCGCATGCGCTCAATCGCGCCTACAAGCCGCTGCTCGCCCAATTGGGGCTGACCTATCCGCAATATCTGGCGCTGCTAATCCTGTGGGAGCGCGACGGGCAACGTGTCGGCGAGATCGGCGCCAGGCTGATGCTCGACACCAACACGCTGACGCCATTGCTCAAGCGGCTCGAGGCGATGGGGCTGGTCGCACGCCGCCGCAGCGCCGAGGACGAGCGCCAGGTGCTGATCTCGCTGACCGAAAAGGGCAGTGCGATGCGTGCGCGCGCGGCGGCGGTCCCGCCCGAGATCTTCGCCGCGACCGGCTGCTCGCTCGACGACATCGTGCGGCTGCGCACCGAATTGGCGGCGCTGCGCGAGCGGCTCGACGCAGGGAGCGACGCGCGCTGATGGCCGATCCGCCGCTTCCGCTCCTCTACGGCCAGCACCTTGCGCGCGACCGCCGCCGCTCGGTACACACCGTGCGCGCCTATGAAGCGACCGCGGTGCGGTTGATCGGCTTCCTCCAGTCGCATTGGGGCGAAGCGGTCACCGCCGAGCGGCTGGCGCGAGTCGAGACTGCGGATCTCCGCGCGTTCCTGGCGCATCGCCGCAACGACGGGCTGTCCAACGCCTCCGCCGCGCGCGAACTTTCGGCAGTGCGCGGTTTCCTCAAATTCGCCGCGGGCGACGGCGCCGAACTCCCCCGGCTGCGCGGCCCCCGCGTCAAGAAGGGGCTGCCGCGCCCGATCGCGCCGCACGAGGCGGTGGCGCTTGCCGAAACCGTCGCCGAGGAAGCCCGCGAGCCGTGGATCGGCGCGCGCGACTGGGCGGTGCTGCTGCTGCTCTACGGCGCGGGGCTGCGCATCGGCGAGGCGGTGGGCTTGACCGGCGCGGTGCTGCCGCTCGGGCCGACGATGCGCGTCACCGGCAAGCGCGCCAAGACGCGCACCGTCCCGCTGCTGCCGCAGGTCCGCGCGGCGATCGAGGCCTATGCGGCGCTCTGTCCCTACGGCGTGTCGCGCGACGCGCCGCTGTTTCGCGGCGCCAAGGGCGGGCCGCTGCCGCCGGGGATGATCCGCAAGGCCGTACGCTCGGCGCGAACCGGACTGGGCCTGTCCGAACGGACGACCCCGCACGCGCTGCGCCACAGCTTCGCGACGCACCTGCTCGGCCGCGGCGCCGATCTGCGCGCGCTGCAGGAACTGCTCGGCCATGCCAGCCTCAGCTCGACTCAGATCTACACTGCGGTCGATGCCGCGCATCTGCTCGACGTCTATCGCAACGCCCATCCGCGCGCTTAGGGTGTATTTCGGTCAGGTTTGAACCACCGTTCGCCCTGAGCTTGTCGAAGGGCACGCCCCAGGCGGTACGCTCTTGGATGGCCGCCCTTCGACAGGCTCAGGGCGAACGGATATTGAGCGCTCCGCAATAGAAATCGACGCTAGCGCTTGGCGCGGGGCTTCCACGTCGCGACGCGCCAAAGATAGCCGGCGGATGCGAGCGCGACCAGCGCGACGACTCCGGGCGCGATCCAGTGATCGATCGTCTCGAAGGTCGTGCCGAGCCAGAAGCCCACGCCGACCAGGATCGCGTTCCACACCAGGCTGCCGCCGGTGGTGTAGGCCACGAATCGCCAGAACGGCATGTGCATCAGCCCGGCGGGGATCGAAATCACCGTGCGCCCGATCGGCATGAAGCGGAACAGGAACACCGTCACCCCGCCCCAGCGATCGAAGAAGCGGCGCAGTCTCTCGACATCCTCCCATTCCATCGTCAGCCAGCGGCCCCAGCGATCGACCATCGGCTTGAGCCGTTGATAGCCGAAGCGCCGGCCGATTTCCCACCAGAACAGATTGCCCACCGTGCAGCCGAGCGTGCCGACCAGCACCAGCAGCGCGAAGTTCATCTTGCCCTGGCCCGCGGCGATCCCGCCGACCCCCATGATCACTTCGGACGGGACCGGAGGGATCACGTTCTCCAGCACCATCAGCAGGAAGACGCCGAGATAGCTCCAGTCGAGCCAGTTGATCATCCGCTCAGCCGGCGCGTTGGGCGACGCGGCGCTCGATCGCCTGCCAGATCAGCGCGCCGGTATCGGTACCGTTGAACTTGTCGATCGCGACGATTCCGGTGGGCGACGTGACGTTGATCTCGGTCAGCCATTCGCCGCCGATCACGTCGATCCCGACGAACAGCAGCCCGCGCTTCTTGAGCTCGGGGGCGAGCGCGGCGCAGATCGCCTTTTCGCGCTCGGTGAGCTCGGTCTTCGCCGCCGATCCGCCGACCGCGAGGTTCGAGCGGATCTCGCCTTCGCCCGGAATGCGGTTGATCGCGCCCGCGATCTCGCCGTCGACCAGCACGATCCGCTTGTCGCCCTGCGCCACCGAGGGGAGGAACGCCTGCACCATGTGCGGCTCGCGCCACGCGGTGTTGAACACTTCGATCAGCGCGGAAAGGTTGGCACCGTCGCTGCCGACCTTGAAGATCGCCTTGCCGCCATTGCCGTGGAGCGGCTTGATGACGATCTCTCCATGCTTCGCCAGGAATGCCCGCGCCTCGTCGAGGCTGCGGGTGATCAGCGTCGGAGGCATGAACTCGGCATAATCGAGCACGAACACTTTCTCGGGCGCGTTGCGGACGTTCGCCGGGTCGTTCACCACCACGGTGCGATCGGCGATCCGCTCGAGCAGATGCGTCGCGGTGATGTAGCCGAGGTCGAACGGCGGATCCTGCCGCATCAGCACGACATCGGCCTCGTCGCCCAGATCGAGGCTGACCGGATTCTCGAAGCGGAAATGATTGCCCTCGACGCGCTGGACGCTTACCGGATGCGCCGTGGTCCAGACCCGTCCGTCCGAATAATTGAGGTCCTCGGGCGCGTAATGGAACAGCCGGTGCCCGCGCGCCTGCGCCGACAGCATCAGCGCGAAGGTCGAATCCCCGGCGATGTTGATCGCATCGAGCGGGTCCATCTGCACGGCAACAACAAGCGACATTCGGCCTCCTCGAGACGCGATGTAGGTGACTTATAGAGATAAGTCACCCCATCCAGGCGTTCTCGATATGGCGAGGGAGCTTGCCGGGGGCAATGAGGATCACGTCGACGCGGATGTCTTCGCCCGGCCCGGCATAACGCGGCATCAGATATTCCGCGGCCGCCGCCACGCGGGCGAGCCGCCGCTCGTCGATCGCGAAATCGAGCTCGGCGGCGGTGGCGCGGGTCTTCACTTCGACGAACGCGACCAGATTGCCCTTGCGCACGACGATGTCGACTTCGCCCGCCGGGGTGCGCACGCGGCGATCGAGGATTCGCCAACCGCGCAGCCACAGCCACCACGCGGCGCGGCGCTCGCCTTGCCGACCCGCCGCTTCGGCGGCCTGGCGACTCAGCCGGCGGGGCACTTGATCAGCTTGCCGCGCGCGGGCGCCAGGATGCGCAGCGCATTTTTCCCGACGCGTACGAAGCGCATGACCTGCGGCTTGCCGCGCAGTGCCGGATCCCCGGTCCCGCCCGGCGAGAGCATCGTCTCGATCAGCCGATCGCCCTCGATGCGCCAATAGCCGCGCTCGTCCATGAAATTGTAGCTGCCATCGCGATCATAGGTCGCGTCGTGGTCGGAGCCACAATCGGTCCCGCGCTCGCCGGGGTTCTGCCAACCCCATGTCCCGACCATCCACGACGGGTGGGCATGGTCGGGAGCCGATGTGGCGAGCAAGGACGCGAGCAGCAGCAACATCGGCGTTTCTCCCTTCGGCGACTGTAGCCCGACTTCGCGTTGCGGCCAAAATCCGGCTGCAACGGCAGATTTGCGCGGTTTAGCGGGCGTCTGTCGTGCTGCGAGGCCGCTTCATCTGCACAAGGTCTCCCAAGGGGTTGGCGCCTGTGGATAACTTTGGTTAGTCTGCGCCATTCCGACTCAGAAGAAGCCGGGTCGCTGTCGTCACCGGGGGGTGCCGAGGACTATGGAATCGAACGAAAGCTATTACCGGCGTCGCGCCATCCAGGAGATCGTGGCAGCGCGAAATGCGATCACGGCCGACGCCAAGGCGCGCCGGCAATCGCTCGCCGAGAGCTATGTCCGGCGCCTTTCGGAACTGACCGGCACCGACGCGAGCTTCATGCTCAAGGCCAACCCGGCCCGCCTGCACGAAATCGCCTAGGGGTCGGCTCCTTTACCACGGATCCGTTCCCCTGCGAAAGCAGGGGTCCAGGGTCACAAGCGGTGCGCTCTGGGCTCTGGGCCCCTGCTTTCGCAGGGGAACGGGCTTTGTTCAACGCGAGCCGAACTAGCTCCCCGCGGCAAGCTGCCAAGATTGGATGCCGGTTCTGCCTAAGTCTTGAGCGTCATGGCGCGGGCGTACAGCGCCTTGCGATCCAGCCCGAGTTTCTTCGCCACTTCGCCCGCCGCCTTGGAGGCTGGCAATCGAGTCAGCGCCTCGGCCAGTGCCGCGTCGCCATCTTCGATGCTGGCGGGCGGCGCTTCGCCGGGCGGGGCGACTACCACCACGATCTCGCCCCTCGGCGGCGCATCGGCATAACGCGCGGCGAGTTCGCCGAGCGTTCCGGTCACGCATTCCTCGAAGCGCTTGGTGATCTCGCGCGCAACCGCCGTCTCGCGATTCCCCAGCCCCTCGGCCAATGCCGCGAGGCAGGCGGAGAGGCGCGGGCCCGATTCGTACAGCACCAGGGTCGCGCGGATCGCGGCGACTTCGGCAATGGCTTCGGCGCGCGCCTGTTGCTTTGCCGGCAGGAAGCCGAGGAAGAAGAAGCGATCGGTCGGCAGCCCGGCAAGGGTAAGCGCGGCGATCGCGGCACAAGGGCCGGGAATCGTCGTCACGACATGCCCGGCGGCCCGCGCGTCACGGACCAGCTTGAAGCCCGGATCGGAAATCAGCGGCGTGCCGGCATCGGAAACCAGCGCCACCGCCTCGGTCGCCATCCGCGCGATCAGCCCGGGGCGGACGGCATCGGCATTGTGATCGTGATAGGGCAGCATCCTGCCCTTGGTGCCGAGATGGCGGAACAGCCCGGCTGTCACACGCGAGTCTTCAACCGCAACCACATCGGCTCTGGTCAGTATTTGTGCAGCGCGTGGAGTGAGATCGCCGAGATTGCCGATCGGCGTCGCGACGATGTAGAGGCCGGGCGAGAGTATCAGATCATCCATCGGGGAGAGTCATGGCAGACGCCAGAGCAACAGCGCAACCTGGGCTGACAAACATGCCGCGCGCCGCCGCGCTCGGCGTGACGTTGTTTCTCGCCGCGTGCGCCAGCGGTCCGCGGATCGTGCCCGAGGCCGAGCGCCCGGTGCCGACCGCGCGCCCGACGCCGGTTGCTCCCCGCCCGATCCAGCCCGGGCTGCCGCAGGACGTCCAGCGCCACCGCATCGCGTTGCTGGTGCCGCTCAGCGGTCCCAATGCCGGCGTCGGACGTTCGCTCCAGAACGCCACCCAGCTCGCCGTGCTCGACACAAAGAGCGACGCGCTGCGGATCACCACCTATGATACCGCCGCACCCGGCGGTGCGGCCGCTGCGGCGGCGCAGGCGATCAGCGACGGCAACCGGCTGATCCTGGGACCGCTGCTCGCCGAGGAGGCGCGCGAAGTCGCGCCGATCGCGCGGCGCGCGCGTGTGCCGGTGCTGAGCTTCTCGAACGATGCCGGGGTGGCGGGCAACGGCACCTATATCCTCGGCTATGTCCCGGCCCAGTCGATCGAGCGCGTGGTCAATTACGCCAAGCGTTCGGGGATCACCGAATTTGCCGGCCTCATCCCCAGCGGCCTGTATGGCGAGCGGGCGTCGACGGCGTTCCTCCGCTCGGTCGAAGATGCCGGCGGGAAGGTCAATGCGCTCGAAACCTATGACGGCCGTCCCGGGTCGGTGGCCACTGCGGTCGCCAAGATCGGCCGTTCGCCGTTCCAGGCAGTCCTCGTCGCGGGGAGCGCCGACGGCGCCGTCGTTGCCGCGCCGCTGATCCGCCGCCAGGCCAGCGGCAAGGCCGCGCGGCTGCTCGGCACCGAATTGTGGAACACCGATTCGGCGATCGGCGGCAGGACGGCGCTGTCGGGCGCGTGGTTCGCCAGCGTGCCGGACAATTATTACCGCCAGTACGCGACCAAATATCGCGCCCGCTTCGGCGCCGCGCCGTATCGGCTGTCGACCCTGGGTTATGACGCCGTGCTGCTCACCGTGCGGATCGTGCGCGATTGGAAGCCGGGCGACGAATTCCCCGAGCGCCGGCTGGTCGAGCGCGAAGGCTTTGCCGGGCTCGACGGCGCGTTCCGCTTCGGCCGCGACGGCGTCGCCGAGCGGGCGCTGGAGGTGCAGGAGATCCGCGGCGGCACGGCTGCCACGGTCTCCCCCGCGCCGCCGAATTTCAACGCGAATTGAGCCTCTCAGAGGAAAACGCGCCTTTTACCCGTCACCCCCGCGAAAGCGGGGGCCCATCTCCGGTAGGTGCCAGGCATACCGCCGCTGTCGTCTGCGGATCGCGTGCAGGAGATGGGCCCCCGCTTTCGCGGGGGTGACAAAGGGGGATCAAGCAACCACCAACGCGCGCAAGATCGCCTCGAGCACCGGCATGCCCGTGTCGGTGACGCGCAGCCTGCCGGCGTCCACGACGATCAATCCCTGATCGCGCAGACCCGTAAGCGCGCTGGGCTCCAGCGGCGCTTCGCCTCCGGCAAGCGCAGCGACGCGCGCGAGATCGACGCCCTCGGGCAGTCGCAGTCCCATCACCAGCGCCTCCACCGCGCGCTCGTGGCCGGTCAACGCCTCCTCGATCTGGAGGCCGTTGCCGTTGCGCGCCACCGCGCCGATCCAGTTTTCGGGCTTCTTGTGGCGCACCGTGGCGAGCCCGCCGCGCCGGCCATGCGCGCCGGGGCCGATCCCGGCATAGTCGCCATAGCGCCAATAGGTCAGGTTATGGCGGCTCTCGGCGCCGGGACGGGCATGGTTGGAGATTTCATATGCCGGCAGCCCCGCCGCGGCGGTGATCGCGCGCGTCGCTTCGAACAGGTCGGCCCCCGCGTCGGGGTCGAACGCAGCGAGCTCGCCTTTCTCGAACAAGGTGGCGAAGCGCGTGCCCGGCTCGATGGTCAGCTGATAGAGCGAGAGATGCTCGGTGCCGAAGCCGATCGCGCGGCGGAGCTCGGCTTCCCACGCGGCGAGGCCCTGGTCGGGACGGGCATAGATCAAGTCGAAGCTCACACGCTCGAACACCGATTGCGCCGTCTCCAGCGCGGCCAGGCCTTCCGCCACGCCATGCGCGCGGCCGAGGAAGCGCAAGGCGTCGTCGTCGAGCGCCTGGAGCCCGAGCGAGACGCGGTTGACTCCGGCGGCGGCGAGATCGGCGAATCGCGCCGCCTCGACCGAGGACGGATTGGCCTCCAGCGTGATCTCCACGTCGGGCGCGAAACCCCAATGCCGCCCGGCCGCGTCGATCACCGCGGCGACGGTCTCGGGCGGCATCAGCGAAGGCGTGCCGCCGCCGAAGAAGATCGAGCCGAGGCGGCGCCCGGGCAGCTGCGCCACTTCATGCGCCAGATCGGCGAGCATCGCGCTGCGCCACGCCGCCTGGTCGACGCTTTCGCGGACATGGCTGTTGAAGTCGCAATAGGGGCATTTCGACACGCAGAACGGCCAGTGCACATACAGTGCGAGCGGGGGGGTGTCGTTGGTCATGCGCTTGGGCGGCTTGGAGCGGGTAACGGGAATCGAACCCCGCGCGTAGCCCCTCGGGGCGTAGCGCCACGAGAAACACGGGTTCGCAGGACGTGGCTTGGAGCGGGTAACGGGAATCGAACCCGTGTATTCAGCTTGGAAGGCTGCTGTACTACCATTGTACTATACCCGCGAGCCGGCTGCGCGCCTGCCACAACCCGCGGCTATCGGTCAACCTTCTCCCACAAGGAAGCCCTGTTTTCGGCGAAAGCCGTCAGCGGCGGATCCCCGCGACGGGGTTGTTCCCCCATAATTGCTCGTACTTCCACCCCGACAGGTCCTCGACGATCGCGCGCGCCTCGGGGGTGGGCGCACTGGTGTCACCCGCCTTGAGCCGGTCGATCTCGGCCATCAGCACGTCGTGCGTCGCCGAACTCAGCCGGAAGCGCAGCGAGACGAGGATGCCGCAGAACAATACCACGATCGTGCCGATGCCGAGCACCGATGCGATGGTGTGGATCGCCTCGGGGCTCTGCGTCTTGGCGCCCGAGACGAAGCCACCCCAGCTCATGATCGCGCCGACGCCGGCGACCGCGGCGGCCTGGGTGAGCTTACGGACGAAGGTCATCACCCCGGCGAACGCGCCTTCGCGGCGGCGCCCGGTGACGATCTCGTCGACATCGGCCATGTAATTATAGGTCGCCCAGGGGATGTAGTTGAGCGCGCCGCGGCCCAGCCCGGCGAACACGATCGGCACCCACAGCAAGGCATCGCCCGAGCGCACGCCGGCGTTCCACATCAGCAGCAGGGTGATCACCCCGATCGCGAAGCTCACCGCCGCGAACTGATAGGCGCGCGCCGGCGAATTGCGCAGCGCGACGTTGATCGCGATCATCACTGCGATGAACTGGACGATGTACATCGTGCCGAGCAGAGTCGAGGCGACGCTGATCGAGCCGAGCAACGCGAACACCACGAAGAACGTGAATGCCGCGTTGAACACGTCCTGGCTGATATAGCCGCCCAGATACATTCCGAGATGCAGCCGGAACGCGCGGATGCGGAAGGTCGAGAACAGGTTCCGATAAAGGTTGCGGATCGCCGAGCCCACCGTCGGCTTGGCATCTCCCTTTGGCCGCAGCGCCGCGACTTCGGAAGGCGACCGTTCCCAGCTGAACAGATAGAGGAAGGTCGCGGTCAGCATGAACAGGATCGAGAACAGGATCCCCATGTAGAGGAAGGTGTCGGGACTGTCCTTGCCCAGCCATTCGATCAGCCATTTGGGCAGGAAACCGGCGAGGATCGCGCTGGCCTGGGCGAAGAGGATGCGAACGCCGGCGAACTTGGCCTTGGTCTTGTAGTCCTTGCCCATCTCGGCGGCGAGCGTCTCGTACGGGATGATCACCGCCGCATAGACGAGTTCGAACGCCACGTAGGTGACGAGATAATACCAGAAGCTCTGCCCGGCGACCCACATGATCGCGAAGCTCGGCAGCAAGGGGATCGCCGCGAGGATGAAGAAGCGCCGCCGGCCGAAGCGCCGGCCGATCGCGGTATCCCCCATATTGTCCGAGATGTGCCCGATCACCGGCGAGGCGATCGCGTCGAGCACCCGCGCGACCATGAAGATCAACGCCGCCTGCCATGCCTCCAGCCCGCAAAACTGCGTGTAGAAGATCATCACCCAGCCCGAGATCACCGCCATCGAGCCCGCGCCGAGCACGTCGTTCGACCCGTAAGCGAGATAATTGATCAGGCGGACGGGGCGCGGCTGGGAGATCGGCGCAGTGGCCATGCAGGTTCCTCTCGGACGACAGGCCAAGCCTGTTCTTTACTCCATATTTTGAACGGCTATCATGATATGTGGAACGACATCAAGTCGGCGGGAGAGAGAGGATGCGGCTGGGACACGCAATTTGCCAGAGCCTTGCGGCGCTGTCGCTGGTACTGGCGCCGGCCGCGATGGCCGACCCTGCGGCGCAGTGGGTCGACCCGCTGACCGGGCACAAGGTGATCCGGATCAGCCGCGAGGCGGGGACCGCGAGCCTCTATTTCCACCAGAACAGCTATACGCCGCAGGGCGACAAGATGGTGCTCTCGGTGCCCGGCGGCATCTCGGTGGTCGATCTCAAGACGTGGACGGTGAGTCCCCTGGTCAGGGAGAAGGGCGCCGTCCTGCTGTTCACCGGGCGCAAGACACGTACGGCCTATTACCAGCGGCGCGGGCCCGATGGCGGGCCTTCGGCGATCTTCGCCGTCGATATCGACAGCGGCAAGGCTCGGAAAATCGCCGAGATCAAGGAGGGGTTCATCGGCTCGATCAACGCCGACGAGACCTTGCTGCTCGGCCAATGGGCGGAGACCGACAAGCCGCTCCAGCCCGGCGCGAAGCCCGCGGACAGCAACAAGTTCGGCCAGGCGCAATATGCCGCCAACTGGCCCGATGGCCGGCCGATGACCTATGCCGAGGCCAAGGAAGTGCGGCTCGACGAACGGCTCGAGGCCAAGATCCCGATGGAGATCTTCACGATCGACGTGAAGACCGGCGCGCGCAAGGTGGTCACTGCCTCGACCGACTGGCTCAACCATATCCAGTTCTCGCCCACCGACCCGCAGCAGATCCTCTATTGCCACGAGGGCCCGTGGCACAAGGTCGACCGGATCTGGACGATCCGCGCCGACGGCACCGGGAAACAACAAATCCACAATCGCACGATGAACATGGAAATCGCCGGCCACGAGTTCTTCGGCCCCGACGGCAAGACGATCTGGTACGATCTGCAGACTCCGCGCGGCGAAGTGTTCTGGCTGGCGGGCTACGATTTCGCGTCGGGCAAGCGCCGCTGGTACAATGTCGAGCGCAACGAATGGTCGGTGCACTTCAACCAGTCGCCCGACGGCACGCGGTTCTCGGGCGACGGCGGCGACAGCGAGATGGTCGCGCACGCGCCCGACGGCAAATATCTCTATCTCTTCACCCCGAAGGACATTCCCGATGTTGCGGGAATCCATGCGCCCGGTGCCGACGACCTGATCGCGCCGGGAACGCTCGACGCCGAAAAGCTCGTCGACATGCGCAAACACGATTATCGGCTCGAACCCAACATGACCTTCACGCCGGACGGCAAATGGATTGTGTTCCGCGCCAATTTCGAAGGCGCCAACCATGTCTATGCCGTCGAGCTGGCCAAGGCGGCCGTCAAATGATCCGCGCCGCGTTCGCGCTGGCGCTGGCCTGCTGGGCGGTCCCCGCTGTCGCCCAGCCGACCGAGCGCATGTCGCTCGACCGCGACTGGCGCCTGGCGATCGGCGACCGGGCCGATGGCATGGCGCCCGCGCTCGACGACAGCGGCTGGAAGCAAATCGACGTCCCGCACGACTGGGCGATTGCCGGTCCGTTCGAAGAAAAGGCGCGCGCCACCGGCTCGGGCGGCTGGCTGCCGACGGGCGTAGCCTGGTACCGCAAGCATTTCGCGCTGCCTGACAGCGCACGCGGACGTCGCGTCTTCGTCGAGCTCGACGGCGTGATGGACCGCGCCGGGGTGTGGATCAACGGCCGCCATGTCGGTTATCGCCCCAACGGCTATTCGAGCGTCCGCTACGAGCTGACTCCGTTCCTCAGCGCCGACGGCGACAATGTCCTCGCGGTGCGCGCCGACACCTCGGCACAGCCTGCTTCGCGCTGGTATGCCGGCGGCGGCATCTACCGCCACGTGCGTCTCGCGATCAGCGGCGACGTCCATTTCGAGCAATGGGGAGTCGCCATGCGGCCCTCGAAAGTGACGCGCGAAGGCGCCGAGGTTGCGATCAGCGCCAGCATCCGCAACGCCGCCGACAAGGACGCACGCGGGCGCCTCCTAGTCGCCATCCGCGATCCCGACGGTCGCATCGTCGCGCGCGGCGAGAGCAAGGCGGGGGCGCTCGCCGGCGCCGCCACCGGCGAACTCGAAGCGCAGCTTCGCGTCGCCAATCCGCGCCTGTGGGACACCGGGGATCCGGCGCTCTATACTGCCGAAGTCACCCTCGCTGCCCCCGACGGCACGGTGCTCGACCGCCGGACCGAGGCCTTCGGCATCCGTGACGCGCGCTTCGAGGCGGCGACCGGCTTCTGGCTCAACGGCCGCAATTTGAAGCTCAAGGGAGTCGCGATCCACGCCGATGGCGGCGCGTTCGGCATGGCGGTGCCGCTCGCGATGACCGAGCGGCGGCTGCGCGGGCTGATGAAGCTGGGGGTCAACGCGATCCGCACCGCGCATCATCCCTTCGCGCCTGAATTTCTCGATCTGTGCGACCGGCTCGGGCTGATCGTGATGAACGAGGCGTTCGACATGTGGACGGTCGCCAAGAATCCCGAGGACTATCACTTGTTCTTCACCGACTGGTCGTCGCTCGACGCGCGCGATTTTGCTCGTCGCGACCGCAACCATCCCAGCGTGGTGATCTGGTCGATCGGCAACGAGATCCACGACACGCCCTATCCCCTGGTCGCCAAGTCGATCGTCGCGCGGCTGATGAAGATCTTCCACGAAGAGGATCCGACCCGCCCGGTGACGATGGCGCTGTTTCGCCCCAACACCACCAGGGATTACGAGAACGGCCTCGCCGACATGCTCGACGTGGTCGGCCAGAATTACCGCGAGAACGAGCTGGCCAAGGCGCATGCCGACAAGCCGAGCCGGAAGATCCTCGGCACCGAGAACAGCAAGAACCGCGGCGGCTGGCTGATCGTGCGCGACGATCCGGCCTACGCCGGCATGTTCCTGTGGACCGGAGTCGATTATCTCGGCGAGGCCGACCGTGCCGGCTGGCCGGTGATCGGCAATCCGTCGGGACTCGTCGACCGCAGCGATTTCGTCAAACCGATCGGCTGGGAACGCGCGAGCTGGTGGGCAGAGAAACCCGTGGTGAAGATCGCGCGCCGGGTGACCGACGTGATCGACACCAGCGAGCTGCCGACGATGGTCGGCGTGGCGATGCCGCAGCCGCGCGGGCCCGGCGCGCTGATGGACTGGTCGCCGGAGAACCGCGCGCCGCACCGGGAGGCAGTCGAGATCTACAGCAACGCCGCGAGCGTCGAGCTCCTGCTCAACGGCCGCTCGTTGGGCACCAAGTCGCGCCCGGCCGACGACAGCGCGCGCCGCTGGGACGCGCCGTTCGCGGCGGGCACGATCCGCGCGGTAGCGCGCGATGCCGGCGGCAGGACCGTCGCGACCGACGAGCTGCGCACCGCCGGCAGACCCGCGGCGATCCGGCTCATCGCCGAGGCACCCGCAATGGGCAGCGACTTCGACCATGTCGGCTTCGTCCGCGTAGAAGTGGTCGACGCCAAGGGTGTCGTCGTGCCCGGCGCGGCGAACCGGGTTCGCATCGCCGTCGAAGGGCCGGGCAGGCTGGTCGCCTATGACAATGGCTCGCCGACCGAGCACATTCCGTTCGCCGCGGCCGAGCGGCCGGTATTCGGCGGGCACGCGGTGGCGATGCTGCGCGGGACCGGGCCGGGGACCGTCCGCGTCCGCGCGTCAGCGGCAGGGCTAAGGGCCGGAGCAACGACGATCGTGGTGCGCTGATCTCCCGTTGCGATAGGGCCGATCGTCGATTGCAATGTAGGATTTCGCGTGTTTGCCTCGCGCGGTCGGCTTGCCGCTCGCTCTTTGATTCGTCCGATCGATCTCTCACCGTTCGCGGCAAGGCCGGCGCGTTGGCGCCGCGTTGGCGCCGCGTTGGCGCCGCGTTGGCGCCGCGTTGGCGCCGCGCCGATGCCGCGTAGGTGCCGCGCCACCGCCGCGTAACCGGCGCCTCGGGTCAGGCTAGCTCGGCACGAATGTCATTAAATCAAAGGGTTGCTGATTTTGACTCGGCGACGAAACTGGAATCAAGTCAAGCAAGTCAAGCAAGTCAAGCGGGCGGCTTTCCATGCAGGCGGCAAAGCCGGCTTGCGGGTCGCGCCGCCCGCAGCATCAGATATAGGTTCGCAGAAACTCGCCCAATGCGCAGATCGCGAGGCTCTGGCCATAAGGCATCGAAGTCAGGCGGATGTCCTTGTAGAATTGCAGCGTGTCGCCCATCGCGGTGCCGAAGCTGACTTGCTGGAGCTCGCCGCTCGCGTCGATATTGTCGAGCACGCCGCGCACTGCCTTGATCCCCACCGCCTCATATTCCCGCGGCAGATAGCCCTTCCGCACCCCCTTCAGGATGCCATAGGCGAAGCCCGCGGTCGCCGACGCTTCGAGGTACGAGGTCGGATCCATGATCAGCGTGTGCCAAAGCCCGGTCTCGGCATCCTGCGTCTCGGCTAGCGTCTTGACCTGCGCCGCCAGCGTGTCGACCAGGAATGCCCGGAACGCATCGCCCTCGGGCAAATCGAGAATCTCGATGATCTCGGGGATCGCGATCGTCACCCAGCAATTGCCGCGCGCCCAGAGCGCTTCGGCGAAATTATGCCGCCCGTTGAAATCCCAGCCGTGGAACCAGAGCCCGGTCTTCTTGTCGAACAGATATTTGATGTGGACGAGGAACTGGCGCTTGGCCTCCTCGACATAATGCGGCCGGTTCAGCAGCAGCCCGATCTTGGCGAGCGGCAGCACCGACATCATCAATGTGTCGTCCCACATCTCGCCGGGATTCTCGTCGTTGAAGACGATGTGCTGGAAGCCGCCTTCCTCGGTCTTGGGCAGACCGTCGGGCGCCATCAGCCATTCGGCCCAGGTGTCGAGATAGGGCAGGTAACGCGGATCGGGCTCGTGCTCGTAGAGATAGGCCAGTGTGATGAACGGCGCCATCGTGTTGATGTTCTTGGTCGGCGTGCCTTCGGCGAAGCGATCCTCGAACCATTGCTTGATGATGTGCAGTGCCTGTTCGTCGCCGGTCTGCTCGTAATAGCGCCACATCCCGAACAGCCCGACGCCATGGGTCCATTCCCAGCCGGCCCAGCCCTTGGTGTCGATGACTCGGCCGTCCTCGAGATGGAGCAGGAACTCGCCGGTCTCGTCCTTGATGTTGACCAGATTGTCCATCAGCAGGTCGATCTTGCCGGTGATCGCGCTGCGCGGGATGTCGTGGGTGAGGGCGGCCATTAATCTACCTGTTTGAGTTCGGAAGGAGTGGAAGGCGCGGCGACCATGCGGACGCGAATCCCGCCGCGGACGTTTCGAAGCGTGACGAGCTTCACTTGTTCCAGCGCGTTACCGCGGACACCGTCGGCTGTCACCGCGAGCGCGATATGGTTGCGGCCGCGATGGTTGAGGATGCCCTCGGGGATCGGGAAGACGCGCTGCGGGCCGACATGCGCGATGAACTGGCCCATGTTCCAGCCATTGACGAAGATCAGCACCCGATAGGCGACCGGCGAACGCGGCTTGCTCCTGTCGCCGAATGCGAGGCCGATCGTCGCGTCCTGACCCTTCGGCACCGCAAGGTCGAAGCCCGCGCGATACCAGAGCGTACCGGACGGCGCCTGCGATCCCGGAACGGTGCCCGCCTTCCAGCCGCGATCGTCGAAGCCGGGCAAATGCCAGCCGCGGCGCTCTCCGTCGAGACCGCCATTGTTCGCTACGCCGCGCACCGGATCGGCTAGGTCCTCGCCCCCGGCGCGGCCCTGGATCTTCCAGGCGATCGGCACCGAGAAGCTCGGCCCGGCAACAGGCTCGACCGAGGCCGAGACGAGCCCGCGCGCTTCCTTGTGGAAGTCGTCGGCGTCCAGATCCCAATTATGGCCGTTGTTGCGCACCATCACCGACAGGACATGCTCGCCCGGCGCCCGCGCGGCGTCGGGAAGCGCAAAGCTCGGCGCACCGGTGGTGATCGGGCGCGGCAGCCCGGCGGGGATCTCGTCCTGGCCGACCAGATTGCCGTCGAGGAACACCTGCACCAGCCCCGCGCCTCCGGCGCCATAATGGAGCCGCAGCCGCTGCGCGTCGGGGGTTCCGCCGAAGCGCCCGCGATACCAGACATCGCCTTCGTGGAAGCCATAGGCGTCCATCAGCATGTTGGGCTGGCCATCGGCGCGCGCGGTGATGCTCGCATACGGACGGTTGTCGATCTTCGCCCAGTCCCGGTCGTCATAGCCGGGATTGGCCTCGGGCGAACCCGGCGCGACGCGCCAGTCGGTCAGCGCGGGCAGGGGGAAGTCGGCCGGGCCGGGAAGGCTGGCGCCAGCGCTCACTTTGACTCCATTCCAGGTGATGTTCCGAACGCTGGCCGGTGCCCAGATTTCGAGCGGCGTCGCCTCGCGGGTGTCGCCGGTGAGCGCGAGCGAACTGCCCTTGATCTTCGCACTACGCACCAAAGCCGGCCCACGCACCAGCACCTCGCCGACATGCCAGAACCTGGCGCCCGCGGCTTCGTCGCCGATCAACAGCAGCAGGTCCGGCCGACCGCCACCGCTGATCCGCACACGCGTCAGCCCGCGATGCGCGTAACTGAGCTTGAGGTCGCCCTTGGCCGCATCGAACGCCGAAGTCGCGCCGCCTTCGAGCACGGTCACCTTGGGCGCGCTGGCATAGCGCAGCACGGTCTCGCCCGCTTCGCTATCGCGGCCGTAGACCAGTGCAATGTCGCGCCCGTCCTGCTTGAGAATGGCCTGCAGTTCGGAGGTCGAATAGACCAGCCGCTGCCCACCCAGATTGACCCCCGCGACCAGCCACTTAGCATCGAACCCGTCGAGCTGCATCGGCAGCGTGTAGCGCCCGTCGGGCAAGTCCGCAGTGAAGCTGAAGCGATCACTGGTCTGGCCGTTAGAGGGCTTGTGCGTGACGAGCAGGAAGCGCGCGTCGGTCTCGGGGCTCTTGTTGTGATACACCTGCACCTTGTCGCTCGAGATCTGCACCGGCCCCGCCGGCACCATTCCGGCAAGGTCCGGCACAGCCGCGATCAGCCCGCCGAGCTGCTTGAGCTCCTCGGCCTTGGGCCGCAATTCGCGCGTTTCGGACAGCGCCGCGCCATAATCATAGCTGGTGAACACCACCGGCGCCGGCAGCCAGCCCCAGCTCGTGCCGCCATAGCCCATGTAGAAGCTCTGGATATGGATGCCGTTGGCCAGATTGGTGCCGTAGAACACCCGCTGGAAGCGCTTGCCGCGCTGGATCGCGTTGCATTCGTATCCGCCGTTCGAGCCCCAATAATCGAACCAGCCGCCACCGAACTCGGCGAGGAAGCCCGGCGTATTGGGCGAGGCCGAAGCGCCGCCCTTGGCGCCACCCGGGCCGTAATAGCCCCAGTCCGGCGCCGCCGAGCCGCGCGTCGGCTTGCCGTTCACGGTGCAGGTGCCACCGGGATAGCCGTCGAACGCGTACATGTCGTTGGGGCCAGGCACGGTCTTCTCGACCTTGCTATCCTCCGGTACCCAATAGCCGTTGCGGCCCTGATCGTTGTGGAACAGCGGCACGGTGATGCCGTCGGCGCGCGCCTTGGCGTAGAGATGGTCCATATAGCGGCGCTGTGCCGGCGTGGTCAGCGCCAGCTCGTTTTCGATCTGGTGGAGGATGACATTGCCTTGATGGCCCTTGCCGTCGCCGTTGATCTGGTGGCGCGCGATGATCGCATTGATCCGGGTCAGCCACTCGTCCGATGCGGCGAGATATTCGGGGTCGTCGGTCCGCGCGCGGCCGCGCTGGTTGACCAGCCATCCGGGGAAGCCGCCCCGGGTCAGCTCGGCATTCACATAAGGCCCGGCACGAGTGATGACCCACAGGCCTTCTTCCTCGGCCATCGTCAGCAGCCGGTCCACGTCGCGGATGCCGCTGAAATCGTAGACGCCTTGTTTGGGGCTGTGGAAGCCCCAGTCGAAATAGAAAGCGACGGTGTTGAACCCGCTCGCCTTCATCTTCTGCAATATATCGCGCCACAGATCGGGCGAGGGCAGGCGGAAGGCATGCATCTCGCTCGACCAGATGATCGTGCGCTTGCCGTCGATCATCAGCGAGCGCGCGTCGTACGAGACGCGGCCGAAGCTCTTGACCGGCGCGCTGAAATTGGCGGTCTGCCGTGCTTCCTGCGCGGCGGCGGGGACGGCGAGCAGCGCGGCGGCGACCACGAGCGCGGCGCGCATCACACCTCCCCCGTTCGCCCTGAGCTTGTCGAAGGGCGCCGTGCCGCGGGCGCCCGGCATCGTGGAGAGGCGTGCTTCGACAAGCTCAGCACGAACGGATTTAAGAGCGCGGACTAGGATCATGCTAGGTAAAACACCGGCTCGAGCGCCCATTCCTTCGGCTTGTTGCCCGGTTCGACGTGCATCAGCGGCGCCATGTAATTCCACCATTTCTGCATCACCGGATGCTTGGAAAGCGTCTCGTGGCTATTGTCGTCGGTGAGCTTGAGCACTGCGAACAACGAGAGCGTCTCCTCGTCGAGGAAGATCGAATAGTCGCGGATGCCGCTATGGTGGAGCAGTTCGGCGAGCTCGGGCCAAATCGCGTCGTGGCGCGCTTTATATTCGTCCATGGCGCCGGGCTTCAGCTGCATCCGGAATGCGTGAATCCTCGTCATGCCCTCTCCTGGCACCCATTATATGGGATTGTAGTGCATTATTTGGATAGTCGACGGATGCTGCTGCGTCAAACCGCGTTAGGCCAATATTGCGCATCTTCGGCCCGCGCGTGGGCGTCGTCGAGCAGTACGGGCGGGCGAGGATCGCCACTTTCGCGCGACAGCCGCAGTTTGTGGACCCCGAGCCCGATCACGTGCCGCGCCCAGAATCCCCAGGCTGGCGTCGGCCCGAACATGCTCGGCTCGGGATAGGCGTCGGCAAGCTCCGGTCGGTCCGTCGGCAGGACTTCCGAAAAGCCGCCCCGGAACGACAAATCGATATCGCGCAACTGCACGCATTCGATCAGGTGATTGGGCAGCCCCGCGAGGATCGCGGCGAAGCGCGGATCGATTCCGGTCGCCTTCAACCCGCGCACTTCGATATTGCGCATCGCCCCGATTTTCGTGCCTTCCGGCCCGCGCAGCCGCGCGCCGAGGCGAAGGAACAACGGCGCGGTGGTCACCTCCACCATCTCGATATTCTCGGCAAGAACGTCCTCGATCGTCCCGCCGTCGACCGTTTCGATCGCCAACCCGCGACTGCGCTCGAACTGGCAATTGGCGATGCGAATGCGACGGAAGTCGCCGTTGCTCTCGGTGCCGAGTTTGATCCGCCCGGTGACGCGGTCGCGGTCGGGCGACAGCTCCTGGGTTTGCTGGCGCGAGCCGTCAAGCATCGTGCCGAGATCGAAGCCCGAAACGGTGCAGTCGCGGATCGTGATGTCCTCGCACGACGAACGCCTGCCCAGCCCGAGGCTGGTCTTGAGCACGATGGCGTCGTCATTGGGCGTGTTCACCCGACAGCGCTCGACTCGCGCATTGCGGACGCAATCCAGGTCGATCCCGTCGCGATTGGTGTCGATGTCGAGGTTGGTGATGCCGAGCCCGTCGACTTCGCTGGCCAAAACCGCGAAATGCCCGCCCTTGAAAATGCTGAAGCCGTCGAGCTTCACGCGCTTGCAATGTGCCAGCGCGATCGCCTTGTTGCCCATGCCCTGCATCGCCGCATGGCTGCGCTCGAGCTTGCCGATATCGGCCGCAGGCATTACGGCCATCGATAGCGGACGCTCGCCCGCCTGCTTGCTCCACGGCGTACCGGGACCGTTGCGGGTGAGGCCGAGGCCGAGGATCCGGCCCTTGCCGACGATCGCGACATCCTCGGCATGCTCGGCCCAGATCAGGCTGTTATGCCAATGGCTATGGCCGAAATCCTGATAGAGCTGCGGGCCGCGTTCCTCGGGCAGATCATAGCTGCCGAGCGGTCCTTTCTCGGCGGCGATCAGAGTGGCGTCTCGTTCGAGTACCAGCGTCACGCGGCTCTTCAGGCGAAGCGAGAAGCTGAGATACTTGCCCGGCGGCAGGACGACCATCCCGCCGCCCGCCGCCTCGGCCGCGAGGATCGCGGCATTGATCGCAGGGGAGTCGAGCGCCACGCCGTCGCCGCGTGCACCGTGATCGCGAACGTCGAAGGTGGCGCCGGTGCGCATTCAGTTCCTTGCCGGCCGAACGTCGCTCTCGGCGAGGCTCGTTGCGATCAGGCCTTCGGCGAGATCCGGGTTCGCTGCGTCGAAACGCCGCGCCGCGGGCTTGAGATGCGCCGCCAGCGCCGGCACCTTCGCGGCGATCTCGGCCGCGACTGCGCGGGCGAGGAACCATGCGCCGGGATTATTATGATGCGTCCGGTCCTTGCCGCCGTCGTTGAACAGCTTCGCGGCCTCGGTCTCGCCGAGTGCCTCGTACAAGGTGACCGTCCGCTCCTGCAGGTCGAGCACCGGCAAATTCTCCTCGCGCGCAACCTTGCGCACCGCCTCGCCATATTCGGCCAGCGTCCGCCGCACCTTGCCGCCCTCGTAATTGCGCCGCTCGGGCGACGTCACCAGCACCGGATACGCCCCGCACCGCCGCGCCTCGGCGACATAGGTGCGCAGCCAGGCGGGGTAGGTGATTGCGGGATCGGCATAGGTCTGCGGCCAGTTCGTCTTCTGATCGTTATGCCCGAACTGGATCAGCAACCAGTCGCCGGCCTTGATCTGCGACAGCAATTTGTCCAGCCGCAATTCGGTGACGAACGACTTCAACGTCTCGCCCGATTCCGCATGGTTTGCGACCGCCACGTCCGGACCGAATAAGGCCGGCAGCATCTGGCCCCAGCTCGCGGCCGGCTCCGAACGTTGGTCGGTCACCGTCGAATCGCCGGTGAGGAATATCGTCGGCAGCTCGACCCGCTCGATATCGATCGAAGCGACGCGCGGGTCGCCAAGGAATTCGAGCGTGAGCTTGTCGTCCCACGTGTAGCTCCCCGCCTCACGGCTCTTGAGCTTCACCCGGCTTCCACCCGGCGCATTGGCGGGGGGCGGAGCGAGTTGGGCGTTGCGGACATTCACGACGAAGCTCGCGGTGACGTATTGGCCCGGCTTCGTGGTGATGTCGCGCAGCATTAGCCGGCGCGATTCGGCTTTTACCGTCACCCGTCCGCCGAGACGGACGGTCACCCGATAATTGCCCTCGGGCACCGCGGCGGAGAACAGGAATTCCTTGCCGCGCCGCTGGGGCTCGTAACCGTACCCGCCCGCTTCGAACGCCTTGTCCGCCGCCACGGAGACGCGCCCACTGGCGCGCTTCGGCGGTTCCAGGTCGAAGCGCAGCACCGTGCTCGTCGCCATCAGCATCGCGGCCAGCAGCATCGTCTCACTTCGCCCCGACGAAGTAGGACGTGTGCGGCGGCTGGTTGTACGCTGTATTCTGCCATGCCACCCCCAGACGATAAACCGGGTCATGCATCAGCGTCACGATGCGTTCGCCAGTCGGGATCGGCGTCGCATAGATACGCAACTCGCGGCTACCCGCGCTCGGCACAACCAGTTCCTCGCGCCAGTCGCCGAAGATATCGGCGGAGAGCGACGGGTTGGCCTTGGTGCCGTTGTTCGAGACGACGCCTGCGGGATCGAGCAGCATCTGCTCGGCGCCGTTGTTCCAGTCCCATTTGGAAATCCGCTTGCCGTCGAGCAACTCGCGCAGCCGATCGCCATCCCACCAGATGCCGAAATTGGCCGCGCGCGGATGTCCCCCGGGGATGACATTGCCCTTCGCGTCGTAGAGGTCGCGCGAATTCGAGGCCCAGGCTTCGGCGCCGGGATGACGCGGGTCGATGTCGATCGCGATACCGCGCCCGGTGTCCTTGTCGGCCTGCGTCGACCACAGGATCGCGCCGGTCCTCGCGTCGAGCATCGCGGCGCCGCGATTGCCGCTCATCCGCATATTCTCATGGACGCCGAACTTCTCCAGCCCTGGCCGGGTCGGGTCGAGGTCCGAAAGGTGCATCGCGTCGCCATGGCCGAGCCCCGACGACCACAGCCCTTGGCCGGTGTCGTCGATCACCATCGATCCATAGAACACCTCGTCGCGGCCGTCGCCGTCGACGACCGAGAGCTGGTGATTGCCTTGGCCGCCGAACTTCTCGTTGCCGGGCGTCGCGCTGTCGAACAGCCAGCGCATGCTGAGCTTGCCGCCCCGATAGTCCCATGCCGCCACGGTCGAGCGCGCATAATATCCGCGCCCGAAGATCAGACTTGGTCGATGCCCATCTAGATAGGCGACACCGCCAAGGTAGCGTTCGGAGCGGTTGCCATAGCCGTCGCCCCAGACTGCCTTCATCTGGTCGTCGCTTGGGTCGTTTCCGCCTGGATCGCGGGAGGGAGCATAGGGTGCGGTTGCCAGCGCCCGGCCGGTTCTGCCGTCGAACACAGTGAGGTACTCGGGGCCTTTCAGGATGCGTCCCTTGAGCTCGGAGACCTTCTTTCCGTTGGGCAGCACCTTGGCGCCGGTCCGGTCGTCGATATCGACTTCGCCCTCTCGGCTCACCCAACTGGCGTGCGAGTCGCCGATCATCCGGTTGGTGCCGTCGACCGTTCCGTCGGCGGTCTTCATCGCGATCTCGGCCTTTCCGTCGCCGTCGAGGTCATAGACCATGAACTGGGCGTAATGCGCGCCCGAGCGGACATTGGGCCCGAGGTCGATCCGCCACAGTTTCCTGCCCTCCAGCGTATAGGCATCGATCAGCGTCGTGCCGCTATAGCCGGAGAACGCATTGTCCTCGGCGATCGTCGGAACCCATTTGACGATCAGCTCGTAGCGTCCGTCGCCATCGAGATCGCCGACCGAGGCGTCGTTGGCGGCGTAGCTATAGCGCTCGCCGTCCGTAGTCCGCCCATCCGCAGGCCTGTCGAGCGGGATCGGAAGATAGCCGTCGGTCCAGGCAGTCGCGCCTGGGCTGCGCGCCGTGAGCGAATAGCGTGAAGTCGCGGTCCCGGTTCGATCGAGATAGCTCGTCGCCTGATTGCCCGTGACCCGGGCGAGGGCCTTGCCGCCGCGGTACAGCGTGAAGCGAATGTTTCTGGCGTCGGTGGCGAGCAGGCGCCACGAGACGTGGTTGCCGCCGGCTGCGGCGGGGACTGCGATCAGCGCCCGGTCGAGACGTTCGACTTGCCGTCCTGCGACGATCGGTGCCGCCTGCGCCGAGATCGCGGATGCAGTGATGAATGCCGCCAGCATGAACCTCTCCCGCGATTCTTTTACGACGAAGCTGCTCCCGGAGGCGACCGAGTCAAATTGTTCCCCAAATAATGGGATGATCGTTTACATTCCGGTATATCGCTTGCGGCCGCTGGGTGTTGTCCGCGCAAGATGTGGGTCGCCGCGAACGGCGACCCACAAGCGCGGCAGGCCTCAGAACTGCGCGTTGAGGCCGAAGGTAAAGGTCCGGCCGATGCGCGTCTGGAACAGCGTGTCCTGGCGAACGCTGTCGACGTAGAGCGTGTTGCGCGCATCGGTGATGTTCTGCGCTTCGAGGATCAGCTTGAAGTTCTCGGTGATCTTGTACGAGGCCGATGCATCCACGAAAGTGTTCGACTGATTCGCACGGATATCGCTGCCGTTCGCCGCGATGATGGCGCGGGTGTAGCGGTCGCGATAGCTGGCCGTGCCGCGGATGCTGAAGCGATCGTCTTCGTAATAGAGCGTGCCGCTTGCCGAATTCTTCGAAAGGTCGATCAGGTCCGAAGTGAAGATCCCGCCGGTGCCCGTGACATAGTCGATCTTCGACGTGACATGGGTGTAGCTTCCCAGCGCGCCGAAGTGCGAGAGGAAGCTCGGCAGGAAGTCGAACTGGATCTGGGCATTGACCTCGAAGCCCTTGAGCGGGCCGCCAGGCGTGTTGACCGGGCGACGCACGGTGAAGATCTCGGTCGGCGTGGTGTTGGTACCGGCCAGCAATGCGTCCGGCAGGCCGAGCTGGTTGAACGGGATCTGCTCGCTCTTGCTCTGGATGTAGGTTTCGATGTTCTTGTAGAAATAAGCGACCGACAGCAGCGATCCGGGCCGGAAATACCATTCCAGCGCCAGATCGAGTGTGTTGGCGCGGATCGGGTCGAGGAAGGGATTGTTGGTGCTCGCGTTGCGGGTCGTCGCCGTGATCGTCGGCGAACCCGGAATCATGACGCCGAGTTCGGGCCGAGACATGACTCGCGCGACCGACGCGCGCACAAGGAGATCCGGCGAGATCTCACCGACGACGTTCGCGGACGGCAGGAAGTCCTCATAATCGCGATCGACCGTGTTGGCCGTCGCCGTCACACCGGTGGGGCTGCTGGCCAGCGCGCTGGTGATGAAGCCCACTGCGCGCATGTCGGTCTTGATATAGCGCACGCCGGCATCGCCGCGCAGCGTGAAGGGGAGTGTTGTCGAAGTGTCGAAATTGACCATCAGATAGCCGCTGGTGATCCGCTCGCGGATCCGCGAGGTGCCGACGCCACACGACGCCTCGGTGCAGAAGTCGAATGCGTCCGGAAAGTTGAACGTCTGGCGCCACTTGTCCGGATCGATCGCCGCCCAGCTCGCCGGCGCGCCGTTGCCGAAGATCTCGTCGACGCCGGTGATCTGGCGGGTGATGCTGGCCAGGCTGGTGCCGGCGGGCAGTGCCTTGGTCACGTTCTGCCCGGTATATTGCGTGGCGCCGCGCGCGCTATAATCGCTCTCGCGGAACTGGCCGCCCGTCTTGACCGTGAAGCCGGGCGTCACGTCCCATTTGGTGTTGAGCTCGAAGGTCTTGTTCCTGGTCTCGTTGCGCGACGGTTTGCCCTGGGTGCTGAAGCCGCCGAGGAAGGTCACCCCGCCGTCGGGGCTGGGCGCATAGGAAAAATTGGCGGGGTTGGAGACGTCGATGCCGTAGCCGATCTTCGGATTATAGCCCCCGTCGCGGAAGTCGATCGTCACTCCGTCCGCGTCGATCGCGTCGATAAACGTCTGCAGCCGCTCGCGGCCGTCCCACAAAGAGTTCGAGACACCGGCCAGACCGGAAATCTCGAAGCTGTCGGAGAAGCGGTGACGGAAGTTGAAATTGGCCTGCTTGAAGGTCGATACGAAGGTATCGACCAGGCCCTCCGAGCGGATGTCGACCCCGTCGAACAGCCCGTAGACGAGCGAGCCGTTCTTATCGAACTCGATATCGCGCACCGAAACCATCGGCTGGCCGTTGTTGCTGATCGAGCGGCCGAACGAGAGCAATGCGATGTAATTGTCGCGGCGCTCGACCTTGAAGCGCGAATAGAGGCCATCGATCGAGATGTCGGTATCCTCGGTCGGCTTCCATTGGATGGTGGCCGTGGCGCCCAGGCGTTCATTGTCCTGCTCGGAGTTCACGTAGCGCGGGATACGCGGGAAGAACGCGCCGCTGCCCGGCGTGTTGGGCGCAGCCGGGCTGCGCAGCGCCAGGATCGTATTGTACGCGGCGATCGTGCCGGTGCGGGGATTGCCGGTGCTGCACATCGTCGCCGTGGCGCCGCGGTTGGCATTGGCGACGGGCGAGGGGCTGATCGGCGTGAAGCCGATCGGCGTGCAGAATGGCTGCGCGGCGGCGCCGGTGCCGAGCTGGTTGCCGCCCAGGGTCGACGACAGGATGTCGACTGCCGAATAGCCGGCCTCGCGCATGTGACGCTTCTGATAGGCGATCGAACCGAGCACGCCGAAGGTGCCGTCGGCGAATTGCTTCGAGACGATCGCGGAAGCGCGCGGGTCGAGCTTCTTGCTGACTTCGTTGTACACGCCGCGGGCGGTCGCGCTCAGCACGAAGTCCTTTTTATAGTCGAGCGGATGTGGCGCCTTGAGATCGACGGTGGCGCCCAGCGAACCCTCTTCGACATCGGCCGAAGGCGTCTTGCGCACCGCGAGCGACGAGAAGATTTCGGTCGGGAAGGCATTGAAGTCGAAGCTGCGGCCGGAGTTGCCGGCGCCATAGATGTCCGACGAGCCGGTCTGCGAGGTGCCCTCCATCCCGTTGATGCGGACGCGCGTGAATCCGGCGCCAAGGCCGCGCACCGAGATGTTGCGCCCTTCGCCGCCATCACCGCGCGACAGCGCCACGCCGGGCACGCGCTGCATCGATTCGGCGAGGTTGGAATCGGGGAACTTGCCGATGTCCTCGGCGACGATCGAATCGACTGCGGCAGTCTCCTCGCGCTTCTGGTTGAGTGCGGTGTTCAGCGATGCGCGGAAGCCCTGGACGACAATCTCGCCTTCGTCGGTCGTCTCGGCAGTCTGCTGGCCGGCCGGATCGCCGCTGGGCGCGTTCTGGGCCATTGCTACCGGTGTCCATGCCAGCGCCAATATCAGCGCCGCGCTCGAAAACCCGATGCCCTGGGCACGCGAATACGTCGAAGCCTTCATGCTCATCCCCTCCTCTGATGCCACCCGACCACGCTTTGCGCGTTGATCGGTCTCATTTCTTGTTCTGATTTCCCAATATATATGACGCAACGAAGGCGTCTCGCCAATCCCCCTTTTGGGATTAGCCCGGGCATGTGGGGTTTCAGTCACACTTCAGACACAAGCGGCAGTCGGGCACAGCAAAACGCCGCCGCGCGCCGCTGCATCCGACGGCGGTCGAGCCTGTCCACCGGTGTCAGTTCAGTGGCAGGCAGAGCTGCCGAGCGGCTTGTGGCGAGTCAGGTCGGGACGATCGGCGAGGACCTTTTCGGCGACGGGCAACTTCAGCCCCTTGAGTTCCTGCGCCACCAGATTGGCCATGGCGCGCGCGCCGAGTTCGCTGAAATGGGTGTCGTCGGCGATGCCTTGCGGGAAGGCGGCAAGCTTGTCGAAGGGTGTATAATGGAGATAATATTTCTTCGATCCCGCCTCGCCGGCACGGCTGACCAGATCGAGCGAGCGCGCCTCCAGATCGATCAGCGGGGTGTTGGTGCTTACGACGAGTTCGCGCTCCACTTGTGAATATGCCGCAAAGTCGGCCTTCGCACGGGGTCCGTCGAATGAGCGGCGGGCAGGGGGCGTGACCAGTACCGGGATCAGCCCGCGGCCGCGCGACTCCCAGATCATCCGTAACAGATTGTCGCGATAGAGCGTAGCGGCGGGCGCATAGCGTTCGGGGCGCGACACGCTGGCGTCGTTGTGGCCGAACTGGATCAGCACCACGTCACCGGGCGTCGCTTCGGCAAGCAAAGCATCCCATTTGCCCTCCGAGAGGAACGTGCGCGTGCTGCGTCCGCCCACGGCTCGGTTGATCACCTCGACGTCGGGCGCCAGGCCGCACTTCAGCATCATCCCCCAGCCGGTCTGCGGATATCTGTCCGCGCCGTAATTGGCGGCGGTCGAATCGCTGGCGATCAGGATGCGCTGCGCGAAAGCGGGCGGAGCGATGGCGAGAAGCGCCACACTCGCCCCAAGCAGCGCTCTCATTGCAGGTTAACGAAGGCGCCGCCGTCGACCAGCAACGCCGCGCCGGTGACATAGGCAGCCATGTCCGAGGCGAGAAAGACGATCGGGCCGGCGAGATCCTCCGCCTGGCCGAGCCGGCCGAGCGGGATGCGGCCTTCCATGTACTTGCGCTTTGCCTCGTCGGCGAGATCGTCCTTGTTGATCTCGGTGAGGATCGTGCCGGGGAGCACCGAATTGCAGCGGATATTGTATTTGCCGAGCGCGATCGCAGTCGACTGCATCAGCGAATGGAGCCCCGCCTTGGTCGGGGTATAGTGCGTCTGATATTCGCCGCCGACCAAAGCCGAGATCGACGAGACTGCGATCAGCGCGCCGCCATGGCCCTGCGCGACCATCTGGTTGGCGGCCGCCTGGCACATGAAATAGCCGCCGAGCAGATTGACCTGCATGGTCCGCTGGACAGTCTCGACCGGCATGTCGAGAAAGCTGTGGAACGGGCAGATCCCGGCGTTGGAGACCATCACGTCGACCTTGCCGAACGCCTCGACCGCCTTGGCCACGAATTCGGTCGCAGTCTCGGGCGCGGCGACGTCGCCCTTGATTGCCAGCCCGCGCTGGCCGGCGGCTTCGATCTCGGCGATGCAGGCCGCGGCGTCGTCGTCGCGGCTGTGATAGTTGATCACGACGTCCGCGCCGGCTTTCGCTGCGCCCACCGCGGCGGCGCGTCCGATGCCCGTCGATGCGCCCGTGACGAGCACGGTCTTGCCATCCAACAACTTCACTTGGCTCTCCTGAGGCTATCTGCGCGAGCGGCGCAGCGGCCGCACGTCGGGGCTCCAGCCCAGATCGGTGCTGATCTTCTGCGCGGTTTCGCGGACTTCGGCGCTCAGCGACTCCATCCGCGCGTCGTCCATATATTGCGCGGCGCTCGATACGCTGATCGCCGCGACGATTTTGCCCGAAACGTCGCGCACCGGGGCGGCGACGCAGCGGATCTGGTCCTCATTCTCCTCGAGGTCATAGGCATGGCCGGCATCCGCATAGCTCCGCATCCGCTCGAACCATGTCTCGCGGTTCGCGCGCGGCGCGCCATGCGCCTGGTCGGCCTCGAACAGCCGGGTCCACTCGGCTTCGCTGCTGTCGACCAGCAGCGCCTTGCCGAGCCCGGTCGACGTCAGCGGCTGGCGGTCGCCGATCCGGCTCGAGATCTCCACTCGGCGCCGGCCCGGAATCTTGTCGAGATAGAGCGCGAGATCGCCGTCCATCCGGCCGAGATGCACCGTGTCCTCGGAGGCGGCGGCCAGCTCTTCCATTCGCGGGCGCGCGATCTGGACGATGTCGGCTTGACTCTGCGCGAGGAAACCCAGCTGGATCAGCTTCGGACCGAGCTGATAGCCGTCGCGCGGCAGGTAGGTGAGGAAGCCCCGGTCGATCAGCGCGTTGGCCAGCCGGTGCGTAGTCGAACGGGTAAGGCTCATCCGCGCCGATAGCTCGGCAAGCTTGACCGGGCCGTCGATCACCTTGTCGAGCATGTCGAGCCCACGGATCAGCGTCTGGCTGCCCTGCACCTTGGGGCCCGCCTTCTTGGCCGCAGGTTCCGATTCAGCGTTTGACGTGTCGCGTCTCATCTCGTAACATCCTATCCCATAAAGTGAGAAAGTAAAGCATCAGGAGGGGTGCGCAGCGGCGGAGCATTTGAGCTCCCGGCAGACCCTTTCAACAGGCATAGCGGCGAAACGTATCACATGCTGGTATGTCTTGCTCGCGATTTTTCACATTATCGGGTCACGTGTCCAGATGTGGTATGGGCGCGGCAAAGAGGATCAGAGACGTGGCGGCAGCCGGCCTTTCCAAGATCAAGCACGTCCGTGCCTTCACCGTCCGCGGCGGTGGTGCCGATTATCACGATCAGGGCGAAGGCCATTGGATCGACAATCACATCGCCACCCCGATGGCGCGCTATCCCGAATATCGCCAGTCGCGCCAGAGCTTCGGCATCAATGTGCTCGGCACGCTGATCGTCGAGATCGAGGCGGAGGACGGCACGATCGGCTTCGCGGTAACCACCGGCGGCGAGCCGGCCGCGTTCATCGTCGAGAAGCACCTCGCGCGCTTCCTAGAGGGGCGCGACCCGCGCGAAGTCGAGAAGATCTGGGATCAGATGTATTTCTCGACTCAATATTATGGCCGCAAGGGCCTCGTCGTGAACGCGATTTCGGGCGTCGATCTCGCTTTGTGGGACCTGCTCGGCAAATTGCGCGGCGAGCCGGTCTATCAGATGCTCGGCGGCGCGGTGCGCGACGAACTGCAATTCTACGCGACGGGCGCGCGTCCGGACGTCGCCAAGGAGCTCGGCTTCATCGGCGGCAAGCTGCCGCTGCATCATGGCCCGGCCGAGGGCCTTGAAGGCCTGCACCAGAACATCGCCGAGCTGGCGGACATGCGTGCCAAGGTCGGCGACGATTTCTGGCTGATGCTCGATTGCTGGATGAGCCTCGATCTCGACTATGCAACGCGGCTCGCCCACCGCGCCTATCAGGAATGCGGGCTCAAATGGATCGAGGAGGCGCTCAGCCCCGACGATTACTGGGCCTATGCCGCGCTCAAGAAGAACGCCCCCAAGGGCCTGCTCGTCACCACCGGCGAGCATGAGGCCACGCGCTGGGGCTTCCGCATGCTGATGGACATGGAATGCTGCGACATCATCCAGCCGGATGTGGGCTGGTGCGGCGGCGTCACCGAGCTGATCAAGATTGCCAATTACGCCGACAGCAAGGGCGTGATGATGATCCCGCACGGCTCCAGCGTGTACAGCTATCACTTCGTCATAACCCGGCATAACAGCCCGTTCGCCGAGTTTCTGATGATGCATCCGGGGCCGACCGAAGTCGTGCCCATGTTCCACCCGCAATTGATCGGCGAGCCGGTGCCCGTAAACGGGCGCCTGCACGTGAGCGCGCTCGACAAGCCCGGCTTCGGAGTCGAGCTCAACCGCGAGCTGCCGATGCACCGCCCCTACCCGCATTGAGAACGAGAGACCTGATCCCATGAAACTCTGCCGTTTTGGACCCGCCGGTAGCGAACGCCCCGGCCTGATCGATGCCGACGGCGCGATCCGCGACTTGTCGGGCGTCATCGCCGATGTCGGCCCCGCCGAAATCTCGCCCGAGGGGCTGGCCAAGCTCGCCGCGATCGACCCGGCCTCGCTGCCCAAGGTGGATGGCAATCCGCGCTACGGCGCCTGCGTCACCGGCACGCGCCAGTTCGTCGCGATCGGCCTCAACTTCGCCGATCACGCGGCCGAATCGAACCTGCCGATTCCCGAGGAGCCGGTGGTCTTCCAGAAATGGGTGACCTGCATCCAGGGGCCGAACGACCCGGTGACGATCCCCAGAGATTCGAAGAAGACCGATTGGGAAGTCGAGCTCGGCGTGATCATCGGCAAGCGCGCTTCCTATGTCGAGGAGGCCGACGCGCTGAACCACGTCGCCGGCTATTGCGTGGTCGACGACGTTTCCGAGCGCCACTGGCAGACCGAGCGGGGCATGACCTGGGACAAGGGCAAGGGCTTCCCGACCTTCGGACCCGTCGGCCCCTGGCTGGTCACCGCCGACGAGGTCGGCGATGTGCAGAACCTCAAGATGTGGCTCGACGTCAACGGCGAGCGCAAGCAGGACGGCTCGACCAGGACGATGATCTTCACCGTCGCGCAGATCGTGGCGTATCTCTCGCAGTTCATGATCCTCGAGCCCGGCGACATCATCACCACCGGCACCCCTCCCGGCGTCGGCCTCGGCCAGAAGCCCGAACCCTGGTATCTCAAGGCGGGCGACGTCGTCACGCTCGGCATCGAAAAGCTCGGCGAGCAGCGCCAGGAATTCGTCGCATGGGTGGCCGAATGACCGTTTATTCCGGTCGTTTCGAAGGCCGCACCGCAGTCATCACCGGCGGCACCGGGGGCCTCGGCCTCGCAGTGGCGCGCCGCTTCATCGCCGAAGGCGGCCAGGTCGCGCTTTGGGACATGAATGCCGAGGCGCTTGCCCAGGCCGCCGGCGAGATCGGCGCGAAGCACCTCGTCGCTCTCGACGTCTCGGATCCTGCGGCAGTGGCGCAGGCCGCCAGGGACACCGCGGCGGCACTCGGTCGGATCGACGTTCTGGTAAATTCGGCGGGCATCACCGGGGCGACCGCGCCGGTGCACGAATATCCGCTCGACAGCTGGCAGCGCGTGATCGACATCAACCTCAACGGGCTGTTCTATTGCTGCCGCGAAGTGGTCCCGGTGATGCTGGCGAACGGCTATGGCCGCATCGTCAACGTCGCCTCGGTCGCCGGCAAGGAAGGCAATCCCAACGCCTCGGCTTACTCGGCCTCCAAGGCGGGCGTGATCGGCCTCACCAAGTCGCTCGGCAAGGAGCTGGCCGGCAAGGGCATCATCGCCAACGCGCTGACTCCGGCGACGTTCGAGAGCCCGATCCTCGATCAGCTTCCGCCGAGTCAGGTCGATTACATGCGCTCGAGGATTCCGATGGGCCGGCTCGGCGAAGCCGAGGAAAGCGCCGCGATGATCCTGTTCATGGCGAGCGAGGAATGCAGCTTCACCACCGCTTCGACCTTCGACACCTCGGGCGGGCGGACGACGTACTGACAACCGTCATCCCGGCGAAAGCCGGGATCTCAGGCGGCAAGCGAACGGCGTGCGGCACGAGATCCCGGCTTTCGCCGGGACGACGATAAGGAGAGGGGAAAATGGCGCGCGATCTGCCGTTCATCGATGCCCATGTGCATCTCTGGGATCTGGATCGCATCGCCTATCCCTGGCTGACGCCGCCCTTCGCCGATGACGGCCCGAACGGCAGCGTCGAGCCGATCGCCAGGACCTACCTCCTCGACGATTATCTCGCCGACGCATCGGGCTGGGACGTCCGCGGCATCGTCCATGTCGATGCGGGCGCCGAGGCCGGCGCCGCGCTCGCCGAAACCGAATGGTTGCAGGGCATCGCTGTCGATCGCGGCATGCCCAATGCGATCATCGCCTTCGCGGCCCTCGATGACCCGAACGTCGAGGCGCTGCTCGAAGCGCACGCCGCGCATCCCAACGTCCGCGGCATTCGCCACATCGTCAACTGGCACGCCGATCCGCGCCGCAGCTACACTCCGCGCGACGTCACGCAGGACGCGGCGTGGGAGAAGGGCTTCGGACTGCTCGCCAAATATGACCTCAGCTTCGATCTTCAGGCCTATCCCGGCCAGTTCCCCGGTCTCGCGAGGCTGATCGCGCGGCACCCCGAAACGCAGGTCGTGATCAACCACACCGGCATGGCCGTCCCCGGCGAATGGGACCAGTGGCGCACCGGCATGAGCGCACTCGCGGCGCTGCCCAATGTCGCCACCAAGCTCTCGGGCATGGGTTTCACGCATCGCCCGTGGTCCCTGGATCAGGCGCGAGCGTACGTCTTGGAGGCGATCGAACTGTTCGGCGACGACCGCGCAATGTTCGCCAGCGACTTCCCGACCGACAAGCTCTTCGGAAGCTTCGCGCAGCATCTCGACGCCTATGCCGAGATCACCTCCGATTTCAGCGAGTCCGAGCGCCGCGCGCTCTGGGCGCGCAACGCCAACCGCATCTACCGGCTCGGGCTGGACGTCTAGAGGGACATATGAGCGACACCCAGGACCATAAGTGGCGCAACACGATCCTCGCGGGGCTCGCCAATTATATCGACGCGGGCTCGATCGTCGCCGGCTCGGTGGCGCTCGGATTGTGGAAGCAGATCTACGGCCTGTCGGACGGCTTCATCGGGCTGATCGGCGCGTTCAGCGCCAATGCGATATCGGCGGGCATCGGCGCGCTGATCGGCGGCATCCTGTGCGACAAGTTCGGCCGCAAGAAGATCTACCAGTTCGACATGATCTTCTACGCGTTCGGCATGCTGTTCCTCGTCTTCGCCTCGGCGCCGTGGATGATCGTGTTGGGCTTCGTGCTGGTCGGCCTCGCGGTCGGCGCGGACATCCCCGCGTCCTGGTCGCTGATCGCCGAGCAGGCGCCCGACGACAAGCGCGGCGCGCATTCGGGCGTCGCGCAATTGCTCTGGTATCTGGGGCCGGTGGCGGTGCTCGTCGCGGCCTATTTCCTCCAGCCATGGGGGATCACCGGCGTCCGCTGGATCTTCGCGCACCTTGCAGTGCTGGCGATCGCGCTGACCTTCCTGCGCTCGCGGATGCGCGAGTCCGAGCGCTGGGAGGAGGCGCAGGCCGCCGCGGTCGGCCAGCCGGCGAGCCGCGGCTGGCGCGAATTGTTCAGCCCGCGCTATCTCGGCGCGATCCTGTTTCTCGCGTCGATGTATGGCTTCTGGAACCTGTGGGCAGGCTTCAACGGCTTCTTCACGCCGTATCTGGTCAAGGAGCACAACCTGCCCGAATGGGTCGCGACGATCGTGCCGGCGGCCTATTTCCTGATCGGGATGATCTCGATCCTCACGATCTTCATGACGCTGTCGGACAAGGTCAATCAGCGCCTGCTGTTCGGCATCTCCGCGGCGCTGCACGTCGTCGGCATGGGGATCCTCGCGATCTTCGGCTTCACGCTCGAAGTCTACATCCTCCATGTCGTCATCATGGGTGTCGCCGGCGGCTTCGGCGCGCAGAGCTTCTTCCAGCTCTGGTCCGCCGAACTCTTCCCGACCACGATCCGCTCCACCGCACAGGGTCTGACCTTCGCGATCGTGCGCATCAGTCTCGGCATCTGGAGCTTCTTCGTGCCCTGGCTCGCCTCCTACGATTATACCACGCTCGCCTGGATCCTCACCGGGTTCCTGATCGCCTCGGGGGTGATCGGACTGGTCTGGGCGCCGCGCAACGAAGGCAAGTCGCTCGAGGAGATCGCGGCCGAGCGGGCGTGAAGGGAAGGAAGAGCATGCAGCTCCAGCACCTGTTAGCCGCGCTCGCCGTCCTCCTCACGACGCCCGCCGCCGCGCAGCAGAAACCCGCCGAGGCGCCGCTGCTGCTGCCCCAGATGCAGCTCCACGACCCCTTCATAGTCGCCGACAAGGCCAGCCGGACCTATTACCTGTTTACCCGCAACGAGACCGCAATGACCGGCGATCGCCGGCTCGGTACGATGGTCTACACCAGCAAGGATCTCAAACACTGGACTCGCCCGCGCGTCGCGTTCGCACTCCCCGAGGGAACTTGGGCCAAGAGCGGTTCCTGGGCGCCCGAAGTGCATGCGTGGAAAGGCAAATACTACCTCTTCACTACCTTCCACGACGAGGCCGCGACGCTGCCACCGGCGGGCAGCCGCAAGCCCTATCGCCGCGGCACTATCCTCGCGGTCGCCGACAAGGTCGATGGCCCGTATCGCGTGGTCCGAAACGGTGAGCCGATCGCGCCGAAGGAGCGCATGACCCTCGACGGGACGCTCCACGTCGATGCCGCGGGCAAGCCGTGGCTCGTCTACGCGCACGAGTGGCTCCAGACCAGGGTCGGCACGATCGAGGCGATCCCGCTCGACGACAGTCTCGCCGCCGAGGGCCCGCCGCGCATCCTGTTCCGCGCCAATCAAGCGCCCTGGGCCAGGGGCCAGCGCCAGCCTGATGGCGACACCGTCTGGGTCACTGATGGCCCCGAATTCTACCGCACCGGCACCGGCGCTTTGGTGATGCTGTGGTCGAGCTATGGCGAGCGCGGCTATGTACAGTCGATCGCGCGCTCGAAATCGGGCGGCCTCGAAGGTCCGTGGGAGCAACTCGATCCTCTGGTCCGCCGCGACAGTGGCCACGGCATGCTGTTCCGCGCGTTCGACGGCCGCCTGATGATGGTCCTCCACCGGCCGTTCACGCTGGCGCTCGGCAAGCTCTACGAGATGAAGGACGCCGGCGACCGCGTCGAAGTCGTTCGCGAGGCGACCGAGTTGGATCTCGAGGCCTATCCGACGCACCCCTGTATCCAGCCGCACACCCCGAGCGAACGAAAGGTAGAGTGCTGAGAAGACTCGGGGCACTAATTCGGCGGTATCAGTCGAGCTTCAAATCCGCGACTGCGGTTGCCGCGAGCAGGAACGCGCCGACGCCGTAATATTGCGTGTCGGTCGCCAGCACCTGTTCGGGCCGATCGCTGACCTGCTGCACCCAGCCGAGCCGGCCGTCGGGCTGGATCGAGCGGGCGAGCGCAACCCAGCCTTTCCGCACCGCCGGCGCATATTCGGCGCGCGGCAGCAACCCCGCCTTGATGCCCCAGGCGAGTCCAAAGGTGTAGAACCCCGTGCCGCTCGATTCAGGCGGCGAATCCTCGGGCGCGAGCAGCGAAGGCGCCCAAAACCCATCGGCCTTTTGTGTCGCCTTTACCTTGCCCGCCATTTCGACGAACAATGCCTCGAGCTTCCTCCGGTCGGGATCGCCCTTCGGCAGCTTGGGGATCATCAGCGCGAGCCCGGCGAGCACCCAGCCATTGCCGCGACTCCAGAACATCTTTCGGCCTTTGGCATCGCGCCGGTCGAAGAAGCGGCTGTCGCGATAGAAGAGCCGCTCCGCCGGATCGTAGAGGAAGTTGACCGTCGCCCAGACCTCGCGCAACGCATAGTCGCGGTAGCGCCGGTCACCGGTCTGGTTCGATAGCTCGAGCATCGCCGGCGGCGCCATGAACAGCGCGTCGCACCAGCACCAGCGTGCGAGGCACTCGGTGGCGCCGTATCCCCCCTTTTCCGGAACCACGAAGGCGAGGGTGACGCGCGGGGCGTTATCGACGACATTGTCGAACACGCGGCGCACGGGGCGCAACGCATCGGGGTCTGCGCCGTGCTTCGCTGCCCAGAGATAGCTCTGGGTGATTGCGTGATCGTCGGCGAAAAAGGGCAGGCGGCCTGGCTGCCATTGATTGGCGCGCCCCATATCGAGGATCGCCTTGCCGATGTCCGCCGGCGCTCCGTGATCGGCGAGCGCGGTCATGCCCACCCAGAACGCCGCCTGCTCCCATGCCCGCGGGTTGCCCGTCTCGCCGCCGGCGCGCGAGATGTGGCTGGTGTCGCGCATCCGCGCCAACTGCCAGCGGGCGAGCTTCGTCGCCGCATCGACCGCCGCACGCGGGCTCACCTCGGCAGCGGCTTGGGCAAGCGCCGCGCCAGGCAAAGCACCGATTGTAGCCAGCAGAAGCAGCGCATTGCGCAGCGACATTCCGGGATCCCCTCCTTAGTGGTTGCAAGGGGTCATAGCAAAGCCGCGCCGGAAAAGAAGAAGGCCGAGGAACTTGCGTCCCCCGGCCTCCCGCGCAGCCCTCCCTCAAAGGAGGGCGATGCTTAAAAGGCGAACGGTGCCATAATCCGGCGCTCGGCCATCATGAAGGCGTCGGCTACGATCTGCAGCGGGCGAACGTCGACATCGCTTTCGCCCGCGGCGACCAGCTCGGCAAATCGGGCATAGAGCCGGGGATATTCGCGGTCGGGCGCCTTCTGCTGTTCTTCGCCCGGCAGGTGCAGGATGCTGCCGCCCATGCCCAGCCGCAGCGTGCCTGTGTCGGTGTCGACTTCGATGTCCCAGGTCTGCGTCCCCGTCTGCAGGAAATCGAGCACGACATCCACGCTCGCATTGCCGCTGCGCATCTTGAGTTCGGCGGCGAGCGGCGAGCCGCCGCCCTCGGGCACGTCCATCCACCCCGAATCGAGCAACAGCGGATCCGGCAGGATCTTCGTTGCGATCGAAAGCGCGTTGATGCCGGGGTCGAACACACCGAAGCCGCCCGCGGCGAGGATCCATTCCTGCCCGGGATGCCAGCGGCGGATGTCTTCGCGCCAGGTGATCCGCACCGCGTCGACGCGCTTGCCCTGGAGCCATGCCTTGGCCGGCTCGACGCCCGCGGCTTCGCGCGAATGCCAGGTAGTGAACAGCACGACCCCCTTCGCCCGGGCGCGATCGGCCAGCGCCGCGATCTCGGTCAGTGTCGTCGCGGGCGGCTTTTCCAGCATCACGTGGAGCCCGGCATCGATCGCGATCACCGCCTGCTCGTAGCGCCCGTCGGGGGGCGTACAGAGCGAAACCGCATCGAGATCATGCCCACCGGCGATCATTGCGGCGACGTCGGGATATCCGGGGACGTTGTCGAGTTGTGCATTACGGCTGGCGGTCGCCGTCAGTTCGAAGCGGTCGTCGGCCGCGAGGGCAGGGAGATGCTGATCGCGTGCGATCTTGCCGATCCCGACCAGCCCGAGCCGGATCCGCTGCGAATTGGTCTCCGCCATCCTCTGCCTTCCTTTTATAAGATATATATGCTCTTCCTATTGCCCGAGACTGCCGGTATCAAGCCCGCAAGCACCGCTGGGGCCAACAAAAGCGGTGCTTCTGTAAAGACAATTACCCCACCGGAGAGGTGAATGAGCGACGCGGAAAACGGTTCGAATGGCGGTCGTCCGCCGCTGAGGTCGCGCGCCTGGTTTGACAATCCTGCCAATCCCGACATGACTGCGCTGTATGTCGAGCGCTATCTCAATTTCGGCATCAGCCTCGACGAGATTCAGTCGGGCCGGCCGATCATCGGCATCGCGCAGACCGGCAGCGATCTCTCGCCGTGCAACCGGCATCATCTCGTGTTGGCGGATCGCTTGCGTGAGGGCATTCGCGACGCGGGCGGGATCGCGCTCGAATTCGGTACGCATCCCATCCAGGAGACCGGCAAGCGCCCGACCGCCGGACTCGATCGCAACCTGCAATATCTCAGCCTCGTCGAAACGATCTATGGCTATCCGATGGACGGTGTCGTGCTGACCATCGGCTGCGACAAGACGACCCCCGCTGCGCTGATGGCGGCGGCGACGGTCAACATCCCGTCGATCGCGCTGTCGGTCGGCCCGATGCTCAACGGTTGGTTCAAGGGCGAGCGCACAGGCTCGGGCACGATCGTGTGGAAGGCGCGCGAGATGCTCGCTGCGGGCGAGATCGATTATCAGGGATTCCTCAAGCTGGTCGCCTCTTCCGCGCCGTCCACCGGCTGGTGCAACACCATGGGCACCGCGACGACGATGAACTCGTTGTGCGAGGCGCTCGGCATGTCGCTGCCCGGCTCGGCGGCGATCCCCGCGCCCTATCGTGACCGGCAGGAAAATGCCTACCGTACCGGCCTGCAGATCGTCGAGATGACGCTCAATGACCGCAAGCCCAGCGACATCCTGACCCGCACGGCGTTCATGAACGCGATCCGAGTCAATTCGGCGATCGGCGGCTCGACCAACGCGCCGATCCACTTGAACGCGATCGCGCGCCATATCGGCGTCGAACTCAGCCTGACCGATTGGGAAGCGCACGGGTCGGATATCCCGCTGGTGGTCAACCTCCAGCCCGCCGGCAAATATCTCGGCGAGGATTTCTATCGCGCCGGCGGCGTGCCTGCGGTGATGGGGCAATTGCTCCGCGCCGGGCTGATCGACGGCAGCGCACTGACGGTCAACGGCAAGACCGTCGCGGACAATGTCGCGACTGCCGAGAGCGAGGACACCGACGTGATCTTCCCGCTCGACGCACCGATGAAGCCGGCGGCGGGCCTGACCGTCCTCAAGGGCAATCTGTTCGACAACGCCGTGATGAAGCTCAGCGTGATCTCGGACGAGTTCCGCAGCCGCTATCTCAGCAATCCCGACGATCCCGAAGCGTTCGAAGGCGTCGCGGTCGTATTCGACGGCCCCGAGGACTATCATCACCGCATCGACGATCCCTCGGTCGGCATCGACACCAATTCGATCCTGATCATGCGCGGCGCGGGCCCGGTCGGCTATCCGGGCGGCGCCGAAGTCGTCAACATGCGCCCGCCCACCGCGCTGATCCAGGCGGGCGTCCACGCATTGCCCTGCCTCGGCGACGGCCGCCAGTCCGGCACCAGCGGTTCGCCCTCGATCCTCAACGCGGCGCCCGAAGCCGCGGTCGGTGGCGGGCTCGCTTTGGTCCAGACCGGCGATCGCATCCGCATCGATCTCAGGAACCGCACCGCGAACATGCTCGTCGACGATGCCGAGATCGCCCGCCGCCGCGAAGCGCTCGCGGTGGATTACGTGCCCGAGGCGCAGACGCCGTGGCAGGAAATCCATCGCAACCTGGTCGGCCAGTTCGATACCGGCGCGGTGTTCGAGATGGCGGTAAAATATCAGCGGATCGCTCAGACCAAGGGCATTCCGCGCGACAGCCATTGACCCGGCACTGATCAAAACAAAAAATCGAGGGAGAGAGACGATGAAGACCTTCGCAGCTTTGGGAGTAGTCGCCGCCATGGCTATCGCCGCTCCCGCCGACGCCGCCACCGCCAAGCGCGGTACCTTCGGCAAGCTTCCCGACGGCCGCACCATCGATGCGGTTTTGCTCACCAATGCGCGCGGCGTATCGGCGAACATCATCGCCTATGGCGCGTCGATCCAGTCGCTGGTGCTGCCCGATCGCGCCGGCAAGAAGGCCGATATCGCGCTTGGGCATGATACGATCGGCGACTATCTGAAATATCCCAACTTCATCGGCGCCACGGTCGGCCGCTTCGCCAATCGCATCGACGGCGGCCGCTTCAAGCTCGACGGCCGCGACTATCAGACCCCGCTCAACGACGGCGTCAATTCGCTCCACGGCGGCAGCGCCGGCTTCGACAAGGTGTTGTGGCAGGTCGTCTCGGTGAAGAACGGCCCGACCGCGTCGGTGACGTTGCGCTATGTCAGCCCCGATGGCGATCAGGGCTATCCCGGCACGCTGACCGTCGACGCGACCTACGCGCTCGACGAGGCGAACAACCTGACGATCGAATATGTCGCGACCACCGACAAGGCGACGATCGTCAACATCTCGAACCACGCATATTGGAACCTGTCGGGCGAGGGCTCGGCCAACGGCGCGATGGGGCACATCGTCACCATCCCGGCGGACTCGATCACCCCGGTCAACGAGACGTTGATCCCGACCGGCGTGTTCCGCCCCGTCGTCGGCACCGTGTTCGATTTTCGCAAGCCGCGCGCGATCGGCGACCGCGTCCGCGACGCCAGCGACAAGCAGATCGTCTATGGCCGCGGCTACGACCATAATTGGGTGATCGGCCGCAAGGTCACCAACACCCAGCATCTGATGTCGCGCGTTTCCGATCCGGTCTCGGGCCGCAGCTTCGAATTGTGGTCGAACCAGCCGGGGCTGCAATTCTATTCGGGCAATTTCCTCAACGGCACCTTCTCGGGCAAGGCCGACAAGATCTATCGTGAGGGCGACGCGATCGTGATGGAGCCGCAGATCTTCCCCGATGCGGTCAACCAGAAGGGCTTCCCCGAGGCGCGGCTCGAGCCCGGCCAGACCTATCGCAACATCATGACGTACAAGTTCGGCAGCGGCGCCACCGCCGCGCGCCGCTGATCCGGGGGAGAGACCAGATGATCCGTCGTAGCTTCCTTCTCTCGGCGACCGCGCTCGCCTTCGTCGCGGGCGTTTCCCCCGCCGAGGCCCGCGATCAGTGGACCAAGGCGCAGGCCAATAAATGGCATGCGACGCAGCCCTGGCAGGTCGGCGCCAACTACACGCCGGCCACCGCGATCAACCAGCTCGAGATGTTCCAGGCCGAAACCTGGGATCCCAAGCGCATCGACCTCGAGCTCGGCTGGGCCGAGGCGATGGGGATGAACGTGATGCGGGTGAACCTGCACCATCTGCTCTGGGAGACCGATGCCGCCGGCCTCAAGCGCCGCATGGACGAATTCATGACGATCGCGGCCAGGCACAAGATCAAGACCTTGTGGATCTTCTTCGACAGCTGCTGGGATCCCAATCCGGTCGCCGGCCCGCAGCATCCGCCGATCCCCGGCGTCCACAATTCGGGCTCGCTGCAGTCGCCTGGCGCCGATCGCCTCAAGGACGCGTCGCAATACGGCAAGCTCGAAGCCTATGTGAAGGACGTCGTCACGACGTTTGCCAAGGACGATCGCATCGTCGGCTGGGACGTGTGGAACGAGCCCAACAATGGCGGCGGCGGCAATTACAAGCCGACTCCGGACAAGAACAAATATGTCGCATTGCTGTTGCCCCGCCTGTTCGACGCCGCGCGCGCCGCGAACCCCGTCCAGCCGCTCACTTCGGGCGTCTGGATCGGCGAGCATTGGGACGATCTGAACAAGGTCGACGCCGTCGAGAAGATCCAGATCCGCGAGTCCGACGTGCTCAGCTTCCACGATTACAGCTGGGCGGAGACGTTCGAGAAGCGCGCACGCCAGATGCTGAGCTATGGCCGCCCGGTCTGGTGCACCGAGTACATGGCGCGCGGCAACGGCTCGACCTTCGACAACACGCTGCCGATCGGCAAGAAGCTCAACATCGCGATGTACAATTGGGGCTTTGTCGACGGCAAGATGCAGACCCGCCTGCCGTGGGACAGCTGGAAGAAGCCCTACACCTATGAGGAGCCGACGATCTGGTTCCACGACATCCTCTACTTCGACGGCAAGCCGTATCGTCAGGCCGAAGTCGATTTGATCAGGCGCCTCGCCACTTCGCCGCGCGGGATGGTCCCCGCAGCGGGCAAGTGATGCGCGGCTTGTTGTTCGCGGTGCTGCTGGCGGGGATTCCGTCGGCAGCATCCGCGCAGGAAGTGAAGTCGGTCTTCGCCGGCGCCGATCCCGACATCGAGGTGTCCGACGGGCAATATTGGATCTATACCACCGGAGGCGACGAGAGCCTGTCGGTCTGGTCCTCGCCAGACAAGGTCAAATGGACGCGCGGCGAGCCGCTGGTCCGCCTCAAGGACGTGGCCTGGGCGGATGACGATCGCGTACGCCATTTCCTCTGGGCGCCCGACATGGTCCAGGCGAACGGCAGCTGGCATTTCTATTATTCGGTCGGGCCGCAGAACCCGACCCCGAGCCGAATTGGCGTTGCCACGTGCAAGGGCCCGGCGGGGCCCTGCACCGATAGCGGCAAGCCACTAGTCACCGGCGGCAACGGCTTCGAAGCGATCGATCCTGCGGTGTTCGTCGATCCGAAGACCAAGACACCCTATCTCTATGCTGGCGGCAGCGCCGGCGCGAAGTTGCGGGCCTGGGTGCTCAAGCCCGACATGGTCAGCATCGACCATGAAGTGAAGGTGGAAACCCCGCCCAACTTCACCGAAGGCGCGTTCATGCACTATCGCAAGGGCATCTATTATCTGTCCTATTCGGCGGGGCGATGGAACGATGCGAGCTATCAGATCCACTACGCCGTAGCGCTGTCGCCGACCGGGCCGTGGCGTTATGGCGGACCTTTGCTCGTCGGCGACAAGCGCTATCGCGGGCCGGGGCACCACAGCTTCTTCGAGGACCCGAAGGACGGCAAATGGTACATCGCCTATCACCGCTGGGAAGGGCAGATCGGCGACGGACCCTATAACGGCGAGCGCCGCGTCGCGATCCAGCCGATCCAGTATCGGGACGACGGGGTGATCGATACGATCAGGATGAAGTGACCAGTCTTTCCTCGCGAGGCGGGGTAGGATTTGAGAGCGGGCCTTCTTGCACTCTGTTCCCCGACGAAGGCCGGGGCCCAGTATCGGCGAACAGGCAAGGGCATCCCGCCGGCGCGAATTGTCGGCAACTGGGGCCCGGCCTTCGCCGGGGAACAGAGGGTTCTAGAACGACGCCCAGTCGCCGCCGCCGTTCGCCATTGCAGTGACGGGAAGCGCCCGCACCGGCGAGACATAGCCTGCAGCCTTGGCTGCGGGCTTCGCCGGGGCGCTCGCGCGTACCGTCACCGGGCGCACGCCGCCACCAACGTTGAACTTGGACGCCTGCTCGCTGAGCGCGGCGACTTCACCGCTCAGGTTGCGCGCCGCCGCCGAGGTTTCTTCGACCATCGCGGCGTTCTGCTGAGTCGACTGGTCCATCGTCCCGATCGCGATCGAGATTTCGGTGATCGCAGTCGACTGGGCCTGGTTGTCGCTGGCCATCTGGCCGAGCAGCGCATGGACCTCGCTCACGTCGCCCGAGATGTCGGCGAGCGCATGGTCTACCTTGCTGACCATCTCCACCGCCGCGACGATATCGGTCTGCGTGGCGGTCAGCTGATCGCGCGCGCGTGCTGCTTCCTCTTCGGAGCGCATCGCGAGTGCGGAGACAAGGTCCGCGACTACTGCAAATCCGCGGCCCGCTTCGCCGGCGCGGCCGGCTTCGACGGCGGCGTTCATCGCGAGAACCCGCGTCTGGAATGCGATCTTGTCGAGCCCCTCGATGACCGAATCGATGCCCTTGGCACCGTCCGCGACGCGGCCCATCGCCTGCACCGCCTGGTCGGCGATCGCGCGGCCGCCGGAGACCGTGGCGATCGCGCCGTCGGCACGCTCGACGGTGCGGCCGGCGGAAGCCGCGGTCGCCTTGAGGCGTCCGTCCATCTGCGTCACCGCCGCCGAAGTCTGTTCGAGGCTCGCGGCATTGGCTTCGGTGCGGCGCGCGAGATCCTCCGAGGCCTGGGCGATCTCGCCCGAGCCGGTGCGGATCGTCATCGCGCTCTCCATCACCGTGCCGATCAGGTTGCGCAGCTCGGACGCGGCGGCATTGAAGTTGACCTTGAGCGATTCATAGGTCGGCGCGAACGCCTCTTCGATCTCGCTGGTCAGGTCGCCCTGCGCCAGCCTGCCCAGATTGGCCTCGAGCGTTTCGATCACGCGCTGCTGTTCGGCGTCCGCGATCTTCTTGGCCGCGTCGGTCTTCTGCTTGTCGACAGCCGCCTCGCGGAACACGAGCACTGCCTTGGCCATCGCGCCGATCTCGTCGCCGCGCGTCGTACCGGGAATATCCACGGCATTGTCGCCGCTGGCCAGCTTGTTCATCACGCCGGTCATCTGCGCCACCGGCGCCGCTATGCCGCGCGAGAGCAGCCAGCCGAGCAGTATCGCGAGCGCCACTGCGAATGCGCCGCCGATCCAGATCGCCCAGGTGGCTGAAGCGACGGCCGCGTCCTCATGTGCAATCTTTTCCTCGACGCGCTCTTCCTGCGTATCCGCGATTTCCTTGATCAGCGGACGAATCTCGCCGAGCATCTTGACGCCGGAAAGTTCGCCCGCCTCGCCGCGCGTCGCGGGATTGCGTGCGAGCCGGATGATGTTGTCGAGCTTCTCGCGCAGCGTCTTCACGTTGACGATCAGCCGATCGGCGCGATCATGCTGTTCCTTCGACGTCGAATATTCCTTGAATTCGTCGACCGTCTTGAAGAATTTCTCGCCATTCTCGGTATAAGTTTTGAAGAACTCGTCCTTGCCCAGGATGGCGAAGCCGCGCGCAGCATTCTGTTGCTCGAGCACGCCGGTGAGCAGCTTCTGGCTGATCTCCAGCGCGCGAAGCGAGCGTTCCTTTTCGTCGCCCGCGCTGGCCAGCGTGGAGAGGTTGACGAATACGATCGCGCCGACGCCGGCGAAGATCACGATCAGCGCGGCGAAGGCGCCGGCGAGCTTTCGCGAAATGGGGATGTTCTGCAACGACATCAAAGGCTCCGTACCTATGGTCCCGGCAGAGCACCCGCCGAGCCGGCCGCCGCGAACCCGTCCCTCGCCCCCGCGGGTCCGACGCGTCGGTCATCAAGCCATCATAGGAGAAGTCGAAGACGGTTAAGCGCCGGAAACCGCATATTATTCTGCGGGTCTGGTGGCGTGTGCCCCGGCCTGATGCGCTTCCCGCGCCATTTCTGCCCCTTAGCGTCCATCCTTGGTAGAGGTTGGCTGAACCAGCCCTTGCGCGCAGGGCCGGCAGGCCGCGACGCGAAGGTTCAGCCCTCTACCGTCCGCGCTTCGACATCGTCGATCAGATCGAGCACGTCGCCGATCAGCGCGCGCATCGCGGCGCGTGCCGCGTCGGGATCGTGCGCCGCGATCGCGTCGCGGACCGCGGCATGATCGGCGACGTTGGCGCTGCGGCCCTTGAGGCGGTTGGTGAAGCGGATCGAAGTGCGCAGCGCGGTGCCGACGACATCCCGGAACTGTGCATAAAAGGGATTGCCGGAGGCGCGCAGGATCGCGACGTGAAAGGCGATATCGGCCTCGAGCGTATCCTCCAGCCCCTGTTCGGCGGCGACCATCCGCTCGAGCCCCTGGGTGATCCGCGCTAGCTCGTCGGGGGTGCCGACGCGCGCCGCCAGCGCCGCCGCTTCGGGCTCGATCGCGACGCGGAGCTGGTTGAACTGGCGCAGCAGATCGATCGAGAATTGCCGCTCGAGCAGCCAGCGCAGCACGTCAGTGTCGAACAAATTCCAGTTGGTCGCCGGCTGGACCACCGTGCCCTGGCGCGGGCGGGCGCTGAGCAGCCCCTTGGCAGTGAGCATCTTGACGGCCTCGCGCGTCACCGATCGGCTGACGCCGTGCTGCTTGGCCAGTTCGGCCTCGGTCGGGAAGGCTTCGCTCTCGTAACGGCCGGTGACGATTGCGCGTCCCAAGCTGTCGAGCATGCCATACGTGAGGTTGCGGCCGAGCTGGGGCCGCGCGTCCTCCGCACCTAGAGTCGGATAGTTGACTGCCATCCCCCGTCGCCTCTCGATCGGCCCAGACAAGATGTCGGGACCCCTCCTCGTCATTGTTTGACCCACGTTAGCGGAGTGCCGGCGCTGGACAAGTCCAATAAATACGATAAATGAACCACGTCGCCGCTGAAGGTGGCGCGGCGGGCAGAAAGCGCGGCACGAGCCGCCGGCGCTCGGGGGCAGGGAGGAAGCTGGATGACGAGTCTCTCGCAGATCGATCTCATCGTCGTGATCGTCTACGCTATCGGTATTTTCGGTCTTGCCCAGTGGGTTAGTCGAGAAAAAGCCGGGCATTCCAAAGACACGTCGGACTATTTTCTTGCCTCCAAATCCCTGCCCTGGTGGGCGATTGGCGCGTCGCTGATCGCGGCCAATATTTCCGCCGAGCAGATCGTCGGCATGGCCGGATCGGGCTATGCGATCGGCCTCGCGATCGCGTCCTATGAGTGGATGGCGGCGCTGACCTTGCTGATCGTCGGCAAGTTCTTCCTGCCTATCTTCCTCAAGAACGAAATCTACACGATGCCGCAGTTCCTCGAGCAGCGGTTCGGCCGCGTGCTCCCGGTGCTGATGGCGGTGTTCTGGCTCGCGCTCTATGTCTTCGTGAACCTCACGTCGATCATCTGGCTGGGCTCGATCGCGGTCAACAAGGTGGCGGGCGTCGACCAGACCGCGGCGCTGATCGCGCTCGGCGGCTTTGCGCTGCTCTATCAGCTGTATGGCGGGCTCAAGGCGGTCGCGCTCACCGACATCGTCCAGGTGACGCTGCTCGTGCTCGGCGGCCTCGTCGTCTCCTATCTCACGCTCAACCAGATCGGTGGCGATCGGGGCGTTCTCGCCGGCTTCGGCGTGCTGACCGAACGCGTCCCGAGCCATTTCGACATGATCCTCGCGCAGGACAATCCCTTCTACAAGGATCTGCCGGGCATCGCCGTGCTGGTCGGCGGCATGTGGATCGCCAACCTGTCTTACTGGGGCTTCAACCAGTACATCATCCAGCGTGCGCTTGCCGCGAAGAACCTCGGCGAAGCGCAGAAGGGTGTGGTGTTCGCCGCCTATCTCAAGCTGCTGATGCCGGTGATCATCGTGCTGCCCGGCATCGCCGCGGTGGTGCTCGCCCCCGAACTCGCAAAGCCCGACGAAGCCTATCCGACGATGATGAAGCTGCTGCCGCCGGGGCTGCTCGGCCTGGTCTTCGCGGCTTTGATCGCGGCGATCATCGCGTCGACTGCATCCAAGATCAATTCGATCGCGACGATCTTCACGCTCGATCTCTATGCCAAGGCGCGCGGCATGAAGACGCGCGGCGAGGACGGCATCGCCGTGGTCGAGGGGCAGGAAAAGCATCTCGTCCTCGTCGGTCGCATCGTCGCCGCGATTGCGGTGGTGATCGCGATCATCGCCGCCAGGCCGCTGATCGGCCAGTCCGACCAGGCCTTCCAGTTCATCCAGGAATTCTCGGGCTTCTTCACGCCGGGGATCACGGTGATCTTCCTGCTCGGCCTGTTCTGGAAGCCCGCTACCGAAGCCGGCGCGATCGTCGCTGCGGTCACGTCGGTGCTGCTATCTTACATACTGAAGAAAGGCATCCCGTCAGACTTCCTGCCCGACGCGCTGAACGACTATCTCTTTCCGTTCATGAACCGGATGATGTTCGTTTTCGTCGTCAGCCTGTTCCTCGCGATGGTCGTATCACTGGTCTTCCGCGGCCGCGGCGACGCCAACCGAGTGCGGATGGACGGCGTCAGCTTCCGCACCACCGGCGCGTTTAATATCGCCAGCGTCGGCGTGATCCTCATCCTCATCGCATTGTACGCGACCTGGTGGTGAGTTTCGGCAGCCGCTTCCTCGCCGTCGACTGGGGCACGACCAATCGGCGCGTGTTCCTGATCGACGGCGGCGCGGTCGCGCGGACCGAGCGGGACCATCACGGCGTTACCGCGGTCGAGGACTTCGCGGCGGAGGCCGCGGCGATCCGCGAGCGGTTCGGCGACCTGCCGATGCTGCTTGCCGGAATGGTCGGCTCCAACATCGGCTGGCGGCCGGCTCCCTATGTCGCTGCGCCTGCCGGCGTGGCCGAGGTGGCGGCGGGGCTGCTGTGGATCGATGGCCGCACCGCGATCGTCCCCGGTATCTCGACCCTGGTCGGCGGTCGGCCGGACGTCATGCGCGGCGAGGAAGTTCAGCTTCTCGGCGCAGTCGCGGCGGGGCTGGTTCCGGCAAGTTCGCTGCTCGCGCAGCCTGGCACCCATTGCAAATGGGTGGAGATGGAGCACGGCAGGATCGCCGATTTCGTCACCGCGATGACCGGCGAGTTGTTCTCGCTGCTGCGCACCCACGGGTTGCTGGCGGCGCAGCTGGACGGCGACGTCACGCTCGGCGCCGCATTCCTCGAAGGCGTGGAGGAAGGCAAACGCCGGGATCTCGCGGCTTCGCTGTTCGGTATCCGGGCCGCAAAGCTGCTGGGCCGACGCGACGATGCTGACGCCACCTCCTATGCCTCGGGCTTGCTGATTGGCACCGATGTCGCCACGCGGCTTGCCACCTCGGGGCACGACACCGTCCATATCCTTGCCGATCCAGCGCTCGGCGGCCTCTATTCGGCGGCGATCGAGGCCAATGGCCGCGCCGCGCGTTTGATCGACAGCCACGCCGCGTTCGTCGCGGGCATCAACGAGATTGTGAAGCAATGAGCCATATCGCCGCCTTCGACGCCGCCTTTGCGCGCTGCCCGCTGATCGCCATCCTGCGCGGCGTGAAGCCCGACGAAGTCGAAGGCATCGGCGACGCGCTGGTCGACGCCGGCTTCACGCTGATCGAAGTGCCGATGAATTCGCCCGATCCGCTCGACAGCATCGCCCGGCTCGCCCGCCGGTTCGAAGGCCGGGCAGTGATCGGTGCCGGCACCGTCCTGCGCGAAAGCCAGGTCGAGCAGGTGCGCGCGGCGGGGGGCACGATGATCATCTCGCCCAACGCGAACATCGCGGTCATCGCCGCCAGTGCAAGCGCCGGCATGGTGTCGCTGCCCGGCATCGCCACGCCGAGCGAGGCCTTCGCCGCGATCGACGCGGGTGCGACGGCGCTCAAGCTGTTCCCGGCGGAAGGATCGAGCCCCGGCATCCTCAAGGCGATGCGCGCAGTGCTGCCAAAGGACCTGCGGCTGCTCCCGGTCGGCGGTGTGGCCCCCGACAACATGGCTCCCTGGCGTGAGGCCGGCGCCGCCGGGTTCGGTCTGGGCTCGGCGCTGTACAAGCCCGGCCTGACCGCCGCCGAGGTCGGCGAGCGGGCACGCGCGTTCGTTTCGGCGCTGGCACGCTGACCCGGTAATCGCCTACACCCGCCCCCGGAGGGGAGCGAAGTGAATCAGCCACGCAAGAAAGTGATCGTCGTCGGCGGCGGCACCGCCGGCTGGATGGCCGCATCGGCGCTCGCCAGGCTGTTGCCGCACGCGGCCAGCGTCGAACTGATCGAATCCGCCGAGATCGGCATCGTCGGAGTCGGTGAGGCGACGCTCCCGCACCTGCGCGCCTTCATTCAAACGCTCGGGCTCGACGAGGCCGAGTTCATGGCCGCCACCCACGCCACCTACAAGCTCGGTATCGAGTTCCGCGATTTCGGCAAGCCGGGCGACGCCTATCTCCATCCGTTCGGCGATTTCGGACGGCCGCTCAATGACGTCCCGTTCCTCCACTGGTGGCTGCGGATGCACGCGAGGGGCCAGGGCGGCGACATCGGCGATTACTGCGTCGCCAACGTCATGGCGGCGCAGCGGCGTTTTGCGCCGCCCGCCGCCGATCCGGACTCGCTGCTGTCAGCGTATAGCTATGCCTATCAATTCGACGCGACGCGCTTCGGACCCTTTCTGCGCGGCTTCGCCGAGAAGCATGGCGTCAAGCGTACCGAGGGCCGCATCGTATCGGTCGAGCGCGACGCCGAAACTGGCGACGTCGCCGCATTGCTGCTCGAAAGCGGCGCGCGGATCGAGGGGGATTTGTTCGTCGATTGTTCGGGCTTCCGCAGCCTGCTGCTCGGCGCCGCACTCGGTGAGGATTGGGAAGATTGGTCGCACTGGCTGCCCTGCGACCGCGCGATGGCGCTGCCTTGCGCATCGCCGCCGGGCGAGATCGAACCGCTCACCCGCGCCACCGCGATGCCGGCCGGATGGCGCTGGCGCATTCCGCTCCAGCACCGAATCGGCAACGGCTATGTCTATTCGAGCACGCATCTCTCCGACGAGGATGCAGCGGCCGCGATCCTCGCCGCAGTCGAGGGCGATCCGCTCGCCGATCCGCGGGTGCTGCGCTTCCGTGCCGGTCGGCGCAAGCGCAGCTGGTCGCACAACGTAGTCGCGGTCGGGCTTGCGTCGGGCTTCCTCGAGCCGCTCGAATCGACCAGCATCTATCTGGTCCAGGTCGCGATCCAGCAGTTGATCGACCTGTTCCCGATCGGCGCGATCGAGAATTCCGACCGCGACGAATTCAACGCGCAGGTCGATTACGAATATGATCGGATCCGCGACTTCCTGATCCTCCACTACCATGCCAGCACGCGCGACGATTCGGCCTTCTGGCGCGAAGCGCGGCACATGCCGATCCCCGACAGTCTTACCGAAAAGATCGAACTGTTCCGCCGCGCCGGGCGCATCCAGCGCTACAGCCGCGGCCTGTTCTTCGCGCCGAGCTGGATCGCGGTGCTGATCGGCCAGGGCGTGATGCCCGAGAGTTGGGACCAGCGCGTCGACGCCGCCAATCCGCACGAACTCGGCCACGCACTCGATCGCCTGCGCGCGCAGATCGCCCGCGACGTGGCGACGCTCCCCGGCCATGGCGCCGCACTGGGCTTGCAGGAACCGGCATGAGCGATCGCGCGATCCGCAGCATTGCCATCCTCGGCGGCGGCATCGTGGGTCTGTCCGCCGCGGCCGCCTTTGCCCGTGCGTTGCCGCAGCTCGCAATCACCGTGATCGAGACACCCCCCGATCCCGCTGCGCTCGCCGATCGCCTGCCCGGCAGCACGAGCGCGATCCACCGCTTCCACGCCAGTATCGGTCTCGAAGAGCAGGCGCTGCTCCGCGCCGGGGCCGCGGTCCCGCGGCTCGGTCTCCGCTTCCGGAATTGGCCGGCCGGCGCGGAGACCTGGTACCATGTCCATGGCGAGCACGGTGCCGCTGCCGGCAAGGTCGCGTTTCATCAGCTCTGGGCGCGCGCGCGGCGCGAGGGCCGTGCCGATGCCTGGCACCTTTACGCCGCCGCCGGCGTGCTCGCCGAAGCGGGCAAGTTCGCGCATCCGCAGCCCGACACGCCGCTCGCCGCATTCGACTATGCGCTGCGCCTGGAGCCTGGGCGCTATCGGGAAACCCTCGCCACGCTCGCCGACAGGCTCGGCGTCACGCGGCGATCCGGTACGTTCGGAAGTGCCGAGCAGCGCGAGGATGGCGCCGTTGCAGCTCTGCTGCTGGTCGACGGCCAGCGCATCGCGGCAGATTTGTACCTCGACGCTTCGGGTCCCGCTGCCCCGCTGGCAAATCTAATGTCCCAGGGCTTCGAAGATTGGGGCAGCATGCTTCCCTATCATCACGTGGAGATCGGGGAGGGGCCTGCCAGCGCCGCCGATCCCAACGACACGATCATCGGCGGCGCGCAGGGCTGGCAGTTCGCATCCCCGCTGGGAGCCAGGACCTTTCTTGGAAGCGTCCACGCATCGCCGGCGACAATCGACGCGCATTCCGTCGCGATCCGCCCCGGCCGGCGCAGCGAACCCTGGTGCCGCAACGTCCTCGCGCTCGGCGATGCGGCGGTCGCGCTCGATCCGCTGCATTGGCCCAATCTTCACCTGGCGCAGAGCGGCATAGCACGCGCGATCGAGCTGCTGCCGGGCCGCGACTGCCACCCGGTCGAGATCGCCGAATATAATCGCCGCGCACGCGCCGAGGCCGAGCAGATGCGCGACTTCCAGGTGCTGCATTATCTCCGCACGGGCGCGAACACCGAAGTGCCGCACAGCTTAGCGGCGATGCTCGAGCAGTTCGAGCGGCGCGGACGGTTCGTCCACCAGGATGAGGACAGCCTGCTCGAGGAGGTGTGGATCTCGGCGCTGTTTGGACTGGGGGTGTTGCCGCGCGACATCGACCCGCTCGCTGCGGCGGTACCTGCGGATTCGGCTGCAGCGGGGATGGCGGGGATGCGCAGCCAACTCGCTCGGTTGCCTGCCGGCCTGCCTAGTTTCGGCGACTATCTCGCGCGCGGCGGAGCGCCTGCCCCACCTCGTTCGTGCTGAGCCTGTCGAAGCACGGCTCCCCCAGCATGTCGGGTGAAGTATGGGGCCCTTCGACAAGCTCAGGGCGAACGGAGGTTAGGGCTGAGTAGCCGCCGCTTCCGGTCCCTGCGGCGTAGCCCGCAGCAGCGAATCCCCGCCCAAAGTCCGGTACAAGGTCACCAGATTGCTCGCTTGCACCAGCCGGGTGTTCACCAGCGTACGCCGCGCCGAATAGAGCGAGCGTTGCGAATCGAGGCTTGACAGGAAGGTGTCGATCCCGCCGCGATAGCGGGCTTCGGCGAGCCGGAAAGTGTCGGCCGCGGCATCGGTCTGCGCCTGTGTCGCGCGGAGCTGCTCGGTAATCGTCCCGCGCCGCGCCAGCGCATCGGCGACTTCGCGGAACGCCGACTGGATCGCGCGCTCATAGGTCGCGATCGCCGCCTCGCGCTGCGCCTCGGTCAGCCGGACATTGGCGCGACCCGCTCCTGCGTTGAAGATCGAGTAACTCGCATCGGCGCCACCCGACCAATTGAACCCGCCCCCGCTGAACAGCCCGGTCAGCGCATTGCTCGCCAGCCCGAGCAGCCCGGTCAGCGAGATGCGCGGGAACAAGGCAGCGCGTGCCGCACCGATCCCGGCATTGGCGGCACGCAGCGAATATTCGGCCTGCACCACGTCAGGCCGGCGCAGCAGCACGCTCGAATCCACCCCCGCCGGCAATTCGGCGATCGTCGGTGCGGCTTCGTCGAGCGAGACGGGGAGGAGCGTCAGATCCACCGGCGCGCCGATCAGCAGCTGAAGCGCATTGATATCCTGCGCCAGCGCGGTGCGCTGCTCGGCCAGATCGGCGCGTGCGCCTTCGAGCACTTGTTCGGCTTGGCGCAGGTCGGTGCGCGGCGCGACTCCGCCCTGCAGCCGGGCGCGGGTCAGCCGCACGCTGTTCTCGGCATTGCCTGCGGTATCCTGCGCGATCTGCAGCAGGCTGGCATCGGCGGCGTAGCGCAGCCAGGCATCTGCGATGTCGCCGACCAGCGTCAGCCAGGTCGCACGCGCCCCTGCTTCGGTAGCGAAATAGCGGTTCTGCTCGGCGCGGGTGAGCGATGCGACACGACCGAACAAGTCGAGCTCGAAGCCGGTGATGCCGACATCGGCGGAGAAGCTGGTTCGCGCACCCGTCCCGCCGCTGTTCGTACCGGTCGAACTACGTTGTCCGCTGGACACTGTAGCGCCGGCGCTCGTGCCGATCTCGGGCAGGCGGTCGGCGCGCTGGATACGATATTGCTCGCGCGCCGCGCGGATGTTGGCCGCGGCCACCCGCAGGTCGCGATTCTCGATCAAAGCCCGGGCGATCAGCGCCTGCAGTCGGGCATCGCGGAAGATGTCGCGATAGGTGACTGCGGGCAGGGTGGCTTCGCTGTTCGCCAGATAGGCGTCACCCACCGGCCAGGACGGCGGAACCGGTGCCGCCGGCTGAAGGTATTTCGGCTCCATCGAGCAGCCCGCGAGGGCAAGCGCGAGCAGGGCGGCGCCCGCCCGTATCGTCATCCCGGCCTTGAGCCGGGATCCATCGTGCGGCCAGGTGAAAGGGAAGAGAAGATAACCTTTCGATTGCGGCACGCTGGACCCCGGCACTCCGGCCGGGGTGACGGAATAGACGGCGCGGCTCACGCTGCAACCTCCGGCGGATCGTTCCGCCGGCCCCGTTCGCGGATCGCCTTCAGCCCGTCGCGCACCCCGCGGCGGACCAGCACGAAGAACAAGGGGATGTAGAAGATCGCCAGGATCGTGGCGGTCAGCATCCCGCCGATCACCGCCGTGCCGATCGCGATGCGGCTGTTGGCGCCGGCGCCGGTCGAGATCGCCAGCGGCATCACGCCGAAGATGAAGGCGAGGCTGGTCATCAGGATCGGGCGCAAGCGGATACGTGCCGCCTCGATCGCCGCGTCGATCACCCGCTTGCCTTCCTTCTCGGCGCGTTCGGCGAATTCGATCATCAGGATCGCGTTCTTGGCGGCGAGCCCCATCGTGGTGAGCAGCCCGATCTGGAGATAGACATCGTTCTGCAAGCCGCGCAAAGTCACCGCGAACACCGCGCCGACCAACCCCAGCGGGATCACCAGCAGCACCGCGAGCGGGATCGACCAGCTTTCATAGAGCGCGGCGAGGCACAGGAACACGACGAGCAGCGACACCGCATAGAGATACGGCGCCTGCCCCGAGGACAGCCGCTCCTGGAAGGACAGCCCGGACCAGGCAACGCTGGTCCCCGGGATCTGCGCGGCGAGCTCCGCCATCCGCTGCATCGCGTCGCCCGAGCTCTTGCCGGGCGCTGCCTGGCCCTGGATCTCGAATGCCGGAATGCCCTGGAAGCGCGACATCGTCGTCGGCGCAGTCGCCCAGCTGGTCCGCGCGAACGAGGAGAAGGGCGCCATCTCGCCGCTGCGCGTGCGGACGAACCACTCGTCGATATTGTCCGGGCTCGCACGATATTGCGCGTCGCCCTGGACATAGACGCGCTTTACCCGGCCGCGGTCGATGAAGTCGTTGACGTATCGGCCGCCCCAGGCGGTCGACAGCGTCGAATTGACGTCGCTCTGGCTCACGCCGAGCGCGGCGAGCTTTTGCTGGTCGATGTCGATCTTGAGCGTCGCCACGTCTGGCAGATCCGACAGGCGCACCTGCGCCAGTTCGCCATCGGCGTTGGCGGCGGCAAGCAATTTGTCGCGCGCGGCGAGGAACTGCTCGCGCGGCATGCCGCTGGCGTTCTGGAGCTGCATCGTGAAGCCGCTCGACTGGCCAAGGCCGCGGATTGCCGGCGGCACCAAGGCGAAAACCTGCGCGTCGCGGAAGTTGTGGAACGCGCCCGACGCGCGCTGGACGATCGCCTCGGCGCCATTCTCCTTGCCCTTGCGATCCGACCAGTCGGCGAGGTTGACGAAGCCCTGGCCGGTATTCTGGCCGCTCGCACCACCGCCGCCCCCGCCGCCGGTGACGGTGAACATCACCGAGGTGTTCTTGGCTTCCTGCTCCGTGAAATAGCGCTCGACTGCGCGCTGCACTTCCTGCGTGCGGCTCTGCGTGGCGCCGGCGGGCAGGCGGAACTGCACCGACGCCGCGCCCTGGTCCTCGGTCGGCAGGAAGCCGGTGGGCAGGCGGGTGAACATCAGCACCAGCAGCAGGCAGACGCCGGCATAGATCAGCAGGTACAGCCATTTACGGTTGACCACCGTGGTGACTGCGCCGGCATAACGCTCGACGCCGCGCTCGAAATTGCGGTTGAAGCCGTCGCGTGCGCGGCCGAAGAACCGGCCGACTGCAGGGAAACGCCGCTCGATCCAGCCGCCCTTATGCTCGCTCTTCTTGAGCAGAGTCGCGGTCAGCGCGGGGGTGAGGATCAGCGCGACCAGCACCGACAGCACCATCGCCGAGACCATCGTCACCGAGAATTGCCGGTAGATCACCCCGGTCGAGCCGCCGAAGAACGCCATCGGCAGAAACACTGCCGAGAGCACCAATGCGATGCCGACCAGCGCCATCTGGATCTGCTCCATCGACTTGATCGTGGCGTCGCGGGGGCTGAGGTCGGGATCCTCCTCCATCAGCCGCTCGACATTCTCGACCACGACGATCGCATCGTCGACGAGCAGGCCGATCGCCAGCACCAGCCCGAACAGAGTCATCGTATTGATCGAGAAGCCGAGCGCGTAGAACACCGCGAACGTGCCGAGCAGCACCACCGGCACCGCGACGAACGGGATCAGGGTCGCGCGCCAGCTCTGCAGGAAGACGAACATCACGATCACGACGAGGATGATCGCCTCGATCAGCGTCTTGACCACTTCCTCGATCGAAAGCTTGATGAACGCAGTGGTGTCGTTGGCGAAAGCGAATTTGAAGCCGGCGGGGAAGCCGCGCGCGATCTCCTCCACCCGCGCTTTGACCAGTTCGGCCGTTTCGAGCGCGTCGGCGCCGGGGGCGAGGCTGACTGCGATGCCTGCGCCGGGATGGCCGTTGACTCGGCTGACCGCGTTGTAGCTCTCGGCGCCGAGCTCGACGCGCGCGACATCCTTGAGCAGCACGTTGGCGCCGCTGGTCTCGGTCTTGAGGATGATCTTTTCGAACTGCGCGGGAGTTTGCAGCCGCGACTGCGCGGTGACCGTGGCGTTGAGCATCTGCGTGCTCGGCTGCGGCTGGCCGCCGATCTCGCCCGCCGCGACTTCGGTATTCTGGTTGGTGATCGCGGTGATCACGTCGCTCGGCATCAGCGCATAGCTGGCCAGCCGATCGGGGTTCAGCCAGATCCGCATCGCATAAGGCGCGCCGAACACGTTGGTGTCGCCCACCCCCGGGGTGCGTGCGAGCTGGTCCTGCATGTTCGACGCCATCCAGTCCGAAACGTCCTGGTTGGTGCGTTTGTCGGTCTCGTCATAGACGCCGACGATCATCAGAAAGTCGGGGTTGGATTTGGTGACGCGCAGCCCCTGCTGCTGGACCTGCTGGGGTAGGCGGGACAGCGCCTGCTGGACCTGGTTCTGGACCTGGACCTGCGCGATATCCGGATCGGTGCCCTTCTCGAACGTCGCCGAGATGTTGACCGCGCCGCGCGAAGTCGAGGACGAGCTGAAATAGATCAGCCCGTCGATCCCGGTCAGCTGCTGCTCGATCACCTGGGTGACCGAATTCTGCACGGTCTCCGCCGAGGCACCCGGATAGGAAGCGCGGATGTTGACCTGGGGCGGTGCGACGTCGGGATATTGCGCGATCGGCAGCGACAGGATCGCGCCGACGCCCAGCAGCATGACGATGATCGCGATCACCCAGGCAAAGATCGGGCGATCGATGAATATGCGGGACATGCGCGGTCAGCCGCCCTTCTTGGCGGTGGCGCCTTGCGCGCCTTGGCCTTCTTGGGGCGCCTCGATCTTCTGCGGCGTAGTGACGGGGACCGGACGGATCTCGGCGTCGGGACGCAGATTGGCGGTGCCCTGGACGATCACCTTGTCGCCCGGCGCAAGGCCCTGGGTGACCACCCAGTTCGCACCAATCGTGCGCTCGGCGACGACGGTGCGCGCGACCGCGCGGTTACCCGGGCCGACGACATAGACCGTGGCGTTACCACGCGGATCGCGCGACAGCCCGGCCTGCGGCACGAGGAAGGCCTGCTTGTTGATCGCCTGCGAGAAGGCGGCGCGGGCGAACATGCCCGGCAGCAATATGCCCTCCGGGTTCGGGAAGCGCGCACGCAGCGTCACTGTCCCGGTATTGGCGTTGACCATCACTTCGGCGAACTCGACCGTCCCGGTCTGACCATAGTCGCTGCCGTCCTCGAGCTTGAGGCGGACGACGGCGCTGGCCGGGGCAAGCCCGCCCTGCGCGAGCGACTTGCGCAATGCGAGCATGTCGGCACTCGATTGCTGGATATCGACATAGATCGGGTCGAGCCGCTGGATCACCGCGAGCGGGTCGGTCTGGTTGGTGGTGACCAGTGCGCCTTCGGTGAACAGCGAGCGGCCGATCCGGCCGGTGATCGGCGCGGGCACCTTGGTGAAGCGCAAATTGATCTGCGCGGTGCGCAGCTGGGCATTGTTCTGCGCCACAGCAGCCGCCGCCTGGCGCGCCTGGGCTGCGGCGTCGGTATAATCCTGCTGGCTCACCGCCTCCATCTTGGCGAGCGGGCGATAGCGATCGGCGCGGATCCGTGCCGCCTCCGCCGTGGCGCGTGCGCTTTGGAGGTTGGCTTCGGCCTCGGACGCCTGCGCCTGATAGAGGCTGGGATCGATCTGGTAGAGCGTCTGGCCCGCGCGGACGATCGATCCCTCGGTGAAGAATCGCCGCCGGACGATGCCGGCGACCTGGGGCCGCACTTCGGACATCTGGAAGGCGGTCACCCGGCCGGAGAGCTCGGTGACGACCGGGACGCTCGTCGGCTGCACGACGACGAAGCCGACCTGCACCGGGCCGGTCTGCTCGTGGCCGCCCTTTTTCTGCGCGCCGCCGCCGCCGCAGCCGGTGAGCAGAAGCGCCACAGCAAGCGCGGTGGCCGATAGGCCGGAGAGGTTCAAAGGTTTCAGATTCAATTCGCAGACCCGCTCGTAGCGCCTTGGAGGCGGCGCAGTTCAGTTCCGAAACTCGCCCATAGGACAGCTGGTTGCGCGGCGACTAGGGAAGAAATGTATCAGAGTGTGTCAGACACAATCCGGATACACGATAGGTCCGGATACACGAAAGGCCGTTTCCCCGCGGGGAAACGGCCTTTCCATTGTCAGTCGCTGCGGCGAGCGACCATAATCAATGCCTCAGCAAGCGGCTCCGACGAAGCCGACCGAACCCTGAGTGCGCGCCGCAGACGGCGTAAGACAATGAGACATTCGATCACCTCCTTCCATGTTGTTGAACTCGAACGGGAATATGGGCGGATCGCGACGCGTTTAAAGGGAGTGGCGCAAATTTTCTGAACGCCCTAGAAACCCGGCCGAAATGGCACGTATCGAAACCCCCAAGCGCATCCGGGGCACCCAGGACATTTTCGGCGACGAGCAGCGGCGTTTCGCCACGGTGCTCGACACGTTCGATCGCGTCAGGCGGCTCTATTGCTTCCAGCGGCTCGAGATTCCGATCTTCGAGGCGACCGGTGTATTCGCCCGCTCGATGGGCGAGACCAGCGACGTCGTCTCGAAGGAGATGTACACGTTCGAGGACCGCGGCGGCGATTCGTTGACCCTTCGCCCCGAATTCACCGCCGGCATCGCCCGCGCCTACATCACCGAGGGCTGGCAGCAATATGCGCCGCTCAAGCTCGCCACATCGGGCCCGGTGTTCCGCTACGAACGCCCGCAAAAAGGCCGTTTTCGCCAGTTCCACCAGATCGACGCCGAGATCATCGGCGCGGCCGAGCCGGCGGCGGACGTCGAATTGCTCGTGCTGGCTGACCAGCTGCTGAAGGAGCTCGGCATCGCCGAGGGCGTGACGCTCCAGCTCAACACCTTGGGCGACGCCGAGACCCGCGATGCATGGCGCACGGCTCTGGTCGCGCATTTCGAAGCGCACCGCTATGCGTTGTCCGAAGACAGCCAGGTCCGGCTCGACAAGAACCCGATGCGGATCCTCGATTCGAAGGACCCGCGCGACCGCCCGATCGCCGACAGCGCGCCCGATATCGACGCCTATCTTACCGAGGAGGCCGCGGCCTTCTTCAAGGCAGTCACCGACGGCCTCGACGCGGCCGGGGTGCAATGGACCCGCAACAGCCGCCTCGTCCGCGGCCTCGATTATTACCGCCACACCGCCTTCGAGTTCGTCACCGATCGGCTCGGCGCACAGGGCACGGTCCTTGCGGGCGGACGCTATGACGGCCTGATCGGCTCGCTCGGCGGTCCCGAAACGCCAGGCGTGGGCTGGGCAGCCGGTGTCGAGCGGCTGGCAATGCTGATTGAAGAGCCGGCGATCGAGCAAACCGACATAATCCTCGTTATCGAAGAAGATCCGGCGTTGAATGTCGGCTTTCGAGCGCTGAAGCTGTTTCGCGAAAACGGGCTCTCCGCTGAAATGATCGCCACCGGTTCGCCGCGGAAAAGATACGACAAGGCACTGAAAGTCGGGGCGAAGGTTATCGTCTCCATTCGCGGAGATGGTGACTCATCGAATATCAGCACGCGGGCGGACACGGGCGTCCAGGAGCATGTGCAGGTCAAGGAATTGATTTTGCGGTTGGTCGGCGCATGATCTCCATCCCCGCCGACCGCATCGCCGCGATCGAGGCACGCCGCGACGAGTTGCAGGCGCAGATGGCGACCGGCGAGTTGCCGGGCGACAAATACGTCCAGGTCTCCAAGGAATATGCCGAGCTCGAGCCGGTGGCGCAGGCCGCAGGCGAAGTCCGCCGGCTCCGCGCCGAGGCGGGCAGCCTCCAGCACATGACGCAGGATGCCGACGAAGAACTGCGAGCGATGGCAGTCGAGGAACTGCGCGCCAACGACGCCGCGCTGGGCGCCGCCGAGCGGTTCCTCGCGCTGGCATTGCTGCCCCGCGACGCTGCCGACGAGCGCCCCGCGATGCTCGAGATCCGCGCCGGCGTCGGCGGGGACGAGGCGGCGTTGTTCGCCGGCGATCTGCTGCGCATGTACCAGCGTTATGCCGATCGCATGGGCTGGCGGATCGAGCTGATCACCGCATCCGAATCGGAATATGGCGGCTATAAGGAAGTCGTGCTCAGCGTCACCGGCGTCGGCGTGTTCGCCAAATTGAAGTTCGAGAGCGGCGTCCACCGCGTTCAGCGCGTGCCCGCGACCGAGGCCGGCGGGCGCATCCACACTTCTGCGGCGACGGTAGCGGTGCTTCCCGAAGCCGAGGAAGCCGACATCAAGATCGACGACAAGGACCTCCGGATCGACATCTATCGCGCCTCGGGGCCGGGCGGGCAGGGGGTCAACACCACCGATTCGGCGGTGCGGATCACGCATATTCCGACCAACACCGTCGTCATCCAGCAGGACGAGCGCTCGCAGCTCAAGAACAAGACCAAGGCGATGAAGGTGCTCCGCACGCGGCTGTACGAGGCCGAGCGCGAGCGGCTGAATTCGGCACGGGCGGGTGCGCGCCAGACGATGGTCGGCTCGGGCGACCGCTCCGAGCGCATCCGGACCTATAGTTATCCACAGGGCCGAGTGACCGATCACCGCATCAACCTGACGCTCCACCGCCTGCCCGAAATCCTCGAAGGCGAGCTCGACGAACTGATCGGAGCGCTGACCGCGCAGGATGAAGCTGACCGGCTGGCCCAGCTGGATGGGTGACGGGCCGCTTTGATACGGGTAGCCCTCGCAGAAGCGGCGCAACGCCTCTCGGCCGTCACCGATACCCCCCGTCTCGACGCCGAACTCCTCATGGCCCACGCTCTAGGCATCCCGCGCCAGGACCTCCTCCTTCGCCACCTCGACGATGCCGTGCCGGCCACCTTCGAACCTCTCGTTCAGCGCCGCCTCACCCACGAGCCGATTGCCTATATCACCGGCACCCGCGCCTTCTGGACGATCGAGCTGCAGGTCGGTCCCGGCGCGCTGATCCCGCGGCCGGATAGCGAGACTCTGATCGAGACCGCGATCGACTATTTCGACGAGCGCGCGCCGACGCGAATCCTCGATCTCGGCACCGGCCCCGGCACCCTGTTGCTCGCTGCGCTCGATCAGTGGCCCGAAGCGCGCGGGATCGGCGTCGACTCGTCGGAGCGGGCGCTGGAATATGGGCGCAGCAACGCCGATCGCCTCGGCATGGGGCACCGCGCCGAATTCCGCCTCGGCGACTGGGCGCTCGGCATCGACGGCCAGTTCGATCTCATCCTCGCCAACCCCCCTTATATCGGCACGCAAGAGCAGCTCCCGGCCGAGGTTCGCGACCATGAGCCGGCCTCGGCACTGTTCGCCGGTGTCGATGGTCTCGACGACTATCGCCGCATCATTCCCGCGCTCCCCGATCTTCTCCTTCCAGGCGGTGCGGCGCTCCTCGAGATTGGCTGGACCCAGGCCAAAGCCGTTTCCGCGCTGGGGCTCCGGAGCGGGCTGTTGCCCGCGGTCCATAGCGATCTTGGAGGACGTCCCCGCGTGGTACTACTTACTTGAAACCGAAGTACCGGTGCCCCATATTTCCTCTTGGAGATTGGTGCTCCACGGGCTAAGACAGCGCCGGGGCGAGGCACTTTCAACCAAGTTGTTGAAACATAGGGCTAAGGCTCACTCCATGGTCATGTGTGCCGCTGCAGTCCGGCGGCCATGGCGAGCGGAAGTGCCGGGATCGGCGCTGTCCGCAATTGCAACGCGCATCCGGGACCCCGATGGATCGACGGACGGCTTTAGTAGACAGGACATACAGACCTTGATGAACAATCGTCAGGCTAATAACGGTCGCCGTCGCGGCCGTGGTGGTCAACAGCGCCAGGGTGGCGGCGGCAGCAGTCCCAACCAGGGCAATGGCAACCGGATCGACAATCGCGCCCGCGGCAACGCCGCGCAGCTGCTCGAAAAATACAAGAACCTTGCGCGCGATGCGCAGATGCAGGGCGATCGGGTCAACGCCGAATATTATCTCCAGTTCGCGGATCATTATTTCCGGGTGCTGAGCGAAACGCGCACGCGCTTCGAAGAGGCGAACCCGAACCAGCCGCAGCAGCGCCGCCCGAGCAACGACATCGACGGCGACGACGAGGATTTCGACTTCGAGGCCGAGGGCAACCGCAGCGACGAGCCGCAGCGCGACGATCGCCCGCAGCAACGCGACGACCGTCCGCAGCAGCGCGAGCCACGCTACGAGCGCGAGCCCCGCCAGGACCGCGAAGCGCGTCCCGATCGCGAGCCGCGCCCGGATCGCGAACCGCGTCAAGACCGTGAAGCGCGCCCGGATCGCGAGCCCCGCCCGGACCGTGAACCCCGCCAGGACCGCGAGCCGCGCGAGGGTCGTCGCGACCGTCGCCCGAACGCCAACGGCGTCAATGGCCATGGCAACGGTCTTCAGGCTGAGGCACCGCAAGCCGCGGCCCCCGAGCTCTTCGCCGAGCAGCGCGAGCCTGCCGAGGAGCGTCCGCGCGCCACGCGCGGTCGCGGTCGTCCGCGTCGCGAAGACAGCGTCGAGGCCGATGCGCCGCAGGGCATCGACGCCGCCATCCTGCCTCCGGCCTTCGGCATCGAGGCGATTGCCGCCAACGATGCCGAGGAAGCGCCAAAGAAGCCGCGCCGCCGCCGTGCCAAGGCCGACGACGTGGAAGTGCCGCCGGCTGCCTGATTTCTAATCCGCGTCGGGCTAGCCCTTCGCGACCAACCTGCTAGCATCCTCCCTCGGAACAGACCGGGGGAGGATGCTTTGCGTTGGACGGCTCTTATCGTGGCGGCCACGGCTCCGCTTGCCGCGCACGCCCAAACCCAGCCGGCATCGGTGCCCGCGCCCGACCAGACCGCGCAGGGGGATGTCTCGGTCACCATTTATCAGAACGGCCAGTCGCTGGTGCAGGACGTGCGCCGGCTCGATCTGCCCGCCGGCCGCACGCGGCAGGAATTCGCTGACGTATCCGCGCAGATCCGCTCGGAGACGGTCACGCTCTCGGGGCCCGGCCTCGGCATCGTCGAGCAGAATTTCGACTATGACCTGCTGTCGCCCGACAAACTGATGGAAAAGGCAGTAGGATCGGTCGTCACCATCGTGCGCACCAATCCGGCGACCGGCGGCGAGACGCGCGAGCAGGCGCGGGTGCTCGCGGCCAATGGCGGCATCGTCCTCCAGATCGGCAACCGCATCGAAGTGCTGCGCGACGACGGGCTGCCGGTGCGGGTGATCTTCGACAAGGTCCCCGAGAATCTGCGCGCCCGTCCGACTTTGTCGGTGACGCTGCAGGCGGCGGCTGCAGGGCGCATTCCCGCGACGCTGACCTATCTCACTCCCGGCCTCGGCTGGACCAGCGACTATGTGATGCTGTTCGACGAGGCCAAGAGCGCGATCGACATGCAGGGCTGGGTGACGCTGACAAACAACACCGGCACCAATTATCGCAACGCCGACGTGCTGCTCGTCGCCGGCAATCCCAATCAGAGCTTCTCGCAGCTCGGCGATTCGACGATCGAGCAAGCCGGCACCGAAACCAGCCAACGCGAGAAACTGGGCGACTATTACCTCTATCCGCTCGGCGAGCGGACGACGATCGCCAATGCCCAGCAGAAGCAGGTCAGCTTCCTCGACGTCAAGAACACGCCGGCCCGCAAGACCTACGAATGGATCAACGGCTGGCTCGAGACTCAGTCCGATCCGCGCAGCGCGTCGACCGTGCTCAAATTCTCGACCTCGCGGAATGGCGGGCTGGGCGATCAGCTGCCGTCGGGAGTGATCCGGGTCTATATGCGCGATGCGCGCGGCGACCCGCAGTTCATCGGCGAGAGCCGGGTGGCTGCGGCGCCGATGGGGTCGGCGATGTCGATCCGCACCGGCGAGGCATTCGACGTCAAGGGCGCAGCGGTGCTGGTCGAGCGCAAGCGGCTGTCCTCGTCGCGCTGGCGCACTTCGATGCGCTATGATTTCACCAACGCGCGGCCGGCGCCGGTGACGGTCGATCTCGCCCAGAATGGGTTGTGGGGCGACGTCCGCCTGGTCGAGCAGAGCCTGGTGGGCGAGCGTGTCTCTGCCGAAAGGATGGAGTGGAAGGTGCCGGTGCCCGCCAATGGCAAGGCGTCGGTGACCGTGGTGTTCGACACGCGCTACTGATGCGTCGCCTCCTCCTCGTCCTCTCGCTGCTGTCCACCGCTTCGCCCGCGGCGGCGCAGGCTTTGGTCGAATCCGACAGGATCGATGCGGTTTCGGTGACGCTCTATCGCGATCCGGGCCGCGGCGCGGGCGCGATCCCGGCCGGGGGCTGGCCCGGCGGCTATGCCCTGGTCACCGAGACCCGGACGATCCGCGTGCCGGCGGGCAAATCGGTGATCCGCTTCGTCGGCGTGTCCGAAGGGATGATGCCCGAGACCGCGATCGTCACCGGCCTGCCGCAACAGGTCGGCGAGAAGAACCGCGATGCGCGGCTGCTGTCGCCCGCGGCGCTGATCGATGCGTATCTGAAACGGCGCGTCACGATACGCCGTACCAACCGCGCGACCGGCAAGGTCACCGAAGGCGAGGCGATCATCCAGTCGGGGCCGGGCGGCGGCGTGCTGCTCACCACCGAGTCCGGAGTCGAAGCGCTGGGCTGTTCGGGGCTGCCCGAGGCGCTGCGTTATCCCGGAGTGCCGGCGGACCTGTCTGCGAAGCCAACCTTGTCGGTCACGACAGACAGCGCGGCGGATGCGACGGTAACGGTCCAGCTCTCCTATCTCGCGCAGGGGTTCGACTGGTCGGCCAATTATGTCGCGCAGGTCGCCGAGGATGGCGAGACGCTCGACCTGTTCGCCTGGCTGACCGTCGCCAATGGCGGCAGCCAGGGCTTTGCCGGCGCGCGCGCCAATGCCGTGGCGGGTGCCCCCAACAAGGAAGCCGCCGCGGTTCTGCCGAAAGGCCCCGTGCCCGAACTTCACCTGCGCTGCTGGCCGATGGATACTACCAGCACCTATCCGCGCTGGAGCGTCGAACGGATGCCGCCAACGGTCGATGGCATTATGGCCGAGGATGTCGGCAGTTTCGATGATATCGTCGTCTCGGGCATGCGACGAAGAGCGCCGATGATGGTGGCGGCACCCGCACCGGCGCCGGTACCGGTGATGATGGCGCAGCAGGAAGAGCTCGGCGACCTCAAGCTCTACCGCATCCCCGAGCCCGTCACCGTCGCCGCGCAGAGCCGCAAGCAAGTCGCGATGATCGACCGCAAGAAGGTGGGCTTCGCGCGCGTCTATACCGGCGTTTTTCGCCAGTTCGGATACAGCCCGTCCAGCGGTGTCGCTCCGAATTTCGAGGCCGCGCGAATTCTGCGCACCCGCAATGTCGACGAACAGGGCCTCGGGCTTCCGCTGCCCGCCGGCAGGGTAGCGGTCTTCGAGCGCGCGCGCGAAGAAACGCTGCTGGTCGGCGAGAGCAATCTGGGCGATCGCGCGATTGGCGAGGAAGTCGAGTTCGCTACCGGCCAAAGCAGCGATCTGCGCTACACGATCGTCCCGCGTCCGCCTTCGAAGAAGCGTCAGCCGTTCGTCGTCGAAGTCACCAATGCGCGTGCCACTCCCGAGACCTTCGAGATGCCGATCCCCTATAAGCTGGCCACTGATGCGACGCTGATCGAACGCAAGGGCGTCAAGACATGGCGGGTGGTGGTTCCGGCCAACGGCACCGCCCGGCTCGAATTCGCGCTCAGGCTGGAGCGCTAGGACGGGTCCATTTCGACTGCTTCGTTCCCCTGCGAAAGCAGGGCCCCAGGTCACAAGCGGTGCGCTCTGGGCTCTGGGCTCTGGGCCTCTGCTTTCGCAGGGGAACCGAATTGCTTCAATGAAACTGGAACAGACTCTAATCGAGATCGATCTCGCCCTTGAGCCGGTCCTCGACGCGTTCGTCATGGCCGCTGCCCGAGCTGAGGAACATCAGCCCCATCAGCGCCGCGGCGAGCATCATCGTCAGGAACACGCCGAGAAAGGTCGCGCTGGCAGTGACGAAATTGAGCTCGCCGAGCGACCGATACAGTAGCAGCTCCGCCGCCCCGGCGGTCACCAGAGAGACCAGCGCCATCCATTTGAGGATGCGCCTGTAGCGCCCCCAGGCGAAGGCGGCATAGTCCGGATCGTCAAGATCGTGACGCGTGCCCATGGCTTTGCAATTGGGTGCGAATCATGGGAGAAACAACCGCCTGAACCCGAAAGCGGAGATATGCGATGACCATCGCGGCAATCCTGGGGGGAAAAGGCCATGACGTGGTGTCGATCGCGGGCGATCGCACCGTGGCCGAAGCAGTGGCCTTGCTCGCCAGTCGACGGATCGGCGCCGTTCCGGTGATGGACGGCGACGAAGTAGCGGGCATCTTCTCCGAGCGCGACGTGATCTACAGCCTCGAACGCGAGGGCGCCGCGGCGCTCGATCGCAAGGTGCGCGAAGTGATGACCGCGCCGGCGCTGACCGTCACTCCCGACGAATCGGTGCTCGGTGCGCTCGCGCTGATGACCAGGCGGCGAATCCGTCATTTGCCGGTGGTCGACCGCGACCGGTGCATCGGCTTCATTTCGATCGGCGATCTGGTGAAGTACCGGATCGAGCGCATCGAATCCGAGGCGGACGCGATGCGCGTCTATATCCAGACAGTCTAGCCGCGGCGGTTGCGGACCAAAGCGACCACTTCATCGAGCGTGTCGCGCGCGAACAACGCCAGCCAGCCGCCATAGACTGCGACTCCGGCAGCGCCGAGCAAAGCCACTTGCGCCAGCGCCGGCAGAGGCGGCAGCAATCGCGCGAGCAGCGACACGATCAGCGCCATGCCGGCCGCTGCGATTACCGGCGCCGCGAGCCCGTCGATCAGATCGCGCAGTCGCACCCCGATCACCGGCAGCGTCCGCCATGTCGAGATCGCCAGATACAGCGGATAGGCGGCAAACCATGCCGCGACCAATCCCATCAATCCCCAATGCACGCCGATCAGGAACGCCGCGGGGAGCAACAGCGCGCCGGTCGCGCCGTTCTTGGCGCTGATTCCGGGGCGGCCGCAGGCGTCGCTCGCCGGCGCGAACAAGGTCTGCAAGGTCATCATCGGCATGGCCAATGCCAGCCAGTGGACCACCGGCGCCGCCTCGAGCCATTTCGGCCCGAGCACCACTTCGACCAGCGGCCGCGCGGTGACGGCGAGCCCGAGATAGAAAGGCATCGCCACCACGAAGATCACCCGCGCCGACTTGACGAATGCGGCGGCGACCGCGGCGCGATCGTCCTTCATCCGGGCATAAGCCGAAAAGGCGACTTCGTTGAGCGGCGGCACGAACTTCGAGACGAAGATCTGGGTGAGGAACAGACTGGTGGTGTAGATGCCCAGCATGTGCGGATCGAACAGCCGCCCGGCGATGAACACGTCGGCCTGGCTCTGCAGGAACCAGAAGATCTGCCCCGTCGCCATCACGCCGCCATAGCGGGCGATGTCGCCGGCACCGCGAAAGTCGAAGCTCGGCCACATCAACGCATTGGCCGCCCAGGTCATCCCGATCGCCCGCACCGTGAACAAGGCGATCGGCGCGGCGACCAATGTCCACACCCCGAGTCCCGACCAGGCGCCGGCCAGCGCGGTCGCTGCGCCTGCGATCCCCGAGGCCAGATTGACTTGCGCCTGTTTGCGGAAATCGAGCTCGCGGGCGAGCAGGGCGTAGGGCAGGGCGATGAATGGAGTCGCGATATAGAGCAGTGCCTGCACGCGCAGCAGATCGGCAACCATCGGCTGGCGGTAATATGCCGCGGCGAACGGCGCGCAGCCAAACTGGATCGCGGCGAGCACGAGGTTGAGCAGGATCAGCATGCCGAACAGCTGGCGCTGGGCGCGGCGACTGGCATCGCCGCGCTGGATCAGGGCACTGGCGAGACCATAGCCGTTGAGCATGTTGAGCAGCACCAGCACGACCTGGGTCATCGCGAAAAGCCCGTAATCGGAAGGGCTGAGCACCCGGATCACGATGAAGGTCGATGCCCAGGTGAGCAATTGCCCTAGAATCTGCGTGCCCGAACGCCAGATCACGGCGCTGCGGACCTGGTCCTTGAGCGAGTCGAGGCGGTGATTCGGATTCGGGGCGGTTGATTCGGTCACCGAAGCGTCATGGACCGCCACCTGTTGAGATGGCGTAAAGCACGGTTTTCCGTGGCTTTCAGAGGTGTGTTTCGGGAAAAAGACAGAAAGTTCCAAAACGCTGTTGACCGAATCGGAAGCCGCGCATAGAAGCCACTCCACCGCAGCGATGGTCCACACGGACCGCCGAGGCAGTCATCAAAAACCAGGCGCACAGGTCGTCCCGAGAAAAAGGGATAGGCCGGGGCGTCGGTCTTTTGCGCTCTTTGACATAGTGATTTAGATGAAGGGACATGTGGGCGGCGGCTCCGGGTCTGGACGGCTTCAAGGCGTTCGGTACTCGGTTAAAGCCAAGCTGCTCTAAACATGTCCTGTCACGTTTCCATACGTAATTGGTTTTGTGCAGAGCGGCTCCTTGAGATGCTGTTTTGGCTGGGGGATTCCACCTCGGTTATAACAGTCATAAACTTGAG
>NZ_SRXT01000003.1 GCF_004792685.1 Sphingomonas gei
GGATGTGGAAGTACGGTAACGTATGGAGCTAACCAGTACTAATTGTCCTATTCGCGCTTGAGAGTTCCACCATCAATGACAATCCTGGGTAACCACCCGGCATTGCATATGGTCGGATGATTCAATCGCAGCTGATATTCATTCCGTGTGCACGGTATCGATTTGAACCCAAATTTAGCGCGTCGGGGTTCCCGCAAAGGTTTACTTTGTGGGGATCCCTTGCACGGGCTCCATTGCCTGGTGGCTATGGCGTCTGTGAACCACCCGATCCCATCCCGAACTCGGCCGTGAAACCAGACAGCGCCGATGGTACTATCGCTCAAGCGATGGAAGAGTAGGTCGCCGCCAGGCATTGCAGCCCGTGCAGCCGCGCTAAACACAAAGTTCCCAGGAAAAACCCATTCACAACGTCAGATTGACCAAACGGAGGCGCAAGCCTCCGCAAGGCCGAACGGCCGCCCGACCCCGGATCCAGTCCGGGGGAGGAAAGCCAAGGCAGCGGATGCTGCCGCCGGCACTTGAGGCCTACAGACATGTCGCGGGATGGAGCAGCCCGGTAGCTCGTCAGGCTCATAACCTGAAGGTCGTAGGTTCAAATCCTACTCCCGCAACCACAAAAGCCCGCAGGCAAAAGCCTGCGGGCTTTTTGCTGTCCAGGCCACATCGATCGTGCCCGCACGGGACCGCGCATCTCCATTCGTCGCACAAAACGTCCGATCCCGGCACAAGTCGGTTGAGCGGCGCAACTTGGCTGTCATGATCGCCGCCTAGCCAGAAGTCAGTACCAGAGTCTCCCGTATCGCGTTGCTTACGTCCGGTGTCCCCGGTTCCGCGATTGCCGACCAGCAGAGGATCGATCATGGCTGCCAATGTCTTCATCAACGAGATCCATTACGACAATGCCGGCGCCGACAGCGGCGAGTTCGTCGAGATCGCAGGCGCCGCAGGCACCGATCTCACCGGGTGGAAGATCATCCTCTACAACGGCGCGAACGGCCAGAGCTACAGCACCGTCACGCTGACCGGGGCCCTCGCCAACCAGCAGAACGGTTTCGGCACGCGCGGCATTACGTATCCCGTAGACGGGGTCCAGAACGGCTCCCCCGACGCGATCGCTCTGGTCGATCCCAACGGCGTGGTCGTGCAGTTCCTCAGCTATGAGGGCGTGTTCACCGCAACCAACGGCCCCGCTGCGGGCCTGACCAGCGTCGATATCGGCGTGTCGGAGGGCAGCACCGCCCCGGTCGGCGGCTCGCTCGGCCTCGTCGGCAGCGGCACGACCTATGCGGACTTCCATTGGGCTGCGATCGGCGATGACACCGTCGGCGGCGTCAATGTCGGCCAGACCTTCGGCAGCGCTGCGCCCCAGCCGGGCACGCTCAGCATCGCCGACGCAGCGGTCGCCGAGGGGAATGCCGGCACGCACGATATCGTCTTTACCGTTACCCGGGCCGATGGCAGCGCCGGCGCGGTCTCCGCCACCTGGACGGTTAGCCTGGGCAGCGCCACTGCCGGCGACTTCGGCGCCGCCTTCGCCGCCACCGGCACGGTGAGCTTTGCCGACGGGGCGACTACCGCCGAGGTGCGCCTGCCAGTGCAGGGCGATACCATCTTCGAGGCCGACGAGAGCTTCACCGTCACGCTCAGCGCGCCGCAGGGTGGGGTGGCGCTCGCCGATGCCGTCGCCATCGGCACGATCACCAATGACGATGCCGCGCCGCCCGCGCCCGTCGCCAACGTGTTCATCAACGAGATCCACTACGACAATGTCGGCACCGACGTCGGCGAGGCGATTGAGATCGCCGGCGCGGCAGGCACCGATCTCAGCGGCTACAAGCTTGTCCTCTACAATGGCAGCAACACCCCCGAAGCTGCCCCGACCTACACGACCACCAACCTCACCGGCGTGATCGACGACGAAGGTGCCGGCTTCGGCGCGGTGTCCTTCGCCTACCCTGTCAACGGTCTTCAGAACGGTGCCGCCGACGGCGTCGCGCTGATCGCCCCCGACGGCACGGTGATCCAGTTGCTGTCGTACGAGGGTATTTTCACTGCGGCAGCGGGCACCCCGGCGGCGGGGGTCACCAGCACCGACATTGGCGTCAGCGAAGAGCCGGCACCGGGCATCGGCCTGTCGCTCCAACTCACCGGCAACGGCTCGAGCGCGGCCGACTTCACTTGGTCGGCCGCGTCGGACGACAGCTTCGGCACGCTCAACAGCGGCCAGACCTTCCTTCCCGCCAACGGCCCGAGCCACATCCGCATCGGCGACGCGCAGGTCGCCGAAGGCAATAGCGGCGCCACCAACCTGGTCTTCACGGTCAATCGCGCCGGCGGCACTGCCAATTCCGCGAGTGTCGCCTACACCGTCAATCTCGACGGAACCGCCACCACGGACGACCTTGCCCCCGGCTCCGTCCTATCCGGCACGGTCAGCTTCGCGGCCGGCGAAACCTCGAAGCAGATCGTCGTCGCCGTGCAGGGCGATCTGGTCGGCGAAGCCAATGAGACGCTGTCGGTGAGCCTCGGCACCACCACCGGCAATGTCGTGATCGACGACGCCTCGGCGACCGGCACGATCACCAACGACGATCCGATCGCGCTGACGATCAGCCAGATCCAGGGCGAAGGCCATGTCTCGGCCTATGTCGGCCAGACCATCGCCACCACCGGCATCGTCACCGCGGTCGACACCAACGGCTTCTACGTCCAGTCGGCGGTCGGCGACGGCAATGCCCGCACTTCGGACGCGGTGTTCGTCTTCACCAGCAACGCGCCGGGCGTCGCGGTGGGCGACGGCGTGACGGTGCGCGGTTCGGTCGCCGAGTTCGCCGGCAGCACTGCCAGCCTCAGCGTCACCGAGATCACTGCGCCAATCGTCACCGTAGAGACGCACGGCAACGCACTTCCCAACGCAGTGCTGATCGGCGCGAATGGCGTGCTGCCGCCGGCCGAAGCGATCGATAATGACGGCCTCACCAGCTACGACCCCGCGCAGGACGGGATCGACTTCTGGGAATCGCTCGAGGGCATGCGCGTCACGATCGACACGCCGCAGGCAGTGTCGAACACCAACGAGTTCGGCGAGACCGACGTCGTCGCCTCGCACGGCACCGGTGCCACCGGGGTCAACGATCGCGGCGGCATCACCATCTCGCCGGGCAGCGAAGGCGTTCCCGACTATAATCCCGAAAAGATCCAGATCGACGACGATAGCGGCATCTTCGCCGGTTTCACCCCGGGCTATACGATCGGCGACCAATTGAGCAGCGTCACCGGCGTGGTGAACTATGCCTTCGATAATTACGAAGTGCTGGTCACCGAGGCTGTCACCACCACCAAGGACACGACGCTCGCGCGCGAGACCACGACGCTCCACGGCGACGCCAACAACCTCTCGATCGCGACCTACAACCTCGAAAATCTCGACGCGTCGGACAACAAGTTCGACATTCTCGCGCATGACATCGTCTACAATCTCGGCGCGCCCGACATCATCGCCGCGCAGGAGATCCAGGACGCCGATGGCGCCGGCTCGGGGGCGAACCTGTCGGGCACCGTCACCGCGCAGGGCCTGATCAACGCGATCTTCGCCACGTCGGGCAAGCATTATGCCTATGTCGAGATCGCGCCGACCACCGCGGGCTCGACCGGCGGCGAGCCTGGCGGCAATATCCGCAACGGCTATTTCTACAACATCGACCGCGTCTCTTATGTCGCCGGCAGCGCCGAGCTGATCGACGGTGCGGCCTATAACGGCACGCGCAAGCCGCTGGTCGCGCAATTCGCGTTCGCCGGGCAGACGATCACCACGATCAACGTCCATCTCACCTCGCGTCTCGGCAGCGAGCCTTTGTGGGGCGATCACCAGCCGGCCAGCGATGCCGGCGATGCCGCGCGCACTGCGCAGGCGGCGGGGGTCAAGGCGTGGGTGCAGGACCATCTCGCCGACGATCCGTCGCTCAACATCGCATTGCTCGGCGACTGGAACGGCTTCTATTTCGAGCAGGCGCAGACCCAGCTCACCGATCCGGCGCAGGGCGGGGTGTTCACCAATCTCAACACGCTGCTGCCCGAGCAGGAGCGCTACAGCTACATGTTTGGCGGCAACGCCCAGCAGATCGACAACATCCTCGTCACCGGCGGGCTGGTCACCAACGCGCAATATGACGCGGTGCATCTAAATGCCGAATTCGGCGGCAGCCGCCCGACCGATCATGACCCGCAAATCGCATTGCTCCGCCTCGGTGCGGCGCCGCACGATGTGTCGCTGAGCAATGCCAGCGTCGCCGAGAATCTGCCCGCAGGCACCGTGGTCGGCACCGTTTCGGCGAGCGACACTGCCGGAGATACGCTCAGCTACGCGCTGGTCGACAATGCCGGCGGGCTGTTCGCGATCGACGCCGCGACGGGGGTGATCACCACTACCGCGCCGCTCAACCACGAGGCCGTCGCGGCCTATTCGGTGACCGCCAAGGTTACCGACAGCGGCGGGCTCAGCGCGCAGCAGAATTTCTCGATCGCAGTCGGCGACGTCAACGAAGCGCCGGTTGCGGCCAATGACTCGGTCGCGGTCAACGAGGACGCCACCACCGCGAACCTGTGGTCGACCCTGCTCGGCAATGACAGCGATCCGGATGCCGGTCAGACGCCGACGATCAAGGCGGTGGACACCAGCGCCACGCTCGGCAGCGTGATCTTCGACGCTGACACCCAGACGCTCAAATATGTCGCCGACAACGATGCGTTCGATGCCCTGGCGCCGGGCGCCACCCAGGTCGATCACTTCAGCTACACGGTGACCGACGCCGCCGGGCTGACCAGCACGGCAACGGTGAGCGTGACTGTCACCGGCATCGCCGACGGAGTCGTCCGCAACGGCACCTTCTTCACCGAGACGATCAACGGCACTGCGGGCGAGGACCGGCTGTGGGGCGGCGGGCTCGGCAACGACACGCTGAACGGACTCGGTGGCCATGACTGGCTTTCGGGCGGGCTCGGCAACGATAAGCTCGACGGCGGCGACGGCAACGACGTGCTGTTCGCCAGCCTCGGCGACGACACTTTGCTCGGCGGCAACGGCAAGGATGTGCTGTTCGGCAGCTACGGCAACGACAAGCTCTGGGGTGGTGCCGGTGCCGACAGCTTCCACTTCGGCGCAAACTTCGGCGACGACATTGTCTACGACTTCAACACCGCCGAAGATCAGATCATCCTCGACGACGGCGTCAAGGTAACCCGCACCAAGGTGCAGGACGTCAATGGCGACGGCGCCAAGGATCTGGTCCTCACGCTGAGCGTCGGGAGCGTCACCTTGCTCGGGGTCAGCAATGCCGCCCAAGTCAAATATGCCGCGCCCGATTATTATTCGAACCACCAGCCCGGTCTCGACGGCGCGCTCGATGCCGTTGTCGACACCGTGGGCCGGCTGATCCATGAAGTGACGCTGGGCCACGGGTTCTGACTATTTGCCTAAGCTGAAGATCAACGCCAAAGTCGTGCCCCGTGACCTGATCGGTCGCGGGGCACTGCCCATTACGGAACCTCTCAATGCGCGTTGAACGCCCCCTGAGTACGTTGCGCGCCGCACTTGCCCTGTGCCGGCGGCACTTCATGTCTGCCGCCGTGTTCAGCGCGCTGATCAACCTGCTCTACATCGTTCCGACGCTCTACATGCTCCAGGTCTATGATCGCGTCGTGCCGACCCAGGGCGTCCAGACGCTCGTCTTCCTGACGATGGTATTGCTGTTCGCGCTGGCGACTTTGTCGCTGCTCGATCGCGTCCGCACCCGGCTGCTGGTGCGCGCCGGCGTACAGCTCGATGCCACGCTTGCGCCGCTGATTCTCGATGCCACCCTCGGCCGTCCCGATCTGCCTGGCGCGCGGCAGGCGCTTCGCGAATTCGACGTTATGCGCGGCACGCTGACCGGCGCCGGCATCCTCGCCTTGTTCGATGCGCCCTGGGTGCCGATCTACATCCTCGTCTGCTTCCTCGTGCATCCCTGGATCGGGGTGATCGCGATTGTCGGCTGCGCGATCCTGCCGCTCATCGCCTGGGCCAATGAGCGTGCGACCCGCAGCCGGCTCGATCGCGCGCAGATGATCGCGAGCACTTCCTATGCCAATCAGGACGCCTTGCTCGCTTCCAGCGACAGCATCCGCGCGCTCGGCATGCGCCGTGCGATGGTCGCGCGCCAGCTGCGCCAGCGCGAGGCGATGCTGGTCGCGCAGACCGAGGCGAGCTTCGCCGCCGGAAGCTATCTCACCGCCACCAAGTTCACCCGCCTCGCGCTCCAGTCGCTCGCTTTGGGGCTCGGCGCGCTGCTTGCGGTCGACAATCTGATTTCGGGGGGCGCGATCTTCGCTGCTTCGTTCCTGATCGCGCGCGCGCTGGCACCGATCGAGCAATTGATCGGCACGTGGAAGACGATCGTCCAGGCGCAGCAGAGCTATCAGAGCCTCAACACCTTGCTCGAAGGCAAGATCGCCCAGCCCGAACCGACTCGCCTGCCGCCGCCACAGGGCGCGATCCTGCTCGAAGGCGTGACCGTGCTCAACGAAGCGCGCGACGGCGCGATCCTGAGCGCGGTGTCGCTGCGGATCGAGCCCGGTGAAGTGGTCGCGATCGTCGGCCCCAGCGGCGCCGGCAAGTCGACCCTGGCACGCACGATCGCCGGTGCGCTGGCGCCCGATCGCGGCACGATCCGGTTGGACGGCGCCGACACGCGCGACTGGGATCCCGAGCAGCTCGCCCGCCATATCGGCTATCTGCCGCAGGATTCGGCGCTGTTCGCCGGATCGGTCGCCGAGAATATCGCGCGCTTCGCCGGCGAGATCGGCGAGGATCGCGCCACGATCGATGCAGGCGTGATCGCCGCGGCGGGCAAGGTCGGCGCCGACCCGCTGATCCGGGGACTGCCGAACGGCTATGATCATCAGCTCAAGCTCGGCGGGCGCGGCGTGTCGGCCGGGCAGGCACAGCGCATCGCGCTTGCCCGCGCAATCTATGGCGATCCGCGCATCCTGATCCTCGACGAACCCAACGCCCATCTCGATACCGATGGCGATGCAGCATTGGTCGCCGCGCTCGGCGTGCTCAAGGCCGAGGGACACACGATCCTGATCGTCTCGCACAAGCTCGGCATCCTCCCGGTGGTCGACAAGATGCTGGTGCTGCGCGAGGGCAGGGCAGAAATCTACGGACCGCGCGACGAAGTGCTGCCCAAGATCGCGCCGCCCAATCTTCGGCGAGTCACGCCCCCCACGGCAAAGGCGAGCGGATGAGCGCCCCCATTCTCCTGTCGCCCACGGGCGCTGCGCCGCTGGTCGTTCCGCCACCGGTCGCGGACCCACGCGGCGAAATCCGCACCGGTGCGATCATCGCCGCCTTGTTCTTTGTCGTGTTCCTCGGCTGGGCGGCGTTCGCCCGGCTCGACGCCGCCGCTTATGCGCCGGGCACGCTTGTCGTGTCCGGGCAGCGCCAGTCGGTCCAGCATCGCGACGGCGGGGTTGTCGGTCGGATCTATGTGCGCGAAGGTCAGCGTGTCGAGCGTGGGCAATTGCTCGTCCAGCTCGCCGCCGCCGAGGTGCAGGCGCAGGAACGCGCACTTGCCTCGCAGGCGATCCGATTGCTCGCCCAGCGCGCGCGGCTCGAGTCGGAGCAACTCGGCCGCAGCCAGATCGTCCAGCCGCGCGAGTTCGCCGCGCTTTCGCCCGAAGACAGCGCCGAGGCCGCCGCAGCCATGCGCGCCCAGCAGAACGAACTCCAGGTACGCAGCTCGGTGCTCGCCGCGCAACGCGGCGCGCTCGGCCAGCGCGTCGTCCAATCGGGCCAGCAGGGCCGGGGTTATGGCGAGCAAGTGGTCTCGTCCGCCGAGCAGCTCCGCCTGATCGAAGAACAGATCGACGCGCTCCGGCCAGTCGCCGAAAAAGGCTTCGTCTCGCAGACCCGGATGCGCGAGCTCGAGCGCGCCCGCGCCGAGCTGATCGGCCAGCGCGGCCAGTATAGCGCCAGCGTCGCGCAGACCCGCGGCGCCGCACGCGAGAGCGAGATCCAGGCGCTCGAAGCGGAACGCAGTTTCCACGAGCGCAGCGCCGCTGATCTGCGCGACGTCGACAACCGGCTCGGCGACATCCTGCCGCGGTGGACCGCCGCGCGCGACCAGCTCGAACGCACTGCGATCCGCGCGCCCGCCACTGGCGCGGTCGTCGGCGTCACGGTGTTCACGCCGGGCGGCGTCGTCGCGCCCGGCCAGAAGCTGATGGATATCGTCCCCGAGCGCACACCGCTGCGGATTCAGGCGCGGATTTCGCCCGAGGACGCCGACGATCTCGTCGTCGGCCAGCGCACGCTGGTAAAATTCTCTGGGCTCCACGAGCGCACTTTGCCCAATCTCGAAGGCAAGCTCACGCGCCTCTCGGCCGACAGCTTCACCGACGAGAAAAGCGGGATGAGCTATTTCACCGGGGAAATCACCGTCCCGCTAGACCAGCTCCGCCTGATCCAGGACGTGCGCGGCAGCGCCTTCGCGTTACGGGCCGGAATGCCGGTGCAGGTGCTGATCCCGCTGCGCAAGCGCACTGCGCTCGATTACGCGCTCGAACCCTTGCTCGGCAGCTTCTGGTCGTCGTTCCGTGAGCATTGAGCCGGTCAGCTGACCGCGCGCACCCGCCGTACCAGCGCGCGATGCGTGCGCACTTCGCGTGCGACCACGCCGGCGGTGAACCGCTCGATGATTCCGCGCGTGCGCTTCAGCGGCCCGGCCGAGTCGCTGCGCGATCCCGCGATCACGCCGCTGCCCCAGCCGTCCGCCAGGGCACGCACCCGCGATGCGACCAGCGAGCGCTTGTCGTCGCGGCCGAGCACGATCGAGGGAAAGGGCAGGTGCGTACGCGGCGAGGCGAAGGTGTCGAGCAGGTTCTCCACGCTCTCGCCTTCGTCCTCGATCGGATCGAAGAACAAGGCGCCTGCCACTCGCGAGACATAGGTCGCCGGCGAAAGCCGTGCCCACCACGCCGTCGCGAAACAGCCGGCGCCTTCGGCGACCAGCAGCACTGCACCTTCCGCGCGAGTCACCGCCGAATCGAGCCGTGCCCCCAACAAATTGCGTTCCGAAAGCGTGCCGGCGCGATAGGGAACATGCTCCTGCGCGGGCGCCGCGAACAGATCGCGCCACGGTGCCGAAGCAGCCGCCGAGATTTCGACGAGCGAGAGATTCGCAGGGAGAGTCAGCGCAGTCGCCACGGCGTACTCCTTCAGCTAACGAATCAGTCTACACCGCCGCCGAACCCCTCGCCAGCGGATTCCTATCCGCCGGGTGGAGATTCGACGCGAATGCCGCTCAGGCCAGCGTGTGGCTCAGCGTGACTTCGGCATTGAGCAGCTTCGACACCGGGCAATTGGCCTTGGCGCCGGCCGCGAGTTCGTCGAACTGCTGCGGGGAGATGCCGGGCACTTCGGCCTTGAGCGTCAGGTCCGAACGCGTGATCGCGAAGCCGTCGCCCTGCTGCTCGAGCTTGACTGCGGCGGTGGTCTCGAGACTGCCTTCGCTGAATCCGGCCTTGGCCAGCGCGAAGCTCAGTGCCATGGTGAAACAGCCGGCATGCGCCGCCGCGATCAGCTCTTCGGGGTTGGTGCCCTTCTCGTCGCCGAAGCGGGTATTGTAGCTATAGGGCGTTGCATCGAGCACGCCCGAGGGGCTGTCGAGCTTGCCCTTGCCGTCCTTGCCGAAGCCTTCGTAGCGGGCAGTCGCAATACGCGTGGTCATTCGATTTTCCCCTCGGTGGGTGCTGCACGATGCGGCGACAGCATGCCGCCGCATCGTGACAAGTCAACGGCAGCGAACGTCCTTGTTCGAGCCGCGATCCACCGCTGAGCCGGCCGCGGCACCCGCCGCCGCGCCGAGCACGGTGCCGAGGACTTCCGAACCGCCCGGTGCGATGATGTTGCCGAGGATCCCGCCGGCGACGCCGCCGACGATCAGCCCGGTGGTGCCGTCCGAACGGCGGCAATAATAGCGCCCGTCCTGCCCGCGATAGACGCGTTCGTCGCGCGCCAGCCGGCGCTCGCGGCGGCTCCGGTCCTCGCGATAATAGCGATCGGCATTATAGCCGCCGTACGACGGATCGGGCCGGTTCCAGTCATAGTTGCGATAGCCGTCGTTACCCGACATGCGCGACCCGTAGCCGGTGTCTGCACAACCCGAAACGGCAGTCGCCGCCAGCAATCCAATCAGGATGGCACGCATTTTCACTCTCCAATCAACGTCTGATGACAGGGGAATGCCCGGCGCAGGGGAAGGTTGCGTCAGGCGATCCACGGGCAGCGTCAGAAGCAACGCGTCCTAGCGCGCCTCGTCCTTGACGAGAGCCGGCGCCGACGCTCCGGCCAATGCCGGGCGGAACGCGTCGCGCTCGCTCGCGGGGATCGGCGCGGTCGGATCGGGGCGGAACGCTTCGATCGCACGATCCTCGGGGCCTGGATGCTCGTCGCCCATCAGGTCGGTAGGGACATGCTCAGCAGTAGCTGCAGCCTTGGCCGCCTCAGGAGCGTTCGCCGGCGTCAACGAAGAACCCGATAGCGGCTTGCCAGCCACATAGGTCTGCTTGCCGCCCTTGAGCAGGCCGAACGCCGCCGCGACGATCGCGCCGACCACGGCGCCGACCGACAACGTTCCGAGCGCCAGCGCCCGCTTGCTGCTGCCTTTGTCCGCGCTGCGCGCCTGATTCTTCGCCGGAGTCTTTATCTTGCCAGTGCTGTTTGCCATTCTGCTTCCCTTTCCAGGTTCGCGGCTTCAACGGGCATGGCCGAACGGTGTTCCTCAATCCTTGAGCGGGTCGTGCCCCCAGTTCATCAGCGAGGAGCGCCAGCGCGAGCCGGGAACCTTGTGCTCCTGGTGCGGCCCCTGCGCGAGATGCCGGCGCACGAAGCCGACGACCTTGCGCATATGCGCATAGTCGCCGCCATCCAGTTCCGCCTCGGGCGTGCGCAGGATCTGCACGATCCGCCGGCCCGAAGCATGGCCGACGCTCTCGCCGCCATCGCGCTTGAAGCCGACCGCGCGGCTTTCCGCCGTGTCGAGCCATTCCTCGATCTCGCTCGGGCTCATGTTCACTGCGTCGTGAAAGCGCGCATAGACATGCGCATGATCGTCCTGTTTCGCCATCAACGCCTCAGTGCCGCAGCGAGCGAAACGTTCCGCTTCAGCTGCCGTACAAGGCGGCCTCGGCAGCGCGGCGCTTGGTGAGCCCGGCAAGAACTTTGCCTGCCGCTTTGTTCCACCGTCCGAATTGCTGCTGTGCGCCGGCAAAGTCCTTCGCCTTGTGCAGCTTGAGCAAGGTGCTGCTGGAAAGATTGCCGACGCCGACATTATAGGCGAAGCTCACCAGCGCATCGAACTGGTGCTGGCTTGTCTGCGCCGCGCCGAGCACTGCCGATACCTTGGAGGCGAAGCTGGTGAGGTCTTTCGTCAGCCGATCGTCACATTGCTGTTGAGTCCAGACCACGCCCGGCTTGACGTCGGCGCCGGTGGTGCCCCAACCGATCGTCCATGGGTCGGCGCCCGTCCCCGGATCGGGATAGGCGATGAAGCTGCCATCTGTCTGTTTCTTCGCGCAACCTTCGAATTGCTGGATCAGTGCGACACATGCCGGACCTGGCGTCATGATTAACCTCCCCCGAAGTTGAGCGTGACTTGTGCCGCACTTGGCCGTTCTTGGCTATCGTCTTTATGTCCGGAGCGGTTGCAGCATCGGCAAAGCCACGCCAAAGCGGCGCGCATGGCCAAACAACGCGCCGATCAGATGCTCGTCGACCGGGGACTGGTCGAAAGCCGCACCCGCGCGCAGGCGCTGATCATGGCCGGACTGGTCTTTGCCGGCGATCGCAAGATCGACAAGCCCGGCCAGCAACTGCCCGAGGACGCGGCGCTCGACGTGAAAGGCCGCGATCATCCCTGGGTGTCGCGGGGCGGGGTCAAGCTCGCGCACGCGCTCGACCATTTCGGCTGGGACGTGATGGGCGCAGTGGCGATCGACGTCGGCTCCTCGACCGGCGGCTTCACCGACGTGCTGCTCAGCCGAGGCGCGGCGCGCGTCCATGCGGTCGACAGCGGCACCAACCAGCTTGCCTGGAAGCTCCGCCAGGACCCCCGCGTCATCGTCCACGAACAGACCAGCGCGCGCATCCTCACCGAGGCGCACATCCCCGAACCGATCGACCTGATCGTCTGCGACGCCAGCTTCATCGGCCTCGCCAAAGTGCTCGAAACCCCCTTACGCTTCGCCAAGCCGCACGCCCGGCTGGCCGCTTTGATCAAGCCGCAATTCGAGGCCGGGCGCGGTGAAGTCGGGAAGGGCGGGGTGGTGCGCGACTCGGAAGTGCATGACCGCGTCTGCCGCGAAGTCGCCGACTGGGTCGCCGCGCAAGGCTGGATGGTACTTGGCATCACCCGGAGCCCGATCACCGGGCCGGAGGGCAATGTCGAATTCCTGATCGGCGCGGAGCGGGGCGATGGCTGACCGGATTGGCGGACACCAAAGCCGCCAGTCCGCTGACGACCCGGCGCTTCGGGAAGCGTGAATGCAGCGCGCTGGCATATGGTGCCTCACTGCACCGATGGCGGCAATCGCTTCTCCCGCTTTGCTCCCTTGTCCGCCACCGCGGGCGGCAGCGCGAAATTCTCGCCGATTTTCCCGAGAAGTCCCGGATCCGAGCCGAAGATGTCGCAGTCGCTGTCCTTCTTGGAACCGCCGAATTTGGGCAGCCGGGGGAGCTTCAATCCGCGAGAGGATGTCTCGCCGGTGATGAGCAGTTCGCTGAACTTGCCGCCAAAGTCGCCGGCCAGCGCATAGGCATCGCCTACTTCCGAAACTCTGGCCGAGCTCATGATCGAGTCGGCACCGCGCGCCCAGATGAGTGCGGCGTCTTGCATGCCATCCCGGTCCAGAGCTTCGGCCTCGACGGTGAGACTTCCTAGACCAACGGGTACCCTGGGACTGAGCAGCGGGATGCTACTCAATGCAGAGGGAATGAAGCCGATGACCGCCGATGCTCCGGCCGCGATCCTGCTGGTGGTTCCCATATGGGTGATCGTGGTCTGCACGTTCAGATCGGCGGGCTCGCTGGTAGTGACGATGTCGAAGCGCTTGCTCAGCTTGCGGCAGAGCGAACGATCGAGCGCATTGGCTACCAGGTTTCGGTTCTTCTCCGTCACGTCGGCGCCGACGCCATCGGCGAACCGCGCCGGCAATATCCGCACCGTCTTTGCGGCAAGGACATCCTGTTTGCTGACCCGCGCCTGCGAGTCTGTGGTGCGCCCCTTGTGACGCACCAGATCGCCATAAGACGAAAGCGCGCCGCTTCGAGTCATCGGCGGTGTCGCGCACGCGGCCAACGAAGCCAGCGCGAGGCACGCCGCTGCGCGCGCCAGCGGCGATTCGGCTGCGCTGCGGCGGGCATTGATGAGGACGCCGGCGGATACCTCGCCAACGAACGGATAGACTGACACGGATGAGGCTCCCAATTCTCTGTTGCCCGAAAGCAGCGACGGGCGCCCACGAGGAGGTGAGCGCACGTCGAAATTGCCCTCTTTCCCTGGCGTTCGCGCGGAAGCGTTTCGCTTCTTTCATCCTCAGACACCGCGGCGGACGCGGACCCTCACCAGAAAAGCATCGGCAGCTTTTGGGATTCCCAGCACCGATCGCATCTTTGCGACCGCGCAGACTTTGGACTAGTGGATCGTTCCGGGGACGAGGCGTGTTTTCCACGCGTCGGCATGGGGAGAACCGGGTTGAGAGAGATCGCGTCCAAAGGTCAGTTGCGCCTCGCTTATTTTCGCTGGGCGATGGTGACGGTCCCGCTCATGCTGCTGCTCGGTTTCGCCTCGGGCAAGCTTGCCCCCAGCGGCGATGAGAATCCGTGGTTCGTCCAGCTCGCAAAGCCCGAGATCATGCCCCCCGGCTGGGCGTTTCCCGTCGCCTGGTCGATCCTCTACGTGATGATGGGCCTCGCGCTCGCGCTGGTGATCAACGCGCGCGGTTCGCGCGGCCGCGCGCTCGCTTTGCTCGCCTTCGTCGTCCAGCTCGCCGTCAATCTCGCCTGGACGCCGGTGTTCTTCGGGCTGCACAAGGTCGATACGGCATTGGTGATGATCGCCGCGTTGCTCGTGCTGGTGCTGATCACCATCCTGCTGTTCTGGCAGGTGCGCCGCGGCGCGGGCCTGTTGCTGGTGCCCTATCTCGCCTGGCTGAGCTTCGCCTTCGTTCTGCTCTGGCAGATCGATGCGCTCAATCCGAACGCCGAGTCCCTTGTACCTTCGCGCGCGGTTGACCAGATAGAGATTCGCTGAAGTTCGTTTAGGAAGCTCGAGATGCAGACCGACAACCGCCTGTTCGACGATTTCGTCAAGTTCATGAACGGCGCGGCGGGCACCGTCGCCGGCATGGCGCGCGAAGCCGAAGGCGCGACGCGTGAACGTGCCCGCGAGTGGATCGGCGGGCTCGACTTCGTTTCGCGCGACGAGTTCGAAGTGGTCAAGGCGATGGCCGTCGCCGCGCGGGACGAGAATGATGCGCTCAAGGGCCGTCTGGCCACACTGGAGGCGCAGCTCTCCGCGCAGGCCAGCCCGGCACCGATCGCACCGCAGGCTGCTTCTTGAGCGCACCGGTTAAGAACCGCTTGTCCACAGCTTTTAGACAGGGTTGCGCACCGCGCGCTTGTGCGCTCGGAACACGATTGGCAGGATTTTGTTCGGCCAATCACGGCGCGCGGAGTTAGGAATGTTGGACGAGGCCGAATTCGACCGCGACGACGCCGCGCCGATCGACATGCTCGAAAATTACTTCGCGGCGCATGGCTGGTCCTATGAGCGCGAGGACGACGAGATCGTCGCCAAGTTCAAGGGCAGCTGGACCGAATATGAGCTGCGCGCGATCTGGCGCGAGGATGACGGCGTGCTCCAGTTCCTCGGCTTCCCGGATATCCGCGTCGCCGACGATCGCCGCGCGGCGGTCTACGAGACGATCGGGCTGGTCAACGAGCAATTGTGGATCGGCCATTTCGAACTCTGGTCGGCCAGCGGCATCCTGCTGTTCCGTCACGCCGCGATGATCGATGGCGCGGGCGACAAGACGCTGACGCTCGATCAGGCCGAGTTGCTGGTCGAAAGCGCGATCGACGAGTGCGAGCGCTTCTATCCCGTATTCCAGTTCGTATTGTGGGGCGGCAAGACTCCGCAGGATGCGCTCGCCTCGGCACTGATCGAGACGCAGGGCGAAGCATGACCGGCGCCGCGCCGCCGCTGCAGCTATGGCTGCTGGGCTGCGGCAATATGGCGGGGGCGATGCTCCACCAGTGGATCGCCAGCGGCGTGGTCGCGCCGGAGAACGTCTTCGTCGTCAATCGCCACGATCGCGAACTCCCCGTCGGCGTGCGGCAGGGCAGGGCGTTCCCCGACGAGCCTGCCCCGGATTTCATCCAGCTCGGCATGAAGCCCCAGCAAATCCACGATGTCGCGCCCCTGATTCCCGCGAGCGGCACCCCGCTAATCTCGATCCTCGCCGGCGCCGAAGTCGCGACCCTCAGGGAACGCTTCCCTGGCCACCCGATCGTCCGCGCGATGCCCAATCTGCCGGTTGCGCTCGGCAAGGGCGTCGTCGGGCTCCACGGAGACCGCATTCCCGGCGTCGACGCGCTGATGGCACCGTTCGGCCTGGTCGAGTGGATCGACGACGAGAATCTTTTCGAAGCGGTCACCACGCTGTCGGGCTGCGGCCCGGCCTTCGTCTATCGCTTCATCGACGCGCTGGCCGAAGCGGGCGCGGCGCTCGGCCTGCAGCCGGATCAGGCGCAGCGGCTGGCGATCGCGACGGTAGAGGGTTCCGGCCTGCTCGCCGCGCGGGCCGATGTCGCCCCCGGCGTGCTCGCCGATCGCGTCGCCAGCCCAGGCGGCTCGACTCGCCAGGGCCTCAACGTGCTCGACCGCGGCGATGCACTCAACGCGTTGCTCCGCGAGACGCTCGCCGCCTCGCAGCGCCGCAACGCCGAAATGGCCGCCGAAGCGCGCCGCTAACTTCCCGGCAGGGACGGAACGCCCGCCGTCCAAAATTGTTGTGCTCCCGACTCATCTATCAACGGAGGCGGGAAATGGTAACGGACACGGCCACGCGCGACAGCAAGGGACGTTTCAAAGGATCGGCTTCGGCGAAAGGCGGCGAAGGCAAGTCGAGCAATTTCGGAATGGTCGCGGGTGCAGTCGCCGGCGGCGCCGCGCTCGGGATCCTCGCGATGTTCGGCCGCAAGGCGGCGGTGCAGGCGCCGACCGCGCTCGCCGGCAATTGGGACGAAGCGCTCGTCCTCGAGCATCAGGCGACGCTCAAGGTGTTCGACGCGATCGAGGCGACCGACGAGCACAACACCGTCAAGCGCTCGATGCTGCTCTCGCACCTCAAGCATGCGTTGCTCAAGCATGCGGTCGAGGAAGAGAATGTCATCTATCCGGCGCTGCGCGAAATCGGCCAGCGCGACGCTGCCGACGAGCTCACCAAAGAGCACGGCTATGTGAAGCAATATCTCTACGAGCTGGAGAATATTCCCAACGCCTCGCCGGCCTGGATCACCAAGGTTCGCGAATTCCGCGCCGACATCGAGAAGCACATGCAGGAGGAGGAGATGCAGCTTTTCCCGATGCTGCGCGCCCAGCTCTCCGAAGAGAAGAACAAGGCGCTGACGCTGACGATGAACAAGGAAGGCTTCAAGGTCGCCTGACGGAAGCGGGGAGAGGGCGACCTCTCCCCGTTCGTGCTGAGCTGGTCGAAGCACAGGCCCGCGCGCCACGGCCTTCGACAGGCTCAGGGCGAACGGTGCCGGATTACCGCCCCGAAACGCTGTTTCGCTCGCTCTCGGGCATCAGCCCTTCGAGTACCGCCCAGAACCCGCCGACCGCGCCCTGCCCGGCGCTCGAATAGGCGGTCGACATCTTCTCGCGCAGCGCTTCGAACAGCTCCGCCTCGAGCGCCGCGCCCGTGGGTGTGAGCCGCAGCAGCCGCTGTCGCCGGTCGCGCTCGCCCGTCCGCGTCTCGACCATCCCGCGCTCGGCCAGCTCGCCCAGCACCCGCCCGAGCGATTGCTTGGTGATTCCCAAGATCGCCAGCAGCGCGCTCACCGTCAAATCGGGTTCGCGCGCAATGAAATAGAGCGCACGATGGTGCGCGCGCCCCAGTCCCTGCTTGGCCAGCCCCGCGTCGATCGAGTGCGTGAGGTTGGCGTAACCGAAATAGAGCAGCTCGATGCCGCGGCGGATTTCGGGCTCGCGCAGGAACAAGGGGGACGCGGGAATTGGGGCAGCCATGTTGACCATTCTAGCCCCGCGGCCTAGTCCTCCGCAACCCGGTCAGGTGTACGGCCGGCACAGTCGGGAAGGGTGCAATGGCAGACGCGACGGTTCTTGATTTCGAGTTTGAGGCGCATGCCAGCCCGGTGGCCGATGCCGATCGCGCCGCGCTGCTCGCCAATCCAGGCTTCGGCAAGATCTTCACCGACCACATGGCGGTGATCCATTATACGGCGGACAGAGGCTGGCACGACGCCCGCATCGAACCGCGCCGCCCGATCCAGCTCGATCCCGCCTGCGCGGTGCTCCATTATGCGCAGGAGATTTTCGAGGGCCTCAAGGCCTATCGCATGCCCGACGGCGGCGCGACCTTGTTTCGCGCCGACGCCAATGCTGCGCGCTTCGCCGAATCGGCGCGCCGGATGGCCATGCCCGAGCTGCCGGAGGATTTGTTCCTCTCGTCGATCCGCGAACTGGTCAGCACCGACCGCGACTGGATCCCTGAGGGCGACGGCGCCTCGCTCTATCTGCGCCCCTTCATGTTCGCCAGCGAGACCTTCCTCGGGGTGCGACCGGCGCAGGAATATCTCTATCTGGTGATCGCTTCGCCGGCGGGTGCCTATTTCAAGGGCGGCGCGCCTTCGGTCACGCTCTGGGTTTCGGAGCATTACACCCGCGCCGCGCCCGGCGGAACCGGCGCCGCCAAATGTGGCGGCAATTACGCCGCCAGCCTCGTCGCTCAGGCCGAGGCGATCGGCCATGACTGCGACCAGGTCGTCTTCCTTGATGCGGCCGAGAACCGCTATGTCGAGGAATTGGGGGGGATGAACGTCTTCTTCGTGTTCGAAGACGGCTCGATCCGGACGCCGCCGCTGACCGGCACGATCCTGCCCGGAATCACCCGTGATTCGCTGCTGGCGCTGGCGCGTGCGGAGGGAATCACGGTGCGCGAGGAGCCCTACAGCCTCGACGAATGGAAAGCCGATGCCGCGAGCGGACACTTACGCGAAGCCTTCGCCTGCGGCACCGCCGCCGTCGTCACCCCGATCGGCCGGGTGAAGGGGCGCGGCTTCGACTTCACCATTGGAAACGGTGGTCCCGGCCTGCTCACCGAGCAGCTCCGTCAGCAACTCGTGTCGATTCAGCGGGGAACCGCGCCCGATCCGCACGGCTGGGTTGAACGTCTCTTCTGAGGCCCTATAAGCCCGCTTCCCGGTGGGGCGTCGCCAAGTGGTAAGGCAGCGGCTTTTGATGCCGCCATTCGCAGGTTCGAATCCTGCCGCCCCAGCCAGTTCTTGCTTAAGATACTGATTCTACACGTAGTCGTGATCCGGCCGCGATTTGCGTCGCACCCGAAACTAGTCGACTGTCGCCCTCGCCGATGAGAGCGCTTTTGCCGCCAGGTCCGCGGCGACGTCGAAGCGTAGTCCGGCGGCCCTCCGTTCGGAGTAGCGATCGACAAGCTGGCCGGCATGCGGACGCAGCAGCACGGTAAACCGCACCAGTTCCTCCATCACATCGACGATCCGGTCGTAATAGCTGGACGGTTTCATGCGTCCGGCCTCGTCGAACTCCTTGTACGCCATTGCTATCGAAGACTGATTCGGCACGGTGAACATCCGCATCCAGCGACCGAGCAGCCGCAGCGTGTTGACCGCGTTGAACGACTGCGATCCGCCGGACACCTGCATCACCGCGAGCGTACGGCCCTGTGTGGGGCGCATTCCGTTCATCTCCAGCGGCAGGTGATCGATCTGGGCCTTCATGATGCCGGAGATCTGGCCATGACGCTCGGGGCTGCACCAGACCTGGCCCTCCGACCACATCGAGAGCGTGCGAAGCGCGTGCACTGCCGGGTGATCGTCGTCCGCAATCTGGTCGGGAAGCGGGAGGTCCGAGGGATCGAAAATACGCGTCTCGGCGCCGAACAGCTGCAGCAGGCGCGCCGCTTCCTCGACGGCGAGACGGGAGAAAGAACGCTCGCGCAGCGAGCCGTACAGCAACAGGATCCGCGGCGGTGGCTGGTCGTCGCCGAGACCGGTTGCGGGTCGTCGACGCGCATAGGCCGGATCGAGCGCAGGAAGCACCTCCGGGTCGCCGAGAGTACGCAGGCGGCTCATACAATTTCCTCGGAGAAGCAGGTGGCGGAAACCATCATCCGCGTATTCCAGCCTCATACCAGAGACGGGTACGCTTCACGATCGACACGACCGACAACATGACGGGGACCTCGACGAGTACGCCGACGACGGTCGCGAGCGCGGCGCCAGACTTCAGTCCGAACAGCGAAATCGCGGCGGCTACGGCGAGCTCGAAGAAGTTTGACGCGCCGATCAGCGCGGAGGGTGCCGCAACGCACCATGCCACCCCGAACCGGCGGCTCAGCCAATAAGCCAGCCCGGCATTGCAATAGACCTGAATGAGGATCGGTACGGCAATCAGCGCGATCACTAGCGGGTGCGCGATGATGGCCTCCCCCTGGAACCCGAACAGCAGGACCAGCGTCGTCAGCAGCGCGAACAGCGACGTGGGCCCAAGCCGGCCGAGCAACCGATCGAGGCCGGGCTGCCCCACGGCCGACAAGACGGCGCGGCGGATGAACTGGGCGGCGATCACCGGCACCACGATGTACAGCGCGACCGAGATCAGGAGCGTGTCCCACGGAACCGCGATCGATGCGACGCCGAGCAGCATCGCGACCAACGGCGCAAACGCGAACACCATGATGATGTCGTTCAGCGCGACCTGGCTCAGCGTATAGGTAGGATCGCCGTCGCAGAGGTTGGACCAGACGAACACCATGGCAGTGCATGGAGCCGCGGCGAGCAGGATCAGGCCGGCGATGTAGGAGCTGATGTCGCTTTCCGGCAGGAGCGGCCGGAAGAGATAACCCAGTAAAAACGCTCCCAGCAGGGTCATCGAGAACGGCTTCACCGCCCAGTTGATGAAGAGCGTTACGCCGACGCCTTTCCAATGCTGCCGGACCGAGCCGAGGGCGGCCAGGTCGATCTTGAGCAGCATCGGGATGATCATCAGCCAGATCAGCACCGCGACGAACAGGTTGACCTTCGCGACCTCCACCGACGCGATCGCCGCAAACAGTCCGGGCAATGCGTAGCCGAGCCCGATCCCCGCGACGATGCACAGTGCAACCCAGACGCTGAGATAGCGTTCGAAGGTGGCCATCGCGGCCTTCTCGCCGGTGCTCAATGCGCTGCCGGGCTGGTGGAAGACCCGGCCCCCAGGGCGGTTTGCATATAGACGCTGTCCCGCCAGCGACCTGCCTTCCAGCCCATGGCAGGAAGACGGCCGGCATGCTCGAAGCCGAATGCCGAATGCAGCGCAATCGAGGCCGGTTCGGCGCCGCCGATCACGGCGACCATCTGCCGGAACCCCTGATCCGTCGCTGCAGTCAGCAGTGCGGCCAGCAGAGCACGGCCAATCCCCCGCCGCGCATGGTCGACAGACACATAGATGCTATCTTCGCACGAATACGCGTAAGCCGGGCGATCACGGAACTGGGTCGCGTAGCAATAGCCAACGAGCGCCTCACCCTCGCACGCGACGAGGAATGGCCAGTCCTTCGCGGTGATGTGCTCGATCTTCTCTCGCGTGGCTGCAACCGAAGGCGGCACCGTCTCATAGGTCGCCGTGCCATGCAGCACGTGGTGCGCGTATATGCCTGCGATAGCTGCTGCGTCTTCAAGCGCGACGGGGCGGATCGCGACGGTCATCGCGACGCCGGCTCCAACCTGGTCGTCTTCCTTGATGAATGGGGCGCGCTGCGGCGAGTCGAGCAAGTCCAGCACAGCCTCGGACGGACGGCAAAGTTTCACCCCCAGCGGTGAAACCACGATCGGGCGATTGATCAGGATCGGGTGTTCCATCATCGCGTCGATGAGTTGGTCGTTGCCGAGCAGGGGATTTCCAAGGCCGAGTTGGGCGAAGGGTGTATCCTTTTCGCGCAGCAACGCGCGAGGCGTGGTCCCCATGCGCTCGATAAGCGAGATGATCATTTGCCGCGACGGCGGGGTCTTCAGATATTCGACCACGTGCGGCTCGATCCCTGCATTGCGGATCATTGCCAGCGTGTTGCGCGACGTTCCGCACGCCGGGTTATGGTAGATCACGATGTCGCTCATTGAAGCGGACCCGGCTGGCAGCAGGCGGCCTGGGTCACGATATCCGCAAGCGGCGCACAGATCTCCGGCTTCCCCGCGCAGCAATCTTCCATGAGGAAGCCGAGCAGGCTGGTCATATGGTTGTACGCGGCGGTGTAGATGATCGAGCGGCCTTCGCGACGCGAAGTGACGAGGCCGGCGTGACCGAGGATCGTCAAATTGCCCGACAGGGTCTGGGGCACGTGCCCCGTCGCACGAGCGATCTCGCCGGAGGCCATGCCCTCTTCACCCGCGCGGACAAGCAGACGGAAGATGTCGAGACGTCCGGGATGGGCGAGCGCCGACAGCGCTATGACCGCGGCGTTGGCGTCCATCAGCAGAGCACGTCCGTGGCGGCGGTGTTGGCCGTAGCACAGCGGGCCTTGGCGGTCGGTGTCGTCGGAACCCCGCCTTCGTTCAGATGCGTGCGCTTCACGGCCCGTCCCCGGTGACTCTATGATATTACCGGTATATCCGTAATATCATAGAGTCAAGGTGCCCTGTGGATGATTTGATGGTGTCGAGCGCTATCGGTTACCGGGCGCCATCCGGCTTCCAGCCCCACGCCTGCATCATGACGTCGAACAAATAAGTGTTCGGGAAATAGCCGCGGACGCGCTCGGCTCCTGCGCCGATCGCCAGCGCGGGCACTTCCTCGCCGGTGTGCGTGTCGTTGACGAGTACGTTCTTCAGGCGAACCATCGGGTTTTTGCTGTTGGTCGCTTTCCAGGCATCATAGCCTTCCAGAAGTTCGCCGCCGCGGCGCCCGCCATCCACTTGAAGCCCGAAACTATGATCGGCGGTGAACAGCAACAGCGTGTCTTTCAGGTCGACGCGCTTCTCGACCTCGGCAACCAGTCTGTCGAAATCCACGACATGCTGCAGCCCCTCCTGAGGATCATCGGTGTGCGCGTCCCATTCGACGACCAGCAGATATCCCTTGGGTGAGCGTTGCAGGATGTCGAGTGCCTTGAGCGTCGCGGCGCGCGCATCCATGTCTTCCCCCACCACGACGGGGCGCTTCTCGGCAGCACCCACGTCGGCGAGCTTTTCGTGGATCGGGCGGCCGATGCTCCGGCCGATCTGCTCGAAACTGGTGCCCGCCGCGGTCAATTGCGCGCCGATCTTCTTGCGGCCGGCGCCGAAAAGCACGTCGACGCCATCGCCGAACCGTGGCGCAAACGCCTGCGGGAAAATCTCGCCCCATTTCTGGCGATCGTTGGAGTGGGCATAGGTTGCGGCCGGCGTGGCGTCCGCGATCGACTGGGTGGTGACCACGCCGGTGAGCAGCCCGTGTTCCTCGGCATATTCCAGCACGGTCTTGGTCGGCGCCCCGTCGCGCGTTCCGCGGGCGCCGTCGGCGGCCTGGCTGATCACGCCGTTGTGGGTCTTCACGCCCGTCACGATCGCCGACATGCCGTTGGCCGAATCGGAGACGAACGCATCCACCGGCGAGGTTTCGCTAAGCCCGAGATGGGGCCAATGCTGGATCCGCAGCCTGAGTGGCTCGCCATAGCCGTGCAGGCTGGCAGCGTTGATCACCGGCACGCCGCCAGCGTCGGCAAGGAACAGGATGACGTTCTTCGCTTTCCGCGAAGGCGGGGCCTGAACGTTCGCCTCGGGCGGCTGCGGTTGCGATCGCGCTTCCTCTCTGGCCGTGTCGGGCGCGGCGTGACCGGGAACCGCCGCGGCGGACGACGCCGCGAGCGACAGGCAAAGCAGGTGCAGCAGGGAATTTGCCATGGGTTCGTTTCCTTTGATCAAAACGTGAATTCGAGACCGAAGCGGTACTTGCGGCCGGTCAGGCTCGCATCCTCCACGAACTGGCGGTATCCCGAATAGGAGACCTGGGGCTCGTCGGTCAGGTTTGTAACCGAGGCGTAGGCGCGGACATTCCTGGTGACCGCATAAGCGGCGCGCACGTCCACGCGCTTCTCGGCGGCATAGAATTCGTCGGATTCGATGCTGTCGCCGAGCCCTTCCACATAGTCGTCGCGGAAGATGTAGTCGCCGCGCAGCTCGAAGCCGCGCCACGCCCATTCGAGCGAGGCGTTGAACAGGAACTTGGAGAATCCGGGCAACGGCAATTTGCGATCGTCGTCGCGGTTGGGATAGGAAGCCTCGCTGTCCGAGAAGGTTGCGCTGACGCTGGCGCTCAGTCCGCGCAGCGCGCCGGGCAGGAAGGTGAGACGCTGGCGCGCGATCAACTCGATGCCGTAATTCTTCGCGGCCGATCCATTCAGCGGGACCTCATATTCGAAATCGCCTTCGGGATCGAAGATCGGGACGCCGTTCGCGTCGAGATTGGTGAAGTTGTAGATCTGCGTATACGAGAAGTTGCGGACGTTCTTGTAGAACAGGGCGACGCTGTAGAGCCCGCCACTCTTGGTGTAATACTCGACCTGCGCGTCGAAATTGTCGGACAGCGCCGGCTTCAGTCGCGCATTGCCGTCCGCGATATCGCCGTCCTCGTTGACGAAGCGCCCCGCGGTGAGCTCGCTCAGCCGCGGCCGGCCGTAGCTGCGATTGTAGCTCTCGCGCATGATCAGGTTGGGGGCGAGCTCATGGCGGAAATGGAGGCTCGGCAGCCAATGGCCATAGGAATCGCCCTGCTCGGCCTTGGTGAAGCCGGCTTTCTCGTCGAGATAGCTTACCTGATAATTGGTGTTGTTCCATTTGACGTGCTCGTAGCGGACGCCGCCGAGGATGGTGTGGCTCCCGATGCGCCACGTCCCCATGACGTATCCCGCGGCGGTTTGCTCGGTCGCGTCGTAATCCTCGAAATAGCTGTCCTCGAGCGAGTCTGCCTCCTCATAGCGGAACAGGCCGGGATTGCTGCGCAACAGCCGGACACCAGCCGCCGGATTGACGTCGAAATACTTGGTTCCGCCGAGGATGACCTCGTTATTGGGCGTGACGACATCCGCGTAGGGGAAGGCGTCATCCATCGAATACACGTCCGCCACCTGATCGAAGCGCGGCTCGCTGCGATAATATTTCGCGCCGGTCTTGAGCGAGAAGACGCCCGATCCAAGGCTGAAGCTGCGTTCGAAATCGGCGCGGGCGCTGTAGACGTTCTCGGTGCGGACCGAATTGTTGAGGATCAGCTCGCCTTCGGTGACGGCCGACAGGTCGGTCGGGTTGCGGCCGCTCAACTCGTTGATGATCACTTCGCCGCGCGACACGTCGACGAGATGATATTCGAACTGCAGCCAGGGATCGTCGGGCTCCATCACGAAATTGAGCTCGTTGTCGTTGGTGGTGGTCTGCTTGTTCCGCGAATAGAACAGGTCGTAGGTCAGCAGGCTGTTGGGGCTTTCATGGCGGCCGCCCAGATTGATCGAGTAGAGATCGGTCTTGCGATCATCCTCGGTGCCGATCCAGCCGCGCGACCCGCGCGAACCGCTGCTGCCGGTCGTGCCGCGGCCATAGTCGGGAGTCAGCTCGGCATAGGTCTTGCGGCCGCCCACGGCATCCTGGAAGCGAGTGTCGATGTCGATGTCGGTCTCGTACTTCACGCCGTGGCGATTGGCGTTGCTGTAAAGGAAGCGGGTGTAGAAGGAATTGAACGGATCCGTCCGAAAATCCAGGTTCAGGTTCGCGGTGGTCGTCTTGGTGACGCGCGTATCATATTCCCAGTGCGACGCTTCCATGAACCAGACCGGTTTCGCATATTGGGCCAGATTGAGCTGCGGGTTGTTGGCGGGCGTGACCTGGACCCAGTCCATGTCGCGGTTGAGCGAATAGCGATCGGTCTGATAGCTGCTGATCGTTCCGCTGACGCCCAGATTCCGGTCGCCGCCGGCCACGCTGAAGATGTTCGAATATTGCGCGGTAAGCGCATGGCCGAACTTCTCGGGAAGGTCGCTATAGATCCCGCCGACATCGAGCTTGATCTGCTGGCCGCTGCGCTGGAAGGCGCTGCGCGTCACGACGTTGACGATGCCGCCGATCGCGTCGCCGTCGCGATCGGGGGTCGGCGCCTTGATCACTTCGATGTTGGTGATCCCGTCGCCCGAGAATTGTGTGAGCGCGATGCCGCGTCCGCCGCCCGAGGTCGGCACGCGGTTGCCGTCGACCTGGAACGAATTATAGTCCCCTTCGATGCCGCGGATGTTGATCCCGGTGGGCGAACCGTCCTGATCGGTGTCGACGCTCAGGCCCGGCAGGCGTTGAAGCGCGTAGCCGATATTGCCGTCCGGCATCGGCCCGAACGTCTCTTCGGACACGATGTTGACGATGCCGCTTGCCGTCTTCTGCTGGTTGATCGCCAGCGCCTGCCCTGTGGCGGCGGCGCGAATGACCACCGTCTCTCCGCTCAGCGCCTTGCTCGTCAGCGCGACATCCGCCTCGGCATTGCCGCCGCGCGGGATGCGGACGCTGACCGTGGCGGTATCGAGGCCGACATAATCGACCTCGAGCGTGACCGGCCCGGCAGGGGCGGCGACCTGGAAGCGTCCATCCTCGGCCGTATAGTCCTGCGCGTTGCTGCCGACCACGCGAACCACGGCTCCGCGCAGCGACTGCCCTGTCGCCTCGTCATAGACCCGGCCGGTAACGGTGCCATCGGCACGCTCCGCGCTGCTCGTCGCCGGCGTCGCTGTGCTTTGTGCGTGCGCGGTGCCGGCGGCCAGCGCGATGATTGCAGTAGAGGCCAGCATGGTGAGTGGTTTTGCGACCGAGATTGTCTTCATCTAACGTCCCCCAAAAATATCAATAGACGTCAATAAAACGCTCATCCGGAAAGATGAGCGCGCGCCTCCTCGCTCAGGATCGACATGAAGATCCAGAGTTTCTAAGATTAGCTCGAAAGTTTGATCACCTATTCGGTGATGTTATTCATGTATCGATCGTGAATTGCATCGAATCCAGAAGTGGATGCATTACAATCCAGTTATGTCCGATGGCGCTATCGGCCATTCGGCAATACTGTCTCCTGTGAAACGGGCAGCTAGGTTCCAACGGTGACAGAGGTGTTACGCACTCGGAGAATCGCCGGTTAAAAATTCTTAATGTTCGGCCTGTCACAGAAACGTCGTAGCCGGCCGATAGCTGGGGCCAGTGACAAGCAGGCTGGAGGTTGACGCGGCATCCGGATCGCCGAGTGGCGGTTTGGCCGGCGAAAGGCCGGACTGCGAGCACCGCTGGCGCAGGATACTCCTCGTCGAAGACGACGTCGCCACCGCCAGCTTCCTCGAGGCCGAACTCGCCGGCAACGGCTATGCCGTCGAATGGGCCTCGGACGGTCTGGCGGGACTTGCCCGGGCCCGCAGCGGTGACTTCGACGTCCTGGTGCTGGATCGGATGCTCCCGCGGATGGACGGGCTGACGCTGCTCGAGACGCTACGCGCGGAGGGTATCGGGACACCGGTGATCTTCCTGTCGGCGATAGGCTCTACCGACGAGCGCGTACGCGGGCTACGCGCCGGATCGGACGATTATCTGGTGAAGCCGTTCGCGATGAGCGAGTTGCTCGCGCGTCTCGAGGTCTCGCACCGCCGAAGCGCCGCCGCTTCCACGCCGGCCACGCGGCTCGAGTGCGGTGATCTCACGCTGGACTTGCTTGCTTCCCGCGCCGATCGGGCTGGGAAGCCGTTGCTGTTGCAGTCGCGCGCGCTCCAGTTGCTCGAGTTCCTGATGCGAAATCAGGGGCGGGTGGTCACCCGGTCGATGATCTTCGAAAAGGTCTGGAGCCTGGATTTCGATCCGGGCACGAACGTGATCGACGTTTATGTCAGCAATCTCCGGCGGGAGATCGACCGACCTGGACTGGCACCGCTGCTGCACACGGTCCGCGGCGCAGGCTATCGCCTCGGAACGTCGGCATGAATGCGTTCACGCGGTTTGCCGGGCCAGGCAGCGAAGCCGGCGGGCTCCAGCGCCAGACCGCGCTGAGTGCATTGTCGCCGCGACGGCGGTCGTTCTGGCGCTCCACCAGCGGGCGCTTCGCGCTGTTTCAATTCTTGCTCAGCCTGGTCTGCACCCTGCCGATCCTGTTCTATGTCTATTACAAGGTGGACGCGATCCTCGTCGCGGACTTCACCCGGCCGCTGGAGTTTCGGCAAAGCAACCTCGAGAAGCATTATCGCCACGGCGGTATCCGCGAATTGCGCGCCGCAGTGTCGAGCCGTGCCGAGCGCGCGCATCGCGACCAGACCGCCATCCTCTTGGTCGACGCGACCGGACGCAAACTCGCGGGCAACCTTGCCGCATGGCCAGATGGGCTTGCCGCCCCACAAGCCTGGACGCCAGAAACCTTGCATCGCGACGGCGTGGCGCATGCCGAGGCGTTCCTCGTCCGCAGCGTACGCCTGTCCTCCGGGCACCGGTTGTTGCTGGGCGGATTGCTCGACAATCGCAGCGATATGCACGCGGCGCTGCTGCTCGCGCTCGCCGCCGCGTTCGCGCTTGCCTTGCCGATCGGATTATTGGGCAGCTTCGCGATGGTGCGCGAGATGAACCGGATGGTCGCCGCGATCGCCGACATCGGTCATCATATCGGTGCCGGCGACCTTCGCCGACGCGCCGAAACCGATGGAAGCGGCGATCCGATGGATCGGCTGAAGATCACGCTCAACCTCATGCTCGATCGCATCGAGGCGCTGGTGCAGGAGCATCGCACCCTGACCGACGCGCTCGCCCATGATCTCCGGTCGCCGCTGGCCCGCATCCATATGCAGCTGGCCATGCTGGCGCACCCGCCCCAGGGCCGCGAACCCGCCGCGGGCGTCGCCGTCGTTTCGCGTGAACTCGATGGCGTGCTGCACATCCTCGAAAGCGCGCTCGAAATCAGCCGCGCGGAAGCGGGGATCGGGCGGGGCGGCTTCGAGACGGTCGATGTCGGGGCGATGCTGCGCGATCTGCTGGAGATATTTCAACCGCTGGCGACGACCGTCGGCGTGGAGATAGCGCTGCGATGCCCGCCCGGGATCTTCCTGCAGGGCGACCGCGTGCTGTTGGCGCGGGCGGTTTCCAACCTCATCGACAATGGCTTGAAATACGGTGCCGAGGGCGGTGCGATCCTGCTCGAGGCAAGCCGCCGGGGAGGCGACGTGGAGCTCTCGGTTTCCGATCGCGCGGGCGGGATTCCCGGGCACCGTCGACAGGATGCGCTTCGCAAGTTCGGCCGGCTCGACGATGCGCGCAGTACGCCGGGGAGCGGGTTGGGACTCACCCTGGTGAGCGCAGTCGCATCACTGCACGGCGGGAGCTTCGAATTGCAGGACAATGGCCCGGGCCTGCGAGCAACATTGATGCTTCCTATGCACCTCTGAGCTGACGGGCGCCTCCTGCCGGCCTCCCACCACTATTGCTGCCCGAATCGGACGGGCACAAACGGCCGCGTCACGCCTTTCAGCCCTCCTCAGTTTTGCGTCCAAGTTCATACTACTTACGCCAAGCCGTAACGCACGCGTCATGCAGCGCGCCTAGCCGCATGGCCGTCCGCAGGTCGGGTCGCCACAAACTCCATAGGGGTATTCATGAAGCTTCTGTTCGGCAGCGCGATGATCGCGCTGCAATTCGCGTGCATGCCTGTCGCCTGGGCGCAGACCGAGACGGTAAATACTCAGGAAAGCCAAGCTTCGGAGGATGAGGGGCCGATCGTCGTCACCGGCACGCGCGATCGCGCGCGCACTCAGTTCGATACCCTGGCCCCGGTCGATGTGCTCTCGAAGGCGGCGGTGGCATCCAGCGTCTCCGGCGACCTCGACGATGTGCTCGCCCAATTGCTGCCTTCGTTCAACGTCCAGCGCCTTCCGGCGGCCGACGGCCAGGCCTTTGTCCGTCCGGCGACGCTCCGCGGGCTCTCGGCCGATCAGACGCTCGTCCTGGTGAACGGCAAGCGCTATCATCGCTCGGCCCTGCTCGGCTCGCGGGGCGCGCAGGCCCCCGATCTCGCCAGCATCCCGACCGCCGGCATCGGCCGCGTCGAAGTGCTGCGCGACGGCGCCTCGGCGCAATATGGCTCGGACGCGATTGCCGGAGTGATCAACATCCTCCTCGATGAGGCACCGGGGATGGACGCCTACGGCCAGGTCTCGCGTTATTACGCCAAGGACGGCAGCGAATATCAGTGGGGCATGCATGCCGGGATCGCACTGGGGGACCGCGGCGCCATCGCCTTTACCGGCCAGTTCGATCGCCAGGAGGCGACCTCGCGCACGCGCCAGCGGCCCGACGCGATTGCGTTCCAGGCCGCCAATCCGCAGCTTCGCGTGCCCGATCCGGTACAACGCTGGGGTCAGCCGGACCAGGAGCGCATCAGCGGCGCGGTGAACGGTCATTACGACCTTGCCGATGCGGCGACCTTCTACGTGTTCGGCACGCTCCAGCAGGGCGACGGCGTAACCGACTTCAACTGGCGCAACCCGGCGGGGACCGCCAGCGTCTATGGCGCGAGTGCGGCGTTTCCGGGCTTCTCGTTCAATACGCTCTATCCCACCGGCTTCACGCCGCGCTTCGGCACCAAGTTCAACGACTATCAGACGGCAGGCGGGCTTCGCGGCGACCTCGGCGATCGCCTCCACTATGATCTCAGCGCCTCGCTCGGCCGCAGCCGGATCGAATATACGCTGGGCGAGAGCCTCAACGCGTCGCTCGGGCCGAACAGCCCGACGAGCTTCTATCTCGGCCGGCTCGAGCAGCGCGAATTCAACCTCAACGCCGATTTCGTCTATCGTCTGCCGGTGGGAACGGCCGAGCCGGTGAACGTCGCGTTCGGTGTCGAGCGCCGCGTCGAGACCTATGCAGTTTCGCCGGGCGATCCCGCCTCCTATGCCGTCGGCCCCGGTGCCGCGACCGGACTGGCGCCCAATTCGAATGGCTTTCCCGGCTTCGGGCCGGCCCAATCGGGCGAGTGGGACCAGCGCAGCTATGCCGGCTATATGGATCTCGAATGGAAGCCGGTGGAGATGCTGACGCTCGGCGCCGCTGGCCGCTACGAGGACTTCTCGGAGTTCGGCGACACCTTCATCTACAAGTTCGCCGGCCGCATCGAGCCGGTCCATGGCCTCGCCGCGCGCGTCACCTATTCCACCGGGTTCCGGGCCCCCACGCCCGCGCAGCTCAACACCCGCCAGGTCACGCAGGGGCTCGACACCCGCACGCTGCAGATCTTCAACCAGGGCCGCCTCTCGCCCAATGATCCGATCGCGATCGCACTGGGCGCCAAGCCGCTAACCCCCGAGGAATCGCGCACGCTCACCGCCGGCATGACCGCGCAGACCGGTTTCGGCCTCAGCGCCAGCGTCGATCTGTACCAGATCGACCTCACCGATCGCTTCGGCCAGTCGGCGACCTTCACCGTGCCGGCGGCGTTTCCGAACCCGGACCGCTTCACTTCGGTCAGCTATTTCACCAATGATTTCGACACCCGCACCCGCGGCATCGACGTGGTCCTCGGCTATGTCCGCCAGCTCGGCACCGGCCGCGCCAATCTGAGCCTCGCTTATAATTACAACCAGACCCGCGTCCGCAGCGGCAACACCGCCGCGATCCCCAACGTCACCCAGCGGCGCATCTTCGAGGAGCGGCTGCCGCAGCACAATGCCACCGGCACGTTGGGCTATGATATCGGTGCGGTCGGTCTGATGGTCCGCGGCCGCTATTACGGGTCGTGGACCGACGTCACCGGCAATGCCACCGGCGAGCTGTTCCAGCGCTTCGGCTCCACGGTGTTGTTCGATGCTTCGATCGCGTACAAGCTCAGCGAGAACCTGTCGCTGCGCGTGGGAGCCGAGAATATCTTCGACAGCTATCCCGCCGAAGCCACCAACCAGGCCAATCGCGGGCTGATCTATTCGCGCAATGCCCCCTACGATACCGATGGCGGGCAATATTATGCGCGGATCGGGCTGCGCTTCTGATGGCCGGCATCGATCGCCGGTCGGTGCTCGCGGGCGGCCTTGCGCTGCCCGCGGTCGCCGCCGCCCGTGCCGCGGTTCCGGCGGACGCGGAGGGCGAAGCCTATTGGCGATCGATCGCCGCCGAATATGGTCCGCCCGAGGGGGTGGTCCAGCTCGAGAACGGCAATTGGGGGATGATGCCCCGGCCGGTGCTCCAGGCCTATCAGGCGATGGTCGCGCGGGTGAACCGCGATACCAGTTTCTATGCTCGCCGCGGCATGACCCGTGACCTGATCGCGGCGCGCGACCAGGCCGCCGCGGCAATGGGCGTCAAGCCGCAGGAGCTCGCCTTTACCCGCAACGCGACCGAGGCGCTGGAAACGCTGATCCTCGGCTATAATCGGCTCCGGCCGGGTGACACGGTGCTCTATGCCGATCTCGATTATGACAGCATGCAGGATTGCATGGAGAGCCTGCGCGGGCGTCGCGGCGTTCAGGTCGTGCGGATCGCGTTGCCCGAGCCTGCCAGCCACGAGACACTGATCCAGGCCTATGCCGAGGCGATCGCCGCGAATCCGCGCCTGCGCCTGATCCTGCTCACCCATCTCAGCCACCGCACCGGGCTGGTGCTCCCGGTCCGCGAGATTGCCGCGCTGGCGCGGGCGAAAGGTATCGACGTCATCGTCGACGCGGCGCACAGCTGGTGCCAGCTCGACTTCGACCTGGCGGACCTCGATTGCGATTTTGTCGGCGTCAACGGCCATAAATGGCTCGGCGCGCCGCTCGGCGTGGGGTTCCTGCATATCCGCGAGGGCGCGCTGGACCGCATGGACCGACACCCGGCAAATCCAGCGACCGGCCGCGACGATATTTCGAGCCGCGTGCATCTCGGCACCTATGATTTCGCCGCCAGCCTCACCGTTCCCGCCGCGCTGGCCTTCCAGCAGGCGATCGGCAGCAGGCGGCGGGCAGACCGGCTGAGCGCGCTGCGCAACCGCTGGGTTGCGGCCGCGCGCCGCGTCGCCGGGATCGAGGTGCTGACGCCGGACGATTCGCGGTTGCACGGCGGCATCACCTCTTTTCGCGTGAAAGGCCTGACCGATGTCGCGGCCAATATGCGGATCGCGCAGCATCTGCTCGAGCGTCATCGCATCTTCACCGTCCATCGCGATGGAATCGCCGGCGGCGCCTGCGTGCGTGTCACCCCCGCGCTGTTCACGCGGCCGGAGGATGTGGATCGGCTGGCCCGGGCGTTACCGGACATTGTCTCGAGTGCCAGACGCGGATAAGGGATCGGCGAAGGCAGGCTGGCACCCGGTCACCATGCCGATGGGGAACAGCCTGCTAGGCAAATACCCCGACCACCGCCTTGACCTCGAGGAATTCGGCGAGCCCGAACTTGCCGTGCTCGCGGCCGTTGCCCGATTGCTTGTATCCGCCGAAGGGCAAATTGGGGTCGGGCTGGCCGCCATTGACATAGACCATACCCGCGCGCAGCCGCGGCGCGACGCGGCGGACGCTCTCGGCATCACCGAACACCACTGCCGACAGGCCGTAATCGGTGTCGTTGGCGATGCGGATCGCGTCTTCCTCATCGTCATAGGGAATGATCGTGACGACGGGGCCGAAAATCTCCTCGCGCGCGATCGTCATGTCGTTGCGAACGCTGGAGAACAAAGTCGGCTTGACGAAATAGCCGGTCTCGATGCCGTCGGGCCGGCCGGGACCGCCGGCCTCGAGCGTTGCGCCTTCCGCAAGCCCCTTGGCGATAAGTCCCTGGATCTTGTCCCACTGCGTCTTGTTGACCACCGGGCCGATATGGCGCCCCTCTTCCGATGGCTCGCCGCACTGCGTCGCCTTCATCATATCGGCGGCGATCGCCGCGACCTGCTCCTGCAGATGACGGGGCACCAGCAGACGGGCAGGGGCGATGCAGCTCTGCCCCGAATTCATCAGCACGCTGAACAAAGTCACCGGTATCGCCTTGGCGAGATCGGCGCTCTCCAGCACTACCGCAGGCGATTTGCCGCCGAGTTCCTGATGGACGCGCTTGACGGTGTCGGCGGCGTTCTTGGCGACGAGCACCCCGGCGCGGGTCGATCCGGTGAAGCTCACCATGTCGACGTCGCGATGCCTCGACAGCGCCGTACCGACGCCGGGGCCGTCGCCATTGACAAGGTTGAACACACCCGCAGGCACACCCGCCGCATCCATCACTTCGGCGAAGATCGCCGCGCAGCTCGGCGCTTCCTCGGAAGGCTTGAGTATCATCGTGCAGCCCGCGGCGAGCGCGGGAGCGACCTTGGAGACGATCTGGTTGAGCGGCCAGTTCCACGGCGTGATCAACGCGACCACCCCTACGGGCTCGTGGACAACCAGGCTGTTGCCGATCTGCTCTTCGAACTGGAACTCCCCGAGCGCGCGGATCGCCGACATCAGGTGACCGATCCCGGAGCCGACCTGCGCGGTCTTCGCGAGGCTCAGCGGCGCCCCCATTTCGAGGCTGATCGCCTCCGCCATATCGGCAGCACGCGCCTTATACGCCCCGATCACGCGCTCAATCAGAGCGATGCGTTCGCTGACTGTCGTTCTTGAGAAGCTTTCGAACGCCCGCTTTGCCGCGGCAACGGCCTTGTCGACGTCCGCCGCCGAGCCGAGGGTGATCTCGCTGACGGCCGCTTCGGTAGCGGGGTTGATCACTGCATGACGCGTGCCCCCGTCGCTCTCGACCCACGCGCCGTCGATATAATGCTTCAGACTGCTGCGCATCCCGCCTCTCCCGATTCGAACTTCCGGTATGGCGTTTAGATGGCGGCCCGCCGCGAGCGTTGCAAGCTTCGCATCGCCTATCTCACGTCAGCCCTGAGTGGACTGCCACCAAGCGCAGTCCGGGAAGTCGCGCTTGTCGAAGTTGATCATCAGCGGATCGGTGCGCAGCGCCAGTTCGCGACGGGCGAGCTCGACCAGCCGGTCATATCCGACATAGGCGCATTTCGAATTGCCGCGCTTGATCTGATCGGTGTGCAGCGCAGTGCGGATATCCTGTTGCAGGCCCCGATAGAGCCGGAAGAAGGTTCCCGAAAAATAGGAGCGATAAGCGTCGATGGTGCCATCGACCTTGTTGAGCCGATCGAGGATCGCCGCGCGTTCGGCGGCGTCCCCGGCTGCGTCGGACCCTTCTTCCTTGCGCTGGAGCGCGGCCATCCGGTGCAGCATGCCGTAGATTTCGGGCCCCACCTTGTCCCAGATCTCGATGCGCTTTTCGAGGATGCGCGAGAGGCGTGCCAGCTCGAGCGTCTCGCGCCGCGCGGCCACGTCGCGGGCCTCGGCGTCGCGGATGTGCGCTTCCTCGCGTGCGACGGCATCGCCGCGAAGGGCATCATCGCGGTCCTCGGCCGCCTCGCGCAGCCCGTCCTCGCGCTGGATGCCCGCCAGGCGCAGCGTCTCCTCGCGGTTCGCGGCGTCGTCCCGGGCTTGTTTCTGGGACCGCCATTCGCGGGCACGTTCCTGCCGTTCGCGTGCGGCCGCGACCTGACTCGCCTGACTGCTCAGGCCGTAGCCGACGAGCAACACCGCGAGGGGCGTCACCAGCGAGACCAGGATCTTGGCGACCTCGAGCGAATTCCAGACCGGCTTCGCCGGTACGGGCACCGTCGGGCCGTCCGCCGGCACCGCTGGTACGCTTACGCTTTTGGGATCACCCATCGCCGCCCCCTTCGCCCAGCGGGAGCGTGCAGCAAAAAGGGCGCCCGGCGCAATGCCGGACACCCTTCAAGCACCCATGGCCGGGAGAATTACGAGCTGTAGTACATGTCGTATTCGACTGGGCTCGGCGTCATCTCCCAGCGCGCGACTTCGCCGCGCTTGATCTCGACATAGGCCGCGATCTGATCGCGAGTGAACACGTCGCCCTTGAGCAGATAGTCCTGATCGGCCTCGAGGCTATCGAGCGCTTCGCGCAAGCTACCGCAGACGGTGGGAACCTGCTCGAGCTCCGCCGGCGGCAGGTCGTACAGGTTCTTATCCATCGGATCGCCCGGATGGATCTTGTTCTGGATGCCGTCGAGGCCGGCCATCAGCAGCGCGGCATACGCCAGATACGGGTTGGCCAGCGCGTCCGGGAAACGGAATTCGACGCGCTTGGCCTTGCTGCCGGCGCCGTAAGGGATGCGGCACGAAGCCGAGCGGTTGCGGCTCGAATATGCGAGCAGCACCGGCGCTTCATAGCCCGGGACCAGCCGCTTGTAGCTGTTGGTCGACGGATTGGTGAAGGCGTTGAGCGACTTGGCATGCTTGATCACGCCGCCGATGAAATAGAGGCACATGTCGCTCAGCCCCGCATAGCCGTTGCCGGCGAACAGCGGGTTGCCCTTGTCCCAGATCGAAATATGGGTGTGCATGCCGCTGCCATTATCTTCCTTGATCGGCTTGGGCATGAAGGTCGCGGTCTTGCCATAGGCATGCGCGACCTGGTGGACGACATACTTGTAGATCTGCATGCGGTCGGCGGTCTCGACCAGCGTGCCATAGGTCAGGCCGAGCTCGTGCTGTGCGGCGGCGACTTCGTGGTGATGCTTGTCGCACGGCAGGCCCATTTCGAGCATCGTCGCGACCATCTCGCCGCGGATGTCGACGGCGCTGTCGACCGGCGCGACGGGGAAATACCCCCCCTTGGCGCGGGGGCGGTGACCCAGGTTGCCGCCTTCATATTCCTTGCCCGAATTGCCGGGAAGCTCGATGTCGTCGATCGCGTAATAGCTGGTCGAATAGCTGTTCTCGAAGCGGACGTCGTCGAACATGAAGAATTCGGCCTCGGGGCCGACATAGACGGTGTCGCCGATGCCGAGTGTCTTGAGATAGGCCTCCGAACGCTTCGCGGTCGAGCGCGGGTCGCGGCTGTAGAGCTCGCCGGTCGAAGGTTCGACCACGTCGCACACGAGGATCAGCATCGGGGTCGCCGAGAACGGATCGATCCACACCGCGTCGAGATCGGGCTTGAGGATCATGTCGGATTCGTTGATCGCCTTCCATCCCTCGATCGACGAACCGTCGAACATCAGGCCGTCGGTCAGTTCGTCCTCGCCGAGGATCTTGGCGACCATGGTCAGGTGCTGCCACTTGCCCTTGGGATCGGTGAAGCGGAGGTCGATCCACTCGATCTCGTGCTCCTTCACCATCTTCAGGATGTCATTGGCTGAATTCGCCATCGTTATAGCCCTTTCGCTCTCGTTCGTGCGCCCGACGAATCGGGCAATTAAATTAGCAACCCGAAGGAAGCTTTGGCACAATGCTGCGCCGCGTCAAATGACCACTCGCGCGAAGCGCATTACTCGAAATGCCGTATCGACAAGCCGAGATCGTCCTCACCGAGCCATTGCAGCGGCGGGCGGCGCGTCGGCGTGCCGTCTCCGACATATTGGAGCGCCTGCATCGCGCCTGCGAAAGCGAGGAGCAGCGCCTGTATGCTGTCGATCCCGACGGAATAGCTCCGCTTCGTTTCGCCGTCGGGAAACGCGATCGTGTAGAAGCATCGCCAGGGCGGATCGTCGGGGTCGGCATCGAGCTCGGGGTCCGGGTAAGGCCCTGGCTTGTGGAACGACAGCGAGACCTTGCCGTCCTCCCGATCGAAAATCCTGCTGGCAACGATGTCGCCGACATCAGATGGCGTTTTCATTGCGCTCGCCGGTGCGGATGCGCAGCGCGGTCTCGACCGGGATGACGAAGATCTTGCCGTCGCCGATCCGCCCGGTCTGCGCCGCCGCAGCGATCGCCTCGACGACGCGGTCGGCGAGGCTGTCCTCGACCACCACTTCGAGCTTCACCTTGGGGAGGAAGTCCACGACATATTCGGCGCCGCGATAGAGTTCGGTATGGCCCTTCTGGCGGCCGAAGCCCTTGGCCTCGGTGACGGTGATCCCGCTGACGCCGACTTCGTGCAGCGCCTCCTTCACTTCATCGAGCTTGAACGGCTTGATGATCGCTTCGATCTTTTTCACGTGTTCCCCCAAAGGAGTGAGGCAGTTCCCCTAAGCGCGCGTCTGGCAACAACCGTGCCAGAGGCGGAGCCAAGGATGCCCCTCGGGTGGCACGCCGCGCAAGGGTTAACAAGTGCCTGTCAAACGGGCAGCGGACGAGCGCTGCCTTATTCGAGGGCAGGCGTCGGGGCGCCGCAGGTGTGTCAATAGTCGCAAAGCCTAATGGGGCGCCAAATCAGGGGCTCGCCACGAAACCGGATCCGTATTAGCGAATGCCACGCCGCGTCGGGGGGACTGCCGCGGATCCGCGAACAGATCGAGAGAGCTAAAGATGAAGATCCGCACGATTCTGGGCGCCGCGCTCGCGGCTGCGCTCGCGCTGGGCGCCACGCCCGCTGCGGCGCAGTTCGGGGGTCTCGGCAGCCTTGCCAAAAAGGCCGGGATCGGCCTGCCCAGCCTGCAGAAGGCGCCGATCAGCACCAGCCTGTCCGACGCCAAATGGAGCGCGCCCGACCAGGACGGTTTCACCCCACGCGACCCCAAGCGCAGCCTGGCCCAATTGCAGCGCACCCCCAATGGCGGGTTCGTTCTGCAGCCGGGCTATTACGAGTTTCACGATCAGAGCTATTGCCTGCATGCCGGCACGCATGGGCCGGGCGGCGGCGACGGCTATCTCTTCGGGCCGACCAAGGGCTCCGCCCAGGACGCCGTGATGTCGATCGTCCGCAATTCGGTGAGCCATCCCGAAATCGATCAGCACGACATCCAGACCCTGCTCTGGGCGATCGTCGCCCGCGCCAGGTTCGAGGATCTCTCGACCGAGCACAAGGCGATTGCCGCACGCCTGCTCACCCCGCGTCAGCTCGCGTCGCTCAACCGCAACGCGCTGGACCTGCTGACCACCGGGCCGCTCGCGAACAACCTGCCGAGCGGACTACGCCAGGTGCTCCAGGCCGAGGCGGATCTCCGCCGGATGCTGACCTCGCCCGGCACCAGCTTCGCCGAGCTCGAGCGGGTCGCCGTGCTCGCCGGCGCGGCGGGAATCGGCCCCGGCAGCCAGGACGTGCCTTCAGGCCGCTGGAGCCTGCATCCGGACGGCTATTACATCCGCTATCTGCCGCAGAGCTACAGCAACACCGTGGTCAACATCTGGGTGCCGCAGGGCAGCGCGGGGGTTGGCAAGGAATATGATCCCGCCACGCACATCGCGGTTCCGGGCAATACCAACCGCCAGCGGCTGATCCAGTCGGGGCGGGCGTATCGGAACCAGTGACGACGGCATTCCCTCTCCCGTCGGGAGAGGGTTGCGCAGACTTGGGGCCGCTTCTTCAGCGGGTCTAGTCGGAGCTGGGTGAGGGGATCGCGTTCTCGATCGCGGGGAAACCCTCACCTAGCGCCGCTAGAGGCAGCAAGCTGCCAAGCTCTGCTACCTCTCCCACAGGGAGAGGAAGATTTAGTAAGGCGGCCGGTCCAGCCCCTTGGGGCTCGTCGTGAAGATCTCGCAGCCGGTTTCGGTGATTCCGATCGAATGCTCGAACTGCGCCGAGAGCGAGCGGTCGCGGGTGACCGCGGTCCAGCCGTCGTCGAGCAGCTTCACGTCGGGGCGGCCGATGTTGATCATCGGCTCGACGGTGAAGAACATCCCCGGGCGCAGCTCGGGCCCGGTGCCGGGGCGGCCGACATGGACCACTTCAGGCGCGTCGTGGAAGATCTGGCCAAGCCCGTGCCCGCAGAAATCGCGCACCACGCCGTAGCGATGTTTCTCGGCATGCTGCTGGATCGCATGGCTGATATCGCCGAGATGGTTGCCCGGTCTGGCCTGTTCGAGCCCGAGCATCAGGCACTCATAGGTGATGTCGACCAGCCGGCGCGCCTTGATCGGCACGTCGCCGGCAAGGTACATCCGGCTGGTGTCGCCGTGCCAGCCGCCGAGCATCGGGGTGACGTCGATATTGACGATGTCGCCGTCCTTGAGCGTGCGATCCGACGGGATGCCGTGGCAGACGACATGGTTGATCGAGATGCAGCAGCTGTGCGTGTAGCCGCGATAGCCCAGCGTCGCGGGAACGCCGCCCGCGGCGATCGTCATGTCGCGGACGATATCGTCGAGCTCGTCGGTGCGCACGCCGGGGACGACATGCGGCACCAATGCGTCGAGGATCTCTGCGGCGAGGCGCCCGGCCCTGCGCATGCCTTCGAAGCCCGCGGGTCCGTGGAGCTTGATCGCGCCGTCGCGCGCCTGCGGCATGTCTTCGGTGACGGTGACATATTCGGTCATGCGCGGCGATATAGGCGTTTGCGTGCCGCTTTGCGAGGCTCTAGGCCGGGCAAATGAGCGAGCGCATCTGGACCGCGGCATTGGTGGTGATCGGCGACGAGATCCTCTCGGGCCGAACACAGGACAAGAATGTCGCCCAGCTCGCCAGCTGGCTCAACGTCCAGGGCATCCGGCTCGCCGAAGTGCGGATCGTCCCCGATGTCGAAGCCGCGATCGTCGAGGCGGTCAATGCGCTGCGGGTACGCAACGACTATCTGTTCACCACCGGCGGGATCGGCCCGACGCACGACGACATCACCGTCGACGCAATCGCCGCGGCGCTGGGCGTATCCGTGGTGGTGCATCCCGAAGCACGCGCGGTGCTCGAAGACCATTACCAAAGCCGCGGCGGGCTGACCGATTCTCGGCTGCGGATGGCGCGGGTGCCCGAGGGGGCCAGCCTGATTCCCAACCGGATGTCGGGCGCACCGGGGATCCGCTTCGGCAACGTCTTCATCCTCGCCGGGGTGCCGCACATCACCGCGGGGATGCTCGACGCGCTGACCGGCACGCTCGAAGGCGGGCTGCCGGTATTGTCGCGGACGGTCGGCGCGTGGGTCGCCGAAAGCGAGATCGCCGATCTGCTGCGCGAGACCGAGCGGGCGCATGCGGGCGTGTCGATCGGCAGCTATCCGTTCTTCCGCGACGGGCGAACCGGCGCCAATTTCGTCGTGCGGGCGACCGAGCAGGTGCTGGTGGATACCACGATCGCGGCGTTGGCGGAGGGGTTGCTGGCGGCGGGCAGGGAGGCCGTCGAGGGCGGGATATAGCGGACTACGCTTGCCGTTCGAGCAAGCCAGTTCCCCTGCGAAAGCAGCGGCCCAGAGCCCAGAACGCCCCGCCTGTGGGCCTGGACCCCTGCTTTCGCAGGGGAACGGGGCAAATCGAGGGAACTGACCCCGACCCTATTTCGCCAGCTCGGTGATCACCCGCTTGTAGAAGGTCACCGCCGGCGCGATCTCGCCGACCGGAATCCGCTCGTTCAGCCCGTGCGCGAAGCTGTCGGTCGATTTCATGAACAACGGGCTCACCCCATAGCTCGGCACGCCGCGCCCGCGGAACCACATACTGTCGGTCGCGCCGGCGGACATCACCGGTACCACGGGCACGTCGGGGAAGCGGGCGTGCACGGCCTTGGCGATCACCTTGATCAATTCGGGGCGCAACGGCGAGGCATCGCTCGGCACCGAGCCGCTCTCGACCTTGGTCGTCTTGACCGCGGGATCGGCGACCAAGGCGGCGAGCTTTGCCTGGACGTCGGCGATCGGCGTGCCGGGGAAGATCCGGCAATTGATGTTGGCGGTGGCGCGCTGGGGCAGCGCGTTGGTCGCGTGGCCGGCATTGGCCATCGTCGCGACGCAGGTCGTGCCGGTCTGGCCGACATAGCCGGGATCGGCGCGCAACGTGGCACGCGCCTCGAGATCCTCGGGGTTGGCGGCGAAGCGGCGCATCGCGTCGGCGAGCTTGGCGTCGGGCGTCCGCGTCGCAGTCGCCAGCCAGCTCGCCTTGGTGATCTCGTTGACCTGGCCGGGGAATTCATACGCCTCGATCTTCTGCAGCGCCGCGGCGAGCTGGTAGATCGCATTGGGCTTGCGGGGCGCGCTAGAATGGCCGCCCGCGCTGGTCACGCTGAGCTCGAAATCGGCATAGGTCTTCTCGGCGCCCTGCACCCCGAACATCACCGGCTTGCCGGCTTCGTCCATGTCGCCGCCGCCGCCGTCGATGTTGAGCAGCAATTCGGCGTCGTGATATTGCTCGGCAAGCGCCGCGGTGGTCTTCATGTTGGTCTCCTCGTCGCCCGAGAGGAGCAGGATCACGTCGCGGCCGGGCTTGAAGCCCTCGCGCTTCAACTGGATCAGCGACGCGACGAAGGTCGACACGTCGAACTTGTTGTCGCTCGATCCGCGGCCGAACAGATAGCCGTTCTCGACCACCGGAGTGAACGGATCGCGCTCCCAATCGGCGGGTTTGGCCTCGACCACGTCCATATGCCCCGAGATGAGGATCGGCTTGGCCTTGCCGGTTCCGCGATAGCGCGCGACCAGATAGGCAGTGTCGCCGAGCTTCTCGACGCGGACATCGGCATCGGAGAACCCGCCGGCGACGAGCTGCGCCTTGAGCCAGGTGGCATAATCGAAGGTCTGGTTGCCCGGTCCCGCCACGGTGCGGAAGGCGATTCCGCGCTTGAGCAGTTCGAGCGCCTGCGCCTCGCCGGGCGAGCCGGTCTGTGCCTGCGCCGGCATGGCGGCGAGCGCCCCTGCGAGAAGGATCGCTAGGTGGCGCATAAGGCGGGCTCCGTTTTGGAAGGGGAGTGGAGCGGGTGAAGGGAATCGAACCCTCGTCACTTGCTTGGGAAGCAAAAGCTCTACCATTGAGCTACACCCGCGTCGCAGCCCGGTTGCCACAGCGCGGGGGCGGCGGTCAATCGGCGAATCAGGTCGCCGCGCACAGGCCCGTGGCTTGACGGCGCCGGCTACGGCAGCGGATGAAGAGCCATGATCCGCTGGCTCGCTTCGCTCCTGCTGCTCGCCGCAGCCCCCGCCGCCGCGCAGATGCCGCATCTGAAGGGCGATCAGCTGATCGTCGACGGCAAGCCGTTTCTCGTGCTTGGCGGCGAGCTCGGCAATTCGAGCGCGTCGGACCGCGCATGGCTCGAGCCGCATTGGCCGCGGCTGCGGGCGATGCATCTCAATACCGTGCTCGCGCCGGTGAGCTGGGAGCTGATCGAGCCCGAGGAAGGCGGTTTCGACTTCGCGACCGTCGACTGGCTGATCGCAGATGCCCGCGCGAACGACTTGCGGCTGGTGCTGCTGTGGTTCGGCAGCTGGAAGAATTCGATGTCGACCTATGTGCCGGCCTGGGTGAAGCGCGACGCGCGGCGTTTCCCGCGGACGATCGGGCCCGACGGTAAGGCGCAGGAAATATTGTCGGCGTTCGGCGCGGCGACACGCGATGCCGATGCGGGGGCGTTCGCGGCGCTGATGCGCCACCTCAAACAGATCGATGGCGATCGGCATACCGTCATCATGATCCAGGTCGAGAACGAGATTGGCTTCCTGCCTACGGCGCGGGAGCATGGGCCGGTCGCCGATGCCGCCTTTGCGAAGTTCAAGGGTTCGGAAGAGGCATTCACCGCCGATGCCTATGCCCGGTTCACCGAGGCGGTGACGCGCGCGGGCAAGCGCGAATATCCGCTGCCGATGTACGTCAATGGCGCGCAGGGGCGGCCAGGCAAGCTGCCGGGCGAATATCCGAGCGGCGGGCCGCTCGCGCATCTGTTAGATATTTGGCGCAAGGCGGCGCCTTCGATCGATTTCCTCGCACCCGACATCTATTTCCCGAGCTTTGCCGGAATCGTCGCGGGCTATGCGCGGCCGGGCAATCCGCTGTTCGTGCCCGAGGCCAACAACGCCGGCGATCCGCGTGCGGCGGCAAATGCCTTCGGCGTGATCGCGCGCCATCGCGGCATCGGCTTCAGCCCGTTCTCGATCGAAGCGATCGATGGCGCGGACGCAACCAAGCTGGCCGCGCTATACGGACTGCTCGACAGCATGGCGCCGGAAATTCTTCGCGCACAGTCTAGTGACCGCATCCTCGGCTTCTCGCCGCCAGTGACATTCGAAGGCGCGGTGGACGACAAGCCGCAGGTTGAAACGCTCGGCGGCTATCGCTTCACGGTGAGCTTCGTCGACCCGTGGACCGCGAAGGACAAGCAGGTGCCCGCCGAACATGGCGGCATGATCCTGTGGCTGGGGGGCGAGGATTATCTGATCGCCGGGAGCGGGATCACCGTCACGGCCGAGTCCGCGGACGGAAAGGGGCAGGCGGGACTCGATCGAGTCGAGGAGGGCGCGTTCGTCGAAGGCCGCTGGATCCCCGGTCGCGTGCTCAACGGCGACCAGACGCATCAGGGGCGCCATGTCCGGCTGCCGCCCGACACGCAGGGTGTTCAACGCGTCCGGCTATATCGTTACGGCTGAGAAGCGACCAAACGCCCGTTCGCGCGTTGCGGGCGGCATGGAAAAACTCTGGTTCATCACCAATCCCGATTCCGGCACCACCAATCGCGCCAAATGCGAAGCGCTGGAGGCGGTTTTCCAAGAGAGCGGACTCGATCTCGCCGGCCGAACCGAGTTTCCGGCGCAGAAACTGCCCAAGCCCGAGGATCTGGACAAGGCGGGGGTCGACACCGTCGTGCTGTTCGCCGGCGACGGGACGATCAACGCGGCGCTTTCCACGCTGGAGAAATGGCAAGGCGCTTTCCTGATCCTGCCGGGCGGCACGATGAACCTGCTCGCCAAGGGGCTGCACAGCGAAACCGACCCGCACAAGATCCTCCACGCCGCGCGCCAGAGCGAGCGCCGCGTGGCGCTCCCTTATATTATCGCGGGCGAGCATCGTGCGTTTGTCGGGCTGATCCTCGGCCCGGCAGCGGCATGGGGCCGCGCGCGCGAGGCGGTGCGCAAGGCGAAGCTCGGGCGGTTCGTCGGGGCTGCCAAGGCGGCATGGCGCAAGACGTTTCACCAGAGCGGTATCCGCGTCGAAGGCGCGCCGGGGCTCGGCGATGCCTATCAGGCAGTGTTCGTCACGCCGGACCTGCACGGGCTCGAAGTCGCGGCGGTCGATGCGCGCGACTGGGGTGCTATCGCGCAGCTCGGCTGGGACTGGCTGACCGGCGACTGGGTTGCCGCGCACGCGGTGAGCGAGGGCTGGACGCAGGAGCTTCGCATCCGCGGCCGCAAGCCGGCAATGGCATTGTTCGACGGCGAGCCGGTGACGCTCCAGCCGTACGAAAAGATCCGCGCGGGCAAGAGCCTCGAGACGTTCATCGCCACGCGCACCGACGAGGAGGTACCCGCGACATGACTCGGCTGTTCCACGTCAGCGACGTCCATTTCGGCCGCGAGGATCGCGAGGCGATCGACTGGTTCGGGCGGAAAGTGCTGGAGGAGCAGCCCGATGCGGTGATCATGACCGGCGACCTGACGATGCGCGCGCGGGCCAGCGAATTCGCCGCGGCGGGCAAGTGGCTGGAGAGCCTCGGGCGGCCGGTGACGGTCGAGGTCGGCAATCACGATCTGCCTTATTTCAACCTGTGGGCGCGGTTCGTGACGCCGTACAAGCGCTACCAGGCGATCGAGCGGATGATCGAGAAGCCGCTCGACGTGAAGGGCGTCAGCGTGGTGCCGCTCAAGACCACCGCACGGTTCCAGTTCCGCACCAATTGGTCGAAGGGCTATGTCAGCACGCGCTCGCTGCAGGAATCGCTGGCATTGGTCGAGGCGGTGCCGAAGGACGACCTGATCTTCGTCGCCGCGCATCACCCGCTGATCGAGGCGGGTACCAAGGCGACGTCGCAGACCCGGCGGGGACGGGCGGCGCTCGATGCGCTGTCGACCGCCGGCGTCCACGCAGTGCTCACCGGCCATGTCCATGATCCGTTCGACGTTGCGCACGAGGTCGAGGGCCGGACGGTGCGGCTGATCGGGGCGGGCACGCTGTCCGAACGCGTGCGGAGCCAGCCACCTTCGTTCAACGAGATCCGGGTGAACGGCAGCAGCTTCGAGACGATAGCGCGCTTCAAAGGCGAGGGCAGCGTGGTGCTGTAAACCTCCGTTCGCCCTGAGCTTGTCGAAGGGCTGCGAGCCGCGAACGATGCGTCTGTAGAGAGTTGTGCTTCGACAAGCTCAGCACGAACGGTTCTGGATCGGCCGAGTGCTAACCCCGCGTCAGATCCTGCCCGAACACCAGCAAATTCCCATCCGGCGCCACGACCATCAATTCGCGCTGGCCGTAGATCTGGTCGATCGGGCCATAGATGTCGCCATCGTTGAGCAGCGACGCCTTGGGCGCTAGCTCCGCGGCGATCGCGGCGACGTCGCGAACATCGACATAATAACAGAAGCGGCGATTGCCGGGCGGGGCGCCATCGTCTCCGGAATTCTCGACCAGCCGGAACGCGGCGGCCTCGCGCTGGACATAGGCGTAGCTGCCTTGGCGATAGCGGCATTCGAAGCTGAGGATATCCGTGAAGAAATTCACCGCCGCCGCGATATCCGGTACGTGCATGAACGGCGTGACGCGATACAGGTTCGACACGGGGCCCGTTCCCGTATCCACCGTATCCGACGCCGCGAGGCCGCGATACTCCAGTTCCATGCCTTGCTCCCTCCATCACGCAATAGCTGCGCGATATGGAAGGACTATGGAAGAACGCCGTTAAGCGCGGAACAACCCTAACGGGCCGCGGCCGCCGGTGCTCCAGTTCGACCAATTTGGGAAGACATAGGGCATGTCGGCGTCGCTCACGCCGTGCCAGCGGGCGATCGCGCCGATATATTCCTCCTGCGCGACGGCGGGGACGAAGCGGCCCTCGTTGCTGACGTCGTTCGCGCCGCCGATCACAGGATCGGGATAGGCGCCGAAGATCCCGCCGGGGGCGACGTTGCCGCCGACGACGAGATGGTTGCTGCCCCAGGCATGGTCGGTGCCGTTCTGGGCATTGCCTTTGAAGGTGCGGCCAAAGTCGCTCATCGTGAACGCGGTCACGTTCTCGGCCATGCCCAGCGACTGCATCGCGCGGTGGAAAGCCGCGAGCGCCATCGCGAGTTCGCCGAGCAGATTGGCATGCGTGCCGCCATCGTTGTTGCCGCCGCCCACCTGGCCCGAATGATTGTCGAACCCGCCCTGGCTGACCATGAAGGTCTGGCGATCATGGCCGAGCGTCGAGCGCGCTGCGATCATTCGGGCGACCCGCATCAGCTGGCGCGCCACGTCGCTGGTAAGCGCGGCGCCGGTGGTCGGATTGACGAAATAACCGTCGAGCGCGCCGGTCGCGCTGATGATCGTATTGGCAGTGATTGCCTGGCCATAAGCGCCGGCGACGTCGCGCGCAGTCGCATCGGTCATCGCGCCATAGGCGCTGCCGCTGGCGAAGGCGTCGACACCGGCATTCTTGGCCTGGTTGGCAGCGCTGCCGCCGGCGCTGTAGCCGGTGCGGCCGAGCGTGCCGGTCGAAGGGAGCACCAGCGCCGAGCTGGTCCGGCCGATCGTCGCGAGGTTCGAGCCGGCGAGCGAGATCATCGACGGCGTCGAGGACGCGGCCATGCGATCGGTCATCCGGCCCATGAAGCCGTCGATGCTGACGTCGCGCGCGCGCAGCCCCTGCCAATGCGCCTGTTCGTCGGCGTGGCTCATCAGATTGGTCGGGCGCAGATCGGGGCGCGACTGATAGGTCGCCTTGGTCAGCGGCGCGAACAAGGTGCCCGCATTGAGCACCAGCGCCAAACTGCCTTCGTCCCACAGCGGGCGCAGCGCGGCCATCGACGGGTGGAGCGCATAAGCGGCGTTGGTCAACGGAGTCAGCGCCGGCGCCTTGATGCCGACCGAGCCGCGCGCGGCGAGGTAGGCGGCGTGACGCGCGTCGGTGGGGATCACCATGTTCCAGCCGTCATTGCCGCCGAACAGGAATATGCCGACCATCGCGCGGTAGGTCCCGCTGGGCGCGGCCATCGCGCTGGTGCGGCCGAGCTGGCCCATGGCGGCCACCGCACCGGTACCGGCGACGAGGCGAACGAAATCACGGCGGGACAAGGTCATCGGGTTTTCCCTTACCGGTCGACGAGGAAGAGCGGGCTCGATGCCGCGACATAGAGCATCATCTGGGCGCGTTTCCGCGCCTGGATCAGCGGATCGGCGTTGGTGACTGCCGTGGCCGCGGCCTTGAGCGCGTCTTTCTGCGCCGTCGTCAGCGTGTTGGCGAACATCAGCAGGTCGATGCGGGCGACCATCGAATCCAGGTCGGTGCCGAACGCCTCCCACCCGCTCCACAGCGGCTGGGTCAGCGACGAATTGGGCATGCCCGAAGCGACGCTGAATTCCGCGCGCGTGGCGTCGCCGCCGACGGTCCAGTCATAGACGAAATTGTGCCAGCGCAGCACATTCGAGGTGTTGAGCAGCTTCGATGCCGGGCTCTTGAGCGTGAGGCTGCCCGGCAGCGGATAATCAATCGGGTAGAAGTTGAACACCGACGGCGCGCGCATCACCGGCTGGCCCATGCCGGTGTCGCGATTGACAAAGGCATAGCCGTCGGTGGTGAAGCCGATCACGCGGGCCAGCCCGGCCATCAGCAGCACCGGCTCCTTGACCTTGCCCGAGGCGGCACCGGGCGCGGCGCGGGCCTCGCCGTCGGTCAGGATCGCGCGGACGACGGCCTTGAGGTCGCCGCGGACGCCGCTGCCATTGTTGGCGAACACCGCGGCGACGCGGCCGACATAGGCCGGCGCCGGGTTCGGAGTGACGAGATGGGTGATCAGGAACTTCGATACGAACGGCGCGGTCGAGGGATTGTTGAACGCCGCGTCGACGACGGCTGCGACGCTCGCTTCCTGCGTCGCGCCCGCGCCCACCGAAGTGCCGAGGAACGACTTGGCGGTCGCATCGTAGCGAGCGGCGTTGGCGATCATCGGCTGCGAGTAATCGCGCGCATTGCCGTCGGTGATCGCCGCGCCGCCGACTCGGGCATAGGTCCAGCCAGTGAGCGCGCGGGCGACGCCGCGAATGTCTTCGGGGGTGTAATTGGGCTGGCGCGCGCCGCTTGCGTCGAGCTTGGGCGTGCCGTCCATGTTGAGCTGGTCGGGACCCATCGAGAAGAGCTGGAGGAACTCGCGGGCGTAATTCTCCGACGGTGCCGACTTGTTGCTGTCGGCCATGTCGAGATAGTCGCCCATGAAGCCGAGCATCGTCGCGCGGGCGAGTATGTCGCGGAAATTGCCGAAGGCGTTGTCGACGAATATCTGATTGAGGGCGGCGATGCCCGCGGCCGAATTCACTTCCTGCTCCGACGCAACGATCATCTGGCCGAGCGCGAAGGCGACTCGCTGACGGAGCTGATCGGGCGCCATCACGGCGTCGGCATAGAAGCGCATCGCGACGGGGGTGCGCGAGAAATGCTGGCGGCTGCATACCGTGTCGCCGCTGGTGCAGAAGTCGCGGCGGACCTCGACGGCGAGGTCGGTATAGGTGCTGCCGGTCGCGGCGAACTGCTCGTCGAGCCACGCGTTGACGCCCACTTCCTTGATTCGCGAGACCAGAGCGGGCGTCGGGCCGAAGCTCGCTTGCTTGGCGAGGCGCGCGGCGTCGCCTTCGGTAAAGCTTGGTGTGGGGGTGGGTGCGGGCGTCACCGAGACGACCCCGCCCCCGGCAGGTGCGCCGGTGCCGCTGCTCCCGCCGCTGTCGCAGCCCGAAAGCACCGTGAGGATTGCTACGCCGAACGCAGCCGATACGCGTGGTCTGAACACTGGACGATCCCCCGGCCGCGCCCGCGCGCAACCTGCATTTCTATGCATAGAGGGGCCTCGTTAACCCTACAACATGTGGAAATCCCTAAGAAATTTGTAACTAAACTTTTACGATTTGCGGCATGGGCCGCGATTCTTCGGAGGCTCTTTCGCGCCCCCGGAGCCACTCGCCCAACTTCGTCATCCCCCGAAAGCGGGGGTGACGACATATGGTGTGCGCGTGAGGCGGGAAACGAAAAAGGGCGGCCCGTTGCCGGACCGCCCTCTCGTCGTTCTGCGTAGAAAGCTTAGCGCTTCGAGAACTGGAAGCTGCGGCGGGCCTTGGCCTTGCCGTACTTCTTGCGCTCGACCGTGCGGCTGTCGCGGGTCAGGAACCCGGCTGCCTTGACCGGCGCGCGGAGCACCGGCTCGTAGCGCGTCAGTGCCTGGCTGATGCCGTGCTTGACTGCGCCGGCCTGGCCCGAAAGCCCGCCGCCCTTGACGGTGCAGATCACGTCATACTGGCCGGTGCGCTCGGCGACGCCGAACGGCTGGTTGATGACGAGACGCAGCGTCGGACGCGCGAAATAGACTTCCTGATCGCGGCCGTTGATCGTGATCTTGCCGCTGCCGGGCTTGATCCAGACGCGGGCGACGGCGTCCTTGCGGCGGCCGGTCGCATAGGAACGGCCGAGGCTGTCGATGATCTTCTCGCGCAACGGCATGGTCGGCGCTGGCGGCGCCGGCGGTGCGTTCAGATACTCGTCGGCGCTTGCGGGCACGGCCGCAGGTGCTTCACCGGCGGCGATGGCGCCGAGATCGGAGAGGGACTGGCGGTTGTCGGACATTATGCGCCCACCTTGTTCTTGCGGTTCATCGACGCGATGTCGAGGACTTCGGGGTTCTGCGCGGCATGCGGATGCTCGGTGCCGGCGAAGATGCGCAGATTGCGCATCTGCTGGCGGCCGAGCGGGCCGCGCGGGATCATCCGCTCCACGGCCTTTTCGAGCACGCGCTCCGGGAAACGACCCTCGAGCACCTTGGCCGCGGTGATTTCCTTGATGCCGCCGGCATAGCCGGTGTGCTTGTAATAGACCTTGTTCGCCAGCTTCTTGCCGGTGAAACGGATCTTGTCGGCGTTGATCACGACGACATTGTCGCCGCAATCGACGTGCGGAGTGAAGCTCGTCTTGTGCTTGCCGCGCAGGACGTTGGCAATGATCGACGCCGCGCGACCGACCACCAGGCCGTCGGCATCGACGATATGCCACTTCTTTTCCACTTCGGCCGGCTTCACCGACTTGGTGGTCTTCATCAGCGCCTTCATGGCCTGTGACCTTTTTTCGAGTATGAAATGCAAGCGCGCCAGCCTCTCGGCCAGCGCGGTTGAGTGGGCGTTTGGCTGAGACACCCGCGAAAGTCAAGCAAATCGGCGCGTTTGCTGACGGGTACTATGATACCACGAGCTAATTCGGCCAATCGGATGGCCCGGCGCGTTCGACGCTGAGGCGCGTGACGAGCAGTGTTTCGCGGCCGGCCGGTCCGGACCTGGTCACGTGGCGCGTGGTGTCCAGGCCGGACGTGATCAAGCCCGTCCGCGGGTCGAAGGTGCGGACCCGCTCGAGCGAAACCGTGCCGGAGGTTCCGGGCGCATCGCCCTGGGCAAGCAGCGCAACCGTCGCTGAAGCAATCGTCGTCGTGCGCAGGAGGCCGTTTTCGGCAGCCACCGTGCGGCGTGTGCCGTCGAGGGTCACCGGCGCTCCGAAGGGCGAAGTCCCGGGGAGTTTGACCGATGTAACGGTCCCGACCGAGTCGAGCGGTTCGGTGGAGACGATCGCCGTCACCAGCGTCGCGAGCAGGGCGCGCTGGCGCTCGGGCGGCAATGCGCGCAGCGTTGCCGCCAGTTTCGCGGCGAGCCCCGTCCCCTCGGGTTGGGCGGCGGCGGCATCGGCCACGCCCCGGCAGACGCGCTCCCACAGTGCGGCCATGTCATCGATGGCGACTATCTGGGCCTTCGCATCGAGGTGAAACACGATGCGGCCGCCCTCCAGCGTGGCCAAGCCCCGCTCGACGAGATTGCCCAAAGCCTGCGGCGCGTCGCTGGTGCTGCCGAGCACCAGCACCTCCGCACGGTAGCCGGTGGCTTCGCGGCTGAAGCGCACCAGCCGCTGAAGGCGATAATGCCGCTTGTCGGCCGAGGTCTCGGTACGGTCGGTGACGATGCGCAACGGCGCGTCGGTGGGCGGCGCGAAGGTCGATGCGGCGAGGCTGGCCTGGAAGAGGACGGCCGCCAGCAGCATCAGCCGGTTTCCACCGCGACCCAGCGGCTCACCGCAGCGCCCGCCGCCACCGGCCAGGTTTCGACTACCGGCAGTTCATAGGGATGCAGCGCCTGAATGCGGGTACGAAGGCGCCCGCCAAGCTGAAGGCTCGTCTTGAACAGCGCGGGCACTTCTTCGCTGCGCTCGATCGCGCCTTGCCAACGATAGATCGACGTGCACGGCGCGAGGATATTGACGCAGGCGGCGAGCCGCTCGGACAATACCGTGTCCGCGATGCGTGCGGCTTCAGCCTGGCTCGGAAAAGTGGCGTAGAGCAACGCGATGTCGCTCACCGGCGACGACCAACCGTATGTGCGCCCCAGACTGTCGCGATGACGAGCAAGGCGCCGGTGAGCTGGTGGAGCGCGGCGAGGGTGATGTTCATCCCCGACATCACCGTGGCGATGCCGAGCAGGATCTGCAGCCCGAACGCGCTGTGGATCGCGACCGAAACGCGGCGATCCACGCCGCGGGCGGCGCGCGCCAGCACGATCAAGGCGACGACGACGACCCATGCCCACCAGCGATGGACGAAATGGACAATCGCCGGATCGTTGAACAAGGCGTCGAACAACGGGCGCCCCTCGACTGTCGCGCCAGGGAAGAAGCGGCCGTTCATCAGCGGCCATTGGTCGGTGACGAGTCCCGCATTGAGTCCGGCAACCAGGGCGCCGAACAGCAATTGCACGAACAGGATCGCGCCGGCGAACGCACCGAGTGCGGTCAGATGCGCTGGACGGCCCCGGGGCTTGCGGATCAGGGTGCGCAGGTCGAGCGCGGTCCAGACGATCCCGGCCAGCGTAAAGAGTGCGACGAGCAAGTGCACCGCGAGACGGATGTGGCTGACATCGGTGCGGACGGTGAGGCCGGACTTGACCATCCACCAGCCGATCGCCCCCTGCAGCGCGCCGAGCGCGAGCAAGGCGACCAGCCGCCAGCCATAGCCGCGCGGGATCTGCCGGCGCAGCGCGAACCAGAGCAGCGGCAGCGCGAAGGCGACGCCGATCAGGCGGCCGAGCAGCCGATGCAGATATTCCCAGAAGAAGATCGACTGGAACCCGGCGAGCGTCATGCCCTGGTTGAGCTGCTGATATTCGGGGATGCGCTTGTAGTTGGCGAACTCGGCCTGCCACTGTGCGTCCGTGAGCGGCGGGATGATCCCCGAGATCGGCTTCCACTGGGTGATCGACAGCCCGGATTCGGTGAGCCGGGTGATGCCGCCGATCACCACCATCAGCACGATCAGCGCGGCGACGAAGAACAGCCAGTTGGCGAGGGCGCGCGGACGCGTAGCGGAGGGGAAGAAGGTCTTCTGTAGCACGGGGCTGGGTTTAGGCGCTGCTCTGCCCAAAAGCTAGGCGCGCGTCCCTTCACTTGCGCGGTTGCAGCCGAGTCTGATTCACTCCTTGCAATGTAGGATTTCGTTTGCTGGAATGGATGTGCTGCCGTCCGGCGGCCGCTCTTTGACAATATGGATGCCGACCGGAACCCGAGGTGCGTATTGGCCGGACCTGGGTGAATCCCGGCATGGCCCGTCTGTCGCAGAACATGCGCGATAGTGTGACCCTGGTGTGACCTTCGGTCCGTGAGACGCACATGCGATCGCGCTCATCTTGATCGCGCGGCTTTCAATTGAGTCCCTGACCCTAGCTCTCGGGCAGCTGGAGCGGCGGCGGGGCGGGGCGGCGCTTCATGGCGATGTCGAGCAGCGTCTCGAGTTGGATCAGCCGTTCGCGCGTCTCCTGCGAGTCACGGCGCGCTTCCTCGGCGACCTTGAGTGCCTGCTCCACCTTGTACTGGAGCAACGTGACCTGCTGGAGCGCACGGAGCGCATCGCTCCAGAAACTCATGGGCGCGCATCAGCCGTCAGTGCCTCGCCGAGCGCGTTCCAGTCGATATCGGTGCGCGCCAGCAATTGCTCGCGGACCTGCGTGCGATAAGCGTCTTCGTCGAAATTGGCGGCGCGCGCCTGCTGCGTTTTGAGCGCGGCGAATGCCTTTTCGGTGCTGGTATTGGCCGCTTCGAGTTGGGTGAGCAACTCGCGCATCAGCATCTGCTCGGCTTCACTCGGTTCCGAATAGCGTTCGGCGGCGGTGCGCATATAGTCGCTGACCGTCATGTCGGCCGCGGCCGCACTGTCGGCAATGCGCTGCTTCTCGGCCGGGGAAACCAGGATGACGAGGCGACTCGAACGTGGGTGCTGAAGCTGCGTAGCCATGCACATGTACATGTCATGTGCATGTTCGATTTTCAAGTGGTCCGGTCAGGCGCGCGCGTCAACCGCCGCGGCTTCGTTGTAGCGCAGCGCCTTGAGCACCGTGTCGACGATGTGTTCGGCGTTGAGGCCGGCTTCGTCATATTGCTTGTCGGGCTTGTCCTGGTCCTGAAAGACATCGGGCAGGCGCATCGTGCGCAGCTTGAGCCCGCCGTCGAGCAGGCCCTGGTCGCTCGCCATCGTCAGGACGTGCGCGCCGAGGCCGCCGACCGCGCCTTCCTCGACCGTCACTGCGACTTCGTGGCTGGTGAGCAGCTTGCGGATCAGTGCCTCGTCGAGCGGCTTGGCGAAGCGCAGGTCGGCCACGGTGGTGGAGAGGCCGCGCGCCTCGAGTGCATCGGCCGCCTTGAGCGCTTCGCCGAGGCGCGTGCCGAGCGAGAGGATCGCTACGGTCTTGCCCTCGCGGACAATACGGCCCTTGCCGATCGCGAGGCGCTGCGGAACTTCGGGCAAATCGATGCCGACGCCGTTGCCGCGCGGATAGCGCAGCGCGATCGGCCCCGAATCGTGCTCGGCGGCGGTATAGGTCATGTGGACGAGTTCGGCTTCGTCGGCTGGCGCCATCACGACGAAGTTGGGAAGCGCCGCAAGATAGGTGACGTCGAAGCTGCCGGCATGCGTCGCCCCATCGGCGCCGACCAGCCCGGCGCGGTCGATCGCGAAGCGGACGGGGAGATTCTGGATCGCGACGTCGTGGACGACTTGGTCGTAGGCGCGTTGTAGAAATGTCGAATAGATCGCGCAGAACGGGCGCATGCCTTGCGCGGCGAGGCCGGCGGCGAAGGTGACCGCATGCTGCTCGGCGATGCCGACGTCGAACGCGCGAGCCGGATGCGCCTGGGCGAACTTGTCGACTCCGGTACCGCCGGGCATCGCCGCAGTGATCGCGACGATGCGCGGATCGGTCTCGGCGAGCTTCGCCAGCGTCTCGCCGAAGACGTTCTGGTACGAAGGCGGCCCCGGAGGTGCCTTGTCCTGGGTGCCGGTGATCACGTCGAACTTCTGGACGCCGTGATATTTGTCGTCGGATTCCTCGGCCGGGGCATAGCCCTTGCCCTTCTTGGTGACGACATGGACGAGGATCGGGCCATGCTCGCTGTCGCGGACATTTTCGAGCACCGGAATCAGATGATCGAGATTGTGCCCGTCGATCGGGCCGACATAATAGAAGCCGAGTTCCTCGAACAACGTGCCGCCGGTCGCCATGCCGCGGGCGAATTCCTCGGCCTTTTCGGCGGCGTTCGCGGCGCGCTTGGAGATACGGCGGATCGCGCGCTTGGCGAAGTTGCGCAGGCCGAGATAGTTGGACGAGGACACGGTGCGCGCCAGATAGGCCGAGAGCCCGCCGACCGGCGGCGCGATCGACATGTCATTGTCGTTGAGAATGACGACGAGGCGATTGCCCGCCGCCTCGGCATTGTTCATCGCCTCATAGGCCATGCCCGCGCTCATCGCGCCGTCGCCGATCACGGCGATCGCCATGCCCGGCCGGTCGTTGAGCTTGTTGGCGATCGCGAAGCCGAGCGCGGCAGAGATGGAGGTCGAGCTGTGCGCGGCGCCGAACGGATCGTATTCGCTCTCGCTGCGCTTGGTGAAGCCCGACAGCCCGCCGCCCTGGCGCAAGGTCCGGATCCGCGCGCGGCGGCCGGTGAGGATCTTGTGCGGATAGCATTGGTGCCCGACGTCCCAGATCAACCGGTCGCGCGGGGTATCGAAAACATAGTGGATCGCCGTGGTCAGCTCGACCACGCCGAGCCCCGAGCCGAGATGCCCGCCGGTGGTGCCCACTGCCGAAATCGTCTCGGCGCGCAGCTCGTCGGCGAGCTGGCGGAGGTCGGCAGGCTTGAGCTTGCGGAGGTCGGCGGGCGTGTCGACAGTGTCGAGCAACGGCGTGCTGGGAAGGTCGGCCATTGGAGCGCCTTACTCCAGCGCTTGTCGCAAGTCGAACGCTCGAATCATTGAAATGCCGTGGAGTTTCGGTGCAGGCCTAATCGCAGTCGGCACATTTCCCGCGCACTTCGATCACCGGGCGCACCGGCGAGAAGCCCGCTGTCTTCGCCGCGGACCTTACGTTCTTGGTGATCGTATCGTCGTCGAGATGCGTGGTCTGTCCGCAACTGTCGCAGACCAAAAAGATGCAGTCGTGCAGGCAATCGGGATGCGTGTTCGCCATATAGGCATTGGCGCTTTCGACTCGCCGGGCGAGGTTCGAGCCGACGAACAGATCGAGGATGCGATAGACGCTGTTGGCGGCGACGCGGCGGCCCTCGGCCTTCGAGACGGCTTCGGCGATGTCATAGGCCGAAGCAGGCTTGTCGAACCCGGCCAGTGCCTCGAACACGCGTTCGCGCATCGCGGTCCATTGCTCGCCCGATTTCTCGAGCGTCGCCTGCGCGGCCTGAGTCAGGTCGCGGCCGTGATGCTCGTGATGATCGTGGGTGGGCATGGCATCAATTTAGGGTGGCGGAGGCCCCCCGGCAAGCTGCGTCAATAGGTAGCGCGGCGGTTGAGGTCGTGGCCGAGCGCGACAAGGCTCACGCCGATCAGCGTCCAGAACATCTCGAAGCCGCCATGCGGCAGCGAAAGCGCGCCCGCCATGATGCCGATCCCGAACGCCCCGACCAGAGCCGGCGCCATATAACCGTGCGAGAGCACGCCCTTGCCCAGCGCGATGATGCCGAAGCCGATCGCGAGGGTGAGCCCGACTTCGTGGATCGCCGGGTGCACCAATGCCCCCGCCGACGACAAGATCGTCAGCAATACGGTCGTCGCGACGCAATGAACGAGGCACAGCCCGCTGAGCCCGATCGCGATCCGATCGAAGCTTGCGTCGATACCGCCCCAGAAGCGGGATATCGGGAGACTCACCTGCATGGGCGCCGATATAGGCCCGAAAGGATGAAGGTACAATATATCATCGTCGAGTCGTGAAGTGCTGCGACGAATCGAGTGGCGGCCCGCGAGTCGGAGATCAAGAGTGCGGACGTAGGCCGAGTGACGCTCTAGGGTACGTCACCCGGCCACGCCCGCTACAAACCTATCTGGGTGCGCCGCGGGTCGTTTTCCACCCCGGCTGCGCCGATGCGGATCGCCGCTGCGCCGAGGCGAACGGCGTCATGCGCGGGCGCCGTAATAATGTGCCTGTGCGGCTTCGGTGGCGCTAACGGCCAGAAGCGAGCGCGCTTCGTTGGCCGAGCGCACCTTGCCGGTGCCGTCGGATGCTGCGTCGAGCACGCGATCGAGCAGCGACTGGCCTTCCTCCCACCAGCCGATGCCGCTCGAGGCGTTGAGATGGCCCTGCGGCCCGGCGTCGACGAAGAAGCTGCCCCAGCTGCCAGCGAGCGCGCGCGCCTTTTCGGGATGGATCCAAGGATCGTCGCTGCTCGCGACGACGATCGAGGGGAAGGGTAGAGGCTTGGCCGGAGTCGGCCGGAAGGCGGCGAGTTCGGGGCGCACATCGTCGCGGTCGACATCGGCCGGGGCGACCAGCAATGCGCCGGCCACCGGCCAGCCAAAGGGTTGCCCGGCAAGCTCGGCCCACCAAGCGACGGCGAGGCACCCGAGGCTATGCGCGGCGAGCACGACCGGTGCCTGCGCGGTGCGGATCGCCTGGTCGAGTTTGGTCACCCAGGTGTTGCGGTGCGGCGAATCCCACATGCCGAGCTCGACTCGGTGGGTGTCGGGACGCGATTGCTCCCACAAGGTCTGCCAGTGCGAAGGCCCCGAGCCGCCGAGCCCGGGGACAGTGAGGATGATCGGCGAACTGTCGTCGAGAGGCGAAAAGATGGACATATTCCAACTCCACCCGGAGGAAGGCCGGAGCTCGGATATATATCCTATCTAATTAGGGGACAATAATGCTGCGCCGGATGGGCGTGGGCTTGCGGCGAGGCGATTTCGGTTATTTTTCCTCCCTCGCGCAGCGGGGGGGGTGGCACGCGCAGCGTGACGGAGGGGGCCTCTCCGCGAGTGTCGCTCGTGGAAACGCCCCTCCGTCGCCTTCGGCGCCACCTCCCCCGCTTCGCGAGGGAGGATTAAATCAGATCAGATATGCAGTGCCCGCCCATAGGCGCCGAGCACGCTCTCGTGCATCATCTCGCTCAGCGTCGGGTGCGGGAACACGGTTTCCATCAGCTCGGCCTCGGTGGTCTCTAGCGTCTTGCCGATCGTATAGCCCTGGATCAGCTCGGTGACTTCGGCGCCGATCATGTGCGCGCCGAGCAATTCGCCGGTCCTGGCGTCGAATACCGTCTTGATGAAGCCTTCGGCCTCGCCGAGCGCGATCGCCTTGCCGTTGCCGATGAAGGGGAAGTTGCCGACCTTGACCTCGTAGCCTGCTTCCTTGGCCTTCGCCTCGGTCAGGCCGACGCTGGCGATCTGGGGGTGGCAATAGGTGCAGCCCGGGATGTTGCGCGGGTCCATTGCGTGCGGATGATTTCCGGCGATTGCTTCCACGGCGATGACGCCCTCGTGGCTGGCCTTGTGCGCAAGCCAGGGCGGAGCGGTGATGTCGCCGATCGCGTAGACGCCGTCGACATTGGTCTTGCAGGCGGGGTCGGTCTTGAGGAAGCCGCGATCGTCCATGGCGACGCCGAGTTCCTTGAGGCCGATATTCTCGGTGTTCGGGACGATGCCGATCGCGACGATGACGTGGCTGAATTCGCCATCGGTCGCCTTGCCGTCCTTTCCGGTGATCCTGGCCTTCACGCCATTTGCATCAGCGGCGATCTTGTCGATCTTCGCGCCGGTCAGGATGTTCATGCCCTGCTTCTTGAGCGCCTTTTCGAGGAAGGCCGACACGTCGGCATCCTCGACGGGCACGATCCGGTCGAGCATCTCGACCACGGTCACTTCGGCGCCCATGTCGTTGTAGAAGCTGGCGAATTCGATGCCGATCGCGCCCGATCCGATCACCAGCAGCTTGGTCGGCATCTCCGGCGGCGTCATCGCATGGCGATAGGTCCACACACGCTTGCCGTCGGTCGGAAGATTGGGAAGGTCGCGCGCCCGTGCGCCAGTCGCGACGATGATGTTCTTCGCGGTCAACTCTTCGGTCTTGCCGTCCCTGGTGACGCTGAGCTTGCCTTGGCCGGTGAGCTTGCCGTCGCCGAAATGCACGGCGATCTTGTTCTTCTTCATCAGGTGCGTGACGCCCTGGTTGAGCTGCTTGGCGACGCCGCGCGAGCGCTTGACCACGGCTTCGATGTCGGCGCTGATCCCCTGCGCGACCAGGCCGTAATCCTTGGCGTGCTGCATATAGTGATAGATCTCGGCCGAGCGGAGCAATGCCTTGGTCGGGATGCAGCCCCAGTTGAGGCAGATGCCGCCGAGCAATTCGCGCTCGACGATCGCGACCTTGAGGCCGAGCTGCGCGCCGCGAATGGCAGCGACATAGCCGCCGGGTCCCGAGCCGAGGACGATGAGGTCGTAGGATTCAGCCATTTTGTGCGCCTTGCTTGGATCGTGGGCGAGATAGGAAGTTCAAGACGCCGTAACAGCGGGCGCCTCGACAGGGCGCGGGTGGCGATGTTCGTCGATCGCGACGAAGACGAACTGCGCCTGGGTGACCAGGCAGCTTTCCTCGGAATGGCGCGCGCGGCGCCAGGCCTGGACGTCGATCGTCATCGAGGTGCGGCCGACCTTGACCAGTTCGGCGAACACCGAGACTTCGTCGCCGACCGCGACCGGCGCATGAAACTTCATCCCCTCGACCGCGATCGTAACGGCGCGGCCGTGCGAATGGCGCGAGGCGACGAGGCCGGCGGCCATGTCCATCTGGCTCATCAGCCAGCCGCCGAATATGTCGCCATAGGGATTGGCGTCGGCGGGCATGGTGGTGACGCGGATCGCGGGCTGGCGATCGGGCGGGCTGTCAGCCATTGGCATTATCCTTGGGTTTGCCGCCGAGCCTGGCGCGGTCGATCGCATAAGCGCGGCGGATCGGGCCGATCCCCATCAGGATGACCAATATCATCGCGACGAAGGTGACCAGCCAGATGTCGTCGGTGGCGCGCGGATAGGACCATGCCGCGGCCGCGGCGATCAGCGCCGCGGCGATCAGTCCGATCACTATGTGGACCGTCTCGATGAGGACGCGCATCGCCCGGCCCCGGTCAGGCGATCATGCCCATCGGGGCTTCGACCAGTTCCTTGAAGGTCTTCATCAGCTGGGCGCCGTCGGCGCCGTCGATCGCGCGGTGATCGAAGCTGCCGGTGGCGCTCATGATCGTCGCGATCTGGAGCGAATCGTCGATCACGTACGGGCGCTTCTCACCCGCGCCGATCGCCATGATCATGCCCTGGGGCGGATTGATCACTGCCTCGAACTGCTTGATCCCGAACATCCCCATGTTGGACAGGCTGGCGGTGCCGCCCTGATATTCCTGCGGCTGGAGCTTGCCTTCCTTGGCACGGCCGGCGAGGTCCTTCATCTGCGTCGAGATCGACGAGACGCTGACATTCGCCGCGTCGCGGATGATCGGGGTGATCAGCCCGGTGGGCGTGGAGACCGCGACCGACACGTCGGCACGGCTGTATTTGACCAATTTGTCGCCGGTATAAGTGACGTTGCACTTGGGCGTCTGGATCAACGCCACACCCAATGCCTTGATCAGCAGATCGTTGACCGACAGCTTCACGCCGCGCGGCTCGAGCGCCTTGTTGAGCTCGCCGCGCAGCTTGAGCAGCGCATCGAGGCGGATGTCGAGCGTGAGATAGATGTGCGGGATCGTCTGCTTCGACTCGGTGAGGCGGCGGGCGATCGTCTTGCGGATGTTGGAGAGCTTCTCTTCCTCGTGCGGAATCGATTCATCCCACCAGACCGGCTTGTGCTCGGCGGGCGCGGCTGCCGGGGCAGGGGCCGAGGGAGTCGGCGTTGTCGCCGCAGGCTGCGCCGCCGGCGCGGTGCCGGGCTTGGCGCCTTCGAGGTCGGCCTTGACGATGCGGCCGTTCGGGCCCGAGCCGCTCAGCGAAGCGAGGTCGACGCCCTTCTCGGCGGCGAGGCGCCTGGCGAGCGGGCTGGCCTTGATCCGTTCTTCCCCTCTCCCACCGGGAGAGGGGGGAGCCGCGTCAGCGGCGACGGGTGAGGGTGCGGGGGTCGGAGTCGCGGTCTTTTCCCGCTCACCCTCACCCCGCGGCGCTGGCGCGCCTTGCCCCTCTCCCGGTGGGAGAGGGGTAGAAGCAGGCGCTGGAGTCGGGGCGGGCGCGGCGGCTGCGGAAACATCCTCGCCTTCGCCGGCCATTACGGCGATCACCGTGCCGACCTTCACATTGTCGGTGCCCTCGGGGACGGTGATCTTGCCGATCACGCCTTCGTCGACGGCTTCGAATTCCATCGTCGCCTTGTCGGTCTCGATCTCGGCGAGGAGATCGCCCGACTTTACCGTGTCGCCTTCCTTCACCAGCCATTTGGCGAGGGTGCCCTCCTCCATCGTGGGGGAAAGCGCAGGCATCTTGATTTCGATCGACATGGAGGTTCCCGTCGTTGGTCCCTGGGGTAGGCGCGTTCTCCCTTTGCCGCCGCTACGGCGCTGGTCAAGAGCTTGGGCTTGCGCGGCGCCGATTGAGCGGGCAGTCAACGCGCTGGGACGAGGAATGCAGCCATGCGCACCTATCTGGTGGTGATAGACGAAACGCCGGAGTCCGAGATTGCTCTGCGCTTCGCCGCGCGGCGCGCGGTGAAGACCGGCGGCAGCGTCGAGATCCTCGCGCTGACGCCGACGCCCGAGTTCGTCCAATGGGGCGGGGTGATGGCGACGATCGAGGAAGAGGCGCGGCAGCACGCCGAAGCGCTGGTCATGCGCGCGGCGGGGACCTTGTTCACCGAGTCGGGACTAAAGCCGTCGCTCACGGTGCGCGAGGGCGATGGCGCCAAGGTGGTGCGCGAGATGATCGCGGCGAATGCCGACATCGCCGCGCTGGTGCTCGGCGCCGCGGCGAGCGGGCCGCCGGGGACCCTGGTCAGCCACTTCACCGGGGCCGATGCGGGGACGCTCAGCGTGCCGGTGATGATCATTCCGGGATCGCTCGACGCGGCGGCGATCGATCGGCTGAGCTGAGGCTGCGCGAAGATCCTCCCCCTGGCGGGGGAGGATTGAAGGGCTTGAGCGGCAAGCTTTTTCCCGCCACGCTGCTCTGATGCGCATCCTCCCCCTGATCCCGCTCGCCCTCCTCACCACGCCCGCCGCGGCGCAGACCCAGCCCAGTCCGGCGCGGCTTAAGGCCGATGTCGAGAAGCTCGTCAGCTTCGGCACGCGCCATACCCTCTCGGATCCAGATCACCCGACCCGCGGGATCGGCGCGGCGCGACGCTGGTTCGCGGGCGAGCTGGGGCGGATCGGCGAGGCGTGCGGCGGCTGCATCGAAGTGGCGAATGTCGCGCGCACCTTCACCAACGATCGGGCGCCCAAGGGAGTCGAGATCGTCGACGTGCTCGGCTTCCAGCCGGGCCGCGACCCCAAGCGCGTGGTCATCGTGATGGGGCATATCGACAGCCGCGTCACCGACGTGATGAACGCGACGTCGGACGCGCCCGGCGCCAATGACGACGCCTCGGGGGTCGCTCTGGTGCTTGAGGCGGCGCGGATCCTTTCCAGGGAGAAGTTCGACGCGACGATCGTCTATGCCGCGCTGTCGGGCGAGGAGCAGGGGCTGTTCGGCGGAACCTTGCTCGCCGAGACCGCGAGGGAGCGCGGCTGGACGGTCAGTGCGGTGCTCAACAACGATATCGTCGGCAATACGGTCGGGCAGGACGGTCGACGAGTCGCCGATCGGGTGCGCGTGTTCTCCGAAGGGATCCGCGAAGTCGAGCCGCTGCCCGGCCAATTGGCGCGGCGTGCCGATGGCGGCGAGGATGACGGCCCGTCGCGGGCGCTGGCCAAGGCAGTCGACGGCGTCGCGGGCAAGCTGCCGCGCGGGCTCGACGTGTTCGTGGTGCGGCGCTTCGACCGGTTCGGGCGCGGCGGCGACCATTCGCCGTTCCTCAAGCTCGGCTATCCCGCGGTGCGGTTCAGCGTCGGCGTCGAGAATTACGACCAGCAGCACCAGGACCTGCGCAGCGCAGACGGCAAGGTCTATGGCGACACCGTCGACAAGATGGACTTCGCCTATCTGGCGAAGGTGACGGCGATCAACGTCGCGACTTTGCGCCGGCTGGCCACGGCACCGGCGGCGCCGGCGAGCGTGACGATCGGCGGCGCGCTGGCGACCGATACTTCCGTGAAATGGGCGCCGGTGCCGGGCGCTTCGGGCTATCGCGTGCACTGGCGGCGCGCGGATGCGCAGGACTGGCAGCAGCATGTCGACGTCAAGGACGCGCAGGCGACGATCGAGGGCGTGATCGTCGACGACACTTTCGTCGGCGTCTCGGCGCTGGCGGCGGATGGGACGGAGAGCCTCGTCACCTTCGGTGGGCGCGAGCGGCGGTAACGTCGCCGGGGCTCAGCGGCAGCCGCAGCTCGGCCGGTATTTCCGCATTAGCCGCTTGGTAGGTCGCCGCGCGTAGCTGCGTTCGACATATTCGGTGACCGTGGTGGTGGTCGTCGTCGCGGCGGGGATGACGACGACGGTGGTCGTGCCCCCCGCATAGGCGCCGTAGCTGCCGACCCATGCGCCGTTCTGCCACGCCATTCCCGCAGGATAAGGCGCGGGGCAGGCCTGGGGGCAGGGGGGTGGGGCGCCGTAGGTCACCGGCGGCGGCGGGCCGTAATTTTCCGGTGTACCGCGATAGGGGCCGGGCTCGTAGGGCGGCGGAGGGCCGTCGTCGCGATCGTCGCGATCGTAATAGTCGTTGGGGTCGACCGGTTCGATCCGCGGCGGGGGATAGCCGGCACCCGCGCGGCTGTCGGCATAAGCGACGCCAGCATCCGCGCTTGCCGCGGCAACCGCGCCGCCCCAGCCGATCCCGTCGATCGAATCCCAGACGCGGTCGTCGCGATCGACGAGCACGGCGTCGTCATAATAACGCACCCAGGAATAGCCCGGCTGCGGGGCGGCGAGGCCAAAGCTCAGATAGTCGTGCACCCGAAAATCGTTGCCGCGCCAATAGCCCGGCAGGCTGTTGCCGCGATGCAGCCGGCGGTAGCTGTTCCAGCCGCCCGGTGCGCGCCAGCCGCCTTCCCAGCGGCCGTCGCGCATTGCCCAGCGGTGCGGGTTGGTGCGCATCACGATGGGCGCCGAATGCCGCGGCATCACCACCCAGCGGTTGTTCTGCCACACACGCTGCGCCGTCGCGGGCGTCGCGCCTGCCACTCCGGCGATCACCGCCGCTGCCAACCAATAGCTGCGCACTTTTCGACTCCTCAGATGCAAGCCTCCGCTCGCGCTTGACCGAGAAATAACCGTTACGCCGCCCGCACGAAATCGCGGGTGCGGATCAAACCTGTCCCAATGCGGGGCAGCGTCTCATCCTGAGATTCTGGGGGCGAGGATGCGCATCAACGCCTCGCAGCCCGCGGCGTCGCCGGCGTCGAAGCGGCTGGCCAGCGGGCTGTCGAGATCGAGCACGCCGAGCAGTTCTCCCTGATAGAGGATCGGCACGACCAGTTCGGAGCGGCTGTCGGCGTCGCAGGCGATGTGGCCGGGAAACGCATGGACGTCGTCGACCAATTGCGTCTCGCGAGTCGCCGCCGCGGCGCCGCACACGCCTTTGCCGAACGGGATGCGAATGCACGCCGCCTTGCCCTGGAAGGGGCCGAGGACGAGTTCGCCGCCGACATTGCGGTAGAAGCCCGACCAGTTGAGATCGGGGAGATACTGGCCGATCAGCGCCGAGACATTGGCCATGTTGGCGATCGCGTCGGGCTCGGCGGCGGTAAGCGAGTCGAGCGCGGCGGCGAGGTCGCGATAGAGTTCGGACTTGGAGCCGGCGGCGATGTCGAAGGTGAACATGGGATCCATGTAGTGACTGACCGGCAGCGTGTGGAGGGGCAACCCTTGGCGCGGCGCCGCACGCCGGCTACATTGCCGGCATGAGCAAGGGACGCATCAATTCCGAAGGCTCGATGCTCACCGCGTCGCGGACCTTCCGCTTCGCCGGGTGCAGCTGGGCCGCAGTGGAGCGGGCGGCGCATCGCAACGAGGACGGCGTCTATGTCGTGCGCCTCAGCGAGCTGGCGCGCGAACGCAACGGGCACACCCACGCGCAGCCGCGCTGACCGGCCGATCCGATGGGGCTGACGCTCGTCGCGATCTTCACCGCTGCTGCTGCTTCCTGGAATCATCGCCGCCCGCGCATTCTATTTCGCCGGACAGACCCGCGAAGTCGAAGTGCCGATTCCCTCGCTTTCCACTCCCGAGGGGATTTTCCCGCTGTGACGTGGGCGCAAATATCAAATGGGATACCTTGTCCGTATTCACGGGGCATCCCGCCTATATTCCGTCGTTGAGCCGCTGGTGGATTTGATGGAGCAACGGTCCAAGGTCGACCTCGAAGAGCGCTTCGCTCGACGGCGATATTCACCCGATTGAGTTAGTAAAAACGGCCCTGTCGTGTGAGCACGCGAGGGAAATAGAGTGCTAGACGAGTTTCTTCGCCGGACGAGATAATCGCAGGCGAGGAGTCCTTTAAATCGTGCGAGCGTATTCCCGTCCTTCAGCAATCGCTGTCGGTGATTAACGTATCGTGCGCGCAAAGGACGTAACTGCGGCTGGAGTTTTTACTCGATTGCCGAGCTTAATATGGCGAGGCAAGTCATTGGTCGCTGATTGAAGCGTATGCATTTCGTTTTCAATTAACGCCTCGTTGGGGCTTTGATAAGGAGATTTTGCCATGCGTAATTTCGCACTGTTCATGGCGCTACTATATCTAGGTGTGTCCGCTGCACAAGCACAAGAACGCGACAGAATGATCACCGTTCAAAATCATGTCGGCGATACCATCGTCGAGCTTTACGGAAGCAGGGTCGCCACCGGAAGTTGGGAGAACGACCTCCTTGGAGACGGCGTGATGGACGACGCATCACATCGGCAAATAAACATGTATGACGGGACCGAAGCCTGCCGGTTTGACTTTAAAGCTGTTCTTGCAGACGGCTCAAAGCAATATCGCTGGGATCAGGATGTCTGCGTGATCTCCACGCTGACGTTCGGGCCCCTTCGCCACGGAGCGGAAAACTAGAAGCATTGACGCCGCCGCCGCGCCTTCCGATTGCTCCGATCTTTGCTTCGGACCTGGCGGGGATAGCCGTGCACAACTCTATCCGCTGTTCGCAATCGGAGCGTCGGACACGCGCGAAGTGTCTACTATTTCGGAACTTTCGTAACTGTAAGGCTAGGGCGCAACTCGCAATGGGACGGGCCCGGCTCTCTAAGCAATGTTCGCGCGCGGAGGGCGGGCGTTAACTTGAGCATCTTGGACGCTTCGCCGTGCCGCTGCTACCAAGCGATTAGAGGCCCTTGGCAATGCCGGGTGCCCATGTAGAATGCCGGGATGAGCATTCTCAAGTTTGTGCATCAGAAGAACTTGACGATCTTGATGAGGATCATCGGGTCGCATTCATGCAGATTGTCAATATAGCTCAGCGCCGACTTGACGAGCGAATGACCAGGATTGACCCTGAAGATCAGTATGGCTTGGCGGGCAATGAACACCCTCCAGAACAGCTTCATGAATGTGATTCTGGCCGCCGCAAAACGATATGAGGTTGAGCCGTTTTACTCGATGAGCGTGCCTCGCCGTGGCGACTTCAAGGACGACGAATACGATCAGTTCGTGTTCGATCTTGAGCACTACATAACGCAGCTTGTCCTCGATAACAGCTTGCGATCGCGGCGAGATTCGGTGGAAATCCTACCAAAATCCAAGGATGCGCTGCGGAGCTACGTGCACAGCCTTCGCAATTGCATCGAAACGTCGCAGCTTACCGACGCGAAGCGCGAAGCCCTTCTGAAAAAACTGGATTCCTTCGAAGCGGAGTTGGAGAAAAAGCGGCTTGGTCTGCTTTCGGTAGCCAAGGTGACATTCGAAGTCCTCGCAATCCCCGGCGCGCTGTGGGCCTCGGGGGACATGACTGTGAAGTTGGTCACGAACGTCATGCAGGTTGTCGCGGAAGCGCGGGCAGCCGAGCATGAAGCTAAGCCACTTCCGAGCACCGAACCATTCAAAGCGCTGATGCCGCCGCGCCCGACGAAAGCTGCGCCCCAATTTGGCGGCGGTTTCCCGGACGATCTTGATGACGATGTTCCCTTCTGAAGTGAAGCTGGGCAGCAAGGCTCCCGGTCGATAATGCGAGAGTATGGCAGCGATCCAAGTTACCCGCTCGATCTCAATCGATGACAGCGAGCTAATCGAGAGCACCACGCGGGCGGGTGGTCCGGGTGGTCAGCACGTCAACACGACTGATAGCGCAGTCATTCTGCGTTTCGATGTGGCGAACTCGCAGAGCCTCCCCGAAGCCGTAAAGAATCGTCTGGTAGCATTGGCAGGTTCGCGAATGACCCGAGAGGGCGTGCTCGTCCTTCGGTCGGATGGCTCGCGATCTCAGGTGATGAACCGCGAGGAAGTCCGCGCTCGGCTCATCGATCTCATTCACGAAGCCACTATCGTCCCGAAAAAGCGGCGACCGACTAAGCCGAGTAAGGCCGCGAAGGCGCGGCGCGTGGATAGCAAAGTGAAGCGATCAGCGGTGAAAGCGGGGCGCGGCAGAGTCCGAGAGTGACGGTTTTCCGTTGGGGGAGACTCTTGACACCTTGTTGACATTCTGCCCGCCGGGGCCCGAGGCGGCGAGGAACTTCTCCTCGACGATCGCCTCCTCCAGGTCAGTCACGGCCGAAACCGATATTGCCGAAGCGCGCCGGCAGCGGCGCCTCGGCCTCGATGTCGGGCTTGCCCTCGCGCGGGACGATCAGCGCGGCGGCGTGAAGCATCACTGCCGGGCCGCCTTTGCCATAGACCGGGTCGCCGAGGATCGGCAGGCCGAGCCCTTCGGCGGCGTGGACGCGGATCTGGTGGGTGCGGCCGGTCTCGGGGAAGAAAGCGAGCATCGCCTTGCCGCCGATGCGCTCGACGACTTCCCAGCGGGTGCGCGCGGATTTACCGCTCGGATCGCCGGTCATCCGCCAGCCGCTCTCCTCGGTCGAGACCTTGATCAGCGGCAAGTCGATCTCGCCGCTGTCTTCGGTCGGTTCGCCGTCGAGGATGGCAAGGTAGCGCTTGGTGACGGTGCCCGCCTCGAAAGCCTGGCCGAAGCGCTTGTGCGCCTTGGGGTTGCGCGCGAGCAGCAGGCAGCCGCTGGTGTCGCGGTCGAGCCGGTGAACGGGCAAGGGCAGCCGCTGGAAGCCGAAGGTGAGCTGGCCGAGCATGTCCTCGAGGCTTTCGGAGCGGTCGCGCGGGCGATCGACCGGCAGGCCCGCGGGCTTGTCGATCACGATCGCTTCGCCGTCGATGAAGAGTACGCGGTCCTTGAACATGCGGCTGCATATAGACGAGTACGCCCAAACGGAAAGCGGCGGCCGGGCTTTCGCCTGGCCGCCGCTCCGTCGAGACCGCGTGGAAGGGGGGTTACGCGGTCTCGGTCTCGCGGGCGGGGGCAGGCGCCGCGATCTTGTTGGCCAGTTCGGCGATGCGGCGGCCCTGGTAGCGGGCGCCGTCGAGCTCGACTGCGCTCGGCATACGGCTGCCGTCGCCGTCGGCGATCGTCGTCGCGCCGTAGGGCGAGCCGCCCTTGACTTCGTCGACCCCCATCTGCCCCTGGAAGCCGTAATCGAGCCCGACGATGGTCAGGCCGAAATGCAGCAAATTGGTGATGATCGAGAACAAGGTCGCTTCCTGACCGCCATGCTGCGAGGCGGTCGACGTGAACGCGCCGCCGACCTTGCCGTTTAGGGCGCCCTGGAACCAGATGCCGCCGGCGCGGTCCCAGAAGCTCGCCATCTGGCTCGACATCCGGCCGAAGCGCGTCGGCGCGCCGACGATGATGCCGTCGTAGTTGGCGAGATCGTTGACGTCCTTGAGCACCGGGTGGGTCGAGTCGGCGGCGAAGCCCGCGGCGGCGACGACTTCGGCGGGGGCGGTCTCCGGGACGCGGCGGACATCGACGTCGGCGCCGGCGCTGCGTGCGCCCTCGGCGACTGCGTCGGCCATCCTGGCGAGGTGGCCGTAGGACGAATAATAGAGGACGAGGATCTTGGACATGGAGACTTCCTTCTTGCTCCCCTCCCGCGAGCGGGAGGGGAGAGTTGCGGTTATTCGGCGTCGACCAGGACGATCTCCGAGTCTTCGAGCGCCTTGATCGTGACGGTCTGGCCGCCCGAGAGCGCCGCGCCGTCGCGTGCTTCGAAGCGTTGCCCGTCGATCTCGACTGCGCCGGCGGCGAGGACGAGATAGGCGTGGCGCCCGTCGCCGACGCTGTGGTCGACGCTCTCGCCGGCCTTGAGCGTCGCGCCCAGCACCCGGGCATCGGCGCGGATCGGCAGCGCTTCGTCGTCACCGGCGAAGCCCGATGCCAAGGTCACGAAGCGGCCCGAACGGTCGCCCTTGGGGAAGGGCTTGGCGCCCCAGCTCGGCTGGCCGCCGGTCGCGCGGGGCTGGATCCAGATCTGGAAGATCCGGCTGGTCTCGGGCTCGAGATTATATTCGGCATGCTGGACGCCGGTACCGGCGCTCATCACCTGGACGTCGCCGGCGCCGGTACGGCCCTTATTGCCCATCGAATCCTGATGAGTGATCGCGCCCTGGCGAACATAGGTGATGATCTCCATGTCCTTGTGCGGGTGCGCCGGGAAGCCCGAATTGGCGGCGATCTCGTCGTCGTTCCACACGCGGATCGCGCCCCAGCCCATCCGGGCAGGGTCGTAATAATTGGCGAAGCTGAAATGGTGCTTCGCATTGAGCCAGCCATGGTCGGCATGGCCGAGGCTTTCGAAGGAGCGTTTTTCGATCATCGCTGATCTCCCTATTTGTTGCTGCCAAGATAGGGAGTGCGATCATGCGGTAAATGGAAACGTTGGAAACGGATTGTTTCTAGGATATGCTTTGCTCCTCCCTCGCGAAGCGGGGGAGGGGGGCCAGCGAAGCTGGTGGAGGGGGCGAGGCCACAAGCGCGTCGCCTGCGGAGGCGCCCCTCCGTCAGGCTGCGCCTGCCACCTCCCCCGCTTCGCGAGGGAGGATTTATGAAGCTACCCGATTTCGAGGCCTGGGCGATCTTCGCGAGCGTCGTCGAGCATCGCTCGTTCAGTGGCGCCGCCGACGCGCTGGCGGTTTCCAAGGCGACCGTCTCGAAGGCGATCACCCGGCTGGAGGCGCGGCTCGGCACCTCTTTGTTCCACCGCACCTCGCGGCGGCTGACCTTGACCGACAGCGGCCGCGCGCTTGCCGACCACGCCCAGCGCATCCTTTCCGAAGGACAGACCGCCGAGGAGGCGGCGTTCGAATCGGCCAGCGCGCCGGTCGGGCTGGTGCGGCTCGCGGCGCCGCTGACCTTCGGGATCCGCCATCTCGCCCCGACGCTCGCCGAGTTCATGGCGCTCCATCCGGGGATCAAGATCGACCTGCGGCTGTCGGACGCGTTCGTCGACATCGTCGGCGAGGGGATCGACATCGCGATTCGCATCGCCGAATTGCCCGACAGCTCGCTGCGCGCCCGCCGCCTGGGGCCAGTCAATGTGCACATCGTCGCATCGCCGGCCTATTTCGACCGGGTCGGGCGGCCGCGCCACCCGGCCGATCTCGCGCACCATGCCTGCTTCGTCTACACCAACACCGCGACGCCCGACGTCTGGCGATTCCGCCGCCCGGGCGGGGAGGAAGCTGCGGTCCGCATCGACGGACCGATCCGCACCGACAATGGCGACGCGATGCTGCCGGCATTGCGGGCCGGGCTCGGCGTCGCCCGGCTGCCCGACTTTCTGGTGGCCGAGGAGCTGGCCGCCGGGCGGCTCGAATCGGTGCTCGACGATTGGGCGATCGGTGCGCCGGGGCTACATCTGCTCACGCCACCAGGCACATTGCGTCCCGCCCGCGTGGAAGCGCTGATCGATTTCCTCAGCGATCGGCTCAAGCGGATATGCGGAGAAGTGCATTTTTGACTCGACAGCGAAACGCGTTCGATTCCGCCGATACGTAGATTCCCTACGACTCGTGGAACAAGGCCGGTTAGGCGGAAATTAACCTTTTGCCTTCAGATGTGCTTAGGTTAATGAATTCGTCCAACGCGGCGGCCGTAGGGGTTCGTAGCGCGTGCTTGGGACAGGGGAACCGACGATGCGCGTGTTGCTGATCGAGGACGAGCCTTCGACTGCCAAGGCGATCGAGCTGATGCTCTCGACCGAAGGGTTCAACGTCTACACCACCGATCTCGGCGAAGAGGGCTTGGACCTCGCCAAGCTCTATGATTACGACATCATCCTGCTCGATCTCAACCTTCCCGACATGCACGGTTACGACGTGCTCAAGAAGGTCCGCGTCGCCCGCGTGCAGACGCCGGTGCTGATCCTGTCGGGCATCAACGAAATGGATTCGAAGGTGCGCAGCTTCGGCTTCGGCGCCGACGATTACGTCACCAAGCCGTTCCACCGCGAAGAGCTGGTCGCGCGCATTCACGCCGTCGTCCGCCGCTCGAAGGGCCACAGCCAGTCGGTGATCCGCACCGGCAAGCTCGCGGTCAATCTCGACGCCAAGACCGTCGAAGTCGATGGCAGCCGCGTGCATCTGACCGGCAAAGAATATGCGATGCTGGAGCTGCTCTCGCTCCGCAAGGGCACCACGCTCACCAAGGAAATGTTCCTCAACCACCTTTATGGCGGGATGGACGAGCCCGAGCTCAAGATCATCGACGTGTTCATCTGCAAGCTGCGCAAGAAGCTGAGCATGGCGTGCGAAGGCGAGAATTACATCGAGACCGTCTGGGGCCGCGGCTATGTGCTGCGCGAACCCGAGGGCGGCGAGGGGACCGAGGGCGCCGAAGCGATTTCCGCGGTCGCCTGATACGAGATACATGGGGTTACCGAAGCCGCGGTCCGCAAGGGCCGCGGCTTTTTGGTTGTGCCCGATCAGGACGAGCCGCTCGGATCGGTGACGGTGCCCAGTTCGCGCGGATCGGGCGCGCGAGAGGTGGGAAGCGAGCCGGTCTGGCGCTCGATCCGACGATGCACCACGGGCTCGCCGTCGCCGATGCGCAATTGCCGCAGTGCCTCGCTATTGGCGTCGTCGGCATGGGTGCGGCGGTGGTTGTGGCGGACATAATCGAGCCAGGTCGCGACATGGTAGCGCTCGATCCACAGCTCCGCATCGCCAAGGTCGCGCAGCAGCGCCCAGTGCTGCGCACCATCGCGGCGGCGAATGCGGCGGCGCTCGCTCATCGCCGCCAGGAACGCAGGGACGCTGGCTTCGGCGATGCGATGCTCGATGGTGATGACGATCGGGCCACTGCGCGGCTCGACCGGGACTGCGGTTTGCGGTTCCTGCCAGCTGTCGCGTGGATCCAAGTTGAGCTGGCTGATCGCCGGCAACCGCCATACCAGCCCGGCGACGACACTGAGCATCTGCAACGCCGCGGCGGCGAGCAGGGCAGTCTCCACCCCGCGCCCGTCGGCGATGATGCCGAATACCCAGCTGCCCCCGGCCATGCCGCCGAACGCGGCCATCTGGTAGAGCGCCAGCGCGCGCCCGACCACCCATCGCGGCGACGCCATCTGGACGCTCACGTTGAAGGTCGACAGCGCCACTACCCAGCCGGCGCCGCACAATGCCAGCGCGACGAGCGTCAGCGGCATCCAATTGGTCGCCGCAACCGCCGCCGCGCCCACGGCGAGCGCAGGCGCCGCGACGCGGACGAGGTTCTCGGTCGACAGCCGCTCGCGCAGCCAGTTGCTGCCGAGCGCGCCGCCCACCGCGCCGAGCCCGAACCCGCCGAGCAGCAGGCCGTAGGTGAGCGGACCGCCGCGAATGATGTCGCGCGCGACCAGCGGCATCAACGCGGGCACCGCGCTGGCGGCAAAGCCGAACAGCGCCGCGCGGATCAGGACCGTGCGGATCGGCGGCGAGAGCCGGACGTAGCGGATCCCCGCCGCCATCGCGACGCCGATCCGCTCGCGCGGCAGCCGCGCCGCGGGCAGATCGGGCTGCCAGCGCAGCAGCACCGCGATCAGCCCGACATAGCTGATGGCGTTGATCAGGAAAGCCGCCGCCGCGCCGGCCGCCGCGACGATGACGCCGCCGATCGCCGGGCCGAGGCTGCGCGCGACGTTGAACCCCATGCTGTTGAGCGCCACGGCATTGGGCAGCATCGTCCGCGGCACCATGTCGCCGACCGAGGCCTGCCACGCGGGCCCGTTGAGCGCGGTACCGCAGCCGATCAGGAAGGTGAAGGCAAGCAGCAGCCACGGCGTGAGCAGGCCGGCCCAGCCACCGATCGCGAGCAGCGCCGAGACGATCAGCATGAACGCCTGCGCCGCCAGCATCACCTTGCGGCGATCGAGATTGTCGGCAACCGCGCCGGCCCAGAGCGAGAGCAGCATGATCGGCAGGCTGACCGACGCCTGGACCAATGCGATCATCTGCGGCGAACCGCTGAGGCTGGTCATCATCCACGACGCGCCGACCGACTGGATCAGCCCGCCGAAGTTGGAGGCAAGGCTGGCGATCCACACGGCGCGGAACAGGGGAAGGTCGAAGGGGGAGCGCGATTCGCGGCGGACGTCCATCCTGCCTCAATCCCTCAATCCGCGCGGCGATCCAAGACGCATGCGATTGGCGGGGTAAGCCTCAGGATTGCTTGACGCGGAACGGGCACGCGGCACCGGAACGAACGCTGACGGGAGCCACGGCTCCCGTCAGCAGATGGGATAGCCCGCTCAGCGCAGGTTGAAGCGGATCCCGACGCGGAACTGCCGGCCGAGCATGTCCGAATAGGTGCTGTTCGCGGCGAGACCCGTCTCGGGCACCAGCAGCGGCCAGCGATTGAACAGGTTCGTCACGTTGAAGAACATCTCCGCCTGCGAGCTGCCACCGGAATTGATCTTCTGGGTGAAGTTCAGGTCGGCGTAAAACAGCCCCGAGACATGGTTGTTGTCATAGGTCGGGAACTGGGTGGTCGAGACCGGGCAGCCACTGGTGCATTCGATGCCGCTGGCGACGTACTTGCCCGCGCTGATGCCGCGGCCCACTACCGTCGCTGAGAAGCTCGGTGAATCGTATGTCAGGCTGCCGCGGAAGATCCAGGTAGGCGTGCTGGCTTGCCCGCCATTCGCGCCGACGGTGTCGACCGGCACGACCCCGGTGATGCCGGTGTTGATGGTGTTGTCGATATATCGCGAGGCTACGCCGCGCAGCAGGAAGCTGTCCTCGGCACCCAGTTGCAGCCGGTAGGAGGCATCCAAATCGACGCCGCGCACCAATTGGGTAGTGAAATTGTACGGCCGCGTCGTGAACAGCAGGCGCGTGGCGTTGTTCGGGTCCTGCTGGATCTGCGCGCAGAAATCCGCGGCCCCTTCAAAGCAGCGATTGATGATCTGCTGCGCGCTGAAGGTACCGATGGCGTCCTTCATCTCGATGCGGAAATAGTCCGCCGAGAAGTTGAAGCCCGGCAGGAACGTCGGCGAGAAGACTGCACCGATATTCCAGGAATCGGCACGCTCGGGAACCAGAGCCAAATTGCCCAAGGTCGTCCCCGTGTAGCCGACGCCGGTCGCGGCGTAGCTTCCTCCATTCGGTCCAGAGCCCGCACCAAAGGGATTGGTCACCGAGTCGCTGTTCTGCGCGACCTGATACAGGTCGGCGAGGTTTGGCGCGCGGATGTCGCGCGAGCGCGTGACACGCAGCCGGATGTCCTCGATCGGCGCCCAGGTGGCGCCCGCCTTCCAAGTGGTGACGTAGCCGGACGACGAATAGTCCGTCGCACGCACCGCGCCGTTGAACTCAAGGCCCAGCCCCAGCGGGATCACCGTTTCGAGATAGGCTTCCTTCACATCATATTGGCCCGCGGTCGGCACGTAATTGCCCACCGACCAGCGGGTGGTGACCAAGTTGTTCGCGACGATCGGCTGGAACTCGGCGGGCACCGTGCCGCGGATCTTTTCCTTGCGATACTCCGCGCCCACCGAAACACTGACGTCGCCAGCCCAGGTCGCGAACGGCGTCACCGCCAAGTTCACGCCGGCGACGTACTGTTCGACCGTCTCGTCGCGATACGGATTGCCAAGTGCGTAAGCGACTGCGGCCGGATCGGCCACGCCGACGCCGAGGCGGTTTAGCGGACGACAGGCAGGATCGTCGTTGGTAGTAGAAGCGTCGACGTTGATCGCGCACTGGATCGATCCCGCAGCATAGCCACCCGTATTACCCGCCGGTGCGAACACGGCGTTGGTCGCTGCCGCCAGGCGGGCGGTATTCTGGATGTTCTGCAGTTCTTCGTGCAGCTCGGCGCGGCCATATTGTGCGTAGACATCCCAGCGTGCCGGCTTCCCGAACGCCTCGAACTGCCCCTCGGCACCGACGAGATAGCGCTGCACCTTGCGCTCGTTTTCGACCGCGCGGAACGGCAAGTCGGCGCTCGTCGTCGCGACGGTTACAGTGCTCAGGTTGGGGGTGCTCAGGGCCGCAGCGCCAAGCGCGTTATAGAGGTAAGCGTTGCAGGTAATTGGCACCGGAGTGACATTGCAATTCTGCGCGGCAAGCTGAATCCCGGTCTGCAGGTTCGGCCCCGCGTTGAAGTATACGCGCTGCCGATTGTACGACCCTTCCGCAAACAATTCGATACCGTCGCCAATTTCGTAGCTCAGGCGCCCGAACACGCCCCACCGATCATCCTCCGGATCCAAGCCGATACGCCGACCTGAGTCGTTGACCTGCCAGCTTCCGCCTTGGGTCAGCGACGGAGCAGTGGTGCCAGTGATCGCCGGAAAGGTAAGCGCGCCATACTGATACTGAAGCACCTGGCCATTCTGCCCGAAATAGTTGCCACGCAGTCCGGTAGTTGTGACATTGGTCGGGACGCCATTGATCAGTACCCGATTCACCGAACCGGTAATCAGGCCTCCCGGGGTCGAGTTCGATGCGCCGATCTGGCGACGCGTGGTGATATATTGCGGGGTCGTGCTGGCCGCAGTCCAGGTTGGATCCTGGATACGGACGTACCCGGTGTGGTTCCACTTGCGATCGACGGCATCGACTTCGAATATGCCGTCGCGATGGGCGATCTCGGCGTTGAACAGCACGTGGCCGCGACCGCTTGCGAACGAAGTGCCGCCGGCGATGCTGCCCGAATAGTTGGAGCCGTCGCCATACGTGGTGATGCCGCTGTCGGCGGTGACGCGCAGGCCCTCGAACTTCTTGTTGAGCACGAAGTTGACGACCCCCGCGACGGCATCCGAACCGTAAGCCGACGAAGCGCCGCCGGTCGAGACTTCGACGCGCTCGATCAGCGCCTGCGGGATCGTATTGATGTCCACCACGCCGTTGACCGCCGAGCCGACCGAGCGGCGGCCATCGACCAGCACGAGCGTTCGTGTCTCGCCGAGATTGCGCAGGTTGAGCGCATTGATACCTGCCTGGCCGCTCGACAGGTTGAGCCGCGAATTGGCCGGCTTGGTCGAGCCGGCGAGCTGCGGCAGCTGGTTGACGAAATCGGCGATGTTGTTCGACGGCGAGCCGTTGTCGATGTCGTCGCGCGTCAGCACGGTCAGCGGCGTCGGCGCCTGGAAGCCGTCGCGGAGGATGCGCGTGCCGGTGACTACCACTTCGCCGTCCTCGGCCGCGGCCCGAGGTGTCTCCTCCTGCGCTACTGTTGGTTCAGACCCGGTGGTCTGCGCCGCAGCGGGCAGCGCCGCCAGGGTGGCGAGGGCCAGCGCGGCCATGCTCGAGAAACTTGCAAGATCCGATTGCCGGCGTGGATTCGTCATTAGACCCCCCTTTGGGATAAACCTTCGGGACCGGCGAACCGGCCTGCGCGAATGCCCTCCGCGGCAACGCACGGCACATTTGCTGCCGCCTCTAACGGGCTGGCATGCAATCATACTGTAACGAAGGTGCGCCGCGGTTTCGCTTAGCGTCAACCGGGCCTGGGCTTCTATGCGTTTATCACGCCATAGCCTCAGCCTATGGCTTCGCCCCATAGCCTGACTCTATGGGCGGCGCAGGCCTTGCCATGCGACGCCGCGGCACGCGGCGCTAGCCTTATGCGACTGCGACAACAGGAAGATTTGCCGATGCTCGACCGCCGTTCCTTCCTGCTCGGCTCCGCTGCGACCTTGGCGCTGGCGCCGGGCGCGGTGGCGCAAGTCGGGGCGGGCGCGCGTGCCGCCGTCCGTGGTGCGGATGCGCCGATCGAGATCGTCGACGATGCGTTCGGCGTGCCGCATATCCGCGCGGCGTCGATCTCCGACGCGTTCTTCGGGCAGGGCTATGTCGTCGCGCGCGACCGGCTGTTCCAGATCGACTTGTCGCACCGGCGCGAAATGGGGCGACTGGCCGAAATATTCGGCATGGATTTCGCCAAGCATGACGCGACGGCACGGCTGTTCCATTATCGCGGCAACCTCGATGCCGAGCTGCGCGCGGTGCCGCCCCACGTACTGGCCTGCGCGCGGGCCTATGTCGCCGGGATCAATGCCCGGATCGACGAAGTCCTCGCCGATCGGGCGCTGTTGCCGCTCGAATATGCCATCCTCGGCGTCGCCCCTTTGCGCTGGGACGTGCGCGACCTGGTGCTGGCGCGCGGCGCATCGATCGACAATGCCGATGACGAAGTGCGCCGCGCCCAGCTTGCCGCGCTCGGGCTGCTCGATCTCGACGCGATCATCGCGCCACTGCGCCCGAGCTTCACGATGCGCGTGCCCGAGGGGCTCGATGCGGCGGCGGTGTCGGAGGCCGATCTCGGGATGCTCCGGCTCGGAGGACTCCCGTTCGGGCCGGAGACGCCGGTCGCCGATCCGGCCGCGGGGCCGGAGGCGCGCGCGAATGCCGGCAGCAATGCCTGGACGGTGGCGCCGTCGCGCAGCGCGACCGGGCGGCCGATCCTCGCCAACGATCCGCATCTCGGCATCGGCGGCTTCGGCCCGCGCCACGTCGCGCATCTCAGCGCGCCCGGGCTCGACGTGATCGGCGGCGGATCGCCGGGGCTGCCGGGAATCATGCAGGGGCACACCGATCGCTTCGCCTTCGGGCGGACCAATTTCCATATCGACCAGCTCGACCTGTTCGTGCTCGAGCTGCATCCCGAGGACTCCGAACGCTATCGCCATGAAGGCGGCTGGAAGGCTTTCCGCCGCGTCGACACCGCGATCGCGGTCAAGGGCGGCGCGCCCACTGTCACGACGCTGCGCTATACCGTGCAGGGGCCGGTGGTGTCGCACGATCCGGCGCGGCGGCGCGCCACCGCGGTGGCGTCGATCGGGATGCAGCCGGGCGGGCATGGCGCATTCGCGATGATCGCGATCAATCTGGCCACGGACTGGAAGAGCCTTCGCAAAGCGTTCCCGCTCCATCCGTCGCCGACCAATTTCCATTATGCCGACATGGACGGGAATACCGGCTGGCAAGTGATCGGCTTCGCGCCGGTACGCAGGAAGGGCGAGGGGCTGCTCCCCGTCCCCGGCGATGGCCGTTACGATTGGACGGGGATGCGCGACTTCGCTTCGCTGCCGAGCGAATACAACCCCGCCAAGGGCTGGTTCGCCTCGGCCAACCAGAACAATCTGCCCGCCGACTGGCCGCGCGACCGCATCCCGGCTTTCTCGTTCCGCGATCCCTATCGCTACGAACGGATCGCCGACGTGCTGGCGGGACAGCCACGCCACAGCCTCGCCGACAGCGTCGCGTTGCAGCACGATACGCTGTCGACTCCGGCGCGGCAGTTGCTTGCGATCCTTCCCGAGCGCCCGTCACCCGGCGCGGCAGCCGCGGTTGCGATGCTGCGCGGCTGGGACGCGCGAATCGACGCAGGCAGCGGCGCAGCGGCGTTGTTCGAGATCCTGTGGCGCGACCTCGGCCAGCGTATGCTCGCGGCGATCGTGCCTGCCCGCGCAAGGCACCTCGTCAAAGAGATCGCGCCCTCGGTCCTGCTCGGGCTGCTCGCCAACCCTGACGATCGCCTAGGGGCGGACCCGATCGCGGCGCGCGACGCGATGCTCGACCGCGCGCTGACCGCCGCATGGGGAGCCGCGCGCGCCTTGCTCGATGCCGATCCCGCGAAATGGCGCTGGGACACGCTGCATGGCGTCCGCATCCAGCATCCGCTGTCGCGCATTCCGGCGATCGCCAGGGCATTTCCGCCGATCGAGGGCGAGGGATCGGGCGGCGATGGCTATACGGTGATGGCGCGGTGGCTGGGCAGCAGCGGCCCTGGCTGGCGTACCGGCGGCGGTGCCAGCTATCTCCAGGTGATCGACGTCGGCGCGTGGGACAATTCGCTGATGCTCAATCTGCCGGGCCAGTCGAACGACCCGCGCTCGCCGCATCACCGGGACCAATATGCGCCGTGGATCCATGGCGGGATGCAGCCGATGCTGTTCAGCCGGGCGGCGGTGGATGCGCGGGCGGAAGGGCGGACGGTGCTGGAGCCGAAATCTAGATAGGCCAGGTGCGATCCTTTCCTCTCCCGGTGGCAGAGGTAGCGCAGCTTGGCGGCTTGCCGCCTAGCGGAGCCAGGTGAGAGTTTCCTGCCATCGGGAGGGTGACCCCTCACCCAGCTCCGCCTAAGGTCCGCTGAAGAAGCGGACCCAAGTCTGCGCAACCCTCCCCCGACGGGAGAGGGAAGAAGCGGCTAGCCATGCAAGTTGAGCAGCGAATCCATCAGCCCGTCCTCGGCGCTCGAGCACACGCCGAGCACCACCGCCTCGTCGCAGCCGTCGCCAGTGACATAGGCATGGCCCATGTTCGAATCGATGTAGATCGATTCGCCCGCTTCCAGGGTCACCGGATCGTAGAATTCGGTGTGGACGACGATGCGGCCGCTGACGATGTAGATGAATTCCTCGCCCGAATGGTGGACGAGGTCGCCGAATTCCTCGACCGATTTGGCGCGCACGCGAGTGATCACCGGGATCATCCGCTTTCGGCGCAGCTCGGTGCAGAGGTAATAATAGTCGTAATTCGCCGTGTTCACCCGCACCGCGCGATCGAGATCGCCGATGCTCCGCCGCGCGGTGACCGGCGGCTCGGCGACCGAATCATTCTCGGCAAACAGCTCGGACATGCGGATGTTGAGCCGCTGGCTGAGCTGGAGTAATTTGTCGTAGGTCAGCGTCAGCCGGTCATGCTCGACTTTCGACAGGGTCGATATCGGAATGCCGCTGCGCAGGCTCATCTCCTTCAGCGTCCAGCTGTTCCGGGCCCGCAGTGCGCGGAGCAGCGCACCCAATGTCGGTTGCTCCGGTTTCAGCCGCGTGGCCATTTGGCACCCCAGTTTGACATTTCTCTGAACAGGCTCATTATGTCTCAATCAGGCGTAACAAGTTCGTATAGAGACACAGCCTAACCGCAGACGCAAACCGGCGCAATCGACATGGCCGGAGCAAGCGGGGACAAAGGGGAAAAGCGCGATGTGGAAACGTTCGCTCACGATGCTGGCAGCAGGATTGCTCGGCCTCGTAGTCGGTGTACCGGCCTTCACGCAGGCGCCCGCGCCACTGACGCCGGTGGCGCAGACCCCGCCGGCCGCACCCGCAACGCCGGCCGGTTCGGCCACGCTGACCAAGACCGATGCCGACGCCTGGCTCGACGGCTTCCTGCCCTATGCGCTCGCGCGCGGTGACATCGCCGGTGCGGTGGTGGTCGTGGTCAAGGATGGTCAGGTCGTGACTCAGCGCGGCTTCGGCTATGCCGATGTCGCCAAGCGCAAGCCGGTCGACCCCGCGACCACCCTGTTCCGCCCGGGCTCGACTTCCAAACTCTATACCTGGACATCGGTGATGCAGCTCGTCGAGGCGGGCAAGCTCGACCTCGACGCCGACGTCAACCGCTATCTCGACTTCAAGATCCCGCCCTATCAGGGCAAGCCGATCACGCTGCGCAACATCATGACGCACACCGCCGGCTTCGAGGAGATCATCAAGGGCCTGCTGACGTTCGACAAGCCCGTCCCCTCGCTTGGGGATGTCGTCAAGCATCGCATCCCCGAGCGGATCTACGCGCCCGGCACCACCCCGGCATATTCGAACTATGCCACTGCGCTGGCCGGCTACATCGTCGAGCGCGTCTCGGGGGTGCCGTTCGACGACTATGTCGAGAAGAACATCTTCGGCCGCCTCGGCATGCAATATGCCAGCTTCCGCCAGCCGCTGCCGGCACGGCTCAAGCCGTTCATGTCGCAGGGCTATCTGCTGGGCTCGGGTCCGGCGCAGAAATACGAGCTGATCGGCATGGCGCCCGCGGGTTCCTCGGCGATCAGCGGCGGCGACATGGCCAAGTTCATGATCGCGCACCTGGCTGAAGGCGGCCCACTGCTCAGCCCCGCCACCGCCAAGCTGATGCACGCCCCCCAGCCCAGCGCGATCCCTGCAGTCAACACGATGGCGCTCGGCTTCTACGAACAGCGCATCAATGGCCACCGCGCGATCGCGCATGGCGGCGACACGGTCTATTTCCACAGCGATCTGTGGATCTTCCCCGAAGACAATGTCGGGTTGTACATTTCGATGAACAGCGACGGCAAGGAAGGCGTCACGCGCGTCCTGCGCGGCGCGCTGTTCGACCAATTTGCCGACCGTTATCTGCCCGATCCGAACAAGGCCGCCCCGGTCGAGCTCCCCACCGCGAAGGAGCATGCCAAGCTGCTGGTCGGCACCTGGACCAACAGCCGCCGGATCGACTCGAGCTTCGCCAAGGTCATCGGGCTGATCGGCGACACCAAGGTGAGCCTCGACGCCGATGGCCGTCCGGTCATCCCGGCTCTGACCAGCCCCGGCGGCGCTCCGCGCAAGCTGATCGAAGTCGCGCCGTTCGTATGGCAGGACGCCTATGGCCATGAGCGGCTCGCCGCGCAGGTGGTCGACGGCAAGGTCGTGCGGTGGAGCTTCGGCGAAGTCTCGCCGTTCATGATCTGGTACCGCACGCCAGCCGCGCTCGACAGCGCTTGGCTGATGCCGGCCTTGCTGTTCGGGATCGGCGTGGTGTTCCTCACCGCACTCGCCTGGCCGATCGGCTGGTTCAACCGCCGCCGCTACGCAGCACAGCTCGCGCTGCAGGGCGAGAGCCTGCGCACCTTCCGCGCAGTCCGCGGCTTCGCCTGGCTGGTGCTGGCGGTGCTGGTCGGCTGGATGGTGGTGATCACCGGGCTCGAGAATTTCGAGAGCCACGGCTCGACCGACTGGCTGATCCTGCTGCTCCAGGTTGTCGGCACGCTCGCCTTCTTCGGGCTGTTCGGGCTGGCGATCTGGAACACCTGGCTGACCTGGAAGGAAAAGCGCGGCTGGTTCGGCCGGGTGTGGAGCGTGCTGCTGGTGCTCGGCGCTTTCTTCATCCTGTACACCGCTCTGGTCTACAAGCTGATCTCCTTCGGCACGGAGTTCTGAAGCCGATGGTGCAGCGACTCTCACTCGACGTGGCCGTGGAACGGCTTCCTTTCGCCAAGCCGTTCCACATCTCCGGCCATGTGTTCAGCGAGTCCGCGGTGGTGGTCGTCACCTTGAGTGACGGCCTCCACACCGGGCGCGGCGAGGCAAGCGGAGTCTATTATCTCGGCGATGACGAAGCCGCGATGACCGCCGCGCTGGAGACGATACGCGACGGCCTGAGCCAGGGCATGAGCCGCGCCGATCTCCAGCAGGCGCTGCCCGCTGGCGGCGCGCGCAACGCGGCGGATTGCGCATTGTGGGAGCTCGATGCCAAGCGCGCCGGCGTCCCAGTGTGGAAGCTGGCGGGCCTGCCCGAGCCGAAACCATTGCTCACCACGTTCACGCTCGGCGCCGACGATCCCGCAGTGATGGCCGAAGCCGCGCTGGCGCTTCCCGACGCGCGTGCGCTCAAGCTGAAGCTTACCGGCGATCTCGACCTCGACATTGCCCGGGTTCGCGCGGTGCGCGCCGCGCGCGGCGATTGCTGGATCGGCGTCGACGCCAATCAGGGTTTCCAAATCAACGAACTCGAAGCGCTCGTCGCGGTGCTGGTCGAAGCCAGGGTCGCGTTGCTCGAACAGCCGCTCGCCCGCGGACGCGAAGCCGATCTCGACGGATTCGATTCGCCCATCCCGATCGCCGCCGACGAGAGCGCGCTCGGCCTCGCCGATGTCGACGGCCTCGTCGGCCGCTTCGACACGGTCAACATCAAGCTCGACAAATGCGGCGGCCTCACCGAGGCGGTCGCGATCGCCAGGCGGGCGCGGCTGCTGGGGCTCGACGTGATGGTCGGCAACATGGTCGGCTCCAGCCTCGCAATGGCCCCGGCATATTTGCTCGGTCAGCTCTGCGACGTGGTCGACCTCGACGGCCCGACCTTTCTCGCTGCGGATCGACAGCCCGGCATTCGCTACGAGGACGGCTATATTCATTGCCCCGAAATCGTCTGGGGTCATCGCGGCCTCGCGACGGTGAGCGCGTGACGCATAGTTGCAATAATAGTTGACACTTCTCCAATCAGGATCATACCATCCTGATTAGATAATCGTATAGGGAGCGCGGCAATGCAGTCATTGCCCAGGGTCTCGCGTCGCCGTTTGCTCGGCGGCGCGACCGCCGTCGCGGCCACGGGGTTCCCGATGGTCAATAGCGGCCAGTTCCGGCTGTACGCTGCCTCGCCCGTCACCTATTCGCGCCGCGCGGTCGATCTGGTCCGCGGCTCGCTGGTCATCGACATGCTCGGCGCGCTCAAGATCAATGAGAGCCCGCAATTCTACGGCGACCCGCTGAGCGCGCAGGACGAAGCCGATTGGCGCGCCTGCGGGATCGCCGGCATCCATCACGCCAGCGGCATGGGCGGCCCCAATGCGCGCGAAGAAACGCTCGAATGGATCGCGCTGAGCCAGGGCTATATCGGCCGCGCGTCGCACCTGTTCTCTTTGGTCGACAAGGCTGCCGACCTCGATCGCGCGCGCAAGCAGGGCAAGATCGCAGTCATCCTCGGCCTGCAGAACAGCGAGCATTTCCGCACCGTCGCCGACGTCAAGCTGTTCCACCAGATCGGCCAGCGCTGCTCACAATTGACCTACAACACGCAGAACCTGCTCGGCTCGGGCTCGACCGAGCGCGTCGACGGTGGCGTCACCGATTTCGGCGCCGAGATCGTCAAGGCGATGAACGACGTGGGCATGCTGGTCGACGTCTCGCACAGCGGCGACCGCACCACGCTCGACGCGATCGAGATATCATCCAAGCCGATCGCCATCACCCACAGCAATTGCCGCGCGCTGGTCAACCACCCGCGGCTCAAGACCGACGAAGCGATCAAGGCGCTGGCGGCGAAAGGCGGGGTGATGGGCGTAACCGGCGTGCGCATGTTCGTGCGCGCCAGCGAGCCCACCGCGGTGCCGCACATCGTCGATCATATCGACCATATCGTGAAGCTGGTAGGCGTGGACCATGTCGGCATCGGCTCGGACTCCGATCTGAACGGCTATGACGACATGCCGCCCGCGCTGCTCGCCGAGATGAAGGCGGCGTACAAGGCGAGCTACGCCTTTCGCGACAAGGTCGACACCGACGGTTTCGATCATCCTCGCAAGGTCTACGACCTGACCGAGGAACTGATCCGGCGAAACTATTCCAACGAGAACATCGCGGCCATTCTGGGCGGCAATTTCCGCCGCCTGCTCGGCCAGGTCTGGGGCGGATAATCCGACATTCTAGGGGAAGAACATGAAGCGCTTTGCACCATCGGTTCGCACATTGCTCGGCTTCACTGCAGCCACGGGCGCATTGGCGGTCGCCGCGCCGGCGTTCGCGCAGGATAGCCAGTCCTCGATCGCGCCGAACGAGGAGATCGTGGTGACCGCGCAGAAGCGCGAGCAGACCTTGCTCGAAATCCCGCAGTCGATCTCGGTGGTCAGTGCCGAACGGCTTGAGCGCCAGCAGGCGACGAGCTTCGTCGATTACGCCGCGCTCGTGCCCGGGCTCAGCCTGCAGCAGGGCAACCCCGGCGAGACCCGCGTCGTGCTGCGCGGCATCAATACTGGCGGCGCCAGCCCGACCACGGCAATCTATATTGACGAAACGCCGTTCGGCGCGAGCACCGGCCAGGCCAATGGCGCGGTGCTGGCGGGCGATATCGACCCGTTCGATCTCGAGCGAGTCGAAGTGCTTCGCGGCCCGCAGGGCACGCTCTATGGTGCGAACTCGCTGGGCGGCGTGATCAAGTTCATCACCGTGGCGCCGCGCCTCGGCGAATTTGAAGGCAAGGTCCAGGCCGGCGTCGAGACCGTCACCGACGGCGACATGGGCTGGAACGGCAATGCCGTGATCAACGTGCCGATCGCCAGTATCGCCGCGCTGCGCGTCAGCGGCTTCTATCGCGAGCAGGGCGGGTTCATCGACACCCTGGGCATCGCCCGCGAAAAGGCCAACGACGTCACCAGTTATGGCGGGCGCGCCTCGCTGCTCGTCAAGCCGAGCGACAATTTCTCGGTACGCCTGACCGCGATCGCACAGAATATCCGCGCCAATTCGCGCGCCGCTTTCGATGCCGACCCGATCACGCTCAAGCCGCAGGCGACCGACCCGACGACCGGCGCCTCGACCGAGGGGCGGCTGACCCGCGCGCAATATTATCCCGACCAGAACGATGTCGATTATCGCAATTATAACGGCACGATCGACTGGGACCTGGGCTTCGCATCGCTCGTGTCCGCCACCAGCTACAGCAAGACCATCCAGCATGAAGTGACCGATGCCAGCTATCAGCTCGCCGGGATCGGCGACGCATTCTTCGGCGGGGTGGGTACGCCCGGCCCGCGCGGCATCACGCTGCCGGCGACGGTCTCCACCAAGAAGTTCACGCAGGAAGTCCGGCTGGCATCGCCGTCCAGCACGACCGTGGAATGGCTGGTCGGCGGCTATTATACGCGCGAGGAGGGCCGCATCTTCCAGCGTTATTTGCCCTTCGCGCTGGACAGCGGCGAAGCGGTCGATCCGACGCTGACGCTGCCGGTCGGCGCAGGCGGCGCCGACGTCACTTTCCCCGAGTTCCTGCGCGCCGAGCTCGATTCGGTCTATCGCGAATATGCCGGCTTCGGCAGCGTTACCGCGCATTTCGGGCCGCGTTTCGATATCACCGCCGGCGCGCGGTACAGTCATAACGAACAGCGCACGCGCCAGCTGCTCGACGGATCGCTGCTGGTGTTGTCCGGCTCGCCGGTCGGGCCCGACATCACCAACGGCAAATCGGACGAGAACGTGTTCACCTGGTCGGTGTCGCCGCGGTTCGAGCTCAGCGACCATGCCTCGCTCTATGCCCGCGTTGCCAAGGGCTATCGTCCCGGCGGCCCTAACGTCGTGCCGCCGGGGGCCGGGTCGGCGTTCCCGGGCTTTTTCGAAGCGGACACGCTGATCAGCTATGAGGCCGGCATCCGGGCCGAGACCGCCGACCGCAGCTTCGCCTTCGACGCCTCGCTTTATTATCTCGACTGGAGCAATATCCAGGTGCTGGTGACCTACCAGACCGGGATCGGGCCGATCGGCGCCGACGGCAATGGCGATTCGGCGCGCAGCCAGGGTGCCGAGATCACCGCCACGGTGCGCCCGACCAAGGGTTTCGACGTGGTGATGAACGTCGCCTATAACGACGCCGCGCTGCGGGACGATCTGCCCGCGGGCAATGGCGGCTTTGCCGGCGACCGCCTGCCTTATGCCCCCGAATGGACCGCCAATCTCTCCGCCGATTACGAATGGGGCATCGGCGGCGGCACGACGGCGTTCGTCGGCGGCAATGTGCGGCTGGTGAGCGACCAGCAGACCGATTTCGACGATGCCTATCAGACCCAGTTCGGGCGGCGGCTGGCGATCGACGGCTTCGCCACCGTCGACCTGCGCGTCGGCGCGCGCTTCGGCGCGTTCAACGTGACTGCCTTTGCCAAGAATCTCGGCAATTCGCGCGGGCTCACCAATGTCGGGAGCTTCGGCGCACGGCCGGGCACGCTGGTATCGGCCTCGCCGATCCGTCCGCGGACGCTGGGCGTCACGCTCGGCGCCGGGTTCTGAGCGCGCGCATGAGCCTCCACCAAAACCTGACTGCCGGCGCGCTTGCCCTGCCGCAGCCTTATCTGCTGTTCCTCGGCGACACCGTCGAACGCGGCTTCGCCAAGACCGCGCTCGGCCTGCGCGACTGGGCGCCCGAGAAATGCGTCGGGGAACTCGCGCTTCCCGGCGCCGCGGTGACCACCGGGCTGCCGCCGATGACCCCGGCACAGGCCTATGCCCAGGGCGCGCGGGCGCTGGTGATCGGGGTCGCCAATGCCGGCGGCGTGATCCCGCAGAGCTGGCGCGCTTCGCTGGTCGAGGCGCTCGAGGCAGGGCTCGATATCGTCGCGGGGATGCACACGCGGCTTTCCGACATTCCCGAATTGCGCGAGACCGCGGCATTGCTCGGCCGGCGGTTGATCGACATCCGGGTGCCGCCGGCGCAGATCCCGGTGGCGACCGGGCGCAAGCGCACTGGCAAGCGGCTGCTGACGGTGGGCACCGATTGCGCGCTCGGCAAGAAATACACTGCGCTGGCGCTGGCGCGTGCCTTTGCGCAGCGCGGCGTGGCGAGCGATTTCCGTGCTACCGGGCAGACCGGGATCATGATCGCCGGCGGGGGCATGCCGATGGACGCGGTGGTTTCCGATTTCGAAGCAGGCGCGGCCGAGATGCTCTCGCCCGACGCCGCGCCCGACCATTGGGATCTGATCGAAGGGCAGGGCTCGTTGGCGCATCCGGCTTATGCCGCAGTGTCGCTGGGGCTGCTCCACGGCAGCCAGCCTGACGTGTTCGTGGTATGCCATGAGCCAGGGAGGACCGACATGCTCGGCACCGCAGGCTATCAGGTCGCAACGGTCGAGGAGATCATCGATCTCACCTTGGCGCTTGGGCGGAGAACCAATCCGAACATCCGCTGTGGCGGGTTCAGCTTCAACACCTCGGCGCTCGAGGATGCAGAAGCGGCCGACGTGATGCGGCGCGAAAGCGAGCGGCTCGGACTCCCGGTCGCCGATCCGGTGCGCGGCGGGCCGGCGTTCGACGCGCTGGTCGAAAGCTGCCTCGCATGAGCGAAGCCGCCGCAGGATCGAGCTGGTTCCAGCGCTTCCTGTTGCCGGGTTTCGCGATGAAGGCAGTGATCATCGGCGGCGGCTATGCTACCGGGCGCGAACTGGCCGAATATTTCCTGCCCGCCGGTCCGTGGGGCGGGCTGGCCGGAATGCTGCTGGCGATGCTGCTGTGGAGCGTGATCGCCGCGACCACCTTCGCTTATGCCAGGCTGGCGGGGGCGCTCGACTATCGCGCCTTCTTCGCCGACCTGCTCGGCCCGGCCTGGATCGCGTTCGAAGTCGCCTATATCCTGTTCGTCGTGCTGATCCTCGCGGTGTTCGGCGCGAGCGCAGGGGCGATCGGCGCGGCGATGTTCGGCTGGCCGAGCTTCGTCGGGGCATTGCTGCTGGCGGGCGGCATCCTTGCCACCGTCTCGCTGGGCAATTCGGCGGTCGAGGGCGTGTTCAAATATGTCTCCTTCCTGCTCTATGGCGTCTATGCATTGTTCTTGATCCTCAGCCTGCTCAGCTTCGGCGACCGCATCGCCCTGGGCTTCGCGACGCCGGCGCCGTGGACTGGCTGGGCGTCGGGCGGGCTGACTTATGCCAGCTACAATATCATCGGCGCGGTGGTGATCCTGCCGGTGCTCCGCCATCTCACCAGCACGCGCGACGCCGTGGTGGCGGGGCTGATCGCTGGGCCGCTGGCGATGGCGCCGGCGATCCTGTTCTTCGTCTGCATGATCGCTTTCTATCCCGCGATCGGCGCAGAGACTTTGCCGTCGGACTTCCTGCTGCGGCAATTGAACGCCCCGGCATTCCACTTGCTTTTCCAGACGATGATCTTCGCCGCGCTGCTCGAGAGCGGTACCGGCGCAGTCCACGCGATCAACGAGCGCATCGCCGGGGTGGTCCGCCGCCGTCGCGGAACCGAGCTCGGGGCCCGCGCCCGCGCGGCGATCGCCGGGGTGCTGCTGCTGGTCTGCATGTTCGTCGCCGAGCGCGTCGGGCTGATCGCGCTGATCGCCAGCGGCTATCGGCTGCTCGCGTACCTGTTCCTCGCCGTGTTCGTGCTGCCGCTGATGACGATCGGGCTGACACGATTGCTCCGGCGCCGTCCCGTTCCCAAGGAGATCGTCGCATGAAGCCGCATTATCTGCTCGCTTTGCCGCTGCTTGCGCTCGCGGCGCCTGCGCTCGCCGATCCGCCGACCGGGCTCGACGCCAAGGTCGAGGCGCTTCGCAAAGCGACCGGCGCGCCGGGCATCGCGGTCGCGGTCGTCGAGCATGGCAAGACCACGCTCGCCAAGGGCTGGGGCGTCCGGAAACTCGGCGAGGCTGCTAAGGTCGACGCCGACACGATCTTCCAGACCGGCTCGACCGGCAAGGCATTCACCGCCGCCGCGATCGCGATCCTCGTCGACCAGGGCAAGCTCGGCTGGGACGACAAGGTGATCGATCACATCCCGTGGTTCCGCATGTACGATCCGTGGGTGACGCGCGAGATGACCGTCCGCGACTTGCTCGTCCATCATAGCGGGCTCGGGCTCGGGGCAGGGGATCTGCTATTCGTGCCCCGCGGTAGTCTCTCTCGCAAAGAGACGGTCAAGCGGCTCGCTTATATCAAGCCGGCGACCAGCTTCCGCTCGGGCTATGCCTATGACAACATCCTCTACACCGTGGCGGGCCAGCTGATCGAGGAAGTCAGCGGCAAGACGTGGGAGGAGTTCATGGCCCGCGAAGTGCTCAAGCGCGGCGGGATGAGCGATGCCACCGCCACCTATGAGGCGCGCTGGGCGACTCCCGACCGCGCCTTCGCGCATGCCCGGGTCGGCGGCGTGCTGCGCGGCGACGGGCCCAATTCGGTGCTCGACGAGCGCGAGGAGCTCGGCCGCGCGGCGATGCCCGCGGGCGGGCTGGCGCTCAGTGCCAAGGATCTCGCGCAATGGCTCAAGATCCAGCTCGGCCACGGCGCGCTGCCCGGCGGCGGGCGGCTGTTCAGCGAGGCGCAGGCGGCCGAGATGTGGAAGGGCGTCACCGTCCAGCCGATCACGCAATATCCCGGCGGCCTCGCACCGCTGACGCCCAAGTTCAGCACCTATGCGCTCGGCTGGGAAGTCGAGGATTATCGCGGCGCGCGGATCATCTCGCATGGCGGCGGGGTGTTCGGATCGATCACCCACATCATCCTGCTGCCGGATCAGGACGTCGGCATCGCCGTGGTGGTCAATTCGGAAGACGTCGCATTGCTGCGCGGTGTCGCGCACATGCTGGCCGATCATTATCTCGGACTCCCGGACCTCGATTGGCCCGCGCGCTTCGGCGCGTTCATGGAGCAGCGCATGGCCGGAGGGAAGGCGGCGCTGGCGACCGTCAAGGCGGCACCCGCCAAGGTCGGCCCGTCGCTGTCGCCCGAGCGCTATGCCGGCATCTATCGCGACCCCTGGTATGGCGACGTCGCGGTGACCAGCGGCGCCGACGGCCTGCGCATCGACTTCAAGACCACCCCGCGCATGGCGGGCAAGCTGGTCCATTGGCAGTACGACACTTTCGTCACCCGGTTCGACGACAAGGCAATCGAGCCGGCCTACGTGACCTTCGCGCTCGACGCCGAGGGCAAGGTGTCGCGGGTGTCGATGAAGCCGGAGAGCCCGATCGCCGACTTCAGCTACGATTATAAGGATCTGGATCTTCGCCCGGTCGCCGAGGTGGCGAAGTGAGCGGGGCAGATCGTCTCCCCTCCCTTTCAGGGACGGGAATGCTCGGGCTCGCCTTCCTTCTGGCCGGCTGCGCGACGACGCAAGCCGAGGCCCCCCGCAAGCCGCACCGCGACTTCCTCGTGCTCGACACGCATCTCGACACTCCGATCCACTTCGCCCGTCCCGGCTGGAGCTTCGCTGGGCACCACGATCCGGCGACCGACCTCATTCAGGTCGACATGGAGAGGATGGAGGCTGGTGCCCTGGATGGCGGATTCTTCGCGATCTACACCGAGCAGGGGCCGCTCAGCGCCAAGGGCTATGCCGATGCGTTGGCGTTTGCGCGCGGGCGATCGGACCTGATCGACGCCACGCTCGGCAAATTCCCCACCCGCATTGGCCGCGCGCTGACCGCCGCCGATGCGCGTCGGCTCGACGGTGCAGGCAAGCTGATTGCCTTCAAGAGCATGGAGAACAGCTATCCGATCGGCGAGGATCTCTCGCTATTGAAGGAATTTCACGATCGCGGTGTGCGGCTGGCCGGCCCGGTCCACGGCGCCAACAACCAGTTCGCCGATTCCTCCGGAGACACGCCGAAATGGAATGGTCTCTCTCCCCTCGGGCGCAAATGGGTGGAGGAAATGAATCGGCTGGGGATGGTGATCGACGCCAGCCATTCGTCGGACGCGACGTTCGATCAGATGCTGGAATTGTCGAGAACGCCGCTCTTGCTCTCGCATTCCAGCGGGCGCTGGGCGTTCGACCATCCCCGCAATCTCGACGATGGCCGTATCCGCAAGCTCGCCGCGAAGGGCGGGGCGATCTGCGTCAGCACGATCTTCCTGTCGAACATGAACATGACTCCCGAGCGCGCCGCTTTGTTCACCCAATATGAGCATATCGCCGATCTGACCCCAGAGCAGCAGGCCGATTTGACCCGCAAGTGGCGTGCGCTCGATGCCACCCAGCCGATGTGGGCCGCCGATTTCGAGCGCTACATGGCGATGGTGCTTCACGTCATCGAAGTCGCCGGGGTCGACCATGTCTGCTTCGGCGCCGACTGGGACGGTGGGGGCGGACTGCCGGGGATCGCGGATATCTCGGCGCTGCCCAAGGTCACCGAGCGGCTGCGCGCGGCGGGCTATTCGGACGTGGACCTCGCCAAGATGTGGGGCGGCAACATCCTGCGTGTCGTCGAGGCGGCGGAGGGTGCCGCCCGCTGAGGCTCAGGCGACTTCGTAGAGCAGGGCGATCTCGTCCAGCGGCAGCGTGAAGCAGATCGCGGCGCCGCCCAGCGGGCTGGTGCCGCTCCAGATCCGCCCGCCATAGGAATCGACGATCGTCCGGCAGATCGACAGCCCGATGCCGAGCCCGTTGCGATCCGCCGCCCCGAACGGTGCGAAGATGTCGTCGGCATGGCCGGGCAGGCCCTTGCCATTGTCGGCGACGCTGACCATCACCATGCCCGCCGCTTCGCGGTGGCTGGTGATGATCACTTGCGGCTTGTCGACATCGGCGACGGCCTGCGCGGCGTTGCGGATCAGGTTGAGCAGCACCTGCTGGATCTGCACCTTGTCCGCCGCGACATGACCGGTATCGGGCTCGAGCCGGACGCCGATCGTAACGCGGGCGACGGCCGGTTCGGCGACCTTGCTGATCGCGATCGCTTCCTCGACGATGTCGTCGAGCGACGCCACCTCGCCGGTCCGCCGATCGGAGACCATGTCGCGCGCGCGGGAGATGATCTTGCCGCTGAGACCGATCTGCCGGCTGGCCTGGCTCAGCAGCACCGCCATCCGTTCCTGCTCGACCAGCGAATACTTGCCCTGTTCGGCCAGATAGGTCGCCGCGCTGAGATAATTTCCTGCCGCGGTCAGCGGCTGCGACAGTTCGTGCGCGATCGTCGCTGCCATCACGTTGACCGCCTCGACTCGCGTGATGTGCGCGACTTCGGCGCGGAGCTGCTCGTGCCGCCGTTCGGTGGTGATGTCCTGTTCGGTGCCGAGCACGGTCCGCACCTTGCCGTCGGCATCGACCACCGGCGACACCCGAATCCGCAGATACGCGACGCGGCCGTCCGCCATCGTGCTGACCACGTCGCATTGCGCCGGCTGCTTCGAGCGGATCGCGGCGCGCAATGTCTGTTCGATATCGGCGCGGACTGCGGGATCGTGAAAGGCGAGCGCCTCTTCGCCGGTGATGATGTCGTGCGCCGGGTCGCGGCCGTGCATCCGGCAGGCCTCGTCCGAACAGGCGAGCAGGTTGCTCTCCAGATCGAGTTCCCAATCGCCCATCTTGCCGATCGCCTGCGCCTCGGAAAGGCGCTCGTTGGTCGCGGCGAGGCGCCGGATGATCGCCTCGCGGCGGCGCAGGCCGAGCCAGAAGGCGAGGGTGCCGCCCAGCAGGGCAAGCGTGAGCGCGGCAACGGTGAGATAGAATATGCGCGCACGGGCATAAGAGGAAGCGAGCACGTCGTCGGTGCCGATCCCGGCGCTGACGAACAGGCCGTAGCGCGGCAGCCGGCGCTGGCTGAAGACGCGCCTTATGCCGTCCACCGAACTTGGCCCGATATAAGTGCCCCAGGGCGCGGCGGCCTGGCGTCGCATGGCCAGCCTGCCCGCGAGGTTCTGCCCGAAGCTGATGGCGGCACCCTCGCGCCGCGCCAGTGTCAGCCCGTCGAGCCGAACCACCGAAATCAGGTCGTGCGGCCGGAAATCGGCACCTTCATAGAAATGAGTCAGCCGGTCGATCGGGATGTGCAGCGCGACGATCCCGCCAAAGCGCCCGTCCGGTCGGCGGATCGTGCGGGCGAAGACGATCGCCGGTGCGCTGGCGGCTGGCTGGATCGAAGGCGCGAGGAGCGGCTCCTGCAAGCCGCCGGCACGGAGACGGCCAAACGCGCCGCGGCTTTCTGCGCCGGCCGCCTGATCGGGCCGGCTCGACAAACGAACACGGCCTTCCGCGTCGATGACATCGACACGCGCGAACAGCGGATCGATCGCTGCGGAGTCGGTCACCATCCGAGGCGGGGAATTCGGGGGCGCCGGCGCCATGTCGGCATGCTGGCGGGCCAGTTGTACTGCGGCGCTGTCGGCGCGATCGAGCATCCCGGCGATGAAATGGTCATAGCCGATCGACCGGTTGCGGTTCTCGCGGATCGCGTTGGCCAGCACGTTGGCGCGCTGGACCTGCGCGACCTGGATCGCTGCCAGCCAGATTGCCACGCAGATCAGCACCGCCCCTGCCGGCAGCGCCAGCGACAGCCATCGTGGCGTGGGGTGCGTCGATCCACGCAGCGGATAACGGAATGCAGGCAAAGGAGGGGTGGTACGCTTCACACTAGAATCAGCCCGGACACGTCGACGCCGAGATGGCTAAAGTACCATCTTCACGGTTTGTTAACTAAGTACTTGTCCGCGGAAAGCCAGTGCGCCGGGGGGATTTTTGCATTATCGCGCAAGCTGCAGCGAGTGACTGTGGCGTTGCTTCGACAATAGCCGATTTCGCTTCGGGCAACGCCACCTGTTTGGCAAGTATGGCTGACAAATCGCTGAGGACTGGACAAGACTGGGCAGCGCCAGCGGTCCTTTGCGCCGTGCGTGCGGCAACGCCTCAGACGTTGAAGCGGAACAGCATCACGTCGCCGTCTTGGACGACATATTCCTTGCCTTCGGACCGCAGCTTGCCGTTGTCGCGGGCGCCACTCTCGCCCTTGAACTGGATGTAGTCGTCGAAGGCGATGGTCTCGGCACGGATGAAGCCGCGCTCGAAATCGGTGTGGATCTCGCCCGCCGCCTGCGGGGCCTTGGCGCCGACTTCGACGGTCCAGGCGCGCGCTTCCTTGGGTCCGACGGTGAAGAAGGTGAGCAGGTGGAGCAATTTATAGCCCGCGGTGATCACGCGGGCGAGCCCGGTCTCCTCGAGCCCGAGCTCGGCAAGGAACTCGCCGCGGTCTTCTGCCGGCATCGTCGCGATTTCGGCCTCGATCGCTGCGGACACCACCACGGCTTCGGCACCTTCGGTCTTGGCCTTTTCGAACACCCTGGCAGTGAGCGCATTGCCGTTGGCGGCGTCTTCCTCGTTGACGTTGCAGACATAGAGCACGGGCTTGCCGGTGAGCAATTGCGCCTGGGCGAAGACGCGGGCTTCCTCGACATCCTTGGGTTGCGTCAGGCGCGCAGGCTTGCCTTCGCGGAGCAAGTCGAGCGCCTGGCCGAGCACCGACGCGGCGACCTTGGCTTCCTTGTCGCCCTGCGTGGCTTTCTTGGCGAAGGCGGGGACGCGCTTCTCGAGGCTCTCCAGGTCGGCCAGCATCAGCTCGGTCTCGACGGTCTCGGCGTCGGCGATCGGGTCTACCTTGTTGTCGACATGTTGAATGTCGTCATTCTCGAAGCAGCGCAGCACATGGACGATCGCATCGACTTCGCGGATGTTGCCGAGGAACTGGTTGCCGAGGCCCTCGCCCTTGCTTGCGCCGCGGACGAGCCCGGCAATGTCGACGAAGCCGAGCTGGGTCTCGATGATCTTGGCCGATCCGGCGATCGCGGCGAGCTTGTCGAGCCGCGGATCGGGGACCGCGACGTTGCCGACATTGGGCTCGATCGTGCAGAAGGGATAGTTCGCCGCCTGCGCCGCGGCCGTCTCGGTCAGCGCATTGAAGAGCGTGGACTTGCCGACGTTCGGAAGCCCGACAATGCCGCAGCGGAAACCCATGAAGTTCGATCCTGTGTCTGGAGGGCCGGGCAGCGCCGGCGCGTTGCGCGCTCGATAGGCGCAAAGCCGACGGGTTTCCAGTGCGCGGAGCAAGCGGGCGGGGCGGCGCGTTGATCCGGCATGATATTCCAGCGTATCGACTCCGCCGCCGCGCGGCTGATGGGCCTCGACGGCAGCGATTTCCGCGAACCGGCGGGCGAGCCCGCGATGCTCCCGGCGGATTCGGTCTCGTGGCGCGTATTCCGCAATCCGATGACGATGTATGTCGGCGGGATCGCCGCGGTGCTGCTCGAACTGGGCGAGCCACGCGTCCGCCACGGCGTGTGGGACCATAGCAGCTTCAAGCGCGATCCGGCGACGCGGATGCGCCGCACCGCACGGGCGGCGATGATCACCGTCTATGGCGCACGCAGCCAGTTCGAGGCGCTCACCGCGCGAGTTAATCGCATGCACGCCCGCGTCCAGGGAACCACCGACGACGGCCGTATTTATGTCGCCGACGACCCCGATCTGCTGCTCTGGGTGCAGGCGACCGCGAGCTGGGCGTTTCTCGAAGCCTATCGCCGCTATGCCGAGCCGCTCGGCCAGGCCGACCGCGACACCTTCTATGCCGAAGCACAGCCCGGTGCGGCGCTGTACGGGGTCGAGGCGCCACCAGTGAGCGAGGCCGAAATGGACGCCCTGCTGGCGCGGATGCGGCCGCAGCTCGAGCCTTCGCCGGCGATCGAGGAATTCATCGCGATCCTGCGTACCGCCGACATCCTGCCCCGCGCGCTGCGCCCGTTGCAGAGACTCGGTGCCGGGGCCGCCATCGACTTGCTCCCGCCGGCGATGCGCAGCCAGTTGGGGCTGACCGGCTATCGGTTCAGTCGGCACGAGCGCATGTTGTTCGCGCTGCTCGCCAGGGCGGCGGGGCGCTTCGAGCTGCCGTCGAGCCCCGCACGGCAGGCAACGGCACGCCTTGCTGCGGTTGATCGATGCGGAGCTGTCGCTTTGGCTACGTCCTAGTATCGTATCGTTGCTTGACGGGCCCCCGTTCATCTAGAGTACAGGGGCGCCGGGCCTTGTCAGGCATCGAGTATTCAAGGAGCAGGGAATGATTCGCCGTCACATGATCATGAGCGCCGCCGCGGCGACTTTAGCGCTTGCGAGCTGCAGCGGCAGCAAGGATCCCACTCCTACGCCGTCTCCCACCCCGACGCCGACGCCGACGCCGACCGCGTCGCCCACCTACACGGCGTTCCCGCTCGCCGCGGCTGCCGAATTCGGCACGATCAACGCCGCGACCAGCTATACCGGGGATCCGGCGGGCACGCTGGTGCTGGGCGCTGCGAGCACCGAGATCGGGCTGTCGACGCGCTTGCGCCTTGCCACCAGCAACGCGATCGCCACCGCGACCTATGTGATCAACGAGAATGGCGAGGAATCGCGCTTCGTCAACGCGAACGTCACCACGGCCCCGGCGCCGGGCGTTACCGAATTCGTGTTCCGCACCACCGACACTGCGACGGCTGGCAAATTCTCGCAGCTTGCGTTCCTCAACAACACGATCCCGTCGCAGGTCACCAGCAACGCCGCGCTGCAGCTGACCAATGTCAGCTACGCCAATTGGTGGCGCGGCGATTCGACCACGGGTGCCAAGCGGATCACCACCTCGGTGTTCGGCTACCAGACGGTGCTGACCGACATGCCGAAGACGGGTACACAGGTCTATACGTCGAGCGTCGTCGGCCGGCTGGTCGGCGTCGAGGCCGGCGGCAACCAGATCGCCCGCGTCGGCGGGACCGTCACGGTGTCCGTCAATTTCTCGACCGGGCTGGTCGATCTGACCTTCAACCTGAACCGCACGCCTGAGAGCGGCGGCGCGACCGCCGCTTTCGGCACCTTCACCGCGCAGGGCGCGATCCCGGTGGGGCAGAACCAGTTCAACGGCAGCTTCACCAACAGCGCGACGCTGTCGGGCACGCTCAGCGGCGGGTTCTTCGGCTCGCAGGGTAAGGAAGTCGGCATCGCCTTCGCGGCTTCGGGCACCGTCGGCGGCGGCACCCAGCGCCTCGTCGGCGTGGTCGTCGGCAAGAAGTAACGCCGCAAGTTCGGACAGGAAGGGGGCTCCGGGAAACCGGGGCCCCTTTTCGTTGTGCTCAGTCCTGAAGCCTGAGCGCGACTTCGCTCATGAAGCGGGCATCATTGCCGCTCGCCAGCCACGGCGCTTCCGCCGCGATCGCGCCGAGCATGTCGGCGAGCGAGTCGATCTCGGCCTTGGCGTAATTGCCGAGCACATAGCCGGTTACCCGATCCTTGTGCCCGGGATGGCCGATGCCGATCCGCACCCGGCGGAAATCGGGGCCGAGATGCGCATCGGTCGAGCGCAGGCCATTATGCCCGGCAGTGCCCCCGCCGGTCTTCACCTTGACCTTGAACGGCAGCAGGTCGAGTTCATCGTGGAACAGCGTGACGTCGGGGGGCGCGAGCTTGTAGAAGTCCATCGCCGCGCGCACCGAGCGCCCGCTCTCGTTCATGAAGGTGCCCGGCTTGAGAAGGATCACCTTGTCGGGGCCGATCCGCCCTTCCTGGGTCCAGCCCTGGAATTGCTTCTTCGGCGCCGAGAAGCCGTGCACCTCGGCGATGGCGTCTACCGCCATGAAGCCGACATTGTGCCGGTGCATCGCATATTGCGGTCCCGGATTGCCGAGACCCACCCAGAGCTGCATCGTCAAATCCCAAAACAAAATCGCCCCCGCACCTAGGATGCGGAGGCGATTTTTTCATCCAAGAAGTTCGGTGGGGCGATTACTCGCCGCCAGCCTCGCCCTCGGTGGCTTCGTCCTGGCTATCGCCTTCGCTCGACTTGAGCGCCGACGGTGCCACGACCGTCGCGATGGTGAAGTCGCGGTCGGTGATCGCCGAAGTCGCGCCCTTGGGCAGCGTGACTGCCGAGATGTGGATCGAATCGCCGACTTCGACGCCCTTGAGCGAGATCTCGATCTGGTCGGGGATCTCGGAGGCGTCGACGATGAGCTCAAGCTCGTGACGGACGACGTTGAGCACGCCGCCGCGCTTGATCCCGGCCGATTCTTCCTCGTCGACGAACACGATCGGCACGTTGACGTGGACGCTGGCATGCTCGGAGATGCGCAGGAAGTCGACATGGATCGGACGGTCGCTGACCACGTCGAAGGCGACGTCCTTGGGCAGGGTGCGCTCGCCATTGACCATGACGACCGAGTTCATGAAGTGCCCGGTGTGGAGCAGCTTCATCAGCTCGCGCTCGCTGACATGGATGCTCGCGGGGTCTTGCTTGCTGCCGTAGATCACGGCGGGGACGCGGCCTTCACGACGAAGCAAACGGGAGGCTCCCTTGCCAACCTGTTCGCGCGTCTCGGCCGACAGCGTAAGCGATTCGCTCATGTGTCGATTCCAATGTGCTAAAGTGTTTCAGTTCATGCCGGGCAAGCCTCCAGGGATGACCCTGCCCGGGCAAGCGCGCGCCTCTAGCGGAAAGGGGCGCGAAGTGCAACCGGCTCCCCGCTAGATCAATTCGGGCAGCAGTGCATCGAGCTTGTCGAGGCTCTGGCTCCAGCCTTCTCGCATCCCGCCCAATGCCGGCAGCAGCGCATCGCTCACTTGCTTGACCACCGTCGTCATTCGGATCGTCGTGCCGCCGCCCGCGCCATCCTCGAAAGCGAACGTCGTGACATGCTCGATACCCCAGCTGCCGTCCGCTTCCTGGAAGCCGCGCAGCATCAGCACGAGCCGGTCGGGCCGCTCGACTTCGAGAAATTCGCCCGAAATCGGGTTGGTGCCGTACGGCTCGGGGCCGCGCATATCGATCCGGACCTTGCCGCCCGGCCGGGCGTCGCTCTCGCAAAACGGCACGTCGAAATGATGCGGCCCCCACCAGCGCGCGAGATGCTCGGCCTTGGTCAGGCAATCGAACACGAGCGCGCGGGGCGCGGCGAAATCGCGGACGATCGTCACTTCATAGCCCAGGCCAGGTTCGGTCACGGCGTCGTTCATTGCTGCTCTCCTTCTTCGTCCAGTCGCTTCAGATACGCATCGAGATCGTCGAACTTGGTTTCCCAGAAGCGGCGATAGGCATGCAGCCAGTCGCTCGCCGCGTGGAGCGCCGCCGCCTCGAGCTTCGCCGGGCGCAGCTGCGCATTGCGTCCGCGCGAGATCAGCCCGGCGCGTTCGAGCACCTTGAGGTGCTTGGTCACCGCGGGGCCGCTCATTGCGAAGGGCCGGGCAAGTTCGCCCGCGGAAGTCTCGCCCAGCGCGAGCCGGGCGAGAATCGCGCGGCGGGTCGGGTCGGCGAGCGCGGCGAAGGTGGCGCTCAGGGGATCGGGTGCGAGACTCATGTAACCTCCGGGTTAAATAACCTATCGGTTAAATTAGAAGGAGAGTCAAGCGCACCCGTTTGTCACCCCCGCGAAGGCGGGGCCCCATCTCGTATGGGCAGGAGCAAGTGTGCCGGTCGTGAGGCGGGGAGATCTTCGGAGATGGGCCCCGCTTTCGCGGGGGTGACGGTATTGAGCGGGCGCCGCTAATATGCGACCCGCACGGCCTTGAGCCCGCGCTTGGCCAGCTCGGCCTGGACCCCGGCATTGCCGGCGAGATGCCCCGCGCCGACCGCGACGAACACCGTCCCCGGCGCCTGCATCCGCCTGGCCAGCCAGTCCGCCCATTTGGCATTGCGCTGGGCAAGCAATGCGTCGGCCAGTTCAGGCGCGCGGGCGAGATCTTCGTTCATCAGCCGCGCAAGGCCGTCGGCATCGCCCTTGCTCCATGCCGCCACCATCCGGTCGATCGTCGCGCCCGCCTTGGGCAGATCGTCGAGCGTGTCGATCAGCAGCGCGCGCTGCGCCGGCATCGGCAGGCGGTCGAAATAGCCGAGCTGCTCGCGCGCAGTCTCGAGCCCCGATACGCGCTTGCCCGCCGCTTTCGCCGCAGCGCCGAGCACCGCCTCCGCCCCGTCCTTGTCGTCATAGCCGAGCTTGCGCAGCGGCGCCGACGACAGCATCGTCGCTGCCAGCCACGGCTCGGCGCGGTCGAGCGCGGTAGGCGCCAGGCCCATCTCGGGCAGCGCCGCGCGGAACTTGGCGGCCTCGGCGGGCGGCAATTGGTCGGGGAGGGCGGGGCCCGCCGGGGTCATGCCGAGCTCGCCGACCAGCGCCTGCATCTCGGCCTCGGGCGGCATCACCAGCTCGAGCACCAGTTCGTCGCTGGCATCGAACGCGGTCTTCACGCCGTCGTCGAACCAGCGCAGGCCGGGCTTCAGCATGTGCACCGTGCCGAATAGATAGATTGTCGTGTCGGCATCCTTGACCACCCACAGAGCCGGATCGGCGTCGTTGGTCGCCTGCTTCGCCTGGCACCCGCCCAGCGCGAGCAGCGCCACTCCGATCCACATCTTCCGCATCGCGCAACAGGAGGGGATCACTGCATCCTTGTCAATCTGGGCGTCGCGCGCCAAAGCATCGCAAAACTAGCCATATTGGGCATTTTGAGTGACCGAGCCTCTCAGCTTCCAGCGAATGATCCTGAAGCTCCACGATTACTGGAGCGAGCGCGGCTGCGTGATCCTCCAGCCTTACGACATGCGGATGGGCGCGGGGACCTTCCACCCGGCGACCACCTTGCGCGCGCTCGGCCCCGACCCGTGGAACGCCGCCTTCGTCCAGCCCTGCCGCCGCCCGACCGATGGCCGCTATGGCGAGAACCCCAATAGGCTCCAGCATTATTACCAGTACCAGGTGATCCTGAAACCCAGCCCGCCGGACCTGCAGGAGCTGTATCTCGGCAGCCTCGCGGCGATCGGGATCGACTTCACCCGCCACGACATCCGCTTCGTCGAGGACGATTGGGAGAGCCCGACGCTCGGCGCCTGGGGGCTCGGCTGGGAAGTCTGGTGCGACGGGATGGAAGTCACCCAGTTCACCTATTTCCAGCAGATGGGCGGGTTCGACTGCAAGCCGGTGGCGGGCGAGCTGACCTACGGGCTCGAGCGGCTGGCGATGTACATCCAGAACAAGGACAGCGTCTACGACCTCGCGTTCAACGATTCCGGCGTGAGCTATGGCGACGTGTTTCTCGAGAACGAGAAGCAGATGTCGAAATATAATTTCGAAGTGGCCGATACCGAGACGCTGTTCGAAGGATTCCGCAAGGCAGTCGCCGAATGCGAGAACTGCCTGGAGGCGAACGTCCCGATCGCCGCCTATGAGCAGGCGATCGAGGCGAGCCACACCTTCAACTTGCTCCAGGCCCGCGGTGTCATCTCGGTCGCCGAGCGGCAGGCCTATATCGGCCGGGTGCGGGACCTGGCGAAGGGCAGCTGCGAGGCGTGGATCGCGCATATGACGCCGGAATGGACCGCGAAATATCCGGAGTGGACGGTATGAGCGCGACCCTCCAAATCTCCCTCTCCCATTGGGAGAGGGAAGGGGCCCGCTCGGCGAAGCCGATTGGGAAGGGTGAGGGTAGTGTGTCGCCCGGCCCTACCCTCACCCTCCCGGCGCTCCGCGCCTCCTTCCCTCTCCCGATGGGAGAGGGACAGTGACCGAAGACTTCCTCCTCGAACTCCGCTCCGAGGAAATCCCGGCGCGGATGCAGGAGCGCGCACGCATCGATCTCGCGGCGTTGTTCGAAGCCCGGCTCAAGGCGCTCAACCTTGCCTTCGAAAGCATCGAGAGCTTCGCCACGCCGCGCCGCCTCGCATTGATCGTCCGCGGCGTCGCCGAAACCACCACCGCGGCGACCGAGGAGCGCAAGGGCCCCCGCGCCGACGCCCCCGATGCCGCGATCCAGGGCTTCCTCCGCTCGACCGGGCTCAATCGCGACCAACTCGTCGCGCGCGACGACGGCAAGGGCGGCCAGGTGCTGTTCGCGGTGATCGAGCGGCCGGGGATCGCCGCGGGATCGGTGCTCGCCAGCGCCACCACGCATGCGATCCACAATTTCGCCTGGCCCAAGTCGATGCGCTGGGGCGATGCGTCGTCCTCGACCGAGAGCCTGCGCTGGGTCCGCCCGCTGCAGGGCGTCGTCGCGCTTCTCGGCGACAAATTGGTGCCGATCGAAGTCGCGGGCCTCAAGAGCGGCGCGCAGACCGTCGGCCATCGCTTCCACCATCCCGGCGTGATCACGATCGGCTCGGCCAACGACTATGTCGAGAAGCTCCGCGCCTGCCACGTCGTGGTCGACGGCGCCGAGCGCCGCGCGATCATCGCGGTCGGTGCCAAGCTGGCCGCGCGCAAGGCCGGGCTGGAGCTGGTCGAGGACGAAGGCCTGCTGTTCGAGAATGCCGGGCTGACCGAATGGCCGGTGCCGCTGCTCGGGCGGTTCGATGCGGATTTCCTGAGCGTCCCGCCGGAGGTGATCCAGTTGACGGCGCGCGTGAACCAGAAATATTTCGTCTGCCGCGATGGCGACGGCAGGCTTGCCAACGCCTTTGTCTGCACCGCGAACGTGGACGCCAGCGACGGCGGCGCGAAGATCGTCGAGGGCAACCAGAAGGTCCTCGCCGCGCGGCTGAGCGACGCGCGCTTCTTCTACGACACCGATCTGAAGACGAAGCTCGACGATCTCCGGCCCAAGCTGGAGAAGATCGTGTTCCACGAGAAATTGGGCACGGTCGCCGACAAGGTCGACCGCGTCGCGAAGCTGGCGCGGTGGCTGGTGGAGGAGGGGATAATCCCTCTCCCATCGCGAGAGGGAAGGGGCCCGCTCGCGTCAGCGAGTGGGAAGGGTGAGGGCGACGCCTCACCCGCCGGTCACCCTCACCCTTCCGCGGCTTCGCCGCTCCCTCCCTCTCCCGATGGGAGAGGGAATTTGGCCGCCCTCGCCGAACGCGCCGCTCTTCTCGCCAAGGCCGATCTCGTCACCGGCATGGTCGGCGAGTTCCCCGAGCTCCAGGGCCTGATCGGCGGCTATTACGCCGCCGCGCAGGGCGAGGACCCCCAGGTCGCCGAAGCGATCCGCGACCATTACAAGCCGGTCGGGCAGGGGGATGACGTCCCGACTGCACCGGTAACGGTGGCGGTGAGCTTGGCGGACAAGCTGGATACGATCGTCAGCTTCTTCTCCCAAGATATGAAACCGACAGGGTCCAAGGATCCGTTTGCGCTACGTCGTGCGGCCCTGGCGATCTTGGCGCTCATCGTCGACAATCGAATTCGCCTGCCGCTTTCTATTGTCGTCGGCAGCGCAGAGACGCTGCTGGTGACACAATTGTTAGGCCAGCCTTCATCCGGGGGCGTTGAACGCGCGCGAGGCGAATTCCAGAATGTCGCAGGGGCGGAGCCGCCCGGTGTCGCGATTGTGACGCGGCGCGTGGCAGCCAATCCCGATACTTTGAAGGACACCCTCGATTTCTTCGCCGACCGCCTCAAGGTCCAGCAGCGCGAGGCCGGCGTCCGCCACGACCTGATCGACGCAGTATTCGCCCTCGGCGGCGAGGACGATCTCGTCCGCCTGCTCGCCCGCGTCCACGCGCTGCAGGCCTTCATCACCACCGAGGACGGCAGGAACCTCCTCGCCGGCTACAAGCGCGCCGCGAACATCCTCAAGAAAGAGGGCTTCGATGGCACCGACACGGACGTCGGCGGCAATATCTACGAAGCCGAGCCTGCCGAGTCCGCGCTCAAGGAAGCGCTCGACGCCGCCGAGCCGCGGGCCGAGGCGGCGATCGGCGCCGAGGATTTCGGGGCGGCGATGTCTGCGCTCGCCAGCTTGCGCGGGCCGATCGATGCGTTCTTCGAGCAAGTCATCGTCAACGATTCGGACCCGGACAAGCGTATCGCGCGCCTCGGCCTGCTCGCGCGGATGCGTGCTGCAGTGCATCAAGTTGCCGACTTTTCGAAGATCGAAGGCTGATTTATCTGACTTATTGCGCATCCGGAACGGGATGATTTCGCCTAAGCTTTACTAACTCTTGCCGTCTGCCCCGCTCCAGCAACCTGACAACGCAATCAGAGCTTCCGCCATGTTCGCAGGCGCGGTAGGCGCGTCGCGTGCCGGGGCTGTGCCTCCAGCAGAAGGACCAGGGATGACGCAGTACGTGTACCGCTTCGGCGGCGGGGTTTCGGACGGCGGTCAAGGCGACAAGAACCTGCTCGGGGGCAAGGGCGCCAATCTCGACGGCATGGCCGCGATCGGCTTACCGGTCCCGCCCGGCTTCACGATCTCCACCCCGGTCTGCGCACTCTATTACGACGAAGGCGAAAGCTTCCCCGACAGCCTCAAGACCGAAGTCGCCACAGGCGTGGCGCATATCGAGGGCATTACCGCCAAGAAGTTCGGCGATCCCGCCGATCCGTTGCTCGTCTCTGTCCGCTCCGGCGCGCGGGTGTCGATGCCCGGCATGATGGATACCGTGCTCAATCTCGGGCTCAACGACGCCACCGTCGTCGGCCTCGCCCAAATCAGCGGCGACGATCGCTTTGCGTGGGATAGCTATCGCCGCTTCATCCAGATGTATTCGGACGTGGTGCTCGGGCTCGATCACGATCGCTTCGAGGAAGCGCTCGAGATCGCCAAGGAAGACAATGGCTTCAGCCTCGATACCGAGCTGAGCGCGTCGCACTGGCAGAAGCTCGTCGCCGAGTACAAGGCGATCGTTCAGGAGCTGTGGGGCAAGCCCTTCCCGCAGGATGTCCACGATCAGCTCTGGGGCGCGATCGGCGCGGTGTTCGGATCGTGGCAGTCCGAGCGCGCCAAGGTCTATCGCCGCCTCAACGACATTCCCGGCGACTGGGGCACCGCAGTCAACGTCCAGGCGATGGTGTTCGGCAATATGGGCGAGACCAGCGCCACCGGCGTGGCCTTCACCCGCGATCCCGCCAAGGGCGACAATGCCTATTATGGCGAGTTCCTGATCAATGCGCAGGGCGAGGACGTCGTCGCCGGCATCCGCACCCCGCAATATCTGACCCGCGCGGCGCGCGAGGCGGCAGGGGCCAAGCCGCTGTCGATGGAAGAGGCGATGCCCGAGGTCTATGCCCAGCTCGCTTCGGTCTTCGAGACGCTCGAGACGCATTATCGCGACATGCAGGACATCGAATTCACCGTCGAGCGCGGCAAATTGTGGATGCTCCAGACCCGCAGCGGCAAGCGCACCGCCAAGGCGGCGCTCAAGATCGCAGTCGACATGGCCAATGAAGGACTGATCACGCAGGAAGAGGCGATCCTGCGCGTCGACCCGATGGCACTCGATCAATTGCTTCACCCGACGCTCGACCCCAAGGCGGTGCGCGACGTGCTTACCAAGGGGCTGCCGGCATCGCCGGGCGCGGCTTCGGGCTATGCGGTGTTCGACAGCGACACCGCCGAGAAGCGCGCCGCCGCGGGCGATTCGGTGATCCTCGTCCGTGTCGAGACGTCGCCCGAGGACATTCACGGCATGCACGCCGCCAGGGGCATCCTCACCGCACGCGGCGGGATGACCAGCCACGCCGCGGTGGTCGCGCGTGGCATGGGGCGTCCCTGCGTCTCGGGCGCAGGCACGCTGGCGATCGTCGCCAAGGAGAAGCTCTTCCGGGTCGGCGGGCGCGAGGTCCGCGAAGGCGATACGATCACCATCGACGGCACCACCGGCGAAGTGATGTTCGGGGCGGTCCCGACCGTCCAGCCCGAGCTGTCGGGCGATTTCGGCACGCTGATGCTGTGGGCGGACGCCAAGCGCCGGCTCAAGGTCCGCGCCAATGCCGAGACGCCGCTCGATTGCCGCACCGCGCGCGAGTTCGGCGCCGAGGGCATCGGCCTGTGCCGCACCGAGCACATGTTCTTCGAGCAGTCGCGGATCACTGCGGTGCGCCAGATGATCCTCGCCTCGGACGAGGCGGGGCGTCGCGCTGCGCTCGACAAATTGCTCCCCGAGCAGCGCAGCGATTTCGTCGAGATCTTCGAGGTCATGGCCGGACTGCCCTGCACGATCCGCCTGCTCGATCCGCCGCTCCACGAATTCCTGCCCCACGAGGAAGCCGAGTTCGAGGAAGTCGCCAAGGCTGCCGATATCGACGTGGATACGCTGCGCCGGCGCGCGGCGGAGCTCCACGAGTTCAACCCGATGCTCGGCCATCGCGGCTGCCGGCTCGGGGTGACCTATCCCGAGATCTACGAGATGCAGGCGCGCGCGATCTTCGAGGCGGCGATCGAAGTGGCCGAGCGATCGGGCGCGGCGCCGATCCCCGAAGTGATGATCCCGCTGGTCGCCACGCGCCGCGAGCTCGAGCTGATGAAGATCGTCGTCGACAAGGCGGCGCAGGCGGTGTTCGCCGAGAAGGGCCGGACGGTCGAGTATCTGGTCGGCACGATGATCGAGCTGCCGCGTGCGGCGCTGCGTGCGGGCGAGATCGCCGAAGTCGGCGAATTCTTCAGCTTCGGCACCAACGATCTGACCCAGACCACTCTGGGCGTCAGCCGCGACGACGCCGCGCGCTTCCTGACGACCTATGTCGAGAAGGGCATCTATGCCCGCGATCCGTTCGTCAGTCTCGATGTCGAGGGCGTCGGCGAGCTGATCAGCATCGCGGCGGAGCGGGGCAGGGCGACCCGGCCCGACATCAAGCTCGGCATTTGCGGCGAACATGGCGGCGATCCGGCGTCGATCGCGTTCTGCGAGGCGATCGGGCTCGATTACGTGTCGGCCTCGCCATATCGCGTGCCGATCGCGCGGCTGGCGGCAGCGCAGGCGGCGCTAAAGCGCGAATAACTCCAGTGCTCCTGCGAAAGCAGGAGCCTAGGGCGGCACGCGATCCGTCCGTGACCCTGGGCTCCTGCTTTCGCAGGAGCACTGGGAGGAATCAGTAGGGATCGACCGCGCGTGGCGGCGCGACGACAGGCGTGGTTGCGGCGCGGAGCCGGGCGTTCTCGGCCTCGAGCTCACGCAGCCGTCGCTGTGATTCGCGCAGTTCGGCGCCGGTTTCGTCGCGATAGGTGCGGTGGCGCAGTTCTTCGTCCTGATAGCGATCGCGCCACTTGCTGCGCCCGGACCGCGCGGCCAGCCCGAAGAAAAATCCCGCCACGAGCGTGATGCCCAGGGCGATGAGCTGCGTGACCGTGTCGAAAGGCAATCCCTGCATCGCGCGTCCTCCTGTGGCGGCGGGCGGGCCAGTCCGCCCGCACCGCCGATGCCACCGTAACGATCGACGGGCGAATTAGGTCATCAAGGCATCGTTGATCGAGCAGGCCGCGGGCCCGAGGATGACGATGAACAGCACCGGCAGGATGAACAGGATCAGCGGGATCGTCATGATCGCCGGCAGCCGCGCGGCCTTTTCCTCGGCGCGCATCATCCGCTCGTTGCGGAATTCGGCCGAGAGCACGCGCAGCGCCGAGGCGAGCGGGGTGCCGTATTTCTCGGTCTGGATCATCGTGGTGACCACGCCCTGGACCGCATCGAGATTGATGCGGTTCGAGAGATTCTCGAATGCCTGGCGGCGATCGGTGAGGAAGCCGAGCTCGATCCCGGTCAGCGAGAATTCCTCGCCGAGCTCGGGATAGGCCTTGCCCAATTCGCGCGAGACGCGGGCGAACGCGGCGTCGACGGTCAGGCCCGCCTCGGCGCAGATCACGAGCAAATCGAGCGCGTCGGGAAGCCCCTTGCGGATCGCGTTGCTGCGCTTGGTGATCTTGTTCTTGAGATAGAGGTCCGGCGCCTTGTAGCTCAGGATGAAGCTGACCGCGACGAGGCCGTATTTCTTGAACGCGCTCCAGTCTGCGAACACGTCGGTGCCGTAGACCAGATACAGGATCGGCCCGCCGATCACGATCGGCAGCACCAGCCGGCCGAAGATCACCGCGACGGCCCATTCCTTCGAGCGGATGCCCGCCTGGAGCAGCTTGGTCTGGGCGACCTTGATCTGGCTCTCCTGCAGCACCTTCATCGAGGAGAGCAGCGCGCGGATCCGGTCGGTGGTCTCGTTCTTGGTGACGAGCTTGGCGCGGCGCTTCGAGGTCGAGGCAGTGATGCCGGCCTTGAGCTGCTCGCGGCGGTCGTTGAGCGCCTTGACGCGCTTCGCCATCGGATCGCGCACCGTGGTGGCGGTGTAGATCGCGAACACCACCGCCGATGCGGCGACGGCGCTGAGAATCGTCGCGACCCAGAGGACGTCGACGCCGAGCAAAGTGGGGCCTGCGGAGGGTACCATCATCAGATCTCGAAATTGACCATCTTGGCCATGATGAAGGCGCCGAGCGCCATCCAGATCAGACCGCCGCCGCCGGCGACCATCAGCCGCTCGTCCTTGAAGAAGTTGAGCATGTAATTGTTGTTGATGAACCAGACGAGGCCGAACACGATGAACGGCAAGGAGCCGACGATCAGCGCCGACGCCTTGGATTCGGACGACATCGCCTTGATCTTGAGCTTCATCTGCGCGCGCTTGCGCAGCACGTCGGCGAGGTTGGCGAGCGTCTCGGCGAGATTGCCGCCGGTCTCGCGCTGGATCGCGATGGTGATCGTGAAGAACTGGAATTCAGGGGTGCCCAGCCGGTCCGCGGTATCCTGCAGCGCAGTGTCCAACGTGCGGCCGATCTTCATCTTGTCGGAGACGGAGCGGAACTCCTCGCCGACCGGACCGGGGACTTCCTGGCCGACGACGCCCATCGTCTCGGTGATCGGCAGGCCCGAGCGCAGGCCGCGCACCAGCAGATCGATCGCGTCGGGGAATTTGGCAGTGAACTTGGCGATGCGACGGTTGATGAAGAAGCTCACTGCCTTGTGCGGCAGCCCGACGCCGACGAACAGGCCGAGGAACAGCGCCAGCCAGATCGGCGCGCCCTTAAGATAGAGCAATGCGCCGGGAACCAGGATCAGGCCGAGCGTGACCATGCCATATTGGCTCAGCGACCAGTTCTTGCCGGTCATGTTCAGGCGCTTCTGGAGCAAAGCGGGGTTGGGCAGGAAGCGCGATGCGGCGAGGTCCATGCCGCTCGCGCTTTTGTTGGTGACCCGGCGGATCTGCGCTTCCATCGCCACGACGCCGGCTGTGCCCGAATGCCGCGCGCGCACGCCGGTCAGCCGCCGCGCGCTCGCGCGCGCCGTCGACGGCCCGGACAATGCGAGCACCATCAGCGAGAGCACCAGGAAGGTACCTCCAGCGAGCATCAAAACCGGCAGCAATTCCACGCCGAGGTGCCTCCGAATCGTTATCCCGTGCCCGTCATGGGCGCGGAATGATTACTTCTTTGCCTTTGACGGCATCTTGACCTTGATCTTGTCGAACAGCGAGCTGCCCTTCGATCCCTTGGCCGGCTTGGCGGATTTGTCGTCGCGCTCGCCCGAATCGGTGATCGCGATGATTCGGCTCGCCAGGTCGCCCAGCGGCGCCAGCGACTTGGCGGACTTGCCGACTTCGGCGAGCGGCTTGCCGAGCTTGGCCGCCTGCGCCGCGGCCTTCTGCTCGAACGGGATCAGCACGTCGATCTTGCGCTCGATCGAGCCTTCGAAGTCCTTGCGGCTGATCTCGAGGAACGCCTGGGGCTGAACCTTGTTGGCGACGACGATCACCTGCGTCTGCGGTGCGTTCGACTTGAACCAGCTGAGGATGCGGATCGCGTCGCGCGCGGCGGCGAGAGTCAGCTCGGTGACCAGCACCGCCACCTGAATGTCGGTGATCAGATGCGGGTGGTTGACCAGCATGATGCGCGGCAGATCGACGACGGTGCATTCATACGCACTGCGCATCTCTTCCTGCAATTGGTAGAAAGCGGCGCCGTCGGTCAGGACGGGCGCGTTGATCGGGGCCTCGGCCGACAGGACGGCGAGACGTTCCGAGGCCTTCACCATCGCGCGTTCGATGAACAGCCCGTCGATCCGGCTGGGATTCTCGATCGCATCGGTCAGGCCGCGGCCCGGCTCGAGATCGAGCGCGAGCGCGCCAGTGCCGAAATGCACGTCGAGGTCGAGCAGGGCGGTGGTCCGCACATGCTTGTCGCTCAGCAGCCAGGCCAGCGACGTCGCGATCGTCGAGGCGCCGCAGCCGCCGCGCGTACCGATGACGGCGACCGCGCAATGCGGAACGTCACTGCCGGTTTCGGTCTGCTTGGGCGCATTTAGCGAGGCCTGCGCCTGGGCGAAGGTGTCGCGCAGCGCGTCGGGATTGAGTGGCTTGAGCAGATAATCATGGATGCCGCTCGCGACGAGATCGCGGTAGAGGCGCACGTCGTTGACTTGCCCCGACGCGATCACGATCGTTCCGGGCTCGCAGACTTCGGCAAGCGCATTGATGTCGTTGAGCGGATCGCCCGATTCCGAAAGGTCGACGAACAGCACGTTGGGGCTCGCCGAGACCGACAGGGTCTGGACGGCGTTGCGCAGCCCGCCCTTGTTGACCTTTTCGGGCGACCAGCCGAGCTCGACGGCGATCGGGCGCAGCGCCTCCGCCGTCGTCTCGTCGCAGACGAAGGCGATGAAGGGTTCGCGATGCGAAGTGCGCGAGGGATTGAAGGGCGCGTTCACTTGTTGCCTCCGGACTTCACTTCGGTTCCGCCGTTGCCGCTCGGCTTTGCGACGCGGAAGGCATTGATCGCCTTCGCGCCGGTCGCCTGATCGGTCACCGAGGAGCCCGCGGCACCGCGGACGAGATCGGCCGGATCGGCGACCATCGCCGCAAGGTTGGTGTTGGTCGCGCAGCCGTAATTGGAACTGGTGCTCTGCGACCAATCGGGCGTGTAGACGCGCGAATAATCCGGGCAGTTCGGAACGCTGGCGCTCATCCGGGTAACCACGACGCGCACCGTGCCCGGTGCGATCTGGCCGACCGTCACCGGCGCCTGATCGGACAGCATGATGCCATATTCGTTGGCCTGTGCGGCGATCTCCGCGCGCCCGGCGCTGCCGGCCCCGCCATCGTCGATCGAGAGCTTGTCGCCATAGCGAAGCCCCATCGAGGCGAGCCAGCCGGCCAGCCGCTCGCCTTCACCGGGCGCCAGGGCATAGCCCGCGGTCTGGACGTCGAAGACATAGTCGTTGCGCTCGACGACCGGCTGGTAAACCGATTCGACGCCGCCATTATAGGTCCCGCACGCGCTCAGCAGCAGCGCGGGGGCGAGGAGGAGGGGAGTGAAGCGCGACAACATTGCGATCTCCTCAGGACATCAAAAGCCGAAGCCGGGGGCGGCAGTGCCACCTTTTTTCGGCTTGGACGGAGTGGCGGCCTTTGCGGGCTGCCGGGCGGAAGGCGTCGGCAAAGCCGGCCCGGGCGCGAAGGCGCCCACGGTCGGCGTCGCGCTGCCCGACGGGGCCATGGTCGGCTTGGGGCGTTCGCCGCCGGCCTTGTTGCCGACCAGGTCGCCGCCGATGATCCGCTCGAAATCGTCGGGCGCCTTGTAGCCGTCGGTCGGCAGCGCGATCTGGCTCGCGTTGACCGGCTTGACCAGATACGGCGTGATCACGATCACCAGCTCGGTCTCGTTGCGGCGGAAGCCGTTCGAGCGGAACAGCGCGCCGAGCACGGGGACGTCGCCGAGGCCCGGCGTCTTGTCGATCGAATTGTCGTGGCTGTTCTGCAGCAGTCCGCCGATCACCATGCTTTCGCCCGAGCCGAGCTCGACGGTGGTCTCGGCGCGCCGCGTGGTCAGCGCCGGAATCTGGGTTCCGGCGTTCGAGATCGCGCCGACCGTGGTGATCGTCGAGACCTCGGGCCGGACGCGCAGCGAGATGCGGCCGTCGGAAAGCACCGTCGGCGTGAAAGCGAGGCTGACGCCATACGGCTTGTACTCGACCGAAACCTGGCCGAGGCCCTGGCTCACCAGCATCGGAATCTCGCCGCCGGCCAGGAAGGTGCTGGTCTCGCCCGAAAGCGCGGTGAGGTTCGGATTGGTGAGCGTCGTCACCTGGCCGATCCGCTCGCCGAGGTCGAGCGCGCCGAGCACGTCGAGGCCGAGCAATTTGCCGGCCAGGCCGAGCGTGCTGAACTTCGAGCCGGCGGGGATATTGTAGGTCGAGCCGGTGCCCGGGAGCACGAAATCACCCTTTGCCGGATCGAACGGCAGGCTGATCGTGCCGGCGGGGAAGCCGAAGCGCGACGATGCATCGAGCAGCGGCAGATTCGCCAGGTTGGGCGTGCCGATCGAACTTGCAGGCAGCTGACGCGCGCCCGACGAGAGGCCGAACTGGAAGCCGCCCGTCTGGTCGCGGGTGAGCAGGTTGACGCCCACGTCCTTGACGAAGCTGCGGCTCACCTCGGCGAAACGGACCTGCAGATTGACCTGCAGCGGCGTCGCGGTCTTGAGCCGGTTGATCACCATGATCTTCAGCTGCGCTGCCGGATCCGAGATGTTGACCCCGGGATTGAGCGCGGCGAGCACGAGGTGCTGTGCCTGCTCGCTGTCGCTGGGCGAGGCGACGATGCCGGTGAGCACGGCCAGCTGCCCGACATGGGTGACCTTCACGTCCGCCTCAGGCATCGCGGCCTTCAGCATACGCTCCACCGACGTGATGTTCTGCGCGACGCGGACGTTGGTCGAATAGATCACGGTGCCGCCGGCGGTGGTGGCGTAGACCGTCGCTTCGCCGTTGGTCTTGCCGAACAAATGGATCTGGCGCGGGTTGGAGACATAGACGTCGGCCACCTCCGGGTTGGAGGTCCATACGTTGGTCACGCTGGCGGGGAGGGTGATAAGCTCGCCCTCGCCGATCGACAGCAGGACCTCGCGGGTCGGGCGCTGGGTGCCGACCGGAAGGTTGGCCACACGCGCCTTCTGGCGCGCTTGGGCCATCGCGTCGACCGGGAGGCTCATCGCCGCCGCCGCCATCACCGTGGCGGCAAGCGCCCGGTTCAGGTGAGTCTTGGTGCGCATCTTAGTGGTTTCCCCCGATCTCGACTTCGGTCACGGCGTTGCCCCGCGCGACGGTGACCACCGGACCCTTTTTCGGTGCTGCTGCGCCGGGAAAGGTTCCCGGGACGGCGCTTCGTGCGGCGCCGTCATCGGCCTTGCCGGGGACGGTGCTGCGTTGGAAGCGCGACACGTCGGCGCCGGTGGCGAAGCCGCCACGGCCTTCCATCGGACGCGCGGCTGCACGCGCCAGCATTTCCTTTTCCTTCTTCGGATCGCCGTCGGCGGGCACATCGACTTCGCCGCTGGCGATCGCTTCCTCGAGCTCGCCCTGATTATCGGCGATCGAGCGCAGCGAAATCGAAAGCGCACCGACGGTCTGTGCGACGGCGAGCTTCTCGGCGATCTTCGGAGTTGCTTCGACGGTGACCGTCGAGAATGTGGTGACGACGGTGTTGCCCTTGTCGTCGGTCTGCTTGTCGGTCTTCTGGTCGGTAGCGAGCACGCGCAGGTTGCGCAGGATCGTCTCCGATGCCTTGAGCGGCGGGCCATCGCCGCCGCCGGTGACCGTCTGGGTGAGCACCAGGTCGATGCGGTCGCCCGGGAAGACGAAGCCCGAAACATTGGCGCCCTGTGCGGACACGGGGACCGTGACGGCGCGCATGCCGGCTCCGAGCGCCGCGGCGAGGAAGCCGCGGTCGCCGGGCTTGACCAGCGCGCCCTGGGTGATCGGCTGACCCGCGGGAATCGCGAAACGGACGACGGTGCCCTGCAGCTTGGCCAGCTCGGTCTCGCTCTTGAGGTAATAGGCGCCCTCGATGAGTTCCTTGGGCCAGGCCACATATTTGAACGCAGTGGCGTCGAGAATCGTACCCACCGGCAGTGCGCGCGTCGCGACCATCACTTCGGTGGTGTTCTGCGGCGCCGCGGCGACGGGAATCGCTCCGGCGGTGGGCGTCGGCGCGCCGAGCACGAGGCTGCGCGCCATGAACGCGGTCACTGCGGCTACAACAAGTGCGCCGACGAGCAGAATGAGCTTGCGTGCATCCATTTCGCTTCAAGCCTTTTCAATAACATGGCCGGTCCAGTGCGCCCGGCGTTAAGCATCAAGTAAACTGGTTAAAAATCGGTTCGCGAAGAATGAGCAGTGTCGAAATCGCAATCGCCACGCCGTACGGCGTCTCGGGAACGATCCCTCCGCGCCGCGCCGCGCGCATCGTCCAGATCAGTCCGGCGCCGATCGCGGCAAGCGCCGCGATCACGCCGATTCCCCCGAACAGTGGCGCGGTCGCGACCAGCGCGAGGAACCGCGACCAGCCGGCAAAGGCGAGCGCAAGCAGGCCGGCGACGGCGAACGCGATCGGTGCGATCGTCCGCCACGGCAGCTTGGTCGGTCCGCCGCGAAGCTGCACCCAGCGCTCCCCCACCATCACGAGCGTGAGCGCGCCGCCGATGAGCGACATCAGCACCAGCATTCCGACAAGGGGTTGTACCGGTAGCCACAGCGCCAGAGCGCCGAGCAGTTTGACGTCGCCGCCGCCCATTTGCCCAATGGCAAAGGCGCCGACGAATACGCCGAAGACGAAGCCCGCAACGCCGAGCTGGATGGCCATATCGGGCCAAAGCGCCAGTCCGTTCGCCCACCACCAGAGCGGCGCGAGCAAAGCGATCGCCGCGTTTTTCCAATTGGCGATGTTGCGCGAACGTGCGTCCTCGACCCCGGCCGAGACCAGGAGCAGGCCGAGCGCGCTCAGCAGCAAGGTAAGAAAGACGTCCCCCATCCCGCCTGAGACCTAGACGGGATGGCTTATCAAAACGTAACCAAGCCCCATGGCAACTTCCCGTATAGACCGACGTTCGCTTCCAGCCGGCGCCCGCATCGACCGCTGGGCGGCACCCGACGGTTGGGAGCATCGGACTTTCGACTGGCCCGCCGAAGGCCCGGCGCGGGGTTCGATCCTGTTCCAGGGCGGGCGCGGCGATATCTTCGAGAAATATCTCGAGAGCTTCGCGCACTGGCATGCGGCGGGCTGGAACGTGACGTCGTTCGACTGGCGCGGGCAGGGGGGCTCGGGGCGCCTGACGCCCGCGAAGAATTGCGGGCATATCGACGACTATGCCGATTATGTGGACGATCTTCGTCACTTCTGGTCGCATTGGGTGAAGGCGAATCCTGGGCCGCACGTCGCGATGGGGCATTCGATGGGGGGCCATCTGGTGCTGCGCGGGCTCGTCGAAGGCGTCATCGCACCCGACGTCGCCGTGCTGGTGGCGCCGATGCTCGGGTTCAAGCCCGGCATCTTCGGCCGCTTCGCCGAGCGCGCCGCACGGTTCCTGGGCGGCCTCGGCAATCCCGCGCGTCCGGCGTGGAAGGGCAATGAGAAGCCCTATACCACCGAGACCCGCGCGTCGTTGCTCACCCATGATCCCGATCGCTATGCCGACGAGATCTGGTGGCAGACGCACGATCCCTCGATCCTCACCGGCCCGCCGAGCTGGCGCTGGGTGATCGAGGGCTTCCGCTCGATGCGCGAACTCGCCGCCGACCCGCGGCTCGCGCAGATGCGGGTGCCGGTATTGATGCTGATCGCCGAATATGACGGGCTGATCGACGGAAAAGCCGCGCTCGTTCTAGCGCCCAGCCTGCCCGACCTGCATCTCGTCACCTTCGGCAAAGAGAGCGCGCACGAGATCCTCCGAGAAGCCGACCCAGTCCGCGACCGCGCGCTCGGGGAGATCGATGCGTTTCTGGCGAAGCGAGCACCGCAGGCGTGAGCCGTTACGATATTGCGATCGTCGGCGCGGGGATTGCGGGCGCCAGCCTCGCCGCCGAGGTGGCGCCGCATGCGCGCGTGCTGTTGCTCGAAGCCGAAGACCGGCCCGGCTACCACGCCACCGGGCGCTCGGCGGCGTTCTGGTCGGAGACCTATGGCGGTCCGGACATCCAGCCGCTCACCACCGCGTCGGGGCCGTTGCTGGCGGCGGGGGGTTTTCTGGAGCCGCTCGGCTCGCTGCATATCGGCCGCGCCACGGAGCAGGGGCGAATCGAGACGTTCCTCCGAGAATTCGAGGGCTCGGGGGTGGCGCTGCAGGCAGTCGACCCGCGCGAGACGCTGCCGGGCCTCCGCCCCGAATGGACTCTCGGCGTGTACGAGCCCAGCTGCGAATATATCGATGTCGGCGGTCTCCACGCCGCCGGTCTTGCCGTAACGCGGCGCGCGGGTGGCGAACTCGTCGTGTCGGCAACACTCGAGGCCGCGGTTCGCGAGGGGGGGCGGTGGCTGCTCGATACCCGTGCGGGCCGGTTCGAGGCCGACATCCTCGTCAATGCCGCCGGCGCCTGGGCCGATTCCGTCGCGGCGATGGCGGGCGCACGGCCGCTTGGGATACAGCCCTACCGCCGCACGATGCTCCAGCTACGCACCGATCCGGCACCGCCGCCACGCTGCCCGCACGTTACGCATATCGGCGGCAGCTTCTACTTCAAGCCCGAGGCTGGCGGACGGCTGTGGCTCAGCCCGCACGATGAGACGCGTTGCGATCCGGGCGACGCCGCGCCGGAGGAACTGGACGTCGCAATCGCCATCGACCGTTTCGAGCACGTCGTCGACTGGCGCGTCGCTGCGCTGGAACATAAATGGGCCGGGCTCCGCAGCTTCGCGCCCGATCGGCTGCCGGTTTACGGCTTCGACTCGCAGATCGAGGGTCTGTTCTGGTGCGCCGGTCAGGGCGGCTTCGGCATCCAGACCGCGCCGGCAGCGGCGAAGCTCGCAGCGGCTGTGCTGCTGGCGCGCGCGCCCGATGTCGAAATTAGCGCTATCGACCCCGGCCGCTACTCGCCAGGCCGGTTCGCCGTCTAATTCGCCGCAATTCCTCGGCCGATTGGTTCAGGGCGGGACAGCAATCTACTTGTTGCGCGTCGGTAACCATCAGTCGCAAGCAAAACGGTGACTTTGATAAAGACGGAATTTGTGCGGTTGCGAAGAAATTCGTTCGCGACGAACCGCGGGCGGTGGTACTGCGCGACTCATGCAAGGCACCGCGCTTCCCTATGAATATCAGATCGATGTCGCTGATGACGACATCGACTTCATGGGCCATGTCAACAATGCGAGCTACCTGAAATGGGTGCAGGATGCGGTGATCAGCCATTGGCGGGGGCTCGCTCCCCCCGAGGCCGTAGCGCAGCATCTCTGGGTCGCGCTGAAGCACGAGATCACCTATCGGCGCCCTGCCTTTCTCGAAGACGACGTCGTCGCGACGGTCCTGCTCGAAAAGGTCCACGGCGCGCGCGTCTTCTATGAGACGATCATCAAGCGCGGCACCGACGTGCTCGCCGAGGTCAAATCGAGCTGGTGCTGCCTCGACGCCGAGACGCTGCGCCCCGCGCGGATCGCACAGAATGTGATCGACCACTTCTTCGCGAAGATCGACGACCAACCGTAAGACGTCGCAACGGAGTGTCTGCGATCAGGCGGGGAACCAGTCGCCTTGGACCAGGTTGGGGGAGTATGATGCTCCCATTCTCCCGAGAAGCAAATTGAACGAACAGATTTCGAAAGGGCCGGCTGGCCCTGTGTTTGTTACTGACGCGAGCGCAATGCCCACGGGCGCTCAGGGTTATGGGCCGAATCGCAAGGAGCGCCGCAGGATTGCAGCCAAGGCTCCCCGCGCTGCCGTCCCTCCCTGTTCCTGCTGTCACGGTCCTGTACCCGATTGATCGGGCGGGAAGCCTGTCAGCCGCGTATGAACAGGTTGCGCAACCAGAGGGGGCCGTTGCGTCCGGCACTGCGCCAATCCAGCTCATCGGAATCGCTCGGCTGATACCCGCGAGGATCGAACAGCTTTAGCCGGGCGCCCTTGAACGCGGCGGTGTTGAAGGTGACCAGGCTCAGGCCGTGCTCCAGCGCTGTGGCGGCGAACAGCGCGTCCCGGGTTTCGGCGAGCATGATCTGGCCGCGGCGGCGGGCGACCGCAGTGTCCAGCGGCAGGATATGCCCGTCGAACGCCGGCACCACTTGATCGTCGATCCAGTTTCGCAGAGTTGCCCCCGCCGCCTTGTCGCGCCCTGCCGTCGTGGCGACAGCCGCTTCGAGCTCGACCAGGCTGATTGCGGAGAGGAACAGCCGTTCGCGTGCCACGCCGGCAGCCCAGGCGGCGAGCCCGGCATCGCACTGCCCGGCGCGCGCCTTTCGAAGCTCGAATAATATCGGCGTGTCGAGCAGGTACATCAGTGCATCTCGGGCCCGTCCCAGCCTTCGCGCGGCACGCGCTCGGCGTTGGGAAGGCCGGGCATCGCGAGAAGGTCGACGATGCTTTCCCGCTTCCCGCTCAGCCGGCGGAAAGTGTCGATGCTCATCAGGACATGGGTCGGCTCGCCGCGGTCGGTAACGAACAGTGGTTCGAGTCGCGCAAGTCGCTTGGCGGCGCTCACGTCCTGGTTGAATTCGCGGCTTCCGATCACCTTCATTTGTACCTACGTCGCTATATTGTCCGCGTTGTCATGTAGGCACGTTACTACCCTGTGGGCCAGTTGCAACAGAAAGCGGATCTGAACCGGAAAAATGCACATCGGCCGATGAATTGCAGTTGCGTGCCCTCATAGAGCGGGGCTTGCTGATGCGGTGCGAGAGGCAGGCAAGCTGCCCCGCGGGGACAGATGGGGGAGGTTATATGCTCGATTTGATCGAAAATGCCTGGTTTACGCTTACCGATGTGCTGAGTCCGCACGGTCCGGCCGTGAACGCCGTGAAGAGCTACACGCCGGGCGATTTCAGCGTTCACTTCTTCCTGCAGCTGGCAGTGATCATTCTCGCCTGCCGCGTGGTGGGCTGGCTGGGGCAGAAGTTTCTCAAGCAGCCGCAGGTGGTCGGCGAGATGATCGCAGGAGTCGTGCTCGGGCCGTCGCTGCTGGGGCTGTTCTTCCCCGACCTCCAACTCGCGATCTTCCCCAAGGAAACGCGCAACGTCCTCTATGTCGGCGCGCAGCTTGGCGTCGGCCTCTACATGTTCATGGTAGGTCTCACGCTGCGACTCGATCACTTCCAGTCCAAGGCGAAGAGCGCCGCCACGGTCTCGGCTGCCGGCATCGCCGCGCCTTTCCTGCTCGCTGCGCTGATCACGCCGTTCCTGCTCACCGTGCCGGGGCTGTTCACGCCCGGGATCAGCCAGTCCAACGCCACGCTGTTCATGGGCGCCTGCATCGCCCTGACTGCCTTCCCGATGCTTGCCCGCATCATCAATGAGCGCGGTCTCGCCAATTCGTCGCTCGGCACGCTTTCGCTGACCGCCGGGGCATTCGACGACGCGGCTTCGTGGTGCGTGCTCGCGGTGGTGCTCGCCACCTTCGGTGCCGGACCGGGCGTCGCGGTGATCGCGATCGGTGGCGCGCTGCTCTATACCGGCTTCATGGTCGTGTTCGGGCGCAAACTGCTCGAGCCCCTGGGCCGCGCTGTCGAGAAGCGGGGAGAGATGAGCACTCAGGTGCTCGCGATCACCATGCTGCTCTTCTGCCTCTCGGCCTTCGTGATGGACGCGATCGGCATCCACGCCATCTTCGGAGGCTTCCTGATGGGCGTGTGCATGCCGCGCGGGCTGTTCGTCGAGGAGCTGAAACGCAAGGTGGAGCCGCTCGCAGTCGTCCTGCTGCTGCCGATGTTCTTCACCTATTCGGGTCTCAACACACGGATGGACATGGTCAATTCGGTGTCTCTGCTGCTGATCGCACTGGGCATCCTGCTGGTCTCGGTCCTCGCCAAGTTCGGCGCCTGCTACGCCGCGGCACGCCTCTCCGGCGAGGATAACCGCACCGCGCTCGGCATCGGCGCGCTGATGAACTCGCGCGGACTGATGGAGCTGATCATCATCAACATCGGCCTGCAAAAGGGCATCATCGGCCCCACGCTCTTCTCGATGCTGGTGCTGATGGCGATCATCACCACCGTGATGGCGACCCCGCTGTTCGAAGCGGTCTACGGCAAGAAGGCCCGCGAGACCGGCGAACTCGACCAGATCGACGGCAAGCTCGCCACCGCCTGAAGTTCCTCCTGTGCCCGCTCCGCGCGCGTCGCGGGGCGGGCCTTTTTCCGAGATAAATCCATGAGGCACACTCTCACCGCAGCGGGCCTGCTGGCGTGCGGCACGGCGCATGCGCAGGACGTGAAGCTCACGCCGAGCGTGGATGCGCGGTTGCGCTATGAGCATGTCGACCAGGCCGGATTGCCGCGTAATGCCGATGCCGTCACGCTGCGCGTGCGGCCCGGAGTGACGGCCAGTTGGAACGGCTGGTCGGCGCTGGTCGAAGGCGAGGGCGTGGTCGCGCTCGCCGATGATTACAACGACGGCACCAATGGCAAAACGGCATTTCCGCTGGTCGTCGATCCGGAGAATATCGAACTCAACCGCGCCCAGCTCCGTTACGCCGGCAAGGACGGGCTCGCCGTCACCGCCGGCCGTCAGCGAATCGCGCTCGTCGACGAACGCTTCGTCGGGCCCGCGGCATGGCGGCAGAGCGAGCAGACCTTCGACGCGGTCCGCTTCCAACTCGGCAAATCGGAGGGGCTGAGTGCGGACCTGAGCTATGTCCGCGGCGTGCGGACGATCAACGGCAGCAACGGCTCCGGCGCGCGACCCGTGGCGATCGGCGGCGACAATGTCTTCGCGCTGCTCAATTACGGCACGAAGTTCGGCACGCTCGCCGGATTCGCTTTCCTGGTCGATCAGGACCAGGCGGCGGTGCAGGGCTTTCGCCTGTCGAGCCAGACCTATGGGATACGCTTCGCGGGTGCCGCGCCGCTCGGGAGGCAGGTCAAGCTCGGCTATGTCGCGAGCTGGGCGCGCCAGAGCGACTGGCACCGCAACCCCAACGACTATGCCGCGACCTATTGGCTCGGCGAAGCGAACCTGATTGCCAAGGGCCTGACCGCGACGCTGGGTCAGGAAGTGCTGGGCGCTGCCCAGGGCACGCCCCTCACCAGCGTGCAGACTCCGCTCGCCTCCTATTTCAAGTTCAACGGCTGGGCCGGCAAATTCGGCACCACCCCGCCCAATGGTCTGCGCGATGTCTATGCCACGCTTGGCCATGGCTGGAAAAGGCCCGGCCCGTTCGACGCACTCAACCTCGCCGCCACCTGGCATCGCTTCGACAGCGACCGGCTGAATCTGCATTACGGCGACGAGCTTGACTTGCTCGCCAGCGTCAAGCGCGGCCATTACGCGCTGTCCGCGCGCTACGCCCACTACAAGGCCGACGCGTTCGCCACCGATACCGACAAATTCTGGCTGCAGGTGGATTGGTCGCTCTGACCGCCTGGCGGGCGCGGGACTTTAGAGCGACGCCCCTGCATTGATCTCGCGGATCAGCGCGCGGTGCGTCGGCAAATCCTCGACCGCGCGTTCGCCGAAGCTGCGTATCCGCGCGAACAGCTTCGCCGCCGCCTCGGCATCCGGGAAGTCCGCGCGTGCCGCGGACAGATCGGTGCGGAAGCCCATCCCATAGAGGATGTATTGATAGTTGAAAAAGGCGAAGCTCTCGACATCGAGCGTGAAGTCGAAGCGGCTGGGCGGGCGATGGCGCCACTGGCGGAGCAGTTGCTGCAGCGCTTCGGGGATCGAGGCCGGATCGGCATTGTCGCGCCAGAACGGCTCGTCGCGCATGCTCAGGCAGTAATGGAGCTTGAGGAAGTTGATGATGTTCTCGTAGCGCGCCGCCATCAGCTGGTTGAAGCGCGCGGCGGGTGCGTCGACGGGGCCGCTGTGCGGAAACAGGTCGGCGATCATCGCAACGGCGGCTTCGATGAGCACGACGCCGGTGGATTCGAGCGGCTCGAGAAACCCGCCGGACAGCCCGACCGCGACGCAGTTCTTCGCCCATTGCGTTTCGCGATAGCCCGGCTCGAACGGGATGATCCGCGCCTTGTAATCGTCATGGCCGATATAGGCGCGCAGGATCGCGGCGGCGTCCTCGTCGCGCATGTGCGCCGAGGAATAGACGCAGCCGATGCCGCGCGCGCTTTCGAGGCTGATGTCCCAGGTCCAGCCGGCCTCGTGCGCGGTGGCGATGGTGAGGCTCTCGATCGGGGCGTCCGGGTCGGCGTATGGGATCTTGCAGGCGAGCGCGCGGTCGGTGAACAGCTGATGCTTGGCGGACTTGAACGGAACGCCGAGCGCCTTGCCGATCAGTTCGGCGCGAAAGCCCGAGCAATCCAGATAGAGGTCTGCTTCCAGCGCTCCGTGCTCGGCAGTCCGGATGCGTGCGATGCTCCCATCTTCCGCCAGATCGACCCCGGTCAGCAGGCCCTTCAAGTGCCGGACGCCGAGATCCACTGCGCGCGCCTCGAGCGTCTGGGCGAGGCGCCGCGCATCGAAGTGATAGGCGTAATTGAGCGGCCCGGCATAGGCGCCCTCACGCCCTTGCTTCGGCGCGCAGCAGGCTTGGGCGACGCGATTCTGGATCGTCACCGCCTCGGCGAAGGACGCGCGGGTCGCCTCGTCCTGAAGCAGCCAATAAGGGATCAGGCTCGTGCTCTCGGTGTGAAAGGGTGCTTCAAACGGGTGCAGATACTGGTGTCGCGTCCCGTCTCGCGGCGCGTGCAGCCAGTCGTCGAAGCGGATGCCCTGCTTGAAGGTCGCCGAGGCTTCCCGGATGAAACGGGCCTCGTCGATTCCGAGAAACTGGAGCGTCGCGCGGATGGTCGGAAACGCACCTTCGCCGACACCGATGATGCCGATGTCCGGCGATTCCAGCAGCGTGATCGGAATCCGGCCCGCGAAGAAGCGCGCGAGATAGGCGGCGGCGAGCCAACCCGCCGTTCCTCCGCCAACCACCAATATCCCGCGATCTCTGGGCATCGCCGGTCACTAGCGCAGTAACGCTGCGGGGTGAACAGCTAACCCTGAATGAGGCCGTGAAGTCAGCCTTTACCTCGAAAGGCGAATCTGGCCGCCAGCGTGGATTCGCGCGTTGCCGTCGCGGTGCGCGCGCAAGGCATTGCCGATCAGTCCGAAGAAGGCGCCGCCCTCGGGGCGCCGGCGATAGTTCCATTCGGGGTGCCATTGCACCCCCACTACCGGCGCGCCGCAGGGGTGCGCGGTAAAGGCCTCCACCAGTCCGTCGTCGGTCGCGACGGCTTCGGCGACGAGATCGCTGCCAAGCCGGTCGATCGCCTGCTCGTGCACCGAATTGACTCGCAGCCGGGTTGCGCCGAGCGCGGCGGCGAGCATGCCTTCGGGCGCGAGCAGAACATCATGCTCGTGGTCGAACAGCGCTTCATAGGGCGAGTCCGGCTCGGCCCGCTTGTGCGTTTCTGGTGCGCAGGTCAGCGTGCCGCCGAACAGCACGTTGAGCTCCTGCAGGCCGCGGCAGATGCCGAACACCGGCCGACCGCGCTCGATCATCCGTGCGCTGAGCGCGAGCGCGACTTCATCACGGTTCTCGTCGAGCCGGTCGCGCCCGCAGGGCGGCCCGCCGTAACGGCTTCCGGCGACGTTCGATCGCGCGCCGGTGAGCAGCAGTCCGTCGAGCCGCTCCGCCAATTGGGCGATGTCCATCGCATTGGGGATGGCGGGCACCAGCAGCACCGTCGCGCCGGAGACATGCACCAGCGGCTCGATGAAGCGACTGGCAACCGCCTGGATCGGCCGTTCGGCAGTCTCGTTGCAGCACAGAACACCGATCAGCGGCTTCAGGGGTTCGACCGCAGGGCGCGCCACGAAGCGTGCGGTCACGATATCGTCAGCCCGAGTTCGGCGGCTACCAGCGTACCCGCGGCGGCATCCAGGATTCGCGCCTCGGGCTGGATGACGACGCTGTCGGGCGGCACGTCGCTGAGCAGCCAGACATTGCCCCCGATGGTCGATCCGCGCCCGATCGTCACCCGCCCGAGGATTGTCGCGCCGGCATAGATCGTCACATCGTCCTCGACGATCGGATGCCGCGCGAATCGCTCGCGCGGACCGACGCGGGTCAGGCCGAGCGGGGCGCGCGCGCCCAGCGTGACGTGCTGGTACAGACGGACATTGCGACCGATGATCGCCGTCTCGCCGATCACCACGCCGGTGCCGTGATCGATGAAGAAGCTGGGCCCGATCGTCGCGCCGGGATGGATGTCGATGCCGGTGCGTGCATTGGCGAGTTCGGAAATCGCGCGCGCGACGATCGGCGCGCCGAGCGCGAACAGCTGGTGCGCGATGCGATAGTGCAGCACCGCATGCGCGCCGGGATAGCTGACGAGGATCTCGTCGGCGGTGCGCGCGGCGGGATCGCCGACGAACGCCGCCTCGATGTCGCTGTCGATGAGCAGGCGAGTCTCGGCAAGGCCGGCTGCGAACAGGCGCACCACGGTGTCGGGCTGATCGGCGTCGAACGGCTGGTCGCACCAGCCGCCCCAATATTCCAGCTCCTTCGCCACCTGCGCCCGCAACGTCGCCAAAGCGCGGCGCAACGCCTCGGCGACGAAATCATCCTCGCGTGCCGCGCCGCCGCGAAAGCCGCCCAGCCGTACCGGGAACAGAGCCGCCGAGAGATCGCGCATCCCCTCGGCAAGTGCGTCGGGGCTCGGGAAGCTCGAGACCGGGTGGCGCCCGGCCTGACCTTCCCGCCAGGTCGAGCGCGCGGCGTCGAGCGCGGAAACCGCCTGGGCGACCTCCGCCGCATACGGCGAGGCGAGGAAGTTCGCCGTCACGGTCGCTCGTTCGCCGGGTGCGGCTGCGGCACGGTGCGCAGGTACGACGTGTGTTCGGTCCATCCTTTGGGAAAGAGCGCGCGCGCTTCGTCTTCGCCGAGCGACGGCAGGATGATCACGTCGTCGCCCTGCTTCCAGTCGGCCGGAGTCGCGACCTTGTGGCTGTCGGTCAGCTGGAGGCTGTCGATCGTGCGAAGTATTTCGTCGAAGTTTCGCCCGGTCGAGGCGGGGTAGGTGAGGGTGAGCCGCACGCGTTTGGCAGGATCGATCACATAGACGGTGCGCACCGTCGCAGTGTCCGAGGCGTTGGGATGGATCAGCCCGAGCAGGTGGGCGATGCGCTGGTCGACATCGGCGATCAGCGGGAAGTTGAGCGCGGCGCCCTGGGTGCGGGCGATATCGTTGGCCCAGTCGAGATGGCGGTCGACCGGATCGACCGAGAGGCCGATCACCTTGACGCCGCGCTTGTCGAACTCGGGCTTGAGCCTGGCGACAGCGCCCAGCTCGGTGGTGCAGACCGGCGTGAAATCCTTGGGGTGCGAGAAGAGCACCACCCAACTGCTTTCGGCCCAGTCATAGAAATTGAGCGTGCCGAAGGTCGATTCCTGAGTGAAATCGGGAACGGTGTCGAAGAGCTTGAGGGACATGGATGCCTCCGATGCTGCTTTGAGTTCAGGCCGGTTCGAGCACGGCGCCCGCATCCTATCGATCGAACGTCGCTTATCTGCGCCAAGATGGAGCTATAATTCCTAGCATCGTAGTAGGATTACTCTTTCCCGAGCTAAAGATTGTGTTTCCGCGCGCGGGTCGAGGTGCGCTGATGGCCGCTCAGAACTAAGATATTCACGCACACGATAGTGAATGTTGACATTGCCTCCGTGTTTGGACACCATTGCCGCGCACGCCGACAAACGATCGGCGGCATCAAGGAGAGGCAAATGAGGGCCATGCTGCTAGCGTCCGCCTGCGCGGTGACGCTGTTTTCGATTTCGTCGGCGCTGGCGCAGGATGCCGAGCCGAAATCCCGGTCCGACGAACAGGAAGCGCTTTCCGGTTCGCAGGACGTCGTCGTCACGGCCACGCGTCGCGAGGAGCGGATCCAGGATGTTCCGCTGAGCATCACTGCGTTCCAGCAGGAAGAGCTGAGCGAAAAGGGCATCGTCGGCTTCGAGGGCATTGCGCGCGAAACGCCGGGGGTGGTGCTCAACCGGCCCACGCAGAACTTCAACAATTTCACTGCGCGCGGCATCGCCACCAACGGCTACAACGCCAATCTCCAGAGCTCGGTCGCGGTCTATATCGACGAACTGCCGATCTCGACGATCGGCAACACCACGGTGGTCGATCCCAATCTGTTCGATGTCGAGCGCGTCGAGTTCCTGCGCGGGCCGCAGGGCACCTTGTTCGGCTCGGGCTCGCTGTCGGGGGCGATGCGCATCCTGAACAAGAGCCCGGATCTCAACGATTTCGATGTGTCCGCGCTCGCGGATATCGGGCTCACCGGATCGGACAGCCTGCGCCAGCGCTACAATCTGATGATCAACGTTCCCATCGCGACCGACAAGCTCGCGGTGCGCGCGGTCGGCTTCTATCGCAACGAAGAAGGCTATCTCGACAATGTCGGGACCGGCGTTCGCAATTCGAACAGCTTGATCGACTGGGGCGGCCGCGCGATCGTGCTGTGGAAACCCACCGACAGGCTGTCGATCAAGCTCCTCGGGTCGTACGAGAACAGCGATCCCAAGGATTCGTCGCTGACCAGCCCGTCGCTGGGACGCGAGAAGCGCGTCTCCGACCAGCCGGACCGTTTCACTGGCAAGCAGACGATCTTCAACGCCACGCTCGATTACGAGTTCGATTTCGCCCGGCTGACCAGCTCGTCGACCTATTCGGATTTCGACCAGAAATTCTATGTCGACCTTGCCGGCACATTCCCGCCGGGATCGTTCCCGCGCGCGCCGATCGCGTTCGGTCTCGATGCCGATGCCTATGACAAAGTGTTCGTGCAGGAGACGCGGCTGGTATCGTCGCTCGGCGGGCCGCTCGAATTCGTACTCGGCGGCTTCTACATGCACCGGCGCCGCGACGTCGATTATTTCTACCGCTCGAGCCTCCCGTTCCTCCAGGCGCGGGGGCTCACCGGGCTGCCCGACCAATATTATCAGAAGCAATATACCCACCAGATCAGCGAGGAACTCGCCGGCTTCGGCGAACTGACCTATCGCTTCTCCGACAAGTTCTGGCTGACCGGCGGGATGCGCTACGGCCGCACCTCGGCGCAGGCGTTCACCGAGGCCGGCGGCTATCTCGCCACGGCGTTCGGCCAGAATTACTTTACCTACGCGCTGCTGGGCATCCCGGTGAACTTCAACACCTTGACCCCGTATGCAGCGGCCGAAGGCGTGAAGGCGACCGGGTCGAAGCCGTCATGGAAGGCGAGTGCGAGCTTCAAGCCCAACGAGACGGTGACGACCTATGCCACTTTCTCGACGGGCTTCCGCGCGCCGATCGTCAATGCCTTTGGGGGCCGCGCGAGTCTGGTCAATCCGAACGACATCGTCATCCCATTCGGCGCCTCGTCGGACGATTTGAAGAGCTACGAGGTCGGTGCCAAGACCCGCTTCCTCAACGGCTTGGTGACGATCAACGCCGCGGCCTATCTGATCGACTGGAGCAACATCCAGGCACAGGCCAATCGCGTCTCCGATTCGGTGCAGTTCGCGACCAATATCGGTGCCGCGCGCAGCAAGGGTATCGAAGTCGAGATGGGCCTCGTTCCGGCCCGCGACGTCTTTCTCGGCCTGAACGCCGCGTATAACGACTCGAAGATCACCAAGCTCAGTCCGACCGAGGCGGCGATCTCGGGCGCGGTGCTCGGCCACCGGCTCTCGGCACCGCGGCTGCAGGGCGCGATCTATTTGTCGTACGGTGTCGACCTCGGTCAGGATACCAAGGGGACATTCGCCGTGAACGCGCAATATGTCGGGTCGTACAACAGCTCGTTCCCGAACACGCCGGGCAATCCCAACCTGCGCCTCGCCACATACGGCGAGACCGACGAATATGTGAACACCAACCTCAGCTTCGGCATCAAACGTCGGGCGTTCTCGGCGCAACTCTATGTCGAGAACGTCTTCGACGATCACTCGATCGTCTACATCCACCCTGAAGCCTTCCTGGTCAGCCGCTTCGGCACGCTGCGCCCGCGGACCTTGGGCATCCGTCTAGGCTACGGGCTCTGATGGCGGCCGGTTCCGTCTCTTCCGATGTGGCGGAGCCGGCGGCCGCGGCGGGGCGCTCATGGTTCGTGCTGGCCGCGCTGACCTTCGTCTATATCCTCAACTTCCTGGATCGGCAGCTGATCGGCATCCTCGCCAAGCCGATCCAGGATTCGCTGGGGGTGACCGACGGTGAGTTGGGCCTGATCGGCGGGCTGTATTTCGCGATGTTCTATTGCTTCATCGCGATCCCCGTCGGCTGGTTCGCCGACCGCACCAATCGCGTCAACGTGCTCGCGCTGGCCTGCGCGATCTGGAGCGGCGCGACCACCGCCTGCGGGCTTGCGGGGAGCTATAGCCAGCTCGTCGTGGCGCGCATGGCGGTCGGCTTCGGCGAGGCCGGCGGCGTGCCGCCCTCTTATGCGATCATCACCGACACCTATCCGCCCGGCAGGCGCGCCGCCGCGCTCGGCATCTTCAATCTGGGGCCGGCGATCGGCGCCGCGATCGGCGTTGCGTTCGGCGCCACGATCGCCGCCCGGTTCGACTGGCGAATGCCGTTCATCGTCATCGGCATCATCGGCATCGTCACGGCGTTGCTGGTCTGGCTGTTCATCCGCGAGCCCGAGCGGGGCGCGCTCGATCCGGTGCAGACCGGCGACGGGGCGGGCAAGGCGGCGTTCTGGCCGACGGTGCGGATGTTCCTGACGCACCCGGTGTTGATGCTCGCGGCATTGGGCAGCGGCGCGACGCAGTTCGTCACCTACGGTCTCGGCAATTTCGCAGTGCTGTTCCTGATGCGCGAAAAGGGCATGGTGCTGGGCGACGTCGCGGTCTGGTATGCGCTGGTGCTGTTGCTCGGCATGGGCGGCGGGATGGTCCTGTCGGGGCGCGTGATCGATCGGATGACGCGCAAGTCGCGCACCGGCTATGCCATGGCGCCGGCGATATCGCTTGCGATTGCGATGCCCTTCAACATCGCCTTCGTCTGGGCGCCGAGCTGGCCGCTCGCGCTGATGCTGCTCGCGGTGGTGATGGTGTTCAACTATTTCTACCTGTCCGCCTCGGTGGCGCTCGTCCAGGACGAGGTTAAGCCCAACCAGCGCGTGCTCTCGGGCGCGCTGCTGCTGCTGGTGATGAACTTCATCGGCCTCGGCCTCGGCCCGACCTGGGTTGGACAGGCAAGCGACTGGTTCAAGGCGCATGGCGATCCGCACGGTCTCCAGTCGGCGCTCTACACGCTGACGCCTTTCTATCTGATCGCGATCGCGCTCTTCCTCTGGCTCGCGCGGCTGCTGCGCCGCGAGACCGCCATATCCCGGATGCCTGCATGAACCAGCTCTTCAGCGCCGCGCTTGCGGCATGCCTCCTCGCGGCGCCCGCAATTGCCCAGTCGGTCCAGGCACCCGCCGGAACCGTGCAAGGCAGCGGCGGCGATGTCCGCATCTTCAAGGGCATCCCCTACGCCCAGCCGCCGGTCGGCACGATGCGGTGGAAGCCCCCGGCGGAGCTGCCGCCATGGCAAGGCGTGCGGAAAGCCACCAGCTTCGGCCCGGCCTGCGTCCAGCCGCGCCCACGCACCCCCGGCATCTACACCAATCCGCCCGAGCGGACGAGCGAGGATTGCCTGACGCTCAACATCTGGGCGCCGCAGAATGCCAAAGCCGCGCCGGTGTTCGTCTGGATTCACGGCGGCGCGCTCGTCGGCGGCTACAGCCATGAACCGATGTACGACGGTGCCCGGATGGCGGCGCGCGGGGGCGCCGTCGTGGTGTCGATCAACTATCGTCTGGGCATTCTCGGCTATCTCGCCCATCCGGAGCTCAGCAAGGAATCCGCCGAGGGCGTTTCCGGCAATTACGGGCTGCTCGATCAGATCGCGGCGCTTCGCTGGGTCCAGCGCAACATTGCTGCGTTCGGCGGCGATCCCGGCAACGTGACCATCGCCGGTGAGTCCGCTGGCGCGCTCAGCGTGATGTATCTGATGGCGAGCCCACTTGCCCGCGGGCTATTCCACAAGGCGATCGCGCAGAGCGCGTACATGATCACCACCCCCGAGTTGAAGCAGGGCCGCTTCGGCCTGCCTTCGGCCGAGGCGGCGGGCACCCAGGTCATGACGGCGCTCGGCGCCAGGGACCTTGCCGGACTGCGCGCGATGAATGCCGAGGAACTGACGGCAACTGCCGCCGGCAAAGGCTACGGGCCCTGGGCGGCGATCGACGGCAAGGTGCTCACCCGCCAGCTTGTCGAGACGTGGGACCGGGGCGAGCAGGCGCCGGTGCCGATGATCGCCGGGTTCAATTCGGGGGAGATTCGCTCGCTGCGTATCCTGCTCCCGCCGGCGCCGGCGGACGCCGCGACCTATGCGCAAGCGATCCGCCTCCGCTACGGCGATCTCTCCGAGCATTTCCTGCGGCTCTATCCGCCCGGCAACGTCGCCGAGTCGATGCTCGCGGCCACCCGCGACGCACTGTACGGCTGGACGTCGACGCGGCTGGCGATCGGGCAGACGGCGATCGGCCAGCCTGGCTATCTCTATCTGTTCGATCACGGCTATCCGGCGGCGAACGAGGCCGGGCTGCATGCCTTCCACGCTTCCGAGCTTCCCTATGTCTTCGGTACGGCGGACGCGCTTCCGGCCTATTGGCCGAAAATCCCCGGCAGCGTGGCCGAGCGGCGGCTTTCCACCGCGATGATGGACTATTGGCTCGCTTTCGCGCGGACCGGCACACCCGCGGCCGAAGGTGCGCCCGTGTGGCAGCCCTATGGCCCGGAGGCGAACTATATGGCGTTCGCACAGGCGCCAAAGCCCGGGACCAAACTGTTTCCGGGCATGTTCGCGCTGCACGAGGCCGCCGTCTGCCGCCGCCGCGCGGCGGGGGATCAGCCGTGGAACTGGAATACGGGAATCATCTCGCCGGTGCTGGCGAAGTCGGCGGGGTGCCGATGATCGACGGCAGCATGCAGGATTATTCGCTCACGCTCGACAAGTTCCTGCTCCACGCGGCTAAATGGCATCCCGACGCCGAGGTGGTTACCGCGGGGGAGGGCGGCGTAACTCGAGTCGGTTATGCGAAGCTCAAGGATCGCGCGCTCGGCATATCCGCGGTGCTCGCGGAATTCAGCGTGCGGTTCGGCGATCGCGTCGCGACGCTCGCCTGGAACAGCCAGGCGCATGTCGAGGCGTGGTACGCGATCATGGGGATGGGCGCGGTGTGCCACACGCTGAACCCGCGCCTGACCAGCACCCAGCTCGCGTCGATGGCGGCGCAATCCGAGGCGAAGCTGCTGGTGACGAGCGCCGATTTGCTAGGGCTTGCGCTTCAGGTGGCGGAACGCGCGACCGGCATCCACCGCATCCTCGTGATCGACGGCGACATCGGCCGGGATGTGCCGGCCGACACCCCGACGGTGATGTTGCTCGAGCCGTTGATCGCGGACGCGCCACGCGACGTCTCCTGGGGCGCATTTCCCGAAACCGCGCCTTCCGGACTTTGCTTCACCTCGGGCACCACCGGCGCGCCCAAGGGCGTGACCTACACCCACCGATCGAGCTTCCTGCACACGCTGCGCGTGCTGCAGGCCGACGTGATGGCGATCTCCGGTTCGGACGCGGTGCTGACGGTGGTGCCGATGTTCCATGCCAACGCCTGGGGCCTGCCCTTCGCGGTGCCGGCGGCAGGCGGCAAACTGGTGCTGCCGGGCCGCCACAATGACGGGGCGAGCCTCGCGCGGTTGATCGCCTCCGAAGGCGTCACCGTCGGCGTCGGCGTGCCGACGGTCTGGCTCGGGCTGGTCGAGCATCTCGAGGCGAGCGGCGAGACGCTGCCGAGCCTCAAGCGCATCATCGTCGGCGGCACGCCGCTCGCCCCGGCGCTGATGCGGCGGATCGAGGATCGGCTCGGCGTCGCCGTCCAGACCAGCTGGGGGATGACCGAGCTATCACCGTCGGGCACCGTCGACCCGCCATCCAATCCTGCGCGCCATGCCGCGCTTTCGGGCAAGCCGGCGATCGGCGTCGATCTGCTGATCACCGACGCCCAAGGGCGGCCACTGCCGGAGCAGCGCGAGACCGAAGGCCATTTGCGCGTGCGTGGTGCCGCGGTGATCGAGCGCTATTTCGGCGAGAACGCGCCCGCCACCGACGCGGACGGCTGGTTTGCCACCGGCGACCTCGCCCGCATCGACAAAGCCGGCAATCTGGTCATCACCGGGCGGGCCAAGGATCTGATCAAATCGGGCGGCGAATGGATCAACCCCGCCGAGATCGAAGCGGTGGTCGGCGCGCTGCCGGGAGTATCGCTCGCCGCGGTGATCGGGCGCGTGGATGCCAAATGGGGCGAGCGGCCCGTGTTGCTGGTCGAGATGCACGACGATCGCGTCAGCGACGAGCAGTTGCTCGCGCCGCTGCGCGGCCGTGTCGCGCCGTGGTGGATCCCCGATGCCGTGGTCCGGCTCGCCAGCATGCCGCTCGCGCCGACGGGCAAGATCGACAAGATTCACTTGCGGGCTCACTATGGAAGCGCTTGAGAGAGGCGAGTGGTTCGACCCGATCGAACGGGTCGACCCTGCGCCAGGAGACAGCGTGACCGCCGAAGTGAAACCGATCCGTCGCCGCAACACCAAGGCCGAACAGCGTGCCGACACGATCGAGCAGATCCTCGACGAGGCGGAATATCTCTTTTCGAAGCACGGCCTGCACGGCGTCACGCTGAAGGACGTCGCCAAAAGGGTCGGCGTGCACCACACGCTGCTGAACTATTATTTCGAGGACAAGAAGAAGCTGTTCGACGCGGTCTTCGCCCGCCGCGCCGTCGTCACTACAGAGCGCCGGATGCGCGCGCTGGACGATTACGACGCCGCCACTGCGGGTAAGCCGACCATCGAAGGCGCGCTCCACGCCTTTCTCGACACCGATCTCGACCTCTATATCGAGGGCGGCGAGGGCTGGAAGAATTACGGCGCGCTCGGCGCGCTGGTCGCCAACACCCCCGAATGGGGCGCCGAAATGATGGACGCGCATTTCGACCCGGTCGTGCTGCGGCTGATCGGCCTGCTCAAAAAGGCACTGCCCGATTGCCCGGAGGAAGACATCTTCTGGGGGTATCACTTCGTCACCGGCGCGCTGATGGTGACGCTTGCCCGTACCGGGCGCATCGACAAGCTGTCCGGCGGCGTGTGTAGCTCCGCCGACTTCGCCGCAGTGAAGGCGCGCATGGCGTCGTTCATGGCAGCGGGCTTCCTGCAGATCTGCAAGCCGGCGGGAAAGTAGATGGCCCACACCGCCTTGCTGCTCCACGCGCATAACATTCACTCACTAGAGAGCTAATATAATGGAGAACATCATGTCGCTCGCAGGTCGCGTCGCCATCGTCACCGGCGCAGGAGGCGGGCTTGGCCGCGCGCACGCACTCTATCTGGCGAGCAAGGGCGCCAGGGTGGTCGTCAACGATCTGGGAGACGCGGCCGAGCGCGTTGCCGCGGAAATCGTTGCGCACGGCGGCGAGGCATTGCCGCTGACCGGCTCGGTCTCGGACGAGGGGGCCATTGCCGAAACGGTCTCGGCGGTGATGGCTGCCTGGGGGCGGATCGACATCCTGGTAAACAATGCCGGAATCCTGCGCGACAAGAGTTTCGCCAAGATGACCATCGAGGACTTTCGACTGGTCGTAGACGTCCACCTTATGGGCGCGGCGATCTGCAGCAAGGCAGTGTGGGAAGTAATGCGCGCGCAGCAATATGGCCGCATCGTCATGACGACGTCCTCGTCGGGTCTCTACGGCAATTTCGGCCAGGCCAATTACGGCGCGGCGAAGATGGCTTTGGTGGGTCTGATGCAGACGCTCGCGATCGAGGGGGAGAAATACGGCATCCGCGTCAATTGCCTCGCTCCGACCGCGGCGACCCAGATGACCTCGGGCGTGCTCTCCGAAACCAGCCTGGCCGCGCTCGATCCCGCACTCGTCAGCCCGGGACTGCTCGCGCTCGTCGGGGATGACGCCCCGACGCGCGCGGTGCTGTGCGCCGGCGCGGGGCATTTCGCCACGGCGAACGTCACACTGACCGAAGGCGTCCATATCGGCGCAGGTGAGGGAGCGGGCGAAGAGCTGGTCGCGCGTTGGACCGAGATCGCCGATCGGGAGGGCGAAATCGTACCCCGCTACGGCTTCACCCAGGCCGAGCGCGAACTGGCCAAGGCTGGCCTCGCCGAGCCGGTGACGGCAACAGCGGAGCGAGTCGCTCAGTCCGGATAATTGAGCGCCGTCACGACCTTCGTCAGGTTCGGGGTGCCGGCTGCGGTCAGCAGCAGATCGCCTCCGGCTTTCGCCGCACTCGGCCCGAAATCGCGGATCAGGTGCTGGCGCATCGCTTGGGAAACGATGGCGTCGTCCTGAACGAACTGGGGCCGGGTCATCAGCGAGGCGGCCTGGGCATCGTCCGCTTCCCTGTCGCCGGTCAGGTCGCCGATCCGCTCCATCACGATCGGATAGGCGGAGGGGTTTCGCATCGCGTTCCCCGCGGTCAGCAGGATGCCGTCCATCAGTACGATCTTGGGCGTCGTGACGATATTGAAGATCATGTAGCAGGGGAGGTGCCGCACGGTGTCCGTGGCGATCACGAACACCTGGCCTTCGATCGGCAATATCGATCCGACATAGCGCACATCGGGGCCGCCCAGCTCGAACCGCAGCAGCCCCGCGTCACCGAGTCGGATCATTCCGTGTTCGTGGAAATACCGGCCGGGCGCGATCACCGCAGGATGCGTCGCCCGCCAGAACCCTTCATAACCTTCGCCGCGCAGCCGGGTCGAGCCCAAGGCGGCGTCCAGCGTTTCCGCCGGAAGCTCGAGACCTGACGGACGCTCGCCGGGCGGGGTGATGAAGTCGACGCCGAACAGCGCCGCGAAGTCTGAGGGCGCGCGCTCCCAATCCAGCAAGGTCAGCCCGGGTAGCTTCTCGGCGAGCAGGCGAGTCAGACGCTCGAGATTATGGGCCGAGGGACGGACCGTCCCGGACGCCCATCGCCCGACCAGCGACTTGTCGACTTCGAGCTCGGCGGCGAGTCTTCCCCGGCTCATCGACAGCGCCTTCAGCGCCAGCGTGAGCCTGTCCCCAAAGCCGTTCGACATCGCCTGCCCCTCCGATCCGGAGCCTGACCATGGATCGGGCGAAATGCAACCCGTTGCATTTTGGAGCAGCGTCCGGCGACGGAAGGTGCACCTGATCGCGAACCGCGCCCTGCTCCATCGAGCCGCGGTCCGGCTTCGGCTGCCACATCCGCCACCTGGCGATGTCGGCCACCGGTGCCGGGCGCCCAATCAGGAACAGGGATCCCGCATCATGAACGTCCAGAAGACTCTCGCCCCTCCCGGCGCGCGCCGCCAGACCTCGCGGCTGGCCGCGCTGGCCGCCTCGGTCAGCTTCGCGGCGATCGCGTCGCCGGCTTTTGCGCAGTGCGTCGAAGGGCCGCCGGCCAACTTCACCTGCGCGGGCCAGACCGACGTGTCGCAGGTCATCACCGTCGATGATGCGAAAGTGACTGCGACGCCGGCATTTGAAGTCGACACCAGCGGCAACGGCAACGGCCTCGCGCTCGACGTTAGCGGCGACGGCCTGATCAGCTATGAGGGCGGCGAAGCCTTTTCCGGCGCGGGCGTACGCTTCGCGACGACGGGGAGCAGCGGGCTGTCGGGCGGCGAACTCAGCATCTTCTCCAACGCAGATATTTTTGCCAATGGCACGCGCGGGCTTCGCCTCGAGAATAGCGGCGGCGGCGACACCGTGGCCAGCTGGCTCGGAACGATCTCGAACATCGGCGGCGACGGCGTCTTTTCCAGCAGCGATTTCGGCGGCGGCGATCTCAGCCTGATCGTCAAGGACGTCAGCGCGCGCGACGACGGGATCCGCATCGCCTATGGCGCGAACGGATCGGTGGTCGTCACTGCGGTCGATGCGGTGTCCGGCCAGACCGGCGCGGGCGTGCGCATCATCGCGGGCGACGCCTCCGACGATGTCGACCTCACCGTCGGCGAGGTCACCGGCGGCACTTTCGGCATCATCGTCGACAGTACGGGCACCGATGTGGTCAAGGTCGACGCGGGCGGGACGGTAACGGGGCTGAGCGCCGACGGGATCCGCGTCTCCGCTGGTGCCGATACGCTCGGAATCGATATTCGCGCCGCGCAGGTGAACGGGGCGACCAGCGGCATCACCGCCAGCAGCCTGGGCAGCGGAAACCTGTCCATCGTCGCGACCGGGCTGGTGACCGGGGCGACCGAGAACGGCATCTTCGCCTCGAGCCAAGGCCCCGTCGGCGACCTGTCGGTCACCGCCACCGACGTGATCGGAGATACGGGCATCCGCACCTATAATAGCGGCGTCGGCGCCACCACGGTCATCGCGACCGGCACCGTAAGCGGCTTCGGCAATGACGGGATCAACGTCCTCGGAGACGTCGCCACCACCGACATGCTGGTCGATGTGCATGACGTCGTGGGTGCGACCCAGGGCATTCGCGCCGAGAATCTTGGATCGGGCGACACGGTTGTGCGCGCCAGCGGGCTGGTGACGTCGGCATCGACCGGCATTTCGATCCTCACGACCGCCGCGAGCCAGAGCGCATCGATCGAGGCCGTCGACGTGACCAGCGACACCACCGCCATCACCTTGACGCACGAAGGCATCGGGCTTGCGCAGGTGAACGCGACCGGAAACCTCGTCGGCACCCTGGGCAGCGGCATCTCGGTCGCCGCCGGCATGGGGGCGACCGATATCCGGGTCACCGCCGTCAATGTGACCGGCGGCAATTTCGGCATCTACACCCGCAACGAAGGCACCGGCGAGACCTTCATCGCCGTCACCGGGCTCGTCGTGGCCAGCGGATCCAGCCCCTATGGCTATGGCATCCTCGCGCAGAATCGCGAGGGAACGACGACCGACCTCCTCCTGCGCGCAGCCGAGGTCCAGTCAAGCCGATATGGCATCGTTGCGGAGAGTGACGGGTCGGGGACGATGACCGTGCTCGCCGACAAGGTGACCGGCCAGACCGCGGCTGCCGTGCGGGTCTATGCCGAAGAGGCGGTCAGCGCCGTCAATGTCAGCATCGGCGAGGCGACCGGCGGCACCACTGGCATCGAAGTCTTCAACCTGGCGAGCGGGTTCGCCAGCATCCAGGCGACCGGGACCGTCACCGGGCTGACCGAGTTCGGCATCTCGGTCACCGCCGGCGACAATTCCACAGGCGTCGATGTCCGCGCGAACCAGGTCAACGGCGCCACTGCCGGGATCGCGGTGGTCAACAACGGCGGCGGCGACACCTCCATCACCGCCACCGGGACGGTCGCGAGCAGCGCGGGCTATGGCATCGTCGCGACCAACGATTCCTCCGCGAACGCGATCTCGATCACTGCGACCGACGTCATCGGCCAGTACGGCATCCTCGCGAGCAATTTCGGCAGCGGAGCGACCAGCGCCACTTCGACCGGCGATGTGGTCGGCTATGCCTTTGACGGCATCCGCCTCGGCAACGCAGGCACGGGGACCGACCTGTTCGTCGACGTCAACAATGTCGAAGGGCAGGATCGCGGGATCAACCTCCTCAATGACGGGACTGGCTTCACCGCGGTGCGCGCCAGCGGCTCGGTCACCGGCACCGTCGGCAGCGGCATCGCGATCGACACCGGCGTCGCGGCGCAGGACGTCACCGTCGGGGTGGTGGACGTGTCCGGCATCTCGGGCATCGTCGTCGGCAATCATGGTCTGGGCTCGACCCGCATCGCCGCAGCGGGCACCGTCACCGGCGTTTCCGGCAACGCGATCGAGGTGCTGGCCGACACGCTGGCAGGCGAAGTCGAAATCGACGTGGCGGAGGTTACCGGCTCCACCGGCGGCGTGATAGTCACCAATTTCGGCACCGGATCGACCAACGTCACGGCGACCGGGACGGTCAGCGCGCTCGCGGCCGACGGCTTCGGGATCAGCGTGGTCGGCGGCACCGGCTCGACCGATATCCGCATCGCCGCGGCCGATGTCATCGGCAATGCGCGCGGCGTGCATGCCGAGAATGACGGCAGCGGCGGCACCGTCATCGCAAGCACCGGGCTGGTAACGGGCGGCAATGATTTCGGCATCTTCGCCCGCAATGGCGGCGGCGCCACCGACCTGACGATTCTCGCCAACGCGGTGCAAGGCGCGGAGGACGGAATCGCCACCCAGCATACCGGTCTCGGCGCGACCAGCATCACCGCCGCCAAGGTAACCGGCCAGACCGGCGCCGGCGTGCGCACCGATGCGAGCGGGACTGCCGGCGATGTCGTCCTCGCGCTCGGCGAGGTGAGCGGCGGCACCTATGGCGTGCTGCTCACCAATTACGGCATGGGCAACACTGCAGTGGAGACGACCGGATCGGTCACCGCGCTGGTCGATGCGGGCCTCGCGATCGAGAACGGTCCGACAGCCACCGGCATAGATCTGCGCGCGGCGCAGGTGACCGGCGCGACCTATGGCATCCAGGTCGACAATCTCGGCACCGGCAACACTGCGATTGCCGCCACCGGGCCGGTCGCAGCGACGGCGGGCTGGGGCGTGATCGCCTATAATGCCGCCACCGCGAACGACCTGTCGATCGCCACCGCCGCCGTCACCGGCCAGCTCGGCATCTTCGCGTTCAACGAGGGGCTGGGATCGACCGCGGTCGTATCGACCGGCACCGTGACCGGCACGGCCGCGACCGGGATCGACGTCCGCGCCGGTACGGTCGCGCAGGATGTGCGGGTAGAGGCGGTCAACGTCACCGGTACCTCGGGCATCACCGTCCAGAATTTCGGACAGGGCGCGGCGAGCATCGGCGCCGGCGGAACCGTCACCAGCACTGCCGCGACGGGCACTGGCATCGGCGTGGCAAGCGGGACCGGATCGACCGACATCCGCGTGGCGGCAGTGGCGGTGGCAGGCGGCGAGCGTGGCATCGACACGGTCAACAACGGCACCGGCGAGACGCTGATCGCCGCGACCGGTCTGGTCTCGGGCAGCCAGTTCGGCATCCGCGCCGAGAACAATGCGGGCGCGACCAACCTGACCATCCGCGCGGCGGCAATCAACAGCGGCGGCAGCGGCATCGTCGCCGAGAATGACGGCAGCGGGCGCACGACTGTCCTCGCCGGCGGCACGGTCAGCGCGCTTGGTGAGGCGGGCATCGGCGCTTCCGCCGGCGCCACGGCCGGCGATGTATCGGTCGAGGCGGGGGCCGTCTCCGGGGGTCTCGTCGGCATCTTCGTCAACAATGGCGGCACCGGCACGACGTCGATCGTCGGCACCGGGCCAGTCACTGGAGGCGATCTGGGCATCCGTGCGTCTGCCGGTGCCACCGCGGGCGACATCGTCATCGAAGCCGGCAACGCGTCGGGCGGGTCCAGCGGCATCTCCGCCGTGAATTTCGGGCTGGGCGACACCCGGATCACCATCGGCGGCATCGTGCAGGGCGGAACGCGGGGGATCGAGGCATTCTCCGAGGGCAACCAGCAGGTTGTGATCGTCAACAACGGCACGATCCGCAACACCTCGGGGCTGGGATCCGCACGGGCGATCAGCGCGAGCGGCGGGGGCGTCGCGATCGGCAATTCCGGCACCTTGCTCGGCACCGTCGAGCTCGCCGGCGACTCCAGTTTGCTGCTCAATTCCGGCAGCTGGCGGAGCACCGGCGGCACCAGCAATTTCGCGACGCTCGACGATACGCTGCTCAACACCAGCACGGGCACGATCGTCGGCGGCGTGTTGGCGGCGACGGCGGAAACCAGCGTCTGGCAGGGGCTCGAACGCTTCCAGCAAAATGGCGTGCTCAGGCTGCAGGACGGCGGCGCCGGCGATATGATCCAGACCTCGGCAGCCACGACCTTCGCCAACGGCTCGTTGCTGTCGGTGGACATTGCCGGGCTGAACGCAGCGGACAGTTTCCACACCACCGGCAAGGTCACGATCGAGGCGGGCAGCAGGCTGCAGGCCGTCACCAACCAGCCGCTCATGCTGCACGGCAAGCATGTCGTGGTCCAGGCCGATGGCGGGCTCACCGGCCAGTTCGTCTTCGAGGACCAATTGATCACCGCCTTTGCCGGGCTTCGCGATGGCTATACTGCGACGTCGGCATTCCTCGAATTCGCCCAGATGAAGGCGCTGGCAAGTGCAGGGCTCACGCCCAACCAGAAGGCGGCCGCCGGGGGTGCCGACAGTCTGCCGGACGGCAATGCGGTCAAGGACGCGCTGCTGCTGCTGCCGACCGACGCGGCGGCGCAGGCGGCCTTCGACCAGCTCTCGGGCGAAATCCATCCGTCCGCGCGCAACGCGATGGTCGAGGATAGCCGGCTGATCCGGACTGCAATCCTGGACCGCCTCGGCGATGGCGAGCCGGGCTCGGCACTCTGGGGCCGCCTGTTCGCCACTTCCGGCGTCAGCGACGGCGACTATAACGCCGCCGAACTCGACCGCGACACCAAGGGTGGCATGATCGGACTGGACCGCAGCTTCGGCTCGGTGACCGTCGGCGTGGCGGGGGGCTGGTCCGACACCAAGCTCCGCATCGCGCGCCGCGACAGCAACGGCTCGATCGAGAGCATTCAGGGCATGGTCTATGCCGGGGGCCGCTTCGGCGGGTTCGGACTGCGGGGCGGGGTGGGCTATGCCAGGACCTCGACCGAGACGACGCGGCGCATCGCGTTCCAGGGGTTCAGTGCGTCGCCGACTGCCGACTATGACGGCTCGGTGCTTCAGGGCTTTGTCGAGACGGGCTATCGGCTGTCGGTGGGCGGCGGATATTTCGAGCCATTCGCAGGCCTGTCCGCCATTCGCGCCAAGACCGATGCCTTTACCGAAGCCGGCGGGCCCGCCGCGCTTTCGGGCGGGGCGATAAGCGAAAGGACGATGCGCTCGACGCTGGGCGCGCGGTTCGAAACCAGCGCGGCGGGGGCCTTGTCGCTGCGCGGCACGGCCGGGTGGAGCCATGGCTGGGGCGATCTGGATCCGGTCGGCCGTCACGCCTTTGCCGGCGGAACGCCCTTCGATATTCTGGGCACCGCCGGATCGAAGGACGCCGGCGTGCTCGACGCGGAGGCGCGGTATCGGCTCTCCCCGAACGTTACACTGAGCATCGGCTATAACGGCGTCCTAGGCGCCGGAAATGCCGATCATGCTATCACCGGAGCCTTTAAAATCGTCTTCTGACGGTCGGCACCGGCGGGCAGGTCCGTTCCTGAACCTGTCCGGCCCTCCGGGCGGCATCCGGTGCCGCCCGGAGGATTGATATGGCGGCTGTTTTGCCTACATGTTCGCGGCGGTCGGGCGCACGATGATTTCGTTGACGTCGACGCCCTCGGGCTGTTCGAGTGCGAAGCGGATCGCGCGGGCGATCGCGTCCGGCGTCAGCGACTTCTTGCGCCATTCCTTGAGGCCAGCCGCTATCGCCGGGTCGGTGATGTCGTTCCCCAGTTCGGTCGCGACGACGCCGGGCGAGATGATCGTCGCGCGGATCTCGTCATGCTCCAGTCGCAACCCCTCGGTTATCGCCCACACCGCATATTTGGTCGCGCAATAGACCGCGGCCGACGGCAGCACGAGATGCGCGCCAATCGACGCGACGTTGACGACATGCCCGCTTTGCTGCGCCACGAAGCGCGGTAGCACTGCCGCGATGCCGTTCAGCACGCCGTGCACGTTGACGTCGATCATCCGGGTCCATTCGTCGCGCTTGAGCGCGGCGAGCGGCGAGAGCGGCATCACACCGGCATTGTTGATCAGCACGTCCACGCGCCCGAACCGCGCCTCCGCAGCGGCGACGAAAGCCTCGAAGTTCGCCGCATCGGTGACGTCAAGTTCTTGCCACGCAACGTCTCCGCCCAGCTCCGCCGCCAGTGCCGCCAGCCGCTCGCCGCGCCGCGCGCCGATGAACAGTCTTGCGCCCGTCGCAGCCAGCTCGCGCACCGTCGCCTCGCCGATGCCGCTCGATGCGCCGCTGATCAATACGGTCTTGTCGATGATGCCAGTCATGGTCGTTCCTTCTTGTTGGGCCCCCAACATGCGCCGACCGGGCTTGAGCAGTTAGAGCGATCCGGCGAAGAGTTTGCACGATCCTCTGAATCGGCGGTTGCGGCTTGCCTGCTTGCCTGGTCTGGTGAACATGGCGCGGATGGAGATGATTGCCGAACTCGCAACGCGCATTGCGTGGCATGCCCGAAATCCTGGGATAACCGGGACAGCGATGCCTGGCGTGTCGCTGATCCGCGCCGATCGGCCGACCGTTCCGGTGCCGGCGGTTTACGAGGCATCGCTTTGCCTGATCGCGCAGGGCGCCAAGCGCGTATCGCTCGGCGACCACAGCGTGATCTACGATGCGGCGCACTATCTCCTCGTCTCGGTCGACTTGCCGCTGGTCGGCCACGTCACCGAGGCGAGCCCCGATGCGCCCTACCTCTGCTGCAAGATCGACCTCGACCAGGCGGTGCTCGCCGATCTGGTGCTCGCCGATGCCGCCCCGCTGCGATCCCCGGACCTGTCCGCGCTCGCAGTCTATCCCGGCGACCCCGAACTGATCGATGCCGCGTGCCGGCTGGTCAAGCTGCTCGACCGGCCGGAGACGATCCCGGTCCTCGCCCCGCTGATCGAGCGGGAGATCCTGTACCGGCTGCTCACCGGTCCGCACGGCGCGATGCTGCGGCACATCGCCGCCGCCGACAGTCGGCTGAACCAGGTGACCCGCGCGATCGCCCGGATCCGCGCCCGTTTCCACGAGCAATTGCGCATCGACGAGATCGCCGTGGAGGCGGGGATGAGCCCGTCGTCGCTCCACGCGCATTTCAAGGCAGTCACGCGGATGACGCCGCTCGAATATCAAAAGCAGCTTCGCCTTCAGGAAGCGCGCCGGCTGATGCTCGCGGAGGGCGTCAGCGCCGGAGCCGCCGGCTTCGCGGTAGGCTATGACAGCCAGTCGCAGTTCAGCAGGGAGTATCACCGCCTGTTCGGCGCGCCGCCCCGGCGGGACATCGATCGCCTGCAGGCTGCGCCCGAGGCACTGGTGGCGGCCTGACCCGCGCTCGCTCGCTTGACAGTGCCGTGCTTGCCCCGCCAAGCCCGCATCCGATGGGGTCACATTCCAAAACCGGGCGTGGCGACGCGGGGAAGCTCCTCGATCCCGCCAAAATGGGCCAGCCCACGATGGACGACGTCGCGGCGCTCGCCGGCGTGGCGCGCGCCACCGTCTCGCGGGTGCTCAGCAACCATGCCAATGTGCGCGCGGTGGTGCGCGAGCGCGTCATGCAGGCGGTGTCCGCGCTCGACTATCGAGTCAATCCGCAGGCGCGGGGCCTTGCCAGCAAGGTCGGCAAGACGCTGATCCTCGTCCACTGCACCAACCCCGATGCCGAGCCCAATTCCTATTATGATTCCGCGCTCGAACTCGGGGCGCTGCGCGCCGCCGCCACCGCGGGGTTCGAACTCTCCACGCTCAGCCTGTTCACCGACGATCCGCGTCGTTCGGACAGACTGATCGAATTGCTCGCCTCGGGTCGCTGCGCCGGGGCGATCCTCACGCCGCCGATGTCGGACGACGTCGCGCTGGCCAAGCGACTGGTCGAGTTGGGCTATCCCGCGATCTGCGTCGCCCCCGGGGACGAGGTGCGCGGGCTGCTGGCCGGCGTCGGGCTCGACGAGGAGGCGGCCGGGCACGAGATGGGGACCTATGTCGTGGCGCTCGGCCACCGCCGCTTCGGCTATGTGCTCGGGATCGAAGGGCATCGCTCGGCCGAGCTGCGTTATGCGGGCTTCGCGCGCGCGCTGGGCGAGGCGGGGATATCCGAAAACGCGGTCGTCACCGCGCGGGGCGACTTCACGTTTCGCGCCGGCGTGATCTGCACGCAGCAGCTGCTCGATTCGGGCAGAGAGGTCAGCGCCGTGATCTGCGCGAACGACGACATGGCGGTCGGAGCGTTGTTCGCGGCGCATCGAATGCGGCTCGCGGTGCCGGCCGAACTGTCGATCGTCGGTTTCGACGATGCCCCGATCTCGGCGCACACCTGGCCGCCGCTCACTACGATCCACCAGCCGGTCCGGACGATCGCTGCCCGCGCAGTCGAGCTTCTGGTCGAGGCGATCGGCCGCGGATCTCCGCTCTTGCCGGCATTCGAGGCCGTCGAGCACCGCCTCGTCCTTCGCGAGTCAGCCACCGCGCCACGCGGCTGAACGATCCAGATCAATGCCATTGACGCGGCCCTGCTTCTGCCGATAGACAATTGGAAGCGCTTCCAAAACGTTGGCAACGTTGTCGGATGCAGCTGCGATAAATGCAGGGCGATCAACCGCCCGCACCTAGGGGAGAGATGAGATGGGGCAGAAGCCTGGCGCACGCCGCACCGATTCGGCATCGTGGAAACTCGGCTTGACGGCGTCATCGCTTGCGTTGGTCGCGGGGCTCCCGGCGGCAGCTTGGGCGCAGGAAGCAGCGGCGCAGGATGAGGCGCCGCCTGAAGAGGTCGTAGTCACTGGCCTTCGCGCCAGCCTCGCAAGCTCGATCAACATCAAGCGCAACGAGACTTCGATCGTCGAAGCGGTCTCGGCCGAGGATATCGGCAAGCTGCCCGACGTCTCGATCGCCGAATCGATCGCGCGCTTGCCTGGCCTCGCCGCACAGCGCGTCAACGGCCGCGCGCAGGTGATCTCGATCCGCGGTCTCGCCCCTGATTTCACCACCACTTTGCTCAACGGCCGTCAGCAAGCGAGCTCGGGCGACAACCGTGCGGTCGAGTTCGACCAATATCCGTCCGAATTGCTGTCGAGCGTCGTCGTCTACAAGACCCCCGACGCCAGCATCGCCGGGATGGGCCTGTCGGGCAGTGCGGATCTGCGTACGGTACGGCCGCTGACCTTCGGCAAGCGCGTGATCGCGCTCAACCTGCGCGGCGAGCTCGATGCCGATGGCGGCAAGAATGCGGACATTTCGCGGCGCGGCTGGCGCGGGACGGTGAGCTATATCGACCAGAACGCCAGCGGCACGCTCGGCTGGTCGATCGGCTATGCCCATCTCGATTCACCGAGCCACGTCCAGCATTATAAAGCGTTCGGCTATGAATCGTTCGGCGGCGTCTGCGAGCCGGGCACCGCGCTCCCGCCCTCGTGCACACCCGATACGGTCCAGCCCGATTCGGCCGATGCGGCGCTCCAGCTCAACGGGCAGGAGATCTGGCAGACCAGCCGGCGCAACCGCCGCGACGGCGTGATGGGCGCGCTCGAATGGAAGCCCAGCGATAGCGTCCACAGCGTCCTCGACCTCTATTATTCGCGCTTCAAGCAGAAGGAAGTGATCCGCGGTGCGCAGTGGTTCTCGAACGGCTTTGCGGACAGTGCGACCTTCACCAATGTCGGGGTCACCGACATCGGCGGGTCTCCGGTCGGCACCTCGGGTCACGTTACCAATGCCGTGCCGATCCTCCGCAACGACATGAACACGCGCGAGGACGAGCTGTTCTCGGCGGGGCTCAACAATGAATTCCAGCTCGACGACCGCACACGCTTCGTCGCCGATCTGAGCTATTCGAGCAACAAGCGCGACGAGACCTATATCGAGACCTATTCGGGCTATGGCGCGGGGCCTTTCCAGACCCGCACGCTGGACAGCTACGATTTCTCCTTCCCGGCCGATGGCGCGTTCCCGACCTATGATTTCGGGCTCGATTATGCCGATGCAGGCCAGATCTCGCTCGGCGACCGCGCACCCTGGGGCGGCTGGGGGCATGACGGCCTGCTCAAGTCGCCGCACGTCAAGGAGGATCTCGGCGCGATCGATCTCGAGCTGAGCCACGATCTCGGCGGGTTCCTCAGCAGCATCGAGCTCGGCGTGAACTACACCCGCCGCGTCAAGCGCAAGACCGTCGACGAGCTCGACCTCAACCTCAAGAACGGCCGCCAGCAGGTGCCGATCGGATCGCAATATCTGCTCGATCCGACTTCGCTCGATTTCGCCGGCTTCGGTGACGTGATCGCGTGGGACCTCGCAGCCGCGCTGGACAATTATTACGACAAGACTCCGCTCGAGGATGCCAACCACTTCGACAAGACGTGGAAGATCAAGGAGGACATTGTCACCTGGAAGGCCAAGGCGAACATCGAATGGGGGCGGCTGCGCGGCAATGTCGGCCTGCAAATAGTCAGTCAGTTCCAGGCCTCGTCGGGACTGCGCATCAACCAGACGCTGACGCCGATTGCGTTGACTCAGGTCTACGAGACCTCGGACTATACCGACGTGCTGCCGAGCGCGAACCTGATCTACGATCTCGGCGGCGGGCATCGCTTCCGCCTCGCCGCCGCCAAGGTGCTCGCGCGGCCCCGGATGGACGACATGCGCGCCAATTTCACGCCGAGCTTCAACGCCAATCCATGCGGCGGGAGCCCGCCCTGTGCGCCGGGAAGCACGGTCAATCCATGGTCGGCGACCGGTGGCAATCCCGATCTCCAGCCTTGGCGCGCCAAGGCACTCGACGTCGCCTATGAATGGTATATCGGCAAGGCGACCTACATCAGCATCGCCGGCTTTTACAAATGGCTCGATAACTACATCTACAACCGCAACTTCGCGCTCGACTTTTCGGGCCTGCCGATCCCCACCAACCAGATCCCGGCGGGCATCGTCATCAGTCCGATCGGCCAGGTGACGATGCCGGCCAACGGCCCTGGCGGCAATCTCAAGGGGATCGAGCTGAGCGGCGCGTTCGAGCTCGGCCGGCTATTGCCGGCGCTCGACGGCTTCGGCTTCACCGGCAGCTACTCCTATACCGAATCGAGCCTCAGCCCGACCGACAACAACGATGTCGTGCGCATCCCCGGCCTGTCGGGAACGGTGTACAACGTCACCGGCTATTTCGAGAAATGGGGCTTCCAGGCGCGCGCGAGCTATCGCTTCCGCTCGGCGTTCAAGGGCGAGACGGTGCAATTGTTTACCAATCGCGGCTATACCGAGATCCTCGCGGACAAGCAGCTCGACACTCAGATCGGCTACACCTTCGCCGAAGGGTCACCTCTGCGCGGGCTCGGGGTCCTGCTCCAGGTGAGCAACGTCACCGACTCGCCCTATCGCACACGGCTCGGACTGGACAATGGCGGCACCCATACCAGCGACGGAACGCCGCTTCCCGAGACCTATGAGAAATACGGCCGCCAGTTCCTGCTCGGCTTCAACTACCGGTTCTGACCCCTCCTTGGGGGAAACCCTCGGGAGCTGGGGAGGCGACGGGCGTGCCTGCGCCTCCCCTTTTTTCAGGAATGATGCCGACGGCGCGGCCTTGCCAACCACCGGCCGGTTGCGAGACCATCGCGCGACAGGGAGAGGAAGCGATGGAGCAGATCAGGCGGATCTTGATCGTCGGCGGCGGGTCGGCCGGCTGGATGGCCGCGGCCTTGCTCGCCAAGCTCTTCCAGGGCCTGTATCAGATCACTCTGATCGAATCCGAGGAGATCGGTACGATCGGCGTGGGCGAGGCGACGATCCCGGCGATCAAGAAGTATAACGACTTGCTAGGCCTCGACGAGAACGACTTCCTTCGCCGTACCCAGGGGACGTTCAAGCTCGGCATCCAGTTCGTCGACTGGCTGCGGCAGGGATCGAGCTATATCCACGGCTTCGGAGTGATCGGGCAGGATCTGGGCTGGCTGCGCTGCCATCAATATTGGCTCAAGATGCATGGGCTCGGCCGCGCCTCGGACTTCGCCGCATATTCGATCAACACCGCTGCGGCACTGGAGGACAAGTTTCGCCGCGCCGATCCCAAGATGGCGGAATCGCCGATCGGCCACATCGCCAACGCCTTCCATTTCGATGCCAGCCTCTACGCAAAGTTCCTGCGCGGATTCGCCGAGGAGCGCGGGGTTATCCGCCGCGAAGGCAAGGTCGTCGACGTCGCGCTGCGCACCGACGGCTTCGTCGAGTCAGTCACGATGGCAGACGGCGAAGCGCTCGAAGCCGATCTGTTCGTCGACTGCTCGGGGTTTCGCGGGCTGCTCATCGAGCAGGCGATGGCGACCGGCTATGAGGAATGGACGCAGTGGCTGCCGTGCGATCGCGCGATCGCGGTGCCGTGCGCGCGCAGCGCGGCGTTCACGCCCTACACCCGCGCTACCGCGCGCAGCGCAGGCTGGCAATGGCGCATCCCGCTCCAGCACCGCACCGGCAACGGCCATGTCTATTCCAGCCGATATGTGGACGATGCCGAGGCCGAGCGCGTGCTGCTCGCCGATCTCGACGGCGAGCAGCTTGCCGAGCCCAACCGCATCCGCTTCGTCACCGGCAAGCGGCGCCGGACCTGGAACCGCAACTGCGTCGCGATCGGCCTCGCCGCGGGATTTCTCGAGCCGCTCGAATCGACCAGCCTGCACCTCATCCAGTCGGCGATCATCCGGATGGTGCGGCTGTTGCCCGATGCGCGCTTCGATCCCGCGACGATCGCCGAGTTCAATCGCCAGACCGATTTCGAATATGAGCGCGTCCGCGACTTCATCATCCTCCACTACAAGGCCACCGAACGTAGTGACACGCCGTTCTGGCGCTATTGCCGCGACATGGAGGTGCCCGACACGCTCCGCCGCAAGATCGACCTGTTCGCCGCCAACGGCCGTATCTTCCGCGAGGATGAGGAATTGTTCGCCGAGGAGAGCTGGATCCAGGTCCTGCTCGGCCAGGGGGTGATCCCGCGCGGTTACGATCCGCTGGTCGACATCAAGAGCGAGGCGCAGATCGGGCAGTATCTCGGCAATATCGAGCGGGTGATCCGCAAATGCGTCGATCTGATGCCGACCCATGCCGACTATGTGGCCAGGACATGCCCGGCCTAAGACCCCTGCAGCCTTGCGAGCAGCGCACGGCGCATTTGCGCGATGTCGCGCGGCGAAGTCGCGCCCAGAATCCCCCGCGCTTCAGCGGGCAGATGCGCGCCCGGATCGCCATCGGTCAGGAAGACATAGTAGTCGAACATCGCCCGCCACGCGCGGCGCTGGTCGGCGGGCAGGGTGCGCAGGCTCATCATCCCGGCCATCATCGCGTCGAGCGGCGAGCCGATATCGATGCGCGCCGGATTCCACCAATAATTCACCAGCACATTGAACGCATCGAGCGCCTCGACATGATGATACCATTGATAGGGGATGTAGAGCGCGTCGCCGGGATCGAGCTCGGCTACCAGCGCCGCGTCGAGTGCCTGAGCAAAGCGTGGAAAGCGGACGAGATCGGGGGCAGTGACATGCACCATGCTCACCTGCACCCCCGCGGGGGTGGGATCGAACGGACCCATATAGAGATTGCCGACCTGCTCGGGCGGAAACAAAGTGAAGCGCCGCCGCCCCGCGGCAACGCATGCGAGGTTCTCGGACGGATCGTGATGCGTCGCGACCTTGGCGGCGTTGCCGATCCACAGCCGCGGCCCGATCTCCGGCGGCAGAAGCGGCATCGGGTTGCGCTCGGCGAATCCCGGGAGATGGGTGGCGGCGGGCAAACCCTGCAGCGCGAGCGTCTCGGGCCGGACGGAATCGGCCGCTTCGCCGAGCAGGTCGAGGAAGCCGGCAAGCGTCGCCGCCTCGCGTTCGAAATTCAGCCCGGCAGCGTTCGCGCCGTAATGCAGTCGGCCCTCGATTTCGGGCGGCGCGCGCATGAACTGCACGGGTTTCGCGGTTGCCGGTCCGCGCAGCCATGTGGCCGCGTCGTCGGTGCGAACGATCGGCCAGTCGGCGACCAGTCCTTTGAGTATGACGGGCTTCGCCGAGGCGCGTATCTCGTGGAAGATCGCCGGGGAAACGTCGTGCAAGGCCGGGATCGGACGCATCGCTACAGCCTATCAGTGGCGCGGTGCGACGAGCAACCGCGGATGGGGAGGATGTCATGAGAAGGCTCGCTTTGCTGCTGGCACTGGCCATCACCGCCTGCGCGCCGATAGGCCGGCCGAGCGCCACTCCTGGGGCGGTGGAGGTCTGGCTCACCACCCCCGACAAGGCGGCTTTGCTCGCGCAGCAAGTCTCGCTTCCCTTCGAGATCGGCGCACCGCCGCCCGATGCCATCGCAGTGGATCCGGCGCAGCGTTATCAGCGCATGGTCGGCTTCGGCGCCTCGATCACCGATGCCTCGGCGTGGCTGATCCAGAAGCGAATGAATGCGGCCCAGCGCAAGGCGCTGCTCGCCGAACTGTTCGGGCCCGCGCCAGGGCTCAATTTCTCGTTCACGCGGCTGACCGTCGGCGCCTCCGATTTTTCGCGCAGCCACTATAGCTACGACGATGTGCCGAAGGGGCAGACCGATCCGGGGCTCGCGCATTTCTCGATCGCGGCCGCAAGCGTAGACGTGTTGCCTACCGCCAAGGCCGCACGCGCGGTCAATCCGCGGCTCGCCGTGATGATCTCGCCGTGGAGCGCGCCGGGCTGGATGAAGACGACCGACTCGCTGATCAAGGGCAGCCTGCGCGAACGGGCCTATGCGCCTTTCGCCACCTATTTGCGCCGCACGGTGCAGGGCTTCGCTTCCACGATCGGCCCGATCGACTATCTCAGCATCCAGAACGAGCCCGATTTCGAACCGGACAATTATCCCGGCATGCGATTGAGCGCCGCGCAACGCGCGCGCATCATCGGCGATCATCTCGGCCCCGAGCTCGAACGCGCCGGGCTGAAGACCCGCATCCTCGACTGGGACCATAATTGGGACCAACCCAAACAGCCGCTCGCCGTGCTCGCCGATCCGCAGGCCGCGCGTCATGTCGCGGGCGTGGCCTGGCATTGCTATGGGGGCAATGTCAGGGCGCAAAGCGAGGTTCGCGACCGGCATCCCGACAAGGACGTGTTCTTCACCGAATGCTCGGGCGGCGAATGGTCCACGGCCTGGCCCGACAGCTGGGCATGGACGATGCGCAATCTCGTGATCGGCAGCACCCGCAACTGGGCGCGCGGCGTGCTGATGTGGAACCTCGCGCTCGACGAGAATTTCGGCCCGCATCTCGGCGGCTGCGGCAATTGCCGCGGCGTCGTGACCATCGACAGCCGGACCGGCGCGGTCACCCGCAATCTCGAATATTACGCGCTCGGCCATGCCAGCCGCTTCGTCGCAGTGGGCGCGTGGCGGATCGCGTCGGACAGCCGCTCGGGCGAAGTCGAAACCGTTGCCTTCGCCAATCCAGACGGATCGAATGTGCTGCTTGCCTTCAATGCAGCCAAGGACGCGACAGCGTTCACCGTCGTCAACGATGGTCGCCATTTCGCCTATAGCCTGGCACCCGGCGCCGCCGCCACCTTCCGCTGGCGGGGCCGCCGCTGAACCGTTCCGCGCCCGCCTTCGCCTCGGTCACGGCATTGTTCTTCGCATGGGGATTCATCTGCGCGAACAACGATCCGCTGGTCGCGGCGCTGCGCCGCGTCTTCGACCTGTCCTATACCGAGGCGCTGCTCACCCATATCGTGTTCTTCGCCGCGTTCGGCATCGTGTCGCTCCCCGCGGCAGCGCTGCTCGGCCGCATCGGCGCGATTCCGACGATGATGATCGCACTCGCCGGCATGATCGCCGGTTGCCTCATCGTTCAGACGACCGTCTGGGCACCGCATTTCCTGCTGCTGCTCGGCGGCCTGTTCGTTCTCGCCGCTGGGATCGTGACGCTGCAAGTCGGCGCCAATCCGCTCGCCGCCGCGCTGGGATCGCCCGAGCGCAGTCATTTTCGCCTGACGCTGGCGCAGTCGTTCAATGCGCTCGGCGTCGTCGCCGGGGTGCAATTCGGCGCCCGGCTGATTCTCGGCGAACCGGTCTTTGCGGGTTCGGAACCGCTCTCGGAGGCAGCGCGCGCGGCAGGGCTGTTCGCGGTCCAGCGCGCGTTCCTGACGATCGCGATGATGGTGGCCGTGTTGATGGTGACGCTCTGGCTGGTCCGCCGCCCGATCGCCCGCGCCGCCCCGCCCGCCCAGCGGTCGCCCGACATCGCCGGCGCCTTCCGCTCGCGCTGGGCAGTGTTCGGCGCGGTAGCCCTCGCGCTCTATGTCGGCGCCGAAGTTGCGATCGGCAGCATGATGATCAATTTCCTCGCGGACGCGCGCACGCTCGGGCTGTCGATGGCCGAAGCCGGCGCATGGCTGGCGACTTTCTATTGGGGCGGCGCGCTCGTCGGGCGCTTCGCGGGGAGCTGGCTGCTGACGCGAGTCGCTGCCCCGCGCCTGCTGCTCGCCGCGGCGTTGGCGGCGGTGCTGCTCTGTGGCGCGGCATTGCTCGCACCCGGGCCGATCGCCGCGGGCTGCGCGCTCGGGATCGGCCTGTTCAATTCGATCATGTTCCCGACGATCTTTTCGCTGACTCTCGAGCGCTCGGCGGCATCGCCGGCGGCGACATCCGGCCTGCTCTGCGTCGCGATCTCCGGCGGTGCAATGGTCCCGCTGCTGGCCGGGCAGGTCGCCGATCGCGCCGGGCTCGGCTGGATATTCGTCGTGCCGCTCGCCGCTTACCTTGTCGTCGCGCTGTTCGCGGGCTCGGCGGGTCGGGCGTCGCCGCGCACTTCGATGCGCTTGCCGCTGAAGCTCTAGGTTCGCGATGGCCTTCCCGTCGCGATGCGCCGCGTCGCAGCGTGCCGTTCGGCGCGGTCGAGCAACGCTTCGAGATCCTCGCGGCTGACGTCGAAGGTCTCGCCCGATTGCTCGAGCGCGGCGTCGATGTCCTCCATCAGCAATCGCGGCCGATCGGCGACCTTCATCGGACGGTGCGGATAGCTGTGGCCGGAGAGGCGATGAAACGCGACTCCGATCGCCGCGAGCGCGACGGCATTCAGCCCGATCGGCAACAGCGCGAAGCCATAGCCTTGCGCGAGAACCGCGGGCGCGAGCACCGGCAGCAGCACTGTGCCGCCGCCGGGCGGATGCAGGCAGCGCAGTACCGACATGAGCAGGATCGCGGCGCCTACCGCTACGCCCGCCGCCAGCGCGCCATGCCCCAGCAGTTGCGCGGTCGCTATCCCCACCAGAGCCGAGACGATGTTTCCGCCGACGATCGGCCAGGGCTGGGCGAGCGGGCTCGAAGGCACTGCGAACAGCAACACCGCCGACGCGCCGAGCGGCGCCGCCAGCAACAGGCCGTGATTCGGCGCGACGAGCGACGAGATCGCGGCACACAGCCCGACACCGATCACCGCGCCTATTCCGGCGATCAGCCGTTCGCGCCAGTTCGCCCCCGCCAGCAGCAGGGCGAAGCGCCGATCCCCGAGACTCATCCTATTTGCGCTGCCAGGCGCGGTCGCCGCCGACCCAGGTCTCGATCACCTTGGTCGCGCGCAAGTCGCCCGGCGCGGCGAGCAGCGGATCGCGGTCGAGGATCAGGAAGTCGGCGCGCATGCCCACTGCGATCCGGCCGATCTTGTCCTCGGCAAACCCGGCATAGGCCGCGCCGGTGGTGAAGCCGGCCCAGCCCTGTTCGCGAGTCACTGCCTCCTGCGGGCGCCAGCCGCCGAACGGCTGGCCGCTCGCGTCCTGCCTCGTGAAGCTCGCTGCCCAGCCGGCCCAGGGATCGGGACTTTCGACCGGGAAGTCCGACCCGAACGCCAGGCGCGAACCGTTCTGCAGCATCGAGCGCCAGGCATAGGCGCCGGCGAGCCGCGCTTCGCCCAGCCGTGCCTCGGCCATGTGCATGTCGCTGGTCTGGTGGACCGGCTGCATCGACGCGATCGTGCCGAACTTGCCGAAACGCGGCAGATCGTTGGGATCGACGATCTGGGCATGCTCGATCCGCCAGCGGCGGTCGCCCTTATAGGTTTCGGACAGGACTTCGATCGCGTCGAGCACCTGCTGGTTGGCGCGGTCGCCGATCGCGTGGACGGCGATCTGGAAGCCGTCCATCGCGCCGCGGATCATGTTGTTGAGCAATTGATCGTCGGTGAGGAAGGGTAGCCCCTTGTTGCCCGGCGCATCGGCATAGTCGGCTTTGAGCCATGCCCCGCGCGAGCCGAGCGCGCCATCGTCGTACAGCTTGATCCCGCCCATTCGCAGCCGTTCGGCATAGAGCCATGGCGTCGGGCCTTGGCCCGCCACGGCGAGTGCGGTGTCGACGCCGCTCGCATAGCTGAGGATGCGGAACTTGAGCAGGCCGAGATCGCCCATCCGCCGATAGGTCAGCCAATCCGGCTGGGTCGTGCCCATGTCGGCCGCGGCGGTAACGCCGAGCGAGAGCAGCTTTTCCTGCGCGGCGAGGAAGGCCGCGTTCTGCTCGCGCGGCGTGAGGCCGGGGATGGTCTTGGCGACGAGGCCCATCGCCGCGTCGACGAAGACGCCTGCGGGTCTTCCGCCGGTGCCGCGTTCGATCCGCCCGCCATTCGGGTCCTTGGTCGCCGCAGTGACGCTGGCAGCCGCGATGGCGCGGCTATTGGCCCAGGCGGCGTGGCCGTCGACTCGCTCGAACCACGCCGGGCGATCGCCGACGGCGGAGTCGAGTTCGGCGGCCGTGGGGAAGCGGCCGAGCTTCCAGCGTTCCTGGTTCCAGCCCCCGCCGAGAATCCATTTGGTCGGGTTCGCGGCGGCATAAATGCGGATCTTGGCCAGCGCTTCGTCGAGCGAATTGGTGTCGGACAAATCGAGGCGGAGCAGCTGCGCGCCGAGCCCCATTACGTGGCCGTGCCCGTCGATCATGCCGGGCACCATCGTCTTGCCGCCCATGTCGATCTTCCAGTCGACCTTTTTGGGCCGCCGCTCCCCGCTCTTGAGCACATAGGTGATCTTGCCGTCGCGGTTCATCATCAGTCCGGTGAAGCGAGTGACCTGCCCCTTGTCGTCGAGCGTCATGCCGTTGACGTTGTCGATGAGCGCGTCCGCCCGCGCGGTGACGGGGGGGGCGAGCGCGAGGAGCGGGGCCATCAGGCGCGCGAGCAGGGGCAGCTTGGACATAGGCTTCCGCGCATAGGACCTGTTCCCCCGCCGCGCCAGATGGTCTAGGCGGAAGCCATCATGGCCACCAAAGCAGCACCGGCGCAGACGCCGCTCCCCGTATCGATCACCGATGTTCGTGCGGCTGCGCAACGGATTATGGGCTCGGTCGTTCGAACGCCGACCCTGGTGAGCAAGACCCTGTCCGATCTCACCGGCGCGACGGTCTATCTAAAGTTCGAGAATCTCCAGTTCACCGCCGCCTACAAGGAGCGCGGCGCGCTCAACACCTTGCTCCAGCTCGACGAGACCGCGCGGTCCAAGGGCGTGATCGCGGCCTCGGCCGGCAACCATGCGCAGGGGCTGGCGTATCACGCGACCCGGCTCGGCATCCCGAGCACGATCGTGATGCCGCTCAACACCCCGACGGTGAAGATCACTCAGACCGAGGGGCACGGCGCCAACGTCATCCTTCACGGCGAAACCTTCGACGCCGCCTATGCGCATTCCCGCGAGCTGGAGGCGGAGCGGGGGTTCACCTTCGTCCACCCGTTCGACGATGTCCGGATCATCGCGGGGCAGGGGACCGCTGCGCTCGAGATGCTTGAGGACGTGCCGGAAATCGACACCCTGGTGATCCCGATCGGCGGCGGCGGGCTGATCTCTGGCTCGGCGGTGGTCGCGAAGTCCGAGGGCCGCATGCTCGATGTCGTAGGGGTCGAGGCCGAGCTCTACCCATCGATGTACAACCGCATCCATCATACCGACATGCCGTGCGCGGGCGATACGCTCGCCGAGGGTATCGCGGTCAAGGAGCCCGGCGGGATCACGTCGAAGATGGTCGAGGCGCTGGTCGACGACATCGTTCTCGTCAGCGAACGCCGGCTGGAAGAGGCCGTCAGCCTGCTCCTCCAGATCGAGAAGACGGTGGTCGAGGGCGCTGGCGCCGCCGGGCTCGCGGCATTGATGGCCGAGCCCGAGCGGTTCCGCGGCAAGACCGTCGGCACCATCCTGTGCGGCGGGAATATCGACACGCGGCTGCTCGCCAACGTGCTGCTGCGCGACCTCGCCCGCTCGGGGCGCCTCGCGCGCCTCCGCATCCGCCTCCAGGACCGCCCGGGCGCGCTGTTCAACGTGGCGCGGATCTTCCACGAACAGGGCGTCAACATCATCGAGGTCTATCATCAGCGCGTATTCACGACGCTCCCTGCCAAGGGCCTGATCACCGACATCGAATGCGAGACGCGCGATCGCGACCATCTCGACCGGCTGATGACCGCGCTGCGCCGGGCGCAATATGAAGTGAGCCCAGTCGAGCTGGCTTAGCCTTCCGGCAGGTCCTGCGCCCAACCGAATCGCCCATACGGCGAACCGAGTCGCCGCGGGATTCACTTGAGATTCCAGTACGGATATAGCGTTTCGGCAGCGTTGCGGCGGCTTACCCCGCACAACGCCGCTATAGTTAACGAAGCCCGTACGCGTGCCAGCGCGGTACGGCGCAACCCTTTGGTTTCGATAGGTTGCACAGAGTTTAAACGTTAACTCTCTTTCTTGGTGAATCGGCTTTTCATCATCCGCTTCCCGCTTCATAGTCGTCCTACAGGCCCGTTCGCAGGGCCGAAGCAAAGGCTTGAGCGGTGACTGCACTCTCCCGTTTCCCGCGGTTCTTCGTGACGAGTCCCTCGCCATGCCCGTATCTGCCGGGCCGGCAGGAGCGGAAGATCTTCACCGAACTGACCGGCCAGCATGCCGGCGAGCTCAACGATGCGCTCGGCCGGATCGGCTTTCGCCGCAGCCAGTCGGTCGCCTACCGGCCGAGCTGCGCGGGCTGCACCGCATGCGTCTCGGTGCGCGTCGTCGCCGATCAGTTCCAGCCCAACGCCACCCAGCGCAAATTGCTCAAGCGGCTCGGCGATCTCGAGGTCACTGCCTGCAAGCCATGGGCGACGGAGGAGCAGTTCGAGCTGCTCCACCGCTATCTGACGTCGCGGCATCCGGGCGGCGGCATGGCAGCGATGGACGAGAACGACTATGCCGACATGGTCGAACAGTCGCCGGTCAGCTCCTACGTCATCGAATATCGCGAGCCTTCGGTGGAAGGCGTGCGCGGCCGGCTGATCGGCGCGTGCATCACCGACCAGCAGGCCGACGGCCTGTCGATGATCTACAGCTTCTTCGAGGCCGACAGCGAAACCCGCCCCGGCCTCGGCAATTTCATCATCATGGATCACATCCTGCGCGCGCGCTCGGCCAGCCTGCCTTATGTCTATCTCGGCTATTGGGTGAAGGGCTCGGAGCGGATGGCGTACAAGACGCGCTATCGGCCGATCGAAGTCCTCGGTCCCAATGGCTGGTCGGTGCTCACCGACGAGGATCTGGCCGTGTCGATGCCCGTCCCGGCGCGGGTGCGCGAACTGGCCTGATCATTCCTGCGAGACGCGAAGCGCGACGTCGAGCTCCTCGTCGCCGGCGCCGATCCGGGTGCCGGCGATCGATGCCGCGCCGAGCGCGTCGAGACCGACCGCTACCCGGACATAGCCGTCATCGGGGGACAGCCCCGTCGCCGGATCGAAGCCGACCCAACCCAGTCGCTCAACATGCGCCTCCGCCCATGCGTGCGGGGCAGACTGGGCGTTGCCGTCGATCCGATATCCCGAGACGTAGCGCGCCGGCACTTCGAAGCTGCGCGCCGCCGCGATGAACATCTGCGCGGCGTCGCGCGAAGTGGCACGTCCGCGTGCAAAGGCTTCCGCCGCAGTCAGCCCGGTGTCCGCCGCGTCGGGGACGTGCGGGAAGCGGATGTGGAGTGCGGCGTTGAATGCGTGGAGGCGGTCCAGCGGATCGCCGGCAAGCGCCATGCTGTCCGCCGCAAATGCCCGAAGATCGTCACCCAATGTCGTGCGTTCCGTCGTGCGCAGATAGATCATCGGCGGCAGCGGCTCGATCGAGCCGTGCACCACGCCGCTGCTGTCGACGGTCAGCACCTCGCCGGTCACGGCGATGTCGATCTCCTCGATCGGCCCCTCGGCGTAGAGCATCGTCACGGCGTTGCCGAGGCCGTCGGTCGCATCGCGCAGCCGCGCGTCGCAATCGACCCCGACCATCCAGCTCACCACGGTCTGATCCTGGGTGTCGCACGGCGTCAGCCGCAGCATCTGCACGATCCGCGCCTGCGGCTTGGTGAAGCGATAGCGCGTGCGATGGTCGATCGTTATTCTCATATGAACCTGAACTGCCGCGCCACGGCGGCATTGAGCATCGAATTCTCGTGGATGAACGCCTCGAGATATTCGTGAAGCCCACTGACGATCACTTCGGAGGTTCGCGTCTTCTGCATCCGCGCCATCCGCGCGCGCGCCATGCGGTCGGCCTCGCCCTGCAGCCCGGTGCGCCGCGCGAGCTGGCTGAGCAGCTGCACCGCTTCCTCGACGCACGCCGCCAGGCTGCGCGGCAGTTCGAAGCGGCTGATCAGCAGGTCGATGACATTGGCGGGCTGGAGCCCGTCGCTGTACAGCCAGCGATAGGCAGTCACTGCCGACACGGTCTGGAGGATCGTCGTCCACTGGTCGCGATCGACTACCCCGCCGACGGCCTCGTCCTCGGGCAGCAACAGATGATATTTGACGTCGACTAGCCGCGCGGTGTTGTCGGCGCGCTCGATCGCCGCGCCGAGCTGGATCAGCCACGTCGCTTCGTTGCGCATCATCCGGTGGATCGAGCCCTCGAAACCGCGCGTCTCGCCCTTGACCTGCTCGACCAGGTTGAGCGTCGCGGTGGCGCCGCCGGTCGAGGCGCGGTTCTGGAACAGCCACCAAGCGCGATTGATCGCGGTCCAGGCGTCGCGGGTGAGCGCGGTGCGCACGGCGCGGGCGTTGTTGCGCGCCATTTCCAGGCAGCGGACGATCGAGCCGGGATGGCTGGGATCGAGCGTCAGGAAGCGCGCGACGTTGCTCTGGGTATAGCTCTGCCCGGTCGCCGCGAAGGCGTCGTCGGTATCGGTGACGGCCAGCGCGCTCTGCCACGCCGCTTCGCCCGCGGGCCGCGCCGAAAGCGCATCGAGCCGGACGGTGGCTTCGACCAGCCGCGCGATGAAGTCGGCACGCTCGACATAGCGGCCAAGCCAGTAGAGCGCCGCCGCGGTGCGCGACAACATCAGCATATCGTCGTCACCCCCGCGAAAGCGGGGGCCCATCTCGGAGAGATGCAGCGGGCGCCGACGGCGGTTTTGGGCGAGCCGGGGGCGGGAGATGGGGCCCCGCCTTCGCGGGGGTGACGAAGCGGGGCGATCATTGCGATTGCCTCTGAGACTGGGATTGGCCGGCCGGGCCATCCTCGAGCAGCACGAAGCTGTCCTTCGTTCCGCCGCCCTGGCTCGAATTGACCACCAGCGATCCCTCGCGCAGCGCTACCCGGGTGAGCCCGCCGGGCACCACGCGGACCCCGTCGCTGCCGGTCAGCACGAACGGACGGAAATCGACGTGCCGCGGCGCGAGGCCTGAATCACTCATCGTCGGCACGGTCGACAGTGCGAGCGTCGGCTGCGCGATATAGCGGTGCGGTTCGGCGGTCAGTGCCGCGCGGAAGTCGGCGATCTGCGCCTTGGTCGCGGTGGGGCCGACGAGCATCCCGTAGCCGCCCGAACCGTCGACCAGTTTCACTACCAGTTCGCCCAGATTGTCGAGCACATAGCTGAGCGCCTGCGGTTCGCGACAGCGGAAGGTCTCGACATTGGGCAGCTTGGCCTCGCCGCCGGAATAGAATTTCACGATCTCGGGCATGTAGCTGTAGATCGCCTTGTCGTCGGCAATGCCGTTTCCGGGCGCGTTGATCAGCGCGACATTGCCCGCGCGATAGGCGCCGATCAGCCCGGGTACGCCGAGCAGCGAGTCCGCGCGAAAGGTGAGCGGGTCGAGATAATCGTCGTCGATCCGGCGATAGATCACGTCGACCTTCACGCGGCCGGCGATGGTCTGCACCCAGACGAAATCGTCGTCGACGACCAGATCGGCCGCCTCGACCAGCTCGATCCCCATCGAATCGGCGAGGAAGCTGTGTTCGTAATAAGCCGAGTTGAAATGGCCGGGAGTGAGCACGACGCAGACCGGGTGGCGATTGTTGCCGGGCGCGACCGAGCGCATCGTCTCGAGCAGCATGTCGGGATAGGAATCGACCGGCGCGACGCGGAAATCGCGGAACAGTTCGGGGCAGAGCCGCAGCATCGCCTCACGATTTTCGAGCATGTACGAGACGCCGGAGGGGGTCCGGGCATTATCCTCGAGCACATAGAATTCGTCGGGCCCGACGCGGACCAGATCGATCCCGCAAATGTGCGCCCATACGCCGTGCGGCGGGCGGATGCCGGCCACTTCGGGGCGGAACTGCTCGTTGCGATAGATCAATTCGGGCGGGATCAGCCCTTCCTTGAGGATGCGGCGTTCGCCGTAAATGTCCTCGAGGAAGGCGTTGATCGCCTCGACCCGCTGGACCAGCCCCTCGCACAGCCGCGTCCATTCCTGCTGGAGGAAGACGCGCGGCACGATATCGAACGGGATGATCCGCTCGGCCGCGTCGCTGTCGCCATAGACTGCAAAGGTGATGCCCAATTGGCGGAACGCGGCCTCGGCGGATTGTTGGCGGCGCTGGAGTTCTGTAGCCGGGGTGTCGGCCACCCACTGCGACAGCGCAGCGAATTCGGGCCGCGGGTCTTCGGGCCCGCCATGCCCCCAGATCTCGTCAAACGCCCCGCGTGTCGCCATCAACGCTCCCAAGTGCAGCAGGCCGCCGCAAGTTCCATCGCAAGTTCCATGCTGCAATGCTTTGTTGCGTTGCACAAGGGGGCGTTATCGGGCGGCAGCACGCTCGGTCAGCAGCGACTTGCTGAGGATCTGGGGCAGGATTTCGGGCTCGACGGTGCCCGGCGCGTACCAGAGATACAGCGGCACACCGGCGCGGTTGTGTCGCTCGATGAAGCGGCCGAGTTCGGGATCGCCATTGGTCCAGTCGCCGACCAGTACCGCAACCTTGCCTTTGGCGAGCGCGCGGATGACCGGCGCGGTCTCGATCACTGCCTTTTCGTTGACCTTGCAGGTCAGGCACCAGTCGGCAGTGAAATAGGCGAAGACCGGGCGGCCCTGCGCGCGAAGCGCGGCGAGGCGCGCCTCGCTGAAGCGCTCGCCATGCGCGAACTTCTGCTCGAGCGCGACCGGGCGGACGAAGGCCGCGGGAGCGATCGCGAGGACCAGCGCCGGCAGCGCGAACAGCCAGGCAAAGCTGCGGCCCTTGTGCTGACGAACCCCGACCGTCCACAGCCCCAGCGCGACGATCAGGACCGACCCGAGGCCAAGGATCAGGCCCAGACTGCCCGCTTGCCGCCACAGCACCCAAAGCAGCGCCAGTGCGGTCAGGAACATCGGGATCGAAAGGATATGGCGCAGCCGGATCATCCACGCGCCGGGTTTGGGCAGGCGTCGCCGCAGCGCGGGGATGAAGCCGAGCAGCAGGAAGGGAAGCGCGATGCCGAGCCCGAGCCCGGCGAAGATCGCCAGCGCCGCGGGCCAGGGCAGGATCAATGCCGCGCCGAGCGCTGACGCCATGAACGGGCCGCTGCACGGAGTCGCCACGAAGGCGGCGAGCGCGCCGGTGGCGAAGGCGCCGCCATGGCCGCGCGCGGCGGCGCGGTTGACGAAGCCCGGGGCGCCGATTTCGAACAGGCCGGCAAGGTTGAGCGCGATGCCGGTCATCAGCAGCAGCAGGATCAGGATGATCCGCGGATCCTGCAGCTGGAACGCCCAGCCCACCGTGGCGCCGGCTGCGCGGATCGCGAGCAATGCGCCGCCGAGCGCAAGGCATACCGCGATCACCCCGGCGGTATAAGCGAGTGCTTCGCCGCGCGGCTTCGCATTGGCGTCATTGGACTTGGCGAGGCTCAGCGCCTTGAGGCTCAGGATCGGGAAGACGCACGGCATGATGTTGAGGATCAGCCCGCCCGTTACCGCGCCGAGAAAGGCGAGGAGCGTCGCGCCGAGCCAGCCGCCGCTGGCCGCGGCGGGAGGCACCGTGCCGGGGATGGCCTGGACGATGAAGCCCCGGTCGCCGAACGCCAGCACGCCGTTGACCGCACCCGAAGGCGCTTTGGCGGCCGCTTCGACTACGACCCGGTCGCCTTCGCGGATCACGCGCTGCGGGGCGGCATAGTCGATCGCATTCTGAGTCAGCGGGTAGAAATAGCCTTCGCCCGCAAGCGAAGCCGCGGCGGGAAAGGGTATTCCCAGCCGGAACATGGCGCCGTCCCGCTGATAGGTCGCCTGCGCGCCCAGCGGCTTGGGCAATGCGGCGCGCCAGCCGTCGAAGCGGGCCCGGCGGTCGGCGGGGATGGCGCCGTCGCCGATGGTCAGCGTGGTCGCGAGCTCGGCCTTCTCGGGAACGCATATCTGGTCGGTGCAGACGAGATAGTCGAGCTTCACGCGGACGGGAAACGGATCGCCGGGCTTCGCTTCGGCGGGAACGTGCAGCGTCACCAGCGGCGCGAACGGCGCCTCGTAGACATAGTTCATCAGCCCGGCGATGGTCAGCCGCTGCGGCACGGGGTAGCGGATCGGATCGGTGGTCGCGCCCGTCGGCAGCGTCCATTGCGCCCTGACCGGAAGCCCCGCGTCGCCGGGATTTTCCCAATAGGCATGCCAGCCGCGCTCGGGGGTCGAGGCAAAAGCGAGCGTGACTTCGCTGCCGGCGGCCGGACGATCGGTCTCGGCGATCAATTCGATGCGGACATGCGGGCCCTTGCCCGGCGGCTGCGCCGATGCGGGGGCGGTCGCCAGCCAGAGCGCGAGCGACATCAAGACGAAACGAAGCAGGGCCATGGCATTTCCTTGCCCAAGAAAGTCCGATGGACAATAGCTGGGCAAAATTCCCTCACGCTTCGGAGACGGGTTCCCGATGAAGTTTGTTCTTCCCGCTGCGCTGGCGTTGCTCGCCGCCATTCCGGCCGCTGCCCAACAGGCGCCCGCGTCCGCTGCTTCTGCGGCGCCGGCCGCGCCTCCGAAGCTGCTGGTGGTGATCTCGGTCGACCAGTTCTCGGCGGACTTGTTCGCCGAATATCGCGGCCAGTTCCGTGAAGGATTCGCCCGGCTGCTGTCGGGTGCGGTGTTCCCCTCGGGGTATCAGAGCCACGCCGCGACCGAGACCTGTCCCGGCCACTCGACGATCCTCAGCGGCGCACGACCGGCGCGAACAGGGATCATCGCCAATGACTGGACCGATTTCGGTGCACCGCGCGAAGACAAGACCGTCTATTGCGCCGAGGACGAGAGCGTCCCCGGCAGCACTTCGACCAAATACACCGTCTCGGACAAGCATCTGAAGGTGCCGACGCTCGGCGAGTGGATGAAGCTCGCAGATCCCGCCAGCCGCGTCGTCTCGGTCGCGGGCAAGGACCGCGCCGCGGTGATGATGGGCGGGCACAAGGTCGACGAACTCTGGTGGTGGGACGGCAAGGGCTTCGTCTCCTATGCCGGCCGCGCCGAGCCCGCGATGGTCGGGCGGGTCAATACCAGCGTCGCCGAGCGACTCGCCCAGGCGCAGGAGCCGATCGCGCTGACTCCGTTCTGCCGGGCGCGAAGCCGGGCGGTGCCGGTGACGCCGACCTTCTCGGTCGGGGACGGGCGGTTCGCCCGCGCCGCCGGCGACGTCAAGGCCTTCCGCGCCTCGCCCGAGTTCGACGAGGCGATCCTCGCGCTCGGCGCAGGTCTCGCGACCGACATGAAGCTGGGACAGGGGCCGCATACCGATCTGCTGATCCTCGGCGCGTCCGCTACCGATTATGTCGGCCATAGCCTCGGCACCGAGGGCAGCGAGATGTGTCTCCAGCTGCAGGCGCTCGACCAGACGCTCGGCAAGCTGTTCGCGGTGCTCGACAAGACCGGCGTCGACTATGCCGTGGTGCTGACCGCCGATCACGGCGGCCACGATTTGCCCGAACGCAACCGCGACCATGCCGCGCCCACGGCGGCGCGCGTCGATCCGGCGCTGTCGGCGATCGCGATCGGCAAGCAGATCGCGGCGAAGCTGGCGATTGCGGGTCCGACGCTGGTCGGCGGCGCGGCGGGCGACGTCTATTTCGATCCGAAGCTGACCAAGGCGCAGCGCGCCGCGGTGCAGGCGGAAGCGATCCGGCTCTATTCGGCGCACCCGCAGGTCCAGGCAGTGCTGACCCGCGCCCAGATCGCGGCGACCGCCGCGCCGAAGGGGCCGCCCGAGACCTGGACCCTGCTCGAGCGCGCGCGGCAGTCGTACGAGCCTTCGCGTTCGGGCGACCTCGTTATCGCCCTCAAGCCGCGCGTGACTCCGATCGCGACGCCAGGACCCGGTTATGTCGCGACGCATGGCAGTTTCTGGGACTATGACCGGCGCGTGCCGATCCTGTTCTGGCGCAAGGGGATGGTCGGTTTCGAGCAGCCGCTGTCGGTGGAGACGGTCGACATCGCGCCGACGCTCGCGTCGCTGATCGGCGTGCCGGTGCCGGTGCAGATCGACGGGCGGTGTCTCGATCTGGATGCGGGGGCAGGAACGACCTGCCCGTGAGCTAAACGCTTTCGTCCTTTAACCCGGACTTGCGGCGACATGCCCGCTCGCATCGCGCGAGCAGAGCAGCGCACTTGCCAAAGCGAGACCAGCTATCGCCGCAACGTTCCTCGAACGATTGGGGCACTCGAGGTCTGGCCGGTCAGTAACGGATGCGCGGTTATTGGCGGTCGTCAGGATCAGGTGCGCGGGTTATGCTCGCTTTTCTAGCCGATTCGCGCCGGATCGGAAATGGAATGGGCGGGCACACTCCATTACATGACGTTTCAGTCCGATGCCCCACCATCCGCCGTTGCCCAACAGTCGCTCGACCCGGCGCTGGCCTGCTTCCTGTTGCTGTCGCGGTTCCTCGGCGTGGCCGCCGATCCGGGCCAGATCGTCCATGAACGCGGCAAGGGCGACGATCCGTTCACCCTGGAAGATCTGTCGCGCATCTCGAAGCGACTGGGCCTGATCGCGCGTATTCGATCGGCGCGGGAGTCCGAACTCGCCGGACTTCCGCTTCCCGCGATCGCGACCTTGCGCGACGGCAGCGCGATCCTTGTCCTGAAGGTCGAGGAGGCGAAGGAAGCTTCGCGGTTGCTCGTCCAGCCGGCCGGTGCCGATCGGCCGGAGGTCTGGACCACGGAAGAATTCGTCGGGCGCGCCACCGGACGGCTGCTCCTGCTGACGTCGCGCGATCGTTTCGCCGGGGCCACGCGTCCCTTCGACATCAGCTGGTTCATCCCAGCGCTGGTCCGCTACAGAAAGCCGTTGCGCGACGTGCTCATCGCCTCCTTCTTCCTGCAAGTGATGGGGCTGGTCTCGCCGATCTTCTTCCAGCTGGTGATCGACAAGGTGCTCGTCCATCAATCCATGTCGACGCTGGATGTCCTCGCGATCGGCCTCGCGGTGGTGCTGCTCTGGGAAACCGCCTTATCGGGGCTGCGCAACTGGCTGTTCGCGCACAGCACCAATCGAGTCGATGCGGAGCTGTCCGCCCGGATGTTCCGGCACCTGCTCAATCTGCCGCTCAGCTATTTCGAAGCCCGGCGCGTCGGCGACAGCGTCGCGCGCGTCCGCGAGCTCGAGCGCATCCGCGAGTTCCTGACGTCCAATTCGGTGACCGTGGTGCTCGACCTGTTCTTCACCATTGTGTTCTTCGCGGTGATGTACCTGTACAGCCCGATGCTCAGCCTGATCGTGGCTTTGTCGATTCCGGTCTATGCCGCGATCTCGATCCTGATCACGCCGCCCTTGCGCGCGATGCTCGACGAGAAGTTCCGCCGCGGCGCCGAGAGCCAGGCCTTCCTGGTCGAGAGCGTCACGGGCATCGGCACGCTCAAGGCGATGGCGGTCGAGCCGCAGATGCGCGACAAATGGGAGAAGCTGTTCGCCGGCTATACCAGCATCGGCTTCTCGGTGATCAGGCTCGCCAATTGGGGTAGCCATCTGATCCAGCTCGTGTCGAAGCTGACGACGGTGCTGATCCTGTATTTCGGTGCGAAGGCGGTGATCGCGGGCGATCTGACGATCGGATCGCTGGTCGCGTTCAACATGCTTGCGGGACGCGTCGCCCAGCCGATCCTGCGCCTGTCGCAGTTGTGGCAGGATTTCCAGCAAGCGCGCATCTCGGTCGATCGGCTCGGCGACGTGCTCAATGCGCCGGCCGAGCCCGAGCACAATCCCAACCGCGCCACGCTGCCGCCGATCGAGGGCCGCATCGTCTTCGATCGGGTCCGCTTCCGCTACCGTGCCGAGCTGCCCGAGGCGCTGCGCGGAGTCTCGCTCGAGGTCGGCGCGGGCGAGATGCTCGGCATCGTCGGTCCGTCGGGTTCGGGCAAGTCGACGCTGACCAAACTCGTCCAGCGGCTTTATGTGCCCGAGCAGGGCAGGGTCTTGGTCGACGGGACCGATCTCGCGCTCGTCGACCCGGCTTGGCTGCGCCGCCAGATCGGCGTGGTGCTGCAGGAAAATATCCTGTTCAACCGCTCGGTCCGCGAGAATATCGCGCTCGGCGACCCGACGCTGCCGATGGAGGCAGTGATCGCCGCCGCCGAGCTGGCGGGCGCGAACGAGTTCATCCTGGCGATGCCGCAGGGCTATGACACCGTGATCGAGGAGCGCGGCGCCAATCTTTCGGGCGGGCAGCGCCAGCGGATCGCGATCGCCCGCGCCCTGATCGGCAACCCGCGCATCCTGATCCTCGACGAGGCGACTTCGGCGCTCGACGCGGAAAGCGAGGAAATCATCCAGACCAACCTTCGCCGGATGGCGCAGGGCCGGACCGTGCTGATCATCGCGCACCGGCTCTCCGCGGTCCGGCAATGCCACCGGATCGTCACGGTCGAGGATGGCGCGATCACCGAGGAAGGGGATCACGCCGCGTTGCTGGCTGCCGGCGGACGCTATTCCCAACTGCACCGCAAGCAGATGGGCCCTGCGCTATGAGCCCGGCCGAGCGTTTCCCCACCCTTGCCCGGCATTGGCAGGTGCTTCGCGAATCCTGGCGCGCGCAGAACCGCGCCGATGCCGCTGCGCGCCCGCAGAGCGATCACCAATTCCTGCCCGCCGCGCTCGAGATCATGGAGACCCCGCCCAGCCCCGGGCTGCGCTGGCTGATGCTCACTTTGTGCGGGCTGTTCGGAGTCGCATTGCTGTGGGCGATCTTCGCGCATGTCGACGTAGTGGCGGTGGCGCGCGGCAAGGTTATTCCGTCCGCCAACGTCAAGCTGATCCAGCCGATCGAGATCGGCGCGATCCGCGCCATCCATGTCCGCAACGGCCAGCACGTCGTCAAGGGCCAGCTGCTGATCGAGCTCGATCCGACGCTCGCCGGGGCCGACGAAGCGCAAGCCACCCAGGGCCTGGCGTCGGCCAATGTGCTCAAGGCGCGCAACGATGCCCTGCTCGATTATCTCGGCGGAGGCCGTGGCGGGTTCGTCGCGCCGGCGGGAGTGCCGGCGGTGATCGCCGAGACGCAGCGCCGCTATGTCGCCATCGCGATCGCCGAATATGAAGCGCAGCGCGCCAGCCTTGCCCAGCAACGCGCACAGAGCGCGGCCGAGCTCGCCTCGTCCACTGCCGAGATCGCCAAGCTCGACCAGACGCTGCCGCTGGTCGAGCGCCAGCTCGCCGCGCGCAAGGAGCTTACCGAAAAGGGATATTTCTCCCAGATCCGGCTGCTCGAATATGAGCAGCAGCGCATCGAGCATCTGCGCAACATCGACGTCCAGCACGCTGCGGCCGCCAAGGCCCGCGCGTCGATGGCGACTCTCGACGCCGAGATGGCAAAGCTTCGCGATACCTTCGCCAAGGGCGCGTTCGCCGATCTTACCGAGGCGACCGACAAATCGACCATGGCCACCGAAGAACTGCGCAAGTCGGCTCGCCGTCGCGCATTCCAGCAGCTCCGCGCGCCGGTGAGCGGCACCGTCCAGCAGCTCGCGGTCACGACGATCGGGGGGGTGGTCCAGCCTGCCCAGGCGCTGATGGTGATCGTCCCAGACGAAAGCGCAGTCGAGATCGAGGCGGAGATCCTCAACAAGGACATCGGCTTCGTCCGCGAGGGGCAGGAAGTTCGCGTCAAGCTCGATGCCTATCCCTTCACCGATTTCGGGCTGATCGATGGTGTGGTCGAGACAATAAGCCGCGATGCGATCGAGCAGGCGCAGACCCCCTCGAACACCGCGAAGGGCGAAAGGCCGCAACCGGGTGGTGGCCTGATCTACGCCGCGCGAATTCGCCTGAAGCGGCGCACGATCCGGATCGCCGGCCGTGACCAGCTGATCGGCCCCGGACTTGCGGTCCAGGCGGAGATCAAGACCGGCGAAAGACGCGTCATTCAATATCTTCTGTCACCAATTGCCCAGACCGTGGACGAGGCTGGACGCGAGCGATGAATTTTTACGATTTGCCAACCGATCTGTTGACGCACAACTCGGCGCGATCAATAAAATCAATTGGGTCTTTCCGAATCGCCAGAAGGTAATTGCCTCGGCGCTCGATCTCACTGCTCCCGGGGGGGAAGGGAATTGTGCCGCGCCTCATGCCTTCGAGAACGCGATGCCCGGCCTGGCGCCGGGCCGTGGTGCGTGGCGTCGGGTGCGGCGCGGTCCTGCTCGCTGCGGGGTGCGCTACCGGAACTGCCGGATCGGGTCGGCGGGACATGACGCGCTCCGAGGATTTGCAGGACGCTCCGGTGATCGGATGGCGCTGCTCCGAAACCGCTTATTTGCCGGGCAGGGTGAGAGTCGCGCTGCACGCCCCCGTGATAGAGGCGCCTCTGGGCGCGGGGCCGTTCGATCCGCCTGCCGGTTTTCAATTCCATTTGTATCGCGACAAAGCAGACCGCACCATTCAAGCGGCGATAAGCTGGAGCCATGTCCACGAGGACCTCCGCCTCGGCACCCCGTACAACCTGTATTTCGAAGTGCCGCGCCGCCTCGTCCGCGGTGAATCCCTGCGTCTGGCGGCGCCCGACGGGAGCGTGACTCGCATTGCGTCGAACTCCGGGAACATTCACTTCGCCGATCCGGGTGCCGGGTACGTCAACACGATGAATCGCGACCTGATCGAAGCGTTGCTGCGCAGCGCGGAATACGACGTCGCGGTCGAAGGCTCGGGCGTCACCGGCAATGTCGGCACGATCAAGCTTTTCTCTCATGACGAAGCCGCGTCGCTTTATCGAGCGATGCTTGGAAAGATCAAATCAAAGGCGCGCGACCCGCAGAAATATTGTGAGGCGGTCCATGCGCCGGAGGTTACCGACGAATCCATAGTCTAGCCGCTTGGGGCGCCATCGAGACCATAGGAAGTCAATCTTATGCCCACTCCGACTCCTGCTCCCGGCACTGCGGTCCCAGGCTCGACGGCAAAGTACAATGTTAGGACGATCCAGTTCGTCATCGATCGTTTCAACAGACGGACCGGGGCGGCGATCGGTCCGAACGGCAAACCGATCTCGGTCGCAAATCATGCCGCTTACGTTGCTTGGTTCGCCCAGGCCGCTACCTTTGCCAGCGCGAACGCAGGCAACGTTTCCACCATCGAGATTCCCGCCGCGACGGGCCGCCCCGCAGTCGTGATCTTCGGCGATTTCGGCTCGGCCAACGATCGCGCCATTGGCGAATATGTCGCTTCGATTTTCACGTCGGCCGATCCCTCGGTCAGCGCGATACTCGCGCCCTTTGTCCAGACCACCACTGCAATAGTGAATGGCCAGACGGTCCAGGTTCAGCCGCAATCGATCTACATTGCGTTGACGGACCTCGCGATGAAGCTTCCGGGCGGCCAGGTTCAAGGAGCGGGGGATCTCTATTCTACGAACGACGGCGAATTCGAAGTTGTCCTGAATAAATCGTGGTTCGGCCCAGGCGGATTTGCCGGGGCCTCCGATATAGACAAAGCACAATTTCTGTATTTCCTGGTCCATGAGCTCAATCACCGGACCGGCGGGCATCCCGGTCTCGGCTGGAGCAGCACCACGACGCCGATAAACAGTCTGCAGGATTTCAATGCATGGCGGACGTCGGGTACGGGGACGGTGTGGGACCCGACAACCATCATGGGAGGCGACGGCAAAGGCGGGTTTAAAAGGCAGGATCCGTATTACGGTGTCCCGTTTCAGGCGTGGGATAAATTGATCGGTGCCCTGCACCTCAACATATCGGCAGCGGACAAAGCGAGTATCGTCGGTAATAACGACGCGAATTATAACGCAAACGTGTTGAACCAATACAGGCATGCTGTCTGGCTGATCGTCGAAGATCAGAAAAAGAAATTCGGAACGCCGCAATATTTTCTGACCGACGCCCTTATCGACCAATTCGTTGCCGAAGGGGCGATCGAGCGTACGAAAACGGCGGCGACCACGTCGCACAATCTCGCCGACTTCGTCGAATCGGCCAGTTCCTCCGCGGCGTTTGCGAAGGCGCAGGCCGCGTATCAAGTCATTGCCAAGGACAAAGCGAACCAGCTCAATCAGCTCAAGCAGCTTCTCCAGACCTATTATAAGGGCCTGAATCTCACCGATGCGGAAATAAAGGCGAAGCTCGACGACATATCCGTGCTGTTCGAAAACGTAGCTCCCGGCGAAGATCCGCAGGAACGACGCGAACGAATTCTCCGGGATATCGAAGCTGCCCGGATAGACGAAGAGGCAGTGCAGAAACTCAAGCAGGATGCCGGCATCGGCTACGTGCTGGGTTCGGTGCTGGGAAAATTCATCGGCGGCAACAATGCAGTACTGTCGACCGGATCTTCGGCGTTGTTCGGCACGATCGGTCAGAACGTGCTCGAGGCGGTCCTCAACGGCGGCGCGGTCATCACTCTGCCGAGCGGCGCCCGGCGATCGGTGTTCGCGGATATCGGCAGCGATCTGGTCGGAAACCTGGAATCGGAGGGGATCGGCGCGGTTTCCTCGTTCATCACCGCGCAGCTGGTCAAGTCGCTGGGCATTTCCGGTTTTGCGGGGGAGTTCGCCAATTCCGTCGGCGGGGCGGTGATCAATCAGATCCTGACCAACCTCACCCGGCTCGGCGATGCCTATACCGTGGTCGAGAACGGCGTCACGGTGACCAAGCACGTCGAGGTCTTCACCCAAATCGGGCCGCAACTCGTGCTCACCGCCGCCACTACGTTCCTGGCAAATAAGCTGGCGCACGCCATTTATTCGCCAGAAAGCCTGGGGGGGCAGATCGGATCGGCCGTCGGAGCGGCGGTCGCCGGATTCCTCGATGCTCCCATGCTGATCGCCGCGTTCGCGACCGGAAATCCGGTGATCATCGGCGTCGCGTTGCTGGCGAGCTTCATCGACACCGTCGTCTTCAGCGTGATCGGCGGGCTTATCGGATCGATATTCGGCGGGACGCCCGTGGCGGGTGCCGATTCGGTATACGACGCCAACAAGCGCCAGTTCGTGACGGCCAACGTCTATTCGAAGCATGGCGGCTCGAAGTCGGCCGCTGCGTCGCTCACCGATGCCGTCAACAACATCTACAACAGCGTGATCCAGGCGAGCGGCGGGGATCTGATCCATGCCGAGCAGGTGCAGTCCGGCAACTACGGGATGCGCGGCAAAAGCTATGTGTATCGGCCCACGTCCAGCCGCGACAAGGGTACCATAACCAAATCGTTCAAGGGCGCGAGCGGTGGCGAGGACCTCGTCAAGTTCGGTGCCTTCACCGGGCTGGCCGATCCCGACTTCAAGATCGTCGGCGGCAATATCTTCGCCAAGCGCGGGCTCCAGGGGGCTGTCTCGCTGGTCGGCAGCTGGGACAATTTCAATCCGAATGCGCTGCTGCTCGATATGCAGATCGCGAAGGATTACGGCGAATATCTCAATTCGCGCGACGATATCGACCTGATGCTCGGCGTGTCGCCCAACTCGTCCTTCTCGCTGGGGTGGTTGCAGACGCTCGTGCGCGCCGAGGAGCTCGGCGTCACCCGGCGCAACGAGTCGGACTGGGAGGGCGGGTTCGGCTATTTCCTCCAGTCGCTGGGCGAGATGTCGCCGGGCGCGGTCAATCTCAGCCTGATCCCGACCTATCAGAATAGCCTCGAGCGCACCTTCAGCTTCTTCGACGCGGACGGCACCTTCCTGGCCATGGCCGGCGACTCGGTCGACGTACGCCGGATCGACACGATCGTGGCCGGCGCGGGCGCGGACACGATCGACTTGCGGTCGGGCAGGCTCGCCAATCAGATCGGCTACACTGTCAACGGCCATCTGAACGACGACATCGCGGTTTCGGGGACCGACTTCACGGCGCAGGCCGCCACCGGCGTGAGCTTCGCGACGGGTGACCTGCGCAAGACCGTCTCGGTGGCCGTTGCCAATGACGGCGTCGCCGAAGCCACCGAGAAATTTCTCGGCCAATTGTCGAGCGGCAATGGGGTTTCGATCATCGGTGGCGCGGCCGAGGCGGTCATCGTCGACGGCACCGCCGCCAAGCCGACGCTGGTGGTCGGGCGGAGCTATGCCGGCGAGAATGACGGCTATGCGGTGTTCCGCGTATCGCTGTCGAAGGCGGCGTCGGGCGTCGTTACCGCAGCGCTCACCACGGCGGCGAACGGCGCCTCCATCGGCATCGATTTCGGAGCGGGGATCGAAGTTTCCGACAACGGCCTTACGGGCTGGACCACCGCGACCGCGCTCAGCTTCGCCGCCGGGCAGACCCAGAAGTTCGTGCGCGTCGCGGTACTTGCCGACAACGGAGTCGACGGGGCGGGCAAGCCCACCAATGTCGAGGGCAATGAGCGCTTCGCGCTCACCGCGACGGTAACCGCCGGCGCCACCCTGATCGCCAACGCCCCGGACACCACCGGCGTGGTCGCGGCTGCTGGCACCGCGACGATCGTGGACGCTTCGATGGGGACGACGCCGCTCGCGTGGATCGACAGCGTCACGCTGGACGAAGCGACGGGGCAGGCGATCTTCTCGATCGCGCGCTCGCGCTCGGGAACGACGGCGAGCCTGACCTTTGCCACTGCCGATCGCCGCGAGCTGGCGATCGATGTCGCGGCGGCGGTCGATGCCGGCGACGGCAACGACATCGTCCATGCCTCCGATCGCGGCGACACTCTGTCGGGCGGCGCGGGCAACGACACGCTTTACGGCGGGCGGCTCGACGATTGGCTGCTCGGCGGGGATGGCGACGATGTGCTCAATGCCGGCGGCGCGGCGGCGGGCACGATCGGCGGCAACGGCAATTTCCTCGATGGCGGCGCGGGGAACGACATTCTGATCGGCCGTGAAGGCTCGGACTGGCTCGAAGGGGGCGCCGGCATCGACACGCTCGAAGGCGGGGACGGCGACGACATATTGTCCGGAGGCGGCGGCAAAGGCGACAGCATCCGCGGCGGACGCGGCGACGACCATTATATCTTCCGCACCGGCGATGCCGATGGTTCGGCCAATCTCGCCGATGCCGACATCGTCCGCGACGAGAGCGGGTTGACCGTTCTCCAGCTCTATCAGGCGGCGAATCCGGGCACGACGGTGACCACCCAGGCCAGCTTCATGAGCGCCGCAGTGCAGGCGGCCTTCCGCCGGTTCGGGCTCAGGGACTGGAGTGGCGAGCATGTCGGCAGCATCGCCACGGGGGCGAGCACGCTGGACGGCCGCGCCGGGCTCGGTGGCGGCGAGGATACGCTCGCGTTCGCGACCGGCATCACCATCGACGATGTCCGAATCAGCGCCAACGCGGCCAAGACCGACCTGATCGTCGAGATCACTCTCACCGGCGAGAAGATCGTCCTGCAGGACTGGTTCAACCCTCTCAACCAGATCGAGAATATCCAATTCGCCGACGGCCAGGTATTGCGAATCGCCGATTTCGACACGTTCACGCTGGGCACGGACGGCGGTGAGTTCATTTACGGCACCAACGGCGACGACTTCGTCCACGCCGGCGGCGGCGACGACGTCGTCTACCTGCTGTTCGGCAACGATTTCGGCAATGGCGGCAAAGGCAACGACTTCGTGTCGGGCGATCCGGGCAACGATATCGTCCTCGGCATGGACGGCGACGACGTGGTGCTCGGCGGCCAGGGCAGCGACAATGTCTCGGGCGGCGCGGGGCGCGACGAGGTCCGCGGCGGCACTGGCAACGACATCGTATCGGGGGGCACCGGCAACGACTTCGTCGCCGGCGGCACCGGCAATGACGTTTTCAAGTTCACGCGCGGCGACGGCCAGGATGTCCTGGTCGACGATTTGAGCAACGAGTGGGAATTGGTCTGGGTCTCGGGCGTAGGTTACCAGGCCGGTTACGCGTCGGGCGTGGGCGCAGACTCGGCTTCGATCTTCTATAATGGCGTCAAGATCTATGACGGCAGCAACACGCTGTCGCGAATGGAATATGATATCACGACGGGCCGGCTCTATCGCCACAAGCCCGCCGATCCGGCGCGCATCGCCGCCAACAGCGGCGTCGATACGCTCGAATTCGGGTTCGGGATCGATGTCGGCGATATCCAGTTCCGCCTGTCGGGTGACGATATCGTCGTTGGCATCGAGCCGAAAGGCGCGGTCGACGCCGACTTCGCCAGCCTTTCGGATCGCATCGTATTGAAAGAATGGGCGGCGAGCAGCGTCGCGCGCGGCTCGATCGAGCAGTTCGCCTTTTTCGCCTCGGGAACGATCGACGTCAGCCGCACCGGAATCATTGGCGGCACCGACAGCGATGACTGGGGCGCGTCCAAGATCAGCGCGGCGAGCGACAAGGGGTATTGGGTTACCGGCGGGGCGGGCGCCGACGAGATCGTCGGCGGAACCTATAACGACTTGCTGTCGGGCAATGGCGGCGGCGACTGGCTCAAGGGCGGCGCGGGCGCGGACATCCTGCTCGGCGGCGCCGGCAACGACATTCTCGACGGCGGCGCCGGCGGGCAATTCTACGAAGGTACCGGCACCGACGCGCTCGGCAATCTGGTATCGGGCGCTACTGCCGCCGCCGCGGGCGACACGCTGGTCGGCGGCGACGGCTTCGACGTGGCGAGCTATGCCTCGGCGGCTGCGGGCGTAACCGCGTCGCTGCTCAATTCGGCGCTGAACACCGGAGATGCCGCGCTCGACAGATTTTCGGACATCGAAGGCCTGGTCGGATCGAGCTTTAGCGACGTGCTAGCCGGCGACTATGACGCCAACGAACTCACCGGCGGCGCGGGCGCCGACCAGCTTTCGGGCAATCTCGGCGACGACGTCTATGTTTTCGGCCGCGGCGATGGCGCGGACATCGTCACCGACGAATATGCTGCGAGCACCGAGACGATCGCCACCGCGACCGGCGCGCTCACCGAGCCGTGGACCGAGCGGGTCCAGATGGTCGGCCGCACCGGTACGGCCTATAATTTCGTCCACCTGATCGAGAATGCCGATACCGGGGAGGTCGCGTATAGCCGCGCCTTCACCAGCACGAGCGCGACTCCGGGGATACCGGCCCGCGTCGCCGCCAATTGGCTGGCCGACGAGAATGGTGTCGTCCAATTCGCAGTGAGCGGATCGCTGGTTACCCGCACGGCGCCCGCCGGGGCCGCGGGTGACGACACGCTGTTCTTCGACGACATCGTTGGACGTACCGGCTCCACGGCAACCGGCGTTCAGTCGATCGGGCTCGCGAACCTGGATTTTGCTTTTTCGGGCGCGGACCTGGTCATCTCGATCGCCGGCACCAGCGACAGTATCAAGCTGCGCAATTTCCGCGCAGCGGGAGCCGCGACTTTCGACGCCGATCACGGCGTCGAGACATTGCTTCTGTCCGACGGGGAATCCGCCTCGCTCAAGGGGCTGGTTTTCGGCTCCAACGGCGTGCTCGGCACGGCGGGCACCGCGAATGACGACTTGCTCGTCGACATGATCGCGGGCGCGCATACGCTCACCGGCGGTGCCGGCAACGACACGCTGAGCGGCCGCGACGGCAACGACATTCTCGATGGCGGCGACGGCAACGACCTGCTCGCGGGCGGCGCGGGCTCGGACACGCTGATTGGCGGACTCGGCGTCGATACGGTGACCTATTTCGGCGCCGCCACCGGCGCGCACGTCAATCTCCAGACCGCCGTCGCGGCGGGGGATGCTGCCGGCGACACCTTCTCGGGCGTCGAAAACTTGATCGGGTCCGATTATGACGACGTTCTGAAAGGCGACGAAGGCGACAATGCGCTTTATGGCAATGCCGGGAACGACTTGCTGGTCGGGGGCGACGCCGGCAACGACATGCTGGCGGGCGGCAGCGGCACCGATACGCTGATCGGCGCGGCCGGCGACGACAAGCTCGACGGGGGCGACGACAATGACACGCTTACCGGTAGCGAGGACAATGATGTCCTGTCCGGCGGCGCGGGCAACGACATTCTCTACGGCGATTTGGACGCGACCGAGGGCAGCGGCACCGGCTTCGTCAGCCTGGTCAACCGCATTGCCAATGGCAGCTTCGAGAATCTGGGTGATCCCGCCAACGACGCAGTGGTGAGCGGTGGCACGACCACCTCCGATCTGCCCGGCTGGCAAACGGCGCCGGGGACCGGCTTCAAGGTCACGGGCCCCGCCGGCAATCGCCGGCTCGCGCTCGATGGCGGAAGCAGCAACCTGACCGTGTCGCAAACGATCGAGGGCCTCAGCGCCGGCCAGGCCGTCACGATCGGCTTCGACGCCTATAACCCGGTGGAAACGTCGGTAGCGTTCGAAGTCTGGTGGAACGGCACGCTGGTCGATTCGATCGCCGGGACGAACACCTATACCTATTCGGTCGTCGGCTCGGCCACCGGCAGCAACACGCTGACCTTCGTTGGACTGGGCACGGCGGACGGCATCGGCGCCACGCTGGATGCGATCAGCGTGGTCGGCACCGGTGGCGGCCGGGACACGCTGTCGGGCGGCGACGGCAACGACCAGCTCTACGGCGGCGAAGGCGCCGACATGCTGGTCGGCGAGGAAGGAGACGACCTGCTCCGCAGCGGTACCGGCAACGACTCGCTCGTTGGCGGGCATGGCAACGATCAGCTGTACGGCGGCGCCGGCAGCGACAGCTATCTCGTCACCGGCGACGGCGGCGTCGATACCATCACCACAGGCGGCGGCTACGACAATGTGGTTTTCGGGGCCACCGTCGAGGGCGGAGCGACCGCTCTCGCCGCCACGAATCTCTGGATGTCGCGCTCGGGCGCGGACCTTGTGATCGCTGTCCGGGGAACGAGCACCAGCGTCACCGTCAAGAACTGGTTCACTTCCGCCACCGCGACGACTGCCTCCGCCGACGCTGCGCGCCGGATCCTCGTCGGCGACAAGGCGATCACGCGCTCCGACGTCGAGGCGCTGTTCGTCGAGATGCAGCGGATCGGCGCGAACCCGTGGGATGCGCAGTTCCAGGCGGCGTTCGATACCGCCTGGCAGCCGCTAGCGACCTTCACCGATCGTTTCGTGATCACCGGCTCGGCCGGAAACGACAGCTTGGCGCCCGATGCTTTGCTGGTCGGCGGTGGCCGCTTCGAAGGCCTTGCCGGCAACGACACGCTCAACGGAACCGGATTTGCCGATGTGCTGGTCGGCGGCGCGGGTAACGACACGATCCTGGCCGGTGCCGGCGACGACGTCCTCCAATATCTTGCCGAAGCCGGTTTCGATGCCGTCGATGGCGGCGCCGGCGCCGACACGCTGCTCGCGACCGCCGACAATGCAGTGATCGGACTTGGCTCGCTGGCGAACGTCGAGGCGATCGACGGCAATGGCAAGGCGAACGTCCAGATCCAGCTGGCAGCCGGATCCACGCTCAACCTCACCGGGGTCGCGGTGACCGGCATCGCCAAGATCCTCGGCTCGACGGGCAACGAGACGATCACCGGCACCGCCAACGCCGATGTGATCGAGGGCGGGGCAGGCAACGACACGCTGCGCGGCGGTGACGGCAACGACCGCCTCAGCGGCGGCACCGGAGTCGACACGCTCGACGGAGGCGCCGGCGTGGATACCGCGGACTTCTCGTCGCTTTCGGCCGGCCTCACCGCCGATCTCACGACCAACCTCGTCACAGGTGGCACCCAGCTCGCCGGGATCGAGAATCTGGTCGGCACCAGCGGCAACGACGTCTTGCGCGGATCGAGCGGGGGCAACCGGCTCGAGGGCGGCGCGGGCAACGATACGCTGCAGGGCAATGATGGCGACGACACGCTCCAGGGCGGCCTAGGGATCGACAGCTTCGACGGCGGCCTCGGCTTCGATCTCGTCGATTATTCGGACAAGACGAGCGCATTGGTCCTGGCCATGACCGGGGGCACGATCGACGGCGGGACCGAGACCTTCACTGGGATCGAAGGCATTATCGGCGGCTCGGCGGCCGACTCCTTCACCGGTTCGGCAAATGCCGATTATCTCGCCGGCGGCGCGGGCAATGATTCGCTCGACGGCGGCAACGGCGACGACAGGCTGACGGGCGGAACCGGCAACGATTTGCTGACCGGCGGCGCGGGCAGCGACACCGCCATTTTCACAGGCAAGCGCGCCGATTATTCGATCAACACGGGAACCTTCAAGGTCACCGACACCAACGCCGCTGACGGCGATGAAGGTACGGACACGTATAGCGGCGTCGAATATCTCCAGTTCGCCGACGGGATCGTCAGCCTGGGGGTGGATACCAATAATGCGCCGATGCTGGGCCTGCCTGGGCTCACCGCGCAGGTCGGTCAGGACAATCAGGGCTTCTCGTACACGATCCCGGCAACCGCGTTCTTCGATCTCGACTTGACCGACACCTTGACCTTCACCGCGACGCTGGCCGATGGATCGGCGCTGCCCGCCTGGATCAGCTTCACCGGCTCGACCTTCTCCTACCTTGCGGCCAATGTTCCGGCGGCGGCGGTGGGGCAGGTCTTCACGATCCGCGTCACTGCCAAGGACGGGCCGGGCACGGGTGCTGCCAGCGTCGCTTCGGACTTCACCCTGTCGATCCAGAGCGGACCGGGCGCGACGATCACCGGCACTGCCGGCGCCGACGTGCTGAACGGCACCGCGCGGGGCGAGACCATCAACGCCAATGGCGGCAACGACATCATCAACGGATCGGGCGGCGCCGATCTCATCGACGGTGGCACCGAACTCGATCGGGTCGCTTATACCGCCTCCGCCGCGGCAGTGACGGTCGACCTCGATAGCGGGATCGGCAAGGGGGGCGACGCCGAAGGGGATCGGCTCACCAATATCGAGCAGGTGTTCGGCAGCGGCTTCAACGATGTCCTGCTCGGCAACGCGCTCGACAATACGCTGCTCGGCGGCGGGGGCGACGACCTCCTTGCGGGTGGCGCGGGCAACGATACGCTCATGGGCGAGGCAGGCGTCGATACGATGCTCGGCGGCGACGGCATCGACCAGATTTACGCCGGCAAGACCGCTGCAGGCGCAGTCGAAGATGTGATCGATGGCGGATCGGGCATCGACACCTTGTGGCTCAACCAGGGCGCCTATAACGGCGTGGTTGATCTCGGCACCGCCACCAACATCGCCAGCATCGAGAATCTGCGCGGCTCTACGCTCGATGACGCGCTCACCGGTAACGAGTTCGCGAACCAGATCTGGGGCGACGCCGGCAATGACGCGCTCGCCGGCGGCTCGGGCGGCGATACACTCAATGGCGATGCCGGCAGCGACACGCTCGACGGCGGCACGGGCAACGATTTCCTCTATGGCGGTGCCGACGACGACCGGCTGATGGGCAGCGCCGACGCCGACACCTATGACGGCGGCGCCGGCATCGACACGCTCGACTTCGGGCTGTCCGCCGCTGCGGTGAAGGTCAATCTGTCCGGCGGCGCGGTCAACGGCGTGGCCGCCGGCCGCGGCGCGGGGGGCGACGCCGAAGGCGACACGTTCGCCGCGGGCACGATCGAGAACGTCACCGGCTCGGCATTCGCCGATGAGATTTCGGGCAGCTCTGCCGCCAATGTCCTTCGCGGCGGCGCCGGTGCCGACGTCATCACCGGCGACGCCGGAAACGACGATCTCAAGGGCGAAGCCGGAGCCGACCAGCTTTATGGCGGCGCGGGCAGCGACGTTCTTTCCGGCGGGACCGAGAACGACACGCTCTATGGCGGCGTCGACAACGATACTCTCAATGGCGATGACGGCGTCGACACGCTCTACGGCGATGATGGCGCGGACACGCTGAACGGCGGCGGCGGCAACGACATACTGACCGGCGGCCTGGGTGCCGACATCGTCAATGGCGGCAGCGAGGACGACACGATCATCCTCACGCTCGTCGGCGAGGACACGGTCGACGGCGGCACCGGGACCGACACCGCCAGCTTCATTACGGTCGGCACTGCGCTCGCGATCGACCTCAACAATGCCGCGCACAAGCTGACCAATGTCGAGAATGTGCTCAGCGGATCGGGCAATGATATTCTCTACGGCTCGGCGGCGGCGAACCGGATCGACGGCGGCTCGGGCGACGACACGATCGAGGGCCGCGGCGGCGCCGATCAGATCATCGGCGGCGCCGGCATCGACACGGTGACCTATGCCTCGTCCGCCGCAGGCACTGCGGTCAATTCGGCGGCGGTGGGTGGCATGGTGGTGGGCGCGACCACCGTCGCCACCGCGCGCGTCATCTCGCTGAACGGCGTGCGGGTCGATCTGGTCGCCAACAATTCGTCGAGCACCACGGCATTGGTCGGCGCTGTCGCCGCCGCAGGCGCGGATGCCGAGGGCGACTGGTTCAACGGCGTCGAGAACCTCACCGGCTCAGGCTATAACGACCAATTGCGCGGCACCAACGGCAGCAGCGTCGTGCGCGGCGGTGGTGGCGACGACCTGATCTATGGTGGTGCCGGCAATGACACCCTGTACGGCGATGCCGGCGACGACGTCATCTTCGGCGAAGCGGGGGTGGACACGTTGTGGGGCGGCGATGGCATCGACCGGCTGTTCGGCGGCGGCGAATCCGACACGCTCTACGGGGAGGCGGGCAACGACTTTCTCGACGCGGGCGATGCGGGCGACGCACTCGACGGCGGCCTCGGCAATGATACCATGGCGGGCGGCGCCGGCGGCGACGTCTACAAATTCGCCCGCGGCGGTGGCCAGGACATCATCTACAATTACGATTCGGACGTGCCGGCGTCGCGCGACGCAGTCGATTTCTTCTACGATTCGGCCAATCTCGCGGCATCGATCCAATATTCGGATCTGTGGTTCGCCAAGTCGGGCAAGGACTTGATCGTCAAGGTGCTCGGCGCCACCGATCAGGTGACGGTGAAGGACTGGTTCACCAACACCACCGCAGGCGACTGGACCGCGGCGGACGGCTTCTACGTCGACATCTTCATCGCGGGGACTCGCGTGAACGATCGGCTCGTCAACATGCCCACCCTGTTGTCGATCATGGCCGGCACTGCCCAACCGGCGAGCTTCGCGGCACTCGCGCAAAGCGTGCGGGGGCAGATCGACAACGCCTGGGGCCTCAACACCCCCCCGACGGTGACTGCGGCGGCGGGCAATCCCGTTTCGACTTCCGAAGACACGGCCGTCCAGCTCAAGTTCGTGCTCGACGACGCGCAGACCCCGGGTGCCGGCCTGACGCTCTCCGCCACTGCGTCCGGCGGCATCTTTCAGGCGATCCAGGCCGCCGACATCACCATCGACGGCAGCGACGCGACCGGCCGCACCCGGATCCTGACGCTTCGCCCGACCGGCAATTTGCACGGCAGCGCGACCGTGACTCTGACCAGCTCGGACGGCGTCCTCAGCTCGGCCCCGCTCAACGTCAACCTCAACGTGCTCGCGGTCGCCGACAATCCCACAAAGAGCGCCAATCTCGCGGTGAGCGGCAATGGCGGCGCGACGATCCTGCTTCCCGGCACGCTTGCAGGAAGCAAGCTCGCTTTGCTCGCCGATACGGATGGATCCGAAGTCTTCGACTATGTGAAGGTCGAGAATATTCCGGTGGGGGTGGTGTTGTCCGACGGCACCAACAGCTTCACCTCGGCCGCGGGTTCGACGACGGCAACGATTACCGGCTGGAACCTCGCCACGCTACGGATCACCCCGCCGGCGGGGTCGTCGGCCGATTTCACGGTAGTGCTCAAGGCGCGCTCGCGCGAAAATCTGGCGGCCGGCTTGATCGCCGCGGGCGGGCAATATTCGAGCGAAATAGCGGTCAACATCGCGGTCAGCGTCAACGGCGCACCCACTGCGGTGACCTTCACGCCGGTGGCGGGCGGGTTCAACGAGAATGTGGCGGGCGTCCTTGTCGGTACGCTTGGCGTCACCGATCCCGATGGCAGCGGCACCTATACGTACAAGATCGTCGGCGGCGCCGATGCCGCCAAGTTCGTCGACCCGAACGATGCTGCGGGAGTGAACCAGCTCAGCCTCGCGCCTGGCCAGTCGCTCAATTATGAGGCCGGGCCGGCGCAGGTCATCGTCCGCGTGACCGATCGCACCAACGCTGCAAGCCCGGTCACCTATCAGCAGACCATCGGCATTGCGCCGAACAACGTACCTGAAGCGCCGAGCGCGCCGAATGCGGTCAGCGGGGCGACCATCCTCGACGGCGCAACTTCGGGCGCGGTGAGTGGACTTGCGCTCTCCGCCAGCGATCCCGAGGGTGGCACGCTCTATTATGACATCGTCAGCCAGACCAGAAACTGGTTTCAGGTCAATGGCAACCAGCTTTCCCTTATCGGCGGCGCGGTAGCCGACGCCGATGTGGCGACGGGGGGAACGGGCACGGTCACCGTAGTGGTGCGCACCCGCGACGCAGGGGGCCTGGTCTCGGCCGCGAACACCAGCTTCGTCATCACGGTCACGCCGGTTGACGAACTGCCGGTTCTGAGCTTGCTGCAGCCTTTGGCGGTCACCGAAACGACAAGCGGCTCCTGGACGGGCGTGACGCTGAACGGCAGCGACCCCGAAGGTGCCGCCGTGACGTATGAGATCGATCCCTCGACCGGCGCCGCTGCGGCGTTCCAGATCATCGGTTCGACGCTCAAGCTGGTCGGCGCGCTCGATTATGAGAACCGCCCCAGCGGCTTCGGCGCGCCGGTCGGTGGCATCTCGACCACTACGATCAACGTCCGCGCCAAGGTTGGGGCGCAGGTCGGCGGATGGCAGGCGGTCAATTTCCAGCTCGTCAATGTCGACGAGGCGCCGAGCGCCCCGGGCGACTTCTCGACCAGCATCACCGAGTGGACCGCGGGAGATCCGGCAAATCTGATTATCGGCACCATCGGCGGTGCCACCGATCCCGAAGGCGGCGCGATAACCTATAGCTTTGCGCAAACCACGCAGGGCGACGCGATCAACGGCAATCCGAACGGTTGGTTCGAGCTCGTCGGCAATCAGCTGCGCTTGCGCGCGGATATTGGACAGTTTCCCAATGGCTTCAATTACGAATGGTTTGCTGCCAACGGCGTCAGCCCGGCGATCTCGGTCGGCATCGTCGCGATAGACCCTTCGGGCAAGCGCACGCTGCGCACCGCGACGATCACCGTCGCCAACAAGAACGAGGCGCCGGTCCCTTCGGGGAGCTACCTGCTGAGCGGCGTGAGCGAGGATTCAGGCGGCGTCAACGTCGACCTCCAGGCGCTGTTCGGGAGCATCCTGGATCCCGAGGGCAATCCGCTGCACATCGTCTCCGTCACCCCCGGCACGCCGCGAGGCAGCAGCGTCACCTACAATGCCCCCAGCCAGACGCTGACCTATTGGGTCGGGTCGGGATTCCAGGGCCTTGCTGCGGGGGCAATTGATACGGACACGATCACCTATGTGGTCGCGGACAATGCGGGGCTTCAGGCGACCGGCACGATCCAAGTGAACATAACCGGGGCGAACGATGCGCCGGTGATCACCGGAATCACCTGGCTCGGAAGCTTCGGCAACGGGATCATCGAGAACGTGCCGCTCGGCACCGTCGTCGCCACGGTGAACGTGAGCGACCCGGACAAGGCGGCCAACCTGCTCAGCCTGAGCAGCTCGGCATCGAACCTCGCCGTCAATTGGGCCAATAACCGTTGGGAGATTTCGGTCGTCAATCCGGGCATCGACTATGAATCGAGCGCGCTTCAGGTCGGCGGCGCTACCGGAAAATATCTGCCCGTCACGATCTCCGCGAGCGACGGTGCCCTGTCGAGCTCTTACGGGTTCAACGCAAACATCGTGGATATCGTCCAGCAGGTTTGGATCCCTTCCAGCACCTATCCTTATTACCCGACGCTGAGTTCCAATTTCCACGTGGAAGCGCATGCCACGCAGGACAGCGAACTCCAGTGGGGGGGGGGCTATGAAACATGGTTCAATGAGTGGGCACTGGTCGAAAATGGTACCAATCGAGTGGTGGGCTACTATTCGGAATATTACAGATACGAAAATACGACTACGAGGCGTCCTGAGACCAACGCTTTCTATGCGGACGGGTATACGGTGGTTAACGGCGGTACCAACAGTCTGGCCAATTTCGCGGTGTACTCGTCTGATGAAAATAATCAGAACTCGGTCTGGTGGTACGCTTGGCCGATCGTATTCGACCTGGGCGGCAACGGTTTCGATTTTACGTCGACCTGGGGCGGCAACATCTTCTTCGATCAGAACGCCGATGGACGACGCGATCGCACCGGATGGGTCGGCGCCGCAGATGGGATCCTGGTATTCGATCGGAACCGCAACGGTCTGATCGAGAACGGCGTCGAAATTTCTTTCGTAGGCGACAAGCCTGGTGCCACTACCGACCTGGAAGGGCTCGCGGGGCTCGACACCAACGGCGATGGAACGCTCGACGCTGCCGATTCGCGATTCGGCGAGCTCCAGGTCTGGCAGGATCTCAACCAGGATGGAGTCAGCCAGGCCGGCGAGCTGCGCTTCCTTGCCGAAATCGGCATCGCGGCAATCGACCTGCACGGCCAGCCGACCGGCCACACCGTCGAAGACGGTCTGGAGAATGTCGTGCTCAACACGACGCGCTTCGTTCGCACGGATGGAAGCGAAGGCAGGGCCGGCGACGTGGCTCTCACTTATTTCGCCGCACCCCCGCTTCCCGCGGACGCGGGCACGGGCATGGCGCCGGCCGGCAGCGAGCCTGTCTTTACCCCGACGGTTGGCGTCTCGGCGTCGGTACCTGTTGCAATTCCTCCGGCAGCACCTGCCGGGCCAAGCGTGCCCGGCGATACGATATCTCTGCCCCCGCCGCAGCAATCCGGCACTGTGGAGCCATCCCCGCCGCGCAGGGCAGGCGTGTCGAGACGCGGCACGTCCCGGTATACCGACGGGCTCGGGCGGGGCGACGTCCCTGCCGCTGCCGGCGGGATCGACGGGGTACAGTCCTCGCGCGAGGGTGATTTCTATGGGTCTGCCCACCGCCCCCGCAACGTTGATGAAGAAAGCGGGGATGAGCGCATGTGGCGGCTGAGCGGATGGGTGCCATCGAAGCGGATGTTCGACGGGGTCGCACCGGCGCTGGTCGACGTGGTCGAGGGCGCTGGGTCGACCGGCAAAGCCGGCGGCGGCCCGGATCTCGATCGCCGTGCCCTACTGATGACTCAATATATGGCGTCGTTCGGTGTGCTGGCAGGGGAGGGCGGTTCGCTGCGAAGGGACCAGCCGCAGCTTGCGTCCTTTGATTATTTTGCCTCCGGCCACTAGGACCTAGCGATGTCCGACATCGATTCCATCGGGTTCAAACCCGCGCATCAGCCGGCCGCGCCGACGGTGAGCCATCTACTGGGCGAAATGACATGGCTTCTCACCCAGTCGCCGCTGCATCGAGCGCTGGCGATCGGAGATCTCGAGTGGCTCGTGATGCCTGCGCTGATCCACCAGCAATTCTACCTCTTCCGGAACGGCGATCAGCCGGTGGGGCTCGCGCTCTGGGCCAAATGCAACGCCGAGGCCGAGCGCAAGCTGGAAGGCGGTATGATCAGCCCGGAGAACCAGTTGACGCTCGAGGAGTGGATTTCGGGCAGCGCCGTCTGGCTGGTCGATTTCATCGCGCCGTTCGCGACCACCGCCAACCGGCAACGCGAGATCATGATGGCGGACCTGATCTCCGGCCCGTTAAGTAACCAGGCGTTCAAATTCCATCAGACCGATCCTGTGACCGGCACCCGTAGCGTCCAGCAGGTCGCCGCCGACGCCGGCGAAAAGCTCAAGGCCGCCATCGAAGCAGGGGTTCGCGGTCAGGGCTGACCCCGGCTGCCGCCCGTTGGCTCGGCAGAGAGCAGAAATCTGGTCACAGATCGATCTCGCCCGCGCGGATCTTGCGGTTGCGCTCCTCGAGCTCGGCTTCGTCCGCAGGGAACAGCGTCGACATGCCGGCAGTTGCCGCACGCTCCTGGACTTGCTCGACAAAGGGGCGAAGCTCGGCTTCATATTCCTGAAACGCGGCGGTGTGATCGTCCGGATGGCGCTGAAGCGCATCGGCCAGGCGCGCCGCGCCGATGAGAGCGATCGAGCCTCCCAGGCCGGCCACCGGGGATACGCAATATCCCGCGTCGCCGACCAGCGCGATGCGCCCCTTCGACCATGCCCGCATTCGGATCTGGTTAGCCCGGTCAAAGTAGAAGTCTCCGTCGGCATCGACGTGCGCGAGCATCTCCGGTACTTTCCAACCGAGCCCATCGAAGTGATCGTGGACGAGGCGGCGCTGCTGCGCCTTGTCGCGGAAGTCGTAGTCGATCTGCTGATCGGAACGGAACGCGAGCGCGATGTCCGTGCGGTCGTCATAGCCGTTCAGCATCGCCGTCCGGCCGGGCACGCTGAAGAGTTGCGTGCTGTTTGCCGGAAGCAGGCCGGTCTTCGGCACCACTCGCAGGTAGAAATAGCCGCCCATATAATAAGACGCGGCATCGGAATCGGCGAACACCAGCGACCGGGTATTGGAGCGGTTGCCGTCGCATCCGAGAACCAATGCATAGTCGCCCTGCGAGCCATCGTCGAACGCGACGGACACGCGCTCCGGCCCGTCGTCCAGCTGGGCGATCGAGCGCCCGAAGTGCAGTTCGACAGCGCCGTCGACCGACGCGAACAGGATGTCGAGCAGGTCGTCCCGGTGGATCTCGTAGCGGGCCGCGGACGGATCATCCGGTCTGGACGCGGCCGTCAGCCCACCAAGGGTCGTGTCCTCTTCATCCTTGAACTCGAAGTCTCGCGGAGGGAGGGCCTTCGCCCGCACGGCTTCGATCATCTCCATGCGCGTGAGAATCCCGATCGTTTCCCCCTCGATGTCGACCGGGGTGCCGCCCCGGCGCAGGCCGCCGCTGGTCTCGATGATCGTTACCCGATAGCCGAGCCTCGTCATCCAGAAGGCGGTGGCCAGGCCTGCGAAGCCTGCGCCGCTGATCAGGACGGGGATTTTGGGGGCCGACACGGCCCCGGAATCGGAGGTTGACGGATCGATCATGGAGACCTCAACTGGAATGATATGAAAGTGGACTCAGTCCATAAATATACTGCGTATAGAAAGCAAGCTATGTCAGGGCCAGTTGCCGAACGCCGAACACGCAAGCGGCTGCTAACCCGTCAGGCCATCTCCGACGTGGCGACCCGCTTGTTTTTCGAACGCGGCTTCGATGCGGTGACGATCGACGAGATTGCGGAGGCCGCCGACGTTGGGCGGATGACAGTGTTCAACCATTTCCCCCGCAAGGAGGACATGTTCTTCGACCGAGAGCACGAGATCCGCGACGTCGCCTTCGCGGCCATTCGGGAGCGCGACGCGGGCACTTCGCCGGTCCAGGCGCTGCGTTCGCTGGCGCGTCGATTGATCGAGCAGCCGCATCCATCCTTTCCGCTCTTTCGCGGCACCTATCTCTTCGTCGAGACGGCGCTCGCGAGCGAAACCCTCAAGGCGCGGGGGCGCCAGATGCGCGATGACTTCGTGCGCGCGCTAGCCGTTGGCTTGGCCGACGCTGTCGGGCGCCCGCACGACGATCCAAACGCGCATCTCGCTGCGGGATTGATCGCCGCGGTGTGGAGCGTGGCGTTCACCCAGGCGCATGAAGCTTTCGGGCGGACGCAGGATCCGAGCGAGGCGAACGGCACTTTCCTGGCGCTGATCGAAAGGGGCACCGCTGGCGTCGAGGCGGCGCTGGCCGATACGGCCTACGCTTCACCAGGAGTCGCAGTCCATTCGTCCACACCGTGACGACGGCAGCGGGATAGCGTTACGGGAGCATCCGGTAAGGCACTATTCTTCGGGCGGACAACTTATCGCCATCACCTAACGTTGCGCGAGCGCGGCATCGCTGGCCAATTTGTCGGCGCGATCATTGTCCGGGTGGCCGGCATGACCCTTGACCCACACCCATTCGACGCGGTGGGGTTTCGATGCGGCGAGCAGTTCCTGCCACAGATCGGCGTTCTTGACCGGCTTCTTGTCAGACGTCCGCCAGCCATTCTTGAGCCAGCCATGGATCCACTTGGTGAGACCGTCCATCACATAGCGGCTATCGGTCGACAGCGTGACCCGGCACGGGCGCTTGAGCGCGTTGAGCCCCTGGATCGCCGCCATCAGCTCCATGCGGTTGTTGGTGGTGTGCGGCTCGCCGCCCGACAATTCCTTCTCGACCCCGCCCATCCGCAGCAGCACGCCCCAGCCGCCGCGCCCGGGATTGCCCTTGCACGCGCCATCGGTGGCGATTTCGACATGCTCGAGTTCGGTCATGCGAAGAGCGCGTCGCCGTTCTCCGCATAGAAGTCCAGCCGCCGCAGATAGGCGAGTGGATCTTTCCTGGTGACGAGTGCGTCGGCGGGGGTGTTGAGCCAGTCCCAGGCGCGGCTGAGCAGAAAGCGCAGCGCCGCGCCCTCGGCGAGTATCGGCAGTGCGGCGCGCTCGTCCTCGGCAAGCAGGTGCGATTGCTGATAGCCGCGGAGCAATGCGTCGCCGATCGCGGGATCGTAGTGATGGCCAGTCGCGTCGAACGCCCAGGCGCCATGCGTCACTGCAAGGTCGAAGGCGCGGACATCGGTGCAGGCAAAGTAGAAGTCGATCAGACCGGTGACCTCTTCGCCGAGCATCAGCACGTTGTCGGGGAACAGATCGGCGTGGATGGCGCTGGGAGGCAAATGGCGCGGCCAGCGCGTGAGGATGCGTTCCAGCGCGCGCGAAACGCTGTCGAACAAGCCGGGGTGGATGCTGTTCAGGTCGGGCCCGCAGCGGTCGAGCTGGGCTTGCCAGGTATCGACCCCCATGGTGTTGGGGCGCTCGAGCGCGAAGTCCTCGAGTGCCCGATGCATCTGGCTGAGCGCGGCACCTGTCGCCTGGGCCTGTATCTGGGTCGGCGTGGTCACCGACACGCCGGGCAAAAACTTGATGAGGCAGGCCGGGCGACCTTCGAGCTCGTGGATCTCGCGGCCGTCGCGGTCTTTGATCGCCGGCGGGACCGGCAGGCCCTTATCCGCGAGATGATCGAGCAACGCCATGAAATAGGGCAGGTCGTCCGCCGCCACGCGCTTTTCGTAGAGCGTCAGGATGAAGCGGCCCTGGGTCGTATCGACGAGGTAATTTGAGTTCTCGACGCCCTCGGCAATGCCCTTGGCGGACATGAGCTCGCCCACGTCGAAGCGCTTGAGGAAAGCGCTCAGCGCTTCAGCCGAGACCTGTGTGTAGACCGCCAATCCCACCCTCCGTTCGCCCTGAGCTTGTCGAAGGGCCGTTCTTGTGACGGGTTAGGGAAAGGGCAGTGCTTCGACAAGCTCAGCACGAACGGTTAGTGGTTCGACGCGTTCGAAAGTGGGTTACGCCGCCTCGAGGCCGCGGGGGAGCTTGAACGCGATGTTCTCGGCAACCGTCTCGACTTCGCGCTCGGTGACTTCGAAGCGCGTGCCGAGCAGCTCGACGACTTCGCGCACCAGCAGCTCGGGGGCCGAAGCGCCGGCAGTGAGCCCGACCCGGGTGACGCCGTCGAACCAGGCGAAGTCGATGTCGTCGGCGCGCTGGATCAGGGTCGAGCAGGTGCCGCTGCGTACTGCGACTTCGACCAGGCGCAGCGAATTGGACGATTTGGGCGAACCGATGACCAGCACCAGATCGACTTGCGTGGCGAGCGCCTTGACTGCGCCCTGGCGGTTCGACGTGGCATAGCAGATGTCGTCGACCCCCGGCGCGAGGATCGTCGGGAAGCGTCGCTTGAGCACCGCGAGCACTGCCGCGGTATCGTCGACCGACAGCGTGGTCTGGGTCAGAAAGGCGAGGTTGTCGGGGTCGGCGGCAATCAGTGTTTCGGCGTCCGCCTCGGTCTCGATCAGCGTCATCGCGCCGGCAGGGACCTGACCGAAGGTGCCGATCACTTCGGGGTGGCCGGCATGGCCGATGAACAGGATGTGCCGCCCCGCCGCGACCAGCCGCTCGGCCTGGCGATGCACCTTGGAGACGAGCGGGCAGGTGGCGTCGAGATAAGAGAGGCCGCGCTCGGCTGCCTTGGCCGGCACTGCCTTGGGCACGCCGTGCGCCGAAAACACCACCGGCACGCCGTCGGGCACCTGATCGAGCTCCTCGACGAAGATCGCGCCCTGGGCCTTGAGCGTGTCGACGACATATTTATTGTGGACGATCTCGTGCCGCACATAGACCGGCGCGCCGTATTTCTCGATCGCCAGCTCGACGATGCGGATCGCGCGGTCGACGCCGGCGCAGAAGCCGCGCGGCGCGGCGATGAGCAGTTCGAGCGGCGGTTTGGTGATCGCGTCCATGGCAAGCGGCTCCTACGCGATTGCTTGCACGCGCGAAAGCCGGTTCCTATGGTGCCGCCATTATCCGGGCCGCGCGTGCGTGGCCCGTTGTTCCGTCTGAAAGGTGTACCGCCCGTGTCGCTCGCCAAGCTCGCCGTCCCCGCCCTGATCCTGCTGGCCGCCGGCGGCTGCTCCAAGACCGGCGACATCGCCGAGGGCGGCATCACCGCGGTGCGCTCGGCGTGCCCGCATATCGGCGTCCCCGCCGGTACCGGCGACGTCACTTTGTTCAACCCGGCGAACAGCCGCGAAGCGAGCGCGATCGACGTGACCGCGGTGCTCACCAACGTCCAGTCGACCTGCGACGAGACCGGCCCGCAGATCCTGGCCAATTTGACCTTCGACGTGCTGGCGCGGCGCAACCAGCCGGGCCCGGCGCGCGACGTGACCTTGCCCTATTTCATCACCGTGGTGCGCGGCGGCACCAACGTCACCGCCAAGCGCATCGGCCAGGTCACCGTCCGCTTCGCCGATGGCCAGCTGCGCGCACAGACGACCGGCCAGGCGCACGCCAGCATCGATCGTGCCGCGGCAACTCTGCCGGAAGAAGTGCGCAAGCGCCTCACCGAGAAGCGCAAGGCCGGCGATCAGGCAGCGGCGATGGATCCGCTCGCCGATCCGGCGATCCGCTCGGCGGTGCTCGCGTCGACCTTCGAGGCGCTGGTCGGCTTCCAGCTCACCGAAGACCAGCTTAAGTACAACGTCACCCGCTGAACCGGATTGACTCGCTTCGGCCGCGCAGCCAAGGCTGCGCAGGTCGATGGTGGGCAACCGGCATAGGCACGCGCGGGAGAGTGGTGGTCGCAAGGCTACCCGCCGAAGGAGCAACCGCCCCGGAATCTCTCAGGCACCAGGGACCGCGCGCGCTACGACACTCTGGAAAGCGTCGTCCAACAGGCGACCACCGAAGGGGTAACCCCGGATTTGCTCCGGGGGAAAGCTCTCAGGTTCCGTGACAGAGGGGGCGAGGGACTTGCGCGCACCGATGTGCGTTGGGACTCTCGTTCTATCCTATGTGCGGAGTGCCCCGATGAGCCGAGAAAACCACAACGGCCCCACCGACGAATTTACCCAGGCACGCGGCACGGCGTACAGCCATGATTCCGATGCGGGCGAGGAAGTGGTGGAGGTCCAGCAGCTTCCGCTCGACAGCTGGCACCGCGCGCGCGGCGGCCGCATGGTCGCGTTCGCCGGATATGAGATGCCGGTCCAGTATGAAGGCATCATGGCGGAGCATCTCTGGACGCGCGCGCATGCCGGGCTGTTCGACGTCAGCCACATGGGACAATTGCTGTTCTCGGGGCCGGACGTCGATGCCGAACTCGAGACCTTGCTGCCCGGCGACATCAAGGGGCTGGGCGAAGGGCGCATGCGCTATTCGCTGCTGCTCGCCGACAATGGCGGTATCCACGACGATCTGATGATCACCCGTCTGGGCCAGGAAAACCCCTTCGAAATCGAGCGCGGCGCCTTTTACATGGTCGTCAACGGCGCGACCAAATGGGACGATCTCGGCGTGCTGCGCGAGCATCTGCCCGATGAAGTCTCGATCAACCATCTCGACGAACAGGCGCTGCTCGCGCTGCAGGGGCCGGAGGCCGTCACTGCGCTCGAGCGCGTCGTACCCGGAGTTGCCAGCCTCGTATTCATGACCGCCGCGGCATTCGAGTATAACGGCAATCCGCTCTGGGTGAGCCGCTCGGGCTATACCGGCGAGGACGGGTTCGAGATCTCGCTGCCCGGCGAAGCTGCCGAGTCGTTCGCCGAGGCGCTGTGCGCACAGCCCGAGGTCAAGCCCATCGGGCTCGGCGCGCGCGACTCGCTGCGGCTCGAGGCCGGACTGCCGCTTTATGGGCACGATCTCGATCTCGAAACCACGCCGGTCGCCGCCGACCTCGGCTTCGCGCTGTCGAAGCGCCGCCGCGAGGAAGGCGGTTTCCCCGGCCATGCGCGAATCCTGCTCGAGCGCGAGCAGGGCCCGATCGTCAAGCGCGTCGGGCTGATCGTCGAAGGCCGCCAGCCGGTGCGCGAAGGCGCAGCCGTGGTCGGCGCAGACGGCAGCGACGTCGGCAAGGTCACCAGCGGCGGGTTCGCGCCCACGGTCGAGAAGCCGATCGCGATGGCCTATGTGCCCGTCGCGCTCGCCACGCCCGGCACGCGCATCACGCTAGCCCAGCGCGGCAAGGTTCATCACGCGGAGGTCGTGGCAATGCCCTTCGTCCCGCATCGCTACGTCAGAAAGGGGTAATATGAGCCGCTATTTCACTGAAGATCACGAGTGGATCCAGGTCGACGGCGACACCGCGACCGTCGGCATCACCGCCTATGCGCAGAGCCAGCTCGGCGACATCGTGTTCGTCGAGACGCCCGAAGCGGGCAAGACCGTCAGCAAGGGCGACGATGCCGCGGTTGTCGAGAGCGTCAAGGCCGCGTCGGACGTCTACGCCCCGGTCGCCGGCACGGTGATCGAAGGCAATGCCGCGCTCGCCGACAATCCGGCTCTGGTCAACGACGATCCCGAAGGCGAGGGCTGGTTCTTCAAGCTGACGCTCGCCGATGCCGGCGAGCTCGACGCGCTGATGGACGAAGCCGCGTACCAGGATTTCGTGAGCAAGCTCTAGTTCCTGCTCCCCTCCCTGCAAGGGAGGGGTTGGGGGTGGGTGCGAGCGAAGCGAGCCCTTCCTGCGCCATCCCCGAAAAGCGCCGCCGGAGGCATCGAGCCTCCGCCGTCGCTACTCACCCCCAACCCCTCCCTAAAAGCGAGGGGGGAGAGACGTGTCCAATGCGCTATCTGCCCCTTACCCCGACCGACCGCGCGGCGATGCTCGCCACGATCGGCGCCGGCTCGATCGACGACCTGTTCGTCGACGTGCCCGAAGCCGCGCGCCTCGATGGCCCGGTCCACGGCCTGCCCAACCATGCCAGCGAACTCGCGGTCGAGCGCCACATGTCGGCGCTGGCCAGGAAGAACCTCGCGGCGGGCGACGTGCCGTTCTTCCTCGGCTGCGGGGCGTACCGGCATCATGTCCCGGCATCGGTCGACCACATCATCCAGCGCGGCGAGTTCCTCACCGCCTACACGCCGTACCAGCCCGAGATCGCGCAGGGCACCTTGCAGGTGATGTTCGAATTCCAGACGCAGGTCGCGCGGCTGCTCGGCTGCGACGTGGCGAATGCGTCGATGTACGACGGCTCGACTGCGTGCTGGGAAGCAATCACGATGGCGCGGCGCGTGACCAGGCGCGGCAAGGCGATCCTCTCGGGCGGGCTGCATCCGCATTACGTCTCGGTCGCCAACACGATGGCGAAATTTACCGGCGATCGGCTCGTCACCTCGCTGCCAACCTTCTCGCCCGAGCCGGACACGCTCGACCTGATCGACCAGATCGACGACGACACTAGCTGCGTCGTCGTCCAATACCCCGACATCTTCGGCCGGATAGAAGACATGAGCGCGCTCGCCGAAGCCTGCCACGCCAGGAAGGCACTGCTGATCGCAGTAGTCACCGAGCCGGTGGCATTGGGCGCGATCAAGTCGCCGGGTGAGATGGGCGCGGACATCGTCGTCGGCGAAGGCCAGTCGCTCGGCGTCGGCCTCCAGTTCGGCGGGCCCTATGTCGGGCTGTTCGCCTGCTCCGAGAAGCTGGTCCGCCAGATGCCCGGACGGCTCTGCGGCGAGACCAAGGATGCCGAGGGCAAGCGCGGCTTCGTGCTGACACTGTCCACCCGCGAGCAGCATATCCGCCGCGAAAAGGCGACCTCGAACATCTGCACCAGCTCGGTGCTCTGCGCGCTTGCGATGTCGGCGCACATGACCTTGCTGGGCGAAGCGGGCCTGCGCCGTCTCGCCGAGCTCAACCATGTCTCCGCCAGCGCCGCTGCCGACCGGCTGGCCGAAATCGACGGCGTCGAACTGGTCACCGATCGTTTCTTCAACGAATTCACGCTGAAGCTGTCGAAGGAAGCCCGCCCCGTGGTCCGCGCGCTCGCCGACAAGGGCATCCTCGCCGGCGTGTCGCTGGGCCGGCTCTACCCCGACGCGCCCGAGCTCGCGAACGGCCTCGTCGTCGCAGTCACCGAAACCACCACTGGGGAGGACGTCGAAACGCTCGCCTCCGCGCTCGAGGAGGCGCTGGCATGACGTTCCTCTCTGTCGTTCGCCCTGAGCTTGTCGAAGGGCCGTTTTTCTCTGTCTGCCCCCTCCCAAAAGAAGGACGGGCCTTCGACAGGCTCAGGCCGAACGGGGTTGGCGCAGCCTGCAATCACGAGGTGGCAGCATGACGATCAACCAGAGCGGCTGGCGCCCCACCACGCCGCAGGCCGGCGAAGCCGCGGGCGCGACTTCCACCGGCAACCGCGCGCTGATGCTCGAAGAGCCCTTGATCTTCGAGATCGGCTCGACCGAGACCACGGGCGTCGATTTCGCCGAGGCGCCTTCGGGCAAGTCGCGCCTCGCCGGCCTGGACCGTTCGAAGCCCATCGGCCTCCCCGGCCTGTCCGAACCCGAGGCGGTGCGCCATTATACCCGGCTCAGCCGCCAGAATTACGCGATCGACCTTGGCCTGTTCCCGCTCGGCTCGTGCACGATGAAGCACAATCCGCGACTCAACGAGCGGATGGCGCGGCTCCCCGGCTTCGCCGATCTCCACCCGCTGACTCCGGTCGATTCGTGCCAGGGCGCGTTCGAAGTGATCCACCAGCTCGCGCATTGGCTGGTGACGCTGACCGGCATGCACTCGGTCGCGATGAGCCCCAAGGCCGGCGCGCATGGCGAGCTGTGCGGCGTGCTCGCGATCCGCGCGGCGCTCGACGCCAAGGGCGAGCAGGCCCGGAAAGTGCTGCTGGTCCCCGAAAGCGCGCACGGCACCAATCCCGCCACCGCGGCGTTCGCCGGCTTCTCGGTCGAGGACATTCCCGCGACCGAGGCGGGCCGGGTCAATCTCGAAGCATTGAAGGCGCGGCTCGGCCCCGACGTGGCGGGGGTGATGATCACCAACCCCAACACCTGCGGCCTGTTCGAGCCCGACATGCGCGCGATCTCGGATGCGGTCCACGCCGCGGGGGGCTTCGTCTATTGCGACGGCGCCAATTTCAACGCGATCGTCGGCCGCGTCCGTCCGGGCGATCTCGGCATCGATGCGATGCACATCAACCTCCACAAGACCTTCTCGACTCCGCATGGCGGCGGCGGGCCGGGGTCGGGGCCGGTGGTGTTCTCCGAAGCGCTGACGCCGTATGCGCCGCTGCCGTTCGTCGAGAAGCAGGGCGATCAGTTCATCTTGGTCGAGGAAGAGACCGCGGGCGAGCATCATGCGTCGAGCTTCGGCCGGATGGTCGCCTTCCACGGCCAGATGGGCATGTTCACCCGGGCACTCACCTACATCCTCAGCCACGGTGCCGATGGCCTCCGCCAGGTCGCCGAGGATTCGGTGCTCAACGCCAACTATATCCTGCGTTCGATGGAGGATGTGCTCGACGCGCCGTTCGCCAAATCGGGTCCGTGCATGCACGAAGCGATCTTCAGCGATAAGGGCCTGCCCGAGGGATTCTCGACGATCGATATCGCCAAGGGACTGATCGACGAGGGTTTCCACCCGATGACGGTCTATTTTCCTTTGGTCGTGCACGGGGCGATGCTGGTCGAGCCGACCGAGACCGAAAGCAAGGCCACGCTCGATCAATTCATCCACGCCTTCCGTTTCGTCGCCGAAAAGGCTAAGGGCGGCGATCTCGCGATCAAGACCGCGCCGCATTACGCACCGCGGCGGCGACTCGACGAGACGCTCGCCGCGCGCAAGCCGGTGCTGGTCTACAAGGAGCCCGAACGGGCACAGGCGGCGGAATAGCCGCCGCTCAGGAGCAAGAATACCGAATGACGTACAACGATACTTTCAGCGACCGCGCCGGACGCTCGGCGGATGCCAAGAAGGCATTGCTCGAAAAGCTCAAGGCCGCGCCCAAGCTGAGCGAGGCCGAACTGGCCGAGCGCAAGGCAGCACGCCTCGCCCGCGAACAGGCGGTCGAAGACGAGCGCGCGGCGAAGCTGGCCGCGATCGAGGCCGAAAAGGCTGCGATCGAGCAGGCCAAGCTCGATGCCGAAGCCGCCCGTGTCGAAGCGAAGCGCGTGGCCGAGGAGCAGGCCGCGGCCAAGGCTGCCGACAAGGCCGAAGCCGCCAGGGCTGCCAAGGAGAAGCTCGCCGCTTCGTTCATGCTCCCGAGCAAGGGCAGCGAGAGCCGCTACCCGGCGCGCAAGGGCAAGAAGTAAGCCGTTTCGGCGGTGCGCCGGAAATGAGCGCCCGCCGCCACGCCCCGGCCACCGAGCGCAACCGCGATTCGATCGCGGCGGTGCTCGAGGCCGAACTGCCGGCGAGCGGACTGGTGCTGGAAATCGCGAGCGGTAGCGGCGAGCATTGCGCATATTTCGCCGTACGATTCCCGGCGCTGCAATGGCAGCCGAGCGATCCCGAGCAAGCCGCGCGCGCATCGATCGCCGACTGGTGCGCCGGCCTGCCCAACGTCCTGCCACCGCTCGGGCTCGACGCGGCGGCGGAGACTTGGCCGATTGCTGCTGCCGACGCGATCCTGTGCGTCAACATGGTCCATATCAGCCCGTGGGAAGCCACTTTGGGGCTGATGGCGGGCGCGGGGCGGCTGCTCGCACCGGGCGCCGCGCTCATTCTCTACGGACCCTATCGTCAGCGCGACGTGCAAACCGCCGAGTCGAACGAGGCGTTCGACGTATCGCTCAAGGCACGCGACTCGCGCTGGGGGCTGCGCCAGGTCGAGGACGTGTCCACCGCCGCCGCGGCGCGCGGACTGGCGCTCCAGCGGATCGTGCCGATGCCGGCCAACAATCTCGGCTTGGTGTTTCGGCGGGGCTGAAAGGTGGCGACCTGCGGTTCCTCTCGCGTCGAGGGAGGGGTTAGGTCGCAACAAAATACCGTCATCCCGGAAGCCGGTTTTCTTCAAATCTCTGATTTGACAAGAAAATCGATCTGTCCGGGATCCACCGTGCAGCAAGCCTCCGATGGAGAGGTGGATCCCGGACTGAAGGCTCTCCAGCGGAAAACCTGCGGTTTTCCGGGAAAGCGTAACATCCGGGATGACGAAAACGGCCGATTGAATCCGGGTCCTGGGGCTCATCGCCATCCGTCTCGTCCCCGGCCCCCCGCCGATTGCTCAAAGCTTGCAATGTAGGATTTCGCCTGCTTGGCTAGCGCGGTCGGCTGGTCGCCGGCCGCTCTTTCAATTGTTCGGAAACTCGATCCTGCGAAATGCGCGCAAGAATATTGCGAGATCGATCGCGCTTCGCAAACCCAGCCAACTTAACGCCCGTCAAACCCCGATTTCGGCCGCTTGTATCGGCGCGATCGAGTCGCGCTCTGCGAAGGCAGGGGCGGGAGTTGCAGCTTACGAAGCAGCGGCGTCGCTGGCGCCTTCGGTGTTGCGCACATGCAGCACCCGCTCGCGCCAGACGATGTAGAGCCCGCTGGCGATGATGATCGGCGCGCCGAGCCAGGTCCACGGCGTCGGCCAGGCGCCGAAGATCAGCCAGCCGTAGAACGTCCCCCAGATCAGGCTCGAATAGTCCATCGGGATCACTGTCGAGACCGGCGCAAAGCGAACCGACGCGGTGAGCGCGAGCTGGGCGACTCCGCCGACGATGCCGATCGCGATCAAATTCGCCCAGGTCAGCCAGTCGTGCGACTGCAGCTGGAAGGCATAGGCCACCCCGAGCGGGGGCAGCGACAGCACCGAAAACCAGAACACCGTGGTGCCGGCGCTTTCGGTCTTGCCGATCTGGCGCAGCGTGATCGCGACGATCGCCACGAACAGCGCCGCGAGCAATCCCACCACCGCGCCGAACAGTGGAAACTGGCCGCTGCCGGGCTGGGCGACGATCAGCACGCCCGCGAAGCCGATCACCACCGCGCCCCAGCGGTGCCAGCCGGTCTTCTCGCGCAGCACCAGCGCGCCGAGCAGAGTCGCGAAGATCGGCACGGTGAACTGGAGCGTCGTCGCCTCGGCGAGCGGCAGCAGCAGCACCGCGCCGAAGGTGAAGACCATGCCGGTGAGCCCGATCGCCGTGCGCGTCAGATGCGCGCCGAAGCGTGCGGTGCGGATCGAACCCAGGCCGGGCCCCATCAGGATCCAGGCAGTGACGATCGGCACCGCCCAGAGCTGGCGGTGAAACATCGTCTCGACCAGAGTCGCGCCGCGCGTCTCGGCGAGCTTGATCAGCGCCGACATCGTCGACAGGCACAGGATCGCCACGAGGCGCAAGGCCAGGCCCTTGAAGACGCTTTCGGTTCTCGCCACCGCCACATCGTGCGGTTAGGCGGCGGTGCTGCGGCGCACAACCCTCTCTGTCAGCCGGGACGCCAAGCCAACCATCTGGTTGGCTCGATCCAGGCGGTCAAGCCCGCCTAGAAACGTCTAAATATCTGACAACGAAAGCGTTATTCTGAAATAGGGTCGGGGGCGGGCAGGCATTCAAACACGCGATTCGAGTCAAGCGGAGTCAATTGACTCGCCTTGCCGGCGCGGCCGCCATTGCGGGCGTTGCCCACGCGCCTTAGAGGCACGGCCATGATCAAGCACGCGCTCAACGTCACCCGCGAAAAGGATTTCGCCGCCTGGTATCAAGCCGTCATCTCGGAGGCCGATCTGGCCGAGGAGAGCGGGGTGCGCGGATGCATGGTCATCCGGCCGTGGGGCTATGGCATCTGGGAGCGCATCCAGCGGCTGCTCGACGATCGCATCAAGGCGACCGGCCACGAGAATTGCTATTTCCCCTTGTTCATCCCGCTCTCTTATTTCGAGAAGGAGGCCGAGCATGTCGACGGCTTCGCCAAGGAAATGGCGGTGGTCACGCATCACCGGCTGATCCAGAAGGACGGCAGGCTCGTCCCCGATCCCGATGCGAAGCTCGAGGAGCCGCTGGTCGTGCGGCCGACGTCAGAGACGGTGATCGGCGCGGCCTTCTCGCGCTGGATCCAGTCGTGGCGCGACTTGCCCGTGCTGATCAACCAATGGGCCAATGTGGTGCGCTGGGAGATGCGCACCCGGATGTTCCTGCGCACCAGCGAGTTCCTATGGCAGGAAGGCCATACCGCGCACGCCAGCGAAGCCGAGGCGCGCGAAGAGACGCTCAAGATGCTGGAAGTCTATCGGTCGTTCGCCGAGGACTGCCTCGCAATGCCGGTGGTCGCCGGCGAAAAGCCCGAGAATGAGCGCTTCCCCGGCGCGGTCTCGACCTACAGCATCGAAGCGATGATGCAGGACGGCAAGGCGCTCCAGGCGGGCACCAGCCATTTCCTCGGCACGACCTTCTCGACCGCGCAGAACATCCGCTTCCAAAATGCCGAGGGCGAGCTCGAGCTGGCGCAGACGACCAGCTGGGGCGTCTCGACCCGGATGATCGGCGGCGTGATCATGGTGCATGGCGATGACGACGGGCTGCGCGTGCCGCCGCGCGTCGCGCCGTGGCAGATCGTCATCGTGCCGATGCTGCGCGATCAGCCCGAGGATGCTGCGATCGTCGATTATTGCAAGACGCTCCAGCAGGAACTGGCAGTGTTCAGCGCGTTCGGCGAGCCGGTGCGCGCATTGCTCGATTTGCGCCCTGCCAAGGCGGCGACCAAGCGCTGGGGCTGGGTCAAGAAGGGCGCGCCGATCGTGGTCGAAGTCGGCGGGCGCGACGTTGCCGGGGCGAACGTCTCGGTGATCCGCCGCGACCGGCTGTACCGCGAGGACGGCAAGCTCGACAGCGCAGTGGTGCCGCGCGCGCAGCTCGTCGACGAGGCCACCGCGATGTTGGAGAGCATCCAGCAGGCGCTCCACTCCCAGGCACGCGAGCGGATGGACACCAATATCCGCCGCGACGTGACCGACTATGCCGGGCTCGAAGCGGCGTTCGAAGGCACGAAGCCGGGCTGGGTCGAAGTCAGCTGGTCGAAGCCCAGCGGAGCGGAGTTGGACAAGGTGGTCGAGCGGCTCAAGGCGCTCAAGCTCACCTTCCGCAACGTACCCGAGGGCGCCGCGCCAGCGGAGGGGAATTGCATCTTCACTGGCGCGCCCGCGGTCGAACGCATCCTGGTCGCGCGGGCTTACTGAGCCGATGGCGGTGCGGTCGCTCTTCGCCTCCTTGCTCTATCAGGAGGCATTGGGCGACGACGCGCTGATTGCCGAGTTGGAAGGCTCTTGCCTCCAGCTCGCCGAGGACGACCGGGCCGGTCGCGGCTGGGCGAAGGAGCATGGCTATCGGGGCTATACCTCCTATGCCTCGCTCAACGACTTGCCCGTGCGTGACCCCGCCTTCGCCGATTTGAAGCGGCTGCTCGACAGGCACGTTGCCAGATTCGCCGATGCCTGCGGGTTCGATCTCGGCGGCAAGAAGCTCAAGCTCGATAGCCTCTGGGTCAATGTCCTCGATGGCGGCGGCGCGCATAGCGGGCACATCCACCCGCACAGCGTGGTCTCCGGGACGGTCTATGTCGTGCTGCCGGCGGGATCGCGTGGGCTGCGGCTCGAAGATCCGCGGCTGGCGATGATGATGGCCGCGCCGCCGCGCCGCGCCGATGTCGCCGAGGCGCTGCGCGGCTTCGTCGAGGTAGTGCCGGAGCCCGGGACGGTGCTGCTCTGGGAAAGCTGGCTGCGGCACGAGGTTCCGGCGGGTTCGGGCAAGGGCAAGAGGATCAGCGTGAGCTTCAACTATCGCTGGTAGCGGGGGGACGGAGATGGTCGATCGACGGACGGTGCTGGCGGGTGCGCTGATGCTTCCCGTGGCAGCGCGCGCCGAGCGATGGGACGCGATCGTCGATCCGCGCACCGGAACGCTCGGCAAGGCGCTCGAACAGGCGGCGCAAGCTGGAGGTCGCCCGTTCCGGATCCTGGTGCGGGCCGGTATCCTGGTCGAGAAACTGACGGTCACGGTTCCCAACGTGACCATCGCCGGCGATGGCTATGGCGCGATCCTGAGCTACGGTACCTATGCTGGCATGCAGCATGCCGATGGCGGCATCTGGGGCACGGGCCGGACCGCGACACTGACGATAGCCGCACCGGGCGTGACGCTGCGCAATCTCACGATCCGCAACAGCTTCGACTTCATCGGTGCGAAGCGCGACGGCGCGGGGAATGGCGCCCAGGCGGTGGCGTTGATGATCCGCGCCGAGGCCGACCGGACCCGCGTCGCGGACTGCCAGATCGAAGGCTATCAGGACACGCTCTACATCCAGTCGCGAAGCTGGCTGAGCGGCTGCCGGATCCTGGGCGGCGTGGATTTCATCTTCGGCGGCGGGGCCGCGTGGATCGAGGGATGCGAGATCGTCACGCGCTTCGTCCCGGGCGCCGATACTTCAGGCTATATCGCCGCGCCGAGCACACCCGCGGCACAGCCTTTCGGCCTGGTGTTCCATGTCTGCCGGCTCAACCGCGAGCCGGGCGTGCCGAAGCGCTCGACCTGGCTCGGGCGGCCGTGGCGCGCCGGGGGCAACATGGCGCTGACCGGGCAGGCAGTGTTCGTGCAATGCGTGATGGACGCGCACATCAAGCGCGAGGGCTGGACCTGGATGGGGTATAAGGGCCCGGATGGCGAGCAGCGGCGGCTAACGCCACAGGAGGCACGACTGTTCGAGATCGGCAGCCGCGGGCCGGGCGCCGGGCCCACCTCGCCGACACGGCGCATGCTGAGCGCAGGCGAGGTCGCGAACTTCACGCGGACCAACGTACTCGACGACTGGGACGGGCTGGCCGGCTGAGGCTCAGCAGATGACGAGCGTGAGCGAGCGCATCAGGCTCCGGTCGATCGGCGCGTCGAAGCGGCAGCCGATATGGTCGCCATTGTTCCAGATGACCGTGGCGGAGACGGGCAGGCTGTCCTGGAGGCGCAGCCAGACGCGGTCGCCCTCGGGATGCTCGCTGGTGCAGGCGAGGCGGCACCCATAGACCGAGAGGTCGCGCAGGATCGCTTCGGTCGACGCATTGCCTTGCTTGCGCACGGTGGCGCGCGTCACGGTGATGCGATGCCGCGGCTCGCTGCGCTGTTCCACCAGCGCAGGCCCCACCGTCCGGAATTGCGATAGCCTGGTAGCCATAACTCTCCTGCCCCCCGGCAGAAGTGCTAACGGCGGAGTTATCAACAACTCGTTAAGCGAATCTTGCGGTCCACCACGTAGTAAACGCTTCACGCTCGACTGCCGACAGGTGCAGCCCGAGCTTCGAGCGGCGGAACAGCGCATCATCTGGCGTGCGCGCCCATTCGCGTTCGTGCATCCAGCGCGCTTCGATCTCGGTGAGCCCAGCGCCGAGCGCGGCGCCCATGCCGGCTTCGTCCTGCACCCCGTCGAGCATCTCAAAGAGCAAGGTGCCGTAAGCATGCGCCATCCGCCGCGCGCGCTGCTCGCCGAGGAAGGGCCAGCGCGTGCGGACATGGTCGAGATGAAGGTCGAAGCCGGCGATCATCCCGCCCGGAAAGGCGCGGGCACGGGTGCGGCAGCGCGGTTCTACGCCGAGCGGCGGGCCGATCTTTTCCATCGCCTCTTCGGCAAGCGCGCGCGCCGTGGTGATCTTGCCTCCGAAGATCGACAGCAAAAGCGGGCCGTCGGTGTCGAGCTCGAGGACATAATCGCGCGTGACCGCCTGCGCCTTGGCGGCACCATCGTCGTGGAGCGGGCGGACGCCCGACCAGCTCCACCGCACGTCGGCAGGAGACACCTGCCGCGTGAAATAGCGGTTCACCGCGTCGCACAGGTACTGCGTTTCTTCGTGCGAACAGATCGCATCCTCGGCCCGCTCGACGGGAATGTCGGTGGTGCCGATCTCGGTAAAATCGCCTTCATAGGGGATGGCGAAGACGATCCGCCGGTCGGGCTGCTGGAGGATATAGGCATGGTCGCCTTCGGACAGGCGGGGGACGACGATGTGGCTGCCCTTGACCAGCCGAACCTGCGAACCGGTCTCAACAGGCAGCTTATTGATTATCGTTCGCACCCACGGGCCGGCGGCGTTGACCAGTCCGCGTGCCTCGATCGTGCGGCCGTCGGACAGGCTGACCTGCCACCGGTCTGCGGCGCGGGTGGCCGAGACGAACTCGGTGCGCGTGGCGATCTCGGCGCCCTGCGCGGCGGCATCGAGCGCGTTCGCGAGCGTCAGGCGCGAATCGTCGACCCAAGCATCCGAATAGACGAAACCCCGATGCTCGCCGGCGAGGGGTTCGGTGAAGGTCCGGTCGCCTGCGTTTAGACTGCGCGCGCGGGGCAGCGAGGATTTGCCGGCGAGCAGATCGTAGAGCCACAGCCCGGCACGGACCATCCACCACGGGCGCACGGCATGCGCATGCGGCAGCACGAACGCCATCGGGCGGATCAGGTGCGGCGCGGCAGCGAGCAGGCGTTCGCGCTCGTGGAGCGCCTCACGGACCAGCCGGAACTCCCGGGTCTCGAGGTAGCGCAGCCCGCCGTGGATCAGCTTGGTCGAAGCCGACGAGGTGTGGCTGGCGATATCGTCCTTCTCGACGAGCAGCACCTTGAGCCCGGCAAGCGATGCCTCGCGGGCGATCGCACAGCCATTGATCCCGCCGCCGATGATGAGAAGATCGTAGGGCACGTGGACTGCGTTACGGTGTTGGTACAAAGCCCGCGAGTCCCTATCTTGGTGTCCAATGGCAAGAAAAATTACAAAAGCGGGGCTGCCCACACGCGAGCAGATCCTGAACTTCATTTCCACGTCCGACACCGCCGCCGGCAAGCGCGAGATCGCCAAGGCGTTCGGGCTGTCGGCGCAGGACAAGATCGCGCTCAAGGCGCTGCTCAAGGACATGGCCGACGAGGGGCTGATCGACAGCGCCCCGGGCCGCGCCTTCCACAAGATGGGCGGACTGCCCAAGGTCACCGTGCTGCGGATCACCGATGCCGATGGCGACACGGTCTGGGCCGTGCCCGAGCGCTGGGAGGTCGAGGGCATTCCGGTACCGCGGCTGCGCGTCCGCGAGCAGCGCGGCAAGCGATCGGCGCTGGGACCCGGCGACCGCATCCTCGCGCGCACCGAGGAGGCCGGCAACGGCTGGATCGCGCATCCGATGAAGAAGCTCGCCGGCGGCGAAGAGCAGATCCTCGGCGTGGTCCACGAGGAAGGCGGGCGGCTCTATCTGCAGGGCGTCGAGAAGAAGGATCGCCACAGCTATCCGATCTCCGAACGCAACGGCGCCGAGCCGGGCGATCTCGTGCTCGCGAACAAGGCGGGGAAGCCGCCGCGGATCTTCGCGCACGTCGTCGAACGCCTGGGCGATCCGTTCGCGCCACGCAGCTTCTCGCTGATCGCGATCCACCGCCACGGTATCCCCAATGTCTTCTCGGACGAGTTGCTGGCCGAGGCCGAGCGCGTCTCGAAGCAGGCGCTGGGCGAGCGCGAGGACCTGCGGGATTTGCCGATCGTCGCGATCGATCCGGCCGATGCGCGCGATCATGACGATGCGGTGTGGGCGGCGCTCGACGACGATCCGAAGAACGAGGGCGGCTGGAAGGCGGTGGTCGCGATCGCCGATGTCAGCTTCTATGTCCGGCCGGGCTCACAGCTCGACCGCGAGGCGCGCAAGCGCGGCAATTCGGTCTATTTCCCCGACCGCGTCGTGCCGATGCTGCCCGAGATTCTCTCGGCCGAAATCTGCTCGCTCAAGGAAGGCGAGGACCGTGCGGCGCTGGCGTGCCACCTGCAGGTCGGCAAGAATGGCGAGCTCAGGAGCTGGCGCTTCACCCGCGCGGTGGTCAGCCTCGCGGCGAACATTGCCTATGACGATGCCCAGACGATCATCGACGGCGCGGGCAGTGCGCGCGCCTTGCTGGACGAACGCTTTGCGCCGGGCGCGGAGCGGCGCGAGGCGATCGAGCCGGCGCTGCGCCATTTGTGGGATTGCTGGCGCGCGCTCAACGCCGCGCGCGAGAAGCGCGAGCCGCTCGACCTGGATCTGCCCGAGCGGCGGATCGTGCTCGACGAGATGGGGCGGATCCTCTCGGTGGCGCCCCGCGAGCGGCTCGACGCGCACAAATTGATCGAGGACTATATGATCGCGGCCAACGTCGCCGCGGCGAAGGCGCTCGAGGCGAAGAAGGCGCCGGTAATGTACCGCGTCCACGAGCCGCCGGCGCGCGAGAAGCTGGTCGCGCTCAAGGAATATCTCAAGACCTACGACATGGAATTCGCGCTGGGGCAGGTGATCAAGCCGGCGACCTTCAACCATATCCTCGAGCGGGTGGGCGAAGCCGATTTTCGCGACGAAGTGATGCAGCAGGTGCTGCGCACCCAGACCCAGGCCTATTATGGTCCACAGAATGCCGGGCATTTCGGCCTCTCGCTCGGCAGCTACGGGCACTTCACCTCGCCGATCCGCCGCTATGCCGATCTGATCGTCCACCGCTCGCTGGTCGAAGCGTACAAGCTCGGGCCGGGCGGGCTGACTTCGGAAGAAGCCGGGTCGATGGACAAGATCGGCGAGAGCATCTCGAACCTCGAGCGCCGCGCGATGGAAGCCGAGCGCGAGACGGTCGACCGCTATGTCGCCGCCTATCTTTCGGCGCATGTCGGCGAAGTGATGGATGCGCGGATCACCGGGGTACAGAATTTCGGCTTCTTCGCGACGATCGACGGCATCGGCGGCGACGGGCTGGTTCCGGTGCGCGACCTGGGCTCCGAATATTTCCGCTACGACGAAGCGAGCCAGCGCCTGATCGGCGAGGACACTGGCGAATTCTTCGCGCTGGGCCAGCGGCTCAAGCTGCGGCTCGCCGAAGCGAACCCGATTTCAGGTGCGCTGCGCTTCGAACTGCCTGACGGCAAGGGCTCGGCGTCGAGCGGCGGCGGGCGCGAGGAGCGGGGCAGGGGCCCGAAGCGCGTGATCAAGCATCGCGGCCGCCCCGCGAACATCCGGCACCAGGGGCGCAAGCGATAGGCTGAGCCGCCGCCGACGAAAGGTCACACCAAGGTCACACTATGCCGCACTTCCAGCGGCGGTGGGGCCGGTGTGACCGGTGTGGAAGTGTCGACAGTGCAGCTCAAACGCGATTTGCGTTCCGGCCGGTATCAACACTTTGAAAGAGCGGTCGCGGACGGCCCGTGACACACCATTGCAGCACTCGAAATCCTACATTGCAAGCGGGTTCATTCGATCGCGAAAGTCAGCCCGGCATGCGCCTCGAGCCGCTTCTTGAGCGGCTCGGCCATCAGCGCGCCCGGGGTCCAGATCCCGCCTTCGCCCTGCACATCGCGGATCAGGCAGAGCGCGCTTTCGGCGATCATCTTGCTGGTCGAGCCGTACCCCGGATCCCTGTCGCCCGTGACGGTGGCGGTGAGGCGCTCGCCCGAGGGCATCTCGGCGATGAAGGCGATGTCGTAATAGCCGGTCTCGCGTTCTTCCTTGCTCGGGCCTTCGCCGGGGGCGGGCCCCTTGTCCGAGTTCATCGGGTTCATCTTGGCGATCGCCTCGGCCGCGGCCTTGCCGATGTCGCCGAGGCCCGGGGCGACCATCATCTCGTCGTAGCGGAAATCCGCGCCATAGAGATGGCCGGCGAGGAAATTGGTGCGGTGGACGTTCTTGGTGTTGATCACTGCCATCATGAACGGCGCGACCCACCCGCCGACGGCGTCGTCATATTCGGGCAGTACGCCCTTGGGCTGGCTCGGCCCGACAAAGCCGGGAGTGAGCGCGAACGGGTCGATCAGCGCCTTGAGCACTGCCGGGTCCTTGGCGGCGGCCATCGCCGTCGCCTTGCCGCTGGCAAAGGTGCCGCCCGAGAAAGTGCCCTTCATCGCGCGGACGCGGCCCTTCACGCGCGGCGCGGGCTTGCCGAAGCGGCGAATGGCTTCCTGCTCGACGGTCCAAACCCCGAGATCGAACGGGATCGAATCGAAGCCGCACGAGAAGACGATCCGCGCGCCGCTCGCCTTGGCGGCATCGTGATATTTGCCGATCATTTCCTGCATGAAATTGGGCTCGCCGCAGAGGTCGACATAAGCGGTGCCGGTCTCGACGCAGGCGGCGAGCAGCGGCTCGCCATAGAGCTGGTACGGGCCGACGGTGGTGACCACGACCTGCGCGCGGGCAGTCAGCGCGGTCAGCGCCGCGGGATCGTCGGCATTGGCGGTGAGCAGCGGCGTATCGGCCGGCGCGCAGATCTCGCTGCGGACTTGCTCGAGCTTGGTCAGCGAGCGGCCGGCCATCGCCCATTTCACGTCGGCATAGTTGGCCGCGAGATATTCGGCGACGAGACGGCCGGTGAAGCCGGTGGCGCCATAGACGACGATCTCGAATTCGCGGTCGGCCATTGCTCTCTCCTCGTCGTTCTGCGCCTTGCGCGATCGTCATCGGTGCCCGTTCGGCATACATACCCATTATTCTGAAATGAAGAACGGGCAAATCCTGACGGACCCGAATGGCGGGGCTGCCGATCGACGCGACAGGTTTTTAGCCCCGGAAGAGGTCAGGTCGTGCCGTCAGCGCATATAATTGATGGTAAATGCGGCAAGGATCGCCGCTCTTGCGGAGACTCACATGACTTTCGGCACTTTCATCGAGCCCTATGAGCAGGCGCACGAAGTGGACGCGCTCGCGGCGGGGCTGAGCGCCAGCATCGCCTCCGGCTATCGCGCGGTCGGTCAGATTGGCGCATTGCTGGGCCAGAGCCGCATTTTCGACCGTATCGTCGCGAAGCTCCAGGCGCTCGGCCTCGACTATGAGGACCAGTGCTCGGCGCAATATTATTTCGATCTCGTGCGCACGCTTCGCGACTTCAACGGCGAGTTCGATCGGGTGGTCGAAGTCGGCGTGTTCATGGGAGGTTCGTCGACCTTCCTCGCCGGCTGCATCGAGCCGTTCGATTTCGATCTCGACATGGTCGACATAGATCCCAACTTCCTCCGCTTCGCCTATGAGCGGGTGCGGCGGATGTACCCGGAAGCGGCCAAGCGCATCCGGCTCTTTCACGGCGACCTGCCGAGCTATGTACGCCACGTCATGCTGGGCGAGCCTGACCATCGGACGATCGTGCACCATGACGGCTCGCACGAGTTCAATCAGGTCGTGAAAGACATGTCTTCGCTTTATTATGTCCGCGAGCAACTGTTCGCGATCATCGCCCAGGACACGCATCTCCGCGGAACGATCCAGAACATGAACTTCGTCGACCTCGCGCTTTACGCGGTCTTCGGCACCGATCTGAAATATGCGTCCATCGGCGCCGCATATGACCGGTTTGACTCGCTCACCCAGCCCAATGCATTCCAGGGCAATTACTTCCTGCCGGGTGTCGCCGAGGGTGTGGTGCTGCCGATGGCGGCAAACCATTTCCAGTACCCGCACCCCGAGCTCAGCATCGACGATTTCCTGCCCCCCGCGCACGCGTGTGAAGTCTCGCTGGCGGCCTGAGGGGCCGCGAACCGACCCTGCGCTGCATGCGGCCTGCGCAGGCGTTCAGGCGTGGCGCGCGATCTACCGGGGCAATCCAAAAAGCCGTCGATCCGCACCCGATGCGCGCAACCCTTCTACAATGGTAACCAACAGGTTGATGGAGCCAGAGATGAACGTTGCTGTCGGCACGCTCGGTGAAGATGCCGTGGCACGGGCCAACCCGGTGCCATTGACCGAGCACCCCTATTTTCCCGTCGTCGAGAGCGTGGTTCAACAGCTCGCGGACGGCGCCGACCATCCCGAGGTCTGGGCGGCGCTGGCCGCCGCGGCCGAGCACGACGTGACCGATCTGCGCGATCTGCTGGATGCGCTGCGGCCCGGCCAGAGCGGCGCGATCCTGAAGGGAGTCAACGTCATCGGCGGTGTCCTTCATGCGCTGACGGTGGACCGCCTCGAAGGCATTGCCTTCCTCAACCGGCTGGCGAGCGAACAAGCGAGTTGCCCGCAGATCGCCGGCGCGACGTTCTTCGTACAGCGCCACGGCCAGCCGGGTCTCTCCGCCGACCTATCGGACCGGTTCTGCGAATCCCCCTTCGTCAAGTTCGAGACTCTGATGGACGGCTCGGTAGCGCCGTGCTGCTCGATCTGGACCGAGCAGCGCCTCGGCAACCTCGACGGGCAGACCTTCGAGCAGATATGGAACAGCCCGGCGGCGCAGGACATGCGCGGCAGCATCCTCGACGGCAGCTATCGGCATTGCCACAAGCAACGCTGCGACTTCATCGTCGACGGCACGCTGCCGAAGCGCGACGAGGTGGTCGATCCCGAGTTCCGCGCCATCATCGACGAAGGCCGCACTGAGCTGAGCAGCGGGCCGCGCTGGCTGTTCCTGGCGCACGACGTGACGTGCAATCTGGCCTGCCCGTCTTGCCGCGATGGAATCCTCGTTGCCGATGATGCCCAGGAGCAGCGTTTCGAAGTCATCGAGCGTGACGTGTTCCGGCCGCTGCTCAACGCAGAGGGCGAACCGCTGATCTCGGTTTCGGGGCAGGGCGATCCATGGTCGAGCCCGCATTATCGTTCGATCCTGCGCTACATGTCCGATCATGACGTGAAGGCGAAGCTGGCGATCCACACCAACGCCCTGCTGATGGGCGAAGGGCGCTGGGCGCAGTATCCTGGGCTCGAAAAGTATCGCGCGGCGGTGATCGTCTCGATCGATGCCTGCACGCCCTGGGTCTATCAGGTCGTCCGGCGGCCGGGTAAATGGGAAAAGCTGTACCCGAACCTCGAATTCATCTCCGCCAAGCGCGCGCGGGGAGAATTCAGCGAATATTCGCTGAATACGACTGTCCAGCTCGACAATTATCACGAGATGGCGGGACTGGTCGAACTGACCGAGCGCCTGGGGGCGGATTCGGTGCTGATGTACATGATCCAGAATACCGGCGGGCACCTCGCCAAGGACTTTGCCCGCAAGAATGTCGCGGCTTCGACGCACCCGCTGCATCTGGCGTTTCTCGAGACGCTACGCGACGAGCGGCTGGCCGCGCCGGTCGTACAGCTTTACGATGTGGCGAATTGGCGCGCGCGTGCGTTCGAGGTCGAACTGCCCTCGGACAGCCTGCCCAAGGGCTATAGCCGCGCCGAGCTACAGGACGCGCTGATCGCGGCGCGGGGCAATGCGGAACGCGTCGTGGCGCTGTGCGCCGCCGGCCGGACGCACTTCCGCACCGATCTCGACCTGCTCCTGCTCGAGGCCCAGGCGCTCGCCGCGCTCGGCTTTGCCGAGCAGGGGGCCTATCGGCTCAAGGAGCGCGAGGCGCTGGGCGGCGAGGCGATCGTGCCCGCCACCCTCGGCTGGCAGAACGCCGCTTAAGCTTCCTGGAACTGCAGCGCCGCGAGCCGGGCGTAGAGCCCGCCGGCGCCGACCAGCTCGCCATGCGTACCCGTTTCGACGATGCGCCCTTCGTCCATTACGATGATCCGGTCGGCGGCGCGGACGGTGGCGAGGCGGTGGGCGATCACCAACGTGGTGCGGTTTTCCATCAGGCGGTCGAGTGCGTCCTGCACGAGCCGCTCGCTTTCGGCATCGAGCGCGGAGGTGGCTTCGTCGAGCAACAGGATCGGCGCGTCGCGCAGCAAGGCGCGGGCGATTGCGATGCGCTGGCGCTGGCCGCCCGATAGGCGGGCGCCTGCCTCGCCAAGGAACGTATCGAGGCCCTGGGGCAGCTCGCGCAGGAAATCGCCGGCATTGGCGGCCTCGGCCGCGGCCCAGATCGCGTCGTCGCCGGCATCCCAAGCCCCGTAGCGCAAATTGTCGCGCGCCGAGGCGCCGAAGATCACGGTGTCCTGCGGGACGATCGCCATGCGGCCGCGGATGTCGGCAGGGTCGACCTGGCGGACATCGACGCCATCGACTCGGACCACGCCGCTTTCGGGATCGTAGAAGCGCTGGAGCAGCTGGAACAAGGTCGACTTGCCCGCGCCCGAAGGGCCGACGACCGCGACGGTCTCGCCAGGGCGGACGTCGAGCGTGAAGCCAGTCAGCGCCGAGACTTCGGGGCGGGTGGGATAGCGGAACGTGACGTTGTCGAATTCAACCGCGCCAAGCGGGGGCTGGGGCAGCGGCAACGGGTTGGCGGGGGGAGCGATGTCGGGCTCTTCGCGCAACAGCTCGGCGAGGCGGCTGGCGGCGCCCGAGCCGCGAAGCAATTCGCCATAGACTTCGGTCAGCGCGCCGAACGATCCGGTGACGAGGCCGGCGGTGATCACGAACGCGGTGATCGAGCCACCGGAAATGCGGCCTTCGGCGACGCCGTAAACTGCGTCCCACATGATCAGCGTGATGGCGGTGAAGAGCAGGCCGATCACGGCCGCGGTCATCACCGCGCGCAAGGCGAAGCGGCGCTTAGCGGCCACGAAGCTGCGGGTGACGGCGCCTTCGAAGCGTTCGGCCTCGCGCTGTTCCTGCCCGAAGGCCTGGACGATGCGCATCGCACCCAGGGTTTCGGACGCGATCGAGCCGATATCGGCGACGCGATCCTGGCTCGAGCGCGACAGATTGCGGACCCGGCCGCCGAGCCAGACGATCGGCAGGACGATCACCGGTATGCCGACGAGCAGATAGGCAGCGATCGCCGGGGCGAGCGTGAACAGATAGATGATTCCGCCGGTGCCGGTCAGCAGGTTGCGCAGCGCGGTCGAGACGGTGTTGCCGACGACCATCTCGACGATCGCGGTGTCCGAGGTGAGTCGCGAGGCGATCTCGGACGGGCGGTTCTCCTCGAACCATTTGGGCGGCAGGCGCAGCAGATTGCGGTGCACCGCCATGCGTATGTCCGCGACGGTGCGCTCGCCGACCCACGAAACGAAGTAGAAGCGCACTGCCGTCGCCACCGCGAGCGCGACGACGACGAGCAGGAGGCCCTGGAAATAGACGCCGATCTTGCTGGTGTCGGCGCCTGCGGCGAAGCCGTTGTCGACGATCTGCTTGAAGGTGCGCGGGATCCACAGGGTCGCGACCGACGAAGCGACCAGCGCGAGCGTCGCGGCTGCCAATTGCAGCGGATAACGGCGCGTGAAACGCCACACGACGAGCAGGTTGCTGAGCTTGCGCTGGGATGGAGGAGCGGGCGCAGGGGCGGGTTCGGACATGCGGCGCGGACTAGCGTGAATGCGAGGGGAGGGGAACACTCTCTTGCTCCCATCCCGATGAGAGAGGGAATCGGGAACACCTTCCCGTATTGGAACATTTGGTATGACGACGTTGCACCGCAACACGGCACAGCCTATTAGTAAGATAAGTCGCCACCGTTCCTACGGGTGGACGGTGGAAGGAATTGAATGCTCTACGACGCTTACGAGATTCAGCGCTCGCTCCTCGCCGGGGCCAGCGCATGGGCTAATTTCTCCGCCGGCCTGCTCAACAACCCGGCCAACCCCTTCTCCTATTTCGGCGGCGGCCCGGTGCTCGCTTCCGCGCTGGAGGTGTTCGCGCACGCTTCGGCGCCGCGCGGCAAGCCCGATTTCGGGCTCGACTCGACTACCATAGAAGGCCGTGAAGTCGCGGTGCGCGAAGAGATCGTGCTGCGCAAACCGTTCGGGCAGCTCAAGCGCTTCGTGCGCGAAGGCGTCGAAGGTGGGCCCAAGCTGCTGATCGTCGCCCCGATGTCCGGCCATTATGCCACGCTGCTGCGCGGTACGGTCGAGCGGATGCTGCCGTTCGCCGATGTCTACATCACCGACTGGCGCGACGCCAAGCTGGTGCCGCAGAGCGAAGGCCGCTTCGATCTCGACGATTATATCGATTATCTGGTGGCGTTCCTCGCCCATATCGGCGCCGAGGGAAATGCCCGGCCGCACATGCTCGCTGTCTGCCAGCCCTCGGTGCCCGCGTTCGCCGCGGCGGCGCTGATGAGCGCGGACAAGCATCCCAACCGGCCCAAGACGCTGACCATGATGGGCGGCCCGATCGACACGCGTGAGGCGCCAACCGCAGTCAACACGCTGGCGACCGAGCGTCCGCACAGCTGGTTCGCCAAGAACGTGATCGCCACGATTCCCGTCACCTATCCCGGCGCGGGGCGCAAGGTGTATCCCGGCTTCCTGCAGCTCGCGGGGTTCATGACGATGAACCTCGGCAGCCATATGGTCAGCCATTGGGAGATGTTCCGCCACTTGGTCGACGGCGACGGCGAGAGTGCCGACTCGACGATGTCGTTCTATGAGGAATATCGCTCGGTCTGCGACATGACCGCCGAATTCTATCTCCAGACGATCGACGTGGTGTTCCAGGCGCACGCGCTTCCCAAGGGCGAGATGCTGCATCGCGGGCGGCGGGTGGATCCCTCGGCGATCACCGATGTCGCGATTCTCGCGATCGAAGGCGAGCGCGACGACATTTCCGGGCTGGGACAGACCAAGGCGGCGCTGACCATCGCGGACAAATTGCCGGCGAAGCTGAAAAAGTATCACATGGCGCCCGAAGTCGGCCATTACGGCATCTTCAACGGCTCGAAGTGGCGGACGAAGATCGCGCCGGTGCTCGAGCAATGGATCGCGCAGCACGACTGATCAGTCGTAGGCGGTGACCAAAGCGCTCCACGCGAGGAGCGCGAGCAGTCCCCAGATCGTCACTACGATCAGCACGCCGCCCCAGCTGACCGGGCGGCGGGTGGCGATCTCTGCCTTGGCGCGATGCTCGGCGAACTGGTCGGGCGCGATCATCTTCTCGAACAGCCACACGCCGAGCGGGATCAGGATAGCGTCGTCGAGCAGTCCGAGCACCGGAATGAAATCGGGAATCAGGTCGATCGGCGACAGCGCATATGCCGCGACGAGCAAACCAAACAGCTTGGCATAGAGCGGCGTTCGCGGATCGCGAACGGCGAACCAGATGGCGTGCGCTTCGGTGCGGAGGCGGTGCGCGAGCGAGGGCCCCGTGGTCACGGGACCGCGCTCCGCATCCGCCGGGTCCGCATCAGCTCTCCGCCGTGGTGCTCACCACCGCGTGGCTGCCTTCCTCGCCGCTCTTGATCTTGCCGCCGAACAGCATCTTGAGCTTGCCCGACACCGACATGTCGGTCTCCCAAAGCTCGGCGCTATCGATGTCGAAGCGGAGCAAGGCGAGGTTCGGATCGCTCTTGCCGCCGGGAAACCACGCCTCGACCTGGCTGTTCCACAATTTGTCGATCATCGCGAAGTCGTTGTCGATGCGGGCGACGCCGTCGAGGCAGGCGAAGAAATCGTGCCCCTTGGAGATGAAATGCGCCATCGCGCGGCCGCCGGGGGCTAGGCGATTGTCCTTGCCAATGAAAAAGAACAGAGTGTCGACCTGATCCTCGTCGAGCTGCGCAGTGAGCGGGATGTGATGCTCGGGACTGTCGGTGAGTCCGATCATCACGAACGGGCTGGTCGCCAGCTTCGCCCACAGGTCTTTCTTGAGTTGAATGGTATCGGCCACGATGTGCTCCCGGATTGCGTTCGGGAGAGTAACGATGTGCCGGTTCAGGCGTTCCCGAGCGATGCGGCGGCGCCGAGCAGTTCGAGGTCGGTGCGGTTGACCAATGCGACCGGAACTTCGGAAAGCTGGCGGCGGAACGCAGCCTTGCCCTCCATGCGGCGGCGGAAACCCGGATCCATCAGCTGGGGCTGGAGCGCGCGGGCGATCGCGCCGGTGAGGAACACGCCGTCCCACGCGCCATAGGCCAGCGCGAGATCGCCGGCGAAACTGCCGAGATGCTCGACGAACATGCGCACCACGGCGGTGCTCACCGGATCGCGGCCGATGCCGCGGGTGACGTCCTCCGGCTTTTCCAGCTTCTTGCCGCCCGACAATGCCTCGTAGGCGAGCAGCAGCCCGGGTGCCCCGAGCAGGGTCTCGATGTCGAAGACGATGCCCTTCGACGTGCAATATTGCGCGAAGGTGCGTTCGTCGGCGCTGCTTGCCGCGAACGACATGTGCCCCGCCTCGGTCTGGAGCGCGCTGAGCTTGCCGCCGGCAGTGATGAGAGCGGCGACGCCGAGGCCGGTGCCGGTGCCGATCACGACATAATTGCCGCCGGCCTCGACCGGCTTTGGCGCGGGCCCCTGCAGCGGGGTGAAGGCGGCTACCGGAAGCATGGTCAGCGCGAGCGCGTTGGCGGCGCATTCGTTGAGCGCCTGCGGTCGGACCCGCAGCACCGCTTCGACGCCCGAAAGCGAGATGTACCAGCGGCTGCCGGTCAGGTTGATCAGATCGCCGCGCACCGCGCCTGCCACGGCGAGCACGCTCGGCAGCCGGGCTTCCTGCAGGCCGACTCCGTTCAGATAGGCGACCAGCGCGCTGGTGAAAGTGGGATGCTCGGCAGTCATGAACTTGCGAATGTCGCGCGGCATCAACCCGGCGTCCCCGCCGGTCAGTCCGAACCGAACCGATTGGCGGCCGATATCGGCCACCAAAGCCACGTCTCCTGCCATTTGCGGCCCCTCCTCATGGCCTCCTTCCGCGGAGGCTCGACGCTGGTATCGCTAACACTTGTTACAGAAACAACAACAAGGTGCGGTGCAAGGCCGTCGACGGCCAGAAGAGGCTATGTTGCGCGGCGGGTGTCCGGACGCAAGATGGTGGTTCTCCGTAGCGGGGTGCCCCTAGGCACCCCGCTCGACATCACAGAACTTCGAACAGCCCCGCCGCGCCCATGCCGCCGCCGATGCACATCGTCACGACGACGTACTTCGCCCCGCGACGCTTGCCTTCGATCAGCGCGTGTCCGGTCATGCGTGCGCCCGACATGCCGTACGGATGGCCGATCGAGATCGCGCCGCCGTTGACGTTGAGCAGCTCGCCCGGGATGCCGAGCTTGTCCTGGCAATAGAGCACCTGGACCGCGAAAGCCTCGTTGAGCTCCCACAGGCCGATATCGTCCATCTTCAAGTTGAAGCGCTCGAGCAATTTGGGGATCGCATAGACCGGGCCAATGCCCATCTCGTCGGGCTTGGTGCCAGCGACCGCCATGCCGACATAGCGGCCGAGCGGGGTGAGGCCGCGCTTCGAGGCTAGCGATTCCTCCATCAGCACGCTGGCCGAGCTGCCGTCCGAAAGCTGCGAGGCATTGCCTGCGGTGACGGTGCCGTTGGGGAGTACCGGGTTGAGGCCCTTGAGGCCTTCCAGCGTGGTGTCGGCGCGGTTGCCTTCGTCCTTGGAGAGCGTGACTTCCTTTTGCGAGACTTCCTTGGTCTCCTTGTTGACGACGTTCATCGTCGCGGTGACCGGGACGATCTCGTCGTCGAACTTGCCCGCGGCCTGCGCGGCGGCGGTGCGCTGCTGCGACTGGAGCGCATATTCGTCGCAGCGATCGCGCCCGATGCCGTAGCGCATGGCGACGACTTCGGCGGTCTGGAGCATCGGCATGTAGATGTCGTTGTGGATCGCCAGCAATTCGCGATCGGGCTCGACGCGCATCTGCGGGGTCTGGACGAGGCTGATCGATTCCACGCCGCCGCCGATGGCGATGTCCATATTGTCGACGATGATCTCCTTGGCCGCAGTGGCGATCGCCATCAGCCCCGAGGCGCATTGCCGATCGACCGACATGCCCGCGACGGTGACGGGCAGGCCCGCGCGGAGGAGAGCGGTGCGCGCGATGTTGCCGGCCTGGCTGCCCTGCTGGAGCGCGGCGCCGAAGATCACGTCCTGGACTTCGGCGGGATCGATGCCGGCGCGCTCGACCGCGGCCTTGATCGAATGGCTGCCGAGGGTGGGGGCGGGAAGCGCGTTGAACGCGCCGCGATAGGCGCGGCCGATCGGCGTGCGGGCGGTGGAGACGATGACTGCGGAGCGAGACATGGGTTCTTCTCTCTTCTGCTCCCCTCCCTGAAAAGGGAGGGGGCTGGGGGTGGGTGCCGACGCAGCAGCGTCGGCCTTTTCTTTGGCGGAGAGAGGCTCGCTTATGGCTCGCCCACCCCCGACCCCTCCCTTGCAGGGAGGGGAAATTCTCAGTTCAGACGTAAATCAGCGCGATCCATTCGGCGATCAGCGCGGGTTTGTCTTCGCCCTCGATCTCGAGAGTGTATTCCTGGACCTGCTCCCAGACGTCGGGCTTGCGCTCGGCGAATTTGAGCAATTTGAACCGGCCGCGAACGCGCTTGCCCGAGCGAACGGGCGTCAGGAAGCGGACTTTGTTGCCGCCGTAATTCACTCCCATCTTCATGCCCGCGATCTTCGGCGTGCCGGCCTTGGCGGCGAGCATCGGCATCAGCGAGAGCGACAGGAAGCCATGCGCGATCGTGCCGCCGAACGGCGTCTGCGCGGCGCGTTCGGGATCCACATGGATGAACTGGTGGTCGCCGGTCGCCTCGGCGAACTGGTCGATCATCGCCTGGGTGACCACGACCCAATCGGACACACGTTCGGTGCCGATGCTCTCGGCCATCTGCTGAACGGTGATCGATGCCGTCGTCACTGGGCTTCTCCCCCACCACGTTTCCGCGCGGCGCAGCCCCATCTAGTGAATCCGGGGGGGCTATCGCAAGCCTCACCCGACCGAGAATTTGAAAATGCCGACTGACGTAGCGTCGCGTTCGCTTGGCAGGCAGGGTCTGGTGGCCAAGCGAGCGAACCCGATGTTCTAAAATATTCGATTCGTCAGTTTTCGTCTGGACCCTTGTCGGTGCGCGTGGCCGGCTGCACTTCGGGATAGGGCATGATCAGCGTGCCGTCGGGCGCAGCGGTGTAGCTGGCCTGGGCAGGGTAGGGCAGGTTGATCCCTTCCTGCGCGAAGCGGCGCAGGATCGTGGTCGCGAGCTTGTTGCGGACTTGGTGCGCAATGGTCCAGTCGCTGCCGTCGAGCTCGACGATGAACTCATAGTCGAGCGTGCTGGCGCTGAAATTGGCAAAGCCGTTGCGCACTGCGCGGGCACCGCATTGTTCGGCGATCTCCGTCAGGATCTGCGGCAAGCGGTCCAGCACGTCGGGCGGCGTCTCATAGGCGACGCCGAGCATCCAGTTGAACCGGATCAGCCGGCGGTCGCTGAGGTTCTGGATCTCCTTGTCGAGCAATTGGCGGTTGGAGATTATCCGCAATTCGCCGGTGACCGAGCGCAGGCGCGTCGACTTGAGCCCGATCTCCTCGATCGTCCCGTCGCTGCCGTCATATTTGATGTGCTGGCCGACCCGAAACGGGCGGTCGAAGATGATCGACAGCGCGGCGATGAGGTCGCCGAAAATGCCTTGCGCCGCCAGACCGATCGCGATGCCGCCGATGCCGAGACCCGCAACCAGGCCAGTGACGTTGACGCCGACATTGCTGAGCACCATCACCGTGGCGATCGCGAACAGCACGATCGAGACGAGCAGCCGGATGATCCCGATCGCGCTGGCCAGGCCTTCGCCGCTATAATTCTCGGAAGTGGTGCGGTGCTCGATCGCGCCGAAGATCAGCTCGCGCACCCAGATCGCGACCTGGAACACCGATGCGATGGTGAACAGGAAGCCGATCGTCGTCGACACCATAACCGGGGGATTGGCATATCCGGAGACCAGCCGCAGTGCGGTCATGATGATGAAGAAATTGCCGGTCTTCGACAAGGCGCGTCCGACTACCGAATACCAGTTCGCAATGCCCGAACCCCGCTGGCACAGGCGCATCGCCCAGGCGCGCACGGCATGAAGCGAGACGACGATGATCGCGGCGACGCCGGCGGCGATGGCGATGTTGAGCCAGTGGCTCTCAACCCACACCAGCGAGTCGTGAAAGAGCGTGGTTGCCTGCGCCTGCAGGTCCGGACCCGCGGGGATGAGCGGCTTATTGGCGGTCGTATTGGTCATGAAGGTCGTCAGGCTGCCTTGGCTTGCGGCGTGGCGCTCTCTTCGAGGAAGAAGATCAGGCCGCGCTCGTAACGATTGAGGTAGCGGGTCGCGCGTGGCAGGCGCAAGCGCTCGCGGAAGTCGCCCTGCGCCGCCTTGTCCTTGGCCAGCTCGATCAGCCGCGGATGGACATAGGATTTGCGCGCGATCGAGGGCGTGTTGCCGAGCGCCTCGGTCACCGGCTCAAGCACCGATTTGATGCCGATATAGAAATCGGCGGTGGCGAGCGCGCGGAAGGCGATGACGCTGGCGCCCCAGGTGCGGAAGTTCTTGGCGGTGAAATCGTCCGCCATCGCTTCGCGAAGATAGGCATTGACGTCGGTCGACGTGACGGGATGGGCCTCGCCTGCCTCGTCGACCCAACGGAACAGGTTCTGGCCTGGCAGGTCCTGACAGCGCTTGACGAAGCTGCTGAGCGTCCGGTCGGTGATCGTCATCACCCGCAATTTACCCGATTTGGCGCGGAACTGCAGCTTGAGCGTCTGGCCCCTCACCTTGACGTGGCGCTTGCGCAGCGTCGTCGCGCCGAAGCTCTTATTCTCCTGCGCATAGGATTCGTTACCGACGCGGATGCTGCCGAGATCGAGCAGGCGGACCACGGCGGCGACGGCCTTCTGCTTGCACATGCCGCGCAGCTTGAGGTCGGCCTCGACGCGCTCGCGCAGCTTGGGCAGGCGATGGCCGAAGCCGGCGCAGCGATCATATTTCGCCGCCTCCTGCGCCTCGCGGAAGCCGGTGTGATAGCGATATTGCTTGCGGCCCTTATCGTCCCAGCCGACCGCCTGGATATGGCCGTTCGGGTCCGGGCAGAACCAGGCGTCGGTATAGGCAGGGGGGAGGCCGACCTTGTTCAGCCGGTCGATCTCGTCGCGATCGGTGATCCGATTGCCGTCCGGGGCCCAATAGCCCCAGCCGTGGCGAACCTTGCGCCGCGTGATTCCCGGTTCATGATCGTCGACATAGACGATGGCGTCGAGCGTCATCGGGCCTCCTCAATTGTCGCGTTGAATGCGCGGCCCGTCGCTTCGTTCCGGAACCTGCGGCAGGGTGCAGAAGTTTGGCCCGCAACTCCCCCGGAAAAAGAGGAACTCCTCATGGCCGATTTGTCCCAGGCGCGCGTGCTGATGCTCGCCACCGATGGTTTCGAACAATCCGAGCTGTTCGAGCCGCGAAAGGCGCTGCTCGATGCCGGCGCGCACGTGACCCTCGCGTCGCTCAAACTCGATCCGATCACCGGCGAGAAAGGCGGCGAAAAGGGCGAGAGCATCACCCCCGACACCACGATCGAGCAAGTCGAGACCCAGGGCTATGACGCGCTGGTGCTTCCCGGCGGCGTGGCCAATCCGGACAAATTGCGCATGAACAAGCGCGTAGTGGAGATCGTCCGCGAGTTCGTCGAGGCCGACAAGATCGTCGCGGCGATCTGCCATGCGCCCTGGCTGCTGATCGAGGCCGACGTCGTCGACGGCCGCCGGGCGACCAGCTGGCCGTCGCTGCGGACCGACCTGGCCAATGCCGGCGCGAGCGTGCTCGACGAGCCGGTGGTGGTCGACGGCAAGCTGATCACCAGCCGCAAGCCCGACGACATCCCGGCGTTCAACCGCGCGGTGATCGAGGGGCTGGAAGAGCTGCTGGTGACAGCCTGAAGCGATTGATCCAGCGTTGCGCCGGGCGCTCTACCCCATGGTAGAGCGCCACCGACGCGCCCAGCAACAGCAGCAGATACAGCGCGATGAGCGGCCAGGCGACGGCCTGCGGATCGCTGACCAAGGCGAGCTTGAAGGTCTTCCACAGCAGCGAGTGGCTGAGATAGGTCGCGAAGCTGATCTCGCCGAGATAATGTAGCGGGCGCAGATCGAGCGGGTTGCCGCGCATCCCGCTGGTCAGCGCGAAGCCGAGCAGGGCGCCGGCAAAGATGGCGGGCACCGCGAACGGCTGCGGCAATGCGCCTGCGTGGAAGGCCGCGGCGACGGCCAGGGCAGTCAATGCCGCGCCGATTGCCGGCAGCAATGGCCGCACCTGCCACCGCCACCACAAGGCGCCGACGATCGTCCCGGTGACGAACTCGACGACGCAGCGGATCAGCCCCATTTGCGGGATGAAGTCGCCAAGATCGGGAACGCCGCGGACATGCCAGATTGCCGCGAGCCCGAGTAGCAGCACCGCGATCATGCCGATCAGCGCAGCGCTGGACCAGCGGCGCCAATCGACGCACATCACCAGCAGCGGAAAGACGAGATAGGCGAAGAGCTCGGTGGAGATCGACCAGGCCGGATCGTTCCACGACAGCGTCTCCGCGCCGAGCCCCCAGGCCTGGACCAGCAGAAGATGTGCGGGAAACTCGGCGAAGGGAAAATGCGGGTCGGGCCGTCCGCGCAGCCAGAACAGCAGCGCGAGGAGGCCGGCATAAGCGAGCATCGTGGCGTGGAGCGGCCAGATCCGGGCGATGCGCTTGCGCAGGAATCCCGGCACCTGTTGCCACCCTCCCGCGAGCCGGCCGTGCCACGTCATCCAGATGACGACTCCGGAGAGCAGGAAGAAGAAGTCGACCGCCAGATAGCCGTGGGCGACCAATCGCATCGCGCCGCCGGGCAGTCCAATCGAATGCCGGATATGGAAAAGGACCACCGCCCAGGCGGCGATCCCGCGCAGCGAGGTGAGCGCGCGGAGCTCGGCGGCCGGCTTCATGCCGTCGCGGCGCGGGGGGGCAGCAATGGGCGCCACGCGCTTTCGGCGCGTTTGCGGGCGCAATAGGTGTCGAGCCCGATCTGCGCGCCGATCAGCATGTAGACGAACGGCTGGAAGGCGATCGCGATGAACACGGCGCCGAGCAGATAGATGAAATGCGCGCTCTGCAGCGCCGAGGCGAGCGGGGCGATCCATTCCTGCCCGGGCTCGGGCTTGCGATAGCGGCGGCGGAGCAATTCCATGCGGAACAGCCCGGCCAGATTGATCATCAGCCAGATCGACAGGCCGGGCCAGCCCTGCTCGCCGAGCATCTCGAAATAGGCGCTGTGATAGGCGCGCGCCTTGTCGACCTCGAGGCTGCGGTCGACCTTGGCAGTGCTCCCGTCTTCCTTCTGGATCGCGACCTTCTCGTAGCGGATCTGGTTCTGGCGATAGGCTTCGAAGCCCCCGCCCATCGGGTGGGTCTTCACATAGTCCATCGTCCACTGCCACACGGCGATCCGAGTCGAGGCCGAGGCATCGGCCTGATAGGATTTGATCGTCTCCATCCGCTCGGTGAACGCCGAGGGGAGGAAGGGGACGACCGCAAGCCCGAGCGCGCCGAGCGCCCCCAGATAGACGAACTTGCGCCTGGTATCGCGGATCATCAGCAGCGCGAGCAGGCCGATGCACAGCAAGCCCGTACGCGTCGACGTGCCGACCGGGATCAGCAGGCAGGCGAAGATCAGCGCGTAGCTGAACGTCTTCACCTTCCAGTCGGGTGCGAAGATCGTGCCGTGGCGCGTGAACCAGACGATCAGCGGGATGATCGCGATCGCCACGGTCGAGATCGTCGAGCCTTCGTAGAGCCCCGAATTGTTGGTCACCATCAGGTTGAGCTCGCCATAGCCGCCGCCCGAGCCGACTGTCTTGATCCCGCCGACGATGATGATCGAAGCCGCGGAGAGGATCATGAACAGCAGCAGCGACTCGATGCGCAGCCGGGTGCGCAGGGTCAGCGGCAGGAAGGCGGCGAAGACCAGTGCCTTCCACACCCATTCCCATTTGTCCTTGGCCTCGAGCGGGAAATCGGCGTGGAGCGTGGTGTAGAAGCAATAGCCGAGCAGCAGCAGGATCAGGAACTGGCGCGGGGCGACGCGAACATCCTTCTTGTCGTCGAACGCCAGCCAGCCGAGCACTGCCAGCGCCACCGCCATCATCGAGATCGGGACCGAATTGAGCAGCAGATAGGTCAGCCGCTGCGGCGAGACGATGTCGATATAGGCATAAGCCAGCACGAACAGAAACGGCCGGCGAAATCCGGTTCCGAGCAGCGCCGCCAGAAATGCAATGAAGGCGAGATCACGCACCGGGCTTGCCCCAGCGGCTTTTCTTCGGATTGGCGGGCTGGTCGTTCGGCCCGGGCTCGCGATCGAGGTCGGGCCGGCGCAGCAGCAGGAATGCCGCGAGCAGCATCAGCCCGTGGGAGAGCCCGAGCGATAGATTGTCGATCATGTGTGCTCGCGGCGCTCCTTTGGGAAGGGGGTGTAGCGAGGTTGGGTTGACGCGGCGTAAACTAGGGGGGCCGGTGGGTAACGCAGGCTTGGCCCAGCGTGCGGCGCCGACGACGGCGGCCGACTTGATTGACTCCCCTGAGTCGCTGGCATTTGGCGGGTTGAAAGCCAACCGTTCGGTTGGCTATCCGGACGGCGGCGCGAAATTTTCCGCGTGATGAAATCGCATTACCTGCAAGTAGTTGTGCCGGCTGACATGCGCTCGATCCGCGCCGGGTGCCGCCGCTTGATTGACTCGTGCTTGACGGGTCTGCGTGTTTTTGGGCGGTGCGAGTCAAGCGCGATCGTGGTGGTTCGGTGTCACGAAGTCAAAGAGCGGACGGCACTGCCGACCGCCTGAGGCAAGCACGCGAAATCCTACATTGCAAGCGCCACGAGAAATGGCTTGAAAGCTGCCATTCGTATCCTTCAATCCCGAATCAGTCCGTTGATAACGAGCGCTACGCGCGTCTCCCGAGCGCCGTGCCTGATCCGGCCGGAGCGCTCCAGCTCGGCAAGCCCGTGCAAGGCAGCCCAAAGCGCCTCGGTTACGGTCTCGACGTCGCCGGCTCGGGGCGTGACGACCGCCGCCAGCGCCGAAAAGGCGTCCTTCAGCTCTGCTTTGGTGTCGTCTTCCGCAAAGCGAAGGCCGATGGGCAAAGCGAACATCGCTTCGTAGAGTGCCGGCTGCTCGCCCGCGAAGTCCAGATACGCCATCGCGACGTTCCGAGACGCATCGCGGCCATCGATCGATCCGTCGGCGGCTTTTCGAAGCGCAATTGCGAGATCCCGAAAACCCTCGACCGCGACCGCCGCCACGATCGCGTCCCGGTTCGCGAAGTGCGAGTACAGGACCGGCTGACTATATTCGATTTCTTCCGCGAGACGACGGACCGTTACCGCGTCCCAGCCATCGCTCGCTGCGATCAGCCGGGCGGCGGCAGTGATGCGTTGCTCGCGCTCCCTGCGTTCCCTGCGCTTCCTCTCTGCAATGCCCATGGTCCACTTCCTCCTGCCCATGCGTGGTCACGTCATCTAACTATGCTTGAATATCTAGCGATGCTAGAATATATACCGTAGCATGAAGGAGACGGCGATGCATTGGTTTTCAATCGGAGTGGCGCTGCTGGCAGCGGTCGGAATCATCCTGGTAGGCGGCATGTACCTGTTCAATCCGAGGGCCGCGACGCAGAGCTTTGGCCTGCCGCTTCCGGAAGCCGGAGCGAACATTGCCTGGTGGCTTCGCCTCAAGGGCGTCCGCGACGTCGTTTCCGGGCTGGTAGTGCTGGCGCTCGTAATATGGGGAACCCCGCGGCTGCTCGGCATCGTCCTGATGATCGAGGCGATGATACCCGCCGGCGACATGTCGCTCGTCCTGACTGCGAAAGGCTCGACGGCGACCGCCCTCGGCGTGCACGGCCTGACGGCCGGGTTGATGATCCTGGCCGCCATCCCGCTGATCATGGGTCTGGCCTGATGCTGCACACAGCTTCGAGCTGGCTCCTGGTCGCCGCGTTTTGCGGGGCGGGCCTGTTCAACGCGATCGGCACGCCCGCGACGCAGAGCAGCTTCATCCGCTGGGGTTACCCGGCGTGGTGGTGCCGCGTCACTGGCGGGTTGGAGATATTCACCGCCGCCCTGATCGCGCTTCCGGTAACGCGCGGGGCCGGCCTGATCCTCGGTGCCGTCATCGTCGTCGCCGCGATTTTGACCGTCCTGAGACATCGCGACTTGTCCCACCTTGCGCCTCTGGGCTTGTTCGCCGCCTTGCTAATACTAGTCACCGTAGCGGCCTGAACCGCGATTTTTGCGCCGGGCGATTGGCAGGCCTGGAATCGCGTGCCCCCGCATCTCGCTTCGGAGTGCGGTTGACCCGCCATTAACTGCTCGCGTGGCAGAGCGGCGCCATGCGGATTCTCCATATCCTCGATCACGGGCTGCCGCTGCACAGCGGATACACGTTCCGCACTCGGGCGATCCTCAAGGCGCAGATGGCGCGGGGCTGGGAAGTGGCGGCGGTGACCGGGCCGCGGCACGGCAAGTTCGACGCCGATGAAGAGACCATCGACGGCATCCGCTTTCACCGCACCCCGCGGGTGAATTCGGGGCCGCCGGTGCTGGGCGAGATGCGCGAAGTCGCGGCGTTCGCGCGGCGCATCGAAGCGGTGGCGCGCAAATGGCGACCCGATCTGCTCCACGCCCATTCGCCGGTGCTCGACGCGATGGCGGCGCAACGCGTCGCCGACCGGCTTGGGCTGAAGCTGGTCTATGAGATCCGGGCGTTCTGGGAAGACGCCGCGGTCGGCAACGGCACCGGGCGCGAGGGCAGCCTGAAATATCGCGCGACTCGCGCGCTCGAGACGCGGGCGGTGCGCAAGGCCGACGCGGTCGCGGTGATCTGCGAGGGGCTCAAGGACGATCTGGTCGGGCGCGGGATCAATCCCGCCAAGATATTCGTCTCGCCCAATGGCGTCGATCTCGCGATGTTCGGAGCACCACTGCCTTACGATCGAAAGCTGGCGGAGGAACTCGCAGTCGAGGGCGCCGAGACGATCGGCTTCATCGGCAGCTTCTACGATTATGAAGGGCTCGACATATTGATCGAGGCGATGCCGGCGCTGGTTGCGGTGCGCCCGTCGATGCACCTCATCCTCGTCGGCGGCGGGCCGATGGAAGCTGCGTTGCGGGCGCAGGCCGAGGCCTCGCCCGTCGCAGAGCGGATCCGTTTCGTCGGCCGCGTGCCACACCAGGAAGTCGAGCGCTACTACAGCGTGATCGACGTGCTGGTATATCCGCGCAAGCATATGCGGCTCACCGATCTGGTGACGCCGCTCAAGCCGCTCGAGGCGATGGCACAGCTGCGGCTGGTCGCGGCCTCCAATGTCGGCGGGCACCGCGAACTGATCCGCGAGGGCGACACCGGTACCTTGTTCGCGCCCGACGATCCGGCGGCGCTCGCGACTGCGGTCGGGGCGCTGTTCGCCGAACGCGACCAATGGGATGCCCGCCGGGCACGGGCGCGCGCTTTCGTCGAGGAAGAGCGTAACTGGGCAGTCAATGTCGCGCGCTATCAATCTGTTTACCAAAATCTTGCAAGGTCGCTTCCCATGAACGACTCGCGGTCGCACGCTTCTCCGGTGAACGCATGAACCTCCCCGTCGCACCCCTTGTGGCCGGTGTGCTCGGCGGGATCGTCGCGCTTGTCGCCCTCGCGGTGCCGACTGCGACGCTCGAAGCGCTGGTGATGGGCAGCGGGCTAGCCGCGATCCTCGGCGCGGCCGAGCCGCCGCTCGGCTTCACTGCACGTGCCATTCTCGCATTAGGCTCGGGCGGCTTCGTCGCTTCGTGCAGCTGGTTCGGCCTCTCGATCCTGTTGGGCGCGCGCTCGGTGTCCTGGGGCGCCGACGAGCCCGACACGTTCGGAGACGTCGCGACGCCGGTGCTCCGCCGTGCCGATGCGCATCCCGACGCGCCGCCGCGCCCGCCGCTGCTGGCGACGCGCGATCTCGGCAGGCCGTTTCTCGAGCCGCGGGCCGCCACCAAGCCGAAGCCGGCTGCTATCGAATTGCCGGCTGCGACGCTTGCCGAACCCGTCGAGCAGCCCTTGCCCAAGGATCTCGATCAGCCGCTTTCGGCCTTCGATCCTGCCGCGGTGCCCGAAGTGCCGATCCCCGCTCCGGTGACACCGCCGCCGCTGCGGCGCATGGCGCAGCCGCCGGTGTTCGACGAGAGCGAGCGTTTCGAAACCTTCGAACTCACTCCCTCCGTCCGGCCCAAGCCTTCGCTCGTCGTGGACGACCCTGCGCCGGCACCGCGCGAAGAGGCGATCGCGCGTCCCGAGACCGACGCTACCATTCATGCCTTGCTCGAGCGCCTCGAGCGCGGCGTGGTGCGCAAGGCCAGGACCATCACTCCCCCCGCAATGCCCGCCCCGCGGGTCGAGCGCCGCGCCAAGCCGCGCGGGATCGAGGACACGCTCGTCACGCTGCGCAACCTGGCCCAGCGCGCCTAGCGCTCCTCCACGGTCAGCGCCTCGAGCGCGATCGTCACCGTTGTGCCGTGGCGCGTCACGTGGATGACGGTGATGTCGGCTACCAGATAGCCGCGCAGCGCGAACTCGGCTTCATCGAGGCCGACCAGCCAATAGTCGAGCATCGGGCTCGCGCCGGCCCTCAGCGTCAAGGCGTGCCGCGCGCCGGTGAACGTCGCGCTCGCCCAGCGCGTCCAGTCACTGGTGGTGATCGCGATCGGGCAGCCGGCCGCCGCGGCGGCGGCAACGAGTGCGCGCTCTAGCTGAGTCGCTGCATCGGGGCCCCGGCTCATTGCTGTATCTCCTGTGCGGCGAGGAAGGCCTCGAGCCGCGCGACCGTGGGTGGGCGCGGCTCGCGGCCGTTGCGCAGGTCGTGCACGAGGCGCGGGTCGCCGATCGCCAGCCGGCCGAATTTGGTCGCGGGCATTGCCGTCCGCCCCAGGAATTTCTCGATCTTACGATGCACCGACATGGCCCTTCTCCTACGCGAGTCGCTGTACTATGATCTTGTTTTGTTCTTCATTTCCTACTTGTCTAGGAAAAATCCTATGCGTATGAGGTGAGCATGGAACCGGCCGCGCAACGCGCCGCGCTGGAAGCGCTGATGACGGAGCAGGGCGCCAGCTTCTCCGAGCTGTCGCGCGTGATCGGGCGCAACCCTGCCTATCTCCAGCAATATGTTCGCCGCGGCTCGCCCCGCGAACTCGCCGAGCGCGACCGCGCGTTGCTCGCGCGCTTCTTCGGCGTCGCCGAGTCGCGGCTGGGCGGGCGCGAAGCCGAGGGGCTGACCGAGATTGCTCGGCTCGACGTGCGCGCCTCTGCCGGTCCGGGGCGGCTGGCGGAAGAAGAAGCTGCGCGGCGCCCGGGGGCACTGTCCCAGGCGCTGTTGCGCGAGCTCGGAGTGCGCCCCGCCGCGGCCTCGATGATCCGAGTCGAGGGCGATTCGATGGAGCCGACGCTTTCCGACGGCGACGAGATCCTCGTCGATCGCGACCGCCGCGAGGTCCGCGGCAAAGGCGGGATTTTCGTGATCAGGCTGGACGGGGTGCTGATGGTCAAGCGCCTGCGGCTGGCGGTCGGCGGGCTGGAAGTGGTCAGCGACAATCCGGCCTGGCCGGCGCGGCTGGTGCGCGGCGCGGATATCGAAGTGATCGGCCGCGTCGCGTGGCTGGGGCGGGCGCTGGTCTAATCGAAGCGGTTATGGCCGATCGTCCGACACGGCAGTAACGATTGCCGGATAGTGATGGGAGTAGCGAAATGCTCGCGATCGATGGCGGCGGCTCGGTCAATGCCGCTTATGCCCGCGGACCCGCCCCGGTAACCGGCGGCCCCGACCCGAAGCAAGTCGAGCGCAATTATCAGGTGCCCGACGACAAGGTGATCGAATGGAGTCCGAGCCTGTTCGGCGCGATCCCGCTGGGCGGCCTGGGCGGGACGCGGACGATCACGCAGACCGAAGGCACATTGCTCGACAATCTGACGCGGGACCGCGGCTTTGTCGGGCTCAACACCTTCAAGAACATCGCCGACGAGGCCTTCTCGGTCTCCGAGCAGCGCGTGCCGCCGGCGACGACGATCCCCGCCGATGCCCAGCGCCAGATCGCCGCGCTGCCGCCCGAGGAACAGGCGCTGGCGGCGCGGGCCTATCCGAAGAATGACGGGCACACCGACGCCTTCCGCCATGCCTATTGGAACGCCCGCCTGACGTCCGAGTTCGGCGAGAACTGGACGAAGCAGTTCACGACGGCGCATGAAGGGCTGCCGGGCAACGGCGCGGTGCGGGAGGCGATGGATTTGTACAATAATGAAGTCGGTCGCCGGATCGCGGTCGAGAATCCGAATGCCTCGCCCGACGAACTGGCCGATCTCGTCCAGAAGGCGCTCGACGATGGCGAGTTGATGGTGGTGGATCGCGGCGGCCATCTCGCGGCCAGCGACGATGTCGCGCGCGGGCAGCACGGAATGGCCGATCCGACGCCCGCCAATGGTGTCATCGACACGCCCAAGGGCGATGCGAGCGCCGGCGGCTCGTGAAGATGCTGCTGGGCCTGGCGCTAGCGCTGGCCGGCTGTGGGGGAGCGCAGATGAACTTCGACAGAGCGGGCTGGGCCGCCGAGCGCGGCAATTATGATGGCGAGAGCCGGCGGGGCGGGATGGTGGCACAGCTCGACGATGCCGGGATCACCGTCGGCGCGGCGCGCGAGACGGTGCGGTCGCTGCTCGGCGAACCCGATTCGACCGGACCCGCGGCGGACATCTATTTCCTCGGCCGCAGCGCGACCGGGCCGAGTTTCGAGACCTACCGGATCGACTATGATTCGGCTGGCAAGGTGCGCGCGGCGCGAGTCCAGCGCAGCTAGGTTCGGCTTCCGGGCGGTCGCGTCCAGCCACGCCAAGTCGGGCCGGCGCGAAATCCGACATGGATAGCGGCACCCGCGAGCGCCGCTATCACCCCCACGACCAGGCTGTCGAACAGCATCAACGGCCAGATGAGCGCGGCGGACTGGCCTAGTGCGACCTTGTGGTTGACTCCGTGGAGCGCCTGCGCGGGGAGCATCGCGGCGAAGAACAGCAACAGCACCAGGACCGCGGTCGGCAGATACAGCGTCACTGCCCTCCACAGCGACATCGATCGATCTTCGACCAGCTCGGCGATCGCCCAGACCATCACCCCCGCCGAGACGATATCCCCCACGATCGAGATCGCCTCGCGCGGGATCGGCGGAAACCGGCCGCTCAGCCAGGCCAGCGCGGCGCTGACGGCGATCATCACGGCAAGCGCGAAGCCGGTGCGCAGCAGCACGCGCGGCGGGATCCGCAACGCCCGGCGCACCGACCCGTCAAACGCCCAGAGCCTTGCGGTCAGCAAGATCGCGAAGGCGAAGCCGGCGAGCTTCACATAGCCGAATCCCCAGCGCAGCGGACTGTCGGCGAGGGCGTGTGCCGCTTCGCGACTGTCGAACATGCCGAGGTTGATCTCGACGACATGCTGGGCGAATTCGGGAATCACTGCGATCGCGACGATGATGGGGGCGACGAGAAGCGTCCTGCCCCCAAGGCGATAGGTCTCGTACAGGGCGCGGACCACGCCCTTGCCTGCACTCCAGATCGCTTGCGTGACCTGGCGCATGCCGGGGCTAACGAGTCCGGAGGCGATCGATGAGCCAGACCGCGATCAGCAGCGCCAGCCCCACGCCGAGGCCCGCAACGAACCCGATCGAGGCCTGGCCCCGGATCGCGCCGATTACCGACCCGGCGATGAGGCTGATCGCCAGAAGAAAGCCGCCGGCCATCGGGGTGCGAGAGGAAGATCGTGTCATGCGGATGCCTTACCCGGTCCGGCTCCGCCGCGCTACTGCGCCGCCGCCGGCGCGGTCCGTGCGCAACATGGTTAGCGGCGCTTCACCTTGCTGAGCCGCGAAAGCTTTAGATTCCTGTGAGATACGAAGATGCGTCGGTCTGGCGGCCGCGCGTAGTTGGAGTCTTCATGGAACATCTGCCCTATCTTGCCGATACGCGCGAAGTGGCCGACGCCGCCGAGCTGATCCGCTCGTTCGGCGAAGATGCCGGCTCCGAGGCCGCTGCGCGTGCCGATCGCAGTCGCGATCTGGGCAACCACATCCACTTCTGCCGCTGGCGGCAGATCGAGCGGCTCGTCGTGCTGATGTCGATACCGCGCGCGGTGGGGACAATTCACTAGACCCGGCCAGACCGTGCTCAAGGACATCGGCCTTGTATTCGAAGCCGCGCGGGCCCATCTTATATCCGCTACAGTCGCATTTGAACGGTCTTTGGGCGCTTTGCGGCTCCTTTTTTCCTTCCTAGCCTCCGCAGCACGAGGTCCGCCCACACGGGGCGCGCCGACCATAGAAGGAAAACATCATGAGCCAGCAGGGCACCGTCAAGTTCTTCAATGCCGACAAGGGCTATGGCTTCATCGCCAGTGACAATGGCGGCCCGGACGCATTCGTCCACATCACTGCGGTCGAGCGCGCTGGTCTCCAGACGCTCAGCCAGAACCAGCGGGTCACCTATGACCTCGAGCCCGACAAGAAGGGCAAGATGGCGGCGGTCAACCTCCAGGCCCAGTAAGGTCTCAAGCGGCGCTCGTCTCGGCGGGCGCCGCTTTGCCGATCTGCCCATTCGGAGAGAGCCATGACTGATCTAGCAGGTACTTATCGCGGCTATGCCGACCGGGCTCAGGCCGATGCCGATGCCGCGACGCTCGAGAATGTGCGCGAGCGCAACCAGCGCGCCGCCCAGGCATGGGCGCAAATGGCCGAGCGCCAGGAGCGCACCGACCGCGGCCGCGCCGTCCGCGAAAACGCCGCCGCCGCCGCACGCGCCGACCTGCAGGCCGACGCCCAGGCGAACTGAATTGAGGCCGGGCCGGTCGCGCACCGGCCGGTTGCCCCGAGGAGCTTAAGGCGAGCTCGGGGGTTGAGGCTGTCCCTCCAGGACCGGCCGCTTGAATGACGCTTCCCCAGATTCTATCGGTCGCCGTGCTCGCCGGCATGATGTTCCTCTTCATGTGGGGGCGATTCCGCTACGATCTGGTCGCCGTGATGGCGCTGCTGGCGGCGCTGGCGGTCGGCATCGTCAAGCCAAAGCACGCCTTTAGCGGCTTTTCGGACGACATCGTCATCATCGTCGGCTCGGCGCTGGTGCTTTCGGGCGCGGTGCAGCGCTCGGGCGTGATCGAAGGCGTGATGCTGCTATTCCAGCGGCGGGTCCGGCGCATCCGCTCGCAATTGCTGCTGCTATGCGCCAGCGTCGGTTTCGCCTCGGCGCTGGTCAAGAATATCGGCGCGCTGGCGATGATGATGCCGGTGGCGTTCCAGATGGCGAAGCGCTCGAACACCAGCCCGGCGGTGTTCCTGATGCCGATGTCGTTCGCTTCGCTGCTCGGCGGTCTGATCACGCTGATCGGCACTTCGCCCAACATCATCGTCAGCCGCGTGCGCGAGGAGATGACCGGTCAGCCGTTCCAGATGTTCGACTATGCCCCGGTCGGGCTGGGGCTGACGCTGGTAGGCTTGGTCTTCCTGCGCTTCGGCTATCGGCTGCTCCCGCGGGGTCGCCGCGCCGCCCCGACGCTGGGCGAGGCGATGGACATCCAGGACTATGTAACGGAGGCCGAGATCCCCGGCGGGTCGCCTGCGATCGACGAGACCGTCGCCGAATTTCGTGCCCGGCACGATAATGAAGTGTCCGTCACCGCGATCGTGCGCGGAGGCATTCGCAGCACCCCTTTCCCCGACAGCACGCTCAAGCCCGAAGACCTGTTGATCCTCGCCGGCGCGCCCGACGCGCTGGAGCGAGTCATCGCCGCCGACGGACTCGAACTCGAGGGCCAGCACCGCGGCAAGCCCGAGGGATCGGGGCGCGAGGTCGGCGTGCTCGAGGCAGTGATCGGCACCGACAGTCCGCTGATCGGGCGGACCGCGGGGCGGCTGGGGCTGCACGAGCGCTTCGGCGTCAATCTCATCGCGGTGTCGCGACAGGGCGAGCGGCTGGCGACGCGGCTGGCCGATGTCGAGCTGCGCGCCGGCGACGTCATCGTGCTGCAGGGGCCGCTCGAATTGCTGTTCGAACAGCTCGGCGCGCTCGGCTGCCTGCCGCTCGCCGAGCGCACGTTGCGGCTGGGCAGCGTGCGCAAGGGCCTGTTGCCGCTGGCCATTCTCGGTGTGGCGATGCTGGCGACCGCGACCGGCTATGTACCCGTGGCGGTGGCCTTTTTCGCGGCAGCGGCATTGACCGTGCTCAGCGGCGCGCTGCCGGTGCGCGAGGCTTATGATCATGTCGAATGGCCGATTCTAATCATGCTCGGCGCGCTGATCCCGGTCAGCGACACGCTGCGCACGACCGGCACCACCGAACTGATCGGCGACTGGCTCTCGCATTTCGCCGCGACCTTACCGCCCTGGGGCGCAGTGGCGTTGATCCTCGCCGCGGCAATGGCAGTGACGCCGTTCCTCAACAATGCGGCGACGGTGCTGGTGATGGCGCCGATCGCCGCGACCTTCGCGACCGGGCTCGGCTATCGCCCCGAAGCGTTTCTGATGGCGACGGCAGTAGGCGCGGGCTCCGATTTCCTCACCCCGATCGGCCATCAGTGCAACACGCTGGTGATGGGGCCGGGCGGGTACAGGTTCGGCGATTATGCACGGCTCGGCGCGCCCTTGTCGTTGCTCGTGCTGGTCGTCGGTACCCCGCTTATCCTATGGACGTGGCCGGTGCATTGAGCGGAGGTGATATGGCGCGGGTGGCGAGGATCGAGCGGACCGGCGGTCCCGAAGTGATCGGCTGGGTCGATGTCGAACTGCCGCCGCCGGGCCCGGGCGAAGTGCGGATGCGCAATGTCGCGGTGGGGCTGAACTTCATCGACACCTATCATCGCTCCGGGCTGTATCCGCTGCCGCTGCCGAGCGGGCTAGGCCAGGAGGCCTCGGGCGTGGTCGAAGCCGTGGGCGAAGGCGTCACGGATTTCGTGCCGGGCGACCGCGTGGCCACCTTCGGGCCGCCGATCGGCGCTTATGCCACCGAGCGCAACCTGCCGGCGGCGAGCCTGTTCAAGCTTCCGGACTCGGTCGACCATGAGACCGCCGCCGCCGTGCTGCTCAAGGGGCTGACCGTCGAGTTCCTGGTCGAGCGCGCGGCGAAGGTGCAGCCGGGCTGGACGGTGCTGGTCCATGCCGCGGCGGGCGGTGTCGGGCAACTCCTGGTCCAGTGGCTCACGGCGATCGGCGCGCAGGTAATCGGCACCGTGGGGAGCGAAGGCAAGGTCGCCGTTGCCCGCGCCGCGGGCGCCGACCATGTGCTGCTCTCGCGCGCCGACGACATTGCGGCGCGCGTCCGCGAGATCACCCGGGGCGAAGGCGTGCCGGTGGTGTTCGACGGCGTCGGCGCGGCGACCTGGGCGGCATCGCTCGCGGCGACCGGGCGGCGCGGACTGATCCTGAGCTACGGCAATGCCAGCGGCCCGGTCGAGGGCGTGGCGCTGGGCGCGCTCAACACGCATGGCTCGCTGTTCGTCACGCGACCCAAGCTGTTCGATTATTATGTTACGCCTGAAGAGCGCATGACGGGGTCGCAGAGGTTGTTCGAGATGCTCAACAATGGCGCAGTGCACCCCGAAATTGGGCAAAGACTGGCGCTCGAAGACACCGCCGAGGCGCATCGATTGCTCGAGGCGGGCAAGACGATAGGATCGACCCTGCTGCTACCTTAAGGAATCGAGATAGCTGGGTGTCCCAGTAGGGACAGGCCGGGCTTATGTGCGAAAGTTGGTTCCTAAGGTTAGAATAACACGGGACGAAATATCGACTCGGTCATGCTGTGCACTTGGCGTGAATCCGATGGATCGTCTTAAACTATCTGTATAGATACTTAGCACTCGCTTGTTGCGGATATCCCCCTGTGCTAGTCCCCGATCCGGGGTCGCTCTCTAGTTCGTGAAGTCCGCCGAGACGGACGTGTAAACGCGTGCGCTTGATGGGAGCGCTGGTTGCGGTTGCGCGACCGGCGAGCAGGGGACGGATCCAAATGCGGAAGTGCAGCAAGGCGCGGCTTTTCTCGACGTGCCTGACCGGTGCCATGCTCGCCGCAGCGGCGCCTGCGTGGGGACAGACCAGCGACGCCCCGACCTGGAAGCCGCGTGCCGAAGTCGATGCGCAAGTCGGCAAGGACATCGGCATCTCGACTTCGCTGTTCGCGCCGGTCGCGCAGACCGATTCGAGCCTGGTCTATGTCGACGGCCGCATCGGCTATGATCAGCGCTTCGACCGCAATGGTTCGGCGACGATCGGCGCGCGGGTGCGCGTGGGCGAAGACGTGGCGATCGGTGCCAATGTCGGCGCGGACTTCTACCGCTCGGATATCGGCTCGCGCGATCAGGCCGCGGTGTCGCTGGGGCTAGAGGGCTTCTCTTCGGTGTTCGACGTGCGAGTCAATTACCGCCTGCCGCTGAGCAAGACCCGGACGATCGGCTATATCGATCCCGCCGCCAGCGGCTCGGCCGCCTTGGTGCTCGAGAGCAACCGCCTGATCGAGCGGTACAGCGGCTTCCGGCTCGAGGCGATTCCGCTCCAGGGGTTCAACGGCGAGGCGGGCGTGCGCTTGCCGGTGGGCGACAATGCCAGCATCCGCGCCTCGGCCGGCGGCTTCGACTATTGGGACAAGGATGCCGACCAGAATTACCGCGGAGTGCGCGGCGGGCTCGAAATGGATATCGAGGATCGTGACAGCGGCGCGCGCTTCACGTTCGGCGGCACGGTCGAGCACGATAATCGCTATGGCACCGATGCCCGCGCGACGGTGCGGTTGTCGATTCCGTTCGGGCCGCGTGCGAGCGACCGCGGCTCGACTCCGACCGGTCTCGACCGGCAGATGGGCGACCGCGTCCGCCGCGACTATCTCGCGCGTTCGGGCAGCCGCTACACCGATCTGACGACCAGCCGCTTCGCCGTGGATGCGCGCACCGGCAATGCGTTCGGCGGATTCTATTATACGAATGGCACAGGGGTGACCGGTGCCGCGGGAACGCTGGCCAGCCCGACGACGATCGCCGATGCGGTATCGCGCGCGGGCGCCAACGGCGTCGTCGTCGCGTTGGGCAATGCCGGCACCATCACCACGCCTGGGGTGACGCTGGCCGCCAACCAATATCTGGTCGGCGGTGCCAGCGCCGTCGACGTGCGCCTGATCGACGGCAGAACCACTGCGTTCGCGCTCGGCGGCACCAATGGCGTGGTCGTAGGAACCAGCGCCGCCGGTGCGGCGGTGACGCTGGGCCAGGGCTCGGTGGTACGCGACGTCACGGTGCGCGGCGCGGGGGTCGGCATTGCCGCCAACGGAGTCGGCGGGTTCGGGCTCGATCGCGTGACGATCGAGAATACCGGCGGCGCCGGGCTTTCGCTCACCAACACGCTCGGCGCGGTGTCGCTCACCGGGCTGACGATCCGCGGCGGTGCGGGCGCGGGGGTGTTGATCAATGGCGGCAGCACCGTCGCGCTCGCTAATTCGACGATCTCGGGCGGTGCGGGCGCGGTCGACATCAATGATGCCGGTGCCAATCTCACTGCCTCGCTGTCCAACCTGACGCTCTCCGCGACCGGCGGCAGCGTTCTCGATATCGACGGTTCGGGCACCGGCACCGTCACCGTAACCAATTTGTCGGGGATCACGATCCGCGGCGGCTCCGGCGAGACCGGCGGGCTAAGCGTTCGCTCGGCGACGTTCGACGCCAATACCGGAACCGCGGGCACCCAGGCAGTCAATGCCGGGCGGATGGAAATCGGCACCGCAGCCGCGCGCGTCAACGGGCAGGGTGCCTTTTTCACCGACGTCACCGGCAGCCTGAGCTTCGCCGACCTCGACATTGCCAATGGCGGCGCCACTGGCCTGCATGTCGTCAATTCGAAGGTCAACAGCTTCACGCTGGCGACGCTCGACGGCACGATCGACACCGTCGGCGGCACCGCGGCCGACCTGGATCCGCTGGTGATCAACCTCAATTTCGCCAGCGTCGCTTCGCTCGGCGCGGGCGGGCCGGGCGTGATCCTCGATAGCGTGCAGGGCGGCGGGGCCGGCGGCAACGCACTCACCATCGGCACGCTGACGATCTCGAACAGCGGCGGCGACGGGCTGGTCTTCCTCAACTCGACCGGCATCGTCCGCGTCAATGGCGGGACGATCACCAGCAGCGGCGGCAATTCGGTCCGGATCGGCGAGCAGGGCGTCGCGGGCAGCGGCGGCAGCGTCGGCTTGGTCTTCGCCGGATCGATCACCGACACGACCGGCGCTTCGCCGATCGTCGCGATCTTCAGCGCGAGCGGAACGATCAGCTTTACCGGGCCGATCACCGGCGGCGGCGGAATCGTGGTGCAGGACACGCTGGCGGGTTCGGCGATCAGCTTCGGCGCGATCACGCTGACCGGCACGGTCGGCACGGCGATCTCGCTCGATGGGCTGGCCGGCTCGATCGCATTCACCGGGCTGGTGACGATCGCCAATCCCGGCGCCAACGGCATCGTCATCGGCAACGTGCCGGGCGGGGTCACCTTTGGCGATGTCGACATCACCGGACTGGGCAATTTCACCGGGCTCGACGTGCGTGGCGCGCAGGGCAATGTGCTGTTCGCCACGCTGGACATCACCGGCTCCGGCGGCGGGACGGGCATCGACGTTACCGGATCGACGAATGCCGGCAATGTGATGATCCTGAACGGGAGCATCATCCAGGGTGTCGACATCGGCGTCGACCTGACGCAAGCGAACATGACCGGCCAGTTCCGCTTCGGCGACGGCGATGCGACGGTCTTGAACAGCACGATCTCGGCAACCATCCCGATCGTCATCACGCTGATGAACGCTTCGCACGGTAGCTATAATTTCGCCGACGTCCGTCTCGTCGGAGACACCAGCAACCTGACCGGTGCGGGCTTCACGGCCTATTACGCGCAGGTCGGGGCAACCGGGGCGGGAACCCGCAGCGATCCGGGCAGTCTGGCCGGGGCCGATGCCTCGAGCGCGCAATATATCGTGCTGCTCAACGATCCCACGGGCGGTCAGGACGTGTTCGATGCCGCGAGCGCGGGGGGATCGTTCGATCTCGCCGCCGGCCAGTCGCTGGTCAGCTTCCTCAACGGCGATTTCGTCGCGGTCAGCGGCGCGGGTCTGCCCGCCAATCTGATCGTCAGCGGGCTGGGCCCAAGCGGCATCACCAATGTCTATGCGGGTTCGGGCGGCGCGGTGCTGACCAGCACGGCGGCCGGATCCGCAACGGTCAACCTCGCCAGCAACAGCAGCATCGATGGCCTGGTCATCCGCAACGCCGGCGGCGACGTCGGTGTCGAGGGCAGCGCCGTCAGCAATGTCCGGATCGTCAATTCGAGCATCAGCGGCGCGGCCGGCGCGATCGCGATCAGCGACGGCGGCACGGCCAGTTCGGTCCAACTGACGCATCTCGATCTCGCCTCGACTTCGGGCACGACGCTCGCGTTGAGCGGGGCGGGAGCCGGCACGCTGACAGTGTCCGCCGCGGACGTCGACATCGCCGCGACGGGCAGCAGCGCGGCGCTGTCGCTGGCCGACGTGACTTCGGGCGGGATCGGCTTCGGCGCAGTATCCACCGGCACCGCCGCCGCCGGCGCGGTTTCGGTCCAGAACCTCAGCGGCGGCGATCTGGTGTTCGGCAGCATCGCGGTCGGCGGAACCGCAGCGGGCGAGGGCGTGTCGATCAGCGACAGCAGCAGCACGGTCACCGTGCAGTCGATCAGCGTGAGCGGCAGTGCTGCAGACGCGGTCCGCCTGGTGAACAATAGCGGCGCGATCACTATCGGGAGCATCAGCGCGAGCGGCGTCGGCGGCGATGGCGTCCAGCTGACCGCCAATGGCGCAGTGACGATCGGCAGCCTGACGGTGAGCGGCGCGGGCAACACCGGCCTCGCGATCGAGAACAGCCTCGGCGCGGTTACCATCGGTAGCGGCGCGATCAGCGGCGTCACGGTGGGGGTAGGGGTCGACGGCGTCGCAGCCGGCAGCGTGGTGTCGATCGGTGGCCTCACCGTCAACGGCACCTCGGCGGCGGGCGTTTCAATCGCCGGCATCGACGGCAGCCTCGGCTTTACCGGGACGACCAGCATTTCGGGGGTTGGCACCTCGGGCATCGTGCTCGGTTCGGGGAGCACTGGCGCGATCGCGTTCGGCGCCGTCGACATCACCGGTCTCGGTGCCGGCCGTACCGGCGTCATGGCGCGCGCGGCTTCCGGCACGATCAGCTTCAACACGCTCGACATTTCGGGCAGCTCGACCACCGGCACGCGCGGCATCGATTTGACCGGCGCGACGTTCGCCACCAATTTCACGACCGCCGAGAGCGGGAGCATCACCGGCGTCGGCGTGGGCATCGACCTGACCAACGCCGCGATTACCGGCAATTTCCGCTATGGCGACGGCTCGAACATCGATGCCGACGGCGCGGCGTCGTCGATCAGCGCAGTCACGCCGATCGTCGTCACCGGCATCAACGCGGGCACGGGCAGCTATAATTTCCTCGACGTCGTGCTCACCGGCGACACCAGCACGCTGACTACCTCGGCGACGCTGTATTTCGTCAAGGCGGGCGCTACCGGTGTCGGTACGCTCGCCGATCCGGGGAGCCTCGCCGGCGCCGAGGGCTCCCCGGCGAACACGATAATCCTACTCAACGATCCGGCCGGCGGTCAGGACGTGCTCGACGCCGCGGGCGCCGGCGGCTCGCTCGACTTGACCGTGGGGCAGAGCCTGCTCAGCTTCCTCGGCAGCGACACGATGCTGCTGCCGGGCGGCGCGCCGGCCAACCTGCTGCTCTTCGGCGTCACGCCGGGACAGGTCATCAATCCTTATACCGGATCGGGCGCGCCGATCCTCACCACCAGCGTCGCGGGCGCCAACACCGTCACGCTCGGCGGCGGAAACGTGATCGCCGGCGTCATCGTCCAGTCCGGCGCAGGTGCCGGAGTGGGCATCTTCGGCAGCGGTACCGCCAATGTGGTGATCCGCAACAGCGAAATTTCGGGTCAGGCCGGCGCGATTCGCCTGGTCGACGGCGGAGCTGCGGCCAACGCGGCGCTGAGCAACCTGTGGCTCCACTCGGCCGGCGGCAACGTCCTCGAAATCGACGGCAGCGGCGGCGGCACTTTCGCCATAACTGCCTTGACTGGCATCAACATCGAGGGCGGCAACGGCGAAACCGGCGGCTTGGTCGCCACTGACGTGCTGTTCGACGCCGACCTTGCTACCGCAGGAGCACAAAGTATCGTCGGCGCGCTCGCCGTCGGCTTCCCCAGCGCCCGTGTCGACGGCGTCGGAGTCAGCATCACTGGCGCCGGCAGTCTCGACCTCGTCAGCCTGATCGTCGTCAACGCCAACGATGTCGGCGTCGAGCTGATCGGCGGGGGGGCGCTCACCGCGATCGTCGAGGCTGGATCGATCGACACCCTCGGGGGCACCGCGCTCGCCGGCCAGAACGCGGCGCTGACGCTCAATTTCGGTAGTATCGCGGCCACTGATGGCGGGATCTTCATGGTCGCGAACAGCGCGGCCAGTGCCGGGCAACCTGTGCTCAACGTTTTCAACCTCAACCTCACCGATGGCGGACTGATCCTTTCCGGCGGTGGCGAGTACGTGTTCGCCAATGCGGCGATTACCGACACTGTCGGCGTGGCGGTGCTGCTCGGCGGCGCGGCCAATATCGACTATGCGGGTAACATCACCAGCGGCGTCGGCGCGAGCGCTACCATCATGGCGCTCGGGCACACCGGCACCGCCAGTTTCCACGACGGAACGATCGACGTCACCGATGGCGACGGCTTGCAGTTCCTCGATGCCGACGGGACCTATAGCTTCACCGGCACCACGACGCTCCACGGCGGCGATGCCGGGATCAACGTCGCGAGCGATTCGTCGGGCACCTTCGCCTTCGGTGCGGGGACCAGCGTCACCAATGGCGCGGTCGCGAACTTCGTGCTGCAGAATTCGGACGCCAACGTCACGTATCTGGGCAGCCTGACCCAGGGGCTGAACACCGACAATTTCGTAGTGAGCGGCCAGACCGGCGGCGTGCTCGACTTCTCGCAGGCGACTATCAGTGCCAGCGCGGGCTCGGGGCTGCTGTTCCTCGGAGCCGACGGCACCAGCACGCTGGGCGACGTCCAGCTTTCGGGCGGCGCGGGAATCGCGGTGGCGGGTTCGGCCGGGGCGATCAGCTTCGACAATGTCGATATCACTGGCGTGGGCGCCAACCAGATCGCCGTCGACCTGACCGGGGCGACCGGCAACATCACGTTCCAGACGCTGGACATCGCCGGAACTTCGACCGTCGGTAGCAAGGGGATCGACCTCAGCGGATCGACCACCGCCGCCAATATCATCGTCAGCGAGAGCAGCAGCATCACCGGGGTCGGGATCGGCGTCGACCTCACCAATGCCGCGATCACCGGAAGCTTCCGCTACGGCGATGGCTCCAACACCGATGCCGACGGCGCCGCCTCGACGATCAGCGCGAGCGTGCCGATCGAGATCGCCGGCCTCAACGGTGCGGTCGGAACCTACGACTTCGCCGATGTGAACCTGATCGGCGACACCAGCCGGCTGGTGACTTCCGCCACGACCTATTTCGTCGCCGCGGGCGCCACCGGGGCGGGGACGATGGCCGATCCAGGAAGCCTCCCCGGCGCCGAGGCTTCGGGCGCGCAGGTCATCATATTGCTCAACAACCCGGCGGGCGGACAGGACACGCTCGATGCCGTCGATGCGGGCGGCAGTTTCGATCTGACCGCGGGGCAATCGCTGCTCGGCTTCCTGAACGGCGATACGCTGACGCTGCCAGGCGGCGGGCCTGCGAACCTGGTGCTGTTCGGGCTGACCCCGGGGCAGATCGTCAATCCGTTCACAGGCTCGGGCGCGCCGGTGCTCACGCATTCGGGGGCCGGTAATCCGCTCACCCTCGCGTCGAACACGCTGGTCGACGGGATCATCGTCGACGCGCCGAACGGACCCGGCATCGTCGCGCTCGGCGCCGCCAACGTCACGATCCGCAACAGCGTGGTCAGCGCCAGCCAGAGCGCGATCCTGCTGGCCGACGGCGCCGGAAATGCCAGCGCCTGGCTGCGCAATCTCCAGCTTTCCTCGTCGGGCGGCGCGGTGCTCGATCTCGACGGCAGCGGTGCTGGCACGCTCACCATCACCGGGCTCGACGGCATCACCATCGCCGGCGGCAATGGCGAGACTTCAGGGATCCTCGGCGTCGGCGTGGTCTTCGACGCCGATCTGGCGACCGCGGGCTATCAGGCCGTCACCGGCACGCTCCAGATCGGCACCACAGCAGCGCGGATCGGCGGCAATGGCGTGTATCTCGACCAGGCCGAAGGCGCGACCGACTTCACCTTCGATATCGCGACCGATGGCGGTTCGGGCCTCTACGCCGCGGGCGGCGCCGGTGGATTCAGACTCGGCGTCGCCGGCGGCACGATCGACACGATCAATGCCGGCGCCGCCGATTACGGCCTGATCCTGCAGGACCTGTCTTCGTCGGTGACGCTGGGTTCGCTATCGTATGCGGGGGTCGCCACCGGGGTGTGGACCCAGAATGTCGGCGGGATCGGTGCGGGCGGATCGGCGCTCGACGTGGCCAGCCTGACCGTGGCCGACGGTGCCGCCCAGGCGATCGCCATGACCGGCAGCGCCACCGGCAGCTTCCGCTTCGGCGCGGGCTCGACGATCGGCACCACTACCAACCCCGCCGCGATCACGCTCTCCAACACCGGCGCCAGCATCTTCACCTATGCAGGCGCCATCAACTACGCCGGTGCCGATGCTGTGCTCGACGTCAGCGGCGGCCATAACGGCACGGTCAACTTCACCGGAACGATCGACGCGGCGAGCGGCACCGGGCTCGTCTTCGACAATGCCGACGGCACTTATAATTTCACCGGCAGTTCCACCCTTGCCGCCGGGATCCGCATTTTCAACGGATCGGCGGGCAGCTTCAGCTTCGGTTCCGGCACAGCGATAACCAGCCCCGGCGGGATCGCGGTCGACATCCAGGATTCGACTGCGTCGGTCGGCTATGCCGGCACGATCACCTATGGGAGCGCCGGGTTCGCTGCGATCAACGTCGTCAACCATTCGGGCGGCACGATCAGCTTCACCGGCCCCATCGACGTCAGCACCGGGGCGGGCATCAATTTCGGCAATGCCGACGGCGCCTATCAATTCACCGGTGTCACGACGCTCGACGCGGGCGCGGCGGGCATCATCATCGCCAATGGTTCGGGTGGCGTCTTTACCTTCGGGACGGACACGACGGTCGTCACGACCGGCGGCTCGGCGCTCGCGGTGTCGAACTCGACCGCCTCGATCGACTATCTCGGCTCTGCCTCTGCGTCCGGCGGCACGGGGATCAGCATCACCGATCATAGCGTCGGCACGATCGACTTCTTCGGTGCGACGCTCGACCTGAATGGTGGCACGACCATCGGCTTCGACAATGCCGACGGCACCTATGCGTTCGGCGCGTTCGCGACGACCGGCGGTTCGGGAATTGCGGTCCTCAATGGCTCGGCGGGCAGCTTCACGTTCGGGGATGTCGACATCGCCGGTCTCGGCGCGGGCCAGACCTCAGTCGACCTCACCGGGGCGACCGGCAACGTCACGTTCCAGACGCTCGACATCGCCGGCAGCGGCGGCACCGGCATCGACCTGACCGGATCGACCACCGCCGCGAATATCATCATCACCGAGAGCAGCAGCATCACCGGCGTCGGCGTGGGTGTCGATCTCACCAATGCCGCGATCACCGGAACCTTCCGCTACGGCGACGGCTCGAGTGTCGATGCCGATGGCGCAGCATCATCGATCAGTGCAGTCACGCCGATCGCGATCGCCGGGTTGAACCCCGGGGTGGGGACGTACAATTTCGCCGATGTCGTGCTGACCGGCGATACCACCGGGCTACAGACCAGCAGCACGATCTTCTGGGTCCAGGCCGGTGCGACCGGTGCGGGCACGCGCAGCGATCCGGGCAGCCTTGCCGCCGCCGAAGCATCGGGCGTCGACGTCATCATCCTGCTCGATACGCAGGCCGGTGCCGGCCAGGACCTGATCGACGCCGCATCGGCGGGGGGCGCGCTGGATCTCGCGGCCAATCAGCGTTTGCTGGGCTTCCTGAACGGCGACACGCTGAGCGTTGGCGGGGGCGCTCCGGCGAACCTGGTGCTGTTCGGCATCGCTGGCGGCACCGTCAGCAATCCCTATGCGGGTTCGGGCGCGGCGTTGCTCACCACCACCCAGGCCGGTGCCAACACCGTCAACCTGGCCTCGGGCGCGCTGATCGACGGCGTCCAGATCGGCAATCTCGACGCAAGGGGCGTGTACGGCGCCGGCGTGGCGGGAGTCGCCATCCGCAACAGCGTGATCTTCGGCGGCGTCAGCGCGATCGAGATCATCGACAACGGCGTCGCCTCCGATGTTGCGTTCAGCAACCTCGGCCTGTCGAGCGGCAGCGGCGACGTGCTTTCGCTGATCGGGAGCGGCGGCGGCCAGCTGACCGTTTCGCAGCTCGCCAATATCACCATCGCCGGCGGCAACAGCGGCGGCGGGCTGCACAGCGAAGACGTCATCTTCGACGCGGACCAGGTTGCGGCGGGGTTCCAGGCCGTGGTCGGCACGGTGGCCATCGGCAGTTCGACGAGCCGGGTCGGGGGCGCCGGTCTGGTCCTCGATGGCGCGACCGGCGCGCTCAGCCTCGGCGCGACGGTGTTCAACGCCGACGGCGACGGCATCTTCGCCGATGGTGGCGCTGCCGGCTTCACGCTGACGATCACCGGCGGAACCATCGACACCGTGATCGCGGCCTCGGGCTCGGCGCTCGATCTGTCCAATCTCTCGGCCGACCTCCAGCTCGCGAACGTCACGTATTCCGGCCCGGACTTCGGCGTGCGCGCGAGCAATGTAGCCGGCGTCGGCACCGGCGGGCGCGCCCTGGACGTTTCCCAGCTCACCGTCGCGGCGGGCGCAGATTCGGGAATATCGCTCCTCGGCACGACAAGCGGCAATTTCAGCTTCGGCAGCGCTTCGTCGATTGTCGGAACCACGGTCGCCGGCGTCGCGCTCGCCAATACCGGCAGCGGCGCGTTCGATTATGCGGGCGGGATCACCGGAATTACCGCCGGGGCGTTGGTCTCGGTGAGCAACGGGGACGTCGGCACCGCCGTGTTCTCGGGCACGCTCGGCGCGACCGGCGGCACCGGACTGCGGTTCGACAATGCCGACGGCATTTATAGCTTTACCGGCACTACCACGCTCAACGGCGGCGATGCCGGACTCGACATCCTCAATGGCTCGGGCGGGACCTTCAATTTCGGCAGCGGCACTGCGATCACCAGTCCGAGCGGGATCGGCATCGACATCCGAAACTCGACCGCGGCGGTCACCTATTCGGGCACGTTGACCTATGCCACGGCGGGAAATGCCGCGGTCTCGATCCTCAATCACTCGGCCGGAACGATCTCCTTCGAGCCGCTGAGCAGCCTGAACGTCACCAACGGCACCGGGCTGCAGTTCGACAATGCCGACGGCGCCTACACCTTCGCCGGCACTGCGACGCTGAACGGCGGCGATGCCGGTATCGACATTCTCAACGGTTCGGACGGGGTCTTCACCTTTGGTACGGGCATTTCGATCACCAGCCCGAGCGGCACGGGGTTCAATGTTCAGAACGCGACTGCCGACATCACCTATTCCGGCGGCCTGACCTACGCCACCGCAGGGCAGTTCGCGATCGACATCGCCAATCACACGAGCGGCACGATCACCTTCCAGACCGGCACGCTCAATCTGACCAATGGCAGCGGCGTGCGGTTCGACAATGCCGACGGCATCTATGATTTCACCGGCACCACCACGCTTTCGGGGGTTTCGGGCGGCATCGCCATCGGCAATGGTTCGAGCGGAGCCTTTGATTTCGGATCGGGCACCAGCGTCAACGCGACGGTGCTGGGGCTGTCGCTGGCCAACTCGACGGCGACCGTGACCTTCTCCGGCACGCTGGCCTCGAGCATCGGGGTCGCCTTTGCCGCGCTCGACGATCAGAGCACGCTCGACATGACGTTGGCCACGCTGAACGTCACCAACGGTCTCGGCATCAATTTCAACAATGCGGACGGCGTCTACGATTTCGGCTCATTCGCACTTTCGGGCGGCGCCTCGATCGCGGTGGTCAACGGTTCGGGCGGCGCCCTGACCTTCGGTGACGTCGATATCGGCGATATCGGCAACGGCCAAACTGCAGTGAACCTCACCGGCGCGACCGGAGACGTGACCTTCAACACGCTTGACGTCACGGGCACCTCGGTCACGGGCAGCCGCGGCATCAACCTCAACGGCAACACCGGCGCGGGCGACATCGTCGTCACCAACAGCAGCACGATCACCGGGGTCGGCGTGGGTGTCGACCTGACCAATGCGTCGCGCCCGGGCCTCTTCCAATATGGCGACGGCGAGAGCGTGGCCGACGTGGCTTCGACGATCAGCGCTACCACGCCTCTGGTCATCACCGGTCTCAACAGCGCGATCGGCACCTATAATTTCGCCGATGTGAACCTTGTCGGCGACACCAGCGCGCTCGCGACTTCGGCGACCGTCTATTACGTGCTCGCCGGGGCGACCGGTGCCGGCACGCTTGCCGATCCCGGCAGCCTCGCGGGTGCCGAAGCGGCGACCGCCGACTTCATCGTCCTGCTCAACGATCCCACCGGCGGGCAGGACCTGCTCGACGCGCTGGGCAGCAACGGCAACGATTCGCTGGTGCTCGATGCCAATCAGGCGTTGCGCAGCTTCCGCGACGGCAACACGATCGCCCTGCCGGGCGGCGCGCCCGCCAACCTGATCCTGACCGGCGTGACGCCAGGGCAGGTGGTCAATCCTTACGCCGCCTCCGCACCGACTGCGGCCGATCGTGCGCCGATCCTCACCACCACCGGTGCCGCCAATACCGTCACGCTGGCCAACAACAGCTTCGTCGGTGGCGTATTCGTGCAGAGCGTGGCGGGCAATGCGGCGATCTTCGGTTCCGGCGTGTCGGGCGTGACGATCTCGAACGCGACGCTCGTCGGTGCCGGCGGCGGCCTGTCGCTCCTTGACGGCGGCGCAGCAGCGTCGGCGACGCTGACCAACCTCACCATCTCGGTCACCAGTGCCAGCGCCGCGCTGAACCTGAGCGGAGCAGGGGCGGGCGGGCTGACGCTGGGGGGTGCGGGGCTCAACGTGTCGCAGGGCGGCTCCGGTCAGTTGGTCGCGCTCAGCGACGTCGCGATCGCCGCCGGCGGCCTGAGTTTCGACGCGGCGATAGCGACTGCCACGGGCGGCGGCGTCGACCTGCTGTCGATCGGCGGCGCCGGCACGCTGAGCTTCTCGAGCATCTCGCTCAATGGCGCGACGGGCGCGGGCGTATTGCTCACCGATTCGAGCGCGACGGTCGATCTCGGCAACGTGACCGTATCCGGCGCCACCGGCGCGGCCATCGACCTCGCGGACAATAGCAGTACGACCACGATCGGCATCGTCAACATAAGTGGCAGCGCCACCGGCATCCAGGCCGCCAACCTCACCGGCGCAGTGACCGTAGGCGACGCCACCATCGGCGGCGCCACCGTTGCGGGCATCCTGTTCGGCACCGGCAATAGCGGCACGATAACCTTCGGCAATGTCGACATCACCGGGGTGCCGGCCGGCGCCCGCGGGATCGACGCGCGCAACATGGGCGCTGGCGACGTCAGCTTCCTGACGCTCGACATCACTGGCGCCTCGGCCACCGGCACGCGCGGGATCGACTTGACGGGCAACACCGGGGACGGCGACTTCGTCGTCACCGACAGCAGCGCGATCACCGGCGTCGGCGTGGGCGTTGACCTGACCAACGTGTCGCGCAGCGGGCTCTTCCAATATGGCGACGGCGAGAGCGTGGTCGACGTGGCTTCGACGATCAGCGCTACGACGCCTCTTGTCATCACCGGTCTCAACGGCGCGATCGGCACCTATAATTTCGCCGATGTGAACCTTGTCGGTGACACCAGCGCGCTCGCGACTTCGGCGACCGTCTATTACGTGCTCGCCGGGGCGACCGGTGCCGGCACGCTTGCCGATCCCGGCAGCCTCGCGGGTGCCGAAGCGGCGACCGCCGACTTCATCGTCCTGCTCAACGACCCCACCGGCGGGCAGGACCTGCTCGACGCGCTGGGCAGCAACGGCAACGATTCGCTGGTGCTCGATGCCAATCAGGCGTTGCGCAGCTTCCGCGACGGCAACACGATCGCCCTGCCGGGCGGCGCGCCCGCCAACCTGATCCTGACCGGCGTGACGCCAGGACAGGTGGTCAATCCATTCGGCGTGGCGGGGGATCTGCCCGTCGACCGCGCGCCGATCCTGGCCACCACCGGCGCGGCTGCAACGCTGATCCTGGCCAACAATGCCTCCGTCGATGGCGTGTTCGTCCAGGGCGTGAGCGGGCAGGCCGCGGTGCAGGGCAGCGGCGTATCGGGCGTGACGCTTTCGAACGCGACCTTCTCGGGCGGCGGAATCGCGCTTCGCCTGACGGACGGGGCTGCCGCCGCCTCGGCTACGTTGACCAACCTCACTCTGTCGGCCAGCGGAACGAACACTGCCCTGGCATTGAGCGGCGCGGGTGCCGGCGCGCTGACCGTGACCGGCTCGGGCAACAGCGTGACCCACAGCGGCTCCGGCGCTTTGCTGACGATCAACGACGTGCTCATCGGCGGCGCCAATCTCGGCTTCACCGATGTGACGTCGACGGCGACCGGCGGCGGCGTCGATCTTGGCCTGATCACCGGCTTCGGGACACTCAGCTTCGGCAGCATCACGGTTGCCGGCGCGACCGGAACGGGCGTCTCGCTCCACAATTCGAGCACCTTCGTCGACCTCGGCAACGTCACCGTGTCGGGCGCCGTGGGGACTGGAATCGCGCTGACTTCGAACAGCGCCGCGATCACGATCGGCACCGTCGACGTGAGCGCGAGCGCGACCGGGATCTCGGCGTCGGGGCTCACCAGCACGCTCACTGTGGGAGACGGCACGATCGACGGCGCGACGGTCGCCGGCATCCTGATCGGTACGGGCAATACCGTGCTGCTCGACTTCGGCAATATCGACGTCACCGGACTGCAGGCCGGCGCGCGCGGCGTCGACGCGCGCCTGACCGGGCTGAGCAACGTGTTCTTCGCGACGCTCGACGTCGACGGCGCCTCGGCGGTCGGCACACGCGGCATCGATCTCACCGGCAATACCAGCGGCAGCGCCTTCATCGTCAGCGAAAGCAGCGCGATCACCGGGGTAGGTATCGGCGTAGACCTCACCAACGCCTCGCGCTCCGGCACCTTCCGCTATGGCGACGGTTCGAACATCGACGCCGATCTGGCCGCCTCGACGATCGACGCCACCACGCCGATCGTCATCGCCGGTATGAACGGCGCCACCGGGTCCTATGATTTCCGCGACGTGACTCTCGTCGGCGACACCAGCCCGCTCGAGGTCAGCGCCTTCTTCGTCCGGGCAGGGGCGAGCGGCGTGGGCAGTCGGTTGGACCCCGGCAGCCTCGCGGCGGCCGATGCCTCGACCGCAAGCTTCATCGTCCTGCTCGATACCCAGGCCGGGGCGGGCAGCTTCGACACGCTTTCGGGCACGCTCTCGCTCGCCGACGGCCAGTCGCTGCTGAGCTTCCGCGACACCGACACGTTTAATGTCGGCGGCGGTGCGCCGCCCAATGTCTTCGTGTTCAACATCACCACCGGCACGATCACCAATCCCAACAGCGGATCGGGCGCGCCGCTGCTGACCTCGGCGAATGCCATCGGCACCGTGCAACTTGGTGGTACCAGCGTAGTCGACGGCGTCGTGGTCTCGAACACCGGTACGGGCGCGGGCGTCTTCGCCAATGCCAATGCCGGAACCGCGACGATCCGCAACAGCACGATCTCCGGCGGCGGCGCGGCGGTGGACCTCCGTTCGGGCGCTTTTGCGCGCATCGTCAATCTCCAGAATCTGGCGCTGGCCAATGCGGGCAATCAGGCCGGCGCATTGCTCAACCTCAACGGCACCGGCGGCACGCTGACCGTCACCGGCCTGTCGAACCTGAGCATCAACACCGCAGGCGGCGAGACCGCGGGCCTTGTGTTCAACACCGTCACCTTCGACAGCGATCTGGCGACCGCCGGCATCCAGGCAGTCAATGCCGGCGCGCTGACGATCGGCACCTCCGGCGCACGCGTGCAGGGAGACGGGCTCAGCCTGACCAACGTTTCGGGCGCGCTGACCTTCACCGATATCGACATCGCCAACAACGGTGGCACCGGCCTGCTGGTCGCCAATTCGAAGGCGAACAACTTCCTGCTGACCACGCTGGACGGTTCGGTCGACACGACCAACGGCACGGCGGTCAACATGGATCCGCTCGCCGTCAACATCACGCTGGCGAGCGTCACCGCGACCGGCGGCACCTATGGCATATTGCTCGATCAGGTCGACGGCAGCTTCACCGTCACCGGGGCGGTCAACGTCACCGGTGCCACCACCGCGGGCATCGCCATCCAGGACAATACCGCGCAGGCGACACCGCTCGTCGCTGCCTTCAACGGCGCGGTCGGCATCAACAACACCAGCGGCGCCGGCCTGTCGTTCACCAACAATGCCGGGGCGACGATCAGCTTCGCGGGCGGCGGAACCGGGGTCGATGTGGTCACCACCAGCGGCGCGGGGCTGACTGCCTCGGGCGGCGGCACGATCCGGATCGCCGGGGCGGGCAATTCGATCTCCACCACGACCGGCCAGCTCCTCGATCTCGACGGCGTGATCGCGGGCGCGGGCGGACTCAACTTTGCCTCGCTGGGCTACTCCAGCACCGTCGCCAATACCGCGATCCGGATCAACAATCTCGACGGTGGCGCGTTCAGCGGCGGCACGGTTTCGTTGGGCGCGACCAGCGGCGCGACCAGCGACGGCATCTGGATCGGCGGCGGCTCGAGCTCGGCCATCAGCTTCGGCGCCGTAACGATGGGAGGCCAGAGCGACGAGGGCATCGAGATCAACGGCGCGGGCAACGGCGCGATCAGCTTCGCCAGCGTCACCATCGACAATATTGCGAGCCACGGCATCCTGATCACCGGTTCCGACGGGACGGTGACGGTCAGCGGCGGCACCATCGGCAACCTCAACGATCCTGCCGGCAACGGAGTCAATATCGACGGCGGCAGCGGCGCGATCACGATCGATGCCGGGATTTTCAAGAACACCGCGGGGGGTGCCGTGCAGGTGACCAACCGCACCGGCGGCAGCATCGACTTCGGCGGCTTCATCCAGTCGGGCGGCGCCGCCACCGGCTGGTCGATCCTGAACAATAGCGGCGGCACGATCACCTTCTCGGGCGCCGGGAATGTGATCAACGGCGGTGCCACACCCGGCATCGAATTGAACAACAACACCGGCGCGACGATCAACTTCACCGGCGGCGGGATGGCGATCACCAGCAGCACGACCGGCCTGTCCGCAACGGCCGGCGGCACGGTGAACATCACCGGCAGCGGCAACACGATCAGCACCAACGGCACGCAGGTCCTCCTGCTGGATGGGGTTACGGTCGGTGCCGGCGGGATCAATTTCGCGACGGTGAGCGCGCCGACCACCATCGCCACCGGTATCGCGCTGACCAATGTCGGATCGGCGGGCGGCGGCGCGATCACGCTCGGCACGGTCAGCCTGCAGGGCGTGCTCAGCCGTGGTATCGACGTCACTGGCACGCTCGGCGCGGCGCTGACGATCGCCGATCTCGACATCGGCCTCAATAACAACGCTGCCATCGGGGTTGACCTTAACGGCGCCACGCTTTCCGCGGCGATCACCGCGGGCGATTTCGACATCACCAATTCGGCCGCGGCGGGCACCTCGGTTGCCGTCGACCTGCGCGGTACCACCGGCGGGCAGGTGATCCGGCTCGGCGACACGGCGGTCGGCGGCGCCACCTCGACTATCTCGGGCGTCAATACCGGCGTCTGGCTCAACGCCGCGACCGACGCGACCTTCATTTATGGCGACGGCGAGTCGGCGAGCGACGGCACCTCCACCATCTCCGCGGCGACCGCGATCAACGCGGCGGCGGCCCCCGTCGCCGGGACCTACAACTTCACCGACGTCACCTTCGTCGCGAGCCCCGGGCTCGGCTTCGGCGTCGGCCGGACTTGGTTCGTCGATTCGAACGGCGCGACCGGCGGCGGTAACGGATCGGGTGCGGACGGCGCCAATCCGATGACGCTGGGAGCGGCCGAGCTCGTGCTCGGCGCCACGGACGTTATCGTGCTGATAAACAATACCAATGCGATCAGCGCCGCGGGTTCGAACGGCAACGACACGCTCAATCTGCTTTCCGACACTCAGGTGCGCGGTTTCGGCCAGGGACCGTTGGCGCTCACTCTGGTCGTCCCCGCGACGATCCAGCTCTCCAGCAACACGATCAACATCGCCGATCCGACCGGCAATGGCGCGGCGACGCTCACCTCGGCGGCGGGCGCCAACGTGATCACGCTCGGCGCGAGCGGCAACCGCATCTCGGGCTTCATCCTCGATGGTGGCCCGGCCGGCGCGCTGCGCGGCATCGCCGACGGGGTGGGCGCCACGGGGACCATCGTCAACTTCATGACGATCCAGAACTTCGCTGCGGTGGGCGGCTACGGCATCGAAATCACGCCGTCGACCAACACCCTGATCGACACCGTCACCTTCTCCGGCAACACCAACGACCTGCTGCTCAACGCCGCCGGCAGCACGATCATCAACGTGACCGCGACCGGCGCGACCGGCACGTCGATCACGATCGACAACGCCACCGGCACGACGACGCTGACCAACGTCAATATCAGCGGCGCGGCCACCGGCCTGTCGTTCACCAATGCCGGCGGCACGATCAACGCGGCCAATGTCGACATTACGGGAGCGGCAACCTCCGCGCTGACCGTCAGCGGCGGCACTGCCGGCTTCAACTTCGACGCGGCAAGCTCGATCGTCCAGGCGACGAGTGGACTGACGCTGAACTTTACCGGTAACCACACCGTCGGCACCTTCGCCTTTGCCGGATTGATCAACGCGACCAACGGCACGGGGCTGCAGTTCAGCAACGCCGACGGCATTTACAACTTCACCGGAACCACGACCCTCAACGGGGGCGATGCCGGGATCGACATCTTGGGCGGCGCAACCGGCACCTTCGCCTTCGGCTCGGGCACCACGCTGACTCACAATGCTGCGGGCAACGCCCTTTCGTTGCTCAGCAGCGCCAATCTGACCTTCGACGGCACGATCACCGACAATAATGGCGCCGCAGTCGAGATCGACGGCCACGATGCGGGCACCGCGACCTTTAACGGGGCGATCAGCAGCAGCGCCAATGGCAGCACCGCGATCTCGGTGGCCAACAGCAATGGCGGGTCGATCGTCTTCAACGGCACGACGGCGATCGCCAGTTCGGCCGCGCAGGTTGTGAACCTGACCGGCAACGATGGCGGTACGATCACCTTCAACGCCGGCGGAACTGGGCTCGACATCAGCGGGACTACCGGCACCGCGCTCAACATTACCGGCGGCGGGATCGTCAATGTGCTCGGCGCGGGCAACTCGATCGGCACGACGAGCGGCACCTTGCTGAACGTCACTAGCACCGGCGCGACCACCACCACGCTCAATCTGACCTTCGCATCGGCGAGCAACACCAGCGGCGCGAACGGCGTGGTCGTCCAGCGCACTGCGGGGACGCTCGGCGGCACAGTCAACCTTGGCGGCGGCGCGATCACCGCGACCACGCGCGGTGTCTCGCTCACCGGCGACGCGCTCGACTTTACCTATGCCGGGACGATCACGACCAGCGGCGCCGCCGCGCGCTCGCTAGAGGCGACCAATCGTACAGGCGGCACTGTGACGCTCTCCGGCGACGTCACCGATACCAGCCTCGGCATCAGCATCGCCAACAACACCGGCGGCACGGTGAATTTCACCGGGCAGACGGTCAGCCTCAACACCGGCGCGAACACGGCCGTGACGCTGAGCAACAACGCCGGCGCGACGGTCAACTTCGCGTCCGCGGGCGGCGGAAACGGCTTCGATATCGTCACCACCAGCGGCGGCGGCATCAGCGCGACCGGGGGTGGCACGGTCATCATCACCGGCACCGGCAACAGCATCCAGACCGCCACCGGCCAGATCCTGAACTTCACCGGGGTGAGCGCCGGCGCCGGCGGGATCAACTTCGCGTCGCTGCAGAGCACCGGCACCGTCACCGGGATCGCGATCAACCTCAACAATTTCGACAGCGTCGGCGGCGGCGCTTTCAGCGGCGGCACCACCAGCATCGCCGCCACCACCGCCGGCGACGGCATCTTCATCGGCAACGGCTCGGCCGCGAATGTCGGCTTCGGCGCGACGACGATCGGCACGGGCACGATCGGCGGCGACGGCATAGAGATCAACGGTTCGGGCAACGGAACGGTCACCTTCACCGGCGTGACCATCAACAACACCACTGCGCATGGCGTCTCGGTCATCGGAGCGGCAGGCGCGACCGGCGCGATCACGATCAACGGCGGCTCCATCGGCTCAGGCGTCGCTGGAGACGGTGTCAACGTAACTGCCGGTGGGGGCGCCGTCACCGTCGCCGCGTCGATCACCAAGACGACCGCAGGCAACGTCGTCGAGGTGAGCAGCCACACCGGCGGCGCGGTCACTTTCTCGAACACTATTTCCGCCACCGGCGGCGCCGCCAACGGCATCCTGCTCAGCAACAATAGCGGCGGCGGCATCACCTTCTCGGGGGCGAACAAGACGCTCAGCACCGGCGCCAACAACGCGATCCAGTTCGACAACACTGCCGGCACCGGCGCCGCAGTGTCGTTCACCGGCGGCAATCTCGATGTGGACACGACCACCGGGCGCGGCGTCACCGGCACCTCGACCAATGCGGGCGCGGGCTCGCTGACGATCCAGGGGACCAACAACACGATCACTTCGGTCGGCGGGATCGCGCTCAACCTCATCAACACCAACATCGCCGCGGGCGGGCTCAACTTCCTGTCGATCTCGGCGAATGGCGGCTCCCGCGGCATCGTGCTCAACACCACGGGCGGGGCGGGGGGGCTCACCGTCACCGGCACCGGCACCACCGATGGCTCGGGCGGCACGATCCAGAACATCACCCAGCGCGGAATCGAATTGCTCAACACTGCGCTGGTAAACATCGCCAACCTCAACCTGACCAATGCCAGCACCACCGGGCAGGCGGCGGGGCAGGATCTCGACCTCACCACCGCCAACGGCGCGATCTATCTGAGCGGCGTCGCGACCGCGGTGTTCGACAATATCAACATCACCGGCACGATCGCCGACAACGGCATCACCGGGATCAACGTCAGCAACTTCCAGCTCAACAACAGCCTGATCACCGGTGCCGGCGACGGCGCGAACGAAAGCGGCATCGAGTTCAGCAACCTTTCGGGCACGTCGTCGCTGACCAACACCGAGATCGCGCTGTCGGAGACCAACAGCCTCGACATCGTCAACACCGATGTGAACCTCAACCTGACGCTGAACAACGTGATCTTCCGCGATACCCAGACCAGCGGGATCGGCGAAGGCGGCTTCCAGTTCCGCAGCTTCAGCAATGCCGCCGGAACGCCGACCACGAACATCGACATCCTCGACAGCGATTTCCTGCGGATCCGCACCCAAGCGATGCAGATCATCGGCGAAGACGATTCGGTGCTCAGCGTCGACATCACCAACAATGTCATCGACAGCGGCACCGGGATCGGCACCGGCATCGACATCAACGGCAACGACACCGCGACCGTGCGGTTCAACATCATCGGCAACCCGACGATCCGCTCGAGCGGCGGCTCGGCGGTCAACATCAGTTCTTTCCTAAGCGCCAATGTGATGGGCCGGGTCGCCAACAACGCCAATATCTCGAACTATAACAACCAAAACCCCGCCGTGACCGGCGCTTATGGCAGCAACGTTCGGCTGCTCGCGCAGGAGAGCTCGCACCTCACGGTCGCGATTATGGGCAATTCCCTCGCGCAGGGCGCGGGCAACAACAGCTCGGCCGTCGATGTGATCGCACGCGAGGGAAGCGCGCGGCTCGACCTGACGCTGACCGGCAACGTCATCGACTCGACCGATGTGAACACGCTCGCCGACATCAACATCCAGAGCGGTTCGTCGTCGGGATCGAACATCGAGACCAACCAGATCTATGCGAACATCGCCAACAACAACCTGACCGCCACCGCAGCCCCCAATCTGCTGCGCCTGCGCGTGTCGGAGCTCGACAACACCCATGATCCGCGGATCTTCCTGCAGGGCTTCGTCGAGGGCGGCGCGGGGATCGAAGACGATGCGGTGGCCACCTGGAACGCCAACGGCAACACGCCGGGCGCCACCGCCGCCAATATCGCGGTCAGCCTGACGGGTACGGCGACCGGGCCCAGTGCGGGCACGGCACAGACGCCGACCAACCCGCTGCCCTGATCGGGGCGTGTAGCGAAGGTTCTGATCGCCCCTTGCAATGTAGGATTTCGTCTGCTGGGATCGATGCGCTGCCGCTCGGCGACCGCTCTTTGACACTCTGGATGCCGACCCGGAACCTGTGTGGATTCCGCCATGGCCCGGCCGCCGGCAGAACATGCGCGATAGTGTGACCCCGGTGTGACCTTCGATCCGCAATGCGCGCGCTGGGCTGCGAGGGGGTTTAGAACCGATTCAAAGCACCTCAGTTCCCCTGCCTTCGCAGGGGAACGATCAGCCCGATTGCTAAATATGGCCGGGGCGCCGCCTTATTGCGGCTTGGCGGGGGCTGCGGCAGCCGGCTTGGGCGCGGCGGGCAGGGGGCTCTTGTCGAGTGCGGCGAGTCCGGCCGGGAAGTCCTTGAGCGTCACCGGCACGACGATCCGCTGGCCGTTGCCGGCGGTGAAGCCGATCTTGAGCGTCTTGCCCCCGCGCAACGCAGTCAGCAGCGGCGCATCGACCGCGACGCCGGTATAGGCGCCGTTCTGATCGCTGGTCTGTACCACCAGAGGTTTTTCCGCCGCCGCGTCGACCTGAAGGCTGACGCCCGCAGGGAACAGCACGCCATGCGGAAGCGCGATGGTCATGGTGTGTCCGGCCTGCGCGGTGCGCTGGAGGATCACCGTCAGCAGCCGCTGCTTCTGTTCGCCGGCCAGCAAATTCTGCACCAGGCTGCACGGCTGGTTCGCAGCGGGCGCAGGCGTGGGGCTCGGCGCGGCGGCGGGGGCGCAAACGAGTTGCCAGGCCGGCCCGGCCGGCTGCGCCGGCGCCGCGGCCGGTGCGGGCGTGGTCTGGGCCGGAGCGGCCTGACCTGCCGGCAACCCCATCCAGCTGGCGCCTGCCGCCAGCAATGCTGCGATCTCTTTCATGCCATTCTCCCCTTGCGGACATGCTAGTCCCAGCACGTTCCCGGTCAACGCCGAACTGTCGCCCGCTTCGTGACGGTCCCTCAATGATCGCTGGTTGTACGCAGCCCGGTGGCAGCGCTAGGATCGGGCGATGGTTGCAAAGGTCAAGACCGCGAAACCGCTGGATGTCCGGGCGCGGCGCAAATCGCTGCGCCTGCATGGCACGATCGCACGCGATCTCGGCATCCTGATCGTCTCGGGGCGCTACCAGCCGGGTGAGATACTCGACAACGAAGTCGCGGCGAGCGATCGGCTCCATGTCTCGCGCACTGCGTATCGCGAGGCACTGCGTATCCTTGCCGCCAAGGGCCTGGTCGAAAGCCGGCCGCGCACCGGCACGCGGGTCAGCGATCGCGAGAAATGGCATTTGCTCGATCCCGACGTGCTGTCGTGGATCTTCGAGTTCGAACCCGACGATGCCCTGCTGTTCAGCCTGTTCGAGCTGCGCAAGATCTTCGAACCCGAAGCCGCCGCGCTGGCGGCCCAGCGCCGGACCGACGTGCAGCTGGAGCGCATGGCCGAAGCGCTGGAGGGCATGGCGAGGCACAGTCTGGCGGTGGAAGAGGGGCGGATCGCCGACCAGGACTTCCATGCCGCCTTGCTCGAGGCTTCGGCCAATCCGTTCATCACCTCGCTGACTACCAGCGTCAGCGCGGCAGTGGCGTGGACGACGATCTTCAAGCAGCGCAACAGTCCGCTGCGGCGCGATCCGATCCCCGATCACCAGCGCGTGTTCGATGCGATCGCGGCGCGCGACCCCGAGGGTGCGCACGCGGCGATGGCGCACCTCGTCGACATGGCGTTCCTGGACACGACGCGCAGCCGCGCACCGAAGCTTCCCAGGGGTGCCCGCCGCGAAACCGCGGCGGGATAGTCGAATTCCCCTCCCTTTTAGGGCGGGGTCAGGGTGGGTAAGAAAAAGCCGGGCTCGATGCCCGGCTTTATCTTTATAACGGCTTCTCGTTGGGCGCGCTTCGCGCGCACCCACCCCCAGCCCCTCCCTTTCAGGGAGGGGAGCAAGAGAGCTATTCGACCGCCACCACTGGCTCGTCCGCGAGCGGGTTGGTGACTCTCGATCCCCACAATGCATAGAACAGCACGTAGAGCTCGCAGATCGCGCAGATGACGAACGACGTCTGGAGACCGTAAACGTCGGCGAACTTGCCCTGGAAATAGACCAGGGCGCCGCCGGCGATCGCCATGATCAGCAGCCCCGAACCTTCCTCGGTCAGCGGACCCAGGCCCTTGATGCCCAGCGTGAAGATCGTCGGGAACATGATCGAGTGGAACAGGCCCACCGAGATCAGCGACCACATCGCGATCGGACCATGCGCGAAGGTGGTGATCATCATCACCACGAAGGCCAGCGCACTGGCCACCGCGAGCACCGTCTCCGGCTTGACCGAGCGCATCAGGAACGCGCCGACGAAGCGGCCGACCATCATCCCGCCCCAGAGCAGGAAGAGATAGTGACCGGCCTGTTCGTGGGTGAGGTTGCCGATCTCGGGCTGCGAGACGAAGTTGACGAAGAGGTTGCCGACGCCGATCTCGGCGATCAGGTAGATCGCGATCGCAGGCACGCCGAACACCAGGTTGCGGTGCTGCCACAGCGAGTGGTTCTTGCGGGCTTCGCGCGAGTGGCGCGCGACGGCATTGCCCATCGCGGGGAGCTTGAAGCGCGCGATGACGACGGCGAGCAGGATCAGCACCACTGCGACGATCAGATAGGGAAGCTGCACCGTCTGCGCATCGGCGAGACGCTGCTCGAGCGTCAGCGCCGCCGCGCCGCCTTCGGTGGTGCCCGAGACGCTGCGGCCGAGGATCAGATAAGCGCCGAACAGCGGCGCCAGCGTGGTGCCCATCGAGTTGAACGCCTGGACGAGGTTCAACCGCGAAGACGAACTTTCAGCCGGCCCGAGCACGGCAACATAGGGATTGGCTGCAACCTGGAGCAAAGCGATGCCCGATGCGATCACGAACATCGCGGCGAGCACGACGTAATAAGACAGCAGCATCGACGCCGGAATCATGATCAGTGCGCCCACGGCCATCACGATCAGGCCGGTGACCATCGACTTCTTGTAGCCGATCCGCTCGATGATCTTGGCCGAAGGGATCGAAGCGACGAAATAGGCGATGAACCACACGCTTTCGATCAACGTGGTCTGCGCATAGCTCAGCACCATCACGCTGCGCAGATGCGGCAGCAGCGTGCCGTTGATGACGGTGATGAACCCCCACATGAAGAACAAGGTGGCCAGCATCGACAATGCGGCGCCATAGGGTGCGCCCGCGCCCGACGGGGCACCGGCACGGGGTTGAACGGGAACGGCTGGCATGGGCTTGTTCTTCTCCTGGGGAAGGCTTGTTCTAATGTGCGACCGGCCAGCCATCGTCCGTCCAGCCGAGCGGCCGGATGCGGAGGGTCGGCACGCCGCGCGCTTGCGTATCATAAGCGTGGTAGACGATGTAATCCTGCTTGCGCTCGCGCAGGATCGCGATGTGTCCCGGCCCGACGAAGCGCTCGCGACCGATCTCGGCATGGAGGACGCGCAGGCCGCCGCCGTCCATCATGCTCTTGCCGTTGCGGTCGAGATAGGGGCCCGCGGGATCCTTCGAACGCCCGACCACGGTGTAATAGGTGCTTGCTGCGCCCCGGCAGCAGAAATCGTACGAGGCGAAGAGATAATAGAAGCCGCCGCGGCGGACGACGAACGGCGCTTCGATCGCGCTCGGGCTGCGGCGGCTGGCGATGGCATGGACCTCGCCGTCCTCCGCCCGCAGCCCGGTGCCCGGATCGAGCCGGACGAGCTTGAGGCCCGACCAGAAGCTGCCGAACGCCAGCCATTGCCGCCCCTGCGCATCGTCGAAGACATTGGGGTCGATCGCGTTGAAATTGTCGTACTCGCCCGAGCGGATCACGAGACCCTTGTCGGTCCATACCGGATTTGCGAGCGAAGGCGTGGTCACCAGCCCGATCGCCGAATGGTTGCTGCCGAAGGTCGAGACCGAATAATAGACGCGGTACTCGCCATGCGAGAAGCTGACGTCCGGCGCCCAGATCCCACCCGCGCCGGGCACCGCATCCTTCACCCAGGCGGGCATCTCGGCGAAGACCGGCGCGGCGCGCGTCCAATCGGCGAGATCGTTCGAAATGCGGATATGGATCAGGCCCTTGCCGGCGCGCTGCTGGCTGGTCGTGAACAAATAGAAGGTGTCGCCCTCGCGAATGATCGCAGGATCGTGGACGGGGGCGATGTCCCCTGCGAGGCGCGCGTCGAGCGATGCCGGCGCAGGCGCAACGGTCTGCGCTGGCGCCGGCGATGCGGTGGCGAGAAGCGCCGTCAGCAGGAGAGCGAGGGGGATGCGGATACCCTCCTCGTCAGCCGGACGCGCGTGCCGCGCGCGGCCGGCAGGGTTTTTCGCGGTCGAGAGCCATTTTTCTATCCTACTCCATGCGCCTCCGACGGGTCGGCCCGCTCTGCGATTAGTCAGACAAAATACGGGTGGCGGTGATTCCTGCAAGCGCTTTGTCACGAAGCGCGTCTTCGCGGGGCGGGAAGTGCCGGAAAGGGCGGCTTTTCGTCCGACGGGATGCTCGGCGAGGTACGGAGCCAAGGTCTGCGCGGATTGATCCGCGCGACGTTGCGCATATAAGTCTGACTATTATTCGAATCGGAGGATCCAGAGGTTATGGCGTTCAGGCTCGTGCAGTTTCGCGATTCGACCGGCACGCGGGGCGTCGCGGCGTTCCTCGACGGCGCCCCGGTGCGGCTGAACGGCGTCGCCACGACCTACGAACTCGCGCGCGCCGCGATCCGCGAGGGCGCTTCGCTCGAAGCAGCGGCGCGGGCGCGGGCGGGGGAGGCGATCGACCTCACCGCAGCCGAAGCCGAGGGCCGGCTGCTCGTGCCGATCGACCATCCCGATGCGGCGCATTGCTACGTCACCGGCACCGGTCTCACCCATCTCGGCTCGGCCGAGGGGCGCGATCAGATGCACAAGGCCGCGGCGGGCGGCACGCTCACCGATTCGATGCGGATGTTCAACATGGGGCTCGAAGGCGGCAAGCCGACCGACGGCAATCCCGGCGTCCAGCCCGAATGGTTCTACAAGGGCGACGGCTCGTCGCTGGTCGGCCCGGGCGAGCCCTTGCCGTCGCCGCATTTCGCGCTCGACGGCAGCGAGGAGCCCGAGATCGCCGGGATCTACCTTATCGACGATGAAGGCCGTCCGCGCCGGCTGGGCTTCGCGCTCGGCAATGAATTCTCCGACCACATCACCGAGCGCGGCAATTATCTGTGGCTCGCCCATTCCAAGCTGCGCCACGCCTCGCTCGGCGCCGAATTGCTCGTCGGCGAGCTTCCTGCCGATGTGCGCGGCACCAGCAAGATCGTTCGGAACGGCGAGACGATCTGGGAAAAGCCGTTCCTCTCGGGCGAGGCGAACATGTCGCACGCCATCGCCAATCTCGAGCATCACCATTTCAAATACGGGCTGTTCCGCCGCCCCGGCGATCTCCACGTCCATTTCTTCGGCACCGCGACGCTGTCCTTCGCAGACGATGTGCGGACCGAGGAAGGCGATGTCTTCGAAGTGATCGCGGCACCGTTCACGCTGCCGCTGCGCAATCCCCTGAAGACGGTGCCGGGCGGTGACGCGAGCGTCCTGCCGCTTTGAACTGCCGACCGACCGGGGCCCAAGTTAGACAAATAGAAAGCGGACCTGCGCCGCTGAACAGGGAGAGTGGCATGAAGCATTGGAAACAGGGGTTGTTGCCCGCCGCGATGGCAATGGTGGCGGGGCCGGCCTTCGCGCAGGCGCCGGCCGCCGTCACGGTTACCGTCGACACCAATAAGGCCGGGCCGCGGATCGAGCCCGCCATCTATGGCCAGTTCGCCGAGCATCTCGGCCGCGGCATCTATGAAGGCGTCTGGGTCGGGCCCGATTCGAAGATCCCGAACACCAATGGCTATCGCAACGACGTGCTGGCGGCGCTCAAGCACATCAAGGTGCCGGTGGTACGCTGGCCGGGTGGCTGCTTCGCCGACGAATATGATTGGCGCGACGGCATCGGCCCCAAGGCCAAGCGCCCGGTGCGGATCAATCGCCACTGGGGCGGCGTGACCGAGGACAACCAGTTCGGCACGCACGAGTTCATGAACTATTCGGAGATGCTCGGCACCGACGCCTATGTCGCGGGCAACATGGGCTCGATGAGCCCGCGCGACATGAGCCAGTGGGTCGAGTACATGACTGCCGAGCAGGGCAGCCTTGCCGAGGAGCGCAAAAAGAACGGCCGCGAAAAGCCGTGGGCGGTCAAATATTTCGGCGTGGGCAACGAGACCTGGGGCTGCGGCGGCAGCATGCGCGCGGAATATTCCGCCGACCTTCACCGCCGCTACCAGGAGTTCGTCAACGCGCCCGCCGGCAAGCCGAAGATCGTCAAGGTCGCCAGTGGCGCCAATTCCAGCGACTATAATTTCACCGACGTGATGATGCGCGAAGCGGGTAACAAGATGAACGCGCTCAGCGTGCATTATTACACGCTGCCGACGGGCAAGTGGGACAAGAAGGGCGCCGCCACGGGCTTCTCCGAAGACGAATGGGCCTCCACGCTCGGCCGCGCGACGTTCATGGACGAGCTGATCACCAAGCACGTCGCGATGATGGACAAGCACGATCCCGAGAAGAAGGTCGCATTGTATGTCGATGAATGGGGCACCTGGTACGATCAGGAAGCGGGCTCGACTCCGGGCTTTCTCTACCAGCAGAGCAGCCTGCGCGATGCCGAAGTCGCGGCGCTGACGCTCAACATCTTCCACCGGCACACCGATCGGGTGAAGATGGCGAATATCGCCCAGATGGTGAACGTCCTCCAGGCGATGATCCTGACCGACAAGGGCCGGATGGTGCTGACCCCGACCTATCACGTCTTCGACATGTACGTGCCGTTCCAGGGCGCCACGCCCTATCCCGCGGACGTGAAGGGCCCGACCTACGAGAAGGCGGGGTTCAAGGTGCCGATGGTCGACGTGTCGGCAGCGCGCGGCGCAGACGGCAAGCTGTATCTGTCGCTGACCAACACCGATCCGAACAAGGCGGCGCGGGTGACGACCAATCTGAGCGGTACCGCGCGCGGGCGCATCCTGACCGGGCCGGCGATCGATACGCACAACACGTTCGACCGGCCGAACACGATCATGCCCGCCGCGTATTCGGCGCGAAGCGCGGGCGGCAAGCTGACCTTCGACTTGCCGGCCAAGTCGATCGTCGTGGTGGCGGTCGACTGAGGTGCTGACTCGGCGGCTGTTCCTGGGTTCGGCGAGCGCGCTTGCGCTCGCCGGCCCGGTGCTGGCCCGGACCGTCGTCGAGAGGCCGATCAAGGTCCGACCGTTGCCGCTTTCGGCGGTGCGGCTCAAGCCCTCGGTGTTCCTCGACGCGGTCGAGACCAACCGCCGCTATCTGCTGTCGCTCTCGCCCGAGCGGCTGCTCCATAATTTCTACACCAGCGCTGGGCTGCCAACGAAAGGCGAGACCTACGGCGGTTGGGAAGCGCGCGGGATCGCGGGGCACACGCTCGGACACTATCTGTCCGCGCTGTCGCTCCTCGCTGCGCAGACCGGCGACGCGGTGGTGCGCGATCGCCTGCGCCACACCGTGTCCGAGATGGCACGCATCCAGGCCGCGCAGGGTGACGGCTATGTCGGCGGCACCACCGTCGAGCGCGACGGCACGCAAGTCGACGGCAAGATCGTCTTCGAGGAAATCCGCGAGGGCGACATCCGCACCAGCGGGTTCGACATCAATGGCGGCTGGGTGCCACTCTACACCTGGCACAAGGTCCATGCCGGGCTGATCGACGCCGTGCGGCTGGGCGATGCGGAAGAGGCAATGCCGGTGATGCTGGCAATGGCGGGCTATCTCGGCACGATCCTCGAAGGCCTCGACGACGCGGCAATGCAGAAACTGCTCGCCGCCGAGCATGGCGGGCTCAACGACAGCTATGCCGAGACGTATGCGTTGACCGGCAACCCGCGCTGGCGCCGCATCGCCGAACGGATCTATCACGGGAAGGTGCTAGCGCCGCTGGCAGCGGGAAAGGATGACCTCCCCGGCCTTCACGCCAATACCCAGATCCCCAAGCTGATCGGTCTGGCCCGGCTCTACGAACTGACCGGCGAGCAGCGCCATGCCGATGCCGCGCGCTTCTTCCACCAGACCGTCATGCGGCATCACAGCTATGTCATCGGCGGCAATAGCGAGCGCGAGCATTTCGGGCCGCCCGACCAGATCTCGACCCGGATCACCGAGCGTACCTGCGAGGCGTGCAACAGCTACAACATGCTCAAGCTGACGCGGCACCTCTATGGCTGGCAAGCGGATGCTTCGCTGTTCGACGCTTACGAGCGCATCCACTTCAACCATCTGCTCGCGCACCAGCATCCCGAGACGGGGATGTTCGTCTATTTCATGCCGCTCAGTGCCGGCGCGCGGCGGACCTATTCGACTCCCGAGGACAGCTTCTGGTGTTGCGTCGGCTCGGGGATGGAGACCCACGCCAAGCATGGCGAGAGCATCTACTGGCACGATGACGCGACCCTATTTGTCAATCTGTTCATCCCGTCCACCGCCGAATGGCAGGAGCGGGGACTCGAGGTCGATCTCGACACCGGCTATCCGTTCAGCGAGCAAGTGACGCTCCGAGTGACCAAGACGCCACGGGCGGCGACGGCGATCGCGCTGCGCCTCCCCGGCTGGTGCGAGACGCCGTCGCTGGCGCTCAACGGCAAGCCCCAACCGATCGACCGCGCCACCGGCTATGCCCGGCTCGATCGCCGCTGGCGCGTTGGCGACACCATCGAACTCACCTTGCCGATGCGCGTCCGCACCGAGGCGACGCCCGACGATCCGCGGATGCTCGCTTATCTGAGCGGCCCGCTCGTCCTCGCTGCCGATCTCGGCCCCGCGGCCGAGCCGTTCGACGGGCCTGCGCCGGTTCTGATCAGTGCGGATCCGGTCGCATCCTTGATCCCGATCGCCGCCGCCGAGCATCGCTTCCACCTCGCCGACGCGCGGCCGGAGGCGCTGTCTTTGGTGCCCTTCTTCCGCCAATATGACCGTCGCACCGCCGTCTATTTCCCCCGCTTCACCGAGGCGCAGTGGGAAACCGAGCAAGCCGCTTATGGCGCGGCGCAGCGCGCGAAGGCGGCGCTGGAGGCGCGGACCGTCGATGTCCTCAATCTCGGCGAGATGCAGCCCGAGCGCGACCATGACTATCGCTCGAACCACAGCGACCTGTTCTCCTGGGGCGGCCGCAGCGCGCGCCAGCTTCCCTGGGGCACGGGCAATTACATGGAATTCAGCCTCGCGGTGCGCCCCGGCCCGATGCTGCTCAGCGCGCTCTATTGGGGGGAGGAAGTGAACAAGAATTTCGACATATCGGTCGAAGGCACGCGCATCGCCAATGAGCGTCGCGCCGCGCCGCCGGTGAAGCGCTTCGTCGGTGTCGACTATCCGATTCCCGAGGAATTCACCCGCGGCAAAAGCAGGGTGACGATACGCTTCGAAACCAAGGGCACCGATGCGTTCGTCTACGAAGCACGGACGCTGGCGAAGTGAGCGGGCTCAGCCGCCGGCACGCTCTCGGCTTGCTCGCAGCGGCGCCGATCGCCGCGCAGGCAAGACCCCAGCGCAATTTCCGCGATCTCGCGCCGCGTCCGCCGATGGGCTGGAACAGCTGGGACAGCTTCGCCGCGACGATCACCGAGGAGCAGGCGCGCGCCAACGCCGTAGTGATGGCCGACAAATTGCTGCCGCACGGCTATGACGTCTTTACCGTCGACATCCAATGGTACGAGCCCGGTGCGGTGGGTTTCGAATATCGCGTCGGCGTCGAGCTGGCGATGGACGGCAACGGCCGGCTGCTCCCAGCGCCCAATCGCTTCCCCTCGGCAGCGGGGGGCAAGGGGTTTAAACCCTTGGCGGACTACGCTCACAGCCTCGGGCTCAAATTCGGCATCCACCTGATGCGCGGCGTCCCGCGCCTCGCCGCCGATCGCAACCTGCCGATCCTCGGGACCAGATATCGCTGCGGCGACATCGCCGACCGCGTGAACATCTGCCCGTGGAATTCGGACAATTACGGCGTCGACATGAGCAAGCCCGGTGCCCAGGCTTATTATGACAGCGTGTTCGCGCTGATCGCTTCCTGGGGCGTCGACTTCGTCAAGGTCGACGACATCGCCCGGCCCTATCATCGCAACCAGCCCGAGATCGAAGCCGTGCGGCGCGCGATCGATCGCAGCGGCAGGCCGATGATGCTGAGCATTTCGCCGGGAGAGACGCCGCTCAGCGCCGCCGCGCATGTCGCCGGCCACGCCAACCTCTGGCGAGTCAGCGACGATTTCTGGGACGAATGGCCGCTGTTGCTGTCGCAGTTCAAGCGCCTCGCCGATTGGGCGCCGCATCTGCGCCCCGGCGCCTGGCCCGATGCCGACATGCTGCCGCTCGGGCTGTTGGCGCTCGGCAAGCGTCGGACGCGCTTCACGCCCGACGAGCAGCGCACGATGATGACGCTCTGGGCGATTGCACGCTCGCCGCTGATCATGGGCGGCGATCTGCGGGCGCTCGATGCCGATACGCTGGCGCTGCTGACCAACGACGCGGTGCTCGCGGTCAATCAGCACGGCACCGCGCAACGCCAGCTCTTCCGCATCGGCAACCAACTCGCCTGGACCTCGCGCGCTTCCCGCTCGACCGCGCGCTACCTTGCGCTGTTCAACATCGGCGAGACGGCGGAAGAGGTCGGTGCCGACCTCGCCAGCCTGAGCATCGCGAGAAGTGCCAGGGTGCGCGATCTATGGACCGGCAGCGACCTCGCCGACGCGAGGACGCGCTTCGCGGTCACGCTGCCGCCGCACGGTTCGGGACTTTACCGGCTGGTTTGAGCGGTCAGCTCTTTTCCTTGCCGGTGCATTCGCCGGTCCGGCGCGCTTCCATCTTCATCGACATCGTGTGCGCGGTCATCGGCTGGCCGGCCGTGCCCGCGCTCTTGCTGGTCATGGTCAGCTCGAAATTGTCGCTCGAGAATTTTCCGGCCATCGTGGCGTCGACGGTCATGCCACCGGTCTTGCATACCATCTTGGCATCGAGCTTGCCGCCATCCATGCTGAAATGGTCGTAGCGGCAATCCTTGTTCTGCCCTGCGAAGAAGTCTGCGGCGGGTTTCTTCGCCTGCTCGGGCGTCAGGCAATTGTCGAACTTCTGGCCTTTGCCCATCTGCGCCTTCATCTGCGCGGCCGCCTCGGGCGGCATGCCGGGGACCTGCATGTCGGTGACGGTCGCAGTGCCTTCCCAATGGCCCGGCGCCATCCTCGGTGCGGCGCCGCTCGCCGCCACCTTCTCGGCAACTTCCTTGGCGCTCGCATTGGTCGCCTCGACCGAGGACCCCGAATGGCACGCGGACAGCGCCAGTGGCGCGAGTAGCAGCAGCTTGTTCATCGATTTTCTCCCCAATCGCGCATAGCATATGGGGGGCGCGGCGAGACGACAAGGCTGCGCTCACCGCCACTGGACGATGAGCGGACCAGGCATCCAGGGATGAAGGATCGTCGCGAAGCCCCACGGCAGCTGGTCGATCAGGATATCGAGCACGCGGGTCTCGACTTCGAGCCGCCAGCCGGTCTCGCAGCGAGTCAGCCGCCCCTGGCGCTGGAAGAAGGTTTCGCGCAGCGCCGCGAGCCCGCTCTCGGCAAGCGGCGGCCAACTGGTGAGGATGGTGCGCAGCAGTATATCCGCCATCCGCAGCTCGCGTTCGTCGAGCTGCGCTTCGATCGCGACGGGCTCGCGGATCGCGAGGCCGCACAGGATCTTGTTGAGCGCGAGTTGGGGCTCGGGCGCGTCGGTGCGCGCGTCGACCAGCCATTGCAGCAGATGGACCGCGCGCGCCTGGCAATCCGCATCGCACCAGCGCCAGCCGCCTTGCGCGTCGGGCTCGACATAATCGAGCGACTGGAAGAGGCGGGGCAGGAAGGCGGAGGCGAGTACCAACCCCGCATTGGCGACATACAGAACCGCCGGCGCTTCTTCTGAGCTCTTAGGCTGCGCTTCGGCCACACGGCGGTTCCGCTCGCTTGCGCGCAGGTCGAGCGCGATCCGCAGCGGCGCGTCGCGCATCCCTTCCAGCGACGCGGCCAGTAGCGTCTCGACGCGGCGGCGAAGCGGGGCGGGCGGAGCTGGCCTCCCTTGGGTCCCGTCGAGGAAGAGGCTGGTCAACTGCACGATCGGCCGCGCGCTTCGCGCCGCGGCGAGGATGCAGTCCCATTGCTCGGTTCGCGCCAGCGGCGCAGCGCAGGCGCGCCGGGCCGCAGCCAGCCGTTCGGCGGCGTGGAGCAGCCCGCTCGCGGCGGTGGGTGCGAGGATCGCGAGCAATTGGACGAGTTCGGCTTCGCCGAGTTCGCGTGCCAGCAAGGCTCGGCTCCGCGCTTGGTCGAGTTTGCGCCGTAGCGCGCTCGGCGAGCGTTTCGCCGGCAGGCCGAGGAGCATCGCGGCGCGGGCCAAGGCGTTGAGGTGATGCACTTCACGATCCGCGCCGCTGATTTGCGTAGCGCCGCGTTTCCCGCGCGGCGTCGGGTCCGTCAATAGCCGCCGCAGCGCCGCTTGCTCGGCAAGGCTGGCGAGTGTCCCGAGCTGTCTTAGCCATTCGGTGGCGAAACCGCTGCGGCTCCGCCAGTCCTGCGCGGCGGCAGCGAGCGCAAGCGCGCGTGCGACTTTCGCTGACGCGACGGCCAGTCGGCCATTGCGGCCGGTGATCAGGCGCAGCAGCTCCGATGTGCGCTCACGCTCCGCAGACGCCATCGCGGCGAATAGGAGCGGCGCGGTTTGCGGCTTCTCCAGCAGAATCGTCAGTTCGCTGGGCGCCTCGGCGCTCGCGGCGATCATCTGCAAGGCCGCAAAAGGCCGCGCCCGGACCAGCGCCGCGATCCTCCGCTGCGGGTCGGTGCGGCGCGACCGCGCGCCGTTTGGAACCGCACGCGTCGGGATGTCGCCGATCTTTCTCGGCTCTCCGACAAGCGTTGCAGCGATACTTGCCCGCCATTCGGAAACCGACAGCTGGCGCAGTTCGGTCTTGGAAATCGACAACAGCAGCGCCAGTCGCACCAGCGATTTGCCGGGCAGCGCGGCCAGCAGCCGCTCGTGCCTTATCCTGCTCGCGAGTAGCCGCGCTCTGAGCGCGGCTGGTGCCACCCCCGACAGCCGCGGCAGGAGGTACGTCAAAGCCGCGGCTCTTTCTTGCGCAGAAAGCCCCTGGTTGGCTTCCCACAGGAATCCGAATTGCTCGAGCGCCGCGTGGCGGAAGGCAAGTCGATCGATTGCGTGCGCAGGGGGCAGGCATAGCGTCAGGATCGCGGCTCTGTTCGAAGAGTCGATCCCGATCGCTGCCGTTGGTCCTGCGAGGCCGAGGCGCAGCTGCGCGCGCAGGCCGGCCACCGGGACATGACGCGCGCGGGCCAGCGCCGCCAATGCGCGGGTGAGCAGGATTTCGGGCAGGTCGTCGTCCTGCGACGCCGCGGCGACGGCGAGCAACAGGTACCATTCCGCCCGCGTGCACCGAGCCGCGCGGGCCAGCGCGGTCAGCGCAACGTGGAGGTGCGCTGCCAGCAAATGCTGGGCGATCGCGTCGGGCGCGTCGGCCGCGCCGAGAAGGGTGCAGAGCCGGGGAGCATCCGCCGCCACGAAGCCCCGCAGCATCTGCCGTGTCCGTATGGGGTTGGCGGCCAGCGCGCGGGCAAGACGCTCGCGGATACGGGTGAGCTCGGCGGACGTGGGATGTTCCGCCGCTCCCGCCAGCGCTGCCGCCAAGGCCCGGCACGGCCCCACCGGCTCGGCGCGTTGCCGTGGCAAGGGGTTGCCGGGTGCGAGATCGATCCGCTCGGGGGCCACGCCGCGCATCCGGGCGATCAGCGCGCGAGCAGGCCGCGCCGCGCTTTCTCCGCGCGCTGCGGAATGGCCGGCAAGCGCGAGCAGGGCGATACGCTCGGCGTGGTTCGCGGCAAGAGCTTCCAGCGTCGCGGGAAGGCCGGCTGAGTCGATGTTCCAGATCGCGCCAAGCGCCCTGGCGAGAGAGAATATGCTCCCGATTGAGGCATCGAGCCGCGCTGCATTGTTGCGGGCCAGCCTTTGCAGCAGCCAGCGCAGTTGCTCGACACCCACTGCCGCGACCAGCCGGCGCCCAACCCGCTGCTGGCGCGGCGACAGCGAGGCCCGGCCCAGCAGCGCGGCGAGTTCGACGATGCCGGCTTGTCCCGCCAGCAATGTGGGTTCCTCGGCGACCAGCTCGCTCAATATCGCGACGAGCGACCCCGGCGCGCGCCGCCTCGCCAGCACCCGCGGCAATCCCCGCCGCAGCTGCGCGATCAGCGCTGCGAGCGTCGTCCCGCCGCTGCGCGCCAGTTGCACCAGCAGGCGCCGGAGGAATGCCTTTCGGTTGGCCTGCAATCCGCTTTGCTGGAGCGCGTCGCGCAACACGATCGTCCACAGCATCTCGGTGAGTTCGGCAGGGTTGGCCGAGATCAGCCGTTCGGCGGCATGGCTCTCGCGCACTTCCTCAAGATAAGAGAGGATATAGGCCGCGTGCACCGGCGCGAGCCGATGGAGCAACGCGGCGAGCAGTGCTTCGGGCATCTGCCGGACCAGCCGGCGCAGCAGCGCGTCGCTCGAACCGCGTCGCCGCAGCATCGCGACGAGCGCGAGCGGATCCTCCGCGATCAGTTGCGCGAGCATGTCGGCTGGGCGCAGCGCCGGCGCGATCGCTCTTGCCGCGGGCCAGGTGCCGTGGAGCGAATAATGCTCGAACGCCGAGACCAGCAAGCGGTCCTCGCGCTCCCGCCTCACTCCGCTTCCTCGCATGCGCAGTGCCTCGGCGAGCGCAACGCGCAGGCGATGGCGCAGGACGCCTCCGGCGCGATCGAGATCGCGGGGCGCGAAGTTTCCCAACGTGACCGATATGCGATCGATGCGGATCCGTTCGCCAGGCGTGTCGAACTCGTCGAGCACTTGCGCGAGGATATCCGCGAAACGCTCCCGATTGATCCCGGCGACGCGATCGAGCAGCGCCGGCCCCGCCAGTTCGCGCGCAACGTCCACCGTCAGTATCTGTTCTTCGATCAGATGCGCCAGCTTCGCCAGATGAGGACCCGGCCCAGTCGCCACTCGGTCAGCCCGCGACGCGGCCGCTGCCGGCGAGTTCGCGCGCGACCGCGTCGGTTATCCGCGCATCGGCCACATAGCTATCGCCTTCGATCAGCGCGTGTACGCTCACGCGGCGAAGGATGTTGATCATCTCGCCGCCGCTCAGTTCGTAGCGGCGCGCGAGCGCGTCGAGCGGCACGCCCTCGGCCAGCCGCGCGCGGGGCTCGGCGAACACCATCTGCCATAGTTTGAGGCGTGCCGCGGCGTCGGGCATCGGGAAATAGACCATGGCCTGGAACCGCCTGGCAAAGGCCGCGTCGATATTGGCCTTGAGGTTGCTGGCCAGGATGACCACGCCGGGGGACTCCTCGATCCGCTGGAGCAGATAGGCGATCTGCTGGTTGGCGTGACGATCATTGGCGGTCTGAGTGTCGCCGCGCTTGCCGAACAGCGCGTCGGCTTCGTCGAAGAACAGCAGCATGTCGCCGTGCGCGGCCTGATCGAACAAGGCGCCGAGATTTTTCTCGGTCTCGCCGACCCATTTGCTCACCACGCGCGACAGGTCGACCCGATAGACCGGCAGCCCCAGCGTCTTGCCGAGCACTGCGGCGGTCATGGTCTTGCCCGTGCCGGGAGGACCGTGGAAAAGGGCGCGATAGCCGGGCTTGAGGTGCTTGCTCAGGCCCCAATCTTCCATCAGCAGCCGCTCGTTGCGGACCCAGGCGAGCAGCTCCGCGAGCGCTTCGTGGATCGCCGGGCCGACGACGAGGTCCTCGAAGACATAAGGAGTCTCGAGCAATTGGGCCGGAAAGAGCGGACCAGAGGCAAGGGGGGCGGACCGGCCGGTCGTGACGCGATCGAGCCAGCGCTGGCTGATTGCGAGCGGCGTCCAGGGGGCGTTCGAATCCTCGGCGCCGTCGAGTATCCGTAGCGCGCGCAGCGGGCTTTCCGCATCGATCAGCCGAAGCGCGGCGAACCGCTGGGCGATGTCCTCGCCGCCCAGCACGAACAGGGCGGTCTCGCGGGTCGGGACGAAGCCGCTCTGCGGGCCGCTGTCGGCGCCGCCGAACTCGGTGAACCGACGCTTGGTGGCCTGGTTCTGGATAAGGAAAGTGTCGAGCGCCTGCGGCCGGACGTGCGGGAGCAGCGCCAGCATCAATATGACGCGTTCGGCCGGCGACAGACCGGCTTCGCCTACGGCGTCGGCATAGGGGCAGCGCAGCTTCGCGAGGTTTGGCGCGGGCACGAGGTCGACCACATCGCCCTGTTCGTCCCGGGCGTGGAGATCGAGGCGGCGGTCGACGACTCGGCGAAACCACGCGATCTCCGCTTCGATCACGGTGCCGTTGCGCTTCATTCCCGTTCCCTCTCGCGCCGCGTCCAGCGTTCCAGCAAGTCGCGCAGCTCGACGGCAAGCTGATCGGCGGCGTGCCGCGCGTCAACTCTGAGCGCGGCGCGCCACAGGCGCTCGACATCGCGCAGGCGCCGCCAGCGCGCGGGTTCGACGAAATGCATGTGGAGCCCGATATGCGCCGGCAATCCGACGCGGATCGCAGCTTCGATCTCGCCGCGGTAGCGATGATCGCGGCGTTCGTCTTCGGGCAGGGTGATCGCCACGCTGACTGCCATCGCATATTCGTAGCGACTGCCCTCCAGCGCGCGCCGCGCCCGCGTGCGCGGGCGCAGCATCATGTGCTCGATCAGGCAGACCCGCGTGCCGAGCAGCAGGCTGGCGTAAAGCTCGAGACCCGAGCGCCGGCGCGACGCACCACGCGCTTCGGGATCGAAGCCACGCGCGCGCCGACGCGCCAACGCACCGCGATGATCGAGCAATGTCTGCTTGATCGCAACCCGGCGCCGCGCTGCCGCCTCGCCGCGATGCGTGAATCGCGGGGGAGTGGGAATGATGTCGGCAGGCACGCCATAAAGCGCGAGCAACATGTCGAGCAGCTTCTCTTGCTGCGGCGGGGGAAGCGCAAAGGCGATCGTGCCACCCGCCAGCGCCGATGTCGCGCCGAGACGCGTGCAAAAGTCCGCCATCACGGTCTCGAAGATTTTGAGGAAACCCTCTAGCTGCACCGCTGCTGGGGTGTCGGGTTTGTCGGGTGTCGCCAGGCCATAGACCCGTGGCAATTGCGGCCCGAGCGGCGCGATACGGGCCAGCGCCCGCGACATGCCGGTGCGCAGCGCGAACGCCTGCCGATAGGCCGGCTCGAGCGGCCACGACGCGCGGTGCGCCTCCCATCGGCGCAGCAATCTTCGCAGCACTTCGCCGCGATCGATTGCGCACGGCCGGCCACCGATGCTCAGCGCGAGCGGGAGCGCGTCCTCCTCTATCCCGGCGTCGAGGCTGCACCAGGCCTCGGGATCGATCGCGGCAGGGCCTTCGCACTCCCCCGTTCCTTCGAGCCACAGCCGACACTCGCGCACGCGCAGCACCCCCGGCGTCTCCCGCAGCACTTCGGCGAGCGCGTCGGGATCGATCGTCGCGGGCTTGTCGGTGAGCTCGCCGGGCGCGATCAGTCCGCGCAGCAGCAATGGCCCGTCGAGCGCCGCCGCAGCGGCTTGTGCGTCGAGCGGCGTGCGCCGCGGCTCCGGGGCAAGGAAGATCGCCAGCCGGAACAGTGCTTCGGCCATCACTGCCTCCGCCCGCGCGCCGCGCTCGAGCTCGAGCTCGAGCTCGGCGCGAACGAGCGTGCGCAAGGGTCGCAGCACACGGATCGTGCCGATATCCTCGCAGATCGGGCGATGGCGCTCGAAGGCGCGCCGCACCCGCCGCGCGAGTTCGCGGTAGCGGAGATGCTGCTCGGGATGCACGCCGGGCAAAGGCAAAGCGGCGTGAATCCGCACGTCGTAGAGCCCGGCCGGCGCGTTCCGCGGCGTAAGCCAGACATTGCCCAGCCCCTCGACCCGGTCGAGAAGGACACGGCGGAAATCGGCGACTGTAACCGGCGGCGATGGCAGCGCGCGCCACGCTGGATAGAGCCCTTCGCGGCCGCCGAGGCTAGCTCCGGCGAGCAGGTCCTCCACAGGGAGCGTTGCGCGATAGCCTAGATCAGTGAGCGCATAGCTGAGTAGCTCGACCAGGGTCACCCCGGGGTCATGCGTGTTATAGTCGGTCCAACCGGCGCAGAGCTGCTGGAGATTCGCGATCGCTTCGGCCTTCAGCGCATCGAAATCCTGACCGGGCGGCAGCGCCGGATCGCGCGCGAGCGCCGCAGGGGTGGCAGGGGCTACCATGATGCAGTCGCCGAAGCCGCAACGCTGGTCAACGCGATCTCGCCGGCAATCGGCACGCGCCAGCCGGTGTCCGGGCCGGCCAATGTCACGTCGACTCGCTGTATCGAGCGCACCTCCGGCTGCGCCCGGAGAAAGCGCGCGATCGCGGCGCGGACGTGATCGGCATCGGCGGCGTCGTCCAGATCCATGCTCGGCTCGGCCCCGGGCGTCAGCAAGGCGATAAGCGCGGTCTGGATGGGTTCGAGGTCAAACCGGTCGAGCACGAGGCAAGCCGTCACGTCGACGCCGACATAGACGGGATCGACCACCGCGATGCGCGCAAACGGACTTGCCAGCCCGGCGATGCGGTCGGCGATGGCGGCGCGCAGCTGCGGCGCTGCCGTTGGTCGCGGCCAAGCGCCGGCGCCGAGGGCGGGGATCACTATCACCGTTATTTCACTCGCCATCGTCTCCCGCGCGGGATCGCCTTCGCCCAAGACGCGTACCTGGGCGATGTCGGGGAATTCGGAGAGCACGAGCCGTTCCACATCCCAGGCGGAGGCGGCGCGGGCTCGGTGGCGGGTGCGTTCGGCGGTGCGCGCCCGCAGCATCGCCGGCGCTTCAGGCGGCCGACCGCCCGCGCTGTCGACTGGCTGAATCACGCCGGCCAGCCCAGGAAGCCGTGCCACCGTGCCCGCCGGGATCGGAGCCATCGCCGTTTCGCTGCCGTCGACCAGCCGAGTCGCCGAGACGGCGTCGGGCAGGATCGCGACAATCGCCGGCGGGGCATCTGCGGCCCCGAAGCGCAACCGCAGCGAGAAAGGTCGCGCCATGTCTTCAGGAACGTCGATCCGCAGCACGCCCGTGGCGGCGAAACCGTGGGTCTCGTCGGCGAGCAAAGCGTCGGGCGGAAGCGGCTGCCAGCCTGTGGCGGCGCGATAGCTCCATGACGGACGGTGGCCGACGCCGGTGCCCGCGAGCTGCACGAGCAGCGCCAGCACGTCGCGCGCGCGAACGCCGTCGAAGCAAAGGTCCAGAGTCAGCCCTTGTGGCGGGGCGGGAAACAGCATGGCGCCGCGCAATGGCAGCGCGGTCGCCGTCTCGAACGTCTCCGCATGATGGAAGGTCAGGTCCTGCGCCTCGATCGTGCGGGCGTAGTCGAGCGCAATTCTCGAGAGCAGGGGCTGGAAGGGCGGATTGGGGAGCAGCACGATCGCGGGCGGCGGAGCGTCGGCCTCGACGCGCTCCAGGCCTTCGACATTGCGCAGGATCCTGGCGGGGAACCCCAGGATCGCACGCAGCAGACGCCTGAAAAAACCGGGCCGGGGGAGCGGCGCTTCGCCGCGGGCGATCGCCTCGGTTGCGTATTGGACGTTGGCGGCATGGAGCGAATGGCCGAAGCCGTAGATCGGGCCGCCCAAAGTCACGCAGATATGATCAGGCAGTTTGCTACCCACGTCGGGCATGGCAGCGGCGGCGAACCACGAGCCGGGCGCTAGCGGGCCGCGCTCGGGCGTGAGCGCCGGCGCGGGCTCGAAATCGGTGCCGAATATGTCGGGCGGCGAGGCTGCGGCTACCGGCGGCGCGCTGCCCAGGCTCGCCGGCGCGAACAGCGGCAGTCGATGCGACGCGTCCCAACCGGGCACCGGGGCGGTGAGTGTGGCGGTGAATGTGGAATTGTCGAAAGGGGGCCAGTCGAACAATGCCCCGCGCGCGTCGACGACATATCCCTGGTAATAGCTCGCGAACCCGCCGTCCCCAGGCGGCAGACCGGCCCAATCGAGACGCAGGACGAGACGATCGAGCGGCGGTCCCGCAAGCGCCGGGTGATCGATGCGAAGCCAGCCGCCGGGAACGGGCGGCGTGCCGAAGGGTGCCGCTGCCGTAACGCTTGCCGGGCCGGAAGGCGTGCGGACGTGGATGTCGGGCACGTCCTTGACTGCAAGCGAGAGGCGCGCATCGCGAATGCGGGCATCCATCCGGCCGCCGTGAAGGGTGAGACGCAGGGCCGGAGAAGGCGGTGCGTCGGCTCCGTCCAGGCAAGCTGCCAGTTCGGGAAGATCTGAAGGGAGGACGAAGTCGACCCGCAATGTGCCCGCGTCGAACGCGGCATCGGCAAAAGGAACCGCCAACCAGCCCGTCGCCGTCGAGACACTTACCTCGATCCTTCCGCCGGTCGCGGCATCTTTCCCGTCGAGATCGAGTTCCAGCGTGATTCGCCGGGTCCCGCCGCGCAGCGCGAGCAACGGCGTGGCGAACATTGCATGGGCCGCGAAGGCGTCGCCGGGAACGGAAGCTGCGATGCCGAACCCCGGCTCGCCGAGGCTTCCATCCGGGCCAGCCTCGAACCGGACTATTGTCGCGTCCGGTAGCCACAGCCGCGCCTCGCGCAGCATCGAGCCGGTGACGGCGAGTGTGGTGTCGGTGGCGAAGACGATCGGCTTGCCGCCCTTATCCTTGCCGGCCGGTACCAAAGTGCCCTGCGGCAGCGCCGGCCGCCCGCCGGGCTTGGGCACCAGCGCCAGCAACAGGCGATCGGGTCGCGCCTCTGCCGGGACGGCATGGAGCAGAACATGCTGATAATAGTCGATCCACTGCTCCGGAATCCGGTTCAGCAATTCGCGCACATGGCCGAATATCCGAGCGAATGCGATCGTCAACGCCGGATGCGCACTGTGATCGCCGGTGCGCAGCGACGCTTCGAACGCGTCCGCGGCGCGACGTCCGAGCGCGCGCATTTCCTCGACGAACCCCTCGACGGCATCGGCGAGCTCGCTCAGCATCCGATCCGCCCAGGCGCGCTCGACTGCCTCCGCCACGCCGCGCGCTTCGCCTTCGAGCATCGCCCGGCGCCATGGCCGCATTGCGACGTCCCAGCGCTCGTGGCGAAAGCGTTGGCTCAGCTCGACTTCCTCGATCGCCGCGACGTGATCGACCAGCCGCTGCAGTTGCGGCCCCAGCACGCGCTCGATGACTTCTTCGGCGAGCCGCCGGATCGATTGTCCGCGCAGGACGCCGCCCAGGTCGGCGGGCGCCAGCCACGCATCCAGATCGTCGGCGAAGCATAGACATGCTTCCACCAGCCGAGTCAGCAGCACCTCGTTCTCGCGCGGGCTGCCGCCGCGTCGCGCTTCCTCCAGCACGCGGTCCACGGGTTCGGCGTGCGACTCGATTTCCGCAGTGACGAGCAATGCGAGGACGAAGCTCGGGTCGGCGAGCAGGATTCGCCGCCAATTGCCGTCGACCTCGCCGGCATCATCGTGAAAGGGGATGTCGGCGGCGGATCGCGCGATATCGGTGAGCAGTTCGGGCAGCCCGCGCGCATCGAGGCGGGCATTCTCGGACAGGAAGGCAAGCGGCGCGCGGCCGGCCTGGCGCGCCCAGCGCGTGATCAACCGCGCGCGCGGCGCGCTCACGGGCCTTCCACCAGCGTTCCCTCGTTCTTGTAGAAGGGGAAGACCAGATTGTTGCGGGTGTTGGTGGCGCGGACGCGATAGTCCACGCCGATCAGCACCAGCGCCGGATCGCCGGCGTCGATCGTCGCGGTGACGTCGATCAGGTCGATGCGCGGCTCCCAGCGGACGATCGCCGTGGTGACCATCTCGCGCAGCTCGCTGAGCAGGCTCGCCGTCAGATCGGCGAAGACGAAGCGCGGCAGGTCGCAGCCGTAAGTGGGGACCATCACGCGCTCGCCCTGCGGCGTGGAAAGCAGGACGAACAGGCTCTGGCGGATGTCGGCATCGCCTTCCTCCATCTCGGTGCCGAGCGTCACCGACGAGACCCGCGGCGGAAAGCTCCAGCCGCGGCCGAGGAAGGAGGGGGGGTTAGCGGGAGGCATGTGCATCTCCCGCCGTCACCCCCGCGAAAGCGGTGGCCCATCTCCTGAAATATCCACGAGCACAGCCGCCGTATACGGGGCGTAGCGCTGGAGATGGGGCCCCGCTTTCGCGGGGGTGACGAAAGGGGGGCAGGGAGGCGGACACCTTCATCCCCCGATCAGCACGGTGGGCAGGCCGAGCACGATGCTGCCGCCATGCGCGCAAGCGTCGCCGATCCGCGCGGCGGGCATGCCGGCGATGATCACCGTCGCGGATCCTTTGACGATAGTGTCCGGCGGGCCAACGCACACCGCCATGTCCCCGATCCGCGCCGCGGGCAGGCTGCCGATCAGCACGGTCGGCGCGCCCGGTCCGCTGATCGGCCCGCCGACATGCGGGATCGGCGGCACACCCGGCGTGACCATCGGGCAGGCGTGCATGTCGGTGAGGCGCGCGGCGGGCGGCATCAGTTGATCTTCACCAGCGCGCCGTTGACTTCGAGGATCGCGGCTGCCTTGAGCGAGCCCATCCCGTTGCTGGCGAGCGCGAGCTGGCCCGATGCGGTTGCTTCGATCTGCACTGCGCTGACGGCGCATTTGACTGCGGCCTTGACCGTCAGGTTGGCGCCGCAATCGATCGTCATGTTGGCGGCGGACTTGATCGTCATGTTGGCCGCGCTGATCAGGTCGACCGTATTGCTCTTCATCACCAATTTGTTGGCATTGGGATCGGTGACGGTGACCGTCCCCGCTTTGTCGTCGAGCTCGACGAAGCGCCCGCCGGGGGTGCTGACCTTGAGGGTCACGTCCTTGTCGTTGAAATTCACTTCCATCTTCGATCGGGTGACCAGCGCCTTGATGTCGTTGGGCTTGTTCGGCGTGTGGGTCGGCGCGCGGGGGCTCGAATAGACGCTGGCGAGGATTACGGCGCTGCCCGGATCCTCGTTCATGAAGCCGAGCACGACTTCGTCGCCGACCTCCGGGAAGAACGACCAGCCGAACCCTTGCGAGGCATAAGGCTGGCCGAGCCGCGCCCAGATCGCATTGTCGGCATCGGTGAGCGGCAGCATCACCTGGATGCGGAAATCGCCGTTGGGGTCTTCGGCCACGGCCTTGACCTGACCGATGTGCAGCCCGCGGAGCGGCGGTGCGAGCCCGGCGGCGGGCGGATCGACGATCTTGCCGTCGCGACTGGCGAAGCGCTCGGCGGGCATGCCAAGATCGGCGATCGTGTGCCAGTCGCCGCCGCGGATCAGATGGCGCACGCCGGTGACGAACGCCTCGCCGTTGAAGCGCTCGCCGAGCCCCGCGAGGGTGACTTGCTTGCCCGGCTTGGCCAGCGCGCTGCCCTGGAATTTCACCGTTCCGGTGAATTGCGAGAGCTTGGCGCGCATCAGCGCCGCGGCCGACCATTTGCCGAGTTCGTCCTCGGAGCGCGATGCGCTGGTCTGCTGGACGAACGCATCGACGCCGAGCACTTCGGCGAGCGCGGGTTGTTCGAGATTGCCGGGCACGGTCACGTCGGTGGTACCGGCGGGGCCCGCCGCGCTCAGGGCCTGATCCGAGTAGCTCCATGCACGGCTGTTCACCGCGCCGTCGCCGAGCTGGGCGATCGCATCGACTTGCGCGTCGAAGCTCAGGATCGAATCGCCATATTCGAGGGTAAGGACCGAACTTCCCCCCGCGGTGGGGTCGATCACCGCGACCTGCTTGTCTTCGACCACGACCAGGCACCCGCTCGCCTCCGCCCGGAGCAGCATCAGATCCCAGTCCGATGCATGCGCCTGCACCATCGCCTCGACCTTGGTGGTGGCGGCTTTGTTGGTGCCCATGCTGCCGCCGTTCGCCGACACCAGAGCCGCGATCAGCGCCGCGTCGGTCGCCCGCTCGGTGACTGCGCTATGGCGGGCGAGCGTCATCTTGAGCAAGGGGTCGCTGGTCTCCACGACGAGCTGCGCCGAAGTCCCCGGCGCGATCCGCAGCCCATGGCGCACCACCACGCCCTTGTGGATCACCGCCAGATCCGAGCCATAACCGGCAGACAGGACGATCTTCGCGCCCGGAATGAAGGTCTCGGCGTCGCTGAACGGAAATGTCTCGGTATCGGGCTGGCCGTCATAGAGCGTGATCCGCGCGCGGGGGATGCGATTGGCCTCCCACCAGATCTCTACCGAGGCGATCTGGTCGGTGTCGATCGTCTCATCGTCGGCGGTCAGCGCCAGCTTGACCGGGAGGCCGGTCTTCGAAGCGGGGGAGACCGCGTTCACCGCCCGGCCTGCGCGATCGGCGGGAAGAGTAGCGACCGGCCGGGCTCGAGCGTGCGGAAATCGTCGAGCCGATTATGGTCGGCGACCGCGAGATAATAGCGGCTGTCGCCATAGATGCGGTGGCACAGCAAGGGCAGCGTATCGCCGGCGAGCACGGTCACGACATGCGTCATGTCGGGCGAGCTGAGCTTCTGCGCGGCGCGACCGTCGGTATTGTCGTGATAGCCGAGAAAGGTCGCCTTGACCTTGGCGCGCAGCGCGGTGCCGTCGGGGGCGAACAGCGTGTAATCGATCCCCATCGTCTTGAGCCGCCCCTTGAACAACAGGCTGCCCCAGGCGAGCTGGACGTAATTGGGCGAATGGATCGCGCCGTTGATCTCGTAGATCAGCCGTTTGAGGTCGGCGAGCTGCTCGTCGACCGACTTGGTCGGTGCGTCGGGCACCGTGCCGGTGCCATCGAATATCAGAGCGAGCTCGAGCGCTTCGCCCTTGTCGCGGTTGAACACCACTTTCTTGCCGGTGCCGCCGGCGCCCTGCTGCTTGGTGTAGCAGACCCCCATCGCCTGCGAATATTGGTCGGGGTTGATCATCACCTTGATCGGATTGGGCCGGGTCCTGGCCTGGCTGTTGAAGCCGGGATCGGCGAAACCGGTGATGGTCAGCTTGTCGAGGCCGCCCTTGCCCGCCATCTCACCACTCCGAACGGCGCGCGAGTTCGGCGAGCACCGCCTCGACGCAGCGTTCGACCAAAGCCGCCTGCTTGTCCTCTTCATCGCCTTCGTCGTCGCAGTCGCACAGGTCCATGATCGAGCGCGGGCCGCTCGGTTCGTCCGCCTCGCCGGGATCCTCGGCGACGCGCATCTGGATGGCGATCTGGCGAATCTCGAGCGGCATCAGGCGGCCTGCGGAAAGTTCTGACGCTGAAAGAACTGATAGCTGAGCTCGACGGTCTCGATCAGCACGTCGTTGCCCATCGCATTGAGCGGGGTGTGCTCCCAGCGCAGCGGATAGGCGCCGAACACATCCCACGCGACGAGCGGCTGGCGCTTCTCGTTGATGAGCTTGATCCCGATCGTCTTGCGGCCGCCGCCGCGTTGCTGGACCAGCCCGCCCGACAGCGCGTGCGACACCCATCCGCCGAAGGGCGATTTCTGCGTCACCACGCCGCGCTTGAGCACGAGGTTCGAATATTTGGTGCGGGTCGGCAGGCGGTGGACGAAGCGGTTCTGCCCGCCCTCGACCACGTCTTCGGTCTCGAACTGGACTTCGAGCCCCGACACTTCCTGGAAGCTGGTGTCGCTCTCCGCGCCGTCGATATCGACGCGGAAGGCGAACGCAGGCGGCGGCACATAGACGCTGTCGGTGCGCAGCGGCCGTTCGCGCGGATCCTTGGTGGGGGCGGCGGGCGGCGGCATCAGGCGGCCTTCACCGCCAGCGTCTCGTAAGCGAGCTCGAGCGTCTCGATCGCGACTTCGCTGGCGTCGGACTTCATGTCGGTCGCCTGCATCTTGACCGGGAAGGCATTGGTGAGCGTCCAAGTCATCATCGGCGACGCCTTCTCGTTGAGCAGGTTGATGATCACCGTGCGGCGCTTGATGATGTTGAGCTGAGTCTCGTTGAACCAGTCCCAGAAGATCGAATCCTTGGTGAACACGCCCTTCTTGAGCGTGACGTTGCCGACGCTGCGCAGCCCCGGCATCTTGATCGGCGAAAAGACCGCGCTGTCGCCGTGGCGATATTCGATCGCCTTGGCCTCGCTCTCGAGCCCGCTGATCTCCGAAAAGCCCTGGGTCTTGCCGTCGCCGAGATCGATGTTGAAATAGAATTTGGGAAGCGGCCAGACTTCGTCCTGTGCAGTGCCGTCAGCCATGATCTGCTCCTGTTTCTAGGGTTGGGGGCGGGCGTCTCAGGCGCCGCCGAGCATCTGCTGCTTGAAGGTGAGTTCGATGAACTCGGCAGGGTGGACCATCTGCAGAGTCACTTGCACGCGCATCACCCCGTTGAGCACATCATCGGGAGTCATCGTGCTGCCGAGCCCCGCGACGACGTTATACGCCTGGGCCGGACTGTTCCCCATCAGGCCGCCCGCGGCCCACAGCCCGTGGAGGAAGCTCTCGATCATCGAGACCACGGTCACCCAGGTCTGCGCGGTGTTCGGGCGGAACACCATCGCGTCCAGCGCCTGCTTCACCGATTGCTCGACATAGATCATCGTCCGCCGCACCTGGATGTAGCGCCAGTCGTTCGACAGGCTGTCGAGCGTGCGTGCGCCCCAGATCAGGCTGCCGCGGCCCTGGAAGGTGCGGATGGCGTTGACCGCGAGGCCCTGGACGGGAACGTTGAGATCGTCCTGATCGTCGCCCGCGATCGGCAATTTGGGCATCACCATCGTCGCGATGCCGACATTGGCGGGGGCGTTCCACACGCCGCGGCTGGCGTCGTTCGTGGCCCAGACCCCGGCGATCGCACCGCTGGTCGGCAGCACGCCCTGCGTCGCCGCCACGGCAGTGAGCAGGTTCTGAAAGCCGGGAACGGTGGCGGTCAGTGCCGAGGTCAGCTGCTTGTGGGTGATCCCCGCCGCGACGGCATTGGTATCGGCCGCCTTGGGAAGCACCGCGAGCGAAGTGCCGATCTTGTCGACATAGCTCGCATAGATCGTCTTGCCCTTGTCGCTCAGCGCGGCGAGGTTCGCGGCCGGCTTGGCGTCGCCGTTCGCCGGGGCCGGCGGCGGAACGGGCTTCCCGCCGGCCCCTGCGGTCACGGTTTCACCCGCGACGGGCTTGGCCGGGGCCGGGGGCGGGGCGGGGTAGGCGGCGCTCAGCACACCGAGCAAGGCGGTCTGCAGAATCGTCTTGTTGGTGCCGTCCACGGCGAAATTGGAGATGTCGATCTCGCTCGGCGATACCACCGACGTCACCAAGGGCGGGAAATAGGCCGCGCCGAACCGCCACATCTCGGGCGGCACTTGCGACGCGACGCCGCTGCGGAAATCGGCGATCTTCGGCTTCCAGTCGTCGCGCGGGCCGAGGGTGTTCGCCCCCCACACATCGAGCAGCGCCATGCGGTCGCCGGTCTTGGCGCAACTGCGCAGCATCTGCGCAGTGACGTTGGCGAACTGGTCCTTGTCGGCGAGCTGGATCGCGTCGGGGATCGCCACGATGGTCGGCCCGACGAAGCTCTCGCAGACCCCCAGTGCCGCGATGAAATCGTCCGCCGAGATCGTCGTGGGCGTCCCGTTCGCCTCGAACGCGCCGCACGAGATCACGTAGCAGGCGCCGCCGCCATTGGCGTAGAACAGCCGCATGCTATTGTAGAGATTGAAGACGTTCTTGCCGACCTGCATCAGCGCGTAGGACGTGCTGCCGTCGAGCGAGACATTGCCCCAATTGGTGTCGGGCGACGTCGGCGGCGCCTTGTCGTCGGCCGCTTCCTTGTCATCGTCCGTTTTCGCGCCCAATGCGGCGAGATAATATTTCTGGCCATAGCCGCGCCCATAGAATTGGACGAACTCGGCCATCGATTCGACGCGCTTGGGGATCAGGGTGAGATCGCGCTTGTCGGTATCGGTCGCCTGCTGGGTGTAGCCGATGAAGCACGGCACCGCGGTCTCGACCCCGACGATCGAGGGCGGAAAGCTGTCGGGCTCCTGGATGTAGACGCCCGGTGTCTTGTATTGGGTAGCCATCGCGTATCTCCCGTTCGGGGCTTCAGACGAACACGTAGATGTCGGACCAGGCCGGCGGCGGTTCGCCGTCCCTCGGTGGCGATGCGGCCGGGGTGATGCTGTCGGCTCCCGCGCCGGGAAGCCGGTCGACCAGCGTCCGCGAATAGCTGCGACCGCCGAGCGGACGCCCGGTGAGCGCGAGCTGCGCTTGCGGGCTGGCGAGGATCGCCCGCGGATCCGCGCTGGCGAGGCAGGCGGCGGCGCGTCCGTCGGGAAGCAAGTGGGCGGCGTCTTCGAGCCGGAAACCGGCATCCTCGCCGTCGGCGGCGACAACGCCGAGGCTGGCGGCGTCGAGCGTGCCGCTGCGCGCCGCGACGACATAGCGCCAGCGGGTGCGCCGCGCCGCGAAGTCGATCGTATAGGTCACCGGCCGGAAGAAATCGGGGGTGCCGGTGCGCGGCCTTGCCGGCGTGCGCTCGACCGGCATGCCGTCCCAGCCGGCGATGGCGGCGGGATCGGCCCGGGTGAAATGCAAGTCGAGCAGCGCAAGCGCCTGCGAGCGCCGCTCGATCTGGACGCGCTCCTGCGCCGCCGGGCCTTGTTCGGCGGGCTTGAGCGGAGGCGGCGGCGGCGGCACGTCCCTGGCGGGGGGAATGCTGGTGCCCACGCCCTCCATGCCGCGCGTCTCCACGATGCTCGCGCGGGAGAAGCGCGTGTTCCATTCCACGGCGAGCGCCGCCTTGCCGTCGCCGTCGGGCATATTGGCGCGCGTCGAGAGGCGCAGCGGCGGATCGCCGATGCGATGGTCGGTCGGCATTTCGGTGAACACGGCAAAGCGCGGATTGGCCAGCTTCAGCGTGAACAGCAAAGGCGGCTCGTACAGCCGCGCCCAGACGTCCTCGGGTACTTGCCCGAACCGCGCCTGCAACCCGGCGAAGATGCTGTTGGCCTGTGCGCGAACGGCGAGGTCCCAGAACAAATCGATCCCGTCGGCACGCTGCCGGACGACATAGCCGTACAGCGCCAGCCGCTCGCGGGTGCGCGGCGTCGGCTCGATCGCGATGTCGGCGCACCGGCCATCACTGCGATTGTAGAATTCGTGGCGGATATCGATCGAGATGAAGCGATCGTAGCGGCCTGCCGCCGCGGTGCCCGCGGGCGGCGGCGGCGCCTTTCTGGCCGCCCTCAGCGGAGCGAGCGGCAGGCTGCGCAGCGCCTGATCGAGAAAGGAGTCGAAGATCGTCGTCATCGTCTCATTCCCGCGGCTGCAGCACTGGCGGCGGCGCCTCCTGCACCGCGGGCACCACGGCGCTGATCGCCGCGCCGGCAAAGGGCAGGCGGCGCAGCCGATAGAGCACGAAGGGCTGCCCCTTGAGCCCGGTATAGGTGGCGAGATGACTCGTCTGACTGAGGTCCAGCCCGACCAGCTCGATCGCGAGATTGCCCATCAGCGCCCCGATCTCCGGCGAGCGCGCCGCGTCGAACACCGGATATTCCTGGAGATACTCGATGATCCGCGAAAGCACCGCGAGACCCGCCGCATAGCCTGCCTCGACGAAGCATGATGTGAACAGCACATAGGCGTCGATAAACTGCGGCGGGCTCGCGATCGCATAGCCCTCGCCATTGCCGGCACGGATCGGGGTAAAGGCGCCCAGGCTGGTGTCGTGCTGGAGCGCCGCGAGCGACATCACGATCCGGCCGGCAGTCTCGGGCTGCGCATTGCCGTCGAGCCCGGTCAAATTGGTCAGCCGGATCCATTCCTCGTCGCGCGACTGTGCTGCCTGCAGCGCGGATTCGATCCGGTCGCGCACGGACAATAGAATGTCGTTGATCATGACCATGGGTCAAGATCTTCCCCCTTCGGACACGAAGCCGATGAAATAGATGGTGCTACCGTTCCTGCGCGGGATCGGCTGGATAGATGCAACTTGAGGGAGAGACTATTTGGATTTGAAACGCTGACAATAGGAGAATGGTTCGAAATTACCGAGACCGGTCCAGAAGCGATCATTTACTGAAAGCGCGGCGGATCCTGCGCAACTGTCGCGCGTGTTGCCCACCGACAGCGCGATCCGATCCGCCATGCACTCCGGCATTGCGCGATGTGGGGCGATCGGCCGCCCGCGCGGCGGGGAAACCGCCAGTGTTGCTCTTTGGACACGGCATCGGACTTCCAGTGTTTCTGAGAACGTTCTTAACGACCTCCGGCATTGACAGCGGGGCCCTAAACTGACTTTGACATCGTTGTCGGAATGCCACGGCATTCAACACAAAATGTAACCGGTTACATGCCGGAGCTGGGAGAGGATTATCGTGCATTCGGCCGGCAATCGGACGGAGTTCCCACACGCTTTCGGCGTTTTGCGCACGAAGCTGGACGCGGTCGATCTAGCGCCGCAATGCCGTTTGGTGCCCAACTCCGGCTCGGCGCCTTTTTGATGAAATCAGCGGGATCTGCAGCGGTGCATGCTTCGCGGCCGCCCCCGAACAACGACGACAGATGATTACAGAAAATAAGCGTCAGAGACGCGTGGGAAGGAACATATGATGAAAATCCAGACAGGCCGGACGTTCAGGGCGTATCTCGCAGCAGCCACGGTACTCGCGGGCGGAGCAGTGCTGCTCCCTGCACCCGCCACGGCGCAGGTAACCACCGGTTCGATCCGCGGGCAGGTAACCGCAGCCGACGGCGCGGGCGCCGCTGGTGCGCAAGTCACTGCGCGCAGCACCGGGACCAATCAGACGTGGCGCGCGACCAGCGTCGCCGATGGTCGCTATACGCTGACCGGTCTGCGTCCCGGCACCTACGAAGTCACCGCCACCATAGGCGACCAGACCGCGAGCGAGACGGTGGTGATCGGTATCGGTCAGGCGACGTCGCTCGATCTCGCGGTCGGCGCGGAAGTTGCTGCCGCCGGCGTCGACGACAGCGGCGGTGAGATCGTCGTCACCGGCACGCGCCTCACCGAGACGCGCACCAGCGAAGTCGCGACCAACGTCAGTCAGGAGCAGATCCGCGTCCTGCCGCAGACCGACCGCAACTTCCTGTCCTTCGCCGCGCTCGCCCCAGGCGTGCGCTACAACGACAGCGAGACCGGCAAGGGCATTCAGTCCGGCGCCTCGACCGCGAGCCAAGTCAACGTTTTCATCGACGGCGTGAGCCTCAAGAACAAGCTGCGCGAGGGCGGCATCGCCGGTCAGCAGAACAGCCGCGGCAATCCGTTCGGCCAGTTGGCCGTGCAGGAGTTCCGCATCCTCACCCAGAACTACAAGGCCGAATATGAGCAGGCAGGCTCGGCGATCGTCACCGCGATCACCAAGTCGGGTACCAACGAGTTCCACGGCGAGGCGTTCGGCCAGTACACCGGCAAGGGGCTGAGCCAGAAATCCTATCTCGACGTGCGCAACAACCGCGCCGAGCCGGAATTCGAACGCAAGCAGTACGGCGTTTCGCTCGGCGGGCCGATCGTCAAGGACAAGCTTTTCTTCTTCCTCGCTTATGAAGGCAACGACCAGAACCGCGCGTTCAACGTCGACAGCAGCGGCGATGTCGATTCGGTCAACGAGTTTCAGCGCTTTTCTGGCCGTCAGCTTTCCGAGTTCGAAGGTACGTTCGTAAGCCCGTTTCGCAGCGACTTCTATTTCGGCAAGTTGACCCTGACTCCGGACGAGCGCAACACGATCGACCTGTCGTTCAGCCGCCGCCAGGAGACCGACGTTCAGGGATTCGGCGGAAACACGGCGTACGATTATGCAGAGAATAAGCGCAACAAGGTCGACACTTATCTGTTCAAGTGGACGCATAGCGCGGACAGTTTCACCAACGAGTTCAGCGCCAATCTGGTCGATTACGTCTTTAATCCGACGTCCTTGAATCCCGGCTTGCCGGGCTTCGAATATTCGGGCGTGATCTTGTACGGTGGCCGAGATTCAACCCGGCGCGAGACGCAGCTCAGTCATACGTTGCGCAACGACTTCACCTACACTGGCCTTGAAGGCCATGCGTTCAAGCTCGGCGCACGTGTCGAGATCACCGATATCGATTTCGACAACCAGAACCTGATCCAGCCGCGCTATATCTTTCGCCGCGAGCCCCAGAACAACCTCAACTTCTCGTTCCCTGCCGAAGCCCGGCTTGGACTGGGCAGCGGGCTCGTGCAGGGTTCGAACACCCAGGTCGGCTTGTACGTCCAAGACGATTGGGACGTGACCGAACGCCTGCAGTTCAATCTCGGCGTACGCTGGGACTATGAGACCAATGGCTTCAACAACGAATATCGTACACCGGCTAGTGCCGCGGCGGCGCTGCGTGCGCTGCCCTCGACTCGGTATTTCGATCCCGAGAACTACATCACCGACGGCAATGATCGCAGCCCGTTCGCCGGTGCGATCGCACCGCGATTCGGCTTCTCCTACGACCTGTTCGGCGATCGCTCGACGGTGATCTTCGGCGGTGCCGGCCGCTATTATGACCGGAATAACTTCAACAACACGGTCGACGAGCTTTCGCGCACGATCAACCCGGTCGGCGTGTTCCGCTTCTCGACCGATGGTGCGCCGCGCGGCGGGTTGCCGACGATCGTCTGGAACCCGTCCTACCTCACCAAGGAAGGCCTCCTTGCGCTACGGGCTAGCGCGGCCGGCGCGGGCAATCCGGAGCTTTTCGCGGTCAAGAATGACGCCAAGCCGCCGGTCAACGACCAGATCAGCCTCGGTGTCCGCCAGCGGATCGGAATCTTCCAGGCTTCGGTCACCGGCTCGTACCAGCGCGGCCGCAACGGCTACACCAACCTGTTCGCAACGCGGAATAACTTCATCCGGCAGGCCAACGGGACCATCGTCCCGGTTCCGGCCGGCGAAGGGGGTTGCTGCAACACCGCGCCGCTGGCGCAATATGGCTATGCCAATGCGCTGATCGGCTATGACGGGCTCGACACGCGCTACAAGGCGCTCTTCGTCACGGTCGACAAGCCTTATAGCGAGAGCTCGGGCTGGGGCATAAACATTGCCTACACGCTGTCCAAGGGCGAGCAGAATGGCGGCGACCTGTTCAGCCTGGATCAGATCACGCCCGACGATTATGGCTGGCGCCCGCGCAACGGCGACGAACGCCACCGGCTCGTCTTTTCCGGCATCGTCGATCTGCCGTTCGGTGTGCAATTTTCGACGCTCACCACCTTGGGCAGCGGCGAGGCGTTCCGCGTGACCGACGAGACCAACGGTGCCGATTCGGGCTTCAACGCCTTCACCGCGCGCTATCCGCAGAAGAACTGCATCGGCGGGGTCTTCGCCTATTGCGAAGTCAACCTGTCGCTCGCCAAGAAGGTCAAGCTGTTCGGCAACCACGAGGTGGAAGCCGGAGTCGACTTGCTCAACGCCTTCAACAACAAGAACTTCGCAGGCTTTGACGATAGCTTCAATAACACGATCGATCCCAACACCGGCAATGTCGTCAACACACTCGACCCCGCCCGGATCGGTCGCGACCTGCTGACGCTGCCGCGGCGCGTCCAGTTCCGGATGGGCTACCGCTTCTGACGACTAGGGGCGGGGCCTCTCCAGGGGCCCCGCCGATAGTCGATGCGATTCCAGCTCGCAGTCAGCTCAACCACCCTCCGGTAAACCCCGCGAGCATCAGCCCGCGCCGGATCGCCGGCTCCTCGCGCATGCGCCGCCAGACGAAGTCGTTGCGGTAGTTGGCGGCCTGTACGAGGATCGGGCCCTGATCGATCCCGAGATGATCCTTCGCATACCAGCCATGCACCGGGTCGACCGTCCCGCTTCCCGTTCGCACATCGCCGTAGCGGAAGCTCGGGTTGAACGAATCGCGGAACCCGTACGCGCCATAAAGCCGGTCGCCATGTTCGCGGCGCAGCGCCTCTGCGCAGGGGATGACGATCTCGGGCGCGAAGGGGAGCGAACCGAGCGCCGCGGTCGGTGACAGCGTGCCGTCGTCGCGCTCGTCGGGCTGGCCGAGCGGGCCGCGCGCCGAATAGCTGTAGAATTGTCGATTCTCGCCTTTGAAGGGCAGGGCGTAATCGCCCGGGCCGTCGCAGGCAGTGAGTCCCCAGACCTGCTTCGACCAGCCGTCCCAGCGCATCGGATTGGCGGTGCAATAGGCGCGGCTGGCATAAGTCGCGCGGCGGCTATTCTCGAAATAGTCGAGCCCCGCCTCGTGCATCACGGTGTCCTGGATGCCGCGGAAATCGATCCAGACATGGCTGTATTGGTGGCCGAACAACGGCGCGAAGGCGAGGTGGCGTGTCGGCCCTTCGCCGCGCCACGAATGCGGGTAGGTCTCCGTCCAGGCTTTCCAGCTATCGGCCGGAAGCGGATGCTCCGGCGCGGCCAGCCCGAGCACATAGACGAACATGGCTTCGTTATAGCCGGTCCAGCTGCGGGGGATCAGCCCGCGCTCGGGATGCCAGCCCATCGACACTGCCGCGCGGCCGTCCGAGCGGAAGAAGTTCCAGTCGGCGCGGGCATAGATCGCCAAAGCGAGGCGGCGGATCTCGGCTTCGGCAGGGTGATCGGCGTCATAATAGCGCCCCGCGAACAGCACGCCCATCAGCAGGATCGTCGTGTCGACGCTGGAGAGTTCGACATCGCGGAAGCGGTGCCCCGTCTTCATGTCGAGGAAATGGTAGAAGAAGCCCTTGTGCCCGGCCTTGCCGCTCGGCTCGGGGCCTTGCGGCGCGTTCCAGAAGAACTCGAGCGTGGTCAGCGTCAGGTCGCGCGCCTCGGCACGCGTGCACCAGCCGCGCTCGACGCCGATCGGGTAGGCAGTCAGCCCGAACCCGACTGCGGCGATCGAGCAGAAGCTCGGCGTCGGCGCGCGATCGGGGACGAGGCCGTTGCGGCGGTTCGCATTGTCCCAGAACCAGCGGAAGGTGCGCTCCTCGATATCCTCATAGAAGGCGGGAAGCGTATTGCCGGTCGGCGCTCCACCAGGCCGTGCCACCGGCGTGCAGGCGGGGAGGGAAGTCGCTGCGGCGAGCAGCGACGAACGGGACAGCAGGCTGCGTCGATCGATCATGTCGTCCTATATCCGAAGGGCGCCCGGGAGCGGGCGTGAAGCGGTCAGCCATTGGCGACACCTGGGCGTGCGGCGGTCGTCGCGCGTGCGATCAGCTCGGGCTGGTGGAGTTCGACGGGCGCGCCGGGGCCCTTGCCTTCGAGCATGTCGACCAGCCGGGAGACCGCGCGCGCGCCGATCTCGGCGATGCGCACCTGGATCGTGGTCAGCGCGAGATAGCGGGCGAGGGGCACGTCGTCGAAGCCGGCAACCGCGAAATCCTCGGGCACGCGCTTGCCCGCCTGGCGCAAAGCGTGGAGGCAGCCGATCGCCATCATGTCGTTGGCGGCGAATATCGCGTCGCAGGGCTGGTCGCTCGCAAGGATCTGCCGCGCCGCCGCTTCGCCCGCTTCCTCGTTGAAGTCGCCGGCGATGATCCGCACCGGCATGTCGGGCGCGAGCTCGGCCAGGGCGTCGCGAAAGCCCCGCGCGCGCTCCTGCGCGTCGACATTGCCCTCGGGCCCGGCGATGTGGACCAGATGGCGATAGCCGCCCGCCAGCAGATGCTCGACCATCGCACGGGCACCGGCGCGATTGTCGAGCCGCAGCGAGGGGCGCGAGGCGAAGTCGCCCGGCGCGTTGATCAGCACCGCGGGCAAAGCCGCAGGCAGCGCGCGCTCGAGCGATTCAGGCGGGATGTGCGGCGCCATCACCAGCAGCCCGTCGACACGGCCGCGCATCGCGCGCAGCGCCACCGCGGCCTGCTCGCTATCGTCGTGCATGTTGGAGAGCAGCAACAGATAGCCGCGCCGGCTCGCCTCGCGGTCCATGCCGCGCACGCATTCGGAGAAGAACTCGCCATGCAGATCGGGCAGGACCACGCCGATCGCATGTGCCCGGGCCAGGCTCAGGCTGCGTGCGCCGGCATGCGGGACATAGCCGAGCTCCGCGGCGGCGGCGAGGATCCGCTCGCGCGTCTCGCCGCGGACATTGTTGAGGCCGTTGAGCGCACGCGACACCGACGCGACCGAAACCTCGGCGCGGCGTGCGACATCGCGGATGGTGGCCTCGCCCATTTTGCTCCTGCTCCCGGTCCCGCGCATCTTTCCTACGTTTCAGACCGTGAGGACGATTGCAATCCTCGCCCTGCAAAGGTTATGTAACCGGTTACGGTTACTTGCAACAAGCATAAAGTTGCGCGCGTCCGCCGCTCAAGGGCGCGCTTCAGGGAGAGAATTGCAATGCTCGACACCAGGATTTCGCGACGCGCGGCGCTGCTCGGCGCGGGCGCGGTCGCGGCTTGGGTCTCCAGCCCGGCGCGTGCATTGTTCCAGGCCGCGGCACGGCTGCCGGTGCCGGCGTTCATCGACGGGCTGGTCGCGCAGATGACGCTCACCGAAAAGGCCGGGCAGCTCACGATCATGCCCGCGGCCTGGGCCGGCGGCGTCGCGGTCGCGCTCAATCCCGCCGGCAACGGCCCCGGCTTCGAGCAGCAGCTCGAGGAAGTCCGCCAGATGCAACTCGCCGGCGTGTTCAACGGTAACGGCGCCGAGATGGCGCGCCGCATGCAGAATGTCGCAATGAAGGAATCGCGGCTCAAGATCCCGCTGCTGTTCGCCGCCGACGTGATCCACGGTCACCGCACGATCTTCCCGGTGCCGGTGGGCGAGGCGGCGAGCTTCGAGCCCGATCTTGCCGAGCGCACCGCGCGGATGGCGTCATATGAGGCGGCGGCGGCGGGGATCGACTGGACCTTCGCGCCGATGGTCGACATCGCCCGCGACCAGCGCTGGGGCCGTACGATGGAAGGCGCCGGCGAGGACGTCCATCTCGGCAATCTGATGGCGGCGGCGCGCGTCCGTGGCTTCCAGGGCCGGAATCTCAAGGCGGCCGACGCGATGATGGCCTGCGCCAAACATTTCGCGGCCTATGGCGCGGCCGAGGCGGGGCTCGACTATAACAGCGTCGACATTTCGGAGCGGACGCTGCGCGAAGTCTATCTGCCGCCGTTCAAGTCGGCGCTCGACGAAGGCGTGATGACCTTCATGGCCTCGTTCAACGAGCTGTCGGGCGTTCCCGCCACGGGCAACGAATGGCTGATGCGCGGGATATTGCGCGGCGAATGGGGCTTCGAGGGCTTCGTCGTCTCCGATTATACCGGCGACATGGAAATGATCGACCACGGCTTCGCGAAGGATTCGCGCGAGGCGGCGAAGCTGGCATTCCTCGCCGGGGTCGACATGAGCATGACCAGCGGCTTCTATCGCAAGCACCTTCCCGAACTGGTCGAGGCGGGCGAAGTGCCGGTGGCGCGCGTCGACGAATCGGTCCGCAAAGTGCTCGCGATCAAGGCGGCGCTCGGCCTGTTCGACGATCCCTTCCGCCGCATCGACGTCAAGCGCGAAAAGGCGCGCTCGCGGACCCGGCCGGCGCAGGCCTTGTCGCGCGAGGCGGGGCGCAAGTCGATCGTATTGCTCAAGAACGAAGGCGACCTGCTGCCCTTGCCCAAATCGGGCAAGAAGATCGCGATCATCGGCCCGTTCGCCTCGGGCAAGCACGACCTCAACGGACCCTGGGTGGTTTATGGCGCCAATGACTATGCCGTCGACCTCGCCGAGGGCGTCCGCGCCGCGGTGTCGGACAAGAACAATGTCACGGTCACTGCGGGCTCGGGTGTCGACGAAGCGATCCCCGGCGGGATCGACGCCGCCGTCGCCGCCGCACGCGCCGCCGACGTCATCCTGCTCGCGATCGGCGAGAACGAAGCCATGTCGGGCGAAGCGCAATCGCGCACCGAGATCGTCGTTCCCGAGGCGCAGCAGGCACTCGCCGAAGCCGTCGCTGCGGTCGGCAAGCCGGTCGTCGTGGTGCTCAAGAACGGCCGTGCCCTCGCGCTGCAGGGCGCCGTCGCGAATGCCTCGGCGGTCCTTGTCACCTGGTTCCTCGGCACCGAGAGCGGCAACGCCACCGCCGATATCCTGTTCGGCGACTACAGTCCTTCGGCGCGCCTGCCGTGCAGCTTCCCGCGCTCGCCGGGGCAGCAGCCTTATTATTATGCGCATAAATCCACTGGCCGCCCAAATCCGTCAGACGACAAGCTCGAGCCCTACAAGGCGCATTATCGCGGGATCCCGAACTCGGCGCTCTACCCGTTCGGCCATGGCCTGACCTACGGCAAGGTCGACTATTCGGGACTCAAGGTCGCACCGGCGCTGGCGTGGGACGGCGCGCTGACGGTCACCGCGACGATCGCCAATCGGGGGACGCGCGCGGTGGAGGAGGTCGTCCAGCTATACATCCGCGATCGCACGGCGAGCATCACCCGTCCGGTCCGCGAGTTGAAGGCCTTCCGCAAGCTCAGGCTCGCGCCGGGCGCGTCCGAAACGGTGACCTTCAAGCTCGATCGTTCGCTGCTGCTGTTCATCGGCCGCGACAACAAGCCGACGGTCGAGCCGGGGACGTTCGACGTCTGGATCGCGCCCTCTGCCGAGGCGGCAGGCCTCCATGCCCAGTTCGAGCTGACTGCCTAAATCCTCCCTCGCGAAGCGGGGGGAGGTGGCGCCGAAGGCGACGGAGGGGGCCTCTCCACGAGCGAATCCCCTCGCGGCCAAGCCCCCTCCGTCATGCTGCGCATGCCACCTCCCCCGCTAGCGCGAGGGAGGATTTATTCATCGCTCCAACCCCTTCAAAATCCGTGCATGCGCACCTTTGCCCAGCGGGTTGAGCAGCATCAGCCCGCACGAAATTGTCAGCGCCGCGAGCGGTACCAATGCGATCGTCCAGCGCATTGCCGCCAGCGTCGCGTCGCTCTGCGGGACGTTGGCCATATAGCCAGCGCTGTCGAACCCGAAGCCGAGGATCGCGGTCGCGAGACCGATGGCGACGCGCTGGAGCAACGCCGCCGCCCCGAACACCGCGCCCTCGACGCGCAGCCCGGTGGCCTGCTCGCCATATTCGATCGTGTTGGGCAGCATTGCCCAAAAGGCGAAGTGCAACCCGACGATCGCCGCCTGCATGCCGACGAGGAACAGCTGCATCGCCAGCGGGCGATCGATGTGCACCGCCGCGAACAAGGCCAGCCCGGCGATGCACAAAGCCGCCGCGACGAACCACAAGGCCCGCGTTCCCATCAGCCGCTGGAGCAGCATCCATATCGGCACCGCGACCGCGCTTACCACGCCCATCCACGCCAGCGCGCTTTGCCCGGCATCGTCGCTGTCGAGAAAATATTTGAAATAATAGAGCACGGATTTGTTGAGCACGGTTACCGCGACGATCATCGCCATCATCGCAAGGTTGAGCGTCACGAAGGCGCGGTTGGCGATCAGGCTGGCCACACTGGCGCGCACCGAGGGCGGCGCGGGGGCGGCAGGCATGGCTTCTTCGCGATACGTCGCGCCGACCAGCATCAGGATCGCCGTTCCCAGCACCGCAAACAGCACCGCCGCCCACAAATAGCCTCGCGCGGCCACCGCGCCGCCGCCGATCCACATCCCGATCGGCACCGTGCCGCGCGCGACCACCACCCATGCCAGCGTCCCGAACAGCATCCGGGCACCCGCCACGAACGCCCGGTCGCGGCTGTCGACGCTGATCCGCGCGCCCATCGCCAGATACGGCACATTGATCGCCGCATAGGCCGTACGAAACAGCAAATGCCCGATCACCACCAGCGTCAGCCCGCCAAGCCCGGTCCCGAGCGGCGCATAAGTGAGGATGCACGCCAGGCCGAGGGGCACGCTCCCCAGGATCAGGACGCGGCCATAGCCATGCTCGGGCCGGCGCCGGTCGGTCACCGCGCCCGCGACGAAATTGGCGATTCCATCCCAGATCGATGCCGCGGTGTAGATCGCCGCCGCGGTCGTCATCGCCAGCCCGAGCGCGTCGGTGTAATAGAAAAGCAGGAAGAGCATGATGCTCTGCCAGTAGAGATTGAACGCGAAGTCCCCCAAGGCGAACAAAGTCAGGCGAAGCTTGAGGGGAAGGGGGGGGCGCACGCCGCGGGATTAAGGCAGGCGCGCGGCCAAGTCACGTCGCGCTCTTCCCCAGACCCCGTTGCCGCTATACCGCATGCGCATGAAAACCCTCGCCGACCCGGCCAACAGCCTCACGCGAAACCTCGCCGCGATCCGCACGCGCTTCCAGGTGTCCGAGGGTTTTCCCCCCGCCGTGCTCGCTGCGGCCGAAGCGGCCGCGCGCCGCGCGCCGACCGAGCATGTCGATCGCACCGGCCGTCATTTCGTCACACTCGATCCGGCAAGCGCTACCGATCTCGACCAGGCTTTCGCGATCGAGCCGAGCGGCGCCGACCTGTTGCTCCATTATGCGATCGCCGACGTCGCCTGGTTCGTCGCCGACGGCGATCCGCTGGACCTGGAGGCATGGCGCCGCGGCACGACGCTCTATCTGCCCGATGGCAAGGCGAGCCTCTATCCGCCCGCGCTCAGCGAAGCCGCGGCCAGCCTGTTGCCCGATGGACCCCGACCCGCGGTGATCTTCACCGTACGCGTCGCGCCGGACGGCGCAGTGCATCTCGACGGCGCCGAGCGCGCGATCATCCGCAGCGCCGCCAAGCTTGCCTATGACAGCGTCCGCGATGCCGATCTGCCGGCGGGCTTCGTCGAACTCACTGCACGGCTCCAGGCGGCCGAGAACCGGCGCGGCGCGGCGCGCGTCGATCCGCCCGAGCAGGAAGTCGCCGCGCGGCCCGGCGGCGGTTTCGAATTGGTGTTCCGCCCGCGCCTGCTCTCGGAAGAGCGCAACGCCGCGCTGTCGCTTGCCGCCAACATGGCGATCGCCGACGCGCTGCGCGCGCATCAGACCGGACTGTTCCGGGTAATGGCCGAGCCCGATGCCCATGCGATCGGCCGGCTGCGCCAGACCGCAGTCGCTTTCGGGCTTCGCTGGCCGCCGGCAGCGCCGCTCGCGCAATTCGAAGCGACGCTCGACGGCAGTAATCCCAAGCAGGCGGCGTTCATGCTCGCGGTGCGCAGGGCGGGGCAGGGGGCATCGTACCAGCCCTTTCAGCAAGGAGTCGTCCCATGGCACGCGGCAGTGGCGGCGACCTATGCCCATGCCACGGCGCCGCTCCGCCGCCTCGCCGATCGCTATGTGATCCGCGCCACGCTGGCCGTGACCAACGGGCAACCTGTTCCGGAGGGGGTGACCGAGGCCTTCGCCAAGCTCCCTGAGGTGATGGCGCGTGCCGACGCGATCGGCGGCCAGATTGATCGGGCGGTGATCGACCTCGCCGAGGCGGTGATGCTGCAGGGCAGGGAAGGCGAGGACTTCGCTGCCGTGGTCACCGACGCCGATGATCGCGGCGCGCGCATCCAGCTGCGGGATTTCCCGGTGGTGGCGCGACTGGCGATGGCAGGCGCCGAACCCGGCGATGCGATCACGGTGCGCCTCGTCGCGGCCGATCCAGAGCACCAGCGACTCACGTTCGAGCGTGCCTCATAGTTTCCCTCTGCCGACCGGAGGAGGAACGGACCTATCCTAGCCCTGCCAAACTCGCCGCCAGTTCGTCCTGCCGGAACGGCTTGGCGAGCCGCGGCAGATCAGGCGAGATGCTTTCCAGATCGGCATAGCCCGATACAATCAGTATTTTCACGTCGGGATTACGCTCGCTTACTATGCGTGCGAGATCCGTGCCCTGCATGCCGGGCATCAGATGGTCGGTGACGAGAAAGTCGACAGAATGCTCGGCCAGATAGGCCAGCGCCTCGCGCCCATTCTCTTTCTCGATCACCTGATAGCCGAGGTCGCGCAGCAACTCGCCGGTTGCCGTGCGCACCGCTGCTTCGTCATCGATCAGCAGCACGATGCCTGCCGCTTCGCTCAGGCTTTCGGCCGTCGGCTTGCTCCGCGTCGCGACCGGGCTACCGGCTACGGGCAGGAGCAGCTCCACCACCGTGCCCAGACCTGGCCGGCTCGAGAGCAGCATCGCTCCGTTCAGTTGCGATACCAGGCCGTGCACCATCGACAGCCCCAGCCCGGTGCCCTTGCCGATTCCCTTGGTCGAGAAGAACGGCTCGACAGCGCGTGCCCTGGTTTCTTCGCTCATGCCCTCGCCGCTGTCGGCGACGGTGAGCCGCACATAGCGGCCCGACGCCAGCTCTGAGCGATGTCCAGGCTCCAGCTCCACTGCAGATGCCGAGAGCGTCAGTCGTCCGCCTTGCGGCATCGCGTCGCGCGCATTCACGCTCAGGTTGAGGATCGCCATCTCCAGCTGGTTGGCGTCCGCCAGCGCCGGCGGCAGGTCCTCGGCCACGTCGACGCTCAGGTTGATCTGCGGGCCGGATGTGCTCGCGATCAGGTCGGACATGCCATGAATCAGCGCAGCGAGATCTACCGGGCCAGGCTGGAGCGGCTGGCGCCTTGCAAAGGCGAGCAGCCGCTGGACCAAGGTGCGGGCGCGTTCGGCCGATTCGAGTGCCGCGCCGATCAGCCGCTGCTCACGCTCGCTCGCGGTCTCGCTGCGGCGCAGCAGGTCGAGGCTGCCGATGATCGGCGTCAGAAGATTGTTGAAGTCGTGCGCGACGCCACCGGTCAACTGGCCGAGCGACTCCATCTTCTGCGATTGGCGCAAGGCTTCCTGCGCGCGCTCGAGTTCCTCGCGGCGCGAGACTTCCTCGGTCACGTCGCGGCCGATGACATAGGCTTCGCCGTCGCCGGGCGCAGCGGTCCAGGCGAAACGCCGCCACGATCCGTCCTTCGCGCGCAACCGGGCAACAAGGTCGCGCAGCGGCGCTGTCGCCGCCGCGCGGATCGCCTCGGCCAACCCGTGCGACTCCTCGGGGTGAAGGAAGCGATCGAACCGCTGGCCGAGCACTTCGTCGGGCGCATAGCCGAGCAGCGTGCCAAGCGCCGGATTGACTGCACGAATCTCCCGGCGGCGGCCGACGACGAGCATTAGGTCGCCGCTCAGCCGCCACATGCGGTCGCGCTCGGCGGTGCGCTCCGCGATCTGGTGCTCGAGCGTCGCGTTGAGCGCCTTTAGCCCTTCCTGCGCTTCGCGCCGCTTGGTCACGTCGCGAACGATGCCGGCAGTGCGGATCGCCTTGCCGCCTTCGTCGCGCTGCACCACCCCGCGCGATGCGATCCAACGGACGTCACCGTCGGGGCGGACGACGCGGTACTCGGTCGAGAACTCCTCGCCGGCGAGCACCGAGCGGCGCACTTCGTCGAGCACGCGTGCGCGGTCGCCGGGGTGGATGGTGCGGATGCGATCTTCGACCGTCACGGCGTCGCCGCGTTCGACGCCGAGGATTTCGCAGGTGCGCGCCGACCAGGTGCCGAGCATCGTCTTGAGGTCCCAGTCCCAAGTGCCGATCTGTGCACCTTCCACCGCGAGCCGCAGTCGGGCCTCGCTTTCCCGCAGCGCCGCCTCGGCGCGCACCCGCTCGATATGCGCCCAGCTTCGCTCGGTGACTTCACGCAGCAGCCCCAGTTCGTCGGCGGTCCAGCGGCGGGGTGTGGAATTGTGGATAGCCATCAACGCGGTCAGCCGGCCCTCCTTGAGAAAGGGCATGCAGATCGTCGCCTGGATGCCGATGTCCACAAACGCCCGCGCACCGTCTTCGCCGAGCAGGTTGGCATCGTCGATCACCAGCGGGTGTCCGGACTTGAGGCTGGCGACCGCGAGGCCGCCGAAGCTGGCGAGGCTGTAGCGCCCGACGATGCTCGGCGCATGCGTGGCGTGCCAGTCGCCGCGGATGTTGAACATGTCCTCGTCGGCTTCCATGTCGGCATAGGCGCAGTCCGACCCGCCAAGCTGCTCGCCCAGCATCCGCGTGGTAACCGCCATCACAGCGTCGGCGTCGGCCGCCCGCGCCGTTGCCACGCCGAGCGTGTCGAGGAAGCGCAGCCGGGCCTCGTTCTTTCGCAATGCCTGCTCGGCCTCGCGCCGCGCGACGGCATTGCGGGTTCGCTCGGCCACTTCCCGGATCAGCGCGAGCTCTTCGTCGCTCCAATCGCGTGGGTCGGCATGGTTGAGGAACAGCAGGGCGACGAACCCGCCTTGCTCGGTTACCGGCATGTTGACGAACGATCGCGCGCTGATCGCCGCCAGGCTTGGCGCAGTGGCGGCGGTGCGCGAGTCCTGTTCGGCATTGGCGACAACGACCGTGCGGCCGGCCTTCAGATCATCGATATAGCTGCCATAATCGCGGAAATGGAGCAGCCCGGCGAGACTGTCGACGCCCGGGGCGTTCCAGTCACGCTCGATGCGGATCGTCTCTGCCTGCTTGTCGATCGCGCCATAGCCGGCGCGGCTCACTCCCAGCCGCCGGCCGAGCAGCGCAGCTGCGGCATAAGCGATCGCGTCGGGGTCCTCGATGTCGCGAATACGGTCCGCGAGCTCGATGAGTATGTCGTGGTGCTGACTCTCAAACCCCGGCATTGTTCAGCGCAAGCCCTTCATCCACTCGATACGTCCGCTCGAGCGCCCCCCGTCGCATGAGATTTGAGCGACCAGAGGTAAAACCAGCGTTCGGGCCAAGGGATCCGGAAGTTTGTGTGAGAACGTTCTTGAGAACGCTCACAATCTATGCTCTAACCGCGACATCCGAGGCGAAAGATCTCGGAAGAGGGGTGTTGGAAAGGTGATCGCGCGCGCCGCAAAGGCGTCTGTGCGTTGCTTCGGCCACGGCTAGACAGCGTTGTCAGTCGAGGGCCGCCCCCGCAGTATGATGCCCGTTCGAGGGGCAAGGAGCGAGGGGCGAAATGCAGTCGAGTCTGGTTAGCGCAGCCCGGTCGTGGGCGATGATCGCCATGATCGCGGCGGTGCCCGCAGCGGCGCAGATTCAAGAACCCGCCCCGGTCGCCGTCCCGCGTCCCTGGTCGGACGCTACGCTCTCGCCGGCGGGCCGCGCCGAAATGCTGCTTGCGGTGATGACGCTCGAGGAGAAGCTCGCGCTCGTCTACACGTGGTTTCCGCCGATGGCGAAGGACCCGGCTGCGCCGGCGGACCTGATCCCGTCGGCGGGCCATCAGCCCGCTATCCCGCGGCTTGGCATCCCCGCGCTGCGCGCGACCGACGCCAGCCTCGGCGTCGCCAACCAGGTCGAGCAGCGCAAGGGCGATGTCGCCACCGCTTTGCCCTCGGGCCTCGCGCTCGCCGCCAGCTTCGATCCGCAGCTCGCTTTCGCCAGCGGCGCGATGATCGGCAGCGAGGCGCGGGCCAAGCGCTTCAACGTGATGCTCGCCGGGGGCGTCAACCTCACACGGGATCCATGGGGCGGGCGCAATTTCGAATATCTCGGCGAGGATCCGTTGCTCGCCGGCACCATGGCAGGCGAATCGATCCGCGGCATCCAGTCCAACCATATCGTCTCGACGATCAAGCATTACGCGCTCAACGCCCAGGAGACCGGGCGGATGATCCTGGATGCGCGGATCGACGAGGCGGCATTCCGCGAGAGCGACCTTCTCGCCTTTCGCATCGCGATCGAGCGCGGTCAGCCCGGCTCGGTGATGTGCGCTTATAATCGGGTCGGCGGCGACTATGCCTGTGAGAATGACTGGCTGCTCAATCATGTGCTGAAGGGCGACTGGGGCTATCGCGGCTGGGTGATGTCGGACTGGGGGGCGGTCCACTCCACGGTCCGCGCCGCACGCAACGGGCTCGATCAGCAATCGGGCGGCGAGCTCGACACGCACCCCTTCTTCCGCGCCGATCTGCGCAAGGCGGTCGAAAGTGGCCAGCTGCCCGCCGCGCGGCTCGACGACATGGTTCGCCGCATCCTGTTCGGCACTTTCTCGGTCGGTGTGATGGACGCACCGGTGGTCCAAAGGGCGCAGCCGCTCGATTACGCGAAGAATGCCGATATTGCCCAGCGCGCCGCCGAGGCGGGGATCGTGCTGCTGAAGAACGAGCGCGGCATGCTCCCGCTGGCCAGAACGGCGGAGCGCATCGTGCTGATCGGCGGGCACGCCGATGTCGGCGTGCTCTCAGGCGGCGGCTCGAGCCAAGTCCGCTCGGTCGGCGGTGCGCCAGTCGAAATTCCGCTCGCTGGCGGTGCTGCCGCCTCGTTTGTGCGCCGCACCTGGCACGCCTCGTCGCCGCTTGCCGCGATCCGCGCACTCGCGCCGCGCGCGTCGGTGCAGTTCGTCGATGGCAGCGACCCTGCCGCCGCTGCAGCCGCCGCGCGCGGTGCCGATCTGGCGATCGTCGTCGCCACCAAATGGACCACCGAGGCCGAAGACCCTGAAGGCATCGCGCTCGAAGGCAATCAGGACGCGCTGATCGCCGCGGTCGCCGCCGCCAATCCGAAGACCGCCGTGGTGCTCACCACCGCGGGGCCCGTGCTGATGCCGTGGATCGATCGGGTACCCGCTGTGCTCGCCGCCTGGTATCCCGGCCAGCGCGGCGGCGAGGCGATCGCGCGCGTGCTGTTCGGCGAGGTCAATCCTTCGGGCCGTCTGCCGATCACCTTCCCCGCCGCCACGTCGCAGGCCCCGCGCCCTCAGGTCCCTGGCATGGAGCAGGTGCTCGCCGATCCGAAGCACGGCGAGGACGCGCGCGCTCTCAAGCCCTTCGAGGTCCAGTATCGCGAAGGCTCGGACGTCGGCTATCGCTGGTATGCCCGGCAGGGCCAGAAGCCGCTCTTCGCCTTCGGTCACGGGCTTTCCTACACGCGCTTCGAGTATGCGAAGCTGCGCGCCGAAGGCGGCGACGGCCTCAAGGTCAGCTTCGATGTCACCAATCGCGGCAAGCGTGCGGGCGCCGACGTGCCCCAGCTCTATGTCACGCCGCGCGATGGATCGCGGGCGCCGCGCCTCGCCGGCTTCGAGCGCGTGATGCTTCAGCCAGGGGAGACGCGCCGCATCACCCTGACCGCCGATCCACGCGTGATCGCGGATTATGACGTGGCGCTGCCCGGCTATCGGGTCGCGCCCGGGAATTATCGCGTGTCGATTTCGCGGGATGCCGGACAGCCGGTGCTCACGGCAATTGCGCAACTGCAGGAGCGCCAGCTGGCGCCCTGAGAAAGAAAACCTGGAGCGACGGGACGCAACAAAACGCCCGCCAGGCAAATCGGGAGGAAGAGAATGAAGAAGGGGTTATCAGGGGTAATCGTCGGGTTGCTGACCAGCACGGCGCTTGTCGGCCCGGCTTGGGCGCAGGACGCGGTCGCGCCCGCGGTGCAGCAGAATCCGGAGGGCGGCGAGGCTCAGGGCGAGGAAATCCTCGTCACCGGCATTCGCGCCTCGCAGGAAGCTGCGGTGGACATCAAGCGGAACGAAGTCGCGATCGTCGATGCCATCTCGGCGGAGGACATCGGCAAGCTGCCCGACGTGACGATCGTCGACGCGCTGCAGCGCATCTCCGGCGTCCAGATCCAGCGCAACGCGGGCGAGGGCACCAACGTCAACATCCGCGGCCTGCCGCAGGTCATCACTCTGCTCAACGGCGAGCAGTATCTGAGCCCAGGCAACCTTGGCGAGGCGCGGCCGAACCTCAACGACTTGCCCGCGCAGCTGATGAATCAGGTGCTTGTGTTCAAATCGACTGACACCAGGAATGCGCTTTCGGGCATTTCGGGCACCGTCGACCTGCGCACCCGGCGTCCGTTCGATCTCGACAAGGGGCTCACGCTGTCGGGCCAGGCCGAATATTCGCGTGGCGACTATACCAAGGAAAACGACTATCTGGTCAGCGGCCTCATCGCGTGGCGCAACGAGAATTTCGGCGCGATGCTCTCCGCGGTGAAGAGCAACTCCAACCTGGGCAACAACTATGCCGGGATTGCCGGCGGGCCCTTCGGCAACAACGACTGGGGCGGCTCGGGGCCCAACTGGATCTCGCCGCACGGCTATGAGTTCTTCAATCGCGTCGTCGAGCGGGATCGCCTGGGCATCAACGGCGCGGTCCAGCTAAAGTTCGGCGAGGGCTTCACGCTCTCAGGTGAGGTCTTTCACACCGAGTTCACCGAGCACAATCGCGCCGCGGGGATCAACATCTCGAACCGCTGGAGCGGCCTTGGCTGGACCAACCCCACTGCATCCTCGGATTCGGGTCAGGTCGCCGGCAACGGCCAGCCGTGGCTCGACGTCGACGAGTATGACCTCAACGTCTGGTGGCTGAACAGCTTCACGGTAAACCGAACGACCAAGTCGAAGGCTACCAACTATAATTTGCAGCTCGACTACGACAACGAGAGCAACTTCAAGTTCTCGGCGCGGGCGATGCGCGCGGACGCAAATTTCCGCAGCATCAACGGCCAGGTCCAGGGCGATATGAGCAACTGGCGCCAGACCAACACCTTCACCCTGTTCCGCGACGCCAACGATCCCACGCGCGGGCCGTTCTATCCTGCCAACATCGCCGCGCAGTTCCCGGCGTCGCGCTATACCAATGGAGTCGTGGGCTCGAACGGCGGGCGCTATATCGATCCTAACCCGCTCGGCTATGGCCAGAACCCGCAGATCCATCTGGATATCGGCGGGGATCATCCTGTGCTCAGCGGTTTCCAGAATCCGATCAGTGGCGGCCTCGGTACGCGTCCGTTGAGCGAATATATGGCGAATCTCGACAGCTACGCCGTCGGTGCCTTCTCGTCGGAGGGCAATCAGGAGAACAATTCCGATCTCGGCGTCTTCCGGGCCGACGGCTCGTACGAGTTCGACGACGACGGGCTGTTCGGGGCGTTCAAGCGGATCGATGTCGGGGTCCGGCGCAGCGATCGCAGCGTCCAGATCCGCGCGTTCCACTTGTTCTCGAACTTCTACGGCGGCAACGGCGCCACCGTCGCCGAGGGCTGCGGTGCGCAGTGGAAGGCAATCGACGTGGTGATGAACCAGGCCGGCTGCCAGGCGGGCGAGCAAGTGGCGAACCCGGCGTTCAACCCCGGGCTACCGGTCAGCGCGACCAATCCGACCACGGTGTTCCAGGGCTATACGGTCAACAAGCCGACCAAGCTCAACGAGTATAACAACGTCTATTTCCTCACCAATCTCGGTGGGGTGAGCTCGGGGATTCCCGGTTTCTGGGTCGCCGATCCACGCGACTTCGACGATGCCAAGGCTTTCCATGAGCGCGTGTTCGGTGGTGCCGACGAGGTCATCATCCCCGGCCGGACGTATGACGTCGATCTGGTCGAGGAGAGCGCGTACCTCAACACCTCGTTCAAGACCGGTATCTTCAGCGCGGCGATCGGCGGCAAGATCATCAATACCAAGCTGACCGTGAAGCAGAACATCACCGGTCCGACGCGCAGCTATGGCGACACCAATACCGACGAAGGCGACACCGTTACCCGCCGCGACTATGTCGATTTCCTGCCGGCGGTGAATCTCAGTGCCGATATCACGCAGAACCTCCGTCTGCGCGCGTCGTTCGCCAAGACGATGCTCCCGCTCGATCTGGGCAATTACGGCGGCGGGCTCACCATCTCGACGGCGGACTCGCTCTGCCCCAAGCCGGGCGATCCCCCGCCGCCGGCCGACGCGGCGCCTTGTGGCGTGCGCCAGGTCACCGGTGCCAATTCGAGCGGCAACCCATACCTCAATCCGTGGCGCTCGAATAATTACGATCTCGCGATCGAATATTATCTGGGCCGCGGCACGCTGTTCAACGTCAGCCTGTTCAAACTCGACATCAACAGCTTTGTCCGCACCACCACCACCAATACCGGCCGCTTCCCCGATCAGGACGGCGTGATCCGCCGGACGGTTCCGGTCACGCAGCCGGCACAGGGCGAGGGCGGGTCGCTGCAGGGTGTCGAGGTCGGTGCCAAGATCGCGTTCAGCGATTTGATCCAGGGCGGCTTGCTGAGCAACTTCGGCATCGATGCGAACTACACCTTCTCCGACAGCAAGCAGACCGACAAGGGCCTTGACGGCGAGGAACTGCCCTTCCCGGACAATTCCAAACACCAGGTGAACCTGGTCGGCTGGTATCAGGACGATGCACTGCAGGTCCGTGTCGCGTATAATTACCGTACGCCGCGGCTTTCCACGACATTCGGCGCCATTCCTATCTTCCAGGACACGGCACAGTATGTCGACGCGAATATCACGTACAATATCAACGATAATTTCGCTTTGTACGCGAACGCTTCGAATATCTTCGGTGAGATCGAGCGATACTACTTCCAGTTCGACAAGGACTCGAAGCAGTTCCACTCGCAGAATGAGTTCGAGCCGCGTTATTCGGCGGGCGTTCGCGTTCGCTTCTAAGAGCCAACCCTCCTGGGTCGGCGGCATTGCGCCGTCGGCCCATTTTTTTGACTGGGCCGACAGGCGATGGTTTCGCTTGCGGTGCAGCGATCAAGAAGATCAGATACGACCATGGGCAACCGGGGAAGCGCAGCGAACGCAATCGAGCGTGTCGTCATCGTCGGGGGAGGCACCGCCGGCTGGATGGCAGCCGCTGCGCTTTCGGCGCATCTGGCTGGAACCGGCGTGTCGATCACGCTGGTCGAAAGCTCGGACATCGGCACGATCGGCGTCGGCGAGGCGACGATCCCCACCATCCGCCGTTTCTACGCCGCGCTCGGCATGTCCGACGCCGAAGTGATGCAGGCGTGTCAGGCAACCGCCAAGCTCGGTATCCGCTTCGTCGACTGGCTGCGCCCGGGGCACGATTTCGTTCATCCCTTCGGTCGCTTCGGGCAGGATCTGAAGGGCATCGACTTCCACCATTATTGGCGCAAGGCGCGCGATGCGGGCGATCCCGCGCCGCTTGGCGACTATTCGCTCGGCGCGCTGCTGGCGAGCGAAGGGCATGCCACCTTGCCCGCGCCCAATCCGGCCTCGCAGCTCGGCATCTTCGACTGGGCGCTGCACTTCGACGCGGCGTTGTTCGCACAGCATATGCGCCGTTTCGCCGAGAAGATGGGCGTCACGCGTATCGATGCGCGCATCGTCGACGTCGGGCTGCGCGGCGAAGACGGCTTCATCGACACGCTGACGCTGGATAGCGGCGTGCGGGTACGGGGCGATCTGTTCGTGGATTGCTCGGGCTTCCGCGCGCTGCTGCTCGGCGAGGCGCTCGGCGTTGCATATGAAAGCTGGTCGCATTGGCTGCTCTGCGACGGTGCCTTCGCCGTACAGAGCGAGCGAGCAGGCGATCCTCCCTCCTGCACCACCGTCACCGCCCGCAGCGCCGGCTGGCAGTGGCGCATCCCGCTGCGCCAGCGCGAGGGCAACGGCCTCGTCTTTTCCAGCCGCTTCCAGAGCGATGATGACGCACGGAACGAACTGCTGGCGAATGTCCCCGGCAAGCCGGTGATGGAGCCCCGCCGCCTTCGCTTCACGCCTGGCCGCCGCCAGGTCGCCTGGAAAAAGAACTGCGTCGCGTTGGGCCTTGCCTCGGGCTTTCTGGAGCCGCTAGAATCCACCAGTATCGCGTTGATCGAAACCGGGATCGAGCGCCTCAAATCCTTGTTCCCGGATAAGGATTTCGATCCTGCCGTGACCGGCGAATATAACGAGCAATCGGCCGAGGAGATGGAACGCGTCCGCGACTTCCTGATCCTGCACTACAAGCTCAACGGGCGGCCTGGTCCGTTCTGGCAGGCCTGCCGCGCGATGGAAGTGCCCGAGAGCCTGAACGGCAAGCTGGCTTTGTGGCGCGCACGCGGCGCCTTTGTCCGCTATCGCTGGGAGATGTTCTCTCCCGCAAGCTGGCTGGCCATCTATGCCGGCTTCGAAGACCTGCCCGATCGCATCGATCCCGCCGTGGCCGGGCTCGACGCGGACCAGTTGCGACGCTCGCTCGAGGGGATGCGGCGCTCCTTGCAGGAGACGGTCGCCGATACGCCGAGCCATCGGGAATTCCTCGAGATCATGGACGGCGCCGCCGCACAGGGGCGGGCGGCGTGAGGGCTCCCGACGCACTCCGCAAAGTCTGTATCGTCGGCGGCGGCACCGCGGGCTGGATCGCCGCCGCGGTGATGGCACACCACTTCAAGGGCAAATTGTTCGAGATCGTGCTGGTCGAGAGCGACGATATCGGCACGATCGGTGTCGGCGAATCAACCATCCCGCCCTTCATGGAACTGATCGCCAAGCTCGACATAAACGAGCAGGACTTCGTCCGAGCGACCCAGGCGAGTTTCAAGCTGGGAATCGAATTCGAGGACTGGCACCGCAAAGGCGAGCGCTATTTCCACCCCTTCGGGACGATCGGTCAGCAAGTCGAACTCAGCGAATTCTACCAATGCTGGCTCAAGGCCAGGCTTGCCGGCCAGCCCTTCGAACTGATGGACTTCGCCCCCGCGGCGGCAATGGCGCGGAGCGGACGTTTCATGCTGCCGTTCAAGGCACACAAGACCCCGGTCGGCGGCGCCGCCTATGCGCTGCATGTCGATGCCAAGCGCGTCGCCCGGTTCCTGCGCGCGCACGCCGAGGACCGCGGCGTGAAGCGCTGCGAAGGCATCGTCTCCGACGTGCGGCTGGACGATCGCGGATTTGTCGATACTCTGGTGCTCAAGGATGGCCGCGAAGTCGCCGCCGACTTCTTCATCGATTGTTCGGGTTTCCGCGCGCTGTTGATCGAGAAGGCGCTTGGGGTCGGCTATGAAGACTGGTCCGAGTGGCTTTTCTGCGATCGCGCGATCGCCGCGCAGACGCTGAATGTCGGCGCGCCACGCCCCTATACGCTGGCACAGGCGCAAGACTCGGGATGGCGCTGGCGCATTCCGCTCCAGCACCGCACCGGCAACGGCCATGTCTTCTGCAGCGAGTTTCTCTCAGACGACGAGGCCACGCGGATCCTGCTCGATCAGGTCGAGGGCGAAGTCGTCGCTGGGCCGATGGTGGTACCGTTCAAGACCGGCATGCGTCAGAAAATCTGGCACAGGAACGTGCTCTCGCTCGGGCTCGCATCGGGCTTCATCGAACCGCTCGAATCGACTGCGATCCACCTTATCTATCGCGGGATGGACTTCTTCTTCCGTTATCTGCCCGACCGGAACTGCGATCCGCGTCTTGCGATCGAATATAACCGACGCATGGCCGCGGATTACACCGAAATCCGCGACTTCATCATCCTCCATTATTGCACCACCCAGCGAGACGACACGCCGTTCTGGCGCAAGTGCCGCGACATGACGTTGCCCGACAGCCTTCACGAGCGAATCGCACTTTTCCGCACTAACGGCGTGCTGCGCGAGGGGCTGGACGAGCTGTTCCGCGCGGTCAGCTGGCATTCGGTGTTCGAAGGGATGGGGATCCGCCCACCGACCTATCACCCGCTCGTCGATCGCATCGACGAAGCTAAGCTGTTCGATGGCATGAACATGCTCCGCGCGCAGCTCGGCCAAGTTGTCGCGTCGCTTCCCACCCACCAGCAGTTCATCGATGCGCATTGCCGCGCCGATGCCGTCGATTTGGGACAGCCGGGACGTTGATGCACAAGAAGAGCGCGATCACGATCAAGCACGTTGCGGCGGAAGCTGGAGTCTCCTTCCAGACCGTGTCGCGTGTGATCAACGACGGCCCCAATGTTACGCCTGCCATGCGCGAACGCGTAATGAATGCAGTCGACAAATTGGGCTATGTTCCGAGCCTCGCCGCGCGGCGGCTGGGTGGTTCGCGCTCCTATCTGGTTCTAGCTTTCAACGATCGGCGCCCGACGCTCGAGGGCTGGGAGTCACGGCGCGGCAACGACTGGGTCGATCAGATGCTCTATGGCGGCATGCTCAAATGCGCGGAGCACGGCTACCGCATGCTCTTCGAGCTGGTCGATTCGCACTCCGACCAACTCGAGGCTCAGGTCCAGGCGGCGCTGTCCGCGCTGCATCCCGACGGAGTGATCCTGACGCCGCCGCACAGCGACGACGCGCGGATCACCCAGCTCCTCCACCGCAACGGCCTTGCCTTTGCCCGACTGGGTTCGCGCCGCGAGGGGGACGGCTGCGCAGTCTATATGGATGACGAGGCGGCGGCCCGCGCCGCCGTCAAATATCTTCTCGACCTCGGCCACAACCGTATCGCCTATGTCGAAGGGCACCCCGAATATGCGATCAGCGGCGATCGCCTGCGCGGCTTCCGCGGCGCGATCGAGAGCCGAGGATTGCAGATTAACCCCGAATATCTGCAGCCTGGCGACTTTACCTATGAAGCCGGGACGCGCGCGATGGCGGCACTCGCAGCGCTCCCCGTCCCGCCGACAGCAGTGCTGGCGAGCAGCGACGAGATGGCATTGGGAGTGCTGCATGCTGCTGCGCCGCTTGGATTTTCCGTGCCGGGAGACCTCTCCGTGGTCAGCTTCGACGACACCCCGACCGTCCGCATGAGCGTGCCTTCGCTCACTGCGATCCGGCAGCCGATCGCGGCGATGACCGCCAAGGCCGCCGATTTACTTATTGCAGGAAAAATCAATAATTTAGAGGGGAATAGTCGGCATTTGCTGCCGTTTGATTTCATCGTTCGGGACTCGACGGCACCGCCGCGTTGACCCGGAACATCCAACCGCCGATGTTGGCACGTCCATGACCTCCCCGTTCCGCAGTCGCGGCTTCATTGTCGTCTACGCGCTTGCGTATGCCGGGCTGTTCGTCAGCTTCATTCCATTCGTTTCCGTCCTGCTCCCGCTCAAGGTCACCGCAGTCGCCGATGCGGAGCACCGTGTCGCGTTGCTCGGCGCCGCGGCGCTGGGCGGCGCCGCCGTGGCAAGCGTCGCCAACCTCGTCTTCGGGGCGCTCAGCGACCGGACCTATCGCGACCGCGGCACGCGCCGGCCGTGGATCCTCGCCGGGCTGGCGCTGCTGATCCTGGCGTATGCGCTGTTCCACGGGAGCGAGGACGCGATCCAGATGCTCGTCTCGGTCGGCTTGCTGCAAATCGCGATCAACATGATGTTCGCGCCGCTCGGAGCGATCATGGCGGACGAAGTGCCCGACGCGCAAAAGGGACTGGTCGCCGGACTGATGGGCGCGGCGCATCCGTTTTCCTCGCTCGTCGCGGTCGGCGTCACGCTGCACGCGCTGGGGACGCAGGGCGTGCGCTATGCCCTGCTGTGCGCGCTCATCGCCTTGCTCGTGGCACCGCTCTTGCTGTTCCTGCGCGAGCGCGGCGACCCGCTGCCCGAGCCGCCGCCGGCGCTCCGCATCCGGCGTGGCGCCGATTTCGCGCGGATCTGGATTGCGCGCATGCTGGTGCAGATCGCCGGCAACGGGCTCTCGACCTACGGGCTGTTCTACTTCCTCGCGGTGCTCGGCCAGAAAATCCCCGACAGGCACCAAGCCGAGGCGGCGAGCGAAGGGGTCGCGACGATCTTCTCGGCCGTGACGATAGTGGCACTGGCGCTGACCATCGCGGCGGGGCGGCTCTCGGACCTGAAGATGCGGCGCAAACCGTTCCTCGCGGGCGCGGCGCTGTTGATGGCGGCGGGGCTGGCGATCATGGCCGCGGCACCAAATTGGGCGGTGGCGGCGCTCGGCTTCGGCGCCGCGATTTCGGGGATGTCGGTGTTCCTTGCGCTGCAATCGGCGCTGGCAATGCAATTACTGCCTTCGCCGCTGCATCGCGGGCGCGACCTCGGCATCCTCAACCTCACCAACACGCTGCCAGCGATGGTCGCGCCGTTGCTCGCGCTGGCGCTCAGCCCCGACAAAACCGGCTATGCCGCGTGGCTGCTGATCCTCGCGCTGGGCGTATTGGCCGGAGGCGCGGCGGCGATGACGATCAGGACCCAGGACTGAGCGCGCGGCCCTTGTCCGACAGACTGCGGAAGGTAATCGACCAGCGCGGCACTTCCATCGGCGCGATGCTGTGTTCCCAGACGTGCCGCGCCTCTCCCGAGAGGTGATAGAGCGAGCGGGGCCCGAGCGGCACCGCGACGCGATCGAACCCGCCGGGCCGTCGCTTGCGGAATCGCATCGTCGTGGCATTGCCGAGCGAGATGCCGACGACATGCTCGAACACCGGGCGATCCTTGTGCCAACCGATACCGGCGCCGGGATCGTAGCGGATCAGCAGCGCGTGCTCGAAGGCATGGGGTGCGAGACCGGCAAATGCCGCGGCCTTGTCGCGAAGCGGAAGCAGCCAGCCGGGCAGCGGCGCACCCTGGGTGAAGCTGGCATCGTCGAAGTCGTAGCGCCAGCCGAAGCTTGCGGTCAGCCGCTTGCCGAGCCAGCCCTGAAACCGGAACGGACTGAGTTCCAGGCCATCGATCGCACCGATCAGTTGCCGTTCCTCGTCGAGTGTGACGAGATCCTCGCGATAGGCAAGGCCGGGGAGCGGCGGGGCGCCAAACAGGTCGAAAGCGGCGGGCATAGGCGGCACGGACAGCCTCAAAGCAGGACAGCCAAGCTGGTGAGCGCGGGCAGGCTTTCCAACCCTCGCGGGGCAGGGTCACATTTTTGCAACATGAGATATTCTAATTAAAATCCGTTGAGATTCCGTCTGATAGCGGTTGCCACCAACGCATTTGAGGCATAGCGGTGCCGACCGTGAAAGACCAAATGATTGCCGAAATCGACCGCGCGTCGCTGTTCCTGAAAGCATTGTCGGGCCGCAGCCGCTTGTTGCTGCTGTGCCATTTGTGGGATGGCGAAAAGTCCGTCGGCGAGCTCGCAAGGCTCACCGGCGCGCGCGACACTGCCGTCTCGCAGCAGCTTGCGCTGCTCCGCCGCGAAGGGATGGTCGCTGCCCGCCGCGCCGGCCAGATGATCTTCTATACGCTGGCGAGCCCCGAAGCGAAGCGCATGCTCGAATCGCTTCACGACCTGTTCTGCATCGAGCCCCTCGCCAACGCGGCCGAATAGAGCCGCTCGACGTCTTCGCGCCGGGTGAGCTCGGCGCCCGGCGTAAGCAGCGCCGCGGCGCCGGCGGCGATGCCGTAGAGCAGCGCATCGCCCAGCGTCTTGTTTGCGGCGAGCGCGAGGGTGAGCCCAGCAACCATCGAGTCGCCGGCGCCCACGGCGCTGCCGGCGGGCACTTCGATCGCGGGCAGGCGCAGCTCGGTCCCTTCGGCGACGAGCAGCGCGCCGCGCTCCGCCAGCGACACCACGACCACGTCGGCGAACCCGCGACCGCGCAGCTCGCGCGCGGCGGCGAACTGCTCGGCATCGCCGGCGAGTTCGCGACCGACAAGTTCCTCGACTTCGCGCAGGCTGGGCTTGACCAGCCAGGCGCAGCCGCGCTCGAGCGCGGCAAGTGCCGGACCCGACGTGTCGACCACCAGCCGCGCGCCGATCTTTCCGGACAGACCGCATAATCTGTGGAAGATCGCGGGATCGCAGCCGGGCGGCAGGCTGCCGCTGGCGACGACGTAGCGCGGGCTGTCCGCGATTACGGCCTGCAGCAGTTGTTCCAGCTCGGCCTCGGCGAGCATGGGGCCGGGAAGCACGAAGCGATATTGTTCGCCGGTTTCGTTCTCGTCGACGGTCAAGCTCGCGCGCGTGGTGCCGGCAATCGGAACCGGTGCGATCGGCACCCCGGTATCGCGCAGCAGTTTCTCGAAGGTCGTGCCGGTCGGTCCGCCGCAGGGGAATACCGCCGTCACTTCGCCACCGAGCGCGTGGATCACGCGGGCGACGTTGATCCCGCCGCCGCCGGGTTCGATGCGCGGCTCGGCGCAGCGCAGCTTGTGGGTCGGGCGGACCTTGTCGGTACGGGTCGACTGGTCGAGCGCGGGATTGAGCGTCAGCGTGGCGATCCGGGCCATCAGCGCCGCCGTTCGAGCACGGCGCGCGCGGCCGCGACGATGACGTCGAGCGGGCGGTTGACGCGCATCCGGTGCCAGCCGGAAAGTTCGCCGATCGAAAGCCGCGATTGCTCGCGCACCACTTCGGGCGTGGCATCCGAAGCATCGCCGCTGCGTGCGGCGACCCGGGCGATCCGATCGCGTTCGGGCGCCTCGAGCCAGATGCCGGTGAACGGCACGTCGAGGCGATAGGCGAGCGCCTCGGCAACGTCGCGTTCGCTGCGGCTGAGGAACACGCCGTCGAGGATCACCGACCCTCCGCAGGCGAGATGATCATAGGCCGATTCGAACAGCGCCTCATAGGTCTCCTCGTCGCTGTGCCGGGTATAATGCGCCGGCGGCAGCCGGGTCTCGGGCGCGAGCCCGGCGAGGCGCTTGCGGAACACGTCGGAGCGCAGGACGCGCGCGCCGGCGCCGCGGCCCAATCGCGCGCCGACCAAGCGGGCAAGCGTCGACTTGCCGGTGCCCGACAGCCCGCCGATCACGACGAGGCGCGGCGGGGAGGGCGCGAGCACCGCCTCGGCCAGCGCCGTATCGCCGGCTTCGGCGGCGTGCAGCGACAGGAACAGCGGCAGTGCCGCCCAGCCACTCGCGCCTTGCGGCACGATGTCGACATAGCGATTGGCGACGATATTGGCTTCGATCGGCAGGCGGCGCCGGAGCAGGCCGGTGAGGTGCGCCGCGAGATCGAACAAAGTGTCCTGCGCGCCGTCCGGCAGGCGGCGAACGCGTTGCGCCCGGCTCCTGCGCTCGAGGTTCGCAAGCTGGCGGGACCATTCGCGGCGCTGGGTTTCGATAGCGGTCAGTGGCTCGATCCGGGAGAGGAATGCCGCGCCGTCGGCCGAGGGGGCCGATGCATGGCCGGAGGCGATGCCATCGGTGAAGCGGTGGAGCAGGGATGCATCGAGCCCGCCCTGTTCGAGCAGCATCTCAGCCGAAGCATTTCCCTTTGCAGCCACCGCGGCCATTGCCGTCTCTCCCTTGCGCATCCCTTAATGGCGCTTTGCCGGGCTAGCACCGCTTTTCTGAACGGAAGCCGACAAAGCGGGGAATCGGACGTCGTGCGTCACGGCGCGGTGTTGATGCCGGAGGATGGTGGTTAGGCGACAGGCAAGTTTTGAAAAGCGGGGCGGTTGACCCGGCACGCGATCATGCGCCTCTGGCGCTTCCGTATCGCGAGCGGCGCGGCGATGACGACGAACAATCCCAACGCCAGGGATAGCCGCATCAAGGTCTTGTCGTTTTCCAATAGGGCAATCCAAACCAGGCATGGCACGGCGATGACCGGCGTCACCTTTGTCACCCACCACAGGATCGATCCCCACCCAGGGAGATCCCGAGCTCCCTTGTTTACAAGCAGAACGGTCAGGGTCGCCACGACCTTGGAGCCGAGAGCGAGCGCCACGATCCAACTCAAAAGGTCGATCGTCGTCGTGAAGCCGAAATGCAGCATCCCTAAAGGATGCCGCGCTGAATATCGGAAGGCAACCAGCTAGGGCGTCCGCTTTCGCTTGGTCGCACGCAGGTTGAGCACATCTGGATGGTAGCGGACCATCGCCACCGGCCGAAAAGTGGTTAGCGGTCGTTCATTCTCCCACTCCCCCTGGGAGAGAAAGAAGATCACCCCGGCCGCGCCGCCGCCGCGGCGAAGCGGCGGGCGAAGACGTCGCGGAGCGGCTTGGGGCGGAACTGCGCGTCATGGGGTGTTGCGCGTTTGACCGTGCCGTCGGCGCGCGGGCTGAAGCCGTTGAGCCAGCCATATTTGTCGCACATTCCCCAGACCAGCACGTCCTTGAGCTGCGGATAGGCGAACATGATCTCCAGATAGGCATCGGCATAGGCGGCGACGCCGGCGTCGCGGAGCCTCGGGTCGCGCGGCAGGTCGCGATCGTTGACGTCGAATTCGGTGATCACCAGCCTGTAGCCCATTCCGACAACCTGATCGAGGAAGCGGCGCCACTCGGTCTCCTGCCGCGCCGCGGTCCGGCCCGGATCGCCATAGACGCCGATATGCGATTGCACGCCGAGCGCGTCGACCGGCACGTTCCGCTTGCGGAAACCTTCGAGCAGGCGGAGCACGCCGGCGCGGTGAGTCTCGTTGCCGGGCTCCCAGCTCATATAGTCGTTGTAGACCAGTTCGGCCCGGGGGGCGTGCTGGCGCGCGGTGTGGAAGGCGAGGTCGACCATCGCGTCGGCATCGCCGAACGCTCTGGACAGCGCGGTTTCGCGCTGGAGGCCGGTCTTCTCGTCGATCGTCTCGTTGACCACGTCGAAGCTGGCGATCCGGTCGCCATAGAGCCGGCACAGGGTGCGGATGTGGGTGCTGAGCAGCGCTTCGGCGCTGGCGCGGGGGCTCGGGCCGAAATCATAGTCGGTGAGCCATTTGGGCAAATATTGCGTCTTGTGCCAAAGAAGGGTGTGACCGCGCATGGCCATGCGATTCGCCTCGGCATAATCGAGCATCGCGGCGAAGCGGGTGACGTCGAACTTGACCGGATCGGGGCGGAGCCGCTGCCATTTGAATTCGTTTTCCGGGACGAGGATGCCGCATTCGCGCTCGATCAAGGCGGCGTAGTTGGGGTTGGCGAACGAACCGGCATCGGCGCCGGGCTTGCTCCAAGCCACGCAGGAGCCGAAGCGCATGCCCTTGGCTTTGGCGAGTGCGTTCAGCGAGGGGGGGGCCGCGGAGAAAGCGGGGCTCGCCACCGCGCAGGCCGCCGTGGCTGCCAGCATTTCGCGGCGGGTCAATCGCGTCATCATTTCTCTCCTCGCGCGCCTTCGCAGTGCGCCTGCTGGTAGCGCTACCATGTGCGGGCTGCTAGGAACAAGTCAATGCGCGGCGGCAGACCGGGGATGAGAGGATGAAAATGCGGCAGGTTCTTGCTTTTATTCTGTTTCTGCTGGGGGCGGCGCTGGCCGGAGGCGCGCGTGCCGAGACCGGCTACGACCTGTGGTTGCGCTATCAGCCGGTCGAAGCCCAGTGGCGGGAGCGCTATGCCGCGCGGGTGACGCACTTCACTGCGGCGGACGGGCCGACGATGCTGGCCGCGGCCGGCGAATTGCGGCGCGGTGTCGCGGGGATGCTCGGTTACGATCCGGCGCGGCGCGAGGCAGTGACGGGGGACGGCGCAGTGGTGCTCGGGACGGCGACATCGCCGCTGATCGCGCCGCTGGGGCTGCCGCTCACCCGGCTGGGGGCCGAGGGCTATCTGATCCGCAGCGCCGTGATCCAGGGCAAGCGCGTGACGGTGATCGCGGGGAACGAAGAGGTGGGCGTGCTCTACGGGGTGTTCCGCTTCCTCAAGCTGATCCAGACGCGCCAGCCGCTCGACGGTCTCGACATTTCCGATGCGCCCAAGCTGCGGGTTCGGGTGCTCAATCACTGGGACAATCTCGATCGGTACGTCGAGCGCGGCTATGCCGGGCAATCGATCTGGGACTGGCAGAAATTGCCGGGGCACAAGGACCCGCGCTACACCGACTATGCGCGGGCCAACGCCTCGATCGGGATCAACGGCACGGTGCTGACCAACGTCAACGCCAATGCCGACGTGCTGCGGCCAGAGTGGCTGGCGAAGGTAAAGGCGCTGGCGGAAGTGTTCCGGCCGTACGGGATCAAGGTCTATCTGACGGCGCGGTTCTCGGCGCCGATCGAACTAAGCGGGCTCAAGACCGCCGACCCGCTCGACCCGCAGGTCGCGCATTGGTGGAAGGCGAAGGTCGACGAGATCTACCGGGTGATCCCCGATTTCGGCGGGTTGCTGGTCAAGGCCAATTCGGAGGGGCAGCCGGGGCCTTCGGACTATAAGCGGACGCATGCCGAGGGCGCCAACATGCTCGCCGACGCGCTGGCGCCGCATGGCGGCACGCTGATGTGGCGGGCGTTCGTCTATGCCGCGGAGAATCCCGACGATCGGCACAAACAGGCTTATGCCGAGTTCCAGCCGCTGGACGGCAAGTTCCGCGACAATGTTCTGGTCCAGGTCAAGAACGGCGCGATCGACTTCCAGCCGCGCGAGCCGTTCCATCCGTTGTTCGGGGCGATGCCGAAGACGCCGCTGCTGATGGAAGTGCAGATCACCAAGGAATATCTCGGTTTCGCGACTCACCTCGCCTATCTCGGGCCGATGTGGGAGGAGGCGCTGCAGGCCGACACCTATCGCCCGCGCAAGGGCATGACCGTGGCCAAGGTGATCCGCGGGGTGGCGGGAGTCGCCAATATCGGCAGCGACATGAACTGGTCGGGATCGCAATTCGATCAGGCGAACTGGTATGCGTTCGGGCGCTTCGCCTGGGACCCCGAGGCGAAGGCCGAGCCGATCGCGAAGGACTGGGCGGCGATGACCTGGGGCAATGATCCCGCGGTGACCGGGCCGATCGTCGCGATGATGATGGCGTCGCGCGAGGCGGTGGTCGATTATATGACTCCCCTCGGGCTCGGGCATCTGATGGCGACGGGGCATCATTATGGGCCGGGGCCCTGGGTATCCGATCTGGCGCGGCCCGAATGGAACCCGGTCTATTATCACAAGGCGGATGCTGGCGGGATCGGGTTCGACCGCACCGCGACGGGGACCAACGCCGCCGCGCAATATGCGCCCGAGGTCGCAGCGAACTTTGCCGACCGCAAGCGCGTGCCGGAGCGGTTCCTGTTGTGGTTTCACCACCTGCCATGGACGTATCGCGCCCGTTCGGGGCGGACTTTGTGGGACGAGCTGATCGTCCGCTACGATCGCGGTGTCGATGCGGTGACGGGGATGGAGGCGTCGTGGAAGGCGCTGGAGGGCAAGGTCGACCCGCGGCGCTGGGCCGAGGTGCGCGACTTCCTCGCGATTCAGCGCGACGAGGCGGGGTGGTGGCGCGACGCCTCGATCGCTTATTTCCAGTCGGTGTCGAAGCGGCCGCTGCCGGCGGGGCACGCCGCGCCCGCGCACGAGCTCGACTGGTACAAGGCGATCCAGACGCCTTACGCGCCCGGCAACGGCAAGTGATCGGGTCGACATGGTTTCGCGATGGACGCGCCGGGTTATCGCTGCCAGGGCACTGAGAAGATAAGATTAATTAATTCCCAAACCCACATAGATTTACAACGGCGCTACCAAGAGGTGTATCCTCAGTGCATCGCCGCCACTGTTCTGGCTTACGGCGACTGAGAGACCATTGCGCTCCCGCCTACGGTGGAGTCGCGATATGCCTCGGTATTTTTTCAATGTGAACGACGGTTCGACAGCTGATGAAGAAGGCGTCGAATTGGAGAGCATCGCCGTCGCGAAATGCGAGGCGGTCAGGACCGCAGCAGCGCTGATCTGCGAATCTTCCAAGACCTTCTGGGACACGAAGGACTTCGGCATGACGGTTTCGAACGCGAGCGGACTGACGTTGTTCAGCCTGATGTTCATCGGCGTGGAAGCGGCCGCGATAGGGGGCGCGCACGCTGGTCGCTAGACTAGAGTCGATTTCATATTGACGGAATCGGTGCTTTTCCCGTTCGCCCTGAGCCTGTCGAAGGGCGGCTATCCGCGCACGGACCGCCGGCGGCATCGCCCTTCGACAAGCTCAGGGCGAACGGCTCGGGTGGTTCAATCCAACTGAATCGTCTCCAGGCTCGCTCCCCTGCGAAAGCAGGGGTCCAGGTTACAAGTTACGGGCGGTGCGCATTGGGCCCTGGCCCCTGCTTTCACAGGGGACTAAAAAATGGCGCCGCGAGCAAAGCTCGCGACGCCAGTCAGGGTGTAGCGGAAAATCAGAAGGTATAGCGGGTGATGATCGAGAAGCGCCGGTCCGGGCTGTACCATTGGCGCGGCACGCGGCGCACGTCGCCGTTCTGGTCCTCGACCGCGGCCTCGGTCACCGTCTTCGACTTGGTCAGGTTCACGCCTTGCACGCCGATCTTGAAATTGTCGGTGACGCTGAGGAATGCCGATGCATCGAGCTGCCCGTAAGCGCGCTGGAAGATCGGATCGAACGGCGTGATCACGTCGCGCAGCGTCAGCAGATAATCCGAGCGCCAATTATAGGTGGCACGCAGCGACAGTCCGCCGATGTCGAGGAACGGCGTGATGTTGAACTGATGCTTCGAGAGCCCCTGGAGCGGGAAATCGGCGCCCGTGATCGTCGGCTGCTGGCCCGAAGACACCGCCGGATCCGTGGGATTGAGGATCGCCTGCGGAACGCCGGTGCTTTGGACATAGGTATAGTTCGCCTGCAGACCGAAGCCCTTCAGGAAGCCCGGGAGGAAATCGTAGGTCTGTTGATAGGCGAGCTCGATGCCCTTGATCTTGCCGGTCTCGGACGAATTGACCGGGGTCGTCACGATCGAGTCGAACGTTTCACCGTTATTGGTGAAGGTCTGACGCTGGATATCGTTGGTGAGGACATTCTTGAGGCGCTTGTAGAAGAGCGACGCCGTGATCGATCCGACGCGGCTGAAATACCATTCGCCGGTCAAGTCGAAGCTGTCGGACTCGATGGGCTTGAGATACGGATTGCCGGCGTTGAACTGGCCCTCGACACGCGCCTGATTGGGCGGGACCGTGCCATCGGGATTGATGATGATCGGAAGCGCCTGGCCGTTGGCGTCGGTATTGGGCTGTGCGTCGAGCGACACGACGTAATAGTTGCGCACCAGGCCCGGCGAGGGCGGCGAGACGCCCTTGGTATAGGCCGCGCGGAACTGCACGCCGCCGCCCGCTTCGAGCCTGACGTTGAGGCTGGGCAGCCAGTAATCATAGTTGATGTCGACATCGTTGGGGATGAGCGCGCCGTTGAGGAAATTGGTGGCGCTGGTCCGCACGCTCTGCGGAACCGCGCAGAAGGCCTGGAGCGCGCCCGTGCCGTTGGTGAGAATGTCCGCAATCGCGTCGTTGCATTCCGCCTGGCTCGGGATCGTGGTGACCACGGGGAATGACTGGAAGCCCTGCGACTCGCGGCGCGTGGTGGTGTAGCGCACGCCGACATTGCCGTTGATCCGCATCCCGCCGAGCGGCGCATCGAACCGCGCCATGATATAGGCGGCCTTGTTGGTCTCGCTCTGCGGATTGATCTCGCCGGGCAGATAGTTCGTGCCGGAGTTCACGCCGCACCGTTCGGACAGGCGATTCCAGCCGTCGTTGATCAACCGGCCGTCGATCGAGCAGGCGATCTTGGGCACCCATTCGTTGATGATCTGATTGGCGTAATTGGCATAGGCGTCATAATTGGTCGCCGGACGGCCGGCGTAGAACAGCCGCCCCTGGCCGCCGACCGGGTTGTTGGCCTGGCCGCCGAGGAAATTGTGGAAGAATACCGGCGTGTAATTGCCCAGCGGCGCGCCCCCGTTGCCGCCGGGAATGCCGTCGACATTATCGTCGAGCCACACCGGACCGCCATTGCCCCATTGCTCGGAGAGCCGGCCCCAATTGTAGGTCGAGAAGCGCGCGGTGGTATCGCGATCCGCATAGCGGGCGCCCGCGCGGATCGCCTTGAGGAAGCCGCCGTCGGGAAAGGTATATTCCAGGTCGATCCGCGCGGCATCCGAATTGCCGTCCGAATCCTCGGTATGATCCATCGCGGCGCGCGGGAAGCTGTTGAACGGATCGATGAAGCTCTGATGCGCGCCGGTATAATAAGCCGGGTAGGCGGCGGTGCCGGGCACGCCGTTGCAGGAGCCGGTGGCGATGTTGAAATTCGCCGATTCGCAATTCTGCGGCGGCAGGAAGCTGACGTCGGGGACGTTCTTGCCGTTCAGCTTGATCGCGGCATCCTGATAGGTCGACATCCACAGCGTGTTGGCAGTGATCCGGCTGCTCGACACGATGTGCTGATAATCGAGGTTCACCGCCAGCCGGTCCGACACGTCCCACTTGAAGTTGAACGAATAGTCGGAGGTGACGATATTCTCCTCCTGCTCGCGGCGGATGTTGTTCGACTGGAGCCCCAAAGCCGGGGTGCGGGCGTCGGCGCCGTTCTGGTCGTCGCGCCAGCCGCTCGGCCCGGTGATGATGCCGCTCTGGAACAGGCCGCTATCGTCGAAATCCAGGCTGGTGCCGGCGCGGGCGCGCGAATCGCCGTTCGACTGGACGTTGTCGGTCGCGATCTCGATCGTGTTCTCGAGCCAGTTCTGGCGCGCGTCGGACCGCAGGAACTGCGCCGTCGCCTCCATCGAGCCATCGTTGCTGCGCCACTGCGCCGCTGCCGAATAGCCGTAGCGCTTGCGGTTGAAATCCTGGCTGCCCATCACCGCGCCGCGCGGGAACAGGCCTTCGCCGGTTTGCGTCGCGGTGCCGAAGGGCAACGTGTCGGTGCGGGTGCCGTCCGAATAGATCGGGCGGACGCGGAAGCTGGAGATGCCCAGCCGGTCCGCGCGCGAATAAAGCTGCGAGTAGGAGAAGCTGGCGAGCAGGCCGAATTCGCCGATCCCGGTCTCCCAGCGGTCGCTCGCCAGGATGGCGGCGACGGGCGCGCTCTTGTCGACGAATTCGCCGTAATTGAGCTCGAGCGAGCCGGCGATCATCAGGCCCTTCTGGTCGAACGGCAGACGCGTGCGCAGATTGACGACACCGGCGATGCCGCCTTCGATCCGATCGGCGGACGGCGATTTGAACACGTCGACGCCGCCGAGCAGCTCCGAAGGCACGTCCTGGAAGCTCAACCCGCCGGCATTGCCGGCGCTGAACGCGTCACGGCCGTTGAATTCCGAGCGGACATACGTGAGACCACGCACCACCACGCCCGAGCCCTCGACCGAGAAATGGTCGGGATCGTTGCCTGCGGCGAAGCGATTGATCGAGACGCCCGGGATGCGCTGCAGCGTCTCGGTGACCGAGCGGTCGGGGAGCGCGCCAATATCCTCGGCAGTGACCGAATCGACGATGACGTCGGAATTCCGCCGGAGCTGCTGCGCGCTTTGCAGCGCCTGGCGATAGCCCTGGACGACGACTTCTTCGTCAGCCTGCGGGTCCTGCGCGCCGGCATCTGTCGCGTCCTGCGTGGCGAGCGGCGTGGCCGCCTCGGTCTGTGCCCAGGCCGAGCCGGCACCGAACAGGCACAAGGCCGCGGCGGACACCCCGGCGCGGAGCAATCCAGACCGCAATTTCGTGGAATTCTCAAATGAATGCGTTGCGTCGTTGCGCATCAAGCGTCCCCTCCTCCCGATGTTAGCGCTATCATTACGTGGCGCTATTTGTTGTAGTTATGGAGCACGATTAGCGGCAATTCGTGGCAGAGATCAAGACACATAGTGACAATGGCGCGCTTATGTGCTGATTTTGCAACGAATTTGCTGCGGTGCAACGAGAAACTTCCCAGCTGGCGCTTTTACGGCCCAGAATGTGGGAGCGCTAACATCGGGCTAAGGGGAGGAATGCAGCGCGTGTCGAACTCTCATCCGAAGCAGCGCCGGTGAACGCGCCGATCCGCAGCATCGTCATCGTCGGCGGCGGCACCGCCGGGTGGATGACCGCCGCGGCGCTGGCGCGGATGGTGCGTGCCGGGGTGGCGGTGACTCTGGTCGAATCGGATGCGATCGGGATCGTCGGGGTGGGCGAGGCGACGATCCCGCCGATCCGCAGCTTCAACGCGATGCTCGATATCGACGAGAACGACTTCCTCGCGAATACCCAGGGATCGATGAAGCTCGGGATCGAATTCCTGGACTGGAACCAGCCCGGCCATCGCTATCTGCATCCGTTCGGCGAGTACGGCTTCAGCGTCGAAGGAGTCCGCTTCCACCAGATCTGGCAGAAATTGCGCGCCGCGGGGCGAGCGGGGCCGATCGACCAATACAGCATGTGTGCGGTGGCGGCGGGGCGCAATCGCTACGCGGCGCCGGCAACCGAGCAGACTTCGCCCTTGTCGCAGCTCGTCCAGGCCTATCATTTCGACGCATCGCTCTATGCGCGCTATCTGCGCCGCTATGCCGAGGCGCGCGGCGTGGTGCGGCGCGAAGGCAAGGTCATGCAGGTCGCGCTGCGCGGCGAGGACGGATTCATCGATGCAGTGACGCTCGAGGACGGCAGCCGGATCCAGGGCGAACTGTTCGTCGACTGCTCGGGATTTCGCGGGCTGCTGATCGAGGAGGCGCTGCACACCGGCTATGAGGATTGGAGCCACTGGCTGCCCTGCGACCGGGCGCTGGCGGTGCCGACGGTCCATGCGGGGCCGCTGACGCCCTATACGCGGGCGACAGCGCGGCCGGCGGGGTGGCAGTGGCGGATCCCGCTCCAGCACCGCACCGGCAATGGCTATGTCTATTCGAGCGCGCACGTCTCGGACGACGAGGCGGCGGCGACCCTGCTCGCCAATCTCGACGGCGAACCGCTCGGCGATCCGCGGCCGCTGCGCTTCGCCACTGGGCGGCGGAAACTGGCGTGGAACCGCAATTGCGTCGCGATCGGGCTGTCGAGCGGGTTCCTCGAGCCGCTCGAATCGACCAGCATCCATTTGATCCAGTCGGGGATTTCGCGGCTGCTCGGGCTGTTTCCCGACAGCGGCTGGGGCGATGCCGAGCGCGATAGCTATAACGACTTCACTGCGGCGCAATATGCGCAGGTGCGCGATTTCGTGATCCTGCATTACAAGGCGAACGGACGCGACGAGCCCTTGTGGCGGCAGGCGCGCGAAATGGACGTGCCGGAGAGCCTGAAGCGGCGGATCGACCTGTTCCGCAATCGCGGGCGCATCTTCCGGCTCGAAGACGAATTGTTCGCCGAGACGAGCTGGATCGCCGTGATGCTGGGGCAGGGGATCGCGCCGCAGGGCTGGGATCCGCTCGCCGATGCCTTGAATCCCGACCAGCTCGCCGCGATGCTGGATCGAATCCGCTCGACCTTCCGCCGCGCCGCCGATGCGATGCCCGACCATGCGGCCTATCTGGCGCGGCATTGCGCTGCCCGGGGGTTTGCATGACCGACCAGCGTATCCGCAACATCGTCATCGTCGGCGGCGGCACCGCGGGGTGGATGAGCGCCGCCACGCTCGCCCGGATCCTCGGGCCCGAATATGCGAGCATCACGCTGATCGAATCCGACGCGATCGGCATCGTCGGGGTGGGCGAGGCGACGATCCCGCAAATGGCGACGTTCAACCGGATGCTCGGCGTGGACGAGAACGACTTCCTCCGGGCGACCAAGGGCAGCTTCAAGCTGGGCATCCAGTTCGTCGATTGGGGGCGGCGGGGGCACACCTATTTCCACCCGTTCGGCAAATACGGCGTCGACATGCAGGGGGTGTCGTTCCACGCTTATTTCCTGCGGCTGCACCAGATGGGCGAGGCGCCGGATGTCGACTTATGGTCGCTCCAGGCGATGGCGGCGCGGGGCAACAAGTTCATGCGGCCGATCGATGCCGGGCGATCGCCGCTGTCCGACATCGCCTATGCCTTTCACTTCGATGCCGGGCTCTATGCGCGGTTCCTGCGCGGCTATGCCGAGGAGCGCGGGGTGGTGCGGCGCGAGGGCAGGATCGTCGACGTCAAGCTGCGCGGCGAGGACGGGTTCGTCCAGTCGGTGGTGCTGGAGGACGGCAGCCACGTCGAAGGCGATCTGTTCGTCGACTGCTCGGGGTTTCGCGGGCTGATCATCGAGCAGGCGCTGAAGGCGGGGTTCACCGACTGGTCGCACTGGCTGCCGTGCGACCGCGCGATCGCAGTGCCGTGCGAGAGCGTCGAGGAATGGACGCCGTATACCCGTTCGACCGCGCATACGGCCGGGTGGCAGTGGCGGATTCCGCTGCAGCATCGCACCGGCAACGGGCATGTCTTCTGTTCGGACTATATGAGCGACGACGAGGCGACTTCGATCCTGCTCGCCAATCTGGACGGCAAGCCGCTGGCCGAGCCGCGCACGGTGCCGTTCCGCACCGGGCATCGCAACAAGTTCTGGGTCAAGAATTGCGTGGCCTTGGGGCTGGCGGGCGGGTTCATCGAGCCGCTGGAGTCGACTGCGATCTGGCTGATCCAGAGCGGGCTGTCGCGCTTCCTGACGATGTTCCCCGACAAGCGGTTCAACCAGGCCGACGTGGATCGCTACAACCGCATCATGGCGACCGATTACGAGGAGATACGCGACTTCATCATCCTCCATTACCACGCGACCGAGCGCGACGATTCGCCATTCTGGGAGCGGTGCCGGACCATGGCGATCCCCGAGCGGCTGGCGGAGAAGATGCGGGTGTTCCGCAGCCACGGCCGGGCGTTTCGCGAGAATGAGGAATTGTTCAACGACACCAGCTGGTTCGCGGTGATGCACGGGCAATTGCTGCGGCCGCAGGGCTTCGATCCGGTGGCGGAAGTGATGCGCCTCGACGAGACCCGCGCGCGGCTGGCGCATATCCGCGAGGCGGTGGGCAATTCGGCCGACTACATGCCGAAGCACCGCGATTTCATTCAGGAGAATTGTGCGGCATGAGCCTTTTCCATCGTCATCCCGGCGAAAGCCGGGACCCAGAGCCACGAACTGCACCGCCTGTTACTCTGGACCCCGGCTTTCGCCGGGGTGACGGCATAGGGTTGGCGCTAGCCTTTCTGGCTCTGACCTTTGCCACCCCCGCCGCGGCGCAACCCGTCGCGAACTTCGACTGGTTCGAATATCGCGGCGAGGATTCGGTCGACCGGGCCAGCCAGCCTGCGGCGGGCGAGTATCGCAATCCGATCCTGCAGGGATTCTATCCCGATCCGAGCGTCACGCGAGTGGGCAAGGACTTCTATCTGGTCACGTCGACCTTCAGCTACTTTCCTGGCATTCCGGTATTCCACAGCCGCGATCTGGTCAGCTGGACGCAGATCGGCAATGCGATCGATCGGCCCGAGCAGCTCGACTTCAAGCAGCTTGGGCTGTCGCGCGGGGTGTTCGCGCCGACGATCCAGGCGAAGGCTGGGATTTTCTACATCCTCAACACCTGCGTCGATTGCGGCGGCAATTTCCTGGTCACTGCCAAGAACCCGGCAGGGCCGTGGTCCGACCCGATATGGCTGCCCGAGCTCGAGGGCGGGATCGATCCGTCCTTGTTCTTCGACACCGACGGCAAGACCTGGATCCTCAACAACGGCCCGCCCGAAGGCAAACCGGAATATGAGGGGCATCGCGCGATCTGGATCCAGCAGTTCGATCTCGCGGCGCGCAAGCCGATCGGCCCGCGGAAAGTGCTGGTCAACGGCGGAGTCGATTTCTCGAAGAAGCCGATCTGGATCGAGGGGCCGCACATCTTCAAGAAGGACGGCTATTATTATCTCAGCTGCGCGGAGGGGGGGACTGCCGAGGGGCATAGTCAGGTGATCCTGCGCTCGAAGAGCGTCACCGGGCCCTTCGAGGCGAACCCGGCCAACCCGATCCTCACCCAGCGCGGCCTGCCGGGCGACCGCACCGATCCGATCACTTCGGCGGGGCATGCCCAGCTGGTCACCACCCCAGACGGCAAATGGTGGGCGACCTTCCTCGCCGTGCGGCCTTATGCCGGCGACTTCTACTCGACCGGGCGCGAGACGTTCCTGTTGCCGGTGCGCTGGGAGAATGGCTGGCCGCGGATCACCGATCCGGGCCAGGTGATCCCGTGGGTGGCGACGCGGCCCGCTCTGCCGCCGCAGCCCGCACCGCCGGTGCCGACCAGCGGCGGATTCACTGTGCGCGATGAGTTCGACGGGGCGAAGCTGCCGCCTTACTGGATGATGCTGCGCAATCCGCGGAGCAACTGGTTCGCGCTCAGCGACGGCAGGCTATCGCTCACCGCGCGCCCGGTAGGGCTCGGCGACAATGCCAACCCGTCCTTCCTCGGGCGGCGCCAGCAGCACCGCAATGCCGCCGCCGAGACGGTGGTGCGCTTCACGCCGGAGAAGGACGGCGACCGCGCCGGGATCGCCGTGCTGCAGAATGACGATTACTGGTTCTTCCTCGGACTGAAGCAAGTCGGCGGCAAGCTGGCGCTGGTGCTCGATCGTCGCGACGGGACCGATTCCGCGGCGGCGGGCGAAACCGTCGCCGCGGTGGAGGCTAGCGCTTACGGCATCGGGCCGGGCAGGCCGCTGGCGCTGCGCATCGAAGTGCGCGGCAATCGCTATGTGTTTTCGTACGCGCGGGTGCTGGGCAGCCCCGACGTGCCGATGCTGGCGTGGCGGCCGCTGACTCGGCTGACGACGGATTCGCTGACCACCAAGGTGGCGGGTGGGTTCGTCGGGTCGACGTTCGGCGTGTTCGCGGGGAGCGCGGAACGATGATGCGCGCGGCGATCCTTGCCGCAACTGCTCTGACCTTCGGCGCGGCGAGCCCGGCGGCGCTGCCGATCCACCTCAATCAGATCGGCTTCGAGCCCGGCGACGCCAAGATCGCGATCGTCGAGGGCGGTGCGGCGCCGATCGAATGGACTCTCGTCGATGCGCGCGGGCAAACCGTGAAGCGCGGTAAGGCGCAGGTCTACGGACCGGATGCCGCCTCGGGCGGCGAGGTGCAGCGGATCGACTTCAGCGATGTGCGCACGCCGGGGGAGGGTTATCGCCTGGTGGTGAACGGTTCACGCAGCGATCCCTTCGTTATCCGTGCGGGGATCTATGCGCCGCTGGCTCGGGATGCGCTGGCGTTCTTTTATCACCAGCGCGCCGGCGTGCCGATCGAGGCAAAGCGGGTCGGCGCGAAGTGGGCGCGGCCGGCGGGGCATCCGAAGGAAGTCGCGAAATGCTTTGCCGGACGCGACGAGCGCGGCGTGGAATGGCCGGGGTGCGGCTATGCGCTCGACGTGACCGGCGGCTGGTATGACGCGGGGGACCACGGCAAATATGTCGTCAATGGCGGTATTGCGCTGTGGACCTTGCTCAATGCGTTCGAACGGCGGCCGGTGGCCGGGCTGCTCGACGAGGCGAAGTTCGAAATGGCGTTCCTCCTCGCGATGCAAGTGCCCGAAGGTACCCGGACCCGGCTTCCGACCGGACCTGAGATCGATGTGGGCGGGATGGCGCACCAGAAGGTCGCCGACCGCAACTGGACCAAGCTGCCGATGCCGCCGCAGGACGATCCCGAGGAACGGCTGCTCTATCCGCCGACCACCGCGGCGACGCTCAACCTTGCCGCCACCGCGGCGCAGTGTGCCCGGGTCTGGCGCGGCGTGGACGACGCCTTCGCCGCACGCTGCCGCGCCGCTGCGGAGCGCGCATGGCAAGCGGCGAAGCGCAATCCACAAATCTACGCCTCCAACAGCTTCACCGGCAGCGGCGGCTATGGCGACGGCGACGTCTCGGACGAATTCTTCTGGGCGGCCGCCGAATTGTTCGCGACGACCGGCGGAGCGGAATATCGCGAGGCCGTGACCGGATCGCCGCACTTCCGCGCCGATCTGCGCGAGCCGGGCTGGCCGAGCACTGCGACGTTAGGAGCGATCACGCTCGCGACCGCACGCAATGGCCTGCCCAAGGTTGAGATCGACCGGTTGCGCCGCGCGATCGTCGCCGCGGCGGATCGCTTTCTCGCCGACGAGAAGGGCAATGGCTATGGCATTCCCTATGTGGCGAAGGACTATCCCTGGGGATCCAATTCGAGCCTGCTCAATCGCGCGATGCTGCTCGGGCTGGCGCACGATATCACCGGCGTGACCAGGTATCGCGCGGGGGTGGTGGACGCGATCGACTATGTGCTGGGGCGCAACCCGCTCGGCCAATCCTATGTCAGCGGCTATGGCGCGCGACCGCTGCTGAACCCGCATCATCGCTTCTGGGCGCATTCGCTCGACGCCAAGCTGCCCGGGCCGCCGCCGGGGGTGCTTTCGGGCGGGCCGAATTCGACTTCGATGAGCGACGACGTAGCGAAGGCGATGCGGGGGAAGTGCGCGCCGCAGCGTTGCTGGGTCGACGATGTGCATGCCTATTCGATGAACGAAGTGGCGATCAACTGGAACGCGCCGCTGTTCTGGGTGGCGGCTTGGTTGGATAGCTAGTCGGCAAATCCTCCCTCGCGCAGCGGGGGAGGGGGACCACGAAGTGGTGGAGGGGGCCTCGCCGCGAGCGATGTCGTGGCGGCCAGGCCCCCTCCGTCGCCTTCGGCGCCACCTCCCCCGCTTCGCGGGGGAGGATTTTCTTATTTCACCGTCAGCGTGGTGCTCTTAAGCTTGACCGAGTCCGGGCCCGACGAGATCGTGAAGGTGCCCGGCTCGACGACGCGCTTCATGTCGACGTTCCACAGCGACAGGTCGCGCGGGGTGAGTTCGAACTGGACGGTCTTCTTCTCGCCCGGCTGCAGGGTGACGCGCTCGAACCGCTTCAATTCCTTGACCGGGCGCGTGACGCTGGCGAGATCGTCGCGGACGTAGAGCTGGACGACCTCGTCGCCAGCGCGCGTGCCGGTGTTGGTCACGTCGACGCTGACGCGGACATTGTTGTACCGCCCGATCGTCGGCGTCGCGAGCACCGGCGCGGCGACTTCGAACGTCGTGTAGGACAGGCCATAGCCGAACGGGTAGAGCGGGCTGGTCTCGGCGAAGAGATAGCCGCGGCGCGCGCTCGGCTTGTGATTGTAGAACATCGGCAGCTGGCCGACGTCGCGGGCGATCGTCACCGGCAGCTTGCCGCCCGGATTGGCGCGGCCGAACAGCACGTCGGCGACGGCGTTGCCGGTCTCCTGGCCGAGATACCAGCCCTCGACCAGCGCCGGGGCGTTCTCCGACAGATACTTCACCGCGAGCGGGCGGCCATTGAGCAACAGCACGACCACCGGCTTGCCGAGCGCGAAGATCTCCTTCGCCAGCTGGTTTTGCGGGCCGATCAGCTCGAGGCTGTTGCGATCGCCGAGATGGTTGTCGGCCCAGGCTTCGCGGCTGAGCTGCTCGTTGTCGCCGAGCACGAGGACGATGGTGTCGGCTTGTCTGGCGGTCTCCAGAGCCTCGGCGCGGAGGCGATCGTTGGTGGCATCGTCGACCAGTTCGACTGCGTCTTCGGCCCAGGCGCGGCTTTTGGTCAGCTTCACGCCTTCGGCGAAATCGACCTGGAACTTGCCCTTGCCTTCGGCCTTGAGCCCTTCGAGGACGCTGACGACGTGGCGGGGGACGTCGCTATAGCCGCCGATCGGCGTGTCGCTGGCGTGCGTGCCGATCACCGCGAGGCGCTTGATCCTGCCGGCGTCGAGCGGGAGCAGACCTTTATCGTTCTTGAGCAGCACGATCGCCTGGCGGGCGGCCTCGCGCGCGAGGGCAATCGCGTCGGGGGTCTCGGTCTTCCGCGCCGCGGCCTTGGCGTCGACATAGGGGCTTTCGAACAGCCCGGCGTTGAACTTTAGCTTGAGAATGCGGCGGACCGATTCGTCGATCTGCGCCTGGCTGACCCGGCCTTCGCGGACGAGTTGGGGCAGATTGGCATAGGCTTCGGCGTCGGGGGTCTCGAAATCGACTCCGGCATCGAGCGCGCGCACGGCGGCGTCGCTGAGATTGTCCGACAGATGGTGGCGCGTGTTGAGCTCGCGGATCGCGAAATAGTCGCTGAGCACGACGCCCTTGAAGCCCCATTCCTGGCGCAGCACGTCATGGAGCAGCCAGCGATTGGCGTGGCTGGGGATGCCGTCGATCTCGTTGTACGACGGCATCACCGACATCACCGGCAGCTCGGTGACCGCGCGTTCGAACGGGGGGAAGAAATTCTCGCGCAGGGTGCGCTCGGACACCGTCGCCGGGCCGATATTGGTGCCGCTCTCCGGCGCACCATGACCGGTCATGTGCTTGAGCGTGACATAGACCTTGTCCTTGGCGAGCGGCAATGTGGTGCCCTGGAAGCCGCGGATCGCGGCCAGGCCCATCTCGCCGACGAGGTAGGGGTCCTCGCCATAGGTTTCCTCGATCCGGCCCCAGCGCGGATCGCGGGCGACGTCGACCACCGGGGCGAGCGCGAGATTGGCGCCGCGGGCGCGCATCTCGCGTGCAGCGATCGCGAAAATCCGTTCCTGAAGCTTCGGGTTCCAGGTGCTGGCGAGCGCGATCGCCTGGGGGAAGCTGGTCGCGCCGGGGGCGACATAGCCGTGCAGCGCCTCCTCGTGGAGGATCAACGGGATGCCCAGCCGGGTCTTCTCGACGGCCCATTTCTGCGCGGCGTTGATGTAGCGCGCGGTGTCCTCGGCGCTGCGGTTGATCGTGCCGGCGGCGGCGCCCGCGGCGGGGCCCTGGGTGATCGCACGGCGATCATAGGGACGCGAGATCTGGCCGAGGCCGTTGGGGAAGTTGCTGCTCGCCTTGGCGGGGTCGAACTCGCCATCGGGGGTCTGGATCTTGTCCTTCTGGAGCCAGATCGCGACCATCTGCTGGACCTTCTCCTCCAAGGTCATGCGGCCGAGCAGATCCTCGACGCGGGCGTCGATCGGCTGGGCGGCGTCCCTGTAGAGCGGCTTGTCGGCGCGGCTGGCCTGCGCGCGCGCGGGCGGCACGAGCGATGGGGTGAGTGCTAGCGCGGCAACGGCGGCGAGCGCCGCGGCGCGGAACCGGCGGGAAACGGGCATGAACCTCTCCTGATTGGCGTTGCGACGCCTTATTGATCGTTGTGGTAGCGCTATCAGGTATCGACCCCCGGCGGGAGGGTCAACCGATACGCAACCGGTTTCATGTCGATTGCATTCCGCGAAACCGCATCTTATGCCTCGGGCGCAAAGGACGGGGATGAGCAAGCCTAGCCGAAGAAGCCGCGGGACGGTCACCGTGCAAGACGTCGCCCGCGTTGCCGGGGTGTCGGCGATGACGGTGTCGCGCGTCGTCAACGGCGGCACCAATGTGCGCGAGACCACGCGCGAAGCCGTGCTCGCCGCGATCGCACAGCTCAATTATTCGCCGAACAGCGCCGCACGCAGCCTTGCCGCCGGCGATGCGACGCAGATCGGGTTGCTCTATTCGAACCCGTCGGCGGCGTATCTGTCGCAATTCCTGATCGGCGCGCTGGCCGCGGCGCGGCGGGCCGGGTGCCACCTCGTGCTCGAAGCGTGCGAGAGCGAGCGGCCCGACGAGCAGGCCGAGGCGACGCGGAGCTTTGCCTCGACCAGCGTCGAAGGGGTGATCCTGCCGCCGCCCTTGTCCGAGGCGGCGCCGGTGCGCGCGGAGCTCGAGGCGGCGGGGATTCCGTGGGTTTCGGTGGCGATGGGACTGCCGCCGGCGCGCAGCCTCAACGTGCGGATCGACGATTTCGAAGGTGCCGCGGCGATGACCCGGCATCTGCTCGACCTGGGACACCGCCGGATCGGCTTCATCCGCGGCAATCCCAACCAGACGTCGAGCGCCGAGCGCTATCGCGGCTTCGCCGCGGCGCTCGAAGAGGCCGGGATCGACGTCAAGTCGGCGCCGGTGGAGCAGGGCTATTTCACGTTTCGTTCGGGGATCGTCGCCGCCGAGCGGCTGCTCGACCGGGCCGATCCGCCGACCGCGATCTTCGCGAGCAACGACGACATGGCGGCGGCCGCGGTCGGCGTCGCGCATCGCCGCGGGCTGCACGTGCCGCAGGATCTGAGCGTGGTCGGGTTCGACGACACCTCGCTCGCCACCACCGTCTGGCCCGAGCTCACCACCGTGCGTCAGCCGATCTCGACGATGGCCGAGGAGGCGCTGGCGCTGCTGCTCGCGCGGATCCGGTCGCATCGCTCGTCGGAGACCGACAAGCTCGAGGACCAGGTCCTCGATCACGAGCTGATCGTCCGCGAATCCTCGGCGCCGCCCAAGGGGACTGCCCCGGCGCGCGCCGGCGGCGGGCGACGCGGCGCGGGTGCCACGAGCAACCCGGGCCTGCGCTAGCGCTTGCATTTCCTGAGCGTCCGGGCCACCGTTACCGCTAACACGCCGTGCCGGTCGCGCATGGGTGGCCAGGAGAGGAAGTGGGATGAACCAGACCGCCGAGAGGGCCAATATCGGCCTGATCAGCGCCATCGTCGCGGTCGCGACGATCGGCGGATTGCTTTTCGGATATGACAGCGGCGCCGTGAACGGCACCCAGCCGGGGCTCAAGGCGGCGTTCGCGCTCGACGATGCCGGGCTCGGCTTCACCGTCGGATCGCTGCTGATCGGCTGCGTCATCGGCGCGTTCTCCGCGGGCACGCTGGCCGACCGGATGGGCCGCCGAAACGTGATGCGGGTCGCCGCGATCCTCTTCCTCATCGGCGCATTGGTCCAGGGGCTGGCGCACGATCACACCATCTTCGTCGTCGCCCGGATCCTCGGCGGCATGGCGGTGGGCGCCGCTTCGGTGCTGTCGCCGGCCTATATCTCCGAAGTCGCGCCGGCGAACATCCGTGGGCGGATGACGACGGTCCAGCAGATCATGATCATCACCGGCCTTACTGCCGCGTTCGTGGTCAATTATTACCTTGCCGGAGCGGCAGGCGCATCGACCAACCCGTTCTGGGGTGGGATCGAAGCGTGGCGCTGGATGTATCTGATGCAGGCGCTGCCCGCCGCGGTGTTTCTGATCGCCTTGTTCTTCATCCCGGAGAGCCCGCGCTATCTCGTCTCCAAGGGACGCAATCCGGATGCGCTTCGCGTGCTGACGTCGCTGTTCGGCCCGACTGAGGGCGGGCTCAAGCTCGCCGAGATCCAGGCGAGCTTCTCGGTCGACCACAATCCGCGGCTCAGCGACGTGCTGACTCCAACGGGTGGCCGCGGTTTCCTTGGTCTTCGCTCAATCGTCTGGGCTGGCTTGCTGCTCGCAGTGTTCCAGCAGCTCGTCGGGATCAACGTGATCTTCTATTACGGCTCGACCCTGTGGCAGGCGGCCGGCTTCAGCGAGGCGGACTCGCTGCTGATCAACATCGTCTCTGGCTTCGTCTCGATCGCCGCCTGCTTCGTTACCATCGCCGTGATCGACAAGATCGGCCGCAAGCCGCTGCTGCTGATCGGTTCGGCGGGGATGGCAGTCACCTTGTTCGCGATGGTCTATGCGTTCAGCCAGGGCGCGCTGGTCGACGGCAAGCTGGTCCTGCCGGGGCAGAGCGGGTTGATCGCGGTGGTCGCCGCCAATCTCTATGTGATCTTCTTCAACGTCAGCTGGGGCCCGGTGATGTGGGTGATGCTCGGCGAGATGTTCCCGAACCAGATCCGCGGCTCGGCGCTGGCGGTTTGCGGCTTCGCGCAGTGGTTCGCCAATTACCTGATCGCGCAGGCGTTTCCGATCATGCTGGCGGGTATCGGGCTCGCCCGTAGCTACAGCTTCTACGCGATCTGCGCGGTGATCAGCTTCTTCCTCGTCCAGCGGTTCATCCAGGAAACCAAGGGCAAGGAACTCGAGGCGATGGAAGGCTGAGCCTTCCGCGTCGTTGAAAGTAAAGCCGTCATCCCGGCGCGAGCCGGGATGACGATTGGAGTAGTCCGAACGCCATGACCCGCACCCCCGCCCGCCCGTTCCGCTCGCGCGAATGGTTTGCCGCGCCCGGCCGCAGCGACATGGCGGCGCTCTATCTCGAGCGCTTCATGAACTATGGCATCACCCCCGACGAACTGCGCGGCGGCAAGCCGATCATCGGGATCGCGCAATCGGGCAGCGACATCGCGCCGTGCAACCGGATCCATCTGGAGACGGTCAAGCGCGCGCGCGAAGGGATCCTCGCGGCGGGCGGCGTGCCGATGGAATTCCCGCTCCACCCGATCTTCGAGAATTGCCGCCGGCCGACCGCGGCGCTGGATCGCAACCTGGCCTATCTCGGGCTGGTCGAGATCCTCAACGGCTATCCGATCGACGCGGTGATCCTGACCACCGGCTGCGACAAGACCACGCCGTCGTCGCTGATGGCGGCTTCCACTGTCGACATTCCGGCGATCGTGCTGTCGGGCGGGCCGATGCTCGATGGCTGGCATGAAGGCGAATTGGTCGGATCGGGCACGGTAATCTGGCGCAGTCGGCGCAAGCTGGCGGCGGGCGAGATCGACGAAGAGGAATTCCTCCGCCGCGCCACGGACAGCGCGCCGTCCTCGGGCCATTGCAACACGATGGGCACCGCATCGACGATGAACTCGATTGCCGAGGGGCTGGGGATGAGCCTGCCGGGCTGCGCGATGATCCCGGCGCCGTATCGCGAGCGCGGGCAGATGGCGTATGAGACCGGGCGGCGGATCGTCGACATGGCGTATGAGGATCTGCGGCCCTCGAAGATATTGAGCAAGGCGAGCTTCCTCAACGCGATCAAATTGCTCACTGCGATCGGCGGGTCGACCAACGCCCAGCCGCACCTGGTCGCGATGGCACGGCATGCCGGGATCGACATCACGCCCGACGACTGGCGCTCGGGCTATGACCTGCCGCTGGTGGTCAACATGCAGCCCGCGGGCGAATTCCTGTCTGAGCGCTTCCACCGCGCCGGCGGCATCCCCGCAGTGCTCACCGAGATGCTCGCCAACGGTGCGCTCGACGGCAGCGTCCTCACCTGCACCGGCAAGACGCTTGCCGAGAATGTCGCCGCCGCGCAGGTCCGCGACCGCGACGTGATCCTGCCCTGGGATGCGCCACTCAAGGAAAAGGCGGGGTTCCTCGTGCTTTCGGGCAACCTGTTCGACATGGCGATCATGAAGACCAGCGTGATCTCCGACGATTTCCGCGCGCGCTATCTGTCGCGGCTGGGCGCCGAGGGGGTGTTCGAGGGAAGGGCGATCGTGTTCGACGGATCGGACGATTATCACCACCGGATCAACGATCCCGCGCTGGAGATCGATGCGAACTGCATCCTGGTGATCCGCGGTTCGGGGCCGATCGGCTGGCCCGGATCGGCCGAAGTGGTCAACATGCAGCCGCCCGATCATTTGATCCAGCAGGGGATCCTGAGCCTGCCGACCTTGGGCGACGGGCGCCAATCGGGGACTTCGGACAGCCCGTCGATCCTCAATGCCTCGCCGGAGAGCGCGGCGGGTGGCGGGCTGGCCTGGCTGCGGACGGGCGACATGGTCCGCATCGATCTCAATGCCGGGACTTGCGACGCGCTGGTCGACGAAGCCGAGATCGCGCGGCGCAAGCTGGAGCCGGCGCCACCGGTTCCGGCGAGCAATACGCCATGGGAGGAATTGTACCGCGAGAAGACGGGGCAACTAAGCGAGGGTGGGGTGCTGGACTTCGCGCTGAAGTATCGGCGGACGAGCGAGAAGGTGCCGCGGCACAATCACTGACGCGCCCGTCGTCATCCTGGAGAAAGCCGGGATCGCGTGCGACGACGTCGCGCCCGCGGCCTGAGATCCCGGCTTTCGCCGGGATGACGGAGAGGAAGCATGGAGCAGCCGCACCCGCTCGATCGCCCCGCCTGGACCGCGCTGTGCACCCGGCAGCAGCCGCTGGCCCGGGGCGAGGGGCGCGCACTGCGTTATGACCGCGATTATGCGATCTTCGCCGCGGTCGGCGACCACGCCCCCGCCTCGCTGGAAGCACTGGGCGCGCTGATCGCGGCCACCGGGCCGGCGATCGTGCTGCAAAAGGATCGGTTGCCGCCGGTGCCCGGCACCGTGGCGGTCAAGCGTCGCATGGGCGTGCAGATGGTGGCGGAAACGCTGTCGGGCAGCGGCGCGCTCGACTTCCTCGAACTCGGTGACGGCGACGCGGCGGAAATGCTCGCGCTCGCGACGCTGACCGAGCCGGGCCCGTTCTTCGCGCGGACGCACCGGCTGGGTGCGTTCATCGGCATCCGCGATTCCGGGCGGCTGGTGGCGATGGCGGGCGAGCGGACGAAGCCCGAGGGGTTCACCGAAGTCAGCGGAGTCTGCACCCATCCAGACTGGCGCGGACGCGGCTATGCCGGCGGGCTGATGCGCGTGGTGGCGGCGCGGATCGCCGCGCGGGGCGAGACGCCGTTCCTCCATGCCTATGCCGATAATCGCGGCGCGATCACGCTGTATGAGAGCTTGGGGTTTCGGTTGCGGTGCGAGGTTAATGTGGCGGTGCTGGAGCCGGAAGCAGGGTAGGGATCGTGGAGGGGGACGGCGGTTATCGCCCAGAAACGGACGCTACCGCTGGATCGCTCGAAACCGCGCCGCGATGATTGATCCGCCGAAAAAGAGCATTGCGCACCCGGCCCCCACGTACACCGTGGCGAGCGCCATGTTTGATTCGTTGAATCCCGAAACCAATCCGACGACGCCGAAGATTAGGGCGAAAATCGCCATTCTGAACGGCATTGTCTGCAAGAGCTTCCATGCCACCGGACCGTATGCTCGCTTTGGCGTTGTTTGTCGTCCTGCCAATGACTTACGCCACGCGCGTCTTGATCCAAACACCGGAATGTTAAGATACCCCTCTCTTTCCTCTGGCGTTACCGGAATACCGCGTGACCAACGATAATGATAATACACGAAACCGTGTTCGGTTTGCTCGAAGCTAAGTGCCAACATTTCGCGCTGCTGCGCTGGAGACGTTAGTGTCATAGCGGCCATGCTAGTGCCGAACCCGCGAAACGCCAATGGCAGCTTGCCATCACCTGTCGCCGTTTGGGGTATTGATCCGTACGGCGCGACTGGTCGCGAGGGCAAACCGATGCAGGCTGTTCGACTACCGCGCCGGCCGGCACGGTTTCCCCTCATATTGGTGACGCTGGAGCACATAGGCCTTGCCGTTCCAGCGCTGGACCGGGAAGCAGAAGCCCTGGCCGCCGATTTCGAGATCGGGCCAGCCGCCCATGCCCTTGGTCGCGAGAATCGTGAGGATTCCCGCGCCGTCGGTAATCCGCTTCCACGTCTGATCGGCCTGCTTGCTGACCAAATTGTAGCCCATCTCGTCGCCGCCGAAACAGGCGATGCTGCCTTCGGTGATCACTGCCTCGGGCCGGCCGTCGCCATTGAGATCGCGGAAGGTCTCGATCTTGCCAGGGGTATAGCTGGCGCTGCCGGGATCGCCGCATGCTTGCCACTGGCTGCCGTGCTTCTTGAAGCCGGCCGCCTTGAACGCCGCGGCCTGGTCGGCCGAGGAAAGGATGATCTGCGCCGCCGCGGGCGTTGCGAGAGCCAGCAGGGCGAGCAGAGTGTATCGAATCGGCATGATCTGTCCCTTCGCTTCAATCGTCTCCGTTTCCAGCCATCAGGTCCATGAAGTTGCGTGCGGCTTCGCGGTCGGCTTCGTCCTTGAACGCGACATCGAGATCGGGGGCGTTGCCGAGGATGTGGAGGAGCGCCCATAAGGCGAAGCGGCGATTGCGGTCCTTTTCGAGGCCAAGGTCGACGCGGATGCGATCGGTGCCGTCGGCGAGCGCGTCGGGGCTGAGCGTGGCGGGGTCGGCGGTGCCGAAATAGCGGCGGAGCTGATCGTCGAAGTTCATGGGGCTCTGCCTATGCGAAATCGCCCGGGACGCAAGCCGGCGCGGGGGGCGGTCAACCGACCACCGTGTGGAGGAAGCTCCGCCACAGGCCGGTCTGGCTGAAGGTGAGGCGGAACAGCTGCGACGCGAGCAGGAAGCCGCCGCCTGCCAGCGTCGCCGGATGGACGCGGCCGCGCTGGCGCAGGTCGAACGCCACGAGGGCGAGCAGGAACAGATCGGAGAGGAGCATGCCGCCGACCGGCGGCGTGACGGCGTTGGTTGCCATGCGCGTGATGCGCGCCAGCGGCGTGGTGGCGAGCGCGACGGTGGCGAGCAGCATCAGGCGCTTGTGGTGCGCCGGGCGCTGCCGCACGGCAATCCCCGCTGTAAAGAGGACGGCGAACGCGGTGATCGCGCCGAGCGGGAAGATCGGCGGCGCGCCATGGCGGACCGCGGCGTGGAGGTTGGCGCGGGCAAGCGTGATCGTCGTCACCACGCCGACTACGAACACGAGCACCGCCAGCGCCGCGCCCGCCATCCCGGTGCGGCGATGCCAACGGACATTGCCGGTACCGATCAACCAGTTCTGTCCGGCGTAGAGGATCATCCACGCACTGAACACCACGCCGTGGAGATGGACGAGCGGGCCCAGCGCGGGCGCAGCGGTGAAATAGGAGAGATAATAAGTCGGCGCGAAGCCGAGCAATGTCACCAGCACCAGCGCGACTGCGGCACCGCCGAAGAATATCCGGTCTGGGTAAGCGCGGCTGCGCGGCGGCGTTGCTGCCAGAGTTGCCATGCCTTGCTTCCTTCGCAGCCGTCGTTCGATATATTCTGCATCCTGCAGGTCTTCGGGGATTGGATAGATTCGACGTTATCCGGGCGAGTCGGATCTGGCCCGGCACGCCTCCGCTGCGCAGCGAAAATGCTTGCAAATGGTGGGATTCCGAGGCGTAATTGCATCGCGTACGATGCTATTACCCCTCCCGGCCTGCGCTCTTGGACCCGCAACCAGCGTGAATAGCTTGGCTCCAAGATAAACTTCTTGACTTGGAGATAAGTATCTTGTCTTAAAGATTCTTATCTTTTTGTTGAGATGCACGACGTCGAGATAGATGTCTCGATGTCGAGGGAGCTGCGATGGCCGAGACCGATCTTGTCGACCAGCTGATTACCCTGTGGTCCGCGGCGATGCCCGAAGTGGACACCCGCGGGCTGTCGGTGCTCGGGCGCGCGCGGCGCGTGGCGCAGCGCGCGCGGCTGGCGGTCGAGCCCGTGCTCGCAAAGCAGGGCCTCGATGAAGGCGGCTATGACGTGCTGGCGACGCTGCGTGCCGCGCCGCCGCCGCATCGGCTGCGGCCGACCGAGATCTATCGCGCGCTGGCGATTTCGTCGGGCGGGCTGACCGCGCGGCTCAACAAGCTCGAGGCGGCGCGGCTGGTGCGCCGGCCTGCGGCGACGGACGACAAGAGGAGCGTGTTCGTCGAGCTGTCTCCGCGGGGCAAGCAATTGGTCGAGCAGGGTTTTCGCGAGGAGATGGCGGTGCAGGCGCAGCTGATAGCGGGCCTTGCCGACAAGGAGCAATGGGTGCTTGCGACATTGCTCAAGAAGCTCGAGGCGACGATGGCGCAAAGCGAGCCTGCCCTCTGAACCTCGGTTGTTATTGCTAAGCGTTCGCAGCCTTGTTGCGAAGCTATCGCAACGCGGCCCGGGTCAGACGCCTTCGCGGATCAGCATGCCGCTCTGGCCGGGGACGCTGACTTCGAAGCGGAACAGGTCGCCGGCATGTGGCTCCTTGGCGAGATCGGCGGGCGCGATATGCTTGTTGGCGGTGGTGGCGAAGACGGTCTTGAGGTCGGGGCCGCCGAACGCGATCTTGGTGATCGCGCTGACCGGGAACCGGACTTCCTCGAGCAGTTCGCCGGCGGCCGAATAGCGGCGCACGCCCCAGCCATTGTACAGGCCGACCCAGACACAGCCTTCGCTGTCGACGGTCGGGCCGTCGGGATGACCCTCGGCATTGGGGATGCGGACGAATTCGCGGCGGTTCGCCAGCATGCCGTCGGCATCGATGTCGCAGGCGTAGATCACGCCGACCAGCGTATCGACATGGTAGAGGGTCTTGCCGTCGGGGCTGACCGCCGGGCCGTTGGTGATCGCCACTAGCGGGCTGGTCGCGACGCAGTGTCCGTCGGCGCCGAGGCGATAGATCGCGCCGGTGATGTCTTCCTCGCTGTCGTCCATGCTGCCGAACCACAGCCGGCCATTGGCGTCGACGGTGGCGTCGTTGAGGCGGTTGCCGGGCTTTCCGGGCTCAGGGGCGCAGATATGGGTGAAGCTGCCGTCGCGCTCGTCGAACTTGCTCAGCCCGGTCTGTAGCCCGGCGACGAAGCCGCCGCTCGCGATCGGCAGGATGAAGCCGATCTGGCCGGGCGCGTCCCAGCTGCGCGTCGCACCGTTCGCGGGGTCGAAGCGGTGGATCTTGTGGCTCTTGATGTCGACGAACCAGAGTGCCTGGTCGCGCTCGACCCAGACCGGGCCCTCGCCGAGCGGCGCCCCGAGCTGCCAGATGCTGACCGGCTCGGAAATCGCCACCTTGCTCATCTCATCGCCACCCTGCGTCCACGAAATATTCGTGGCCCGTTACCAGCCGGGCGTCGTCGGAGGCAAGGAACAATGCCATCGCGGCGATATCGTCGGGGACCAGGCGGCCCTTGAGGCACTGCGCCTTGACGATCTCGGCCTCGCCTTCGGGGGTATACCATTGCATCTGGCGCGGCGTCTTGACGTTGCCGGGAACGATGCAGACCGAGCGGATATTGTCGGGGCCGAGCTCGCGCGCGAAGCTGCGGGTAAGGCCTTCGATGCCGGCCTTGCAGGTCTGGTAGAGGGTGAGCTCCTCGAGCGCGAGATGCCACGAGATCGAGCCGAGATTGACGATCACCCCGCCGCCCTGTGCCTTCATCCCCGGAATCACCGATTGCGCGGCGAAGAACAAATGTCGCAGATTCACCGCGATGCGGTTGTCCCAATATTCGGGAGTGACCTGCTCGATCGTGTGGCGATCGTCGTTGGCGGCATTGTTGATCAGCACGTCGAACGCGCCGTGCTCGTCGATCAGCGCCTTGATCTGAGCCTGCACCGCCGTGATGTCGGTAAGATCGCAGCGCTGGAAGACGGGGGCGATGTCCGCGCCGCTCAGGCTTTCGACCAGAGCCATGGAATCGTCCTCGGCGATGTCGAAGAACGTGACCTGCGCGCCCTGACGGACGAAACCTTCGACCATGCCGGCGCCGATGCCCGAGCCGCCGCCGGTGATCAGCACGCGCTTGCCGCGGATGCTGGGATAGGTCGCCCGCTGATCGCGTGCGAGCGGCAGGTGGCTGGGATCAGCTTCGGACATGGAGCGGGCGAATTCCTGTGAGCGCACGGAGCGCGGGAGCATGGTTGCCGTAGGCGTTTGGTTGGCTAACGAAAGCCGTTTTCACGCGAGCAGGCCGCGGGCGGCGAGGTTGCGCATCAAGTCGCGGATGCCGAACGCCCAGGGCGCTGCGGCCTTGGAGGTCGTCACCCGGTTGACGAGAGCGCCGAGCTTCGGCGTGGCGATGCGGACGACGTCGCCTTGCTTGTGGGTGAAGCCGCGGCCGGGATGATCGCGATCCTGCACCGGCGCGAACAAGGTGCCGAGGAACAAGGCGAAGCCGTCGGGATATTGGTGTTCGCTGAGCGCCTGACGGACGAGATCGGTGGGATCGCGGCTGATCTCGCTCATCTTGTTGGTGCCGCGCAGAATGTAGCCCTCGGGCCCGGTGATTTCGAGATCGACCACTGCCGAGCGGACATCGTCCATCGTGAAGTTGGCGTCGAACAGGCGGATGAACGGCCCGATCGCGGTGGAGGCGTTGTTGTCCTTGGCCTTGCCGAGCAGGAGCGCGCTGCGGCCCTCGAAATCGCGCAGGTTGACGTCGTTGCCGAGCGTCGCGCCGCGTGGATTGCCGTGGCGATCGACGACGAGCACGACTTCGGGCTCGGGATTGTTCCAGTCGCTGTCCGAGCGGATGCCGATCTCGTCGCCCCAGCCGACCGCGGCGAGGACGGGCGCCTTGGTGAACACTTCGGCATCGGGACCGATCGCCACTTCGAGATATTGCGACCACATGCCCGCTTCGATCAGCGCCGCCTTGAGGCTGGCGGCGTCGGCACTGCCGGGGACGACCGAGCGGATGCCGGAGCCGACCCTGGCTTCGAGATCGCCGCGGATTTCGGAGGCCCTGTCGGCGTCGCCGCGCGCGCGCTCCTCGATCACACGCTCGATCGCCGAGAGCGCGAAGGTGACGCCGCAGGCCTTGATCACCTGGAGGTCGATAGGGGCGAGCAGCAGGGGACCATCGCCGGTGCCTAGGGCTTCGACGCCGCAGATCCGCGGGCCGGTGACGCTCGCCAGATCGTCGCGTTCGAGCAGATCGGCGACCGTGGCGGCAGTGCCCGAGACGTCGAACACATCGCCGCCGCGGACCAGCACGGGGGTGGGGCCGGCGTCGAGCAACACGCGCCCGACCAGAGTGGCCTGCGCATGATCGGCAGGCAGCAATTCGACTTTAGACGCTTCCAAGATCCCTCGCCTTGCCGGGTTTGTATTTTGATAGCGCTACCATTGGGTTGGGTTGGAAGCGCTGTCAAGCCGGAGAGGGTCGTACGCGAAGCAACAACAGCAAGATACCGTCGTCGATCGCGCCGGAGCATGGGTCGATCGATCGCAGGTGTGCTGCTATTGATAGTTACTCGCAAATAAGTAGATTTTGTGGTTCAAGGCCGACTCGGCGGCGGTGCCGCGAAGATATTCTGGAGGAAGCGATGAAGCGATGGATCCTGGCGGCGCTGATGCTCGGCGCGTGCGGCGCGGCGCACGCGCATGAGGTGTGGATCGAGCGCGACGCCAACGGGCCGGCGCGTATCTATCTGGGCGAGCCCGGCGATGCGCTTCCCGAAGGCGGGGATCCCGAATTCGCCAAGCTCCAGGCGCCCAAGCTGGTGGCGAACGCCGGCGCGGCGCTGGTCCGCAAAACGGGGTATATCGAAGTCGCGGCGCCCGCGGGCGACGTGCGCGCCTGGGACGACAATGTCTTCGCGCCATGGGATGCCGAGGGCAAGAAGGAAGGCGTGGTCTATTATGCCCGCGCCGGCCGCAGCGATCCGCGCGCCGTTCTGCCGTTCGAGATCGTCCCTGCCGCGGCGGGCGCGAGCCGATTCGTGGTGGTGCGCGACGGCAAGCCGGTGGCCGGCGCCAAGGTGGTGGTGATCACGCCCGACAAATGGTCGAAGACCATGGTCGCCGATGGGGGCGGCGCGCTCGAGATCCCAGTGCGCGAGAAGGGGCGCTACATCCTGTCGGCGACGCAGAAGGACGGCGCAGCGACCTTGCCGGGCGGCGCCGTGGATGCAGTGCACCGGATTACCACGACGACGTTCGTCATCGGGTGAGATACGGGCGGGGTCGACTTGGCGTTCCTTCCCGGCCCGCCCCCGCCCGGCGCAATCCCAATTGCAGACGCTCGCCGAAGGGCTAGAGTTTGGCGATGGGAGCCTCTGAAACGCGACGTGACCGCCTGTTCCATCATGACTGGCGGATTGCAGTCAACTCGGCCCGGGCAACCTTTGCGGGTTGGCAGGACCGGCTGATTGCCGGGACCATGCTGCTGATCGCCATGACGGTCGTCCGGTCATGGTTCACCGATCCGCCATGGAGGATTGCGGCGTGGGTGGCGCTTGGAGCCGGAATTGTCGTCGGAATGGTGGCGGGGCGCTTGGTTGCGGCCCGTCTGCGGTTTCATGGCTCCGACGGCCTGCTCGCCGCCGAGGCCTTGCAGTCGCTGACCCGCCGCCGCTACATGGCGGCTTCGCACGGCGCCGGGATCGCGGTGCTGGCGGCAACAACACTGATCGCGCGCCCATCGCTGCTGATCATCAGCGCGCCAGCCTATCTTGCCGGCGCATTCGCGGTCCACATGATAACGAACCTCGCAAGGCCTGTGCCGGCGATCCGCAAGGCGAGGCCAGGATGGACGGTCCGAAGATGGTTGCGCCAGCCAGGTGCCGGGATCGTTGCCGCAATGATCCTGCTTTTGTCTTTGCTATGGGCAAACACGCTCGGGACGAATGCTCTGATAGCCGTTGTCGGCATCGAGGTTATCCTTCTGGCACTGACGCTCACCCTCGTCGACGATAGCGTTGTTCGCTTCATGACGATCGCCGGACATGGCGCCCGGGCCATCGTCCTCCACCACGCCCAAAGCCTGCTGCCGTTCACCGGTCTGGCCGTGCCGATCTGCTTGGTCGCTTTCGGACCCGTCGCTGCCGGGATCGTCGCTGCCGCGTCCATCGCGACGCTGCTCCTGCTGGCCGCGCGCGTTCTCGCGTACCGCCTTTACGGCAAGCGCTTCGCCGATCTGCTCGTCTCGATCCACGCGGGCGTGCTCCTGCTGGCCGGGTATGCCGCGCCGATAGCCTTGCCCTTCGTCGCCATCGCCATTCTGTGGCAATTGCAGCGCCGGGGGGCCGCGAAGACGTGGTTGCTCGCGTGAACCCTGCCGTCCTTCTCACCGGAGCGGCGGTTGAACGCGGCGGACGGCAAGTCGTGCGCGCCGTCGATCTGACGGTCGCCCAGGGGTCGTGGTTCGGCTTTATCGGAGCCAACGGATCCGGCAAGACCAGTCTCCTTCGAGCGCTCGCCGGGCGGCTACCGTTCGCCGGCGGATCCTGCCGCGTCGGTGGCGAAGAGCTGGTCGGGGATCGCGCAGCGCGCGCCTTGCGCTTCGGTTTCGCCCCTCCACCCGACAAGCTGCCGGACTCCCTGCGCGGGCGCGACGTACTCGAATTCACCGGTGGAAAGATGGAAGAGGTTCGTTCCCGGATGGGATCGTTATACGTGGCGTTGGGTGTGGCCCCTCTGCTGGACCGCTGGATCGGCGACTGCTCGGCCGGGATGCGGCAAAGGATCGCGATCGCCGCGGCCTTCGCTGGGGGTCATTCGCTCGTTATTCTGGACGAACCGTTCAATTGGCTTGATCCAGTCGCGGCCTTCGACCTGCGGCGGGCGCTGCGGGAGAGGGTCGATGGCGGACTTACCCTAATGACTGCCCTGCACGACCTCAACACATTGGCGGCAGCGTGCGACGCGGGTCTGATGTTCGCCGACGGCAAGGTCGCGATGACGCTGAGCGAAGACATGCTTCAAACCGCTGCCCGGACCCCCCAAGCCTTCGAACGACAGATGATCGACATCCTGCGATCCGAGACCGGTGGGTAAGGGGCCACCTGGTGCAACGAGCGAACGGCTGCGTCGCTGCTGCGCGACCTGTATTACCGCGTCCGCCAGGCTTCGATTGCTTGGGCGGCGCGCGCCCGGACTTCCTCGGGCGTGCCGAGCGCGTCGATCACGACATGCCGCCCTGGATCGCGCGCCGCCTGGTCGAGGAACGACTGGCGAATGCGGCGGTGGAAATCCAGGTCGAGCGTCTCGAAGCGGCCTTCGTCGATCGCCCCGGCGCTGAGCCGCTGGCGGCTGCGGGCAAGGCCGATCTCCGGATCGAGATCGAGGATGACGACCAGGTCGGGCCAGACGTCGCCGACTGCCTGTTTGTGGAGGTCGCGGATATAGGTCTCGGCCATGCCGCGGCCGGCACCCTGATAGGCGATGGTGGAGCCGACATAGCGGTCCGACACCACCGATGTGCCGCGTTCGAGCGTCGGCACGATGACGCGGCGGACATGCTCGACGCGCGCGGCGGTCATCATCAGCAATTCGGACTGCTGGTCCCAGGCGTCATCGGCGCCCGATAGCAGCAGCGCGCGGAGCTTTTCGCCCTGCGGCGTGCCGCCGGGCTCGCGCGTGGCGATCGCGGGCGTGCCGTTGGCGGTCAGGTGATCGACGATGCAGGCCACCATGCCCGACTTGCCGGATCCGTCGACCCCTTCGACTGCGTAGAAACAAGCCGCTTTGCCCATGCGCCCCGCCTTAAGCAGCGCGGCGGGCGATGTCACGGTGCGGCGCTGAGCATCTCGGGAAAAGCGGCGGCGCCGGCGGGCGCCACGCCATGGCCGAGATAATGCGCCGCGCGGGCGATGTGGAGCGCTTCTTCGGCTTCCACCGCCTGGCTGTAGAGGAAGCCCTGGCCATATTGGCAGCCGAGGCTGGCGAGCAGTGCGGCGCTCTCGTCGGTTTCGATCCCCTCGGCGGTAACGGGCAGGCCGAGGCCTTCGCTCAGGCTGAGGATCGCGCGGATGATCTGGCCATTGTCGCCGGCGTGCATGTCCTGGATGAACTCGCGATCGATCTTGATCCGGTTGAACTGGAGCTCGCGCAGATGCTTGAGGCTGGCATAGCCGGTGCCGAAATCGTCGAGCGCGATCTGGATGCCGGCATTGCGCAGCGAGACGAGGATCACGCGCGCCGCGTCGATATCCTGGACGAGGCGCGTCTCGGTGATCTCGACGATCAGCCGGGCGGGGGCGAAGCCGGTGCTGCACAACACCTGGAGGATGCGCTGCGGCAGCCAGGGATCGTTAAGCTGGAGCGGCGAGATGTTGACCGACAAGGTGAGGTGCTGCGGCCAGCGGCGTGCCTCGATGCAGGCACCGCGCAGCACCGCGAACCCGAGATCCTGGATCATCCCGGCTTCCTCGGCGATCGGAATGAACCGGTCGGGCGCGATCAGGCCGCGGCTCGGATGATTCCAGCGGGCGAGCGCCTCGAAGCCGATCAACGCGCCCGAGGCGAGCTCTACGATCGGCTGGAAATAGGGAACGAATTCGCCGCGATTGATCCCGGCGTGCATGTCGAGCTCGAGCTGGGCGCGTTCGCCCATCTCGGCTTCGATGCCGGCGGCGAACACGCAATAATTCGAACGGCCCGAACGCTTGGCGCGGTACATCGCGAAATCGGCGGCGCGCAGCATAGCTTCGGCGTCGGACGCGCCCGGTGGGCTGGTGACGAGACCCACCGAGGCGCTGACCTCGGCGAGCCCGCCGCGCAGCTGGACGGGCTTGGCGACCGCGGCGAGGATCGCCTCGGCAGTCTCGACCGGCAGATGCGAGCCGGCGGGATGCTGGACGATGCAGGCGAATTCATCGCCGCCGATCCGCGCGACCATGCCGTTCGCGCCGGCGAGGTGCTCGAGCCGGCGGGCGATCGTGACGAGCATCGCGTCGCCGCCTTCATGACCATAGGTATCGTTGACGGGCTTGAAGCGGTCGAGATCGAGCATGAGCAGACTGATTTCGGTGCCCGGCGCGAGCCTGGCCATGCGCGCGGCGATCTGGTCGGCAAAGATGCGCCGATTGACCAGTCCGGTGAGCGAATCATGCCGCGCGAGCTGGTTGGCTTCGCTCTCGGCGCGCCGCCGGCGCTGCAATTCGACGCGCAATCCGCGCGTTCGCCTGACCAGCAGCACCATGTACAGCAGCCCGGCGACGACGAAAGCGGGAAGGAATTCGTCGATCTGCCAGGCCTCGTGGCGTTCGGCGAAGAGGTGGAAGCGCTCGCTAAGATTGAAGATGACGCCGAGCAGCAGCATCGCCAGCACCGGGACGACGACGAGGATGTGATCCCGATGGCGGACGAACAGGCGGCGCAGCTGGCCCTCCATTGCTCAACTCCCTGCGAGCGCAATGCATTCAACTTGCTTTATAGGAGGTTACCACGCGCTTCGGCGCGGTCGCGGCAATTGAGTCTCAGGGAAAGATCGCGCCGACCAAGGCGGCCAGGCGCGACGGATCGCAATCGTCGAGCAGGATTTCGAGCGGGGGATTGCTGCTGTAGCCGATCATCCGCCCGTCGCGGTCCGCACCGACCGAGAGCAGCCGCCAGCCGGTTTCCTCACGCAATGCCGCGAGGCCGCCAGGAGCAGGAAAGCGATCGGGGTCGACGATTACCACGGCCTGGCCGGGTAGGCCGCCGCCCAACGAGGCGCGGCAGACCTTGAGCCCGAAGGCGCGTGGACCGGCGGCGTGCGGCGCCTCGACCTTTTCGGGGGTGGGCGTGTCGGCGATCAGCCCCGCTGCGAGCGGGGCGCCGAGCACCGCGATCAAGCGGATCGATACCGCACCGCCCACCGACAGCGGCGCCACGACCGCGACCGGGGCAGGGACCCCGGCCTGCAAGCCGGCGGATATCTCCGCGATCCGGGCGCGGGTGCGCTCGTGGCGCGCGGCCGCGCCGGCGATTTGGCCGAGGACGCCGTCGAGCGCGCCGCTCGCGTGCAAGCCAGTGACCTGTTGGCGGAGCGCGACTTCGTCGGCAACGCGGAGCAGCTGGTACAATGCGCGGTGGGTGGCGGCATTCCAGCGATCGAACGTCTTCTGTGCGTTTTCGATGCGCGACAGAGTCACCGGAGCGATGCCATAGTCCCGTTCGATCGCGGCGATGGTCAGCGCCGGGTCGCCTGCACGTCTGGCGCGCAGTGCCGCGGCGAGCAGGACGGCGAAGCGTTCCTCTGCGAAATCGGGGGCCGCGCCATCGAGGAACGGCTCGGCCCAGGCAGCGATGTCGAACCCGGGGGCGTCGACGTCGAGCAGCAGTTCGCCGGGAGCCTGGTTCAGCGCCGCGGCGATGCGGCGAAGTTCCTCCGCACGCGGGACGACTTCGCCGCGCTCGATCTTGGACAGGCGGATATAGGGAATGTCGGGGATCGCCGAGGCCAGCCGGAGCAGCCTGACATGGCCGGCCGCGCGGCGCTGCTCGCGCATGCGATTGGGGAAGACGAAACAGCGATGCAGGTCGACCGGTACCTCGCCGGCCGCCGCACGGGCTCCGCCCTGCCGCTTTCCCTTCCCCTTCGCCATCGCCACGCCAGTCCCCCCGCGGACTTTTGCCGCTTGTGACCAATCATGAAGCGAAACAAGAATAATGCAAGGTTAACGCTATATCCTTTAATAGAATAAGCGTGTCTTATAGTGAAACTGCAATTCAAACTTAATGGAGCGAGCGCTCCTGGCGCTGGGCGAGCAATGCGCAAGGGCCCGACCGGTCGAGAGCGACGATCGCGAGCAATGGAGCGCCGCCGTTCGCCTGACGGAATAGCCAGCCCGACGCCGATGGAGCGGGATGATCGGGTGCAAAGGCGACGCCGATGCCGTCGGTGATCACGCCATAGCCTGCGGGCGGGCTCGGCCAGCGACCGGCGAGATATTCAAGCAATTCGGCCGCGGCTTCCTGCAATGCGCCTTCTTCGGTGTCGACTGCGCAGAAGCCTGCGGGCGATGCGCTGATCTCGGCAACCTTGGCGAAATCGTCCGAACGCCACCAGAGCAAGCGGATCGCGCCGGCGGCATCGGTCTCGAGACCCATGAACAGTCCCGCGCCTTCGGGCAGGAGCGGCAGCGCGCAGCGCGCCACCTCGCGGGCCAGGGCAGTCAGGCGGCGATTGGGGCGGGGCATCATTGCCCAGCCGCCAGACGGGCCTTCGCTCGTTTTGATCTCGCCGTACATCAGGGCCCTCTCCTCTATCTGCCTATATTATAGGAGAAATACGGACAGACGGTGTGTCTCGGACATATCCGACGCGATTAGTGCAGCACGGCGCGCAAAGGCGTGGCGGCCTGGGCGACGAGCACCGCTTCGACGCGTTCGACGCTCTCGACCGGGGCGGCCAAAACAATGCTCAGTTCGGCCGGCTGGATGGCGCGGACGCTGGCAAGCAGGTTGTGCGGCTGGTCCGCATCGGGGAGCAGCGAGGTGGTGGCGGGGGCCGGCTGGCGGCGCTTGGTCGCCGGGCGGTCATATTCGGCCATCACCGCGAAGCGCGGATCGGCAGCGGCGATCTCGGCGAGCGTCTTGGCGGCGCGCTTGGTGATCTGGCGGACGCGCTCCTTGGTGACGCCGGTCTCGAGCGAGAGATCGTCGAGCGTCGACGCCTGGAACACGCGGCGGACGACGATGTCGCGGTCGCGGGCGAGCTTGGCTTCCAGCTTTTCGAGCTCGGCGGGATCGATACCGTAGGTGGCGGTGCGGAGCCGCGGGCCTTCGCGGCGCAGCGCGGCTTCCTCCCGCTTCGGACGGGGACGACGGCGCAGCGCCTCGATGCCGACTTTGCGGAGATGATCGACATAGGCGTCGACCAGCGAGGCGATGGCGCCTTCCGAGAGATAGTCCGAAGCGGCGGCTTCGGTGCGGGCGAGTGCGTCCTCGTCGGCGATCAGCGTCTCGGGCGACATTTCCTCGCCATCGACCCCGACCGAAAGCGCGTTGAGCGACACGGTGGTCGCCTCGACCTTCTTCGCCGAGGGGCGCTGATCGGTCATCAGGCGAAAGCGGAGGCTCTGCAGCTCGCCGCGGATCTGCCAGTTCACGAACGTGGTGAACTGCGCCTTGGCAGGGTCATAGGCTTCGATCGCGCGGTGCACGGCGATGGCGCAGCACTGCTCGGCATCGTCCCAATGGGCGACCAGGCCGTATTGGCGGATGAAATGGCGGATGCGCGGGGCGATCAGCTTGAGGATATGGGCGAAGGCACGGTCGACATACACGCGCTGGCGGTTGGTTCGATTGCCGTCGGCGGGCGTGTTCTCGATGACGGTGGCGACGGCGGCTTCGAGTGCGATCGTGATCTTCGACATTTCTGTTTCCCCTGCTTCGCGAGCCGCCGTGAGGCCGCCCTTTCGACAGGGACACTGATGCCAGTTAATCCTTTAACGGATGTAAACCGATCCTATATGTAGAAATACGCAGTGGGGATCGTCCGTAGGTCGAGGGGAACTCCCGAAAATCTGCGACCTACAATGGTTTACGGCCTGATAACCGCGCCATTTTCGAGTGGTAAACGGTGATTTCGTTATAGGAAGAATTTTACGCCGCGAATGTTTCGGGGCGAATTCTTCGATCGATGAAGCCCAGCAGCCACTGGCGATGGGCCTGCGTGGCGTTGCCCGCACTCGCGATGCGCTGGTCTGCGGCGGACGAACCGATCTGGGCCGAAAGCAGCATCCGGGCGCGTCCGGCATCAATCCCGCCGCTCAGGAACTTCTTCGCGTCCCCCAGCCCGAGATGGTGGCCGAGATAGGCGGCCTTGGCGAGCGTCTCGGCATCGGTGCGGACGCGCACGCCGCCTTGTTCGAGCCGGTCGAGATTGGTCTTGGCGAGATCGGCGACGCCGAGGATCGAGGCGCTGGGATCATAGCGCAGCGCAAGCAGTTCGGCGCGATTGCCGGTCTGCAGGCGGCCGCGGCCGTCGAGCCAGCCGCGATCGGCGGCATAGCCGTTGAGCCAGGTGCCCTGGGTCTGGGCGAGTTCCTGCCACGTGCCGCTGAGGAACTGGCCGAGGCCGGCGGCGCTCGATCGCGGATTGCGCGAATGGGTGTTCCAGCTGCCGTCGCCGGTCTTGGCGGCTTCGGCATCGACGATCGCGGCGAGCGCGGTGGCCGGGATGCCGGTGCGCGCCTCCGCAGTGGCGAAGGTGGCGGCATAGCGCGCATTGGCGCCGAGCTGGAGCGTGCCGCTGCCCGCGGCGCCATCACCGGTCGACAATCGCACGGGCGTGTAAGCCGTGTGCGATTCCTCGGGATCGATCGTTCCGGCGCCAGTAGTGCCCGCACCGACCTTGACGGCGGGGCTGGCGACGCTCGCAACGGCCGGCTGGTGACAATTGCACGCGCAGTGGCAGGCGCATGCGGCCGGCGCGCCGGAAATGCCCTCGCGCCCGCCGAGCAGGCCGAGCAGCGAGTCCATGTTCATGTTGTTGCCGCCGAAGGGCGAATTGTCGCGGGCGTCCTTATTGTCGCCATCGCCGAGCGCGGCCCGCCACAGCCGGCTCGACAGCTGCGACTGCGCCTCCGCATAGATCACTTCCGCGCGCTTGGCGGGCGGGAGCGCGGCGAGTTGCGCCGGATTGATCATGCCGGCCGCCGGACGGCGGCGCGGGCGCGCAGGAAGCGCGCCGCGGCGATATCGTCGCCCGCGCTCTGTTCGGCGAGGGCGATGGTGCGTTCCGCGTCCTCTTCGTAGCGCTCGGCAGCGCCTTCGATCGCGCGCATCGTGCCATAGGCCTCGACGGCCTTGTCGCGCAGCCGGACCAGCCGGGCCTGGGCGAGGTAGGCGGCTTCGTCGAGACGCGCGCGTTCGGCTTTCATCCGCGCAGTCCAGGCGTCGCTGGCGAAGGGCAAAGCGGAGGCGAGCGCGCGCTCCTGACGCAGCGTCGCGTCGTGCGCACGGGTCTGGCTCTCGAGCGTCGTGATCCGCTCGACTTCGACGCTGATCGATACCTTGACGGCATCGACTTCGCGGCGGTGGACGCGCAGCGCGGTGTCGAACGGAGTCATGCGGCCATTCCGAGCGGCTCGACGGCAAAGGCCTCGCTGCCGACGATTTCCGCCAGCGCGGCGAAGGCGGCATCGGCATTGCCGCGCTCGTTCTTGCCCTGATTGATCAGCGCCTCAATCTGCGGAGCGAGTGCGACGGCGCGGTCGACTTCCTCGGACGAGCCGGCCTTGTAGGCGCCGAGGCGGACCATCTCTTCCATGTCGGCATAGGTCGACAGCAATTTGCGTGCGGCGATGCGCGTCGCATTCTGCTCATCGTTCATGCAATGGGGGAGAGTACGCGACACCGATTTGAGCACGTCGATCGCCGGATAGCGGCCGCGCTCGGCGATCGCGCGGCGCATCACGACGTGGCCGTCGAGGATGCCGCGCACCGCGTCGGCGATCGGCTCATTATGGTCGTCGCCGTCGACGAGAACGGTGAACAGGCCGGTGATCATGCCCTTGCCCGGCTCGCCGGGGCCGGCGCGCTCGAGCAGACGGGGCAGTTCGGCGAAAACGGTGGGGGTGTAGCCCTTGGTCGCGGGCGGCTCGCCCGAGGCCAAGCCGATCTCGCGCTGCGCCATTGCGAAACGCGTGACCGAATCCATCAGGCAGAGGACGTTGAGGCCCTGATCGCGGAAATGCTCGGCGATGGCGAGGGTGGTCCATGCGGCCTGGCGGCGCATGAGAGCAGGCTCGTCCGAGGTGGCGACGACGACGACCGAGCGGGCCATGCCTTCGGGGCCGAGATCGTCTTCGATGAATTCCTGAACCTCACGGCCGCGCTCGCCGATCAGGCCAATGACCGCGACGTCGCACTGCGTCCAGCGCGCGAGCATCGACAGCAAGACCGACTTGCCGACGCCAGATCCCGCGAACAGCCCGAGCCGCTGGCCGACGCAGAGCGGCGCGAACATGTCGAGCGTGCGAACGCCGGTCTCGATGCGCTGGCCGACGCGCGCACGGTTGGAGGCAGCGGGAGGCGAGGCCTTGATCGGCTGGGGGTCGGCGCCATTGGGAAGCGTGCCCTGGCCGTCGACCGGACGGCCGAGGCCATCGATCATGCGGCCGAGCCATGCGGCGGACGGGCGGATGCTGAACTGACCGGCGGCGAGCTCGGCGCGCGAGCCGAGACCGACGCCTTGCGGGTCGACGAAGGGGAGGCAGAGCGCGACGTTGCGATCTAGCGCAGTGACTTCGGCTTCGACCTTGCCGTTGGAACCCTGGATTTCGACGCGGCTGCCGATCTGCGCGACGCCGGCGAGCCCCTCCACTTCGATCAGCGCGCCGCGAACCGCGACCACGCTGCCGAAGCGGCGATCGGGCACCATCGTGCGGATCGCGCGGGCGGCGCTGGCGAGAGTCTGCACCGGCGGCGGTCCTTACGCGGCCTGGGCTTCGGTCGCGACATTCTCGAAGCCGATCAGTTCGCGCGCGGCCGAGAGCGCCTTGTAATAGTCGCCCTGCGCCATGTCGTGGGCGAAGGCGATGCACGCAGTGCGCGCCTCGGGAGCAGTAAGCGTGGCGACCAGAGCGCCGATCAGCGCCACGACATTGTCCTGGTGCTGGCTGCGATTGGCCGGATCGATATATGCGAGCATCGCAGCGAAATAGAGCTGGCGGGCCGGCGTGGTGGCTTCCTCGGGCTGCATGACTTCGCGGCCGCGCAGGATCGAAACCTGGTTCTCGACCACGATCTGCGTACGGCCCACAGCGCGCAGGACGGCACCGTTGACGATCACCTTCTCGCCGTCGCGAAGCGTAATGCGGAGCATGGGGACAAACCTTTCGTGTGCGTTTCCTCCATTATAGGATCGATGCGGCGGACAGGTTTTTTTGCTAGGCAAATTTTGCCGGGCATTTGGTTCGGTCTGCGGTCCTCCTAGAATACACCTGTGGCCTGCGCGATCTATCCGCGGGCGTCGTCAGGAGTAATGACTTGAGCCTCTATTCCGCTCTCTATGCCGGCGTGTCCGGTCTCAGCGCTCAAGCGAGCGCAATGGCGACCGTCGCCGACAACATCACCAACATCAACACCGTCGGGTACAAGGGCGTCGAAGCCCAGTTCCGCACCATGGTCACCGACGGCCGCGCCAAGAGCAACTATTCGGCGGGCGGCGTCGCCGCGGCGCCGATGTCGATGGTTTCGAAGCAGGGTCTGCTCCAGGCTTCGGGCAGCAGCACCGATCTCGCGATCGACGGCGGCGGCTTCTTCGTGACGCGCGCCAGTTCGGACTCGAGCGGCGACGTCGCCTATACCCGCGCCGGCGCATTCCGTCCCGACGAGGAAGGCTTCCTCCGCAATCCCGCCGGCCTCTATCTCTATGGCTGGCCCCTCGACGCCACCGGCGAATATACCAACACCGGCAGCATCGAAGCGCTCGAGCCGGTGCGCGTGAGCGACCTGGTCGGCACCGCTTCGCCGACCACGCGCATCCAGGCGCGCATGAACCTGCAGTCGACCACCGCGACCTACACGGGTCCTCCTGCTTATACCGCCGGTGGCATGGCCTCAGGCACCGTCACGCCGCAATTCTCCCGCTCGTTCGACGTGTCGGACGCGCAGGGCGGCACGCACCGCGTGACGATGGGCTTCATCAAGACCGGTCCGAACACCTGGCAGAGCGAAGTCTATGCGAATCCGGCCAGCGACGTCACCGCCACCAATGGCATGCTCGCCAGCGGCACGATCAAGTTCAACGGCGACGGCAGCCTCGACCGGACCGGTTCGACCGCAGCCTTGTTCAATCCACTCAACGTCACCTGGACCAACGCTGCCGGTTCGGTTCCGATCACGCTGGCGATCGGCAGCGACGACGGCATCGACGGCCTCACCCAGTCCGGCTCCGAGAGCTCGCTGATCTCGTCGAACGTCGATGGCGGCATGCTCGGCAACCTCTCGTCGGTCGAGATCGACAAGAAAGGCGTGGTCAATGCGATCTTCTCCGACGGCTCGAGCCGTTCGGTGTTCCAGCTGCCGATCGCGACCTTCCAGAACCCGGACGGCCTCACCCGTCTGTCGGGCAACGCCTATACGATCAGCCGCGCCTCGGGCGGGATGACGCTCAATGCGCCAGGCCAGCTCGGCGCCGGCAGCATCGCTTCCAACTCGCTGGAGGCCTCGACCGTCGATCTGGCGGGCGAGTTCACCAACATGATCCGCTTCCAGCGCGCCTACAGCGCGTCGTCGAAGATCATCACCACGGTGGACGACATGCTGCGCGAAGTGAGCGACCTGAAGCGTTAATCCTCCAATATCCGAGACCTAAGCGATGTCGCTCAATCACATCCTCGGATCCGCGGTTTCCGGCCTGGCTGCAGCCCAGGCCGGACTCCGCTCGGTTTCCAACAACATCGCCAATGTCGGCGTGGCGGGGTATGCGCGCGAGCGCGTCAACCTCAGCACCGGCGTGGTCTCGGGCCAGGTGGCCGGCGTCGTGGTGGGCGAGCCCAGCCGTGTCGCCGACCGCTTCCTCGAAGCCAATGTCTATCGCCGTGCGGGCGATTATGGTCGCGCGGACGTCACCTCGGGCTATCTCGACCGGCTCCAGTCGCTGCTCGGCCAGCCCGGCGCGGCTTCGGGCCTGCCGGCACGGCTCGACGCGGTAAGCTCGGCGGCAGTCGCGATGACCGGCTCGCAATCGTCGGCGCAGACCGTCGCGGTGTTCACGTCCGACGTGCAGGACGCGATCGATTCGATGCAACAGCTTCAGTCCGATGTCAGCGGGCTGCGAGGTGACGTGGAATCCGAGGTCGGCTATTCGGTCGACAAGATCAACGGCCTGCTCAAGCGCATCCACGATCTCAACATCAGCGTCGCCTCGGCGACGGGCCAGGGCAAGAATGTCGGCGGCGCCGCCGATCAGCGGATGACCGCGATCGAGGAACTGAGCGGGCTGATCGCAGTCAATGTCCGCGACCAGCCCGACGGCCGCGTCACGATCGAGACCGCCAATGGCGGCGTGCTGCTCGACAAGCGGCTGCGCCAGCTGTCCTATCCCAATGGCGGCGGAGGCGGCGCTTCGCAAGCCACGTATCCGACGATCGAGATCCGCTTCGCCGAAGACAGCGGCGCGATGGGTGCAGCGACGGGCGAAAAGCTCGATTCCGCGGCTGTCGGCGGCAAGCTGGGCGGGCTGCTCGACCTGCGCGATCGCGCGCTGCCCGCGTTCAGCGAGCAGATGGGCGTCCTGTTCTCGGGGCTTTCCGAGGCGCTCAATTCGGTTTCAAATGCCGGCAGCACGGTGCCGCCGCCGGTCAGCCTCGACGGCCGCCAGACCGGGCTCGTCGGCAGCGACCGGCTCGGCTTCACCGGCGCCGCGACCTTCGCGGTGACCAAGGCCGACGGCACGCTCGTCGCCAAGACCAGCATCGACTTCGGGGCATTGCCCGCCGGCGCGACGATCGACGACATGGTGTCGGCGATCAACGCCGGGCTGGGCGGATCGGGGACGGCGACCTTCACCGACGGCAAATTGAGCATCAAGGCCAACGGCGCCGGCAACGGCGTGGTCGTCGCGCAGAGCGAAGCCAATCCGAGCGCGCGCGCCGGCGTGGGCGTCTCGCAATATTTCGGACTCAATGACATCGTTCGCAGCGAGTCGAGTTCGCTGGTCCCCTCGGGGCTCGTTGCCGGCGACGCGCACGGCTTTGCGACGGGCGAGACCGCGCAAATCGTGCTGCGCGACGCCACGGGCCGCTCGCTGACCAGCTACACGCTCAGCCCGAGTTCGGGCGGCACCGTCGGCGACCTGGTGACCGAGCTCAATGCCAGCCCGCTGGGCGATTTCGGCGATTTCAGCCTCGACGATCGCGGCCGGATGCGGTTCGAGCCAGCCGGCGCGCTTTCGGGGGCGACGCTGTCGATCCCGTCGGACTCGACCGACCGATTCGGCACCGGGCGCGGCTTCGGCGCGATGCTCGGCCTGACCGGCGCATCGAGCGGGCTCGAAAATGCGCAGGTGCGCCCCGAAGTGCTCGCCACCCCGGCCAAGCTGCCGCTCGCGCGCTTTCAGGAAAACGCTGCGGTGGGCGCCAAGGCGCTCGGCGCAGGCGACACCCGCGGCGCGACTGCGTTCGTGGAAAAGCTGGGCAGCGCGATCGACCTCGGCAAGGACGGCAAGACCACGATCGAGCGCTTTTCGAGCCTGTTGCTCGGCCGCGCCGGGCTGGAGGCGAGCCGGGCGGAGGGCGATCTGCTCGATGCAGCGGCGCGGCGTGACGACGCAGTCAACCGCCGCGACAGCTTCTCTGGCGTCAATATCGACGAGGAACTCTCGCAGATGGTGATCCTGCAGAACAGCTATTCGGCCGCGGCGCGCGTGATCTCCACCGCATCGGAAATGTACGACACCCTGCTCAACATGGTCTGATCGGAACGACAATGACACGCGTAGCCACCATCCCGCTCCAGCGCAGCATGGCGGGCGCTATCCAGCGTTCGCAGGAAGCGCTTGCCATCACCCAGCAGCGCCTCGCGTCCGGCAAGAAGGCGGCGGACTTTGCCGATCTCGGCACCGAGACCGTGCGCAATCTCTCGGCGCACAGTCTGCTGGCGCGGCAGGATGCGCAGTCGACCGTGTCCAAACGCGTCGGCACGACGCTGTCGATTTATCAGGGCCATCTCGAGGGCATCGATAAGGCAGTCGGCGACCTCAAGAACGACATCCTCAACGCCGTCGGCACCGGCGATGCCGCCGGCCTGCAGGAAGCCATCGAAACTGCGTTCAGCCAGTATCGCACGTCGCTCAACGCCAACGAGGGCGGCGCCCCGATGTTCGCCGGCTCGCAGACCGACGGCACGCCGTTCACCCCCGATACGCTCGCCCAAGTCGCCACGACCAGCGCGGCCGACGCATTCAAGGACGACGGGGTTCGCTCCAGCGCGCGCGTCGCCGACGGAGTCGACGTGGTCTATGGCATCACCGCGAGCGCCGTGGGCAAGGATCTGTATGCGGCGTTCAAGACGCTTGCCCAGGCCGGGACGATCGGCTCCAAGCCGACCAGCGCCCAGCTCGACGCGCTCAAGCAGGCTGTGGGACAGCTCGGCACCGGCATCGACAGCCTTCGTGCAGTGAACGCCGATAACGGCCGCAAGCAGAACCAGGTCGAGACGCTGGCCACGCGCGGCGAGCAGCGCGGCCTGCTGCTGGAAGGCGTGATCGAGACCAATGAGGACGCCGATCTCGGCCAGGTTGCGCTCGACCTTGCGCAGCAGAAGACGATGCTGCAGGCCAGCTATTCGGTGTTCGCGCAGCTGTCCGATTTGAGCCTGGTCAATTATATCCGCTGACACGGTTCCCGGTCGAGAGATATAGAGGGGCTGCCGCGCAAGTGGTGGCCCCTTTTCCCGTTGATGATATCTTTTACGACGCCGCGTCGAGCAGGTCGCCGGTCGCCCCTGCGGGACTGGCCTGGGGGATCGCGCTCATCGCCGCGCCGATCGCGGCGGGATCGATGCTGCCAACCTTGCGAGTCAGCACTTCGAATGCCTGGCCGCTCGGCAGCGACTTGAACGCCGCGGCATAGCGCGCGTTCAGCGCCTCGAGCTGGTCCTCGCGGCCGAGCATCGCCAGCGCGACCGCCTGGCGGAGCACCGCTGCCTGGGCGGGTTCGCTCAGGCCGGCCTTGGGCGCGGGGAGGGCGTTCTCGGTGACGAAACTGCCCCAGTCCTTGACCTGCCAGCGCATCTCGGCGCGGATCGCGTGCGCATCGGGCAGGCCCTCCAGCGCGGACATTGCCGCATCGACCTTGCCGAGGCGCAGGAGTGCGACGGCCTGGACGCGCTTGCGGTCCTGGCGCATCGCGTCGGAATAGCTGGGCTGCTCGGTGGTGCGGATTGCGTCGAGCGCGCGATCGGGGCTGCCGGCGAGAATGTGCAGCGACGCCACCTTTACCGACAGCGGCCCCTGCGCGACGTCCTCCGCGCGCTGGGTGAGCTGATATTGCAGCAGCTCGGCGGCGCGGGCGTAGAGCGAGGCGTCCTGGAGGCGGCCGGCGAGGCGCAGCACGAGGGCGTCGCCCTCGGCGCCGGCGGGCGCCAGTTCGCGATAGTCCCAATAAAGGCCCGCGGCTTCGGACAGCGGCACGCCGCTGTCCGGGCCGAGCGCGGCGGAGAGCGCGGCCTGCAGCTCGGCGAGCATCGGCGCAGCCTTCGCGCCAACCTTGAAATAACGGATCAGTGCCGCGCCGGCGCGGAGCTGGGCGCGCAGATCGTGCGCTTCATTGGCAAGGGCGAGCTGGATCTCGAGCACGCGCCGCTCGACGGCGCCACCGCGCCAGCCGAAGCGCAGTGCATCGAGCTGCTTGAGCGCTGCGGCGGGGGAAAGGCTGTGGATTGCCATTCCGGCTTCGATCGTGCCGAGCCTGGCCTGCGCCTTGATCGCGGGATCGCCGCTGAGCGCGGCGCGCTCGAGCCGGAGCTGACCGCCTTGCGGGTCGCCGGTGGCGACCAGCGCGCGACCACGCAATATATTTGCCTCCGGGTCTCGATCGTCGAACAGCTTGAGCCAGGCGAGCGCCGGGCCGGGCTGGCCGGCATCAATCGCGGCACCGGCCGCGGCGAGCACAAAGGGCGCGCGCGCATCGGGGCTGCGGCCGTTGATCGCGGGGAGCGCGCAATTGACCTGGCGGATCGCGGCCTGGGCGTCGCCGGCATGCGCGAGTGCGCGCATCCGCCAGGCACAGGCTTCGGGATTGGCGGCGAGCTCTTCGATCGAGAGCGCCGAAACGGCATCCTCGTCGCGCTCGACGAGCGTCAGCGCGACACCGCGCGCCAGCAGGAAGGGGGCGACCAGGCCGAGGTCGCGGTCGCTGCCCTGCATGACGTCGAGCACGCCGAGCGCATCGGCACCCCGGCCTTCGCCGATCAGGCCCAGCGCATAGTTCCAGCGGCGCAGCTGGCGGTTTTCGGGACGCGAGGCGGCGAGCAGCGCCCAACCGGTCTCGCCGGTCTCGCCGTGCCAGCCGGCGCCGCCGGAGATCATCGGCATCTGCGCGAGCTCTGCGGCGAAGGGCGGAAGCACTGCGGCAGCGGCATTGAGGCCTGGCTTTGCCGCAGACGCGGCTTCGGCCGTAGCAACCGGCGCCGCCGCATGCGGCGTGCCGGTGGCGGCACCGGCAAGCAGAGCGATGAGCGCGGTGCGCATCAGCCGAGGCCCATCGGACGCATCACCGCGACCAGCACGCCGCCCGCCACGCAGGCGAGCAGGAACAAGGCCGCGGGAAGCAAGGGGAGGCTGCCTTGGTCGGTTGCTGCCGCGGTAGGGGCGGCCCCGACAGTGCCCGCGCCGCCGACGACTTCGAACGAATTCGCGGCCTCGTCGGCCGTGACGGCGTTGCCGCGGCGGCGGTCGGACCCGCTCGGATCCTTGACGACGCGCATCCGGCCGGGACGTTGATCGTGGCTCACTGGGACACCTTCTGACTCATTTCATTCTATTATAGACGCATGGGCGCGTATTCGACTGCCCGAACCAAGGAGTTTTGAAGTGCGTAAAGGTCTGGCCACGCTTGCGCTGACAATAGTGCTGGTGCCCTTTCCGGGCGGCGGGGCGCAGGCGTCCGGCGGCGGAACTGCCGCGGATGCCGAGGGGCTCAACCTCGTTCCGATGGATGAAGTGATCGTGCCGATCATCGAGTCCGACCGGGTCGCCGGCAATATGCGCTTCAAGCTGGTGCTCGAGACGAAGGATGCGGCGACCGCCGCCAAGGCGACCGCCGAGATGCCGGCGCTGCGCGATACGACCGTTGCCGCCGCGCTCGAATTCGCCCGGCTCAACGCCTCGGGGCTGCGCGCGATCGATGCCGGGCGGCTCGATCACGACCTCAATGCCGCGCTCAAGGCGGCGGAGCCGGGCGTGTCCAAGGTGTTGATCGTCGAAGTCGCCGCCGCGCGGAATTGATCGGCGCAGCGCGGAAAGTTGCTATTGGGCAGGCGAAATGCGTTTTTCGCCCGCCCCACCTCAGCCCCTCCCCTGAAGGGGAGGGGCTTGTTGTTGGTCTGCTTTCAGGATCAGTTTCGCGCCGTGAGCGGCCGCCGCGGCTGACCTCGTGCACGCGGCGTCAGGATGGCTTATCAAGGGGAGACCCACAGGAAGGCCATCACACCGATGACGTTACTAGAGCAATATATCGCCGGCTGGCGGGCGCACGACGTGGCCGCGATCCTCGCAACGCTTACCGCGGATTGCGTCGTCATCGAGAGCTTCGGACCGATCTACCGCGGGCACGATTGGGTAACACGATGGGTCTCGGCCTGGCTGGCTGAGGATGGCCAAGTAATCGACTGGACAGTCCGCGATCTACGATCCTCACCTGAGGCCGAGGCCGCTGAATGGACGTTCCACTACAGGTGGCGCGGTGAGGAAAAGAGCTTTGACGGCGCGACCATCGCGAAGCTGCACGACGGCAAACTCTCGTATTTGCGTGAGTATGCCGCAACCGCGGCGCTCTACGATTGGCGGGGCGAGTGGCAGGCATTTAAATGACGGTATAACCCGCCTCAACGACCTTCCCTTAAACGAAGGCTCAGCAGGACAGCCGTGGCAGGATCGGTCTTCCCGATACGACCATCGCGGCCGCTTTCCCAAGCCCCGTTCCGGATTGGAATTCCCGAAACATCCGGCTGGACACGGCCTTACGGAAATGCCTTCGAAAGCGGACATTGCCTTTGGCCTGCAGCGCCGCTTATGTTTTCGCTTTCGCCCGGGACAAAAGATGCACCAGATGCTCGCCGCCAAGCTCGTTGCCTGCGTTGCCGTGCTCTCGGCAGCAGCACCCGCTGCCGGTAACGACAAGCCAGTCGACGGCCGTTTCGATATAGGCGGGCGCTCCATTCGCCTGGCCTGCAAGGGAACGGGCGGTCCCGTCGTGGTGATCGACGCGGGAATGGGAACGGCGCCCGTCGAAGACCAGGGCTGGCGGATCATAGCGGATCAGGTGGCCCCGGTCACGCGGGTCTGCCTGTACGATCGCGCCGGTCTCGGTGGGAGCGATCCGGCACCGGCAGGGCCGCGCTCCAGCCTCGATGCCGCGGCGGACCTGCACGCCGTTTTGTCCGCCGCCGGGATAAAGGGGCCCTATCTTCTGGTCGGCCACTCGATAGGCGGGCTCCATGCGCAGGTGTTCGCAGCCAAATATCCTGCCGACACCGCCGGGCTCGTATTGGTGTCCACGACGCATCCCGATCAGTTCTCGAGATGGCTGGCGCTGTTGCCCGCGGCCACATCGGACGAGGAAAAGGCAGTGACCGAAGCGCGCGCCTTCCTCACCAGCGTGCAGGCAGATCCGAGCAAGAACGAAGAGCGGCTGGACATGCGGGCAAGCGCGCGCGAAGCACATCTGCTCACTTCGCTCGGCAGCAAGCCAGTGATCGTTGCCACCCACAGCCCGCGCTTCCGGATGGTGCCCGGATTGTCGGAACCGCTTGCCGTCAAATTGGAAGACGCAACGCAGCGCATGCAGCGCGAATATCTGTCGCTGTCGACCAATGCGCATCAGAACATCGCCGAACGCGCGGGCCATGGCCTGCCACACGAAGCACCGAAGTTCGTAGTCGACAATATATTCGAAGGCGTCGCGGCAGTCCGGCAGCAGTCGGCTCGGTAGTGAATTGCCCGGCCTAGCTTCCTGAGGCCAGAAACGGAAAGGCCGAGGTCGCTTCCGGCCTCTCGCGTTCCTCTACCGTTGCGACGCTTATTTGCGCGCCCGCACCCCTCCCTGCGGCGGCGGCGTGACCGCGGCGATGCGCGCCGATCGGCGGGCGAGCGCCATGCTCAGCGCGGCGGCGCCCTTGGGAGTCATCGCGGCCATGATCATGCCAGTCGAGCGCTCGCGCATGCGCTGGGCGACCTTCATCTGCACTTCCATGTCGAGCTGCTCGAAGACCAACGCGGCGGCCTTGGGCTTCATCGCCTGATAGATACGGGCGAGCTCGTCGAACTGCGCCTCGGGCGCCTCGGCGACGCCGCCGGCGGCCGCGCCGGGCACGCCGGGCGCAGCGGTGCCCTGGCCTTGCTTCTGGCGTGCTTCGAGATCGGCCTGGAGGCGCGCCTGCGCGGCCTTGGTCGCCTGTTCGCGCAAGTCGAGCCCGCGTTTGCGGCGTGCGGCGGCGGTGTCGCGCTCGGCGATGTCCTGGTCGATCGAGCTGCCGAGCCGGGTCTTCGACGCGCCGTTCTGCGTCGCGGTCGACGCAATCGTAGAGGCGTTGGCAACGACCGCGAGCCCCGCAGCGGCCGCGGTCATCAGCAGGAGCGAAGGGCGGGCCATCAAACGAGCTCGGTTTCGGGCTTGGCTTCGGCGTCTTCGGCTTCCGCTTGCGCCGCGCGTAGTGCATTTGCCAGGCCGACGGCGTTGACGACTCGCTCGCACGAGGAGTCGGCGATGCCGATCATGTCCGACAGCTCGTCGCGAAGCCCGCGGGCCTGATCGACGAGGCGCGCGTGCTGGGCGCAATCGGTGCTCAGCGTCAGCTTCATCTCCGAGAGCACCGAGCGCGCGCCGGCGGTAGCCTTTTCGAGCGCGGTGACGACTTCGGTGAGCGCGCCGTCCTTGACGGTGCGCAGGCTGCGCATCATCCGGACGCTCTGCACGAGCACGGCCATGCACAGGATCATCGTCAGAGCGTTGGCGAGAATGGCGAAGCTCATGATTTCATCTTTCCCTGGGAAACATCGTTGATCAGGCGCACGGCGACCTTGCCGCGGCGCTGGCCGATCTGGGCCTGGGCGAGCGTGACGCCGCCGCAGGCGAGATCGAGCGCGTCGTCAGGGCTCTTGTGGAGCGCAATCGTCTGGCCGACCTCGAGCGCCTTGAGCTCGGCGATGGCCATGGCCTTCTCGCCGAGGACTACGTCGACGCTGACATGTGTCTTGCGGATCTCGGAGGCCATATGCGCCTCCCAGACGCCGTCGCGGCCGCTCTTCTCGCCCATGAAGCGCTGGAGAAGCTTGTGGCGGACGGGCTCGAGCGTCGCATAAGGGAACACCATCGTGAATTCGCCGCCGCGGCCGAGCATGTCGACGCGGAAGGTTGCGATCGCGCAGATGTTCGACGTGCCGGCGATCGCGGCGAAGCGCGGATTGCTCTCGATACGCTCCAGACTGATATTGATCGGCTCGATCGGCTCGAACGCAGTGGCGAAATCCTTGAGCGCGAACTCGAGCATCCGCGAGACGAGCCCGGTCTCGATCGTGGTGAAGGCGCGGCCGTCGATCAGCGTCGGTGCGCCGCCGCCGCGCCCGCCGAGCAGCGCGTCGACCACGGCGTAGATCAGGCTCGATTCGACGGTGACGAGGCCGAAGCTTTCCCACTCCTCGACCTTGAACACGCCGACCATCGCCGGAAGCATCACGCGATTCATGAATTCGCCGAAGCGGATCGACGTGACGTTTTCGAGGCTGACGTCGATCGCGTCGGACGTGAGCGTGCGCATCGAGCTGGCGAACGCGCGGACCATGCGGTCGCAGACCACTTCGAGCATCGGCAGACGCTCGTGGCTGATGACCGCGGACTCGATGACCGCGCGGAGCCCTTTTTTCTTCGCGACGGGACCGCCGAAATCGCCGAACAGCGCGTCGATGTCCGACTGGTCGAAGCGGGCGTCGCCATCGGCACCCATCGGCGCGACGGGCGGCTCGGGAAGATCGAAATCGTCTAGGTCGATCATTGCTGGACGAGGTCCTGGATGAGGATGTCCTTGACCATGCCCGGGCCGGTCATTTCAGTGGCGCGGACCAGCATCTCTTCCTTGATCCGGAACACCGCGGCGGAGCCGGCGAGATCCTCGGGGCGCAGTTCGCGCAGGAAGGGCTGATAGGCGTCGAGGATCAGTGGCAGCTTTTCCTTGAGCGATTCCGCGGTGCCCTTCGGCCCCGGCACGATCATGAAGTGAATCTTGAGGAAGCGCGAGGCGCCGTCCGGCGAGCGCAGGTTCACGACCATCGCCGGCACGTCGACATAGGCTTGCTTGCTGTCGCCCTCGGCACCGCCATGTCCGGCGCTTTCACCGTCGGCTGCGGCTTCGCCATGGCCTTCGGCGGCGGTCTCGGCCTTGGCTGAACCGCCGGAAAGCAACATCGCAGCGCCGCCGCCGCCGCCGAGCACCAGCGCGCCTACGGCCGCTCCTATAATGATGAGCTTCTTCTTCGACTTGGGCGTGGCGGGATTTGCGCCCTCTGCACCTTCCTCGACGATCTCGGGTGACGACATTTCCCTGGCACCTTTCGAAATCAGCGTGTCGGCAACCGCGCCGGCTGATTTGCTTCTATTATAGGAAGGTCACCCGGCAATTTCTGCCTAGCGACAAATTTCTGAAGGGACCGTCCGGTGGACATCTCGTCTTATGTATTGCTGAGCCAGGAACAGGCGCTTCGGCGCCGGCTCGACGTTGCCGCCAACAATCTCGCCAATATGAATACGGTGGGATTCAAGCGCGAACGGCCGGTGTTTCGTGAATATGTCGAAGAGGGCGAGACCACCGTCACGCCCGACGCCAAGAAGACGTCGTTCGTGCTCGATTACGGCGCGGTCCACGATGCCTCTTCGGGCGGTTTCCAGGTGACCGACAATCCGCTCGACGTAATGATCGAGGGGCAGGGTTATCTGAGCGTCGAAGCGCCCGGCGGCGGCACTGCCTATACGCGGGCAGGTTATATCAAGGTGCTGCAGAGCGGCGAGCTCGCCACGTCGGGCGGTCAGCGGATCCTCGGCGAAGGCGGCAAGCCGATCACGGTCCCGCCTGAGAGCGCCGGTCGCCTGAGCATCGGCCCGGACGGTAGCGTGATGGGCCCCGACGGCCCGCTCGGTCGGCTGACGGTGACGGTGTTCGACGAGGCAAATCTCGATCCGCGCGGCGACGGCATGATGAACGGCAGTAGCGGGCGCGAGCTCACCGCCGCCGAGACCAAGCTCAAATCGGGGGGCGTCGAGGGATCGAACGTCAACGCGATCGTCGAGACCACCGACATGGTCGAGATCCTGCGCGCCTACCAGCAGAGCACCAACCTCAACGAAAGCATGTCCGACCTTCGCAAGAAGGCCATCGACCGGCTCGGCCGCGTCGGCTGATATTCCAGAAAGGACTATTTTAAATGCGTTCGCTCTCCATCGCCTCGACCGGCATGCTCGCGCAGCAGACCAATGTCGACGTCATCTCGAACAACATCGCCAACATGAACACGACGGGGTTCAAGCGCCAGCGTGCCGAGTTCCAGGACCTGCTCTACGAGCAGATCGAGCGTCCCGGCACCGCGACCGGGCCGGATACCAAATCGCCTTCGGGCATCCAGATCGGCGCGGGCGTCAAGACCGGCGGCGTCTATCGCATCCAGCAGCAGGGCGCGCTGCAGGCGACAGAGAACCGCTACGACGTGGCGATCACCGGCCGCGGCTATTTCCAGATCACGCTGCCTTCGGGCGACACGGCTTATACCCGCGACGGCTCGTTCGGCGTGTCGGATCAGGGCGAGCTGGTGACGCAGGACGGGTATCCGGTGCAGCCGGGGATCACGATCCCGCAGAACGCAGTCGACGTGACGATCTCCAAGACCGGCGAGGTCCAGGTGATCGTTTCGGGCGATCCGCAGCCGCAGACCGTCGGCCAGCTCGAACTGGCGACGTTCATGAACGATGCCGGCCTCGAAGCGAAGGGCGAGAACCTGTTCCTCGAGACCGCCGCTTCGGGACAGCCGACCGTCGCCAATCCCGGCGAACCGGGCCTCGGCACGCTCAATCAGGGCTTCATCGAAAGCTCGAACGTCAATTCGGTGGCCGAAATCACTGCGCTGATCACCGCGCAGCGGGCGTATGAAATGAACAGCCGCGTGGTGAAGACCGCCGACGAGATGCTGGCGACGACCAGCCAGCTCCGCTGATGAGCATGCTGCTCGCGCTGGTGCTGCTCGGCGCCGGGCCGGCGGAGGACGTGCAGGTCGCGGTGCTCTCGCACCCGATCGAAAAGGGCACCCGGCTCGAATCTGGCGACTTCGACAGCGAGGCGCGCGCGCCGGCAGCGGCACGCGGCGCGCTTTCGGCCGACGATGCGTCGGGCATGGAAGCCGCGCGCAATTTGACTGCGGGCAATATCGTGCGGCGCTCGGACCTGATGAAGCCGCAACTCGTGCGGCGCGGCGAACCGGTGACGATCCGCATCATCTCCGGCGGGCTGGTGATCACGTCCTCGGGCCGCGCGCTGAACGGCGGCGGGCAGGGCGAAATGGTGCGGGTGGTGACCAACACCACCAATCGCACGCTCGACGGCATGATCGACGGCTCCGGCTCGGTCCGGATCGCCGCGCCGTAATTCGTAGAGGGAATATACATGCGTAAGGTCATTCTTCTCGTGGCGCTGGGCGCCACTTTGTCCGGCTGCGGCTCGGTCGGACGCCTCCAGCAGATCGGCAAGGCGCCCAAGCTGTCGGGAATGGATCCCGTCGCCACGCCGGAGTTCGAGGCTTCGCTGGCGATGCCCTCCGATCGCAGCGGCGGGCGCCCAAGCTCGGTAGCGGCGATGCAGCAGCCGGTGGCGGCACCGACCGCGTCGCTTTTCCGGACCGGCGCCGGCGCGTTCTTCCGCGACCAGCGCGCCGCCAAGATGGGCGACATCCTGACGATCAAGATCAACATCCAGGACAAGGCCGATCTCGGCAACAACACGTCGCGCACCCGCGGCGGCTCGGAAAGCGGCGGCGTCGGCGGACTGCTCGGCATTGCGCCGGTAGCCAAGCTGCTCGGCAACAATGCCGCGGCCACGCTCGAGACCAATTCGGGCTCGAAATATTCGGGCGGCGGCACCACCGCGCGCTCGGAGACGATCAACATGACGATGGCGGCGATCGTCACCCAGGTGCTGCCCAACGGCAATCTGATGATCCGCGGCAAGCAGGAAGTACGCGTCAATTTCGAGATGCGCGAACTGCTGGTCACCGGAATCATCCGTCCCGAGGACATCGCTCGCGACAATTCGATCCAGCATTCGCAGATCGCCGAGGCGCGGGTGATCTATGGCGGCAAGGGCCAGCTCACCGACGCGCAGCAGGCGCGCTGGGGCCAGCAGATCTACGACGCCTTGTTCCCGTTCTGACATTCGCCTCCTCGGGGGGAAAGGGAAGGGCCCGTCCGAGCGATCGGACGGGCCCTTTCGCGTTTGGCAGCGCCCCCGGCCGGGGGCCGAGCGATGCACTGAGCCTGGCTTAATATTTTGCTAACTATCTAAATCTCACTAGAAATTTTGGCCGAGCCGGAAATCTTCCCATGATGAACCTGCAGGGCGTGAATACGCCAGGTCGCGGATCGGCGTTTCCGGTCCGGGTCGCAGAAGCGGCTCTCGTCCAAGAAGGAAATCATCATGGGTTTTTCTGTCAACACCAACACCGGCGCGATGGCAGCTCTTCAGAGCCTGTCGGAAACCAACAAGGGCATGTCGCAGGTTCAGAGCCGCATCAACACCGGCCTGAACGTGTCGTCCACCAAGGATGACTCTGCTTCGTACACGATCGCTCAGGGCCTGCGCGGCGACATGGGCGGCCTCAAGGCCGTTTCTTCGTCGCTGAGCCGTGCCAAGAGCGTGACGGACGTGGCAGTTGCGGGCGCGGAGCAGATCTCGGACACCATCAACCAGATGAAGGCGAAAGCCTATCAGGCTGCTGATGCCGGCATCGATACGGCTACGCGCACGGCGCTGAACAACGACTTCGTGGCTCTGCGCGATCAGATCACCACGATCGTCAACTCGTCGGACTTCAACGGCACCAACCTGTTGAAGGCCTCGGGCGGCAGCGTCACTGCACTGCAGTCGCTGAAGGACTCGGACACCAGCTCGGCAACGACCTGGAACCCGGATTCGCTCAGCGTCGCCAACCAGGACATGGAACTTGGTAAGTCGGTCATCACGGTTGCGTCGGGCGGCAAGATCGACACCCAGGCTGCGGCCACGGCAATGATCGATACGCTGACGACCACGCAGGACAACCTGAAGACCAGCCTCAGCACGCTCGGCGCGGCTTCGCGCAAGATCGATGCTCAGGCGAGCTTCACCAGCAAGCTCTCCGACTCCATCGAGGGCGGCATCGGCAATCTCGTCGACGCCGATCTCGCCAAGGAATCGGCTCGCTTGCAGGCGTTGCAGGTCAAGCAGCAGCTCGGTGTGCAGGCTCTGTCGATCGCCAATCAGGCGCCGCAGACCATCACGTCGCTGTTCCGTTAAGGCTAGCTTTTTCCCTGGAAGCTACCTGACGACAGAGAGAGGCCGGGACGGCAACGTCCCGGCCTTTTTTGCGCGCGCCGGTTGCGCCGCGCGCAACGAAATCCGCGCATCCCGGCCGTCGCGATGAGTGACTCATCTATAATGAGGGCAAGGAGATAGTCGCTTGTTCCCACGTATCCGAGAAATCACCGACGCTTTTGGCGGTAAGCTCCGCGTCAGCGTCGAGGAGCATCCGTCGGGCGCACTCGTCGTGCTCGAGCGGCCGGACGTGACCGGTCGGCCGCGCATCCTGCTCGACGGATATGGTACCGATGTGCTCGCCGGCTACATCATGTCGGCGCGGCTCGCGGTGCCGCACGCGCTCCCCGAGGAGCATGTCGACGGCACCTTCGGGACGCGCTTCGAGCTGGGGCTCGAGCCCCGCGCCGCGCTCGAGCTCACTCAGGAAGGCGACGCCAAGCTCGAAATCCCGGCGCCGTTCTGGGATCGGCTCTATGCCGAATTGTGTCTCGTTGCGGCACATGCGCGCGAACTCGCACGTCGCGCCGAGGCGCGGGTTCACTAAGAGGTCACGGCGGCGTCACCGATCCCGGTAACTATACGTATCGGGTCATCCCCGGACTACGGCACGTCGCCCGGCTGATGCATTGGGCCGGCGAGCAGGCTTATAAGACAAGGGTCGTACGCATGAACCTCCACGACATCGGCCACGTTTCCGAGACCGCCGGCAAGGCCTTCACGGTGACGCTGACGCTGAATGTGGAGGACGCGCGCGCGCTGTGGGCAGCGGCGGCCGACAAGGCGCTGCAGGCCGGCATGACGCTGTCGGACGTGCTCGACACGATCGGGCCGCGCGAAGATCCTGCGATCGCCGACTGCATTGCGATGCTGACCGCGCCGAACGCGATCGCCGGCTGCGCGCTCGACGAATTCACTGTAGAATTAGCCACGTCCGCCGATCTGGTCCGGTCGCCGCGCGATGGTCGACCGATATTGAAGTCGGTTACCGGCTGAGCGTTCGGCGCAGGGCGCGAAACGGAAGAGCCAGGCGGGTCGCGGACCCGCCTGGCTCTTGTCGTTTCGGGCCGTGGGGGAGACGGCCGTCAAAGGGAGAGAAAGAGACGAGCGGAACGCAGAGGGGATCGGGACGCCCGCCCGTCTCTCTACCTATATTATAGGGGGGCGGCGGCCTGGAATACGCGCTGCAAGGGGTCGTAGTTCCCCGTTAAGTGCTTGTACGGAAGCGCCGTCGCCCAGGCAAAAGAAAGCGCCGGAGCAGGGGTGTTGCTCCGGCGCCGTCGAGGCGCGCTCAGCCGATGCGCAGCAGATCGGCAGTCGAGACCTTGTTGCCGTTGATGGTGAGCCGCACCACACCGTTCGACAGTTCGACATCGCTGACCTTACCATAGGCATGCGCAGTCGCGATGACCGCGGTGCCCGACGCGTCCTTGCCGGCCAGCTCGAGCTTGTAGAGGCCCGGCTCGACCTTCTTGCCGCCCGTGGTCGTGCCGTCCCAAGTGAAGGCGCCGGCGGCGCCGGTTGCGCCGACCAGCGGGAACGTGTCGATGGTCTTGCCCTTGTCGTCCTTGATCGTCGCAGTCATCGACGCGACGTCGCGTGGCGCCGACCAGGTCCATTGGGCCGGGGCAGTCGCGCTGAGGCCTGAAACGGGTGAAGTCGTCTCGACCTGCGTGCCGATCATCGACGAAGCCTGCATCAGGTTCTGCGTGCCGAAGGCTGCGAGTAGCGATTTGAGCGTCGAAGTCTGCTCGATCGACTGCTCGACCTGCGAATATTGGACCAGCTGCTGCGTATATTGTGCGGTGTCCATCGGATCGAGCGGGTCCTGGTTCTGCATCTGGGTGGTGAGCAGCTTCAGGAACATGTCGAAATCGGCGTTGAGCTTGGACGAAGCGGCTCCGGTCTTGGTGTCGGTCGTGTTCGTGGTGGAAGTGACGGTGGTCATGGCTTTTCCTCAGGCGAGAAGGTCGACCTGCCCGTCGCTGCGGACCGGGCGGTAAATGGGTTCGGCAATGGGTGCGTCGTCATCGGACGATGCGAAGCGGCCGCGATTTTGCGATTGCTGTTGCTGGGCCTGCTGGCCGCCGCTGTCGCCGCCGCGATTCTCGAAGCGGAAGCTCTGCGCGTCGGTGCGGACGCCGGCCTGGTCGAGCGTGCGCGCGAGATCGGGGGCGTCCTGACGGAGCAGGTCCATCGCTTTTGCGCTTTCGGTGCGCACGGTGGCCTGGAGGCTGCCCTTGTCGTCGAAAGCGAGCGTAACTTCGACGCGGCCGAGCTCGATCGGGTTGAGGCGGATGCGCAGCGTCTCTTCGCCGAGCTCGACCTTGCGCGCGATCTCGACACCGAGTGAATGGCCGAGATGGCCTGCGCGAGCCTCGATCACCGGTTCGGCGGGAGCCGCCGCCGGCGCTGCCCGGGCGGGGTCTGCCGAGGCGGCGTGATGGACATGTTGTAGCGGGACCGGCGCGCTAGCAGCGTCGGACTTCGCCACGAGCACGGCCTCCGGCTGGGGCTGACCGTCGGGACTCGATTCGGAACCGGCGGAGTCGGCCTTAGCGGCGACTGCACGCGCGAAATCTGGGGTGCCTGTGTCGGTGCCGGGTGCAGCCTGCGCGGCATCCTGTGCCGGAGCCGCCACGGCAGCGACCTTGCCGGTCTTCGATGCGCCAGGCCCGTTCTGCGGGCCAGGCGAAGCTTCGCGGGGGGTGACCTGCTGTGGCGTGATCGGTTGCGGGATGATGTTGATCGCGAGCAGCGCGACTGGCGTTGCGGGATTGGCTTCGGCCGTTGGAACGGGATCCGGTTCGGCTGCGATTGCGTTGCCGCGGGCGGCCTTTTGCGGCTTTGACGGTGCGGTTTCCGCGGCGCCGGCGGTTTCCGCGGCGCCGGCGGTTGCCGGCGCCTCGGGCGGGGTGTCGCCTTCGGGCTGCAGCTCGACAGCAGCCGGCGGCGGCGGAATCGCTGGCGCCGCCGCGAGCGGAGGCCCGGCGGGCGTGGCCGGTGCGGCTACCATCGCAGGCGTCGCCGGGACGGGGGCGGCAATCTCGGGCGTCACTGGGAGCGGGGCAGAAGCGGGCGCGGTAATTTCAAGCGAGACCATATTCAGCTGGGCCTCGGCTACGATAACGGGCAGCTCGGCCCTGGCGGCAGGCGTCACCGCCACAGGTATTTGCTCCGCGCCCGGCAATTTGGCGGCCGTCGCCATCAGCTCGGACAGCGAAACTGGCTGCTGGAGCCCCGGAAACACGCCGGTCGTGGGCATGGGCTGGCCCTGGGCTTGGGCGAGAAGCGCCTGCGACAGCTTCGGCTCGAAATTCTGAGGCGGAGTCGCCGAAGTCCGGAGGGCTGCCAACTGCGGCGCAACTCCGCCATCGGTGACGAGCCCAAGCGCATCGGCAAAGCCGAGGCCAGCCCCGTTTGCCGGCGCGGCGGATATCCCCGCGCCAAGCGGAAAGCCGAAGGGGTTGATCTGCATCCGGTCGCCTCTAGCCCGGCCTCGGGGGCCGCTTTCTCATTATAGGTGATTGTAGCGCGAACGGTCTCAGCCGATCGTGCCGAGCGCCCGAATGCGTGCGCGGGCATGGATCTCGTTCTGCGAGAGCACCACGGTGGCTGGCCGCACCCGCTCGATGATCGAGCGGACGAACGGGCGAAGCGACGGGCTGGTGAGCAGGCAGGGAATCTCGCCTTCCTGCGCCAGCCGGTCATAGGTCTCACGTACCGAGGCGATGAAGCGTTGGAGCGAAGAGGGAGCCATCGCCAGCTGGCGATCGTCGCCCTGGCCGAGGATCGATTCGGCGAACGCCTGATCCCATTCGGACGACAAGGTCACTACCGGGATCGCCTCGCCGCGGACCTGCGATGCGCTAATCTGGCGCGCGAGGCGGCCGCGGACATGCTCGGTGATCTGAGTCAGATTGGCGGTGTGCGGCGCGGCTTCGGCGATCCCTTCGAGGATCGTCGGGATGTCGCGGATCGAGATGCCTTCGGAGAGAAGGTTCTGGAGGATGCGCTGGACGCTCGAGATCGAGACCTTCGAGGGGACGATGTCGGCGACGAGCTTCTCGGCGTCCTTATGGACTTCGGTGAGCAGCTTCTGCGTCTCGGTGTAGGAGAGCAGGTCGGCGATGTTGTCCTTGACCAATTCGGTCAAATGCGTGGTGATGATCGTGCCGCAATCGACCACGGTCAGCCCACGGAAGCCGGCCTCGTCGCGCAGCTCGCGATCGATCCACAAAGCGGGAAGGCCGAACACTGGTTCCTTGGTGACTTCGCCAGGCATGCCGACCGGGCCGCCGCCAGGATTGATCAGCAGCAATTTCTCGAGCTTGATCTCGCCGCGCGCCGCCTCGGTCTCCTTGATCGTGATGACATATTCGTTGGGCTTGAGGCCCATATTGTCGATGATGCGGACCGAGGGGAGGACGAAGCCGAAATCGGTCGCCATCTGGCGGCGCAGCGCGCGGACCTGATCGTCGAGCCGCGGCTCGCGCTGCTCGTCGTTGATCATCGGCAGCAACGCATAGCCGATCTCGATGCGCAGCGCGTCGATCGCGAGCGTCTGCGAGATCGGTTGCTCGACTACCGCCTCGCGCGCCTGCTCCTGGGCAGCCATGGCTTTGCCGAGCGCGACCTTGGCCTGCGCGGTCTTGCTCATCTTCCACGCGGCATAGCCGGCGGCAACGGCGAAGCTGGCGAAAGGCAGGAACGGCAGGCCCGGCATCAGCGCCAGCGCGCCCATCAGGAACGCGACCATGCCGAACGCCTTGGGGTAGCGGCCGAGCTGGTCGCCCAGCGTGCTTCCGGTCTTGCCCTTGATGCCGCCCTTGGAGACGAGGAGGCCCGCGGCGATCGAAATGATCAGCGCCGGGATCTGGCTGACCAGGCCCTCGCCGACGGTGAGCACGGTATAGGTGTGGAAGGCCTCGCCGATCGGCAGGCCATGCGAAGTGATGCCGATGGTCAGTCCGACGATGATGTTGACCGCGGTGATCAGCAGAGCGGCGATCGCGTCGCCCTTCACGAACTTCGAGGCACCGTCCATCGAACCGTAGAAGCCGCTCTCGGCCTCGATTTCGGCGCGGCGCTCGCGCGCCTGTTCCTCGTCGATCATGCCGGCAGAGAGATCGGCGTCGATCGCCATCTGCTTGCCGGGCATCGCGTCGAGGCTGAAGCGCGCCGCGACTTCGGCGATTCGGCCGGCGCCCTTGGTGATCACGACGAAATTGATGACGATCAGGATCATGAAGATGGTGAGGCCGATGATGACCTCGCCCCCCATCAGGAATTCGCCGAACGCGCCGATCACGCCGCCCGCCGCGCCGTGCCCCTCATGGCCGTGCGTCAGGATCAGGCGGGTCGAGGCAAGGTTGAGGCCCAGCCGGAACATCGTTGCGATCAGCAGGATCGTCGGGAAGGCGCTGAGCTCCAGCGGTTTTTCGATGAACAGCGACGTCATCAGGATCATCACGGCGATCGTGATCGACAGCGCGAGGCCGAGATCGAGCAGCCAGCCCGGCATCGGCAGGATGAGCATGCCGATGATCGCAATGACCGAGCCGGCGAGCGCGAGATCGCGGTTCAGGCCGAAGCGGTTCAGGATGCTGGTGATGGCTGGGGGCATCAGTCTCTTCCGTTCGCCCTGAGTTGTCGAAGGGCGGTTGTTCCTGGGACCGGACAGGCGCTTCGACGGGCTCAGCGCGAACGGTGGAGCTTTCGACTTTACGGCGCCGGGGCGACGGCGATGCCGGCCTCGATGAAGGTGCGCAGCTTGTTGCGCATCGTGCGCACCGAGATGCCGAGGATATTCGACGCCGAGGTGCGATTGCCGTGGCACCGCGTCAGCGTCTGGAGGATCAGCTCGCGCTCGACTTCCTCGACCGTGCGGCCGACGAGGCTCTCGATCTGCAAGTCGCCGGGCTCGGCGAGGTCGAGATCGAGCAAGCGGGTGCCGTCCGAGCGGACGAGATCGTGCGGTTCGATCGCGGATCCCTGCGCAAGCAGGACGGCGCGGTGGATGCAATCCTCGAGTTCGCGGATGTTGCCCGGCCACGCATAGCGCGACAGCAGCACCAGAGTCGCGTCGCTGAACGGGCGGACGAAGATGCCGTCGGCCTCGGACAGCCGTTCGGCGAAATGCGTGGCGAGCTGGGTCAGGTCGCCGCCGCGCGCGCGGAGCGGCGGAACCTCGACGCGGACCAGGCCGAGGCGGACGAGCAGGTCGGCGCGGAAGCTGCCGGCATTGACTGCCGCTTCCAAGTCCATGCCGGTCGAGGCGATCAGCCGTGCGCGGAACGGCACTAGTTCATCGCCGCCGATGCGCGGGAAGCGCTGTTCCTGGAGTGCCGAGAGCAAGCGCGCCTGGGTGGCTGGGGCGAGGCTGCCGACTTCGCGCAGGAAGATCGTGCCGCCGCCGGCTTTTTCGAGCCGGCCGATGCGGCGGGCGGCGGCGCCGGGAAAGGCACCGGCTTCATGCCCGAACAGCTCGGATTCCAGGACGTCTGCGCCGATGCCGGCACATTCGACGACATGCAGCGGATTGGCGCGGCCCGATGCCTCGTGGATCGCACGCGCCATGACTTCCTTGCCGCTGCCCTTCTCGCCGGTGACGAGAATCGGGGCGGCGGTCGGCGCCACGGCAGTGGCGAGCGCAAAGGCGCGGGAAAGGGCAGGGTGGTCGCCGATGCGGATCGGCGCCTTGCGCTCGATCACCGAAGCGATCGCCGCTGCGATCAGTTCGCGCTGCGGAGGCAGTGGAACATAGTCGCGGGCACCGGCACGGATCGCCGCCACGGCACGCTCGGCCGAGGCCTGGATGCCGCAGGCGAGCACCGGAATGGTGAAGCGCTCGGCGCGGATGCTCGCCATGAAGCCGGCGATGTCGGCCTCGACGTCGATCATCACCATGTCGCCGCCGCCTTCGCGGAGAAAGGCGAGCGCCTGCGCCGGAGTGTCGGCCATTGCCACGTCGGCGCCGGCGTCACGTGCCAGCTCGGCGGCGCGGCGAAACTCGCTGCCAGGCGCACCGACGAGGATCATACGGATCGTTCCGGGCATCAACGGTCCTGCCGAACGATTTCAGTGAGAGTGACGCCGAGCGCATTGTCGATCAGCACGACTTCGCCGCGTGCGATCAGGCGATCGTTGACGAAGATGTCGACCGGCTCGCCGACGCGGCGGTCGAGTTCGACCACGGTGCCCGAAGTCAGGTGCAGCAATTCGCCGACGGGCATACGCGCGCGGCCGAGCACTGCCTGAACCTTGACCGGCACGTCATGGACGGCCTCAAGGCCCTCGGAGCCGGCGGGCATGGTGTCGCCGGTGGGAAACGGTTCGAAGTCTTCGAACACGGGGCCGCTGGCGTCGTCGGTTTCGGCGGGGATGATGTCGTGGGGTTCGGTTGCCATCGTCATTTCCTTAGGTGTTCATCCACTGGCGGATCACCGAGGCCGCTTCGGGCGGGCTCGCGGCGATCGCATCGCCAATGCGCTTGAGGGCGGAGAGCTTGATGCGGCCGTCGACCTGGGCGAGCGCGATCTCCTGATCGAGCAAAGGCTGGTCTGCGTTCATCGACTCGAGCTGCTTCATTGCGTCTTCGTCGCCGTCCGCGGCGCGCTCGGCGAGCGCGAGCATTTCCGGAGACTGGCCGGTGAGCGGGGTCTCGCGGACTTCGAGTTCTGGCAACGCCGGCTGCGGCACGAGCTTGGGCTTGATGATCCGCAGCGCGATCAGCCCGACCACGCCGATGATGAGGACCTGCAGCAGGCCCCAGATCCGGTCGGTCGGCAGACCAGCGAGAATGCCGCCTTCCTTGTCGGCGAGGCTGTCGTCATTGGCGAAGCGCATGCTCTCGACGATCACGCTGTCGCCGCGCTCGGCGTCCATGCCGACTGCATTCTCGACGAGGCGCTGGATGCGCTGCATCTGCGCCTGGGGCAGCCCGTTGGCGCCGCCATCGACCATTACCGCGACGGTGAGGCGCGTGACCTTGCCGGGGCCGCGCAGCGTGACGGTCTTGGTCGAGCTGTTGTCGTAGGTAGTGTCTTCCGAGGTCTGGTTGGTGCGCGATTGGCGGCCGGCGCCGGGGGCACCCGGCGGCGGAGCCTGCGTCTCGGGAAGCTGGTTGCCCACCGTGGCGGTCTTTGGACCGGCATCCTGCTCAGTACTCTGCTCGCCATTCTCGACGCTGACCTGGCGCGAGATAACCTGCTTGTCCGGATCGAAGAGGTTCGATTCCTCGCGGGTCTGATCACGGTCGATCTGCGCGGAGATTTCTGCGCGGACCTTGCCCTGGCCGACGATCGGCTCGAGCAGAGCCTCGACTTCCTCGCGAAGCTTGGCTTCGACTGCCTGCTGGCGCTCGTCGGCATCGCCGCCGCTGGCCGAACCGGCTTCGCCCGCCCGAGCGAGCAATGCGCCGGTCTGGTCGACCACCGATACGGAATCGGGCGAGAGCTCGGGGACCGAGGAGGAGACGAGATAGCGGATCGAAGCGATCTGCTCCGAAGAGAGGCGGCCCTTGGTCTTGACCGTCACCGCGGCGGTCGCCTTGCGGCTCTCGGCGGCGAACATCGCACGTTCGGGCATCACGATATGGACGCGCGCGGCGCTGACATTCTGGATGGTCTGGATCGACTTCGAGAGCTCGCCTTCGACGGCGCGGTTCTCGTTCATCTTGGCGCGGCTGGCGGAGACGCCGAACGGCTGCTCCTCGTCGAGCACCTCATAGCCGATCTTGCCGCCGAGCTTCTCGCCGGCCATCGACATGCGCAGCTCGGCGAGCTTGTCCTGCGGCGCCAGCACCGACGTGCCGTCGGCGGAGAGCGAGTATTGCACGTTCGCTGCCTTGAGCTTCTCGGTGATCGTCGCCGCGGCGGACGGATCGAGATCGGTGTAGAGATACCCCATCTGCGGATCGGAGCCACGCGTCGCGACAAAGGCGAGGGCGGCGAACAGCGCAAGCGCCACTCCCCCCATCAGCATCAGTCGCTTCGGGCCAAGCTGCCCGGCAAAATTCTTGATCGCTTCCAATGCCGCCCCGTGGTGTCGACCTGTGAAGGCGGAAATGCCTCCATGGGTGAATTATAGAGGGGTGGGGGGCGGCAGTTTGTGCCGGGTGGGAATTTTTTGCCTAGTGGTTTTGAAAGGGAGGGGCGGGGTGGGTGGCGAGCAGAGCGAGCCCCAACGAGATGCCCAAGATAAAGAAAAGGCCGGGCATCGAGCCCGACCTTTCTTACCCACCCCCGACCCCTCCCCAATAGGGAGGAGAGATCTCAGTTTGCTCCAGCGGGGCTCGGCAGCAGCGTTTCGAGCTCGGCCATCACTGCCTGGCGACGGGCGCCGGCGTCGAGGGCGAGGCCGCCTTGTTCCCAGCCGATCAGCGCATCGCCGATCGTGACGGTGACGTCGCCGATCACAGTGAGGTTGAGCTTGCGGCGGTCCTTGGACTGGCGCTCGGCGATGCGCGTCTCGATCGCTTCGATCAAGTCGGGATGGACGCGGATTTCGAGTTCGGTGCCGCGGGCGACCTGGCTGAGCGCGCGGCCGATCGCCGCGTCGATCGTCTCGGCGGGCGCAGTCTCTATCGCGCGGCCGGCCATCATGTCGGCGGCGGCGAGGGCGATCTCGGTGGCTTCGCCGCTGACTCGCTTCGACACGTCTTCGAACCGCTCGTCGAGCGCCTCGATCCCGGCGTGAAGCGCATCGACGGCGCTCAGCAGCGCGACTTCGCGCTCGCCGCGCGCCTGGGCGAGGCCGGCTTCGAAGCCCTCGGCGCGGGCAAGGTTGACCTGCGCGTCGACATCCGAGCGCAGCAACGCCAGCTCGGCACGCAGCGCCGAAATCTCGAGCAGCACGTCGCCGCTTGGGACCGTCGCGTCTCCGCTTGCCGGAGTCGAGAAGATGCGGTCGAAGGCGAAACGCTCGACGGTCTGGAAGTTCATGCCCATCTCAGATGATCATCGCATCGTCGGACTTGGGATCGACGAGCAGGATCTCGCCGCGATCCGCAAGAATCTTGGCGAGGCGGACGAGCGCCGACTGCGCTTCCTCGCAATCGCGCGCGCGGATCGGGCCCATCGCCGCCATGTCCTCGCGCATCAGCTTGGCCGCGCGCTCGGTCATCGCACCGAAGAACATCTGCTTGAGCTGATCGGGCGCGCCCTTGAGCGCCAGTGCCATCTCGCGCTTGTCGGCATTGCGGACGATGATCGAGATCGCCGCCGGCAGCAGATTGGCGAGATCTTCGAAGGTGAACATCAGCGCGCGGATGCGCTCGGCGCTTTCGGGTGCCTTGTTGTCGAGCGCCGTCAGCATCGCCTCTTCGGTCGAGCGGTCGAGCGAATTGAACAATTCGGCCATCGCCTCGTGCGGATCGCGCTTCTGCGAACGCGAAAGGTTGGTCATGAACTCGCTCTTCAGCGTCGCCTCGACCTGGTTGATCACGTCCTTCTGGACGGTCTCCATGCGCAGCATGCGCATCACCACGTCGACCGAGAATTCGCGCGGCAGCTCGGCGATTACCCGCGCGGCATGATCGGGGCGCAGCTTGGAGAGGATCACCGCGACGGTTTGCGGATATTCGTGCTTGAGCGCGCCGGCGAGGACGGTTTCGCTGACGTTGGAGAGCTTGTCCCACATCGTGCGGCCCGAGGGGCCGCGGATGTCTTCCATGATCTCCTTGACCTTGTCGCCGGGCAGGATCCCGCCGAGCAGCCGCTCGGTGGTCTCGTAGCTGCCGTGAAGCGAGGCCATCGAGGCGACTTCGCCGGTGAACTGGATGAGCAGATGCTCGACGACCTGCGACGGAATGCGGCCGAGCCCGGCGATCGTCGAGGAAAGCTCCTTGATCTCGTCGGTGGTCAGCTGCTCCCAGATCGGCGCGCCGTGCTGCTTGCCCAGCGCCAGCATCAGCGCAGCCGCGCGCTGCGGGCCGCTATACTTCTTCAGTTCGACCGGCTCGGCAATCGGCGCCATCAAACTCATTCCGGACCCCTCGCAGAAAAATGACCTGTGGACGCAAGGAAGCGTTCACTCATCCTATTATAGGAGCATGGGGGAAAGGTACGGTCGCCATGACAGTTAATTTAACCGGAAACCTGATGGGGTTGAGCCTGTTGACGGGGGACTCCTCGGTTTTCACGACGGCCACCACCGCGCTCGCGTTCGAAAGCAAGGCGGTTCGCCTCGCCAAGGCGCAGTTCACCCTCGCCGAGTCCACGCCGCCGTGGAAGGAAACGACCAAGAGCACCTCTATATCGAGCCAGCTCGCGTCGATCCTCGCGTCGAAGACGCTCGTCGACAAGACGAACAGCGGCATCGCGATCCTGCCCGACGACGTCAAGACCAGCTTCACGGCGTACAAGGCGCTCGAGAAACTGCGCGTCCTCGCCGAAGCGGCGACCGTCAAAACCGCGACCACCGCGCAGCGCGCCCAATATGAAAAGGCGTTCGCCAAGGGCATGGCGGACTTGCAGACCTATCTGACCTCCGCACCATCGGACAAGGTCAATCTCTCGTTCGGCAAGCCGAGCTCGACTGCGCAATCGACCAAGCTCTCCGCCACCCAGGCCTATGAGACCAAGGGCAAGGGCCTGGTCAAACTGCGTTCGGACCCCCTTCCCAATCTCACCGGGCAAGAGCAGTTCAGCGTCAAGGTCAGCCGCGGGGCGCTCGCCGAGACCTTCACCGTCGACCTCTCGCAGGGCACGCAGCCGCCGACGCTCGACTCGCTCGTGTCGCAGCTCAACAGCGCGATCAAGTCGACGGTAATCAAGGATACCAATGGCGACCCCGTCACCGACGCGAAGGGCGACCCGATCTCGCGCTGGTCCGCCAGTTTCGAGCCGGTCTACAGCGACGGCAAGTGGGCGCTCAAGCTCAAGACCCCCGACGGCATCGAGCAGGTGTCGCTCGAGCAGATCGGCGCCAAGGACTCGCTGGTCGTGGCGACCGGGCAGACTGCGCTCGATGCGCCTACCGCGACGCAGGTTTTCCGCCTCAACGAGCCGGACGGCGCCGCCACGCGCGTCACCATGGGCACGATTGCGGCGCTCGACCGCGAAGCCACGGCGCAGAACACGATGGCGGGCAAGACCACCAACGTCACCACCACGACCGTCGACATGGACGGCAAGATCAAGACCGCTACCACGAAGACGAGCAACGTCTATGCGAGCACCGACGCAGCGGCGATGGTCACCGACGCGCAGGGCTACAGCTATGTCGTCGGCACCACCAAGGGCGATCTCGGCGCCAACCAGTCGGACGGCGACAACAATCTGTTCCTCACCAAGATGGACGGGACGGGCAATGTCGTCTGGCAGCGCAGCCTCGGCGCGAGCGGTTCCTCGACCGGCGCCGCAGTGTCGCTCGGCGCCGATGGCAGCATCGTCGTCGCAGGCACGGTCACCGGCAGCTTCAATGGCGTGACTTCGGCCGACGGCGACCTGGTGGTCGCCAAATACGGCACCAATGGCGACGAGAAATTCTCGACCGTAGTCCGCTCGACCGGGACCGACGTGGCAAAGGCAGTGACCGTCGGCGCGGACGGATCGGTCTTCGTCGCCGGGCGCGCCGCCGCGGGCAAGGGCGACGCCTTCGTCGCGCGGATCGACGCCACCGGCAAGATCGCCGACCGGCGGACGATCGACAGCGGCGGCACCGATCAGATCAACGCGCTGGCGATCGACGGCGACGGCAATTTGCTCGCAGTGATGAGCCAGGACGGCAACGCCTCGGTGCACAAGCTCAGCGCCACGTCGCTGTCGACCGATCTCGGCAGCATCAATCTCGGCACCGCCGACGTCCGCGCGATCGCAGTGGCGGCCGACGGCACCATTGCAATCGGCGGCGCGACCAACGCCGCGTTGAGCGGCAGCCAGGTCAACGCCAAGAGCGCCGATCGCGACGGCTTCGTCGCGCGGATCGACGCCGGATTGTCGGGCGCGAGCGTGACCTATCTCGGCTCCGCGGTCGACGATCAGGTCGACAGCATCACCTTCCTCGGCAACGATCTCTATGCCGGTGGCCGTACCACCGGCGATCTCGCCGCGCCGCGCCGCGGGCCGACCGACGGCTTCGTCGCGCGGATCGATGCCGCCACCGGCGCGGTCGAGAATATCAACCAGTTCGGCCAGGCGCTGCTGCGCACCGAGCCCGTGCGGGTCTCCGCCGATGTCGGCGGCGGCAATTCGATATCGTCGCTCGGCTTCGCCCGCGGCACGATCAACCCCGCAATCTCGGACAAGCTGACCACGCAGACGACGATGCGCGCGGGCGACTTCTTCTCGATCAAGGCCGATGGCGGCGCGGTCCGCAAGGTTGCGATCGAGGCCGGCGATACGCTCAAGACGATCGCCACGCGGATGCAAGGGATGCTCGGCGCCTCCAAGGCTACCGTCACTGCGACCGTGGTCGACGGCGTCCAGAAGCTCAGCATCACGATGAAGCCCGGCCACGAGCTCGAGCTGATCCCGGGCGGTACCGATACGGATGCGCTCGCCAAATTGGGTATCGAGCCGCAGCGGATCGCGACCCAGGCGACCTTGTCGAGCAGCGCGCCCAAGGTTCGACCCGGCGGCAATTACGGCATGGACTTGTCGGAGGCGCTCAACCTGTCGACGCTCGACAACGCCAAGGTGGCGATGAAGCAGGTCGAAGGCGCGATCTCGATGGCGCAAACCGCCTATCGCTCGCTTTATTGGGACGACAGCAAGGCCAGGATCGTCGACGGCGTCAAGAACACCGCCACCGGCAGGCAATCGACGGCACGCGAGAGCGCGCAGCTGGCGAACTATCAGGCAGCGCTCAACCGGCTCAATTCCGGCGCCTCCTCCACTCTGGGATTCTGATCGTCATGAATACGCCCCCGATCCTTGCCGGCATCCGCGATCGGATGCAGAACCTGTCCGAACGCCAGCGCGTCGTTTCGCAGAACATCGCGAACAGCGAGACGCCGGGCTACAAGGCGCGCGAAGTCTCCGAGCCGAGCTTTGCGGCGCTCGTTGGAGGCAGCGGGGTAATTGCTGCGCCGCGGGTCCAGCTGACCGATCGGATGAAGAGCCTCGGCGCGATCCAGCCCGCGGGCAATGGGCTGATCCTCGACAAGGACATCACCGAGACCAAGCCTGACGGCAACAACGTCACGCTCGAAGATCAGCTGCTCAAGATGGGCGAGATCCAGGCCGACTTCCAGGCGATGACCGGACTGTACCGCAAGCAGATGTCGATGCTGAAGACCGCAGTCGGCGGTCGCGGCGGCTGATAACGACCGGCGCGGTCGTCGGGAAATGACAGCTATAGCGGCGAGGCCGTGGACCGGGCGAATTGCTTGCCAAGCGCGATGGTGCCGTGCGCAAACGGAAAATGCGGTTGACTTGTTGGCGGTTTTTCCGAGCGGGTAAACTTCTCTAAGTTGTTATTAGTACGAGATAAAAACCGGGATGCAGGTTGACTCGGCGCGTAGCTTCGCGCCCGTTACGCGGCACCTACGCGGCACCTACGCGGCACCTACGCGGCACCTACGCGGCACCTACGCGGCACCTACGCGGCACCTACGCGGCACCTACGCGGCACCTACGCGGCACCTTGGCCTCATACAGGCGCGCATGTGCGTCGATACGTCTCGATAAGCCGATCCGACGATGTCAAAGAGCGGCCGGCAAGGGCCGACACGTCATCCAAGCAGACGAAATCCTACATTTAAAGGGGCAGCGAACGGGTACGCACCAAGCTCGGGCTCTGTCGATTGGCCTGTGGTGCGCGCAGGAGCGTGTGGCGCAATGCCCCTGACAGATGCCGGAGGCTAGCCGCTGGTGGTCGGCGCTTCGTCGGGGGTGGCCGAGTCGAGATGCCAGCCGCGAACATCCTTGACCATCGCCTTGCCGCAGCCGGTGCAATGGCTGCGCATGACCGGGCCGTCGTGCCGGGCGTGACGTCTGTCGCGTTGATGTACTCCGAACAGACAACGCGGAAGTTGCAGGAGCTTCATAGGCGATCTCCGGAGCCTTTGGCTGGCTCCGGAGGACAACATACACGCCGGGACCGAAGTCACCTAGTCCCGATCAACTTACGGTTGCTCACTTCTTGCTAGCGTCTGTTTGCTAGCGTCTGTTTGCTAGCGTCTGTTCGCGATTACAGCCGCGCGTTGACCGAGATCGGGGCAGGGGCGTCCATACCGCCCAGGCCGCCGCACGCGCCATAGGTGCTGCTGCGCGTGCCGGTAAGGCGCTGCGCCTCGGCTGCGATCGCGCCCATCATCTCGACCGAGAGCTCGATCTGGCGCGACAGGATCTGCTGATTGACGGCCGAGGCGTCGCGCAGATTGCGGCTGACCTCGGAGAGCTCGAGCCGGCTTTCCGGGTCGAGCTTCTCGGCCCAATCAGCGGATTCGCGCTTCAACCGCGCAAAATCGGCTTCGATCCGGCCGGTGAGGCGCAGCTTGGCGGCGGCGATCTCGCCCAGCTCGGGGATATAGGCCTTGCGAGCGAACTTCTCGCTCTCTTCTTCCATGAGAGCCGTGAGCGAAACCATCGCGTCGATGAGCGGAGCGATCATTACTTTCCCTGTTGCAGCTTGAGGATCGATTCGAGCACGGCGGGCGCCAGGCCGATGCCGCCGCGATTGGCCATCTCGGTGCCGAGCTTCTCGGCGAGCACGCCCTTGAACATCTCTTCGCCAGCGCCGCCGTTGACTTCGCCCTTTTCGACGCTTTCGAGCATCATCTTGGTCATCTGGCCGAGGAACATGCCTTCGAATTCCTTGGCGGTCTGGGCGTTTTTCGGGTCGACCTTGCGGACGGTGGCCGTTGCAGCCGCGGGGAGGGCGTTGAGTTCGTTCATTTACTGGACCTCAATCTCGGCCTGAAGCGCACCGGCGCTCTTCACGGCCTGAAGGATGGTGATCAGGTCGCGCGGGGACACGCCGAGCGTGTTGAGCCCGCTGACCAGCGCCTGGAGCGAGGCGCCGCTGACCATGGCGAGATGCGCGCCATTGCCGTCGTCGACCTGCACCTGGGTGCGCGGCACGACGGTGGTCTGGCCGTTCGATAGCGGTGCGGGCTGCGAGACCTGCGGGCGTTCGGACACGGTGATGGTCAGACCCCCCTGGGCGATCGCGACGGGAGTGATCCGCACGTCGGCGTTCATCACCACCGTGCCCGATGCTTCGTTGATGACGATGCGGGCGGGCTGATCGACCTTGATCTCGAGGTCGCCGACGCGAGTGACCAACTCGATGACGTTGCCGGCGAAGTTGGCGGCGGGCTGGAGCTGCACCGTGCCCGGATCGAGCACGTGCGCGCTGCCCGGATATTTGCCGTTTATCGCGCCGGCAATGCGGTCGGCGGTGGCGAAGTCGGGGTTCTTGAGCGCGAGCTTGAGGCTGGTCGCCGATTTGAGCGCATAGGGGACCTCGCGCTCGACGATCGCACCGCCGGCAACGCGTGCCGACGTGGTCACGCCGCGGCTGACGCTGGCGGCGGCGCCCTGGCCCTTGAAGCCGGAAACGGCGACCTGGCCCTGGGCGACGGCATAGATCTCGCCGTCGAGCGCGCGCAACGACGACGCGATCAGCGTGCCGCCCTGCAGGCTGGAGGCATCCCCGAGCGCGGACACCTGAACGTCGATCCGCGAACCCGAGCGCGAGAAGGGCGGCATCGTCGCGGTGATCGAGACCGCAGCGACGTTCTGGGTGCGCATGTTGGTGCCGCGGATGTTGACGCCCATCCGCTCGAGCATCGCCTGCATCGATTCCTCGGTGAACGGCGCGTTGCGCATGCGGTCACCGGTGCCGGCGAGGCCGACGACGAGACCATAGCCGACGAGCTGATTCTCGCGGACATTCTCGACATCGACGATGTCTTTGATCCGCGTCTGCGCAAGCGCATGCGGGCTGGCGACGAGCGCCAGCAACGGGAGCAGGAACGAAGCGGCGATGCGCTGCATAAACCCTCGGACTAAGTGGAAAAACCGCGGTAACTTTCTTATAGAGGAAAGGTGGCCAATGCGGGCCGAGAGGGTTTGATTTCGTGCGGATCGACAGCCTTATGCCGCTGATGGCACGCAGCCTGCTGGCGGCGCTGCCCAGGGCCGCGGCCAGTTTTCCGGTCGCCGAAGAAGAAGCCGTCGCGCGCCAGATGCCGATGCCGGGTACCGGCACGACTCAGCCGGTGCCGACCGTGGCGATGCTGGTGACGCTCGCCGCTGCCGATCCCTCGATCGAGCGGCGGCGCAAGCAGGCCGTGGATGCCGAGCGCGGGATCAATGCGCTCGACAAGCTCCACAAGGAAATTGCGACCGGCACGCCGAGCGTCGAGCGGCTGCGCGAGATCGTCGAATGGTCTGAGAATCTGGAGCCGTCGGACGATCCGGTGCTCGCGGGCATCCTGTCCGACATCGACCTGCGCGTGCGGGTCGAGCTCGCCAAGGTCGACGTCCAGGCTTAACTTTATTCCCCTCCCTGCAAAGCAGGGAGGGGAATTTGATGTATCACCGCACCAGATCGAAGCGGTCGGCGTCCATAACCTTGGCCCAGGCGCGCACGAAGTCCTGCACGAACTTGCCGCGGCCGGCATCGTCCGAGGCATAGACTTCGGACTGGGCGCGGAGCTGCGAATTGGCGCCGAACACCAGATCGGTGCGCGAGGCAGTCCATTTGTGCTCGCCGGTGGCGCGGTCACTGCCCTGGAATTCCTCGTCGCCGGTGTCGTCGACCTGCTTCCACGCTGTGCCCATGTCGAGCAGATTGACGAAATAGTCGTTGGTCAGCTGGCCCGGCCGATCGGTCAGCACGCCGTGCCGCTCGGCCTTGGGATGGTTGATTCCGAGCACGCGGAGGCCGCCGACCAGCACCGTCATCTCGGGCGCCGACAAGTCGAGCAATTGCGCGCGATCGACCAGCAATTCCTCGGTCGGCACGTTGAACTTGACCGAGAGATAATTGCGGAAGCCGTCGGCCTTGGGCTCGAGCGGCTCGAAGCTCTCGATATCGGTCCATTCCTGGCTGGCGTCGCCGCGGCCCGAAGTGAACGGCACGGTGACGTCGTGGCCGGCCGCCTTCGCCGCCTGCTCGACACCGAGATTGCCGCCCAGCACGATCAGATCGGCGATGCTGACACTGCCGCCGAAGCCGGCCTTGATGTCCTCATAGACGGCGAGCACTTGCGCGAGCGCGGCGGGCTCGTTGACTTCCCAATCCTTTTGCGGGGCGAGGCGGATGCGCGCACCGTTGGCGCCGCCGCGCTTGTCCGAATTGCGGAAGGTAGAGGCCGAGGCCCAGGCGGTCTTGACCAGTTGCTTGATGGTCAGGCCCGAATCGGCGATCCTGGCCTTGAGCGTGGCAACGTCGCCATCGCTGAGCGGGGTGCCGGCGGGGATCGGATCCTGCCAGATCAAATCCTCGCCAGGCACTTCCGGACCGACGTAGCGCGCCTTGGGGCCCATGTCGCGATGCGTCAGCTTGAACCACGCACGCGCGAAGGCGTCGGCGAAATAGGCCGGGTCGGCGCGGAATTTCTCGAGGATTTTCCTATATTCCGGATCGTCCTTGAACGCCTTGTCGGCGGTGGTCATCATCGTCGCGACCTTCTTGCCGGGCGTGTGCGCGGCCGGGGCGAGCGTCTCTTCGGGGTCGCCGACTGGATGCCACTGGTTGGCGCCCGCCGGGCTCTTGGTCAGCTCATAGTCATGGTCGAGCAGCATGTCGAAATAGCTCATGTCCCACTGGATCGGCGTGGGAGTCCATGCGCCTTCGATGCCCGAAGTGATCGTGTGATCGCCCATCCCGCTCTCGTGCGTCGAGGCCCAGCCGAGCCCCATCTGCGCGAGGTCGGCCCCCTCGGGCTCGCGGCCGACATGCTTCTTCGGATCGCCCGCGCCATGCGCCTTGCCGAAGGTGTGGCCGCCCGCGGTGAGCGCTGCGGTCTCCTCGTCGTTCATCGCCATCCGGCTGAACGTCGCACGCAGGTCGCGCGCCGAGCCCTTGGTGTCGGGCTTGCCGCCCGGGCCCTCGGGATTGACGTAGATCAGGCCGTGCTGGATCGCCGCGAGCGGCTCCTCGAGCGCCATGCCGGCCTCGTCGTCGATCCGGGTCTGGCCGAGCCATTCCTCCTCGGTGCCCCAATAGATGTCGCGCTGGGGCTCGAAGATGTCTTCGCGGCCGCCGCTGAATCCGAAGGTCGGGCCGCCCATCGATTCGATCGCGACATTGCCGGTGAGGATGAACAGATCCGCCCAACTGATTGCGGCACCGTATTTCTTCTTGATCGGCCAGAGCAGCCGGCGCGCCTTGTCGAGATTGCCGTTGTCCGGCCAGGAGTTGAGCGGGGCGAAGCGCTGGCCGCCCGAAGACGAGCCGCCGCGGCCGTCGCCGGTGCGATAAGTGCCCGCCGCGTGCCACGCCATGCGGATGAAGAACGGGCCGTAATGCCCGTAATCGGCCGGCCACCAGGGCTGGCTGTCGGTCATCAGCGCGGTCAGGTCGGCCTTGAGCGCCTGATAATCGAGCTGCTCGAATGCCTCGCGATAATTGAACTCCGGCCCATAAGGATTGGGCGAGACGCCGTTTTGGGTAAGGATCTCGAGGCTGAGCTGCTCGGGCCACCAGTCGCGGCTGGTGCGGCCGAGCAGTTTGCGGAGCGCCGCCGGCTGCTTCTGCGGATCGCTGATCGGGCTGCCTGAAGTCGGTGCGTCCATGGCTCGAATCCTTCCGTAGGGGAGATTTTCCCGCAGCGTAGGTCGGCGCGATGAATGACGGAAACGATTAAAACCGCTCACCGCAAGCGCGAAAATAAATGACGCGGTGCAGCGTCAGCGGTTGGCCTTGGCGACCTTCATCACATAGCTGATCACTTCCGCCACGGCGGCATAATGCTCTACCGGGATCGGGTGGTCGATTTCGGCCGAGGCATAGAGTGCGCGGGCGAGGGGACGGTTCTCGACCAGCGGAATGTTGTGCTCGGCGGCGACTTCGCGGATCTTGAGCGCGATCGCGTCCACGCCCTTGGCGACCACGATCGGCGCGTTCATCGCACCGTGATCATATTGCAGTGCAATGGCGTAATGCGTCGGGTTGGTGATGATCACGCTCGCTTTGGGGACGTTGGACATCATCCGGCCCTTGGCGCGCTGCATCTGGAGCTGGCGGATCTTGCCCTTGATCTTGGGGTCGCCTTCGCTCTGTTTGTACTCGTCCTTGATCTCCTGCTTGGTCATCCGCATCTTTTTGAGGAAGGTGAAGCGCTGATAGACGAAGTCGAACAGAGCGAGCGCGCCGACGAGCATCGCGATGGGCACCAGCATCGCATAGACCATGTCGCTCGCCGCCGCGCCCATCGAGACGAGGTCGGCGCCGACCAGCTTGTCGATCCCCGCCGCATGCGGCCAAGCGACCCAGGCGCCGATGCCGACGACGAGGCACAGCTTGGCGAGGGTTTTGAAGAACTCGACCAGGGATTGCTTGCTGAAGGTCCGCATGAAGCCGGTGACCGGGTTGAGCTTGGACCATTTGGGCTTGATCCTGCTGGCGGACAGCATCGGCCGGCCCTGCAGGAATCCGCCGAGCAAGGCGAAGCCGAACAGGGCGGCGAGCATCGGCGCGAGGTTGCTGAAGATCGCCCCGAACAGGCCGGTGGCGAAGTTCTGCGCGCCGGCGGGCTCCATGCGAAAGTCGTCGGCGCTGCCCCACAGCCGCACGAACAAAGAGGCCATCATCTGCATCGTATAGGTGCCCAGGCCCCCCATCACGACCAGCGCCGCGACGAACATCGCGGCGTGCTTCATCTCGGGTGCCATCGGCACTTCGCCGCGTAAGCGGGCATCCTCGAGCTTCTTGTCGGTGGCGTCTTCGGTCTTGTCTTCCTGGTCGGTATCGCCCGACATCACCAGCCTCCCTGCATCGCGTCACCCATTTCGGTGGCGAAGACCGTGAGCATGGTGCCGACGGTGGCGGCGAACAGGCTGATCCCGAGCAGCAGATTGAGCGGCTGGGCGATGAAGAAGACCTGGATCGCCGGGGCGATCCGCGCCGACAGGCCGAGCGCGACGTTGAACACGATGCCGTAAACGATCAGCGGCGCGGAGAGGCTGATGCCGAGCGTCATCGATCGGCCGATCGCGGCAATGGCGAGCTGGGCGAAATCCTGCATCGGCGGAATGCCGCCGATCGGGAAGCTCTGATAGGAGTGAATGATCGCGCCGAGCCAGAGATGGTGGACCTGCATCCCCATGCAGACGAGCGCGGCGGCGATGCCGACGAACTTCGAAAGCATCGGCGCCTGGCTCGCCTGCATCGGATCGAAGATCACCGCGGAGGACAGCCCGACCTGGGTGCTGACGACCGAGCCGGCCATCGAGATCGCGAAGAACAGGATCTTGACGATCATCCCCATTGCGAGCCCGGTCATCAATTCGGTGACGATCACCGCGGGAAGCACGGCGCCGCCCTGGAGCGCGACGCGCGCGGGCTCGCCGAGTGCACCGTACAGCGCCGCCGACATCGCGAAGGCGATCATCAGCCGGATCCGGCCGGGGATCGAATCCTCGCCGAACACCGGTAGCAGCATCAGCACCGCGCCCACCCGGGCGAACACGATGAAGAAGGCCGAGACCTGGAATTCGAGATCGGGCGGCAGGATCATCCGGTGATGATCAGGTCGCTGACCTTGGCCATGAAGCCCGACAGCGCCTGCCCCATCGTCGGAAGCATCAGCAGAAAGACGAGACCCATCGCGAGCAGCTTGGGCACGAAGGTGAGCGTAGTCTCCTGGATCTGGGTCAGTGCCTGGAGCAGGCCGATCGCGGTGCCGACGATCAGCGAGGTCAGCAGCAGCGGGCCCACCACGGTGAGCACCAGCAGCAACGCCGCCTCGGCAAGCTGGATGACCTCACTCGGCGACATGCGTCAGATCTGCATCCGCATGATGTCGGTATAGGCGCTGACGACGCGATCGCGGACGGCGACCATCGTGTCGAGCGCGGTCTCGGCGGCGCCGATCGCAGTGACGACGTCGATCAGATCGCCCTTGCCGGCCACCTGCATCGCCGAGGCCTGCTCGGCGGCGCGCATCTGCTGGGCCGTGCCGGTGACGAGGTCTTCGACCATCGACCCGAAGCCGCCGGCGCCGTCGGTCTTGCCGGCAGGCGGTTTGCCGAGGGCGTTGCCGATCCCTGCGACCTTGCCATAGGCAGAAGTCGCATCAAGTGCTCCAATGGACATGGATATTCCTCTTACTTGAGAAGGTCGATGGTGCGCATCGTCAGGCTCTTGGCCGCCTCGATGGCATTGAGATTGGCCTCGTAGCTGCGCTGCGCGGCCTTCATGTCGGCGCTCTCGACGAGGCCGTTGACGTTGGGCTTGAGCACATAGCCCTGCGCGTCCGCGGCCGGATGGCCGGGCTGATAGATGCGCGAGAAGTCGGACTTGTCGCTCTCGATCGACTGGACCTTGACTTCGGTGGCACCGGTGGCGCGATCGACCTGGGCCTTGAAGCTGGCGACGCGACGGCGATAGGGATCGCCGCCCGGAGTCTGCGCGACCGAATCCTGGTTGGCCAGATTCTCCGCGATCACGCGCATCCGGAGCGACTGGGCGCGAAGCCCGGAAGCCGAAACGCCGAGCGATGCCTTCAAGTCCATTGGGTCGAGCTCCACAGCGGCCGAGCGGCCATTTCCCTCATTGTAGGCAATTGTTGCCGGGGGTGGGGCGGGGAGGCGGAAAAAACGTACCTAGGCAAAATTTGCCGGGTCGAGCGCCGGGTGCCGCGAAACGCTTCCTATAAGAAAGTCAGAAAGGGGCGTTCATGTCCGTACTCGACGAAATCATGATCGACATGTCGATCGTCCTCGGCTCGGCCGAGATCCCGATCCGCCAGATGCTCAAGATGAGCCGCGGGGCGATGATCCCGCTCGATTGCGGCCAGGACGATCCGAGCCTTGTCTATGTGAATGGCGAGCTGGTCGCGCGCGGCCGCATCCTCGTCGACGGCGAGAACATGTCGCTCGAAATCTCGGAACTCGTGAAGAAGTCGCGCAACTGATGGACATTCTCTCGATGATGCGCACCTTCGGGGCGCTCGGTCTGGTGCTGGGCATGCTCGCCGGCGCGTTGTGGGTGGTGCGTCGCTACGATCTCAAGCTGCCGGGCCGCGTCTCGGGCGGCGCGCGCAAGCGGGTCGAGCTGGTCGAGCGCCTCGCGGTTGACGCCAAGCGCTCGATCGCACTGATCCGCCGCGACGGCTGCGAGCATCTGATCCTGATCGGCCCGGACGGCCATCTGACTCTCGAGACCGGCATCACCGCGCCCGCGCCGGCAGCTGCCCCGGCTCCGGCAGGACCCGCGACTGGCGCAAATTTCCAGGCAGACCTCGCCGCCTTCTCCAACAATTTCGGCAAGCTGGTCGAGCTTTCGCGCAGCAAGATCGCTGCCGTGCGCGGCGCCAATGATGACGAGAGCGACGACGACGACGCGGACGCCGCGCCGGCCGAAATCGCAACCGCAGCCGATCTTCCCCAGACCGCGCCCCGCAAGCGCACCCGCCGTCCGCGCGATACCAAGCGCTGGAATCGTGCCGCGGTGCGCGAGGCGCTCAATGCGTAAACTTCTGATCGCCGCCATGGCTGCGATCGTGTTGCTGCCGGTGGCAGCGCACGCGCAGGCGGCCGGCGGTACTACCATCAACCTCGGGGGAGCCACGGGCGCCGGCGGCCAGCTGTCGGCCAAGGCGATCCAGATGGTGCTGATGCTGACCGTGCTCAGCCTCGCCCCGGGGCTGCTGATGACGGTCACCAGCTTCACCCGCATCGTGGTGGCGCTGTCGCTGCTGCGCACCGGCATCGGCGCGCCCGGCGTGCCGCCCAATCCGGTGATCATCAGTCTCGCGATGTTCCTGTCGTTCTTCGTGATGGCGCCGACGTTCGAGAAATCGTGGAACGAAGGCGTCGACCCCTATACCAAGGGCAAGATCACCGAGCAGGTCGCGTTCGAAAAGACCGTCGCACCGTTCCGCACGTTCATGCTGGGCCAGGTGCGCGAAAGCGATCTCAAGCTGTTCGCCGATTTGGCCAACAAGCCGGTCACCACGCGCGCCGAGACGCCGCTGACCACGCTGGCGCCGGCGTTCATGATCTCCGAGCTGCGCCGCGCGTTCGAGATCGGCTTTTTGTTGCTGCTACCGTTCCTGGTGATCGACCTCGCGGTGTCCGCGGTGCTGATGGCGATGGGTATGATGATGCTGCCGCCGCCGACGATCTCGCTGCCGATGAAGATCATCTTCTTCGTGCTGGTCGACGGCTGGGCACTGGTGGCGGGATCGCTGGTGAAGAGCTTCGCGACGTAGCTGGGCGGGATGAAGGATAGGAATGGTCCTCGGTGAAAGCCGGGGCTCTTTTCATTCGAGGACAGACGGTGCAGTCTGCGATCCTCCCCCGGAGGGGGAGGGGGGCCAGCGGAGCTAGTGGAGGGGTAGTCGCCGCATGCTGCACGGCCCGAAATCTACACAGAAGCGTGCCCGCGCGCTGCGGCGGAACCTCACCCTGCCGGAGGTGCTGCTCTGGCAGGCGCTCCGGCAGCGGCCTGCGGGACTCAAGTTCCGCAAGCAGCATCCGGCAGGACGCTATGTGCTCGATTTCTTCTGCGTAGAGTGCCGGCTAGCGATAGAGGTTGATGGCATGGCGCTTGAATGCGGCGACGCGCAGCAGCGTGACGCGCAACGTGATGCATGGATACTAAGCCAGGGCGTTCATGTGGTACGCATCCCGGCGGCAGACGTGCTCACGCATCTGGAGGCAGTCGTTCGCTTCATCGTGGGCACGGCCCGCGGCGACTACCCCTCCACCAGCTTCGCTGGTCCCCCTCCCCCTCCGGGGGAGGACTGAATCAATCAGCTATCCAGGTTGCAGTGCTCGAGCCAGGGGCCGAGATCGTTGTACGCGATCGGCTCGAGGAAGATCAGGCCGGCTTTGTCTTCGGTCGCCCAGCGCGTCGTGCAGCGGCGCGACGGGAGGCCGGGAACCGAGAGGATGATCTCGGTGTCTTCGCGCGGCGGCTTGGGCAAGGCGATGCGCGCGCCGCTTTGCGATACGTTCTCGAGGGTCACGTCGATATAGCGGCCGAAGCAGCTGATCCGCGCAGCGCATTCGACGTCGAAGCGCGGCGCGCGCGGGGCGGGGCCGCAAAAGCGCTCGAGGCTGGCCTTGGCCTGGGCGAGGATGTGATCGACGTCGATCGCCTGCGCGAACTCGACGCCGGCGCGGCCCTCGCTGCTCCAGGCTACGGAGCCTTCCAGGCGATCGCCGCTGCGCAGCTCGACCGTCACCCAGCTGCCATGGCCGAGCGTATGGTGCGTCTCGAGCATCATTCCGGTCATCGAGATGTTTCGGATGCGGCAGAGATGTTCTGCCGAGCCGCGACTGAACAGCTTGCCCACCAGCAATGTGGTGACGGTGCGCGGCGCGCGATCGAGGGCAAGGTCCGCTTCAGCGGTCTGGTTTTGGGTCAGGTGCATGGCTGTCCCTCCTGGTCGATGTGATCCCCTCGCCGTGCACTATTGCCACGGCGAGGGCGGGGCTGTGGCGTCCGTAAAGCTACGCTCCGGGTCATGCCGGGTTTGCCTGAGTCACGGCGACCTTGCGGAGCACGCCGGCACCGAACGCCTCGGGTGCAGCGCTCATCACGACTTTGCGGAACGTCTCGAGATCGGGGATGAGCCCGTCGGGGCCGGCCGCCATCGGCGTGCGGTAGGTGCGCATGTTGATCGCGTGGAGCAGCAGCGGCATCCGAGCGCTGACGAACTCGGTCCTGTCGGCAGGCACTTCGAGCTGGAGCTCGAACTCGACATAGCCCGACAGCCGGCCGTCGGCGAAGACCAGGGGCGCGAGCACCTTGCCGGCGTCGACGAAGCTCGGCGCGACTGCGTCGGCACGCGCCGAGCTGGACGATTGGGGCCCTAGCAGCAGCACCGTCGCATACGCCGCACTGCCGCCGAGGCCGAGGCCGGCGAGGAGCGTGACGATCAGGAACAGGGTCTTCTTCATGGTACCCTTCCTCAGAATTTGAAGCTGGAGTCGCTGGGCAATGCCGAGGCTTCGGCTTTGAGCACCACGGTGATCCGGCGGTTCTCGGGGCGGTTCGGCTGGTCTGGGTAGACCGGCTTGGTCGCGCCCATTCCGACGATCTCGGCGAAGCGGTCGGGAGTCATGCCCGAGCCGATCAGCGCCTGCCGCGCAGCGAGCGCGCGCTCGCTCGAGAGGCGCCAATTGGCGTCGCTCTGGACGCCGCCGGCGCCGTCGGTGTGGCCCTCGATCGCGATCTGCGCACCGGAGACGCCGAGCTTGGCGGCAACCTTGGCCAGCATCGCGCGGGCATAGGGGTTGAGCTCGGCGGTGTTGGCGCGGAACATCGATTGCTGGTCGGTATCCATCAGCGTGATGCGCAGCCCGTCGCGGCTCGGATCGATCTGCACGTTCTTCTTCTGCCCCGAATCCTGCGGGGACGAGTCGAGCGCGATCTGCAGCTCGGAGGCGAGCACCCGCATCGACGCATCGGGCACGCTGGCGGTGCCGCCGCGCGCGCCGCCGGCAGTGGCGGCCTCGCTCGTCGGCGTGCCCTTGGCCTTCGATTCGTCGGTCGAGTTCTTGCGCGAACGGCCGCCGGCGCCCGCCGCGTTGCCCTGCAGCGGCGTCTGCGGGGCGGTCTCGCCGAGCGTGGGGGTGAAATATTGGGCGAGGCCCTTGAGCCGCTCCTTGTCCGGATTGGAGATCAGCCAGAGCAGCATGAAGAACGCCATCATCGCCGTCACGAAGTCGGCATAGGCGACTTTCCAGGCGCCGCCGTGATGCACGACGGCGGCCTTCCTGACCTTCTTGATGATGATCGGGCGGTCATTGGTCATTGGTGAAACCGATCCATTTGCCCGAGAGCGCATCGCGCAGCCGTTCCTGGACCTCGGCGAGGCGGACATGGCCGATCGCGGTCAGCGAATCCTCGCCATTGGCGATCCGCTCGAGCAAATTCGCGCACTCGTCGCTATGCTGGATGAGATAGTCGAACGACTGGAGTTCCTCGATATGGGCGTGGGCGAATTGTTCGTCGGCGACGAGCGCTTCGGCCAGCCGCTCGAGCATGTCGCGAATCTCGCGCAGCTCGCCCGCCATCACGCTGTGAAGCGCACCCGAATAGGGATCGTAGCCGGACATCGGCTCGATGGGGACGGGCTGGGAGGACACGGGCAGACACGACATCAGAACAGCTCCAAGTCTCCGCCGACGGGCGGCAGGGCAACGGGGACGGGGGGGCGGTCGGGCACGCGGTCGGCCACCTTGGTGCAGCGGCTCCTGCCCTCCTGGGGAAGAAACTCGATCTTGCGCGCCGAAGTCCCGCCGACGTCGCTGTGCGCGACCTCGATGCCTTCGGTCTGCATGAAGCGATGCGCGAACGCGGCGTTCGAGGAGCCGATCGATCCGAGCCCCGAGACGATGTTGGCGCCGCCATAGATATGCGCGCGCAGCCGAGTGCGCATCGCGCCCTTCTTCATCATCCCGTTGATCAGAAGCTCCATCGCATGAATGCCGTAGCGCTGCATGTCTCCGGCCGAGACTCGGTGATCGGCGCTGGGCTCGCCGAGAAGGAAGTGGTTCATTCCACCTACCTTCGCGACGGGATCGTAGAGGCAGGCAGCCACGCAGCTGCCGAGCAGAGTCGTGATGACGACGTCCGGCTCCACCACGATGGCATTCTCGCCCTGAACGATCGCCATGCGTCGCATCAGGTCAGCTCGCCGAACACACGCTCGATTTTTTCCTTCAGCGCCGCGGGCGAGAAGGGCTTGACGACATAGTTGTTGACCCCGAGCGCCGCGGCCTTCTGGACGATCTCCTTGTCGGCCGAACCGGTGAGCATGATGAACACGGTCTTGCCGATCACCGGATCGTTGCGCACGGCTTCGAGGAACTGAAGGCCGTCCATCTCGGGCATGTTGAAGTCCGAGATCACGAGATGGACGCGATCGGTCTTGATCGCCGACAGCGCTTCCGAAGCGCCCGACTTGTCGCGCACGTCCTTGAACCCCAGATCCTGCAGCGCGCGACGGATCATCGCACGCATGCTGGTCTGATCGTCCACGACCATAACCTTGATTGCTGCAGCAGCAGGCATCAGACGCTCCCAACTTTTTCGCGGCATGCCTTGAGGATCGCCTCAGGCATCGCAGACAAACCAACTTCCTTCTCGACCGCGCCAAGCTCCACCGCCGCGCGGGGCATGCCCCATACGACGCAGGTGTCGCGGCTCTGGCTCAGCGTACGGGCACCGGCCCGGCGCATCGCCAGCAGACCTTCGGCGCCGTCCTGACCCATCCCCGTCAGGATCGCCCCCACTGCGGAAGCGCCGAGCGGCGCCACCGAGCGGAACAGCACATCGACCGAGGGCCGATGGCCAGTGACGAGATCCCCGGAACGCAGCTTGATGCGCCCGGCGACGCCGCCGGAGAGCTCCATGTGCGTTTCGCCCCCAGGTGCAATATAGACGGTTCCCGGCTGGACCTGTGCGTTCTCCGTAGCTTCCACGACCCGAACGCTACATTCCGCGTCGAGGCGCTGGGCAAAGCTGCGCGTGAAGCTCGCCGGCATGTGCTGGACGATCAGCACCGGCGGGCAATCCGCGGGCAGCGCCGGCAGCAGCGAGAACAATGCCTCGACCCCGCCGGTCGACGATCCGATCGCGATCAGCTTGCCCAGGCCGCCGCCAGCGACGCTGGGCTGCTGGGGCAGCCGGCTGGGTCCGGCGCGGGCCACCGAACGTGCCGCCGTCTTTACCTTTTCGCAGAGCAAGGCGGCGTCGCGCTCGATGTCTTCGGGCGTGCCGCTCGGCTTGGTGACATAGTCGACGGCGCCGAGGCGCAGCGCTTCGATCGTGACTTCGGCACCGCGTGCGGTGAGCGTCGAGCACATCACCACCGGCATCGGGCGGAGGCGCATGATGCGTTCGAGGAACGACAGCCCGTCCATCCCGGGCATCTCGATGTCGAGCGTCAGCACATCCGGATTGAGCTGCTTGATCATGTCGCGCGCCGCGAACGGCTCGGGCGCCATGCCGACGACTTCGATCTCGGGATCGGCCGAGAGCATGCGCTTCAGCGTCGCCCGCATCGAGGCGCTGTCGTCGACGATAAGGGTGCGTACCGGTCTCATCCCTTGGCCTCCGGCTTCGCGTAGATCGTATGCCCGCACGACTTCATCCGGCTCGCCGCTGGGCCGATCAATCGTTCGGAATGGCCGATATAGAGATGACCGCCGGGCGCGAGCTGGTTGACGAAACGCTCCTCGAGCTCCTCCTTTGCGGGATCGCCGAAATAGATCATCACGTTGCGGCAGAAGATCACGTCGTATTGGGCCTTTAGCGGCCATTTCTCGAACAGGTTGAGCACGCGCGCGGTGACCAATTGGCGCGCCTCGTCGGCAACGGTGAAGCCGCCCGGCGCGGGACGCATCCACGCGCTGCGATACGGCTCGGGAACGCCCGATGCGATGTTGTCGGCGTAGAAACCACGCTGGACGGAATCGACGACGTGCGGTGCGATGTCGGTTGCCAGCAGGCGAACGTCGGCAGTGCGCAGCCAGGTCGCCGACGTGCGATCCGGGCCGAGCAGGCACATCGCGATCGTATAGACTTCCTCGCCAGACGAGCAGCCCGCCGACCAGATCCGGATCGGGCCCTGCTTGCGCTTGAGCACTGGCAGGACAGTCTCGCGGAAATGATCGAAGTGATGCGGCTCGCGGAAGAAGTGGGTGTGGTTGGTGGTCAGCGCCACCACCATCGCATGCCGCTCCTGCGCGTCCGCCTGGACCATCGCGACATATTCTGAGAAGCGGCTGAGGCCATGCTCGCGCAGACGCCGCGCGAGGCGGGACTGGACCAACGTGGTCTTGGCCTCGCTCAGCTCGATGCGGGCGTCGCTGTGCATGATCGCGGCGATCGCTGCGAAATCGCGGGGCATGAGCTCCGCATTCGCCGCCGCCATCGCATTGCCGCCGGCGAGCGCCACGGCGCCCCCGGCGCGGCTCACGCTGCCATATCCAGATGCTTGGTCAGGCTCAGCGCTTCGAGATCGAGCAGCAGCACCATCGTGCCGTTCTCGTCACGGGTGCCGTCCTTGGCGCGGGTGGTGATGCGTACCAGCCCGTCGATCACGCTCGCCTCGATCGTCTCGACTTCAGGAGCCGGCTGGATATCGCTGCGGGTAATCCCGACGATATCGTTGACTTCGTCGACGAGGAAGCCCGCCTGCTTGCCGCCGATGCTGACGACGAGGATGCAAGAGCGGGCATGGATCGCACTCGGCTCCCAGCCCAGCCGCTCGGCGAGGCCGACGACCGGGATGACGTTGCCGCGCAAATTGCTCACGCCCTTGATGAAGCGGGGCACGTTGGGGAGCGGAGTCGGCTCGTCCCATTCGCGGATCTCGATGAGCGCACCCATGTCGATCCCGAAAGTCTGCTTGCCGAGCGTGAAGGTGACGATCTTGCAGTCGCTTGCCGTTTCGGTGGTGGTGGTCATGCGGCCAGTCCTTTGGGGGTGTAGCGGTTGGCCGAGGCGACGAGCGCCTCGATGTCGAGGATGAGTGCGATCGAACCGTCACCAAGGATGGTGGCGCCGCCCAGCCCGCGGATCGGATGAAGGTTCTGGTCGAGGCTCTTGATCACCACTTCGCGACGGTCGTCGATGGTATCGACGACGAGGCCGACCTTGCCGTGCTCGCTCTCGACGATCACCACCAGCGAGTCCTCGATCAGACGATCGTCGTTGAGGCCGAAGATTTCCGTCGTGCGCTTCACCGGGACATACTCACCGCGCATGTCGATCACTTCGGTGTCGGGCGAGGTGCGCTTGACCTGGCCCGGCTCGGGCTGGACGGTCTCGAGCACATGCGCGAGCGGCAGCACGAAGCGCTGGCTGGCGAGCCGGACGATCATGCCGTCGAGGATCGCGAGCGTCAGCGGCAGGATCATCGTGAAGGTGGTGCCTTCGCCGGGAACCGAGTGGATCTCGACGCGGCCGCCCAGGGCTTCCACGTTCGAGCGGACCACATCCATGCCGACGCCGCGGCCCGAGATGTTCGAGATCGTCTCTGCGGTCGAGAAGCCCGGCGCGCAGATCAGCTGGTCGATTTCCTCGTTCGAGAGGACTGCATCGGCGGAGATGATCCCCTTTTCGATCGCCTTGGCCTTGACGCGTTCGCGGTTGATGCCGCGGCCATTGTCCTGGACGCGGACGAAGATGCGGGCGCCCTTCTGCTCAGCCGAGAGCTTGATCGTTCCCACCGGAGACTTGCCCGCGGCGATACGCTCTTCGGTGCTTTCGAGGCCGTGGTCCGCGGCGTTGCGGATCATGTGCGTCAGCGGATCGCCGATCTTCTCGATCACGCCCTTGTCGACTTCGGTCGTCTCGCCGACGGTTTCGAGCTCGATTTGCTTGCCGGTCTCGACCGACAAGTCGCGCAGCATGCGCGGCACGCGGCTGAACGCCTGCTTGATCGGCTGGGCGCGCAGCGACATGACATTGTCCTGGATCTGGCGCGTGAGGCGCGCGAGTTCCGGAAGCTCGACGCGCTGGCGGTCTGCCGGTGACAGCCGGTCGGCGAGGATCGAATTGCGGATCACCAGCTCGCCGACGAGATTGAGCAGCAGATCGAGCTTCGACAAGTCGACGCGGATCGTCTGCGACGCCTCGTTCGCCTGCTTGGGCGCCGCGCTCTCGGTCGGCATCACCGGCGCGGGCGTCGGCGTCATCGGTGTGGCGGCGAGATCCGCCACCACTTGCTGGACCTGCGCAGTGAGGTCCTCGATCGAGGCCGTGACCGGCACGAACGGGATCAGATCCTCGGCGGGGGGCTCCAAGTCGAGCGAAGGCGCCGGAATTGGCTCAAATGCCGGGGCAGGGGCCTCGACTTCGTTGCGGGTGATTTCGATCAGCGAATCCGGCGCTACGAAGTCGAAGCAGTCGTCGATGTCGTTCCGCGGAACGTCACCCGGCATGCTCAGCAGCCAAGTGAAATAGGCGTCTTCAGGATCGAGATCGCGCAGCGGCGGCACGTCCGACACGTCGACCGACTCGACCGTCGCGCCGAGCGTCTCGAGCTCGCGGATGAGGAGCATCGGCTCGCTGGCATTGGCGAGCGCGGCGCGCGACGGCTTGAAGCGGATCGTCCAGCTCGCAACCGAAGCCGCGGGCCCGGCAGGTGCGTCGAAATCGTCAAGCGAGAAGGCGACCGGCATGAAGCCGAAATCGTCCTCGGCCGGCGCTGCCGCGACGGGGGCTGGCGCAGCTGCCGGCGCGGCGGCAGCGGGAGCGCCGCCGTCTTCGACGACACCCTTGTCGGCGAGCACCTTTTCTAGCGCGGCAAGCGCGGCGGCGTCGTTCGGACGCGGCGCGAGGCCCTTGGCGGTCTCGACGTGATCGGCGAGCACGTCGAACGAGCTCAGCATCACCTTGATGACGCCCGGGGTGGGGGCGATCTTGCCGCCGCGTACCTCGTCGAGGACATTTTCGAACCGGTGCGCGAACGCGGTCAGATCGGCATGGCCGAACGCGCCTGCGCCGCCCTTGATCGAGTGGACTGCACGAAACACGCCGGCGATCGTCTCGGCAGAGATATCGCCGGTCTGCATCGCCGAAAGGCCCTGCTCGGCGGCGGCCAGACCTTCAGTACATTCTTCGAAGAAGATTGCCTGGATTTCGTCGAGTTCGTCGCTCACGGGCAGACGCGGCGGATCGCCGCTCCGAGCTTGGTGGCTTCGAAGGGCTTGGTGATCCAGCCGGTGGCGCCCGCCGAGCGCGCGCGTTGCTTCTTCTCGTCGGAGAATTCAGTCGAGAGGACCAGGATCGGGAGGCCGCGGAACTGGCCCTCGGCGCGGACTGCCTCGATCAGCTCGAAGCCGTCCATCTTGGGCATGTTGATGTCGGTGATCAGCAAATCGGGCTGAACCTCGTGCATCCGCTCGAGGCCGTGCTGGCCGTCATTGGCGCTCTCGATGCGATAGCCCTGCGCGGTCAGCGACGTCTTGAGCAGCATGCGCATGCTTGCCGAATCGTCGACGGTAAGGATCAACTTGCTCACAGGGTATCTCCGGTTTCGAGGCCGATCGCTTCCGCCATGCGGCAGCTAGTCACGCGATTGACAAAGGCTTGGCTGGGGTTGGCGATACGGAAGCGCTGGCCGTTGGCCATCGCCTCGTTGCGCGCGGCGACGAGGAGCTGGAGCACGGCCTGGCCGACGCTCTCGACCTCGGACGCATCGACTTCGATGGTGTCATCGAGATCGGCGGCGAGGACGAAGCGGATGCGCAGTTCTTCCGCAGTGACGGTGGTGCCGTGCGCCGGGAGGCGCAGCGAGCGGTCATCCGCCGCTTCAGGCAGTGGCAGGGTTGAGTCCATTTTTCGCCTCGTCGAGTGCAGTTTCGAGTTGCTGGAAGCTCGGCGCATAGTCCGAGGGCGTCATGCGGCGGGCGATCTCGATCGCGACCTGAACCGGCTGGTTCTGGGCGTAAGCGACGATCGCGGTCTTCGCGATGAAATAGGGCTTCGCGTCCGCCTCGATCGTTTCCATCAGCTTCGCGGCGAGCGGACCCACCACGCAATAAGCGAGGAGCACGCCGAGGAAGGTGCCGACCAGCGCGCCGCCGATCATCGCGCCGAGGATCTCGGTCGGCTGGTCGATCGAGCCCATCGTCTTGATGACGCCGAGCACGGCGGCGACGATGCCCAAAGCGGGTAGGCCGTCGGCTACGACCTGCAGCGCATGCTGCGGCCCGGCCTCTTCGTGGTGATGCTTCTCGATATCGGCGTCCATCGCCGCCTCGAGCTGATGCGGATCCTCGAAATTGACCGTCATCATGCGCAGATAGTCGCAGATGAACTCGATCAGGTGATGATCCTTGAGAAGGCGCGGATAGGGAGTGAAGAGCGAGCTTTCCTCCGGCGCGTCGAGATGCGGCTCGAGCATGGTCGCGCCGCCCTTCTTGAAGGTCGCGAGCACGGTGAACATCAGGGTCAGCAGGTCCTTATAGTCCTGCGCTTTCCATTTGCCGGCTTTGAACGCACGCACGATGCCGCGCCCGGCCTTCTTCACCGTCGACATCGAATTGGAGACAATGAAAGCACCGATAGCCGCGCCGGCGATCGCCATCATTTCGTGCGGCAATGCGTGGAGGATGATGCCCATCTTCCCGCCAGCCATCACGAAGCTGCCGAATACGCATCCGAGGATGATGAGGAAGCCGACGCCGTTCAGCATGATCTTGCCGCTTTTCTTTCTCTGGTGTTTCCAGAATTATAGGACGAATTCCGAAGGTCGCGGCGTGCCGCGTCCTGAATTGTTCAGGCGGCCTGGCGATCCTGCCAGTCGATCACCGCGAGATAATTGCGCAGGCGGTTGCGCTCGAGCGAGGCGATCAGCGCATTGTCGTGATAGGGCAGGACGATCTGGGCCACTTCGGGTGCCCAGGGCGCGGTGGCGTCGAAGACGATGCCCAGCCCGAACACCGCCGGGACGAAGGCGAACGCCAGATCGGCGCCCTTGGCGCGCTCTTCGGCAAGGAAGTCCTCGACCGCGGTCAGCACGCCGTTGCGCGGGCCGCCTTCGTGGAGCGCGACTGCAAACTGGCCGGCGCCGCGGAAGCCGCGATTGTCGAGCACGGCCGGGTTGTCCAGCGTCACGCCGGCATCGAAGCTGTGCGGATGGAGCCACTCAGCCGGAATACGATCGGGCGCATAATAGAAGTCGCGGCGGCCGCAGGGCCAGCTGACGTCGTGCAGCAGCGCGAGCAGTGGCTTGCCGTCGCGCTTGGCGAGTTCGCCGGCGATCCGCATCTCGTTCGAGACGGTGTAGTAGTTGTGATCGCCATCGATCACCCAGGCGTCGATGTCCTTGCAGCCGGGCATCGCCTCGAGGCTCGGCGCGGCGACATGGTCGACGCTGGGGCTGCTCGCGACCCAGTCGAGGAATTCCTGCTTCGGGCAGGGATCGATGCTGGTCAGGCTGCCACCGGTCGCCTGGGCATACGCGGCGAGCTGCTGCGACGTGCCGCCGAACTCGGCGCCGACCTCGGCGAGCGTGCGCGCGCCGGCGGCGTGGAGAACGCGGAGGATGATGTCGGAAAACTCGGTCATCGAGTGGATCAGCAGGCTGCTCATGCGGAAGCTCCAGTGGCGAGAAGGGCGTTGTGGGTCGCCGGCGCGGGCTTGGCCTCGCGCCTGGCGATGGGGCGGAAGACTACGGCTAGCATCATCTTCTGGTCGTCCGCGCGCGGTGGCGGCGGGACCATCATGAAGCCGAATTCGTCGTCGCACTTGAAAAGGTTGGGGGCGGTCTGCTCCATGCCCTCAAGCGAAGGCGAAGCGGCAATTTCCACGCCCGACTTCGGAGTATCGCTGAGGAACTCCTTTACCGGCATGAAGGTGACGCCCTCGACTTGCAGCCAATCGAACAGCTGGCCGAACTGCAGGCCGACCGAGAAACGGCAATCGTCGATCGGGATCGGCGCGAGATAATAGCCGTCATGCGTCGGCGTGGCGGTGACCGCACCGGTCGTGACGTTGGTGCCGTCGGCGATGATCACCGGCAGCGAAATCGTCTGGTCGACGAAATCGGCATATTTGAGCGCCATCCCGAACCGCTGGCTGGCGAGCAAGGCGAGCTTGAGCGACAGGCCTTCGCCCTGCAGCTCGGCCGGCAGATACATGCGCTCGGCGCCCTTCATGTAGAACAGGCCGCGCTGGCGCAGGCCACGCTTCGCCACCGCCGCGTCGAACAGCGGAACGGTGTCGTCGACGCCGAGGTTTATGTCGTGCTCGAATTCCGCGACGAGCGCGAGCTCGTCCGCCATCGGCAGGAACATCAGCCGCGTGAGAACGGAGGCAGCAGTGCGGCGCCACATCGTCACGGCGCACGGTGCCGAAGCGCGAAGGATCGCGTCCTGCTGGGCATGGACGAAACGGATGCAACCGGCCTGGATGCGATCGCGGATCGCGCTCTGGCGGCCCTTGATGCTGCTCTCGCGGCGGATCGGCGTGCCATCGAGCTTATAGTCGATCACCGAGCCCTGTGCGGCGGTGCAGGTCTGCTCGAGCACCGCGACATTGCGGCTCATCGCCTCGAGCGTGTTCGCGTCATAATTGGCCGGATCGAGCAGGCCCTTCTTATCGAAGCCGGTACGGAACTGTTCGCGCAGCAGCAGATAGCGACCGGCGACGTTGACCCCGAGCAGGCGCTTGAGCACCGGCTCGATTTCGTTCTGGACGGTGCCGTTATAGCCGAGGTCGACCAGCATCAGCGTGTCGCCCGTGGCGGGATCGACGGTGCTGCGGACATGCTGGGCGAGGCGATCGGCGAACGCCTTCGACGCCTTGACGATGCGACGCATCTGCGCGGGATTGCGGATCGCCTTGAGGAAGGCGCCGATCCGGCCATGGGCGGGCAGCGCCTTGTTGACCATTGCGATCTCGGTTGGCGAGAGCAGCAACTGCTTCATCATCGTGTCGAGATCGGTGGTCAGCTCGCGCTGGAGGTAGCTCTCGACCGCCTGCTCGTTGACGAACGAAGCGGCGACCGCGGTGAAGCGGCTGATCTCGATCGCGTGGCCGACGGCATGCTTGCCTGCCGCCCGATGGACGATGAGCGGCAGATGCCCGTCGCGCATCAGGAACAGGTAATGGACCTTGCCGCCGCGCCGGGTCTCCAGCGCCGCAGCCTCGTCGCCGAGCCAGCGGTCGAAGCCGTGCAGCACGGGGCCGAGCGTGGCGAAGCCGAAGGCCTCGGCCGGGTCGGTGATCGTCGGCTCGGCCGAAGCGAGCGCGGCGCGGTGCGGCTGATGCGTGGTCGCGATCCCCGACGCCTGGGGATGGAGCATCGCGCTCACCGCCGCCTCGAGGCGCAGGCGCTGTTCGGTCGCTTCGCCGAACTGTTTCAAGTGGAGAGTGTTGACTCCGAACGGCGCAACGCCGTCGACGTCGGCGCGCTTGTTGTCGCCGATGTGCAGGATTGCCTGGGGCGCGACGCCGGTCTCGGCGAGGACCTGCTTGTAGAGGCCTTCGCGCTTGGATTGACCGTAGACCGAAGAGCAGAAGAAGCGGTCGATCAGATTGGCGACGTCATCGCCCGCGGCGACCGCGATAAGCCCGCGCAGCTGGTCGGCATTGAGATAGGTGTCGGAGACGATGATCACCTGCAGCCCGCGACGCTTCGCTTCGCGCATCAGCGCGACGGTCGGCGCGAAGGCGAAGCAATGCAGCGCCTCGGCCGCCAGCTCGTGCTCGACGGCGATGGTGCGCTCGGCCAGTCCCGCATTGGGGAGCAGCTCGGCATAGATTTCCTCGATGCTCACTTCGAAACGCGTGCGGCGCAGTGCCGAGGCGTTGCGTGCGCGCTGCTCAGCCCAAATGCGCTGCTGCACCGTGGTGTCGGGCAGCAGGCCGAACAGGTCGCCCGGCGCATGGGTATCGCGCCACAGCAAGGTATCGAAGCAATCGAGCGAAAGCATCTTGATGCCGTCGCGCCCATCGAGCGCGCTCGGCAGGGCATGCGGAAGAATGAAGTCGGCCAATGCAGTTTCCCTGGAAAATGCGTCCCGCATCGGTGGACGCATGATTCTTATAGGAAGAGCGAAGACCAGCTCGGCAAAATCTTCCTAGAATGAGATCGTCAGCAAAGGAGCCCGCATGACACTCACTGCCTACCAGCACGCCCGCAGCCGGGCGGAAACGCCGCGCGCGGCCGAATTCCGGTTGATGAGCCAGATCACCGGCGAGATGATGGATGCCGAGACCGCCGGTCTCAAAGGAGCGATGCTGATGCAGCCGCTTCACCGCAACCGCGAGATGTGGTCGGCCTTCGCCACCGATTGCGGCGCGACCGGCAACGGTTTGCCCAATGAGCTGCGTGCGCAGATCATTTCGCTGGCCTTGTGGGTCGAGCGGTTCACCAGCGACGTCGTCTCCGGGCGCGAGCCGCTCGGCGAGTTGATCTCGCTCAACCGCACGATCATGGAAGGCCTGCGCGGACAGCGTCTCGCCGCCTGAGCAGCAGCCTCACGATCAGTAAAAGGGCGCCGTGGTGAGACCGCGGCGCCTTTTCTGTTTGGCGAATGGTGGTTAGTACGCCGACCGTTTTCGGATCATGGCCGATGAGCAGCTATTCCGCGTCGCCGAGCATCGCGGTAGGAAGGTGCGGAAGCGATACACGGGGGCACGATGCGAACGATCGGCTTGATTGGGGGAATGAGCTGGGAAAGCTCGGCCGAATATTACCGTATCCTCAATCAAGGCGTTCGGGACCGACTCGGCCCAACGGCATCGGCTTCCTGCCTGCTCTGGTCGTTCAATTTTGCAGAGATCGAGGCGCTACAGCATCAAGGTGACTGGGACCGCCTGACCGCTCGCATCGTGGACGCCGCGCAGCGGCTCGAGGCCGGCGGCGCCGACGTGCTGTTGATCTGCACCAACACCATGCATCGAATGGCACCCGCGGTTCAGGCGGCGGTGAAGGTGCCGCTGCTTCACATCGCTGACCCCACTGCCGAGCGCATCAAGTCGGCTGGCTTTCGAAAGGTCGGACTGCTCGGCACGGCGTTCACGATGGAACATGACTTTTACAAGGGGCGATTGGCCAAGCAGCACGGCCTGAGCGTCATCGTTCCCAGCGAAGCGGATCGCGCGACGGTTCATCGTGTAATCTATGAGGAGCTGGTCGCTGGGAGAATCGTTCCGGCTTCGCGGGAAGCTTATCGAGACATAATCGCGCGCATGGTCGAGGCTGGTGCAGAGGCGGTGATCCTCGGATGCACCGAAATCATGCTGCTGATTGGCCCCCAAGACAGTCCGGTTCCCGTTTTTGACACGACGGCGATCCATGCGGCAGCGGCGATCGAGGCAGCGCTGGCTGGCTGAACGGCAGCTTCCGGGTCGCCGCAGTGCGGCGACGCCCTTCGGCGCGCCGCGCGCTTAGAATGAAGCCCAGGCGTCCGAGCCCGCGCCTGCCTTTGCGGCGGCGGGAAGCGCCTTGACCGGCGAAACATAGCCTGCGGACTTGGTTGCAGCCCTGGCGGGGCGGGCGGACGGGCGCGGGCGCGCCGATCCGCCCTCGCTGCCAATGTTGAACCTCGCTGCCTGCTCCCCCAGCGCGGCGACTTCGCCCGACAGGCTGCGCGCGGCAGCGGATGTCTGCTCGACCATCGCGGCATTTTGCTGCGTGGCCTGATCCATCGTGCCGATCGCGACGCTGATCTGCGTGATCGCGGTCGACTGGGCCTCATTGTCGGCGGCGATCCCGCCGAGCAGGGCATGGACCTCGCCGACGTCGCCCGAAATGTCGGCCAGCGCGCCGTCGACCTTTTGCACCATCTCCACTGCGGCGACGATGTCGGTCTGGGTGGCGGTGAGCTGGTCGCGGGCGCGACCCGCTTCTTCTTCGGCGCGCATGGCAAGCGCCGAGACGAGATCGGCGACGACTGCGAAGCCGCGGCCCGCTTCGCCTGCGCGGCCGGCCTCGACCGCAGCGTTCATTGCGAGAACGCGAGTCTGGAACGCGATCTTGTCGAGACCTTCGATGACGCTGTCGATTCCCTTCGCCGAATCCGCGACGCGAGTCATCGCCTGTACTGCCTCGTCAGCGATCGAGCGCCCGCCCGAGACGGTGGCGATGGCACCGTCGGCGCGGCCGACCGTGCGGTTGGCGGCTTGCGCAGTCGCCTTGAGGCGCTGGTCCATCTGGGTAACCGCAGCGGCGGTCTGTTCGAGGCTGGCGGCGTTTGTTTCGGTGCGCCGCGCTAAATCCTCTGAAGCCTGCGCGATTTCGCCCGAGCCGGTGTGAATCGCCGAGGCGCTTTCGGTCACCGACCCGATGAGCCCCCGCAGCGATCCCAGCGCCGCATTGTAATTGGTGCGGAGCACGGCGTAGCTGTCGGGGAAGCCCTCGCCGATTTCGGCGGTGAGGTCACCCTCACTCAGCCGCTCGAGTTGGCTGCCGAGCCGCTGGACCGCTTCGTCCTGCTCCTGCGCGAGGCGCTGCTGCACCACCGCAGCGTCGCGGAAGCTCAGCATCGCCTTGGTCATGCGGCCGACACAGTCCTGATAGTCAGTGAATTGGATCGGCGCGGCCAGATCGCCAGCGGCGAGCCCCTCCATCCGGACCACGGTCGAGACATAGGGATCGGCGATCGCCTTGCGATAGCGCGCGCACTGCACCGCGGCGCCGGTGATGAGGATTGCGACGATCGGCAGCGCGATCATGAGCGGTGCGATCAATGCGACCAGCGCGATGGCGACCATCGCTCCAAGCAGCGAATTGAATGCGATGACGAGCTTGAGACGTATCGGCGCCACCGCCTGAAACCAGTGCATGTTGTTCGTCTCCGATTGGCCGCCCATCGAATTTGCGACCCGAGGGGGCACCCTTTGCGCAAATCGCAGACAGGTATTGTCCATTATAGGGGAAATGGTGGAGACACATTTGCCGGCCGGGCGATTTACTGTCGCGACTCCCCATTTCTGCTAGCGATCAGTTTCAGAACGACGCCCAGTCTTCCCCGCCGCCCGCCATCGCCGTCACCGGCAGCGCCCGCACCGGCGAGACGTAGCCAGCGGCCTTGGTCGCCGGCTTGGCTTGCGTGGCGGTTCGCGCCGCCGGACGTGCGGCATTGCCGACGTTGAACTTCGACGCATGCTCGCTGAGCGCGGCGACTTCACCCGAGAGGTTGCGCGCTGCAGCGGAAGTCTCTTCGACCATTGCGGCATTTTGTTGGGTCGACTGGTCCATCGTCCCGATCGCGACGCTGATCTGCGTGATCGCGGTCGACTGGGCATGGTTGTCGGTCGCCATCTGGGCGAGCAGCGCATGAACCTCGCTCACATCGCCAGAGATGTCGGCCAGCGCGAGATCGACCTTCTGGACCATCCCCACCGCCGAGACGATGTCAGTCTGGGTCGCGGTGAGCTGATCGCGTGCGCGCGCTGCTTCTTCTTCCGAGCGCATCGCGAGTGCGGAGACGAGGTCCGCAACGACTGCGAAGCCACGGCCCGCTTCGCCGGCGCGGCCAGCTTCGACGGCGGCGTTCATCGCGAGAACGCGCGTCTGGAAGGCGATCTTGTCGAGCCCCTCAATGACCGAGTCGATGCCCTTGGCACCGTCGGCGACGCGGCTCATCGCCTGGACCGCTTCGTCTGCGACCGCGCGGCCACCCGAAACCGTGGCAATGGCGCCGTCGGCGCGTTCGACCGTGCGGCCGGCCGAAGCCGCGGTCGCCTTGAGGCGGCCGTCCATCTGCGTCACCGCCGCCGAAGTCTGTTCGAGGCTGGCGGCATTGGCTTCGGTGCGGCGCGCGAGGTCTTCCGAGGCCTGGGCGATCTCGCCCGAACCAGTGCGGATCGTCAGCGCACTCTCCATCACCGTGCCGATCAGGCTGCGCAACTCGCCCACCGCTGCGTTGAAGTTGACCTTGACCGATTCATAGGTGGGCGAAAACGCCTCGTCGATCTCGCTGGTCAGGTCGCCTTGCGCCAGCTTGCTCAAATTGGCCTCGAGTATCTCGACCACGCGCTGCTGCTCGGCGTCGGCGATCTTCTTGGCGGCGTCGGTATTCTGCTTGTCGACCGCCGCCTCGCGGAACACGAGTACCGCCTTGGCCATTGCACCGATCTCGTCGTTACGAACGATGCCGGGGATTTCTGCCGCGTTGTCGCCTTCTGCCAGCGTCTTCATCCGCGCCTGGAGATCGGCGATGGGCATTGTGATGCCCAATCGCGACACGAGCAGGCCCACGCCTATCGCGATCGCAATCGCGACCACGCTGACGATCAACAGGCTGGTCGACGTGCCCTTGGCGGCCGCAGTGAGGTCGTTGGACAGGGCCTGCGCGTCCGCTACGTCCTCGTTGTTAGCCCTGACCAATTCCTGCATCGTCACATCGAGCTTGGCATCGAGACCGGCGAGGATCGCGCGGGCCGCGTCGTTCTCATCGCGTAAGCCAAGGGCGATTGCCTGTTCGGCACCCTTGTGAATTTCGTCGAACTTGGCGCGATAACCATCGAGCTCCGCGGCCATGCTCGGGTCGATCTGCTTGATCTCGTCGAATATCTTGACCGCGTTCTCGTGAGCGGCGCGCTCGTCGTCGGCGGCAGCCCGGCCTGCGGCTGATCCGCCTGGATAAGCCATCACCCGGTAGCTCGCATACAGCATCTGGGTGCCGAAGCGGTTGGCGCGGGCAAGCTTGGTCGTGATCGGCAGCTTCTTGTCGACAAGCAGCGCATAGGCATTGTCGGCATTCATGAGCGACCGCGATCCATAGAGCGCGACGCCCAGCGTGATCAGCCCGAGCATCAGCAACAACCCCATGATCTTCACGGGAATTCTGATGCGTGCGAGAAGGTCTGCCATAAGATGCCTTTACTGTCGGGCGCACAGCGGCGCTCACCGCCTGCGACATGATATCAGTATCTTATAGGACAGAGCGCCGCGCGGGGCGTGGCTTACACCTTACTCTGACGGCTAGGTATTTGTGCGTGACCAAGCATCCCAGCCGTCAAGGGTTCTGCGGGATTTTCCCGGCCTAGGGGCACCGCGGGATGCCGGGTACGTAATCAGAGGCGAATTTTCGCCGCCATCGGCAGACCGTTAGCTCGCGGGCCCGCATTAGCGGGCAGAGCGGCCTCAACTCTTTGGAAACAACCCCGCTGCAAACGCAATGCGCAATGCTTCGGACAAGCTGCGCACCTCGAGCTTTTCCATCAGATTGGCCCGATAGATCTCCACCGTCCGCGGGCTGATATCGAGCTCATAAGCGATGATCTTGTTCGATCGCCCTTCGATGAGTCCCTTGAGGACATCGGTCTCGCGCGGGCTGAGCTTGGCGATCTTCGCCTCAGCCGCGTTGACGCGCGACGCCGCCTCATTGTCTTCCTCCAGGCGGGAAAAGGCGTTGTCGATCAACTGGAGCAAAGTCTCCGCCTCATAAGGCTTTTCGATGAAATCGAGCGCGCCGGCCTTCATCGCCTGCACCGCCAGCCCGACATTGCCCTGCCCGGTGAGCACGATCGGCACGAAGCGCGGGCTGTCATCGAGCGCGGTCAGCACATCGAGGCCAGTGGCGCCGGGCATGTGGAAATCGAGCAACAGCACGCCCGGATCGAGTTCGCCGACATCCTGAAGGAAGGCATCGCCCGATCGGAAGCCGCGGACGATCAGATCCTGGCGGATGGACAACAGGCTGTGGAGCGACGCGCGGACGGCATCGTCATCGTCCACGATGTAGATCGTTCGGCTCATTCTATTCCCCACCCTCCTCTACGGCAGGCAAGGTGAAGCGGAAACTCGCTCCTCCCTCGGGCCGGTTCTCGGCACTCAATGTCCCGCCATGTGCTTCGATGATACGCTTGCTGATCGAAAGACCAATACCCATTCCGCCTCCATTCCCTTTGGTGGTGGTGAAGCGCGAGAACAGATGCTCCAACACTTGAGGCGGAATTCCGGGCCCGGAATCGCTGATCACCATCTCGATCAGCTCGGCGTCCAACTTATGCGAAGAAATGGTGATGACCCGTTCGAGCGTTCCGGAGGTTCTCAAGGCCTCCATGGAGTTGCGAAGGAGGTTGACCATTACTTGCTGTACCTGAATTCGATCGGCGAACATGAATGGAGCTTCAGGGTCGAGCTCGTAATTCACGCGAATATGGAATTGGCCGGTGCCGACGAGAATGAGGTCCACTGCATCGCGGACCGTTCGTTCGACTGATTCGGTGCGCATCTCGACCTCGCCGCGCGCCATGAATGCTCGCATGCGGCGGATGATCTCACCTGCTCGCTGCGTCTGTTCCGAACCCATGCGCAGCAGGTCGACGATGCGGTCGGTGCCTTCGCCCCGCTCGATCAGCATCCGCGCGGCGGCGAGGAAGTTGGAGGTGGCGCTCAGCGGCTGATTGAGCTCATGCGCAAGATCGGCGGCGAGTTCGCTCATTGCGCTCTGGCGCGATACGTGGGCGATCTCGGCACTCAGTTCGCTCAGCCGCTCCTCGGTGGCGAGCTGTTCCGAGAGGTTGCGAATGAAGCAGGTCAGTAGAGTTTGACCGTCGCTCCGGGCGACGCCGGAGCGGATTTCGATGGGGAACTTTCGTCCATTCGCCGCCTCGGCCGTCCCCTTCATGACCTCGCCGATGATCCCGTCGCCGGTATCGAGGAAGTGGTTGAGTGCGTCCATGTGGCTGACGCGGCGCTCCTCCGGGACGAGCATCGTCGCCGGCCGGCCGAGCACGTCGGCGGCCCGATAGCCCCACAAAGCTTCGGCGGCGGCGCTGAACTGGAGGATCGTGGCGTTCTGGTCGATCACGACCATTGCGTCCGGCACCGTTTCGAGGATCGAACGGAGCTGCGCCTCGCGCCGGCGCAGGGCGGCCTCGCGCTCCTCACGCTCGGTCACGTCGAGGATTACCCCCACGGTGCGCATCAGATTGCCTTCGGCATCGTAGAACGCGCGCGCGGAGCCTTCCACTGCGCGGATTCCCCCCTGGGGCTGCAGGAAACGGTAACGGTAGCTGAACTTGTCGGCGCGATCGCGCACGGTGCGGGCGATCGTTTCTAGCACGCGTTGCACGTCCTCGGGCTCGACCTCGGCGCGCCATTTCTCGAAATCGCTGATCTTGCCTGGAATAAGGCCGAGCCGCTGCTCGGTGCCCGGCGACCATTCGAGTTTGCCGGTACGGACATCCCATTCGAAAATTCCGAGCTCGTGCGCCGAAGCGGCGACCGCCAGCCGCTCCTCGCTCACCTTCAACGCCTCGACCGCCGCGACGCTTTGCGTGACATCGGCAACGTGGAGCACGACAACCGATGGTCGTCCCGGACTTTCGACGCGCCGGGTGCGTTCGAGGATCGATATTTCGCGGCCATCGCGGCAGATCTCGAGCAATTCCTGGCCATCCTCGAGGCGACCGCGCATCCCTTGCGTGAGGCGGCATTGCGCGCGCAACAGCTCATATTTGTTGTGCCCGACCGCTTCCTCCGCGGTCCAGCCGTAGAGATGTTCGCAGCCGCGCGACCAATGGAGAATTTCGCCCGCATCACTGGTGAGGACGACCGTGGTCTGCTCGAGCGCCTCGCTCAATTCGACCATCGTGGCGTGGCCGCGCGCAACGCGAATCACCGCCCAATACGCGATGATCGCTACGATCAGGATGTTGGCGAGCGTGACCAGAGAGTCGATTGCCAGAGGAGAGAGAGAGGTGTGTCGGTCGGCGAATTGTTCGAGAAGCGACGGAACGATCGGCAATATCACCGCGGCGGGCAAAACGATGCGGATGGTGCTCCAATCGCCGCTTCGGCGCATCAGCAGACGGACCGATTTCAGCCGGCTGTGGAGAATGATATAGGCCAATGTCAGCGCAACCGTCGCGATGGTCGACGGCAGCGAAACCGCGAACAAGCGGGCCGCGGCGCTTCCAGGCGCCGAGAACGCCGTCAACACCCCTGCGACACCGATGAAAGCGAGGGTGAGCGCCACGAAGAGGCTGTTGGTCTCGCCGGACCATTGACGCACGCGCGCGCCGTAGCTGGCTGTTATGAGGAGCAGGAACACCGCTGCCGAATTCATCCCTGGCCGACCGGGATGCACTACGTCGTGGGCGGAAACCAGCGTGCCGAACAACAGCCGGTCGACACCGAGATCGAAGCCGAGGATGGTCTGCGAAAGTGAGACTAGCGCAATCGCGACGGGTATCGTCCACAGCGCCGCCGCGGTCCTGTCCCTCCCGACGATCGAGGCGAGGAAGCCGAGCGAAAGGAAAAGGAAGCCGACCGCAGTAAGCGGCCAGACGGGTGCTCGATCGAGCCCGAAGCCGCGGAGCACCGGCAAATCGAACAGCCATCCTGCCAACGGAAGCAGGCTGCACAGTCCCGCAAGCGCGACAAGGGCTGTCGCGACGTTCTTGGCCATGGGTGGCCGATACTCTGCCGGCGCACCGGAACCGTTACTCACTCGCAAAATACCTGCCCCTGTACAGGGTAAGCGAAGCGACCCGCCTTAACACTGAATGAATCGCGCTGGAAAGCTCCGTACATCCACTATGCCAAGTTATCGTGGGCGTCTAACTTTTCCATGAGATTTCAATGGACAAGCGGATACTTGCTTAATTTCGTGTTTGCCACGATCAAGGCGCGGCGCGCAGGCGCAACGAACAGGGAAGGAATCACGCTTGTCTCGACCGGTCTTGATCCTCGCCAGCGTGCTAGCGCTGGCGGGTTGTGCGGAGAATGCCCCGAGGGCGCGGAGCGCATCCTCCGAGGCCGCCGCACCGGGACCCGGAAAGGGCAAGGGCTATTCGCATGATCCCTTCCCGTCGACTTATCGGGCCTATCCCGGCGCGCCGACCTTGCTGACCAACGTCACGATCCTCGACGGCGAAGGCGGGCGAATCGACAATGGCGCCGTGTTGTTCCGCGACGGCAAGATCGTCGAGGTCGGGCAGGGGCTGACTCCCGGAGCCGGCGTGACGGTGATCGACGGGCGCAACAAATACGTCACCCCGGGGGTGATCGATATCCACAGCCATCTCGGCGATTATCCCTCGCCCGGCGTGGAGGCGCTGTCCGACGGCAACGAGATGACGTCGCCGGTGACGCCCGAGGTCTGGGCCGAGCACAGCGTCTGGCCGCAGGATCCCGGTTTCGGCCGCGCGCTCGTCAATGGCGGCGTGACCACGCTGCAGATCCTGCCCGGGTCGGCGAACCTGTTCGGCGGGCGATCGGTGACGGTCAAGAACGTCTATGCCCGCACCATGCAGGCGATGAAGTTTCCCGGCGCGCCGTACGGCCTCAAGATGGCGTGCGGCGAGAACCCCAAGCGAGTCTATGGCGGCAAGGGCCGGGCGCCTGCGACGCGGATGGGCAATATCGCCGTCGACCGCCAGACCTGGGCCAAGGCAGTGGAATATAAGCGCCGCTGGGACAAATATGAGGACAAGGGCGGCGAAGCGCCGTCGCGCGATCTCGCGATGGACACGCTGCGCGGCGTTCTGGAGGGCGAGATCCTCGTCCAGAACCATTGCTACCGGGCCGACGAGATGGCGGTCGTCATGGATATGGCCAAGGAGTTCGGCTATCACGTGACTGCGTTTCACCACGCAGTCGAAGCCTATAAGATCGCCGATCTGCTCAAGGCCAACGACACCTGCGCCGCGGTCTGGGCCGATTGGTACGGCTTCAAGATGGAAGCCTATGACGCCGTCAACGAGAACCTCGCCATCCTCGAGAAGGAAGGCGCGTGCGCGATGATCCATTCGGACGACCAGAACGGCATCCAGCGGCTCAACCAGGAAGTCGCCAAAGCGCGCGCCTCGGGGCGCAAGGCAGGCTTCGACATCTCCGAGGCGGCGGCGTGGCGCTGGCTGGCGATCAACCCGGCCAAGGCGCTGGGCATCGCCGACCGGACCGGCAGCCTCAAGCCCGGCAAGATGGCCGATGTCGTGCTGTGGAACGGCAATCCGTTCAGCGTCTATACCCGCCCGCAGATGGTGTGGGTCGACGGGGCTTTGCTCTACGACGCCAACAATCCGAAGCTGCGGCCGGTATCCGATTTCGAGCTTGGCCAGCCGGGCGAGGGGGACGTGAAGTGATCAAGACGCTGCTTCTTTCAGCGAGCGCGATGCTCGCGATTGCCGCCCCCGCCGCGGCGCAGTCCGTGGCGATCACCAACGCCAAGGTCGTGATTGGCGACGGCACCGGGCCGGTCGACGGCGGCACCGTCGTGATCCGTGACGGCCGCGTCGTCGCTGCGGGCGCTGGAGTCGCCGCCCCCGCTGGCGCGCGGGTGATCGATGCCGGCGGGCGCTGGGTCACGCCGGGTATCTTCGCCGGTTTCACGCGGATGGGCATCATCGAGATCGACGCGGTGGAAGGAACCAACGATAGCTCGGCGGGAAGCTCGCCGTTCAATGCCGCGCTCGACGTGGCGCCAGCGGTCAACCCGAAGAGCAGCCCGCTCGCGGTCAACCGGCTCGAAGGCGTCACCCGCGCCGTGGTCGCGCCCGACAACAGCAAGGGCTCGATCTTTGCGGGGCAGGGGGCGGTGATCGATCTGGGCGCCGACATGGATCCCGTCGCCAAGCCCCGCGCCTTCCAGTTCATGGAATATGGCGAGGCGGGCGCGCGCGCCGCGGGCGGTAGCCGCCCGGCCGCCTTTGCGATGCTCAAGAACGCGTTGTTCGAGGTTCGCGACTATGTCCGCAGCCCGGCGAGCTTCGCCGATCGCGGCAAGGACGCGCTGCTCACTCGGGCCGATGCCGAGGCGCTGGTGCCGGTGGTGCAGGGGCGGGTGCCGCTGCTCGTCCATGTCGAGCGCGGATCGGACATATTGACGATTCTGGCGCTCAAGAAGGACGTGTCAGCGCTGCGTCTGGTGCTGGTCGGGGCCACCGAGGGCTGGACCGTCGCGCGCGAGATCGCCGCGGCGGGGGTGCCGGTGATCGCTTCGGCCATCGCCGACTTGCCCGAGAGCTTCGAGCAGTTGGCCGCGACTCAGTCGAACATCGGCCGGATGAAGGCGGCGGGCGTGCTGGTCGGGATCGGCACGATCAATCAGGACGAGGCGCGCCAGGCGCGCTGGGAAAAGCAATATGCCGGCAACCTCGTCGCACTCGGCAAACTGCCAGGTGCGAGCGGGCTGAGCTGGGGCGAGGCGTTCGCGACGATCACCTCGCGCCCCGCCGAGGCGCTGGGGATGGCGGCCGAGTTCGGCTCGCTCAAGCCCGGTCGGCATGGCGATGTGGTGATCTGGGATGGCGACCCGCTCGAGATCGGCACCTCGGCGACCAATGTCTTCATCGACGGCGTCGAGCAGCCGATGACCAGCCGCCAGACCCGGCTGCGCGAGCGCTATTGGGATCCCAAGGAAGGCGCGCTGCCCAAGGCGTATCAGCACTGACGCGAATCGTTGCGGAACCCCGCGGCGCGGCGCAGCTTTACCCGGACATGACCGCGGCGAATGGAGAGACGCAGATGACCAATCGCATTATTCTGTCGGTGCTGGGTGCGCTGGCGCTCGCCGGGTGCGGATCGAGCGGCGACGCGGGCGGCGCGAACGCGGTGGCCGACGAGGCGAATGCGACGGGCAATGCAGCGGGCGGGCAGAACGTGACCGCCGCGGTGATCGCGATGAGCGATCGCCAGCGCAACGTCGTGTTCATCCGCGCACTGCTCGACGCCGATATCGACTGCCAGGGAGTAACCTCGTCCGAGCGCCTGCCCGATCGCGACGGCAAGCCGCTGTGGCGCGCCAATTGCTCGAACAAGACCGCGCACATGATCAGCATCACGCCGGACGGCACCGCGAACATCGTCAGCCGGACGGATCGGTGAGTATCCCTTCTTTCGTTGCGGGGGATGAGCAGACTGAGTCTTTGCGCCGCAGAGGCTTAGGGTCAGTCTCCAGTTGTAAGCCACTCGCAATCAAGACGAGGGCGATCGCGCCGCCGCGCGCGCATCTCGCAGACGGAAAGTCACACTAGGGTCACAATATCGCGCATGTGCCGTGCCGCGCGGGAGCCATGCGGAATTCACAAAGATCCGGTCCAGAGGTACATTGTGTTCGGTCGGGACCGACACTGTCAGTATGTGCCGCCGCTTGTAAGCGCTCGAACCCGCAAGCGTGGAAAAACCACTTCGAGCGGCTTCGTGTCGGGCAACACATAGACATAGCCGCCCTTCCGCTGAAACAGCGGACGCACGGTCCTGCTGTAAAGGGCCGCGGGCACATTGATGCAGCCGAAGGTAATGCGGTTGTCGTCGGGGGCAGGCGAGAGCATCCGCTGGCGCCGTCGCTCCCTCGCTTTCGCCCCCGGGGGGATGGGGTGAAGCGCCACCGACGTGGCATAATCGACCCAGAGCACCTTTTCCTTCCCCGCCGCCAGCCCGAACTTCGCGAGGAAGCGCCCGGCGGGCGTCGTTTTTTCCGCGGGGCCGATCTCGGCGAGGTTCTTGCTGCCGACGCCGGGGCTGGCGTCATCCCCGACCGCGACGCCAATGAGCACCGGCGCCTCACCCAGCCGCTTTCCCTTCGCGTCGAACAGGACGAGCGACGCGTTCGCCTTGTCGACGATGATATAGGGAAGCGCGTGATTGTCCCCCGACGCGGCGATCCAGTCGGCAACTAGCACGGTCGCCGTAGAATCGCCGCGCTCAAGCTTCGTCAACGCCGGGCCTGCCGGCCGATCGTCGTCGGCTGCCGCTGCGCTCGCGAGCCCGGCAAGCGCCAGAATGACATTGATCATCGATTCAAGCGCTCACCAGACACGGTCGCCGCACCCGATGGGCGCAGAGAAATCGGGATTTCAGCTTCGTAGATCAGTTGCGCGGCCGCTTTCCGCGATTTTCCTGCGCCTGCAGCCGCTGTTCCACGCCGTCCACCCGACCGTTGAGCTGGTCGAGGCGTTGGCCATGCTGCTGCGCCTGGCCCGAAGCGGCCTGCGCCTCCGCCAATGCGGCCTTGGCCGTGCCGTCGGTTTCCTGCAGCCGCGATTCGAGCGCATCGACTCGCTGGCTGACGGGTGCGATCTGCTCGCGCACGAAGGACTTGGATGCACAGCCCCCCAGGCCCGCCGCGCCGATCAGGATCACGACTGCGGGGATAAGCTTAATCACTGGCGACATATATTTTTCTTTCAACAATTAACCAAGCTGGACAACCCAAGCTCAGCGCCGGAGTTCCAACAATCCGATTCTGTTCGGCTGTGCATCTTCTCGGTTCAATGGATCGCCGCAGGCAGCGATCAGCCCTTTAGTCCCGCGATTTGCGCTTCGCATCGGGCGCGAACGGGTCCTTGGGTATCCGGGCCGAGCGCCTCGCTTGGCCTGCACGCGCGGCGGGCGCCGCCATGTGAATGCCAACGCAATTTCGCAGCTCCGCGACCGCCGCGCCGCTCCCGTCGAGGTCCAATTGCTCGACCGGTACATCGCCGCGATAGATGTGCAGCGCCTTGGACCCGGCGAAATGCTGCGGAAATTCCCCGTCGAAGTTCGTGACGAAACCCCTTTTGCCATCCGTCGCCATCCCGATCACCGCATGGTTTGGATAGCCGCCACTGGTAAGCTTGAAGGTCAGTTTCCGCCGGTCCCTCGGCTTGATCGACCAATTGTCGTTGAGCACCGACAGACGATTGCCGCCATCCACATCGAGACCGAGCAGGAGAGTGGTTCCGCCATTCCCCGGATAGGTTCGGCTCAGGAAGCAGCCGCTTCGGTCCTTGCTGGCCGCCACCGTCCAGGAGCCGATATCCCGCGCAGGATAATCCTGTGCGGAAGCATGCGCGCCCACCAGCGATCCCGCGAAGGCGCCTGCTAGCAATAATGGGCGGACATTCGCCCGAAACCTGGCGGGAACTGGATCAAACATTCGGCACCTGTCTCCACGGCGAGCCCGATCGTCGGCGACGAACGCAATGCGACGGGGAACGCTCCGCAACCGATTGAACGCATCTCCTCTGCCGTGTCGAGTCGGACATTCGGGGCGTCGCCATCGGGGGTGACGAACTCCGCCCCCGCGTCTAACGCCCGCGAATGCCTCAATATGACGCCATCATCCTCGGCGCCGGCGCCGCCGGCCTGATGTGCGCCGCGATCGCCGGCCAGCGCGGGCGCCGCGTGCTGCTGCTCGATCACGCCAGCGACGTCGGCAAGAAGATCCTGATCTCGGGCGGCGGCCGCTGCAACTTCACCAATATCCACACCGCGCCCGACCGCTATCTCTCGGCCAACCCGCATTTCGCCAAGTCGGCGCTCCGCCGCTACACCGCGCAGGATTTCCTCGACCTGGTCGAGCGCCACCACATCGCCTGGCACGAAAAGACGCTCGGCCAATTGTTCTGCGACGGCTCGGCGCGCCAGATCGTCGACATGCTGCTCGACGAATGCGCCCGCGGCCAGGTCGAGATCCGCACCGGCCGCAGCATCGGCGAAGTCACCCATGCCGACGGCCGCTTCCGAGTCGGCAAGGACGAGGCCCCCGCGCTGGTCATCGCCACCGGCGGCACTTCCATCCCCAAGATGGGCGCCACCGGCTTCGCCTATGACTTCGCCCGCCGCTTTGGGCTCAAGGTGGTCGAGCCGCGTCCCGCGCTCGTCCCGCTCACGCTGCCGCCCGACCAGGCATTGTTCCGCGAGCTCTCCGGCGTTTCCACCAACGTGGTCGCCCGCGCCGGCAAGGCCGCCTTCCCCGAAGCCGCCTTGTTCACCCATCGCGGACTCTCGGGGCCGGCGATCCTCCAGGTGTCGAGCTATTGGCGCCACGGCGAGCCGATCCATATCGACTTCCTCCCCGCCCGCACTCCCGGCTGGCTGGTCGAGACCAAGCGCACCCGCCCGCGCACCACGCTCCGCAAAGCCCTGGCGGACACTCTCCCCGATCGCCTCGCCGAGACGCTCGCCGAGCAGCTCGGCCTCATCGCCGAGCTCGCCAATCTTGCCGACCGCAAGCTCGACGACGCCGAGCGCCGTCTCGCCGCCTGGCCGTTCCTGCCCAATGGCAGCGAAGGCTTCGCCAAGGCCGAAGTCACGATCGGCGGGATCAGCACCGCCGATCTCTCGTCGCAGACGATGGAAGCCCGGAAGGTCCCGGGCCTCTATGCGATCGGCGAAGCGGTCGACGTCACCGGCTGGCTCGGCGGCTATAATTTCCAATGGGCCTGGGCCAGCGGCTGGGCCGCCGCGCAGGCGCTGTAGCCACTCCAGGCCTCCGCACTTCCCCCGCAACCCCCGAATTTCCTTGCCCTTCGGCCTCCGTGCCCCCATGTGCGCGGGTTCATGGAATTCCAGAACCTCCCCGCGCTTCTCAGCGAAGCGCTCGCCACGCGTGGCTATGCCGCGCCCACTCCCGTCCAGGCCGCCGTGCTCGAGCCCGAAGCGCTGGGCCGCGACCTCGTCGTCTCGGCGCAGACCGGCTCGGGCAAGACCGTCGCCTTCGGCCTCGCCATGGCCGGCGACCTGCTCGGGGGGGACGGCCGCGTCGTCCCCGCCCGCGCCCCGCTTGCCCTGATCATCGCCCCCACCCGCGAGCTTGCGCTCCAGGTCAGCCGCGAGTTGATGTGGCTGTTCGGCCAGACCGGCGCGCGCATCGCCACCTGCGTCGGCGGGATGGACGCGTCGAAGGAGCGTCGCCAGCTCAGCCACGGCGCGCACATCGTCGTCGGCACCCCCGGGCGGCTGCGCGACCATCTCGAACGCGGCGCGCTCGACCTCTCCGCCCTTCGCGCCGCCGTGCTCGACGAAGCCGACGAGATGCTCGACATGGGCTTCCGCGACGATCTCGAGCACATCCTCGACGCCACCCCCAACGAGCGCCGCACTTTGCTCTTCTCGGCGACGATGCCCAAGCCGATCGTCGCACTCGCCCGCCGCTACCAGAAGGACGCGCTGCGCATCTCGACTGTCGGCGAGGATCGCGGCCATGGCGACATCGCCTATCAGTGCGTGACGATCTCCCCCTCGGACATCGAGCATGCCTGCATCAACCTGCTCCGCTTCCACGAGGCCGAGACCGCGATGCTGTTCTGCGCGACGCGCGACAATGTCCGCCATCTCCACGCCACCCTGGTCGAGCGCGGCTTCTCCGCGGTCGCGCTGTCGGGCGAGCACAGCCAGTCCGAGCGCAACCACGCATTGCAGGCCCTTCGCGATCGCCGCGCCCGGGTCTGCGTCGCCACCGACGTCGCCGCGCGCGGGATCGATCTCCCCACCCTCAGCCTCGTCATCCATGTCGAGCTGCCGCGTGACGCCGAGGCACTCCAGCACCGTTCGGGCCGCACCGGCCGAGCCGGCAAGAAGGGCACCGCCGTCCTCCTCGTCCCCTATCCGCGCCGCCGCCGAGTCGAGATGATGCTGCGCGGCGCGCGCATCGAAGCCGAATGGATCGACGCGCCGACTCCCGAGACGATCCGCGCCAATGATCGCGAACGCCTCCTCGCCGCCTTGCTCGCCCCCGTCGAGACCGACGACGAGGATGCCGCGCTCGCCGAGCGCCTGCTCGCCGAGAAGTCGCCGCAGGAAATCGCCGCCGCCTTGGTCCATGCCCACCGCGCCGCGATGCCGCAGCCCGAGGAGATGATCGACCAGTCGTCCGCCGGGCGCCAGGCTGCGCAGCAGGAGCGCCACCGCCCCGGCTTCGACGACATCGCCTGGTTCCACATGGACATCGGGCGTCGGCAGAACGCCGATCCGCGCTGGGTGCTGCCGCTGATCTGCCGCCGCGGCCACATCACCAAGAACGAGATCGGCGCGATCCGCATCGGCCCCAACGAGACCTTCTTCCAGGTGCCGAGCGCCATCGCGGCCAAGTTCGCCGCCGCCGTCGCGCGCACCACCGAAGGCGACGAGGACGTCCGCATCGAGCCGTCGCGGGACGGTCCGCCCCCGCAGGGTGCCGGCGGCGGTGGCCGCCCCTCGCACCATAGCGGCCCGCGTCCCTCGGGCGAAGGCCGTCCGCCGCAGCGCCGCGACCCCAGCCGGCCCCCCTCCGGGCCGCACAAGGCCAAGCCCTATCAGCGCAAGGGTCCGCCGCAGCGGTGAGCGTGCGGATCCTCGTCGACGGCGACGCCTGCCCGGTCAAGGAGGAGATCTACAAGGTCGCCTACCGTCATGAGGTCCCCGTAATCGTGGTCAGCAACCAGCGCCTGCGCGTACCGGTGCACCCATTGCTCAGCCGCGTGGTGGTGAGCGACGGCTTCGACGCCGCCGACGACTGGATCGCCGAGCAATCGGCCCCCGGCGCGATCGTGATCACTGCCGACATCCTGCTGGCCGACCGCGCTCTGAAGGCCGGCGCCGGCGCCCTCTCGCCCACCGGCAAGCCCTTCACCACCAGCTCGATCGGCGGCGCCATCGCCACCCGCGCGATCATGGCCGACCTGCGTGCCGGCGGCGACCAGCTCGGCGGCCCCAAGCCGTTCGCGGCGGTGGACCGCTCGCGGTTTTTGCAGGCGCTCGATGCGGCGGTGGTGGCGGTCAAGCGGGGGGCTTAAGGGCCCCTGCGATTCGGGATCGCGGAGCTCAACCTAGAGCGCATAGGGATCGATCACACCAACTGCCGCGCCGACGGCGGCCTGGGTGCCGCTGTTCACGACATAGGTCAGCACAACTTCGTTGGCGCTGGGCCCGACGAACATCAGGCGAAACTGCCCGGGGATACCACTGTACGCCCCGAGGCTGGAATCGGCTAGCGCGCCTGTCATCGAATTGCCGGATAGGCTGCCCTCGATGCGGATATAGCCGATGCCGCCGACCACGTTCTTGTAGAAATTCTGGCCGCCCAGACCGAGCTGTCCCGAAACGACGCCGGTGCCGAAATCGACCGTCAGGAAGTTGGAGGTGCCACTCGACAGGAACCATAGATCGGTGTCCGTCGCGTAATTGCCCGATCCCAGAAGCGAGAACTTGACTACGCCCGATCGCGGCATCGCGCCGGGTGCGGTCGCGGTGCCATATGCCAGATAGTTCAGGCGGCTACGGCGCGCCGATCCTTCGACGATGGTGTGTTGCCAACCCGCGCTCCCGCCGTAGCGCGCCATTGTATATCCGCTGCCCTTGCTCGAAGAACTGTAAGTAGTCTGCTGATAGAGCGCGAGATAGTCGTGAATTTCCCCTGTGATCTTGGTGAACAGCACCGTGCCGTTCCCGTTCGGGCTCGTGTCGTCGCGGGTCAGGTGCTCGGGCCAGAATTGCACGCTGTTGATCGCATCCGCGAGGCGATAGCCGTTGTTGTAGCTCCCGCTGAACTGCGGCGTGTCGAGCGTCGTCAATCGGCTGTTCGTCGCTCCGCCCGTGATCACGCCGTTGGTCTGGCTGGCGCCGCCGGTCGTGACCAGTTCCATGGTCGCTGCGATGAAGGTGGCATCCGCCGCCGGCTTGACCTCGCCGGTGTTCAGCGTGCCCGGACCGGGCGTAGGCGTAGGCGTCGGAGTGGGAATTGGGCCGGGCGTGGGCGTAGGCGCGGGATTGACCACGACGCTCCCCCCGCCTGAGCCGCCGCCCCCACCGCAGCTTGCGAGCATCGAGCACGAAACGAGAAGCAAAACAGATTTGCGCATATAATACCCCACCGGCGCCCCTGTTGCCGCACCCGTTGCCGCGCTTCAAGCGTGGCGCGTAACCGATTGAAAACAGGGATGCCTTTTGCCTCCCATCCCGCGAAAGCGAGGATCCATCACCGCCGCGGCGCAAATACGGCCGTCGTAACTTTAGAAAGCTCGGAGATGGGTCGCCGCTTTAGCGGGGATGACGAAGATTGGGTTCGGGGGGATGACGATCGGGAACATGACTTCTCAACCTAGTCGGAGCGGGTGAGGGGACCTGCGCACTCGATAGTCCAGAACCCCTCATTTGGCTCCGCTAGGCAGCAAGCTGCGTTATCTCTCCCTCAGGAAGAGGAAGGAGAGCACCTGCCCGTTCCACCCAAAAAATGGGAGGCCGGCTTTCGACGGCCTCCCTATTTTTCGTGCGGTGCTCAGCCTCAGAGGCCGACGACACCGCCGTCATTCTTGGTGATCACGGCCACTGCCGAGCGCGGCCGGACGGTTGCTCCTGCGGTGCCGGTGGCCTGGCTGTCGGGCCAGTGGCTGGACGGGGCGGCGGGAGTGCCGCCCTCGCCGGGATGCTGGATGCCCACAAAGATCGTGCGGCCGTCCGGAGTGGAGTCGATGCCGGTGATCTCGCACTCGACCGGGCCGACGAGGAAGCGCTTGAGCGTCGCCGCGGTCGGCGCGGCGCCGACGCGGGTTGCCTGGGTGGCAGTGACGCCGCCCGTTCCCGTGTTGGTGATCGTCCGCGCGCCGCCATCGCCGACGGTGCCGGGCTGCGCCGCGAGCAGCATGCAGTTGGTCACGTCGGTATAGGCGCCGTCGTCGGTCTCGATCCACAGCAGCGGCTTCACCTGGCCAGCGGCATTGGTCGGGCGGCTGAAATAGAGTCCGTCGGGGCTGGAGAAGTCCTGATCGGCGGTGAGGCCCGAGACATTGATGTTGGCGGCGTCGAGATCGGCGCCGGCACCGAACAGATAGATGTCCCAGGTGAAGGCGGTCGCCTCGGTGGTGTCGCCGGTTTCCTTGAGGCGAATGATGTGGCCGTTGGGGTTGCCGAACTGGGCAGTCGCCGCCGCGCCGGTCGGATCGTTATAGTGGCGCGGGTTGGCGGCGTCGGTGCCGGCAAGCGGCCGCCCGGCGGCGTTGTTGTTGGTGAGGGTGAGGTAGACCTCGCCGGTCACCGGATTGACCGCGGTCCATTCGGGGCGGTCCATCGGCGTCGCGCCGACCACGTCCGCGGCGAGGCGGGCATGGACCAGCACGTCGGCCTGGTCGGCGAAGGGATAGGTGGCCGCTGCGGTGATGCCGTTCTGGCCGAACACCAGAGGCAGCCAGGTGCCGCTGCCGTCGGCAGCGAACTTCGCGACGTAGAGCGTGCCGCTGTCGAGATATTTGTCGCCGATCGCCAGGCGGTCGGCGGCAGTCGCGTCGGCAGCCACCCAGGCAGTGGCCGAGACGAACTTGTAGAGATATTCGCGGCGCGAATCGTCGCCCATGTACCAGGCCGGCTTCTTGCCGACGACGAACGCGCCCGGCCAGCAGCCCTCATGGCCGAGGCGGCCGAGCGCGGTGCGCTTGCGCGGGGCCTTGCTGGCGTCATACGGATCGATCTCGACCACCCAGCCCATCTGGTTGGGTTCGTTGCGGAAGTCGGCGGTGGCCGAAGCGCCGGTGACGCGTGCGTCCCAGCGCTTGAACACGGTGCTGCTGGCATCTGCCGGCGTCACCGTCGCCCAGCCGAAATTGCCGACCGGGTTGGTGCTGCCGTTGGTGACGCCATAGCGAGTGAGCGCGGTGATCTCCTTGGCGGTGCGGCCGGCGACATCGGTGCTGGCGCGGCGGAAATAGCCGGCCCAATTCTCTTCGCAGGTGATCGCGGTGCCCCAGGGCGTCGTGCCGTTGGCGCAATTGTTGATCGTGCCGCGGCCGGTGGTGCCGTCCGCCGAGAACACCGTCTTGAGCAGGTCCGAACCCTTGACCGGTCCGTTGAACACGACCGGCGTGTTCGGGGTGATGCGGCGGTTGAGCGCGCCCGTCTGAAGGACGGTCCAGGCGCGACCGGTACCTTCGGACACTTCGGTGATGCTAACGCCGTGGCACTCGATCTCCTTGATCGCCTCGGCCTCGGGGCGCGGGCCGGCGGGGGCGTTGGTCGGGCCGGCCGGGTGGAGATACTGGATGTTGATGTTCTCGTGATTCTGGACGAGCAGACCGCGGGTCGAACTGGTCGCGTCGCGCGCGGTGCCGGTCGCGGCGAGGCCGTACCAATAAAGCGCGTCGCCATGATCGCCGATGCGCTGGGCAAAATTGGTGTCGGTGCCGTCATTCTTGTAGGCAGGGACCGCAGCGGCGATCGGGTCGCCGGTGCGGTTGACCACCTGGACCTTGTAGCCGGTCGGCACGCTGACGACGTCGAGCTTGTTCTTGGCGACCGCGGTGAAGCCCAATTGTGCGGGGTTCACGGTCACATTGGTGTCCGCCTGACTGGTCGCATTGCCGTTACCGGTCACATAGCGGAAGACGAACTGCGTCGCGGTCGAAACCGAAGGCGCGAGGAAGCTGGCATTGGCAGAGGTGGCGCCGGTCAGCGTCACCACCGGGCCCGAGACCTGAACCCAGCTCTGGTTGCCATTGGCGTCGGCGGTGCCGGTCAGCGCCACCGTGCGGCCCGAAGCGGTCGTCAGGCTGGTCACCGGACCGGTCACGATCGGCGGATTGAAGCCGTCGTCATCGCTGTCGCAGGCGCTGAGCACCGACGCGCCGAGCGTCGCGGCGACGATCGCCGAGCCGCCGCGCAGCGTCTGCCGGCGCGAGATACGCTGCGCCGCCAGCTCGTTGAGCGTGACGTTGGCGCTGTTGTTGGTGTCTACGTCGCCATCGGTATAGCCGAAGGCCGCGGGCGTCAGGTCGTTCATGCAAAATCCCCCAGGGAATCCGAGTCACTCGCGACCCGGCTCGCACTGCCTTTGGAAGGGGCGCTTTACGGCGTGATGCTATTGGGGTTGCGACACGATGACACTTCACGGTCGCGATTGTGACGCCTTTGCACGCGGCGCGGGCAGCGGCTAATCGGCGGGCGTGACAGAGCATCCCAACTTCGATGGTGAACCTGCCGCGCCGGAGCCGAGCCTCGCGCACCGCCTCGCCGCGTTGGTGAAGCGCGGGCCGCGGGGCAATGCGAATCCGCCCGGCGCGACCCGGCCGGACGCGGGCATCGCGGCGCTGGTCGCGGTGCTGATTGCCGCCGGCCCGCTGCTGACGATCGGCGGGGCGACGCTGTTGACCGCCCGGCAGCGCATCGCCGCGGCGCGCCTTGCGGACGAGGCATCGCCGCGCATCAAGGCGGCGCGGAATGCAGTCGAGGCGCGCGGGCAGATCGCGGCGTTGCTGGGTCGCCCTCCGCTGGGCGCCACGATCGAGGCCCTGGCGCGCGTGCTTCCGCCCGATGCGGCGCTGGTTCGCGCGGGGCGCACTGCGCAGGGCCTGCTCGAGATCGAAGTCGAAGTGCCGGACCCCGACAAGCTGCGTGCGGCGCTGCGCCGTGCGCCGGCCTTTGCGCGACTGCGCAACACCGGCCAGCGGCAGGCGGATGCCAAGATGATCGTCACCTTCGCGGGAACGGCGCCATGAGGGTGCCGCCGCTTGCGCTCGGCACGGGGGCGGGGTTGCTCGTGCTCGCGCTGCTCGCCCCGGCGACCGGCACCGCGCTGGGCGAGCTCGCGGCGGCGCGCACCGCCCGGTCGCAGCTCGCGCTGGCCGCGGCGCAGCCCGAACGCCGTACGCCGCTTGCCGCTGCCGGCGTGGCGCTCGGCGCACCCGACGCGGCGGCGGGGCGCGCGGCGATGATGGCGCGGCTCCAGCGACTGGCCAAAGCGGGCGGGGTGCTGGTGGAGGAGACCAGTGGAATGGAAGCGCCGCAAGGCCTGGTCGTGCTGCGCGTGCGCGTATCGGGGGCGGAGAAGGCAGTGTTCGCATTGGCCGATGCGTTCGAGCGCGAGCAGCCGCTGATGCGCTTCCGCCGCTGGTCGATCGAACCGGTGGCGGGGGGCGTGCGGCTCGCCGCCGAAGCGGTGGCCGTCCAGTGAGCGCGCGCCGCGCCGCGTTGGGCCTTGGCGGGGGTTTTGCCGTGCTGATGCCGCTCGTCCTGCTGGTGCCGCTTGGCGGACCTGACGAGGGGGCGGGCCCCGTGCCACGGTCGATGCCGCTGGCTGCACCTGCGGCGTCGCCGCCGCTCGCCGCGGCGTATGAGCGGTCGCTGTTCGGCGCGCCGGCGCAAGCCGAAGACGCTGCGCCTGGCGACGCGCCTGAGCTGGTCGGGGTGGTCGGCAGGCTCGGCGCGGACGCGGTGGCGCTGGTGCGCACCGCCGACGGAGCCACTCGCGCGCTGCAGATCGGCGAAAGCGTCGACGGCTGGCAACTCGCCAGCCTGGCGATCGACGCGGCGTTCTTCACCCGCGGCGCGCAGCGCGTCCGGGTGCCGCTGCCGGCGGGTTAGGCGGAGGGTTCGCCGATCGTGGGGGCGGGCGTGGTGGATAGCCTTTGGTTGACTGGTTGACTGGTTGACTTGGTTGACTCGTTTTCAGGGTTTTTGGCGGAAAGCGGAGGCGAACCGCCTGCGACGCGCCAGCTTTGCGCCTTGTACGCGGCAGCGACGCGCCACCTACGCGGCGTCCGCGCGGCGGGGACGCGGCAGGCATGCACCGTCTGCGTGGCGGCGACGCGACCCCGACGCGTCACGGCGGCGCTTCGAGTGAAAGCATGAAGCTGGTATGCGACGATGGGAAAGAGCGGCCGGACTTCCGACAGCCTGAGATAAGCTGAGCAAATCCTACATTGCAAGGCAGACGAGACGGCGGCTTCTCGGTGGTTAGCGGTCCGGCTGCCTTCGGGCGCCGACGCCGCGCCCTCGGCCCGTTCCATGACGCCGAAAGTCGTCAATCGGCTGACGAGCTTGCGGCTGCGGCGGCGTTTCCAGCGCGTATAACTTTCTCGATCTGCTGCCTGTGCTCCGTACCCCACTCGCAGAGCGGCATGAGCGCCCTGGCGAGCGTATTGCCGAAGGCCGTCAATGTGTAATCCACCATCGGTGGCATCTGATGGTGGTCACGCCTGGTAAGCACCCCGAACGCCACGAGCTCACGAAGCTGCTGGATCAAGACCTTTTCACTAATGCCAACAACCAGTTTCTTGATCTCCCCGAAGCGCTTCGGCTCACCTTCAAGATGAAAAAGGATCAGCGGCTTCCACTTGCCACCTACGACTGCGAGTGAGGCATCCAGACCGCAAACCCGGGCATAGCTCATCAAATTTCTCACACTTACCTTTAGGTAGGTTCTACCCTTAAAGAAACCATGCGTCCATATCCGAGCAGCCGCCCAGGACCTCGTTCGAGGCCTGGCCGGCGCGCGGCTCATAGGCCGGTCCCTGCAATTGCCTGAACAAAGGATCTTCCATGCAAGAAAATGAAGCCCTGATCAGAAATCTTTATGCGTGCGCAGAAGGAGATCGAAGGAACTTCGACGAGTTCGTGTCCCACTTCGCCCGGGACGGATACATGCGTGACATTCCCGCCGGACTCGAACTTCGAGGGAAAGAGATTAGCGATTATCTCGAAATGGTCACGGCTGCGTTTCCGGACGTTCATCGAGAGCTTTTCAGCGTATACGTCGCTGGCCAGGTCGTCATAGTCGAACTTGCAATCCGCGCGAAACACAGCGGTGATCTGCCGCTCCCGTCCGGCATTCTTGCTGCCACTGGCAAGGCCATAGATGTGCCTTGCTGTGATGTGTTCCAGATCAAAGACGGGAAGATCGCGTCCTTTCATTGTTACAACGCATCTTCCGTACTGCTCCATCAGCTGGGCGCCGGCTGATGCGATGGCGAGAGGCGTCCGCTATTGGGCGGTAGCAGTCTCAGCGCTGACGGATGCCCGAGTTAATAGATCCCGTCGATCTCGACCGTGAGCCGTGGGGTCGGCGGGGCGAGCAGCAGGCTCGAGCGGCGGGTATTGGCCAGTTCTTCGGAGCGCAGGCGGGCGTATTTGTCCTTCGCCGCCGCCGCCGCATCGGCGGGATCGCGCAGGATCGTCGGCTTGAGGAAGATGAACAACGTGCGCTTCTGGCGCGTCTCGCGCCGGCTCTTGAACAATTCGCCGACGATCGGAATGTCGCCGAGGATCGGCACCTGCTGGCGCGAATCCTCCCGGTCATCGGTGATCAGCCCGCCGAGCACGATCGTCTGGCCGTTGTCGGCGAGCACGGTGGTGTTGATCGCGCGGCGATTGGTGACGAGGTCCGAGGCTGCCGCGGTCTGCGCGGTTGCGATCGACGAGGCTTCCTGATTGACCTGCAGCCGGATCGTATCGCCGGCGTTGATCCGCGGCAGCACGCGCAGGGTGATGCCGACATCCTTGCGCTCGATCGTCGTGTAGGGCGCGACCGAAGTCGAATCGGTCAGCACCGATCCGGTGACGAAGGGGACGTTCTGGCCCGAGACGAACTCGCCGGCGACATTGTCGAGCACCGTGATCTGCGGCGTCGACAGCAGGTTGGCGCGGGTTGAGGTTCCGAGCGCCTGGACGAGGATCGAGAAATTGTCGCCGATCCGGACATTGCCGGTCAGCCCGTTGCCGATCAGTGCGCCCGCCGGCACGTTGAGTGCCTTGAGGATCGAGCCGAGCGACGTCCCCGCCTGATCGAACGAGGTGCCGACGCCCTGCGGCTGGAGCGCCGCGCCGTCGGTGCCGAGCTGGACGCCCAGCGCCTCGGCATCGTCGCCGGTGATCTCGGCGATCGCGGCCTCGATCAGCACCTGGGGGCGGCGCACGTCGAGATCGGTGATCAGCCCCTCGATCGAAGCGATGGCGGAGGGCGTGCCGCGCACCACCACGGCGTTGAGCTCGGGGGCGGGCTGGACGGTGATGTCGGGGGTCGAGAAGCCCTGCGGCGTCGGCGTCGGCGTGTTCTGCATCACCGGCTGGGTGGCGGCGTTCGCCGCCTGCATCGCATTGCCGAGCCCGCCGCCGGTCGAGGCGGCGCTGTTCGAGAGCGCGGCGATGTTCGGCGAGCCGCCGCTCAGCCGCGCGAACGGATTGCTGGTCGAGCCCGACAGGCTGCGCGCGATCGGATTGTCGGCGCTCTCGCCCTGGCCGAGCACGCCGCGGAGCACTTCGGTGACGGTCTCGGCATCGGCATAATTGAGGCGGAACATCCGGGTGATCGGTGTGGCGCCGCCCGGCTGGTCGAGCGACGCGGCGATCCGGCGCGCCTCGGCGACCGCGGCGGGGGTGCCGCGGATGATCACGGTGTTGCTGCGCGGATCAGCGGCGACGCGCGCGCCGGTGCCGCTCTGCTGGTCGCCGAGCACGGTCTGGAGCGACTGGGCGACATCGGCGGCATTGCCGTTGCGCAGCGTGATCGTCGCGAAGGTGGCGCCGCTGCCGCCGTCGAGCTGGTGGGCGATCGCCTCTACGCGGCGGACATTGTCGGCATAATCGGTGATCACCACGGCATTGGGGCTGGTGAGCGGCTCGACGCTGCCGAAGGTGGCGACGAGCGGGCGGATGACCCGCGCGACATCGGCGGAGGGCACGTTGGCGAGGCGGACCATCCGGGTGACGAGTTCCTGGCCGCCGGCGGCGCGGCCGGGCACGCCGCCGTCGCGCACGGCGTTGGCGGCGGGAACGACCCGCCAGGCGCGGCCCGAGCGGACCGCCGAGAAGCCATTGGCGCGCAGTACCGACTGGAACAGCTCCCACACCCCCGACGGCGACAGCGGAGTCGCCGACGTGACCGTCACCGTGCCTTTCACCGCGGGATCGAGGATCAGGGTGCGCCCGGTGATCCGCGAGATCTGATCGGCGACGTCGGCGATCTCGACTCCGCGCATGTTGATCACGATGTCGCCGGGCTGGCTCTGGTCGGCGGTCTGCGCGACGGCGACGCTGTCGAGCGCGATGCCGGCGAGCGCGAGGGCGGCGAAGGTGGAGCGAATCTTGTGCACTGGGGTCTCTTTATCGGAGCGGCACGGTAAGCGTCAGTCGCTTCCCGTCACGAAGGATCTGGATCTGGGCGTTGCCGCTCGCCTGGGCGGAAGCGAAGGCGGCGTTGGCGGCGTTGGGATCGCTCAGCGACGTCCCGTTGACCGACTGGATGACATCGCCGGCGACCATTCCGGGCGGGCCGTTGTCGCCGATGCGGTAGCCGCCATTGACCGGGCTCGCATCGAAGCGCTGAAGGAGTCCGGCAGTGCTTGCCGCGGGCGGGGGCGGCGGCGCGCCGCCTCCGCCGGGCGAGGTCACCGCGGAGGGGGGCTGCGGAGTGGTCTGCGACGCCTGGTTCTGCGCGGCCTGGCGCTGCTCGGGCGACAAGGTCGGATCGGGGAAAGCAAGGAACTCGTTGCGCCCGCCGATCGCGAGGATCACCCGATCGCGCAGGATCGCCTGAATCGTCGCGCCGTTGACCGCTTCGCCGACATGGAAGGGTGCCGTGGTCGCGCCGCTCACCGAGATGAATGCCGTCGACAGCGACGCCGGGCTCGCGGCGATCACGCCCTTGAGCTCGAGCGGCAAGGTGGTGGCCTGCGCCGCTTCGCTGGCCGAGGTCTTGCCGAAGGGGGCGAGCGCGATCGCCGGCGCGATGTCGGGCGCCAAAGCAGGGGCGCTGCGGCCCGACGGCACGGTGATCGCGCCGGTGCCGGCATGTCCGGCAAGCCGCCAGGTGAGTCCGGCGAGCGCGAACGCGACCGACAGCACGACCAAACCGGTCAGCACGTCGAGCGCGGTGCGCGCCTGGCGCGGCGTGAGGGAGAATGCAGGGCTCATCCCCTGCGTCCGTCCACGAAGCCGTCGAGCGATGCAAGGGGCGTGCTTGCCTGTGCCGCAAAGACCTGGATTTGCACCCGCTGGATTTCGGGATCGTCGGTGCCGCGCCGGGTCACCGCGATCCGCCATTGCTCGCCGAGCATTTCGACCTGATCGGCGTTGGCGGGCGCCTTTGCCTCGAGCTCGGCGAGGCGGTTCTCGGCGACCCACATCGCCGCGGTCCGCCGCTCGAGCCCGCGAGTGGAGTCGATATGCGATTCGACGGTGCGCATCAGCCCGACGGTGGCGATCGCGAGGACGGCGAGCGCGACCAGCGCTTCGATGAGTGAGAAGCCTTCCGTGCTCCCGCGAAAGCAGGAGCCCAGGGCGGCAAGTGAACCGTTCGTGACCCTGGGCTCCTGCTTTCGCAGGAGCACGGACGGGGAGAGGCAAACGCGCAAGCTCATGCCTTCGGCGCCGGTGCGGGGGCTGCTCGGGCGGTTAGGCCATCATAAGTGACGAGCCAGCGCTGGCTTCCGCTCTCGACCACCGCAGACAGCGGCCTCCCTGCGCCGTCGATGCCGAGGATCACCGGCGGCCGGACGCTGAGCGTCACGACCATTCCGCCCGGCAGGCGATGAAAGCCGAGCGCGTCGTCGCTACGCGCGATCATCTTCCCATTGGTACCGATCGTCGCAAAGCCATAGCCGTGCTTCTCGGCGGTGAAGGCCACCATCCGATCGCCGAGCATCGCATCGTCCGCCGCGGCCTGCAGGCGCGTGGCGAGGCGGCGCGCTTCGGTCTCGACGCTCGGGGCACGGGTGACGCTGCCGATGCCGAGCGTGACCGCACCCGCCATCACTGCCACGATCGTGAGCACGATCAGCATCTCGAGCAGGGTGAAGCCCGCGTCGCGATCGATCGCGCTTCGTGCCTCCCCCCGCACCGGGATCAGCCCTTGCCGTCGATATCGGCGTCGACCCCTTCGCCGCCGAGCTTGCCGTCGCGCCCGAGCGAGCGAATCGTGAAGCTCATCCCGTCCGAATGATATTCGTACGGCTTCTGCCACGCATCGAGCGGCGGCGCCGAGAGATAACCGCCTTGCGCCCAGCTGCCCGGCACCGGCGGGGTAGTGGGCTTCTCGACCAGTGCCTTGAGCCCTTGCTCGGACGTCGGATAGGCGCCGTTGTCGAGGCGGTACATCTTGAGCGCCCCGATCATGCTGCTGATGTTGGACTTAGTGGTGGTGGCCTTCGCTTCGTCCGGCCGGCCCATCACGTTGACGGTGATTAATCCGGCGATGACGGCGATGATCACCAGCACGATCATCATCTCGAGGAGCGTGAAGCCTGACTCTCCCCTGTTCGGGATTGTGCGGCGCTTGCTGATCTGCCTAAGCAGTGCGATGTCACTAAACTGTTTCAAAACTATGCGCATCCCAACCCCATGCGTCCTTCCCATGAAGCAAATGTGACAGCCTCCAGCCGCGCCATAGGAGCGCCCGACGCGCCGGAATCACTCGCCACGGGTGTCTGGACGCTGGCGGGCGACCGGCTGATCATAGCCGAGCGGGGAGGCCCTGTAACCATCGTCGTGCCGACCGAGCAGGTTCGTCTGCTCGCGGTCGACCTGCCGCTGCCGAGCCGCGCCAAGCGGCTGCAGGCCTTGCCCTTCGCGATCGAGGAGCTGATCGCCGAGCCGGTCGAGTCGGTGCATCTCGCGCTCGGCAACGAAGTGGCGCCCGGGCGCTATCTGGTCGGCGTGGTGCGGCATGATTTGATGGCGGCGTGGGTCGATTCGGCGGAGGATGCGGGGCTGGGGCACGCCGCGATCGTTCCCGATGCGCTGGCGCTGCCGCGGCCGAGCGAAGGCGAATGGTCGGTCGATCTCGCGGCCGATCACGCAGTGGTCCGGGCCGGCGACGGCACCGGCTTCGCGATCCCGCCGGCGATGCTGCAGGCGGCCTGGCAGGCCGCAGGGCGCCCTGCCGTGCGCTCTTACGGCGTGCCACTCCCCGCGGAGATGCTGGCCGGTGGATCGACGATCGAACCCGCGTCGCTTTCCGAGCGGCTGCTCGCGCCTGTGCTGGACTTGCGCCAGGGGCCTTATGCGCGCCGCCGCGCCGCTCTGCCCAATATCTGGCGGCGGCTCGGGTGGATCGTCGCGCTCGGCGCGGCCGCGCATGTCGTGATCGCCACTGCCGATACGCTGATGCTGCGGAGCATCGCCGACCGGCGCGAGGCCGATACACGTGCGCTGATCGCCGTCGCCGCGCCCGGCGCCAGCCTGGGTAGCGATCTCGCGGCGGAGGTGACCGATCTGCTCCCCACCGGAAGCAACGCGCCGCCCGATGCCTTCCTGCCGCTGCTGACCCGCGTATCGGGCGCGCTCGGCCCGCTGGCGGGGGCGATCATCGTGCGCGCGATCAACTATCAGGCGAATGCGCTGACGCTCGACCTCGAAGCTGGCGAGCCAGACCTCGCAGGACGCGTCGAAGCCGCGCTGCGCGGCTCGGGCGTCGCGGCAAGCGTTACCCGCTCGCCCGACGGCAGCATCCGCATTACGGCGAACAAGGCATGAGACTCGTGATTGCCCGCGTGCCGGCGCTCGACGCCGCCTTGATCCGCTTCGACTCCTGGTGGAGCGGGCTGAGCCGGCGCGAGCAAGTGCTGGTCGGCGGACTGGGCATCGTGCTGGGGTTGGCGGTGCTGGTTTTCGGCATCATCAAGCCGCTTCAGACCGCACGCGCCGATGCGCTCTCCGATATCCGCACCTATGAGACGCTGAGCGCGCGCATTCGCGCCGCGGGAACGCTTACTGCCGCGCGCACGCCGCGCCGGCAGGGGCCCCCGGCGCAGGTCGCCACCAGCTCGGCGACGGCGTTCGGGCTGATCGTTGCGCCCGAAGCGATACCTGGCGGGATCCGCGTGACGGTGGCGGATGCGAGCTATGATTCGCTGATGGCCTGGCTGGCCGATCTCAGCGGGTCGAGCGACTTGCGCGTCCGGCGAATCGCGATCCAGCGTCGGCCGAGCCCGGGGCGCGTGTCGGCAAGCGTGGATTTCGGCGCATGAGCGAAACGCTGATTCTCGTCGACGACGCGCCCGCCACCGTGCCCTACAGCTTCGCGCGCAAGCATGGCGTGCTGCTGCGGACCGGCGCGGCGGGAGTCGAGTGCGTTCACCGCGCCAGCGTCGGGCTCGATGCGTTGCTCGAGGTGCAGCGCATCGCGCCGGGCGCTGCCTTCGTCGCGGTCAGCGACGAGGCGTTCGATGCGGCACTGAGCGCGCAATATAGCGGCAGCGCGGGGGCCGCCGCCGATTTCGATCTCGGCGACATGGATCTCGCCGCGCTCGCCGACAGCGCTGCTTCGGTCGACGATCTGCTCGATACCCGCGACGATGCGCCGGTGATCCGGCTGATCAACGCCTTGCTGCTCGAGGCGGTGCGGGAAGGCGCGTCGGACGTGCATATCGAGACGCAGGAGAAAAGGCTGGTCGTGCGCTTCCGGGTCGATGGGGTGCTGCGCGACATGATCGAGCCGCCGCGCGCGCTGGCGCCGCTGCTGGTCAGCCGGATCAAGGTGATGGCCAAGCTCGACATCGCCGAGCGCCGCGTGCCGCAGGACGGCCGCGTCACCTTGCGGATCGGCGGGCACGACGTCGACGCACGCGTCTCGACGATCCCGACCCAGCATGGCGAGCGCGTGGTGATGCGGCTGCTCGAAAAGGGCTCGCTGCGGCTCGACCTGGAAGTGCTGGGGATGAGCGCGCGCGATCGGGGCGTGTTCAATCGGCTGCTCGAGCGGCCGCACGGGATGCTGCTGGTCACCGGGCCGACCGGCTCGGGCAAGACGACGACGCTCTATGCCGCGCTCAATCGGCTCAACGACCGCAAGCGCAACATCATGACGGTGGAAGATCCGATCGAATATGAACTGGCGGGGATCGGCCAGACGCAGGTCAACACCCGCACCGATCTGACCTTCGCGCGCGGGCTGCGAGCGATCCTGCGCCAGGATCCGGACGTGATCATGGTCGGCGAGATCCGCGACCAGGAGACCGCGCAGGTGGCGGTGCGCTCGTCGATGACCGGGCACTTCGTGCTCTCGACCCTGCACACCAACAGCGCGATCGGATCGGTGACGCGGCTGATTGACATGGGGGTGGAGCGCTATCTGCTCGCGCCGATGCTGGTCGGGCTGGCGGCGCAGCGGCTGGTGCGCAAGCTGTGCCCGAGCTGCCGCCGGGAAGATGTCGCCAGCGATGCCGATTCGATCCTGCTCGGCGGCGCGATCCGGCCCGGCGAGACGCTGTGGCGCGCCGAGGGATGCGCCGAATGCCACCAGGAGGGCTATCGCGGCCGTGCGGGGCTGTACGAAGTCGTCGCGGTGGACGACCGGTTCCAGAAGATGATCCATGACGGCGCGTCGGAGGCCGATCTCGAGGCGCATGCCCGCAAGGACAATCCGAGCCTGCTCGACGATGGGCTGGCGAAGGTGCGCGCCGGCGTGACGACGGTCGAGGAAGTCGCGCGCGTGGTGAGGGACGAGGCGTGAGCGATAATTCCGTCACCCCGGCGAAAGCCGGGGCCCAGAGCCAGGCAGGGTATCGCGTGCGACTCTGGGTCCCGGCTTTCGCCGGGATGACGACGGTGTTTTAGCATGCCCGCTTATTCCTATCGCGCCGCCGACCGCTCCGGCGCCAATCGCAAGGGCGTCATCGAGGCCTCGTCGCCCGCCGCGGCGCGGGCGCTGCTGCGTGAGCAGGCGTTGCTGCCATTGTCGGTCGAAGTCGCGGGCGCGCGGGGCGCTTCGTTCGGCAGCATCCAGCTGCCGCGGCTGCGGCGAGCAGGGATTTCGTCCAAGGCGCTGGCGACCGTGACGCGCCAGATTGCCACGCTCGCCGGATCGGACATCGCGATCGAGGAGGCGTTGCGGCTCGTTGCCGCGCAGTCCGAACAGCAGCAGGTGAGTTCGCTGATGCTCGACGTGCGCGGGGCGATCCTCGACGGGCGCAGCTTCGCCACCGCGCTCGCCCAGCATCCCAAGGCGTTTCCCGAATTCTACCGTGCGTCGGTGGCGGCGGGCGAATCGTCGGGGCGGCTGCCCGACGTGCTCAATCACCTTGCCGAATTCGTCGAGAACCGGCAGTCGAACGGCCAGAAGCTCCAGCTGGCGTTGCTGTATCCGGCGCTGCTCGCGACGGTGTCGTTCGGGATGATGGTGATGCTGATGGTCTATGTCGTGCCCGACATCGTCCGCGTCTTCGTGTCGCGCGGCGCCGATCTGCCGCTGCTCACCCGCGTGATGATCGCGATCAGCTGGTTCCTGCAGAATTTCGGGCTGTATCTGCTGCTGGCGCTGGCGGTTGCCGGGCTGTTCGCCGGGCGCTGGATGCGCGTGCCGGCCAACCGGCTGCGGCTGCACCGGATGTTCACCGAGCGCCGTCCCTTCCGCCGGTTCAGCCGGCAGATCAACGCCGCGCGCTTCGCCGGGAGCCTGGCGACTCTGGTGGGGAGCGCAGTGCCTTTGGTCGAGGCGCTCAACGCCGCGGCGGCGGTGACTCCCAATCGCTGGGTGCAGGCAAAGGCGCTCGGCGTCGCGCAGCGCGTCCGCGAGGGGATCAGCCTGCGCGCGGCAATGCACGAAGCGGGGGTGTTCCCGACGATGCTGGTCGCGATCGTCGCCAGCGGGGAAAGCAGCGGGCGGCTCGCGCCGGCACTGGGCCGCGCGGCGCACGAGCTCGAACGCGAGCTGGATGCTTTGGTGACGACGCTGGTTGCTTTGGTCGAGCCACTGGTGTTGCTGGTGATGGGCGGGCTGGTGCTGCTGATGGTGCTGGCGATCCTGCTGCCGATCATCAATTTGAACAATCTGGTGACGATGTAGCCTTCTTATTCTCCGCCGGGAACCGGGGGAGCTGGCGCCGAAGGCGACGGAGGGGGTCTATCCACGAGTGAATCACCTGCGGAGGCGCCCCCTCCGTCAGGCTGCGCCTGCCACCTCTCCCGCTTCGCGAGGGAGGATTGAAACTCACATTTCCCCCTGGATCCGCGCCCCCGCCGGGAGACCGAGGAACGGCATCATCGTCGCGCCCTCGGGGGTGACCGAAATATCGACGGTGCCGGTTTCCGCCAGCTCGAACGTGACCAGCGTCCGCCGACGCTGCGCCATCGGCGCGATGCGGATCAGCGTGCGGGTGCCGATATGCTCGGCGGTGAGGATCAGCGCGGGGAGGGCGGAGGCCGCGCCGCCGCGCTTGGCGCGGCAGCTTCCGGGATCGGTGGTGGCATTGCCGCTCAGCATCCGGCTGCCGCCGCCGATCGCGATCCGCTCCATTTCGACTTGCATCACCAGATCGCAGGTGAAGGGAAGGTTCGGCTGGAGCGCCTGGAGCAGGGTCCCGTCGGCCGAGCCGCTGATATTTTCGAGCACGGTGCGTCCGCCGAGATGCGCGAGCAGGCGGCCGCCGAGATCGGTGTCGGGACCGCTGGCCTTCCAGTCGGCGGCGTAGCCGAGGCTGGTCAGCGAGCGCAGCGGCGCCATCTGCCACTCGAACTTGGCGCCGCCGGCGACTCCCACTTCGCCGTTCCACACGGTGCCCGCGACGCCGGTCCGCCACGGGCGGTTCTTGAGCACTGCGCTGGCCGGCAAGGTCAGCAGCAAAGCGAGCAGATAGGCCACTATGCCGAGCGCCGCGAAGACGGTAATACGCCGGCGTGCCACACCCCCAATATCCGGAGTCGGCAATGGACCGACGGTCCCTGCTGCGCTTGCTGCAATCAGGCCTGGTCGCGTCAACGGCATCGGTCGTGCTTCCCTCGCATGCAAATGCCACCGCCGAGAAGAAGGACAAGCGCCCGATCGCCCTGCTGGTGCCGCTCACCGGACCGCGAGCGCGGCTGGGGCTTAGCATGCGTCAGGCGGCGTTGCTCGCGGAAAACAGCCAGTTCGTGCTCAGCTTCGACACCGGCGGGACCGCGGCGGGCGCGGCGGCGGCGGTCGGGCTGGCGCTGCGCCGCAAGCCCGCGCTGATCCTCGGGCCGCTCTCGGCCGAGGAAGTGCCGGCGGTGAGCAGCAGCGTGGCGGGACGCGTGCCGATCATCGCGTTCAGCAACGATTCGGTGCTGCGCGCGCCCGGGGTTTGGATCTTCGGGATCACTGCGCGGCAAGTAACCAGCGCGGTCCTGCGTTACGCCCGCTCGCGCGGGGTCAAGAGCATCGCAGTGATCGACGACGGCAGTCCGTGGAGCGCTGCGGCGGCGCTTGCTGCGGGGCAACTCGAAGGCGAACTGGGCCTGCAGGTGCGCGTGCTGCAGGTCAAAGCCGGGCAGCCGTTGCCCGCCGCCGGCGATGCGCCCGACGGATTGCTGTTGCCCGGCAGCGGCGAGGCCGTCCTCGCTGCGGCGCGCAACCTCAAGGACAGCGGCATCCAGTTGCTCGGCACCCTGCAGGGGATCGACAATCGTCCGCAAGCGCTCGAGGCGCTCGACGGCGCGTGGATCGCCAGCCCCGATCCGGCGGCGTTCGGCACTTTCGCCAGCGAGTTTGCGGCGCGCAACGGCGGCGAGGCGGGCACGATCACTGCGCTGGCCTATGACGCGGCGGGGATCGCCAACACGCTGCGCGCGGCGAACACGCTCAGCGCGCAGGGCCTGCTCGACGGCAAGGGCTTTCGCGGCGTGACCGGGCCGGTGCGCTTCCGCACCGACGGATCGGTGGCGCGCGACTTCGCGATCCTGATGGCCCGGCCGCACGGCTATGAACCGGTGGCGGTGAGCTCGGGATCGTGAGCCGGCGCCCCGAAGCCGGCGAGAGCGGCTTCACGCTGATCGAGCTGATGATCTCGCTCGGGCTGTTCGCGCTGATCGCGGTTGCGGGGCTGGCGCTGGTCGAAGGCATCATCAACGTCCAGGGGCGCACCGAGAAACGGCTCGACCGGCTCGCCGATCTGCAGCGGACGATGTTCGTCGTGTCGAGCGACGTCGAGCAGATCGCCGACGGGCGGCTTTCGGGAAGCGGATCGAACCTTTCCTTCACCCGCGCGGCACCGGGCATGGGGGGCGCCGCGGTGCCGATGCGCTACGGCGTTGCCGGCGGCGCACTGGTGCGGGCGGTCGGGCCCGCGCCGCAAATCGTGCTCGCCGGCGTGGCGAACGCGCGCTGGCGGTTTTGGGACGGCGCCTGGCTCGATCGCTGGCCGGTCAATGACGAGGGCAAGGACCGCTGGCCCCGCGCAGTGGCGCTGGAGCTCCAGGTGGCGGGGCCGGGCGGCGCGCCGGGCTCGCTGCGACGGGTGATCGCGCTGCCGGTGCGGGCCGAGGAGCCCAAGCCATGAGCCGGGGCTGCGACGAAGAGGGGATGATCCTCGTCAACGTGCTGATGTTCGTCGCGATCGCCGCCGGGCTGGTGCTGCTGATGATCAACCGCGAGGAACTGGCGCTCGACCGCGGCCTGCGCACTCGCGAAGCAGCGCGGGCGCTGGCGATCGTGCGCGGCGGCGAATTGTCGGCTTTGGTGGCGCTGCGGCGCGATGCCGAGCAATCGCCCGAAGTCGATCATGTCGGCGAGCCCTGGGCCAAGCTTTCGGAGAACGGCGCGCCGATCGAGGGCGGGACCTTCGACCTCGCCATCGCCGACGCCGAGGGGCGCTTCAACATCAATTCGGTGCGCACCGGCGAAGTGGCCTCAACGGTGCTGTTTCAGGCGATCGGCAACGATGCCGGCATGACCGGCGAGCAGATCGTCGCGGCGATCGAATATGTCCGATTGCGGGGCCCGGTCACCGACTTGCGGCCGCTCCGGATGGCGGGGGTGGAGCCGAAGGTCGCGGACCGGCTCGAACGGCTGGTTACCGCGCTGCCGGGGCGCACCACGCTCAATCTCAATGCCGCCGACGAGGGGATGCTCGCATTGCTGTTCCGCGATCCTGTAGTCGCACAGCGGTTGGTCGCGATCCGCGCGCGGCAGGGCTATCTGACTGCCAAGGATCTGGCCGATCAGAACGTATCGCTCCCGTGGGGCACGACGTTCCGTTCGAACACCTTCTGGGTGCGCACGCGCGCGACGATCGGCGGCACCAGTCAGCAGGCGGCGACCCTGATCCAGCGGCGGCGGGCCCCGGACGGGGCAGTCGACGTGTTTCCGGTAGAGCGCTGGCGCAACGCGGCGGTGCCCCCCGGCGCGCCGGTTTTGCCTGCGGCGAAATCCTAGAATGCCCCACCCTGCAAGGGAGGGGTTAGGGGTGGGTGAGAAAAGGTGGGGCTCGATGCCCGACCTTTTCTTTCTGTCGGGCTGCGTCGATGGGCTCCCCCGGCCTTCGCCGGGGTCGCACCCACCCCCGTCCCCTCCCTTTCAGGGAGGAGATGGATGTCCTAAAGCACGATCCGGAACAGCGCGCCGCCGCCGGGCGCGTCGGTTACATCGATCGCGCCGCCATGTGCGACGACGATCTGGCGGGTGAGATTGAGACCCACGCCGGTGCCGGCGGCGCGGGTGGTGAAGAAGGGTAGGAAGATGTCCTGCCGTAGGCTTTCGGGGACGCCTGGGCCGTTGTCTTCCACTTCGATGGCCGTCGCCTGCCCATCGCCGAGCAAGCGCAGCGCCAATCGGGGCGGCCTGTCCGCGGCCGACATTGCCTGCGCTGCGTTCTGCAACAGGTTGATCAGCACTTGCGCCAGCAGATCGGGATCCCCGTCCAGTGCCAGTGTGTCGGGCGATACATGGACCGACAGCGGCACTTCGGGCGCCTTGGCGACGAAGATGCGCGCGAGCTCGTCGGTCCAGGGGCGTGCGGCGAAGCGCTGGCGCTTGATCTCCGGCGTATGGGCAACAGCTCGGTACGCTTCGATGAAGTTGCTGAGCCCTTTGGCGCGCCGTGCCAGCGTCTCCACTGCGCTGCGCGCGTCGCCGATGCGCGGGTCCGCCGTCAGATCGGCATCGCCGAGCAGATCGGCGGCGGTCGCCGCCAGCGACGTCACGGGGGTGAGCGAATTGAGAATCTCGTGCGTCAGCACCCGGACGAGGTCGGTCTGCGCCGCCATCTCGACTGCGTCGAGCGTCCCCTGGATCGGCTGGACGCTGATCGCCCGCGTGCGTTGGCCGAGCCGCTCGAGAGTCGCGGCGCGGACCAGCATGCGCTGCGACCGACCGGCAATATTGAGAATCAATAGCGCCTCACTTTGCGAGGCGTTCGCAAGATGCTGGGCGAAGGTGGCACCGTAGATTGCGAAATCCTCGGGAAGAGTGCCGTGCTCGCCGGCGAACAGGCGCCGTGCCGCCTTGTTGGCGAGCGTGACGTTTCCGGCGACGCTGACGGTGAGGATCGCGACCGGCATGTCGTCGACCAGCGCATCGAGATAGCGCAATTCCCCGGAAAGGCGGTCCTGATCACTACGAAAGCGCGCAAGCGCCTCGTTGAGCGAGCCGCCGAGTTCGCCGAAGCCCGCGCCGCCGCGCGCGTCGAACCGCAGCATGGTGTCGCCAAACTTCAGCGCTTCGAGAAAGCGTGCGATCGTCCGGTTGGTGCGCGTGACATGTGCCCATAGACCGGCGAAGGTCCCGGCGGCGATCGCCAGCGCCACGATCCGGGCAGCGCCGAGTCCGGGGGTGGCGAAGGCCGCGACACACGCCAGCAGCGCTGCGGCCAGCGCCGCGATCCAGGCAATCAGCCCGATCGTGAAACGCTGATCAAAGCCCATGCTTCTCCATGCGCCGGTAAAGCGCGGCGCGCGAGAGGCCGAGCGCGTGGGCGGCGAGCGAGATGTTGTAGCCGTGCTTCTTGAGCGCTTCCTCGACAAGGCGGCGCTCGACGCGCTCGAGATTGAGATCGTCCGCGGGCCCAGGCGCCACGATTGCCGATGCGGCGATCCGCGGCCCGGATGCGACAAGCGCGAAATCCTCCGGCTCGAGCGGCGCGTCGCGCGCGAGGATGACGGCGCGTTCGAGCGCGTGACGCAGCGCGCGGACGTTGCCGGGCCAGTCATGGACGAGCAGTGCCGCGCGCGCTGCCGCGCTGAGCTGCGGCGGCGGGCGGCCGTAACGCCTGGCATAATGGTCGAGATAGTGGTCGATCAATTCGGGGACATCTTCGAGGCGCTCGCGCAGCGGCGGCAAGTCGATCTCGACGGTATTGAGCCGGAACAGCAGATCCTGCCGGAAATGACCTTCGTCGCGCAGCTTCTCGGGCGGGAGATTGGTCGCGGCGATGACCCGGATGTTGACCGGCACCGGCCGGTTCGCGCCGACGGGGGTTACCTGGCGCTGCTCGAGCACGGTCAGCAATTTGGGTTGGAGCCGCAGCGGCAGATTGCCGATCTCGTCGAGAAACAGGGTGCCGCCATCGGCCGCCTGGATGCGCCCGACGCGATCGGCGCGCGCATCGGTGAAGGCGCCCTTCACATGTCCGAACAGCTCGGAATCGATCAGGTCCTCCGAGACTGCGCCGAGATCGACCGTCAGCATCACCTGGTCGGCACGCAGCGACTGGCGGTGGAGCTCGCGCGCGACGAGCTCCTTGCCAGTGCCGTTCTCGCCGAGGACGAGGACATTGGCGTCGGTGGGCGCGGCGCGGCTGATCAGCGAATGGACCCGCGCCATCGCCGGCGAGCGACCCAGCAGCGCCGAACCACCAGCGACCGAGGATGCGAGGCCGGGTGGGGCACCTTTTGCCGCCACGGCTTTGCGCGAGCGGCGAAGCGATGCCGCGGTGCGCACCGTAGCGAGCAGCTTTTCGTTGGACCAGGGCTTGGACACGAAATCGGTTGCGCCGCGCTTCATCGCCGCCACTGCGACCTGCACTCCGGCATGCGCGGTGATCATCACCACCACCATTTCCGGATCCAGCCCCAGCAACCTTTCGAGCCAGGCGAGCCCCTCGGCCGCATCGGTCGCGCCGCGTGCGAAATTGGCGTCGAGCAGGACGGCGTCCGGCGTGCGGGCCTGGATCAGCGGAAACGCCTCGTCGGGACTGCGCACCGTCGCCACATCGTTGAACAGTCGACGCAGCAACAGCCGCGACGCCATCAATATGTCGTCGTCGTCGTCGATCACGACGCAATAGTCGAATTCCGGCCCGCTCCCCATCCGTTCACTCCCGTACAGCGTCTGTACGATTCCGGACAATCAATTTGCGTGCCAAGCCGGATCTCTTCCCCACTCTGCAAGGGAGGGCCTTGGGGTGGGTGAGAAGAGGTGGGGCTCGATGCCCGGCCTTTTTTCCATTTCACACAAGTGGTTGGGCTCGCCTTCGGCGCACACCCACCCCCAACCCCTCTCCTTTCAGGGAGGGGCGTAGACGGTCCTGTTGGCACAACTCCTGCTCATGCTTCGTCATTGGGGCAAAGCAGGGATCACAACGTGTCTGGCAGACCATCCGGAAAATTGGCGCGGAATGCGATCTTGCTGGCCGCGCTCGCCTGCGCGCTCCTCGCATTCTCGGGCAAGCCGCAGGCGGCGCTGGACGTCGCGGTCCGCCAGAGCAGAGGGCACGCGCTGGTCCGGCTCGGGTTCGCGACCGTTTCGGTGGCGTTCGATTTCGGACACGATTGTCCGAATTCGGACGCTTGCGCGGGTTCGATCCTGTGACCGGCATCGCATTCCTCTCCTGCGGCCTAGCTGGCACGCCGATTGCTATTTCATGACCATGGGTGTGGTTCGGATGCAGAAAGATGGAGAGCGCCCGGTCAGCGGCAGCGGGATGGACGCGGTGGTCGAGACGCGGAAGCTCTCGGCTCCGGTCAAGGCCGCAATCGCCGGCGTGATCGTGCTGGCGGCGGCGTTGCTGTTCTGGTGGTTCGCGCCATCGGGCTCGAGCCAGACGGTGGGTTCGGACCATGTGACGATCTCGACCGTCACGCGTGGCACCTTCGACGATTTCATTCCGCTCCGCGCGCGGGTCACGCCTTTGCTCACCGTCTATATCGACGCAGTCGAAGGCGGCCGAGTCGAGAAGATGCTGGTCGAGGACGGCGCGACGGTCGCGCAGGGCCAGCCGATCGCGTTGCTGTCCAACGCCGAACTCCAGCTCTCGACGCTCGCGCGCCAGACCGAAGTCGAGCAGCAGATCAACAACATGCGCAGCCAGGAGCTGGCGCTGGCGCAGACCCGCCTGGCCAACGAGCGCGCGGTGCTGGAGGCGGGGCTCGCGCTCGACAAGGCGCGGCGGCAGTACGAGCGCGAGAAGCCGCTCGCTGGCAAGGGCTTCGTCACCGCCAAGCAATTTTCGGACACTGAGGCCGATTACCAATATCGCCGACGCAACCTCGCGGCGCTCGAGCGCAGCCAATCGACCGACGCGCGGCTGCAGACCAGCCAGCTCTCGCAGCAGCAGGCCGCCGCGCAATCGATGCAGTCGGGCCTGTCGATCGCGCGCGCCAATCTCGACGCGCTCCAGCTTCGTGCGCCCGTCGCGGGGCAGCTTTCGGGCTTTTCGGTGCAGGTCGGCCAGTCGCTGCAGCGCGGCGAGCGGGTGGGGCAGATCGACAGCCCCGGGCGCAACAAGCTGATCGCCGGCGTCGACGAATTCTATCTCGGCCGCGTCCAGCTCCAGCAGCGCGCCAGCGTGGACTTCGGCGGCAAGCGCTATGATGCCAGGGTCACCAAGATCTATCCGCAGGTGCAGAACGGCCAGTTCCAGGTCGACCTGCAATTCATCGGCGCCGAGCCCGCCAACATCCAGCGCGGCCAGACGATGCAGGCGCGGCTGACGCTCGGCGATCCCGCCCCGGCCTTGCTGGTGCCGAACGGCGCCTTCTACAACGAGACCGGCGGCAACTGGATCTTCGTGGTGACGCCCGACGGCGGCAGCGCAGTCAAGCGCCAGGTCCGCCTGGGTCGCCGCAATTCCGAGTTCATCGAGGTGCTCGAGGGGCTCGATGCGGGCGAAAAGGTGCTGACCTCGCCGTACACCGGCTACACCGACAAGACCCGCCTCGACCTGACCAAATGAAGCGAAAGGGACTTTCATGCTGACGATGCGCGAACTCTCCAAGGTCTACCGAACCGACAGCGTGCAGACGACCGCGCTCGACGCGATCGACCTCAATATCGCCGAGGGCGAGTTCGTCGCGATCATGGGGCCTTCGGGCTGCGGCAAATCGACTTTGCTCAACATGATCGGGATGCTCGATAGCCCGTCGAGCGGCAGTTATGTGTTCAACGGCAAGGAAGTCGCCGGGCTCTCCGAGAGCAAGCTCGCAGACGTCCGCAAGGAGAGCATCGGCTTCATCTTCCAGAGCTTCAACCTGGTCGACGAATTGAGCGTCCGCGACAATGTCGAGCTGGCCCTGCTCTACCACAATGTCTCCGCCTCGGAGCGCAAGCGCCGGGTGGACGAAGTGATGGACAAGGTCGGCATCGCGCATCGCGCGCGGCATCGGCCGAGCCAGCTCTCAGGTGGCCAGCAGCAGCGCGTCGCGGTTGCCCGCGCGCTGGTCGCCAATCCCAAATTGATCCTCGCCGACGAGCCGACCGGCAATCTCGATACGCACCATGGCGAGGAAGTGATGCGGATGCTCCAGACGCTCAACGGCGAAGGCTCGACGATCGTGATGGTCACCCACTCGCCGGCGCACGCCGATTATGCGGGGCGGATCGTGTCGATGCTCGACGGGCGCATCCTGCAGGAGCGTCGGCGGGCGGCGTAGCGGAGTGACCTTTCGTCCACGCACCAATCCCATCCACGCGCTTCGCTACGAATAGGACCAGATCATGTGGCGCAATTACCTGACCGTCGGCCTGCGGGCGCTGGCCAAGAACAAGGTCTATGCCTTCATCAACATCTTCGGGCTGTCGCTCGGCATCGCCGCGTGCCTGCTGATCCTCGCCTTCGTGCGCTATGAGTTCAGCTACGACAGCTGGATGCCCGGCGCCGATCGCGCATTCCAGCTCCAGGATTTCTACAAGCCGACCAAGGCGGGCGGCGAGGAAATGAAGCTGCAGTCGAGCAGCTTCGCCTCGGGAACTGCGCTGCGCAAGGACTTCCCCCAGATCGAGCGCGTCGTCTATTTCTATACCGGCCGGGTCGCCGTGATGCGCGACGGCCAGCCGGTCTCGCCGGGCCGGACCGCACTGACCGACGGGCCGATCTTCGACATCCTCCAGATACCCTTCGTCCGCGGCGATCCGAAGCACGCGCTCGACGATCCGCACGGCGTCGTGCTCAGCGAAACCGCGGCCAAGGCGCAATTCGGCAATGCCGATCCGATGGGGCGCACGATCACCTTGATCAGCGGCAAGATGACCGCCGATTACCGCGTGACCGGGATATTCCGCGACCTGCCGAAGAACACGCATCTCGAAGCCGAGACCGCGCTGATCGCACGCTTCGATCCGCAGAGCTATTTCGCTGACAATCCCGGCGTGCTCACCTCGTGGAACAACCAGAACGGTTACATCTACGCGAAGCTGAAGCCCGGCGCCGATCCGCGCGACATCGAGGCGCAGTTTCCCGCTTGGGAAAAGCGCAACATCCCCGACGACGTCACCGAAGGGCAGCACACCAATCCCGGCGACCAACAGGATTTCAAGCTGGTCCGCGTCCCCGACATCCATCTGGGCGAGGCGCAGGACGGTCCGGGCGGGAGCGGGGACAAGGGTACCGTGATCACCTTTGCGGTGGTGGCGCTGCTCATTCTCGGCATGGCCTGCATCAACTTCACCAATCTGGCCACGGCGCGCGCCTCGCAGCGCGCGAGGGAAGTGGCGTTGCGCAAGGTGCTGGGGGCGACCCGCAAGCAGCTGATCATCCAGTTCATCGGCGAATCCATGCTGGTTTCGGCGATCGCGACGGTGCTCGGCCTGGCGCTCTTCGAACTCGCGCTTCCGGCGCTCAACGCGTTTCTCGATGCACAGATCACGGTCGACTATTTCGGTGCCGGCGGAGTTCTGCTTCCCGTGATCGTGCTCACGCTGATCGTCGGGATCGCGGGTGGGGTGTATCCAGCCTTTTATCTTTCGCGCTTCCAGCCCGCGCGCGTGCTCAAGGCCAACAAGTCTGCGGCGGAGGCGGAGGGCAATGGCCAGCTGCGCAATCTGCTCGTCGTCGCCCAGTTTGCCGTCTCGATCGGACTGATCATCTGCACGGTGGTGATCTACGGCCAGACGATCTATGCGCGCACCGCCGACGCGGGATTTAAGCGGGAGGGCCTGCTTCAGGTCGAGAACCTCATCACGCCGCAAGCCGAGGCAGCTGGCCAGGCACTTGTCGAGCAGGTGCGACGGATCCGGGGGGTGACCGCCGCCGCACGCACCTCGATCGCGGTGATCGCCGGAAGCAACTCCGCGACGTCGTTCAGGCGTCCGGGGCAAGAGGCGGTGGAGCTAGGCATCTATGTGATCGAGCCCGACATGCTGCCTGCAATGGGGATGCGGCTGCTTGCCGGGCGCAACCTCTCGGAAGCCAACGGCATGGACGACGCGACCACGCCACCGTCCGCCGACCAGATCGATTTCAAGGAGGATCGCGCATTGGTCGCGCGCGGGCTCAACGTCATGCTGTCCGAAGTGGCGGCCAAGCGGCTCGGCTTTGCCAGCCCCCAGGCGGCGATCGGCCAGCGAGTCGACGGGGGGATGGTCGACAGCACGCTCGGCTATTTGCCGACGACGGTGGTCGGCGTCGTCAGTGACGTCCGCTACCGCACCGTGCGCGATCCGCTCCAGCCGATCTTCTATTATTACCAGAAGACCGGCTTTCGCCAGATGATGGTGCGGTTCGAAGGCGATCCCAAGGCGATCAACGCCGAGGTCGAGGCGTTGTGGAAACGGCTGGTGCCGTCGGTCCCCTACCGGTCACGGTTCGTCGAGGACATCGTCCACAATGTCTACAAGCGCGACGAGCGGAGCGCGCAATTGTTCGGTGCCTTCGCAGTGCTCGCCGTGGTGATTGGCTGCCTCGGACTGTTCGGCCTCGCTTCGTTCACTGCGGAGCGCCGTACCAAGGAGATCGGCATCCGCAAGGTGCTCGGCGCGCGCACCCGCGACATCGTCCGGCTGCTGGTTTGGCAGTTCAGCCGTCCGGTATTGATCGCCAATCTGATCGCATGGCCGGTCGCCTGGTGGGTGATGCGCGACTGGCTCAACCAGTTCGACGTCCGCATGGGGCTGACGCCGACTCCCTTCGTGCTCGCGGGATTGCTCGCCGTGCTGATCGCCATCGGCACGATCGGCGCGCACGCCTTCCGCGTCGCGCGCACCAACCCGGTCCATGCCCTGCGCTACGAGTAGGCGCGTCAGTTCAGGGCCTGGCCGGGGCGGGCGAGGGGGCAACCTCTCGCCCGCTTCGTTTGCGGACGAGACGGCCAACATGCGAAATGAAAATGGTCGGGAAGAGAGGATTCGAACCTCCGGCCCCCACGTCCCGAACGTGGTGCTCTACCAGGCTGAGCTACTCCCCGACGGAGTATCGGTCCGGCGCCTCCAAGAGGGCGAACCGATGCTGGAGCGGCGCCTATAACCACGAGGATCGAGTCGCGCAAGCGGCGGCGATCAGCCCCCGCGCGCGCCGAGCATGGCCTCGATGCTGGTGAATTTCTCGCGCGGGGAACCCGCGCGCGCGGCGGCGATCTCCGCCGTGTCTATCTTCTGCCAGTCGCGGAAGGTCACGACGTCGACTCCGCGGCTGGCCAGCAATGCATCGAGCCCGGAGCGGCCCCGCTTTCCGGCGCCGTCGCCGATGTCCGCTGCGATCTTCTCGGTGATCGCGAAGCCGTCGGGCCGGTTGGTGCCGATCGTGCCGGTGGGGCCACGGCGCGCCCAGCCGACCGCGTAGAGACCGGGGAGCACGCGTCCGTCTTCGTTGGCGAAGCGGCCCGAGCGGTCGTCATAGGGCACCCCGTCGATCGGCGGGGTGCGATAGCCGATACAGCTCACCACCAGATGGGCGGGAACTTCATAGCGTTCGCCGGTGCCCCGCGCGCTGCCGTCCATCCCGAGCGCGGTGCGTTCGATGATGACTCGCTCGACCTTGCCGTCGCCCTCGATCGCCACCGGCATCGCGAAGAAATCGAAGACGATGCGGGTCGGCTTGCCGGTGTCGCCCGCGGCGGCAAAGCTGCGCAGGTGATTGACCGACTTGCGCTGGCCCGGATCGAGCGCCGTGTCGGCCTCCAGGGGAGGAAGGTCACCCGGGTCGACCACCGGCACCGCGCAGGTAAGCTGGCCGAGCTCGCCGAGCTCCTTGGGGGTCATCGCGATCTGGTGCGGCCCGCGCCGGCCGAGGAGCGTGATCGTGTCGACTCCACTTGCCTTGAGCGCAGTCAGGGCATGCCCGGCGATGTCCGAGCCGGCAAACTCCGCCTCGCATTTGGCGAGGATCCGCGCCACGTCGAGTGCGACGTTGCCGTTGCCGATCACCACCGCGGGGCCGTCCAGCGGGGGCGCGAGATCGGCATAATCGGGATGGCCGTTATACCAGCCGACGAATGCCGCCGAGCCCACCACGCCGGGCAGCGCTGCGCCCGGGATCTCCAGACGGCGATCGTGCGGCGCGCCGGTGGCGAGAACGACCGCATCATAGAGCGTGCGGAGTTCCTCGATCGACACGTCCTGCCCGATCGTCACATTGCCGACGAAGCGGACAGTGTCGGTCAGCGCGACTGCCTCGTAGCGCCGCGACACGCCCTTGATCGACTGGTGATCGGGCGCCACGCCGGTGCGGATCAGCCCGAACGGCACCGGCAGCCGATCGATGATGTCGACCCGGACCTCCTCGCCGAAGGTCTTCTGGCAAGCCTCGGCGGTATAATAGCCGGCGGGTCCCGAACCGATCACTGCGATATGCCGCATGGCTGTCCTCTCGCATTTTGGGACAGGTTAGCGTGACAATTCCGCAGGGCAAGCCACTCGACCCCAATGCAAAGTTGCTGCTACGCCCGCAACGTGAGCCCGATCGAAGCCGCCGCCACCCTGTTCGGGCTGATCAACGTGACGCTGGTGGTCCGGCGGAGCATGTGGAACTACCCGTTCGCGCTCATGATGGTGTCGCTCTACGCGTGGATTTTCCTCGGGGAGAAGCTCTACAGCGACGCGCTGCTCCAGCTCTTTTTCGTTCTGGTCAACCTGTATGGCTGGTGGAACTGGTCGCGTTCGCGCGCCGACACCGGCGAGGTGCGCGTCGAGCAGCTTGCCGCTTCCGCCCGGATCTTGTGGCTCGCCGGCTGCACAGCCGCCGCGCTGGGCTGGGGCGCGCTGATGCATCGCTATACCGACGCGGCCTATCCGTGGTGGGACGGCAGCATCGCGATCCTGAGCATCGCCGCGCAGATCCTCCAGTCGCGCCGCAACTGGGAGAGCTGGGTGCTGTGGATCCTCGTCGACCTCGCCGCAATCCCGCTGTTCGCCGTCAAGGGGCTGTGGCTGACCGCCGGGCTCTATCTCGTATTCCTGGCCCTTTCCGTCTGGGGCCTGATCCAATGGACCAAAGCCAAAGCATGAGCCCGCGCACTATCTGTCTCCACGGTCCCGAGAGCGTCGGAAAGACCACGATCGCCAAGCGGCTCGCCGCGCATTTCGGCGGGCAGATGCTCGACGAATATGGTCGCGACTATGCCGAGACGAACGGCATCATGTTCACGATGCGCGACCTGGTCGAGATTGCCGAGACGCACGATGCCAAGGCTGAGGCGATGCTTGCGGCGGGCGCCGATCCGCTAATCCTCGACACCGATCCGCTGATGACCGCGGTGTGGGCCGACATGCTGTTCGCCAAAAGGGACCCGTGGTTCGACGCGTGGCAAAACACTGCGGATCTGTACCTGCTGTTCGACATCGACTTGCCGTGGATCAAGGATGGCACGCGGATGTTCGGCACCGATCCGTTGCGCCGGCGCTTCTTCGATCTTTCCAGAGCCGAGCTCGAGCGGCACGGGGTGCGCTGGGCGCTGGTCTCGGGGCAGGGCGAGGCGCGGTTCGCCAATGCCGTAGCAGCGATTGAGGCGGCGGGCCGCGCCTGCTAGGGCCGCGCGATCATGGCAACCGAACTATCCAAGATCCGCAACTTCTCGATCATCGCGCATATCGACCATGGCAAGTCGACATTGGCCGATCGGCTGATCCAGCGCACCGGGGGACTCACCGAGCGCGAGATGTCGAGCCAGGTGCTCGACAACATGGATATCGAGAAGGAGCGCGGGATAACCATCAAGGCGCAGACCGTGCGTCTCGACTGGAAGGGCCATACGCTCAACCTGATGGACACGCCGGGGCATGTCGACTTCGCCTATGAAGTCAGCCGCAGCCTTGCCGCGTGCGAAGGCGCCTTGCTCGTGGTCGATGCCGCGCAGGGCGTCGAGGCGCAGACGCTCGCCAATGTCTATCAGTCGATCGAGCATGATCACGAGATCATCCCGGTGATCAACAAGATCGACTTGCCCTCGGCCGAGCCCGAAAAGGTGCGCCACGAGATCGAGGAGATCATCGGCATCGACGCGAGCAACGCGGTGCTCGCCAGCGCCAAGTCCGGAATCGGGATCGAAGAGATCCTCGATGCGATCGTCGAGCGCATTCCCGCGCCCAAAGGCGACGCCGACGCACCGCTCAAGGCGATGCTGGTCGACAGCTGGTACGATTCCTATCTCGGCGTCGTCATCCTGGTCCGCGTGATCGACGGCACGATCAAGAAGGGCCAGCAGATCAAGTTCATGGCCGCGGGCACCACGCATCTGATCGACCGCGTCGGCGCGTTCCGCCCCAAAATCGAGCAATTGCCCGACCTCGGCCCCGGCGAGATCGGCTTCATCACCGCGCAGATCAAGGAAGTCGCGCAGGCGCGCGTCGGCGACACGCTGACCGACGCCAAGCGCCCGACCGCCGAAGCGCTTCCCGGCTTCAAGGAAGTCCAGCCGGTGGTGTTCTGCGGGCTGTTCCCGGTCGACGCCGCCGATTTCGAGAAGCTCCGCGAGAGCATTTCGCGGCTGCGGCTCAACGATGCCAGCTTCAGCTTCGAGATGGAGACCAGCGCGGCATTGGGCTTCGGCTTCCGCTGCGGGTTCCTCGGGCTGCTCCACTTGGAGATCATCCAGGAGCGGCTGACTCGCGAATATGATCTCGACCTGATTACGACGGCGCCGTCGGTGGTCTACAAGATCAGGCTCACGCACAACAATGGCGAGATCGAGCTGCACAACCCGGCCGACATGCCCGATCCCACCAAGATCGAGGAGATCGAGGAGCCGTGGATCCGGGCAGTGATCTACGTCCCCGACGAATATCTCGGCTCGATCCTGAAGCTGTGCCAGGAACGGCGCGGCATCCAGAAGAACCTGACCTATGTCGGTGGCCGGGCGCAGGTAACCTATGAGCTGCCGCTCAACGAAGTGGTGTTCGACTTTTACGACCGGCTGAAGTCGCTTTCCAAGGGCTATGCCAGCTTCGATTACGAGCAGATCGGCCACCGCGCGGGCGATCTGGTGAAGATGGGCATCCTCGTCAACGAGGAGCCAGTGGATGCGCTGAGCATGATCGTCCACCGCGCGACCGCCGAAGTGCGCGGACGCGGCATGGTCGAGCGGCTCAAGGAGCTGATCCCGCGCCATCTGTTCAAGATCCCGATCCAGGCGGCGATTGGCGGCAAGGTGATCGCGCGCGAGACAATCAGCGCGATGCGCAAGGACGTCACCGCAAAATGCTATGGCGGCGATGCCACCCGCAAGCGCAAGCTGCTCGACAAGCAGAAGAAGGGCAAGGCGAAGATGCGCGAATATGGCAGCGTGAGCATCCCACAGGAGGCGTTCATCGCAGCGTTGCGGATGGGCGAGGAATAACGCCTACTGCCGATACCTCTTCGCGGTTGCAGCACCCGGCATTTGCTGCGACCTGCCCGACTCCACATCGAAGGGAGTTCGAATGAAGAAGGTCGTCCAGGTCCTCTGCGTCGTGTTGATCGGCGTCGCCGTGATGATCGGGTTCCGCTGGTATCGGTACGTCGCGAGTTCGGATACGCCCTATGACGAGGTCGGCATCACGCTGAACGGATATATGCCGGGCCCGCTGCGGAGTTGGGGTTGCCACAAGCTCAGGGAGCGTTTCCCGGGTGCACTGCCGCCCTATGGCTGCGCCGCGCCCGACGGGCGCAGCTGGGCCTGACGATCTGCCGGCGAGAGTGCCTCGCCGGCTACCCGGCGGGCAGACGTTACATCGCCCGCAGCAACGGCGCGGCGCGCGCGTCCGGAAGCGCCAGGACGGTCTCGATGAATGCTATTCGCCCGGCGCACTGCGCCTCCGCCGGCCCTTCGTAACGCAGTGCCCGGACGAGCGCGGCGCGATCGATACCGGCACGTGTCGCGCTGGCCGCGATGACATCCGGGGGCACCGCGAAGCGCATCTCTTTCGGGCGCGGTTTGGCGGCAGGGCGGGTCTCGAGAAGGACGCGCGCAACCAGCGCCTTTCGTTGTTCCTCGATCGCCGGTGGCAGCGGGAACGATGTATTGATCGTTTCGCCGCCAAGATGGTCGGCGCAGATCTTGGCGCCCATGCTGCGGACCAATCGGGCTTCGGCCAGTTCGTGACGCTGGCGCTCGCGCAGCACGTCGATCGAGGCATTTGCAAGGCCATCGCGATAACGCTTGTCGAGCAGCGCCTGAAGCGATTCGGCATAGTCGGCCAATGTGGCCCCGGCGTCGCGACCGGCTTGCCACTGGGCAAGGATGGCGCGGTTGAGATCGGGGTTTTGGACTTCCACGATGTTGATGTCGAGCTTGTCCGCGAACAGGCTTTCGAGCGCGCGATCGGTATCGACGCGCGGGTTTTCGAGCTTGATGGAGACGAAGGAAGGGGCGGGCGGGGGCGTCTGGTCGCCGGCGCATTTGGTGAGGTGCGACAGCTGGATCGCGATGACGATGAAGAACCACCACCCAATCTGGGCGACCCAGCCGCGGTCCTTCTTGCTGGTCCAGAGGCCGACGCGATAGCCGTCGAAATTGCCTTCGAGATCGGGGAAGTCGCGGCGCACTGTCTTGAGCAGCTGCTCGATGTCGCGCCGGCGGACGCGGCCGCGGCGCGAGCGCTCCCTGGCGGGCGTCGCGAGCTCGACCCAGGCGCGGTGGAGGGGATGGCCCGGCATGTCGAGCGCAGCGGCGAAATCGAGTGCGCGACGGCGTTGGGCGACGAAGGCGACCGCAGGGGACTGGCCGATCTCGCCGGCGGCTGCCATCCAGCCGAAGAAGTCGGAAACCGGGCGGACCAGCGGATCGGAAAAGGGCCGGTTTTGGGCAATCAGGCCCGCGAACCATTGCTCGGCATCGGCGAAGTGGCCCATCTGATCGAGGCGCGGATCGCCGGCGAGCACGCGCCAGATCGCGAGCATCGCCTCGGCCTCCGCCGCGCTGGCCCAGGGATTCGCGTCCTCGGGCCGGTCGAACATGTCGAGCAGCTTGCCGACCTGCGCGTCATAATCCTCGGGACGAAGCGGCGCCCAAGGGCCGCGCGCAGCGATCCTGGCGGGAGCGGGCGGAGAGGCATCCGGCGGCGGGGCGAGATTCGCTCCCGCTAAGGGCGCGGCATCGTCGGCAAAGGCGGTGTCGTCGTCGAGAAGGTCGTAATCCGCATCCTCGTCGCGCCATGTCGCTTCGACCCGCGCCTGATCATAGGCGTCGCGCAGAGCGATGAAGGCTTCGGGATCGCGATCGGCATCGATCGTCTTGAGCCTGGCGGCATAGGCGCGCCTGATCGCGGTCTGGTCGGTGGTGGGATCCAGGCCGAGCACGTCCCAAGCGGGACTGCGCCAGCTCACAGGAAGCGCTCGCCTTCGATAGCGTCGAGCGCGGCGATCAGTTCGCCGCGCGCCTCGGCGATGCGGCGCGGATCCTGGCTCTCGAGCGCGGCCTCGAACGCAGTGATCCAGCGCCCGACCATGTCGCGCGTTTCGCCGATGAATCCCTCATAGCAGCGCGTCGCGCGGGCCAGTGCGGCCATGTTGCCGCTTTCCTCGCGCGGGTGGATCTTGAGCGCCGCTAGTGCATCGCGGCGGGCGGCGATCTGGGCCTCGCTGAGCGGATCGGCTTCGTCCATGATGACGAGGTTGCGCGACACGCCGGTGGCGGGGACGCTGACATCGACTTCGAGCAGGCCGCTGGTGTCGTAACTGAACCGGCATTCGACGACGATCTCGCCGGCGGGCTTGGCGGGGACCGGCAGCCGGACCTGGCCGAGCTTGACGTTGCTCGCGACGTCGCGCGATTCGCCCTGATAGATGCCGAACTCGATGCTGCGCTGATTGTCCTGCAGCGTCTGGTAATAGCTCACCCGGCTCGTCGGAATGGCGGTGTTGCGATCGATGATCGGCGAGAACAATCCGCTGCGCCAGCCGCCGCGCCCGTCGGGTTCGGCATGGTCGACGCCGAGGGTGAACGGGCAGACGTCGGTCAGCCGCACTTCGTCGAGCGCGCTCGCCTTGGCCAGCAACCCGGCCTGCACCGCCGCACCGAGCGCTACGGCGTGATCGGGATGGACGGTGGCGTTGGGGAAGCGGCCGAACATGCGGGTGATCGCACGGCGCACCACCGGCATCCGAGTCGACCCGCCGACGAGGACGATCTCGCTCAGCGTCTCCACCCGGATTCCCGAATCGCGCAGCGAGCGCAGCACCGGATCGCGCAGCCGTTGGAGCAGCGACGCGCCGGCCTCCTCGAACTCGGCGGAGGTGATCGTAGTGGCGAAGGCGGTGCCATCATGAACGAAACCGAACTCAGCCGTGTCGGACTCGCTCAGCGCGCGCCGCGTGCGCTCGGCCGCGGCGCGGAGCAGCTCCTGGAGGATCAGCGGATCGACCTTGTCGAGCGTCTGTTTCGGTTCCAGCCGCGGGCGGGCGATCTCGACCACCTTCTCGTTGAAGTCCTCGCCGCCCAAGCGGTTGTCGCCCGACGAGGCGCGGACCTCGATGATCCCCTCGAACACCTCGACGATCGAGACGTCGAACGTGCCGCCGCCGAGATCGAAGACGAGGAACGGCTCCTGCTCGCGCGTATGGACTCCGAAGGCGAGCGCGGCGGCGGTGGGTTCGTTGACGAGGCGTTCGACCTTGATGCCGGCCAACTCACCGGCGCGGCGCGTCGCCTTGCGCTGGCGATCGTTGAAATAAGCGGGGACGGTGATGACTGCGCCTTCGACCTGCGTTCCCGTGAACGCCTCGGCATCGGCCTTGAGGCTCTGCAGCACGAGCGCGGAAAGCTCCTCGGGATCGAACTTGCGCTTGCCGAGCGTCACCGTCTGGCTGGTGCCGATGTAGCGTTTGAAGGCAGTCACGGTGTCGCGCGGATGAGTCGACTGGCGCTCGCGCGCGGCCATGCCGACGATCACTGCGCCTTGCGCATCGACGCTCACGGCCGACGGGGTAAGAAAGTCGCCGAGTGCGTTCGGGATCAGCACCGGCCCGTCGTCGCGCCACAGGGCGGCGGCGCTGTTGGTCGTCCCCAGATCGATGCCGATGATCACGCCGTTCCCCCTGCCCGGGCAGAGAGGTAGCGAGGCAAATCGGGATTATCCAGAGGCAAGTATCGCCGATGCTCGCTAGGCGATTTGGGCGAGGATCTCGGCCATCCGCGCGTCGATCGGCGCGATACGCTGCTGATCCTCGGGCGAGAAGAGCGGCAGCACGTCCATCCCGGGTTCCCAGTAAAGACTGGTGATCGCGCCGCGTTTCGCCACCAGCGCGATATATTCGCGGACGAGCGCTTCGTGGCCATCGGCCGCCATGATGTTGCGGCGGAAGGTGCTCGGATCGTAGGGCGCCGAGGGATCGGGCAGGAACAGCACCCGGGCGGGTTCGCCGGTCTGTGGCGTTACGTCGAGCAAGTCGCCTGCCGGGCTGCGCCAGACGGCGTGGTGCTCGGCTTCGAACCAGCGGCCTGGCCAGCGCCAGATCGCCCAGCCATAGACGGCCTCGCCGCCATTCGCCTCGGCATAGACCACCGAATTGTCGAAGCAATAAGCCGGCCTGGCCGCGGAGGCGGGCCGGACGGGCACGTAGACAGGCGTTTCGGGCGAGATCGTCGCGCAAAAGGCGAGCGTTGCCGAATCGAGCTGTTCCGGAGGGCCGAGGATCATGATCCCGGGCTAGCCCCCGCGCGGCGCCGCGTCCATCCGTGCGCCGTGACGGCTTTACGAAATTGAAGGTTCGCTGGGGCTAGGCTTCGATCGTGCCGGTGCGCCCGGCGAGGATGAAGCTGGGGGAAGAATATGGATCGGCTGCCGCTGATCGCGCCGCGCCCGCCGAAACTGAGCCTGATGGGCGAGGCGCTGGCCGGGATCGAAGCGCGCGGAATTTATTCGAACGGCGGGCCGGTGGTCCGCGGGTTCGAGGCGGCGGCGACCGCGCAATTGTTCGGCGGCGCGGGGGACTGCCTCGCGGTCGCCAATGCGACCTTGGGACTGATGCTGGCTATCCGCCATGCGGCCGGCCCGCGCGCGGGGAAGGGGCAGTTCGCACTGATACCGGGATTCACCTTCGCGGCGACCGCGCATGCGGCCGAATGGGCGGGACTGACGCCTTTGCTCTGCGACGTGGATCCCGGGGATTGGGCGGCGAGCGCCGAGGCCGAGGCGCGCGCGTTCGAGAAATATAGCGACCGGATCGCTGCGGTGGTGCCCTATGCGACGTTCGGCGCCGGAATCGATCTGACACGTTACCGCGAATATGCGGCGCGCGGGGTCGGCGTGGTGATCGATGCCGCGGCTTCGCTGGGGGCGCTCGATGCCGAGGGCCGGCAGTTCGGCGCGGGGGCGCCGTTCGCAATGGTCTATTCGATGCACGCGACCAAGGTGTTCGCGACCGCAGAGGGCGGGCTGGTCCATTCGGGCGATTCCACGCTGATCGAGAAACTGCGGCAGATGAGCAATTTCGGCTTTGCCGGGGGGCGCTCGGCCGAAGGGCCGGGGATCAACGCCAAATTGCCCGAAGTGCTGGGGCTGGTGGCGCGGGCCAGGCTCGACGAGATCGAAGGCGTCGCGGCGCACCGGATGCAGCTCGATGCGGCGTATCGCTCGGCGCTGGGCGGGTTTGCCGCGGAGAAGGGGTTCGAATTCCAGGAATTGCGCGGATCGCGGCCGGCGCTGCAATTCCAGTCGCTGCTGCTGCCGCGCGCCTTTGCCGGGCACCGCCGCGCGATCATCGAGACGCTCGCCGCACAGGGGATCGGCGCGGCGCAATATTTCAGCCCGCATCTGGGCGAACAGCCCTGGTTCCGCGCACACGGAGTGAGCGAGCCATTGCCGGTATGCGACGATGTCGCGGCGCGGGTGCTGTCGCTCCCGGTGACCGACGCGATGACCGAGGCCGATGTCGAGCGCGTGTGTGGGGCGCTGATCGATGCGTGCGCCGCATCGGGACTAAAGGCGCTGCCGCATGCCGAGCGGCGCGGCGGGCATGTCCACGAAGCGCTGATCGTCGGCGGCGGGCCGGCAGGGACGGCGCTGCTGACCGCGGCGAGCAAGAGCGATGCGCTGGTGCGGCTCGCCGAGGCGGGGCTCGCAGTGGTCGAGCGCGACGCCGTGCTCGGGCGCGGCGAAATCGGAAGCTACGCGATCACTTCGGACAGCAGTGCGGAGACGTTCATGACCGCAGTCAAGGGCAACGGCCATGACGGGATCGCGGCGCTGGAAAAGCATTCGTCCGGTCAGGAAGTTGCGATGCACGCCGGCAGGCTCGGCGTGCCGCTCGCGCGGACGACGCCGTTTCTCGAGGCAACCGGGGCGGAACTGGCTGCGATCGTCGCGACGCACGGCGGGACCGTGGCGACGCGCAGCGACGCAGTCGAGGCACGGCGGACGCGCGACGACATATGGGCGGTGCGCGTGCGCAATCGAGTCACTGGCGAAGTGCGGGTGATGCGCGCGGCGAAGCTGGTGATCGCCACGGGAGGGCATCAGGCGCGGGCGAACGTCGAAACCGAGCAAGTGGCGGGCGTCACGCTAGGCGCGCTGGCCGGCGAACGGCTGATGACGGGCGACGCTTTCCTGCGGATCGGCGGACTGGACGCGTTGCGCGACCGGATTGCCGGCGTGCCTGCGCCACGGATCGCGATCGTCGGCGGGTCGACCAGTGCGCTGGCGGCGGCGGCGTTGATCCTCAAGGCGGCGCCGGCGCTGCCGCTGGGAGCGGGAGCGCTGGCGCTGTACCATCGCCGGCCGCTGCGGCCTTTCTATCCTTCGGCCGAGGCGGCGCGGGCGGACGGGTTCAGCGATTTCGGCGCGCAGGACATCTGCCCGGTGAGCGGGTTCGTCTATCGGCTGGCGGGCTTCCGGCTCGAGGCGCGGGAACTGGTGCTGCGGATGCTCGGCGTGGGCGGACGGGCGCCCGATCCGCGGATGGCATTGCGGCGGATCGGCGAGGTCGACGAGGCGGCGATCCGGGCCGAGATCGAAGGAGCGGACGTGGTGATCGGGGCGCTGGGCTACCGTCCGCGCGCGCTGCCTCTGTTCGACGTGGGCGGAAGCCGGATCGCGCTTGCGGCGGATGCGCCGGGGCGCCCGCGGCTGGTCGACCAGCAATGTCGGCTGATCGATGCGGAGGGCCGGCCGGTGCCCGGCGTGTTCGGAATCGGTCTCGCCTCGGGGCATGTTCCCGACGGGCGGCTGGGCGGCGAGGCGAGCTTCAGCGGCAAGGCCAATGGCTTGTGGCTGTGGCAGAACGACATCGGCCAGATGATCGTCGACCAGTTGCTCGGCGAACAGGCGCAGGCAGTCGCATGAGCGCTCCCGCCGTCTCCGTGATCATGGCGGTGTACGAAGGCGCGGCGTTGCTGCCCGAGACGATCGCCAGCCTGCGCGCGCAGACGATGACCGACTGGGAGCTGATCGCCGTCGACGATTGCTCGAAGGACGGCAGCGTCGCTTATCTCGAAAGCCTTGGCGACCCGCGGGTCCGCGTGATCCGTTCCGAGACAAATGGCGGGCCGGTGGTGGCGCGCAACCGAGCGTTTGCGGAGGTTCGGGGGCGCTATGTCGCCGGGCTCGATCAGGACGATATCAGCCTGCCTGGGCGGTTTACCCGGCAGGTGGCCTATCTCGACGCCCAGCCTGAGGTGGCGCTGGTGAGCTGCGCGACCGATTTCCTGATCGACGGCAGGCGGCTGCCCGGCAATTGGCTGCGGCCGCTATCTCCCGTGCTGATCGACTGGCTGATGCTGGTGCAGAATCCGATAGCCTGGTCTTCGGTGATGTTCCGCGCCGATGCGGCGCGCCGGCTCGACCCGTTCGAGCGCCCGGCGATGCGCTACGTCGAGGATTTCGACCTGTACCAGCGGCTGCGGCCGTTCGGGCGGATCGCGCAGATAGACGAAGTGCTGATGCTCTATCGCTGCCACGCCGGCGGTGCCTCGCAGATGTTCAACGCGACGATGCGCGCGCACGCCGAACTGCTGCTGCGCGAACGGCATCTGGCGCTGCTCGGCGAAGCGGCACCGGACATTGCCGGAATGCTGGTCCGTCATGTGATGGCGCGCGAGCCGGTGTCCGATGTCGAGACGCTCAACCGGCTTTTCGACGGCATTGCAGTGCTCCGCATGGCATTCGGCGCCGCAACCCCGGACGAGGATCACGCCGCGATCGATTACGAGATATCCTCATTATGGTGGCGAATCTGCCGGGCGAGCGTTCGCTCGGGCTCGCTGCTGCTTCATCGGACGATGGGAAGCCGGCCGCTGCCCATCGGCCAGGCGGCGGACCTCGTCGCCTGCCAGATGATCGGCGGCGTGCGCAAGGTGAAGCGTGGGCTGACGGGGCGTTAGCGGCCATCCAGTCTTAGCGTTAACCTACTGACTTGTAATAAAAAGCCGCCGCCCGGTTTCCCGGACGGCGGCTTTCCTGTTCAGCGCGGGAGCGCCCGAACCAGAGCGATTACTCGCTCTTGTTCAGATACTCGCCGGCGTCCTCGTCGGTGCCGTGGCCCGAGGGGACCACGCTGGCGAGCGCATCGTCGCCGGTGCCGCCGGCATCGCGGGTCGAGCGGGCCAGTTCGGCTTCATGCTCTTCCTTGGCCGAGTTCGGCGCGATCAGCGTTGCTTCGGTCATGCGGCGCTGGGCCACCCGAAGCGCCGCGTCCCGCGACGAGGCTGCGACACGCAGGCGGTTCATGCCCGCGCCGGTACCGGCGGGGATGAGACGGCCGACGATCACGTTCTCCTTGAGGCCGAGCAGGGTGTCCTGCTTGCCCTGGACCGCCGCCTCGGTGAGGACGCGGGTGGTTTCCTGGAACGACGCCGCCGAGATGAAGCTGCGGGTCTGCAGCGACGCCTTGGTGATGCCGAGCAGGATCGGCTTGCCCTGTGCCGGGGTCTGACCCTTGTCGAGCTTGGCGTTCTGCTCGTCCATTTCGTCGCGATCGAGCTGCTCGCCCACCAGGAGCGTGGTGTCGCCGGACTCGATGATCTCGACCTTCTGCAGCATCTGGCGAACGATCACCTCGATGTGCTTGTCGTTGATCTTCACGCCCTGCAGTCGATAGACTTCCTGGATTTCCGACACGAGATATTCCGCGAGCGGCTCGATGCCGAGCACCTCGAGAATGTCGTGCGGATCGGGGCTGCCGCCGATCAGATTGTCGCCACGCTTGACGTAGTCGCCTTCCTGAACGTCGATCACCTTCGACTTGGGCACCAGATACTCGACGACCTCGCCACCGTCCTCGGGCATGATCCCGATCTTGCGCTTGGCCTTATAGTCCTTGCCGAACACGACGCGGCCCGAGACCTTCGCGATGATCGCGTTTTCCTTGGGCTTTCGCGCCTCGAACAGCTCGGCAACGCGCGGCAGACCGCCGGTGATGTCGCGGGTCTTGGCGGATTCGCGGCTGACACGGGCGAGAACGTCGCCCGCATGCACCGTCGCACCATCCTCGACCGAGAGCACCGCACCGGAGGCCAGCATGTAGCGGCCGGCCTCGCCCGACGACTCATCCAGCAGGGTGAGGCGGGGACGAAGATCCTCCTTCTTGGCGGCGATCCCGCGGTTCTCGGTGATGACGCGCTGGGCGATGCCCGTCGCTTCATCGACCTGCTCGGTCATCGTCTTGCCTTCGATGATCTCGACGAACTTCACGATGCCGGGGTTCTCGGTGATCACCGGCATGGTGAACGGGTCCCACTCGGCCATGCGGTCGCCCTGCGAGACGATGTGGCCATCGTCGAACAGCACGTACGAACCGTAAGGAATACGGTGCACCGCCAGCTCGCGGCCGTCCATGTCGACGATCGCCAGCTCGGCCGAACGCGAAGTCACCACGCGGCGGCCGCGCTGATCGACGATCATGCGGACGTCGCGGAATTCGACCTTGCCGTCCGAAGTGGCTTCGAGGTTCGACTGCTCGTTGAGCTGCGCCGCGCCGCCGATGTGGAAGGTCCGCATCGTCAGCTGGGTGCCCGGCTCGCCGATCGACTGCGCCGCGATGACGCCGACCGCTTCACCGATGTTCACCGGGGTGCCGCGGGCGAGATCGCGCCCGTAGCACTTGCCGCAGACACCGATCCGCGCTTCGCAGACCAGCGGCGAGCGGATCTTCATCCCCTGGATGCCGGTGGCTTCGATCTGCGTGATCATCGCCTCGTCGAGCAAGGTGCCCGACGGGATGAGGACCTTGCCGTCCTTGTCGGCGACGTCCTCAGCCGTGGTGCGGCCGAGGATACGCTCGCCGAGCGACGCGATGGTCGAGCCGCCCTGGACGATCGCGCGCATTTCGAGCGCACGCTCGGTGCCGCAATCCTCCTCCATGATGACGCAATCCTGCGACACGTCGACGAGGCGGCGGGTGAGATAGCCCGAGTTTGCGGTCTTCAACGCGGTGTCCGCGAGACCCTTGCGGGCGCCGTGGGTCGAGTTGAAGTATTCGAGGACGGTCAGGCCTTCCTTGAAGTTCGAGATGATCGGCGTCTCGATGATCTCGCCCGAAGGCTTGGCCATCAGGCCGCGCATGCCGGCGAGCTGCTTGATCTGGGCCTGCGAACCGCGGGCACCCGAATGGGCCATCATGTAGATCGAGTTGATGTCCTGCTCGCGACCGTTCGGCAGCTTCTTCACTGCCTTGATCTCGTCCATCATGGCGCTGGCCACCTGATCGCCGCAACGGCTCCAGGCGTCGATCACCTTGTTGTACTTCTCCTGCTGCGTGATCAGGCCGTCCTGATACTGCTGCTCATAGTCCTTCACCTGGCCGCGGGTCTCGTCGACGAGGCCCACCTTGGCGTCCGGAATGATCATGTCGTCCTTGCCGAACGAGATGCCCGCCTTGAACGCGTGCTTGAAGCCCAATGCCATGATCGCATCGGCGAACAGCACGGTCTCCTTCTGGCCGGTGTGGCGATAGACCTCGTCGATCACGTCGCCGACGTCCTTCTTGGTGAGGAGGCGGTTGACGGTCTCGAACGGCACCTTGTGCGACTGCGGCAGCGTCTCGCCGAGCAGCATGCGGCCCGGCGTCGTCTCGTAGCGCTTCATCGCCATCACGCCGGCCTCGTCGGTCTGCGGAACGCGGCTGATGATCTTGGTGTGCAAGGTCACCGCACCGGCGTTGAGCGCCTGATGGACCTCCGACATGTCGGAAATCATCATGCCCTCGCCAGGCTCGCCTTCCTTCATCATCGACAGATAATACAGGCCGAGCACCATGTCCTGCGACGGCACGATGATCGGCTTGCCGTTGGCAGGCGACAGGATGTTGTTGGTCGACATCATCAGGACGCGCGCTTCCAGCTGCGCTTCAAGCGACAGCGGGACGTGAACGGCCATCTGATCGCCGTCGAAATCGGCGTTGAATGCCGAGCAGACCAGCGGATGGAGCTGGATCGCCTTGCCTTCGATCAGCACTGGCTCGAACGCCTGGATGCCGAGACGGTGAAGGGTAGGGGCGCGGTTCAGCAGCACCGGATGCTCGCGGATCACCTCGTCGAGGATGTCCCAGACTTCCTTGCGCTCCTTCTCGACCCACTTCTTCGCCTGCTTGAGGGTCATCGAGAGACCCTTGGCGTCGAGGCGGGCGTAGATGAACGGCTTGAACAGCTCGAGCGCCATCTTCTTGGGCAGGCCGCACTGATGCAATTTCAACTCAGGCCCGGTGACGATGACCGAACGGCCCGAATAGTCGACGCGCTTGCCGAGCAGATTCTGGCGGAAGCGGCCCTGCTTGCCCTTGAGCATGTCCGACAGCGACTTGAGCGGACGCTTGTTGGCACCGGTGATCGTGCGGCCACGACGACCGTTGTCGAACAGTGCGTCGACCGCCTCCTGGAGCATGCGCTTCTCGTTGCGGACGATGATGTCCGGCGCGCGCAGTTCCATCAGGCGCTTGAGGCGGTTGTTGCGGTTGATCACGCGGCGATACAGATCGTTGAGATCCGAGGTCGCGAAGCGGCCACCGTCGAGCGGCACCAGCGGGCGCAGCTCGGGCGGGATGACCGGAACGACGTCGAGGATCATCCATTCGGGCTTGTTGCCCGAATCGATGAAGCTTTCGACGACCTTCAGGCGCTTGATGATCTTCTTGGGCTTCAATTCGGACTTGGTGACCGCGAGCTCGTCGAGCAGCTCCTTGCGCTCGCCTTCCAAGTCGAGGTCCATCAGCATCTGCTTGACGGCCTCGGCGCCGATCCCGGCCGAGAAGGCGTCCTCGCCATATTCGTCCTGCGCGTCGAGCAGCTCATCCTCGGTGAGCAGCTGATACTTCTCGAGGGGGGTCAGGCCCGGCTCGATGACGATATAGGCTTCGAAGTACAGCACGCGCTCGAGCTGCTTGAGCTGCATGTCGAGCAGCAGGCCGATGCGCGACGGCAGCGACTTGAGGAACCAGATGTGCGCGACCGGGGCGGCGAGCTCGATATGGCCCATCCGCTCGCGGCGGACCTTCGAGACCGTGACTTCGACGCCGCACTTCTCGCAGACGATGCCCTTGTACTTCATGCGCTTGTACTTGCCGCACAGGCACTCGTAATCCTTGATCGGACCGAAGATGCGCGCGCAGAACAGGCCGTCACGCTCGGGCTTGAACGTGCGATAGTTGATGGTCTCGGGCTTCTTGATCTCGCCGAACGACCACGAACGGATACGGTCCGGAGACGCGATGCCGATCTGGATCTGGTCGAAGGTTTCCGGCTTGACCACCGGATTTGCGAAGTTGGTCAGTTCGTTCATTTCGTTTTCCTCATGGGAGGACAAATTCTCAGGGCAGAGCGGAACAAGGTGCCAACCGAAGTTGGCACCTTTTGATTCCGCTTATTCCGCTGCGATCTGGACACCGTCGCTATCGAAGCCCGGCTCGTCGGTCTTGAGTTCGACGTTGAGGCCCAGCGAGCGCATTTCCTTGACGAGCACGTTGAAGCTCTCCGGAATGCCGGCCTCGAAGGTGTCGTCGCCCTTGACGATCGCTTCGTAGACCTTGGTGCGGCCGACGACGTCGTCGGACTTCACCGTCAGCATCTCCTGCAAGGTATAGGCTGCGCCGTACGCCTGCAGTGCCCAGACTTCCATCTCGCCGAAGCGCTGGCCGCCGAACTGCGCCTTACCACCCAGCGGCTGCTGGGTGACGAGGCTGTACGGCCCGATCGAACGCGCGTGGATCTTGTCGTCCACGAGATGGTGAAGCTTGAGCATGTAGATGATGCCCACGGTCACCTTGCGATCGAACGTGTCGCCGGTGCGGCCGTCATACAGCGTCGACTGGCCTGACGTATCGAGACCGGCGAGCGCCAGCATTTCGGAGACATCAGCTTCGCGTGCGCCATCGAACACCGGGGTCGCCATCGGCACACCCGGCTTCAAATTGGTCGCAAGTTCGACGATCTGGTCGGCACTGCGCGCCTCGATCTCGTCGGCATAGTGGTCGCCATAGACTTCCTTGAGGCGCGCCTTGACTGCGTCGGGCATCTGACCACCGGTCACGTCGGGATTGGCATGGCGCCAATCCTCGAGCGCGACGCCGATCTGCTGGCCGAGCTGACGCGCCGCCCAGCCGAGATGGGTCTCGAAGATCTGACCGACGTTCATGCGCGACGGCACGCCGAGCGGGTTGAGCACGAGATCGACGGGGGTGCCGTCGGCGAGGAACGGCATGTCCTCCGCCGGCAGGATCCGCGAGATCACGCCCTTATTGCCGTGACGGCCGGCCATCTTGTCGCCCGGCTGCAGCTTGCGCTTCACCGCGACGAACACCTTGACCATCTTGAGCACGCCCGGCGGCAGCTCGTCACCGCGCTCGAGCTTCTCGCGGCGGTCCTCGAACTTGTCCTTGATGCGCTTCACGGCCTCGTCATACTGGCCCTTCACCGCTTCCAGGTTCGCCTGCATCCCGTCGTCCTGGACGGAGAACCGCCACCATTCGTGACGATCGACCGAGTCGAGCAGGTCGGCGTCGATCGTGGCACCCTTGCGGAGGCCCTTCGGCGTCGCCGTGGCGATCTGGCCGATGAGCATTTCCTTGAGGCGCGACCAAGTCGCACGGTTGAGGATGTTGCGCTCGTCGTCCGAGTCCTTCTTGAGGCGCTCGATCTCTTCCCGCTCGATCGCCAGCGCGCGCTCGTCCTTGTCGATGCCGTGGCGATTGAAGACGCGAACGTCGACGATCGTGCCGGCAACGCCCGGGGGCAGGCGCAGCGAGGTGTCGCGCACGTCCGAGGCCTTCTCACCGAAGATCGCGCGGAGGAGCTTTTCCTCCGGGGTCATCGGCGATTCACCCTTGGGCGTGATCTTGCCGACGAGGATGTCGCCCGGCTCGACCTCTGCGCCGATATAGACGATGCCCGCCTCGTCGAGGTTGCGAAGCGCTTCCTCGCCGACGTTCGGGATGTCGCGGGTGATGTCCTCGGGCCCGAGCTTGGTGTCGCGGGCCATCACTTCGAACTCGTCGATATGGATCGACGTGAACACGTCGTCCTTCACGATCCGCTCGGAGATGAGGATCGAATCCTCATAGTTGTAGCCGTTCCACGGCATGAACGCGACGAGCGCGTTGCGGCCGAGTGCCAGCTCGCCGAACTCGGTCGACGGGCCGTCGGCGATGATGTCGCCGGCGTTGACCACTTCGCCCACCTTCACCAGCGGACGCTGATTGATGCAGGTCGACTGGTTCGAGCGCTGGAACTTCATCAGCGTGTAGATGTCGACGCCGCTGGCGGTTGCCTCGACGTCGCCCGACGCGCGGATGACGATACGCGTCGCGTCGACCTGGTCGACGATACCCGAACGGCGTGCTCCGATCGCGGCACCCGAATCGCGGGCGACGGTCTCTTCCATGCCGGTGCCGACGAAAGGCGCTTCCGCCTTCACCAGCGGAACGGCCTGGCGTTGCATGTTCGAGCCCATCAGCGCGCGGTTGGCGTCATCGTTTTCCAGGAACGGAATGAGCGATGCGGCGACCGAGACGAGCTGCTTGGGGCTGACGTCCATCAGCGTGATCTGCTCGGGCAGCGCCATCAGGAATTCGCCCGCCTGACGCGACGAGACCAGTTCCTCGGTGAAGCGGCTCTCGCCGTCGAGCTCGGCCGAAGCCTGCGCGATCGTGTGCTTGGCCTCTTCCATCGCCGACAGATAGACGACGTCGTTGGTCACCTTGCCGTCGATGATGCGACGATAGGGGGTCTCGATGAAGCCGTATTTGTTGACGCGGCTGAAGCTCGCGAGCGAGTTGATCAGACCGATGTTCGGGCCTTCCGGCGTTTCGATCGGGCAGATGCGGCCATAATGCGTCGGATGAACGTCGCGGACTTCGAAGCCGGCGCGCTCACGGGTGAGACCACCCGGTCCAAGTGCCGAAACGCGGCGCTTGTGGGTGACTTCGGAGAGCGGATTGGTCTGATCCATGAACTGCGAGAGCTGGCTCGATCCGAAGAACTCGCGCACCGCGGCGACCGCGGGCTTGGCGTTGATCAGGTCGTTCGGCATCACCGTCGACACGTCGACCGACGACATGCGCTCCTTAACGGCGCGCTCCATGCGGAGCAGGCCGACGCGGTACTGGTTCTCGAGCAATTCGCCCACCGAACGCACGCGGCGATTGCCGAGATTGTCGATGTCGTCGACTTCGCCCTTGCCGTCCTTGAGGTCGACGAGGGTCTTGACCACCGCGAGGATATCCTCGGTGCGCAAGGTCGTGACGGTGTCCTCGGCATCCAGGTCGAGACGCATGTTGAGCTTGACGCGGCCGACGGCCGAAAGGTCGTAGCGCTCGGGATCGAAGAACAGGCCGCTGAACAGCGACTCCGCGGTCTCGAGCGTCGGCGGCTCGCCGGGGCGCATGACGCGGTAGATGTCGCTCAGCGCCTGCTCGCGCTCTTCGGCCTTGTCGACCTTGAGCGTGTTGCGGATCCACGGGCCCGTCGAGATGTGATCGATGTCGAGCAATTCGAGCTTCTCGATGCCTGCCTTGTCGAGCAGTTCGAGATTCTCGGCCGACACTTCGTCACCGGCTTCGATGTAGATCTCGCCGGTCGACTCGTTGATCAGGTCATAGGCGCTGTAGCGGCCGAAGATTTCCTCGGTCGGGATCAACAGCGTCTCGAGACCGTCCTTGGCCGACTTGTTGGCGGCACGCGGGCTGATCTTCTGGCCGGCGGGGAACACGACTTCGCCCGACTTGGCGTCGACGATGTCGAACATCGGCTTCGCGCCGCGCCAGTTGATCGGATCGAACGGGATCTGCCAGCCGCCCGGACCGCGGACATAGGTCACGCGGTTGTAGAAATAGTTGAGGATGTCCTCGCTGTTCATGTTCAGCGCATAGAGCAGCGTCGTCACCGGCAGCTTGCGCTTGCGGTCGATACGGACGTTGACGATGTCCTTGGCGTCGAACTCGAAATCGAGCCACGAACCGCGATACGGGATCACGCGGGCGGCGAAGAGATACTTGCCGCTGGCGTGGGTCTTGCCGCGATCATGATCGAACAGCACGCCCGGCGAGCGGTGCATCTGCGAGACGATCACGCGCTCGGTGCCGTTGATGAAGAAGGTGCCGTTGCCCGTCATCAGGGGCATGTCGCCCATGTAAACGTCCTGCTCCTTGATATCGAGCACCGAACGGGCTTCCGTATCGGGATCGACCTCGAAAACGATCAGGCGAAGCGTAACGCGCATCGGCGCCGCATAGGTGATGCCGCGCTGGCGGCATTCCTCGACGTCGAACTTGGGCTGCTCGAGCTCGTAATTGACGAAGTCGAGCTCGGCGGTGCCGGCGAAGTCGCGGATCGGGAAGACCGAGCGCAGCGTCTTTTCGAGCCCCGACACATAGCCGATCGAGGGATCGCTGCGCAGGAACTGCTCGTAGGATTCGCGCTGAACCTCGATCAGGTTCGGCATCTGGACCACTTCGTGGATGTTGCCGAACACCTTGCGGATGCGGCGCTTCATCGTGCCGCCCGAGCCCGGGCGCTGTGCGCCGCCGTCGATCGCTTTGGTAGCCATGGGTATTTTTGCCTCGTCAGCCGTAATTTCGTGCCCCTTTCCGGGGCCGGGACGTGCGAAAGGACGCGAAAAGGCTGCACGACTCCCTCCCGGGGTTCGGCAGCTTTCAGCGTCCTATGAACTCCACAACGCCAATTCGCACGATGCACTGCGCGACTGCGCATCATTTCCCGGCGCTGTGGTGTGACGGCGATATAGGAGCGCGGGGCGGCACTGTCAAATGCGGCGGCGGCGGGAGCACTTGGGCATCGCGGACGGTGTCGTCTGCGGTCCCAATTTGGGCGAGCGGCGCTATGCCCATAGAAAAGAACATGATTTCCGAAAATAACTAAATCATTAAGCGGATGGATTTCGCTGCGTTAAATTTATAGTCTCCCCCGGGGCGACTCAGGGGGGAAGTATGAACGACGGAAGCGTCAGGTCTGCGCCGGGCATTGTCATGCCCGACATTCACTATTTTCCGGAGGACAGGATGCCGGCGGGCCGGGCGGCGCTGCTGGGGCTCCAGCATGTTCTGGCGATGTTCGGTGCCACAGTCCTCGCGCCGATACTCATGGGCTTCAATCCGAACACCGCGATTCTGTTCTCGGGTATATCGACACTGATCTTCATGGTCGTCGTGGGCGGCAAGGTGCCGAGCTATCTTGGATCTTCCTTCGCCTTCATTGCGGCGATCGCGGCGGCGAGCGGCTATTCCGGCGTGGGCGCCAATCCGAATCTGGCGGTAGCTCTGGGTGGCGTCGTCGCGGCGGGAGGCCTCTATCTCGTCATTGCGCTGGTCATCGGCTGGATCGGCTTTCGCTGGATCGAGGTGATCTTTCCCGATCTGGTCAGCGGGACGATCGTCGGGATCATCGGTCTCAGCCTCGCGGCGGTAGCGGTGAATCAGATCGGTACCACGCCGTTCGGGATCTTCATCGGCTTGCTCACGCTGCTGGTGGCGGTGCTCTGGCCGGTGGTGTTCGGCGCCAAAAAGGGCGTCTCGCCGGGCACTTTCCGCGGGATCATCGCGGTGCTTCCGATCATCGCCGCGGGGGTGGTCGGCTACGTGGCCTATCTGATCGGCGCCAATCTCCTAGGCTATGGCAAGCCGATCGATTTCGGGCCGATGCACCAGGTGCCCATTTTCGGCATCCCCGCTTTCGCCACACCGGTATTCGATCCGGTCGCCATTTCGATCGTGATGCCTGTCGTGATCGTACTGCTCGCCGAAAACCTGGGCCATGTGAAGGCGATCGGCGCGATGATGGGCCGCGACCTCAATCCATTGGTCGGACGGGCATTCGCGGGTGACGCGATCGCCACCATCGTCTCGGGCCTCGGCGGCGGCCCGGGCATGACCACCTATGCAGAGAACATGGCGGTGATGCGCCTCACCGGCAACTTCGCGCGCGTCACCTTCGTGGCGGCGGCGATCATTGCGATCGCGCTCGGATTCTCTCCGATCTTCGGAGCGCTCATCCAGACCATCCCGGTACCGGTTCTCGGCGGGCTGTCCTTTGCGCTCTTCGGGCTGATCACCGGCGCGATGGGCACCATCTGGCAGCGGGGCATCCAGGAAGGAAAGATCAATTTCCTCGAGACGCGGACGTTGCTCGTGGTCGGCATCGGCCTTGTCGTCGGCGCGGGCAATTTCGTGATCCGTATCGGCACGTTCGAACTGGGCGGCATCGTCACGGCGACGCTGATCACGGTCGTCCTGTATCACCTACTCTCGTTCTTCGGTGGAGCCTCGACGGAGGCCCCGGGCAGCGTCGAGTGATGGCGGGGGAGGACGCCGTGCAAGCGCATGTGCCTGTCAGCCCGGCGAGCGACGCGCGATCGCTGCTGGAAGTGGTGAAGTCGGAGAAGGTCGCGCTGACCGTGGCGATCACGGAAATCGGGGTGGCGGCGTCCAACGTCTTCTCTCTGGCCAAGGTCACTCCGGGGACGTTCGTCGTGGCTTCGATTGCGTTGATCGCGATCTGCGCGCTGCTGAACTTCACCCGGGCCGCGAGCCAGAAGTGGATCGGCATCATCACCGCGCTCGGCATCGGATGCCTGGTGATTGCCTTTGCCAGATATCAAAGGGTGGGGCCGGAGCTTTCCTTTCCATTGCTCAGGGTGGAAGCGTTCGAGGATAAGGATGGCGACGGGTTGCGCGGCCCATGGGAAGGCTTTGTAAGCCAGGAAGATTCGATTGCGGTGCGGTTCGTTCCGCAGAGTTCCAAGCCGGAAACCAGGATATTGGACCTGAAGGAGACCTTCAACAATTTCAAAGCTGGTGAGACGGTCACCGTCACGATCTGCGGAATCGACCGGGACGTCAAAACACTGGATGCGAAGGATCCGAACTACAAGCTCGCCTCGGAGCTGACGATACCGATTCCCAAGGCGATTTTCGACCGGTGCGGGCTGAAGGGCAGACAGGAAGCGTCCTGACGGAAGGGGTCGTAGGGACAGTCTCCGGCAGCCGATGCAAGCGAAATCAAGGCAGAACCGGGGACGAATCTGGCATTTCATCGCTTGCGAGCAACGGCCTGGCGCAGTTCAGGCGTCGAATTGCGGGTTCCCATCGTTTAACCTGCGATATGACGAAGAAGCACCCCGTCCGCCCCCGCGCCGCGCTGTTGATCGGTGCCGCGCTCCTTGCAACCCCCGCCTTCGCGCAAGAAGCGCCAACGCAGACTGTGACGCCGCCGCCGATCGCTGCGACCGCGGAGCCGGCACCGGCGCCTGCGCCGCGCATCGAGATGGCGCCGTCGGCTCCGATCGTGCAGCCGGCGCCGCCGCCAGGGCCGCGACCCGAGACGGCGACCGAGGCAGCGCCGCGCGCCGTGCATTCGGCGACACGCTCCACCCAGACACGTCAGACGGCGCGCACTGCCGCGCCCGCACGCCAGGCTGCACCCGCACCTGTAGCGGAGCCTGCCGCTCCGGCGCCGGTGGCGCAATCGCCGGCACCCGTAGCCGAAACGCCTGTGCAGACCGCGGCCGCCCCGGCGCCCGCACCCGTTGCACCGGCCCCCGCCGCCGAAACTACGACCACGCAGACTGTAACGAGCAACGGCTCCAGCTTGCCGTGGCTGCTCGGCGGGCTGTTGCTTGTGCTTGCCGGCGCCGCGGCGTTCCTGCTGATGCGCCGCCGCAGCGACGAGACCGACGAGGTAGAGCCGGTTTATGAGGAGCCCGTGGCACCTCGCGTTTATGAGGCGCCGGTCGCTGCTGCGCCAGTCGTTGAGCCGCGTCGTACCCCCGAAGTCAGCCCGTTCATGGCCGCGACTGCTGCTGCCGCAATTGCCCCGGCGGCGATCCCGTCGGCTGCCGAAGAAATCGCCGAGGCGCATGTCGAGGCTGAGCTCGCCGAGCCCGAGACCGAAGACCTTGCCGGCGTCACCGATGCGCCTGCGCCGGTCGCCAACCGCCCTTGGCTCGAATTCGGCCTTCGTCCGGTTCGCGCCGGCACCAGCGAGGAAGAGGCGCTGGTCGATGTCGAGCTGACCGTCGGCAATTCGGGGGATGTGCCCGCGCGCAACGTCCGCATATCGACCTTCATGCTGGCCGATGCCGATGGCGGCGAGATGGAGAGCCTGCTGACCGGGCGAGTCACCGACACGGCGGTTCCGCCGGTGACGATCGAGCCGGGCGACGGCACTCGGGTCGACGCGCACCTTGCGGTGCCCAAGGGCGAGATGGGGCGCGTGTTCAACCCCGTCGTCATCGCCGAGGCCCGCTACACCCTCGCCGACGGCCGCGAAGGGCGCACCTCGGCGATGTTCAAGATCGGCCGCCCGAGCGCGGTGAGCGAAGGCGTCGGCCCGATCGGCGCGACCCGGCCGCACATGGTCGACGATGTCGAGGCCGAGTTGCTGGGCGCTCCCGAGCACGCCTGATCGCATTACCCCAGACCCTTCCCCAATCGGGGGGTAGGGGTTGGGCACGGCGGGCGAGGGTCGCACCTCGTCCGCCGTTTTCTTGCCTCGCTCTCCCCCAGGGGAAAGGGATGATCGGGCACTTCCTTTCCCCGGCCTTTCGGGTCTATCGCTTCGGCTCCACCCACGGAGCCACGTCACCCATGAACAAGCTGCTCGCCGCTTCTCTCGCCGGCACCGCATTCCTCGCCGCACCTGCACTGGCGCAGCAGGCACAGCCGTTCAACGACATCCCGGCGAAATTCTCGCCCCCGGCGCAGGCTTCGGACTTCATCAAGCGTGAAGTGATGATCCCGATGCGCGACGGGGTGAAGCTCTACACCGTCATCGTCATCCCCAAGGGCGCGAAGAACGCGCCGATCCTGTTCACCCGCACGCCGTACAATGCCGCCGGTCGGGTCAAGCGCACCGACAGCACGACGATGGTCAACGCGCTTTCCGAAGGCGACGAAGTGTTCGTCCGCGACGGCTATATCCGCGTGTTCCAGGACATCCGCGGCAAATACGGCTCGGAGGGCGAGTATGTGATCACCCGCCCGCCGGTCGGCCCGCTCAACTCGACCAAGGTCGATCACACCACCGACGCGTGGGATTCGATCGACTGGCTGGTCAAGAACACGCCGGAGAGCAACGGCAAGGTCGGCATGCTCGGCTCTTCCTATGAGGGCTTCACCGTGGTGATGGCGCTGCTCAACCCGCACCCGGCGCTCAAGGTCGCCGCGCCCGAAAGCCCGATGATCGACGGCTGGATGGGCGACGACTGGTTCCATTACGGCGCCTTCCGCCTCGCCAATATCGGCTGGATCGGCTCGCAGACCGGCTACAAGGGCGAGGGCAAGGCGCCGAACCGGCCCGATTGGGACGATTACGACACCTTCCGCCGGATCGGATCGGCGGGCGATTGGGCGAAGCAGTTCGGCTATGACCAGCTGCCGGCATGGAACAAGATGAGCCAGCACGTCGCCTATGATGCGTTCTGGCAGGGCCAGGCGCTCGACAAATTGCTCGCGAAGAACCCGTCGAACGTGCCGACCTTGTGGGAGCAGGGCATCTGGGATCACGAGGACATGTACGGCGCGATCACGACGTTCGAGGCGCTGCAGAAGACGGACAAGGCCGACAGGAACTTCCTGCTGATGGGCCCGTGGCGGCATTCGCAATTCAATTATAACGGTTCGGCTCTCGGCCAGCTCAATTTCGAAGGCGACACCGCACTTCAGGCGCGGCGCGACATCCTGCTGCCGTTCTTCAATGCCTATCTCAAGGACGGCGCGCCGGCCTTCACTCCGGCGAAAGCGAGCTTCTACAATACCGGCGAGAACCGCTGGGAGTATCTCAACAAATGGCCGCTCGCCTGCGAGGCCGGCTGTGGCGAGACGCTGACGCCGATCTATCTCAGGCCGCAGGAAGGCCTGGGTTTCGAAAAGCCGGGGCAGGGGTCGGACTCCTATGTCTCGGATCCCGCCAAGCCGGTGCCGCATCTGCCGCGCCCGGTGAATTTCGGCGACGGCCGCTGGTCGACCTATCTGGTCACCGATCAGCGTTTCGTCGACGGCCGGCCCGACGTGATGACGTACATGACCGAGCCGCTGACCGCGCCGGTCCGCGTCTCGGGCGCGCCGCTCGCCGACATCTTTGCCCGGACCACGGGCACCGATGGCGACTTCGTCGTCAAGGTGATCGACGTCTATCCGGACGAGAATGCCACCAGGAAGGAAATGGGCGGGTTCCAGCTGCCGATCGCGATGGACATCTTCCGCGGCCGGTATCGCAACAGCTTCGAGCATCCGAGCGCAATTCCCGCGAACAAGGTCCAGGAATACAAGTTCCGGCTGCCGACGGTGAACCATGTCTTCCAGCCGGGCCACCGGGTCATGGTCCAGGTCCAGTCGAGCCTGTTCCCGGTCTATGATCGCAACCCGCAGAAATATGTCGACAACATCTTCTTCGCCAAGAAGTCGGACTATCAGAAGGCGACCGTGTCGATCGTCTATGGTGGGGCGCAATCGAGCTCGGTGCTGCTGCCAATAGTGCCGCTCGACCAGTCGGCGGCGATGGCGAAATAGCGAATTCGGGCCGAAATCGGGGTTTTTTGTAGGGCCTCTACGTATATCTCGGACGAAGGCTCTATAGTGGGATTGATCAGCGCCGCCTGGGGGGGGACGCACGCGCGGCAGCGTTTCTGGCCGAACCGTGGCGACAGCGGGGTTGCGCAGCTCCGATGCCCCGCTGTTGAGGAGAGCACGATGAGTTCCGCAACCGATCGCGCGCATAGGCGGGAGGCCCTGGAGTTCCTTGGCTATTTCGTGCTCGCGGGGGCGCTGGCCGGTGCGACGTTCTGGCTGGTGCAATATCGCCCGTATAAAGAGGCGAAATGGTATATCCTGGCATGCCTAGCGACTGCCGTGGTGTCGGTGCTCTATGCGGGGCGATTATATTATATCTCTCGAACGCTGTCCCGCCGCAATGTGGTTCGCCCCGCGGTGCGATCGCCCGCGCGGCGGGCAGCGCCGCCGCGCCCGACCCGTTTGAAATGGTCCGAGCGGCTGGCCCAACAGGAATCGGGCTCGACCGGCAACGCTGCGCCGGACGCATCGCCACGTTCCCGCGCCGCTCCGAACCGCGGTTCCGACGCGGAAATGCGGGAGGACTCGCAAATGGCGCTCGATGCCATCAAGGCGCGGATCGCCGAACGGATGCGGCTCGAAGACAAGGACAAGGAACTCGAAAGGCGTCAGCCCGGGAAATTCTCTGGTCGCCCCTGAACCGTGATCCCACGCGCGCGCCGCCGCGGCGGGAGAATAGACCTCGACCCGCGATACCAACGGCAGGTGGCGAGCCTTCAGGACAGCAAGACCAGCGAAGCCCTGAATGTCGGGCCCGGCGCCTGTGACTTGCCGCCTTGTGCTTGTGCAGCTTAAATGCGGCGCACATTCGGAGGGCGGCAGGTGGTTCGTACGACGGGATGGCTCTATGCGGTTGTCGCGCTCCTGCCCGCGGGGGCGGCGGCGAAGGAACCCGAGCCCGAAGTGCTCGCACGCGCCGCCAAATGGCAAGTCGATTACGACAAGGAGGCCTGCCACCTGCTGGCGAAGTTTGGCGAGGGCCGCCATCAAGTGATTGCGCGCTTCACGCGTTATAAGCCGGGAGATGCCTTCGACCTCACCCTCTACGGCAGCCGGTTGCTCGGCCTGAACGCCAAGGTTCCGGTGACGGTCGCGTTCGGTGCCGGCGGGTCGACGGTGATCGGCGAGGCGATGACCGGCACGGCGGGCGAGGAGACGCCGCTGCTCGTCCTGACCAACCTCCGTCTCGACGGCCGGCCGGGCGATGCCGCCGACGCGCCCGGTGTCACGCCGGCGCAGGAATCGGCGATCGCCGAGGCGACCTTCGTCATCCCCCGCAAGCGCGCCTTCCGGCTCGGCTTCGGTTCGCTCGGCCAGCCGCTGGCGGCGTTGCGCGCCTGTCAGGCCGATCTGCTGCGCCATTGGGGCTTCGATCCGCAGGTGCAGGCGCGGCTGAGCCGCCCGGCGATGCCGGTCGCCGAGCCGACCGGCTGGATCAACGGCTTCGATTATCCGCAGGCGATGCGCGTGGGCAATAATGTCCTCGTCCGGTTCCGCCTCGACCTGGATTCAGCGGGCGCGGTCTCGGCGTGCCACGTCCTTTACCGGAGCAAGCCCGACGATTTCGCCGATGTTGCCTGTCGGGCCGTGTCCGAGCGCGCGCGGTTCCGTCCCGCGCTCGATGCCGAGGGTAAGCCGGTGCGCTCCTTCTACATCGACGAGATCCGCTGGCTGGCGCCGTTGACGGAAGCCGACTGAGCGCTTTCACCGCTCTCGGCGTGATGCTAGGCCAACACACATCCGATTCCTTCGAGAAGGTTCTCCCGCATGAAGAAATGGAGCCTCGCGCTCGCGCTTGCCGCCTCTGCGCTGGCGACGACGGCGCTTGCCCAGCCGGCCCCCGCGGCGGCGCAGAAGCTGCACGTCGACATGCAGTATTTCACCCTGCCCAACGGGCTCAAGGTCGTGCTGGCGAGGGACCAGATCGCGCCGACGGTGACGATCGCGACCTATTACGGCATCGGCTTCCGAGTCGAGCCGCGCGAGCGCACCGGCTTCGCGCATCTGTTCGAGCATCTGATGTTCCAGGGATCGAAGCATGCGCCCAAGGGCGTATTCGACCAGACGGTGACCAATTCGGGCGGGATTAATAATGGATCCACGCGGTTCGACTTCACCAATTACTATGAAGTCCTGCCATCCAGCGCGCTCGATCGGATGCTGTGGCTCGAAGCCGATCGCATGGCCAATCCGGCGATCGACCAGACTGTGCTCGTAAACCAGCAGGGCGTCGTCGGCAACGAGGTCAAGGTCAACGTGCTCAACCAGCCCTACTCGACCTGGCCGTGGATCGACCTGCCGATGCTGGCCAACACCAACTGGTATAACAGCCACAATTTCTACGGCGACTTGAAGGAGATCGAGGCGGCGACGGTGCCCGACGCGAAATCCTTTTTCGACGCCTTTTATCGGCCGAGCAACGCGGTGCTGGTGATCGCCGGCGACCTGGATTACGCCGCCACCCGCGCGACGATCGAGAAATATTTCGGGCCGATCGCGAAGAAGCCCGCGGTGGTCCAGCCCGACATTGCCGAGCCGCGCCAGACCGCCGAGAAGTATAAGAGCCGCGTCGATGCGCTCGCTCCCAAGCCGGGCTATGCCGCGGGCTATCACGTGCCCGATCGCGGCACACCCGAATGGTATGCGATGGGCCTGATCGACCAGATCCTCGTCCAGGGCGACGACAGCCGGCTCTACACCAAATTGGTCCAGGAAACCGGGATCGCCGGGGAGATCGGTGGCGGGATCAATGGCGATCTCGGCAACATGTTCAATTATCGCGGGCCGATGCTGTGGAGCTTCAGCTTCACGCACGACCCCACGCACAGCCCCGCGCAGATCACCCAGGCGGTGGACGACGTGATCGAGAAGCTGCGCACGACGCCGGTCTCCGCCGCCGAGCTGGCACGTGCGAAGACCAAGATGCGCTCGGACCTGTACGGCGAGATCGACGGGGGCGGCCGCATCGGCCTAGTCGACCTGCTCGCGGTGCACGCGCTGTTCGACAATGATCCGGGTGCGATCAATCGCATCGAGGACGGCTTCGCCAAGGTCACCCCGGCGCTGATCCAGAAGACCGCGCAGGAATATCTGCGCAAGACCAATCGCTCGGTCTATGTGATCGAGCCGGGTGCCAAGGGCGCCGGACAGGGGGGCAAGTGATGAAGCGCGTTCTGCTCGCGAGCCTCCTGGCATTCGCCACTGCCGCCCCGGCGCTCGCCCAGGATTTCCCGCCGGCGCCGCCGGTGGGCGAACCCAAGCCGTTCAAGCTGCCCGCGACCGAGACCTTCACGCTGGCCAACGGCATGCAGGTCACGCTCGTCCCGTATGGAATCGCGCCCAAGGCAGTGGTGTCGCTGCGCGTCCGTGCCGGCAACATCAGCGAAGGCGAGTCGACCTGGCTCGCCGATCTGACCGCGGCGATGATGAAGGAAGGGGCAGGGGGTCGCAGCGCCGGCCAACTCGCCACCGCCGCCGCCGACATGGGCGGCGATCTCGGCGTCGGTGCGGGCCAGCAGATCACTCAGATCACGATGAACATATTGTCCGAATTCGCCCCGCAGGCAGTCGCGTTGATCGGCGACGTGGCGATGCGGCCCGATCTGCCGGCAAGCGAGCTCGCCCGCGTGAAGGCCAATCTGGGTCGCCAGCTGAGCGTCGCGCTGTCGCAGCCCGGCACGCTCGCCGATATCGCGCTGGCGCGGACGATCTACGGCCCGAACCATCCCTATGGCCGGGTGGTGCCGAGTGCGGCGCAACTCGCCGGCTACACGATCGATCAGGTGAAGGCGTTCCACCGCGGCCAGTTCGGCGCGAAGCGCGCGCATCTCTACATCGCCGGCAAATTCGATGCAGCGGCGGTCAAGGCGGCAGTGACCAAGGCATTCGGCGGCTGGGCCGGCGGGCCCGAGCCGGTCAGGCTCGCCGCGCCGCATCAGGCGGGGCCGCGGGTGATCCTGATCGACCGGCCGGATGCGCCGCAGACGACCTTGCGGCTGTCGTTCGACGCCGCGGTGGCGGGGAGCGACGCCGACATCCCCCAGCGCGTGACCAACTCGCTGCTGGGCGGTGCGTTCAGCTCGCGCATCACCACCAATATTCGCGAGACCAAGGGCTATACCTATTCGCCGGGCTCGGGCGTGGCGTTCAACCCCGACGACGCTTTGTGGACCTTCGAGGCCGACGTCACCACCAATGTGACCGGCGCGGCGCTCGGCGAAGTGTTCAAGGAAGTCCGCCGGATGCAGACCGAGCCGGCGCCGATCGAGGAATCGAAGGGCATCCGCACCTATATGGCCGGGCTGTTCGCGATCTCGAACTCGACGTCGCCCGCCCTGGTCAACACGCTGGCGACGCGCGACCTGCTGGGCCTGCCCGCCGATTGGACCGACCGCTATGTGCCGGCGGTGCTCGCGGTCGAGCCGGCGGCGATGATGGCCTCGGCCAAAGCGAGCTATCCGATCGACAAGCTCGTGCTGATCGCGGTGGGCGATCTCAAGACCGTCGAGCCGCAGCTCAAGGCGCTTCCGGAACTGGCGAACGTGCCGTTCCAGCGGGTCAGCGTTCCCTGAGCCCGCGCGGCAATCTGCTTCACCTGCGCCAGACCGCCGCTAAAACGCGGCACGTGCAGGTACAATTCAGCTTGGAACGGCTAGAGACATTCGGGTGACGCGCGGCAAACATCGGATCGGCGAGCTGGCAGGCATCGTCGCGGCAGCGTTGGCTGTCGGCGGGGCGCCCGGCGCGCGTGCGCAGCAGACTACGCCGACGCCGGTTCCGCTGCCGACGCCGGCGCGCCCGAGCACCATACCCAATGTCGCGCCCGAGCGCTTCACGCTGGCCCCGCCCGCCGCGACGCCCACGCCGACCCCGGTCCCGACGGTGGCGCCGGTGCCTGTGCCACCTATACCTGCGCCGACTCCCAATGCCCGCGTGGCTCCACGCTCGGTGGCGCCGGCGCGCTCGACGCCTGCTCCCGCCGCCACGCCGGCACCGTCGAGCCAGCCCGCGCCGACAGTCTCCGCCACGCCGATCCCGACTATTGTCCCGGCTCCGGTTCCGGCGCCCCTCGCCACCGTTTCGACCCCTCAGGCGGTGGTGCCGGCGCCTGCCGGTACGCCCGGCTGGCTATGGGCGCTGCTCGGCGCCGGCGCGACGGCGCTGCTCTTCGGGGGCGTCTGGGCGCTGCGACGCCGCCGTCCCGGCGAGGCGGAGGAATCGTACGAAGCGCCGGCCGCCGTCGCTGCGCCGCCACCCGCTGCACCGTCGGTCCGCCCGGTGGCGCCGCCTCCCGGAATCGCGCCGCCGCTCCCTGCGGCGCCGTTGGGCGAGCCGTTCGAGATCGTCCTGCGCCCCGGCCGCATCGAAGTTACCGAGCGTGACGTGATGCTCGATTTCGAATTGCTGATCGGCAACACCCAAGGCGCCGGCGCCGAGAATATCCGCGTGCTGATGGCGATGATGAGCGCCAATCCCGACCAGGACCGCAACATCGCCGGCTATCATGCCAATCCGATCGTCGATTCCGCCGGCACGCCGTTCGATCTTGCCGCCGGCGCGGGCGGGCGGATGCCGGTGCGCCTCGCGCTGCCCCGCGAACTGGTCCATGTCGTCGAGATGCACGGCCGGCCGATGTTCGTGCCGATGGTGATGATAGAAGTGAAATGGCGCGCGGGGATCAGCATCCGCCGCTTCGGCGCCGACTTCATGATCGGCACGCCGGGACAGGGCGGCAAGCTCGGCCCGATCTGGCTCGATCGCAATCAGCAGGCGAGTCAGCTGACCGCGACACGCTATTTGCCGCGCCAGGCCGCTGCGGCTTGAACCTTCAATCGCGGGTGTCGACCGCGATCCAGTTCACTTCCCACGTCGCGCCGCCATCCGGCGAAGACGCCTGCTCGAATCGCGCCGATCTGGCCGTGACTTCCGAGATCACGAAGCGGACGAGGACAGTACGCCCCCCGACCGTATCGAGACCGTAGAAGGTCCCCCGGCCCTTTCCGTCGAAGGCGCCGGTGACCGGCGGTGTGAGAATACCATTGCGCACGCTGGCGAAGTTGAGCGTCCACTGGCGCGCTTGCGGATTGTAGAGCCGCAGCGAGACGCCTTCGATTCGCCCGGCGGCGCCACTGACCGAAAGCTCGACGATGTTCGCGCGGCGGCCCAGCAACGCGCGGACTTCGGTCGTGCCGCGATACTCGACCCATCGAGTCGATCCCGTAAGCGGTTCGGGGAGGTAGCGCAGCTCGGTCGTCCAGCTTCCGATTTCCCAGTCGAAGTCGTGGCTGCCGTCGCGGGCGGCAGCGGCAGCCGGCGGTGTCGCCTGCGCCGACGCGGCATGTGGCGGAAAGGAGAGCGCGGCCAAAGCGAGCGCGATCGAGAAGTGCGGCGGCGTCCTTGTGCGGGCGGACGGGCGGATAGGCATGTGCGGCATCTGCGCCTCCTGATCGCCGCATCCTATCGCGGTACGGCCAGCTGGAAAACCGGCCAATGGCCGCGGCCAAGGGGGATCGGCGCTCAGTGGCGGATCTTGTGCACCACGAACGCGATCGCCCCGCCGACCGCGAGCCCGAGCAGTCCCGATCCGAGGGCGGTGACCAGCCAGCCGGTGAGCCCGCCGAGCGCGCCACTGGCATGCGCCACCGCCTCGGCGGCGTGGTGGATCGTGCCGGCGGGCTCGTGCAGGCCGAGCACGTCGAGGCCATGGACGAGAATGCCGCCGCCGACCCAGATCATCGCCGCGGTGCCGACCACCGACAGCGTCTCCATCAGTACCGGCATGCCGCGCACCAGTCCGCGGCCCAGCGCGCGGGTCGCCGCGGCGCGGCGCTTGGCGAGGTGCAGCCCGATATCGTCCATCTTCACGATCAGCCCGACCACGCCGTAGACCATCACGGTTATACCGACCCCGACCAGCACCAGCACGATCGCCTGGGTGAGCAGGGGGCTCTCCGCGACATCGGCCAGCGCGATCGCCATGATCTCGGCCGAGAGGATCAGATCGGTGCGGATCGCGCCGCTGATCTTGGATTGCTCGAGTTCGGCGGCGTCCATCGGCGCGGCCTCTTCCTCGGCGTGGCCCGCGCCACCCAGCGCTTCGAGCACTTTCTCCGCGCCCTCGAAGCACAGGAACGCGCCGCCGAGCATCAGCAGCGGAGTGATCGCCCAGGGCGCGAAGGCACTGAGGATCAATGCTGCCGGAAGCAGGATCAGCAGCTTGTTGCGCAGCGATCCCATCGCGATCTTGGAGATGATCGGCAGTTCGCGATCGGGGGTGAGCCCGACGACGTAGCGCGGCGTCACCGCGGTATCGTCGACCACCACGCCGATCGCCTTGCTCCCCGCCTTACCCGCGGCCGCGCCGACATCGTCGAGCGACGCCGCGGCGAGCTTGGTGATCCCGGCGATGTCGTCGAGCAAGGCTACAAGTCCGGAGGGCATGCGAATTCCAGTCAGGCGGGACGGGGGACGAATCGATCCGTCCTCATCCCCGGATGCAGGGCCCGCGGCAAGGCTTGGCGGCAAGAAAGCCTTTGCCGCCCGATCGTTCGAGGGTAGTTCGAAGGCGATCAACGGAGCAAGGCGGCGGGAATGGGTGCCAAGGATGACCTAGCCGCGATGGCGGTGCTGCTCGGCGACGACGATGCGCTCCGCAAGATCCTCGCGCTGGTCTGCGAGCAGACTCAGATGGGATTTGCCGCGGTGGCGCGGGTAACCGACGACCGATGGATCGCCTGCCAGGTGCTCGACAAGATCGAGTTCGGTTTGGACCCCGGCGACGAACTCGAAGTCAAGACGACGATCTGCGACGACATCCGCGCCTGCGGCGAAGCCGTCATCATCGATTCGGTGATCGACGATCCGAAGTGGCGCAAGCACCATACGCCGCAGATGTACGGCTTCGAGAGCTATGCCTCGCTGCCGGTCTATCTCGACGATCGCAGTTTCTTCGGGACGCTGTGCGCGATCGATCCCGAGCCGCGCCAGATCAGCGGGCAGCAAGTCATCACCGCGCTGCGGGGCTTCGCCGGACAGGTTGGGAGCATCATGTCTGCGCGCATTCGCGAACAGGCGCGCGCCGCGACTGCGGCTTAGCGTTGCCTAGCGCAGGCGCGAAACCCGATTGCCCGCGCCGACGACGTTGAGGCGCGGCTTGGCGGCACCCGGTGCGCGCCAGCGAATTTCATTGTCCGCGCCTTCGACGCGAATTGTCGAAACCTTGCCGAGGTCGATCGTGATGCGATTGCTCGCGCCGGTGACGCGCAGGCTGGTGCAGGCCCCGGTGATGGTCAGGACATTGCTGGCGCCCTCGATCGTGGCAGCGCCGCCGCCGCAATCGAGCTCGGACTCCTCCCCCGCGCCGGTGAACTCGGTCTGCGCACTCGCAGGCAGAGCGGTGAACACCGCTGCCGAGGCCACGGCCGATAATGCCGCTCGTTTCAGATCCCGCATTCACTTCTCCGTTCGTTACGCAGCCGCAAGTTTACGCATGACATGAAATGCGGTTCCGTGGGACCTGCGCTCCTCGCGGGCCCGCAACGAAAAAGGGCGGCCCCGAAGGACCGCCCTTTCGTCTCTGCCGTGAAGCAGAAGCTGGATCCCCGCCTGCGCGGGGATGAGTCCTTCGCGCTTACGCGCGCAGGCTCACTTGATCTCGACGGTGCCGCCGGCTTCCTCGACCTGCTTCTTGATCTTCTCGGCCTCTTCCTTGTTGACGCCTTCCTTGATGGCCTTGGGAGCCGATTCAACGAGGGTCTTGGCTTCGGTCAGACCGAGGCCGGTGAGGGCGCGGACTTCCTTGATGACGTTGATCTTCTTGCCACCGTCGCCGGTGAGGATCACGTCGAATTCGGTCTGCTCTTCGGCAGCCGGAGCAGCGGCGCCGGCGCCGCCAGCGGCAGGCGCTGCAACTGCAGCGGCGGCCGAGACGCCCCACTTCTCTTCGAGAAGCTTCGAGAGCTCGGCGGCTTCGAGAACGGTCAGCTCCGAGAGCTGGTCGACGAGTGCGTTAAGGTCAGCCATGATTAACTCCAGTCAATGCAAATAGGGTTGGGTATTGGTCTCGTGAAAGGGGCCGCTCAGGCGGCTTCCTTCTCCGCATATGCCGAAAGAACGCGTGCCAGCTGTGCAGCCGGTGCCTGGGTGATCGTCGCGATCTTGGTCGCGGGTGCCACGATGAGCCCCACGATCTTCGCACGAAGTTCATCCAGCGACGGCAGCGTCGCAAGTGCCTTCACGCCATCCGCATCGAGCAGCTGGCTGCCCATTGCGCCGCCGACGATTTCGAGCTTGTCGTTCGTCTTGGCGAATTCCGCGATGACCTTGGCCGCAGCCACGGGATCGGCGGAGGTGGCGAGCGCCGTAGGACCGGTGAGCAGGTCCCCGATCACCGAATAATCGGTGCCTTCGGCGGCAATGATGGCAAGCTTGTTCTTCGAGACCTTATAGCTCGCGCCGGCTGCGCGCATCTTGTTGCGGAGGTCCGTCGATTGCTTGACGGTCATCCCGAGATTGCGGGTGACAACCACCACGCCGACCTCGTTGAAGGTGCGATTCAGCTCGGCGACGGCATCAGCCTTCTGGGAACGATCCATGCCGGTCTCCTCGTTGTGAAGCCCCCTTTCGGGCGCTTCGGTTCAAACAAGTCCGAGGGGCACGATCATCATGGCCAGGGGCTGCCCCGGCATGACCCGAACGCCCGCGCAAGGCGGATCGCCGGTGAAAAATCTGTCCCCGTCTTGGCGAGAAATCAAGACCGGCAAATCCCGGTCACTCGCTGTCTCGGACGGAACGCAGGCAGGGCAAGCCCCATCCGCGAAGGCGCGCACTTAGCGGAATGGGAGGCGAAGTCAAGCGGCCGACGCGAGTCGAGATCCTTACCGGAGGGCGGCATGCTTAACGAAGGATCAAGCCGTCCCCCTGCGGAACAGTCCAAAAACCATGCTAGCCAGACCGGGTTTCACCAGCAATATCGTCGCGCATGAAGACTCGACCCTCGCTCCTCCGCCGGTTTCGGCGAGCGGCAGGAGGCGCATTCATGCTCCTCCTCGCATCGCTGCTGCTGCCTTCCGATGCCGCCGCCGCGGCTGCTCCCAAGGGCCCGATCGTTCTCGCGATCCTGACCCCCGACGCGCCGCTCGAAGAAGGCGAATATCTCTGGGAGCCGCAGCGCGCGCCGGCGGGCCGGATCGAGATCGTCGCCGATGTCGCGCGCGACACGCTCTACGTCTATCGCGGCGGAGTCGAGATCGGTCGTACGATCCTGATCTACGGCGCCGACGAGAAGCCGACTCCGCTCGGGTCGTTCCCGATCCTGCAGAAGCAGGTCCACCACGTCTCGAATATCTACAATGCGCCGATGCCCTATATGATGCGGCTGACCTGGGACGGCATCTCGCTCCACGGCAGCGGGGACACCGTCGACAACCGTTACGCCACCCATGGCTGCATCGGGCTGCCCGACGAATTCGCGGCGTTGCTGTTCCGCGCTGCCAAGCTTGGTGACAAGGTGACCGTCACGCGCAACTGGCTTCCACAATTCTACGGCGCCTGAGCCCGACCCCGATCAGGAATGCGGGTTGCGCAGCAGCCGTTCGCGCAGATCCTGCATCGCGATGCCTTGCGCGGCACTGATGGGGTCCGACGCGCCGAGCACGGTGCCGAGATGCTCGAGGATCTGGCTGGCGCGGTCCAGATTCTGGAGCACGCGCATGTGGCGCTGAAGCATCACCGGGTCCTCGACCAGTTCTTCGCCCAGCGCATCGATCAACTGCCGGACATGGACGACTTCCTCGGCGACTCGCCGGTCGAGATCCATGGCGTCGGGCGTCCCTGCAGCGGGGGCAGGCTCTGCCGGAAGCACCGCGCCGAAACGCACCGCGGTCTGAATCGCATCGACCCGCGCCTGGCCCTGCTTGCCGTCGAAAGTCGCCGGGCGTTTTCCCGTCACCCATTCGTCGACAGAGGCGGCGACCAGCGCGAAGCGGATCCCGCAGCGTCGGTCGTCGCGCCACACCACGGTTGCGCCAACGGTGATTTCGGCACGCAGCAGCACCAAAGAATCGCCCGGACCGGGAAGCGCTGCCCCGTCGAGCATCGCGCCGGTTTCGGAAAGATTGCGGATGCGCACCGGCACGCGCGTGCCGGCGGATTCGATCGTTGCCGACAGCATCAAATTCTTGCGAGGCGGGCGCGGCTGCAGGCCAAGCGCCGCCGTGGCCAGGCGTCGGGCGTCGTCGGAATCCGGACTGGTCATCGGCGCGCCTTCATCGGGCGCACGATAGGCGCAATATGGCCAGCGCACCATTAGGGAAAATCCACGCATCATTCGGGCCGTACGGCACCGGGCCGCCGCCATGCACAGATATGAAGAAGGGGCCGGAATTGCTTCCGACCCCTTCAAACATTTTCATCCCAGGCAGTTCACACGCCGGCGATTTCCGCCGCGTCGACCTTGACGCCCGGGCCCATCGACGAGCTCAGCGCGACCTTGCGCAGATACTTGCCCTTGGCGCCGGCCGGCTTGGCCTTGACCACTGCGTCGACCAAAGCGTCGAAGTTCGCGCGCAGATCCTCCGCGGGGAACGACGCCTTGCCGATACCCGAATGGATGATACCGGCCTTTTCGACGCGATACTCGACCTGGCCGCCCTTGGCCGCTTTCACGGCTTCGGCGACGTTCATCGTCACGGTGCCGAGCTTCGGGTTGGGCATCATGCCCTTCGGACCCAGGATCTTGCCCAGACGGCCGACCAGACCCATCATGTCGGGCGTGGCGATGCAGCGGTCGAAATCGATCTTGCCGCCCTGGATGGCTTCCATCAGATCCTCGGCACCCACCACGTCCGCACCGGCGGCAGTGGCTTCGTCGGCCTTGGCGCCGCGGGCGAAAACACCCACACGGACGTCCTTGCCGGTGCCCTTGGGCAGGGTAACGACGCCGCGGACCATCTGGTCGGCGTGGCGCGGATCGACGCCGAGGTTGAGCGCGACTTCGACGGTCTCGTCGAACTTGCTCGTCGCGTTCGCCTTGACGATCGAGATCGCCTCATCGACGCCGTGAAGCTTCTCGGCTTCGACGGTCCAGGTCTTCTGCTTCTTGGTCAGCTTTGCCATGGTATCAGCCCTCCACAACCTGGAGGCCCATCGCGCGAGCGGAGCCTTCGATGATCTTCGTTGCCGCCTCGATGTCGTTGGCGTTCAGGTCCTTCATCTTCGCTTCGGCGACCGCAGCGACGGCCGAGCGCTTGATGGTTCCCGCGGAAATCTTGCCCGGCTCCTTCGAGCCCGACTTCAGGTTCGCGGCCTTCTTGAGCAGATAGGTTGCCGGCGGGGTCTTGGTCTCGAACGAGAACGAACGGTCCGCATAGACGGTGATGACGGTGGGAAGGGGGGTGCCCTTTTCCTGATCGCCGGTCGAGGCGTTGAACGCCTTGCAGAATTCCATGATGTTGACGCCGCGCTGACCCAGCGCAGGGCCGATCGGCGGAGACGGGTTCGCGGCGCCCGCGGGCACCTGCAGCTTGATATAGCCGGTAATCTTCTTTGCCATGTCACTCTCTTTCAGGGGTCTTGGCAGGCCCCGATCAAGTTTAGCGGTTCAGACGGACGCCGAGGCATCCTCCCGCAAGGTTTCCTTAGCGATAGCTTTGGAAGGGGGCGCACCTAGCGCAAACGCAAGTTGAGCGCAACAGACGCAACGACCAATACGAAAAAGGCCAGAGCTTTCGCCCCGGCCTCTCGTATCTATCAAAGTGAGGCTCGGGTTACTTGACCCGTTCGACATCCTCGAAGCCAAGCTCCAGCGGCGTCGCGCGGCCGAAGATCGAGATCGAGACCTTGACCCGGCTCTTGTCGAAGTCGAGCTCCTCGACGATGCCCGAGAAGGTCGCGAAATTGCCGCTGGTGACCTTGACCGTGTCGCCGATGTCGTAGTCGACCTGGACACGCGCCTTGGGGGCAGCCGAAGCGGCCTCTTCCTTGGTGTTGAGGATGCGCGCGGCCTCGGCCTCGCTGATCGGTTGGGGCTTGCCCATCGATCCGAGGAAGCCGGTCACTTTCGGGGTGTTCTTGACGAGGTGATAGACGTCGTCGTTCATCTCGAGCTTGGCGAGCACATAGCCCGGAAAGAACTTGCGCTCGGACTGGATCTTCTTGCCGCGGCGAACCTCGGTGACGGTCTCTGTCGGAACCTCGACTGCCTCGACCAGACGGTCGAGCCCCAAGCGGGTCGCGTCGGCGAGGATCTGGTCGCGGACCTTGCCCTCAAAGCCCGAATAGGCGTGGATGATGTACCAGCGCGCCATGCGTGTCGTATTCCTTACTGGGCCAGACGGAGAAGCGATCGGACGACGAGATCGAAGAACGAGTCGACGCCGAGGAAGAACACGCCGAGCAACGTCGCCATGATGAGCACCATAACACCGGTCATGATCGTTTCCCGGCGCGACGGCCAGACGATCTTGGCGGTCTCGGCACGGACCTGCCGCATGAACTCGAGGGGACTGGTTTTCGCCACGGGGGCATCCTCGTCAGAAAAAATGGACCCTTCGGCGAGGCATGGGTCCGCCGCCGCTCCTTCCGGAGGAAGGACCGGCGTGTTCCCATCACGCTGTCGGATTGGGAGGGGTATCTAGCGAGGGCACGGGGCAAAAGCAAGCGTGCCGACACTGCTCCCAAACGGGCGGACAAGCGCGTGCCGGATCGCCAAATGCGGCGGCACTTACGACACAGAGGGCGATGCCGGGTGTATTGGTACTGCCGATCGTCAACCCGCCGAAAAGGCGCCCCGGGTGGCCGGAGCGCCTTTATCGAGGTTCGGGCTTACGCGCCGCCTACGGGCTGTCGGGTTCGTCGTCGCCAAAGATGTTGATCACACCGGTAACTTCGAGCAGGCCGACCACCGCGATGATGCCGATGATCGCGAACAGCGGGCTGCCCGGGATCAGCTTGCTTTCCTTCACGTCGTTGGTGCTGGCGCGACCCTCGATGCCGGGGGCGCCGCGCAGGCTGAGGGCGGAGGCCGAGTTCGCCTGCGCCAGGGTGCTGCCAAGTATCATCGAGGAAGCGGCGGCAATAACCGCCAGTTTCTTGAACATGTTTCGTCCCCTCTAAGCGTTGCGACTTTGATTCGGCGAGCGTGAACAGTGAATGAACCAAGTCGCGCTTCTGCAACAAATGCTCAATTCGTCGTCTAAAGCATTGCCACCGCGGCAAAACCACCGACGAGGAGGATCAAGAAGCCCCAAGCGAACAAGTTCAAGCGCTTTTCGATGAACGCCTGCACAGGCTCGCCGAACCGCTTGAGCAACGCCGCGATGATGAAGAAGCGCGCCGCGCGCGTTATGGTTGCGAGCAGGACGAAGAGCGGGAAATTGAAGTGAAACAGGCCGCTGGCAATGGTGACCAGCTTGAATGGGATCGGAGTCAAGCCTTTGGCCAAGATGATTGCGGCACCGTATTGATCATAGCCATGGCGCAGCGATTCGATCTTGCTCTCCATGTGGTAGAGCTGGATCAGCCACTGACCGATGCTTTCCATCAGATAATAGCCGATGGCATAGCCGAACATGCCGCCGATCACCGAAGCGATCGTGCAGACCGCCGCGATGCGATATGCCTGGTCGCGCCGAGCGAGGATCATGGGGACGATCATCACGTCGGGCGGGACCGGGAAGAAGCTGCTCTCCGCGAACGAGACCAGCGCGAGGCTGCGCAGCGCGTGGCGATGGTGCGCCATGCGCAGCACCCAGTCGTACATCGCTCGAAACATGCCAACTCCGGAACCGTTTCGCGGTCCCTGCCGTATTCGCAGCCGCAGCGAAAGGCGCAATTCGCCGGCCCGGCGATCCAATGGGCTAGTCTGCCGCCACCAGGATGCGATCGGGGGTCACTTCGATGATATGCGCGAAGCCGTTGAGCTCGATCGCCTGGGCCAGCGCCAGCGTGTCACCGGCGCGGAACACCCCCAGAATGCGTTCGTCGGGAGCCCGCCCGTCGCGAAAGGCAAGTTTCTGCCGCGAATAGCGGTTCATCTCGTCGACCGCCTTGGCGAGCGGCTCGTCGACGAACGACAGGCGGCCGATCAGCCAGGTGGTTGATTGCGCCGCGTCGATGTGGCGGATCGACCAGTCATTGTCCCGCTGCGTGACCAATTGGGTGCCCGCGCTTATCCGCGCTGCGTTCGCCACCGTGCGCCCCGGATTGCGTTCGGTGACCTCCACCGTGCCTTCGGTCACCGTAACGATCACTTCGCCCTTGTCGATTCGCACTTCGAATGCGGTTCCGACTGCGCGGATGCGCTTGTCTCCGGCCGAGACGATGAAGGGGCGGTGGGGGTCCTTGGTCACCTTGAAATAGGCGCGGCCACGCCGGAGCATCACGTTGCGCGCCTTTTCATCCATGCTGACCGCGATCTCGCTATCGGTATCGAGCGAAACGCTGGTTGCGTCGGCCAGCGTCATGCGCTTGCGTTGGCCGACTGCCGTCGAGACGCCCGGTGCCGGAGCCGCGGCGATGTGGGGCGTACCGCCTCCGAACCAGGCGAGCGAGGCGATGCCAGTCAAGCTGAGGGCCAGAGCAGCGGCGATCGGCGCGAATCGCCGCATCGGCGGACGCTGGAAGCGGGCGAGGTCGTCTTCGATCGCGGCGCGGATGCGCGGATCGCCGGCAACCGCACCGGTGAGCGTCCAAAGCCGCTCCATTTCGAACATAGCCTCTTCGTCGAGCGAAGGCACGGCCTGGTCGAGCAGGTCCTCCGGGCCCGTGTGGCGATCGAGCAGGCGCCCTGCCGCGCGCATGCGGCGGTCGCCCAAGCGGGAGCGCAGCAGCCGGATCATGCGTCGACGTCCAGGCGTTCGACGAGCCGTACGAGCGCGCGGTGGATCAGTTCCTTCACCGACTCGTGCGAAATGCCCATGCGGGCGGCGATCTGGTGATAGGTCATCTTCTCGAACCGATGAAACTGGAACGCAGCGCGTGCGCGGGGCGGCAGCTGCAGGATCGCCTCCACGGTACGCTCATATTCGTCGACGCCGATGACGATCCGCTCGGGGGACAGCGAATCGACCGGATCGGATGCTTCGGTGAGCGGCTCGTGCGCCCCGGCCAGCCGCGCCTTCTGATAACGGTATCGCGAGATCAGGATGTTGCGTGCGACGGTGAAGATGAAGCGGTCGACCTTCTCGACCGGGGTTTCGCGGCGCATCGCGTGGAGCCGGAGGAAGACCTCCTGGACCAGATCGTCGGCCTCGGCTTCGCTGACGCGGCGCGCGAAATAGCTGCGCAATGCCGGGCCATGCTGGCGCACCCAGCCGTCTAGCTCGGGCTGGGTGCGGGAGGCGCCGCTCATGGCGCTTTCCACCTGCAATGATGTGGCGCGCGACCACATGGCTCCGATCCCCGCTCACGGACGAACCCCGCCCCTATCTTACAGACGCACGGGCGCGGCGGGTGGGGGGATTGCGGGTTCGCCATATCAGTCGGTCCCCTCCCGTGGCGCTGCGGTCGGGTCCGCCCAGACGACGGTCTCGCCGGGGCGGAGCCCCGCGCGGATCTCGACGCCAGCCGGCGTGATCTGGCCCACCGTGACCTGGCGCTCAATGACGCGCCCCGCGGCGCGAACCTTGACCCGGGCCTGCGGCGCGGTGCCGATCAGCGCCTCGGGCGGGACAACGATCGCGGCAGGCGCCTGATAGGCGATCACCGCGACCGCAGCGCTCATGCCGATGCGCACGCGCGCAGCCTGATCGGCGGGCAAAGGATCGAGCCGGGCGCTGGCGACGAAGCGGGTCGGCCCGGTGGCGGCCTCGGTCGGTGCGGCGAACGCGGCGACCTTGCCGCCGAGCGCAACCCCGGCGAAGCCCGCGCCGGTGACGATCACGGGCTGGCCGACCGCGAGCGCATTCACATCGGACTCGTCGACCTCGAAGATGACCGAAAGCCCCCCGTCGCGCGCAACCGTGCCGATCAGCTGTCCGCGTGTGACGCGGGTTCCGGGGTGGAGCGGGCCCTCGACCAGCTTCGCACCCGGTGACGGTGGCGCGACGAGCACTCCGGATGCCGGCGCGCGGATCACCGCTTGGCCGATCTGGGTTTCGGTGCGGTGCAGCCCGGCGCGGGCATTTTCGAGCTCGAGCCTGGCGATGCGGGCGGCGGCGGGGCTTCCGCGCGCAAGCGTGTCGGCGAGTTCGTCATTGGCGGCGGCGGCGGTCATCCGCTGCGCCACCAGCTGCTGCTCGACACCGTCATGCTCGTTGCGCGCGATGAGCCCCTTGTCGAGCAGCCGCCGGCTCTCGCGCGCCTCCCGTTCGAGCCGTGCGAGGTCGAGCGCCGCGAGGCGGACGCGACGGCGGGCAGCGGCGACTTCCGGGCCGCGCGGCCAATTGGCGATGTCGTCGGCGGGCTGGTGCGCCTTGAGATAGGCGGCCTCGGCCTGGTTGCGCGCCGCGGCGATCTCCTGCGTGTCGAGCACCAGCAGCACGTCGCCTGCTGCGACGCGCGCGCCATAAGCGAAGTCGATCGTCCGCACCGCGCCGTCGAACGGCGCGGTGACGCTGACAGCGTCGCCAGCCGCGATCTTGCCGGCAAAGGCCAATGTGGCGACGAAGGGCTGGCGTTGCACGACGAGGCTGCGCTCGGCAGGAACCTCAGCCTTGTCGGCATGCGCGCCGGTCCACCACCAGCCGAACGCGGCGACGAGGAGCGCGACGACTCCGAGCCAGAGCGCGCGGCGGCTGCGGACCGTGGGGGTCATTCGGCGCTCCATTCGATCTTCCAGCTTTCAAGCGTGGCGCCGATCTGGAGATCGAATGACGTTAGCGCGTCGAGATAGGAGATCATCGAAGCGAGCTCCTGGATTTCGGCGGCGCGGAGCGCGTCCTGGAGCGACAGCACTTCGAAATTGCTCGAGCGGCCGGCGGCGAGCTTGTCGCGGGCGATCTCCACGGCGCGCGCCGAAAGCGCCTTGAAGCGGCGGGCGGCTTCGACTTGCGACCAGGCCGCCTCGACGCGCTGCGCGGCGTCGCGCACTTGCGTTTCGACCGATTGATCGAGGGCTTCGAGGCGCAGCTCGGCAGTGCGCAGGCTGGTATCGGCCTCGATCACCGCGAGCTTCGGCGCGGGATCGCCGAGCGGAATCGCCAATTGGACGCCGACGCGATTGTCATTCAGGGTGGGAAGGGGACCAAGCAGCGGATCGCGCCCTGCGAACCGCGTCGCAGTGGCGACCAGCGAGAGGTCCCAGAGCCGCTGGTTGCGGGCGAGGCGCAGCCCCTCCTGCGCCTGTTGGACAGATCGCTGCTGCGCGAGCAGGTCCATGCGACTGGCACGCGCGATTTCGATGGCATGCTCGGTGTCTATGGGGACCTGTTCGGCGGCGATTGGATCGGCGGCGACGATATTGGTGACCGGATCGAGCGCGAGCTGCTCGAGCAAGGCGAGCTGCGCCGAATTGCGCTGCTGCCGCATCTGATGGAGCGCGACTTGCTGGTTGGCCTGATCGGCCTCGCTCTGGACGATGTCGGCCGCCGCCATCCGGCCGGCGTCGATCAGCGCACGGTTGGTGGCGATCAGATCGGCGGTGCGCCCGAGCGCGAATTCGGCGAGGCGAACCTGCTCCTGTGCCTGCTGGAGCGAACGATACGCGAAGGCGATCCGGCTGATCCCTTCGGACAGCGTGTTGCGGAGTGCGAGCCGCTCGATCGAATCCTGGAGCCGGGCGATACGGAGCGGCGCGCGGTTCACTGCGAAGCCGCCGCCGCGCAGCAATGGCTGGGTGACCGCGAGGGTGGCGACGTCGCTGTCTCCGCGGCGGTCGAGCCGCTGGCGACGGTCCCACACGAAGCCGATTTGCGCGCCGCTGGGGAGCAACAGGCTGCCGACGCCCCCGACACTGCCCTGGTGCGTGACGATTCCGGCACGATCGTCGCGATAGATGTCGGCGAGGACATCGAGCCTCGGGGCGAAGCGCTGTTCGGCGGCACGCAGGCGAAAGCGCTGCGCGGCGCGCTCGAGGAAGGCAGCGCGGATGTCGCGATTGTCGCGAACGCCAAGTGCCACCGCATCGACCAGGCTGATCGGCACCGGCCGGTCGAGCGCCGAGGGGCGTATGCCCGAGGGCGAGGGAATCCCGGCGATCGGCGCCGTCGCCCGCGCCTGGGCCAGCGCCGGGTGCGGCGCGCATAGCAATGCGCAGGCAAGGACTTCCGGTCTAATCCGCACGCAGCGCCTCGATCGGGTTGAGCCGCGAAGCAGTGATTGCAGGATAGAGGCCGAAGACCAGCCCCATGCCGCCGGCGGCGGCGGGGCCGAGCGCGAGCGTCCACGGGGCGAGGGCGAAGTCCCAGCCCGAACTGTGGGCGATGACCCAGGCGATTGCCGCTCCGAGCGCCGAGCCGATGGCGCCGCCCGCGATCGTCAGCAGGACTGCTTCGAGGAGGAACAGGATGCGGATATCGGTGGGGGTGGCGCCGGTGGCCGCGCGCAGGCCGATCTCGCGCTGGCGTTCCATCACGCTCATCAGCATGACGTTCATTACGCCGATCCCACCGACGAGCAGCGAAACCGCGCCGATCCAGATCAGCATCCGCGAATGCACGGCCTTTTGCTCCTGCATCGTCCGCAGGATCGATCGCGCGTCGAGCACGGTGAGCTTGGCATCGGGCGTAGCGAGGCGCGCGGTGATCCGTTCGCTCGCCGCCTGGGTGTCGGCGCCGGGGCGCAACCGGACGAGCAACCCGGTGGGGCCGCCATCGGGAATGATCCGCCGGGCACAATGAAGCGGAATCAGCACCGCCATGTTGTAGTCGACCGGATCGAGCGTCTCGGGCACCACCGGTGCCAGCACGCCGACGATCGTATAGCCATAGCCGCCGATCAGCACGGCGCTGCCCGGGCCGACCGCCGCGGCGGGCCCGGAGAGCGCACGCGCGGCGGCATCGCCGAGCACCCCCGACAGCGCACATTCCTCGACGGCGGCGGGATGCCGCCCCGCGGCGAGGCGCAGGTTTGCCAGCGTTGCCAGTGCCGGCGGCGCCGCGAGGATGGCGATATCCGCGGTTCTCCCGCCGGTGCGCGCCGCCGCGCGACCGTTGGCGAGCGGGACGGCCTCGATCACGTCGGGATCGGTGCGGGCAAGTGCGTCGATCGCTGCCTGCGACAGCAATGCAGGGCGATCGCCGGTGGGCGCCGACCCGATCTGGAGCATGTCGACCCCAAGCTTGGCGAACAGCTTCAGCGATTCGCGCTGCGCCATGTGCCCGCCATTGAGCATCGCGATGATCGACGCCGTGCCGATCATGATACCGAGCAAAGCGAGCGCGGAGCGGCGGCCCTGCGAGCGCAGGTTGCTCCACGCCTCGGCAAGGGTGTCACCGAGCCGCGCCTGGATGCCGGGTAGTGCGATCAGCATGTTCCGGATCCGCTGCCGAGTACGCGTCCGTCTCGCAATGCGATCTGGCGCGGGCAGGACGCGGCGAGCTCGCGGTCGTGCGTGACCATCACGACGGTCACGCCGAGCTCGGCATTGAGCGCGGCGAGCAGCGCCATCACGTCCTGCGCGGTGCTGCTGTCGAGGCTGCCGGTGGGCTCGTCCGCCAGCAGCAGCCGCGGTGCGCCGACCAGCGCGCGGGCGATGGCGACGCGCTGGCTCTGCCCTCCGGATAACTGGCCGGGTAGATGTCCGGTGCGATCGGCAAGGCCCACGCGGGCGAGCATCGCCTCGGCCGCGGCGCGCTGGGCGTCGCGTGGGACGCCGCGATATTGCAATGGCAGCGCGACGTTCTGCCACGCCGTGAGGCGCGGAAGCAGATGGAAGGACTGGAAGACGAAGCCGATCAGCCGGTTGCGCAGCCGTGCGCTCTCGTGCGCAGAGCAGCCGGCAACCGCTTCGCCGTCGATCCACAGCGTCCCGCTGCTCGGCCGATCGAGCAAGCCGATCAGATTGAGCAAGGTGCTCTTGCCCGAACCGGACGGGCCTACCAGTGCACAGAACTCGCCGCTCGCAATCGACAGCGTGACTTCATCGAGCACGGCGATCGCGCGATCAGGCGCAGCATAGTATTTGGAGACGCTTTCAAGCCTAAGCACACCGACCTCCACCCGGAGGCGAACAGGAATGATCGCCCGATCGGTGTCAATAGGGCCCCATTTTGTCGTAGAATTGCCGATTTCACGAAGTTGTGCGGTGCAACGTGATGCCCACTGTTGCGGCTGCGAACACCGCGATGTGGATATGTACTGACATCCGTGTAGATATTTTTTTGCGGGTCCCCCCGGCCTCGTGGTTTCGGCGTCGTAGTTCTAGACTGTGGCACGCCGCAGCGAACAACCGAGGCACGAGCCTCGACCAGGAGGGGATATCCATGGGTGTTATCGCGCCGAAGCTGCGTCATATTCTGCTTGTCGGAGTGGCCAATCTTGGATTGGTCGCGACTGCGGGGGCGGGGCAGGCGACACCGCGCGAGACCAGCTTCAAGATCGAAGCACAGCCACTTGCCACCGCACTGCGCGATCTGGCGATGCAGAGCGGCGTTTCGATCCTCGCGGATTCGGCGCTGACCCAGGGCAAGATGGCCCCGCGCTATGCAGCTACCAGCGATGTCGAGCTGGCGCTGGGCGTTCTGCTTCGCGGAACGGGACTGACCTATCGTCAGCGTGGCAACCTCTATGTCGTGGTCGCGGCGCGCGCGATGACCACGGGCGCCCAGGACCAGGCGGCGTCGCCGCCGCCGCCGCCGGACAATGACGGCGAAATCCTCGTCACCGCGCAGAAGATCGAAGAGTCGATCCAGGACGTGCCGATCGCGGTTTCGGCCTTTTCGGGGGCGGCGCTCGACAATCTGAAGATCGAGACGGGCGGCGAATTGCTGCGCGCGATCCCCAACGTCACCTTTTCGAAGAGCAATTTCTCCGGCTATAACTTCTCGATCCGCGGGGTGGGGACCAAGGCGGTGTCGGCGAGCACCGATCCGGCGGTGGCGGTCAGCTTCAACAACACGCCGTTGATCCGCAACCGGCTGTTCGAGCAGGAATTCCTCGACCTCCAGCGCGTCGAGGTGCTGCGCGGGCCGCAGGGCACGCTGTATGGACGGAACGCAACCGCGGGCGTGGTCAACGTGCTGCCGGCCTTGCCCTCGAACAAGTTCGGCGCCGAAATCGAGACCGAGGTCGGCAATTACGAGACCCGCCGCGTGAGCGGGATGGTCAATCTGCCGCTCAGCTCTACGCTCGCGGTACGCGCGGCGGGCGCCTACACCAAGCGGGACGGCTTCGAGTATAACCGCTTCAACGATACGCGCGTGAACGGGCGCGATCTGTGGACGACGCGCATCTCCGCATTGTGGGAGCCCTCCGCCGGCTTCCGCGCGAGCATGATCTGGCAGCATTTCGAGGAAGACGACAATCGCTCGCGCAGCGGCAAGCAATTGTGCACGCGCGATCCCGGACCAGCCAAGATCGGCAACACGGAGGTCCCCGACACGCTGCGCGCACGGTTCAGCCAGGGCTGCCTGCCGGGGACGTTATTCTCCGACGATGCGTTCGGCGTTCCCAATGCGGAGAGCTTCCCGCATGTCCTGATCGCGAGCAACATCGGCCTCGGGGACCGGCCGGACGGGACAACGGTATCGGCAGTGCGGCCGTTGACCGATCCCTATGCAGGCATCACCCAGTCGCGAAACCTGCGCGAGATTTCGACCAGCTATGATCCGGTTTTTCGCGCCAAGAACGATTTCTACCAGCTCAACCTCGACATCGGGTTGGCCGACGGGCTGCGGCTGATCTCGCAGACTGCCTATGCACGTGATCGCTATTATTCTTCGCAGGATTACAGCCGGTTCGCGTCCAATCCGATCTTCGGCAATTCGACCGAGCCCGGATTGACCCGCGCCGTCGATTTTACGCTGGTGGCGCCGGATGTCACGCCCGGCGGGATCTTCACTGACCCGCAACTGGGGGCTTCGAACCGGTTCCTGTCGGTGGATCTCAGCAAATCAAGCAACGAGCAATGGACGCAGGAGCTTCGTTTGCAATCGTCCTGGGACGGGCCGCTGAATGTCAATTTTGGAGGTAACTATCTAAACTTCAAATCGAAAGATGATTATTACGTATTCAGCAATCTATTCACGCTTATCGGGAGATATTTCTATAATCTGGATCAAAATGGCTTCGATTATGATAAGTTTACGTACAATATGCGCACACTGCCTTGCCAGCCGACCAGCCCAACCGACACCGATGCGGCCTGCATCTATATCGACCCGAACCCGCTCGACAAGATCAACGGCGAGGGGCACAATTATTTCCGCAGCAAGAACGAAGTTCAAACCGAAAGCTGGGCCCTGTTCGGCGAACTATATTACAAGCTCACCGATCGGCTGAAGCTCACCGGTGGTCTGCGCTACACCAACGACACCAAGACCAGCACGCCCTATCCGAGTCAGTTGCTGCTCGGGATTGGCGGCGTGATGGGCACGTTGACGGGCGGCAAGGCGGCGATTGGCTATCCGGCGCAGCCCGACATCGTCCAGAAGTGGCAACGCTTCAGCGGCCGCGCGGTGATCGACTGGAAGCCCGACCTTGGCTTCACCAAGGATACCCTGATCTATGCGTCGTTCTCGCATGGCTATAAGGGCGGCGGCTCGAACCCGCCGCGGGTGGATTTCGATCCGACGATCGTCCGCTACCAGCCGCTCGCGCAGACTTTTGCGCCCGAATATGTCAACGCGTTCGAGATCGGCACCAAGAACGTGTTTGCCGACGGCAGAGCCGGGCTCAACCTGACCGGCTTCTATTATGATTACACCAACTACCAGGTCTCACAGATCGTCGATCGCATTTCGCTCAACGAGAATTTCGATTCGACTTCGATGGGGCTCGAGGCGGAGGCATGGTGGCAGCCCTCGCGCAACTTTCGGCTGGATGCCAATCTTGGCTATCTGCGCACCCGCATCGCCGACGGCGAGCAATCGATCGACGTGATGAACCGCACCCAGGGCAATCCCGATTGGGTGTTGGTAAGGCCTTGGGTGCAGGTGCCGTCCAACTGCATCGCGCCGCGCGTCGCGGTGGAAGCGATCCTGAACTCGCCCTTGTCGCTGGGCCCCGATGGCGGGCTGGGCGCCACGGCATTGGCGGCGTTGTGCAGCGCGTCGAACCGCTATGGCGATTATGAGCCCGAGGAGCCGAACGGGCTGCTGCCGCTTTATGCGATGTTCGATCTCCTCTACGACCCGTTGCTGCCCTATGACCCCACGAAGAGTCCGGTCCAGCCGTTCGGCGCCACCGCTGCACGCAGTGGCGCGCCCAATGGCGGGCGCGGCTTCTATGCCGATCTGAGCGGCAACGAACTGCCCAATTCGCCGCGGCTGACGCTCAATGTCGGCGCGCAATACAGCCTGTTTCGCGACGAATGGAAGGTCACGCTGCGCGGCGATTATTACCGCCAGGGCCCGAGCTATGCGCGCGTTTACAACACTGCCTATGATCGGCTGCACGGCTGGGACAATGCCAATCTGGCACTGACGATCGAAAATGCGAAATGGGATATGACCGCGCAATTCTATGTGAAGAACGTCTTCAACAGCACGCCGATCACCGACGCCTTCACCAATTCGGATGATACTGGGCTAACCACCAACGTGTTCACCTCGGAGCCGCGGATCTTCGGGTTCCGGCTGTCGAAGCGCTTCTGAGATGGAACGGTCGGGAAGGCGGGGTCAGTGCGCCCTCGCGACGGCGGCAGCGCTCGTCGTTGCACTGACCGCCGCGGCTTCTGCGGGGCAGGCAGGCGACAAGGCGCTGATCGGCCGCTGGCACACCGAGCGCGAGGGCGGGGTGGTCGAGATCCACCGCTGCGGGGAGGCGCTGTGCGGCCGGGTGGTCGACGGGGTGCGGCTGCGGGTCAATCCGGACCAGCGCGACGTGCGCAACCCGGACCGGGCGCAGCGCAGCCGCAAGGTGCTGGGCGTGCGGGTGCTGAACGGGTTCTCGGGTGGGCCGGGCAGGTGGAAGGGCGGGCCGCTCTATGATCCGGAGACGGGCAATTTGGCCGGATCGGGCACGCTGACGCTGGCGGATCCCGATACGCTCAAGGTGCAGGGCTGTATCGCGATGTTCCTGTGCAAGACCCAGACGTGGCGGCGCGCGCGTTGAACTAGCCGCGCGGCGGCGGCGCGATCAGCAGCGGCAGGATCTGCGCGATGAGTTGCCGCATGGCGCCCGCTTCCTGGCCGAGCATGCGGCGCAAGTGCGGACCTATCAGTGCGTCGCCGAACGCCGAGACCGCGACCAGCAGGACGATGTCGCGGATCCGCGCCTCGCTGTCGGGGCTGTCCGGTACGCGCGCGCGGACCGCCGCGACAAGGTCGGCAACCGCCTGCTCGAGCGAATCGAAATAGTCGAGTTCGCGCGCGAGGACGAGCCACGCGGCGAGCTGGCCGGCGCCTCCTTTGCCGAACGCGTCGAACACCCGATCGACAAGGCGGGTCGGCGCGTCGGCATCGACATAGAGCGCGCTGACCGCATCGCCGAGCGCGTCCGCGAGGTCGCGGATCATCGCCTCCATCAACGCGGTCTGGAGCCCCGCCGCCGAGCCGAAATGGTGAATGACGTTGGTGTGCGACATCGCGATCGCGCGCCCCACATTTGCGAGGGTAACCGCCGCCGGTCCCCGTTCGAGGAGCAGGCTCCGCGCGGCGGCGAGCGCTTCGTCGCGGGCTTCGGTGGCGCTGCGTTTGCGTCGCTTGGTGGGCGAGATGGTCATGTCTTGGGCATAGTCGAAGGATCAGTCGCGACAAAGTAGACGCGGGGCAACTGACTTGTGTTCATCCACGATTCTTCTTTCCCGTGACTGGTCCGCATTTGTCTGCTGCCTTGCCCTGTATTTCGCGCGATATCCCCCCGGTCCCGGTCCGCGCGCGTCGTTTGAGATGGGGGAGGCAGGGAGTGCCGCCTCCGAACGGGCAGCCCAATGCCCAAAAAAAACGAGGAGAGGAATGATGATCAAGAAAATCCTGGCAGCAGGCGCGCTTGCCGCGTCGGCCGCGTTCCTGGTGCCCCAGGCATCGGCGCAGACCTTCTCGCCGAGCGGCGCCTTCACCCTGACTAATATCGGCACGATCACCGTCAGCAAGGGAATCACGCTCAGCTGCAGTCTCAGCGGCGGCGGCACGGTCTCCGGCGGCGCGGCCAGCGTCAGCTCGATTACCCTCAGCGGCGGCCTGTGCAGCTCGGTGACGTTCACGGGGGCCCCCTATACGGTCACTTCGGGCTCGCTGACTTCGATCACGCTGAACGGAGTCATCGTCACCGGGATCACCGGAAACTGCGCGGGTAGCCTGACCGGGGCGTACAACCAGTCGACGGGGGTGATCACCTACACCAACGCGACGATCCCGAAGACTTCGGGCATCGGTGACTGCAAAGTCACTGGCAAGGTCCAGGTCTCGCCGAAGGTTACCTTCACCATCCCGTGAGGCGTATCCGGGCCGGACGGCACCCTGTCGATCCGGCCCACATTGCAAATCCACCGACCTCGCCGAGCGGCGATGCGCCGAACCTGCCGGCAGCGTCTTCGACCCGACGCCAACCTGGTCCAGGCAAGGCGGCCGCTCGGTTTTTTTCCTCGATCCGCTCTCGTGCAGCCGCTTGAAACGGCGCACCGGCGCGGCCTCGCCGAGCGTCGCGCAGCGGGGACCCTCCTCAAGGCCCGCCCATTTTGCACCTTGACGCCGGCCATGCAATATTGACATTGATGTCAATATCACGGCGACTGGAGATTGGCCATGGCGTTCTGGATCGGCGCATTGATCGTCGCGGGCTTCGCGCTCATCCTGGTGCAGGCACATGCCTGGCTGCATTTGATGGTGTCCGCCGCGTGGATCGGCGCCGGCTATGCGCTGGGCGTGATCGGGTGGCAGACTGCCGCGATCCTGTCGGTCGCGCTGGTGCCGCTGCTGATGCTGGCGGTGCACCCGGTGCGCCGCGTGCTGCTCGCCGCGCCGCTGCGCACGATGTTCCGCAAGATCATGCCGCGGATGAGCCCGACCGAACAGGCGGCAATCGATGCGGGCACGGTGTGGTGGGATGCCGAGCTGTTCGCGGGCAAGCCCGATTGGCGGCGGTTGCTCGCCACGCCGGCGCCGTCGCTCACCGGGGAGGAGCAGCGTTTCCTCGACGTCGAGACCGAACAGCTCTGCGACATCGCCAACGACTGGGAGAGCAGCGCGGTGTGGCAGGATATGCCGCCCGCCGCCTGGGCCTATGCGCGCGACAAGGGCTTTCTGGGGATGATCATCCCCAAAGCTTATGGCGGGCTGGGCTTCTCGGCCTATGCGCACAGCCAGGTGATCCAGAAATTGTCGACGCGCTGCTCGGCAGCGGCGGTATCGGTGATGGTGCCCAATTCGCTCGGGCCCGCGGAATTGCTGCTCCACTATGGCACCGGCGCGCAGAAGGACCATTATCTGCCGCGGCTCGCGCGCGGCGAGGAGATTCCGTGCTTCGCGCTGACCAGCCCCTATGCGGGGTCCGACGCCGCGTCGATCACCGATACGGGCGTGATTTGTCGCGACGTTTGGCAGGGGCGCGAGACGCTCGGCTTTCGGGTCAGCTGGAACAAGCGTTACATAACGCTGGCGCCGATCGCGACGGTGCTCGGACTCGCCTTTCGCGTGCGCGATCCCGAAGGTCTGCTGGGCGGCGAGGCCGATCTCGGGATCACCTGCGCGCTGATCCCGCGCGACCATCCCGGAGTGCAGATCGGGCGACGGCACTGGCCGCTCAATGCGGTGTTTCAGAACGGTCCGACTTCCGGCGACGAGGTGTTCGTGCCGATCGAGATGGTGATCGGCGGGCGCGAGCAGGTCGGCAATGGCTGGCGGATGCTGATGGAGTGCCTGGCGGCGGGGCGGGCGATCTCGCTGCCTTCGTCCAACGTCGGCATGGCTAAGCTCGCCGTGGGCGGGGTCAGTGCCTATGCCGCGATCCGGCGCCAGTTCAACGTGCCGATCGGGATGTTCGAAGGTGTCCAGGAGCCGCTCGCGCGGATGGCGGGGCATCTCTATGCGATCGATGCGACGCGGCGGCTGGCGGCGAGCGGGCTCGATCAGGGCGAGAAGCCCTCGGTGGTCTCGGCGATCGCCAAATACCATGTCACCGAGCGCGCCCGGCTGATCGTCAACGACGGGATGGACCTGATCGGCGGCAAGGGCATCTGCATGGGGCCGGGCAATTTCCTCGCGCGGGCCTATCAGCAGATCCCGATCGCGATCACCGTCGAGGGCGCCAACATCATGACGCGCACGCTGATCATCTTTGGTCAGGGCGCGATCCGCTGCCATCCCTATATCCTGACGCTGCTGCGCTCGGCGGAGGAGGAGGGCAAAGCGGGGCTCGCGCGGTTCGACAAGGCGTTGTTCGGCTATTTCGCGTTCCTGCTGCGCAATGCGGCGCGGGCGCTGGTGTTCGCGACTCCGGCGGGTGCGCTGATCCCGCCCCCTGCCGACGCCGCGCCCGAGCTAGCGCTTTATTACCGCCGCGCGACCCGGCTCTCGACGGCGCTGGCGCTGGCGAGCGATGTGTCGATGGCCACGCTGGGCGGCACGCTCAAGCGGCGCGAGACGGTGACCGGACGACTGGGCGACATATTGTCGCAGCTCTTCATCCTCTCGGCGGTGCTCAAGCGTTTCGAGGACGAGGGGCGCCCCGCCGCGGACCTGCCGTTCGTGCACTGGGCGGCGCGCGACGCGCTGGCGCGTGCCGATACTGCCTTGCGCGAAGTGATCGCCAACCATCCGAGCCGATTTGCGGCACTTGCGCTGCGGCTGCTGGTGCGGCCGTTCGGCGGGCGGTTTGCGGGGCCCGACGATCGCGCCGCCGCCGCGGTGGCGCAGCTCGTCCAGTCGCACGGGCCGGCGCGCGATCGGCTGCTCGCGGGATCGTGGACGCCGCGGATGGAAGTCGATTCGATCGCAGCGACGCATGTCGCTTTCGAGCTCTATCCCGCGGTTTCTTCGATCGAGGCACGGCTGCGTCCGGCGATCCGCGCCGGCAGGATCGCGCGGCTGCCGCAGAATTTCGGCGCGCTGGGCAAATGGGCGGCGGATGTCGAAGCCCAGGGGTTGATCGATGCCAGCGAGCGCGATGCGATCATCCGCTTCGCACAGCATGCCGACATGGCGATCCAGGTCGATGATTTCCCGTCCGATTTCGGGCTCGCCGAAGGGCTCCGCCAGCGCGATGCCGGCAAGCCCGGCGCGCTTGCCGAGGCTGCGGAATGAGTGACCGCTATCTCGACTTCGCCAATTCGGGGATCGGGCACTGGCTGACCGGCGCGCTCGGACTGCCGCAGCCGGTGCCGATCGACCGCGATCCGGCGCGCCTGGCCAAGTCTGCGCTGGTTGCTGACGCCGGCGGAGGGCGGCTAGGCGGGCTGTTGACGTGCGAGCTCGAACGGCTCGGCATAGCGCATGCCGGTGGGGGGAGCGCGGATGCGCTGATCGTCGACGCCACCGGCTGCACGACCGTCGCAGCGACCGGCACGCTGTATCGCATCTTCCACGAGAATCTGCGCGGCGTGCGGGCCAATGGCCGCATCGTGCTGCTCGCGCACGATCCCGATCAGGCGCCGGACGAGGGGGCCGCCGCGATCTGGCGCGGGCTCGAAGGGTTTCTGCGCTCGCTTGCCAAGGAGGCGCGCAGAGCGATTGCGGCGCAACTGGTCTATTTGCCGGTGGTGGGCGAGCCGGCGCTGGCGAGCACGCTCGCTTTCCTGCTTTCGGGGCGCTCGGCCTATGTCTCGGGGCAGGCGATCCGGGTTGGCGTGACAGCGGCAGGATCGACTAGCCGAAAAAGGATTGTGCTCGTTACTGGAGCGTCGCGCGGGATCGGTGCGGCGATTGCCGAGAACTTCGCGCGGGCCGGCGCGCATGTCGTGGGTCTCGACATCCCCGCGGCGCAGCAAGCGCTCGCCGAACAGGCGGCTCGGCTCGGCGGCAGCGCGCTCGCGCTCGACATCACCGCGCCCGATGCGCCGGCGCGGATCGTCGAGGATGCGCGCGCGAGGGGCGGGTACGATGTGATCGTCCACAATGCCGGGATCACGCGCGACAAGACGATCGCGCGGATGGACCAGGATCGCTGGAATTCGGTGATGGAAGTGAACCTCGCCGCACCGATTCGCGTCACCGCCGCCTTGCTCAATGCCGGCCAGATACGCAGCGGCGGACGGATCGTCGCGGTCTCTTCGCTGAGCGGGATCGCGGGCAATGTCGGGCAGACCAACTACGCCTTCTCGAAGGCCGGGGTGATCGGATGGATCCAGCGGCTGGCGCGCGACGTGGCGCCGGCCGGCATCACGGCCAATGCGGTCGCGCCGGGGTTCATCGAGACCCAGATGACCGCCGCGGTGCCGTTCACGATCCGCGAGGCGGGACGGCGGATGAACGCGATGGGGCAGGGCGGGCAGCCCGAGGACGTCGCGGAGACGATCGCCTGGCTCGCCGATCCCGGCAGCGCCGGCATCTCGGGCGAGATCGTCCGCGTCTGCGGTCAGAGCCTGTTGGGGGCCTGAGCGAAGTGGGCGTGGAAACGCTGATCGTCGAGCGTTCGTCCTCGCCGGGCGCGGTGCTGTTGGCAGGACTCGTGACGTTGGCGAAGACGGCGCCGAGGCATCCGGCGTTGCCCGGCGTGCGGCTGGTTCGCCCCGATCTGGCGATCGAAGCGGCGCCACTGGCAGAGTATCGCGCGCTCTGCGGATTCAGCGAAGCGCAGGGCGTGCCGCCGATTTGGCCACATCTGCTCGCTTTCCCGCTCCACCTCGAGCTGATGATGCGGCGCGACTTTCCGTATCCGCTGGCGGGAACGGTCCACATCGGGAACCGGATCGTCCAGCACGGCGCGATGGCGATCGGCGGTCGGCTGACCGTCTCGGCGGAGTTTGGCGGGTTCCAGTCCCATCCGCGCGGCCAAGCCTTCACGATTCTCGCCGAGGCGCAACTCGGCGGCGGGACGGTGTGGCGGAGCGAAAGCGTGTATCTGCGGCGCGGCGCGCGATCGGCACTCGGCGGCCCGATCTCGACGCTGTCGGACGAAGACGCGGCGACGACGCAGACCGGCGCTGAGGCAATCGCACGCGCAGTGGCGCTGCGCTACGCCCGCCTCTCGGGCGACCGCAACCCGATCCACCTGTCGTGGCTGGGCGCTCGGCTGTTCGGCTTCAAGCGGCCGATCGCGCACGGCATGTGGACCAAGGCGCGGGCGCTGGCGCGGGTGCTCCCCGCAGCGCCGCTCGAGCGGGTCGCGATCGACGTGGCATTCCGGGCGCCGATCCTGTTGCCCGGGCGCGTGACCCATTTCGCCGATCGCGCGGGCGACGGCACTGGCTTCGCGGTGCGCGACGGTGCCGGCGAACGGCTCCACCTGGTCGGCCGGCTCGGCCGCGATCCCGTCTTCGAAGAGGAACTACATGCTCAGCATCAGTGAACCGCGCCGGGTCGCGATCCTCGGCGGCAGCCGGATCCCGTTCGCGCGCTCGAACACGACCTATGCCCGGGCTTCGAACCAGGAGATGCTGGCTGCTGCGCTGCAGGCGTTGGTCGACCGGTTCGGGCTCGCCGGTGAACGGCTGGGCGAAGTCGCGGCGGGTGCGGTGCTCAAGCAGGCGCGCGACATCAACCTGACTCGCGAGGCAGTGCTCTCGACGAGCCTGTCGCCCGAGACGCCGGCCTATGACATCCAGCAGGCATGCGGCACCGGGCTCGAGGCGGCGATCCTCGTCGCCAACAAGATCGCCCTCGGCCAGATCGACGTGGGCATCGCCGGCGGTGCCGACACCACCTCCGACCCGCCGATCGCGGTCAATGAGGGCTTCCGCCAGGCGCTGCTCGCCGCGAATCGCGCCAGGACGACCGGCGCGCGGCTGAAAGCGTTGGCCAGGATCCGGCCGGGAATGCTGTTCAAGCCCGAGCTGCCGCGAAACGCCGAGCCGCGCACCGGGCTCTCGATGGGTGAACATTGCGAACTGATGGCCAAAAGCTGGGGCATATCCCGCGCCGATCAGGACGCGCTCGCGGTGCGCAGCCATCATAATATGGCGGCGGCCTATGATCGCGGCGACTTCGACGACCTGATCGTGCCGTGGCGCGGGTTGGCACGCGACAATAATCTGCGTCCCGACAGCAGCATCGACAAGCTCGCCAAGCTCAAGCCGGCGTTCGATCCGGCGCACGGCACGCTGACCGCGGGCAATTCGACTCCGCTGACCGACGGCGCCGCGGTAGTTCTGCTCGCCAGCGAGGAATGGGCGCAGGCACGGGGCCTGCCGATCCTTGCCTATCTGCGCGCGGGCGAAGCCGCGGCGGTCGATTTTGTGAGCGGCGCCGAAGGGCTGCTGATGGCGCCGGCTTATGCCGTGCCGCGGATGCTAGACAAGCTCGGCATCCCGCTGCAGGATTTCGATTTTTACGAACTGCACGAGGCGTTCGCCGCGCAGGTGCTCTGCACGCTGGCGGCGTGGGAAGACCCGGAATTCGCGCGCGAGCGGCTGGGGCGCGACGTGCCGCCGGGATCGATCGATCGTGTGAAGCTCAACGTCAACGGCAGCTCGCTTGCCGCGGGGCACCCGTTCGCGGCGACCGGAGGGCGGATTCTCGCCAATCTTGCGCAGATGATCGACCGCCGCGGCGGTGGGCGCGGACTGATTTCGATCTGCGCGGCGGGCGGGCAGGGCGTCGTGGCGGTGGTCGAGAAATGACCGCCGAGCCGGTCGCGCAGAACGATGCGGATCGGCTCTGGGCCGAGCGCTTCTGGACGCGCTTCTATCGCCCCGGCGTTCCTGCAACCATCGACGCCGAGCTCGATGCGGCGGGAACGATGGCCGACCTCTTCGAGCGCGACGCGCTGCGCTACGCCGACCGTGTCGGCTTCGTCAGCCTGGGCAGCGGGCGGACCTATTGCGAGATGCTGGGCGATGCCAAGGCCTTCGCGGCATGGTTGCAGAGCGTGGGGGTGCAAAAGGGCGATCGCGTCGGGCTGATGATGCCCAATTGTCTGCAATATCCGGCGGCGTTGTTCGGCACGTTGTTCGCCGGCGCGGTGGTGGTCAACGTCAACCCGCTCTACACCGCGCCCGAGCTGGCGCACCAGTTGCGCGACAGCGGCGCGGTGGTGCTGGTGGTGATGGACATGTTCGCCGAGACCTTCGCGTCGATCCGCGAGCAGACCGCGGTGCGCGAAGTCGTGGTGACAAGCATGGGCGACATGCTCGGCACCCTCAGAGGGCCGGCGATCGGATTGATGCTGCGTTTCGCCGGGCAGAAGCCGGCGCCCTGGCCGAAGCGCGGCATGCACCGGTGGAAGCAGGTGATGCGCGGCGCGAGGGGGATGAAGTACCGCAAGCCCGAGATCGCGCAGGGTGACCTCGCATTCCTGCAATACACCGGGGGCACTTCGGGAGTGGCGAAGGGCGCGATGCTGACGCACCGCAACGTGGTCGCCAATGTGCTGCAGGGGCGCGCCTGGGTGCTCACCCAGATCCACGACGACGAGGTGCCGACCAACGTCACGCTGCTGCCGCTCTACCATATCTTCTCGCTCACCGCGAACCTGCTGATGTTCATGGGGGTGGGCGGACGCAACATCCTGATCGCCAATCCGCGCGATACGAAGCGGGTGAGCTGGATCCTCAAGAAGGAGCGGTTCACCGGGATGGCCGGGGTGAACACCTTGTTCGCCAGCCTGCTGGACGATCCGGACTTCCGGAGCCGCGATTTTTCTACGCTGCGGCTCACGATTGCCGGGGGCATGGCGACGCACGCCGATGTGGCGGGGCGCTGGGAGGCGCTCACCGGCAAGCCGCTGGTCGAGGGCTATGGACTCACCGAATGCGCGCCGGTGGTGTGCATCCGCCCGGTCGATTTCGCGGCGCCGGGAGTGATGGGCTATACCGGCACCGTCGGGCTGCCGGTGCCGTCGACCGAAGTGCGGATGCGCCGCGCCGACGGCAGCTGGGCGGCACTGGACGAGCCCGGCGAGCTGTGCGTTCGCGGGCCGCAAGTGATGCAGGGCTATTGGCGGCATCCCGAGGAGAGCGCAGGAGCATTGTCAGACGACGGCTGGTTCGCGACCGGCGATGTCGGGTTGATGGGGGAGGATGGCGAAGTGCGGCTGATCGATCGGATCAAGGACATGATCCTCGTCTCGGGCTTCAATGTCTATCCCGCCGAGGTAGAGGCAGTGATCGCCACCCACCCGGACGTGGCCGAAGTGGCGGTGATCGGCGTTCCCGATCCGGTGAAGGGCGAGCGGATCAAGGCAGTGGTGCATCCGCGCGGAGCGGGGCTTTCGGGCGAAGCGGTGCGCGCGCACTGCCGGGCGCAACTGACCGGGTACAAGGTGCCGTCGATCGTCGAGCTCCGCGACACGCCGTTGCCCAAGAGCAATGTCGGCAAGATCCTGCGGCGGGAGCTGCGCTGATGGCGCCCCGCGAAGTCGATGTGATCGTGGTGGGCGCCGGACTGGCGGGGCTGGTCGCGGCGAGCGAGGCAGTGGCGCGCGGCGCCTCGGTGATCGTGGTCGATCAGGAGCCGGAGCAGAGCCTTGGCGGGCAGGCCTTCTGGTCGCTCGGCGGCCTGTTCCTAGTCAACTCGCCCGAGCAACGCCGGCTGGGCATCCGCGACAGCCATGACCTCGCATGGCAGGACTGGCTGGGCAGCGCCGGATTCGATCGGCCCGAGGATAAATGGCCGCTGCGCTGGGCAGAAGCCTATGTGCGTTTCGCCGCGGCCGAAAAGCGCGATTGGCTGCGCGGGCTCGGCGTGTCGTTCGTGCCGGTGGTCGGCTGGGCCGAGCGCGGCGACGGGCGTGCCGAAGGGCATGGCAATTCGGTGCCGCGCTTCCACATCGCCTGGGGAGCGGGGCCGGGGGTAGTGAAGCCCTTTGCCGAGCTGGCCCGTGCGGCCGAGCGCGACGGCAAACTGCGTTTCCTGTGGCGGCACCGCGTCGATGCGCTGGAGACCGAAGGTGGGCGCGTCACCGGGGTTTCGGGCACCCGGCTCGCGCCCGACGAGGTCGAGCGCGGTGGTGCCAGCACGCGCGACGCGATCGGCGATTTCCGGCTGACCGCGCGTTCGGTGATCGTCGCTTCGGGGGGGATTGGCGGCGACCTCGACCTGGTCCGGCGCAACTGGCCGGCGCGGATGGGAACGCCGCCGGCGTTCATGGTGCGCGGCGTGCCGGCACATGTCGACGGGCGGATGATCGGCATCGCGCAGGCCGCCGGCGCGCGGCTGACTCACCCGGATCGCATGTGGCATTATGTCGAGGGGCTGCGGAACTGGCGGCCGATCTGGAAGGACCACGGCATCCGCATCCTCCCCGGCCCGTCGTCAATGTGGTTCGACTCGCGCGGCGATCGGCTGCCGCCGCCGTTCCTGCCGGGGTACGACACGCTGGGGACGCTGCGCTACCTGCTTGAGGGCGGCAACCCCTATAGCTGGTTCGTGCTCAACCAGTCGATCATCCGCAAGGAGTTCGCGCTGTCGGGCTCCGAGCAGAACCCCGACCTCACCAGCCGCAGCCTGCGCCGGACGTTGCGCCGGGTGACCAGCCGCAGCCGCGCGCCCGAGCCGGTCGAGGCGTTCAAGACGCATGGCGAGGACTTCTTCGTGGCGAACGACATCGCCACTCTGGTCGCGGGCATGAACCGGGTCGGGGAGGGCGCGCCGCTCGATCCGCGCAAGATCGAGGATTCGATCGTGATGCGCGATCGCGAGTTGGCCAATCGCTTCTCCAAGGACTTCCAGCTGATGGGGATCCGCAATGCCCGATTGGGCCTGGCCGAGCGGCTGATGCGAACCGCGCCGCCGCGCCCGATCCTCGATCCCGCAAACGGACCGCTGATCGCGGTGCGGCTCAACATCCTCACGCGGAAAACGCTGGGCGGGCTCGAGACCGATCTCGACGCGCGGGTGCTCGGTACCGATGGCGAGCCGATCGCGGGGCTGTTCGCGGTGGGCGAAGCGGCGGGCTTCGGCGGCGGCGGGATGCATGGTTATCGCTCGCTCGAGGGCACCTTCCTCGGCGGTTGCCTGTTCAGCGGGCGCGCTGCGGGGAGGGCGGTGGTTCAGGGCTGAACCGCTCAGCGTGGCGCAATTCCCACGGGCCCGAGGATACCGGACGGCTGGGCCGCCGGCGCTTCGACGAGCAGCACGATGGTGCGCGGTCCCGCTCCGGGCGCGATCGTGGCGCGCATCGGTCCGGTGGCCGCGGCGTCCTTGACCGCCACGCGAGTACCATCGATCCACAGCTCGGCGCGGCCACCGAGTGCCGCGAAACGGATCACGCCTCCCTCCGCGGCAATGCGCTTCCACGGCGTTACCCGCGCCCGATAGAGGCGCCAGACGGACCGGGCCTCGGCAGGGGTAGGCTGGCCGCTGCGGATCACATCCCAGCTGTTATTATCGCCATCGGCGGGCGCGAGCGCCGGGTCCGGACGCTCTGCAAAAGCCGCCGAGCGTTGCCAGTCGCGCACCTGCATCACCGCTGGCGGCGACGGCGCGATTTGCGGGCGCGGCGCGATATCAGCGCGGTCGATCGCGAGCGTTGCCGGTTTGAGTCCTTCTGCCGTGGCGCGCACGGTGATCCGCCCGCGGCCGTTGCCTGCGCGCAGGATCATCTGGGCCAGCCCGTTGAACAGCGAGCGCGTGCCGGCGGGGCCGGCGAACTGCTCGGACTCATGACTGTTCGGGTCGCCATTGCCAACGCCGAGCAACGTCGCGCCTTCGATGGTAAAGCGTGTCATCAAATTGGCGGTCGGGACGTGGCGCCCGCGCGCATCGACCGCGTGGATCGTGATCGGCTGCGCGTCCTCGTCGTCGCCTGCCATCACCGATCGGGCGGGCGTGAGCCGCAGCGCCACCGGCGCGCCCGCTGTCTCGTGCACCGCGACCGCCACGACCTTGCCGCCGCGCATCGCGCGCGCCTCGATCCGGCCGGGGGCATAAGGCACGGTCCACTCGTTGCCCATGATCCGGTCGACCTGCTGCACGCCGAGGTCGCGGCCGTTGAGGCGCAATTCCACGGTTTCGGCATTGCTGGCGACGAACACCTTGATCGGCTCGCCCTCGCGGCCCCGCCATGTCCAGTGCGGCGCGATCGCGACGACCGGCCGGTCGTCGATCCAGTGCGCGCTGTGGATGTCGAACGCGGTCTTGGGAAAGCCGCACAGATCGAGGATGCCGAAGAAGCTCGAAATGGTCGGCCAATCGTGCGGGGTCGGTTCGCCATGATAGTCGAACCCGGTCCAGACGAAGCCGCCGGCAACGAACGGCCGCGCGGCGATTTCCTTCCAAGTGTCGCGGTGCGTGCCGCCCCAGCTTGCCGCTTCGGTGTCGTAGGAAGTGATCACATGACCGGCGGAATCGGTCGCGAAGGCGCCGCGGGTCTCGAATGCGCTGGTATCTTCCGAACTGGTGATCGGCTTGGTCGGGTTCAGCCGGTGGAACTTGTCGTAATCGCCCTGGTAGTAATTGAAGCCCATGACATCGACGACGCTCGACACGTTCGCCGGATTGTAGAACGAGCCGTTCATCGCGGCGGTGACCGGGCGACTGTGGTCGAGCCGGCGGACTGCGGCCGACATGCGGCGCACCATCTCGACCCCGGCTTCGGTGCCCTGCATCGGCTCTTCGTTGAATACCGACCACAGGATGATGCTGGGATGGTTGCGGTCGCGCCGCACCAGCCATTCGAGCTGGGCGAGAAATTCGGGCGCGGGATTGAAGATGCGGTTCTCATCCATGACGAGAAAGCCCATCCGGTCGCAATGGTCGAGCAGTTCGGCAGTGGGGGCGTTGTGCGACATGCGGATCGCATTGCAGCCCATCGCCTTCAATCGCTCGAGCCGCCAGGCGAGCAGTGCATCGGGGATCGCGACGCCGACGCCGGCGTGATCCTGATGCAGGCACACGCCCTTGAGCTTGACCGGCGCGTCGTTGACGAACAGCCCCTTGTCGGCATCGAAGCGCACGCTGCGGAAGCCGATCGCGATGCGGCGTTCGTCGACGGCGAGGCCATCGCGCAGCACCCGGGTGCGGACGGTATGGAGGGTCGGCTTCTCGACCGACCAAAGCGCGGGGCTCCCGGCGTCGAGGATGACTTCAGTCTCGACCCGGTCGAGCGTGGGCACCGTCGCCTCGGTCCGCCCGGTCGCGATTTCGCGCCCGGTCGGGTCGAGCAACGTCGCCTCCACCGTCACCGCCGCGACGCCGCGCTCGATGTTGGCGAGGGTTGCCGTGACGGGCACGCGCCAGCGACCGTCGGGCGCCTGACGCGGATCGCAATGGACACCGTCGCTGACGATCGCCACCGGCGCGCGGCGGACCAGCCAGGCGTGGCGGTAGAGCCCGGCGCCTTCGTACCACCAGCCTTCCTTGGCGTTGGCGTCGACGCGGACGGCGATGATGTTGGTCTCGTCGCCGAAGCGCGCGAACGGCGTCAGATCTACATGGACGCTGTTATAGCCCGACCAATTGTGCGCGACGAGGCTGCCATTGACCCAGATCGTCGCATTGGTCGCGATGCCGTCGAAATGGAGTTCGATCGCCTTGCCGCGGTCGCCGGGGTCGAGGCGCAATGTGCGGCGGTACCAGCCGATCCCGCGCGGGCGATACCCCTGCGAGACGTTCGCCGTCTCGACGAAGGGCTGCGCGGCTGCCCAATCGTGCGGCAGCCGCACGTCAGGCCAATCGGAATCGTCATAGGCGATGGCTGCCGCGCCGGGCGCATTGCCTGCCTTCACGCTCATATAGGTCTCGTTATGACCCTTCGGTTCGGACACCGGAATGTCGCCTTCGTGGAAGCGCCAGCCGAGTTCGAGCAAGGTACGCGAGGGATCCGACTGAGGAAGCCGCGTGGGGAGGTTCCGCTCCGGCGCCGGCATCGGGAAACCGTCAGCATTTTCGGATCTGGCCGCTGCCGTGCCTGCGCTCACCGGGGTGACGAGCAAGGCGCCGGCGCCTCCGACGAGAAGTTCGCGGCGATCCATTGCGGTTACTCCAACTAAGGTGCGCTAGATGTCGCTGAGCTCGGCGACGAAATCATAGGCATCGCCGCGATAATAAGAGCGAGTGACTTCGGCGGGGCGGCCGTCGCGCAGGAACGCGCGCCGCTCGATCAACAGGCCGGGATGGCCGGGGTCGACGCCGAGCATCTTGGCGTGCTCGCTTCCGAATGGCACCGCGCGGAGGCGCTGGAGTGCGCGAACGGGGCGATTTCCGGCCTTTTCGAGCGCAGCGTAGAGCGAATCCTGCACCATCTCGACCGACGACAGGCAGTAACCGGCGATGGTCGAGAATTCGAGCGCCATCGCCTCGTCATCCGCATAGCGGATGCGCGCGAAGCGCAGCACCGGTGCGCCGGGAGAGAGCCCCAGCATCATCGCCTCTTCGGGATTGACCTGGCCGGGCGCGCGCGAGATCCAGCTGCTGCTCGCCTTGCGCCCGCGTGCCGCCATGTCTTCGGTGAACGACGAGAGCTTGGAGAAACTTTTCTCCACGCGGCCGGTAACGAAGGTGCCGGCGCCCCGGCGCCGCGTGAGCAGGCCTTCCTCGACCAGCCCGACGATCGCCTTGCGCACCGTGATGCGCGCCACCTCATATTCGACGGCGAGATCGCGTTCGGGAGGAATCGCATTGCCGGGCGTGAGGACATCGGAGCCGATCGCGTCGCGGATGAGCTGCTGAAGCTGCAGGTAGAGCGGAGACCGATTGTCCTCGCGGAAACGCCCGACCTGATCCGAAAATGCCATCCTTCTCCCCTGCGGTGCCCCTGCAGCCGTCGCCCCGGGTCGATGGCAACGCTATCGCAACGAGAATGATCGGGCAATGGCATGCAGTGGATTCATATTGGTCTCTATTGCGCTGTTCGCGAGCGTTCGGCGGCGTAGCCGCACGACAAGGCGCGTGGCAAAGCGGCGCAGGCGGCTATTGTGCCGCAGGACCTATATTGGTTACATCGGCCCGAATGCGTCCTCGGACGCCAGTTAAAGGGTGCGCGCATGCAGGTTGTGGAAGTTCGGCAAGCCGATCGTCGTCGCCGGCTTCGCGCTGCCCGACCTTTGGCATTGCTGCCGGCGTTGCTCGCCAGCGTCTGTGCCTTTGCCGCGCCGCGCGAGACAGTGTCGCTCGACGGCGCGTGGGAAGTGCGGATCGATCCGGCGGACACCGAACAGGTCGGGAAGCATCCGAAGGAGGCGAAATGGTTCGCCGCGCATGTTCCGGGCAGCGTCCAGCAGGACCTGATCGCGGCGAAGCGCGTCCCCGATCCGTTCAAGGGGATCAACGAGGCGCCGATCCAATGGGCGGGGCTGACCAACTGGCAGTTCCGCAAGCTGATCAATGTGACTCCGGCGATGCTGGCGCGCGGCCATGTCGAACTGGTGTTCGACGGGCTGGATACGTTCGCGACGGTGACAGTGAATGGCAAGCAGTTGCTCGCCGCCGACAACGCGCATCGCCGTTGGCGGGTGGACGTCAAGACGGCGCTCAAGCTCGGACGCAACGAGCTGATCGTCCGCATCGCCTCGCCGATCCGCACGCTCCAGCCGATGGTGTTGGCGCAGGCCAATCCGCTGCCGGGCGAATATGATTCGGCGTTCGGTGACGAACCCAAGGGCAAGCAGACCTCGCCGCACATCCGCAAACCCAAATATCATTACAGCTGGGACTGGGGTCCGCGGCTGGTCAATGTCGGCGTGTGGCGGCCGGTACGGATCGAGGCGTGGGACGAAGCGCGGATCGATGGGTTCCGGGTCGATCAGGAAGCGATCAACGATACCGAGGCGCGCCTGGTCGCACGTTGGCGGATCATGGCTGGGGGTCCGGCCGAGGTGGCGTTGCGCGCTCGCGTCACCGGGCCCGATGGCAAACAGGTCGAAGTCAGCCGGGTCGCGAGCCTCGTCGCCGGAGAGAATTGGGTCAGCGCGCCGCTGACGATCGCGACGCCGCAGCGCTGGTGGCCGGTCGGCTATGGTGCACAGCCGCTTTACGCAGTCGAAGCGACGCTCGACGCGGGCGGCGAGACCGAGGACCGCGTCACCCAGCGGATCGGGCTGCGCACCACCGAGTTCATCCGCAAGCAGGGCAGCTTCGGCTTCAAGATCAACGGCGTTCCGATCTTCGCCAAGGGCGCGAACCTGATCCCGTTCGACAATTTCCCGTCGCGCGTCGGTGAGCCGCAGATGCGCCAAGTTCTGGCCAGCGCGCGCGACGCCAACATGAACATGATCCGCGTCTGGGGCGGCGGCTATTATCTCGATGACGCCTTCTACCGGATGGCCGACGAGATGGGGCTGATGATCTGGCAGGACTTCATGTTCGGCGGATCGGTGACTCCGCCCGACGCGCCGTTCCGCGAGAATGTCCGCGTCGAGGCCGAGGAGCAAGTCGAGCGGCTCCAGCCGCATCCGTCGCTGGTCGGCTGGTCGGGCGGCAACGAGATATTGTCGGGCTGGGAGAATTGGTCCGATCGCAAGGCATTCAAGAAGCGTATCGGCGCCGACGAACAGGAGCGGATCGGTGCGGGCATGGCAGTGCTGTTCGATCGGGTGCTGCGCGAGGCAGTGACCAAGCGCGCGCCGGGCACGCCCTATTGGCCGGGCTCGCCTTCGAGCGACTATGAGGGGCCGACCGATACCGACAAGGATGGCGACCGCCATTTCTGGGACGTGTGGTCGGGATCGAAGCCGGTCGAGCGTTATCTCGACACGTGCCCGCGCTTCATGTCCGAATATGGCTTCCAGGGCATGCCCGATGTGTCGACGATCCGCGGCTTCGCCGGCACGGGTCCGCTTGCGATCGACAGCCCGGTGCTCAAGGCGCATCAGAAGTTTCTGGCGGGCGAGGGCAATGAACGCCTCCAGCTCTATCTCGACGCGCGGTTGCGCAAGCCGAAGGACTTTGCCGATCTGGTCTATCTGACTCAGGTCAACCAGGCGCAGGCGATCGACATGGCGGCGCGGCATCACCGCGCCTGCCGCCCGGTGACTCTGGGCTCGCTCTACTGGCAGCTCAACGATACCTGGCCGGCGATCTCCTGGGCGAGCGTCGACTATGAAGGCCAGTGGAAGCTGCTCCATTATGCCGCACGGCGCTTCTTTACGCCGCAGGCGATCGTTGCCGAGCACAAGGACGGCGCGACGCGGGTGGCGCTGGTTTCCGACGCCATGGCGCCGATCGCCGCCGAATGGCGAGTCCGCGCATTCGACATGGCGGGCAGGCCGCTCGGCACCAAAGGCGCGGCAGTGACCCTCGAACCCCTGGGCGCGCAGGAAGTGGCGCGCATCGCCGATGCCGAATTGTTCGCCGGCGCCGATGCCAACGCAAGCTTCGCCGTCGCCGAACTGACGATCGACGGGCGCAGCGTCTCGCGGACCATCGTCGAGCGCGCATTGGCCAAGGACATGGCCTATCCGGTGCCGGCGCTTCGCGCCCGCTGGGAAGGCAAAAGCGTGACGATCACCGCAGGCGCGCTTGCGCGCGCAGTGATGCTCGACTTCGGCGAACTGGCGGCACAACCGAGCGACGACGGCTTCGACTTGCTGCCCGGCGAGAGCGTGACGATCGATGTCCGATCCCAAGCCTCCGCCCCCGCACTGAAGCGGGCGCTGACGCTGCGCACCCTGGGACCGCAACAATGATCCTGCCATTTCTGCTTGCCGGCGCCGAGCCCGATCCCGACGCAGTCGCCAAGGCGATCGCGACGATGACGGTCGAAGAGAAGGCCGCGCAGCTGCAGAGCACTGCCCCTGCCGACGCCGAGGCCGGGATCCCGGCCTATGACTGGTGGAACGAAGGACTGCACGGGCTGGCGCGAAATGGCGTCGCGACCGTCTTCCCGCAGGCGATCGGGCTTGCGGCGACCTGGGACACCGGGCTGATGCGGCGCGTGGGCGACGTGGTGGCGACCGAGGCGCGGGCGAAGTTCAATGCGCGCCCGATCGGTGCCGACCGGCGGATCTATGAGGGGCTGACGATCTGGTCGCCCAACATCAACATCTTCCGCGATCCGCGCTGGGGTAGGGGGCAGGAAACCTATGGCGAGGATCCGTATCTGACCGGGCATCTCGGCGTCGCGTTCATCCAGGGGCTGCAAGGTCCCGATCCCGCGCACCCCAAGGTCATCGCCACGCCGAAGCATTTCGCGGTCCACAGCGGCCCCGAGGCCGGACGCGACGGCTTCGATGTCGATCCGAGCCCGCAGGATCTGGAATCGACGTATCTGCCAGCATTCCGGCTGGCGGTGACCGAAGGCAAGGCGCGCTCGCTGATGTGCGCGTATAATTCGATCCACGGCGTTCCCGCCTGCGCGCTGCCATCGCTGATGATCGATCGGCTGCGCGGTGACTGGGGCTTTACCGGCTTTACGGTTTCTGACTGCGACGCGGTCGCCAACATCCATCTGTTCCACCATTACCGGCTCGACGGGGCGGCGGCGGCCGCAGCCGCGCTCAAGGGCGGCAACGACCTCAATTGCGGGTCGGCCTATGCGGCATTGCCGCAGGCAGTGAAGCGCGGGCTGGTGAGCGAGGCGGAGATCGACACCGCGCTCACCCGCGCACTTTCAGCCCGCGCCGCGCTTGGCACTTTGTTCGGTGCGAACAGCCCGTGGCGCCGGATCGCGCTCGACGCGGTCGGCACGCCCGCCAATCGCGCGCTGGCGCTCGAAGCCGCGCGCAAGGCGATCGTGCTGCTCAAGAACGATGGCGATCGCCTGCCGCTTGCCAAGGGCAGCCGCATTGCGGTGATCGGCGCCGATGCCGACGATCTGAATGTCCTCGAGGCCAATTACCACGGCACCGCCAGGGATCCGGTGACGCCTCTCGAGGGCATCCGGCGCCAGTTCGGCGCGGCCGATGTGCGGTATGCGCAGGGCTCGCTCTTGGCCGACGGCGCGCCGGTGGTGGTGCCCGAAACGGCCTTCACGGCCGACGGCAAGCCCGGGTTGAAGGCGGAGTATTTCGCCGGCGCCGCGGTGACGGGCGCGCCGGCGGCGGTGCGGCAGGATCGCCGCATCGACTTCAACTATACTCGCGCCGCGCCCTTGCCCGGGCTCGACGCCAAGGGCTTCGCAGTGCGCTGGACCGGCGAACTCGTGCCGCCGGGGCCGGGCCGCTACGCGCTGGCGATCGATATCCCGGCCTGCTGGAAGGATTGCACCAGGCATGATGCCGTGCGGCTGTGGATCGACGGCAAGCCGCTGCATCAGGGCTCGCTCGGCAAGGCGCGAGTCGAAATCCCGCTCGTCAGCGACGGCCGGCGGCACGATTTCCGGCTCGAGCTCGACCATCATGGCGAGGACGAGGGGCTGCGGCTGCTATGGATGCCGCCCGCCGAGCCGTTGCTCCAGCAAGCCGTCGCGGCGGCGAAGGTTTCGGACGTGGTCGTCGCGGTGCTCGGCCTGTCGCCCGATCTCGAGGGCGAGGCGCTCCAGGTCACCGTTCCCGGCTTCGTCGGCGGCGACCGCACCGACATTGCCTTGCCGTTCGCCCAGCAAAGGCTGCTGCAGGCGCTGCGCGATACCGGCAAGCCGGTGGTGCTGGTGTTGACCAATGGCAGCGCGGTCGCGGTCGATCCGGCGATGGCCGATGCGATCCTCACCGCCTGGTATCCGGGCGAGGCGGGCGGCACTGCGATCGCCGAGACCCTGGCGGGGATCAACAATCCGTCGGGGCGGCTGCCGGTGACCTTCTACAAGTCGGCCAGCGACCTGCCGGCGTTCGTCGATTACGGGATGAAGGAGCGGACCTATCGCTTCTTTACCGGCACGCCGCTCTGGGGCTTCGGTCATGGGTTGAGCTACACCAGTTTCGCCTATCGGGGACTGGCAGCAAAAAGCGCGGGCACCGCCGCACCGGTTGAGGTTCGCGTAAACGTCCGCAACAGCGGCGCGCTAGCCGGCGAGGAAGTCGTGCAGGCATATCTGGTGCCGCCGTCACAGAAGGGCGGGTCGCTCACCAGCCCGGTGCTGCAGCGCCAGCTCGTCGGCTTCCAGCGAGTCACGCTGGCACCGGGCAAGGCGCAGACTTTGCGCTTCACCCTCGGTGCCCGCAGCATCAGCGTCGTCGCGCGCGACGGCACGCGACGGGTGGTGCCGGGCGCCTATCGCTTGTGGATCGGCGGCGGCCAGCCCGGTGACGGGCCCGGTCAATGGGTCGAGTTCACGCTGAGCGGCGCCGCGCAGGAGTTGCCGAAATAGTGGACCGTCGCAGCCTGATCGCCGGCGGGCTCGCGCTGGCCGCGACTCCCGCCATTGCGGGCCGTCGCCGCGAGATGGGCGGGGCGCCAAACCTGTTCATCGGCACCGGCGGGACCGGCCACACCTATCCCGGCGCGGCCTTGCCTTTCGGGATGGTGCAATTGAGCCCCGACACCGGAGTCGAGCGCTGGGAGACCTGCTCGGGCTATCATCGCGGCGACACCTCGATACTCGGCTTTTCGCATACGCACCTTTCGGGCACCGGCATCGGCGACCTGCTCGATGTGCTGGTCGTTCCCGGCACGGGCGCGGTCCGGCTCCAGCCGGGCGAGGAGGACAAGCCCGGTAGCGGCTATCGCCAGCGCTTTGCCGGCGAGCATGCCGAGCCCGGCTATTACCGCGTCGGACTCGAAAACGGCGTCGCGGCCGAACTGACGGTGACCGAGCGCACCGGCTGGCACCGCTATCGCTTTCCCAAGGGCGCCGGACATATCCTGGTCGACCTCTCGCACCTCGTGCTCGACCGGCCCGGCGCGCGGCCGCTGATCGACGAGGCGATGCTGGCGATCGAGGCGGACGGCACGCTCACCGGCACGCGGCGCACCTTCCGCTGGGCCAAGGGGCGGCGGATCTTCTTGGCGCTGCAGCTGTCGCGCCGGCCCGACCGCATCACCTTGGTCGGTGACGGCGATATCGAGCAGCCTGCCGGCGCCGCGCAAGTGACGGGCAAGCGGCTCAAGGCAGTGCTTCACTATGACGATGCCGGCAAGGCGCCAGTGATGATCCGCTGCGGCATCTCGGCGGTCGACATCGCCGGCGCGCGCGCCAACCTAGATGCCGAGGCTGCGCATTGGGACTTCGATCGCGTGCGTAGCGTCGCGGCAGACTATTGGCGCAATGCGCTCGACGTCGTCCGGGTCGAGGGTGGCACCACCGATCAGCGCACGATCCTGTCCTCGGCGCTTTACCACGCCCAAGTGGCACCGACCTTAGTTTCGGACGTCGACGGCCGCTATCCCGGGCTCAACGGCGAGGTGCAGAATGCGCCCGCCGACGGCGCCGCGTATAGCAGCTACTCGTTGTGGGACACCTATCGCGCATTGCATCCGCTGCTGACGCTGGTTCAGCCTGAACGGACCAAGCAACTGATCGACGACCTGATCCGCCAGACCGCGCAATCGCCGTTTGGGCCTTTGGTCTGGCCGCTGCAGGGCAAGGAGACGGGAACCATGATCGGCTGGCACGGCGTAGTGCCGCTCGCCGAGGCGCACGCCAAGGGGATCGAGGCGGATTATGCCGCGGCGTGGCCGGCGATCCGCAAACGCAGCTTCGATTTCGCCGCGCCCGACAAGGAGAATAGCCGCGGCCGCGACCTCTATGACCGGCTCGGTTTTGTGCCCGCCGACAAGATCAACGAAAGCGTAAGCCGTACCCAGGAATATGCCTATGACGATTGGGCCTCGGCACGGCTAGCACGTGCGGCGGGCGCCGGGGCGGATGCCGATCGGCTGACAAAACGCTCGGGCAATTGGCGCAACGTCATCGACGGCGGGATCGGCTTTGCGCGCCCGCGCTTCGCCGACGGGAAATGGTGGAAGGCCTATGACCCGATCCAGCTCGGTCACATGCCTGAGCCCGACTGGCGCGATTACACGGAGGCCAATGGCTGGCAGGCGACCTTCCTCAACCAGCACGACATTTACGGCCTGATCGCGCATCTGGGCGGCGATGCGAAGTTCGAGGCGAAGCTCGACGCCTTGTTCGATGCCCCCTCGACCTTGCCCGCCAATGCCCCACCCGACATCTCCGGGCTGGTCGGCCAATATGCCCATGGCAACGAGCCCGACCAGCACGCCCCCTATCTCTATGCTTATGCGGGGGCGCCGTGGAAGACGCAGGCGATGGTCCGCCGCTTGTGCACGGAGATGTACCGCAACGATCCCGACGGGATCATCGGCAACGACGATTGCGGCCAGATGAGCGCGTGGTTCGTCTTTTCGACGCTCGGCTTCTATCCGGTCGACCCGGTCGAGGCGGCCTATGTGTTCGGCTCGCCCTTGTTCGAGCGCGCCGAAGTCTCGGTGGGGGGCGGGCGCAAGCTGGTGATCGAGGCCCCCGGCAACGGCCCCGACACGCCTTATGTCGCCGCGGTGACCTGGAATGGGCGTCCGTGGACGCGCAGCTGGATCTCCCATGCCGAATTGGCGAAGGGCGGTGCGCTGCGTTTCATCATGGCCCGTACGCCCAATCGCGCCTTTGGCCGCCCGGTTGCCGACCGGCCGCCGTCCTTTGGCCGCACTCCCGCTTGAGAGGACTGGAATGACCGAGCTTTCCCGGCGCACGCTGATCGCAACCGGGCTCGCCGCCAGCGCGCTTCCCGCCGCGCCTGCGCTGGCGGGCGCCGCTGCGCCCAAGCCGTTCGGCGCGGTGCCGAGCCCGCGCCAATGGCGGTGGCACGGCCGCGAGCAATATGCCTTCGTCCATTTCTCGATCAACACCTTCACCGACAAGGAATGGGGCTTCGGCGACGAAGACCCCAAGCTGTTCGATCCGAGCGATTTCGACGCCGACCAGATCGTCGCCGCGGCCAAAGCCGGCGGGCTCGAGGGGCTGATCCTCACCGCCAAGCACCATGACGGCTTCTGCCTGTGGCCGACCCGGCTCACCGAGCATTGCATCCGCAACAGCCCCTACAAAGGTGGCAAGGGCGATATCGTCCGCGAAATGGCCGACGCGTGTCGCCGCGCGGGGCTCCCCTTCGGGCTTTATCTGTCGCCCTGGGATCGCAACCATGCCGAATATGGTCGCCCGGCCTATGTCGACTATTATCGCGCGCAGCTGACCGAGCTCTGCACGCGCTATGGCCGCTTGTTCGAGGTCTGGTTCGACGGCGCCAATGGCGGCGACGGCTATTATGGCGGCGCGCGCGAGGCGCGGAAGATCAATGCGCCGCGTTACTATGACTGGCCGTCGATCGTCGCGCTCGTGCACAAGCTCCAGCCCGACGCCTGCACCTTCGATCCGCTCGGCGCGGACATTCGCTGGGTAGGCAATGAGGACGGCGTCGCCGGGGATCCGTGCTGGCCGACCATGCCGGACCACCCTTATGTTCAGAGCGAAGGCAATTCGGGGGTGCGCGGCGGGCCGCTCTGGTGGCCGGCGGAGACCGACGTGTCGATCCGGCCGGGCTGGTTCTACCACGCCGACGAGGATTCGAAGGTCAAGAGCCCCGAGCGGCTGATCCGGCTGTACGACGAATCGGTGGGGCGGGGGACCAATCTGAACCTCAACCTGCCGCCGGATCGGCGCGGACGGATTCCCGATCAGGACGTGCGCATCCTCAAGTCGTTCGGCGATGCGATCCGGGCGACCTTCGCGCAGGACTTGGCGAAAGGCGCGATTGCGCATGCCAGCCATAGCCGCGGGCCGGGCTTCGAGCCGGCTCGCGTGCTCGACGGCGATCGTGAGAGCTATTGGACTGCCCCTGACGAGGTTGCCAATCCGGTGCTGACGCTCGACCTCAAGCCGGGGACGCGCTTCGATGTGATCCGGCTGCGCGAATATCTGCCGCTGGGGGTCCGTGTTACGCGCTTCGCGGTCGAAGCCGAGATCGACGGTAGCTGGCGCACGCTCGCCGAGCATGCCTGCATCTCGGCGCAGCGCGTGATTCGGCTGGCCGCGCCGGTCGTCGCGCGGCGGGTGCGGCTGCGCATTCTCGAAGCGCCGGTATGCCCCGCGATCAGCGAATTCGCCTTGTTCCGCGCGGTGGCGCCGGTCCCGGTGCCGACCATCGTATCGAGCGATCCATCGATCCTGGACGTGACCCGCTGGCAAGTCGTGACGGCGAGCGCGCCGGGAGCGGAAAAGCTGCTCGACAACGACGCCGGCACGGTCTGGATGCTGCCGGCGCCGACCCCATCCGCGCCGGCGCGCGTGACGATCGACCTTCGAAAGCTCGAGCGACTCGCGGGCTTCAGCCTCACGCCTTCGCGCCACGTGATGTCGAAGGCATCGCCGCCGAAGCGCTATGTCGCCGAAACGAGCGCGGATGGAAGCAGTTGGCAATCGGCGGCGCGTGGCGAGTTCAGCAACATCGCCTATGCGCTGTCGACTCAGCGCGTTCCGTTCGCGGCGCCGCGCCCCGCACGGTATCTGCGGCTCTCCTTCGACGAGACCGCGCTTGCCGAGCCGCGCATGGCGATCGCGGGCATCGGTGGATTCGTGGCCAAACCGTAACGGAACGGCCCCGCCGTCGGCCCCTGCCAAGGGCATCAAATGCCGCTGCAGCCTGCTCCGGCGGGCGGAAGCGACGCATATCGCGCGCAAACCATTGGTCCTATCGCGCTCACATTTTTATAAAACCAATTTTGTTTTTGGTATTGAAATTATGTTTCACCCGTGAGAATTGTGTTTCAGGATTGTGGCACACCGGCCGCGCCTGCCAAGCGGACGACGCCAGCAGCGTCGAACGAAAGGATTGGGGATGGAAACTTCGCGACGGGGAGCGATCGGGCTGGGCCTTGCCGGCATGGCTGGCGTTGCGCCTGCGATCGCCGAAGCCAGATCGGCGCCGCGGGCGCTGTTCGTCTCCACCTGGGATTTCGGGGTAGCGGCGAATGCTGCTGCCTATGCGCGCTGGAAGGCGAGGGGCACGCTGCTCGACGCGCTCGAAGCGGGCGCGCAGGTCCCCGAATCCGATCCGACCAATCACTCGGTGGGCTATGGCGGCTATCCCGATCGCGACGGCCATGTGACGCTCGACGCGATTCTGATGGACGACGCCGGCAATATGGGCGCGGTCGCGGCGCTCGAAGACATTATGCACCCGATCTCGGTCGCCCGCCGCGTGATGGAAAAGACCCCGCACACGATGCTGGTGGGGGAGGGTGCGCGTCAGTTCGCGCTCGCGCAGGGCTTCAAGCCCGTCAAATTGCTCACCCCCGAAGCCGAGGCGGCGTGGCGCGACTGGCTGAAGACCGCGAAATACCAGCCGATAGCCAATAGCGAGAATCAGCGCGGCTCCGCGCTCGATCATGACACGATCGGCATGCTCGCCTGCGGCCCGGACGGGCGGCTCGCGGGGGCCTGCACCACCTCGGGCATGGCGTTCAAATTGCGTGGGCGGATCGGTGACTCGCCGCAGGCGGGTTGCGGGCTGTTCGTCGAGAAAGGCGTCGGCGGCGCCACGGCGACCGGCGTCGGCGAGGAAGTCACCCGCATCGCCGGCACCGCGCGGGTGGTCGCTTCGATGCGCGCCGGGATGACGCCTGCCGCCGCCTGCCGCGAAGCCGTGCTCCACATCGCGGCGTTGCGCGGCGTCGCGGTCAAGGACGCGCAGGTCGGCTTTCTCGCGATCGACACGCACGGCCAGGTGGGCGGCTACGCGCTCCAGCCGGGTTTCACCTTCGCGGTCACCGACCTCGAAGGCCGCACGGAAGTACGCGCCGCGGAGAGCCTAACAAGGCCGCGCGGCACGAAATAAAGTTCAGGGTCTCTCAAGGGGAAAACACATGAAGAAGTTGAATAGTTTGTTGTTGGCGTCAACCTGTGTCGCAGCGATCTTTGCGATGCCGGCGATGGCCCAGGATCAGGCCGCGGATCCCACGCAGGTCACGACCGCCGACACCGACGACACCGCCGCCGGCGGCGACATCGTCGTCACCGGTACGCGCATCGTGCGTCCGAACAACCGCTCGGCCGCCCCGATCGTCACCACCACCGCCGCCGAGATCGCCGCGCAGGGCGCGACCACGATCGAGGAAGTGCTCAATCGCCTGCCGCAGGTGCAGGTGAACTCCGAGCAGAATTTCAGCGACTCCGAAGGGCGCCAGCGCATCAAGCTGCGCAGCCTGGGATATGAGCGCACGCTGACCCTGATCGACGGGCTTCGCGTCGGCCTCGCCAACACGGTCGACGTGGGCATCATTCCCACCGCGCTGGTCGAGCGTATCGACGTGCTGACCGGCGGCGCCTCGTCGGTCTACGGCTCCGACGCGGTTTCTGGCGTCGTCAACTTCGTGCTCAAGAAGAATTTCGAAGGCATCCGCCTCGACGCCAATTACAGCTTCTTCAACCACGACAATCGCGCGAACGACGTCACCGACGCCGTCCGGCGCGCCGGGTTCAACTCGGCGACGGGCATGGCCAATGACGGCGGCCGCGCCGATGTCAGCCTGGCAGCGGGCGTCAACCTGTTCGACAACAAGGTCAACATCAGCGGCTTCGTGAACTATCGCGAATCGAGCATCGTGCGGCTGCGCGACCGCTCCTTCTCGCAGTGCGAAGTGGTGCAGCCGAGCAACACGGCGGTGCTGTCGTGCTCGCGCGCCAGCTACACGCCGGCCGGAACGATCATCCCGCAGGCCGGGGCGCAGGCCGGGCAGATCCTGGTCAACAACCCGAACGGCAACGGGACCTTCATCCCGATCAACAGCGGCCCGGCCGCCGCTTCGGCCAATCCCTATGACGACTGGGCCTTCCAGCGCCCGTTCGAACGTCTCAATTTCGGCGGCTTCCTGACCGCGCAGATCAGCGATCATGTCGAATTTTACAGCACGGCTTTGTTCTATCGCGACAAATCGTACAACACGCAGCTCAACCGCAACTTCTCCTACACAGCCTATGGCGATGGCGACGTCCCGTTCCGGGTGAATTGCGACAATCCGTTCCTGTCGACGTCGCAGGCGCAGACGCTGTGCGGCGCCAATGCCGGCGCCGCCGGGCAGTTCGCACCGCTCGACGTGCGCTATCGCTTCGATGGACTGCCGCTGGTCGAGCAGAAATTCACCAATGAAGGCTACCGCATCGTCGCCGGACTGCGGGGACGCGTATTGGACGATGTCTGGTCCTATGATCTGGCGGGCATGATCTCGCGTGCGCAGCTCGATACGATCGATGTGCCGTTCGCGCAGTTCGACAACATCAACCGCTCGCTCGACGTGGTCAACGTGGGCGGACGGCCGACCTGCCGCTCGGTGGTCAACGGGACCGATCCGAGCTGCGTGCCGTTCAACGCCTTCACCCCGTTCAACCAGGATGCGGCGCTCAACAACTATCTGTTCGGCGGCGGAGATACGGGCGGCATCAGCACGCGCATCCCGCGGCTGCTTCAGTTCGTCGGCTCGGTGAGCGGCGATCTCGGCAAATACGGCATCACTTCGCCGTTCGCCGAGCAGGGCCTGGCGATCGCGCTGGGCGGCGAATATCGCGAGGAGATGGAACGCACCATCGTCAACGAGATCTACCAGCAGAACAACCCTGGCGGCCCCCAGAATCAGCGTTTCACGCAGAGCATCCTCGAAGGCAATATCGAGCTGCAGGCGCCTTTGGTCGAGGATCAGTCGTGGACCAAGCTGCTCCAGCTCAATGCCGGCTATCGCCTGTCGAAGTATAATCGCCTCGAAGGCAAGTTCGGTACCTGGAAGGTCGAGGGCATCTGGTCGCCGGTGTCGGACATCATCTTCCGCGGGTCGTACAACAAGTCGCAGGCCGCACCGGGTGTGGGTGCCGCCGCAGGGGCCGCCAACATCTTCTGGAACCAGGGTTTCTATGCCGACCCCTGCGCCCCGCAGATCAACCCGGCCAATCCGGGTGGCCCGCGCAATGGCCCGTCCGCGACGATCGAGCAGTGCCGCAACACCGGCCTGCCCGACAATCTGTACGGCAGCACGACGCTGATCTGCCCGGACGACCGTTGCACGGTGCGTGAAGGCGGCTTCGACCTGGCGCCCGAAAGCGCGTTCACCACTACCATCGGCGTGGTACTGCGCCCGCGGTTCATCCCTGGCCTGACCGTCTCGGTCGATCGCTGGCTGATCGACCTGGAGGACCAGCTGACGTTCCTCAATCCGTCGGACTGGATCAACGAGTGCCTCAACACCGGCAACGACTATTTCTGTCGCGGCATCGTGCGCGCTCCCAACGGCACGCTGTCGAGCTCGCCGGCTTCCAGCCCGTCGAGCGGTTGGGTCTCGCGCGGCTCGGTAAACGGGTACAAGTCGCAGTCGCACGGCTGGGATTTCCAGGGGCAGTATAATGTCGGTCTGGGCGGCGCCGGTTCGCTGGACATGGGCTTCAACGGCACCTTGATGACCCGCGTCGGCAGCCAGGGCGCGCCAACGGTGGAGCCACGTGACTGCACCGGCTATTTTGGCAATGGCTGTGGCGAAAGCATGCCCACCTGGGCGCATCAGTTCCGCACCACCTGGACCACGGCCGACCGTGTCGCCAGCGTATCGCTGAACTGGCGGCATCGTAGCGGCATGCCGATGACCGTCTATGCGCCTGCCGACACCGGCATCCCGGACCTGCCCGATAGCGATCGGCGCGACCAGTATCCGGGCATCAAGGCCTATGACTGGTTCGATCTGGCGCTCAGCTTCGACGTCAACAAGCAGATGACGTTCCGGGTCGCCGCGAACAACATCTTCGATCGCGATCCGCCGCTCGTCCCCGACAGCCGCGCCCGCATCGGGCTGCTGCGTGGCAATACAATCATGGGCTACGACCTACTCGGCAGGCAGATCGTCGCGGGCATTTCGCTCCGCCTGTGACGCCAAACCGCTACGCCTCCCGGGATCTATTTCCCGGGGGCGAGATCGTCATCGCTACGACGATCGACTTCTAAGCCCTGACCCTCGACCCCGAGGGTCTCCCCCCATGGGCCCGCCTCCTCACGGAGGTGGGCTCTTTTTTTCCTTTTGGGCCGGGCTTCCGCGCGAGCGCGGCAAGCGCGCGCTGAGCCGGTGCCGAGGTCGTGGATCGCAAGGCTGGGCGGACACCACGGCTATCGCGATACTGTGTTCGAGCGCCGCCGGGTTTGCTCGTGGTCGACTTCGGCCGTCGGCAACCACTGCATATTGTTGGCTTCATTGGCTTTCCGTCGGATTAGAGAGGCATCATTGCAAATATCCGACCTGAATTTGTGGCTAATGGATTTTTAAACCGTGAAGTTTCGATTTTTTTCTTCTTCGGAATGTTCAGCCCAAATAAGTTCTGATACGCTATTGGCAAGCGAGTCGCAGATAAGTCCATTTTGGACACTAACTTTCGTCTGTATTTTGTTTCACCGTTGAGATTGATGGATGCGGTCTTGCACCTCCTCGGGGAGCGGGAGCAATCGGCACGTCTATTCGGTGGAAGCGTAGCAATTGGTCAGACTTGCTGGCGTCTTGGCGCCGATGTTCTCGAATGTCTGTTGGGGAGGGTGGCATGGAAGCGTTACCGAACGTATCGGCAGCCGATCTCGATACCTTGCACGATCTCAGGCGGAGCTTGCCGCCGGGAGAGGCGCAGCACTTGGACCTTGGCGATCCGGCGCACGAAGCGGCGATCCGGCTCGCGCTGGAAATCGGCGGCTTCACTCCGGATAAATATCCCGCGCTCTATCGATCGCTCGACGCTCCGCCCGCCGGCGATCCCCCCGCCGACACGTTGTTGCTCGTCGACGCCGGCGCCACGCCGGATGGCAAGGCGACCGCCAGAGTATGGGCATCGGCCGGCGGTGACGTACAGATACTCGGCGGCGTGCTGTTCGCGTTCGACCCGGATACCGGCGATCTCGCGGCCTGCGGCGAGAACGTCGCGGTGAGCAACGGCTTCCTAACCTGCCCCACGCGTGCCGCACAGGCGGACGCCGCGCCGAAAGACGGGCTGCACCTGCTGCAATTGAGCCACGCCACCGATCCGGCGGGCAACAGCCGCTTCTTCGCGCTGTCGGCCGAAGCGGCGGTGGGCGATGGCATTCAGGCCAATGTCCTCCAGCCGGTGATCGTCAATAGTGGCCACAAGGTGATCGAGATCAGCGTCGGGCGGATGGCCGGCTATCAGAATACCGATTGCGACTATGTCTATCTGAACCCGACCGGAGTCGGCAATCAGGACAAGCCCAATCTGATCTGTCCGTTCAAAGGCAACGTCCCGCTGTCCGGCACGCCCAATCTCGCTGCCCTCACGGTCAACAATCTGCTGACCAACATCGTCGTCGACGACGGCAGCGGCGGCTCGTGGACGATCGCGCGGGATTCGCAATATACCAGCGATGCGCAACTGGTGGCTGGGGTTCAGCAGGGGAGCCCGCCCAATGTGGTGACGTGGAATTATCCCTATGACGGGCCGAACACCTATTTCGCGAACACGACATCGCTGGTTTATCAGACGTCATCGCTCCAATCGGAAATTGTCAGCTATTTCTATTTCATGTTCGACATCCCGATGCAGAACGATCAGCCCAACCAGACCTTCTATGTCTGTTCGAAGGACTCGCCCGAAGTGCATTCGGTCAATTGCACGACGATCGACAATTTGCTGTTCTGGTGGCATTGCGCAGTCGAAGGTACCCTGGTGACGCTCGAGAGTGGCGAGACGCTGCCGATCGAGCAGATCAACAACGGACACCGGGTGAAGAGCGCCGACGGCAGCGCCTGGGCGGTGCGAGCGACGCGGCATGGCCCGCATCAGTCGAGCGACGATGCCAGCGGAACCGCGGCGGTCTATCGAATCGACACCGACAAGGGGCATAGCCTGAGCGCCAGCGGCGCGCATCTGATCGCGCTGGCCGGCGGCAAGTTCAGCCAGATCTGCGACCTTGCGGCAGGGGACGAGATCCTCACGCTGGACGGCCCGGCAAGCGTGACCGGCCTTTCGGCGATCGCCTATGACGGCATCTGCTACTCGCTCGCGATCGGCGACGATGACGAAATGGCCAATGGCGACTATCCCGTCGACGCGGCGATCTATTTCGCCGGCGGGATCGGCTGCGGCGATCACATGGCGATGCGCGCGCATACGCTGAACCGGCGCAACGACCTGGACGCGATCCTCGCCCGTGCCGACGAAAGCCTGCACGAGGATCTGCGGTCGGCCTTTGCGGACCGCCGCTTCTGATCAGGCTCTGACCCCCCCGGCCGTCGCGCGCGCTTGCGAGCGCACGTGACGGCCCCCCGCAGACTCAGGGGAGACATCGGATGACCAGCCCGGCCGACATCATTTCGAGCATCTATTATGTCACTCCCTATGCGACCTTGCCGCCGGGGCGCGGCACTGCGGGGCTGACGGTCAACGTCAAGCAGGCGAGCGTGCCGACCACGCCGCCGAACCTGGTGTTGGTGATCCGGTTGCGATTGGCGGACAATCCCTCGGTGATCGGCGTGTCGGCGACATCGGGCGCGGGTACCTCGCCGATCTACGCGCTCTACCAGCCAAGCTTTCCGCTTTCGGCGACGACCGGCTATCTGGTGGACTTGATCTGGGTGCCGCAGGGCACTTCGCCCGACGGCATCGACTGGAGCGAGGCGGTCGCCACCGCGCCGGTGATCGCCGCGTCGGTCACCGTGGCGAGTGCGAGCTTCGACGGGCAAAACGTCACTGCATTGCTCGATTACGGCCCGAGCAGCTTCCAGGTCGGCGCGCAATTGCTCGTCTACGGTTATTCGGGCGGGGTCTGGGCGCTGGCGGGGAGCGCGAACGTCGAGGGCAGCTTCGCCACGGTGAGCGTCGCGGGCTATCCCGCGCCCTATCGCATCTATGCCACGGCGCTGATGCCGGCAGTCAATCCCGGCGGCGCGGGCAGTTTTGCCGCCCCCTTCAGCCAGGGGCCGTTCAGCCCGCCCCAGACCGTGCCCCAGGCCGCAGCCTCGACGACTCAGGCGGACTTTGACGGCAATGCCGTGGCGCTGGTCTGGGCGCTGGACGGCGTGCAGGGCGCGCCGCTGCCGCAGAGCAGTCTGGTGTCGCTGCAAGTGAATGGCGGCGAGATCGCAGTATCTGCCGGCGGCCCGACTTCGGCGGGGTTCGGGTCTTCGATCGCCGCGGCCTCGGGCGTCACCGCGCGCGTGCAGACGACGGCGCGGGCGATCGGTGCCGCGCCGCTCAGCATTCCGCTGATCACCGCAGTGCCGACGGTCGGCAACGTCGCGATAAATGGCGCCGCGGTCGAGGCGATGGTGACGACGACCTCGGCGAGCAGCGAAGGCTGGCTGCTGCGGGGTGACTCAGTGGTCGCCGGCCCGGTGGACGCGGCAAGCGGCAAACTGAGTTTCACTTACGCCGCCACGGGCGCGGTCGGGCTGACGGTGGTCGCGCGCGGCAAATCGAGCGACGGCAAGACCACCGGCCCGCGCAGCCAGCCGGCGACATTGCTCGCCACCGCGCCGGCGCCGATCGCAGTGACCGTCCGCACCGATCCGTCGAACAGCGCCAATTGGCAAGTCGCGGCGCAATGGGCGGCGCTGCCCGACAGTCCGGCGAGTGTGGCGGGCTATACGGTAGCGGTGATGCAAAGCGGCAGCACGACGCCGCTGGCGTCGCAGACGACGAGCGGCACCACCGCCGTGCTGAGCTTCGCCAAATCGGCGATCACCCAGGGCCAGACGCAGGGCCTGTCGCTCCAGGCGACCGGGGTCAGCGGCGGGGCCTCACCCCCGGCGGCGCAGGCGCTCGCGTTCGTCACGCCGGCGCTGACCGCGGTCACGACGACTGGGGATCAGCTTGCCGTCGCCTGGACCGCCCCGGCCGGACTCCCCGCCGGTACGACGCCGAGCTATGCGATTCGTGTCCTCAACGGGGCCGGGGCGGGTGCCAACCAAGTGCTGCTGCTGGGAGCTCCCACCGACGCTGCTGCCGGCGCGGTGCCGCTGGCGGACCTCGCGGTCCCGGCCGACGGCAGCGCCGTCGTCATGGTCGATCTCCTGCTGGGGCCGGTGCGCATCGTCGCCGACCGCTCGATGGCCGCGAACCAGCAAGCGACCGCGATCCTCGCCGCGCCGCGCGTCGCCGCCGCCTCCACCCATCCCGTGACGGGGCTCGCCACGCTGAACTGGTCGAGCGTGGGTGCGGGGTTCGGCTATGCGCTGCAATTCTCCGACGGCACCAGCCAGACGAGCGGCACGACGCAATATACGCTGACCAGCCCGGCAAGCGTCGACGCCGGACTCGCTTACCGGATCGCAGCGACACGGACCGACAATGGCGTCGCCGTCGCCGGACCGTACAGCGCCTTCGCGTCGGTGCCGACCGGAGCCGACACGCTGGTCGCCGCGCGCTACGACGGCACGGCGCTCCGGGCGAGTTGGAACGCCCATGGCGGTGCCGACGCGCATCTCGTGTCGATCTATGACAATGCCGCACCCGCGACAGCGGCGGCGACTGTCACGGTCAACGGTAGCTCGGGCACGCTCGCTTTCGCCGCCGATGCCAGCAAGATCTATTCGGTTTATGTCCAGCCCGTAACCGCCGCCGGCACCGGGCTGGCCGCCAATCCGCTGCCGCTGTTCGCCGCGGCCTATTTCCTGAGCGATCAGCCTGCCACTAGCGCAATGCCCTATGCCTATCCGGCATCCGCGCAGGCCAATCTGGGCAGCGATGCCGCCAATCCGCCCGCGCAGGCAATCGTCCAGTATCTGCCGCAACTCGGACTCACCGCGACCGCCTTGGGATCCGATCCGATCGTCAGCGGCCCCTTCACCGTCGAACCGTCCGGCGATGCGAGCCTGCCCTACAAGCTGACCATCGCCGCCGACGCCAGCGTATGGATCTTCGACACCACCGCGGTCCGCAAGGCGCTGCAGACCGCATATGTCTCGCTGCTGACCAGCCTCGAGGCTCCGGGGGAGAGCCTTGCCGGGGCGAGCCCCTATGGCATCTATCTGGTGCAGGCCGCGATCGCGCGGATGATGCCGCAAACCTTCGACGAGCAGCTTTACTATAATTTCGGCCTGTCGCTCTCGACCAGCGCCGGCAGCGCCTATGTCGATCTGCGCCCCGGCATGGTGCTGCGCGTCGTGCTGAGCGACTATGTCAGCATCAACGAACAGTCGCTGCCGACCTGGCTCAACGGCTATGCCGGCGCCACCGTGTTCGACTTCGACATGGGCAGCTATCATACCAACGGCGCGTGGCGCGTCGGGTTCGACGGGTTTCTCAGCCAGCTCGCCGCGCACAATGCGTTGCAGGTGCCGCCACCGTTCAAGAGCACGACGGGCTCGGGCCAATCGGGGGTCGCGGGCGCGGCGGACCTCTATTATCCGCAATTCCAGCAGCCTTATTATCGCGCGTTCGTGCCCGCCACGTTGCTGTCGCCGAGCAGCACCGCCAGCGCGAACCAGGCCAACCTCAACTTCGCGATCGTCGCGGCGGCGAGCTTCACGACCATCAACGCCGCGACGCCCAATCCCCAGCAATACGCCACCGCCTATTTCCGCGGACGCAGCACGCTGGAGGCGATGATCCGCGTCCGGCTCGACGGTACCGAACGGCTGGTGCCGGTGGGGACCAGCCTCGGCAATCTGCTTGAGCAACTCCAGCAGCGAGCGCCGACGGCGGGCCGCAGCGGCGTGCGGCTGCTGCGCGCGAGCGGCCCCGGACAAACCGGGACCATAAGTGCGACCAGCCTCGCCGCGCAGCTCGAAGTGATGCTCGATTGGCAGGGCGGCGTGGTCTACGCGCAGGGCAGCGGCCTCAACGGCTATTCGCTGCCGCTGCTTGCGGGCGACCAGATCTTCTCCGGGGGATATTGATTCCTTGCCGGCGGTGCCGGTCTTCGAACAGCAGGCCGCCAGCCGCCTGTTCGCGCTGTCCACCAGCGCACAGGCCGGGGTGGCGGGATTCTGGGCCGGCTATTGCGCGGCGCCCGGATCGGCTTTGTCGGGCACGCTCTCGACCAGCCAGGTGTGGCAGGATCCGGGCGGGACCTATCTGTTCCTGGGAGCGACGCCCGGCGATTGGGCCACGTTCCTGAGCGGCTTCGACGCGCTGCGCCCCAATCTCGGGCCGCCCGAGCAACTCCGGATGCTCTGGATCGAAAATCCCGACGCGCCGATGGTCCAGTGGCGGCTGACGGCGCTGCAGGCACGGGCGCAGGGATCGGGCAATGCGATCGCCTGGCAAACCGTGCGCGCCACGGGCTTTCGCCTCGGGCATTACGGGCTCGAAGTCGCCGGGCGCGGTGCGCTGACCCAGATTGCCGACGATGCGGGCGGCGGGATCGGCTTTGCGGGGGGCGGCGCATTCCTCGGGCCCGATGGCGCGGCCGACTTCGCAGCCGATACGCTCGCGATTCCGTTTGACGGCGCGGCAGTGGCCAGCCTCACGGCGCGCTTCACCGTCCCCGCCGTGCCCGTGGGGCAGGACGAGGGATCGATCTGGCACAGCTTCGCGATCGGGCTGCTTTACGCCGCGCCGCCCCTCGCGACGGACACCGACGCAACACCGCAGCAGATCGCCGGGCAGGGCGCGACGCGGCTGCTGTTCCAGCAGGTGTTCGACGGCCAGCCTGCCGCGATCGCTGCCGCATTGGCCTTCGATCCGCTCAATCTGCTGGTGGGCGCGCGCAGCCATGTGTCGCTTGCGCCGGCAATCGCGGCGGGTGCGCCGGCACTCGCTTCGTTCCTGCGCACCACGATGGGCTATCCGATGACGCTCACCCCGCTCGCCGCCGCCGGAAGCCTGCCCGATGCGCGCTTCGTGTTCGGCGCCGCGCCGGTGCAGGGCAGCAACCGCGATGACGGGATGGTCTTTCATCTGAGCCCCGACGGCGCGTTCCAGATCACCGTCACGCCGCTCAAGGGCAAGAGCGCGAGCAGCTATCAATTGCTGCCGGGCCAGTCGGGGCTCGAATATATCGAGATTTCGCCCGACAGCCATCAGATCGCCTTTGCCGGCAACTGCCCCGCTTTCGCCATCCCCGCCGACGACGGCAAGCCCGACGCGCCGACCGTGGCCGAGGCGCTGAACGATACCGCGACGACGTCGCATGCGGCGATCCTGCCGCTCGGCAGCGCGAGCGACGCGGTGTATTTCGCGCAGCCGCGCCAGGCGCCGATCTTCTCGGGCAACACCCAGATTGCGCCCGATTTCCTCGACTTCAACCCGATGCCTGCGGCGACGCTGAGCGCTTCCGGCGCGCCACCGGTCTTCCCGTTCGGAGTCTATGCGGGGCTGCGCAGCGTGGACATCGTGCTGGCGGACACGCTGGAGAATGCCAGCCTCGGCCCGTATCGGCATTTCCAGATCGACACCCATTATGGCGCGCGCGCCAAAGCGCGGAGCGCGTGCGCAGCAGGGGAGGCTGTCGCGTCGCTCGGCCCGGTTCGCCGGGTTCGCGCCGAGACCGACCCGCTCGGCGTGACGCCGCAGGGCCTGGTCGTCGAGTTGACTCCCGATTATCGCGACTATGACGGCGTCTATATCGCCAACATGCCGGGGACCGACTATCCCAAGGTCGATTTCACCGTGGTCACCGGCGGTTTCAAGTCGGCGTTGCAGAGCAACCAATTGTTCTTCGTCGCGGCGAACGTCGACGTGCTGATGCAATCTACGTCGGTCCGCTACGCGCTGGCGGAGACTGCCGAGAACACCGCTCTGCTCCTTGCCAGGGGCGTGCCGCAGGCGATCGTTACTGCAGTCTATGCGGCGCTCAGCGGGCAGACCCAGCCATTCGACACCGAGGCGGCGTTCGTCGCCTGTATCGGCACCGCCGCAACGCCGACCTATCTGCCGGTCTATCTGGCGATGGCCGGGCTGCTGCAGGTGCAGATGGACGGCTGGACCTTTCAGCTGTCGCCGCGCGCATGGCGTCCGTGGCGCAACCCGAACGGCGGCGACGTGGCGGATCCCGCGGTCAACAGCCCGACGGTGATGATCGCGAAGTTCTGCAACCGCACGCTGGCCGATCTGGTTGCCGACAGCAGTTCCTGGCTCTGGCCCGAAGTCGCGGTGCCGCCGATCGAGGGCGGAACGATCGGCAAGACGCAGCGGCTGATCCTCGACATCTTCAAGGCCGCGGCCGGTGCAGAAGCCGGATCGCCTTACCGGCGCTTCCTCGCCGAGGTGGTCGACAATCCGGCATGGAACGGCTTCCTGTTCCTCAATGCGCCGGTCGACATCGCCGAGATGCCCGCCGACTTGCTGTTCCTCACCGCGGGGATCGATACCGACCTTTTCTATGCGCATCATCTGGGGCTGTCGCAGACACCGTTCGTAGTGACGGGCACGACGCCGACGCTCGAGAACACCGCCGCGTTCGGGCTGATCGACTATAGCGACCCGGTCGATCTCTACAGCGAGACGACGGTCGCGTTCGATTTCAAGACGCTTCAGCTGCGCGCAGGCTTCTCCAATTCGTCGTTGAGCGCTTTCTCGGCGAAGGCCGAACTGCTGGTGAACCGATTGTTCTCGGACGCGCTGACCAAGGCGCAGACCGAGCATGGCAACAATCTGGTGCTCGACGGCGGCTATCAGCGCGTCGGCGGGGTGGCGGTGTACAGCTTCGTGCTGGAGGGCCGCAACAGCTATGCGCCCCGGGCCTCGGTGCTGTCGCGGATCGACATTTCCACAGTCGCCCTGCAGACGCGCGGCGCGGGCGGCGCGCCGGGACAGATCGTCACCGACTTCACCCTGTCGGGAACGCTGCAGTTCGGCGCGCCGCAGGTGTTCGACCTGTTTTCGTTCGGCCCCGAGCCCGTCGATGAAGATGCGCCCGCCGATACCAGCGTCGGGCTGCGGTTCAGCAAGCTCACCGTATCGATGCAGTTCACGCTCGACGGCGGCGCGGATTCGAAGCAGTTTACCGTCGATGAAGGCAATCTGTCCTTCGATCTCGCGAACAGCGCGACGCGCGGACAGTCGCTGGTCAACCATTTCCCGCTTGCGCTGAACGGGCTGCTTGCGGTGCTGCCGACGGCGGACGAAGGCGCACCCGCCGGCGCGACCGGGGCGCGGCCCGAGGATCTGGGTTTCACCTCGGTATCCGCGCCGATCGAGCAGACGCCGCTCGTCGCGCCCTGGTACGGGCTGCGCTTCACGCTCGATTTGGGCACGCTCGGCGCATTGCTGGGCAGCGTCGGGATCGGTGTCGAAGTGCTCGCCGCATGGCAGGCCGGCGAATCCGGCCGCGAAGGCGTGCCGCCGCAATATCTCGGTCTGCGCATCGACACCGGTCCCGCCGAGGGCGTGCAATGGCCGCTGCAAGGGGTGCTGCGGCTCGGCTTCCGCAACTTCCAGTTCCTGACGTATATCGGGGACGACGATGCCTTGGTCTATCTGCTGCGGCTGCACCAGTTCACGCTTTCGGTGCTCGGGCTGCTCAATTTCCCCCCGGGCAACAACGACATCGTCCTGTTCGGCAATCCCGATCAGCACGGCAGCAGCAAATTGGGCTGGTACGCCGCTTATGCCGCCGACCTGAAGCAAGAAGAGAAGGCGCAGGCGCGCCCGGGTCGTGCCCGGCTCGCGGCGAGCGCACCGGCTGACGAGGTGGCGCAGCCGCATCGCCGGCGCGAGACGCTGCGGCAGATCCGCGCCGCGCGATCGGGTCGCAGGGACGGGGAGGCGCCGCGATGACCAAGGCGACCAAGATCGTCGTGACGTTGCTCGACGTGGGGCAGGGATCGAGCACCTTCGTCGAGATCTATACCGGCACGGCAATCACCGCGACGGCGCTGCTCGATCTCGGCTCGGAACGCGCCAAGACCGAGGCGGGCGGGCCCTCGGTCGAATATATTACCAAGCAGCTCACTTCGATGGCCAAGCCGCGAATCGACTTCTTCTCGCTCTCGCACAGCGACAGCGACCATATCAATCTCGTCCAGGACCTGCTGGCCAATTTCGACAAGCCGGGGACCAAGAAGCCGACCAAGCCGATCCTCGAGGTGGGCCATGTGATCTATGGCGGTCCGCGCGTGCTCTACGCCAAGCACAGCAGCAACAACGTCATCAGCGATCTGGAAAAATATCAGCCTACCGGCACGACCAAGCCGGAGCCGCTGCCAGCGAACAATTGCTCCTACAGCAAGACCAGTGCCGTATTTGCCTCCAATGAGGTTAGTTTCTATCTGCTCGTCGGAAATCACGTGGCCAGCGAGCCGCGAACTTTCAGAAAAAAGATTGCTGACAAGAAGTGGCGAACGGACAGCTATTCACTCAATACTTACTCGATGATATTCGTCGTGGATTTCGTCGGATGGCAGTTCGTCGTCACGGGCGACGCGACTGGCGCCACCATTGCGCAGGCGAATTACTTCATCGATCTGTATACCGCCAAGTTTCCGTACGTCGCGGTCCTGACTATGCCGCATCATTCCAGCGAAACGACGACGTTCAGCCTGACCGCCAGCAAAAAGCGTCTCAAGCCCGGCGAACGCGTGCCGGATGCCGCCAAGAAAGTGATTGAGGCGTTCGCGACGAGCATCGCGCCGAAAACGATCCATGCCAGTGCCGAGGACGTCGGCAGTTTTCGCCACCCCAGTGCCTATACGATGAGCTATTTCTGGAGCTATGTCGAGAAAACCTCTTGGTACGATGATCCCGTCCTTGTTGACCACCAGCACCTGTACAATGCGTATTTTGCTGAGGAAGACGATTACCAGATCGCGCTCGAAGTAGAGGATCCGACGACCAAGAAGAAGATGAAGAAGAAAGAGCAGCTTCCGCCGTTCGATGACTGGTGGACTTTCGCGACGCAGCATTCAATCTTCACCAATCGCTATTATGTTCGCGAAGCGGCTTATGACCCAGCCAAGGACGAGACAGCGAGCTTCCCGCCCGATCCCGGCAAGGTGACTGCCATTCCGGCATCGGGCGCGACGACCAGTCCGCCCTTTGCCGTCGCCTGGGCCTATAGCCTCGACGGAACGACCGAAGAGGTCACGATCGAGCGGCTCGAGAATCGCAAGGTCGGCACGGCGTTCGTCCATACGCCGGTCATGGTGCTGTCGAAGACCGCACCGGCCAGGAGACCGCCCGCCACCGATTCTGCCCCGGCCGAGACGGCGTCCGCCGTGCCGCCGCATCGGACCCTCGCGCTCCGACCGCCGACGCATCTTGATGTGCCTCTTCCCGGGAGCAGGGGTTGCGCCGCCGCGCGTCCGCTGCCCCGCCTGAGGCCGCTCGATGTCTGAGGCCATGCCTGCGCCGCGATCGGCAGATTGCCGTCGATGGGTGAGCCGATGACGCTCGACCAGATCTTCCAGGCATTGCGCGACGACATCGCGGGCGGCTCGATCGACCTGGTGACCGCGGCCACCGGCGATCTCGCGAGCATGGCAACCGCGCTCGACCTGCTCCAGCTCAAGACGCATTTCCTGGTCGCCAACGCAGTGCTGACCCAGCCGGTCAACCAGGTGCTGCTGCGCGGCACTGCGCGATACGGGCTACCCGGCGCAGAAGCGGCGGGAAACCATGTCGTCGACGTCGGAGTGGCACTCGCCGCGACGGTGGAAGGCGGCAATGCGGTATTTACGCTCACCTTGTTCCTGCCGCCGCAGGCCTGGACCTTCTCCGACACCTTCGCCGGCCTGCCGGACTCCCAGCAGATCGCGCAGGACGGCCAGACGGTGGAGCTGGCGCCGTCGTTCCTGATCGGGTTGCCGCTGCGCGACGCGGCGCTGGCGGCGCGTTCGGCGCCGGGCGCAACGGCGACGCTGGAGGGTAGCCTGCCCCAGGCAGGCGTCTTCTCCCAGGCTGCTTATGCCGGGCTGTTCCCAGGCCGCTGGCCGCTGGCGGCGCGGGGAGCCGTGGTGCTGCCCGCGACCTATGATGCGTCACCCGATCTCGACCTGATGGCAATCGTGAATGGCAGCACGCTGCCGTTCGGCGACGCGACTCTGTTCGAGCTCGGTTTCGAGCTTTCCGTCCAGACCGGCTTCGATCTCGACGATTACGGCTATAGCGCAGTGTCGAACCTCAACCTGACGGGCAAGGTGCAGTTCGATCCGGAGCACAGCCTGCGCCTGGTGCTGGCGATCCTGACGGTGCAGACCACGTGGCGGCTGCTGGTCGAGGCCGACCCCGACACGATCCGCATCGGCGATCAGATCGAAAACGTCGCGGCGCTGCTCGGACTTTCGGTGGCGGAGCTGATCTCGCCCGAGACGCTCGACACCTTCAACGCCTTCTATCTCGCGTCGATCGAAATCTGGCTGCCGGCCTATCAGGGCAGCCTGCTCGACAGCCTCGGCGCCGCGGCGTTCGACGTTTCGAATATCGGGGTCACGCTGAAGTCCGATCGCGTGTGGAACCCGCCGATCCCCTTCGTCCGGGTGATCGACACCGGGATGCGCTGGGACATCGGTTGGGCGCCCGGGCCCAACAACCAGCCCGAAATGTTCAGCTTCGGCTCGGTGTTCGGCGGCATCAACATCGGCGTGTCCGACGCGGAGGTCGCCGTCAGGCCTTCCGCCCGTGAATTGCCGTTGCTCTCGGCACCGCACCCCTTGATGAGCGATGTCCGCATGCCCGTGACATCCGCGCTGGCTGCGGGCGATGGCGAAGGGGACGACCCGCCGATCCTGGCCGACAGCTTCACGGTCGATCTGGTGGGCTTCATTCCCTCCTTCGTGATCGAGGGGCGGTTGCGCAGCAATCAGGAAATCCCGATCGGCTATGCGTTCAACCAGTTCTTCGGCAACCCCGGTCCGCCGACCAAGGACCAGATGCGGATCACTGCCTTCGCGTTCATGGCCGATCCCTATCGCCTGACCTTCCGGGCCGAGGCGGTGGTCACGATGAACTGGTCGATCCCGTTCACCAATTCGGTGAGCCTCGACCTCATCGAACTGCGCTTCAACATCGACGTGCGGCAGTCCGCCGTCGGCGGCTCGATCGCGGGGACGCTCCAGCTGACCGGCGGCGGCAGCGGCGACGCGCAGCCCCAGTTCACGGTCAGCGCCACCTATGTGCCGTCGACCCGCGCGAGCGAATGGAAGTTCCGCGGCTTCCTCAACCAGAATGCCCCGCTCGAGCTGGTGACGCTGGTCGCCAATCTGCTGACCGACGACCCGCCCGATAATCTGCCGGCGCTCAATGTCGAGCGGATGTCGATCGAATTCGCCTCGTCGAGCCAGGCCTATAAGGTCGAAGGCTCGATCCTGGCGCGCTGGCAGTTTTCACCCTTCGGCACGCCGCTGACGATCTCGGCGCGCGCCGAAGCCGCGATCTCGCGCCCGAACAGCAGCACCGCCCCTTCAGGCTATGTCGCGGGCAGCTTCCAGATCAACCGCATCGGCCTCTACGCCTCGCGCGACATCGGAGTGGAGTTTCCAACCTACACGTTCCGCGTCCTGTTCGGCGACAATTACCTTACCGCGCAGACCGCGTGGATCGGCGAGGGCGACGCGCGCCACCAGATCGTCACGCTGCAATTGAGCTCGATCACGCTGGGCGAAATTCTCGAATATCTGGTCAATCTCGCCGCACCGACCCTGGGCTACAAACTCACTCCGCCCTGGGACCTGCTCAACCAGATCGACTTGTCGCGCTTCGCACTGACGATCGATCCGACCGAGCAGACGATCGCGTTGACCTATGCCGTCACCGTCGACCTGACGATCTTCCGCGTCGACAAGATCGGCGTGAAATACAGCCGCAAGCAGGGCGAGGGCAGCGTCAATCTGATCCTCGAGGGTGCGGCGCTCGGGCAGGAATATACCGGCGACGACGCACTCGACTGGGACGTCATCAACGACAATCCGCCCGATCTGGTGCCGGCCAGCACCGCGGTGATCGACCTGCGCTATCTGGCGTTCGGCCAGCATGTGAAGATCAACGATATCGACAATCTGAACACGGTCCGCGCGGTGCTGCTCCAGATGGAGCGCGCGATGCAGCCGGTCGCGACCGATCAGTCGCCGATCGGCCAGCCCGGCGCGAACGGAGTGTCGTTCGATGCGGGCAGCCAGTGGCTGATCGGGCTCGACATCGGCATTGCCGGGATGCTCGACCTCGGGCTGATCTTCAACGATCCGCGGCTCTACGGCCTGTCGATCTCGATGGGCGGCCCCGATGCGGGTTCGCTTGCCGGGCTCTATTTCGAGATTCTCTACAAGAAGATCACCGATTCGCTCGGCATGTTCCGCGTCGAGCTCCAGCTGCCCGAGGCGTTCCGCCATCTCGAGTTCGGCGAAGTGTCGATCACCCTCGGCGTGGTGGTGGTCGAGGTCTATACCAACGGCAACTTCAAGGTCGATCTGGGCTTCCCGCACGAACGCGACTTCTCGCGCTCGTTCAGCGTCGAAGTCTTCCCGTTCATCGGCCGCGGCGGCATCTATTTCGGGCTGCTCGACGGCAACAGCTCGAGCCGCGTGCCGGCGATCTCCAACGGTTTCTTCGCGCCGGTGATCGAGCTGGGTGTCGGCATCGCAGTGGGCGTTGGCAAGGATTTCAGCGTCGGCGTGCTCAGCGCGGGCGCGTTCATCGAGCTCGAAGTGATCTTCGAAGGCGTATTCGCGCGCTTCCTGCCCAGCAATAGCGGCGAGGACAGCGCGCTTTATTACTGGGTGCGCGGCATGGCCGGGCTCCACGGCAAGATCTACGGCACGGTCGATTTCGTCGTCATCAAAGTGAACGTGACGCTGGAGGCGTCCGCCACGGTGACGCTGACGCTCGAGGCGCACCAGCCGACGCTCGTCGCGCTGAACGTGGATGTCACGGCGCGCGCGTCGGTGAAGATCCTGTTCATCCGGGTTCATTTCAGCTTCAACGTGACGGTTTCGTTCGATTTCACGCTCGGCAGCAAGTCGACGACGCCGTGGATACTCGCGGGCACCGGCGGCGGGGGCCAAGGCACGGGCCTCGCCGCGGCGCGTGGCGCGCCAATGGTGCCGGGCGCGTCCGCCAGCTTATATCGGCTGAGCCGCGGCCGCCGCGACGTCCGCATCGCCTTGCTGCGCAGCGCTCATCTGCGGCAGCTGCACGCGGCGAATTTGATCGCTTCGCCGGCAACTCCGCGTAGTCTGCTGATGGGGAAGGCAGTGGATCGGCGCGGGAGGACGGGGACGCGGATGACGGTCGAGGCGGAAGCAAGCGAGACGCTCAACTGGGATCCCGCCTTCGCGGTCTTCAGTGATTCTCCCCGCACGATCCCGCTGATCCTGCTGCCGGCCTTTGCTTGCGACAACATCGCGCTCAGCTGGTCGACACCGCCGGTCGAATCGACAGCGGTGTACAAGATCGTCCTGCAGCTCTGGGCGGCTACCGGCACCGTCATCGATCCGGACAGCATCGCCGAAAGCTATCGCCGCGACACTTCGACCAGTGCGCACGCCGGGGATGTGAGCGAGATGCCCGCGGCCGAGTTGGTCGAGGCGTTCCTGCGCTGGGCGATTTACGCGGTCACCAATCCGGCCGGGGGGACGGCGGCGGCCGATGTCACTGCCGGGCAGCTCGCCCATCTCGCCGACGAGATGGCGGCCGGGGACGCGGCGACGCGGACGGCCTTCACCTTCACGACGCTGAGCGCGTTCCTCGACACCAATGTCCGCTTCTCGGTAAGCGGCCAGCCGACCGTGCTCCCCACCGAGCTGAGCGCGATGCCGGTGGCAATGCCGCCGGTGTTCCGCTTCGAATGGAGCGGCGATGTGGCCGGCTCGGTCGACCTTGCCGCGTTCAATCCGATCGGCCCCGATTATATCGCCGACGTCGCGGCCTATCAGCAAGCCTTCACGCCGACCGCCGCGCAATCCGCCGTGCCCCCCGACGGCGCCGCGGATACAGTTTCCTTTGCGAGCCATATGTTCTCGGACTGGAGCCTGATGCTTACGCGCGCTGCGGTCGACGAGGCGCAGAAGCAGCTGGCGCGGTGGGAGCTACGCCCCGATGCGGCAACCAGCCTCGCCGCACTCGCCGCAGGATTCTCCAAGGCCCAGGTCCAATATGCAGTGCGCGAGGGGGACACGGTCAATTCGGTGGCGCTGGCGCTTGGTGCGACCGCCGAGGAACTGCTGTACCTCAACGATGATCTCGACGCGCAGCTGCGCACAACGCCGGCCGGATCGGAGATCACGATCCTCCTCGGCGTCGCGCCCGAAGTGATCGCACTGGACAATAGCGGCCGCGATCTCGTGCCGGGGCAATATGCCGTGGATCACATCACGTATCAGGTTCGCGACGGGGACACGCTGGCGGGCATCGCAACCGCGTTCGGCCTCGCCGGTGCGACCAGCCTTTTGTCTGATCCGACGCTCGCCGCCAATCCCGCGCTGTTGCGCGCCGATGCCAGCTTCACCACCCCGGCGACGCACTACACCGCGCCCGCCGGGTTCGGCGCGCTCCAGGCGGCGGCGTTCTTCTTCGCGCGCTTCCAGGACACTCGCGCGCTGGCCGACCGCCAATGTTATGTCGACTTGATCCTCTATTGGAACGCGCAGGTGCTGCGCGACCAGCAGCCCGGCGATGCGCTCGCCCCGGGGCTCGCGCTGAAGCTGCCGGTCGCGCTCGGCAACCTGACCGAGCCCGCCGAGGCCAATTACACCACCCAGATCGGCGACACGGTGACTGCGATCGCGGCGGTGGCCGACCTGACGCAGAATCAAGGTTCGGGCCCGGCGGTGGCGATCCCCGGCTGGGCGACCTATCGCGATGCGATGGTCACTGCCTTCACCCAGGGCTCGGGCGGTGCCGCAGCGCCCGCTTTGGTGCCCAGCGTGGTGACGATCCTGCCCGGCGAAAGCCTCGATCACCTCGCGCGTCGGAGCTACATCTTCGGCGGCCAGGAATTGCCTGACGTCGCCGGGCTTATCGGCTGGATCGCCAGCGCGCCCGACCTGCTCGCGGTCCATGCCGCGCTCGGGATCGACGGGTTCACCCTCGACACGACGGTCTATCCCAGTTTCGGCGCAGTATCGCAGGGGCTCGGGCTGGACATCGCGGCGCTCGCGCATCAGCTGGCCGGCGCGACGTTGGTCCCGGTTATCGCGGAGGACGACGATGCCTGGATCGTGACCGACGTGCCGGTCGTCGCAGTCGATACGCTGGTGTCGCTGGTGCTGACGGGGAAGGGCTTTACCGACATCACTGCGCAAAGCAGCCGCCAGCTGATGTCCGGGCTGCGTCTCCCCGGCCCCGTGTCGGAAGGGGACGGCCCGGCGCGGGCGACCGGGCCGATGACGGCGATGGCGAGCCTGTCGGGACAGCAGTTGACCGGCCCGCCGCCCGGCACTGCCACCACGCCATCGATCACGATCACCGCGACTCTCGACAGCGGTTTCGACTGGATCGGCCTGGTCGACAGCATTGTCGCCGAAGAAGGCGAGACCCGCGTCGCGCTCGAAGCGCGCGCGCCCGCGGCGCTGTCGGGCAACCGCCGGCTGGCGCAGTCGCCCGACGCGGAGCCGATGGCCGGCACGATCCTGCAGCTCGACGCCGTCGACCAGCTCGACTTCGCTTATACGCCCGCGGATCTGAACGGGCTGTACCCTGCCGCTTCGCTCACCGTCGTCCCGTTCTCCGGGCCGGAGGCGTTGCCGTTGTCGGTCGAAGTGCCGGTCACCTATGGCCTGTCGAACCGCATCGAGCTTCAGGTGACGGCGCCGCTCGCCATCCCCGCCGAAGGCGTGACGCCCAAGACCGGCAATCCAAGCCTGTGGCCTTTCCCCGCCGCGGTGCAGGCACTCGCACTCGCCGGTGCACCGACTGGCTATGATCTCGTCAGGTCGGCGCCGCAGGGGGTGCCGGGCGGCGAGGACGAAACCCTGCTTTCCTCGAGCTATGGCACATTGTTCTCGGTCAAGATCAAGACGCTGCCCGGGTCGCGGACATTGTACCAGCTGCTCGGCACCGACGATGTCCAGCGCCAGACGCTGCTGCACTTGTGGCAATATCTCGTAAGCAACACGACGCCGCCGCCGACGCTCTCGCTGTTCGTGTCGCCCGATCCGGCCGCCGCCAACATCCAGGGACTGGCGCAGGTCGCGCTCGATGCGAGCCTCTCGACCATCGTCAAGACCAACCTGTCGACCGAGACGGTGCCTGGACTGGCGGACGTCCACCCGCTGTTTCGCGCCCAGGCCGTGGCCCCGCGCGACACTGCGCCGGTCTATGCCGCCGCGCTGGCGGACATTCCCGGCTTCCTCAAGCTGCTGTGGGAAGGCGTGTCGGTCGGCGGCACCGGCTATTATCTGACGCTGCGCGACCCGGATGGCGGCGGACTGCCGCCGACGATCTTCACCACCGACGGCGAAGCGGTGATCCAGTTCCTCGCGATCGTCGGCGCGCAGCAGGGATCGGCACCACTCGGCCGCCCGCTGCTGCCGCTCAACACCTGCGCGCTGATCGGGCCGGGCCTGGATGCCTCCGCGTCGACGGTCTATCTCGAGGCCGCCGACGGCAGCGATATGAAGCGGATCGCGATCGTCCCGCCGGGCAATGCCGGGACGCGAATGGTCATCCCGATGGCGCCGAAAATCCCGGTCACGTCCGAGGACCGCGCGCAGCAGCTCTATTCGATCGCCACATATGATGTCGGCCAGGAAAGCGCGACCTTCTACGCCGACCGGCCGGGCATGCCGATCCTGCCCGACGCGAAGGACGATCCGGCGCTGACCGCAACCGCACGGCGCCGGCTGGCCCGCCAGGCGCGCGCGCGCAGCGAGGCCTATGCCGAGGCCGAGCCGACGCGCTGGAGCTACAGCCAGGTCTTCCCGATCGCCCAGATGGGGCCGGCGTCGAGCGCTCCGGCAGTAAATGGGTTGCCGCTGCCGGGCGCCGATCCCTATCGCGGGATCAACAGCGGCACCGCGCCCGTCCTCGCCGATCTGGCGATCGGTTTCGTCGACATCTTCGGCAACGCCTCGGCACCCGATCAGGCGAAAGCGATCACCCTGCCGGTCGGCTATACCGATGTGCTCGTCGGGTTCGATTCCTGGCCGGGGCTGGCGACCGGCTACGGCCTGGCCGCGGGAGCCACCGCCGGAACAGTCGCGATCGGCGTGACCTTCGCCACCCAGGCCGGCACGCTGATGCCCAGTTTGAGCGGACCGGCGGAGAGTGCCGTGCTGGCGGCGGAGAACCAGGCGGCGATCTATGAGACGGTCTATTACCAGCTCTCGCAGCCGTTGCTGGCGCTGACCTTCACCTCGACGCTCTATTCCGAGACAAGCGGCGCGGGCATCGGACATCCGAAGCCAGTCGACCTGTCCGCCCAGTTGCCGGCACTCTGGCGCGTCGCGGCCGCCAATTTGCTCTATGCCCGTGCGGTGGCTGCACTCGATCCCGAGCGTCCGCTCGCGGCGGCGGCGCAGACGATCGGCGCGCTCGCCCAGATCTATGGGCTCGGCACGGACGTGCTGGCGGCGGGCCAGGCGCAGGCGCGCGCGTACGACATCCTCGGCGGACAAGCCCTGACCATCCCGGCGCAAGTGCCGTTCGCCGAGAACCAGACCGCGAATGCGATCCGGGCAGTGGTGCGACCCGGCTGGCCGCAGCCTGCCTCCGGCGCGGCCATGCTCGCGATGCCGCAGAACGCCGACCATCTGCCGCTGCGCCCCGGCACGCTGCTCGCCATTCCGGATCGACCCATCACGGTGCCGTCGGGCGATCCGGTGCCGTCGCTCGGCGCGATCGCTGCGCTGGCGGGAAGCACTGCACCGCTTCTTGCGGAGGACAATGCCGCGGCGACCGATATTCTGGCGGGCGGCGTGACGGTCGTCTTCGACGCGCTGACCGTCACCACCGTCGCGCCCGGCGTCGCCGGCGTGCGCAGCTTCGACGACATGGTCGCCGGCTTCGCCGCACAGGGCGTGATCGTGTTCGTCGGCGACGTCGGCGCGCAGCTCGCCGACCAGACCGATACGCTGGTCGCGGGAAGCGCAATGGTGGCGAAGCGCTATCTGGTGCCGCTGCCGACCGAGCAGGCGCCGTTCGAGACGCTGGCGAGCAACGGCAGCGGCACCTCGGTCGCCGATCTGGCCTCGCACAACGCCGCCACGCCGAATGTCTTCGACACCGGCGCTTTGGTCTATCTCGGCGATTTCCCCGGCAGCCCGGCGGCGCAGGCTTCCGCCACCACGACGCTGGTCGAGTTCTGCTACCAATATGGCACTACGCCGGCCCAGTTGTTCGCGGCGCTGGCTGCCCAGAATCCCCCGCCGAGCCTCCCCATGGGCGTGGCGCTGACCATCCCCGGGATGCTCGCTCTGCCGCAGGATCCAGGCGCGGTGCGGATGCCCTGTCCGGTACGCGCTTCGGACACGCTGTCGGCGATCGCCGGGCGTTTTGCCTATGCGAATGGCCGCCTCGACCAGCTCGGCCTGGACAACGAAGCGATGCCCGGCCTGTTCGCGGCGAACCAGACCGTCACCGTTTCGGTGGACGGCAGCGACTATGACACGGTGACGCAAGCGGGCGACGGGATCGGTTCGGTACTTGCCCGGCTGCAGGCGAAGTCGAGCGCGATCGAGCTTCCGGCACTGATGGCGGCGATCGGGCCGCAGACTGGCCTGCTTGCGGAAGGCGCGCTGCTATCCTGTCCGCCGGCGGTGATGCCGGACCCGGCGGGCAACGGTGCGCTAACGCCCAACCAGGCTGCGGCGGCGTTCGGCACCGATGCGACTGCTTTCCTCGCCGCCAATGCCGCACTCAAGGGGCTGCTCAAGCCCGGCGTCACGGTCAATGGGCCGGGGCCGACTCCGTTCACCGCCGAAACCGCACCGATCGACACCGTAACTGCGCTGCTGGCGCGGCTCGCCGCGGCCGGTGCGCAGATCGACGTGGCGCAGCTCGCGTCGATCAACGGTGACATACCTTTCCTCGCGGCGGGGGCGCTGGCGCTGCTGCCCCCCGCACCGCTGACGATCGCGGTGTCGGTTCCCGCTGCCGCGGGGCCGTTCGCCGACCCCGTCATGCCGTTGCAGGTGTCGCTCACGCTCGCGCGTCCGGAAACGCGGATCGATCCCGCCTTCGTGCTCGAAGGCGCGGCCTCGGCAGTGCAGAGCTTCACCACGCGGATCGGCTCGCCGGTCTCGTCGTCCGGCGCGGGCGGCGGGCAGGGCGTGGACCAGGACAGTTTCGGGACGCTGCTGGCCCAGCTCTTCCCGACTTTGCGTCTGGTCACCGGCCGGGTGGCGGGAAAGCCCGACGAATTGTGGTTCCTGCCCTTCGATGCTTCGGGGCTCGCAGCGCTGACGGTGGAGGGCGTATTCGATCCGCCGTCTGGCCAGGGTGACAAATGGCCGCGCTATTTCGCGTTGCGCCCGCTTTACGCCAGCCTCGTCTCGTTGCAGGCGATCCAGCTGCCGGCGCTGAACCCCGACGGCACGTTGAACCGCGACACGCCGCTTTCCGACCTGATCGGCCTCGACGTCGAGCCGATCGCCCAGCGCTTCCTCCAGGACATGGAACAGCTGCTCTCGGCGCAATATGCCGGCGCGCTCTACGCCGATGCGCAGGCGCGCGCCGCATTGCTATCGGTAATCGCGAGCAAGCAGAAGCTGGCCTCGGCGGTGGCCAACGGGATCGCGCCGGTCTTCCAGCAAGCCGATCCCGGCCTCGTGCCCGCAACCTATGCGGCGGCGGCCGAGCTGCGCCAGGCGCTGTTGCTGAGCCTGACGCAGGGCTATGCGGTCTCGACGATCCTGCAATATGTCTCGACCTGCAGTTCGGCATGGATCGGCGGCGACGCGGCGCCGGCGCGGCTGCTCGGTCGTGCGATCGGCGGGCCGGACGACGCGGTTTCGAGCGGGCTGCAATATGCGATCACTGCCGCCAAGACCCGGCTCGACGCGGCAAGCGACTATGTCAATTTCCTGCTCACCCTCAACGATCCCGCGCATGCCGAGCAGATCGCGCTCGCGCTTCAATACGCTTTCAGCAATCTCGAATTCGACATCAATGTCATCCCGGTTGCTACGGGCATGAGCTATGATGCATCCGACTGGCTCGCTTTCACCCCGCTGCTGAACCCCGCCGCGATGCCGCCGGGCATCGTGACGAAGCTGGGCGATGTTACGGTGCCGATTCCGAACCGCGCCTTCCCGCAAGTGCCGACTCTGCGTGGGCAGACCGTCGGCAGCGATCCGGTCGCCGTGCTCGCCGGTGCGGCGAAATGGACCTATGCGCTGCGCTATTCGCACGAGCATGCGAGCCAGGATGAAGTGCATCTCGACATCCGCTTCAACCAGCAGCCCGAGGGGCTGATGCGCATGGCGGTGGTCAGCGACGCGCTGGCCGGTGCGCTGATTTCCTACGATGCGGTCGCGACCGGGCTGTGGGACCTGCTCGGCTATTATGCCGATCCGGCAAAGGGCGATGCCCAGACCGCGGCGGCCGCGGCGGCGAGCTTCGCGACGCTCGCTGCGACAGTCGCCGACACCTGGGTAGCGCATTGGCCGGACCTCGAGCAGCGCCGGCTGGCCGTCGCGCCGGTTGCGGATGCGGTGCCGCCGGGCCTGTCGCCCGCCATGTTCGGCTTCGACGTTGACCTGGATTATCTCACTGTGGACGGCGGCGTGCTGGTGACCGATGTCCGTGTCGCGTGCGGCAGCGGCGGGCCGGGGCCCTCCGGCCAATGGCCGGAGCTGATCTTCCGCACCGTCGACGGTCTGCCGGTCCCGACCACGCGCAGCGAAATTTCGTCGACGCAGAGCCGCTATACCCTGGAGCACCCGGCGCCGGCGGGAAGCTATGCCGACATCGCACTCGAGTGGCACGGCATCGCGATGGCATCCTACCAGAACGCCACTGCCTCGCTGATGGTCACCCGCAACGGGCATCTGTCGGAGGACTTCGCCACCAACCCGGATTTCGTCTTCTCGACCGATCTCGTGGACGCGTCCTCAACCGTGACACCGATCAATAACGAGAGCACGCGCTTCGACATCACCGGTCTCGGCACGGACCTGGGCTCGGCGCTGACCGCGGCATTCCAGGCGCTGTTCGGGGACACGGCCTATCTCGGCCAGCCGGTGACGCTGGCGCTGAGCTACGGGTTCGAGCTTCTCGCCAACCCGGATCCCGATGCCGAGCCGCTGGTCAGCTATTTGCCGATCGCGCTCTATCCGGACCAGGAACTCGCCGCCACGACCGGTGCCACGATCCAGAGCGCCGTCGAGGCCTGGATTCTAAACCAGGGACCCAATCCCGACGGTGGCGAGATCGTGGTGTCGCTGTCGCTCTATTCGCAGATCCAGAACCGCGAAAAGCTGACGCTGCTGACCGTCGAGCGGCTGGTCTACAAGCTCGCCAGCTCCGACTGACCTCACTTGAAGACGAGGTTCTCGCGCGGTCCGGCCGGATCCTTGCGCAGCAATGCGATCACTTCGGCGCCTGCGAGCAATACCGGCCCATAGCCATGCCCGGCCCTGACATGGCGCGGGCGATAATAATAAAAGGCGTGCTCGAAGCCCATCCCCGTGCCGACGCACACATCCTCCACTTCGCCGGCCGCATTGACCTTGGTGGTCACTGCATTCCACGCGAGCACCGCCACCGGGGCATAGACGCGTCGATCGATCCAGCCGCGGTTGACGGCGCGGGCCAGGGCAAAGGCATACATCGCGCTGGCAGATGTCTCGAGATAGCTGTCCGGCCGGTCGAGCAACTGGTGCCACAGCCCCGTGCCGGACTGCATGCTGGCGAGCCCGGCGGCATGCGCACGCAACTGCGTGAGGATCGCCGGACGCCCCGGGTGATCTGCCGGCAATACCTCCAACAGTTCGACCATCGCCATGATCGCCCAGCCATTGGCGCGGCCCCAGAAGAAGCTCGGATGCGGATCCATGCCGTCCACCCAGCCGTGGCGGTAGAGTCCCTTGTTCGCGACGAACATCCGCTGCGAGAATTGCCGCACCTGGCGCACCGCGTCGTCGAAATAGCGCCGCTCGCCGGTCAGTGCACCCATCTGCGCGAGCGCGGGAACGCTCATATAGAGATCGTCGAGCCACAGGCTGTTCGGCATCGGCACTTGCCGGGCTAGCGTGGCATCCGACAGGCGGAACTGGCGGTTGGAGATCCAGTCGAGATAGAGGTCGATCTGCGCGCGGCCCTGTGTGACCAGCCCAGCCCGCTGCGCCTTGATCAGCGCCGCCGCCATCGCCCCCGAATCGTCGAGCTTGCCTGGCGCGAGCATCTGCTTGACCGGGGTCTGGTCGGCCGCCGTCTTCTGAATGCGATAGCGGTTCGCCACATCGACGATCGTGCCAAGCCGATCCGCGACGTACTGCGTGTAGCGCGCATCGCCGGTCACTTCACCCGCGAGCAGCGCGCCCGAATAGAGGACGCCCCATTCGTAGCTGGTGAGGCGATAGGCCGAGCGGAAGCTGCTGCCCGGCGCGAGCGCGCCGCCGGGGCGCCGGTCCTTGTCGCCGGTATCGACCAAGGCCGGCGAGGTCTCGCGGTCGACATAGCCGAGCACGCGATTCATCACCGCTTTGACTGCGGCCTCCGACGGGCGGCCATAGGGGATCGGATAAGCGGGTTTGAGCCGGGTAGGGGCGTCCATGACGTCGGTCACCGGATCGCGATGCATTCCGGAGGGCGCGGCAAGCTGCGCCTGCGCCACGGGCGCCTGCGTCAGCGCCAGCGTGAGAGGCACGACGGCGGTGCGGATCAGGATATGCGGCATCTTCCCCTCCAATGGCTCGCCGACCTTGGGTCGGCTGCACCCGTTCATTTTATGACATTCTATGCCATATGATGGCACCACGATCCTGGTGGCAACGCAAGCCAAAACACGAATGCGATCTTCCACTCGATTTGCAGGATGCTGATGCGCCGCGTTTGGCGTCGAACTGCACTGCCGGGAATATCAAATATTGCGAGTGTGTCCCATATGATGTAATTCCTCACCGGACGGCAAATCGCCGCCACGGGTGACACTGCAGGAATGCAGGCGCGAGGAGAGAGATTGATGAGGCTCCACGGTTCGATCGGCACCACTTCGGGCGTTGCCGCGCTCGCCTGGGCATTGGCGTTCGCCCCCGCAGCATCTGCGCAGGTCGAGGCGCAGCCCGCGCCGCAGGACGAGGCTTCGGAAGTCGTCGTCACCGGGATTCGGCAGAGCCTTGCTGACGCACAAAGCGTCAAGCGCAACTCGGCGCAGGTGGTGGATGCAATTTCGGCCGAGGATATCGGCAAGTTCCCCGACAAGAATATCGGCGAGGCGCTCCAGCGCGTTACCGGCGTTCAGATCACCCGTGCCGGCGGCGAGGGCCAGAGCATCTCGATCCGCGGCGCGGAGCCGGGGCTCAACCGCGTAGAGATAAATGGCCAGACGGCGCTTTCGACAGTGGTCGGCAGCGGCCGCGCGGTCGAGTTCCGCGACTTGCCGGTCGAGTTCGTCTCGCGAGTCGAAGTGGTGAAGTCGGCGACGCCCGACATGACCGAAGGCGGGCTGGGCGGAACGGTGCGCATCCTCACGCGCCGGCCTTTCGACAGCAAGAAGCCATTCATCGCCGGCTCGGTCCAGGGGATTTACGGCACGCTCGCCGACAAGGTCGATCCCAAGGTCGCGCTGATCGGTAGTACGTTGTTCAACAACGACACGATGGGCATCCTCGTCTCGGCGACCTATGAGCGGCGCAGCCTGTGGTACGACCAGTTGCGCACCACCGGCTGGCGTCAGATCGATCGCGACCCGGCAACCGCGGGCGTCCAGGCGCTCGACCTCAACGGGGACGGGAGGGGGGACTTCTACCCCGATATCCCGCGTCCGGTGATCAACCGCGAATCGACCAAGCGCGGCGCGATCAGCGGCGTCTTCGAATGGCGCCCGAACCCCGATTTCCGCGCATTCGTCGAGGGCACCTACACCAAGTCGAAAATGACGCTCGACAGCCAGTTTCTACAACTCAACACCGTCCAGAACATCGTCGACGGTGGTGTCGACCGCACCCGGACCACGATCGGGCCCGAAGACACTGCGACCAGCGTGACCTTCATCGGATCGCTCGCCGCGCCGAACGGGCTCGCGGTCAGCTATCGCAACATCCTCGGCACGCAGAACCGCAACACGTTCAACGCCCAGACCGGCTTCGACTGGACCTTGGGCCGGCTGACGCTGCAGGCGCGCGGCGGCTATGCCAAATCGCGTGCGTATAATAACGAGATCAACGCCACCGGGGCGGCGCTCGGCATCTCGTCGCTGACGATCGACTATGACAACGATCAGCAGGCGCCCAACATCACGCTGCCGCTCGACCAGACCACCTCGCAAGGGCTCAACCAGCTGATCGTGCTGCGGCGTCCGCGCTACAACGATCAGGAGGAGTTTGACGGGCGGCTCGATGCCGAGTTCAAGCCCGAGGGCGGCTTCTTCACTTCGCTCAAGGCCGGCGTCCAGAAGCGCGTGCTGACTGCCGACAGCCGCTATTTCGACCGGTCGGTCACGCTCAATGGCTATAACGGCCAGACGATTACCAACAGCTACGCCACCGGGGTGAGCTCGAACGTCACGGTCTCGACCGTTCCGTCGGCGCAGCTGACCCAGCAGATCCGCGACCTGGTCGCGGCCAACGCGACGCTCGGCGATCATGATTTCTTCGGCAATGCCGATCGCGGCTATGACGGCGGCATCCGGCGCTGGCTCAATCTGGGGATGCAGGTCGCGGATGCGGTCGGCGTGCCGGATCCGTTCGGCAATGCGGTGCCGCTCGACACCTGGGAAGTGAAGGACGACAATCTCGCCGGTTACGGCCAGGCGGCGTTCGCGTTCGGCGATGGAATCAGGATCACCGGGGTGACGGGTCTCCGCGTGGTCGATACGCGCACGACTTCGGACGGCTTCCAGGTTCGCGCCGGCACGGTCACGCCAGTGTCGTTCGAGGGACATTACACCGAGTTCCTGCCGTCGCTGAACCTCAAGGCCGAACTGATACCCAACCGCCTCCAGCTGCGCGCGACGGCCACCGAGGTCCTCGCGCGGCCCTCGCCTGCGCAGCTCGCCCCGCGCTTCGCGCTCGACGCAGTCGGGCTCACCGGCTCACGCGGCAATCCCGCCCTCGAGCCCTATCGCGCGCGGCAATATGATCTGGGGATCGAATTCTACGCGAACCGCACCGGCTATCTGTCGGCGACCTATTTCCGCAAGGAGATCGGCTCGTTCATCCAGAACGGCAGCGAGGCCTATGTCGAGCCGACCACCGGGGTCACCTACACCGTCACCGTGCCGGTGAACGGCACCAGCAAGGTGACGATCAACGGCGCCGAGGTCGGCGGGCAATATGTGCTCGATTTCCTGCCCGGCGCGCTCGGCAATCTCGGCGTGATCGCGAACTACACCTATTCGAAGGATTCGGGCTATGCCGATCGCGACGTGTTCACCGGCGGCGCGCTTTCCTTCCCCGGGCTGTCGCGCCACAGCTACAATCTGTCCGGTTTCTACGAAGACAGCATATTCAGCGCGCGGGTCTCGTATAATTGGCGCTCCAAATATCTGATCACGTCGCGCGGGCGCGGCAACAATCCCGAGTTCGGCGAGGCCTATGGTCAATGGGACGCCTCGGCAGGGGTCAACCTGAACCAGAACCTGTCGCTGTTCTTCGAAGGGGTCAACCTGACCAATGCAGTGCGTGCCGAGAATGCCAACAGCATCTACCGGCGGACGATCATCGAGAGCTTCGGCCGCCGCTTCTACGCCGGAGTACGCGCCCGCTTCTGATCCGCGGGCTCATCCATTCTGCTGTGGATCCGACGCGGCGAGATCGAGCTTGATCATTTCCTGCGCGCGCGCCTTTTGCCGCTGTGCGTGCCTGCCCGACGCTTCGTCGGGCAGCACGACGGGCACGGTCAGGCACATGCTCTGCGTCGGCAGCACGTCGCGCCACTGCTCGATGAGTTTCTTATAGGCTCTGCCGACCGGCCGGATCTTGCGGTCCAGATCGTACAGGCCGAGCGGATTGACGTTGCCGTTCTTCTCGCGAAGCGCGCTGTCCCAGTCGGTCTGGTCGGTCAGCGAATACCAGGTGAAGCCGACGACCGGCACGCCGTCGTTGCGGACGCGCAGCACGTTCGCCCATTGCTTCCACAGCCAGTCCACGGCTTCGGTCCCCAGCGGACCCTCGACCAGATTGGTCTCGGTATGCATCACCGGGAGGCGATAGCGATCATGATATTGGCGGGTGATCTCGCTATAGCCGAAGATCTCGCCCGAGGCGCTGGTCCCGCCCTCGGCATTAACGCGGTGCTCGTTGGTGACGTAATAGTCGTTCCCCATGATGCAATGCTGCTTCATGCGGTTCTGCAGGAAGAAATGATATTCCTCCCGCGTCATCCCGTTATCGAGCAGAAACTCGTACATCTCCGAATCCACCCGGCGGCCATAGTTCAGATCGAGTGAGAGGAATCTCTGCGAATTCATTACTTCCGCTGCTCGGATCGCCATCGGGCTCTCGGCATGGAAATATTCCGATGACTCGCTCTGGATGAAGATCGCGTCGGGGCGAAGCTTGAGGATGGACTGCATCGCGAGGACATTGGCTTTGACGAGATGCTTGAGCGCGGTGATGAATGCGCGGTCGCTGCTCAGTTGTTCGTTCCACCAGCCGTAGCGCGCCGAGAAAGTCGCGCAGATGAACATCTCGTTGACCGGGGTGTAAAGCTGCACCCAGGGGAAACGCTCGGCAAAAGCGCGGGCGTAGCGGCAGAATTGTTCGGGGAAGTCGGGATTCTGGAAATTCCCGAGCCAATCGGGGAGCCCGAAATGGCAGAGGTCGACGATCGGGACGATGTTGCGACGCTCGAGATCGGAGAAGGTAAGATCGGCGAATTCCCAATCGTAGCGCCCGGGTCCCAGCCAGGTCTTGTGAATCGGCGGACCGAAGCGGAGATAGCCGATGCCCATTTCCTGGACGAGCTGGAAATCCTCTTCCCAGCGCTGATAATGGCCGCAGCTTTCCATCTCGTCGATGCGTGTCCGGCCACCATCGATGGTGGGCACGCTGTTTTCTATCCCGGTGGCGAACATGAAGGTGGCGATGGTTGGTCTCCCGCTTGGCGTCTGGACAACGCAGGGGAGGCGATGCGGGCCCAATCGCGGTTCAATTCCCACTAACTAGGTAGGATAAAACTTGAGCGGCCTATAGTTTTTGTGTGCGTTCAAATCGGTGAAGCCGAGGGATAGTCGAAGGTGCAGCGTCAGGCGGCCGCCAGCGTGATCCGGTTTCCCGGGATCCGATGGATGCTCCGCCCGGTGCTGCAGAAAAGGGAGATTTATATATGAAGAAGTTACTCGCACTGGCGGCGCTGGGCCCCTTTGCGTTCGCGCTCTCGGCTTGCGGCGGTGGTGCGCAGAATGAGACCGTGGTCAACGAAACCACGGTGATCAACGCTGATGAAGGCTCGGCGTTCGGTAACGATACGCTCACCGATCCGGGCCTCGACAACCAGACGCTTGCGGGTAACGCTGCCGATGTCGTCGCAGACAATTCCGCGGTCGAGGCGCCTGCCAACGCGCACTGAGCGTCTCCTCACAAGTCCCGCCAGGTTAGCTCCCTAGGCGAAACTTGGCCCGGCCATCGCCGGGCCATTTCTTGTGCCGCAAACGTCCCAAGGGGATCGTGCCAGAAGAAAGATGAAGCAAGCTTCATCCACCCGCCACTGTCCCGACAGGAACATTGTGGCAGATCTGCCCGATGTTCTCGCGCGCACGCCCCCGAACCCCGCAGCGGTGGATCCCGACCTGGTTGGGCTGGGCCGGGATCCTTGTTGCGATCCTCGCACTGATCGTCGCGGGGCTCTATGCGAGCGCGGGCTTCTTCGATCGTGACCCGGTCCACCTGTTCGGCATGGGCGGCGCACGCAGGCCCGTCGCGGCAGTCTATTTCTCGGGCGATATGGGATTGCGTTTCGGCATGGGCCCCTATGTCGCCGATGCGCTCGCCGAGGCGGGAGTGCCGGTCCTCGGCGTGGCGTCCTCGACGGCATTTGCGTCGCATCGTACGCGTGCCGAGACCGATGCGATCGTGGTCGGCGCGATCCGCCAGACCTTGCAGCGCACCGGCGCGGACCGCGTCGTGGTGCTCGGCCAGTCGTTCGGTGCCGATATCGCGCGGGTCGGGCTCGCCGATCTGCCGCAGGCGCTGCGGGCGAAGGTTGCCGCGGCCGTCCTGGTGGTGCCGGGGCGCACTGCATATTTCCGCGCAGACCCGTCCGGGCTGAGCTATCGGGGCACGCCCGATGCCGACGCATCTGAAGCGCCGCTGCTGCGATGGCTGCCGCTTGTCTGCATCCGCGGCGCCGCCGAGACCGATACGCTGTGCCCTGCGCTCGTCGCACCCAATGTCCGGCGGATTGCGCTGCCCGGCGGGCATTTCCTGCGCAACGATCACGCCTTGCTCGTGCGCACGATTCTCGACGCGCTCGGCCCGTTTCTGAAGTCTCCGGAGAAATCATGATGCGCCTGTTTCCGGTCGTGCTCGCGATCCTGCTGTGCGGCAACGGCCCCGCCGCGCGCGTGCCCGCAGTCGCCGGCGCCGCGGCCGATCCGGTGTTTGGCACCTGGGCCAACCCCAAGCATACCATCGCCGTGAAGACGGCGCTGTGCGGGGGCGCATTGTGCGGCGCGATCGTAGACGCCACCGCGAAGGCGCAGAGCGACGCGCGCGACGCCGGAATCGAGCATCTGGTCGGTACCGAGCTGCTGCGCGCCTATCACAAGACCGGCAGCGGCCATTGGTCCGGAACCGTCTTCGTCCCCGATATGGGCCGGAGCTTCGCGTCACGCATCGTCCAACTGTCGCCGAACACGCTGCGCATATCCGGATGCATCTGGGGAGGCCTGATTTGCAAATCGCAGGACTGGACGCGCCTCTGAGCACGGGCGGTTTGACGGGCCGCATCCGGGCGCGGGTGCGGCCGTTGCGCGGACCGTTATTGCTGTTCGCGGTACTGATGATCACCGTGCTCGCGTTCGAGGCGGTGCGCGGCATCCTCGCCGAGGTCCGCTTTCGCGACATCCGCGGCGCGATCGCTTCTGTGGAAACTGGACGGATCGCGCTCGCCGGTCTGTTCACCGCCGCCAGCTATTTCGCGCTGACCTTTTACGATTGGTTTGCGATACGCACGATCGGCCGCGACCTGCCGTGGCGCACCGCGGCGCTCGCTTCGTTCACCAGCTATACGCTCAGCAACAATCTCGGCTTCGCGCTGCTGACCGGCGGCTCGGCGCGGCTGCGCGCTTATGGCGCGGCGGGGCTCGATTTCGGGGATGTCGCGCGGATCACGGTGATCGCGTCGGTAACGTTCTGGAGCGGCGTGATCGCGGTCACCGCGGCCGCCCTGCTGTTCGCCCGAACCGCGATAGCGCTCGGCCCCGTGACGATAGCGCCGCTGGTGCAGCATCTGATCGGGCTGCTCCTCATCGCGCTGATCGCGACCGCGCTGGCATTGCGGAGCCGCGGCGCCAGCGCGTGGCGGGTAGGGGGCACCGGGGTTCCGCTGCCGCGCGCGCGGCTGCTGGCGGCGCAGATAGGCATCGCGGCCATCGATCTCGCCTGCGCCTCCGCCGCGCTCTACGTGCTGATTCCCGGCGCGCCGCTCGCATTGTTCGGTACCTTCTTCCTCGCTTATGCGCTGGCGATCGTCGCCGGGCTCGTCACCCATGTGCCCGGCGGGCTCGGCGTGTTCGAAGCGACCATCCTGGCGCTGGTGCCGCTCGGCCATGCCGAGCTGTTCGCCGCCTTGCTGCTCTACCGCCTGATCTATTATCTGCTGCCGCTCGCGCTGGCGGGGGCGCTGATGGTGGCACTGGAGGGACATCGGCTGCGCAAGCCGCTGCTCGCGGGCCTCGGCGTCGCCGATGCCATCGGTCAGGCCCTCGCGCCGCCCTTGCTCGCGTTGCTCGTCTTCGTTGGCGGGCTCGTTTTGCTGGTGTCGGGCGCGCTGCCGGGTCTCCACGGGCGGATGTCCGTGCTCCGCGAGATCGCGCCGCTTCCGTTCGTCGAGGCCTCGCACTTCGCTGCCAGCCTGGTCGGCACGGCGTTGCTGCTCGTCGCGCCGGCGGTGCAGGCACGGCTTAGAAGCGGCTTTCACGCCGCGCGGCTGCTCCTCCTCGCCGGTGCGATGTTCTCCCTGTCGAAGGGCATCGATTTCGAAGAAGCGGGCGTGCTGCTCGTCGTGGCGGCTATGCTCCAATATGGCCGGCCTGCATTCTATCGGCGGGCCGGTATCGGCTCGGCACCCGTCGAGCGCTGGTGGTGGGCCGCCGCGCTGATCGCGCTCGCGCTCAGCGCCTGGGCGGGGTTCTTCGCCTATCAGCACATCCCCTATTCCGACGAGCTTTGGTGGGATTTTGCCTGGCGCGGCAACGCTCCGCGGTTTCTCCGCGCCATCCTCGGGGCGACGATATTGATCGCGAGCTGGGCGTTCTGGCGGCTCATGTCGGCCGCGCCGGCGGCGAGCGAACCGGCAACGCTCCTCGCCGAAGTTGCCGAAGCGGCGTTCGCCGCAGCCCCGCGCACGGACGCGCAGCTCGCCTTTACCGGCGACAAGAGCTTCCTCGTTTCCGCCGCGGGAGACGCTTTCCTGATGTACCGGGTGCAGGGCCGAACTTGGGTAACGATGGGCGATCCGGTCGGCCCGCCCGCGGCCTGGCCGGAGCTGATCTGGGAGCTTCGCCGCCGGTGCGACGCCGCACGCGGGCGGCTGTGCCTGTTCCAGCTGAGCACGGACATGCTCCCGCTCGTAGTCGAATTGGGGCTTCAACCCATGAAATATGGCGAGGAAGCGATGATCGACCTGGACCGCGGCTTCACGCTACATGGCAGCCTGTACAAGTCGCTGCGCCATTCCACCAACAAGGCGGTCGCAGCGGGGCTGGTGTTCGACGTGATTCCCGCAGCGCGGGTCTCCGCGCAAGCCCAGGCTCTGCGGCACGTCTCCGACGCCTGGCTTGCGGGCAAGTCGGGCCCCGAAAAGGGGTTCAGTCTCGGACGCTTCGATCTCGATTATCTGTCGCGCTTCGACTGCGCCGTGCTCCGCCTCGAAGGCGAGATCGTGGCTTTCGCCAACATATGGGAGACGCGCAACCGCGAGGAAATGTCGGTCGATCTGATGCGCCATCTGCCCGACACGCCATATGGTACGATGGACCTTCTGTTCACACGGCTGATGCAGCTCGGCGTAGAGCGCGGATTTCGACGATTCAATCTCGGCATGGCGCCGCTGTCGGGCCTCCAGCGGGGGCCGCTCGCCCCGGTCTGGTCGAGACTGGGTGGAGCAATATACGGCAATGGCGAGCGGCTTTACGGCTTTTCGGGACTGCGCGCGTTCAAGGGCAAATTCGGGCCGCGCTGGGTTCCGCGCTATGTGGCGCTGTCCCCCGGTATTTCGGTGCCCCGTGCGCTCGTCGATCTCGCGATGCTCGTCGGTGGATGAGCGCATGCCCCCGCGCCCATGATCGGTATCTTGAACAGCTTGCGCGGTTAGGGAGCGCTTCCTCAAGATCACGAACAGGCGTATTCCATGCCGACACTGCACTGACGATCCGTGTTATCTGCGGCGGGGGGAGGAAAGGGGAAATGTCCACGGCTACACGGAAGCAATTCCTGCGAAGGCCCGAAAGCCAGCCCATGCCGTTGCCGTCCCTGGGTCGCCCGGGGCAACCGGCGACGCTGAGCCGCTTCGCGATCAGCGACACCGCGGATGGTTCCGAGCATGAGGCGAATGACGTCGCGGCCCGAATGGATCGCGCCGACGAGCCTCTCCACGCCCGACCCCTTGGCGCCGGGACCTTCCACCGGATCGAGCCGCCGTCCGTCGTCCGCGACGCGATCGCATCGTCCGGTAGTCCGATCGAGCCGCAGGCCCGCGCTTATTTCGAGCCGCGTTTCAGGCGGGACTTCAGCGCGGTCCGGGTCCATTCCGACGCGCAGGCGGGGCAAGCGGCGGGGGTGCTCGGCGCGCGCGCTTATACCAGCGGAGACCACATCGTCTTCGGCGAGGGCCAATATCGTCCGGGCGGCGCCGACGGACGGAAGTTGCTGGGCCACGAGCTGACTCATGTCGTCCAGCAGGGCGGGCGACGCGACGTGCTGCAGCGGAGCCCGTTGTCGGACTCGGTCAAGGCCGCTTGGGCCGCGGAGCCCAAGATCGAGGCCTTGCTCGCGCGCTTGTCCCAGCCGGACGTCCAGGCCGCGCAAGGCGATGCCGATCTCGACGCGGAAATTGCACGGCTTCTCGCCGGCCGCCCCGACGATTTGTGGCTCGCGCGCAAGATCCGCGCCCACGAGCTCGGCAAGACCAATGGGGAGGCGGGCCCCAAGGACTTGTCTGGCAAGCCCGTCGCGCGGCCGGTCCAGGCATATTTCTTCCGCGGCTCGACCGAGCGGCGGGCGCTGGTGATCGCCGGCGTCCACGGATCCGAACGGCAAGGCGTGGAGGTGGTGGAAATGCTCCTGGCCGATCTTGCCAAGCAGTCGCAAGCACCGGTCCTGAGCGTGATCGTCGTCCCGACCCTGTTTCCGGACAGCAAGGCGAAAGCGGACGACATGGTCGGCAAGGGCAAAAGCGGCATGGACCTGCAGGCGGCGCGCGAAAGCGTCTTCGGAGGCAAATCGGTGGAGACCAACCGCAACTTCCCGAGCCCCTCCAAGGACCTGGCGGCATCGCGGGACGGCGGCGGCAAGGCGATCGATGCAGTCGGCAATGCCATCTCGCCCGAAAACCAGATGCTGATGGAGCTGATGGAGCGCTTCCGGCCGGAGCGGATCATCTCGGTCCATGGCACCTGGGACCCGGGTGCCGCCGGCGTGTTCTACGATCCGCGCGAACTCCGGGCAGAGGAGCGCGACGCGGCATGGCGCACCGGGCCGCGCAGGTCGCCGTCCTGGGAAAGCGAAGGGCACGGCGATGCCATGAATGCCGCGGAGCGCAAGCTCCACGAGCGGCAGGAGGCCGAGCTACGCGCGGCAGCATCGAAAACCGACCTCGGTCTGTCAGTCAAGGCAGCGGCCGAAATCGACAAAACGACAACAGCGATCAAGGGACGCGATAGTCGCGGGTTCGGCGGGGGAAGCCAGGGAGCGAAGCGCTCCAAGCATCCCTCGGTAGCCGGCAATGTCGGCAAGAGCGGCGATCTCGACTTTGGCTTCTGGAGCGGCGGCGTGAAGGAGGGCGTGTCGCTTGGCCGATATGCGCCGGCGCGCGGAATGTCGGTGTTCACGGTCGAGCCTCCACTCAATTATCGGAGCGATGACCCAAAACGGCTGGACAAGCTCACTGAGGCGGATCGCAAGATTGAGTTGAAAGCCTATGCGGACGCGATCCGGACCATCCTGCTCGGCAGCTAAAGCAGCTGATAACCGACAGGTCGCCCGGCGGTTGCTGCCCCCCACTTCTTGTCGCTAGGCGGCTCTTAGCTTCCTGCTTTCGCGCATCATCAGTTGGACGCGGATCTTCGCTTCTTTACGAGCGAATGATCAGAAACCGCGTGACGCGGTAGTAGGCAAATTCAACCAGTAGCCGACGATCTATCCAGCACTTATCATCTAATTTGACAGTACCCGTTTTGCGCGGCCGTGTGAGCCTTGCCCTTCCGGGCAACGGCGACGATGGTTCTCGCAATGGGTATGTCCGGCGTGGACCAATATCCTCTCGGCACCTGGAAAGTAACTGCCCTCAGCTTAGCAGGAAGTTCGGAATAGCCTTGCGCGATCCGCTGCGGGACGAAGTGGCATGTCCAAAAAGGTTGTAGCACTCTTCAGTCTATCACCCTAGCTTATATCAGGTGAGGTTTGAAGGAGAGAGTTTATGTCAGCTCGGCGCCGCCGAATCGTCGCGATAGCGATGCTCATCGCATCGTCGGCCTGCGTGCCGCGTGGCGGCCCCGTGCCCGGTTGTGTGCCTGCGCCACTCAAGGTCTCCGGCAGCACCGCAACACTTGAGATCGCGCCGGTGCTGCTCGCGGCGCGCGATCATTATCCGGCGGGCGCGGTGGTTACCAATGGCGGCATCGCCAATCTGATGAGTGCGATCCCGGCGCGCCAACCGCGCACGGATGGCCTTGCCGATGTCGCCACCCATGCCGAGACCCAGGCGCTTCGATATTCGGTGGGCAATCCCGATATCCGCATCATCCTAACGATCACCGAGGGCCGCTACCGCATCATCGCCCGCCGCTCAGCCGGGATCGCCCGCATCGCCGATCTGAAGGGCAAACGCATCGCCACGCTGGCGACCACGTCGGCAGGCTATTTCCTCGCCCGGATGCTGGCGCAGGACGGGATGACCTTCGCTGACATTACACCGGTGCGGATATCCCCGCTAGAGGGAATGGGAGCTGCCCTGGAGCGGCGCGAAGTCGATGCGGTGGCCATCTGGGAGCCACATGCAGATAATGCCGCGCGCGTGCTTGGGAACGATCTGGTCATATTCGCGGGCGACGGCGCCTATCGCGAAATGTTCAATCTCAACACGACTGCCGCCAATCTGGCTGATCCCGCCAAGCGGCGCCGCATGGTGGCGTTCGTCCGCGCGCTGATCGAGACGGCCGCCCAAATTCGGCGCGATCCGGCCGGCGCCCAGGCGCTGGTTGCGGCTACAGCAGGATTCACCGCGGACGAGGTCGGGCGGTCATGGGCGACGCTCGCTTTTCCGGCGGCGCTGCCGGCTGATCTGCTCGACATATTGGTTGAGGAAGAACGGTGGCTGGCTGCGCAGGATCGCCGCGCGCCGCGATCGCGCGAAGTACTTTCGCATCTCATCGACACGAGCATATATGCGGAAGCTCTTGCGATCGGTTGGCCATGATACTGATAGTCATAGATAAAATGAACGATTCAAATGCCCGGGCCGCCCCTTCGAATTTTAGGTTGTCAGCCTGTCTTATCTGACATAAACGATCGTCATTCGTTAATACGTAATGCGTTGTGTCACCTACGAACCCGAAACGGGCCGGAATCCTGGCGCGAATAGGGATAATTGAACGAGCATTTGATGCTGGGGAACAACGGCAAAAAAGACGCCGGTCCCCATCCTCACCGGAGAGGGGAGCTGGTATGGCAGTTTTGAACAACAGTCGGTCTGTATCGTGGTTGCGTTGCCTGATGGTTACGACCGCGCTCACTGTCGCTACCTTCGGCGGTGGTGCCGCCTTTGCGCAGGATGGGCCCGCTGAGGCAGCCCCGGCTGGAGCAGGTGACGAGGGCGACGCCCGGAACGACGAGATCGTCGTCACTGCATCGCGCACCGCGACCAACGGCCTTCAGGCGCCGACGCCAACCCAAATCGTGGGCGCCGAGGTGATCGAGAAGCAGGGCGCCACTACCGTGATGGAGGTGCTCAACCAGAATCCTGCATTCAAGGCGACGCGCTCGCCCGGCGCCAACGCCACCAACACGTCGAGCCCGGCCCAGGCGACCGCCGATCTGCGCGCGCTCGGCGGCCAGCGGACGCTGGTGCTGGTCAACCAGTCGCGCGTCGTCCCCTTCGCGCCGGCCAGCAACCTCGGCGTGCCGACCACGACCGATCTCAACCTCTTCCCGACGCTGATGATCGAGCGCGTCGATGTAGTGACCGGCGGCGCCTCCGCGCTCTACGGTTCGGACGCCATTTCTGGTGTCGTCAACATCGTCATGAAGAAGAAGTATCAGGGACTCGAAGTCACTGCGCAGTCGGGTATTTCGCAGCTCGGCGATTACAGCACCAAGCGGCTCGGCTTCATTGGCGGCACCAGCTTCAACGACGATCGCGGCCATATCGTTGTCAGCGCCGATTATTCGGACAATAATGGCGTCGGCGACCTCTACACCCGCGACTGGGGCCGCAAAGAATATATGATCGTCAGCAACGGTCAGCGCACCACGCCCGGTGCGCCGGGCTTCGGTCAGCCGGCCTTCCTCCTGTCGCAGAACGTCCACAACAATCTTGGCGCCGGCAGCGTCATCCTCAGCAATATCCCCGGCCTGAACAACATGACGTTCAACGCGAACGGCACGATCCGTCCGTTTCAGAAGGGCTCGATCTTCGGCGGCGCGACGATGATCGGCGGCGAAGGCGGCTCGATCATCACCGGCACCGCGCTGGTTCCAGACGTGCGGCGCTTCACGGCCTATGGGAGCCTCTATTACGATTTCTCGGATTCGATCACCGGCTATATCGAAGGCGGCTATTCGAGCTCGCGCGGGTTCCTCGACGGCGTTCCGATCCGGCTTTCGACCCAGCCGATCCGCCGCGACAATGCATTTCTCCCCGCGCAGGTGCTGGCGCTGCTGCCACCGACGACGGCGAGCTTCAACATCAGCCGTATCGGCCACGACATCGGCATCAATTATTACGAGATCACCAACGACACCCCGCACGGTACGATCGGGTTCGAGGGCAAGCTCGGCGGATCGTGGAAATGGGACGCACACGCGTCCTACGGCGTCAACAACTACGCATCTGCCACGTTCAACAATCCGATCACGGCCAATCTGAACTTCGCGATCGACGCAGTGCGCGACGGCGCGGGCAACATCGTCTGCCGCGGCGTGCGCGATGGTGTCGCCGCCGCCGCGGGCTGCCAGCCGCTCAACCTGTTCGGCGAAGGCAATACCAGTGCCGCCGCGCGCGATTATATCTGGGGCGAAGGCCTCGCCAAGGTGAAGTACGACCAGTTTACCGCCGCTGCCAATGTGGTCGGGGAGCCCTTCTCGACCTGGGCCGGACCGGTTTCGGTGGCGTTCGGCGGCGAATATCGCCGCGAAACCGAGAAGCTGACCGCCGACGCCGTCGGCGCCAACAATGGCTTCCTCACCGCCGGCAACGCAGTTCCCTATTCGGGCGCGTTCAACGTCAAGGAAGCCTATGTGGAGGCGACCGTCCCGCTCGCCAAAGACACGCCCTTTCTCAAGAGCCTGAGCATCAACGGCGCGTTCCGCTATGCCGACTACAGCACCGTCGGCGGCCAGACCGCGTGGAAGGCCGGAGCGGTGTGGGAGCCGGTCGACGGGCTTAACATCCGCATCGCCCGCTCGCGCGATATCCGCGCGCCGGCGATCAACGAACTGTACAGCCCTGGCAGCAACGTCAGCAATGCCGTGACGTTGGTGGTGGACGGCGTGACCAAGAGCCCGGTGATCCCGCAGAACACCAGTCTCGGCAATCCCGACGTCGGGCCCGAATTCTCCAAGACCTTCACCGTCGGCGCGGCATATCGCGGCCGGGGGGCATTGACCGGCCTCGGTGTCTCGGTCGATTATTACAATATCCAGATCGACGACGCGATCACCAACCTCTCGACCGCCAACATCGCGACCTTGTGCAGCGGCGGAGATGCCTATTTCTGCAACCTGTTCACCTACGGACCCGATACCAGCACTGCGGCACCGAACGACCGCATTCATACTGGCCTGGTGGCGGGATCGCTCAACGTCGGGGCCTTTGCCCAAAAGGGCATCGACATGACGGTGACCTACAACACGCCGCTCGAGTTTCTGGGCGATGGCGGCCGCTGGGGGATCGCCGCAAGCGGCACCTACATCCTCAACGCGATGGTCGATTCGGGGACCGGCGCCGCGCCGATCGATCGCGCGGGCGAGAATGGCTGGGCCAATCTCGGCTCGATCCCGCGCTTCCGCGGCAATCTGTCGGAGACGATCGGCACCAATGGCTGGGAGCTGACCCTGCAGACGATCTTCATCTCCAGGGGCGTGCAGGACGTGACCTACAACACGTTGCCGACCAACACGATCAACGACAACAAGGTGCCCGCGGTCACTTATTTCAACCTGTTCGGCAAGATCTTCGCCGGTACGGACAAGAAGTACGAATTCTTCTGGGCGGTCAACAATCTGCTCGACAAGGATCCGCCGCCGGTTCCGTACATCATTCTCAACGGCCCGGTGAACGGTCAATATTACGACAAGGTCGGCCGTGCCTTCATGGTTGGAGCGCGGGTGCGGTTCTGATCGCGACGTTCGGGTAACATCGAAAGGGCGCCTCGTGGGGCGCCCTTTTATCATCCGGATTGCGCGCCAGAATGCCTACGTCGCGGCGAGGGGGGTCACCGTATCGATCAGGAAGATCTCGGTGGTGCCAGCCGCGGTGCGCAGAATCTCGGCGCCGGGCGCCAGCCGCGCGGTGCGGATCGCCAGCTTGTCCTGCCGCGCGCCGTCGCTCGCATAGGCGCCATAATCGATCCGGCCATCGCCCATCAGCGCGAAGGGATAGAGCATCTCGGGCTTAGTGAAGTCGCCCATGCGGCCGAACGCGGGAAATGGTCCGATGGCGGATCCGCCGGCGTCGACCACCATATCGATCGTGATCTGCCGGTCCGTGGCAGCGGGGTCCCTGGGCCCCTTTGGAAACAACACAACGCGCACCATGCCGCCCATTGAAATACCCCTTTTCTGCTATCGGATGATCGCCTTTACACGGCGGCCCGCACGCTCAACTGAAGTTGAGCTGATCGCCGCCGCGGAACAGGTTTGTGAGTTCGCGCAGGGTGCATAGCCAGCGCCCTTCGGCTTCGTCCCAGCGGAAGGTCTCGCTCGCCTGGCTGATCCGGGTCGGCACCCGGCTGTCGAGCGGCGCCTGGCCGTCGGCCGCCCAGAGCAGCATGAACCAGGTCGCGGTGGCGCCGCCGGCATCGTCGAACTCGGCGCGGAAATTGGTGAAAGCGTGGATCGAGACGCGCGCGCCACGGCCCTCGCGCCAGCTGTAAAAGCCCTCGATCGCCTCGCGCCCCTCGAGGTTTAGCCTGCCCGAGCGATAGATCGCCTCGGGCGCATAATAATCGCCGGCCTGGCGGCCCCAATTATTGTCGACGTCGTGCCAGAAATCTGCGAGCCCCATTTCGAGCTCGGCGGCGGCGGCGGCGCGCTCCCTGCGGTTCATTGATCGTGGCTCCGTAGATTGAAGAAGAGTGCAAGCGCGCTGGAGTCGATGACGCGGCGCATTTCCGCGTCGGGAACGAGGCGCAGGTACAATGCGAGCGTGCCCGCATAGTCCATGGCGGCTTCGTGGTTCACGAACGGCGCGTCGCTGCCCCAGAGCAACCGGCCGGGACCGGCTTCGGCGAGCAGGCGTGCGGTGCATTCGGCGGCGATTTCCCACGGCATGCGGAAGCCGGCCGAGATTTTGACCCAAGCAGCACCGCTCTGAACGGCGCGCAGCAGCGCATCGGTGCCGGCGCGGCGTTCGGTCTCGTCGCGCGACGGGACGCCGAAATGGTCGACCACCAGCCGCACCGGCGCTGCGAGCAATTGCGGCAGCAGCACCGGCAATTGTGCGCTTCCGGCGAGCAATTCGACATGCATCCCGCAATCGGCGAGCCGGCCGAGGAACCCGCGCCACGGCGCGTCGGCGAGACCTGGCAGATCGGTCAGCCTGCGCCAGGTAAGCCGTACTCCGACGACCCCCTGATCGGCCAGCGCGCGCAGCTCGCGCGCGCTGGTGTCGGGGCCGGCGAGGATCGTCGCGCGCAGCCGCGGATGCGCGGCGAGCGCCGCGAGCGTATAGGCATTGCCGTCGTCGAACAGGCTGGCTGCCGCGATCACCCCGCGGCCGATGCCGTGGCGGTCGAGATCCGCGAGCCAAGCTTCGACCGGATAGTCATACGTGGGCCGCGAATGCGCGTCGCGGGCGAACGGCATTGCCCGGGTGAAGATATGCGCGTGCGAATCGACGGCGGGTGCGTTCGCCGGCTGCGCGTCAGCCACGCCCGTGCCCGACGCGGACCACCTGCGGCGCGCCCTTGAGGCTCATCAACCAGAAGGTGAAGAAGCCTGCGCATGCCAGCGGCACGCCGAGCATCGCGAAGATGCCTACCGGCCCGAAACCCCCGGTCAGCACAAACGTGCCGAACAGGGGTGCCCAGATCGACACGACGCGGGCGGCACCATAGGCCCAGCCCACGCCGGTCGCGCGGCTGCGGGTCGGATACAGCGCAGCCGCGAGCGCGGGAATGCTTGCCTGGCCGCCATGCTGGCACATCCCCATGAACGCCACTGCGACGTACATGCCCGGCCCGGGGGCGAGCAATCCGACCATCGTCGCGCTCAGCGCGGCGAGCAGGAAGGTCCCGGTCATCACCCGCTTGAAGCCCAGCCGGTCGATGAAGAAGCCGATCGTCAGCATGCCGACGAACCCGGCAGCCGTATTGATGCCGTTGATCAGCGCCACCTGCTGCAAGGGTAGCCCAATCACTTGCTTGAAGATGGTCGTCTTCCACACCCCGGCAGTGATGAACACGAAGCTGGAAATCGCGATCCCCCACATCAGGAAGGTCTTGAGCAATTGCCCGCGTCCGAAGATGTCGCCCAGCAGGATCGCGGTCGGGGCGCGCTCCGGTTTGGGCGCGACGGTGAGCATGACCGCACCGTCGCTTGCCGGCTGCATCCGCCGGATCAGGGCCGTAATTGCCGGGTCGTGAGGGTCGCGCGCAACCAATGCACGCAGCGATTCGGGGAGGAAGAAATAGACGAAGGGCAGCATGACCGCCGGCAGCGCGACGGCGATCCAGAAAGCCCCGCGCCAGCCGAACGGCTCGAGGATGAAGCCCTGCATCAGCGAACCCAGCAGCGCGCCGATCATCGTGCCGCTGACCGTAATCGTGCTCACCGTCGCACGCAGCCTTTTGGGTGCCGTCTCGGAGGCGATGGTGACGAGAATGGGGATCATCGCAGTGCCGCAGAAACCCGCGGCGAAGCGGCAGAGCGTGAAGGGCAGCAGCGACTTGGTGGTGAGGATAGCGAGCGCGCTCAGCATCATCCCCAGATAGCAGAACAGCAGCACCCGCGGCCGCCCGATGCGGTCGGCGAGGGGCGGGATGACGAACGCGCCGAGCAACATCCCGACTTGCTGCGCGACCAGCGCCGACGTGATCGCGGTCGGCGCCACGCCGAAATCCTTGGCGAGAACCGGCAGCACCCAGCCGACGACATAGAGTTCGTAGCCGTCGATCGCGGTCAGGATCGTGCACATGACGAGAACGATCAGATGGAAGCGGTTGAATTTCAGGCCGTCGAGGAACGCATCCACGTCGACCGACCGAGCTCCAGTGTCCGTCATGCACCACTCCTGATCGGCGAATCCGGGTAATCGTCCGGTCCGCTCTCGATTGTCTTTATCATATGTCGTTCGCTATGTACAAATGCCAAGGCGACGATATATATCAGCTTGGCTTAGGGACGAGCGGACGTCTAGGCTGGTTTTGTGGGATAATCCGTCGGGGAGCGAAATGCCTGAGCCGGCCATCGTGACAGCACCCGCGTTCGACGTGGTGGCCGATTGGGAACGCCTGCCGGCGGGCGTGTCGCATCGCGACGTGACCGGGGTGGCAGTGGATTCGCAGGACCGAGTCTATCTGTTCGTCCGCTTCCCCCACCGCGTCCTCGTCTATGCGCGCGACGGGACGTTCATCCGCAGATGGGGCGACGACATCTTCACGATGGCGCACGGCCTGACGATTGGCCCCGACGACCGCGTCTATTGCGTCGACAATGGCGATCACAGCATCCGGGTTTTCACGCTGGAGGGCGTGCCGATCCTGACGCTCGGCGTGCCCGGCCAGGCATCGGACACCGGCTATGACCCGAAGCCGCCTTATGACGTCCATGCCTGCGAGTGCATCGGCTATCCGGGACCACCGTTCAACCGCTGCTGCAATCTGGCGGTGGCGCCCAGCGGCGAACTGTACGTCGCCGACGGGTATGGCAATTGCCGCGTCCATCGCTTCAGCGCCGACGGCGAGTTGATCCAGTCCTGGGGCAAGATCGGCACCGGGCCGGGCGAATTCCATCTGCCGCACGGCATCGGTTGCGACGCTGCAGGGCGCGTGCTGGTCTGCGACCGCGAGAATGATCGTATCCAGATCTTCTCGCCCGACGGCGACTATCTCGACCACTGGACCGATATCCAGCGACCATGCGATCTCGCGATCGACGCGCAGGGCCTCGTCTATGTCGCCGAGCTATGGCGGCCCAAGGGCAAGAAGAGTTTCGTCCATGGCGAGATGCGCGAGGACCATCCTGGCCGCGTCACCGTGCTGAGCCCCGACGGAAAGGTTCTCGATCGCTGGGGCGGTTCGTCCGAATTGCGCCACACCCCCGGCAATTTCATCGCGCCGCACGGCATCGCGGTCGACAGCCACGGCGACGTCTATGTCGCCGAAGTGCCCTACAGCTTCGCGATCCGCCCGGGCTGGATCCCCGCGGAGCAGGGCAACCACCAGATCCAGAAATTCGTCCGCCGGAACTGATCCGCCGAGACCCAAATGGAGAGACACGATGCGGCGTTCCACAGACCATATCCTGACGACTCACGGCGGCAATCTGCCGCGTCCGGCCGACCTCGATGCGTTGCTCGTCGATGCCGACACGAAGCAGGCCGAGATCGCGGTGCGCCTGCCCAAAGCGGTGCGCGAAGTCGTCGAGCAGCAAATCAAGTGCGGCGTCGATGTGATCAACGACGGCGAGTACGTGAAAGCGGCCAACATGGGCAGCTATACCAGCTACATCCAGCAGCGGGTGACCGGCTGGGAGACGCTGCCGCGGGATCCCGCAACGCCGTCGAAGCGTGCCGGACCCGGCGAGCGCGACCGGCGCGATTTCCCCGGCTTCTACGAATCCGGGCTGTGGTTCGCCGGCGCGGGCGGCCCGGTCCGGCCGGGCTTCATGACTCCTGGCAACGTCCCGCAGAAGCCGACGAAGGAAAAGGTCTGCACCAGTGCGCTGACATATGTCGGCCAGGCCGAGATCGCCAAGGATATCGACGCGCTGAAGAAGGGCCTGGAAGGCAAGGCCGATGTCGACGGTTTCATCGCCGCGCTCGGCCCACTCAGCGCCGGCGCCGGTGCACGCAATGCCTTCTACCGCGACGAGCGCGATTACATGATGGCCGTCGCCACGGCGATGCGCGCGGAATATAAGGCGATCACAGATGCCGGGCTGATCGTCCAGATCGATGAGCCCGAATTCGCGACCAGCTGGATGTTCTACCCCGAATGGTCGGTCGATAAGTATCGCGACTATCTCGAATTCGCAGTCGAGGTGATCAACCATGCCGTGGAAAGGCTGCCCGAGGAGCAGATCCGTTTCCACATGTGCTGGGGAAGTGGCCATCGCCCGCATGTCCATGACATCGAGTTCAAAAACATCGTCGATCTGATGCTCAAGATAAACGCGCAATGCTATACCTTTGAGGCGAGCAACGTCCGCCACGCGCATGAATGGCGCGTCTGGGAGGAGGTCAAGCTACCCGCCGGCAAGATCATCTGTCCCGGCGTCGTCGGGCATATGACCGATCTCGTCGAGCATCCGGAACTGGTCGCCGAGCGTCTGGTCAATGTCGGCAAACTGGTCGGCATGGAGAACATCCAGGGCGGCACCGATTGCGGTATCGGCTCGCGCGTCGGCCATCCCGAAGTGGTGTGGGCCAAGCTGGCGGCGATGGCCGAAGGCGCGGCGATCGCGACCAAGAAACTGAAGGGTTGAGGGCAGAGCGCGGCGGTCAAACACGCCGCGCCGGCCGACTCTGGACAGTCCCGGCGCGATAGGACACTAAGCCCGAATGGGGAAAGCCATTCGCGCAACTACCGATCGACATGCGCCGTCGATCCTGCACCTGGTCAAGCAAGTCCAGTACAAGGCCTATGTTCGGCTCGAATCGGTGCTCAACCCGCTCGGGGTGACTGCGGTCCAGTTTCGCATCCTGACGACGCTGTCGACGCGGCCCAACATGTCGTCGGCCGAGCTGTCGCGGCTTTATGACGTCAAGCCACAGACGATGATCAAGCAGATCGCGTTGCTCGAGTCCAAGGGCCTGATCGATCGCCAGGTGAGCCGCGCCAACAAGCGCCTGCTCGAACTCAGCCTGACTGCAGCCGGCAAGGACACGCTCAAGAAGCTCCAGAAGGATACCCGCGCGCTGGAAGCCGAATTGCTGACGCCGCTGGACGACGACGAGCAGGACGTACTGCGCGGGTTTCTCACGCGTTTGCTCGCCTCGCTAAGCGCACCCACCGATCCGGCGGACGCTGACCTTGATGCCGAGGAATTCACTCCTGAATATAGCCGCGCGGGGGTCCAGCGCCCATAAATTTTGCGATGGCGCTTTTCGGTATTAACGAATAGCGTTAGTTCGATTCCCGCTAGTCGGGATCGTCTGACGCGAGGCAATGTGCTGCAGTCACTCGGCTATATCGGCGTATGCACGGCGCGGCCCGATGCGTGGGCGGATTTCGCGACGGGGCTGCTCGGCATGCAGGTCGCCGATGCGGCGGATAGTGGTTTCTCGCTGCGCGCCGATGATCGTGCCGGGCGGTTGTTCGTCGAACGCGGCGCTCATGACCGGGTCAGTGCGATGGGCTGGGAAGTCGCCGACGGCGACGCGCTGGCGCGGCTGGCCGCGCGGCTTTCCGATGCCGGCCATGCGGTGATTCCCGGCACTCGATTGGAAGCCGAGCAACGCCGCGTTGCCGACCTGATCCTTGCGCTCGACCCGGCCGGAAACCGGCTCGAATTCTTCCACGGCGCCACTACGGCGGCTTCCCACTTCGTTCCGGGCCGCGCGATCAGCGGCTTCCGCACCGGCGCGCTCGGCCTTGGCCATGTCGTGCTGACGGTGCGGTCGCTTGATGCGGTGCTTCCCTTCTACACCGATTTGCTCGGCTTCCGGCTCAGCGACTATGCGCTGCGGCCGTTCAAGGCGTTCTTCTTCCACCTCAACAGCCGCCATCACAGTTTCGCGGCGATCGAGACCGGCGAGGACGGCTTTCACCATTTGATGGTCGAACTCGATAGCCTCGACGATGTCGGCCAGGGCTATGATCTGGCGCAGCAGGAGGAGGGAAGGATCGGCGTCACGCTGGGACGGCACACCAACGATCTGATGACAAGCTTCTACGTCCGCACGCCCTCCAACTTCATGGTCGAAATGGGATGGGGCGGGCGCTCGATCGATCCGGCGACATGGCAGCCTTTCGAGTGCGATTGCGGGCCGAGCCTGTGGGGGCACGAACGCACCTGGCTCGACGACGCCGGGCGTGCCGAAGCTCGCAAACTGCGGCTGTATGCCGCGGCGGCGGGCCGGCGCGCGCCCGATTTCGTGCGCGGCGCCGACTAAATCAGGCCTTGCCCGGCTTTCCGGCCGGCACAGGGAGGGCGCCCATTCGCTCCGAAACGGACTGGGTCGCGACGAGGAGCATCTTGCCGAATTCCTTGAGCCGGGCGCGGTTCATGAAGTCGGTCGGCCCGAGCAGCGTGATGGTCGCGGCGATCTTGCCGCTGTGATCGAAGATCGGCGCGGCGATCGCGGCGAAGTTGCGGTTGAGCATGCCGGCGGTGGTGGAATAGCCGTCGCGGCGGATCTTCTCCGCGCTCTCGGCGAGTTCCTCTTTGCTCGGCGTGGGCGCGTTGCTGCGGGTCGCATCATACGCGGCCTGAGCGTTCAGGGCGCGCTCGGCCTCGACCGGCGGCAGATGGGCGAGGAAGACCAGCCCCGTCGCGGTGGTCGTGACCGGCAGCATATAGCCGAGGCGGATCAGGAACGCGCCCTGCAGCGTGCCGTCCGCCTTGGCGACGATGCAGGGGCCACGGTCGCCCCACAGCGAGAGGTAGATCGCGCAGTCGGTCTTGTCGCGAAGCTCGGTCAGCGTGTCGGCGGCGAGACCGACCACGTCGAGCTGGCGGATCGCGGCGAGACCGAGCTGGATCGCGAACGAGCCCAGCCCGTAATGGCCGTTCTGGATATCCTGATACGCCATGTTCTCGCGCACGAAGCTGACGAGGTAGAGATGCACCTTGCTCGGCGGCATGCTCGCGCGCGCCGCGATCTCGCGCAGCGGTAGCGGTCCCTCGGCCATGCGCAGCACCCGCAGCACCCGAAACCCCACTTCGATCGACTGGACACGCCGGCGTGATTGTTCCGTGTCTGCCATGCGTCCTGAACCTCTTCGTCACATTCCCTTTTGCCTTCCTGCCGCCCGGCCGCCGATCTGTCCATTCGGCAGTTGGGTCAGCGTGGCAGGGAATGCCGCGCGGTCAGACGGTGAAGGCGGCTCCGTGCTTGCGCGTATTCCAGGCTTTGAGGATATCGTGCGCTTCGCTCGCGGCCGCTTCGAGGAAACCCGGCGCTTCGGTGCGCGCGGCGATCTCCAGCCGCAAACCGTTGGGGTCGAAGAAATAGATCGACCGCACGAATTCATGATCCACCAGCGGCGTAGTCTTCACACCGTGCTCGGCGAGACGCAGCCGCATTGCATCGACATCCTCGACCGACTCGGTCTCGATCGCGAAATGCTGCACCCATTCGGGTGTGTTCGGCGACGGTGCCGGCTTTTCCTCGCCGCCCAGATCGAAGAACGCGATATAGGAGCCGTCGCCCAGCTCGAAGAAGAAATGCACATAGGGCTGCTCTTCGCCGGTGCTGGGCACCTTTTCCGCCATCATGCAATTGACCAGAGGAAGGCCGAGAATGTCTTCGTAGAAGTGACGCGTCTCCTCCGCATCGCGGCAAGGATAGGCGAAATGATACAGGCCCTTGAGCGGTCGCGCGTCGGTCATCATACTCTCCTCTGCGCTGGAGATAGCAGGGTCGCCGCCGGCATCTCGTCACCCCAAAGGGATGACAGTTCACCCACTAGTCGGTCGCCCCGGCATGGCGCACCATCATGTCGACGAATCGCCGCAGCGCCGCCGAGCGGTCGCGCTCGCGCCACACCAGCAATACGTCAAACTTCAGGTCCAGATCGCTGATCGGCACCAGCCGGATATTGTGCGTCGGAGACAATCCACTCGACGCCGTGACGAAGCCGACGCCCATGCCCACTGCGACGAGGCTGAGCAGCACCGAGTTGGTTGTGCATTCCTGGACGATGCGCGGCGGGCTGCCGCTGTCGATCCAAGCCGCCATGAGCCGATCATAATAGCCGGGCGCAGTCAGCCGCGCCGGGCCGAGCGCGGGCTCCGCGGCGATTTCCGCCATCGTCACCGAGCTGCGGCGGGCCAGTCTGTGGCTCTCGTGCACCGCCACCATCGTCTCGCCCGAGCCGAGGCGGATGCGATCGAGCACTTCGCGGTCGCGATCGTCGAGATGCGCGTCATAGACCAGCCCGACATCAAGCGTGCCTTCCTTGAGCGCGGCGATCTGGTTGATCGATCCCATGGATTTGAGATCGAGCACCACCGAGGGTTCACTCTCGCGGAAACTGCGCAGCCCATGCGAGATGAAGTCGTGCGCGGCGATGATTTCGCTGAGGCCGACGCGGACCGTGCCGAGATGGCCGCTGCCCAGCCGTTTGGCGCGATCGATGGCGCGCTCGACTTGCGAAAGGATTTCCTCGACTTCGTCGAGGAACGCGCGGCCCGCGCTCGACAGGCGCACGCCGCGTGGCAGCCGGTCGAACAATTCGACGCCGAGCTCGGCTTCGAGGTCGCGGATCTGCCGTGTCAGCGCCGGCTGCGCCACCCGCAGCGCAATGGCGGCACGGCCGAAATGCTGCTCGCGCCCGATCGCGCGGAAATAGCGTAGGTGGCGAAGCTCCATGCGCCTTCCATACTTTCCTGGCATCAAACGCTCAAGAACAAAGAATTGGACGTATCAGTCGGCGGGCAACACTCTCGCGCCAACGAAGAAGGCACGAGTGGAGAGCGATGGAGACCGAAAGCCTGGAGGAACTGAGCTTCGGCACCTTGTCCGCGCTTGACGTGATGGGCACCCGGCTTGAGTTGTTCGAGGCGGGCAGCGGCGCACCGTTGCTGTTCCTCCACGGTCTGGACGGGCTCGAGGGGGCGGCGCCTTTGCTGCACGAACTGGCGCATAGCTTCTCTGTCTTCGCGCCGTCGCACCCCGGTTTCGGCGCTTCCCAGGGGTCCCCTCGGATCAATCGCGTCGACGATCTCGGTTACTTCTATCTCGACATGCTCAACCAGCTGGGGCTGGCGCGGCCGGTGATCGTCGGCACCTCGTTCGGCGGCTGGGTTGCGGCGGAAATGCTGACCAAGGAGCCGGGCCGCGCGTCGCAACTGGTGCTGGTGTCGCCGCTCGGGCTGCCGACCGCGGATCGCCGCGAGCAGCACGTCGCCGACATCTTCATGCTGTCGCGCCAGGAGCTGGGCGCGCGGATGCAGGTGGGCGATCCGGGCCCGGGCAGCGACATGAAGACTCTGACCAAGCTCCCCGAGGACCGTCTGCGCCGGCTGATGCGCAACGATGAGGCGGCGAGTCACTTCGGCTGGACGCCCTATATGGCGAACCCGAAATTGGGCGATCGCACGCACCGCATCACCAGCTCGACCCTGCTCGCCTGGGGCGAGCAGGATGCGATCGTCAGCGAGCGTTATCGCCAGGACTGGCGCAAGGCGCTGCCCGACGCCGAGGTCGAGATTTTTGCCGGAGCCGGCCACCGCGTGCACGCCGATCAGCCCGCCGGGCTCGCATCCCGCATCGCCGCCTTTGCCGGCCGCTGAACCACGGCCCGGAGACACACATGAAAATCTGGCAATTCAGCGAGCAGGCCTATCACCCCGCCTTCCAGCAGCCGGGCGCGATGCGCGTCACGCTGCCGCAGAGCAAATGCGATCCGTTCGAGGCCGGGCGGCTGCTCAACCGCTATCTCGATGAATATATGCTCGCCGACGAGCTCGGGCTGAACATCATGGTCAACGAGCACCATGCCGCCGCGACCTGCATGTCGACCTCCTGCATGACGACGCTGGCGATCCTCGCGCGCCAGACCAGCAAGGCGCAGCTGCTCGCGCTCGGCATCCCGCTCGCCAATCGCTCCAATCCGCTGCGCGTGGCGGAGGAGATCGCCATGGTCGACGCGCTTTCGGGTGGGCGGCTCGAAGTCGGGCTGGTCAAGGGTGCGGCCTATGAATTGTTCATGTCGAACCGCCAGCCGACTGGCTTCATGGACCGCTTCTGGGAAGCGCACGACCTCATCCTCGCCGCGCTTTCGAACCAGGGCGACAATTTCTCCTGGGAAGGCGAGCATTTCCATTATCGCACCGTCAGCATGTGGCCCCGGCCGATCCAGCAGCCGCACCCGCCGATCTGGATGACCGCGTCGAGCGCGACCAGTGCGCGTGAATATGGCAAGCGCGGCTATACCTGCGCGACCTTCCTGTCGGGCGCCGTCGCCCGCTCGGTTTTCACCGGGTACCGCGAAGCCTATGTCCAGGCGCATGGCGAGCAGCCGGGGCAGGACAAGCTCGCTTACTTGGCGCTCGTCGCCTGCGCCGGCGATCGCAAGACAGCGTTTGCCCGCGCAGAGAAGATGAAGAGCTACTTCACCACCGCCGCCCGTCTCGATCCCCAGTTCCGCAACCCGCTCGGCTTCAGTCCGGTCGACGCCAATATCCGTATGCTCCAGGCCGGCGCCAACGCGATGCGTCCGCGCATGCGCAACGGCGATCCGTTGCCCGTCGACGGCACGATCGAGCAATATATGGATGCGGGCCTGTTCTTCGTCGGCACGCCCGATGACGTCCACGAGCAGCTGGCGCGATTCCATGACGAGACCGGCGGCTTCGGCAATTTGCTGATGATGGGCCAGGCGGGCGAGCTCGGCCATGCCGACACCGTCGACAATCTGACTCTGGTCGGGCGCGAAGTCGCGCCGCGGCTGGCCGAGCTTTCGACGCAGCCGATCGAGGTGCGGTATGAGGCTGTCGGCTGACCGTGCGATGACGGGTCCCGCGATCCTTGCTGCCGGCATCGACGATTATGTCGCTTTGGTCAGCGCCCAGCCGCCTGCTGCCGATCTCGAGACGATGCGCCTCGTCGGAGACTTGAACGGGCACCGCTACGCAGAAGGGTTTGACCCCGGGGTGCGGCGGTTCGACAGCTATGTCGCCGCGCCGCGACGCGAAATCGCGCTGCGCGTCTTCGATCCGGGCGGCGAGGAGCCGCGACCGGCACTCTGCTATTTCCACGGCGGCGGCTTCGCGCTCGGCAGCATCGAAAGCTTCGATATCGTGGGTGCGGGGCTGGCCGAGGCGACGGGTGCTGTCGTCGTCAGCGTCCAATATCGTCGGCTGCCCGAAACCGATTATGCCGGCGCCCGAGCCGATTGCGACGCGGCGTTCGCCTGGCTGGCGCGCCATGCCGAGGCGCTCGGCGTCGATCCGGCGCGTATCGGCGTGGCCGGTGACAGCGCTGGCGCGTTGCTGGCGCTGTCGCTTTGCGCCGCGAACGCACAGCCGATCTGCCAGCTGCTATTCTACGGGACCTTCGCGATGGACCCAGAGGCGCCGGCTTATGCCAATGGGCTTGATCCGCTGCTGACCGCCGATCGCGTTCGCCAGTATATAACGTTGTTCACGCGCTGTGGCGGGCTCGACGACAACCCCGCGCCGGTCGACCGGCAGGATCTGGCGGTGCTCCCGCCTACCCATATCGTCGCCGCAGAACATGATCCGCTCTGTGCCGAGGCAGTCCAGCTCGCTGCTCGGCTTGAGGAGGCTGGGGTGCCGACGACGATCCGGATCGCGCCCAAGATGATCCACGGCTTCCTGCGTGCCCTCGGCGTGTCTGCCGCGGCGCGCGCGGAAGTGGCCGCTGCGGCCGAGGCAATCCGCCCGATGCTGTGGGCGCTAGCACCTATCGAAACTAGGAAGGCAATGGCGTGAAGAAGGACGAATCCTACGATCGGGGACGCGCGATGCGCTTCGATATGTTCGGCGAACCGGGGGTGCGCAGCCTCGACAATGTCGACGACTTCAACGAGCCGCTGCAGGACCTGGTGACGCGGATGTGCTTCGGCGATGTGTGGAGCCGGCCCGGCCTGGACCGCAAGACGCGCTCGATGCTGACGATCGCGATCCTGATCGGCCAGTCGCGGCCCGATCAGTTGCGCAACCACATCAACGGCGCGCTCGCCAACGGCGTCACCAAGGACGAGATCAGGGAAATCCTGCTCCACGCGACGCTCTATGTCGGCCTCCCCGCCGGAACGGACAGCTGGCGCCATGCTCGCGAAACCCTGCAGGAAGCCGATGTCTATTAACCTTGTCGAGCAGGCCCAGGCGCGGCTGCACAATTCGATCTCCTCGACCGAGGAGATCATCGAAGCCGCGCGCAACGGCCTGCCTTATATCCTCGTCGATGCCGAGGATCGAGAGAACGAAGGCGACATCATCATCCCGGCGCAGTTCGCCACGCCCGCGCAGATCAATTTCATGGCACGACACGCGCGCGGGCTGATCTGCTTGGCGATGACCGAGGAGCGCGCGCGCGAGCTGCGTCTGCCGCCGATGGTGATGGAGAATAACTCGGGCCACGGCACTGCCTTCACGGTCTCGATCGAAGCGCGCGAAGGCGTGACTACCGGCATTTCGGCATATGATCGCGCGCACACGGTGGCGGTGGCGATCGATCCGTCGAAGGGCTGTGATGATATCGTTTCGCCCGGCCATGTCTTCCCGTTGGTTGCGCGCGGCGGCGGCGTGCTCGTCCGCACCGGCCATACCGAAGCCGCGGTCGACGTGTCGCGGCTGGCCGGGTTGATTCCTGCAGGCGTGATCTGCGAAGTGCTCAATGAAGACGGCACGATGGCGCGACTGCCCGACCTCGTCGACTTCTCGCGAACGCACGACATTCCGATCGGCACCATCGCCGATCTGATCAGCTATCGCCGTCGCACCGAGCGCTGTGTCGAGCGCGTCCATGAGGAGGCGTTCGAAACCATTTACGGCACCGGCTTCCGCCTGTCGGTGTTCCGCAACACCATCGACAATGTCGAGCATCTCGCCTTGTCGCGCGGCCGCATCACACCGGACACGCCGACGCTGGTCCGCATGCACCGGCTCGATTTCGTCTCGGACATGCTCGGGCCGCCGACTGATCGCCGCGAATATGTCGCGCGAGCCCTGGCCCGGGTCGGCGGCCATGACGGTCCCGGCGTGGTCGTCTTCATCCGCGATCCTTCGACGAGCGCGATCTCCGAACGGCGGAGCAGCGCGGGACCGACCCGCGACCAGCGCATACGCGACTACGGGGTCGGCGCGCAGATCCTTCTCGATCTGGGCGTCAAGGACCTGATCCTGCTTTCGGACAGCGAGGCGCGGCTGTCGGGAATCGAGGGCTACGGACTGCGCATCGTCGGCAGAGAAGGGCTGGGTGGAGATGATTGAGCTGGATATCACGCCGTCGCTTGCGGTCGCCGATCAATTGCGCAACGGCCTGCGCCGGCTCGGCAAGGCCGTGGTGGTGATCACTGCCTGGCAGGAAGGCAAGCGCTGGGCGATGACTGCGACCGCGGTAAGCGAGCTCAGCATGGATCCGCCTTCGCTTTTGGTCTGCGTCAACAAGACCGCCAGTCTCCACGCGCCGTTGACCGCGGGCGCCAATTTCTGCGTCAACATCCTCCACGCCGATCAGCTTGCGGTGTCGCAGACCTGCGCCGGCAAAGTGAAGGGCGAGGCGCGCTTCGCCGAGGGCCGCTGGGGCTCGGGCGCATGCGGCACGCCCTATCTGTGCGATGCGCAGGCGAGCTTCTTCTGCGAATATGAGACGCATATCGAATATGGCACCCACGCGGTGGTGATCGGCGCGGTCAAGGAAGTGCATACGTCGGGCGACGTCGATCCGTTGATCTATCTCGACGGGGGCTATGCCCGCGCGACGCGGCTGTCGGCATAACGATGGACGATACCGAGGCTCTTCTTGCACAGATCGAGCATAGCTGCCGACGGCTCAAGATGGCGCAGTCGACCTTTGGTCGGCTCGCGGTCAACGACGGGAAGCTCGTCCAGCGGCTTCAGCAGGGCGGGCGGGTGACGGTGCAGACCGTCGAGCGCGTCCACCGCTTCATCGAGGAGCAGGACGGTGCGTCAGCCAGCGCGCTACGCTCGGGGATCAAGGGCCTGCGCGCCGAGCTGCGACCCGAGCATAATTTCCGCTTCTACGACAATCGCCAGAAATACCTGATGTTCGTCAACACCACGAACGAGAAGCAGATCATTGCCGATCGTGCGGTTGTGGAAATGTCGGATACGCAACCGGTCCCTCCCGCGATCCGGCTGTTCGACGGCGGCGCCGGCGACGGCACCGCGCTGGCGCGGATGCTGCGCGGGCTGCACCGCCGGCATCCCTGGGTGCCCTTTTACGTGGTGGTCAAGGAGATCAGCATGGAGAACATCCGGCTGACGCTCGAGAAGATGCCCGATCGGCTGCGCGAGCATCCCGGCACCGTGCTGGTGCTGACCAATCTGAAATATGGCGAGGCGCCCCATTTGCAGCCCGAGACTCCGGCCGGGGCGAGCGCGATGGTGTGGCACGAAGTGGGGCTGGAGGGCACATCCGCCGGCCAGTTCGAGGAACAGATCCAGCAGCTCGATCCCTTCCTGGCCAAGCATTGGCAGGCGAGCATCGCCCCGAGCGGCAACCCGATGTACAAGACGCCGACGGTGCTGGTGCTGTACCGCAAAGACCATCATTTCATGCTTGATCCGATCATCCCGCGGCGCGGCTATGCGCAGGCGGACTTCGATTTCGCATTGCTTTCGCAGCCCTACCGCGCGCACGCGCCGCTCAAGTTCAAGACCTCGCGCGTGATCACGCCTTTGGTCCGGGCGCTGCGGCCCAACGGCAAGCTGATGGGGGTGCACAGCCACGGCAACGATCCCGGGCTGGACATCATCCGCACGATCTGGCCGAACGAAGATCCGTTCCACACCGGGCGCGAGGCGATCATGGCTGCGGTGCGCGATGACCTGGGATCGGCCGCGCGCGACTATCACTTCCATTCGCTGTCGGACGAAGAGGCGCTGTTCCGCTACGACATCCGCACGCTTCCCACCGAGATCGACGAGCACACCCCGATCGGCAGCTCGACCCTGTTCGCGGCATGGAACGCGGCGAGCTATGTCGCGCAGATCGAGGACGGCCGCTTCGCCAAGGCGCTGTCGAACGACCAGTATCTCGAGGCGACGCGCGGAGTACTCCAGCGACACCAGGGGCTGTGGTTCAACGACGAGATCTATCTGATCTCGCGCCGTTCGCGATTGAACTAAGCCCCCAGAAACGCCTTCAGGTCCGCCTGCGGCCGTGCGCCGAAATGGCCGATCACTTCACCCGCTGCGGCGCAGCCGAGCCGGCCGCATTCGGCGAGCGACAGGCCGCGGCTGAGGCCGTACAGCACGCCAGCCGCATAGAGATCGCCGGCACCGGTCGTGTCCACCACCGAGTCCACCCCGAATGCGGCAACCTCGACCGCGCCGTTCGCGTCGATCAGAAGCGCGCCTGCCGAGCCGCGCGTCACGGTGACGAGCTCGACATGCTGCGCAGCAATCCTCGCCGCCTGCATCGTGTCCTCGACGCCGTACAGCGCGCGGATCTCGTCCTCATTGGCGAAGAGGATATCGATATGGTTTTCGATCAGGTCGAGGAATTCGTCCCGGTGGCGATGGACGCAGAAGCTGTCGGACATGGTCAGCGCGACCTTGCGCCCCGCCGCGCGGGCCAGCGACGCGGCCTTGCGGAACGCGGCCTTGGCGGGGGGCTGATCGAACAGATAGCCTTCGAGATAGGTGATCCCCGCCGATGCGACGAGCGCTTCGTCGATGTCGTCCTCGTCGAGGCCGGTGCAGGCGCCGAGATAGGTATTCATCGTCCGCTCGGCATCGGGAGTCACCAGCACCAGGCAGCGCGCCGTCGCCGGGCCGCTGGTGGTCGCCGGCGTAGCGAACTGCACGCCGATCGAGCCGAGGTCGTGGCGGTAAATGTCGCCCAGCGTATCGTCGCGGACCTTGCCGATGAATGCGCCGCTGCCGCCGAACGCTGCGATCCCGGCGATGGTGTTGCCGCCCGATCCGCCGGAAATTTCGACGCCCGGCCCCATTGCGGCGTAGAGACGCTCGGCGCGGCCTTCGTCGATCAGCGCCATGCCACCCTTGGCCATGCCCTCGCGCGCGAGGAAGTCGTCGCTGGCATGGGCGATGACGTCGACGATCGCATTGCCGATGGCGAGAACATCATATTGAGCGGGCTGCATGCTGGCTGGTCTCCACGGCGAGAATGAACGATGCGCGAAAGGCGCTGGATAATGATCACCGTCGTTGTATAAAGACGAACGTCATTCAGCAATAGGCATGTGTGGCAAGAGGGGTTCGATGACGCGTGAGGGTATTGAAGGCGAGAGGGCGCAGTGCCCGTTCTGCGGCGCCGCATGGAGCGATGCGATGCTCGCCCAGCTCGACCGCGTCACCTTGCCCTCGGGCTGCGCATGCTGCGGCGGCGCGCCATCGCAGCACGTTGCTGCAGTGCCGCTGCCGACCGAGGATATTCGCTGCGCCGCATGCGGCCGGGCGATCTACCGCGGGTTCGCGCCAAATCAGGGAATTCTTTCGTGAAGAGCGCAGACTTCGACATCATCGACGCCCAGATCCATCAGCCGGCACCTGTCGTGCCGTTCGGCGACGACGTGCCCGAGCAGGTCAAGCTGGCCGTCAACGTCGAGCTTGCGCGTGAGGCGATGGACAGCGCCGGCGTCGATGCGACGTTGGTGGTTGCCGCGTTGCCGTACATTGATGCTTGCGTGACGCGCTATCCCGAGCGGTTCATCGGGGTCGAGACGTTCATGGCCAAGGGTGCCGAGCTCGCCGCCGCGGTCGAGCGCGCGCGCGATGACAAAAGGGTGATCGCAGGACGGCTGCTGGTCACCGATTTCCGCACCACCGAGCTTTCGGAATCGTTCACCAGCGGCGCGATGGACGCCGGTTTCGAGGCGGCCGAGAAGGTCGGGCTGCCGCTGTTCCTGTCCACCCATGGCCAGGCGGCGGCGATGCGCCCGCTGATCGAGCGGCACCCGGAGCTCATCGTGATCATCGATCATGTCGGGGTGAGCCAGCATCCCGTCTCGCCCCCGCGCGACGATCCCTGGGATCGGCTCGACGGGCTGCTGTCGCTCGCCGAGTTCGCCAATGTCTCGGTCAAGCTTTGCGGTCTCCCTTTGCTGTCGGACCAGGCCTATCCCTTCGCCGATGTCTGGCCCAATCTCGATCGCGTCCTGGCCGCATTCGGGCCCGAGCGGCTGATGTGGGCGAGCGATTACACAAGACTGCGCATGGCCGTGGCCGGCGGCCCGATGCGCAACCGCGGCTGCCTGTACAGCGAGAGCCGCGACATGCTGCTGTATAGCGACCGGATCGACCGCGATGCCAAGGCGGCGATCTTCGGGGGCACGGTGAAGCGTCTATTGGGATGGCAGCCCAGCGCCGGATGAGGCGCGCCGCCGCCACGCCCCAGACGCTTGTCGGCCTGACTGTCGTGGCGCAGTCTGGGGGGCGGAGGGGAGCATGGGCGACGCGCGCGATCATAATGCGATTCCGTGTGACGGCTGCACCGAGTGCTGCAAGTCCGACCAGGTGATCCTGCGCCCCGAGGCGGGCGACGATCTCGCGACCTTCGATTTCGAATATATCGAAAGCGCGCTCTATCCGGGCCGGAAGGTGCCCGCGCTGAAGCGCGATCCGCGCACCGGCAAGTGCGTCTATCTCGAGGAGCGGGGCTGCGCGATCCATGGCCGCGCACCCGCGATCTGCCGGCGCTTCCATTGTGCGCGGACGTTCAAGGCGCTGGGCCGCATGTCGCGCGCGCAGCGCGACGCGCTGTGGGCGCGGGGCGACGTGCTGGAGGAAGGGATCGTCGAACGCGGCCGCGATCGGTACCGGCTGGCCCAGTCGCTCGGCCTCGACCAGGTTATCGATGTCGAGATGCAGGTCGCCGCGTTCGAAGCGCTGGCCGCGCCTCGCCGTCGGTGAACGCGGCGACTAGTGGCCGCCGCCCGCGCGCTGGGCCGGATCGAGCGGGTTGCGCGTCAGCAGGATCCAGATGACGATTCCCGCCAGCGCAAGGGGCCCGGCGAGCAGGAAGAAATAGCCGATCGCGCCCCAATGATGCTGTAGCGCCAGCGCACCATATATCGGCCCGAAGATCGAGGCGATGCGCCCCGCGCCATAGGCCCATCCCACTCCGGTCGCACGGTTGCGGGTGGGGTAGAGCGTCGAGGCGATCGAGGCCAGACCCGCATGCGCGGCGTGCTGGGCGAGGGCATTGAGCGCCAGCGCTGCGAACATCCCCCAGCCCGGCGCGAACAGGCCCATGCCGATCGCGGCGCTGGCCGCGACGATGAAATAGGTCGGCACGATCGCCTTGAAGCCGAAGCGGTCGATCATCATGCCGATCGTCAACATGCCGATCGCGCCGAACGCCGTGCCGAGCGCAGTGGTGATGCCGACCTGGCCCCAATCGAGCCCGATCACGTCGTGGAATACGGTGGTCTTCCACAAGGCCGCGCTGATGAAGCCGAAGCTGCTGACGAAGCTCAGCCACAACAATATCGTCGGCACCGCGAGGCCCGGCTTGAACAGCTCGCGCACCAGCAACAGGCTGTTCGGACGCTTCTCGAGCGAGGCGGGACGCGACAGCACGACTGCCTCGCCTTCGCCCTCGGGCATCAGCGCCACTACGATCGCCTGGAGCCGGGGATCGTCGGGATCGCGCGCGGCCAGGAACTTGGGTGACTCGGGCAGGAAGAAATAGATGAAGGGCAGCAGCAGCAGCGGCATCGCGGTGCCGATCCAGAAGGCGATGTGCCAGCCATAGGGCTCGAGCAGGAATGCCTGCATCGCCGAGCCGAGCAAGGCGCCGGGCATCGATCCGGCCAGCACCACCGTGACCACCGTCGAGCGCTGGCGGGCGGGTGCCAGCTCGGAGGCGAGCGCGACCATGTTGGCGATCACCGAGCTGGCGAACATGCCCGTGAGCAGCCGGCAGATCGCGAGCGCCCAGATGCTGTCGGTGAAGATCGTCACGAAGCAGGTGGCGGCTACCCCCGAAAGGCACATCAGCAGCAGCCGTCGCCGTCCGATCAGATCGGCGATCGGCGCGATCAGGAAAGCGCCCAGCACCATCCCGACCTGCTGCATCGAAAGCACCCAGGTGAGCGACGTGCGCGCAACCCCGAATTGGTCGGAAATCTTCGGCAGCACCCAGCTCAGCACGCCGAGATCGAAGCCGTCGACCAGCATCGTCAGCGCGCCGATCAGCATCACGCGAACATGGAATGGGCGGAACTTCACGCCGTCCAGGAAGGCGTCGATTTCAACCGTCGGTTGGGCCACGGTGCGATCCTCTCATGGTTTTTATGCGGCCGGCCGGGGCAGGCGCCTTTGCATCGCATAAGAATGTAAGCCTGGCTGTCTGTCAACGCCGGAACCTCTTCCCTAATGTCAGTGGCGCTGTTATAAGACAGGCTGTCATCTAGATCCGTATCGCAGGCCAAGACTTGCGGGCGGGGGAGAGGAAAGCAGGCAGATGCCCGTCGAACGAATCGATCCGCGAGTTGACGCCATCGTTGCCGACGGCGCCGACTGGGAAGAGCTTGGCCGCGGCTTCGGCGGGCCGACGGGCCCGGCGGAAGGCCCGGTGTGGATCGCGGAGGGCGGCTATCTGCTGTTCAGCGACATCCACAACAGCCGCCGCATGCGCTGGAGCCCGGCGGACGGTATCACCATCGACAAGGAAGATACCCAGAATGGCAACGGCCAGACCCGCGATCGCGAAGGCCGGCTGGTGGTCTGTCACCATTTCAGCCGCTGCGTCGATCGCGAGGAAGCCGATGGCAGCGTCTCGGTGATCGCCGACAAGTATCGCGGCATGAAGCTCAACCGGCCCAACGACGTGGTCGTGAAGTCGGACGGCGCGGTCTATTTCACCGACCCGCCGCCCAAGGTGCCGTTCACCCCGCCCGAGCATCCGCCCGAAATCGACTGCGCCGGCGTCTATCGCGTCTCGCCGGACGGCGCGCGGCTCAACATGGTCGTCCGCGACCTGATCAATCCCAACGGGCTTTGCTTCTCGCCCGACGAGAAGATCCTCTACGTCAACGACAGCAACCAGCACCGCAAGCTGATCATGGCCTATTCCGTCGAGGCCGACGGCATGCTGGATCTCGGCAGCGCGCGGCTATTCTGCGACATGCGCGCCGACACCCGCGTGGGCGGCCCCGACGGCATGAAGGTCGATGTGGCGGGCAATGTCTATTGCACCGGCCCCGGCGGCATCTGGATCCTCAGCCCGGCCGGCGAGCATCTCGGCACGATCCTGATGGAGGGGCGCACCTCCAACATGAACTGGGGCGACGCCGACTGGCGCACGCTCTATTTTACCGGGTCCCGCACGCTCAACCGCATCCGTCTCGAGATTCCAGGCGTCCCGGTTCCGCGCGGCGCCCTCCCGACATCGCTATCCAGCTAGAGGAAACTCGCATGCAATTCGGACTCTTCTATGAGCACCAGTCCCCGGCGCCCTTCACCGCCGCGAAGGACATGGAGATCTTCCACAACGCGCTCGACGAACTCGAGCTCGCCGACAAGTTGGGCTATGACTATGCCTGGCTGGTCGAGCATCATTTCCTCGAGGAATATTCGCACAGCTCGGCGCCCGACGTGTTTCTCGGCGCGCTGAGCCAGCGGACCAAGCGGATGCGGCTCGGCCACGGCATCTGCGTGATGCCGCCCAAGATCAATCACCCGGCGCGCGTCGCCGAGCGGATCGCGACGCTGGACCTGCTGTCGCGCGGACGGCTCGAATGGGGTACCGGCGAGAGCGGCACCGCGATGGAGCTGGAAGGTTTCGGCGTCGATCCCGAGCTCAAGAAGGGCATGTGGCGCGAAGCGACCGAGCAATGCGCGAACATGCTGACGATGACGCCCTATCCGGGGTTTCAGGGCGAGCATTTCGCGATGCCGACCCGCAATATCGTCCCCAAGCCGATCCAGGCGCCGCACCCGCCGCTCTGGGTCGCATGCTCGCGCCGCGACACCATCCTCCACGCTGCGCGCAACGGGATGGGCGCGCTCGTCTTCGGCTTCGCCGCGCCCGAGCAGGCCGGCAAATGGGTCGAGGAATATTACGACATCATCAAGTCCGAGGCGTGCGTGCCGATCGGCCACGCGGTCAACGCCAATTTCGCGATCGTGACGGCATTGTCGGTCAACGAGGACGAGCAGGTCGCGATCGAGCGCGGCACCGAAGGCTTCAAATATTTCGGCTATTCGCTCGGCTTCTATGCGTCGTTCGGCAAGGGCAAGCCCGGCCATTCGACCGTGTGGGAAGATTTCAAGCGCGCCGAGGCCTCGATCGAGGACAATCACGGCAATGGCGGCATCGGCACGCCCGAGCAGGTCCATGACCATTGCAAGGCCTATGCCGATGTCGGCGTCGATCAGATCATCTTCGTCCAGCAGACCGGACCGGCCAATCACGAACATATCTGCGAATCGCTCGAATTGTTCGCCAACACCGCGATGCCGCGGCTGAAGGAAGGCGAGGAAGCGCGGCTGGCCAGGAAGCAGGCGGAGCTGGCGCCCTATATCGAGGCGGCGCTGGCGCGGAAGCCGAGGATGGCGGCGTTGGCAAAGGACGAGATCGAGCCGGTCAAGTCCTATGGCCTGCGCAAGAAGGAGGCCGGCACCTTCCAGAATGTCCGCTCGGATCGCGGCGGCGGCCTGGCAGTCGTGGCGGACGATCCGCTGGCTTTGGTCTCGAACGCCGCCGAAAAGGCTTCGCAGTGAGCATCCTGCACGGACGCGTCGTGGTCATCACCGGCGCCAGCTCGGGGATCGGCGAGGCCTGCGCGATCGCGTTCGTCGCGAAGGGGGCCAGGGTCGTGCTCGCCGCGCGCCGCGCCGAACGGCTGGCGTCGCTCGTCGCCGGATTGGAAGAGCTGGGCGGCGAGGCGCTGGCGGTGGCGACCGACGTCACCGACGAAGCCGCCGTCGCCAATCTCTTCGCGCGAGCGGTGGCGCGGTTCGGCACCGTCGACGTGCTGATCAACAATGCCGGCATTGCCGACAGCACTCCGGCCGAGCGGACCGACCTCGCTTTATGGCACCGCGTCCTCGATACCAATCTCACCTCGGCGTTCCTGTGCGCGCGATCGGCGATCCCGATCATGAAGGCGCAGGGGCGGGGACGGATCATCAATGTCGGATCGATCTCCGCCAAGGTCCCGCGCAAGGACAGCCCCGCGTACACCGCGAGCAAATGGGGGCTCGACGGCCTGACCCGCGCGCTGGCGATCGATTGCCGTGCGGACAATGTCGCAGTGTCGGTGTTTCACCCCGGCATCGTCGCCACCGAGCTGGGCGGCGGCCCGACCACCAAACCCGCCGAAATGACCGCGCGCGCGGAGGATGCGGCAGGCATCGTCGTCCACATGGCCGACATGCCGGATCATCTGAATTTCTACGAAGCGTTGATGGTGCAGAACAAGATCCCGTTTCTCGGACGGGGATAGGGGGCTCGGGGCGGGATCGCCAGCAGGCGGGCGGGTAGCAGCCAGGCGGCTTTGGGGGAGCGATGGCGCCACGGCTTCCGCACCGAAAGTGTTCATGCCATCTGCTGAAACCGGTGCCAGCCTTGGCCACCGGCGCGAGACAGTTGCGCAATTATCCCTAACAATATGCATGCGGATTGAGGGCGAAGTCCTGATCGCGCGTTCCCGCAGCAGGCAAGTAATACGGAGGCTATCGCTGGCAGCGGCGATTGGCCTATCGAGCAGGACCCGCCTCGATACCGATACTTAAGGACCATCAACGTGACCGACCTGGGTTCCGCCGACCGCCTGACCAAGGCGCGTACAGCGCTCGCCGAAGCGATGGCGCTGCACGAACAGGGGAATCTCGAAGGCGCCGAATCGGGCTATCGTGAAGTGCTGTCGCAGGGGTATCGCGCGGCAGAAGTGCTGCCTTTGCTTGCCGGCCTGCTCGGGCGTCTTTCGCGGACCGAGGATGCGCTCGCCGCTTGGGACCAGCTTCTCGCGATCGAGCCCGATCATGCCGTAGCGCTGCACGAAAAAGGGCTGACGCTGCACTGGCTCGGCCGCACTGCCGAGGCGATCGCCGCACTCGAGCGGGCTTGCGCGATTGATCCTGGCAATCCGATCGCAATCGGTAATCTTGCCGTGGTTCTGGCGGATGCGGGACGAAACCTTGAAGCGATCCGGCATTTCCGCCGCGCGCTGGCGATGCAGCCCGACAATCTGCACCTGCGCCATCAGGTGCGACGGCTCGGCGCGGGATCGGTGCCTTTCTGGCACATCCCGATGATGAACGACGTGCCGCGCAACGATGCGTTCGAGGCTGCCATAAAGGCCGCGATCGGCGCCGCCGGCCCCGAGGCACGCGTGCTCGACATCGGCGCAGGCAGCGGTCTGTTGTCGCTGATGGCCGCGCGTGCCGGGGCACAGAAAGTGGTGGCGTGCGAGATGGAGCCGATGATCGCCGACATGGCGCAGCAGATCGTCGCCCAAAACGGCTATGCTGATCGCATCACGGTCTACGCCAAGCCCTCGACCGAACTCGCCATCGGCACGGAACTCGACGTGCCGGCGGATATCCTGGTCTCGGAAATCCTCTCGAGCGATCTGCTGACGGAAAAAGTGCTCGACACGTTCGAGGACGCGCATCGCCGCCTCCTCGCGCCCGACGCAATCGTGATACCGCGCGCGGCAAGCGCAATGGGATGCCTTGTGGCGAGCGAAAACCTGGCTGACTATGCCTTTGTCGGCAAGGTTTCCGGGTTCGATCTTTCAGTCTTCACTGCCTTCGCCCCACAACGCCTGCCGATCCACGGCACGATGACCGCATGGGACCGCCTGTCGGACGATCTGGAACTGGTACGTCTCGATCTGAAGCAGAAGAAGCATGACGCCACGCTCGCACGGCTGCGCATACCGGTCACCGCGAGCGGGCGCGCCATCGGCATCGTCCAGTGGATGCACATCGATCTGTGGCAAGGCGTGTCGTTCGACAATCACCCCGATCGCTACACCGACGGCGGCTGGCTCCAGGTGCTGCACAGCTTTCCCGAACCGATCGACGTGGTTGCGGGCGAGACGCTCGATATCGCCGTCGGTCATGATCGGATCACGCTGATCCTGTTGCCGCTCGCCGAGAATAGCTCGTAGCCCCGCACCCGTCTCTGCCTAGGCCGGCTCCTCCTTGGCATCGACGATATTCTTCAGCTTGCGCGCCGCGCTTACCGCAACCGGCCACCCCGCATAAAATGCGATGTGCGCAATCGCTTCGCCCAGTTCCTCTTCGGTCAGCCCGTTCTCCAGCCCCAATTCCATATGCCCCTGCGCCTGGTCGCGGTTGAGCGCGATCAGGCAGGTGATGGTGATCAGGCTGCGGTCGCGCTTGGAGAGTTCGGGGCGCTCCCAGACCTCGTCGTAGAGAACCCTCTGGGTGATCTCGTCGAGCAAGGGCGCCACGCCGGCCAATTCCTTGCCGCGTCCTCCGGACGGTCGCTTCACTTGGCTTCTCCCCGATAGGCTTTGAAGTTGCTCGCCGCATGGTTCAGCGCCGCGCGCAGCATGCCGAGTTCGGACAGCCAGGCGATGTAATGCACGCCGCGCGCGACATAGGATTCTAGCTGCGCGGGGTTGGCGACGACCGTGCCGATATGCTTACGGCCGGCCGCGACCTGGATGACGCGATCGATCGCCGCGACGACATCGGGATGCGCGGCATTGCCGGGATGGCCGAGCGACGCACTGAGATCGCCGGGCCCGATGAACAGCACGTCGAGCTCCTCGACTTCGCACAGGGCATGGATATCCTCGACCATCTCCTTGTTCTCGACGTGGACGCTGACCAGCGTGTCGCGGTTGGCGACCTGCTCGTAGTCGGGGACGGTGCCGTATGCGGCGGCGCGGCAGGCGCGGGCAGATCCGCGTTCGCCGATCGGCCAATATTTGGCCTTCCGGATCACCTCGCGGACTTCCGCCGCGCTTCTGAGCGAAGGGACCTGGATGCCGCTGGCGCCGCTGTCGAGGACGTGGAGGATATTGGCCTCGCCGGCGTCGGGGGTGCGGATGACGCTGCTCATCCCCATCAGCTCGCAGGTCCGGATCAGGTTCTCGATCCCGGCATGGGTGTGGCAGCCATGCTCCGCGTCGATGATCGCGAAATCGAAACCGGCCAACCCGAACAGCTCGATGATGGCCGGCGCGTCCAGCTTGACGAAGCTGCCGAACACCGTCCCGCCCGCCTCGAGCTTGCGCTTCACTACTGCATTGAACATCGCCCTGGCCCTTTCCGCCCCGCCTCGCGGAGTTGCTATTTACAAACGTTATTCAACATGGCACTCGATTCACTATAAGCCAAGCTTTCATACATGCTGGCTTTGGATAAGATCCGCCGGCGCAGGCGACACCCAAGGGGGGATGATATGAAACGCAGCACCGATCGCATTCTGACGACTCATGTAGGCAGCTTGATCCGGCCGCTCAACGTGCTTGAGGGGATGATGGCCAAGGTGCTCGGCGAGCCTGTCGACGAAGCCCGGTTCCAGCGCGACGTGACTCAGGGTGTTGCCGATGTCGTCGCCAAACAGGCCGAGATCGGCATCGATATCCCCAGCGATGGCGAAATCTCCAAGCCGAGCTTCCACAATTATGTCGTCGAGCGCCTGGGCGGGCTGGAGAAAGTGCCGCCATCGGAGCGTGGTGCCTATTACGCTGCGTTGACCGACGAATTTCCCGGCTTCATGAAACAATACAATTCCATGTACAAAACCATGTGGATGCCGCCCGAGCTCGACCAGGAAAAGGTCAGGAAGGCGGCCAACATCGCGCCTGCCCGCGTCCGCGTCGCGGCGCCGATCACTTATGTCGGCCAGGACGCGCTCCAGACCGACCTCGACAATTACAAGGCCGCGCTGGCCGGCAAGGAGTTCGTCGAGGCGTTCATGCCTTCGGCCACGCCGGCACGCGACGATGCCGATGCCGGCACGGTGTACAGCAACGAGTCCGAATATCTCTATGCGCTCGCCGACGCGATGCATGTCGAATATAAGGCGATCGTCGACGCGGGCTTCGTCGTCCAACTCGATCTCGGCTTGCCGGCGCGCAACCAGGTGCTGCCCGGCAACCCCAATCCGACGCCCGAGGATCTGCGCCGCGCCTCCGAGCGACAGGTCGAGGCGTATAACCATGCGCTGCGCGGCATCCCCGAGGACCGCGTCCGCTATCATATGTGCTGGGGCAGCATGAACACGCCGCACACGACCGACGTGCCGTTGCGCGAAGTCATCGACATCATTCTCAAGATCAAGGCGCAGGCCTATGTCATTGAGGGTGCGAATCCGCGGCACGAGCACGAGTGGACGGTCTGGAAGGACGTCAAGCTGCCCGAAGGCAAGATCCTGGTTCCCGGCGTGATCAGCCACCAGACCAACGTCGTCGAGCATCCCGAGCTCGTCTCGCGGCGGATCCAGAATTACGCCAGCGTCGTCGGTCGCGAGAATGTCATCGCCGGCACCGATTGCGGCTTCTCGCAGGGCTGGAACATGGCGAGGGTCCATCCCGAAGTGCAGTGGGCGAAGCTCGGTGCGCTGGTCGAAGGCGCCGCTCTGGCGTCGAAGGAACTGTGGAACTGAGATGACTGCCAATCCCAAGCTTGCCGAGGGATTGGCGGAGTATCTCAGCGCGGTTCGCGGCGTGCCGGGCACGCCGCTGGAAGCCGCGCGCCTGCTCGCCGACCGGAATGCGCATCGTATCGCCTGTCCGCTGCCGGCGGGCATGTCCGTCGTCAACAGCTTCGTGGTGCGGGCAGGCGACGAGGTTCCGGTCCGCATCTACCGACCGGCGGCCGCGGGGCCGCTGCCGGCGATCGTCTATTATCATGGCGGCGGCTTCACCACCGGGAGTATCGAGACGTACGATCCCTTTGCGATGGCGCTGGCCGAAGCGAGCGGCGCGGTGGTCGTCAGTGTGCACTATTCCCGCCTGCCCGAAGCGACGCCGCGGGCGATGATCGCGCAATGCCATGACGCGCTGCGCTGGATCGCGCGGATGGCCGGTGCGCTCGACATCGACACCGATCGGATCGCAGTGGCGGGTGACAGCGCCGGGGCATTCATCGCCGTGCAGGTCGCCCTGTTGGCGCGGGACGGCGGCGGCCCGGCGCTCGCCTGCCAATTGCTTTGCTACGGCGTCTTCGACCTCGACGAGGCGCGGGCCAGCTATGCCAGCGCGCGTGATCCGGTGCTGACGCTGCCTTTGATCAAGGCAGTGATCGCGGCCTATCGCGCGGCCGATGCGCGCGATCCCGCGCCATTCGACGTGCCGCTGCGCAGCGACCTTTCCGGCCTTCCCCCCGCGATCCTGCTCGAAGCCGAGCATGACGCGGTGGTCGAGGAAGGCCGCGAATATGCCGAACGGTTGCAGGCGGCCGGCGTGGCGACCTGCCTGCGCATCGCTCCCGATATGTGCCACGGCTTCCTGCGCGCGGTCCGCTTTTCCGCGCCGGCGCGCGCCGAGATGCGCTGGCTCGGCGACCAATTTCGAACGCTCGTCCAATCAAGGAAGTAACATGGTTCTCAAGACCGAAGACCCCGCATTCCAGGCCGGCCGCGAACTGCGCAGGCAGATGTTCGGCGAAGCCAGCATCGAGCGGCTCGACGCTGCCGACGACTTCAACGAGCCGCTCGAGAATTACGTCACGTCCGCCGTTTTCGGCGAGACCTGGACGCGGCCGGGGCTGACCCTGCGCGAACGCTGCCTGATCACCGTCGCGATCAGCGCCGCGCTGAACCGCCAGATTCCCCTGAAGCGCATGGTCAAATGCGCGATCACCAACGGCGCGACCAAGGAGGATATCCGCGAGACCCTCCTCCAGACGACGATGTATATCGGCGTGGCGGGCGGCGTGGAGAGCTGGGGGCTCGCCGCCGAGGCGCTGAAGGAAATCGACGCTTATTGAGCGGGAGCGGCGGCGGGGATGGGCTTCGCCGCCTTGAGCCCCGCCGCTTCGATGCCGGCGGTGCCGCAGGCGGCATCGTCCGCCGGCTTGCCGCCCGAAGTGCCGACTCCGCCGAGCAGCACGCCATCGGCCGAATAGATCGGCACGCCGCCGGTGATAGTCGCTACGCTGGGCATGTTGGCGGGCGGATTGAGCGTCGCCGTGTCGGCAGTGGCGCGGCCGAATTTCGCGGCCGACATCGCCTTCCACATCGCGATCTCGCCGACACCGGCGGAGACGCCGTCCATATGGGCGAGGGTCATCGGCATGCCGTGATTCTCGAGCACCACGATCGCGACATTGATGTTGTGCGCGCGCGCCCATGCGACGCAGGTGTCGCGGATCTTTGCGGCGCTCGCATAATCGAGCACCGGCCGCGCGGTCTGCGCCGAGGCGGGCACCCCCAGGAGCAGAGCGGAGGCAATGGCGAAACGGTGCATGCATATTCTCCTCGGCGGCGACAGGTGGCTGCGTGTCTATTTCAGTTTCTCGAGAAAGCCGATGATCTCGTTGCGCTTGGCCGGGTCCGGGATGCCGGGGACCGTCATCCGGGTGCCCGGCACGACTGCCCTGGGATCGGCCAGATAGGCGTCGAGCTTCGCGCGTTCCCAGCGGATCTTCGAGCCCTTCATCGCGGGCGAATAGGCGTAGCCGGGCTTGGCCGCGGCTGGCGCGCCGAATATTCCGAACAGATTGGGGCCGACGCCGTTTGTGCCGCCCCGGGTCACGCTGTGGCATGCCTTGCAAGTCGCGAACGCCGGCCGAGGCGGTGCGACCTGGACCGTCGCCATGGCCACGACGCCGCCCTTCGCGCCGGGTCCGGCGGTCACGGCCAGCAGCGTCGCGGCGCCGATCATGGTGGTGGCGAGACAGGATTGCGTTCTGATCACGCTGGCTTCCTTCATGCTTTGTTGGTGCCGCGCGGCGTTTGGCGTCAATGCGCCGTCGCGGCCTGACCCAGACTTGAATTCGGCCCGGCCCGCATCCGCGCGAGCACGGCCGCGATCGCGGGGATGATCATCAGCCCGCCGAACAGCAGCATCACCCAGAAGCGGCCCGCTCCCGCGCCGATCACGTAGCCGCCGAGCAGCGGCCCGATGATCCCGCCGACGCGCGAGAAGCCCATCATGATGCCCAGCCCGGCGTTGCGGGTGGTCACGTCGTGATAGTTGAGCGTCACCAGGACCAGCGCGGTATAGGAGCCGACGTTGAAGAAGCCGCACAAAGTCGATGCGGCGATCAAGGCCCAGGTCATGCCGTCCGGCACCGCGCCGAGCAGCGTGAACGCTCCTCCCATTGCCAGCAGGAAGATCACTGCGATCCGCACCTCGCCGACCCGGCGCGCGAGGCCACCGACGATCAGATGGGCGACGATTCCGGCGCCATAGGTGGTCATCCCCGCGATGCCGTTCCACGTCATGTTGAGCCCGCCGATCGCGAGGATCTGCGGCCGCCAGCCCGCCATGAAGCCGCCGGCGATGGTGAACGCAAAACCCGCCAGGCACAGCAGGCCGGTGCCGACCCACATCGCGCGCGGAATGATCGAGGCACCGGGCTTCTTGCTGTCGGTGACGGGCGCGTCGGGCAGGGCGTCGAGTGCCGGCTTGCCCAGCCGCGCCATCAGGCGGTTGAGCCGCTCGAGCGCGCCCGGCTTGCGCTGTCTGCCCAGGAAAGCGGGCGATTCGGCGAGCAGGAATAGCGCCAGCACGAAGCTGAGCAGGTTTAGCGTTGCCGCCGCCATGAAGATCGCGCGCCAGCCAAACGGCTCGATCAGCACCGCGGCGAGCGCGCCGCACAGCATCCCGCCGGCCGAATAGCCGGTATGGAGAATGCCGATGAAGACATTCGATCGCGCCGCGTTGCTGAATTCGGAGACCGTGACATTGAGGCACACCACCAGCGCCCCGAGGCACATGCCGGTCACCAGGCGCAATCCCATCAGTGCACCGATCGAGCCGACCATCGCCGTGGCGAACAGCAATCCGATCAGAAGCCCGAGCAGCCACAGGGTGAGCACCCGGCGGCCGATGCGATCGGCGAAGGGCGAAATGAAGATCGAGCCGATGGCGATGCCGATCGGCGTCGCGGTCGAGGCCCAGCCGAACATCTGGGTCGAGATGCCCCATTCCTTGATGATCGACGGCGCGGCATAGGAAAGCGTGACGACGTCGAGCCCGTCGGCGGCATAGGTCAGCACGCAGATCGCGACGATCGCATATTGGTACCAGCCCATCGGCGACTGCTTGATGAGATCGTTGGGGGTGGACGGGTTCATGCGCACGGTCCCTCGCCTGCGAGACGGCGTTGCTGGTCGGCGATCGGCTGTTTCCGCATGCACACTCCCGATGATGCCAATCAAATTCTCGACGGATCCCGGCGTGGTTGCGGCGCCGGGATCCGCCATTTTCAATGTGCGTACAGACTAGAAACGCAGCCTGACGCCGGCGACGTAATAGCGGCCGATCTTGTCGTACATCTGGGAGTTCGACACGGTCGGAACGAAAATGGCGTTGGGGATGACCGGGGGCTCGTTGTTCAGCAGATTGTCGATCTTGCCGTACAACTCGATATGGTCGCTGATCTTGTACGAGGCCGACAGGTCGAGATAGCCACGCCCCTTCACTCGGTTCTGGTCTGCCGGAAGATCGACGTCATCGACATAGATCGTGCGGAACTTGCCCCCGCCGATATAGCGCACATAGGCACCCAGGCGGAGCGGGCCGCCGGCATAAGTGAGATCGAAATTCGCCTTCCAGCGCGGCTGGCCGCCCGGATCGGTGGCGATGTCGCCGAGCAGCACCGTCGTCACGTTCGACGCGGTCAGCTGCAGCTTGTCGACATAGTTGACGAGCAGGCGGCTGCCGATCGTGCCGGCAGTGCCGAACCATTGGACCGGCCGACGGTAGGACAGTTCGAAATCGACGCCCGCCGCCTCGATCGTCTGCGCGTTGATCAGCGTGGCCTGGATCGACGTTATCTGGTTCGCGGCATTCTGGGTGATCAGGTCGCAGAAAGAAGTGATATTCTCCCTGAAGCAATTGTTCACGATCGTCTGCGGGGCGATGGCCGTGATCGCGTTGTTGATCTTGATCGAATAATAATCGATCGACGCGTTCAGCCCCGGAATGAAGCTCGGCTGGAATACCACGCCGACCGCCTTGGTATCGGCCTTTTCCGGATTGAGCGCGCGGTTGCCGCCGGTGAGCTGCAGCGTGTTCGCGGTCACGTTGGTGCGCGGATCGTTGATCGCGTTGATCACCTGATTTTGGCCGGCGAACAATTCGTTGATGTTCGCAGCGCGAATGTCGCGTGAGATCGTGCCGCGGAAGCGGACGTCCGAGACCGGCGAATAGTTTAGGCCGACCTTCCAAGTCGTCACGCCGCCACTCGAGCTGTAATCGGCGTAACGGACCGCGCCGTTGAGATCGAGATTCTTGGCGAACGCCATGTCCGTGGCGAGCGGCACCGCGGCTTCGGCATAGCCCTCCCAGACGGTCAGCTTGCCGGCGAACGGCTGCTGGTTGATCGAGCGCCAGCCGGAAATCCGCGAGACATCGTCCGAGACGCTGTCGATGGTTTCGTGACGATATTCGCCACCGAATGCGAGTTTGACCTCGCCGGCCCAGGTCCGGAAGGGGGAACCGTTGATGTTGGCGCCGATCGTGCCCTGGTTCATCCTGGCGTCGTAGAACGACGTCCCGCGATACCAGGCAAGCGCCGCGGGGCTGATCGACCCTGCGCCGAAGACGTTGATCGGGACGCAGGCCGGATTGTCATCGGCTGCACTGGCGTTCGCGTTGATGCGGCACACCGGCTGCCCGGTCACCGGGCTGATCACCGAGTCCACCCCCTGGAACCAGCGCGACTGGATCCGGTTGTTCTGGCTTTCCTGGCGGAAAGTGTTTTCGGAACGCTGCAGGTAGAGGTCCCATTTCCAACCACCGCCGAAATCGCCTTCGGCGCCGGCGGCATAGCGCAACGCGCGGGCCTTGCTATTGTTGAGCGACGGCCCGTCCTCGAGGTTCACGCGACCAAAGCCGAAGGTGTTGATGTTGTTGTTCAGCATCGTCTGGCGCACCGAGGACGGCAGGAAGGCGTTGTCGCGCTGAATTGTCAGCGTGCCGTTGTCGTAGTTCGGAGCCAGATCGGAATCGACTTGCACGCGCGACCAAAGGACTTCGCTCCAGATGCTCACGTTTTCGGTGACGTCGAAGCTGACCCGGCCAAAGCCTGAATAACGCGTGATCCGCGGAAGGATATTGCCGTCGCCGATGATCGAGACGCCGCCGCCACCGAGCATGAAAGTGGAGTTGGCCGGGGTGCCGTAGACGAACGGCGTCGGCGTGCCGTTTTTGCCGAACTGAATGCCATAGAGCGGACTGGTCGACGGCACGACCGTGAGACCGCCGAACGTCATCCGCGAATAGAGCGCGTTGGTCGCGAGATAGTTCTTCGTCTGTCCATTGGTCGCGGTGTAATTCGGATTGTTGAACAGCACGGGGTTGCCGCGGCCCCATGGGCGGGTGTCCACATTCGTCTGGCCGGTGTTGCGATACAAGTCGCCAGCGACGGTGATGTTGAGGCGACCGTCCAGGAACGAATGTCCCGCCGCGCCCGAAAGCACCGGGCGATTGAAATCGCCATAGTCGGAAACGCCGTAAGAGGCGTCGACCTTCAACCCCTCGAGTTTCTTCTGGATCGAGAAATTGACGACCCCGGTGACTGCGTCCGAGCCATAGGCGGCCGAAGCGCCGCCGGTCACAACCTCGACGCCGCTGATCAGCGAAAGCGGGAAGATATTGGTGTCGATGCCGCCGAACGGGCTGGTCGCGGCGAGGCGGCGTCCGTCGAGCAGCAGCAAGGTGCGGGCGCCGCCGAGCGCGCGCAAATCCGCGACGTTCTGGCCGACCGGTTCGCTCGACTTGCCGACGTTCTGGTTGATGCGCAGCTGCGGGATATCATAGGCCAGTTCGGCAACGCTCGCCAGCGCGCGATCCTCGATTTGCGCCACGCCGATCGTGGTCACCGGAGTCGGCGCGGTGAAGCCCGACCCCAGACGCGAACCGGTGACGATGATTTCCTTCTCCTCGCTTGGACTCGCCACCTCCGGCTTACTCTGGGCGGTGTCGGCACCATCGGGATCGCCGGCGGCGGCCTGGGCAAAAGCGGGCGCGGCCGTCACCGACAGCATCAGCGCGATTGCCGCGAGGCTCGGATCCGTGAAACGCAGTGACAGGGGCGCACGGCCCGGAACCGAAGATGACTTTCGCATTGCTTCCTCCCCTGATCGATGCGGCTTTTCACCGTTCATCGAGTTGCCGCCGGTGCCGCTGCACCAGCCCGGCTACGCTCGCGTATTCGCAGTCGTAACCGATATTCTAAAATGACGAATGAGAGTCGCTTATGACATATCTAAGCTGGCCAACAAGTGGAAAATCGGTTAGTGACAAACGGCATTCGATATAAGCGTCGCAAAAGTGGACGGTCGTTGTGGCCCGAGAAGGGTCGAAAAGGGAGAGAGCGGGATGGTGGCTGCTACCGAGCAGAGCGGTGCGTCGGCTGCACCTCCGGGCATGAGCCGCTATCAATATCTCGTCGTCGGTCTGTGCTGCGCCGCCAATATTGCGGACGGATTCGACGTAGTGTCGCTGTCCGTCGCGGCGCCGGTGCTGTCGAAGCAATGGCATATCGATCCCGCCGTGCTCGGCACGCTGTTCAGCGCCGTTGCGGTCGGCCTGGTGATCGGCGCGTTCGCCATTGCACCCTTGGCCGACAAGATCGGGCGGCGCCCGGTGATGCTCGCCGCGCTCGGCACGCTCGCGGCGGCATTGCTGCTGACCAGTGCCGCGGGTGATATCTGGCATTTGCTGGCGCTGCGCTTCGTGACCGGCATCGGCCTCGGCACCCTGGTCGTATGCCTCAACACCACTGCCGCCGAATATTCGAGCCTCAAGTTGCGCAACATGGCGATGGCGACCGTCCATATCGGCTTCACGCTGGGGATGATGCTGGGCAGCGGTATCGCTGCGGCGGTGCTGGCGACCGGAAGCTGGCGGCACATCTTCCTGGCGGCAGGCCTGCTCAACGCGGTGACCTTCACGTTCGCTCTGTTCATCCTCGGCGAATCGCGTGATTTCCTGTTGCGCCGGCAGGGGCCGAAGGATCTGACTGCGCTCAATCGTCTGAACCGCCGGATGAAGCTGCCGGAACTGGCGGCAATGCCGCCCCGTCCCGCCGCGGCCGAGACCAGCGCCAGCGCGATACGCTTCATGCTCGCCGGGCCGATGCGCAGCCCGACGGTGCTGATCTGGGTCGCGTCGCTAACCTATGCGCTGGTCGGCTATTTCCTGCTCAACTGGAAGCCCACGATCCTCGCCAATGCCGGCCTCAGCCCCAGTCTGGCAGCGGCGAGCGGGATCATCACGGGCGCCTGCGGCGCGCTGGGCCACCTCGTCATGGGGCTGCTGGCGCGACGCGTGGGGGAGGGGCGCCTGACCGCGTGCTTCTTCGCTTGTGCTGCGGTGACGCTGATGATCTTCGGCATTCAGCCGCCCGATCCGATCCCGCTACTGGCGATGGCCGGGCTCACCACTTTCTTCGTGGTCGGCGCCTATACCGGCCTGTTCTTGGTCACGGTGGCGATGTACCCGCCGGCGATCCAGAACACCGCATTGGGCTTCGTCGTCGGCTTCGGCAGGGTCGGCGCGATCATCGGGCCGATGATCGGCGGCTTCCTGTTCAGCGCCGGGCTGACCCGGATGGACACCTATTTCGTGTTTTCCGCGATCGCGGTGATACCCGCAGTGACGATGCATCTCGCCAACCGCCTTGCCATGCGCTCGGCCAAGACCCTCTCAGGAGCCCAGGATGCCCAACCCGCGATTGTTTGATACCCACGCGCACTTCTTCACCGACGACACCGATCGCTTTCCGATCGACGTGACCGGCGCGCGCGAGGGCGAGGCGGAAGTCCGCGCCCGGATCGCACGCGATCCGGCGACGGCCGAGCGGCTGCTGGCGCTGTGGGATCAATGCGGCGTCACCGGCGGCGCGGCGGTGCAGTACAATACGATCTACAAGACCGATAACAGCTATACGCTGTCGGTCGCCGACGTGCACCACAACCGGGTTTCCGCGGTGCTGATCCTGCGCGCGGACCGGCCCGAAACGCCCGACAAGCTGCGCGCGCTGGCGACGCGGCACAATGTCTGCGGGTTGCGGCTGTTCGGCTTTCCCGATGCCGAAGGGGCGTATCCCTGGCTCGATTCCCCGGCGGCGTTGAAGACCTGGGAAGTCGCGGCATCGCTCAAGCTGACGATGGTGCTGATGTACGCGCCCGGAAAGCCGACGCCGGCGGCGCTTCGCCGGATCATCGCACTCGCCAAACGCTTCCCGGCCACGACGATCGCGCTCGATCATTGCGGCTGGCCGGGCGTCGAGAACGGCGTTGCCGGAACGATCGGGCCCGAGCATCTCGAGCTGGTGCCGGTCGCGAACATCGTCTTCAAATTCACCCAGATCAATCTCAACCGCTTCCGCGAAACCGGGATCGATGCGGCGCAATTCGTCCGCCGGATCGTCGACACTTATGGCGCTGGCCGGGTGATGTGGGGGTCGGACTATGGCAACACCAAGGACGCCTATCCCGACATGGTCGCCCAGGCGATTGCCGCGACCAAGCTGCTGAGCGACGCGGAGCGCGCCCGGGTGCTGCACGACAATGGCGCCAGACTGTTCGCGGATCGCCTGTGACGGCAGCGCCCGAACTACCGGCGCCCGAACCGCCGGCAATCGACGCGCACGCGCACGTCTTCACCCGGGCGATGCCGCTCACCGATACCGCCTGGACCCGGCCCGAATATGACTATCCCGTGGAGACCTATCTCGCCGAACTCGACGCCCATGGCATCGCGTTCGGGGTGATCACCGCGGCGAGCCTGTTTGGCGACTATAACGACTATTCGCTCGCGGCGCTGGCGCAGCACAAGCGGCTGCGCGCGACGGTGATGCTTGATCCCGATGTCTCGGCGCGCGAGCTGGCCGATCTGAAGCAGGCAGGCGTGTGCGGGGTGCGTTTCCAGATCCCGCCCGATGCGCCGCTGCCGGATCTGACCGGCTATCGTTTCCGACGCTTCGTCACGCGCCTCGCCGATGCGGGGATGCATCTCGAACTCAATCTCGGCGGCACGCAATTGGGCAACATGCTGCCCGCGCTCGCCGATCAAGGTATCTCGACGGTCGTCGATCATTTCGGCTTGTTGCGCAGCGAAGGCGGGATGACGGGCCCCGGGTTCAAGGCGATGCTTCAGGCGATCGAGCGGGGGCGGACCTGGGTCAAGATCTCGGCGGGCTTCCGGCTGCCTGCCGAGAGCCTCGCCGGCTATGCTCGACGTCTGCTGGAGGTTGCAGGCCCAGACCGCCTGTTCTGGGGCAGCGATGCGCCGTTCGTCGGCGCCGAGGCCCGCATGACCTACACCGAAGCGCTCAACACGCTCTACCGCATCGTCCCCGATGCCCGCGACCGCCGGCGCATGTCCGACGCTGCGCTGCGCTTCTACTTGTTCTGATTGGCGGCCTTGACGGTATTGGCGAGCAGGCAGGCGATCGTCATCGGCCCGACTCCCCCCGGCACCGGCGTCACCGCGCGGGCGTGCTGCACTTCATCGAAGGCGACATCGCCGACCAATTTGGTGCGCCCGTCGTCCTGAAGCACACGTGTGATGCCGACATCGATGACCACTGCGCCTTGCTTGATCCAGAAGCCACGCACCAATCGCGGCGCGCCGGCGGCGGCGATGACCAGGTCGGCCTTGCGGACGATATCGGCGAGCCCGCGCGTCTCGATATGCGTCACCGTCACCGTCGCCTCGCGCTCGAGCAACAACATCGCAATCGGCTTTCCGACGATGTTCGACTTGCCGATCACCACTGCGTCGAGGCCGGTCAAATCGTCGAGCACGCTGTCGAGCAGCAGCATCACGCCGAGCGGCGTGCAGGGCACCAGCCCGCCGGTGCCGGTCGACAGCCGCCCGACATTGACGGGATGAAAGCCGTCGACATCCTTGGCCGGATCGATTGCGCCGAGCACGGCGCCGGCATCGATATGCGCCGGCAAGGGTACCTGAACGAGAATTCCGTGGATGCGCGGATCGGCGTTGAGCCGGGCAATCAGCGTCAGCAGCGCATCCTGGGCGGTGTCCGCAGGCAGACGATGCTCGGACGAGACGATGCCGACACGCCGGCAGGCGTCGATCTTGCGGCCGACATAGACCTGGCTGGCCGGATCCTCGCCGACCAGCACCACCGCGAGCCCCGGCGCGATACCATCGCGGCGAACGATCGCTGCAATCTCGGCTGCGGTCCTGGCGTCGAGCGCGCGCGCAATCGCGCGCCCGTCGATTCGCTCGGCGGTCTTGGTCCGCCATTCCGCCAGCGTCACGCCGCGTCGAGCGCCACGGCGTTGATCACCTGCGCCTGGGTATATTCCTCGAGCCCCTCTAGCCCCATTTCGGTGCCCATGCCCGACTGCTTGAGTCCGCGGAACGGGATGCGCGGATCGATTGCCATCAGCTGGTTGATCCACACCGTGCCGGAGGTGACTCGCATCGCCACGTCGGTTGCGCGGACCAGATCGTTGCTCCAGACGGTGCCGCCCAGCCCATATTCGGTGCCGTTCACGCGCGCGATCAGGTCGTCGACATCGCTGTAGCGCAGCACCGGCAGCACCGGGCCGAACTGTTCCTCGCGGACCAACGGTGCCTCGTCGTCGATGTCGCGAACGATCGTCGGCGAGATGAAATAGCCCGGCCGGTCCAGCGGTACCCCGCCGGCGATCACTGTGCCACGGCTCTTGCTGTCCTCGATCAAGGCAGAGACCTTGTCGAACTGCAGCTTGTTCTGGACCGGGCCGATCTGCGACCCCTGATTGGCGCCGTCATCGACCACCATTGCCTTGGCCAGCCGCGCCATCTCGTCGCAGAATTCGTCGTAGATGGCGTCCGGTACATAAACGCGTTTGACCGCTACGCAGATTTGCCCGGCATTGCGCATCGCGCCTTCGAAAACCTTGCCGGCAGCATATTTGGCATCGACATCGTCGAGCACGATCGCGGCATCGTTGCCGCCCAGTTCGAGCGTCACCCGCTTGAGGCTGGCGGCCGACGACGCCAGCACTTTCCTGCCGGTCGCGGTGGATCCGGTGAACGAGATCTTGGCGACGTCGGGATGCGTCGTCAGTGCAGGGCCGAGCTCGTTCTCGTCGCACACGATGTTGACGACCCCTGAGGGCAGTATCTGCCGACACAATTCGCCGAACAGCAACGTCGTCAGCGGTGTCGTCGGCGCCGGCTTGCAGACCATGGTGTTGCCGGCCATCAGCGCCGGCCCGACCTTGTTGGCGAGCAGGATCAGCGGAAAATTCCACGGCGTGATCGCCGCGACCACGCCGAGCGGGGTACGATGCTCGATGATGCTGTTGCCGCCCTCGTCGCGGAGCACCTTGGGCTCGAGCCGCATCGCCGCAAAGGTACGCAGCACGAACACGCAGCCGCGGATTTCCTTGGTCGCCTGATCGAGCGGCTTGCCCTGCTCGGCGGTCAGCAGCGCCGCAAATTCGGGAATGCGGGCTTCCAGCGCCGTGGCCAGCGCCTCCACCCTGGCGCCCCGCGCGTTCATCGGGGTCGCCGCCCAGCCCGGAAAGGCGCGCTTAGCCGCAGCGATCGCGGTTTCGAGCATCGCCGCATCGGTCTTGGGGCATTGCGCGAATGGCTTGTCGAGCGCCGGATTGATCACGGCGAAGCTGCTCGCCCCGGCGACCAATTCTCCGTCGATGAGCAGGCGATATTGGCGGTCCATGGCGGTTCCTTGTGCGGAGTTCAGATGGAAAGCGTCTGGGCGAGCACGCCCTCCGCGGCCGGCTCGGCGTCGTCGAGCCCGACCAAGCGGGCCGGATTGTCGCCGATCATCGCGCGGATCTCGGCATCGGCATAACCGATCTCGATCAGCATCTGGATGACATGGCGCAGTCCCTCGACCGGCGAGGGATTGCCGACCTGGCCGAGATCCGAGCCGATGATGGTGTTGGCCACGCCGCCCGCATCGACGCACATTTTGAGGCTGTCATGGCTATAGCCCTTGCTCTGGACGCCGGCCCACATGCAGCAGCTATGCTCGAGATAGGCGCCCATCCGGGCCAGTTCGGCCATGTCGGCGACGCTGCAGCCGATCAGGAAGGTCGGGTGGTTGACCAGCAGCCGCGTGACGCCGCGTTGCTTCGCCTCGGCGAAGAGCGGCCAGATCTCGCTGATATGGAGATGCCCCGCCGACAGCACCGCATCATTGGCGGCGATCTGATCGAGGATGAACTTGACCTCGTCCTTGAGCGCGCCGCGTTCGTCGATCACGGTCAGCATCGTCGGGGCGAGCATCGCGTCCTTCGTCGGCAGGAACTGCTTGCGGTGCGAGTGGCGGATATGGTTCGCCGCCGAGAAGGTCGGCATCCACACCAGCCGCGCGCCGAGCTTGAAGCCATGCTCGACCGCATAGGGATTGAGTCCGCCGGTAGTGTTGTTGAGCGGCACGCCGGTGAGCAATTTGACCGAGCCGGGCATGATCTCGTCGAGCAATGCCGCAACCGGCGTCACCGAATAATAATGGTCCTTGAACAGGATTGCGCGCAGCCCCGCGGCCTCGCCCTGCCGGATCGCCTCGACATGGTTGAGGCTGCGCGGCATCACCGAGGGGCCGCTATGGCAATGCAGGTCGATCGCGCCTTTGAGGAGCGCGCTGATACGATCACTCATACTGTCTCACCCTCCGGCATCGGATAGTCGTCGGTATTCAAGACCCAGCCGGGCTTGGCCGAAAAGTCGCGGCGCGGCGGGCAGAACACGTCCAGGAGACGGTTGAGCCCTTCGCCGATCCCCTGCGAGGTATGCGTCGCGGGGGGCGGGATCACCGCCACCGAAGGCGCGGCGCAGCGGGCGTGATCGTCCTCTATCCACTGGGTGGAGTCGCTGATCCACGGCCAGCGCAGATGGTGGATATAGTCCCCGTCGAGCGCGACTGAATATTGCTCGAAATCGTCATGATGGTGCGGCGAGAGATTGTCGGGCGCACGCGGGCCGATACGGCCGTCGCCGAAATTGACCATGATGGTCGACCCGCGATAGATTCGCCCGAAGCGACCCTGCTCGGGCGCGACATTTCCCGAATAGATGCGGACCTTGCGCCCACCGACCGGATCGGGCCAGGCCGCTAGCGGCGGCACGTTGGGATCGGGCTCGGCATAGTCCGCCGCGTTCGTGCATCGCGCCACCAGATCGGCGGATTCGATCGTGAACAGGCGCAAGATGCGGCCACCCTTCAGGACGGTGATCTTGCTGGCGCCCGATGGCACGAAGCTGACCGTCTTGCCGCTGGCGATCTCGCTGCCCTCGGCGATGGCGATCTCGATCTCGACGCCATCGTCGGGGATCACCACGGCATATTCATCGGGCTGGCCGGTCCGCTCGAACACCGCGCCGGCCTCCACCTCGCTATAGGCGACCACCAGCGTCGCCCCGCGCACATACCAGGTCCGGGTGCGATCGGCGCTTTCCTGCGGCGGCTCGGCGTAGAAGCGCGCATAGCTGGCGCGCTTGAAACTCGTCGGCGCCGGGGCCTTTTGCGCGGTGACCAAAGTCGTTCGCAGATCATTCTGCCCGTACATCGGCGCTCCTCATCCACTGTCGCTGTCAATCGCAGCCTGGCTGTTATATAGCGCCTGAGAAAGCCGTTCGTCTAATTCCTTATCGCGGGTGGCCCGATGCCGGATAAGTATCAGAGCGCTACGTATCGGACTCATATCGTGATCCTATCGTAACCCGCCAAAATTGGCATTGGACCTGCACGGGGCACGCGACAACATGCCGGCAAAGCACAACCCGGAAGGGATGGGGAGGGGTTCGAACTTGGCTGACTCAGCGCAAACTCTATCGCGAAGCGCGCCGGCGGCTGCCGATCCCGGATCCGCGCTGGCGCGCCTGCTGCAGCCCCGCTCGATCGCGATCGCCGGGGCTTCGCCCGATCCGGCGACGATAGGCGGCGTCGTCCTCGCCAATTGCGATCGCTTCGGCTTCACCGGCCCGATCCATCTGATCAGCCCGACCCGCGACGAAATCAACGGCCGCCCCTGCGTGCGTTCGGTCGATGATCTCCCGCAAGGCGTCGATGCCCTGGTCCTCAATGTCCCACGCGCGGCGATCCTGCCGGCGGTCAAGGCGGCGGCGCAGCGCGGGGTGGGCGGCGTCATCGTCTTTGCCTCGGGCTTTGCCGAAGGCAGCGAGGACGGCCGCCGCGAGCAGGAAGAGATAGCCCGCGTCTGCCGCGAAGCCGGCATGGCGCTGCTCGGCCCCAATTGCATGGGCTATGTCAATTATGCCGGTGGCGCCGCGCTGACCTTCGAACCCGCGCATCCTCGTCCGCTCGGTGATCGCCGCAGCGTCGCAGTGGTCGCGCAGAGCGGCGCCACTGCATCGGGAATCCGAGCCGGCCTGCTCGGCCGGGAAGTTTCGGTCTCGCTGTCGGTTGCCACCGGGAACGAGGCGGTGGTCCATGCCAGCGACTTGATCGAGCTGATCGTCGCCGAGGGTACCGCCAGTGCCATCGCCATTTATGTCGAGCAGATCCGCAATCCCGAAGCGTTCCTGCGCGCCGTACGCAAGGCGCGCGACGCCGGCATTCCGGTGATCATGATGCATCCGGGCCGCAGCAAGCGTGGCCAGCAAGCGGCGCAATCGCATACCGGCTCGATGGTCGGCGATTATGCGCTGATGCGCACCTCGGTCGAGAACGAAGCGGTGGTCGTCGTCGACACCATGGACGAATTGTTCGACACCGTGGCGATCCTCCATCGCTTCCCGGCGCCGCCCCCCGGCGCGCTCGGCGTAGTCACCAATTCGGGCGCGATCCGCGGCATGGCGTTCGACTTCGCCGAGGATATCGCGCTGCCGATCGCCGATCTGGCCCCCGTGACATTGGCGCACATCGCCACCTTGCTACCCGCCGGAATGGAGATCGACAATCCGCTCGATGTCGGCACCACGGGCTTCACCAATGGCGGCATCTTCGGTCAGTCGGCGAAGGCGATGCTCGAGGACCCGGCGGTCGGCGCGGTGTTGCTGCCGATGGCCGGCGGCGGTCCGTCGCAGCAACGCTCCAAGGCCGATTCGATCATTCCGGTGGCGCTGGCCGCAACCAAGCCCGTCGCCGTCGTCATCACCGGCGATGAATCGGTGCTCGATCCCGAATTCGTCGCGGCGATGCGCGCCAGCGAGACGCCGCTGTTCCGCTCGCCCGAGCGGGCGATGCGCGCCTTCGCTGCCGTCGCGCGCTATGCCGCGGCGCTGCAGAGCGTAGCCGATCGAACACCGGCATCGACGGGGCTGTCCGGCTGGGATGAGGCGGGCGTAAAACCCGAATATGTCGGCAAGGAATTCCTCCGCGCGATCGGCGTGCAGGTGCCTGCCGGCGGACTCGCCGGCACGCTCGACCAGGCTGTCGAAATCGCGGCGCGGATCGGCTTCCCGGTCGTCCTCAAGGCGCAGGCCGCGGCGCTCTCGCACAAGAGCGATGCCGGCGGCGTGATCCTGAATTTGCGCGACGCGGCGCAGCTCCGCGATGGCTGGGCGAAGCTGATCGCCAATATCGGCGCAGTGAAGCTCGACGGCGTATTGGTCGAACAGATGTCGGCGCCGGGTCTCGAGCTCGTCGTCGGCGCACGTAACCATCTCGAATGGGGTCCGTCGGTGCTGGTCGGTCTCGGTGGGGTGCTGATCGAGGCGCTCGACGCCGCCGAACTGCTCCCCGCCGATATCTCGCATGCCCGCGCCGTCGCGCGCATTCGCGGCCTGCGTGGCGCGAAGATGCTGGACGAATTCCGCGGGCGACCCGCGCGCGACGTCGATGCCGTCGCCGATGTGGTGGTCAAGGTCGGCGCCGCGATGCGCGCCGGGCTGGCCATCGAAGAGATCGATATCAACCCACTGATGGTGCTGGCCAAAGGCGAGGGCGCAGTCGCGCTCGACGCACTGGTCGTCACCGGCGCATAATCGAGGATCAGGAAATGGAAACGACCGTGGAAACCACCGAAACCAGGCCCGTCCCCGGCGGCAACACCGTGCTGGTGGAGTTCGAGGACGGGATTGCCTGGGTCCATCTCAACCGCCCCGAAAAGCGCAACGCGATGAGCATGGAGCTGGCGCGCGAGATGAACCAGGTGCTCGACGCGCTCGAGATCGACGATCGCTGCGGCGTGATCGTCCTCACCGGCAGCGGCGAAGCGTTCTCCGCCGGCATGGATCTGCAGGGCTTCTTCCGCGCATCGGACGCAATCAGCGATGTCGAGCGGCACCGCGCCTATCGCGAAACCCGAGCCTGGCAGTGGCGCACCCTGATGTTCTACGCGAAGCCGACCATCGCGATGGTCAACGGCTGGTGCTTCGGCGGCGCCTTCACGCCATTGATCTGCTGCGATCTGGCGATCGCCGATGAGAATGCGGTGTTCGGCCTGTCCGAGATCAATTGGGGGATCATACCCGGCGGGGTCGTCTCCAAGGCGATCTCGACGCTGATGGGCGATCGCGAGGCGCTGTATTATGTGATGACCGGCGAGAAGTTCGACGGGCGTCGCGCCAAGGAAGTCGGCCTGGTCAACGAAGCCGTGCCGGCCGACAAGCTCAAGGAGCGGACTCGCGCGCTCGCCAAAGTCCTGCTCGACAAGAACCCGACGACGCTGCGCCAGGCGCGCATGGCCTATAAATATGCGCGCGAGATGGATTGGGAGCTCGCCGCCGAATATCTCACCGCCAAGGGCGACCAGACCACCTTCGTCGACCCCGAAAAGGGCCGGGAGAAGGGCATGGTGCAGTTTCTCGACGAGAAGACCTACAAGCCCGGTCTCGGCAACTACAAGCGCGAAGGCGAGTAAGCGGCATGCAGCGTCCCAGCGCCGCCAAGGGCAGCGAACTCGCCGCCGTGGCTCCCGGGCTCGTCGAGATCACCGATCGCGTCCTATATGGCGAAGTGTGGGAGCGTAAGGAGTTGTCGAAGCGCGACCGCTCGCTCCTCACCGTCGCGTCGCTGATGACTGCCAACCGGCACCAGCAGCTCGAGGCGCATCTCGGGCTGGCGCTCGACAATGGCGTGACCGAGGAGGAATTGGGCGAGGCGATGTTGCACCTCGCTTTCTATTCCTCCTGGCCCGCCTCGATCACGGCCTCGCGGATGCTGCTCGACGTGATCGCGAAGCGCGCAGCAGCGGGGGCCTAGCCAGCCAGCTCGCCGTCGCGTCAACGTGACGATAAGCGCGGGCCTCGACGCGAAAGGTGCGCTTGTCTCAGGGAAGGGTACTTCAGGGATCCGGAGAAAGCGGTGGCAGCCCGCGGATCAGATCGGAGGCGCGTTCTGCGACCATGATCACCGCGGCGTTGATATTGGCTCCGGGGACGGTCGGCATCACCGACGCATCGACGACGCGCAGGCCGGTAATGCCCTTCACGCGCAATTCGCTGTCGACGACCGCGTCCGGATCCTCGCCCATCCGGCAGGTTCCGGTCGGGTGCTGGGTGATCTTCAGGTTGTTGCGGATGAAATCGTCGAGATCGGCCTCCGTCCCCGGCGCAATCTCCGCCGCTATCATTTCGCGCAATGGAGACTGCGCGAAAATGCGGCGGACCGCCGCTATTCCGCCGCGGATATCGGCGAAGTCGGCAGGAGTCGAAAGCAGATTGAGATCGATACGCGGCTTGTCCAGCGGGTCGGCCGATCGCAATTCGACCGTGCCGCGGCTCTCGGGATGGAGCTGGATCACCATGACCGACAGCACATGGCTCTGCTGCTTGCCGAACGGATACCAGAGCTTGGCGTCGAGCCGCACCGGCAGGAATACCAATTGGATATCGGGCCGCTCGAGTTCCGGCCGGGTGCGCAGCATCTGCACGCCGCTGGTGATCTGGCTGGCGAAGGCGCCTTTGCCGGTCACCAGCCAGCGGAGCACCGACAGCGCGGCGCGGTCGAAGCGGAGGGCGCGGAGAAAGCTGGTGTCGCGCGCGGCGAAGGTCATGTAGACGAGAGGATGCTCTGAAAGTTCGCGGCCGACGCCGGGCGCGTCGACCACTACCGGGATGCCCAGTTCGGCAAGCTGTGTCGCCGGGCCGATCCCCGACAGCATCAGCAATTGCGGCGAATTGTACGCGCCGCCGCTCAATATCACTTCCTTGCGCGCGCGCAGCTCCACGCGTGCGCCATCCTGGCTGATTTCGACACCGACGGCGCGCCTGTCCTCGATCAGCACCCGCGTCGCCTGCGCTCCGGACAATATTCGCAGATTGGGGCGCTTCAGTGCGGGCTTGAGATAGGCGCGCGCCGTGCTCGCTCGCCGCCCGCGGCGATCGACGGTCACTTCGCAGGCGGAAAAGCCCTCTTGCTTCGCGCCGCTCAGATCGTCGCTTTCCTCGAACCCCGCCGCCACTACGGACCGGCGGATCGGTGCCTGCAGCAAGCCGCTGCCATCGACCGGCGTGACGCTCAGCGGCCCCTGGTCGCCATGATCGCGTCCGGCCCCGCGCCAACTGGTTTCCATGCGTCGGAAATAAGGGAGGATCTCGGCATAGCTCCAGCCGCGCGCGCCCATCTGGCGCCAGCCGTCATAGTCGCTCGAATGGCCGCGCATATAGATCATGCCGTTCACCGACGAGGACCCGCCATGCACGCGCCCGCGCGGCAGCGGCAGCGATCGCCCGGCCAATTTGGCGTCCGGCTCGCTGGCATATCCCCAGTCGTAAGCGGGATTGGCGGCCGTCATCATGAAGCCCAGCGGCATCCGGAACAGCCAATTGTCGTCCTTGCCGCCCGCTTCGATCAGCAGCACCGAATCCGTGCCGCTTTCGCTCAGCCGATTGGCGAGCACGCAGCCGGCGGAGCCGGCGCCGACGATGATGTAATCATATTCGCGTTGCATCTCGGGCGTGGCGTCTTTCCGTCATTCGCAAGCCGGAAGGCCCCGGCGAATAGCGATTTTCAGGGCCCGAAAACGTGCCGCGACCCGACTGATCGCGTTGTGACATGGCAAATAGCATTCGACAAGATATAATGCCGTTGGTTATGGTGCATGTCTTGAAGCGGGGGTTCGACAGTCGGGCTCGACCGCTTCGAATGCATTTTCGTGCAGAGAGAGGCCTGAGATGACGAGCGCCGCAGTGTTGGAAAAACCGCAAGTGCCCTCGTTGGAAACGGCGCGTGCCTTTGCTGCAAGCAAGCACCGATTGTTCATCGGCGGCCGCTGGGTCGAGCCGCTGGAGGGCAGGTATTTCGCCAGCCACAATCCGGCGACCGGCAACAAGCATGCCGATATCGGCGAGGCGGGTCAGGCCGATGTCGATAGCGCCGTCGCTGCGGCGCGGGGGGCGATGGACAATCCCGAATGGAGCGAGATGAAGCCGTCGCTGCGGGCGCGCCTGATCAACCGGCTCGCCGATGCGCTCGAAGCGAATATCGACGAGTTCGCCGCGCTCGAGACGCTCGACAACGGCATGCCGGTGCGCGACGCCAAGTTCTTCCACATTCCCCACGCGATCGAATCGCTGCGTTACAATGCCGGCTGGGCGACCAAGCTCAACGGCGAGACCATCGCGCTTTCCGGCATGGGCACTTGGCATGCCTATACGCTGCGCGAACCGGTCGGCGTTGTCGCCCAGATCGTGCCGTGGAACGCGCCGCTCGCCATGGCCTGCGCCAAGATTGCGCCGGCGCTGGCCGCGGGATGCGCAGTGATTCTCAAGCCCGCCGAGGAAACCTCGCTGACCGCGCTGCGGCTGGCGCAACTGATCGAGGAGATCGGCTTTCCCGCCGGCGTGTTCAATCTGCTGACCGGCTTCGGCGAACCCACCGGCGCGGCGCTGACCGCGCATCCGGGTGTCGACAAGGTGACCTTCACCGGATCGACTGCGGTCGGCCGGCTGATCCTCCGCGCCGCTGCCGGCAATTTCAAGCGCGTCACCCTCGAACTGGGCGGCAAGACTCCGGTGATCGTGCTGCCCGATGCCGATCCCGTCCGCGCCATCGAAGGCGCCGCGCGCGCGATCTTCACCAATGCCGGCCAGGTATGCAACGCCGGCTCGCGGCTGTTCGTCCATGAGCGGCATTTCGATCAGGTAGTCGACGGCGTCGGCAAGCTGGCCGACGCGATGAAGCTCGGTTCGGGCCTCGAGGCCGATACCCAGATGGGACCGGTGATTTCGGAGGTCCAGCGGGACCGAGTCCGCGGCTATGTCCGCAGCGGCGTTTCCGACGGCGCGACGCTGCATGCCGGCGGCCGCGAGATTCATGGCGACGGCTTCTTCGTCGCACCGGCCGTGTTGACCGGGACCGATGCCGAAATGGCAGTGCGCCGCGAAGAGATATTCGGGCCGGTGCTCTGCGCGATGTCGTTCGCCGATGCCGATCTCGATCGCATCGCCGCCGACGCCAACGCCAGCGACTATGGTCTGGGCGCCGTAGTGTGGACCAACGATCTGTCGACCGCGCACAAACTGGCGCGCAAGCTCAAGGCCGGGACCGTTCGCGTCAATGGCGGCGGGCTCGATCCGGCGCTGCCGTTCGGCGGCTTCAAGCAATCGGGCTGGGGCCGCGAAAACGGCCGCGAGGGGATCGACGCCTATACCGAGACCAAGTCCATAGCGATCGCGCTCTGACCCGGCTTGTCATATATGTTATTGACGAATGACGTTCGTTAGAAATATGCGGGTTCGAGTGGAGGGGCTGTGTTGAACACGAATTTGGGGACCGGGATCATCGGCGGCGGTATTGGCGGGCTGACGGCCGCGCTGGCGCTGATACGCAAGGGATTCGAGGTGACGGTCTTCGAGCAGGCCAGCGTGCTGGCCGAAGTGGGTGCCGGCCTGCAACTGAGCCCCAACGGCGTCCGCGTGCTTTGCGCGCTCGGGCTCGAACAGGCGCTGCGCGAGATCTGCTTCGAACCCGAGGGCAAGGAGATCCGCCTGTGGAACACCGGCGATACCTGGAAGCTGTTCGATCTCGGCGTCGAATCGTCGGCGCGCTACGGCTTTCCCTACGTCACCGTCCATCGCAACGATCTTCACCAGATTCTGGTTAAAGCGGTCGAGGCGGCATCGCCGGGCGCGATCCGTCTCGATCATCGCTTCCACCAGGTAGAACAGGATTCGGGGAAGGTGACGCTCGCGTTCGAGGGCCAGCCTTCGGCGAAGTTCGACGTCGTCATCGGCGCCGATGGCGTTCATTCGAAGGCACGTGAACTGCTGTTCGGTGCAGGTCCCGCCAAATTCACCGGCATCGTCGCCTGGCGCGGCGTGATCCCCGTCGAATTGCTGCCCGAGCGACTGACTCGGCCGATCGGCACGAATTGGGTCGGTCCCGGCGGGCACGTCATCCATTATCCGATCCGCCGCGGCGAATTGATCAACTTCACCAGCGTGATCGAGCGCCAGGACTGGACCACCGAAAGCTGGATGAGTGCCGGCACCAACCAGGAATATCATGACGATTATCCCGGCTGGCACGAGGATGTGCATGCGTACATAGCGGCGATTCCGCAGCCGTTCAAATGGGCGCTGATCGCACGCCCGCCGATGCAGGAATGGGTCAATGGCCGCGTCGCCTTGCTCGGCGATGCCTGCCATCCGTCGCTGCCGTTCCTCGCGCAGGGTGCGGTGATGGCGCTCGAGGATGCCTGCATCCTGGCGCGCGCCTTCGAGGAATTCGATACGATCGATGAGGCGCTCGATCATTATCAGAAGGCGCGGATCCCGCGGACCACCCGCGCCGTGATGGGCGCCTATGCCAATACCGAGCGTTTCCACAATCCGACGCTCGCCGATCCGCGCAACGCGCAGGCCTATGTCGACGAGCAATGGGCGGCAGACAAGGTGGTCGAGCGCTACGAATGGCTGTTCCGCTACGATGCGACCAGCGTGTCGCTGACCGAGCCCGAGGCAATGGTGTGACCATGGCCCTCCAGAAGACCGAGTGGACGCGTACGCCGCTGATCCTGTCGTTTCCGGACAATCCCAAGTTCAACGAGACCTATGGCTTTGCCGGCAATTCGGGGCATGTGAACCTCGAAGGGCAATTGATGCGCAGCCCCCGGTCCACCGCGCGCACGGTCTACATCTTCATGCACCCGACTTCGGTGCTGCACCTGCTGCCGATGCCGGTGGCGCTCGCCGATGCCGGGCTTGATGTGCTGTGCGCCGCCAGCCGCTATCCGCGCAACGATGCCGCGCTGATCCAGGAAAAGGTCGCGATCGATCTTGGCAAGTGGATCGATTATGCCCGTGGCGAACTCGGCTACGACAAGGTCGTTCTGCTCGGCTGGTCCGGTGGCGGATCGCTGTCGCTCTTCTATCAGGCGCAGGCCGAGACGCCGACAATCACGCACACGCCGGCGGGTGATCCCGTCGATCTGGTCAATGCCGGGCTTCAGCCTGCCGACGGCGTGATCTTCATCGCCGCGCATCTGTCGCGCGCCGAGACGCTCACCGAATGGCTCGACCCCTCGGTGATCGATGAACTGGATCCCGATAATCGCGATCCCGAGTTCGACATCTATTCACCCGACTGCTCCAACCAGCCGCCATACAGCGCCGAGTTCGTGGCGCGCTTCCGCGACGCCCAGCGCGCCCGCAATCGCAAGATCACGGCATGGGCTGTGGACATGCTGGCGACGCTCCGGGCCAAAGGCACTGCAGAGCAGGAGCGCGCCTTCATCGTGCACCGGACGATGTGCGACGTGCGCTGGTTCGATCCCGCGGTCGACCCGTCGGACCGGCGCGTCGGCTGGAGCTATATGGGCGATCCGATCGCGGTGAATGTCGGTCCGGTGGGGCTGGCGCGCTATACGACGCTGCGGTCGTGGCTCAGCCAGTGGAGTTACGACAAGTCGAACGCCAAGGGCCCGCTCAACGCCGCCAAGATCCACAATTCGCCGGTGCTGCTGATCGAGAACACCGCGGACGAAGCCGTGCCCTCGACGCACAATCCCGCAATTTTCGCGGCACTGGCGACTCCCGACAAGGAATATCTCCGGCTCGAGGGCGCGACGCATTATTATCTCGGCCAGCCCGAATTGCTCGCCCGGTGCATCCATGCAGTGATCGACTGGAGCCGGCGGAAGGACCTGCTCGCGCAATGACGCGGACGCCGGCGAGCGAGCGGGATACCGCTCTGATGCTGGCCGAGCTGGTCGGCGTGATTGGCAGCCCGAGCTTTCCCACTCAATTTCTGGCAGCGATGCGAGCGCTTGCCGGAGTCGATTTGTGCTCAGTGTTCCGGCGCGACGCTGCCCAGCCGGTGCAGTTGCTGTTCGCCGAGAGCGCACTGCCGATGGCGGACTTTCCGATCCGCGCCTCACTGGAATATGCCCGCAATTATTGGCGCTCGGACCATCAGATGACGCGGCTGTCGCGCGCCGGCGGCAAGGGGGTGGTGGTGGTGCGCAAGCGCGCGTCCGAGATCGCCGATCCAGCCTATCGCGCCGCCTGTTATGATCGCGCCGGCATTGCCGAGCGGCTGTCGATCGTCTCGCCGGGCGCTTCGACCTTGATCGCCAATGGCTATCGCACGGCCGACAGTGATCCGTTCTCACCCGGCGATGTCGAGCGGCTGGAGCTCTATGCCGGGCTGCTGATGGCGGCACTCGCGTGCCACGATCGTGCGGGTGCGGGGGCCATGCCGATGTTCGACGAGACCGCATTGGTCCAGTCGCTGATGCGACTGCATTGTGGCCTCAGCAGCCGCGAGGCGGAGATTTCGGCGGCGATGATCCTCGGCGAAACCCAGGACGAGATTGCCGCCCGCACCCATCTCTCGCACAGCAGCGTCGTGACGTACCGCCGGCGCGCTTACGGCAAGCTCGGCGTGGCCAATCGCCGCGATCTGGTTCGACTGCATCATCGGTTGGCCGGCGGTGAAGTCGCTTTCCCCGCGGCCCCGACTTAGATATCATACAGGCTGATAAACAAAGATCGCAAAGATCGCGCGGGTAAACAGGAGTTGGGCATGGGGTGGACATTCTTGCGGGTAGCGCTCGTCGCCGGTCTGGCGCTGGGCGCGGCGCAGATCACCCAGGCTCAGAATGCGGCCAATGTCGATCACCAGCGGCTGCTCCACGCAGATCGCACGCCCGGCGAATGGATGGCGCCCGGGCGCACTTATGGCGAGCAGCGCTTCAGCCCGCTGAATCAGATCACCGATGCCAATGTAAACACGCTCGGCCTGGCCTGGTATGCCGATCTGCCGGTCGATCGCGGAGTCGAGGCGTCGCCGCTGATGGTCGGCGGCGTACTCTACAATATCGAGCCGTGGAACGTCACCGTTGCCTATGATGCGAGGACGGGCAAGCAATTGTGGCGCTACGATCCCAAGGTGGATCGCGACAAGGGGCGGCTCGCTTGCTGCGACATCGTCACGCGCGGGCTGGCGGCATGGGAGGGCAAGATCCTGATCGCCACGCTCGACGGGCGGCTGATCGCGGTGGACGCCAAGACCGGCAAGCCGAAGTGGAGCGTCGACACGCTAGAGCCGGTCTGGCCCTATACGATCACCGGCGCGCCGCGCGTGTTCAACGGCAAGGTGCTGATCGGCAATGCCGGCGCCGAGGGCGCGGCGCGGGGCTATGTCACTGCCTATGACGTCGATACCGGCAAGCAATTATGGCGTTTCTACACCGTCCCCGGCGATCCCGCCAAGCCGCAGGCCAGCCCGGCGCTGGAGATGGCCGCCAAGACCTGGAACGGCGAATGGTGGAAGCGTGGCGGCGGCGGCACGGTGTGGGATTCGATCGTCTACGATCCCGATCTCGACCTGGTCTATATCGGCGTCGGCAATGGCGGGCCGTGGGCGCAAGTTTATCGCAGTCCCGGCGGCGGCGACAATCTGTTCCTCTCCTCGATCGTCGCGCTCAATGCCAAGACCGGCGACTATGTCTGGCACTACCAGACCACGCCCGGCGACGAATGGGACTACACCGCCACCCAGTCGATGATCCTCGCCGACCTCGAGATCGACGGCACGGTCCGCAAGGTGCTGATGCAGGCGCCCAAGAACGGCTTCTTCTATGTCCTCGACCGCGCCACCGGAAAGCTGATCTCGGGCCAGCCTTATGTGGCGACGAGCTGGGCCAACGGCATCGACCTGGCGACCGGTCGTCCCAACGTGAATCCAGAGGCGCGCTACGGCGTCACTCCGGTGATGATCACGCCGGGGCCGGGCGGCGGGCATAACTGGAACCCGATGGCGTTCAGCCCGCAGACCGGCCTCGCTTATTTCCCGGTCACCGAGATGTACATGGCCTATGCGGTCAATCCCAATTTCAAGCCGACGCCCGGCAATATGAGCCAGCTCGGCATCGCCACCACCGGCTATGAACTGACTCGCAGGGCCGCGAACGCCTATGCCGCGGCGAACAACAAGACTTGGCTGACGGCATGGGACCCGATCGCGCAGAAGGAGCGCTGGCGCGTGCCCTATCCGGTGCGCGGCAGCGGCGGCCTGCTCGCGACCGGCGGCAATCTGGTGTTCCAGGGCACCGTCGGCGGCACCTTCGCGGCCTATCGCGCCGATACCGGCGAGAAGCTCTGGGAAATGCCGGTCCAGCAGGTCCCGATCGCCGCGCCGATCAGCTATCGGATCGGCGGCGTCCAATATATCGCCGTCAATGCCGGCTGGGGCGGGGGCCTTGCCCATTCGACCACTGCCAAGTCGCTCGGTTTCCCACTCTCCCCGTCGCCGCGGCTCTTGGTGTTCAAGCTCGGCGGTACCGTCCAGCTTCCCGAGATCGAAGGCGCCGGCCCCGAACTGGTGCGCCCGGCCGATACGACCGCCAGCGCCGACATCATCGCGCGCGGCGAACAGGTCTATGCGCAGCAATGCTCCTCCTGCCACGGCGAACAGGCCCGCGGCGGCGTCAAGGATCTCCGACGCATGACGCCGGCGACGCACGGCGAATTCCTCGACATCGTCCTGGGCGGCAAGCGGCGCGAGAAGGGGATGGCGAGCTTTGCCGATCTGCTCGCGAAGGGCGATGCGGAGGCGATCCACGCCTATCTGATCCGGCGTTCGAACGAGGATTGGGCGAGTATCGCCAAGGGGGAATGAAGCGGAGCGCATGGAGCGGGCAGGGGACGGAGAAAGCACGGGCGCTCGCGCTGCACCCACAAGGTCGCCCTTTTCCTATCCTGTCTTCCGCGCGATCTGGACGGCCAATCTCCTCTCCAACCTGGGCTATCTGATCCAGTCGGTCGGGGCGTCGTGGCTGATGACGCAATTGGCGCCGTCGCCGGCGATGGTCGCCCTGGTCCAGGCATCGGTCAGCCTGCCGGTGCTGCTGCTGGCACTGGTCGCCGGCGCCATCGCCGACAGTCTCGATCGGCGGCGCGTGATGCTGGTCGCGCAATGTTTCATGCTGGCGGTGTCGCTGAGCCTGTCGCTATTGGCCGGGCTCCATTTGGTGACGCCTTTGCTGCTGCTCGGTTTCACGTTCCTGATCGGCTGCGGGATGGCGCTCAACGGCCCTGCTTCGCAGGCCGCAGTCGGCGACATGGTCCCCAAGGCCGCGCTCCCCGCCGCGATCGGCTATAACAGCGTCTCGTTCAACGTCGCGCGCAGCGCCGGGCCGGCGATCGGCGGGGCGATCGTCGCGGCGGCCGGCGCAGCGGCGGCGTTCGCGGCCAATTGCTTCAGCTACGTCTGGCTGATCCTGGTGCTGCTGCGCTGGCGGCCGCAGCCCGATGCCAGGGAACTCCCGCCCGAGCGGATCGGCAGCGCCGTGGCGAGTGGTATCCGTTATGCCGCGATGTCGCCGCATCTGCTCAAGGTGATGCTGCGCGCGGTGATGTTCGCTGGCGCTTCGAGTGCGATTTCGGCGCTGATGCCGGTGGTCGCCCGCGATCTGCTGCATGGCGGTGCAATCACTTATGGCGTGCTGCTCGGCGGCTTCGGCGTGGGTGCGATCGGCGGGGCGCTGCTCAGCGCGCCGCTGCGCAAGCGGATGCCGGCGCAATCGGTCGTCGGGCTTGCCGCCACGGCCGTCGCAATCGGCGCGGTCGGAACCGCAGAGGGCGCGCATATCGCCGTCGTTCTGCCGGCGCTGACGCTCGCCGGTGGCGGATGGATCCTGGCGATGTCCACGCTCAACGCGACGATGCAACTCGCTTCGCCGCGCTGGGTCGTGGGGCGTTCGATCGCCTTGTACCAGACCGCGGCATTCGGCGGCCTGGCATTGGGCGCGTGGCTGTTCGGCATGGCGGCGACCGCCTATGGCATCCGCACCGCCCTGCTCGCGGCGGCCGCCCTGCAATTGCTCGGCGTGCTGGCGGGACACTATATCCGCCTCCCGCATGTCGACGATCTCAATCTCGATCCGCTGCGCCGCTGGAGCGAGCCGGCCATAGAACTTCCGGTGGAAGCCCGCAGCGGCCCGGTGTCGATCACGCTCAGCTACCGTATCGATCCTGCCGACACCGCCGAATTCCTCGCGGTGATGCGCGAGCATCGCCGCGTCCGCCTGCGCGATGGCGCGCGGCGCTGGTCGCTGTCGCGCGATCTCGCCAATCCGCCGCTGTGGGTCGAGCGCTATCAGGTTCCGACCTGGCTCGAATATGTCCGGCACAATCAGCGCCGTACCCATGCCGATGCGGTCAATCTCGACCGCATTCACCGCCTGCATCGCGGCGACGGGCCACCCGAAATACGTCGTTTGATCGAGGTCCAGCCAGGCGTGGACCATGTCGCCGATGCGGACCCGGTCCCGCGGCCTTTCACCGACCATCCCTGATCGGCTCAGTTACGAAACACCACCGTCTTCGCGCCGTTCAGGAGGACGCGGTCGTCGAGGTGGAGCTTCACTGCCTTGGCGAGCACCCGCCGTTCGATATCACGGCCTTTGGCGACCAACTCTTCGGGGCGGTCGGCATGCGTGATGCTCTCGACATCCTGGGCGATGATCGGGCCTTCGTCGAGATCCGATGTGACGTAATGGGCGGTCGCGCCGATCATCTTGACGCCACGTGCATAGGCCTGGTGATAGGGCTTGGCGCCCTTGAAGCCGGGCAGGAAGCTGTGATGGATGTTGATGCACCGCCCTGAGAGATAGGCCGCCATGTCGTTCGACAGGATCTGCATGTAGCGCGCGAGGATGATCAGCTCGGCGCCGGTTTTCTCGATCAGTTCCTTGATCTGGGTTTCCTGGTCATTCCGCGTGGCCGGGGTCACCGGCAAATAGTGGAAGGGCAGAGCGTCGATCAGCGGCGTCGCCAATGCTTCGCGCGGATGATTCGAGACGATGCCCACGGCGTCCATATCGAGATCGCCAGTGCGCAGGCGATAGAGCAGATCGACCAGGCAGTGATCGAATTTGGAGACGAGGATCAGCGTGCGTCGGCGCTCGGCGCGGGGCCGCATCTGCCACGCGATTTCGAACTTGCGCGCCAGCGCCGCGAATTCGCGATGGACATATTCGTAGCGCACCGTGCCGCTGAGCGTGAATTCGACGCGCATGAAGAAGCGTCCGGTCTCGGCATCGTCGAACTGCTGCGCCTCGAGGATATTGCCTCCGCATTGGGCGAGGTAGCTCGAGATCCCCGCGACGATGCCGGGACGGTCGAGACAGGAGAGGGTGAGAAGGTAGGAGTCGGTCATCGTCATTCGGTCACCTGGAAACCCGATGCCGACGCGCGCAACTCGAACCCGCCGGCGGCGACCGACCCCATCCACCGCGCAGTGCGATCGAGACCGCCGAACGGGAAGAGATGGAAGCCCATCGGCTGAAGGTCGTGATATGCCGCTGTCTCGGCGAGATCGCGGATGATCGGATCCGGGGTGGTGTCGACGAGCAATCGCGCGATCGATGCGCTGCGCGTGACGAGCGACCTTGCCGAGGCACCGACCCCGCAGATCGCCGCGAAGCGCAGCAGGGTACGGATGCCGGCGGGGCCGGCCAGTCCGATGCGCACCGGCACGTCATGGCGCGCGCGGAAATCGAGCAGCCAGCGCAGGATCGGATCGGCATCGAAGCAGAATTGGGTGATCACGCCGGGGGTCATGCCCAGTGCACGGACTGCGGCGATCTTGGCATCGAGCGTCGCGTTCAGCGTGGCGTGGTCCACCTTGGGATGCCCCTCGGGATAGCCGCCCAGCCAGATCCGAGACAAAGCGGGCTGGGCGAAAGCCGCGCTGGCGATCAGCGCAGCACTATCCTCGAACGGACCGCTGGCCTGCTTAACGTCGCCGCTGATCACCAGCAATTGGCGCACGCCGGCTTCGTCGCATAGCCGGCGCAGCAGGCGCTGGAGATGGTCGTCGCTGGTCACCATCCGCGCGGCGATATGCGGGACCGGCTCGAAGCCGGCCTCGCGCAACCGCCGTGAGGCGAGAACGCGGGCTTCGTCGTCATCCAGCGGCAGCCAGGTCACCGAAACCAGCGTGCCTGGCGATAGCCGGGCGATCGCCGCGTCGATCCCCCTGGCATCGCGCGCGGCGACTTCGTACGAAGCCTCGCGAGCGAGACCGGCGATGCGCTCGCGCACCGTCGCCGGCTCGGCCGCGCTTAGCGGCGCGGTGAGCGCGCTTTGCACCGTCACTGCCTCAGTAACGGTAATGGTCGGGCTTGAACGGTCCTTCGACCGGCACGCCGATATAACCCGCTTGCTTGCTCGTCAGCTTGGACAGCTTGACGCCGAGCTTCTCGAGGTGGAGCGCCGCGACCTTCTCGTCGAGATGCTTCGGCAGGACATACACTTCGTTGTTGTAGTTCTCGCCCTTGGTGAACAGCTCGATCTGCGCCAGCGTCTGGTTGGTGAAGCTTGCCGACATCACGAACGACGGATGACCGGTCGCGCAGCCGAGATTCACCAGGCGGCCCTTGGCGAGGATGATGATCTGCTTGCCGTCGGGGAACTTGACCAGGTCGGTGCCCGGCTTCACTTCGTCCCACTCGTAATTGCTGAGCGCGGCGATCTGGATCTCGCTGTCGAAATGGCCGATATTGCAGACGATCGCCATCGGCTTCATCGCGCGCA